>NZ_CP013738.1:4800000-7608611 GCF_000261345.2 Streptomyces globisporus C-1027 | reverse complement strand
CCCGCGGAGCGGGTACCACATCGCTGCGCGATGTGCAAGCGAACCACCGCGCTGCGCGCGGTGGTTGCGCTTCCGCTCCGCGGAAGCGCTGGTGACCCGCTGCGCGGGTCACGCACCTCCTGTGCTGCGCTTCGGAGGTGACGGTCCATCCGCTGCGCTCCCGGACCGGCGCAGGCTTCGCCTGCGCTTAGCAGGCCTTCGCTTCGCTTCGCCTGCTTGGGGCGAGTCCGCTGCGCTCCCTCGCCCAACGGTCCTTCCGGCTGCGCCTCCAGAACCGTTGGGCCCGCTGCCGCGGGCCGGGCTAGCTACGAGGGGTGGGGGGTCCCTCGTTCGTGTCGGGTTCTAGTGCAGTGGCTGCCTCAGATAGATGCAGCATGTACCGTTGGCGGAAATATGGGATACCTGGCAGTCGCTCGGGAATATCCCAAGTTCCGAGAGGATGGCCAGATGGCCGGTCACCGCGAATCTACCGGACCAGATCCCGCGCTGAGCAGCGATTCGATGCGCCGGGTGACGCAGTACCAGACGGCGGGTGTGAACGCCCGGTTGAGACTGTTCGCGCTCCTGGAGGCGCAGGGCGTGCCCGCGAGCGAGGCGGACGACCTGGAGGCCGGGGCGGTCGCGGGGGCGCAGGGCGAGGTGGTGGAGCTGGGCGGCATGGCGCCGGCTCCTCGGGGTGTGCTGTTCGCGGACGGCTGGGACGAAGGCGTGATGGCGGTGAGCGAGGCCCTGGAGGTATCGCGGGCCGGGGATGGCCACGGTGCGGCGGCCGGTGGGGTTCGTCCGGGAGTCCGTGCTGCCGCGCGCCTATCCGTGCATCATGGCGCGGCTCCGGGTGGGAGGTGCTGGGCGTGGTCGGCGGTCTGTGTGCGGCGCGGAGGGTGAACAGCGACGAGGACTGGATCCTCTGCATGCTCGGTGTCGGGCGCTACGACCCGGACGGCCGACCGCCCTTCAAGGACGGAAAGCCCGGCTGGCACAGGGCGGGTGCGTGGATCTGGAACGGCTCGGGTGCGGCCTGCATTCCGCACGCGGCCATCGAAGGACCACAGGAATAGGAATCGGGGAGGGCTTGGAAATGCTTTTGGTTCCGCTCAAGGAACACCAGGTCGACCAGAAATTGCGCTTTCGTGACTGGGTTGGATTTCCTGCAAGATCTTTTGTGCCTCCGGAGGGGGCGCGTGCCATGGGGGTGTCCGCGACCGGGTCCGGTAAGACGATCACCACCGCTGCGTGCGCTCTGGAGTACTTCCCGGGCGGGCGGATTCTGGTGATGGTGCCCACGCTGGACCTGATCGTGCAGAGTGCCCAGTCCTGGCGGCGGGTCGGGCACAGTGCGCCGATGGTCGCGGTCTGCTCGGTGGACAGGGACGAGGTCCTGGAGCAGCTCGGGGTGCGCACCACGACCAATCCGATCCAGCTCGCCCTGTGGGCCGGGACCGGGCCGGTGGTCGTGTTCGCTACGTACGCCTCTCTCGTGGACCGTGAGGACCCGGTCGATGTCTCTGGTCGTGGGACTGTTCCTGGGCCGTTGGAGTCGGCTCTGGCGGGCGGGGATCGGTTGTACGGGCAGCGGATGGCTCCGTTTGACCTGGCCATTCTGGATGAGGGGCACATGACGGCCGGGGATTTGGGGCGGCCGTGGGCGGCGATCCATGACAACAGCCGGATCCCTGTCGGCTTCCGGCTCTACCTGACCGCTACGCCGCGGATCCTCGCCGCGCCCCGGCCGCAGCGCGGGCGGGACGGGCGGGAGGTGGTGATCGCGTCGATGGAGGACGACTCCCGCACCTACGGCACCCGGATTTTCGATCTCGGTCTGGCGGAGGCGGTGGAACGCTCGATCCTCGCGGGGTTCGAAATCGACGTGCTGGAAATCCGCGACCCCGACCCGATTCTAGGGCTGTCGGAGGAGGCGCTGCGCGGCCGGCGTATGGCTTTGTTGCAGGCGGCGCTGCTGGAGCATGCGACGCAGCGGAATCTGCACACCACCATGGTGTTCCACCAGCGGGTCGAGGAAGCCGCAGCGTTCGCCGAGCAGATGCCGGCGACCGCCGCCGAGCTGTACGCCTCTGAGGCCTCCGCGGCGGCGCTGGCCGAGGCCGCGGAGCTACCCGCGTCGTCGATCGACGCAGAGCTGTACGAGCTCGAGGAAGGCCGTCACGTGCCGCCGGAGCGGGTGTGGGCGGACTGGCTGTGCGGGGACCATCCCATCGCGCACCGGCGTGAAGTAATCCACCAGTTCGCCAACGGCATCGACGCCGACAGCCGGCGGGTGCACCGGGCGTTCCTCTCCTCGGTACGCGCCCTCGGAGTCGGGGTCGACATCACCGGACTGCGCGGGGTCGAGGCCGTGTGCATCGTCGGCTCACGCAGCTCCCAGGTCGACATCGTCCAGAACATCGGACGCGCCCTGCGCCCGAATCCCGACCGCAGTGTGAAGACTGCGCGGATCATCATCCCCGTCTTCCTCCAGCCCGGGGAGGACCCGAAAGACATGGTCGCCTCGGCCAGCTACCAGCCCCTGGTCGACATCCTCCAGGCCCTGCGCTCGCACTCCGAACGCATGGTCGACCAGCTCGCCTCCAACGCCCTCACTCGCGGCAGCGCTGTACGGCGGCGCATCCACGTCCACCCCTCCCCCGCCACCGCGGCCGGTCCGGAGGACGGGGACATGCCCGCGGAGGCCGGCGAGGCGCAGCAGGAGGTCGACCGGGTCACCTCCATCGTGGTCAACTTCGCCTCCCCCCGCGACGCCGCCGACATCGCCGCCCTCACCCGCTGCCGCGTCATCCGCCCCCAGTCCTTCGTCTGGCTGGAGGGCTACCAGGCCTTGGTCCGGTGGCGTGCCGAGAACGGGATCACCGGCCTGTATGCCGTGCCTTATGACGTCGAGACCAAGGCCGGCACGACGAAGGCGTTTCCGCTGGGGCGATGGGTGCACCAGCAGCGGAAATCATTGCGGGCCGGAGAGCTCGATCCTCACCGCAAAGACCTCCTCGACGACGCCGGGATGGTGTGGGAACCCGGCGACGAAGCATGGGAGAAAAAGCTCGCCGCACTCCGCTCCTACCACCAGGCACACGGGCACCTCGCACCCCGACAAGACGCCCTCTGGGGCGAAGGCGCGGCAGACGGGGAGCAGCTAGCTGTCGGACAGCTCCTCGCCAACCTCCGCCGCAAGGGCGGGCTCGGGAAGGATGCGGAGCGGGCCACTGCGCGCGCGGAGCAGCTGGCGGAGATCGACCCGGACTGGAACTGCCCCTGGCCACTCGACTGGCAACGCCACCACCGCGTACTCGCGGACCTGGTCGACGCCGACGGACACCTGCCCCACATCGTCCCCGGCGTCACCTTCGACGGCGACGACATCGGACGATGGCTCAAGCGGCAGAAGAACCCAGGCACGTGGGCGCAGCTGTCGACCGATCAGCAGGAACGGCTGTCGAAGCTGGGCGTGGAACCTGCCCAGGCCCCGCCTCCCGCCCCGGTCGGCGCGCGTGCGACGAAGAAGGGCCCGAGCAAGGCACAGCAAGCCTTCCAACGCGGCCTCACAGCCCTAGCCCAGTACGTTGCCCGAGAGGGCGAGGCAACGGTGAAACGGACCCACCGAGAGAAGATCGTCATCGACGACCAGGAACACGACCTCGCCCTGGGGATCTGGTACGCCAACCAGAAACAACGCCGCGACAAACTCACGGCGGAGCAGCTCGATGCCCTCGCACAGCTGGGGGTGGACTGGGCCTGACCCGGACTTCAGATCCTGGCTGGTTTCCAGGCAGGACCTGACTCGGGTGGTCTTATCTTCAGCCCGTCTCATCGTCGATCAAGCCGTAGGGCGGTTCTGTCTCGTCTCGGCTGAAGCGGACGATGACGCGGTCCTCGATCAGCTCAGGTGGGCTGTTGTCAGCGACGATAACTGGGGCTTGATCGCGACGAATGCGGTCGGCTGGGGTGAGGTGGTCTCGGTCTGCTGAGCGTCTTTTGCGAAAACGCCCGCCAAGACGGTGAGCACGAGACCGTGGTGGAGTGACCCCTTACCCCGGCCTCCTGCGGATCGCGCCCCTGCAGGGGGAGACGACCTCGTCGCTGATCTGCCGCGTCGCCAGCCGCTACGGGTTGGAGGCGAAGGGGCTGCGGTCGTACTGGCAGTGGCTTAACCAGCAGCCCAAGCACGAGGGCGGCGCCTGCCGGGCTGACGCCGAGGTAGTGCTGAACGCTGCCGGACGGCGACTTCTGGCGAGCCTGTGCGGCATCGGGGAGGACGTGGCGGCACGGGCGTTGCCGTCCTGGGGAAAGCAGGACGCCAAGCTGCCTGCCGGAAAGGACAAAGTGCCGGCTGCGGTGTGGCGGACCGGCGGCGTAGTTGTTGGGCCGGTGGCGTTCGGCTGCGGGCTGTGTACGGCGCAGCGCACAGGAACAGCTGTGCGTGCGGTGCGATACGCCCCGCGGTGGGAACGGGTGTGTGTGCGGCACGGGCGGTGGCTCCTGGACGCGGACGCCGACCAGCCCCGTGAGTACCTGGACGTGCGGCGTCTGCCGGAGGTGGTGGCGGCGCAGCGGCGGTGGGCGTCGGTGGGGCGGCGGGCGGTGCGGGCCGGTGCGGAGCCGGCGCGGGTGTTCGCGCTGGCGCGGGCGGTGGTCGCCCGGTGGTGGGAGGGGGCCTATGGCTGGGAGCGGGAGACGGTCTGGCCGCGCCGGCTGCATCTGGTCGCGGGCGGAGATGCTGGGGGTGATCTGGAGTGGTGGCGGATCGTGGGGCGGGACGCGGTCGTCTTCCCGGAGGTGGTGGCGGTGGCCGGCGCTCTGCTGGACCCGGGCATGGCCGAGCTGGTGTGGGTGGACAGTGGTGCTGGGCGGCCGCGGCCGCTGCCGGCCGACGGGTTGTTCTGCCGCCGTCTCGGTGAGCGGGTGGGGCGGCCGTGGCTGGGGCCGCTGGTGGCGTCGGATCACGGTGGTCCGCTGATTGCGTGGATGGGCGGTGTCATCCGCCGGCGTCGCGGCGTCGGAGGGCCGCCCGGATACGACAACGACCCGTGGTGGCTGCGGCAGGAACACCAGGCCGCCACCATGGCCGGCCAGCTGCGGGTCCTGGGCAAAGAGAAGAAGGCACCCGGCTCAGGGACGATGTGGCGGGCTGCGGTGCCTGTTGAACAGCGCGCCCAGATCAGCAGCCTCGTCGACGGCGCTCAGGAGCAGCTGATCCAGCTGCGTGGGGCGC
This sequence comes from Streptomyces globisporus C-1027, assembly GCF_000261345.2. Lineage (NCBI taxonomy): Bacteria > Bacillati > Actinomycetota > Actinomycetes > Kitasatosporales > Streptomycetaceae > Streptomyces > Streptomyces globisporus. The sequence continues at coordinate 7,603,390 of NZ_CP013738.1, read as the reverse complement.
AGGCCGGTTCGAGTGCGGACGTGGCCCAGCGTCTGCTGCGCATTCTCGGTCACAGTGCCGACCTGATTGAGAAGGCTCTGCAGCACACAGTGGTGGCGGCTGTGAATGCGGGGGTGCCGCCCCAGGATGTGGCCCGGTGGGCGAAGCTGCCCCCTGGTCCTTTGGCCGACGCGCTCAAGTCGTATCAGGGCGCGGGCGACTGATAGGTGCTGGCGCTCGCCGGGAAGTGGGCGGTTCGCGCCAGGTCGCTTGGGCGTGCCTGGCATGTGGCCTCCTGCTACCGCATCACGTGGCGCCATGTGATCGGAATGCGTAAATAGCTCCGGCGGGCAGCCGGGCCGGTTTGGCTGGGCGGGTGAGCGGCGAGAATGCGGCGGTCAGGCCTGGCGGCAGGCCCGGGCCGGCGGACGTGAACATCGGGGCCGGGTTCGAAGCGGTCTTCATCGGCCCCGTCGGGCGGGCGGTGCAGCAGCGGTGGGTGGATGCCGCCGTGGCAGTGGCGTTCGAGGACCTTGATCCGGTGTCGGCGTTCCCGGTGGTCCCGGGGCGGCGGTGGGGGCCTGGCCTGTGGTGGTCGGCGACCACTAGGCGGCACGTGGCCGCGGGGTCGAACGCGATGCGTATCCAGCTGATGGTCCTGGACCGGGCCCCGGACGTGACCGGACTCGCGGGGCGGCCGGTGCGGCTGCTGTGGCGCGATGGAGGGGGACGGGTGCGGTCCTGGGTGCCGCAGCTGTTCGCCCGGTACCGCGACGGCACTGCCCTGCTGGCCGACTGCCCCAGCCGCCCCGATACCGGCGGTGAACGCGCCTTGGCCGCCGCGGAAGCAGTGAGCGCGGCGTGTGAGGAGGTCGGCTGGAGCTACCGGCGCCTGGCGCCGCTGGACGAGGTGCCGGCAGCGAATCTGAAGTGGCTGGCCGGCTACCGCCACCCGCGGCATCGGGGACGAACGGGGCTGCTGGAGGCGGTGGTGGACGAATTCGAGCGGCCGCGGCCGCTCGTTGAAGGGGTGGCAGCGGTCGGTGATCCGATCGAGGTGCTGCCCGTCGCCTTCCACGCTCTGTGGGCGGGACTGCTGGAGGCGGCGATCGATGTGACGCTGCACGAACGCGTCCTGGTCCATGCCCCTGCGTCCGGGGGCGGATCCGGATTGCCGGGCGCCAGGGACAGCAGCAGAGACGGCTTCAGGGCTGGTGCGGGAATCTGGGAGGCCGGGTGAGCGGGGTGCGGCGCCGTGGCCGGCCGGTGGTGGAGGTCGGGGCGCAGGTCCGTTTCCGCGGAGTGCGGTGGCAGGTCGTTGCCCTCTCCCGGCAGGGCTTCCACCTGGTCGACGAGGGCGGCGCGGACCAGGTGGTGCTCGCCGGGCACCTGTTCGCCGACCCGGGCTTCGCGGTCCTGGGTGCGGAGCCGGTGCAGGCAGTGCCGCAGTGGGGGCTGTTCGAGACCGCCCCTGTGGTTGCGCGGGAGAAGGCGATGGCCTGGCTGCGGCACATCAGGGAGGTCGAGTGCGGCTTGCCTGGCGGACCGGACAGCGGCGGGGTGATGCGGGACGAGTACGACCCGCAGAGGTGGACGCTGGCCGAGCGCGAACGCGCCAAAGCCGCTGAGCTGACGGCGCTGGGCTTTGCGCGGGTGTCGGACAGGACGGTGCAGAAGATGCGGCTGGCGTACCGCAAACAGGGGCTGTGGGGGCTGGTGGACCGCCGCTCCACACGGGGGCGAAGCGGCGGCAGACGGCAGGACGAGCGGGTCGTGGCCGCGGTCAGGGAGGTACTGCGCGGGCAGCGGGGGCGCTCCAAGGGCACCGTGAAGGGGCTGATGCCGCTAGTCGCACAGCTCCTGGACGAGCGGTACAAGGGCGCCGTGACGATGCCGTCGCGGGCCACGTTCTACCGCCTCGTCCATGAGATCGCCCACCCCGCAGATCATCCGGCCATCCGGGTACGGACGGTGCCGGTCACCGACGACGGACGCGGATTCACTCCGACCGTGGCACTGCGGCCCGGGGAGCAGGTCCAGATCGACACCACCCGCCTGGACGTCCTCGCACGGTTCGACGACGGCAGCGTGGGCCGGCCAGAACTCACGATCGCTGTCGACGTCGCCACCAGGGCGATCCTGGCGGGGGTGCTGTGCCCCGCCGGAACTCAGGCGGTTGACGCCGCTCTGCTGCTGGCGGAGATGGCGGTGCCGCATCCGGCACGCCCGGGGTGGCCTGACGTGCTGCGCTTCGCACACAGCGCGGTCCTGCCGGCCGAGCGTCTGCTTTCTTTGGACGAACGTCTTCGCGGGGCAGCCGCACGGCCGGTCGTGGTACCCGAGACCGTGGTGGTGGACCGGGGGAAGGTGTTCCTGTCGAAGGCGTTCACGGGCGCCTGCGAAGCACTCGGGATCAGCGTGCAGGCCGCCCCGCCGTTCGCCCCCACAGCCAAAGGCATCGTGGAGCGGACCTTCGGGTCGATCAACACCCTGTTCTGCCAGCACCTGCCCGGCTACACCGGCTCCGACGTCACTCGCCGCGGCAAAGACGCGGCACGCGAAGCCTGTTACAGCGTCGCCCAGCTGCAAGAGCTGCTGGATGAGTGGGTCGTGCACTATCACCACCGCCCGCACCAGGGCCTGCGGCATCCCCTGCTGCCGAAGATCGCGCTGTCCCCGAACCAGATGTGGGCGGCCCTGGTCGCGGCCGCCGGATACGTGCCCGTACCGCTGACCGGCAATGACTACCTGGAGCTGCTGCCTGTGCGGTGGCAGGCCATCACCGAGCACGGCATCCGTCTGCACCACCGCACCTACGACCACGACCTGCTCGGCCCGCACCGCGGGCAGCCCTCCAGCGTGGCAGGCCGCGGCGGTAAATGGGAGATCCACTACAACCCCCACGATGCCCGCCAAGTCTGGATCCGCCTACCCGACGGCCTGCTCACCGAGATCCCGTGGATCCACCGGGACCACACCCACCAGCCATTCAACGACCGCATCTGGCAATACCTGCGCACCATCACCGCTCAGCAGACCGGACAGGACGCCGAACGGGCCGAAGCCGCTCTCGCCGAAGCCCTCGACGCTCTGATGCGCCGCGCCCGGGCAGGACAGGCCACCGCCCAGGAGCAGCACCTCCTCAACCGCACCACCACCGCCCGCACTCCCCCACCACGCCGTTCCCAGAGCCGGCACCACGCACCCCGACCACAGCCGGGGGCAGCGGGCGCGGGCGAGGACAACCTCGACGGCCTCGACCAAGACCAGGAAACAGACGGCCTCACGCCAGACGAACCCGTGCAGGACCCGGCCGGGCCGGTGAACGGGTACGGGCTCTACGACGCCGAGGAAGAAGCTCTCAAGTGGTGACCAGCCCCCGCCCGCGCGCAGAAGGCACTCCATCCACAGCGCACGAAAGGCCCGCCCGAACAGAGCACGGCATGAGCGCCCCAGACGACGACGGGCCAACCGGCACGGCATGGCCGGTGACGACCTGGCAGGGCTGGCAGCACTTCGCCACCACCCCTCCCCCACAACCACCAGCCCCCGGAGACCCCCGACGAAGCGCGGAAGAACGCCTCGCCTACCACTCCGCCTTCGTCACGGTACGAACCCCGGCCATCGACACCCTCACCAACAACGTGCGCACACTGATGATCCTGGGACAGCACCAGCAGACCACCGCACGGCCATCGCTGATCGTCACCGGGCCGGCAGCAGCCGGAAAGACCACCGCCCTCCTGCATACCGGGCGCACCTGCCACCTCGCCCACACCCGACAGCACCCGCCACCGGGCCCTGGCATGCGCGCACCGGTGCCCGTCGCATACGTGCTGGTCCCGCCGGCGGCGAGCGCGAAAGCCCTCGCGACCGAGTTCGCCCGCTACCTCGGCATCCCCGTGACCGGACGGATGACCCAGGCCCAGATCACCGACGCCGTCTGCCACACCTACAACCACACCGGCGTCCGCCTCATCCTCATCGACGAGATCCACCGGCTCAACCCCCGCACCACCACCGGCGCGGAAACCGCCGACCTCCTCAAAGACCTCACCGAACGCATCCGCGCGACCTTCGTGTACGCGGGCATCGACGTCACTACCACTGCCCTGTTCTCCGGCGTACGCGGAGCCCAACTCGCCGGGCGGGCCTCCCTGGTGGAATGCGGCGCCTTCCCCGCACGCCTCGGGAAACACGAACCCTTCCGCGAACTCATCACCGGCGTAGAAGCAGCACTCGATCTACGGGCACACCAGCCCGGCACACTCCCCCGCCACGCCGCCTACCTCCACCAGCGCACCGCAGGACGCATCGGATCCCTCACCCGCCTGATCCGCCAAGCAGCCATCACCGCCATCTACAACGGCACCGAACGCATCACCAAAACCAGCCTCGAAACGATCCGCCTGGACCACCTCGCCGAAACCCACCACCGCCCCACCCCCAACCGGCCCACCACACCCCGCCGCTAACCCCCGGGACGTCCGACGACCACACAGCACGCAACGCTGTGAACAGGGAAAACACACACCAGGTCTTTAGAAGACAGGACCACACGAGAGACACGAGAAAACTCTCAACGAAAACGAGAGAACCCCACATCAGCAAGCCGCCAGCCCCGCAAGACCACGCTCACACAGTCTCAACCAAACCGGGAAACCCCCAGCACAAGACACCACCTACACCGCAACTACACCCCCACGAAACGACATCGCATGACGAACGTCTGGTCGAGCAGCTCGCTTCCCGGGCACTCACGAGCGGGAAGCGCACGGTCCACGTCCAGCGCGACGAGGACGGGCGAATCGTCGGGGACGGCGGCGGGAGCGACGGCGAGGACCAGGAGGGCAACGGCACCGGCGCCGCCGCCGAATCGGCGCTGCTGCACTTCTCCACCCCGCGCGACGCGGCGACGATCGCCGCCTTCCTGCGGACCCGGGTCTACCGGCCGGAGTCGCTGGTGTGGCTGGAGGGTTACCAGGCCCTGATCCGCTGGCGGGCGGAGAACAACGTCACCGGTGTCCACGCCGTGCCCTACGACGTCGAGGTCGAGGTCGGGGCGACGAAGGCGTTCCCGCTGGGCCGATGGGTCCACCAGCAGCGGAAATCCCTGCGTGCCGGGGAACTCGATCCGCACCGCAAGGAGCTCCTGGACACCCCGGAGGCCGGGATGGTCTGGGAGCCCGGCGAGGAAGCCTGGGAGAACAAGCTCGCCGCGCTCCGCTCCTACCGGCAGGCCACCGGCCACCTCGCACCGAGGCAGGACGCCGTGTGGGGCGAGAGCGAAGCCGAGGGCCTGGTGCCGATCGGGCAGCACCTCGCCAACCTCCGGCGCAAGGGCGGGCTGGGCAAGGACCCGGACCGGGCCGAGAAGCGGGCGCAGCAGCTGACGGAGATCGACCCGGACTGGAACTGCTCATGGTCGCTGAACTGGCAGCGCCACTACCGGGTGCTCGCCGACCTCGTCGACGCCGACGGGGCGCTCCCGTACATCGCCCCCGGTGTGTACATGGACGGTGATGACATCGGCGCCTGGCGGTGGAAGCAACAGAACGCCGGCGTCCAGGCCCAGCTGACGCCCGAACAGCGCGAACGCCTCGCCAGGCTCGGCATCCCGATCGCCGAACCGCCCTCTCCGCCCCCTACGGCGAAGGGGCCGGGCAAGACCCCGAGCAAGACGCAAGTGGCGTTCCAGCGGGGCCTGACAGCCCTGGAGCAGTGGGTGGAGCAGGAAGGCGCCGACCGGCCCGTACCGCGCGGGGCGGTCATCGAGGTCACCGTCGACGGCGAAGCCGAACCCGTACCCGTGCGGCTCGGCGTATGGCTATCGAACACGAAATCGAGAAGGGACCGGCTGAAGGCCGACCAGCTCGCCGCCCTCGCCGCGCTGGGCATGAAATGGGCCGGACCGCCACCGGCCATCGCGGCCGCCCCGGAGCCGCCCGCCGCCCTACAGCCTGCACCGTCGGCGGCCCCGGCGAAACGGGCAGTACGCGAACACCACGAAGAGAGCGACGGAGAGCTGTACGAAGGCGGTACGTGCACCTGCGACCTCATCGAGCGGTTCGGACCGCCCTCCGAACACGAGAGCTACTGAGGTTGAACTCGTGATGTCGTCGCCGGTTTTCGAGGGTTGATCGTCAGCCCTTTCTTGGTGAGGCAGCCGTCTATGAGGTGGCTGCGGTGCTGGATGTGGCGCAGGCCGCGGCAGATGTGCTGCATGAGGTGTTCGGGGGTGGTGAAGGCGACGTTGGAGAGCCGGCCGCGCCGCAGGAGGGACCAGTTGCCTGCGACGGGGTTGAGGTCAGGTGCGTGGGGCGGGAGGTAGTAGATGGTCAGCCAGTCCCGGATCGCGGCGAACTCCCGTATTCCTGCGGCCTTGTGGATGTTGAGGTTGTCCCGGACGAGGACGATCGGGCCGCCGAGCTGGGTGGCGGCGGTGAGTAGATCGCGGTAGTCGCGCCGGGAGAAGTTCTTGCGTCCGTCGCGGTTGCTGTCGTCGCGGCGGGGCCGGTAGATCAGTCGTGACCGGTGGCCGGGTGTGTAGCAGGTCAGCGCGGCGATGGAGATACGTCTGCGGGAGCGGCCGCGGACGCGCACCACCGGGGTGCGGCCTTGCTGGGACCAGGTCTTCGCGTGCGGCGGCGTTATGGAGGAGCCGGCTTCGTCCTCGAGGACGAGCCAGCCTCCACTCACCGCCGCGAGTCTTCCGCGCAGGGCCAGGCTCCTTGGCCCAGCCGGCGACTGCCTCGCCGTCCCTCTCCGGGGCCCGGCGGGCGGGGGCCTGGCACGACCAGCCGTTGCGGGCGAGGAGCTTGCGCACGCCTTGGACGGTGTAGGTCATGTGGAAGCGTCGGCCGATCACCGTCTTGATCCGGACCACCGTCCAACGCCGGTCCTCCCAGCCGTGGGCGGCCGGCCCTTTGGCGAGGTCCCGCTCCAGTTCGATGAACTGCTCGTCGCTCAGCCGGGGCAGCGATGCCGGGCCGCTGGAGTTCAGGGCCTGCGATCCGCCCGGCCCAAGCCCGGCGCCGGCGCTGTACCGAGCGGACGCTGACCCGCAACTCCTTGGCGACAGCCGCGTTGGTCTCACCGCGCGCAGACCGCTCGGCCGCCTCCAGGCGTAACCGTTCCCGGAACTCCCGACGCTCGGCGGTCAGCCCGCCCCCGTGTGGATACCGCATCCCACGGTGATACCGCACGGAACGGCCCCCGGTCAGCCGAACGCGACATCACGAGTTCAGCCTCAGTAGGTACAGTCTGCGCCGGGTGCAAGAAGAGACCGAGGCAGCTGAAGAAGCAGTTCGCGGACGCGGAGGATACGGCCCTGGCCACTCAGAACGACGTGGTGGAGGAGGCTCTGGAAGGGGTGCGAGCCGACACCGTGCAACGACTGGCCGACCTGGACGAGGAACTGGAGAGAATCAACGAGGGACTCGCCCAGGAGAAGCAGCTGAGACAAGCCGAACGGGTCCAGCTGCGAATGGAGTTGCGGGAGAAGTCCAGCCGCTCGGCCAGGGACTCGGTGAGGCCCCTCTCCTCCCGCAGCTTCTTGTGCTCCGCAGGAGCCGGAAGATCATTCCGCTCGACTTGTTCCACCGGCGTATCGACGGCGCTGAACGGTTCGTTCTCCTGCACACAGACGGCACATCTGGAGGGCACCCTGCTGCGATCGCAGATCGAACACGCCTTCAAACCCGCATGCACCCGCATGCACCCGCACATTGATCACGCATCGAAAGATTGTCCCGCTCGGGCGTGGCGGGACGGACCGGCGATGACTTCCGCTTCTCAGGCCGGGTGGGACCGGGACGCTGTACGGAACAGCAGTGCCGCCCCGGCGACAGTGGTGAGGGCCCCGGCGGCCAGGAAGCCCCCGCGGGCCTTCCAGGAGAGGACCGACCAGCTGGACTGGGCGGAGAGCAGGGAACCGGTGCTGAGCCAGGAGCCCGCGGAGAGGAGGCACTGGGCCGAGCCGACGGAACCGATCGACAGAACGGAGCCGACCGAGCCGACCGAGAGGACGGAGCCCACCGAGCCGATCGACAGGACCGATCCCAGGGAGCCGACGGACAGCACGGAGTCGTGGGACCAACGGGAGAGGACGGAGCCTGTGGCGGAGACGCGGTTCCGGTGTGGCATGAGGGCGGCAGGCAGGGTCATGAGGGCATCCTGACAGGTGATGGCCGAAGCCGTGGGCGGGCCGAGGCCGAGTTGTCGTGGCTCCCCGTTCCCGCCCCGAGGGGAGACGTCTTTTACGGAGTCGACCGGCGCGCTACCGGAAGCACGGGAGTTGGCTACTGAGGTTGAACTCGTGATGTCGCTGGGTTGCTCAGGTGGGTCTGATGGTCAGGCCGGTCTCGGCGAGGCAGCCGTCTATGAGGTGGCTGCGGTATTGGATGTGGCGTAGGCCGTGTCGGATGCGCTGGACGAGGTGTTCGGGGGTGGAGAAGGCGACGTTGGAGAGCCAGCCGCGTCGTAAGAGGGACCAGATCCCTTCGACGGGGTTGAGGTCGGGTGCGTAGGGCGGCAGGTAGTAGATCGTCAGCCAGTCCCGGGAGGCGGCGAACTCCCGCAGCCCGGCGGCTTTGTGGACGTTCAGGTTGTCCCAGATGAGCACGATCGGCCCGCCGAGCTGCTGGTGGGCGGCGATCAGCAGGTCCCGGTAGTCGCGCCAGGAGAAGCTCTTGCGACTGTCGCGTCGGTCGTCGTCCCGGCGTGGCCGGTAGATCAGCCGGGACCGGTGGCCGGGCTTGTAGCAGGTCAGCGCGGCGATGGAGATGCGTCTGCGGGAACGGCCGCGGACACGCACCACCGGGGTCCGGCCGCGCTGGGCCCAGGTCCTGGCCTGCGGCGGCGTCATGGAGAAACCGGCTTCGTCCTCGAAGACGAGCCAGGCTCCACGGGCCGCCGCGAGTCTTCCGCGCACGGCCACACCTCCTTGACCCACCCGGCCACCGCCTCGTCGTCCCGCTCGATGGCGCGTCGGGCCGGGACCTGACAGGACCAGCCGTTGCGCACCAGGAGCTTGCGCACGCCCTGGATCGTGTAGGTCAGGTGGAAGCGTCGGCCGATCACCGTCTTCACACGGCTCAGGGTCCAGCGCTGGTCTTCCCAGCCATGCGCGGCCGGTCCCTTGGCCAGCTCCGCCTCCAACTGGGCGAACTGCTTCTCGCTCAGCCTCGGCAGCGATGCCGGGCCCTGTGACCGCAGAGCCCGCGGCCCGCCCTCGTCCCACATCCGCCGCCACCGCTGCACCGAGCGGACGCTGACCCGCAGGTCCCTGGCGATCACCGAGCTCGCCTCGCCCTGGGCGAACCTCTCGGCAGCCTTCAGTCGTAACTCCTCGCGGAACTGCTGCCGCTCGGCGGTCAGCCCGCCCCCTTGTGGATACCGCATGCCCCGGTGATACCGCACCGGCGAGGAGCCGTCAGCCCCTACGACACCACAAGTTCAACCTCAGTAAGTAGCGTCAGCGGTGCGAGGGAAACCTGATGTGCGCTTCGCCCGAGTGCAGGCTGGTGTAGTCGGTCGTAGCCGACGTGGATAATTCGGAAGGTGAGGAACACATGTCCTTTCAGGCGTATCTGGACAACATCGAGGACAAGACGGGTCTGACGCCCCGCCAATTCATCGAGCTGGCGAAGGAGCGCGGTTTCGAGGGCCCGGATCTGAAAGCGGGACCGGTTCTGGAATGGCTGAAGACCGACTACGAACTCGGCCGGGGTCATGGAATGGCGCTGGTGCACGTCTTCAAGAACGGTGCCAAGATCTCCGCGAAGCACGTCGGTTCGGGTGGGACGCACCACGACGACTCCGACACCCTGTGGCTCGAGGGCAAGAACAACCGCCCCTGAGCGGGGAGCTCCGTCGGCGGACGGCCGCCCTTCCGGTGAGGGGTGGCCGTCCGCCGTGCCGGTTCAGTCTCCGGTCGTGGCGAGGACGCGTTCGGGCTGCGGGGACGGCGGTGGCCCGGCGAGGGCCGGGACGGCGGCCACCGAGCGAGCCAGTGCGGCGGCCGGCAGGGAAAGCAGTACGGCGCTCATGACCGCGGCGATGAACCACCCGGAGGCGTTGTTCGCGGCGGCGAAGGCGGCTGCCGTCGGCGCGATACCACCGAGGACGGCACTGGTGACGGCGTTGGGGAGGCCGACGCCCAGGGCGCGGACCTCTGCGGGGAAGATCTCGGTGAGGAGCTTGGGCAGGACTGTGGTGGCGCAGACCAGGTACATGATGCCCGAGCCGTAGGTGAACACCAGGCTCGCGAACGTACCGCTCATGGTGAGGTAGGAGACCGAGCCCGTCACGGTGAAGACGAGGCTCGTGGCCGTGAGGAAACGGGCGGCGCCGAACCGGTCGGCGAGCAGGCCGAGCGGCACGTTGAGCACCATGAAGAAGGCCGTGACGGCGACGACCACCCAGAACATGGTCCCCGGTTCGGAGAGGCGGCTGCCCAGGGCGGGGACGACCGCGGTCCAGGTGCCGCCGACGGCGCCGGTGCCGGCCACGAAGAGGACGGCGACCAGGACGTTGCGCCGGTGTGCGACGAGGACCTGGCGCAGGGAGCCGCGGTCCCGGCGGTTTCGGACCTCGCGCTTGAACACCTCGGTCTCGGCGAGCTGGGAACGTTGCCGATTTCGATACCCGCGGCTGAGGACCGGAGTGCATCCGCCAGGGAGAAGGTCGAATCGACCGCAGAGACTTGCAGCGGAACGCACTCTGACTCGGCCGTAACCGCCTGTACCTCCATCGAGGAACGCACTGATCCGGACCCCGCCTCGCGTGCTCCAGGTCGGGCAGAACGCCAAGCGGGATCGCTGTGCACGATCTCCAATCCGGGAGAGTGGCGTTTTGAGCGCCTGAGCGCCTGCCTGCGGGAGATGACGGTGAAATTCACTCTCCGCAGTGAGCAGCAAGAGGTACTGAGTTCGGCAGTCCTCTACGTAAGTTCCAGCGCAACCCTCAACGCCCGGTCGGGGAACTGGAACGAGGAGTTCCTGGTCGAGGCGACTCAGTTCTCCGGTCGGGTGGCGAGTGTCAACGTTGCTGCGGACGTCACCTGCACATCTAAGTGCACGACGACTCAGAGCTCACCCTGGACCGGGGTGAGGGCGCTCACTGACGGCCAGGTCGCGTCCGGCACCGTGACGTACCGCGACGCTCCCGCAGCGGGGTCGGAAGACCGTACGAAGGTCGGCTACACCCTGAAGATCACTCAGACAGGAACAACCCCCACCAAGCCTACTGTCACCTGGTCAAACCCACGCGAAATTCGCTGCGACTCTGCCACCACCGGCGGAGGCAACATCAGCACCGGCTGCGCTCTCCCGAGCATCACACCCGAACTGGAACTCCCTCTGAGCACCTACGGCGCGGCTGCTGCCACATACACGTGGGCGCAGTGGAACCTGCCTGACAAGTGGGGACTCTACAGCGGAAAGCCATTGACCCGCGCCCTCGACGGAAACGCTCGCAGGGAACGTACATGCGGCAGTAAGAGCTCGATCCCGTTCGTCGCCAAGCCCGATGTCGTCCCCAGTGATTCCTGCGACGAGTTCCCGTTCGCGTCAACTCAGGAGGGCGGGACCGACGGCGGGCGCTGCGCGGAAATCGTCGCGCTCCTCGAAAACGGAACCTGGAACGTCTACGAGGCCGACCCTGCGCGTCCGGTCACCAAAACAGAGCCCTGTGTCCGAGGCCATGTCCCGCAGGACGTCAACTCCCTGGCTGGAACTGCCTACAGTAACCTCATCCAGAACCAGCGGATGGTCAACAAGGATCCCTTCCGCATGAAGGTTCCTGACGCGTGAACCCGCAGCGCCCGGTGGCCACGCGCAATCTCGCGGCCACCGGGCGCCGCTGACCCAACTGGAGGGGTGGCAGCCGTGCCGGCTACCTGGGACATCGAAGAATACGGCGATTTCTGCTTGACGCTCTCCCGGAATCTCAACCCTGAACAGGTCCTCACGGCTTTCGGCGCCGATCCGGGCGAAGCGCGTCTCATGTCTGCTTCACAAAGCGAATCAGAGATCGGGGTGAGTGAAACAAGCGCGCTGCTGCGCGCCGGGGATATCGGTACATGGTCTTTCTGTATCGAAATCGCGAACCCGATCGGATTCGCCGACCTCATCCTCAAGAGCCTTTGCGGCGATTCGGAGGCTTTCGCCCTCAGTCGCTCGGGTCATTCCATGACAACGTTCAAATACGCCCAGGACGGGCGGCTCTCTGAGTCGTTCGAACCCCGCAACCCGCAGACGGTCCGAGGCGACAGCCACCACGCTTTCTTCCAGCGGATCCAGAACACGTCATCTGGCACGAGCGCGGCCATGGCATCTTTGCAGGTAATTTCTGAGCACATCGGAGCGGAGATCTCTCCCTCCCTTCTCAACGGCCCCCTGCTCACAGCGAATCTCGAGACTGTGGACCGCGCCCTCCTGGCCCGCCCTGTCCCAGGCTTCCACTCACCGACCCGGCACGGCACCCGAAGCGTCCTGGGCCGCCGCCTGGGAACAATCGGGTAGGAAGTCCTCTTCCGCGGCGAACGATGAGAGGGACGACGGGAGTAGTGTCGCCACCGCCTCCCCGGTGTCCTTCAATGAGCTGCCGCCAACCTGAATTCGCATGTCAAAGGGCTGGTGTGGTCGGTCCTCAGAGTGCTCGTGCTGGTCGTGGGCGGGAGCCCATCGAGAAGATCGTCTGACAGAGGTCGGGATTGTCTCCGAAACGGAGTCAGGGGCGGCGCTGTGGGCGTGCACCTGAGCTGGCGGCGCAGTCCGCTGCTGGCCGGCGCATGACATCCTGGCCCGGTGCTCCTGAACGATCTCTCCAGCAGTGTCGACCTCCGCCCAGTGCGCTATCAGTTCGCCACTGTTCGGGGCGACTCGTACGACGACAATTGGCTGGTTATTGAGGGCACGGTGGCGACTCCTGAGGGAAAGTGGTCCTTCGCCGATCCGTGTCTGCTCACCGATGAGGCCCGCCAGGTGTCCGCGTGGCTGCGCGCGGTGGCCGCAGGGACGGTGGACGTCACCGAACCTGATGCCGAAGGCGAGCTGTCGCCGGACACGTGGTTCATCGAGCCGGTCGTGGCATTCAGCCTCGTCCATCGAATCGAGAGCGGGACCGCGGTGATCCGCGTTCATCTGTCTCTGGAGGCGGCACCTCCGTGGCAACAGGGCGATGATGGGGCTGACATCTACCAGTACGTCGTGGAGGTCAGGGTGGACACCGCAACGCTGCTGCACGCGGCTGACGAGTGGGACCGCTCTCTGGCTTCCCTCCCATCCCGCTGATCCAGCCACGCGGCACTCCCCGGACAACCGATTTCCGCTGCTGGGGTCGGGTGCCCCTCTGCGATCCGGTGCATGCTGGATCCCGAACTGCTGGAACGGATCACCGCGCGGCGCGCGCAACTGGACGAACTCGAAGAGCAGCTGGCCAACCAGCTGGCGGAAGTGCGAGCCGAGCGGGACGAACTCGCAGTCGCCGAGCGCGTCCTTGAACGGATGAGCGGGCAGCTCGCCGAGGAACGCGCCTCCGTCGGTCCGATGCCGGGGCAGGTGGGTGGCCGGGCGGTGATGCTGATTCCGCACCGTGAATCGGGCGTGGAGGAGGACTCGCTGCCTTGAGGCTATCAGCGCATCCCCGCCGCCGTGCGGCAGGCCGCCGGACCGGTCATGGCCCGCGAGGTCGGGGAGGCGGTGGGGGTGGACATCAGCGTAAAGTCCAAGCTGGAACCGCTACGCGGCAAGCTGGTCAGACTCGTCGATCGCGGCTGGCTCCGCAAGCTGCCCGATGGCCGGTTCGCCACCCGCCTGTGATCAGGAAAGCCACTAGGACTTGTCCGGCCGATCATGTTCGGAGCCAGATGAAACCGGTCCGGCCCCGGGCAGGACCGGCCACGGCGACTTCAGCACCTGTCTGGCCCTGGTCGGGACCGGGTCACCAGCACGACCGCGGGTCCTGTACGTGCTCTGGCGAGTGCCGGTCCTCTCCCCTGCCCAGGCCGGTCCGAACCAGGAAGCCGGGGTTTGCGTCCCACGGCGGGGCAGCGATGTGCACCCTTTGGGCGCCGGGGATGCCCACCTCGACGAGGCCCCCGTCGCGGAAAATCCACAGACCGAACAGGTCGTCGTCCTCGTCGTGGAGCATGACCTGCACGCAGGCGGGCTCGTTCCACGGCAGCGGCTCCAGGTCCTTGAGCACGCCGCGGCGCCGGTTCCACCGCTCGAACTCGATGCGCCAGCCCCCTACGAACCAGGGGATCTGCACGAAGCACCCGTGCCAGGTGCGGGCCTCGTCCGGCCGCGTCAGCGGCTCCATCACCTCGTCCTCGTACCGCGCCAACACGATGACCTGCGCCATTCTGCTCGTGCCCAGATGTGACACCGTGCCGGGTACCGAGGGTAATCGATTTGGGACCCGGAGCCGTCGGGGCTCCTTCCGTACGCGGAGTCCGCCGCATAGGACTTGTCCGGTCGGTCATGTTCGGAGCCAGATGGTGAGGGCCGCCGCAGTAGCTGTGCCGAGGTACTGCGAATCTGCGGGACGCGGAGAGCCTGGACAGCGTCGTAGCGGACGCTCAGCCGCGGGTCGTGATCAACGCGTCCAGCGGCCGGGCCGACTGGGCGATCACCGCCGATGGCCCGGTCCAGCTCGCACTCGTCACGGCGAAGCGCGAGACACCCCTGGTCCACGTATCCACCGACGCGGTCTTCTCCGGTGCCGGCACCGCCCGCTACGACGAGTCCTGCCTCCCGGACCCCGTCACCCCGTACGGGGCGGCCAAAGCCGCAGCGGAGACCGGGATCATCGCAATACATCCGAAAGCCGTCGTCGCCCGAACGTCCCTGATCATCGGACACGGGCTCTCCGTGCACGAACGCCTGGTACACGAACTCGCCGCAGGGACCACCGACGGTGCGCTGTACACCGACGACATCCGCTGCCCAGTCCACGTCTCGGACCTGGCGGCCGCGCTGCTGGAGCTCGCCGACGGCAGTGCGGCAGGCATCCACCACGTCAGCGGACCCGACGCCCTGAGCCGTCACCAGCTCGGCGTGCTCATCGCCGAGCGCGACGGACTCGACGCCTCTCGCCTTCCCACAGGGCTGCGCGCCGACAGCACCACCCCGGGGGCCCTCGACATCCGTCTCGACAGCCAGGCGACCCAACGGCATCTGCGCACCCGACTCCGCGGCGCCCGGGAGTTCCTGGGCAGCGCGACCGCCGTTCAACGGAAGGGGTAACCCCCGCCCGTGCGATCCGGATCCGGCGGACTGGATGCCGCCGTCTCCGGCAGCGCAGTGCTGGTATGTGGGGGTGGGGTGCCACCAAGCTGCGCTGGGACCAAACCGCGGGAGACCGTGAGCTGGAGGTGTATGCCGGGCGATGCTCAGCCGACGACGACGAAGATCGAGGTGTCTTTGCGCCACCACGGTATGCCTTGTTTGCCGTGCCAGTTGTCGTACCAGCCGTCGAGCGCCTCGATCAGCTCCGACAGCTCGTACCGGGGGTCGGGGTCGATCCGGTCCAGCGCCTCCCGGTATGCGCGAACGGCGGGCCCGGCCTTCTGCATCGGCCAGACTCCGATCTCGGGTGAGCCCTCCGGGGGCCGGGGGATGTGGAACGGGATTTCGGACGGCGGGCCGCTGAAGATGTACGGAGTGGGCAGCAGGCCTGGCTCAACACCGGCCGTGCCGAGCTCTCTGTCCAGCATGGTGTAGAGGGTGATCGGGCCGCTGTAGCTCGCCAGACCGTGATCCCTCTCGGGCCAGGCCCTTTCGTTTGAATCAGCCCCGCCCAGTGCCGTGCTGTAATTCTGCGAGAGGTGCTGGGGGCACCAGTGACAGGTGAGGGGGCGGGGCGTGGCTGCGCGGGGTGGACGTGCTGTGGGGCTGCTTGTGATGGCGGCGATCCTGGCGGTGGGCGGTTGCGAGGGTGACAGCCGGACCGCCGTCGGAGTCAGTAGCGAGCAAGCCGCCGTGGTCAAGGAGGTCGCGCGGGATTACCAGCAGGCATCGGTGGATCAGGACTATGAGGCCGCATGCGAGGCCCGTACCAAACGGCTCCTGCGGAGCTGGGACGCCGACACCATCGCCGAGTGTGTCGAAATCACCTCTGCGCCCCGGGTCGGTGACTACAGGGACGCGCGCGTGAGCACCGGTGAGCCGATCAAGCTCCCGGCCTTTGGTCCGCATCCGTCGGGGATCGGACTACGAGTGACCGTGAGGTCCACCTTGGGCGGCCTGGTGAAGCACACCGCTCTCCGGCTCGTACCTGGGGAGCGGGACGGTTGGCTCGCGGACCAGACGGCCAACCTTGTAGATGAGACGGACACAGGGGCCGTGCAGGCCGCGCTCGAAGGCAGGCTGTAGGGCGAGAACGCCGGGATCTGCTCGCGGCAGCACGCATCCGGCGTCGGGGAACATCGTTGGCGCTGAGATTGATCTTGACCTGCGGGCAAGCCGACTCTCGTCGGAGTCACCTTGAGATCGCAGGTCCCTGGCTTACTAGGACTTGTCCGGCCGATCATGTGCGGAGCCAGACCGCGACGGCCGCCGCGGTGGCGGTGCCGAGGAAGACGTAGCCGCGCTTGTCGTAGCGAGTGGCGACCGCCCGGAACTGCTTCATGCGGTTGATTGCCCGCTCGACGGTGTTGCGCTTCTTGTAGCGGTCCTCGTCGAAGCCAGGCGGCCGTCCACCGCGTGCGCCTTTGCGCAGGCGGGCGGCCTGGCTGTCACTCTTGTCCGGAATCGTGTGGCGGACGCCCCGGCGACGCAGGTACTCGTGGACGGGGCCGTTGCCGTGGGCCCTGTCGGCCGCAAGGCTGTCGGGCTTCTTGCGTGGTCGCCCCAGGCCCGGTCTGGGGACTCGGATCTTCTCCAGCACCGCGATGAACTGGGTGCAGTCAGCTTGCTGACCTGGTGTGACGATCAGGGACAGCGGGCGGCAGCGGCCGTCCGCGCTCAGGTGAAGCTTGCTGGTGAACCCGCCGCGCGAGCGGCCCAGACTCTCGCCTCCAGCACCACCTCCACCAGGCGGGCGTGCAGATTCTGCCACGGCGCTTCGTCCTGATGTTCCGGCTCCTCGGCCCCCTTTGAGCCAGGTGCCAGCGGTGGGTCGTTGCGAGCGCCCGCAGCATGCTGATGTGCCCGCACGATGGTGGAGTCGACCGAGATGTCCCAGTCGATCTGGCCTGCTGCATCGGCTGCGGCCTGGAGCTGATGAAGGAGACGTTCCCAAGTACCGTCCGCCGACCACAGGCGGTTGCGTTCATAGACGGTCTTCCACGGACCGAACCGTTCGGGCAGGTCACGCCACTGCACTCCGGTTCGCACCCGGTGCAGGATCCCGTTGATCACCTGCCGGTGATCCCGCCACCTGCCGCAGCGCCGGTTGCTGACCGGCAGGAACGGCCGCAGCCGTTCCCACTCGGCATCACTCAGATCACCCCGCACCATGCTCCATTCAACGGCTGGAGCACGCTGGCCGTCACGTGGCCGGCACGACACCTTCGCGCAGGGCGTTCTTCGGCCTGGAAAGAAGGATTCGGCGGGTCGGCAGGTCGATTTCCGTAACGACGACGGTGATCTCCTCTCCGGCCTCCAAGTCCTCCACCGGATTCACTGCGGGCCGGCCGTCGATCTCTCTGGAGGGGACCAGTCCGGCGATCCCGTCTCCGAGGTCGACGAAGACGCCGATGGGAACTGTTTTCTCCACCGTCCCGCGGATTTCCTGGCCCACCGGCGTGCGGTCGGCGAAAGCCCGCATGGGGTCGGGCTCCATCGCCTTCAAGGACAGTCTGGCCTCCAGGTTGTAGGTGTCGAACTGGAGGAACTCGCACGAGACCCGCTGGCCTACGTGAACGACATCGGTGATGGCGTCGATGTGCCGCCAGGACAGTTCGGGGACCACGACGAACCCGACCCCGGGGAAGAGGGGATGGGCAGGTCCGTCGTCCAGGGCCACGAAGACCCCGAACCGCTCGATCCCCGCAACGGTGCCAGACAAGATGTCGCCGCGGTGCAAGGTCTCCAAAAATGCCCAGAGTTCCGGGCTCTCCGACTGCCAGTCCATACCGTCACCCTGGCACACGACATCGCGGGCCGATTATGACCTCGACAGACTGAAGCCCCGCTGTGCCCCAGCAACCGGAACCATGATCGGCCGGACAAGCCCTAGGCACGGCCTGGTCCTGCTCCTGGTCGTGCTGCTCCCGCCGACGGCTCACACCCCGGACTCGTTCTGAAATGATCAGTTATTGAAGCCGCAGTGCTCACGTTTCTAGAAGTGCCGTGTGTCTGGGCCTTGGGTCGGCTGAAGTTTCCTGTCTACGAGCGGTAGGTGGGCAAAGTGAGGGTGTCGGCCGGTGGGACGAGGAAGCGTGCCAGGAGTGTACTGGCTGGTTTGGTGGTTGCCGTGCGCAGGACGGTGTTGAGGAGTGCGATGCCGGCCCTGGTGCGGGGCAGGGCTGCGCGCGGGGTTCCCGGCGGTAGCTTCTGTGCGCGTGCGGTGTAAGGGCGCAGGGTGCTCTCGTAGGCGGTGAAGGCGGCGTGGTGGTCGGCGCGGTGGGCGAGTTCTCCGGCCAGGATGTAGGCGCCGGTCAGGGCGAGGCTGGTGCCCATGCCGCTGAGGGGTGAGGCGCAGTAGGCCGCGTCGCCGACTGCGGCGATCCTTCCCATGAACCAGCGGGGCATGTGGACTTGGCCGACGGACTCGAAGAAGAAGTCGCTGGCGTTGTCCATCTCGGTGAGAATTCGGGGCACTTCCCAGGCGAGGCCGCCGAAGACTCGATGCAGCAGTTGTTTCTGGTCGGTGGTGGCCAGCCTTTCATCGTCTTGAGCGGGTGTGAGGTAGGAGAGTGCGGCCCGGGTGGTGCCGAGGTTGTCGGGGCGCAGGGTGATCGACCGGTGGCGGGGGGCGTTGTGCCAGCGTGCCCAGCGGCCGTCGGCGGGCTGGTGGGGGATGGTGAAGTACGCCGTGCGGAGTCCGAGGCCCTTGATCCGGGTGTTGGTGAAGACGAGGTCACGGGTGCGGGAGCGGATGCCGTCGGCGGCGATGACGTAGTCGAAGGAGCGCTCGCCGGCGTTCTTGAGTGTGGCGTGGACCTGGGGCCCCTCGTCTTTCAGGGAGGTGATTTCGTCGCCGAAGAGGTATTCGGTGTCGTTGCGGGTGTGGTCGTAGAGCAGATTGGAGAGGAGCGGGCGGAGAATCTCTAGCTCGGCGACGGGCCCACGGCCGCCGAAAGCGTCCGCCGGGAGAGCGGCTCTGGTTCGGTTCCGGTCGTCGACGAACCGGATGCCAGCCTCACGGGTCGCCACGTCACGGGCGGCTGCTTCCAGGCCCATGCGGCGGATTACGTCGAGCCCCTCGACGCAACCCCCTCGCGCGGCAGTGCCTACCGCACGCTCGCAGACGTCCTCGGCTGCCCGGGCCGCTCCTACGCGCAGTGGGCCCGCGACCACGCCTCCGACTTCACCCGGACCGCCGGACCCGGGCATGACTGATCGGCGCGCTCCACCCGGCGGCCCGTAGCCCACTGTCACCACCCGGCCCAGGGCCGGAGCCTCAGTCGGGCTGCGTCTCCAGGCGAGCGACGACGCGGCTCGAGATCCTGGTGAGCGTGTTCAGCTCGTCCTGCGTCAGGGCATCGATGAACAGTCGGCGGACGTGTTCGACGTGAAGGGGCGCTGCGCCCTCGATCGCCCGATATCCGGCGGGGGTGGCGACGACGAAAGAACCGCGTCCGTCGTCGGGGCACTCCTCCTTGGTGACAAGGCCGCGCTTCGCCATCCGCCCCACCTGGTGGGACATGCGGCTCTTCTCCCACTCCACCAGCTTGGTGAGGTCCATGAAGCGCATGCGCCCGCCGGCCTCGGTGAGCTTCACCAGCACGATGAAGTCGGCCGGGGACATGCTGGAGTCTGCCTGGACGTAGCGGGAAAGACGTCCGATGAGCTTCTCCTGCATGCGGATGAAACCGTCCCAGGCGGCCTGCTGCTCCGGGGTCAGCCAGCGCGGTGTTGCGTCCATGGACCAAGCGTATCGAGGGCATCGGCACGTCCTCCACACCGCTGACGCGGCCGGCGCCTGCGGTTACCCAGAACATGCCGGTCCGCGCGCGCCGTTGGCGTTCTTCATGACGTGCGGCTTGTGGCGCCTCTCACAAGGAGCCCCGGCCCGGCGGCCGGGCGTCGGCCGCTCAGGTCCGTCGAGCAGTGCCCGCGCTCCCAGAAATGCGACGACGGGCTGCAGGCGTCGGCGGGGTCTTGCTGCCGCTCGCCTCGTCCAGGCTGTCCACCACGGTCACCCGTCCGCCATCGCCTGGATCGGGGTCGGGCATGATCGATTCCGGGTCGACCAGGTAGACCTCGTGACCGTCGAGCGTCAGCCGGCGCATGATTTCCAGAAGCATGCGCCGGGCCACGTCATCGATCGAATGGACCCGTGTGAGGTCCAGAGCGATGCTGGTTTCCGGGTACGAGGTGTTCACGGTTTCCCGGATGACTCTCTCGGCTCCGGCGAAGCCGATGCCGTCCTGCAGTTGGAGAACCCGGAAGGCGTCCGGTCCGCTGCCGGCGACATGGTTGGTCCGCAAAGCCGCACGCGCGGTGGCGGGAACCTCCATCACGTGCAGGCCCATGTCCGAAGAGAATCGCTCGAACAGTTTCACTCCGCGAACGCTGTTTCCGTGGTTGTCCAGTCGCGGTGAGAACGTGGCGATGCCGACTTGTCCGGGGAGCGCGCCGATCAGACCTCCGGCAACCCCGCTTTTCGCCGGGATGCCGACCTGGGTACCCCAGTCGCCGGCCGCGTCATACATTCCGCAGCCGAACATGACGCTGAGCACCTGGCGGACCACCGGTTCCGGCACCACCTGCTCGCCCGAGAGAGGGTTCATCCCGCGGTTCGCCAACGTCGCGGCCATCATGGCCAGATCGCGTGTGCTGACGAGCACGGAACACTGGCGGGTATAGCCGTCGACGACGGCCCGCGCGTCCCCGACGAGGATGTCGTGGCTGCGGAGCATGTGCGCGATGGCAAGGTTCCGGTGGGCATGTTTCATCTCCGACGCGTGTACGGCGTCATCCGTTCTCAGTCGACGTCCCGCGAAGGCCGAAAGACCGTCGACCACGCGTTCCACCCGCTCGGTCGCGTTCAGACCCTCCGGGCCGACCAGGGAGTGAACAGTGATCGCGCCGGCGTTGATCATCGGATTGCGGGGCCGGCCGGTGTCGCTTTCGAGAGAGATCTCGTTGAACGCCTCCCCGGACGGCTCGACACCGACCTTGGCGAGCACAGGGGCGAACCCGCGGTCCGCCAACGCCAGCGCGTACGCGAACGGCTTGGAGATCGACTGAATCGTGAACTCGGTGTCGATGTCACCGGCCCCGTACACCTCTCCGTCAATCATGGCGAAGGCTGCGCTGAGGCGCTCGGGGTCCGCCGCCGCGAGCTCGGGGATGTACCCCGCCGGCTCCCCGGACGCCTCCGGCTGCACACCGGCCAGCACCTCGGTCAGATAGTCGGGAATGATGGAGCGCATGCGTCCTCCTCCAGGGAAACGGCAACCTCTTCCGCCAGGAACTGCTTGCCATGCAGGCGTCGATTCTCCCGGGCAGGCATCACGGCTGGACCAGAGCGTTGCGATCCAGCTCAGGAATGTCCGTCAGCAAGCGCAGCCGCGCGGCGTCCACGTTGGCGCCGAAGGCGGGTGTTCCGGGCTCGAGCCGGATACCCGCCGCGAGGTCGCCGACGATCAGTGGATGGAACCCGAAAGCGTCGACCATCGCGGACACGGTGGCGAGATCGCCGGGCAGGTGGCCGGCGATCGCGATCGCCTTGCGACCGGGGGCGCCTGCCGCACGCGCCCCGTCCTCCAGGTCGTGGTAGCCCATGTGGTTGAAGGCCTTGACGACACGGGCACCTTTCAGGAACCCCTGCACAGCCTCGCTCGAGGAGATCTCGGTCGGGAGGATCGTGTCGCGCGGACCGTCGACCTCCCACCAGTGGTTCATCGCGTCGACGACCAGCTTCCCCGCCAGTTCGGGGACGGGGAGGTCTCGGTGTCTGCCGAGCGGAAGAGCGAGGATCACCACGTCGGCCGCCTCCGCGGCCCGGGCCGGCCATACGGCTGTCGCTCCCGGGGTGAGGACCTTGGTGGTCAGCACGATCTTGGCGGGGTCACCCGACCCGGAGATCAGGACGCGGTATCCGGCAGCGCCCGCCCGACGCGCCAGTACGGTGCCGATCTTCCCGGCCCCCAGGATCCCGATGGTGGTCATCGCGCCGCTCCGGCCTTGGCCGCGGGCTGTTCGGCCAGCAGCTCTCGGACCCGGGGGATGACCTGGGTGCCGTACAGCTCGACCGCCCGAAGCCGGGCCGATGCCGATACGGTGCCGGCCGAGGAGTAGATCAAGTCGAACCGGCCCGCGTCCAGCACCCGGATGGCGTGAGCGATCTTGGACGCGACCGTCTCGACCGACCCGACGTACAGCGACCCGTGGTCCACCTCTGTGTTGAACTCCTCCCGGCGGAGCGGTGGCCAGCCGCGTAGCGCCCCGATCCGGTCACGCGTCTCCTTGTATCCGGGGTAGAAAAGTTCCTTGGCCTCCTGGTCACTGGAGGCGATGAAGCCGGGCGAGTGCAGCCCGACCGGCTGTGCCGTCGTACCGAACTCCTCGCTCGCCCGCCGGTACAGATCCACGTAGGGAGCGAACCGGTCGGGAGCGCCGCCGATGATGGCGAGCATGAGCCGGAATCCGTACCGAGCCGTGCGGATCACGGACTGCGGTGTTCCGCCGACACCGACCCAGGTGCTGAGACGTCCCGATTCGGTCTTCGGGTACACGTCCGCGGCGTGCAGGGCGGCGCGTGTGGTTCCTTCCCAGGTGACCGGCGTCTCGTCCAGGAGCCGGTGGAAGAGGTCGATCTTCTCCTCGAACAACACCTCGTAGTCCTTGAGGTCGTACCCGAAGAGTGGGAACGACTCGGTGAACGAGCCGCGTCCGAGGATCACCTCGGCCCGTCCGCCGGACAGTGCGTCGACCGTGGCGAACCGCTGGAACACCCGTACCGGGTCGTCCGAGGACAACACCGTGACGCCCGATGCGAGCCGGATGCGCTTTGTGACGGTCGCGATACCGGCAAGTACGGTCTCGGGGCTGGAGATGGCGAACTCCGGCAGGTGGTGCTCGCCCAGCGCGACCACGTCGATGCCGACCTCGTCGGCGAGGACCGCTTCGGCCACTGCGGCGCGGATCGCCTCCGCGTGCGACACGATCGCGCCCTGATCGTCGCGGGGCAGGTCGCCGAAGCTGTCGATTCCGAACTCGACGTGCGGAGCATCCATCGTGGGCCTTCTTTCAACGCTTGCGTGGGCTCGCCGCGAGATCGCACGCCTCTGCGCGGGGATGTCGGGACCTGCGGACCGGGGATGTCCGCACGATCACGGCTCCCTCGTCCCGTCCGCCCCCTCTCCAATTAAGTTGACACGTCAACTCTGCCATTTTATTGTTTATGCGTCAACAAAGATCTGGGGCTGCGGCCGGTCACCGTCGACGGCGCCCTCGGCGACTTTCCCGAACCATCCAGGAAGCATGGTCATGACGGACAACGATCAGGCCCGGCGCAACATCGACATCGTCACCACCGCGATGCGAGAACTCTTCGTGGAGAAGGACCTCACCGCGCTGGACCGGTACTGGGCCGAACCGTATGTGCAGCACAGCCCTCAGCTCCCCGACGGCCTCGGCACACTCCGCGCCGCAGTGCCGGGGCTGGAGGGGTTCTCCTGGGAGCCGCAGCGCGTGGCGGCCCAGGGCGACCTCGTGTTCACGCACAGCCTCGTCCGCGGCTGGGAGCCCGGTCCTACGGTGATCGTCGACATCTTCCGACTGGAGAACGACCGCATCGTCGAGCACTGGGACGTCGTGCAGGACCTCGTCCTGCCCGAAGCGACCGCCAGCGGCAACAGCATGGTCTGACCGCGTCCGCCGGAGGTCGAGGCGGACGGTCCTCGCCTCTCACACGCTCTCCCCCGGAGGCACCGGCGCCGTCGGCCCGGAGGCGTCTCGCTCGCCGGGTTCCACCTGCGGGGAGCACTCCATGAGGGCCAGGCGTTCGTTCAGGCCGGCAACGACCGTCATGTCGTCCCTCATCGACAGCATGGCGACCATCGTGGACAGGACGCACTGCCCGTCGTCGGTGAGCGGCTGCGTTTCCGGCTCGAACCCGTGCTCGTCGCTCATGCCGTCACCTCACTCGGGCTTCCTCGGACCGCGCCGCCTGATGATGCCCGGCGAGCCGCATGTCGGCCCAACTCCCGCTCGTACGGCGTCGATGCCCATCGCCGAGGCGTACGAGGACCAGGTCCGGTCACGTCCTGCGCGCCCTGTCCGTCCCGGGCAGGGCGCGCAGTTGGCCGCGGGCGACCGGGAAGGAGGCGCCGCGAACGGCCTCGTACCCAGCGGCGAGATTTCTCCCCGGTTCCCCGGCCCCATCGCGTTCTGCGTCATGAGTTCAGAATCGTGCCGCCCATGCCCTTGCGGCAGGGGGAGTTGTCACGGCCTCCGGTGACCGCTGTCATCGCCGCACATGACAAATGTCAGAGGCCGGAGAGCTTGCGACGGGCTACTTGGGCGACCAGCGAGGGGTGGAGGTGCCGTCCCACCGCATGGGGTCGTCCTCCAGCGCGGCGCGGTCCCACTTTCCGAGCACCGCGGCGGCCTCGTAGGTGGTGTGCAGGAACTCGGCGAGCGCGCGATCGGGGTCGGGCGCGGAGCGGACGGCTTCGTAGGGCAGCAGGAACTGCTTGAACTCGGGGCTGAAGTAGGCACCTTCCGGACCGACCGGGTGATCGGCGAAGCCTTCGGGTTCAGGGTAGGCATACGCGTAGAAGGCTCCTTCCTCACCGCCGCCGGGCCAGAATCCGCAGCTGGAAAGCTCCCGGGAGTAGCCCTCGACCATGACCCAGTCGCCGCAGTTGGGTGCGCCGCCGGGGTGCGGAGGAGCCTGTCGCCCGGAGAAGCGGGTGCAGGCGAGATCCATCGCTCCCCAGAAGAAGTGCACCGGGCTGACTTTGCCCACGAAGTGCGACCGGAACTCCCCCATGACCCGGTTCGCCTGCAGCAGCTGTCGCCAGAACAGGGTTGCCGCTTCACCGTCGTAGGCAGCGTGATCGTGATCGTCGGCGAACGGAATCGCGGGCTCGACCTCGTTGGGGTGCGGATGGATCGGGGCCTCGATCCCGAGTCCGTCGAGCGTGTGCAGGACCTGGGCGTAGAACTCGGCCACTGCCATGGGCCGGAGCGGGAAGCCGCGCACGCCGCCGTCGCTGCTGCGGACTTCGAGCCGGTGGCCGACGAAGTCGAATTCGATCTCGAACGCCCCGGAGCGGTAAGGGATGGTCGATGTCGTCAGTCCGCGGGGGCTGACGTACAGCGTCACCTGCCACCAGTGGTTGACGAGTGGTGCGTGGACCATGCGGATCTTGCCCACGATCTGGGTCCACATGTGCAGCGTGTCGCGGGTCGCGGTCCAGTCGGAGACTCTCAGGCTCGGCCAGTTCGTGGCAGCTGGTGCGGTCATCGCATCTCACATCCTCGGTAGCGCCTTCAAGTGGGTCAGCGGTGTTCAGGGTTGGCGTTGTCGGGGCGGCAGCCGGCGTCCCAGGCCGAGCGCTGGTTGCCGTAGGCGGGAATGCCACCGGTGTCGCGGATCATCGACGCGAGGTGGAGGAGGTTGTACGTCATGAACGAGATGTTCCGGTTGGCGAAGTCGTTCTCCGGCCCGCCTGATCCCTCGTCGAGGTAGGAAGGGCCCGGGCCGACCTCACCGAGCCAGCCGGCATCGGCCTGGGGCGGGACGGCGAAGCCGATGTGCTGCAGGCTGTAGAGGATGCTCATGGCGCAGTGCTTGAGGCCGTCCTCGTTGCCTGTGATCAGACAGCCGCCGACACGTCCGTAGTAGGCGTACTGGCCCTGCTCGTTGAGCACGCCGGAGTAACCGTAGAGCCGTTCGACGACGCGCCGGGTCACCGAACTGTTGTCCCCGAGCCAGATCGATCCGCCGATGACGAGGATGTCGGCGGCGAGGATCCGCCGAAGGAGCGCCGGCCACTCGTCGGTGTCCCAGCCGTGTTCGGTCATGTCCGGGCGGACACCGGTGGCGATGTCGTGGTCGACGGCGCGGATCTGGTCCACGCTGACTCCGTTCGCCTCCATGATGGCCACGCTGCGGTCGATCACACCCTGGGTGTGGCTGAGCTCGGGAGATCGTTTCAGGGTGCAGTTGATGTACATCGCACTCAGCCCGCTGAAGTCGGGCTTGTCGATCACGGAAGCATTCATCGCGGTGGTCCTTCCGGGTGTTCGGTGCTGTCGGCCCTGACAGCCGACCTCTTTCGTTCCGACGCGGCCGGTCGTCGACAGCTGGTGCGCGCGTACGGGCCCACTCCGCTTCAGGGCTTCCGCACGGGAAAAGGCAAGCCTCCCGGAAGGCGGGCATGGAGGCGACACGGCGATGTGTCGCGGCGTGTTCCTGAATCGACTTTCTGAATCGGCTTCCTGAATCGACCGACGTCGTGGCCGGAGATTCCCTGGGACCGGGCCCACAAAACCCTGAACGGACCTCATTCACTCTTCACATCGAACCTGCCCTTACTCGGCAGCTGCCGGAAATTCTGCCTTCCATGCGCAAGCAGTGGGATATTCGGCACCGAAAGGTCGCCTTGACGGCCACGACGAGACGCCGGTCCTCCCGAGCGTTGATGAGCGTACGGCGATCGGGATCGAGCATGCTTCCCTCCCGCGTCGGCAGTGCGCCCAATCCGGCCTTGACTTCCCTCATCGCGGTAGTCAGTACTCCGCGGTCCGGCGTGGCCTGCGTATGTCGCCGTACACTAGCACCAGAATTTGACGTGTCAACTAGGCACCTCCGCACCGCCCCGTGGCGGCCGAATTCGCTCAACGAAGCCGAGAACGCGCGACGTGACGACAGGAGATCGGAAAATCAGCCGCCCCTCCTCTCCCGACTTGCCAAACGGTGAAGTCCTCGTACTATGAGGCCCGTCGGCGAGTTGCGACTTCAACTGACCTTCGCAGTCAACCTCCCAAAAAGAATCCGGTCATGCCGCGTCAGCTCGTCGGCAAGTGAGCGGCTGCGGAATGACGACCGTCGGTCGCACCGGAACGGTGGACACCGAAATCGTGGAATTTCCCCCGGCGTACCGGCGCTCCGACCTCATCGGAGCCGCACGCGGTCGTGGCCCCGACGGTCAGGGGGGGCGGCTGACACCCGGCGGGGGCGCGACACTCGTCGACGTCGTCCGTCTCGAGAACGGGCCCCTCCGCGACGGTCGCGCCCATCGAGCACGTAGACCATTCTGACCAGCACGTTCGTCCGCATTAGAAGGAGAGAAGACAATGGGGTACATCGCCGTCGGCAGTGAGAACAGCACTCCGGTCGAGCTCTATTACGAGGACCAGGGAACGGGGCAGCCCGTCGTGCTGATCCACGGGTACCCGCTGAACGGCCACAGCTGGGAGCGTCAGACGCGGGACCTGCTGGATGCCGGGTACCGCGTCATCACCTACGACCGTCGCGGCTTCGGACGATCGTCGAAGGTCGGCACGGGATACGACTACGACACGTTCTCCGCCGACCTCAACGCCCTCCTGGAGAGCCTCGATCTCCGCGATGTCGTTCTCGTCGGCTTCTCGATGGGGACGGGCGAGCTTGCTCGCTACGTCGCACGGTACGGGCACGCGAGGGTCGCGAAACTGGCGTTCCTCGCCGCGCTGGAGCCCTTCCTCGTGGCCCGTGACGACAACCCCGAAGGGGTGCCGCAAGAGGTGTTCGACGGAATCGCGGCAGCGGCGAAGGGGGATCGGTACGCCTGGTACACCCAGTTCTTCGCCGACTTCTACAACCTCGACGACAACCTCGGCAGCCGTATCAGCCAGGAGGCCGTGACCGCGAGCTGGAACGTCGCGACGTCGAGCGCTCCCGTGGCGGCCTACGCGGTCGTCTCCTCCTGGATCGAGGATTTCCGCGCCGACGTCCAGGCGGTCCGCGACAGCGGGAAGCCGGCCCTCGTCCTGCACGGAACGGCCGACCGGATCCTCCCCATCGACGCGACGGCCCGCCGATTCCGCCGTGAGCTGCCCGACGCGCAGTACGTGGAGATCGAGGGCGCTCCGCACGGGCTGCTCTGGACGCATGCCGAGGAGGTCAACGCGGCCCTTCGCGCCTTTCTCGGCTGATACCTGTCCGACCGTTTCCGTCGTCGCCTGTAGGTCGGCTGCTTCGGGATACGCCACGACGAGCCTTGCCCGGTCGATCGCCTCGGCGGCCACGGACCCGCGCCAGGAGTACGCCCTGGCCGTAGCCGACACAGGCAGCGACGGCGGGCGGCTGATCGGGTTCGGCCGCCTCGCCTTGGACCCCCATCAGCCCCGGGCCGCGACCTTCGGCTTCGCCCTCAACCTGGAGATCTGGGGCAACGCATACGGTACCGAAACCGTATCCCTGCCTGCTCTTGGCCTGCGCCTTCGAAGACCTCGACCTCCACCGCGTCTGGGGAGCCCGCTCCCACACACACAACACCGCCTCCGCCCGCCCCATGCACCGTGCAGGTCTCACCGAGGAGGGCTACATCCGCGAGCACGTCCAACGCGGCGGTCAAGGGAGCGACTCCGTCACCCACTCCATCCTCAACCACGAGTACGCTGCCGCTGCCGCAGGGTGACCGTTCGCCTCCCCTGGCTGCTCCGGCAGACCGGCAGCGAGGCCAGGTCGTCACCCATCACGGCTTCCACTCCTCGCTATGCCGGCTTCCGGGAGCCGCTGGCCCCTGGGGCCAGCCTCGCGGAGGCCTGGCGGCTGACCTCGAAGCGGCCTTCAGTATGGTGTTCTTCTGTGACACCTCCGGGCGATCCCCCTTCTTCGCCTGGGGAGACAACGAGCACTGGCTGAGCTGCTGGGTCGCCGTGCCGCCAGACCTCGACGAGCCGGACCCACTCAGTGGGAAGAGTGCTGATCCCCTGATCCGCCGCCAAAATCTGTGCCTGGCCAGGAAGTGATCACGGGGCGCTCGGGAACGGCCCAGCACTCACTCAACGAGGCAACTGCCCTTACCCTTAAGGGCAGATATCCCTTTTCTGCACAAGGGGGTATCTATGGCGCGGCTCGGGGTAGGCGGCTCGCATGCAGGGACATCATGCGCGTCCTACGATCACTCTGTTCGGCCCGGCCTCTCAAGATCAGGTGGCAGCCACCGGCCATAACGGCCCCCGGCACTCTCGCCGCAAGCGGCCCATGGGCCGCTTGCGGCGTCGGATCATGGTCTACCGATCAATCGAATTTCTCCCCTCCCGAGTTCCCGGCGGCACCCGTCCGGATGAGCAGTGCCTGCTCCTGGTCCATATCCGCAAGGTCGTCGGTCAGGTCCGCTACCAGCTGTGTGACCGTTGCGATCAAGGTGTCATCACCGCTGTAACCCTGGAGGAGCGCTTCCGCGGCACCGGCCTGGGGACCCGGGCGCTGTCCCATCTGCGCTCCCGTCACCCGAGCGTGAGATGGCGCAGCACCCTGAACCTGCGAGCGACCCGTGATCTCCTGCGCCGCATGTCCATCCCTGCAGACGCCGCGGCCGGCTGCCCTCACACCGGTGGGCCGAGCCCTCGATCCGAGATGCCGTAGATGGCCTCATTCCGACCAGCCCGGCAGGGAAGCATAGTCGACAGCCTGGACGCCACGTGTGCCAAGCGCTGATCAACCGGTCGGGAGGACTCTGCCTGACCACCGATGCGTCAGGGAAGCCTTGGTGTCCGGCCACGGCGGGTGGAAGCCGGAGGGCCGTGGAGGCGCAGCAGCTGCCCGATGCCCCCACAGCCCGGACAGCCGGTTGGGGAGGGGTGGCGACGAGGAATCGGGGTACGTGGGAAGCGGCTCTGATCCAGAGCGGATGGTGCGCTGATAGAGAAGGGCGGTTCGGTGACGTTGATGGCTCACCCTGCGGTGCTGCGGGATCTGATTGACGAGTACGAGGCCCTCGCGGCGGGTGCCGACAAGGCGAACAGCGCGCAGGCGCGTCAGCGTCTGGACGACGTCACTTACACGCTGTGCGTGTCGACCGGCACCCGTGACATCGACGCTGCCCTGGCCGCTGCCAGGCACCAGTCACCCGGCGCCCGCCCTCTGGACGACTCAGTGCTGAGCAGCAGCTGATCCCCCCCTAGCCCTCCCGTCGGCCCCTGACCCCCGCAGAAACGGAAACCCCCACATGGACGCCACCAGCACCGGCACCGCGCCGATCTACGATCTGCTGATAACCGAACGCGGCGACGCCATCGCCAACGCTGCACACGCTGCGGAGCAGACCCGGCTCAAGGCGGCCGACACCCTCGACTTCCGCCTCGCGGACAACGCCAAAGAGCACACCGCCTGAGAGACCATCTCAGTTGGCGAGCCTGCGGTAGCGGATGAGGGTGCAGGCGACGCTGGTGAAGGCCAGGAAGTGGTCGCCGCCCGCGGAGCGGTGCGCGCGACAGCGGCGCGCCCGGGTTCCGGCCGCGCCGCTGTCGAGGTGTGGTCAGCCCTCGGGGCCCCGGGTCAGTGGAGCTTGTTGACGGCGGTCTTCGTCGTGGTGCGGAAGGCGGTCAGCGGGGCGTCCTCGAGGTCGCCCATCTGGCCCCAGCGGACGAGGGTGACGGTGCGGCCGTCGCGGCCGACGGAGAACAGGTGGATGTCGGAGATGCCGATCTGCGGGTCGGCGGTGTCCAGGCTGTAGACCCAGGCGCCCTCCTCGACGGCGAGCTTGCCGTGGAAGGCGCTGACGGCCTGCAGGCCCGGGTTCTGCTGCTCCAGCAGGGGCCCGCAGCCGGCGAGGGCCCCGCGGAGGGTGTTGACCAGCTTCACGGCGTCGGCCTCGGTACGGGCGAGGGTCGTGACCTGGACGCCGTTGGTGTCGAGCTCGGTGCTGAACTCGCGGTAGCGGGTGTTCTGCGCCGGGATCTTGTACGGGGCGCAGAGGACGCCCCCGTTCTCCGGGACGCCGGTGAAGACCTGGGTGGCGGTCCACGGCGTCGACGAGGGCGGCATCTGGGAGGCGGCGAGGAAGGCGGGCTGGGCAGCGGCCTGCACCGGGGCTGTGGCGAGAGCCGCGAGGCCCAGTGCGGCAGCGAGTGCGGTGCGGAGCTTGTTCATGGTGATGGATCCCCCGTCGGGTCGTTCGTTCGGTCAGTGCTCAACCAGCGTGCAGCCAGCGCCCGCCGTCTGCAACGATCACGCGCCCACCAGCCGTCCTGGAACCATTCCACCCCTGCTGACGTGCAAGGACGTGCAAGGTTGGGACGTGGGGTCGAAGGGGATGGAATGCCGAAGGACGCCGCCGTCGAGGAGCTCGCGGGGCTCGTGCGCGCCGAAGGCGCGGGAAGGAGGAGTTAGGAGGCGCTGGGCCGGCGGCTGAGTTTCAGCGCGCCCACCCTCCACCGCTACTGCTCGGGCGCGACCATCCCGGAGGAGTTCGCCGTGGTCGACCGTCTCGCCATGCTGTGTGGGGCGGACGAGGAAGCCGTGCGCGCTGTGGTGGACGATCGCTTGCCACTGCGGCCCAAGCCGGTCCGCAGCCGTCGCCCGTAAGGCCCCTTCACCACTGCGGAGATCGTGCTCCGCAAACGCCTGCAAGCCCAGACCCAGGCTCACCCGAAGACAGAGATCCGCAGCTGAAAGAGTGGTGGCAGCCCCTTTATGAAGATCCGCACCTGCAGCCGCCACGTCGCCAGACTCTCCGCCGCCCCCGGCGGCAGCCGCCGCACCCAAGTCGGCTACCTCATCGCCCGCTCAGGCATTCCCGACGGTCGCACGGCCTGCCCGGCGGACTGAAACCGGCCCATGTCTGCCGTACAACCATCCGCGGATCTCTGCTGTCTTGATCCCCGTGAAGAAGACGCTCATAGCCTCCGCCGCCGTACTCGGCGCGCTCGCCGCCGTCACCGGCCCGGCCGTGGCCCCCGCCGCGGCCGCCTCCGACGCCCTGTGGCTCTGGTCCGACCCGTACGAGATCACCCTCGCGGGTCCGTCCGAGGACGGCTCCCCCGCACCGTCGCAGTCGCTGACCGTGCAGATCAGTCACGACAACACGGCGACCACCGTCCCGGCCGGCACGCTCACCGTCGACGCCTCCGACGTCGCCTCGTTCGCCGAGGTCACCTGGCCCGCGAACTGCCGTCCGGAGAACGAGACCACCGCTGTCTGCACCACGCCCGAACTCCCCGGCGGCGCCAACGCACCCGCTGCGCGGATCGGCCTGACCACCAAGCCGGGCGCCACCGACGGCAACGCCGGCTACGTCCGCTACACCGCCCAGGCCGGCGGCATGAACGCCTACCCAGGCGAGACCTACGTCGCCGTCAAGGACGGCCCCGCGCTCGGCCTCACCCAGGCCGAGTACCGCACCGGCATGGCACCCGACCAGCCCTTCGACTCCTCCGTCATCCTCGGCAACCAGGGCAACCGCACCGCCGACCGCACCCTGCTCACCGTCTTCACCTCCCGCGGCATCCGCCTCGGCATGTCCGTCCCCTCCAACTGCGAGTCCACGAACGCCGTCACCGGCCGTACGTTCCTCTTCGTCCTGGACGAGCGGACGACCCCGGGCTCGTACCACTCCCTCCCGCTGAAGTTCCGCACCAAGGACATGGCCCTCTTCGACCGCGTCGACTATTCGGCGCAGCCCTACTCCGAGCAGGCGCTCGCCGAGGCCCGCGCCGGCCGCGCCTTCACCCCGGGCGCCGGTCCGGAGCTGAACCTCACCCCGGCCGCCGCCCCCTCCGATGAGCTCCAGCCGTACCGCAGCTTCACGGTGAAGACCCTCAACCAGGCCGACTACCGGCTGACCGCCTCCGCTGTCTCCGGCGCGGCCGGCGACACGGTCCCCGCCACCGTCACCGTCCACAACGCGGGCCCCGCCTGGGTCGCCTCCCTCGGCGCGGGCGAACCCGCCGCGACCGTCGACATCGACATCCCCGCCGGCACCTCGGTCGCCTCCGCCCCCGACGCCTGCTGGTCCCAGTCCGATACCCGCTACCGCTGCAACACCCCCATCTACCTCACCGAATCCGGCAAGCCCGCCACCCACGCCTTCCGCTTCACCCTTCACATCGACGAGGTCATCCCGAACGCCACCGCCCGCGCCGCCCTCTACAACGACGCCTACGAACCCCCCGTCCGCACCTTCGACCCCGACCTGACGAACAACACGGCCACCCTCACCGTCAACCCCTCGACGAGCTGACGCACGCCCCCTCGGGCTGCCCGGCCCGGCCCTTGTCCGAGCCGGGCAGCCGGCCCTCGCACCGACGGACCATGTGGGCGCTTGCTGCCCAGGGTGCCGTCCACGATCAGCACGGTGCCCTTCGCGAACCGCCGGCGCGGCTGAAGTGCGAGCTTGGGTCCGAGACGGGCGATGATCCGGTCGGCCGTGAACCCACCACGTACACCCCCGCGTTGGCCGGCACCGCCCGCGAACTCCTCACCTGCCTCGGCACCCGGATACCGCCGACACCCTGGAGGTGATGTGCGGTGCGCACCCCCGTCCACTCGGTGCGCTCCACTCGGTGGGCGTGCTGCGCAGGGCATGACGGTTGAGGACAGGTGGCCGAGCAGCCGTCTCAGGTGGTGAGCAGTTCGGCGATCTCACGGGCGAGTTCCGGGCCGAGCGAGCCCCAGCCTTCCTTGTAGCCGTACACACTCCCCAGGCTGCGGGCGTCGTAGTCGCCGTTCAGGATGTCTATGTCGGTGGGGGTGATGAGCGACGGGTGGGGGACGCCGACGGCGCCCGAGACCTTCAGCAAATCCTTGCGCAGGGTGCGCAGGTACATCGCGGCCCGCTCGCCCTTCGAGGATGCGTCGATGCCGCGCGCCAGCCACGGATTCTGGGTGGCGATGCCGGTGGGGCACTTGTCGGTGTGGCACTTCTGGGCCTGGATGCAGCCGATGGACAGCATCGCCTCACGGCCCACGTTGATCATGTCGACGCCGAGGGCGAAGGCGACGACGGCCTTCTCGGGCAGGCCGAGCTTGCCGGAGCCAATGAAGGTGATGGCGTCGGTCAGGCCTCGCTCGGCGAACACGCCGTAGACGCGGGTGAAGCCCGTACGGAATGGCAGGGACACCGAGTCGGAGAAGATCAGGGGAGCCGCCCCGGTGCCGCCCTCGCCACCGTCGACGGTCACGAAGTCGACCCCGCGATCGCCCCGCTCCATCAGGGTGGCGAGTTCCTCCCAGAAGTCCATCTCCCCGATGGCGCTCTTGATCCCGACCGGCAACCCGGTCTCCGTGGCGAGAAGTTCCACGAAGTCGAGCATCGAGTCCACGTCGTGGAACGCGGTGTGCCGCGACGGCGAGGCGCAGTCCTCGCCTGCGGGAATGTCGCGGATCCTGGCAATCTCGTCGCTCACCTTCGCGCCCGGCAGCATGCCGCCGAGCCCCGGCTTCGCGCCCTGCGAGAGCTTGATCTCGATCGCCTTGACGGGCGCGTCCGCGATCATGGACTTGAGCTTGTCGAGGTTGAACGTCCCGTCCTCGTTGCGGCAGCCGAAGTACGACGTTCCGATCTGGAGGACGAGGTCTCCGCCGTTGAGGTGGTAGGGCGACAGCCCGCCCTCGCCGGTGTTCTGCATCGTCCCGGCCAGCGCCGCGCCCTTGTTGAGTGCCGTGACGGCCGCACCGGACAGCGAGCCGAAGCTCATCGCCGAGATGTTGATGACGCTCGCGGGGCGGAAGGCCTTCGCGCGGCCGCGCGGTCCGCCGAGCACCTTGGCCGAGGGCAATGCCGCCTGCGGGTCGCTCAGATCGGGCAGCGCACCGGCGAACGTACGCTGCTTCACGTATGCCTGACCCTGCACGTGCTCGATGTCGTTGTCGGTGCCGAACCCGAAGTAGTTGTTCTCCCCCTTCGCCGACGCGTAGATCCAGCTGCGCTGGTCACGGCTGAAGGGACGCTCCTCGTCGTTGGACGTCACGATGTACTGCCGTAGCTCGGGGCCGATCTTCTCCAGCGCATACCTGGCGTGTCCCACCAGGGGGAAGTTCCTCAGCAGCGCATGCTTCTTCTGCACGAGGTCACGGGCGGCCACCAGTGCCAGCCCCGTGGCGGCTGCCGCACCTATGCTCCGAGCACGCATCACAAAAATACCTCTCCTCGACCGGCCGAGCCTCACGGAGGCCGTCTACCCCGCGCCGCGGAAAAGCCACGCGATGCCCCAGCCCGACCTGCGGGAGAGCCGCGGCGCAGCCCGCACGGAGGTCGGGCCGCGCCGCGGGCGGGTCAGAGCGCCGAGTCGAGGTGCCCGAGGTGCTCGATGAGGTTCATGTTCTCGGCGTAGTCCACCGGGCAGTTGATGATCGACACGCCCGGGTCCGCCAGTGCCTCACGGAGCGTCGGCAGCAGGTCCCCGGCGGACTCGATGTGGTAGCCCTTCGCGCCGAAGCTGCTGGCGTACTGGACGATGTCCGGGTTGCCGAAGTCGGTGTTGGAGTTCTCCCCGACCTCCAGGTCCATCTTCCACTTGATGAGCCCGTAGCCGTTGTCCTCCCAGATCAGTACGGTCAGCGGGATGTTCTCGCGGACAGCCGTCTCGATCTCCTGGGAGTGCATGAGGAACGAGCCGTCGCCGACCGCCGCCAGCACCTTCGTCTGCGGCCTGGCGAGCTGGACCGCGAGCGCGCCGGGCAGCGAGAAGCCCATGGTGGACAAGCCGTTGGAGATGAGGCAGGTGTTCGGCGCGTACGTCGGGTAGAGCCGGGCCATCCACATCTTCAGCGCGCCGGTGTCGACCAGCACGATGTCGTCGCGACCGAGCGCGGCGCGGGTGTCGGCGATGACGCGCTGCGGGGCGAGCGGGTAGCGCTCGTCCGCGGCGCCCTGCTCGAGTTCCTTGGCCAGCAGCGCGCGGGTGGCCTTGGTGTCCTCGTCGTCGACGGTCCAGCGCAGGCCGTCGAGTTCGGTGGCGAGGGCGTCGAGGGAGGCGGAGATGTCGCCGATGATGCCGACGTCGACCGAGTAGCTGTCGTCCACCTCCGCCGGGAAGCGGTGGATGTGGACGATCTTCTTGTCACCGTCCGGGTTGATCCGGGACGGGTCGAACTCCTGCAGCTCGTAGCCGACGGCGATGACGACGTCGGCCTCCTCGAACCCGAAGTTGGTGTAGTCGCGCCGCATGAAGCCGAACGTGCCGGTCGCGCACGGGTGGTCGTCGGGCAGGACGCCCTTGCCGTGGAAGGTGGTCGCCGTCGACACGTCGAGTGCGGTGGCGAACGCCGCCAGCGACTCCTCGGCGCCGCCGCGCGCCGCGCCGTGTCCGGCGAGGATCACCGGCCGGCGGGCCTCCCGCAGCAGCTCCGCCGCACGCCTGATCTGCTCCGGGGACGGTGCCTCGGGCCGCACGACGTCCCTGCGCAGCGGGCGCAGGTCCGAGCCGTCCGTCGCCTCGTCGACGTCCTCCGGCACGGCGAGGTAGACGGCGCCGGGCCGCTCGGACTCCGCGGTCTTGAACGCGCGCCGCACCATCTCGGGGATGGCCTGAGTAGCCGGGACCTGCGCCGACCACTTCGTGACCGGGGCGAACATGCTCACCAGGTCCACGAACTGGTGGGACTCCTTGTAATTGCGCTCCTTGCCGACCTGCGCGGTGATCGCGACAACGGGCGTGCTGTTCGTCATGGCGTCGGCGACGCCCAGCATCAGGTTGATCGCGCCTGGCCCCAGCGTCGCGGACATCACACCCGCCGAGCCGGTGAGCCGGCCGTGCATCTCCGCCATGAAAGACGCGGCCTGCTCGTGCCGGGTGAGGACGTAGCGGATCTTCTCCGAGCGGGCGAGGGCGTTGGTGAAACGGATGTTCTCCTCACCGGGTACACCGAACACCACCTCTACGCCCTCGTTCTCCAGGCAGCGAACCAGGAGTTCGGCCGCTCCGTCGGGGGTCTGCTTCCGGTGCTCGGCGTCGCTCACGCTGATGGTGTCCTCTCCTGGGTCTTGGCCACGCCGATGGGCGGGCCGGTCAGCCGTCTACCCCGGTCGGCCGCCCGGACGCCTGCAGACCGGGGTACAAGAAGCTCAGTCGGACCCGGGGTGTGCCGTCCGGGCGCTCGGTGGCGGCTCATTCCTCGACTCCCTCCTCCTCGCACGCCGTCGCCACCACGCGGCGGACCGCCGACTCGTCCTGGCCGGAACCCTGCACCGCCTCGTCGTGCTCCTGCTCTCCGTGACCGGCACTCTGCCACACTCCAAGACCGCCGCATTCCTCTCCGACGCGCTCCGTGACCACACCCCTACGCGAGTGCCCACGTATGTCCGATGACGCAGTCCTGGTCACGTCGCAGTGGCGTGACCAGGGCTGTTCGGATCTCAGGCGGCGGGGAACCCCGGGGCTCGGTCGGGACGGCGAAGCTCCCCCCGGGGCGGCCCCGGCCCGGGGCACCCCGGTACGGCCACGCTGCTGGCACCTTCGCCATGACGGTGCCGGTCACCAGGTCGCGGTGTACGGGGAGGTACAGCGTCCGGTCGGCTGCGCCCTGGGCCGTGAACCGGTTCCGCCTGGACCGGTTTCCGGCATCCGGGCGACAGACAGCCATCATCACCTGACTGTCAATCAGG
Source organism: Streptomyces globisporus C-1027 (assembly GCF_000261345.2). NCBI lineage: Bacteria > Bacillati > Actinomycetota > Actinomycetes > Kitasatosporales > Streptomycetaceae > Streptomyces > Streptomyces globisporus. The sequence goes on along the minus strand of NZ_CP013738.1, from coordinate 7,565,745 downwards.
AAAGCGAGCAAATGGTCAGCATCGATCCGTCGAACCCTGACGCACAAGCTCGAGCACGAGACTCGATCACCACCTCTCGAATCCACTAGACCCCCGAGCCCCGAGCACCGGACAGGTGCGAACAGGGCAGTCGGCGTAGCGGCCGCCCGTGGAAGCGCGGCCAGCCCGACTTTAGCTTTCACCAGGTCAGCGCACCCGCCCGCGCGGTTTCAGCGGGGTCGTGGGCAGTTCCGGGGCGGGCAGGCGGTCGCCGTCGTAGCCCCGCACCTCGCCGAACCGCGAGCCCTCCTCCCAGTCCTTTCGCGCCTGCACGATCTCCTCACCGGATCGGGCGATGAAGTTCCACCACATGACGATCTCCTCCTCGAAAGGCGGTCCGCCCAGCAGAACGGCTCGGGCCCGAGCCGAAGATGTGTTGCGGAGGGTCAACGAACCGATGCCCGGACGGAGGAATCCGAGCTGGGCAGGGCTCAACGCCGTCCCGTTCAGCTCGATGTCCCCCTCGTCCACCAACAGGCCGTGCTCGAACGTGGCGTCGACGCCCAGGGCGAGGGACGCGCCGGGCTCGAGAATCAGCTCCGCGCCGAGCAGCGGCGTAAAGGTGCGCACCGGCGAGACCGCTTCGAGTAGGGAGCCGAGGAAGACCCTGATCTCGGCGCCGTCCTTGCGGATCGGCGACGGCACGTATCGCTGGAAGTCCCTGTCCGCCTCGCGGTGTTCGTTCGGCAGCGCCACCCACAACTGCACGCCGTGCAGAACGGTCGTGCGGACGGTGGAGACCTCGGAATGGCAGATGCCGCGGCCCCCCGTCATCAGATTGAGCTCGCCGGGGCGAACGTAGGCGTGGCTGCCGAGGCTGTCCCGATGCTCCACCTCGCCGTCGCACAGCCAGGTGACGGTCTGCAGGCCGGTGTGGGGATGCGGCGGTAGATCCATCCCACCGCGCCGGGCGACGTCGTCGGGTCCGTAGTGATCGACGAAGCACCAGGCGCCGACGAAACTGCGGGCCCGCTGGGGAAGGGTGCGGCGCACACTCATGGAACGCGGGCCGCCCAGGGGGACATCCCGCGGCGTCAGGATCTCGACGCGGTGGAGGGCGGGTTCGGCCCCCTCCGGTCCTCGCGTGCAGTTCGTGCTGACGGGATCACGTTCGACGTTGCTCATGCTGAACTCTCCAGATGTATGGTTGACACTTCAACTTTATCGATCGCAGGGAGCCTTCGGTGACCATCACTTCGGCATCGAGCCGCGACAAAAAGGTATTCATCGACAAGTTCGACCCCGAAGCCTTCCGCGCTCTCGCACGGACCGCGCAGGCCGCCGGGGCGGCGGCCGCCCGCGCCGGCCTGTCGGTCACGCTGGTGGAACTGGTCAATCTCCGCGTCTCCCAGATCAACGGGTGCGCCTACTGCCTGCGCGCCCACACACGCGCGGCACTCGAAGCCGGAGAGAGCCCGCAGCGCCTCGGGCTGCTCGCGGCCTGGCGCGAGACGGACGTCTTCACCCCCACGGAACGCGCCGCACTGGCCCTGGCGGAGGCGACGACCAGCCTGACCGGATCCGCGCGGGGCGGGGCGGCCGCCGAGGCGCGCGACGATCTCACCGACGAGCAGATCTCGGCCGTACTCTGGGTCGCCATCAGCATCAACGCCTTCAACCGTGTGTCGATCATGAGTGGGCACCCGGTGAAGGAGGCCTGACACCGGCCCGGTCGGCGACGGCTCCCACGGCCGGGCCGATCCGGCCCGGGCGGCACCTCCTCTGCGGCATGACGACACCCGGCCACCGCAAAGTGGACGTGTCAACTATATTAGCTGCCGATCGTCACACGAGACGGGTGTGCAGCCCGAGGGGAGAAGTCCGGCGATGCGGAATCAGACCGTGGCCCAGCAGATGGTGGACCTCCTGACCGAGGCGGCCACGGTGACCGGTATCGCCGGCGCCGGGGTGATGGCCGTCGCCGCGATCTGGGCGCTGATGACCCTGCGAGGCGTGTCCGCGAACCTGGATCTCGCCGAGGAGCACGAACGTCAGCTCCACTGATTCCGGTGGAGTGGGGCACCGGTCCGCCGGGGACCGGTGCCATCCCCGCGTGCCGCAGGGCGTTGAGCGATCGGCGATCAGGGGTCGCGCGGCGGAACACGCCTGCTCAGGCGTCCGGCCACCCCTCGGGCGTCACAGCCCGAACCGCGCGTGCTGTGCCTCCGGCACCAGGTCGGTGTACTCCGGGTGCTTGCCGAGCCAGCCGCGGATGAAGGGGCAGAAGGGGAGCACCTTGAGCTCCTGCTTCCTGGCCTCGTCGAGAACCGAGCGGGCCAGCGTTCCCCCGAGGCCCATGCCCCCGAACCGGGGGTCGATCTCCGTATGAAGGAAAGCGATCTCGTCCCGGAACCGGTGGTACTCGACGAAACCCGCCAGCTCACCGCCGTCGAAGATCTCGAAACGCGACTCATCGGTGTTGTCCGCAACGCGCGTTGTCATGGTTCCCATCCGTGTGGTCGACCCGTCGGCCATATCAGTCGCTGACCTTGCTGCGGGACTGGTACAGCAGGTCCTGGTAGTCGGGGTGCCGGGCGATCCATCCCGCGAAGAAGGGGCAGGTGGCCAGCACCCGGAGGTTTGCCGTGCGCGCGTCGTCGAGGGCGGCCCGGGCCAGCGCGGACCCGACGCCTCTGCCCTCGTAGGCCGGTTCGACCTCGGTGTGCACGAACGCGACGAGCTCCGCCGTACGGATGTACTGCGCGATGCCCGCAGGCTTGGACTCACCGTCGACGTACGCCTCATAGCGGTTCGCCCCGGGCACGTCGCTCACTTCGACCGCCATGTTTCCTCCTTGAATGCCTGCTCACGACCGGCTCGACGGGGACCCGTCGACCGTCACCTCACCTTAACCTCGGAAGGTTGACGCATCAACATAAGGCCGGTTCCGGGCTGTCGCTCTTGCGACATGTCCCACCTGCGTCACGGGATTCGCATGACACCCCTTCGGCCATCGGCACATTCTGGCCCGGCACGCACTTATGTCGATCAAGAGGAAAGGCTGCACCTGATGAGACGGTTGCGCCTGCTGGCGGCCATATCAGCCGGTCTCGCACGGGCCGCCGGCGCCGTGCTGCCCCTGCCCCCGAGTGCGGAAGCACCCCGGGGGACAGCCGCCGCACCCCCTGCGCCCGGCGGCGCGGCGACGGTGAGGCTGATCGCGCCCTCGGGGCGCAGCCGCGTCAGTCGTCGGAAAGCCAGCCGCGCCCGCGCAGCGCCACGACGAACCGGCCGTACGTCTCCTCCAGGGCCGGGCGTTCGGCCGGCACCGGCTCCACGAGAGCGCCGCTGTGCACCATGGCGGCTGCGCTCGCCGCGAGGTCCTCGTGGAGCGTGCCGGTCGCGGCGAGCAGTGCGGCGCCGAACGCCGTCTCCGCACGCTCGACGACCCGGACCGGACGGTCCAGGACGGTGGCCCGGATCGCCGTCCACACGGCGCTGCGGCTTCCCCCGCCGGCCGCGTGCAGGGGGCCGAGCACCGGGATGCCCAGTCGCTCGACCCGGTCCAGGGCCAGGCGTTCGAGGAAGGCGACCCCTTCCAGCGCGGCGCGGTGGGCGTCCGCCTCGTCGCGGGGGCCGCCCAGTTCGAAGCCGCGCGCCGCGCCGGAGACGAAGGGGAAGCGCTCACCGTCGCGGCACAGCGGATACCGCACGTACGACGCCGGGCCCCGGGCCGCCGCGGCGGCGTCCAGCGCGGGCAGGCGGGCCGGGGCGATGCCGGCCAGGCACTCCCCTCCCGTGTTGGACGCGCCGCCGGGGAGCCACCAGCCATCGGGGTGGCGATGGCTGTAGAACGCGCCGGTGGTATCGCGCACCAGGTGCTCGGACACTCCCTTGAGGACGTACGTCGTGCCGATGACGCCCACGAACCGGCCCGGTTCGACCGCGCCGGTGGCGATCTGGCCCGCGCAGCCGTCCGTCATCCCGAGGCGTACGGAGCACCCTTCTGGCAGGCCCGTGGCCTCGGCCGCCTCCGGGCCGACGGTCCCGGCCTCGGTGCCGGGGGCGCCCACGGACGGAAGCAGTCCGAGCGGGAAGTCGAGGGAGTCGAAGACCTCGTGCGCCCACTGACCGGCACGGGCGTCGTAGCCGGACTTCAGGGCGTGGCTCCAGTCCGTGGCCACGGGGCGGCCCGTCAGTTCGCGGCCGATGAACTCGGGGGTGTGCAGGACGTGGTGCAGAGCGGAGCCGTACGTTCGCAGGCACCACACGGCCCGGCCGAGCGCTGCGGTGGGGCCCACCGACAGGCCGAGCGCGTCCCACCGGGCGCTGCCCGCCCGCTGGGCCTCGGCGTTGATGTCGGCGGCACGCCGGTCGTCGTACATCAGGGCCGGGCCGAGCGGTTCGCCGTCGCTTCCGGTGGGGACGATGGTGCCGGATGTGGCGGACACGGCCACCGCGATCACTTCCCGTCCGCCCCGGGGCAGCGCGCCCGTGGTGCGGCGCAGGGCGGACCGTACGGCGGGCCACCACGACCGGGCGTCCTGCTCGCTCGTTCCCGTGGCGGTCCGTACGGGGGGCGGGAGATCGGCCCGTGCCTCGGCGAGTACGCGTCCCTGTCCGTCGACGCAGAGCACGCGGACGGAGGCGGTCGCCACGTCGATGCCGATCACGGCCGGCGAGGGCGGAGTGGGGCGAGAGGATTCCCCGCTCATACGGCCGCCACCGTGACCCGGGTCCGCTCGCGGAGTTTGCCCAGCAGGCCGGCGTCCGCTCCGTCGTCCACGACGAGATGGTCCAGGTCGCCGACGGGACCCACCCGGTGCAGCGCGGTGCGGGCGAGTTTGGTGTGGTCCATGAGCATCACCTTCGTCGCCGCCGACGTGAGCATCGCCCGTTTGACCAGCACCACGTCCTGCTCCTGGTGGTAGGCCGTCCTGGCGTCGAGGGCCGACGTGGAGACCGCGACGAGGTCCACGGAGAGCGCCTCCACCGCCTCGACGCAGGGCATGCCGAGGAAGGAGTCATGGGTGCGCGAGTACTCGCCGCCCAGGGCGATCAGGCGGATGCCCTCGCATCCGGCGAAGACGTCCAGCACCCGGCGGGCGTTGGTGACCACGGTGAGCGGCGCGAGGTCGACCAGCAGGCCCGCCATGACCAGCACCGTGGTGGAGTCGTCGAGCATCACCGACATGCCGGGCTCCACCAGCGCGGCGGCGGCCCGCGCGACGGCCTTCTTCTCCGCCGTGTTGACGCCGAGCCGGTAGTCGAGGCTCGACTCGAACACCGTGGAGGGCAGGGCGGACGCGCCACCGCGGAAGCGTCGCAGCACCCCTTGCCGCGCCAGGTCGTCGAGGTCCCGGTGGACGGTCATCAGACTCACGCCCGTGAGCTGGGCGAGGGCGGCTCCCGTGGCCGTGCCCTGCTCCACCACATGGTCGGCGATGAGCCGTCGGCGCTCTTCGGCGGATCTCTTGGTCATGGGCGTCAGTCTCCCGCAGGGCTCGGACCGGGCGCGGGGGCGGGGGGCGGCACTGTGGGTACGTTCAACGAGCGCAGCGCCGTCTCCGTGCCGCGGATCTCGATCTCCGTGACGGCCCCGTTGTCCAACCGGGGGAAGATGCGCCGGTAGCGCCCGAGGGGCAGTCCGAGGAGTTCGCACAGGGCGATGCGCAGCAGGGTGTTGTGGGCGACGACGAGCACCCTTTCGCCCTGGTGGCGTTCTGCGAGGTCGCGCAGGGACGCGGTGGCCCGCGCCGCCGCCCGGGCGACGGGTTCGGAGCCGGGAAAGGCGCCGGAGTCGGCGTCCTCGCGGAACCGCCGTACGGCTTCGGGATCCTCGTCGGCCATCTCCTGGATCGTCCGGCCCTCGCCCCATCCGAAGTCCACCTCCCGCAGCCCCTCCTGGACCTCCACCGCCAGGCCCAGCGCTTCCGCCGCGGGGCTAGCTGTCAGGCGGGCGCGGCTGAGCGGGGAGCAGGCGACCGCGTCCACGCCGCCGCGCACGGCCCAGGCTCCGAGATCAGTCGCCTGGGCCACGCCTCGGGTGGTCAGGGCGACGTCGGTGATGCCGGCATACCGGTTCTCCGCGTGCCACTCGGTCTCGCCGTGCCGTACGAGCAGGAGACGAGTGGTCATGGAGACCGCCCTTTCTGAGTCGGGCCGAGTCCAGGCGAAGTGGACCGCGTTGCCGTCGCCCGTGTCGGCCCGGCGCATTGTCGGTTCACGTGGGCGCTGTTAAATTTAACAGAAATTCCACAGACCGGGACCGGAGCCCGGGACCGGGCTTTCGCGGCTCGGATCAGGCTCGGATCACGGCTCCGACCTGCTCGGCACCCACCCCAGCGGCTCTCCTCGCAGAAGGAATCCGACGTCATGCGCATCCTCGCCGCAGGCGACCACTTCGTCCGTCCCGTGTTGATACGCGAGGCGGTGAGTCAGGAACTGTCCCACGCGGGCGGGGAGCTGCCGGAGTTCACGGAGCTGACCCTTCCCTGGCCCCATGAGCCCTTCGGTCCGGTCGCGGAGGTCCGTGAGGCCAGCGGTACGGAGGACGAGCTCGTGGAGGCGTTGGACGGGGTGGCCATCTGTGTGACGCAGATGGCCCCGTTCACCGAGCGGGTGTTCGCCGCATCGCCCGGGTTGCGGCTCGTCGCCGTCTCGCGGGGCGGGCCGGTCAATGTGGACCTGGCCGCCGCCACCCGGCACGGGGTCAGGGTCAGTTTCGCCCCCGGCCGCAACGCCCCCGCCGCCGCGGAGTTCGCGGTGGGGTTGACGCTCGCCGCGATGCGGCGCGTCGCCGCCGCCGACGCCGAGCTGAAGCGGGGCGTCTGGCGGGGCGATCTGTACGCGTACGAGGAGGTCGGCGGCGAGCTCGGCGGGGCCACGGTCGGGCTCGTCGGCTACGGGGCCATCGGCCGCATCGTGGCGCGGGTGATGCGCGCCTTCGGGGCGCACGTGCTCGCGGCCGACCCGTACGCCGACCCGGAGACGGTCGCGGCGGACGGTGTCGAACTCGTCGAGCTGGACGACCTTCTGAGCCGGAGTTCGGTGGTGAGCCTGCATGCCCGCCTGACGGAGGAGACCCACCATCTGCTCGACGCCCGCCGGCTCGGGCTGCTGCCGCCCGGGGCGGTCCTGGTCAACTCCGCCCGCGGCGGGCTGCTCGACCACGCGCCGCTGCCTCAGCTGCTGCGCAGCGGAGCTCTCGGGGCGCTCGCCCTCGATGTGTACGACGTCGAGCCGATCCCCGCCGACTGGGCCTTGCGTGACGTACCGAACGTGATCACCACGCCTCATCTCGCGGGTGCGACCCGGCAGACGGCGCACCGTGCGGCGGCCATCACCGCCGCCGAGGTCGGCCGCTTCGTGCGGGGGGAGAAGCTGCGGCACCTCGCGAACGGGGACGTCCTGGTGGACGACGGGTCCTGACCGCCGTCTTCGCCGCCGACGCTCCGGAATCCATCGGATCGCACAGGAGGTAGCAGGGTTGAGGACCATCATCGGCGTGGACATCGGAACGTCGGTCACCAAGGCGGTGGCGTTCGACGAGGGGGGCGGAGCCCTGGCCTCCGCGAGTCGGCGCTCGCATCTGGAGATGCTGCCGGGCGGTCGCGTCGAGCAGGATCTCGACGACGTGGTGTCCGGTGTCGGCGCTGTCGTACAGGAGGTTGCCGCGCAACTCGGCCGGCTGCCGGACGCCGTGGCGCTGACCGGGCAGGGGGACGGGTTGTGGCTGCGGGACTCGGACGGCCGCCCGGTGCGGCCCGCCATCTCCTGGATGGACGCGCGGGCCGCGGACCTGGTGACCCGCTGGCTGACGGACGGCACGATCAGCACGGCGTACGCGCACACCGGCTCGGGCATGTTCCCGGGGTGCCACGGCCCGCTGCTGAACTGGCTCCAGGAGCACGAGCCCCGCTCGCTGGACCGGGCCGCCGTCGCGGGGTACTGCGTCGACGCGGTCGCCCAGCGCCTCACCGGCCGGGTGTGCCTCGACGCCTCCGACGCGACGCTGCCCTTCCTCGACCCCCGTACCCGCCACTACGCACCCGAGGCCCTGGCGGCGTGCGGGGTGGCGGAGCGGGCGGGGCTGCTGCCCACTCCCGCCGCGCCTGGCACGGTGCTCGCACTCGACGGCCACGGCGCCGGGCTCCTGGGTCTGCCCGAGGGGTTGCCGGTCGTGGCGGGGCCGTACGACCTGCCGGCCTGTGCGATCGGCAGCGGGGTGCGTGAGGTGGGGGACGGCGTCCTCATCCTCGGCACGACCCTCGCGAGCCAGGTGCTGACCGACCGGGTCGATCTCGATCCCCTCGCCGAGCCCGCCGGCATGTGGCTGTGCACACCGGCCCCGGACCGGTGGCTGCGCGCCATGCCGGCGATGGTGGGGACGGCGGCGCTGGAGTGGGTGCTCGCTCTCGTCGGCGCGACCACGGCCGATGTGGACGCCCTGCTCGCCGACAGCCCGCCCGGCGCCCGGGGCGTCCGCGCCTTCCCCTTCCTGTCCGAGGCGGGCGAACGGGCCCCCTTCGTCGAGCCGTCGGCGCAGGGCAGACTCGACGGGCTCAGCCTGGCGACCGGCCGGGCGGACGCGGTCCGGGCCGTCTGCGAGGCCATCGGCTACGCGGCCCGGCACTGCCTGGAGGCGGCGGGGCTGAGCGGCACCCTCGCCCTGTGCGGCGGCGGCACGCGGTCGCTGACGTGGGCCCGGCTGATCGCCGACGTCCTCGGCAGGCCCGTCCGTATCCCGCTGGAGGAGCAGGTGGGCGCGCTCGGTGTGGTGTCCGTCGCCAGATCGTCGCTGTCCCCCGGGTACGAGGCGCCGCCGGGACGTCATCAGGTGGTCGATCCGTGCGAGGACGTACGGGCTCTGTACGAGGACGGATACGTGCGGTACCGGGCGGAGTTGGCGACGGCCCGGACCGTCTGGGGAGCAAACGCGCGGCCGGTGGAACACCCCGGGCACCTCTGAGCGCTCCCACCCTTCTGTTATTTATGACATGACCATTGACACTCATAACACGCGCGATGTTAATTTGACGCGAAGGAGGCTCTCCGCCTGAAGACCGGGAGATTCCAGTGAAGCAACGCTCTGTCAGATCGTTTGCCGCGGCTCTGTCGGTGCTGACGGTGCTCGTCTCCGCCGCTGCCTGTTCGACGAAAGCGCCCAACAGCCCGGAGGGCAAGTCGTCGAAGGACGCGAAGATCGCGTTCCTGATGCCCGATATCGCCTCCACCCGCTACGAGTTGTACGACGCGCCGCTCTTCAAGGCCAAGATGAAGGATCTGTGCGGCGGTTGTGAGGTGCTCTACCAGAACGCGGGCGGCGACGCCGCGAAGCAACAGCAGCAGGCCGACTCCGCTCTCGCGCAGGGCGCCGACGTCATCGTGATCGACCCGGTGGACTCCGCCGCCGCGGCCAGCACTGTTCGTACGGCACAGGGGCGAGGGGTCCCTGTCATCGCGTACGACCGGCCGATCCCGGCGGTCAAGGCGGACTACTACGTCTCCTTCGACAACGAGAAGATCGGCGCCATGATCGGCGCGTCGTTGGTGGACCACCTCAAAGCCACCAACGCCGAGGGCGGCCTCCTCCAGGTCAACGGATCACCGACCGACGCGGCGGCGGGCCTGATCAAGAAGGGCATCCACAGCGCGGTCGACTCCAGCGGGTTCAAGCTCCTCGCCGAGTACGACACGCCTGCGTGGGAGCCGGGAAAGGCGCAGAGCTGGGTCAGCGGCCAGATCAGCAAGTTCCCGGGCAAGATCGCCGGAGTGGTGGCCGCGAACGACGGCACGGGCGGCGGTTCCATCGCCGCGTTCAAGGCGGCCGGAGCGACCGTGCCGCCCGTGACCGGGAACGACGCCGAACTCGCCGCCGCCCAGCGGATCATCAAGGGCGATCAGTACAACACCATCTCCAAGCCCATCAAGACCGTCGCGGAAGCCGCGGCCGTCGCCGCGTTCTCCTTCGCCCAGGGGAAGAAGCCCAAGGGCGAGACCACACTCTTCGACACCCCCTCGGAACTCTTCACCCCCACCGTGGTCACCCGCGAGAACATCGCGGAGGTTCTGGTGGGTGACGGAAATCCGCTGAAGACCGCCGAGGTGTGCACGGCGACGTACGCGGCCGCCTGTGCCGAGGTGGGCCTCACGTAGTCGCGGGCCCCTTCTCCCCTTCTCTGCCCGCCCTTCTGTCCTTCTGCTCCTCTGTCCTTCTGCTCCTCTGTCCTACTGCCTGCTCCTCTGTCCTACTGCCCGTCTGTGCGCCTGCCTCGGAAGGCCGGTCATGACCGCTGAGTCCTTGCCCTCCCCTCACGAGCCGTCAGGAGGCCCGCTGCTCTCGCTCCGTGGGATCAGCAAGTCCTTCGGCGCCGTCGCCGCCCTCACCGATGTCGACCTCGACGTCTCCGCGGGCCAGGTCGTCGCCCTGGTGGGCGACAACGGTGCGGGGAAGTCGACCCTGGTGAAAGTCCTCTCCGGGGTGCACCAGCCGGACGCCGGAACCGTCGGTTTCGACCACGGGACCGTTTCGATCCCCTCCCCCGCCACGGCGCAGCGGCTCGGCATCGCGACCGTGTTCCAGGACCTCGCCCTGTGCGAGAACCTGAACGTGGTCGAAAACCTCTTCCTCGGACGCGAGTTGCGCGGGCTGCGCCTGGACGAGGTGACCATGGAGGTCCGCTCCCGGGCTCTTCTCGGGGAGCTGTCGGCGAAGGTCCCCTCGGTACGGGTCCCGGTAGCGGCTCTGTCCGGCGGCCAGCGGCAGACGGTGGCCATCGCGCGAACCCTGCTGGGCGACCCCAAGGTGATCATCCTCGACGAACCGACGGCCGCGCTGGGGGTGGCGCAGACGGCGGAGGTGCTCAATCTGATCGAGCGGCTGAGGGAGCGCGGCCTGGGCGTCATCATGGTCAGCCACAACATGGCCGATGTGCGGGCCGTCGCCGACACCGTGGCCGTCCTGCGGCTCGGCCGGAACAACGGCGTCTTCGATGCGGCCGAGGCGACGGCGGCGGACCTGGTGGCCGCCATCACCGGGGCCACGGACAACGTGGTCAGCCGCCGCGCCGGACGGGAGCGGGCGGGGGACGATCAGGCCGTCCTGGGCACGGGCGGCCGGGACGCGGGCAGCCGGGACGCGGACGATCTGGCCTTCGACGACCGGGCCGTGAGCGAGCGAGCAGCGGACAACGGAACGGATTCGGCGCACCAAGGGGACGCATCATGACGGATCCGGCCGCTGTCACGAGCCCGGAACTCGCCCGCGCCAGGGCCGACAAGTCGACAACCTGGTTTGGCCGGGTGCGGGGTCGCCGGCGGGCGGTGACGGACCGGCTGCGCGGCGGCGACCTCGGGCTCCTGCCCGTCCTCGCCGGGCTCGTCGTGATCTGGGTCGTCATGCAGATCCTCAACCCGATCTTCCTGTCGAGCGCGAACCTCACGAACCTCGCCCTCGAAAGCGTGCCGGTCGGCATCATCGCCCTGGGAGTCGTCTGCGTCCTCCTCGTCGGACAGATCGATCTGTCGGTCGGCTCGATCAGCGGACTCAGCGCCGCCGTCCTGGCGGTCCTCTTCGTGGCCCGCGGGCTGCCGGCCTGGGTCGCCGTCACCGCGTCGCTGGTCCTCGCGGCACTGATCGGCTGGTTCTACGCCCAGGTCCACAACCGGATCGGCGTCCCGAGCTTCGTCATCACGCTCGGCGGCCTCCTCGGCTTCCTCGGCGTGCAGTTGTGGATCCTCGGGCCCAAGGGCTCGATCAACCTGCCCTTCGACTCCGGTCTCGTGGCCTTCGCCCAGCTCCAGTTCCTGCCGCCGTGGCTGGCGTACACGCTGGTCGTCGTGGGCGCGGCGGCCCTGTACGCGACCGGTGCCGCACGCGCGGCGGAGCGCCGTCGGGCGGGCCTGGCCGCCGCGTCCCGACGTCTGCTCGCCGGACGGAGCGGGGCCCTGCTGGCCGGTCTCGGCGCTGCGGTCTGGTATCTCAACCGGGACCGGGGGGTGGGCTGGATGTTCGTGTTCTTCCTGGCTCTGGTGCTGGTGCTGCACTACGTCCTGTCCCGCACCTCGTTCGGCAAGTCGATGTACGCGGTCGGCGGCAACATGGAGGCGGCCCGGCGTGCGGGCGTCGACGTCAAAGCCGTCCTCACCACCGCGTTCGTGCTGTGCACGACGCTCGCCTGCGTCGGCGGGATGCTCTCCGCCTCGCGCCTCGCGGCGGCCAACCAGAGCAGTGGCGGCGGTGACGTCAACCTCAACGCCATCGCCGCGGCCGTCATCGGCGGTACCAGCCTGTTCGGCGGCCGGGGCACCGCGTTCGCCGCGCTGCTCGGCGTGCTCGTGATCCAGTCGATCTCCAGCGGACTCACGCTGCTGAATCTCGACTCCGCCTACCGCTTCATGGTCACCGGCGGGGTACTGCTCCTTGCGGTGTCGCTGGACGCGGTCGCCCGGCGTTCGCGGGTCTCCCACGGCAGGGCCTGAGACACCGTTCGTATCCGGCAACGCCCGCACACCCCAGGATCACGATCTCGGAGGAACCATGCGAAGCCGAGCACGCGCTCACGTCGCCACCCTGTTCCTGTCCGCCGTCGTCGCGTCGGCCCTCCTGGCGACGGGCGAGGGCGCGGCCCACGCACGTACGCCCTCCCCGCCCTCGTCCTCCTCCACCGGCCTGCCCGCCTCCGTGGACGGCGGGGCCTGGGCGTCGGGGCATCTCCAGGGCACGGCCATCGACCGCCGCCGGGGCCACATGTACTTCTCCTTCACCAACCTGCTGGTCAAGACCGACCTGGCGGGCAGACCGATCGGCTCGGTCACCGGCCTCACCGGGCATCTGGGCGACCTGGACTTCAACAGCGCGGACGGCCGGGTCTACGGCTCCCTGGAGTACAAGGCCGCCCAGGCGTTCTACGTGGCGATCTTCGACGGGTCCCGGATCACCCGGATGCACATGGACGCCCGGACCACCGATGTGCTCTCGACCGTCCATCTCCGGGAGGTCGTGCGGGACTACACCGCCGACATGAACGGCGACGGGGTCTTCGACGGCGACACCGGCAACACCCCGGACCACCGCTACGGTTGCAGTGGCATCGACGGCGTCGCCTTCGGTCCGGATCTGAACGGCAGGGGCGGTGGGCGGCTCACGGTGGCGTACGGGGTGTACTCCAACACCGCCCGCACCGACAACGACCACCAGGTGCTGCTCCAGTACGACGTGCGCGACTGGCGGAAGTACGAGCGGCCGCTCAGCGAGGACGCGCTGCACACCAGCGGGCCCGCCTCCCCCGGCGGCAAGTTCTTCGCGTACACCGGCAACACCACCTACGGGGTCCAGAACCTGGAGTACGACGGGGACAGCGGCAACTGGCTGATGGCGGTGTACAAGGGCAAGAAGGCGGCCTTCCCCAACTACGGGCTCTACGTTCTGGACGGCTCGAAGCCCGCCCGCCGGGGCGAGGTGAAGGGGCAGCCGCGCCTCGAGTCCGGCCGCATCGTCTCCCTCCTTCCGCGCGGGCTGCACCACGAGCCGTCCGGTGTGTACGGCTACGAGTCGGGCGGCCAGTACGGTCTGGTCTCGCTCGACGACGGCCGCCATTACGTGGCCGAGGCCGGCACGGTCGACTCCGGGGGGACCACGCTGCAGACCGGCCGCGCGGTGCTGCACCGGTGGACGGGGGCGGTGCCGAACCCGTTCGCGGTGCGGGGGCCCGGTGGCTGAGCAGGTCCCGGTACGTTCCGCGGCGCGGGTGACATCGGCAGGCCCATGCCTCCGCACCGTGGTGACCCACGTCACATTCGCCCCCTGTCAGCAATCGGGGCGCTGTCCCGTTCAAGGGGTACGCGAACGAGACAGGAGCCCGCCATGACGCTCATGAAGCACCGCATCGTCGTACTCGGCGCCGGGTACGCCGGGGCCTTCGCCGCCGGGAATCTGGCGCGTCGGCTCTCCCCCGCCGACACCGAGATCACCGTCGTCAACGCCTCACCCGACTTCGTCGAGCGGATGCGGCTCCACCAGGTGGCGGCCGGGCAGGACATCGCGCGCCGCAAGCTCGCCGACGTGTTCGCGGGCACCGGGATACGGCTGCGCCTGGCCCGGGTGACCGGTCTCGACCCCGAGCGCAGGACGGTCGCCGTGACCGGCGAGGACGGGCCCGGGGAACTGACCTACGACACCCTGCTCTACGCACTCGGCAGCTCGGCCGCCCACCACGGTGTCCCCGGCGTGGCGGAGTACGCCTTCGACGTGACCGGTCTGGGCTCGGCGCTGCAGCTGCGCGAACGCCTGGACGGCCTCGGCGATGGCGGGTCCGTCCTCGTCGTCGGCGAGGGGCTGACCGGCATCGAGACCGCGACCGAGCTGGCCGAGTCGCGGCCCGGTCTCTCGGTCGCGCTCGCCGCCCGTGGTGAGCTGGGCGCCTGGCTCTCCCCCAAGGCCCGGCGTCATCTGCGGGAGGCGTTCGACCGGCTCGGCGTCACCGTGCACGAGCAGACCGCCGTCGCGGCCGTCGAACCGGGCGGGGCTATCACCGCCGACGGTACGGTCCTTCCGGCCGAGGTGACCGTGTGGTCGGCCGGGTTCGCCGTGCACCCGATCGCGGCCGCCGCCGGCCTGGAGGTCGCCGCCACCGGGCAGATCGTCGTCGACCGGTCCATGCGCTCCGTCTCGCACCCGGACGTCTACGCCGCCGGCGACTGCGCCTACGCGATCGGGGAGAACGGCCGGCCCCTGCCGATGTCCTGCGCCTCGGCCGGGCTCACCAATATCCAGGCGACCGGCGCGATCATCGCGCGCCTGACGGGCGATGAGGTCCCGGCGACCGGACTGAAGTACTTCGGCAACCACATCAGCCTCGGCCGCCGGGACGCCATCTTCCAGATGGTGGACGACGACGCCCGGTCGAAGTCCTGGCACCTGGGCGGCCGGAAGGCCGCGCGGCTCAAGTCGGGGATTCTCCGGAGCGCCGGATGGGGTATCGCCCACCCGACCTTCGGCCTGCCGAAGCGCCGGCGGAGGCTGGGCCTGGCGTCCGACGGGGCCGGTGTGCGGGTTGCCGCCTAGGGTGTTCCGTATGGACAGCGCAACCGTCGCGACGTTCGAGGCCGGCCGGGGGAGGCTGGCCTCGCTCGCGTACCGCCTGCTCGGGTCGGCGGCCGACGCGGAGGACGCCGTGCAGGACACCTTCCTGCGCTGGCAGGCGGCGGACCGCGGACGGATCGAGGTGCCGGAGGCGTGGCTGACGAAGGTCGCCACCAACATCTGCCTCGACCGGCTCCGCTCGGCACAGGCACGTCACGAGCGGACGGCCGGCGCGTGGCTGCCCGAACCGCTCCTCGACGGCGACCCGATGCTCGGCCCCGCCGACACGTTCGAGCAGCGGGAGTCGGTGTCCCTGGCCGTGCTGACCCTCGTGGAGCGCCTCTCGCCGAACGAGCGGGCGGTCTACGTCCTGCGGGAAGCCTTCGCGTACAGCCACGCCGAGATCGCCTCGATCCTCGACATCACGGAGGCGGCGAGCCAGCAGCACGCCCACCGCGCCCGGACCCGGCTCGCGGACGAACGCCGTCGCAGCGGCGGCGCGGCCGACCCGGCTGCGGCGCGCCGGGTGGTCGAGGAGTTCCTCACGGCGGCCACGTCGGGACGGACGGACCGGCTGGTGGCGCTGCTCACCGACGACGTGACGGCGGTCTCGGACGGCGCGGGACTGGCCAGGCGGCTGCTGCGGTACCGGACGCCGGAGCGGGTCGCCTCCTTCGTACGGGCGGGGTTCAGGTCCACCCCGGCGAAGCGTCGGCTGGCCGGTGGCCCGACAACGATGTACGTGGCGCGGGTCAACGGCTCCCCGGCCGTCATCGCCGTGGCCGGGGACCGGGTCGTGGGGGCCGTGGCGTTCGACGTGGGCGACGGCAAGGTCGCGGCCCTGTACGGCATCGCCGCGGCGCACCGGCTCGCGCGCCTGGACGAGGCCTGGCGGCGGCACGATGCGGGGGTTCCGGTGATCGACGCCTGGTGACCGGCCGTCGGATCACCGGGCGGGCCGGGCCGACGGGTGCCCGCCCCGCTTCGGGGAAGTGCGGGGCGGGCGGTCGGACGGCCCTCAGGGGGCGGCGGCCAGGGACAGTTGGGTGTTCCAGTAGGAGGCCGGCGGCAGGGTGTCCCAAGGGTTGCCGTCGGCGATCGTGTCCGGCGTGATGTAGACGTGTCCGGCATTGCGCTGCTTGCTGAGGGACACCGCTGTGCGCAGCGTGCTCTCGTCGGGTGACGCGTAGACCATGTGCCAGATCCTGTCCGCGGGTACGCGTGCCTCCCAGCTCTGCGGGCGATGGGAGCGGTAGGAGGCGTCATTGCCCTCGAAGGTGACGAGTGTGTCGGCGGCGGCGGTGTAGCACTCCTCCACGCCGGTCCCGGGGTTGTCGACGACCGTGGACGCGGCACCGTGGCGTTGCTCGACGTAGGAGCGCAGTTCGATGTAGCGGTTGACGTCCACATTGCCCGCTCCGCACCGGGACATGGCCTCGTCGAAGAAGATGCCTCCGAGACCGGAACTTCCGTAGAGGCGGTACCAGGTGTCGACGTCGCTCTTGATCTGGCGCATCCACTCGGCGGGGTCGGTCGAGCCGCTCCGGGTCGTGATGCCGGTCGTGCCGAAGTAGCCGGTGGCCACATAGCCGATGACGGTGATGCCGGCGGACCGGGCCCGCTGGATCGCCTGGGTGTACTGCGTGTCGCCGGTGCCGGGGCCGTTGTAGGGGTTGGCGATGGCGAGACCGACGCGATTTCCGGCGCCGGTCAGCCGGTCCCAGGTCGCCCCCGGGTAGAAGTAGGCGGGTACCGACACCTTCTGTGTCAGGGCCGCGGCAGAGGCCGATGCCGGTCGGACGTCGTCGGCCGGTGGTGAGCCGGCAGCGGGGGCGGCGAGGGCCGCCACGGCGACGCCGCCGACCGCGGCCGCCAGGGCGCACGAGCGTAAAGCGGAACGTGGAGACGTCATCGAATCCTCCGGGGCATGGCAGGCCGGAGTTGGGTTTCGGGCGGCCTGCGAACGAATGGGAAGCCGGATGCGGAACCTGAGGAGGGAAGCTCCGGGGAGGGTCAACATAGGAGCCCTGCGGGAGAGCGCACAACCGGCGGGTGAAATAAATTCTCGGGTTGCACGTGTCATTGCGTGGAACAGCGCATCCGATCATGCGATCACGCCAGGGAAACCGCGTTCTTTTACGGCGGAATGTGGCTGATTTTGCCTCAGGAACGTGGGTGCCAGTTGCGCGAGACGGGCCGAGAGTGCGCGAGTCTGCGCGTTTCGGTGATCGAATAAAAAGATTCTTGCTCGTTGCCGTTGCACGGCCACCGCAACGGTTCTAGGTTGACCGCGCCGGAGCCCGCGCCTCGGCCCCCACACCCCGCCACACTCGAACCGGAGCCGCCCCATGCGATCCCGCAGCCCACGGAAATCCTTACGCCTGGCAGCCGCGCTGGCCGCGGTCTCGGCGGCCGCCGTGCCGTGGGCACCCTCCGCCTCGGCGGGCTCAGCCGCCGCCGAGACCGCCGGACACCTGTCGTGGACGGTGGAGTCAGCCGCCTCCATCGTGTACGACCCCGGCATGAAGTGGCTCTGCTACAGCGTCTCCAACGAGACCGCGGGGAGCAATTATGGCAACGACTCCCGGGACTGCGGAAAGATCGTTCACCCGAACCGGGTGAACGCCGACTGCACCTGGTTCGGTTACACCTCTCCTCGAGGCGTGGAGTGCCCCGCATGGCGATTCGTCACCTACAACTGGGGGCAGGACCGCCTGCGCGCCTATCCCGGCTACGACCACCAGGTTCAGGGGGATTCCGGCGCCCCATTGAAACTGGTGCTGCAGAACAACTCCCGGGGCCTGCGGGATACGGCCGGCCAGACGCAGAACTGTGAGCTGAAGGAGGTCGCCGTCTCCCATGAGTACGTGGGGAGTTCGTTCAAACGGAAGGCCGACGGCAGCACGTACAACTTCGCCGACGGCCAGGTGAAGGTCGCCTATGACGCGCTCGTCGAGCAGTCCGGCGGCTTCGCCTGCGAGGAGAAGCGTGCCCTGCTCACCACGGACTTCATCTACCGGACAGCACGAGGGATCAACGTCATCTCCGTCGTCCACTTCGACCCGGGCCCCTTCTCCCGGCCGAATGACGACGGCGTGCTGTGGTCCAACAACTGCCGCACAGCCGACGGGACGGTCGACGGCTGCCGGATGACGGTGCACGGCGAGCAACTGACCCCCGGTGAGCGCCGGCATCTGGAGGTCGACTTCTCCGGCATCGCGAGGAAGTACCGGGACTACCTCAACGGCGAAGCGGTTCCGAGCGCCTCGCAGATCGAGGCCGTGCAGGTGGTGAACAGCGCCAAGGGCGCCGACCTCAAGGCAGAGGTCTCCGGGCTGGACGTCACCCTGGGGTAGCGCACCGCTTACGGCACGAGCACCACAGCAAAGGACAGCGCCGTGCGGGTGCCCGCGTGTGCCGGACAGCCCGCCCGCAGCAATCGCGTTCATCGGCGGCGTCACGAGCGCCGTCGATGAACCTCCCCTCCCCCTGTCCGGAATGCCGGAGTTTTCACCCTGTGCAACCGGGGGTTGACCGAAGCGGAATGTGTCCTTAGGTTTCTCGCAACCCGCAGGTATATCGATTAACCAACGTCGTCACCCTCCCGGTTGGAGACATCTCGCTGTGCGCTCACCCCTGAGCCGACGCGGCTTCCTCGCTGCAGGTTCCGGCCTTGCCGCCGCCGCACTCCCCGCCCTGTCCGGCTGTTCCCCCTTCGCCTCGGCCGATTCCGACCCGGGCACCCTGATCGTCCACACCCAGCTCGGTACGACCGCGCCGGGCTCCCCGACGTACAAGGCCGTGGTCGAGGAGTTCCACGCGGAGCACCCCGGGCTCCGGGTCAAGAACCTCGTGAACGGCGATGACCTCCCCCAGGTGTACGAGACCTCCCGGCTGGCCCGTAAGGAGCCGGACGTCGTCATGGTCAACCTGTACGACAAGACGCTGGCCTGGACCGAGGTGGGCGCGACCGTCGACGTGCGGGGGTATCTCGACGACTGGGGGCTGCGCGAGCGGGTGCTGCCCGCCGCGCTCAGGGAGTGGACCGACGGCGAGGGGCGGCTCCGCGCCTTTCCGTACTTCGCCACCAACTGGCCCGTCGCGTACAACACCGCCCTGCTGGAGCGGGCCGGAGTCGGCGCCGTCCCCACGACCGGTGACCAGCTCATCGGCGCCGCCCGGAAGTTGCGGGCCAAGGGCATCGCCCCCGTCACCGTCGGCGGCAACGACTGGACCGGGCAGAAGCTGCTGGCCCAGATCATCCAGACCTTCCTCTCCCCCGACGAGGCCCGGAAGGTCTACACGAGCGGAGACTTCAGCGGGAGCCGGGGCGTACGGGAGGGCATCGACTACTTCGTGGAGCTGCGGGACGCCGGTGTCTTCGCCGACAAGGCGCAGGGGCTGACCTCGGACACCATGACCACGCAGTACAACACCGAGGCCGCGGCGATCCAGTCGGCGATGTCCTCGGCGCTTGCGAAGGTTCCCGCGAGGACCGCGGGACACACCGCGATCGGCGGCTGGCCGCTGGCCCCGGGGGCGGCCCACGACAAGCCCACCATTCTGCGTTCGTACACGCTCATCGGCTTCTGGATCAGCCCGAACGGAGTCAGGAAGATCGCGTCGGTCGAGAAGTTCCTGCGCTTCATGTACCGGCCCGAGGTCGTCTCGCGCTTCATCACCGAGAGCGGGCGGGACATGGCCCTGGTGACGGAGACGGTGAGCAAGGACTTTCCGCTCGTGGCGGAGGCCCAGCGGCTCGGGGACCGGGTCGGGCAGGTGCTGCTGCCGGATCTCCACGTCCCGCCGACGGCCACCCAGCCGCTGATCACCGCGACCAGCACCGCCTTCACACGGGGGACGAGCGCAGCGGCTGTGCGCTCCGCCCTCGAATCCGCCTACCGCACGGGCTGATCCCGCGCGCCCGAGCCCTTAGCGAGGCCCCCATGACATTGCTCTCCTCCGCCCCGGGCGGCGCCTCGGTCGCCCGGAAGACCCCGGCCGCTCCCGCCGCTCCCCCGCGCCGCAAGCAGGGCGGAGTCATCCTGGCCGTGCCGGCGCTGGTCTGGTATCTCGTCTTCATGGTCGGCCCGCTGGTCGCCATCTTCGTGATCGCCGCGCTGCACTGGCCGGGCATGCTGCAGCCGGTGTCGTTCGCCGGGCTGCAGAACGTCCGCACCGTTCTGGACGATCCGGTCTTCATGGACGCGGTGGCCAACACCGCCGTCCAGCTCGTCGTCGCCCTGCCCCTGATGATCGTCGGCGCGTACATGCTGGGGTACTACGTCGCGCAGCAGCCGCCGGGACACCGGGTCCTGCGCTACCTCCTGTTCATTCCGGGCCTGATCTCGACCCCGGCCAAGGCGATGGTGTTCTACGCGGTCCTCTCTCCGGACGGCCTGTTCAACGGGGCGCTGGACAAGGTGGGTCTGGGATCGCTGGCCGATGCCTGGCTGGCCTCGCCGTCGACCGCGCTGGCCTGTCTGATCGTGCTCGACGTGTGGAGCGGCATCGGGTTCACCGCCGTGCTGTTCGCCGCGCGGCTGGGCAGCGTGCCGGACGAGATCGGGGAGGCGGCGCAGCTCGACGGGGCCGGGCACTGGCGGGCCATGTGGCGCATCCACTTCCCCGTCATCCGGGACTTCGTGGGTGTGGTGACGATGCTCCAGTTCCTGTGGACCCTGTTCGGTTCGGCGCAGAACGTGCTGCTGCTCACCCAGGGCGGTCCGGGCTCCTCGTCCACGACCCTGTCCTTCCTCGTATACCAGAAGGCGTTCATCGCGGCCGACCTCGGCTACAGCCAGACGGTGGGTGTGTTCCTGTTCCTGGTCGGTCTGGCCGGGCTGCTGACCATCCGTCGCGTCTTCCGCCAGAACTACTGATCGGAGCGGTTCCATGAAGTTCGGAAGGTCCTGGCTGCCGGCGCATGTCCTCGCCTGGCTGTACGCGGCGCTGCTCGTCGTCCCTCTCTACTATCTGCTGGTCTCGGCGTTCAAGACGAACGACCAGATCTTCGGGAGCCCGTTCGCGCTGCCGACCTCGCTGTCCGCGCACAACTTCACCGAGGCGTTCTCCTCGGCCGACCTCGGCCCGGCCGTCGTCAACTCGGTGCTGGTGACCGCGCTGGCGCTGGCGCTCACCCTGGGCCTGGCCATTCCGGCGGCGTTCGCCATCGCCCGTACGGAGGGAAGGCTGGGGGCGTTCGTGGAGCGGGTGTTCTCGCTCGGCTTCCTGGTACCGACGTTCGCCGCACTCTTCCCCACGTTCCTGCTGGCCGCCGCGACCGGGCTGTTCCACACCCGGGCCTTCATGGTGCTGTTCCTGCCCGCGACGGCGATGCCGCTGTCGGTGGTGATCCTGGTGCAGTTCATGCGGACGATCCCGCGCGAGATGGAGGAGGCCGCGCGGATCGACGGCGCGTCCACCTTCGGCGTGCTGCGGCATGTGTACACCCCGATGTGCATGCCGGGGATCGCCACGATCCTGCTGCTGAACTTCCTGACCTTCTGGAACGAGTACCTCTACTCGCTCGTCATCATCGGGCCCGACCCGGAGCAGCGCACCGTGCAGGTGGCGCTGCCCACCCTCAAGTCCCTGACCGGCACGGACTACGGCATCCTGACCGCCGGTACGGTGCTGACGCTGGTCCCGGTCTGGGCGGTGTACACCGTGCTGCAGAAGCGCATGCAACAGGCACTCGTCAGCGGGGCGGTGAAGATGTGAAGGTACGTCGTGAGGACCGGCCGGGGGAAAGCTTTCCCGGCCCGGTCGAAGAGGGATCCGCGGGCCCGGGAAGGCCGACCATCAAAGCGGTGGCGGCCGCGGCGGGAGTCTCCACCGCCACGGTGTCCCAGGCGGTCAACGGAACGGGGCGGATCTCGGAGGCGACCCGGCGCCGGGTCCTGGCGGCGGCGGCCGAGCTGGGCTGGTCGCCCAGCGCGTCGGCGACCGCCCTGCGCCGGGCGCGGACCCGGACGATCGCCCTCGTCGTGCGCCGTCCGACGGACGTCCTCGGGGTCGACCCGCACTTCAGCGAGCTGATCACCGGTCTGGAGGGTGAGCTGGCCCCCCGCGGTTACGGTCTGCTTCTGCATCTGGTCCCGGGGCTGGCCGAGGAGAGCGCGCTGTACGAACGGCTCGTCGCCGAGGGCAGGATCGACGGTGCGGTGCTCACCGAGGCCCGGTCGGACGACCCGCGCCCCGGCCTGCTCCAGCGGCTCGGACTGCCCGCCGTGCTGCTGGGCTCGCCGGAGCGCGGGGGCCCGGTGCCCGGTGTGGGCCTCGGTCAGCAGGGCGCGGGCGTCCGTGAGGCCGTCGCGCATCTGCTGGCGCTGGGCCACCGGCGTATCGCGTACGTCGCGGGTCCGGCCGAGCTGGTGCACACCGGTGCCCGGCGGACGGCGTTCGAACAGGCGCTGGCCGAGGCGGGGCTGCTGCCCGCCGCCGTCCGGCACACCGATTTCACCGAGGAGGCCGCCGTCGCGGTGACCGAGGAGCTCCTCGCACTGCCGGAGCGGCCCACCGCCCTGGTCTTCCCCAACGACTCCATGGCCGTCTGCGGGATGGGCGCCGCTCAGCGCGCCGGCCTGCGGGTGCCCATGGACGTGTCGGTGGTGGGCTACGACAACCTCCCCCTGGGCCGCTGGCTGCACCCACGCCTGAGCAGCGTGGACCAGCAGGTGCAGCGGGTCGGCGCGGCCGCCGCGTTGACGCTGCTCGCCCGCTGCGGCGAGGACGTGCCCACCGCGCTCCTGGAGGGGCGGCCCCGCCTGGTCGTCCGGGAGTCGACCGGCCCCGCGCCTGCCGCTCCCTGAATCCATGGACCGTTCACCCCGCACCCCGCGCGGACCACCGGGACCACCCGTACCTCTTCCTGGTCGGCCCGCATCGCCCCGACGGCGGCCGACCGATCCCGTACACCGAAGAACGCCGGAGAAGGACCATGCGACGCCACAGCGCCCACCTCACCCATGACCATTCCGTGCTCCCCTGGCTCGGTGCCAACTTCTGGTCCCGCACAGGGGGTCCGCTGATGTGGCGGAACTACGAGCCGAAGACGGTGCGCGAGGAGCTGGCCGTCCTGCGGGAGCACGGGCTGACGATGACCCGGTCGTTCTTCTACTGGCCGGACTTCCACCCGGAGCCGGGGAGGATCGACGAGGAACTGTGCGACCGGTTCCGGGACTTCCTCGACGCCCATACGGAGGCGGGGATGGGGACCGTGCCGACGTTCATCGTCGGCCATATGTCCGGGGAGAACTGGGACCCGGTCTGGCGCGGGGGGCGTGATCTCTACGAGGACGTGTGGCTCGTCGGGCGGCAGGCGTGGTTCGTCTCCCAGATGACCCGTCGGTTCAAGGACCACCCTGCGGTCACGGGCTGGCTGATCACCAACGAGATGCCGGGCTACGGGCGTGTCTATCAGGTGGACCCGCCCTCCAGTGATGTGGTCACCGCCTGGGCGCAGTTCATGTGCGACGCGGTGCGTGCGGCGGGCGGGACGCAGCCCGTCTCGCTGGGCGACGGGGCGTGGGGCATCGAGGTGACGGGCCGCGACAACGGCTTCTCACTGCGGGACACGGCGGAGTACGTGGACTTCGTGGGGCCGCACGTCTACCGCTCGGACACGGACCGGCCGCGCCAGCACTACCGGGCCGCGTTCGAGTGCGAGCTCGCGGCGGTGACCGGGCAGCCGGTCGTGCTGGAGGAGTTCGGGCTCTCCACCGACACGGTCTCGGCGGCGAACGCGGGGGTCTTCTACCGGCAGACGCTGCACAATTCGCTGCTCGGCGGGGCCACGGGCTGGATCGCGTGGAACAACACGGACTACGACGACCTCTGGGACCAGTCCCCGTACGACCACCACCCCTTCGAGATGCATTTCGGCATCACCGACCACGTGGGGCGCCCGAAGGAGCCTCTGCGCGAGCTGGCCTCCTTCGCCGCGGTGCTGAAGCGGGTGGACTTCGCCCGCTGCCGCCGCACCGACGCCGACGCCGCACTGGTGGTGCCCGCGTTCCTGGAGCGCGGCTACCCCTACAGCCGGCCCGCCGACCGGCCGCTGATCTTCACCTCCCTGCATCAGGGGTACGTGGCGGCGCGCGGCGCGGATCTGCCCGTGGCCTTCGCCCGGGAGGCCGACGGTCTGCCGGACGACGCGGCACTGTACCTGCTGCCGTCGACCCGTCAGCTGACGACCCGCACCCGGCGGGCGCTGGAGCGGCGGGCCCGTGAGGGGGCCACCGTCTATCTGTCGTTCTGCTCGGGCGAGCACCCGGGGACGCGCGGCCCGTGGTTCGACGACCTGGACGGGCTGTTCGGCGTCGAACTCCAGCTCTCCTACGGGGTGGCGGAGCCGATCGAGGACGATGTCCTGGAGATGACGTTCGCCGAGGACTTCGGGTCCATCGCGGCGGGCGAGACGCTGGTCTTCCCGGTCGCGGGGAACGAGGACAGCCGCGCTTACCTGCCGGTGGTGCCGACGGGGGCCCGGGTCGTCGCCACCGACGCGCACGGCCGCCCGGCGCTGCTGTGCCACGGGACGGGCGAGGGCCGCACCGTGCTCGCGACCTACCCGCTGGAGCACATGGCCGCCCGCACGGCCCGCGCGAACCCCGAGCAGACGCACCGGCTGTACGCGGCGCTCGCCGAGGTCTCCGGGGCGGCACGGCCGGTGACGGTGGACAGTCCGTACGTCGCCGCCGACACCCTCGTCCGCGAGGACGGGACGCGGTACGTCTGGCTGGTGAGCCAGTCCGAGGCGGAGCTGAGCGTACGTCCGGTGGCGGACGGCGAGCTGCATGAGCTGGAGGGCGGTGAGCCGGTGCGGGACGTGGTGATGGCCCCGTACGGCGTGCGTGTCCTCGAACTGCGCTGACCGGCCCGGCCGTTCCCGCCGTACGACCGTCCTGCCCTGCTTCCGGCCGAGGAGATCCGTGCCATGACCGATGACCCGCTGTTCCGCGACCCCGCTGCGCCTGTTGCCGCCCGGGTGCGGGACCTGCTGGGCCGGATGACCCTGAACGAGAAGGTGGGTCAGGTCAACCAGCGGATGTACGGCTGGGACGCGTACGAGCGGACGGCGACCGGTCATCGGCTCACCGAGGCGTTCCGGGCCGAGGTGGCCGCGTACGACGGGATGGGCGCGCTGTACGGATTGCAGCGCGCGGACGCCTGGTCGGGTGTGACGGCGGAGTCGGGCATCGGGGCGGCGGAGGGTGCGCGGGTGTCCGACGCCGTCCAGCGTCATGTCGTGGAGCGGACCCGCCTCGGCATCCCCGTCCTGCTGGTGGAGGAGATGCCGCACGGGCTGCAGGCCCTGGACGGCACCCTGTTGCCGGTCAATCTGGCGGTCGGCGCGACGTGGAATCCGGAGCTGTACGAGGAGGCGGTCGCACTCGCGGCGGCACAGCTCCGTTCGCGGGGCGGGCATGTGGCCCTGGTGTCGGCGCTCGATCTGGTGCGGGATCCGCGCTGGGGACGTGCCGAGGAGTGTTTCGGTGAGGACCCGTATCTGGCGGCCCGGTTCACCGAGGCGCTGGTACGCGGGGTGCAGGGGCCGCCGGACGAGCGGATCGGACCGGACCGGGCGGCGGTCGTGCTCAAGCACTTCGCGGGGCAGGGCGCGGCGGTCGGCGGCCGCAACAGCGCGGCGACCGAGCTGGGCCTGCGTGAACTGCGGGAGATCCACCTGGAGGCGGCTCTGGCGGGGGTGCGGGCGGGGGCTGCCGGGGTGATGGCCGCGTACAACGAGTTCGACGGCCTGCCGTGTGCGGCGAACCGGGATCTCCTCACCGGGATCCTGCGCGAGGCATGGGGTTTCACGGGTGTGGTGATGGCCGACGGCCTGGCGCTGGACCGTTTGGTGCGGCTGGCCGGGAATCCGGTCGCCGCCGGGGCGATGGCGCTGGCGGCGGGGACCGATCTGAGCCTGTGGGACGGCTGCTTTCCGCGGCTGGCCGAGGCCGTCGAGGGCGGGCTGGTCGACGAGGCGGTCCTCGACGCGGCCGTGGGGCGGGTCCTCGCGCTGAAGTTCCGGCTCGGACTCTTCGAGCGGCCGTACACAGGAGACCGGCCGCCGGCCGCCGGGCCGGAGCGGCTGAGCGAACGTATCGCCCGGGAGTCCGTCACGCTGCTGGCCCACGACCGCGTCACGCTGCCGCTCACCGGCGGGGCCCGCATCGCGGTTCTCGGCCCGAACGCCGACTCCGTACCGCAGCAGATCGGCGACTACACGGCGCCTCAGCGTCCCGGCACCGGTGTGAGCGTCCTCGACGGGCTGCGGGCGGCGGCCCCGCCGGGCACGGACGTCGTGTACGCGCGGGGCTGCGGGCTCGTCGGGGGTGACCGGTCGGCCCTCCCCGAAGCGGTCGCGCTCACAGCGGGGGCGGATGTCGCGGTGGTGGTGCTCGGCGGGTCGAGTGCACGGGAGGCGGAGACGCGCTTCGATGCCAATGGGGCGGCCGTCGTTACCGGCGGCCCCGGTGGGATGACCTGCGGCGAAGGAGTGGATCTGGCGGACCTCTCGCTGCCGGAAGGTCAGTTGGCCCTGCTGGAAGCGGTGGCCGCCACGGGTACGCCCGTGGCGGTGGTGCTGGTCCAGGGGCGGCCGCACGCGCTGCCGGACCTGGCCGGCCGCGTGGGGGCGGTGCTCAGTGCGTGGTATCCCGGACCGTGGGGCGGTCGGGCGGTGGCCGACGTGCTCTTCGGCGTGGCGGAGCCGGTGGGCCGGCTCCCGGTGTCGGTGCCCCGGTCGGCCGCCCAGCTGCCGGTCTTCTACAACGGGAAGGACCACGGCTACCGGGGCTACGTCGACCAGCCCGCCACCGCGCGGCACGCCTTCGGCCACGGGCTGACGTACAGCTCGGTGGAGTACGGCGTGCCGCGGCTGTCCCGCTCGGCGGTCGGGGTGGCGGAGTTCGCCGGTGAGGGCCGTGCGGTGACTCCCCCGCCGGAGCGCGGTGGCGGGTGCGGCACGGGGCGCGACGGCAGGTCTGGGCTCGGCGGCGGGCCGCAGCGGGATGACGGCCCGGGGGCCGGTGGCGGGCCGAGGCCGGTTCACGGGCCGGTCGTGTGCTCGGTCGAGGTGCGCAACACGGGTGAGCGGCCGGTGCGGGAGACGGTCCAGCTCTACGTACGCCGGATGCTCGGCGGGTCGTCGTGGCCCCGGGTACGGGAACTGCGCGGGTTCGGCCGGGTCGCCCTGGCACCCGGGGAGCGGGCGGAGGTCTCCTTCACGGTGGACGCGGGGGTGCTGGCGTCCGTGTCACGTTCGGGACGACGGGTGGTGGAGCCCGGGGAGTTCACGATCGAGGCGGGTCCCTCCTCGGACCGTGCGCAGGGCGTGCTACTCACGGTGCGGGCGTCTGCGCCGGAGGCGTGCCCCGGCGCAGAAGCTCCTGGCCCTTCGCGTCGGTCCCCGTAGACCTCGGCGCGGTCGATACGCGGATTAGGAAGGTGCGCGTACCGGTGAAGGTCGCCGTGGCGCCCGCCCGGTCGCTCCACGGGGCGTCGTGGGCGGGCCGGGGCGCCGTCAGCGTGTCGGTGCCACCATGGAGAGGTGACCTCGCACGAACAGCGGAGCGTCCGGCGTCTGGAGCAGGCGATCCTCGACCTGCTGGAGCGGCGTGGGCCGACCGCGACCATCTGTCCCTCCGATGCCGCACGCTCGGTGTACGGGGGCGACGACGACGGCTGGCGTTCGCTGATGGAGCCCGCACGCGAGGCGGCTCGGCGGCTGGTCGGAGCCGGCCGGGTCGAGATCACCCAGGGTGGCCGCCCGGTCGAGCCGGACGGGGCCCGGGGGCCGATCCGGATCCGCCGCGTCCGCTGACGGCTTCGGAGGCGTACGGACCGATCCCAGGGAGGCGGTCCCTCCTCCGGTGCATCGTGGCTCGCCGGGGGAGGACGGAGATCTCTCGTCGTACCGGGTCAGCCCGTGTAGCCCTCGGCACGGTCGATGCTCACGTGGGACGCCCGGGCTGGGAGTTGTGCGGCCGGTCATGCCAACGAGTTCAGCTCGACCCGACCGATATCCGGCCCTGTTGGGCCACGCGACCACGTGTCCCCCTCGTCGGCGCACAGGTGTGCGATAGATTCCCCGTCATGACGGGACCCGCATCGTTCTCCTGGCCGCCCGCCCCGATCGGAACGGCACGGCTCGTGCTCCGTGAATCCGAGGCCCGGGATCGTGCGGCGTTCGTCGAGTTGTTCGCATCGCCGGAGGTGCGCGCCTACCTCGGTGGCCCCCACCCGCGGGACGAACTCGAACGCGCGGTGCCCGAGGTGCCGGGGCGGCGGCCCGGGCTTTTCGTCGTGGAGCTCGATGGCGCAATGATCGGCACGGTCACCCTCGAACAGCGGGACCCCGAGCGTCCGGGCCGGCTCCGTCCGGACGGCGGCGGCACCGAACTCGGCTACATGTTCATTCCGGAGGCGTGGGGGTCGGGGTATGCCGCCGAGGCATGCGCCGCCGCGCTCGACTGGTTCGCCGCAGCGCGTCCCGATGAGCCGGTGGCCCTCTGCACCCAGGTCGCCAACGCTCCCTCGATGCGCCTCGCGCTCAAGCTGGGGTTCACCGAGGTCACGCGGTTCGAGGAATTCGGCGCTGAGCAGTGGTTCGGTGTGTGGAGCCCGGTCGCAGCGCATCAGCGGTGAGGGTTCAGTCGGCGGCGCGCGTGTGCACGCTGACCGCGTAGCCGCCGCCGTCGCCATAGAGGTCGCCGCTCCACGTCGAGTAACGCTGCCGCAAGGCCAGTCCGGCCCGGGCGCACCACTCGTCGAACTCGGCGAGGGTCACCGGCGCTTCCTCCAGCGGGAGGTGGGCCGCGTCCAGTCCCATGCCCGTGACCAGCAGACCACCCGGGCGCAGTACGGCGGCCAGTTGTCCGACGACGGCCGGTCCGGTGCCGGGGGCCAGGAGAGGGATGACGTTGCCGGCTGCGAGCACGAGGTCGAAGTCCGTGTCCAGGCCGAGGGTGTCCAGCCGGGCCAGATCGCCGAGGAGCCAGTCCTGTGCGGGCGCCTCGCGGTGTGCGACGGCCAGCATCGAGGCGTCGACGTCCACGCCGGTGCAGTGGTGGCCCAGTTCGGCGAGCCGGATCGCGATGCGGCCGGTGCCGCAGCCCGCGTCGAGCACACGGGCCCCGGGCTTCAGCAGCGCGGTGCAGAAGGTGGCTTCGCCGTGGACGTCATGGCCCGATGCGGCGAGCCGGGCGAAGCGCCGCGCGTACTCCTCCCCCGCCTGTCCACCGGTCAGTTCCGCCCAACGGTCGCGTTGCCCTGTCATGTTTCCGCATGCCTTCCGGTTCGCTCTTCCCCCAGCGGGAGCATAGGCGAGCCGCTCACCCCGGAGCCCCGTTCGGTCCGGTGGAACAGAGGGTAGCGGCCCCTGCGGTCAGCCCCTGGGTTCTTGGGGCTTCTGCCCCCACGCCGTGAGCATCCCGGCCGACAGCGCGGCGCACGCCTCGCTCTCCAGGTACCGGGCCGCGGCGTCGATGCCCGCGTCGTCGACCAGGCCGGTGGAGAGCATGGCTTCCCTGCTGCGCTGCCAGGTGTCGGCCCAGAAGCGGCTGATGGCGCTGCCCGGCACCAGCGGAGGGACGTGGATCTCCGCTGCCACGTGGTCGAGCCCGGCCCCGCGCAGGAGGTGCGGGTACGACGGAACCGAGGAGACGTCGGTGCCGATGGTGGCCCGCAGCCCTTGCCACATCGCCCGCATCGCTGTGGCGTACGGGGTCGCCGGTGCCCGCTCACTCGTCAGGTCGACCGCGTCGCTGAGCACCAGCACGCCGCCGGGCTTGAGGAGTTCGGCGAACCGGCCGATCAGGCGGTCCCGCTCGGGCAGATGCATCAGCACGAACCGCGCGTGGACGAGCTGAAAGGAACCGGGGGCGAAGTCGGGGGCGGTGACGTCGGCCCGAAGCGTCCGGAGGCCGGGGGCGGGGCGTGCGTCCAGGAAGCGCACGTCGCGGTCCACGGCGAGCACGCTCGCCACCCCGGCCTCGCCCAGCAGCCGGCGGGAGACCGTGCCCGTTCCGGCTCCGATGTCGAGACAGCGCCATCCCGGTCCGGCGCCGAGCGCCCGGAGCCGGGCCATCGTGATGTCGTCGTACGCGAGCGCACCGAAGTCGATGCGCTCCGCCTCCCCCGCCCGGTCGGGGCGGAAGAACGCCTCGCCGTAGCGGCCCTCGCCCGGCGCGTCCCCGGGAGGAGAGGGGTTCACGCCGTCACCGGTACGGCACCGGACCGGGCGCCCCTGTTCCGTCCTGGCCTTCGGCCGCCGACGGCGGGGGTCGGCGGGTCGTCGAGCAGTTCCATGGCCGGGCCTCTCCACGCGACAGGGGTGGTGCGGGCGGCCCCGGTCCCGGGCCGCCCGCGGTCATCCTTCACCGGCCGGCGTCCGTGCGGCCGAGGCTCGCCGAGGCTGAGGCCGATCGGTGCACGGCGGGACGCCGGCGAGGGTGCGCGGCGTGCCGGTCGGACGAAGGTGCGCGCGGCGGCGGGGGTCTGCTGTAACGGCCCCGTGGGCCCTGCGCGAAATCGGCTTCAGGTTCCCTTCAGTTCGGGCTGTTAGAGTGCAGTCCTGCGGCGGTAATTCGCCGAGCGGCTATGACAGTTCGTTCTGCGGGCCGAATCGACCGGGACAAGGAGCGTAGGAATGCGCTGCAGGGAGATGCTGGCCCTCTACGCCGGTATCGCCGTGCTCCTGATGATTTCCGCGTTCTCCCTGGGCTCCTCCTCCCAGGCCCTGGCAACCGTCGACGCCGCAGCGCATTCCGGCGACCGTGCCGTGTCCGTGTTCGACACATCAGGTCCGAATGTTCCGCTGGACGGTGTGGACGGTGACGTCACGCTCCAGCAGCGCCACAAAGCGGGAAGTACGACGACGACGTCCCCCGTTCAGGCAGGCGTCCCTTCCTCGGCACCGGATCTGCACGACTGCCCGGCAGGCGTCTCCCCGCACCATGCTTCGCCTTCGGGATCGCGCGTCCCTGCCCAGGCCCGAATTCTTCGCTGCTGAGCGAGCTCGTCCGATCACCCCAGTGACCGTCCGGAATGTGAGCGCTGATCTTCCGCTCGCCGGCATGGGCCGTCGCGCCTCGTTCCGTAAGCATCTCGCCTACACGTTTCCTCTTTCGTCTTTCATATTTCTGAGCCCTTTCTCAGCCCGTGGGCTGCGGAATTCCTTCGCGATACGGGCCGTACGGGATACCCGAAATCGATGACTCAGTCCTGGAGCAGCCGTACATGTACCACTTCCCCCTCGCCTCGGAACCGACGAGCGGTATCGCGGGGTGGGCGACCAGCCTCGTCGACACCATGGGCGGTCCCGGGGCCGGGCTGGCGATCGCCCTGGAGAACCTCTTCCCTCCGCTGCCGAGCGAGATCATTCTGCCGCTGACGGGCTTTGCCGCGGGGCAGGGAGTGATCAGCCTGTTCTCCGCCCTCTTCTGGACGACGCTCGGGTCGGTGGTGGGTGCGGTCGCGCTCTACTGGATCGGAGCCGCCTTCGGCCGGGAGCGCATGTACGCCCTGTGGGATCGGCTCCCTCTGGTGAAGGTCACCGACCTGGAGAAGACCGAGCGATGGTTCCTCAAGCACGGCAGGAAGGCCATCTTCTTCGGCCGGATGATTCCCATTTTCCGTAGCTTGATCAGTGTCCCGGCAGGCGTCGAGCGGATGCCTCTGCCGATCTTCGTCCTCTTCACCACGCTGGGCAGCTTCATATGGAACTTCGTTCTCGTGATGGCCGGGTATCTGCTGGGTGACCAGTGGGACCTGGTGGAGCGTTACGTCGGGGTGCTCTCCAAGGTGGTGCTCGGGCTGGTCGTAGCGGCCCTCGTCGTGTGGATCGTTCGCAGGGTGCGTGCCCGGCGGGGCGAGCGGCAGACCGACCACGTATGACCGTTTTGCAGGCATGACCGTATAGGGGGCCGCGCGGTGCGCGGCCCATCGATCCGATCGACAAGGTGGCTGGACATGGCAATGTGGGATCGTCTCAAGGACCAGGCCAAGGGGCTGCAGCAGCAGGCGCAGGGCGCGAGGGGCCCCGCCGGTCAGCGGCAGCCCGGAACCGGGGGCCCGGGGGCCTCGGGAGGTTCGGGGGGTTCGAAGGAGAAGCTGGTCGGGCTGCTCAAGTCGCAGCTCGGCTCCCTCAAGACGGAGCTGAAGAGCGGTGCTTACCGGGACGCCAGTATGGCGATGTGCGCGCTGGTCGCGGCCGCCGACGGTTCTGTCGACCCCGCCGAGCGGCACCACGTGGAGAACCTGATTCTGCAGAACGACGTCCTGCAGAACTTCCCCCCCGAGCAGCTGCGGCAGCGGTTCAACAAGCACGTCGACCAGCTGACGTTCAACTTCCAGCAGGGCAAGGCCGACGCCATGCAGGAGATCGCCAAGGCGGCGAAGAAGCCGGTGGAGGCCAAGGCGGTCGTCCAGACCGGCTTCGTGATCGCCGGCGCGGACGGGTACATCGCCCCGGCCGAGGCGCAGGTTCTGCGGGAGGCGTGCATGGCGCTCGGTGTCTCCCCGCAGGAGTTCGGCCTCTGAGCCGTCCCGGGCCACAGCACCCGGTCCTGGTTGCCGGGCGGCGGGCAGCCTGACGGGCGTCGGAGTGACCGGAGCTGCTCTCCGACGGCCCGTCCGGTTCGGGCGGCGCACGGCACAACCTTGGGCGTTCCTTGATCGTCAAAGGACTGCCGGGGTATCCCACGCCCCGGCAGGAGTGCACCCTGCCCGGTCACTGGAGAACCATGAGACCCGTCTTCGTCCGTCCGCTCGTACGCTTCGGCACTGGCGCCGTCGCGACCGCCGGCATCCTGTTGGCCGGTCTGTCCGCACCGGCGTCCGCCGCCGAGTCCGACCAGCTGTGGATCGCCGCGCCGTACGCGAAGAACCTGCAGATGGGCACCGAGGTCGGTACCCCGGTCGAGGTAGGTCTGTACCACGACAACGACACCTTCACCGTCACGGACGGCCGCCTGACCGTCGACGCCTCCGGGCTCGCGGGTGTGGCCGAGGTGACCTGGCCCGAGAACTGCGCACCCAGCGGAACGACCGCCGTGTGCACCGTCGCCCAGGTGCCGGTGATCGGCCCGGACTACAGCCCTCAGGTGCTGCTGGACGTGCACGCCGCCGACGGTGCCGAGGCGGGAGCGCGGGGCCGGATCACGTACGCGGCGACCGCGACGGGTGGCCCGGAGGGGACGCTGGAGGCTCCGCTGGACTCCTTCGAGACGACCCTCACCGTGGCCTCCGGCCCCGACCTCGCACTGGACGGGCTCGACCCGGTCGAAGGCGCCACCCCTGGGACGGTGCACACGGCGCCGCTCACGGTGACCAACGAGGGGGCGGAGCCCGCCCGGGGCTTCACTCTCGGGATGACCGCGTCGTACGGCCTGGGCTTCGACTCGCGGTACGACGCGTGCACGTACACGCGGACGGGCGGCGACTACGCGCCCATGTCCCATGCCGAGTGCGCCTTCGACCGGGTGCTCCAGCCCGGTGAGAGCTTCACCCTGCCGCAGCCGCTGCGGATCGCCCTGGCGGACCACGCGTTGCGGGAGCGCCTCGACGTCGAGGTGCGGCCCGTCGGCGGGGTCGCGGACATCGATGACGGGAACAACTACCGGATCCTCGAAGTGGACGCGGTGAACACGGCCGACTTCGCGGTGCGCGGTTCCCGGGTCGCCGGCGCCGTCGGCGAGACCGTGAAGGCCTCGCTCACCTTCCGCAACAAGGGGCCGGGCTGGCTCGGCAATCTCGGTTCGGGTGACTCGGTCGCCCTGGTCGATTTCACGGCCCCCGAGGGTGTCACCGTCACCCGCGCACCCGCCGGGTGCGACCCCCGCACGTCGGCCGGCGGCAGCTACCGGGCGGGGCGTCTCGGCGCTCCGCGTTACGTGTGCGAGATGCCGTACTGGGTGCTGGAGAACGCCGTGCGCACCTTCCGCTTCGACCTTCGTATCGACGCGGTCGTGCCGGACGCCAAGGGGCGGGTCGCCCTGCGTCCGGTGATCACGGGGACCGCATTCCTGCACGACCCGAGGCCCGGCAACAACACGGGCTGGGTGACGGTCAACCCGACCCCCGCCGCGTAGCGGCCGGGACCCGGCGGGGCGGGTGTCTCACTCCCCCGCCAGGTCCGGCACCGTGGTCCGGCGGCCCGGTCCGGACCCGGTGTCCCGGCCCGTCCGTCGCCGTCGGCGGTCGTCGGGGTTCAGTCGTCGGTGAGGGCGACCGCCCCGACCGGGCAGGCCCGCGCGGCTTCCCGTACCAGCGGGTGGTTCTCCGTCACCGCCGGGCGGTCGGGGAGCATCTCACTGAACCCGTCGTCGTCCTGGGTGAACACGTCCGGCGCGGTCAGCGCGCACATGCCGGCCCCCACGCAGCGTTCCCTGTCGACCCGGATGCCCATGCCCCTCACCAGGCCACGGGGAGTTCGAGCAGGCCCTGGATGGTGTCGCCGGGTTTGTGCCGGATCTCGTCCGCGGGTACGGCCAGCCTGAGGGCCGGCAGCCGCTCGAAGAGGGTGCGCAGGGCGATGTCGAGCTCGGTCCGGGCCAGGTTCTGGCCCAGGCACTGGTGGACGCCGAAGCCGAAGGCGAGATGGTGGCGGGCGGACCGGTCCCAGTCCAGCGTCTCCGGATGCTCGAACACGTCGGCGTCGCGGTTGATGAGCGAGGTCGAGAAGAAGACGCCCTCGCCCTTGCGGATCGTCGTCCCGTCCACCTCGATGTCCTCGGCCGCCAGCCGTTGCAGACCTTCGGCGATGGAGAGGAAGCGCAGAAGTTCCTCGACCACTGCGGCCGTCGTCGTCTCTCCGGACCGCAGCGCCGCCAGTTGACCGGGATGGCGCAGCAGCGTGAACGTGCCGAGCGAGATCATGTTCGCCGTCGTCTCGTGTCCCGCGACGAGCAGGATCAGCGCGAAGGAGACGAGGTCCTCCCGGCCGACGGGCCCGTCCGGGTGGTCCCGGTGGATCAGTTCGTCCAGCAGCCCGTCCCCAGGTTCCGCGCGCTTGCGGTCGATCAACGCACCCAGATAATCCTCCAGTTCGATCCGTGCGCCGTCCACATCGCTCGCGGCGGGGCCGCGCAGCAGGCGGCGCGAGCAGCCTTCGAAGAACGCGTGGTCGGCGTAGGGCACGCCGAGGAGTGCGCAGATCACCATGGACGGCACCGGCAGCGCGAAGTCGGCGACCAGTTCGGAGGGCGGCCCCTGCCGCTCCATCGCGTCCAGGAGCCCGTCCACCGTCTCCTGGATCTGTGGGCGCAGCGCGGCGATCCGCTTCACGGAGAAGCTCGGGATGAGCTTCCTGCGCTGGGCGTTGTGCTCGGGGTCGTCGACGCCGAGGAGCGCCACGCGCCGCTGCCGCGTCTGCGTGAACCGCTCGGCCGGAATCGGGAAGCCGGGGTGGGTGCGGTCGGTGGAGAGCCGGGGATCCGCCAGGAGGCGACGGGCGAGCGCGTGCCCGGTGACGGCCCAGACCGGGCGTCCGTCGAAGAGCGTGACCCGGCTCAACGGGCCCTGCGCACGCAGCGGTTCGTAGCCGGTGGGCGGGTGATAGGGGCACTCACGGTCCTGCGGGAACGGTGGCGCGGGGGTCGATTCGGTGGCGGTGCCGGTGCCGGTGAAGGCACGGTCCTGGCGGGCCGGTTCCGTCGTGGATTCCGTCATGGAGCGGTCGCCTCGCAGTGCTCGGTGATAGGTGCGAAGCGGGTCACTCCGCACCTCACCGCCAATTGGATGCCTCAGGCACCTACCCGGTCGACGTGTGGACCGGCCACATCGCGGAGCCTCAGATCTGGCCGGTGTTTTTCGCACATGATCGA
This sequence comes from Streptomyces globisporus C-1027, assembly GCF_000261345.2. NCBI lineage: Bacteria > Bacillati > Actinomycetota > Actinomycetes > Kitasatosporales > Streptomycetaceae > Streptomyces > Streptomyces globisporus. Next base: position 7,529,847 of record NZ_CP013738.1, on the reverse strand, counting down.
ACACCTGCGCATCCCCTCAGGCCGGGAGGGATGAGCGGACGAGCTTCGGTGCGGAGCGCCGGCATACGCGGGCCCGAATCCGTTCACCAGACTGTCCGGAACCATTCAGTCCGCGCCGCTCCGGGTAGCCGCCGAGCGGCCGCGGAACGCCCATCAGGTCACGCGGTGACCTTGGCGATGAACGCGGCGAGATTCGCCACGGTCCGCTCGATCTGCTGCTCCAGGGTGAGGGACTCACGCAGCCGCCCACCCACCCCCGCGTCCTTCTTCCCGCGCACGTAAAGCGAGCAGGCGAGGTCGGTGCACATGTAGGCGCCGACCGAGTTGCCCTGCTTGCCCGCCTTGCCCGGCTTGGGGGCCACCAGCAGGGAGACTCCCCCGGTGTGGACGGTCACGCACATCGAGCACATGCTGCGGCGGGTCTGCGAGGAGCCGGCGGCGGTCGAGCGCAGCTGGATGCCTGTGAGGCCGTCACCGGACTCCATCACCACGTAGGCCCGGTCGGGAGCCTGGGGGTCGCGCCAGCCCAGGAAGTCCAGGTCGCCCCAGGGCCGGTCGGCCAGGTCACGGGGGACGGACAGGCGCTTGGCCTCGCCCTTGGAGCAGTTCACGAAGGCGCTGCGGATCTCTCGCTCGGTCAGGGGTTTCATGAGATCCACGCTAATTTGCCTAAGACTATTAGGCAAATGTATATTCCTTTAGGCAACCATGGGGACGTGTTCGGAGGGTGGAATGGCACGAGCGGGACTGGCCGCGGAGCGCGTGGTGCGGGCGGGCGCCGAGCTGGCGGACGAGATCGGCTTCGAGCAGGTGACGCCGTCGGAGCTCGCCCGGAAGCTGGGCATCAGGACCGCGAGCCTGTATTCGCACGTCAAGAACGCCCACGACCTCAAGACCAGGATCGCCCTGCTGGCCCTGGAGGAACTCGCCGACCAGGCGTCGGCGGCCATCGCGGGGCGGGCGGACAGGGACGCGCTCGGCGCCTTCGCCAACGCCTACCGTGACTACGCGTTCCAGCACCCGGGCCGCTTCGCCGCCGCCCGGTTCCGCCTCGACGCGGCCACGGCGGCCGCGAGCGCGGGCCCGCGCCACTCCCGGATGACACGGGCGCTCCTGCGCGGCTACGACCTGCCCGAGCTTCAGGAGACGCACGCGGTGCGGCTCCTGGGCAGTGTTTTCAACGGCTACGTGGAGCTGGAGATGGCGGGCAGTTTCAGCCACAGCGCCCCCTCCTCCGAAGAGAGCTGGACGGAGATCCTCGACGCGCTCGACTCTCTGCTGCGCAACTGGCCCGCTTCTGCTTCCTGACCCGGACGCCCCTCCCCTCGCGACGAACGAAGAGACCGAGAACATGACCACCCGGCACAACTGGACGACGACACCCATCAGCTCCGACATCCTGCGCGGCGCGCTCGACCTGGAGCAGACCCAGCGCGGAGTGCTGCCGCACCGGCTTCCCACCCGGGCACGGCAGCAGATCACCGACGGCCAGCTGGCCATGGCCGAGTCGCAGCCCTCAGGGGTCCGGCTGGCGTTCCGTACCCGGGCCACCGCCGTCGAACTGGACGTGGTGGCCACCAAGCGCGTCTACGTCGGAGCGCCGCCGCGCCCCGACGGTGTGTACGAACTTCTCGTGGACGGCCGCCTCGTGGACCGCGCCAGTGCCTCCGACGGCGACACGTTCACCATCGACATGTCCGCGGGGACGGCTCAGACCAGGCCGGGGCCGATGGAGACGCTCCGGTTCACCGGTCTGCCGGACGGCGAGAAGGACGTCGAGATCTGGCTGCCCCACGACGAGACGACGCTCCTGGTCGCCCTGCGCACCGACGCTCCGGTCGGCAGTCCCCGGCCGAGCGACCGCCCGGTCTGGCTGCACCACGGCAGTTCCATCAGCCACGGCTCCAACGCCACCACCCCGACCGGCACCTGGCCCGCCCTGGCCGCGGCCTCCGGCGGCGCCGAACTGATCAACATGGGGTTCGGCGGCGGTGCACTGCTCGACCCCTTCACCGCCCGCGCCATGCGCGACACCCCCGCCGACCTGCTCAGCGTCAAGATCGGCATCAACATCGTGAACGCCGACCTGATGCGGCTGCGCGCGTTCGGCCCGGCCGTCCACGGCTTCCTCGACACCCTGCGCGACGGGCACCCCACCGCGCCGCTGCTGGTGATCTCACCGATCTGCTGCCCCCTCCACGAGAACACCCCGGGGCCGCTCGCCCCGGACTTCCGCGCGATGAGCGAGGGGCGGGTGGGCTTCACAGCCACCGGCGACCCGGCGGAGGTCGCCGCGGGGAAGCTCACTCTGACCGTGATCCGGGACGAGCTGGCCCGGATCGTCGGGGAACGCGCGGCCACCGACCCCCATCTGCACCACCTCGACGGGCTGGACCTCTACGGCGCGGACGATCACGCCGAGCTGCCGTTGCCCGACGGTCTGCACCCGGATCCCGCCACCCACCGGCGAATCGCCGAACGCTTCGCCGGGCACGCCTTCGGCCTCGGTGGGCCCTTCGCTCCGCAGGAGCGGTAATGCCGAGCGCCCGGTCACCGGTCGGCTCCGCGCCGGGCGCCTCGTCCGCCGGTCGGCGGGGAGCCGAACACTCCGTTGCCGGTCGGCGGGGAGCCGGTTCGGAGCGAGCCCGGCTCCCCGCCTTTCGCCGTACGGCCGGTTACGGGGCGTCCACCAGGATGCGACCGTCGGCCGGGACGAGGGAGGCGAGGCCGCCCGCGTAGGCGGACTCGACGCGAGACCGCTCGGCCGCGTTCGGAACCGCGTTCTTGCAGCTCGTACCGGCGCTGGAGCCCGACATCAGCTGCGAGCAGGGGCCGGGCTTGGTGTCGGGCAGGCCCAGGCTGTGACCGAGCTCATGGGCGGCGATACGGGTCTTGTCGTGGCCCTGGGTGACCGCCTGGCTGCCCAGCTCCACCCGGGCCTGGCCGCCGGGGCGGACCGGGCCGAGCGTGGCCTGCGGCCAGCCGCTGGTGGCCACGATCTGTATCTCGGCGCGCGTGCCGGGCGCGGCCTCGACGAGCTTGACGTTGCCGACGTGTCCGTTCCAGGAGGCGACCCCTGCGGCGATCGCCGCCTCCCAGCCGCCGGCCCGGCTGTCGTCGTAGCGGAGCGTCACCACGGCTGCCGTGTTCTCCGCGGCCGGGTCCGGCGCGGGAGCGGCGTGCGCCGCCGTGGCCGAGGCCAGGGTGAGCGCCACGGCGACGCCGGCCGCCTTGAACCATCTGGAATCCAGCATTGTTCGTCCCTTCACTCATGGGGGGCTCGGCTCCTCGCGGAGCCGGGCGAGTGGGAGAAACAGCCGGTTCACGGGGAACCGGGCGGCCTCGATGGCCGGTTGCTGTTCCTCCCGGGCCGCAGGACGTATGCCGCGATCAGACCTTGGTCATGCCCCTGTCACGAAATGAGGCCGGAAACCGACCCTTGCCCCGTGGTGGCGCGAGACCGACGACATCGGGAGCCGTTTCCGTACCCTGGAGGGCATGCGCATGCGACCCACCCTGAGCTGGACCTCGGCCGAGGAGCTGCCGCCGGGCACCACGGACCTGGAGCCGGTCGCCGAGGCGCTGCGCGCTGGTGGTGTCCTGGTCCTGAGCGGGGCGGGCATCTCGACGGAGTCGGGCATCCCGGACTACCGGGGCGAGGGCGGGAGCCTGAGCCGCCACACCCCCATGACCTACCAGGACTTCACAGCCGATGCCGGGGCCCGTCGCCGCTACTGGGCCCGCAGCCACCTCGGCTGGCGTACGTTCGGCCGCGCCCGGCCCAACGCCGGCCACCGGGCCGTGGCCGCGTTCGGGCGGCAGGGACTGCTCTCGGGCGTGATCACCCAGAACGTCGACGGGCTGCACCAGGCCGCGGGCAGCGAAACGGCCGTGGACCTGCACGGACGTCTGGACCGGGTCGTCTGCCTCTCCTGCGGCGCCTTCAGCCCGCGCCGCGAGCTGGCGGACCGGCTGGAGGCGGCCAACGAGGGATTCGCACCGGTGGCCTCCTCGCTGAACCCGGACGGCGACGCGGACCTCACGGACGAGCAGGTCGGGGACTTCCACGTGGTGCCCTGCGCCGCGTGCGGGGGCGTCCTCAAACCGGACGTGGTGTTCTTCGGTGAGGCCGTGCCGCCGGAGCGGGTCGAGCACTGCCGCACGCTGGTCCGCGAGGCGCGCACCCTGTTGGTCCTGGGCTCCTCGCTGACCGTGATGTCAGGGCTCCGCTTCGTCCGCCAGGCCGCCGATGCCGGTACGCCCGTGCTCATCGTCAACCGGGATGCCACCCGGGGCGACCGGCACGCCGTGACCCGTATCGCCCTACCGCTGGGAGCGGCCCTCACCGCCGCGGCGGGCCGGCTGGGTGTTCACGTCCCCGCCCAAGCCGCCGACGCGACGACAGAACCCGCGTAGCGGGCGAGGCGCGCCTCCCCCGCCCTTCCCCGTCACTCTGCGCACGCGGGATATTACCGATATAGATGCTTATGGGCAGTTTTCTGCTCGGGCAGTCGGGTACCCCACTGAGAGGCGGCTTCCCCGCCTCATCCCATCCGACCCTCACACCGCCCTCCGAGGCCGTCGACAGAGCAAGGAGCAACCGTGCCTTCAGTACCGTCCATCACCCTCAACAACGGTGTGACGATCCCCCAGCTCGGCTTCGGGACCTTCCAGATCCCGCCGGACGAGACCTGCGAGACCACGGTCGCCGCTCTGGAGACCGGCTACCGGCACATCGACACGGCGCAGATGTACGGCAATGAGAAGGAGGTCGGCCAGGCCGTCCGGGAATCCGGGCTCGACCGGGCCGACGTCTTCGTCACGAGCAAGCTGAACAACGGGGCGCACGCACCCGACGAGGCGCTCCGGGCGTTCGACCGCTCCCTGGAGGAGCTGGGCTTCGACTACCTGGACCTCTTCCTCATCCACTGGCCCCTGCCGGGCGGTTCGGGCGACTTCGTGGAGACGTGGAAGACGCTGGAGGAGATCTACCGGTCCGGGCGCGCCAAGGCGATCGGGGTCTCCAACTTCCAGGAGAACCATCTGCGTCGGCTGCTGGACAGCAGCACGGTGGTGCCCGCCGTCAACCAGATCGAGGTGCATCCGTACCTCACGCAGGAGCCTCTGCGGGCCTTCGGGGCGGAGCACGACATCGCCACGGAGGCGTGGTCGCCCATCGCCCAGGGCAAGGTGCTCTCCGACCCGGCGATCGCGCGGATCGCCGAGCGGGTGGGCAAGACCCCCGCGCAGGTGGTGCTGCGCTGGCATCTGCAGCGTGGGGACATCGTGTTTCCCAAGTCCGTGACGCTGAAGCGCATCCAGGACAACTTCGCGCTCTTCGACTTCGAGCTGACCGAGGGGGACATCGGCGAGATCGCCGCCCTCAACCGTGACGAGCGCACCGGGCCCGACCCGGACACGTTCAACGGCTGACCCGGACGGGGAGTACGGCGGGCCCGGCACCGGGGAACATCTCCGGTGCCGGGCCCGCCCGGCGTACGTACGCGACGAACCCCACCCGCGTACGCACGCGTCGATCCCTACCGTGCGAACTTCCTCAGGTCCTCGGCGAGCGAGCTGATGGCCGCCGGATTGCGCGGGCTCTCGACGAGGTCCACGTAGTCGAGGACGACGATCCGGTCGTTCTTGATCGCCGATACGCCGGCGAGCGGCTTGTAGGACTTCAGGAACTTCCGCTTCTCGTCCGCGCCGGTGTCGCCGTAGTTGTTGATGACGATGACCTCGGGGTCGCGGTCGACGACCGTCTCCCAGCCCACCGTGGTCCAGCTGTCCTTGAGGTCCTTCATGATGTGGTCGCCGCCGGCCTTGGTGATGATGTCGTGCGGTCCGGCGTACGCGCCCGAGGTCAGCGGCTTGTCCTTCCCGTCGTCGTACAGGAAGACGCGGAGGCGGTCGTCCCCCGTCGCCGCCTGGGAGCGCGCGTCGGCGACCTCCTTCCGGAAGGACGTGATGAGGGTGTTCGCCCGGTCCTCCACGTCGAAGATCTTCCCGAGGTTCCGCAGGTCGGTGTAGAGCGCTTCGAGCGGGGGCATGACGCCGCGGGCCTTGCCCTGTCCGTTCCGGCACGACTCGCTGAGCAGGTAGGAGTCGACGCCCACGCGCTTCAGTTCGGCGGGGGTGAAGCCCTCGCCCTCGTTGAATCCGTAGTTCCAGCCGGCGAAGACCAGGTCGGCCCGGGCGTCGAGGACCAGTTCCTTGTTGATGCGCTCCTTGGAGAGCCACTTGGTCTTCTTGTAGCCGTCCTTCCAGGGGACGGCTGTCATGTCGCCCTTGTCGTCGGGCATCACGTATCCGGCCATGTGGTCCTCGAGTCCGAGGGCGAACATGATCTCGGTGATGCCGACGTCGTTGGTCACGACGCGCTGCGGGGCCTTGTCGTAGCGCTTCTTCTCACCGCAGTTCTCCACGGTCACCGGGTAGTGGCGGTCGGCCTGTGCGGAGGTGTCCTTCCCGTCGGCTTGCGATGTGACGTCCGCTCCGCAGCCGGTGAGGGCCAGGGCGGCGGCGAGGGCGAGGGCCGCGGGGCGCAGGAGGTGGGGCATGGAGGCGGGTCTCCTTCAGGAGGCGGGACGGGCCGGGGGAAGGTCGAAGAGCAGTTGCAGCGCGCCGGTTTCGGGGTGTGTCACGCGGTGGGCCCGTACGCCGAAGACGTCGGCCAGCAGTTCGGTGGTCAGGACGTCGTGCGGCGGTCCTGAGGCGATGATCCGGCCGCTGTCGATGACGTGGACGATGTCGCAGTGGAGGGCGGCGAGGTTCAGGTCGTGCAGGGCGGTCAGCACGGTCAGGCCGCTGCCCCGGACCAGGGCGAGGACTTCCAGTTGATGGGCGATGTCCAGGTGGTTGGTGGGCTCGTCGAGCACCAGGACCCGGGGCTGCTGGGCCAGCGCACGGGCGATCAGGACGCGCTGCCGCTCACCGCCGGAGAGGGTGAGGAAGCCGCGTTCGGCCAGGTGTCCCGCCCCGACTCCTTCCAGCGCATCGTCGCAGCGGCGGCGGTCCTCGTCGGTCGTGCGGGCCATCGGCCCCTGGTGCGGCAGACGGCCCATGGCGACGATCTCGGCGACGGTGAAGTCGAATTCGGCGACCGCGTCCTGCGGAAGTGCGGCCAGACGTCGGGCGCCTTCCCGGGTGGAGAGGGCGTGGAGGTCCTCACCACCGATCCTGACGGCGCCGGCGGACGGTCGCAGAGCCCGGTAGACGCAGCGCAACAGGGTTGATTTCCCGCTGCCGTTGGGGCCGACCAGGCCGACGAGCTGCCCGTCGGCCGCGCCCAGGGTGACCTGGTCCACCAGGCGTGCGCCGGCGATCTCGACGGTGAGCGCGTCGATGTCGATCCGCATCAGATGCCCCCGAAGGAGTAGGCGCGCCGGCGCATGAGGAGGATGAAGCAGGGAACGCCGATGACCGCGGTGAGGACGCCCACCGGCAGTTCGGCCGGCGCGAGCACCACGCGCGAGAGGATGTCGACCCAGATCAGCAGGACGGCTCCCGCGAGGGGTGCGGCGGCCAGGAGCCGCCGGTGGTCGGCGCCGACCAGCATCCGGGTGGCGTGCGGGACCATCAGGCCGACGAAGCCGATCGCCCCGCTGACCGCGACGACCGCCCCGGTGACGGCCGCGGAGACGAGGAAGAGTTCCCTGCGCAGTCTCCCGGGGTCGACGCCGAGCGCGGCGGCGGTCTCGTCGCCCATGGCGAGGGCGTTCAGACGCCGCGCCGACCAGCCGAGGTGGGCGAGGCCGACGAGCACCGCCCCGGCGGCGATCGGCACGGCGGCCCAGTTGGCCCCGCTCAGGCTGCCGAGCAGCCACATCATCGCGGAGCGGGCCGCTTCCCCGCGCTCGGCCGCGAACACCATGAACGTGGTGACGGCGGAGAAGCCGTAGTACATCGCGGTCCCCGTCAGCACGAGCCGGAGCGGGGTGAGACCGCGTTCGGTGCGGGCGACCGCGTACACGAGCAGCATCGCGAGGAGCGCGGAGGCGAACGCCGCCGTGGACAGCGCCCAGATGCCCAGTGCGCCCAAGGCCCCGAAGATGAGGACGGCGTTGGCGCCGACCGCCGCGCCCGAGGAGATGCCGAGCACGAACGGGTCGGCGAGCGCGTTGCGCACCATGGCCTGGACGGCGACGCCGATGGCCGACAGACCGGCGCCCACGACAGCGGCCAGAACAGCTCGTGGCAGGCGCAGTTCCCAGACGATGGTGTAGGCCGGGACCTCGTCGGGGTCGATCGGTCCGCCGCTGAGCCCCGCCCACAGGTAGCGCGTCACCTCGGCCCAGGAGAGCCCCGAGGCCCCGAGTGCCGCCCCGCAGACGAGCGAGAGGGGAAGGGCGAGGGCCAGGCCGGTCAGGAGCAGCGGCAGGGGGACGCGGCGGGGCGGGGCCGGTCCGGAGCCGACGCGCGCGGGGCTCGGCGGCTTGGCGGGTATGCGGTCGAGAGACGTGGCCACGGCCGGTCGCTTTCGCCTCGGGCCGTGCGTCGCGCAAGGAGGAGCGGCCCCGGACGGCGGCCGTCCCGCGCAGCGCCCTTTTCGCAGTCCACGGCGAATGGTCAGGAGCCTTCTGTGCCGCGGGTGATCGGGCTCACGGACCGGGGGTCCGTCTACCGTTGCGGGTCAGCGCCGGATTTCGACCGGACTTCCCCCGTGGCGAGTCCGCAGCCTAGCGCGTGTGTCGGTCCCGGCCTCGGGGAGGGCCGGGGCGGGGCGGGGGCCGTCCTCGGCGTTCATCACGTTCATCGCGTTACCAGCTGACGCGGGCCGCCACGGACCGGTGGTCGCTGCCGGTGGCGGGCAGCACCCAGGCGCTCTCCGGTTTCACGCCGCGTACGAGGATCTGGTCGATCCGTACCACGGGGAACGTGGCCGGCCAGCTGAAGCCGAAGCCAGCCCCGGCCGCCTCCTGGGCCGAGTCCATCCGCGAGGTGATCCCGGCGTACGCGCGGTCGTCCAGCGTGCCGTTCAGATCGCCGAGCAGCACCACCCGCTCGTTCTCCTCGGCGGCGACGGCCTGACCCAGCGACTGCGCGCCGGCGTCCCGCTGGCCCGACGACAGTCCGGCCCTGGGGTTCACGCGTACGGACCCGAGATGGGCCACGTACACCGCCAGCGGCCCGTGGTCCGTCGTCACCGTGGTCCGCATCCCCCGGTTGTAGGCCATCTTGACCTCGGCGGGCTTGGCGTCCCCCAGCGGTCCGGCGTCCATCTTGACGTCGACCGGGCGGGTGTCCGACAACGGGAACCTGCTCCACAGGCCGACCGTGCCCTGCACCGTGTGGTGCGGGTAGGCCTGCGCCAGTTCCTTCTCGTACGTCCCCCGGGCCCGGGCGGGCAGCTCCTCCAGGGCCAGCACGTCCGCACCGGAGCGGGCCAAGGAGCGGGCGGTGCCGGCCGGGTCGGGGTTCTCCGCGCCGACGTTGTGGGAGGCCACCGTGAGGTCGCCGCCCGGGTGCGACTTGTCGGTGAGCAGTCCGCCGAAGAGGTTCAGCCAGGCCACGACCGGCAGAAGCAGGGCGATCACCGCGGTGGCGGAGCGGCGCAGCAACGCGCCGGCCAGCAGCAGCGGGACGAGCAGGCCGCACCAGGGCAGGAAGGTCTCGACCAGGCTGCCGAGGTTCCCGATCCGGTTCGGGATGCTCGCGTGCAGCAGCAGGAGCAGGCCCAGCAGCAGCGCCGCCGTCGCGAGGACCCGGCCGCGGCGCCAGATGCCCGAGGCTCGGGGTGTTCCGGGGGTTCCGGGCGTGCGCGACGTGCCCGGTTTCTCCGCCGTGTCGGACGCCTCTGTCGTCCGTGCCTCGGCGGCCACGTCTGCCGTGTTCCCGGTGTCCACCTGCGTCGCCATCGTCTGTCCGCGTTCGGTGCCGGTCACTGTCGCATCCTCGGGTCCTGGGTGGGGTCGGCGTACATGCGCGGGCAGCCTCGGTCCGCCGCGTCCGTGCGCAGCTCGAAGTGCCAGGGCTCGTTCCGGTAGATCCGGCACAGCCCGTACGCGGAGCCGTGTTCGGAGAGCCGGTCCGTCGCCCTGTCGGGCCCGATGTCGACCGCGTCCCCCGCCACGTGGGGAGAGGTCGTCGCGGTGGCGACCCAGCGGGCGGCCCCGGCCTCGGAGCCGTGCTGCGCGACCGCCTTGCGGAGCAGCTCCTCCTGGTACGCGGCGGACCGCCAGCCGCTGTTGACGGTGAACGCCACTCCGTCGTCCGTCGCGTCCTGTGCTGCCCGGCGGAGGGCGTCGAGCAGCTCCGCGTCGAGGTTGGCCACCGCCGGAACCTCGTCGTCGAGGACCGTCACACCGTCGGGCACGACACCGTCGGGCACGACACCGTCGGCCTCGTCGGGCGCGCCCCGGCTCTCGCTGTGCGGGGCGTGCGAACGCGGCCGGTCGGAGAGGGACGGGGCGGGCAGGAGGGTCGAGGAGTCCTGGCCGGGGGTGGCCGCCGAGTCCGAGGAGGGTGTCAGCAGCGGGTGGCCGATGGCCACGACGATCGCTGCCAGGACGGCCACCAGGCCGACGACAAGAGGTTGACGGAACCGGAGGGTCGACGTACGCGCCGACGGCGGGGGTCGAGTCATGCTGCCCACTCAAGGCGGCGCGGAGTTGCCGTCGCGTATGAGCTTTTCGATACGCCGACGATATGCGGCGACTCCTACCATCAGGGACATGCGTGTGCTGATCGTCGAGGACGAGCCCTATCTGGCAGAAGCCATCCGCGACGGTCTGCGTCTCGAAGCGATCGCGGCCGACATCGCGGGCGACGGCGACACCGCGCTGGAGCTGCTGAGCGTCAACACCTACGACATCGCCGTCCTCGACCGCGATGTGCCCGGTCCTTCCGGCGACGAGATCGCCCGGCACATCGTCGCCTCCGGCAGCGGCACCCCGATCCTCATGCTCACCGCCGCCGACCGGCTCGACGACAAGGCCTCCGGGTTCGAACTCGGCGCCGACGACTACCTCACGAAACCCTTCGAGCTCCGGGAACTCGCCCTCCGGCTCCGGGCGCTCGACCGCGGACGGGCCCACAGCAGGCCGCCCGTACGGGAGATCGCGGGGCTGCGGCTCGACCCGTTCCGCCGGGAGGTGTACCGGGACGGCCGGTACGTCGCGCTGACCCGGAAGCAGTTCGCCGTGCTCGAAGTCCTGATCGGCGCCGAGGGTGGTGTCGTCAGCGCCGAGGAACTCCTCGAACGGGCCTGGGACGAGAACGCCGATCCCTTCACCAACGCCGTGCGCATCACCGTATCGGCTCTGCGCAAACGCCTTGGAGCACCCGGGATCATCGCGACCGTTCCCGGCGTCGGCTACCGCATCGAACCGGCTGCCGGCGCCGGACGGGGCGACGAAGAGAACGGAGAGAGCCGTGGCTAGGAACGAGCGGACCGCGGCCGGGGCCGCGGGGACGGTCGTCGCGCCGGAGAGGGCCGTGGTCAGGCGGCCCGGGTTGAGCGTCCGCCTCAAGCTCACCCTGAGCTACGCCGGGTTCCTCATGGTCGCGGGAGTTCTGCTGCTCGCGGCGGTGTGGGTGTATCTCCTCCAGTACGTTCCCGATGACTGGAACCAGCGCATGCTGTACGAGAACCCCAACCGTCAGCTCCTCGCGTACACCTTCGCCCCGGCGGCGGGTACCGTGCTGGCGATCCTTCTCGTCTTCGGGCTCGTGGGCGGATGGTTCCTGGCCGGCCGGATGCTCGCCCCGCTGACCCGGATCACGGAAGCCACCCGCACGGCCACGCACGGATCGCTGTCGCACCGGATCCGGCTGCCCGGCCACAAGGACGAATTCCGTGAACTCGCGGACGCGTTCGACACGATGCTCGCCCGGCTGGAGGCGCACGTCGCCGAGCAGAAGCGCTTCGCGGCCAACGCCTCCCACGAGTTGCGCACGCCGCTCTCGGTCTCCCGGACGCTGCTGGAGGTGGCCCGCGCCGATCCGGACCACGACACCGGCGAGATCATCGACCGCCTCCATGCCGTCAACAGCCGGGCGATCGACCTCACCGAGGCGCTGCTCCTCCTCAGCCGGGCGGACCGGCGTTCCTTCATCCGGGAACGTGTCGACCTGTCACTGCTCGCGGAAGAGTCCGCCGAGAGCCTCCTTCCCCTCGCGGAAGAGCGCGGCGTCACCCTGGAGACGCGGGGCGGCATCGCCGCCACGACCGGATCGCCGGCGCTTCTGCTGCAGCTGACCACGAACCTCGTGCACAACGCCATCGTCCACAACCTGCCGGAAGGGGGCACCGTCCAGGTCACGACGAGCGTCCGCGCCGGGAGCGTGGTGCTGGCGGTCGAGAACACCGGTGTCCCCTTCTCCGCCGAGCTGGTCTCGACGCTCACCGAGCCGTTCCAGCGGGGCGCCGAGCGACTGCGCACCCACCACGCGGGGGTCGGCCTCGGCCTGGCCATCGTCGAGACCATCGCTCGCGCACACGACGGGACGCTCCTCCTCACCCCGCGCGCCGGCGGCGGGCTGCGCGTCACGGTGGAACTCCCCTCGGTCGCCGGGAGCGGGGACGGGAGACCGGCGCGAGCTCTTCCCTCCCCCTGAAGCGACGGGGTGCGGACCAGTTGCGGCAGGATGGTGCCATGAGCGTAGTCAAGATCAATGTGCTGACCGTCCCCCAGGAACAGCGCGAGACGCTGGAGAAGCGCTTCGCGTCCCGCGCCCATGCCGTGGAGAGCTCCGACGGATTCGAATGGTTCGAGCTGCTCCGGCCCGTCGAGGGCACGGACGATTACCTCGTCTACACGCGCTGGCGTGACGAGGCATCCTTCCAGGCGTGGATGGAGGGTCCGATGAAGGCGGCCCACCAGGGCGGCGGCGCCTCCGGCGGCGAGCGCCCCAAGCCTGCGGCGAGCGGCTCGACGGTGTGGTCCTTCGAGGTCGTGCAGCAGGCGGCGCCGAAGAGCGCGTAGGCGAGCGCGCACCGGTGTGCGCCCCTGCCCGGCCGGATCATGACCGGCCGGGCAGGTCGCTCCCCCTTGTGTACGGGGCAGCAAGGCCACTGGGCCGGAACCCGGTGCGTCAGCGGTCGACGGGCGGCAGTCCGGCCAGGCCGGTGTCGAGCATGATGCGGTCGACGGTCCTGTCCAGGATGCTGTCGGGGCCGATCACGGTCTCCCGTCCGTCGGGCAGCACATCGCGGGGGCGGTACCAGTCCCGCAGTTGGTTCTCGTCGACCTCGTCGGCGATGGGTTTGGTGGCGTGCCGCGCCACGGTCTCGGCGAACGGGACGTCCAGGTAGTACCCATGGGTCGGGCCCCGGTGGTCGGAGCGCAGCCGGGCGAGCATGTCACCGTAGTGGTCGGCGTAGAGGATCCCTTCGACCACCACGTGGTAGCCGGCGTCCAGGGCGTAGCGGGCCGTCAGCTCGATCAGGCCGATGTTCGCCGCCCCCGGCCGGTCGCGTTCGCGCAGCACGGTGCGGCGGAGGTTGTCCTGCCCGACCACGGCCAGCCCGCGGCCGAATCTGTGGCGGAGACCGGCGGCGACGGTCGACTTCCCCGAAGCGCTGTTGCCGCGCAGGACGATCAGCCGGGTCTCTTCCGTGCCCACCTTCACGGCGATCACGCTAGCGGCCCCGGGCGGGGCCCGGGGCCGAACTCGGCCATGTCACTCCCAGGGCGCACGCGGTCTCCTCCCGGCGGTTGATTCCCCCCGGCCCGCGCGTTTTTAAGATCATTCTTCGGAGAACATCCGGGAACTCCGGAGAACTCGTGCGGAACGGATCGATCGACCGGTGGAGCACCACATGACACTGCTGGATGTACTGCTGGACGCGGTCCGTGAAGCCCCCGGGCAGATCGTCGTGCATGTCCGTGGCGACGGAAGCGAGCTGACGGTCACGCTGCGCGAGCTTCTCGACGATTCCCTGCGGGTGGCCGGCGGCTTCCGGGAGGCGGGCGTCGCGCCCGGGACCTGTGTGCCGCTGCTCGCGGACCGCAGCGAGGACTTCCAGCCGATGTTCTGGGGCGCGGTGGCGGCCGGTCTCGTTCCCGTTCCGCTGGCTGCCGACGCCCGTCGGGTCCTGCCCGTCTGGGAGCACCTGGGGCGGCCGCCCCTCGTCGTGGACGCCTCGACCGCGCCGCTGGCCGATGAGCTTCCCGACGGCGCACGTGCCCTGACCCTCGATGGCCTGCGCGCGGGACCGGTGCTGCGGGAACCCGCACCCGGCGGGCGCGACGACGTCGCGTTCCTGCAGTTCTCCTCGGGAAGCACCGGTGCGCCCAAGGGGGTGGAGGTGACGCATCGGGCGGTGCTGGCCAATCTGGAACAGATACGGGCCGCCTCGGCGCTGAGCGCCGACGACGTGGTGGTCAGCTGGATGCCGTACTTCCACGACATGGGACTCATCGGTACGCATCTCGCTCCGCTGGCCGCCCGGGCCCGGCAGGTCAAGATCGGTCCGCTGTCGTTTGCCAAGCGGCCCCGCCTGTGGTTCGAGGTGGCGGCCCGGCACCGGGCCACGGTGCTCTCGGCGGCCAACTTCGCCCTGGCCCTGGCGGTACGCCGCGTTCCCGATGACGTCCTGGCCCGGCTGGACCTCTCGGCCGTGCGGCTGCTCCTGGTCGGGGCGGAGCCGATCGCGCCCGCGGTGTGGCGTGCCTTCGCCGCCAGGACGCGGCCCGCGGGGCTGGATCCGGCGGCGGCCCAGCCCGTCTACGGCCTGGCGGAGGCGACGCTCGCGGTAACCTTCCCCCCGCCGGGCGAAGTGGCCGAGCCGCTGGTCCTGGACCGGGCGTCACTGGGCGACGGCGTGGCCGTGGACACCGAACCGGGCGAGGACGCGGTCGAGTTGATGGACGTCGGGCGGCCGGTGGGCGGCTGCGCCGTGCGCATCGTCGATGACCAGGGTGACACCCTCGGGGATCGGCGGGTCGGGCACATCATGGTGCGCGGTCCCCAACTGGCCCGTGGCTACCACGGCCTTCCCGGCGTGAGCGCGGAGACGTTCACCGAGGGGTGGCTGCGCACCGGTGACCTCGGGTTCCTCCGGGACGGCCGGCTGTGCGTCACGGGCCGGCACAAGGACGTGCTGTTCCTCAACGGCCGCACCTTCCACGCCACGGACCTGGAAGAGGTCGCGGCAGCGACACCCGGGCTGCCACCCGGCGCCCCGGCGGTGGTCGGTTCGACCGATCCGGCCACCGGTGCGGAGCGCGTCGTGGTGTTCGTCCCCTGGGCACGGCCTCCGCGCGACGCGGCGGAGGTGCTCGAACGCGTCGCGGCGCGGGTGCGCGAGGCACTGCTCCATGACGATGTGCGGGTGCTGGCCCTGCCGCCGGGGGCGTTCCCACGTACGACGAGTGGCAAGTTGCAGCGGCGACGGTTGCGGGAGCGGTTCGAGGCGGGTGGGTTCGGGGCCGAATCGTTCGCGACGGGTGAGCTGTCGGCGGGTGGGCGGCCGTCGGGCGGCGACGGTGTTCTGTCGGCGGAGCCCCGCGCGGACGTGCCCCGGGGGGAAGTGCCCCGGGCGGACATCCCCCCGGCCGACGTGCCCCGGTCGCGGGCCCGGACCGTCGAGGCCGTTCGGGAGGTGTGGGCCCGCGTGCTGGACCGGCCCGTCGAGTCGATCGGTGCGCATGAGCCGTTCGGGAGCCTCGGGGGGACGTCGCTCAAGGCGATGGAGGTCCTGGTGGCGCTGGAGGACGCCTTCGAAGTGACGCTGCCTCCGGCGGTCATCCGGGACCACGGCACGGTGGCCGCTCTCGCCGGTCACCTTCTGACGCTGGTGCCCGGTCCGTCGGCGTCCGCCCCCGGGGCCGGGGAAACCGGGGAATCCCCGGAAGACGGAGAAGTCGTCGCTGCCGTCATTGGGATGGCGTGCCGGTTCCCCGGCGCCGACACCCCCGAGGACTTCTGGGACCTGCTCATCGACGGGCACGACGCCATCACCCCCGTACCGTACGGCCGTTGGCACGACGACACCCTCGACCGTCAAGCTCCCCGGAAGCGCTGGGCGGGGCTCCTCAAGGACCCGGCCGCCTTCGACGCCGGCTACTTCGGTATCGGCGAGGACGAAGCGCGCGCGATCGACCCGCAGGCGCGGCTCTTCCTGGAACTCGCGCATGAGGCACTCGAACGCGCCGGGTACGCGGGGCCCCGTCGGCGCGGTCGCCGGGTCGGTGTGTTCGCGGCCGTCGGCGACAGCGGCTACCGCGAGGTGCTGGACCGGGCTGCGGCCGACGGCCCTCGGCTGCCGAACGCGCTCACCGGCAATCTGCCCTCCCTGACAGCCGCCCGGGTCTCGCAGAGCCTCGACCTCGACGGTCCCGCACTCGCCGTGGACACCGCCTGCTCGTCGGGTCTGGTGGCCCTGCATCTGGCCCGGCGCAGCCTGCTGGACGGCGAGTGCGACCTCGCCGTCGTCGGTGGGGTCAACCTCCATCTCACCGCGACCCCGCACCGGCTTCTGGAAGCGGCGCAGGCCCTGTCCCCCACCGGGCGCAGCCGCGCCTTCAGCGCCGACGCGGACGGCTTCGTCCCGGGTGAGGGCGGAGCGGCGATCGTCCTGACCCGCCTCGACGCGGCCCGGCTCGCGGACGACGAGGTGCTGGCGGTGGTCCGGGGGACGGCCGTCAACAACGACGGCCGGTCGATGAGCCTCATGGCGCCCAATCCGCTGCGGCAGCGCGAGGTCATCACCCGGGCGTACGAGGCGGCGGGCGTCGATCCCGCATCGGTGACCTATGTGGAGGCCCACGGGACGGGCACAGCCGTGGGCGACCCGATCGAACTGCGGTCACTGGCCCACGCGTTTCCCGAACGGCCCGACGGCGAGCCGCGGTTGCTCGGCTCGGTGAAGACGAACATCGGGCATCTGCTCAATGCCGCCGCGCTGCCCGCGCTCGTGAAGGCCGTGCTGGCTCTGGGCCACCGTCGGCTGCCGCCGTCGCTGCACCACACCCCGCCCGCGCCGGGCCTGGCCGCTGCGGGCTTCTCCGTGGTCGCCGAGGCTCGCGACTGGACGTCCGCCGGGCCCCTCGTCGCGGGAATCAACGCGTTCGGCTTCGGCGGCACCAACGCCCATGCCGTTCTCGAACAGGCCCCGACCTCGCCGCCGTCGGCCGGGGCTGCCTCGCCGTCGCCGGGTGCCGCGCGTGAAGTCCCCGCAGAGGGGCCTCATTTGCTGACCCTGTCGGCCCGGAGTGCGGGTGCGCTCCGGGACGCGGTGGACCGGCTCGCCACGCATCTGGTAAGCCGTCCGCGGCTGCGCGAGGGCGATGTCTGCCGGACCGCGAGCACGTCCTGGGACGAGGGGCCCCATCGACTCGCCGTCATCGCCGACGGTGATCTCCGGGACCGGCTTGCCGCCATCGCCGCGGGGGCGGGTGGAGCAGGCAGGCGCGCCGGGGCGGGTGGAGCGGGCGGGCGCGCCGGGACAGGCGGAGTGGGCCAGCATGCCGAGAGCGGCGGATCCGGTGTGCCCGGCGCGAGCGTCGTCCGGTCCCGGCCGCGCGTCGTCTTCCTGTTTCCCGGGCAGGGCGCCCAGTCCCCCGGCCAGAACGGGGCGCTGTACCGGACGGCGTCGGTGTTCCGGGACACGCTCGACGAGGCGTCCGCGCTCCTCGGCCCTGTCTGCGGGCGGCCCCTGCTGGACTGGGGGCTGGACCCGGAGGCGGATCCAGCCGCGCAGGCCATGACCGAGGTGGCCCAGCCGCTCCTCGTCGCCTCCGGGGTGGCGCTCGCCCGCCAGCTGCGTACCTGGGGTGCGGAGCCCGAAGCGGTCGCCGGGCACAGCGTCGGGGAGATCACCGCCGCCTGTGTCAGCGGGGCGCTGACTCTCCGGGAGGCGGTACGGTTCGCGGCCGAACGCGGCCGTCTCATGGGCGCGTTCACCGAACCCGGTGCCATGCTCGCCGTTCGCGGAGGCGAGGAGGCCGTAGCGGCGGCGGTGGCGGGGTCCGGCGGGAGCCTCACCCTGGCCGCGTACAACGGTCCCGGACTTCAGGTCCTGTCCGGGACCGTCTCCGCCGTGGAACGCGCCGCCCTCGCCCTCGACGCCCAAAAGGTCCCCATGCGCCGCCTGCGGGTCTCGCGGGCCTTCCACTCACCGCTGATGCGGCCGGTGGCCGGCCAACTCGCCGACGCAGCCCGTGCGCTGACCCCGCGGGCCCCGTCCGTGCCCCTGATGAGCACGGTCACCGGCGCGTGGCAGCCGGTCCTCGACCCGGAGTACCTGCGCGACCACGCCGAACGTCCGGTGCTGTTCGGGGCGGCCGTGGAACGTCTGGCCCGGGAGGGGTACGACACCTTCGTGGAGGTCGGCCACGGCGCGGTGCTGTCGGGTTCGGTCCGCGCGGCGACGGAGGCGTACGCGCCCGGTGAGTCCGGCGGCGGAGTCACGGTGATGAGCGCCTTGCCCGGGCGTTCCGCCGACCGAGCGGATGACGCTCCGCTGCCCGATGACCGGCACGGCGGGCACGGGGACCTTCTGGCGACCGTCGCCCGGCTCTGGTCGCTCGGCATGCCCCTGGACCGGACCGCGCTCGACGCGGGCCACCACCGCGTTCCCCTGCCCACCTACCCCTTCCAGCGCCGCCGCTACTGGGCCGAGCCGCCCACGCGTCCGCTCCTGCACCGGGTCCTGTGGGAGGACGAGGCCCTGCCCGGGAAGCCGGCCGAGCCGGTGGAGGCGGCGGGGTCCGTACGTTCGGTGCTGCTGACCGGGCCCGACCCCGCGTCCGTCGACCGGCTCGCCTCACAGCTCTCCGCCGCAGGTGTACGCCGGTACGAAGCGGGTGACGACGGGCGGCCGGATGCCGTGGTCCTGGTGGCCGGGCCTGCTCCCGTCCAGGACACCGGCGACGCGCTCGGCCGGGTCCACGACGCCGCGACGGCCGCCTTCCGCGAGGCCCTCGCACGGTTCGACGCGTCGCACGCCGCCCGGTTCCTCGTGGTGACCGAGGACGTGCATGCCACGGGCACCGACCGGGAAAGGCCACGGCCCGCCCATGCCGTCCTCGGCGGACTTCTGCTGGCGCTGCCGCAGGAGACTCCGCGTGCTGCGGCGACCGCCCTCGACCTCTGCTCGCTGGACACACCGTCCCAGCGTCTGACGGCCGTACTGACCGAGCTCGGGTCCGGCGGTGTCCCGGGCAGCACGACCATCGTCGCCTGGCGCGCGGGACGACGGCTCACCCGCCGTTTCGTACCCCTGCCGGAGCCGGCGGGTGGCCCCGCGACGACGCGGTCACCGCTGCCGCCCGACGGCACCTTCCTCATCACCGGGGGCGGCGGCGGGATCGGCGCCGCACTCGCCCGGGACCTCGCGGGCCGGGGCCGCCCCATCCTCGTCCTCACCGGGCGCTCCCCCGCGCTTCCCGAGGGGCTGGCCGACGAGCTCCGTACGCTGGGCGCCACCGTCCACTACCGCGTGGCCGACGTCTCGGTGGAGCGGGATGTCGACGCGCTCCTCGCCGAACTGCCCCGCCTCGACGCCCTCTTCCACTCCGCGGGCGTCGTACGCCCCGGCACCCTGCGCAACAGGCGCCCGGAGGAGACGGCGGACGCCCTGGCCGCCAAGGCCCGCGGCACCCTCCTCCTCTCGCTGGCCCTGCGCCGGCACGGGCTCGACCCGGCGGTCCGCGTCGCCTTCTCCTCCGTGAGCGCCGTACTGCCCGGACTGGCGGGCGCACTGGGCGACTACGCCGGTGCCAACGCCTTCCTCGACGCGTTCGCCGCCTCGGAACGACACGCGGGCAGGCCCTGGCAGTCCGTGAACCTCGCTGCCCTGGCCGCTACGGGCATGGCGGCGGCGCTCGGAACCGGAACAGGAGCGGGCTCCGCCACCGTACGGAACACCCGAGGGCGGCCCGTTGCTCTCGCTCCCGCGCTGGCGGCGCTCCACACGGCCTGCGGCGTCGACGCGGCACAGCTGCTGCTCGCCGACCTGACACCGCCTTCGCCACCGGTGGCCTCGGAAGCCCCGGAGCCCCCGGCACCGATGGCAGAAGCCACGGGATCGGGATCGGGGACCTCGGGCCGTACGCCCGCCGAGGGCACCGGCAGCGGCACGAACACCACCGTGTTGCTTCGGCGCCTGCTCGCCTCGGCGCTGCGGCTGCCCGCCACCGAGGTTCCGGACGACGAACCGTTCCTCGCTCTCGGCCTCGACTCGCTCGCCGCCGTCGACCTCGTCAGGCAGCTCGAACGGGAACTGGGCACGGCCCTGCCCGCCACTCTCTTCTTCGAGTACCGGACCGTCGCCGAACTGGCCGCGCACCTCGACAGCACACCCGCCGCCGCCGTCCCCCCCGCCCTCGCGCCAACGCCGGACCCCGTCCCGGACGGGTTCCCCTTCCCGCTCACCCCCGTCCAACTGGCCCTGCACACCAGCAGCCGGCTCCACCCGGACGTCCCGGCCCACGGTTACGTCCGCCAGACCGTCCGGGGCCCCCTGGACACCCGCCTCCTGGGCCGGGCGCTCTCCGCGCTCGCCGACCGGCACACCATGCTGCGGATCCGCATCGACAACGCCGCCGGCACCGACGGCACTGAGGACGGGATCGGTTCCGCTTCACCGGCGCAGTACGTCGCACCGCCCTCCGCCCTGTCCACGTGGTACGAGGTCCGCGAGCTGCCCGGTCGCATCGAGGAGCTCGAAACGGCCCTGTGCAACCGCCCGTTCGATCTCTCCGCCGAGCCTCCCCTGCGAGCGGTCCTCGCGCGGGAGAACCCCGAGCTGGCCCATCTGGTGCTGGTGATCCACCACGCGGCCGGTGACGGATACAGCCTCAACGTCCTGGCCGGGGAACTCTGGTCCCTCTACACCGCCTTCGCCTACGGGGACGCACCGGCACTGCCCGCGATCGGCACCGGCTTCGGGCGGTACGCGGCCGCTGCCGCCGACGAGCGGTCCTCCACTGACGGCGTGCGCGACCTCGCCGCCGACCGGCGGTACTGGGCGGACCGGCTGGCCTCCCGTGGCGAGCCGCTGCGCCTGCCGTACGACGGTGATCCGTGCGCGCTTCCCTCGGCCCCCCTGACCACGCATCAGAGCAGTCTCGACCCTGCGCTGACCGCCGCGTTGGAGAAGCGGGCCGCCGATCAGGGGGTGAGCCTGTTCCATCTGCTGCTCGCCGTGCACGTGCGCTGCCTGGCACGGTGGAGCGGGCAGCGGGAGATCGCGGTGAACGTCGCCCGCGCCCGCCGGGACGACCGGCTGGCGGGCCTGGACCGGCTCGTGGGACCGCTCGCCGACACCCTCCCCCTGCTGTGCTCGACGGACCCGGACGAGGCGGTCGGAGCCCTGGCCGAACGGCTGGCGGGGATCTGGCTGGAGAGCGAGCAGCACGCCGGCCTCACCGGCCTGGACCTGGCACGGCTGCTGCCGCCGGACCCGGCCGGGCCCGGCCCCCGGACGGTCAGCCCGGCCGGCTTCAGCTTCTCGCGCTTCCCCGCCGCCCTCGACGAACGGTGTCCGGTGAGCGTGCGGCCGACCGCCGCCGGCACCGCCACCGCCGCGACCCGGCTGAGCCTGCTGTGCTGGCAGGACGAGTCGGTCCTGCGGTTCTCGTGGAACTTCCCCGCCCGGCTCTTCGCCCCGGAGACGGTGGCCCGCCTGGACCGTGAATTCCACGACGAGCTGGCCGCAACGGCCCGCACGGCGGCCGCCGTACCCCTCCCGGCCTCCGGGTCCGCCACGCTCGTACGCCGACTGGTCGAGCGGTTCCGGGCCACCCCGGACGCGGTCGCCGTCGACACCGGCGCCGCCACCCTGACGTACGGTGAACTCGACCGTGCCTCGCAGGCTCACGCGGCCTCTCTCCGCGCCCACGGCATCACCCCGGGCAGCCTCGTCGGGCTCCTCACCGAACCCGGCGCCGACACCGTCGTCGCCGTCGTCGCGGCCCTGCGTGCCGGGGCGGGCTGGGTTCCGTTGGACGCCGGGCACCCGACCGCGCGCCTGGTCGACCAGCTCACGCGCTCCGGGGCGCGTGCGGTGCTCTGTCACGCCGCGACGCGCGCGGTGGCGGAAGCTCTCGGCGACGTGACGCTGGTGCCCGTCGACGCACCGGCGTCGCCGCTCTCGCAGAACCAGGATTCCGTGCGGTACGAGGACGAGGCATCCGGGCCCGGCACCCTGGTCGACGCGGACGCCGACGGCATCGCGTACGTGATCTTCACCTCCGGGTCCACCGGCCGGCCCAAGGCCGTGCCCATCACCCACCGGTCCATGGAGAACTACCTCGGCTGGGCCATCGGCACCTTCGGCTACGACGAGCACGACCGGCTCGCCCAGACCGCCTCGCCCTGCTTCGACGCCTCCGTCCGCCAGCTCCTCGCCCCGCTGCTCGTCGGCGCCACCGTGGTCACGGTCGACTGGGACCTGTTGCGCGATCCCGACCGGCTGCTCACCCACGTCGAACGCCGCCGGATCACCGTCTGGAGCTCCGTCCCCACGCTCTGGGAACAGCTCCTCAGCGCCTCCGAGGCACGGGTGCGCACCGGCGCACCGCTGCCGGACCTGTCCGCGCTGCGGTGGGTCCATGTCGGCGGCGAAGCCCTGTCACCCGCGCACGTACGCCGCTGGTTCGACCTCTTCGGCGACGGTCAGCGCATCGCCAACCTGTACGGCCCCACCGAGGCCACCATCAACACGAGCTGCCACATCATCAGCGACCGGCCCGACGACCAGATGCGGCGACTGCCCATCGGCCGCCCGGTCTCGGGTACCGAGGTGGAGATCGTCGGTCCCGGCGGGGAGCCGCTGCGGTCCGGCGAGGCGGGCGAACTCCTCATCGCCGGAACCGGCCTGACCCCGGGGTACCTCGGCGAACCGGCTCTGACCGAGGCCGCGTTCACCGTTCGGCGCGGACGGCGCTGGTACCGCAGCGGCGACCGGGTGCGGTGTTCGACGGACGGCACCCTGGAGTTCCTCGGGCGGCTGGACGACCAGGTGAAGATCCGGGGCAACCGGGTCGAGCCGGGCGAGATCGAAGCGGTGCTCCAGACGCATCCCGACGTCACCCAGGCCGTCGTCCTCGCCGAGGACGGACGCCTTTCCGCCTTCGTGACCCCCGGGCCCGGTTCGTCCGGAGCTACCAGTTCGTCCGGAGCTTCCGGTTCGTCCGGAGCGGACGCCGTGGAGCTGCGACGTCATCTGGCCGAGTCGCTGCCCGCTTACATGATTCCGTCCCGGATCACCCGTGTCGACACGATGCCGCTCACGGGCACGGGCAAGATCGACCGCCGTGCGCTGCCGGCCCTCGGGGAGGCGCCGCCCCGTTCACCGTCCCGTACGGCTGCGACCCGTACCGCGCCGCGCACGCCGACCGAGATCCGGCTCGCCGCCATCTGGTCCGCGCTGCTCCAGGCCGACGACGTCTGCCGCGAGGACGACTTCTTCGTCCTGGGCGGTGACTCCCTGCTCGTACTGGAGGTGTTCGCCCGACTGGAGAAGCAGGGCGGGCCGCTCCCCCGGCCCACCGTCATCTACCGCAACCGCACGCTCGCGACCCTCGCCGCCGCCGTGGACACGGCGACGGCCGAAGCCTCCGACACCGCGGTTGATGCCGCCTCCGATGCCGCCTCCGATGCCGGGGCCCCCACGCCCTTCCCTCTCACCCCCGCCCAACGGGGTTTCCTGCTGGCCGAAGCCATCGCACCGGGCGCGACCTCGTCCTGGCTCACACGCTTCCGCCTGCACGGCCGCCTCGACACCGCCCGCTTCCAGGGCGCGGTGGACACGCTCGTCGGGCGCCACCCGATGCTGCGCACGGTCTTCCCCGCCGGGGCGCGGCCGGCCGTCCAGCAGGAGCTGCCGCCCTCGCTGCGCCTGCCGGTCGACTTCGAGACCCTCAGCGACCCGGACCAGGTGGAGGAGCGCGTCGCCGCTGAGCGGGCGCGCCGTTTCGAACCCTGGGCCTGGCCCCTGCTGCGCCTGCGGGTGCTCACCGTCGCCCCCGACGAGCATGTCCTGGTGGCGCACGCCCACCACGTCATCGGCGACGGCTACAGCGCCGCGCTCCTGGTACGCGAACTGATCACCGTGTACGACGCCCTGTCCCGGGGTGACGTACCGGCTTCGGCGCCCTTGCGCAGCACCTTCCGCGACCACGCCGTCCGCCTCGCGGAACGCTCGGCCGCGCCCGCTGTACCCGCGACGGCCCCGTACCACGACGACCGGTGGGCCCGGCTCAGCGTCCCCTACCGGCCGCCCGTACTCTCCGCAGGTACGGACACCCCCGCGCGGCCGGGCTCCGCGGCGAACCCGCTCTTCCACACGTACGGGTTCACGGTCGAGGCCGACCAGGTGGAGGCGTTGCGCGGGCTTGCCGCGTACAACGGAACCACCCTCTTCGCCCCCGTGCTCACCGCCTACTACCGGGCGCTCGCAGCCACCACCGGCCGGGCGGATCTGGTGCTCGGTCTCGCGGTGAGCGGCCGGGACGACGCACTGCCCGACGTACACCGGGTGTTCGGCCCCTACGCCACGGCTGTTCCGCTCCGGCCCGCGGGCCCGGCGTCGGGACGGAGGGACGGCACGGGCTTCGAGGACGATCTGCGGCGTCTCGCCACGGAGGCCGCCGAAGCTCGGGCGTACGAGGGGGCCGTGCCCGCGCTGCCCAACGGGCTGCCCATGGCCTCGCAGTTCTTCTTCACCTATCTGGACTTCTCCGCCCTGGGCCAGGTGAGCGGAGCGGGCCTGACGGTCAGCCGGGAGGAAGGCGACAGCGTGTACACCCCGCCTCCGGCCGGTACGGACGTGTTCCTGTCCGCCGGTCCTGAGGGCGGGCGGCTGCGGGTCACCGTTCGCGCGGCGGCCACGGCGTTCACCTCTCAGGCGCTGGCCGCGTTCGCGGACGCGGTACGCGACGGTCTCGCGGACGCGGCGGCCTCGGCCGTGCCCGGGATTTGTACCGGCACCGGTACCGACGGGCTTGACGGGGCAGGTCGTCCCCGTAGGCTCGGCGCGCCGGACCGTACCGGCCGGGACGAGCCGGTGGACGCCGCGCTCGTCGGCTATCTGCCGTCCCCGGCCGATCTCGCCGGGCTGGCGGGTCTGCCGGAGGCGGCTTTGCCGCGCGAGGAGTTGCGCACCCTGCTGTTCCCCGACGGGCGGCCGCGGCTCCTGGAGACGCTGCGTACGCCGCTGGGCCGTTCGGGCTTCGTGTGCGTCCCGCTGTTCGCGGACGAACTCGCCCCCGGCGACGCCCTGCTCGGGCACACCACGCGCGGGGTGGAGCTCGCCTCGGCCCTGGGGGCGCGGGCCGTGTCCCTGGCCGGAATGATCCCGTCGCTCACCGGCTACGGCTTCGACGTCCTGCGGGCCGTCGGGACGACGGGCTCCGCCCCCGCCGTCACCACCGGTCACGCGGCGACCGTCGTGTCCGTCGTCAGGACCGTGCACGCCGCTCTCGGCGCGACGGGGCAGGAACTGGGCTCCCTCACCGTCGCGTTCGTGGGGCTCGGATCGATCGGCTCCTCCTCGCTGGATCTGCTGCTCACCCTGGCCGAGGAACCGCCCGCCCGGCTGCTGCTCTGTGACGTACCGGGCAGCGGGCCGCGTCTCAAGGAGCTGGCGGAGAGTCTTCTGGAACGCGGCCTCGCCGAAGTCGTGGAGGTGGTCGAGTCGGATCAGGGGCTGCCCGACGCCGTGTACGGGGCCCGTCTGATCGTCGCTGCGGTCAGTGGGGGCGGCACGCTCCTGGACATCGACGCTCTCGCCCCGGGGACGACGGTGGTCGACGACTCGTTCCCGCACTGCTTCGACACATCGCGCGCCTTCGGGCGGATGGAACGGGCGAAGGACGTCCTGGTCGTCGGGGGCGGGCTGCTGAGCGCCGGGGCCGCCGAGCGTCAGGTGGCCGAGGGGCTGCCGGCCGCCGCGGTGGCCGGTTATCTGGCGCAGCCGATGGTGGCGGACGCGATCGCGTCCTGCCGGCTGGAGTCCTTGCTCCACGCATCGGATGCCGCGGTGCCGCTCGTCCACGGTCCGGTCGACGCGGCCACCGGGCTTGCTTATTGGGAAGCGGCGGAGGCGGCGGGCATCCGGGCCGCGCCCCTGCACCTCCTCACCCGCACCATCGGCCGGGGGGTGATCGACGGCGTTGTCAGTGGTCGGGATTAAGTTCGTTGATGTCCCGCCGAGAGGGCGTGGACGTCCCCTTTCACATACATGGGAGTTGGCGCGTTGTCGGTCTGGGAGCAGTCGAGTACCGCGCGGGTGATGGCGCCCGCGCGCCCGCGGAAGCTGGCCAAGGTGCCGTTCGTCGAACTGGCCGACGGGCGGTTGCAGGGGGTCGTCTCCAGCGGGTCGGACATCGGGCGGGTGTATGTGTCGTCGGTGGCGGCGCGGACGTACGCGTTCGCGTGCAGCACCAACAACAACCGGCCCTGCGGCGGTGCGCGCGGCATGTTCTGCAAGCACATCCAGGCGCTCGTCGCCGAGGCGGTGCTGCAGTACGGCGCCGAGCGCGTCGCCCGCTATCTCGCGGTGGTGCCCCCGGACGGGGAACCGGACGCGCAGTCCCTCACCGCCGCCATGACCGCGACGCGGCCGGTGAAGGACGACTCCTCGGCGGCCGCCCAGGTGTTCAGCCGGTTCCTGCGGCACCTCGCCTATCTCGAACTGGCCCCGGTCACTTCGCCGCTGCCAGAGATGCAGTGGTTCCCACCGACGCGGGCGCTGGCCTGATGCGCGGGGATCTGCTGGCCGATCCGGTCGAGGGGCTCGACGAGGCGCTCGCCGCCGTGGACGCGTTCGACGGGGCGCTGGTGGCCGGTCTGCTGCGGCCAGGGGCCGTCCAGGCGGCCGCGGTCGCCGGACTCGCCGAGGCCGTCGCCGGGACGCCGCTGGCCGCGCGGGTCGCGGAGGCGGCGGAGCGGGCTGCGGCCGGGGCCGCCGGGGAGGAGCACTTCGTGGCGCTCGCCGCCGCGCGCGGTGCGCTGCTCGGTTCCGTGCACGACGCGTTGGCGCTGCGCATCGACGAGGCGGTCGGCAGGCCCGCTCCTGAGGGGGAGCCCTCTCCTGCCGTCGCCGGGGAGAAGTCGGCCCCGGCCGCCGCCGGGCCGGAGCGCGGGGCGAACCTCCACGCGGCGGCCCGCAGTTGGCTGTGCGACCTGGCGCGCAGCGGCTGGCGGGGCATCGACCACGAGCTGGTCGCCGGGGCCGCCCCGGTGGTCTCCGCGATGCTGCCCGTTCCGGAGCTGCGCCGCCGGGCGACGCTGCTCGACGGGTTCGCCGCCGAACTCGCCGCGTCCTGCCCCGGGGCGACCCTGGAGCGCGTTCCGATGCGCCGCTGGGCCGATCTGTGGTCGCGCGCCCTGCTGTTGACGGTGCCGGGCTCCGCCGGGGAGCGGTCCGACGGCTCGGTGACGGGTCGGCTGCTGCCGCTCGGCATCGATGTGCAGGAGCATGCGACGGCCGTCCAGGCCCAGGTCCATGCCGTGGTCGAGCCGGCGGACGGGGGTGCACCCCGCCTGGTGCGTGCCGGGGTGTCGGCGCCGAAGCCCGACACGGTCGTCGGGGCGGGGCTGTGGCAGCTGCTGCGTCCCCGGATGTCGTTGCTCGGTGCCGTGAGCGAGGGCCGCTCGATGGAGCTGGACGCCATGCCGGTGACCGCCGAGGGGGATCTGCTCTGGGACGACGAGCGGGCCCGTGCGGGTGAGCCGGCCGATCCCTTCGCCACGGCGCGGGTGAGGCTGTCCGCCGCGACGGCCGCCCGTGTCGCTCCGCTGGACCGGCATCCCGTGCGGATCGCCGTCCCGGTGCTGCTGGAGGGGTATGCCGCTCACAGCGAGGAAGGCCGCCTCACGTTCGATCTCGCCGGGCAGCTCCTGTCCGTGGACACCGACCGGATGCCCGCCGCCGGTCCGCTGACGACCGAGGCGGTCGCCGCCTCCCACGCCTGCGTCGGGCTGCTGCGCTGGGATGCCGGGGAGTTCCTCCTCCAGCCGCTCGCGGTCGAGACGACCGTGCGGAAGAAGACCGTCGCCGTGCACGCCGGTGCGTGGGCGGGCGGCACCACCGACAAGGCCGGTGTCCGGGCGGAGAAGGCCGCCACCGATGCCGTCGCCGTGCTGCGCGAGCGCGCCGGAAGGCTGTTGCGGAAATGACCGAGAACCTCACCGGGCAGTCGCCCGGCCTCGCCGCAGACCTGTCCCCTTCTGGGCCCGACCCGTACGAGAACCGCCGTCAGGTGCTGTACTGGCGGCTCCTGGCCCGTCTCCTCGACGGCGAGGAGCAGCCCGCCCTGGAGTCGGCGAGCCTGGGAGTGGTCGAGGACATCGGCCTGCCGTCCGCGCTGCTGGATCCCGGGACGTCGCTCGACTCGGTCGTACAGCGCCATCCCGAGCTGGCCGCCGAGTTCGACGGGCTGATGGTGCCGGAGGAGGCTGGAGAGGGCTCCCGTGACCGGGCGGCGGAGGTGCGGCGTGCCGCGCTGGTGTCGAAGGTGCTGCTGAATGTCTTCGCGACCGGTTCGAGCGCGGTGAGCGCCGAGCAGTTGGCGCGCTGGCAGTCCGATGCCGGGTGGCTGGAGCGTGCGCTGGGCTGTCCGCCGGGCGGGCTTCGCGGTGGGCGGGCCGGCGGCGCGGGCCTCGACGGCGGCGGCCTCGGGCCGGAGCTGGCGGCGATCGAGGCGGACCTCGTGGGGCGGATGCGGTTGCGGGAGGTGCTGGCCGATCCGGCGCTGGCCGCGCGGCTGACGCCGAGCATGTCGCTGATCGAGCAGTTGCTGCGGGACAAGGGCAACCTGTCGGGTGTGGCCCTGGCCAACGCGAAGTCCCTCATCCGGCGTTACGTCGACGAGGTGGCCGAGGTGCTGCGTACGCAGGTGGAGAAGGCCACCGTCGGCGAGCTGGACCGTTCGGTTCCGCCCAAGCGCGTCTTCCGCAACCTCGACCTGGACCGCACCATCTGGAAGAACCTGACCAACTGGAGTCCGGAGGAGGAGCGGCTGTATGTCGACCGCCTCTACTACCGGCACACGGTGCGCAGGACGACACCTCAGCGGTTGATCGTCGTGGTGGACCAGTCCGGTTCGATGGTCGACTCGATGGTGAACTGCACCATTCTCGCCTCGATCTTCGCCGGTCTGCCGAAGGTGGACGTGCATCTCATCGCCTACGACACCCGCTCGATCGATCTGACGCCGTGGGTGCACGACCCGTTCGACGTGCTGCTGCGCACCAATCTCGGCGGAGGGAACGACGGCCCCGTCGCGATGGCGATGGCGCGCCCGAAGATAGCCGAGCCGAAGAACACCGTCATGGTGTGGATCTCGGACTTCTACGAGTTCGACCGCTCCCAGCCGCTGTTCGAAGGCATCGAGGCCGTGCACCGCTCCGGGGTGAAGTTCATCCCCGTCGGCTCGGTGACCAGCTCCGGGCGGCAGGAGGTCAACCCGTGGTTCCGGGAGCGGTTCAAGGCCCTGGGCACACCCGTGGTCTCCGGGCACATCAACAAGCTCGTGCACGAACTCAAGACGTTCCTCACCTGAGGCCCCTCGGGGTGTGACCGCCGCCCGTCATCGCGTGCGCTCCCCCGTCGTGTCTCTCTTTTCCTTCTTTCACTTTCCCGCCTGTTCAGAAAGGCTTTCCGATGTCCGACGTGTTGCGTGCCCCCGCCGAGACCAAGTACGCCGAGGAGCTCGACTGGCTGGAGTCGATCGACGACAGCCCCAAGCCGTTCTCCTGGCGGCTCTCGCCGAAGATGGTCCGGCTGTTCATCCTGGGCTCCGAGCGTGCCGACGGTCTCGACCGGGAGATCTCGCAGAAGTGGTTCGGCGACCGGAGCTTCGTCGAGCGCTCGATCGTCACCCTCGCCTCCGACCGGGGTCTGCTGCTGATAGGGGACCCGGGCACCGGGAAGAGCTGGCTGGCCGAGCTGCTGTCCGCCGCGATCTCACGCAACTCCACGCTGGTGGTGCAGGGTACGGCCGGCACGACCGAGGACCACATCAAGTACGCGTGGAACGTGTCCATGGTCATCGCCAAGGGACAGTCGCGCGAGTCGATGATCCCGTCGCCGATCATGACCGCGATGGAGACGGGCGCCATCGGCCGGTTCGAGGAACTGACCCGTTCCACCAGCGACGTCCAGGACGCGCTGATCTCGATCCTCTCAGAGAAGTACATCTCCGTCCCCGAGCTGCAGAGCGACGGCACGGACGCGGGCGACAACATCGTCTTCGCCAAGCCCGGTTTCTCGATCATCGCGACCGCCAACAGCCGCGACCGGGGCGTGAACGACCTGTCGTCCGCGCTGAAGCGCCGCTTCAACTTCGTGCGCATCCCGGTCGTGACGAACAAGAAGAGCGAGGCGGAGATCGTCCGTTTCCGCACGGAGGAACTGCTGCGCCGTCACGCGATCGACCTGGACGTGCCGCCGACGCTCCTCGACGTGCTGCTCCAGAGCTTCGCCGATCTGCGGGCCTCGGCAGCGGCGGCGGGCAGCGACGACGAGAAGCTGGAGTCCTCGCTGTCGACGGCGGAGCAGATCGGCGTGCTGGAGGACGCGGTCCTGCACAGCAACTTCTTCGGCGAGCGCACGCTGACCGCCAAGGCCCTCGCCTCCTCGCTCGTCGGCTCCCTCGCCCGGCGCGACCCCGAGGACCTGGCCATCTTCAACAAGTACCTGCACGGTGTCGTCGAGCCGCGCAGCAAGCAGGAGGGCGGCTCCTGGCCGGAGTTCCTGGACGGCGGCCGCGACACGATCGCCACGCTGTCATGACCGGGTCCCCCACGAACGGGCCCGGCCGGACACCATCCACGAACGGTACCGGTCGGACACCCTCCACGAACGGGACCGCGCGGCCGTCCGCGATCAGCCCCGGGCAGGCGTCCTTCGCGGCGCTGCGCGAGCAGCTGCACGAGGCCGCGACCGCCTTCGCCGACGGGCCCGGCGCTCTGGAGGGCATCCTCCTCGGCATGGTCGACGACGTCGACCGGGCGGTGCGCGAACCGCTGGAGATCTTCCCGGTCTGCCACCACTCGCCCGCCTCCGCGCTGGCCATGGCCCGCCGGCTGCGAGAGAAGCAGCCCAAGGTCGTGTATCTGGAGCTGTGCGAGGACATGGCACCGCTCCTGGACGAGCTGCGCAACTGCCGCCTTCCGGTGGCGGTCCAGGCCTTCGCGAGCGACGTCGACGGGTTCCCCGCCGAGTGGGCGCCGCTGTCGGTCGTCGCCCCGATCACCGAGGCGTCCGCCGAGTACCAGGCCATCGCGTACGCGCTGGACACCCCCGGCGTCGAGCTGGTCCTCGTCGACCGGTCCTCGGACCACGTGTTCCAGTGGGACAGCCGCCACGGCGAGCGCACCCCGCTGGAGCCGTCCCCTCCGGCGGACGGGGTGCCGGAGCCCGAAGCCGCGCTGCACGGTGAGGCGGTGGGTGTGGAGATCGGCGACCTGCGGCCCCGCTTCGCCGAACTGGAGGAGCATCTGCTGCGCCACGGCAAGGTGCGGCACTGGTCGGAGTGGTGGCACCAGTACGTCGAGGTGCCGCTCGGCGACAGCGATCACGAGGCCTACCGCCAGGTGATGTTCCTCGTCGGCAGCCTGTTCCGGCGGCTCGCTCCCGGCGACGGGGACCGGGTCCGGGTGGACGAGGACCGCGAGCGGTACATGTGGACCCGGATCCGCGAACATCTGGCGGCCGACGGGGCGGACCCGGAGGACTGCCTGTATGTGTGCGGCGCCTTCCACGCGGCCAGCCGCGTCGAGGAGTTCGGGGTGGCGGGCAGCGGACCGTTCACCATCTCCCCCCGGTCCGCCACCACCTGGCAGCACGGGCTGATCCCGTCCAGCCACGCGGCGATCGAGGCGCAGTTCGGGCTGGCCCCCGGGTCGGTGTCGATCGCCGCGACCCAGTGGGCGAAGAACCTCAAGCGCACCCGGGTGCAGCCCTACCGGCTGGCCGGGCAGGACGGCGCGAAGAAGTCCCGCGCGACGAAGAAGGCCGCCCCCGCCGTCGCCGCTCCCCCGCCGGAGGCGGCCGAGGACCGGCTCTCCGGGTTCCTGCGGCGGCCGCCGGTCCTCGACACACTGGACGAGGCCGAGCTGCTGGGCTGGTCGGTGGACATCGTGCGCGCAGCACGGCGCAGCGGCTATCTGGCGTCGACCGCGGACGCCATCGCGGTGTTCGAGACGTCGATCCTGCTCGCCGGGATGCGGGACCGGGCCAAGCCCACCCCGTACGACTTCCAGGACGCGGCGATCACCTGCATCGAGAAGGACGCGGTGCCGGGGCGGCGCGACGTGCGGCGGCTCGTCGAGATCATGATGGGCGGCGACCGTATCGGCCGGGTCGGCTACGACGCGCTGCCGCCGCTGGCCCGCGATGTGCACGACCGGCTCGCCCCGCTGGAGTTGAAGCTCCAGCAGCGGGGTGTGCAGCGAGCCCTGCTGGACATGAACTCCCGCCCGGAGCTGGGGGTGTGCTCGGACGTGCTGTGGATGCTGCGCCGTCTGATGCCGCACGGCGCGGCCCGGCCGATCATGGGTGAGCGGAAGCTCGGCGAGCGGTCGATCCAGGAGTCGTGGGACCTGGCGCTGGGCACCCATCAGCGGGCGCTCATCGAGCTCGGGTACGAGGGCGTGAGCATCGAGCAGGTCCTCGAACAGCGGCTGCGCCGCGATGCGTACGGGCCGCGGGCGACGACGGCGGGCGTCCTCGCCGCCGTCGAGGACGCGACGCTGTATCTCGGCAGCCGTCGGCTCGCCGATGAGCTGGGCGCCCGCGCCCTGGAGGTTCTCGCCGCCGAGCGCACGGTGGACGGGGCCCCTGAGGTGCTGCGCCGGGTGCGGGGGCTGCTGGCGTACTACCGGACCGCCGAGCCGGTGCTGCCGCCGTGGGTGGAGTCGTTCGTCAAGGCCGGTTACGCCCACTACTGCACCTTGCTGCCGACGGCGTTCACCGACGAGGACGCGACCGTGGGGCAGGTGGCGGCGATGCTGGGCTTCCTGTTCAGCATGGAGAGCCTCGCGCTGTCCCTGGGCTGCGACCGGGCCCAGCTGGAGCTGGCCGTCGCCCAGTCCCGCCCCACGGATCCGGAGCGGACGGCGCTTCTGTGGGCGGCACAGGTGCAGCTCGGCGCACTGTCGCGGGCCGAGCTGCGGGAGCGCTGCGGTGAGCTGCTGGCCAACCCGATGGTGGTGCCCGCCTATCCGCGCTATCTGAGCGGATTCGTGCACGCGTTGGTGCCGGTGCCGGGGCTGGCGGACGTGGTGGTGGAGGCGGTGTCCAACGCGTTCGGGCGGCTGCCGGACCCGGTTCTGCTGCCCTGGCTGCCGAGCCTGATCACGACCCTGCGCGCCGGAGCTGCGGACTTGGCCCCGGTGTTGGTCCGGGAGGCGGGGCGGATCTTCCCGGCCCGGCTCGCGGCGCTGGACGCGTGGGTGCCGCCGTGGCGGGAGGCGCCGGAGGCGGATGCGCCGGGCGGCGGGGTGCGGGCGGCCGGTGGCGGGGGCCGTGGTGCCGCGCTGCTCTTCGCCCACCCGGGAACGCTCGACGCGGTCGCGGAGCTGCTGGGCTGCGACGGCACGTGGGCCGCTTCCGAGGAAGAGCCGGCGGGCCCGGCCGGCGCGGTACTGACAACCCGTCACCCGCATACCGCGATCGCGTGGGAGTCGCTGCTCACGGGCGCGTGAGGGTGGTGCGTGGTGCCGGGGCGGTCGAAGCCGCCCCGGCACCGGCCCGTCCGCCGCCCGGATTCCGGAGCCGTACCGTCGGCCCCTCCGAGCCCGGCACCGGCCCGTCCGTCCCCCTCAGAGCCCGATGCCGCCCGTGGCGTCGATGCTCTGGCCGGTGACCCAGCGGGAGTCCTCCGAGGCGAGGAAGGCCACGACGTCGGCGATGTCGGCCGGCTGGCCCATGCGGCCGAACACGGAGTGCGCGGCGAGAACCGCCGCGGCCTCGGGCGTCTCGCGTCGCCGGGCGTTCATGTCGGTCTCCACGAAACCGGGCACCACGGTGTTCGCCGTGATGTCACGCTCCGCCACTTCCTTTGCCACCGCAAGCGTCAACGTCTCCAACGCCCCCTTGGTCATGGCGTAGGTCACGGACTCCGGAAAGGACCGGTGGGCGGCGGCCGACGAAATGTTGATGATCCGGCCTCGGTCCCGCAGCAGGGTCAAACCCTGCTGGATGAGGAAGAGCGGTGCTTTCACGTTCACCGCGAACAGGCGGTCGAAAACCTCCGGCGATGCGTCACTTATGCGCCCCGATCCGCTCACACCGGCATTGTTGACCAGAATATCCAGCACCGGGTCTTCTCCCCGGTGCGCCATTCCCGCACCGAACCCCTCGTACAGTGCTTCGACGTCTCCAGGCACCCCCAGCAGGGAACCCACCGCGAAAGCCTGACCGCCCGCATTCGCGATCTCCTCGACCACTTCCTGCGCCACATCTCCCCGCACACCGTAGTGAACGGCGACCAGGGCTCCGTCGCGCGCAAGCCGCCGGGCAATCGCCCGACCGATGCCACGGCTGGCACCCGTGACCAACGCGACCTTTCCCGTCAGCGAACCCATGAATCGTTCCCCCTAGCTCGGCCCTTCCGCAGATTTCGCGAAACGCAGTCACTCTACCCATCGGCCACGACGGAATCCGCGACCGCGAAGTGGCGCACACCCCACCATCGGCGGTGACGGCCTGTGACGACCGATCCCCCTCGGGACCCCGCCGTCGGGGCGGGGCAGGCCGCGCCTGGCCTACAGCCCTGGCGTTCATCTGCTTGATATTGCGTGAAACGCTTGCCTAAAATGCAGCTTCGAGCATCTACCGCCGCGAACAGGGAGCACAGATGACGCACGTGGCTCAGGAGCTGGCCAGCCAGCCCGACTGCTGGCAGGTGGCCGCCGGCATGGCGGACGGGCTGGCCCATCGGCTTCCGGCGGCGGGCGAGCGCATCGCCGTGGTCGGCTGCGGGACCTCGTACTTCATGGCCCAGGCCTACGCGGCCCTCCGGGAGGGCAGCGGCCAGGGCGAGACCGACGCCTTCGCCGCGTCCGAGTTCCCGGCCGGGCGCCCCTACGACCGGGTCGTGGCCCTGAGTCGCTCCGGCACCACGACGGAGGTGCTCGGACTCCTCGGCCGGATCGGTGACACGACCCGCCGCACGGTGGTCATCGGCGACCCCGACACCCCGATGGCCGCCATGGCCGACGACACGATCGTGCTCGAGTTCGCCGACGAGAAGTCCGTCGTGCAGACCCGCTTCGCGACGTCGGCGCTGACCCTGCTCCGCGCCCATCTGGGTCTGCACAGCGACGCGGTCGTCGAGGACGCCCAGGTCGCGCTGGCCGAGCCGCTGCCCGCCGGGCTTGTGGAGTGCAGCCAGTTCACCTTCCTCGGGCAGGGGTGGAGCGTGGGGCTCGCCAACGAGGCGGCGCTGAAGATGCGCGAGGCCGCGCTCGCCTGGACCGAGGCGTACCCGGCGATGGAGTACCGGCACGGGCCGATCAGCATCTCCACCCGCTCCACCGCGACCTGGATGCTCGGTGAGGCCCCGTCCGGGCTGATGGACGAGGTGCACGCGACCGGCGCCCGCTGGGTGGCCGGCGGCCTCGACCCGCTGGCGGAGCTGGTCCGGGTGCAGCGACTGGCACTGGCCATCGCGAACGCGCGGGGCCTGGACCCGGACCGGCCGCGCCACCTCACCCGCTCGGTCATCCTCAGCACCACGGCCTGACGGCAGCGGCACGGCCTGGCGCACCGGGCCCCGCCCCTTCCCCGCCGATCGCTCCTCAGTCCCCCAGCCTCATCCCGGAGTCGCCATGCCCCTCGCCGCCACCGGCGATCTGATCGCCGAGGCGGCCGCACAGCACCGTGCGGTCGCCGCGTTCAACGTCATCACCCTGGAACACGCGGAAGCCATCGCCGAGGGCGCCGAGGCGGCGGGGTCGCCGGTGATCCTGCAGATCAGTGAGAACGCGGTCGCCTATCACCGGGGCCGGCCGCGGCCGATCGCGCGCGCCGCGGCGGAGGTCGCGGACCAGGCGGCCGTCCCCGTCTCCCTGCACCTCGACCATGTGCAGTCGACGGAGCTGCTGCACCGGGCGGCGGACTGCGGTTTCAGTTCGGCGATGTTCGACGCCGCGCGGCTGCCGTACACGGAGAATCTGGCGGCCACCCGCGCCGCCGCCGTCTGGGCGCACGAGCGGGGCCTGTGGCTGGAGGCCGAGCTCGGGCAGGTCGGCGGCAAGAACGGGGAGCCGCCGCTGAACGCCCATGCACCCGGGGCGCGTACGGATCCCGAGGAGGCGCGGTCGTTCGTCGCGGCCACCGGGATCGACGCGCTGGCCGTGGCGGTCGGCACCTCGCACGCCATGACCTCGCGGGACGCCGTCATCGACCACGAGCTGTTGGGCGGGCTGCGTGCGGCGGTGCCGGTTCCGCTGGTGCTGCACGGTTCGTCCGGGGCCTCCGACGAGGAGCTGGCCCGCGCCGTGGCGGGCGGGATCCGCAAGGTCAACATCGGGACCGCGCTGAACATCGCGATGACCGGGGCGATACGGGAGCGGCTGGCCCAGGACGACCGGGGCGTGGACCCGCGCCGGTATCTGGCGGACGGCCGGGACGCGATGGCCCGGACGGTCGCCCGGCTGATGGCGGTGCTGGCCCAGGGGCGGGTGCACGCCGCGTGAGAACCAGGACACCGGTGGCCGGCGGGCAGCGCGCCCGCCGGCCACCGGTGTCTTCACATCACCCCGGCTCCTCCGGTCCCCATTCCCGCAGCAGGGCCGTGAGGTCCGTCCGTACCCGCCGACCCGGGGCCGGTTCGATCGGCGCCGCCGAGGGCACGGCCAGCACCCGGCAGCCCGCCGCCTCCGCCGCGGCCACCCCGGTGGGGCTGTCCTCGACCGCCAGGCAGGCCTCGGGCGGAAGGCCCAGACGCGCGGCCGCCTTCAGATAGGGGTCCGGAAAGGGCTTGGGGCGGTCGCTCTCGCCGTCCGCCACCGTCGTGCGGAACGCCTCGCCGCCCAACGTACGCAGGACGGTGTCCACCACCCGGCGCGGCGAGGCCGACACCAGAGCCGCGGGCAGGCCCTCCCTCTCCAGCCGGTCCAGCAGGGCGCGTGCTCCGGGCCGCAGTTCCACACCCGCTTCTACAGCGGCGAGGAACGTGTCCTCCAGCTCGGTCTCCAGCCCGGCGACGGTGGTGGGATCCGGGCACAGCCGTACGAGGCCGGCGGCGGTGTCGGCGCAGGTGCGGCCGAGGACCGAGGCGCCCTCCTGCTCGGTCAGGTGGTGGCCGTGGGCGGCCGCGACGGCGCGCGACGCCTCCAGCCAGAGGGGCTCGGTGTCGACGAGGGTGCCGTCCATGTCGAGGAGGACACCGCGCGGCACGGTGGGCACCTCCCGGCCGTCGAGCGTCCAGTGCGCGTCGGGCGTACGGTCCAGGGCCGCGTACACCTGGGCGGCGACGTCCTCGTGCCGGACCGGGCGGGCGGGGCGGGCCCCGGCGGTGATGTCGGGGCCGGCGCAGGCGAGCCAGGCGGTGCGCTCGGCCGGGCTGTCGCCGCCGTGGCCGCCCTCGTCCCGGTGCCCGTGGTCGGTGACGACGAGGACGGTCCAGGCCTCGTTCCCGTAACCGGGCCGGGCGCGCAGGGCGGCGAGGAGGTCGCCCAGGCGGCGGTCGGCGGCCCGGACAGATGACTCGTACGCGTCGCCGCAGCCGAGGTGGTGGGCGGTCTCGTCGGGGGCGCCGAGGTAGACGAAGGATGCCTCGGGATCCTCCTGGGTGAGGACGGCCACCGCGTCGCGCTCGGTCGAGGCGTCGGCCTCCTCCCAGGCGGCCGGGGTGTCGGCGGCCGGTGCGTGGTGGGTGAGCCGGGCGGGGCGGCGGAACATCGGCCCGCCGTCGGCGACGGTGACCAGCGGTTCCCAGGCCGCCGCGACATAGGTGCGGCGGCCGTCCTGGCGGGCCAGGCGGGTGGCGAAGTCCGGGAAGACGCCGAGGCGGTGGCCGCTGAAGTCGTTGCTCCACACGGCGTGCTTGGTGACGCGGACGCCGGTGACGACGGTGGCCCAGCACGGGCCCGACATGGTGGGGGTGCCCTCCCCCACGGTCACCGGGGCCAGGAAGCCGGCGTCGGCCACCGCGTCGAGGTGGGGGGTGGGCACCCGGCGCAGGGTGTCGAGGCGCACTCCGTCGATGCCGACGACGAGCACGCGGCGGGCACGGGACATGGCGGGTCTCCCGGAGGGGAACGGGGGTGGGTACGGGGACGGGTTCAGGCCTGCTGGTGCAGGGTGCGGGGGTCCACCGCGTGGGCGAACGGCAGGCCGTGCGCGTACCGTTCGAGTTCGTCGACGGCGGCGTCGGCGAGCCGGTGGAGTTCGCCGCCCTGGGAGCCGGCGATGTGCGGGGTGAGCAGGACGTTCGGCAGATCGTAGAGGGGCGAGTCGGCGGGCAGGACTTCGGGTTCCGTGTGGTCGAGGACGGCGTTCAGACGCCCGGTGGCCGCTTCCTTCGCCAGCGCCTCGGTGTCCACCAGGGAGCCGCGGGCGGTGTTGACGAGGGTCGCCCCGTCCTGCATCAGCGCGAGGCGCGGGGCGTCGAACAGGTGCCGCGTGCTGGGGAGTTCGGGAGCATGGATGGTGACGACGTCGCTCTCGGCCGCCAGGGTGTCGAGTTCGGTGCGCTCCACGCCGAGGGTCCGGGCGCCCGCCTCGTCGAGGTACGGGTCGTGGACCAGGACGCGCAGGTCGTAGGGGCGCAGCAGTTCGATCACGCGGCGGCCGATGCGGGAGGCGCCCACGATGCCGACGGTGCGGCGGTAGTTGCCGACGCCGGGGAACCGTTCGAGGAGGTTCACCCGGGAGCGGGCTTGGCGGTAGACGCGGGCGCTCTCCAGGATGTGCTTGTTGGCGAAGAGGATCGCGGCGACCGTGTACTCGGCGACCGGGAAGGCGTTGGCCGTCGCGGCGGTACTCACCGCGATGCCCCGGTTCCAGACGTCCTGGGTGATGTGGTGCTTGACGGATCCTGCGGCGTGGACGACGGCGCGCAGCCGCGGCATGGCGCTCAGGGCTGCCGGGTCCAGCGGGGGGCAGCCCCAGCCGGTGAACAGCACCTCGGCCTGGTGGAGTCCGGTGCGCTGGGCGGGGTCGTCGGCGCCGAAGTCGGTGACGAGGAGACGGGGGTCGAGGTCGGCGACCCGGGCGAGCCGGTCCAGGGCCTCGGGGGCGAGGATCGCGGCCCGGGTCTCGCCGCTCATTGCCAGGACGGTGCGGGGGCGGGTCACCCGGGGCGCTGCGGGGTGGCTCACTTGACGGCTCCTGCGGTGAGGCCCGAGCGCCAGAAGCGCTGGAGGCAGAGGAAGGCGACGATCAGGGGGACGACGGCGACGAGGGAGCCGATGATGACCAGCGGGTAGAGCTCCGGCTGCTGGTAGACGTTCTGGTTCCACATGAACAGGCCCAGGTTGACCGGGTAGAGCCGGTCGTCGTTGAGCATCATGAGCGCGCCGTAGAAGTTGTTCCAGCTCGCGGTGAAGGAGAACAGGAAGATGGTCACGAAGCCGGGCGCGAGCATCGGCAGGGCGACCTTGGCGAAGGTCTGCACCTCCCCGGCTCCGTCGACGCGGGCGGCTTCGAGGACCTCGCCCGGCACGTACCCCTCGGAGAAGACGCGGGCCAGGTAGACGCCGAAGGGGTTGACGAGGCTGGGGATCAGGACGGCCCAGTAGGTGTTGACGAGGCCCAGTTCGGAGGCCATCAGGTAGAGCGGGAGCTGGACGACGGTCGAGGGGATGAGGACGCCGACGAGCACGACGCCGAACCATTTCTCCCGGCCGCGGAAGGCGTACTTGTCGAAGGCGTAACCGCAGGCGACGGAGATGAGGGTGGAGAGCAGGGAGGCGACGACGGTGTAGAGGAGGCTGTTGAGCATCCAGCGGACGAAGACGCCG
The DNA here is from genome assembly GCF_000261345.2 of Streptomyces globisporus C-1027. Classification (NCBI taxonomy): domain Bacteria; kingdom Bacillati; phylum Actinomycetota; class Actinomycetes; order Kitasatosporales; family Streptomycetaceae; genus Streptomyces; species Streptomyces globisporus. Next base: position 7,489,971 of record NZ_CP013738.1, on the reverse strand, counting down.
TCGTTGTATTCCAGGAGGGCGTTCAGGTTCGACAGGAACGCGAAGTCGCCGAGGCTGAACGGGTTGGTGGCGAACAGGTCCCGGTAGCTCTTGGTGGAGGCGATGAGGAGCCAGGTCAGCGGCATCAGCGTGTAGACGGCGACGACGGCGAGCACGGCGTTCACCGCCACCCGGGAGGTGAGGCCGCCGGTACGGTTGCGGCGTGCGGGCGGCCGTGGTGCGGTGCGGTGTCCGGTCCCGTCGCGCCGGGTGACGGCGGCCGGTGCCTCGCGGTGGGCTGTCTGGGTGCTCATGAGGCCTTCCACCGGTTGCCGAGCTTGGTGACGACGAAGGACAGCAGGCCGGCGACGAGGGCGAGCAGGAGGGAGCTCGCGGCGGCCAGGCCGTAGTCGTGGCCCTTGAAGGCCACGGTGTAGATGAACATGGTCGGCGACCAGTCCTCGCCCATGGTGTTGGCGCGGAGTTGGACGAGTTTGGGGGCGTCGAAGAGCTGGATGGCGCCGACGCAGGTGAACAGCAGAGTGAGGACGACGGTCGGGCGGATCATGGGGATCTTGACCTGGAGGGCGGTGCGAAGGGCGCCGGCGCCGTCGACGGTCGCGGCTTCCAGGACCTCGCGGGGAACGGCCTGGAGGCCCGCATAGAAGATGATCATGTTGTAGCCGGTCCACTGCCAGGCGGAGATGTTGACGACGGAGAAGATCGCCTCGTCCTCGCCGAAGAAGTTCCAGCTCGCGCCGAACGCGTCGAGGGCGTCGGTGACGGGGCTGAGGCCGGGTGTGTAGAGGTAGAGCCAGATCAGTGAGGCGATCAGGCCGGGCACCGCGTGCGGCAGGAAGTAGGCGATCTGGAAGAACCGCCTGGCCCGGGCCATGGTCGAGTCGACGAGCAGGGCCAGGATGAGCGCGCCGCCGACCATCGCGGGGATGTAGATGGCGCAGTAGAGGGCGATGTTCCCGAAGGACCGGAGGAACGCCTCGTTGCCGAGGGCTTCGGTGAAGTTGCCGAACCCGGCGAAGACACGCTCGGTTCCGCCGAATCCCAGCCCGGAGGACTCCTCCCGGTAGAGGCTCATCCAGGCCGCGTAGATCATCGGCAGGACGGTGACGGCGGCGAACAGCGCGAAGAACGGGACGGTGAACAGGGCGACGGCCCGGCGCTGTCCGCGTCGTGTGCCGGGGCCGCCCGGGGCACCGGGCTTTCCTGGTCCGGCCGGTCCGGCGGATCCGGCGGGCGGCGGCACGGCCGGGGGTGCCGGGTTCTTGGCCGGCCGGGCGAGTGGGGCTGCCACCTGGTGCTCCTTCGGCGGGTGGGGCGGTCGAGTGTGGGGCTGCCCGGCACGGCGGGGCCGGGCAGCCGCGGGGTCAGGGCCTTTCGTCAGGGCCTACTTGTCGAGCTTCAGACCGCGGTCGGTGACCGCGGTCTCGCCCTTCGCCTGACCGGAGCTCAGCATCTTCGTGTGGTCGCCGCCCGCGGCCATCTGCACCGAGGTGACCTGCTGCTGGACCGGGCCCCAGGTCCAGCCGGGCACGATGGTGCCGGCGGCCTGACCGGCCACGGCGTAGACGTCCTGGTCCCCGAAGTAGGAGTTGTCGAACTCCTTCGCCGCCGCGGCGCGCATGCCCTCGTTGGCGGGCAGGGCGCTGCTGGGGGCCTTGAGGGAGCTGAGGCGGGCGGTCATGGCCGCCGGGTCGGTCGTGACCCACTTGATGAACTCGGCGGCGGCCTCGGTGTGTTCGCTTCCCTTGGGCACGATGTAGGAGGTTCCGCCGTACATGCCGGTGCTCGCCTTGCCGTCCCAGGTGGGCAGGGGCGCTATGCCCCACTTGCCTTTCGCGTCGGGGTAGCTGACGGGGAAGTTCCCGGCGCTCCAGGCGGCGCCGATGATGGTGGCGACCTTGCCGGTGGCGCGCTCCTTGTTCTCGCCCTCGCCCCAGAGCGGGGTCTTGGAGGCGAGCCCTTCGGCGAGGAGGTCGTCCCAGTAGGCGGCGACCTTGCGGGAGGCCGGGTCGTCGATGTTCACCTTCCAGGCGTCGCCGTTGGTGCCGTACCACCGGGCGCCGGCCTGCCAGGCGAGACCGGAGAGCAGGGCGGGGTCGCCGCCGCCGAAGTTGGTGATGGTGACGTCGGGGTCGCCGGCGTGGATCTTCTCGGCGGCCGTACGGTACTCGGCCCAGGTCGTCGGCACGTCGACGCCGTGCTTCTTGAAGAGGTCCTTGCGGTAGAAGAGCTGGATCGGTGTGACGTCGAAGGGGACCGCCCAGGTGGACCCGCCGAGGTTGACCAGGGACTGGACGGCCTCGGGGAACTCCTTCCTCACCAGGTCGCCGGAGCTGGGGGTGAGGTCCTCCAGGTTGCCCTCGCTGGCGTACTCGGGCAGGGCGGAGTAGTCCATCGTGGCCACGTCGGGGGCGTTGCCGCCCTTGACAGCGTTGGACAGCTTGGTGACTCCCTCGGGGCCCGCGGGGACCATGGAGAACTTCACCTTGATGTCGGTGTGCGTCTTGTTGAAGGCGTCGGCGGTCTCCTTGGCGCCCGCGGTGGCCGACCAGAAGGTGAGGGTGACGGGCTTGCCGTCGCCGGGGCCCGAGGCGTCCGAGCCCGAGCCGCCGCAGGCGGTGGCGAGCAGGGCGAATGAGGCGGCGGACGCCGCGAGGGCGAGGCGGGACGTGCGGGCGATACAGGGCATGGGCCGGCTCCTACGAGACCTCGAACTGCGGGAGATGAGGTGAACGGCACACATCATTTTGCGCAGAACCGATCGCCGTCAAGAGCGAATGACCAATTCAATCGAATCGATCACTACCGGGTCGGGGGCGCGCCGCCGAAGCCCGTCGAGCCCCGGGAACGCGAAGAGCCGTGCCCGCAGGGCCTGTTGACCCGGGCACGGCTCGTGGTGCGGTGCTTCCTGCGTCGCTTTCGGCGTCGCCTCGCGCGTCAGGAAACGGTGGCCGCCCCGCAGGAGACCCGGACCCGCAGGGTGGGCAGGATGTCCAGATGCCGACGGGCGCCGGCACCCGCGCCCGTCGCATCCGTCGCGCCGGGGTCGTCGACACCGAGGCGGGACAGCAGGAGCCGGGCCGCGGCGGCTCCCACGGCGTGCTTGTCCGGGGCCACCGCGGTGAGCGGCAGGTCGGCGAGCGAGGCGACCTCGTCGTCGTACGCGATCACCGCGAGGTCCTCGGGCACCCGCACTCCCCTGGCCTGGAGCCGGGGGATGAGGACGATCGCGTCGGCGTCGCTGTGCACGATCGCGGCGGTCACGTTGCCGCTCGCCACGCCCTGGCACAGGTACTCCAGCGTTCGCTCGAAACGATCGGCTTCCGACCGTGACGGGGCCTCGTCCAGCGGTGAGGGCGACACCGGGGTCAGCCCCAGCGCCTCCACGGCGGCCCGGTAGCCGACTCGGAGCCGGGGAGCGGTCGGGCTGTCCTGCACGGCGAGCGCGATCGACCGGTGCCCGAGCCCGGCCAGGTGGGCCACCGCTTCGGCGGCCCCGTGCGCATGGTCCGAGCGCACCCGGTCCAGGCGCGCCGCCGGGTGGCCGAGGGGGGCGGAACGTTCCACCAGGACGACCGGGGTCTCCTGCTCCACCGTCCACAGCCCTTCGCCCTGCTCCGGGCAGCCGCGCTCCCAGCTCGGGGTGAGCAGCAGCCCGTCGGCGCCGGTGGACAGCAGCCGCCGGGCCTGGGCGGCGTCCTCGTCGGGAAGATAGCGGGAGAGCCCGATCGTCAGCCGGGCGCCCGCGGCCTCGACGGTCTGCCGGGCGCCGCGCACCACGTCCGCGTAGTAGTACTCGGTGGTCGGCACCACCATGCCCACCACCAGCCCTTCGGCGGACGGCGCGGGGGCCGGGGCGGGCCGGGACTGCCCGGAGGGCCACACCACCGCGCCGTGCAGCCGCTCCACCAGGCCCTGGGCCGCCAGCGCCTCGACGTCCCGGCGCAGGGTGACGGCGGACATGCCGAGCTCCTCGGCGAGTTCGGCGACGCGCAGGCTGCCGCGCTCGCGGACGAGTTCGAGCACCCTCTCGTGGCGCTGGTCGACGTGCAGTCGCATGGATCCCCCTGGGCTTGGAGACGGCTGAGCTCTCAACCATATCGATCACATCCGCTCGAAACGATCCGAGCGGAGTTTTACCCCCGCGCTACGGGCACACGCCGGTTCGCCCTCGGGAGTGACATACACACCCAGAGAACCGATCGATACGATCAATTCAGCCAAAGTCATTGAGCGAGTCGTCAGGCGGCTGCTAGAAAGTGCCCGCCCGCTCAGAACAGTCGGATCCCGGGGCCGGTTCCATGTCCGCCCATGCACCGCGCGCCGGGTTCCCGCCGGAGACACCTCACCGACCCGGAGCTCTCCCATGACTTCTGCCTGGTCCCGCCGTACCTTCCTGGCCACCTCCGCGGCGCTCACCGCCGCGGGCGGCGGAGCGCTGATGCTCGCCACGCCGGGCGCCGCATCCGCCGCGCCCGAGGACGACCCGTACACCGCGCTCCGCACCACGTGGAGCGCTCTGATCCTCGGCGAGGGGTTCAGCCCGACCGCCGAGCCCTTCAAGAGCCGGCTGGCCGACCTCGGCACGAAGGCGTCGCAGTGGCTGGAGACGATGGCCCCGGTGGACGGCTCGCTCTGGCCCGACGCCGTCTTCGCGGATCCGGACCCGGACACGGACGCCGAGTCGTACGTCTTCTCGGGGCGGATGGCCGACAGCTTCATCCGCCTGAACACCATGGCCCAGGCCTACCGCCAACAGGGCACCGGGCTGACCGGGAACACCGGACTGCGCGACGCCGTGCTCACCGGCCTGGAGCACCTCAGCACCCAGGTCTACAACGACGGGCAGACCCGGTACGGCAACTGGTACAGCTGGCAGATCGGCGCGCCGCAGGCCCTGCTGGACGTGTGCGTCCTGATGTACGACGCGATCCCCCCGGAGCGGCTCGCCCGCTACTGCGCCGCCGTCGACCATTTCGTACCGGACTCCGCCGTCGCCTCGTACACCGGGACCAGCACGGGGGCGAACCGGGTCGACCTGTGCCGGGTGCTGGCCCTGCGCGGGGTCGTCGGCGGGAACGCGGCGAAGATCGCGCTGGCCCGGGACGCCCTCTCCCCCGTCTTCCCGCTGGTGACGAAGGGCGACGGACTGTACGCCGACGGCTCGTTCATCCAGCACACCACCGTGCCCTACACCGGCAGCTACGGATCGGTGATGCTCGGCGGGCTCGGGCTGCTGTTCGCGCTGCTGAAGGGAACCACGTGGGAGGTGACCGACCCGAAGCGGCAGGTGGTGTTCGACGCGGTGGAGAACGCCTGGGCCCCGTTCCTCTACAACGGTCTGGTCATGGACTCCGTCGCCGGGCGCGCGATCAGCCGCGGTGAGGTCGACGACCACCGGCGCGGGCACCCCATCATGGCCTCGATCGTGCTGCTGGGCCGGGGCGCGTCGGCCGCCGAGAACGCCCGGTGGCGGGCGCTCGTCAGGGGCTGGGCACAACGCGACTACTACAGCCCGCCGTTGAACAATCCCTCGCTCGGGCTCACCGCACTGGCCCGGATCAAGAGCGTCCTGGACGACACCTCCCTCGCCCCGATCGCCGAGCCGGCGGGCCACCGGCTCTTCCCCGACATGGCCCGGGCCACCCACCGCCGTCCCGGCTGGGCGGCGTCGCTGAGCATGGCCGACCGGCGGATCACCTTCTACGAGACCGGCAACGGCGAGAACCTGCGCGGCTGGCACACCGGGAACGGGATGCTCTACTGGTGGGGCGACACCTTCGCCAACGGCCAGTACAGCGACGCGTTCTGGCCCACCGTCGACCCGTACCGGCTGCCCGGCACGACGGTCTCGCGCAAGGTCCTCGCCGACGGGGCGGGCGGCGACTGGGGTGTCGCGCTCCCCGATGTGAACTGGGTCGGCGGGGTCACCGACAGCAAGCGCGCCGCCGTCGGCCAGTACCTCAAGGGGCTGACCAGCACGCTGATGGCGAAGAAGTCGTGGTTCTTCCTGGACGACACTGTGGTGTGTCTGGGGGCCGGCATCCACGGCCGCGACGGCGCGGCCGTGGAGACCACGGTCGACAACCGAAACCTCGGGCCGACGGGCAACGCCCCGTTCACCGTCGACGGTTCGGCGAAACCGGTCACCGCTCCCTGGTCGGCGACGCTGTCCGGCGCGTCCTGGGCGCACCTGGCCGGGCACGGCGGTTACGTGTTCCCGGGCGGGGCGACGGTGAAGGCGCTGCGGGAGAACCGGACGGGCCGCTGGCGCGACATCAACCGGGCGGGCTCCACGGATCCGGTCTCCCGGAAGTACCTCACCCTCTGGTTCGACCACGGCACAGACCCGTCGGACGCCACGTACGCGTACCAGCTCCTGCCCGGCGCGACCGAACAGCGCACGGCGGCCAGGGCGGCGGACAGCGGCTGGCTGCGCGTGCTCGCCAACACGGACGCCCAGCAGGGGGTGGCGGTCACCTCGCTCGGGCTGACGGCCGTCAACTTCTGGTTCGGCGGGAGTGTCGGGCCGCTGGTGGCGGACGCCCCGTGCTCGGTGATGGTGACCGAACACGCCGACGGGACGGCGACCGTGTGCGTGAGCGACCCCATGCGGGCGCGCACCAGCCTGACCCTCACGTGGAACCGGGCCGTCGCCTCGGTCCTGTCGAAGCCAGGAACGGTGAGGTCGGCGACCACGGGCGCGTCCCTGCGCCTCGACTTCGGCGACCTGTCCGGTACGCGCGGGGCGACGCAGACGGTCAAGGTGCGGCTGGCCTGAGCGAGCCGTCACGCGGGGGCGTTCAGGTGCTCCTCGATCCAGCGGACGCCGAAGTCCACGGCGGGACCGGCATCGAACAGGCGGCTGTCGGCCGCCCCGACGGTGCCGGTCCGGCCGATGCCCGCGTCGAGCATGGCCCGGACGATGACCGCGAACGGGTCCTGTCCCTCGGGCACGACCGGGGAGTAGTCGAACGCGCCGTCCGTCGAGTCGATGTCGTGGAAGGTACGCCATTCCCGGACGCCGTCCACACGGACGGGCTGCTCGTACGTCACGAACCGCTTGCCGGGCGCCTGGGCCAGCGACTCCGCCAGGTGCAGCAGCGTCATCGTCTCGCCGGGCGCCCCGAGCAGCAGCACCCGCCCGCCGAGGGCGACGAGGCGGGCCAGCGGGCTGCCGGGGCCGTGCGGGTCGTCCCAGGGGTGGTCGGCCATCAGCGCGGCGGCGGACGGGCCGAGCGCCGCTAGGCTCGCGTCGGGGTGGCGGCTGCGCACCGCCCCCTGTCTCCGGCGCAGAGCCTCGGGGAGGCGGCCGTTGCTGTGATCGGACTCGCTCAGCTCCGGGTCGTACGCGGGGTGGTGGGCTCGCACGGCGTCCTGCCAGGCGCCGGGCCAGGTGGTGAAGTCGTACGGCGGGGCGTCGTTCCAGCCACAGGTGACCATCAGCGTGCCGGTCGGACCGACGACGTCGAGGAGGGCGTCGACGACGGTCTCGGAGCCGCCCGGGACGTAGCCGATCGCGGACAGGCGCGTATGGAACATCACGGTGTCGCCCGGTCCGAGGCCGAGCGCGGCGAGCTCATCCGCGATCCGGTCGCGGGTCACCGGTCCCCCGGAGCGACGCAGCAGTTCTCGTACGTCCATGCCTCACAGCCTAGGGGCGGCTGCGCGGAAAACCCGGCTGCCCGGGGACCGCCGGGGCGGACATACTGTCGGCCGGCACCACGGAACCGAGGATGATGATCATGATGAGTGATGACCGGGTCGGACCCCCGCTCCTGGGCGGTGAGCGCGAGACGCTGCGGGCCTTTCTCGACTACCACCGCGACACTCTGGCCATGAAGTGCGCGGGGCTGAGCGACGAGGAGTTGCGCGAGCGGTCGATGGAGCCGTCCACGCTGTCGCTGCTGGCCCTGGTGCGGCACATGGCGGAGGTGGAACGCGCCTGGTTCCGGAGGGTGTTCGAGGACGAGTCGGCTCCGATGGTGTGGTCGGAGAAGCCGTTCGACTTCCAGGCGGCGTACGACGCGAGCGCCTCGACGGGGGCCGAGGCGTTCGCCGCCTGGGAGGCTGAGGTGGAGACCTCGCGCCGGATCGAACGGGAGGCGCCCTCGCTGGACCTGGTGGGGCGTCAGCCGCGCTGGGAGAAGGAGGTCTCGCTGCGGATGGTCATGGTGCACGTCCTGCTGGAGTACGGCCGCCACAACGGTCACGCGGATCTGCTGCGGGAAGGGGTGGACGGCACGGTGGGGGCGTGAGTACGTGCGGTGCGCGCCGGGTCGGTCCAGGGCCGGGCCGGTCGGGGATCCAGGTCGGTCCGGGGGCCTGGCCGGTCGGGCGGGAGCCTGGCCCCGTACGCCGTCGACCGTCGCAGCCCCGCTCGTAGACTCGGCTCCATGACTCAGCAGCCGGCGCCCTCCGCCCTGGTCTCCACGTTCGCGCCCGGCGGCACCCTGCGCGCCTCGATCAACCTCGGCAACCCGATCCTGGCCCACCGGGATCCGGCGAGTGGCGGCCCCGCCGGGGTCTCCGTCGACCTGGCCCGGGAGTTCGGGCGACGGCTCGGGGTGCCCGTGGAGCTGGTGGCCTTCGAGCGGGCCGCGCTGTCGGTCGACGCGGTGCGGGCCGAGCGGGCGGACATCGGGTTCTTCGCGGTCGACCCGGCGCGGAGCGAGGGGCTGCGGTTCACCGCCCCCTATGTCCTCATCGAGGGCGGCTACCTGGTGCCGGAGCGTGCCCCCGTCGCCGAGAACGACCAGGTGGACCGCGAGGGCACCCGGATCTCGGTCGGGGCCGGGTCCGCCTACGACCTCTTCCTCACCCGCGAGATCCGCCACGCCGAGGTCGTCCGGCTGGAGGGCGCCCCGCGCGCGCTCGCGGCCCTGCGGGCGGGCGAGGTCGAGGTGGCCGCCGGGATCCGGCAGTTGCTGGAGGCCGAGGCCGCACGGGAGGAGGGCGTACGGGTGCTGCCGGGGCGGTTCATGGTGATCCAGCAGGCCATGGGGGTACCGGCCGGGCGAGGGGCGGCGGCACAGGAATTGCTGGCGTCGTTCGTGGAGGAGATGAAGGCGGGCGGTTTCGTCGCGGACGCTCTCAGGCGTCATGGCGTCGAGGGCGCGTCGGTGGCCCCCGCCCAGGAGATCTCGGTGGAAGCCAGGTAGGCGATTCCTCGCTGCTCCCGGAGCCCGCCGCGGGGTCAGCGGCGGAGGGTCAGCACGCGGGTGGTGCTGCCGTCGTCCTCATCGATGTCCCTCACGTATGCGAAGCCCATCCTGTCCAGCAGGGTCAACGAGGCCTCGTTCGCGGCGGCGACGGTGGCGTGGACCTCGTCCAGTCCGAGGGTGCCGAAGCCGTGGGCGACGACGGCCCGGGCCAGTTCGCTGCCCAGGCCGGAGCACCACGCCGTGGGTGCGAGGGCGTAGATGATCTCGTGGCCGTCCACGGTGTCGGTCCGCTTGATCTCGGCGTGCCCGACCAGCCGGCCGTCGCGGCGGACGGCCCAGACGGCGAAGAGGTCCTGGGCGTAGACCCTGGCGAAGACCCGCCCGAACAGCGCCCGGTCCTCCGCCTCGGAGGAAGGGCCGTCACCCATCCACCGGGACACCCTGGTGTCCTGGAACAGGGCGACGAAGTCCTCTTCGTCCTCGGGGACGTACGGCTCCAGCAGGAGCCTCTCGGTGTGCAGAGTGGGGGTCACGCCGGTTGACGCTACCCGGGCGGCGGGCGCCCGGGCAATCGGCTTTTCCCGTACGAGAGGTTCTAGCGCCCGGGGTCGGGCGTGGGCTCCTCACGGAGCAGCCGCAGGGCCTTCGCCCGCAGCCGTCGACGGTGCTCGGGGTCGGTGGCCCGGTCGGCGGCGCGGCCCAGTTCCTCGGCGCGTTCACGGGTGCGGCGGGCTCGCTCCACCGGGCTGTCGTACAGGTTCATGGGGGTGTCCTCCGTCGTGGTCCTCCGTCGGCGTCCGGCGTTGCGTGCGCGACCGGAGCCCCAGCGTCACCGGAGTCGGTGCGGTCCGCATCTCGTGCGGCTACGTTCGGTGACGGTGCCCGGGGATCCCGATCCGACGGCAGGCATCGGCCCCACCGCCGGTCGGTCGGCGGTGGGGCCGTGGGGAGGGGACGGTTCAGCGCCGGCGCGAGCCGCCGATCCGGGTGCCAGCGCCCACGCCCGCGACATGGAGGGCGAGGAGCATGAGGCCGAGCAGCATCACGTTGGTCGACGCGAACACGTCGTTGGTGGAGATGTCGGCCGCGTTGATGAGGAACGCGATGAAGAACAGCACTGCGGCAGCTATACCGAGCATGGGGAGCTCCTTCCGAGCGGTGACCTCCGTGTGCCCGGGATCGCGCGACGTACGCCGGGGTGTGCCTACCCCAACTCGCGGGGGGGGCAGGCCGTCAGCCGGCGGTGTGGTCCGGATGTCCCTGGGTCCGCCGGGCCGCCTTCATCTCGGCTTCGTGGAGATGGTCGCGGCCCTCGGCGAGTTCCTGTCTGATCTCCCGTTCGACCGCCCGGAACACGTCGTAGTAGGTGGCGTTGTACTCCTCGACGATCTGGAACGTCCAGTGCCCGGGGATGACGTTGCGGCCGAGGATCTCCCGTTCGACCTGATCGGCCCGGCGCCCGTGTCCCGCCGCGCGGAGCAGCCGTACGGCATCGTCGAGGGCCAGGTCGGCGCTTCCGGTGAGCTGATGGAAATCGTAGAGGGCGCCGCGGGCCCTCTCGGCGGTCTCCAGCGCCTTCGACAGGGCACCGAGCGCCTCGACCGTCGTGTCGGTGACACCTTCGGGGCGCCGGTGCCGCGGATCGGGCTGAGGGGTTCCGGGGCTCATGGGACTCCTTGTCCACGGGGCGGCCGTTCGCTCCCCCTTCCTACCCGCAATTCCGCGCTCCCGCCGGGCCCGATCGGCGAGGTGGCCGAGCGTCCGGCCCGTCGCGGGCGGGCCGGAGGGGCGGGCCGGAAGGGCAGGCTGCCCCTTCCGGCCCGGGGCTCACCCAGGTCAGCCCTCGTCCTCGCTCTCCTCGTCCTCCTCGCCCTCGAAGGCGTCACCGATCTCGTCGACGACCTCGGCCGCGACCATGCCGCCGACGACCCCCACGGCCACGCCCGCCGCGACGCCGGCCACCACCGCGCCCGTACCGGGGCCCGAGCGGTGCCGGTCGCCGTGCGCGTCACCGTACGAGGGAGGCGCGGCATGGCCCTCGTGGCCGACGACGACCTCCTTCAGCCAGGCGTCGACCTGGGCGTTCCAGTCGGTCTGCGGGGCCGCGTGGTGGGATGCGGTGAAGCGGTGGACCGTGTCGTGGCCCTCGGAGAAGAGCCCGGCGCGCTTGTCCGCCTCGATGACGACCTCAAGGCCGCCCGGCGCGGCGATGAAGGTCACCTCGATCTCGTTCACGGTGTGCGCGTGGCCGGCGGGCGGGAGGATCTCGATCTCCTGGTAGCAGGGCAGCTGCTGACCGGTGCCACGGATGTGGCCGAGCTCCAGGTCCGCGGACCTGAACGCGTAACCGAGCTGCCCGAAGGCCTCCAGGATCGCTTCCTGCGCGGGCAGCGGCCCCACCGCCAGTGCGTCGAGGTCGCCCTTGTCGCGCGCCCCGGCGATCTCCAGCTCCGTCCGGATGCCGAGCACCGGGCCGAGGGGCTGGCCGTGGAGTTCGGTGATCGGCGTCTCCCACGGCAGGGTGACGGTGAACGGCACCGTGTGGTCGGCCTCCTCCGCCAGCCGGAACCCGCCGCCGACGGTGAACCGTTCGAGGACGACCGTGCCCTCGTCCTCTTCCTCCTGGCCCTCCCTCTCGACCCGGGCGACGAGGAGAAGGGAGATCCGGTCGACCGTCACGTCCGACCCGCCGCCCCGCAGGCGGACCTCCCCGGAGAGGGCACCGCCGGGCAGGGCCGGGCCGGGCTGCAGAACGGTGTCGACCGAGGGGCCACCGACCCCGAGGGCTCCGAGCAACTTCTTGAACACCATGTGCGGCGTCCGCTCCTTCTGTGGATGGGCGATCGAGGGGCCTGAGCCGCCTCGCCGGGCAGAAGCTCCCGGAGGTGAAGGATTTCCCGAGCCCGCGACCGCTACGCACGGTTCCGGCCATCAAGATCGCGGCCGACCGCCCCGCGACCGCCCCCGTCACCCGGCGCGAGACACACCCCCGGGACGGCACTCCGTGTGACGCCCGCCACTCCCCATTGCTTTGCGCTCCCTTTACTATCTATCAGGCGGGTTTCACACCCGTCCCCCACCGTCGATCCCGACGACCCGAACAGAGAAGGAGCTGCAGCACCGCAATGGGTGAGCCTCCCAGTACGAACCGTGTCATCCCTGACCCCACGCACCAGGGGACGGAGGTGACACGGTGAGCGAAGTGGTCCTTCTTCTCCTCGCCCTCGCGCTGACACTGGCCTGTGCGGTGTTCGTCGCGGCGGAGTTCTCGCTCACGACCATCGAGCGGAGCGAGCTCGAACGCGCCGCGAAGGCCGGTGAGCGCGGGGCCGAGAGCGCACTCAAGGCAGCCAAGCGGCTGACTTTCCAGCTCTCCGGCGCCCAGCTCGGCATCACCGTGACCTCCCTGGTCATCGGCATGCTGGCCGAGCCGTCCCTCGCGGTGCTGCTGCGCGGCCCGCTGGAGGCCGTCGGGCTGCCGTCCGGCGCCGTGTCCACGGTCGCCACGCTTCTCGGTGTGGCCGTGTCCACCGTGGTCCTCATGGTCGTCGGCGAGCTGGTCCCGAAGAACTGGGCGATCTCCAGCCCGCTCACGGTCGCCAAGGTCGTCTCGACCCCGCAGCGGGTGTTCACGGCGGCTTTCGGCCCGCTGATCCGGCACCTGAACAACACCGCGAACCGCTTCGTGCGGCGCCTGGGCCTGGAGCCGGCCGAGGAGCTGGCCTCCGCCCGTACGCCGCAGGAGCTGATCGCGCTCGCCCAGCACTCCGCCCGTGAGGGCGCCATCGAGCAGGACTCGGCCGAGCTGTTCGTCCGTACCCTGCACCTGGCGGAGCTGTCGGCCGAGAACGTCATGACGCCGCGCGTCGACGTCCGGGCGCTCGAAGCCCATGCCACGGCGGCCGACGCCGCCAACCTGACGCTGGCCACCGGTCTGTCCCGCTTCCCGGTCTACCGGGACAGCCTGGACGAGGTCATCGGCACGGTCCACATCCGCGACGTCCTCGCCCTGGAGGAGTCGGATCGGCCCCGGACCGCGGTCACGGCGCTCGCCACCGAGCCGCTCCTCGTCCCCGACTCGCTGCCCGTCGACCGGCTGCTGGCGCAGTTGCGCAAGCACCGGACGATGGCCGTGGTGATCGACGAGTACGGCGGCACGGCGGGGGTCGCCACCGTCGAGGACATCGTGGAGGAGGTCGTGGGCGAGGTCCGCGACGAGCACGACCCCCATGAGCGCCCCGACCTCGCACCGGCCGAGCCGCTCGGCGACGGCCGCCAGGTCTGGGCGGCCGAGGGCAGCATCCGGCTGGACCAGCTCGACCGGATCGGGTTCACCGCGCCGGAAGGCCCGTACGAGACGCTGGCCGGCCTGCTCGCCAACCAGCTGGCCCGCATCCCCGTCCGGGCGGACCGGGTGGAGGTCGACGGCTGGCAGTTCGACGTGCTCGACATCGAGCACCACCGGGCCGACCGGGTCCGGATCACCGCGCCCGTGCCGGCGCTGGCCCTCGTGGAGGAGGACGCCCGATGACCACCATTCAGCTCGCCATCGGCGCGCTCACCCTCCTCACCAACGCGTTCTTCGTGGGCGCGGAGTTCGCGCTCATCTCGGTCCGCCGCAGCCAGATCGAGCCGCAGGCCGTCCGGGGCAGCCGCCGGGCCAGGAGCACCCTGTGGGGCCTCGAACACCTGTCGGCCGCCATGGCAACCGCGCAGCTCGGCATCACCATCTCCTCGCTGGTGCTGGGCGCCGTCGCGGAACCGGCCATCGCCCATCTGCTGGAGCCGCCGTTCGACGCGGTCGGCGTGCCCGACGCGCTGGTCCACCCGATCGCGTTCGTGATCGCTCTGACGCTGGCGACGTATCTGCACATGCTCATCGGCGAGATGATCCCGAAGAACATCGCGTTGGCCGCCCCCGTCGCCACCGCCCTGGCGCTGGGGCCGTCCCTGGTGGCCCTGACCCGGGCGCTGCGTCCGGTCATCTTCGGCATCAACGCCTTCGCCAACATGCTGCTGCGGCTGCTCAAGGTGGAGCCCAAGGACGAGGTCGCCTCGGTGTTCACCGACGACGAGCTCGTGCGTCTGGTGAAGGACTCCAGCGACGCCGGGCTGCTGGCCCCGGCCGACGGCGAGCGGCTGCGGGACGCCCTGGAGCTCGGGACCCGGCCGGTCGGCGAGGTGATGGTCCCGCTGAACCGGACCGTCACCGTCGACCTGGGCATCACCCCGCAGGGTCTGGAGCGGGCCGCGGTCGCTTCGGGCTTCTCCCGGCTGCCGGTCACCGGTCCCGACGACGGGCTGCTGGGCTACTTCCACATCAAGGACGCCCTCGGCGTCGCGGAGCGCACCAAGGCGCTCCCGAAGAGCGCCCTCCACCCGGTCATCCGGGTCGAGATCGACACCCCGCTCGACGACACCCTCACCGCGATGCGCGCCGCCGGCACGCATCTCGCGGCGGTCACCGGAGGCAAGGGCACGGTCATCGGCTTCGTGACCATGGAGGACGTCCTGGACGAGCTGGTGGGAGCCGCCGCGGTCTGACCGGCCGCCGGTGAACACCGGCGTACGAAGCGGAAGAAGGGGCGGGCCGTCGCGCGACGGTCCGCCCCTTCACGCTTCCGTGCACAGGGCTCTACCGGCCCTCCCCGAACGCGTAAGCTCGGCGAATGGCCAAGTACTTCGACGTGCATCCCGCAAATCCCCAGCCCCGCACCATCGGCACGGTGGTCGACAGTATCCGGTCCGGTGCGCTCGTCGCGTATCCCACCGACTCGTGCTACGCCCTGGGCTGCCAGTTGGGCAACCGCGACGCCATCGACCGGATCAAGTCGATCCGGAATCTCGACGACCGGCACCACTTCACCCTCGTGTGCCACGACTTCGCGCAGCTGGCGCAGTTCGTCCGCGTGGACAACGACGTGTTCCGCGCGGTCAAGGCGGCGACGCCCGGCAGCTACACATTCATCCTTCCCGCGACGAAGGAGGTCCCCCGCCAGTTGCTGCACCCGAAGAAGAAGACGGTCGGGGTGCGCATCCCCGACCACGTCGTCACCCAGGCACTGGTCTCCGAGCTCGGCGAGCCGCTGCTCTCCAGCACCCTGCTGCTGCCGGACGAGGAGGAGCCGCTGACGCAGGGCTGGGAGATCAAGGAGCGGCTCGACCACGAGGTGGACGCCGTCATCGACTCGGGCGACTGCGGCACCGAGCCGACCACGGTCATCGACTTCTCCGGCGACGAGCCCGAGATCGTGCGCCACGGAGCCGGGGACACGTCCCGCTTCGAGTGATCCCGGGCGGTGACGGGGCAGACTGACGCTCGTGACGGGTGAGCGACTGCGGTTCGACGGCTGGATCGCCGGTGTGGGAACGTCCTCGGGCACCCGGCTGGTGGTCGGTCACTGGCCGCGCTCGCCGTTCGGGGCGTTCAGCGACGTCATGGTCGAGCATCCGGACGGTGAACGGGTCCTGCTGGCCCCGTCCCGGCGGATCGCGGACTTCGTCGCCGCCACGTACCGCTTCGACCGGATCGAGGTGGTGCCCGTGTCCGTCACCGCCGTCGGCCCCACCGGGGACTCCAGCTGGCTCGTCGAGGCGGGGCCGCTGCGCCTGCGGCTGCGGACCGGGCGCCGGACGGCCCTCGGTCTGCTGCTGTCCGCCGTGCCGGCCCCGTTCGCCCGCAGCCCGGTCTGGGCCGCCCTGTGCGACGTACCGGCCCGTTTGCTGATGCCGGGCGTACGCACTTTGGGCCGCGCGGGCCCGGGGCGGCGCGAGTGGTACGGGGCGCGGGGGCTGCGGCCGGTCGTGGCCGCCGACGCCGTGCTGGACGGGGTGAGCCTGGGCGCGCTCGCCCCGCTCGATCCACCGGTCGCCTTCGGGTTCGGCTCCGCCCCGCGCAGCCCTTCCCTGGTCAGCGTCACCACAACGGTGGAACTCGCGCCCGCCGGGCGGTGAGGAGCCCGTCGGCCCCCGGGGGCGGTGCGGGGGCCTTTTCCGAGCGGTCATCGGACCGCGCGCGAAGAGGTCCGGCCGGGGATGCGAGGGTGCGGGGCGCGTCGCAGGGTGGACCCATGGCAAATCCCCCGATCGTCATCCACCGGCCGACCCCCTCGGGCGGCCGCCGGGTGACCGTCCACTACGAAGGCCGGGACGAGATACTCGGGCTGGCCCACAGCGACCACGACGTGATCGTGTTCCTGAGCGAGGCCGGCCTCGAAGAAGCGGACCGGCTCCTCGACAACCCGGTCTGGGTGGAGTGGCGGGGCGGGCGGGCCCACAGCTACGAAGCGGCCTGAGAGCCCGCCGCCACCCGCACCGCCCTGCCCCCCGTGTCACCCCGCCGCGGCCGGCGCGCGGCTCACTCGCGCAGTCCGTCGAGGATGGCCGAAACCGTCTCATCGGGCGTCTGGCCGGACGTGTCCAGCCACAGCCCGATCCGGGGCGTCCCGCTGCGCAGATGCGCGTCGAACGCCTCGACCGTCCACGCCCCGTACCCGGTCTTGCCCCGTCCCTCCTCCCGCTCGCGCACGGTTTCCGGCGAGGGGGCGAGCACGACGACGTGCAGCGGGCGGGTGCGGACCCGTTCGACGTAGCGGGGCAGATCCTCGCCGAGCACGATGTCCTGGACGACGGCCGTCCATCCGTCGTCCGCGTAGGCGTCGGCCACCTGCGCGGAGAGCCGCTGGCGCAGGTCGAGCTGGCGCCGCGCCTCCTCGGCCTCGTCGGGTGCCATCTCCGCGCGGCCGGAGACGATCATGCGGCGGAAGACGTCGCCGCGCACATGGACCGCTCGCGGCAGGCTCTCCGCCAGGAGCTGGGCCGCGGTGGACTTGCCCGCGGCCATCACCCCGGTGATCAGGACGACGCAGGGGCCCGGGCCGTCGCCCGTCACGCCGTGCCCGCCTGCGTGGATTCCGCGCTCCCGAAAAGTTCACGGATCTCGTCGGCGTCGGTCTCCCGCAGCCCTTCGTCCAGCAGGACCCACCGGGTGATGCCCACGGATTCCAGGAACGGCAGGTCGTGGCTGGCGATGAGGAGCGCGCCCTCGTAGGACTCCAGGGCGCTCGTCAGCTGGCGCACGCTGGCCAGGTCCAGGTTGTTCGTCGGCTCGTCCAGCAGGAGCAGCTGCGGGGCCGGCGCGGCGAGCATCGTCGCCGCGAGCGCGGCCCGGAAGCGTTCACCGCCCGAGAGCGTGCCGGCCGGCTGCTCGGCGCGGGCGCCCTTGAAGAGGAACCGGGCGAGCTGGGAGCGGATCTGGTTGTCGGTGGTGCCCGGGGCGGTGCGGGCGACGTTGTCGGCGACGCTCAGCGCGTCGTCGAGGACGTCGAGCCGCTGCGGGAGGAATTTCAACGGCACCGCCGCCGCGGCCTCCCCGGTGCTCGGCGCCAGCTCCCCGGTGAGCGTGCGCAGGAAGGTGGTCTTGCCGGCCCCGTTGCGGCCGATCAGGGCGATCCGCTCGGGTCCCTGCACATGGAGGCTGCCTTCGCGCAGCCGACCGTAGGGGAGGCTCAGGTCCCGTACCCTCAGGACGGTACGGCCCGCGGGCACCGCGGTATGGGGCAGGCTCACCTTGATCTCGGCGTCGCGGCGGATGGCCTCGGCGGCTTCCTCCCTGCGCTCGCGGGCCTCGTCGAGGCGGTCCTCGTGCAGTCCCCGCAGCCGGTCCCCCGACTCCTGGGCGGAGCGTTTGCGCTCCCCCGCGACGATGCGCGGGGCCTTCCGCTGACCGTCCAGCTTCTTGTCGTGGCGCTGGCGGCGGGCCACCTTGATCCGGGTCTCCTCCAGCTCGCGCTGCTGACGGCGTACGTCGGCGTCGGCGGCGCGCAGCATCCGCCCGGCGGCCTCCTGCTGGGTGGCCAGGGCCTCCTGGTAGGCGGACCAGCCGCCCCCGTACCAGCTGACCGAGCCCGAGCGGAGTTCGGCGATGCGGTCGACGCGCTCCAGCAGGTCCCGGTCGTGGCTGACGACGATCAGGATGCCGGTGCGCCAGGAGTCGACCGCGTCGTAGAGCCTGCGGCGGGCGAACAGGTCCAGGTTGTTGGTCGGTTCGTCGAGGAGGAGGACGTCCGGCCGTTCCAGGAGCAGCGCGGCCAGGCGCAGCAGGACGGTCTCCCCACCGGACAACTGCCCGACAGTGCGGTCCAGTTCGACGGCGCCGAGCCCGAGGGAGCCGAGGGTGGCCAGGGCGCGTTCCTCGACGTCCCAGTCGTCGCCGACGGTTTCGAAGTGCTCCTCCTGTACGTCGCCGGACTCGATGGCGCGCAGGGCGGCCCGCCGCTCGGCGATGCCGAGGGCGGCATCGACGCGGAGGCCGGTGTCCAGGGTGATGTTCTGGGGCAGGTAGGCGAGGTTTCCGCCGACGGTGACGGACCCCGACGCGGGGCGCAGGAGTCCCGCGAACAGGCGCAGGAGGGTCGACTTGCCGGCGCCGTTGGCCCCGGCCAGACCGGTGCGCCCCCGGGGGACGGTGAGGGAGAGCCCGTCGAAGAGGTTCGTGCCGTCGGGCCACTGGAAGGTGAGGCTGGAGGCGGCGAGGGAGGCGCCGGGCGCGGTGGGATGGCTCATGGAGTTCTCGCAGTCGGAAGCGGAGGGACAAGGGGGCTTCGTATGCGAACAGCACGCGGCGACCCGGCCGGCGGCCGGAGAGTGTGGGGAGAACAGTCCTGCGAAGGTGAGGGACGGCTCAGCACCGAGGTCGCATCCACGCGGAAGTCACGGGCGGCGGAAATGCCGACAACGTCGTGACCGTGTACGGGCCAGGGCCGTACCGCGCGATGATCGCGGACCTCAGATGCGCAACGTCCACCTCTATCGGAGACAACAGGACCCGCCCAGCGTAACGGAGGATCTTGCGGAGAGTCGAGGGGATTTACTTACGGCGCGTTCTGCGGGGACGGGGCGGGAGCCGGGGAATCGGCGGACGTCCGGGGGGCCTGGTGCTCCGCAGCGTCCTCGGGGCTGCGCCGGCGGGGCAGCCGGACGCCGGGCGGGACGAAGGGGGTCCGGCGGATCGCGAGCGTACCGAGGACGGCGGCGAGTCCGGCGAGGGCGAACCCGTAGGGCGGGGTGGCCCCCATGGGGTGCGTCTCGTACACCAGGGCCGCCGAGAGCACGATCAGGACGGCGGAGAGGCGGCCGTACGGTGCGGTCGCGGCGACGACGGCCATGCCCCAGAGCAGGTACCAGGGCTGGACCATGGGTGAGAGGGCGACCAGCGCGAGCAGCGAGAGGCCGAGCGCGTGGGCCGGGGTCACGGTGCCGCGCATCGCGCGGCGGCCCAGGACGAGGATCAGGCCGAGCGCGATCACCAGGCCCAGTGTCTGGACCGCGGACTTGACCGGCTCCGCGTCGACGTCCAGCAGCAGGTGCGCCAGCTCTCCCAGGCCGAGGCCGAGGTCGCTGGTGACGGAGAGCGCGGTGTGGATGTTCGCGGCGACGCCCTGGGTGGTGAGCCAGCCGAATCCGGTACCGCTGATCAGCGTGGCCCCTCCGGCGACCGCGCAGGCGATCAGGCCGGGAGCGAGGAGCCCCTTGACCCAGCGGCGCCACTGGGGGCCGGTCGCGGCGGCGTGCACGAGGACCCCGATGAACAGCAGCGACACGGCCGCCGGTGACTTCACCATCATGGCGAGTCCGACCAGTGCGCTGCCCGCGATCCACCGTCCTCGCAGAGCGAGGACGAACCCGGCGAGCATCAGGCCGATCATCAGCCCGTCGTTGTGCACGCCGCCGACCACATGGATCAGCAGCAGCGGGTTGAGGGCCCCGAGCCACAGGGCGCGGCTCTCGCTGCGGCCGTGTTCGCGCGCCAGGCGGCGCAGGGACCAGATGATCAGGGCGAGCGAGGCGAGTGCGACGAGCCGCATCGCCAGGACGGCGGGGACGATCGTGCCGCCGGTGGTCCAGGCGACGGCGGCGGAGATCAGCAGGAAGAGCGGACCGTAGGGGGCGGGGGTGTCGCGCCAGTGGTTGCCGACGCTCGCGGCGGCGTCGCCGCCGATTCCGCCGGGGTCCAGGGCGGAGGGACCGACGGTGTAGACGTCGTGCCCTTCGACGACCATCGAGCCCTGGGCGATGTAGCTGTAGACGTCGGCGCTGTAGAGCGGGGGCGCGAGCAGGAACGGAACCGTCCACCAGGCGAGGGTGACCAGGGTGTCGCGGACGGTGGAGGCGGTCTTGCCGTACTGCCACCAGGCCACGACGAGCACGGTCAGTCCGACGTAGGCGACGGCGGCCGCCACGGCCTTCGTGGCGGACCCGTGGTCGGTCCACAGGCCCCAGGGGTCGTGGACCGGCAGCTTTCCGGCGAACCAGCCGCCGCCGACGATCGCCAGGGATCCCACCGCACCCAGCCGCCGGTACCCGGCCGCGCTCAAAGCCCACATGACCGGCCAACCTATCGGACGTCCCGGACAGGCCGTCAGTCACTCCCCCGGCCCCCGTGGCGGTCCGCCGGCGAGCGACTGCGTGAGCGCGCCGAGGCCGTCGGCGTAGATGCCGTGGAAGAGGGCGGCGGCCTCGTCCTCACCGATCCCGTCCGGGGTGAAGGTGCCGGACCACTCGACGCGCGCCCGGTCCGGTGCGGAGCCTTCGCCCACGGTGATGGTGGACAGGTAGCCGGTGACGGGGAAGGGCGCCCGGACGATGGAGCAGCTGTAGCTGCGTGCCGCGTTGTCGAAGGCTTCGAGCCGCTCGACGATGACGCCTCCCTCCTCGTTGACGAGGGTGCGGACGCGGCCGCCCTCGCTCAGTTCGCTGGTCGGGATGTACGGGAGCCAGTCGGGCAGGGAGTCGAAGCCGCCGATGAGCTGCCAGACGCGGTCGGCGGGTACGGGGAGTTCGGTGGAGGCGGTGGTGCCGGCCATGGGATGACGTCCTTGATGGGGTCGGTGCGGGTGGTTCAGGCGGTGGGGACGGGGGCGTCGGCGGAGATCAGCTTCTCCTCGCGCAGGGCCGCCCAGAAGGCCTCGGGGACCTTCTCGTCGAGGGCGGCGAGGTCTTCGGCGATGCGGCTGGGCCGGGTCGCGCCAGGGATCGCCGCCGCCGTGGCCGGGTGGGCCAGGGCGAACTGGAGTGCGGCGGCCTTGATGCCGATGCCGTGCCGCTCGGCGAGGGCCTTGACGCGCTCGACCTTGGCGACGATGTCCGCGGGGGCCTTCTGGTATTCGAAGTGCGCGCCGCCCGCGAGGATGCCGGAGCTGTACGGTCCGCCGACGACGAGGTCGACGTCGTGCTCGGCCGCCGCCGGGAGGAGCCGCTGGAGGGCGCGGTCGTGATCCAGGAGGGTGTAGCGGCCGGCCAGGAGGAACGCGTCGGGGCGCGGCTCGTCGAGGTCGAGGGTGAGTTCGAGCGGCTCGACCTTGTTGACGCCGAGGCCCCAGGCCTTGATGACGCCTTCCTCGCGCAGCCGGGTCAGCACCCGGAAGGCGCCGGTGCGGGCGCTGTCGTAGGCCGCGAGCCACTCGTCGCCGTAGAAGTCCTGGGCGACGTCGTGGACCCAGACGATGTCCAGGCGGTCGGTGCGCAGCCGCTTCAGGCTGTCCTCGATGGAGCGCAGGGTGGCGTCCGCGCTGTAGTCGTTGACCATCTTGTTGGGGCGGCCGTGCTCGAAGAGCCCGCCCTTCTCGCCGAGGTCGCGGGCGGCGGGGTCCTCGGTCTCGTCCAGGACGACCCGGCCGACCTTGGTGGAGAGGACGTAGGCGTCGCGCGGGTACTGGGCGAGGACGTCGCCGAGCCGGATCTCGGAGAGGCCGGCGCCGTAGAAGGGGGCGGTGTCGAAGTAGCGGATGCCCTGGTCCCAGGCGGCCTGCACGGTGGCGGCGGCCTCGTCGTCGGGGATCGCCCGGAACATGTTGCCGAGCGGTGCGGTGCCGAAGCCGAGGCGGCCGGGGAGGAAGTGGGTGATGCTCACGTGTGCGTCCTTGGAGGGGAAGGAGGAGCCGACCGTTCACGTGCCTTCCGACCGGATATATCCGGTTGCGTACGCTCTGTCGGCCTTACGCATTCGAGGTTAGGATCGAGCGTTGAGACTGTCCAAGACTTGTTTGGGCTGACTTGAGTCTCCGAAGGTCTTACGAGGACGTGACATGCTCGATCTCCGCCAGCTCCGCTACTTCGTCGCCGTCGCCGAGACGGAACACGTCGGCCGCGCCGCCGAACAGCTGCACATCTCCCAGTCGCCGCTGAGCCGGCAGATCGCCCAGCTGGAGAAGGAGCTCGGTCTGGTCCTGTTCGAGCGGGACCGGCAGCGGATCCGCCTGACGTCCGACGGCCGCGTCTTCCTCACCGAGGCCCGGGCCCTGCTGACGCATGCCGGCCGGCTGGAGAACCTGGGGCGCCGGCTCGGGCGGGGCGAGGAGGGCGGTCTCTGCGTCGGCTACGTACCGGACGCCATGCACACCGGACTCCTGCCCGCCGCGCTGCGCACGCTGCGCCTGGAGCGGCCGGGCATCCATGTGGCGCTCTACGGACAGCAGAGCGCCGAGCAGTTCGAGGGGCTGCGGCAGCGCAGCCTGGACATCGCCCTGGTCCAGGAGTCCCCGGCCGAGGACGATCCGGATCTGCGCTCGGCGCTGCTGCTGGAGGACCCGCTGCTGCTCGTGCTGCCCGCCGGCCATCCGCTGGCGGAGCAGGCGGACCTCGTGCCGGAGGATCTGGACGGGCAGCCGTGGATCGCGGTGGAGAGCAGCCGCGATCCGGGTTGGCGCGACGCCTTCGTCGCCTCGTGCGTGGCGGCGGGCTTCACCCCGGACATCACGCTGGACGCCGCCGAACCCCTCACCGCGCTGGGGCTCGTCGCCTCCGGCTTCGGTCTGGCGCTGGTGCAGCGGAGCATGGTGCGGGGCACGGCGCCCGGCGTGGCCGTTCGCGAACTGCCCTGGCACAGCGGGTCCGCCCGCCTGTGGGCGGCCTGGCACCGCGTCGATCTGCGGCCCGTGGTGGGGGCGTTCCGCGCCACGGTGCTGGACGCCGCGCCCGCGTGAACCAGTTGGCGCGAGCCGGGGGGCGTGCCAGGCTTCAGCCCGTACCCAAGGGGCATGGCTCAGCGGCCAGAGCGGCGGTCTCCACAACCGTGTGCCGCAGGTTCGATTCCTGCCGCCCCTGCCATCACCACCCAGCCCTCGTCAGCGCACGTCGCCACGCCAGTCCCACTGGTGGCTGTCCGGCGACCGCGGCCCGTACTCGGCGCGCCCTCCGGGCCCGTAGGCGCCGATCTCGGTGACCAGCCCGACGCCGTCGCGCAGATCCGCCTCGCCCCAGCCGGTGACGTCGAGCAGCAGCCCGTCGAGCGGGCCGCCGACCAGCTCGCGGTAGTCGTGGCCCGGCCTCGGTCCCGGGCGGGGGTCGTCGTGGTCGGTGCCGTACACCCGTCGCTGCCTCATCAGCTCGTCCATGCGGGCAGCATCCCACCGAGCACTGACAACGGCTCGGTACGAGCGTCCATCCGGCCATCGTCCGGCGGCGGACCGCGCGGTGGGGGCCGTCCGGCCGAGTGCGCGGGAACCCCCGGAAATCGGCGCGCGCCCGCCCGTCGGCTGTGGCACGCTCCCCCGGTGACCATCCCACCGCGCCTGATCCCCCTGCTGGAGCAGTTCGACTTCGCCTGCGAGCGGCTCCTCGCCCGCCTGGCCGGTCCCGTCATGGACAGCGGCAACGGCGTCGACATCGGTGTCACCCCGCTCGGCGACGACGAGTACCTCTGGGAACCCGTGCCCGACTGCTGGTCCGTACGCCGTCGCGGCGACGGGCCCGGGGCACGGGCGACCGCCCTGGCCGGGGTCGGTGACTGGGGACGGGACACGGCGGACTCCCCGCACCCGTTTCCCCCGCCGTTCACCACCATCGCGTGGCGTCTGAGCCATCTCTCCGAGATGCTCGCCCTCCGCGCCGACCACACCCACGGCGGCAAGACGCTCGCCCGTGAGGACTACCGCACCCCGGGGGACGCCGCCGGGGCGGTGGCCGCCCTCGAGACCTCGTCCGCCGCCTGGCGCGAGGCCCTGCTCACCGCGGACGACAAGGCCCTGGACACCGTCGGGTACAGCACGTATCCGAACGGCAGCGACGCCGAGGATCTCTTTGTCGACACCGTCTGGTGGGTCAACCAGGAGGTGCTGCACCACGGTGCCGAGATCGCCCTGCTCCGCGATCTGTACCGCGCCCGTCCGTCCTGAGCCGCGCGCCACCTCGGCCGTCGGTACGCGGACGTCGTCGCGGTCGCCGCAGTCGCCGCTCCGGGTGGCCCGCCATATGATTCAGGGACTTAACGCACCGCGGAGCGGCACATGAACCGGCGTCGGACTCCCCGCTCAGCCAGCGCCGAGGACCTGCTCAACACCTTGCAGGACCTCACCGCGCGTGCTCGGCGCGAGGTGGAGTTCCACCAGGCCAGGGTGGAACTCGCGCAGGCCCTCCAGCGCGACATGCTTCCGGCGGCCCTTCCCACCCTCCCCGGCCTGCAGTCCGCGGCCCGCTACGCACCGGCCCGCCACGGCCTGGACATCGGCGGCGACTGGTACGACGGTTTCCCCCTGGCGGACGGGGCGCTCGGCTTCGCCATCGGCGACGTACAGGGTCATGACGTCGAGGCGGCCGCCTTCATGGGCCAGGTCCGGATCGCGATGCGGGCCATCGCGGGCACGGCGTCCGATCCGGGCGAGATCCTGGGCCGGACGAACGATCTGCTGGTCTCCGTGGACTCGGGGCTCTTCGCGACCTGTACGTTCCTGCGGCTCGACCCGACGACCTGGGAGCTGCACAGCGCCCGGGCCGGCCATGTGGCGTCCGTGTGGGCCTCCACGGGGGGCCGGTCCGGCGTCACGGAGGACCCGGGCGGCCTGCCGCTGGGCATCGAGCCCGGCGAGGGCTATCCCGTCACCCGGCGCACCCTCGACTGCGACGGGGCGATCGTGCTGCTCACCGACGGCGTCGTCGAGGGGCCGTCACTGCTGATCGAGGAGGGCCTGGAACGGGTCCGGCAGCTGGTGGCCGCGCGCGCCGGGGCGAAAGCGGCGCAGCTGGCCGACGAGGTCCTGGGCGCGACCGAGATGACGGGCCACGAGGACGACGCCGCCGTCCTGGTCCTGCGGCATGCCGCTGCCCGCCGCGGAGCCCGGTGACGCCGGACCGTACCGCGCGTGTCACCTGCCGACTCCCACCGCGGTCGGTGTCTGATGAGTGGTGTGATCCGCAGCGAGGAAGCCAGACGTCGGGCCGTGTACGTGGCGCAGATCCTCGGCGTGGCCGGCGCCTACTACCTGGCGGGGCGGCTCGGGCTGATGCGCCAGGTCGTCATCGACGGCGCGGTCGTCACTCCGCTGTGGCCGCCCACCGGTATCGCCCTGGCCGCGCTGCTGTGCCTGGGCGTCCGCGTCTGGCCGGGCATCGCGCTGGGCACGCTGGTCACGGTCACCGAGATCGGCGACGCGTTCACGGTGAGCCGTCTGGCCATCATGCTCGGCAACACGGTCGCCCCGCTCGCCGCGTACGCCCTGCTGCGGAGGGTCGGCTTCCGCAATGAGCTGGCCCGGCTGCGGGACGGGGTCTGCCTGGTCTTCCTCGGCGCGTTCGCGGGGATGCTGATCAGCGCCACCATCGGAAGTTTCACGCTGCTGCTCGACGACAAGGTTCCGCCGGGGCGGTTCTGGCTGGTCTGGGCGTCCTGGTGGGCGGGGGACGCGATGGGCGTGCTGGTGGTCACCCCCGTCCTGCTCGTCCTGCGCGGGGCACGGTGGCCCCGCCGGAACGACCGCTGGCTGGAGGCGTCGGTTCTCGCGGCCGTCGTGGTCATGGTGTCGCTGATCGCGACGCGCAGCTCGCTGTCGATGATCTACGTGGTGTTCCCGGTGATCATCTGGTCGGCCCTGCGCTTCCAGCTGCCGGGCAGTGCGCCGTGCGCCCTGGTCGTCTCGGTGCTCGCCATTCTCGCCGGTACGGACGCGCTGGGACCGTTCGCCGGGCACAGCCTGATGGAGATCATGGCCAATCTGTCGCTGCTCAACGGCTGCGTCGCACTCACCGCGCTGCTCCTCGGGGCGATCGTCGCGGAGCACAAGAACATCCGGCGGGAGACGGAGTACGCCGTCGAGGAGTTGGAGGCCCTGGTGGAGCAGCTCGCGCCGCTGTCGGTACCGGACCCCGGACGCTACGAGGACAGACCGCGGCGGCACGGCCCGCTGGACGGCGGCCCGCACCCGGACGACCCGTGACGCGGACGGCTGACCCGTAACCCGCACGGCCGTATCGACCCCGGGGAGGGGTGAGGCCGGTCAGTAGGGCAGGGGGCGGCCGGACGGGGTGCGCAGATCGAGCGGCGGCGGCCCCGAAGGGGGCGGCGGACGACGGACGACGACTCGGATGCGGCCCATTGCCACCACCTCCTCCTGGTCAACCGGTATCTGCCCAGTCGGCGCGGCTTCACACTTCCCGCGCTGCGCGGGTCCGTCGGCCGGGCCCTCGGCGTGTGCCGGCGCGGATGCGGGCAGGGCCCGGTGCGGTGACCCTTGATGTGTGGGGGCGAAGAGTCGACGAGGAGGACGCATGTCCGCGATGGACAAGATCAAGAAGATGCTCAAGGGCCACGAGGACCAGGCCGGCAAGGGCGTCGACAAGGCAGGCGACATGGTCGACGACCGTACGCAGGGCAAGTACAAGGACCACGTCGACACCGGCCAGGACAAGCTCAAGCAGCAGTTGGGCGCGGACCGCGACCAGGACGGGCCGCCCCGCGCCTGAGCCGGTCCACCGGTGACCGGGCGGTCGAAGCCCGGCCGCCTCCACTCCCGCGCACCGGTGTGTGTCACGGATCACCTTGCGTGACACACACCGGTGCGCGGAGCGTGCCGGGGCCGCTGCGCGCAGTGCCGCGAGGGGCCCGCCGGGGCCGGGCGGCGGAGGTCCGCGGCAGAGGTTTCCGTGGTTGCTCGACGGATTCTTGTTATCGTCCCGCCCTCACCCCATCTCCCGAGTGTGGGAAGTGACAGCACCGGACCCCGGAAGAGTGAGCACAGCATGGGCAAGGATCACCCGACGGTCTTGATCGCGGCCGCGCAGGGCGGCGACCAGCAGGCCAAGGACCAGCTCGTCTCGGCGTACCTGCCGCTGCTGTACAACGTCGTCGGACGTGCGCTGGACGGTCATGCGGACGTGGACGACGTGGTGCAGGAGACGGTGCTGCGCATGCTCCGGGGCCTGCCCGAACTGCGCGACCCGGAGCGCTTCCGTTCCTGGCTGGTGGCGATAGCCATGAACGAGATACGCACGCACTGGCGCGAGAAGCAGGCGGGCGCGATACCGGCGGACCGGCTGGACGCCGCGTACGACCTGCCGGATCCTCGCGCGGACTTCGTCGAGGTGACGATCCTGGAGCTGGGCCTGACCGGCCAGCGGCGCCAGGTGGCGGAGGCGACGCGCTGGCTGGACGAGGACGACCGCGCCCTGTTGTCGCTGTGGTGGCTGGAGACCGCCGGGCATCTGTCCCGGGCCGAGGTCGCAGCCGCTCTCGAACTCACCCCGCAGCACACCGCCGTACGGGTGCAGCGGATGAAGGCCCAGCTGGAAGCGGCGCGGGTCGTCGTGGGCGCGCTGGCGGCGGAGCCGCCGTGCGTGCTGCTGGAGGACATCGCCGCCGGCTGGGACGGCATCCCCTCCGCCCTGTGGCGGAAGCGGCTGGCCCGCCATGCCCGCGAGTGCACGGTGTGCTCGGGCCATGGCTCGGGCCTGGTCCCCGCCGAGGGGCTGCTGGTGGGGCTCGCGCTCGTTCCGGTGGCCGCGGCGGCCGGGGCGGGGGCCGCTCCCGAGCTGCTCGCCACGGCGGCGCACCTCCAGGCCCCGGCTCCGGGCGCGGACGGTGCCGGGGCGGGGCGCGCCGAGCGCAGACGGGTGCAGGCCCGGCGGCGCCGTCGCAACTCGGCCGTCGCCGCCGTCGTCGCGGTCGCGGCACTGGGCACGGGCGGCGCGGCGGTGCACCTCTACACCGACGGCGACGACCGGGACGCGACGACCGTCACGGCCGATGCTCCGGCCCCTCGTACGGAGGTGCCCACGTCGGCCGCCCCGACCTCACCCTCCCCCTCGGCATCCAAGTCGCCCAGCGCCTCGGAGTCCCCGAGCCCCTCGAAGAAGCCGAAGCCCAAGCCGAAGCCCAAGCAGAGCACGACGACGCCGCCCGCGCCCAGCTCCGCCGCCCCGGCTCCGAAGCCGGACCCGCCCGCTCCCGCGCCGCCCGCCCCGTCGGGGATGGCCGAGCAGGTCGCCCAGCTGGTCAACGCCGAGCGTTCCAAGGAGGGCTGCGGTCCGGTGTCCGTCAACGGTCAGCTCAACACGGCGGCGCAGCGGCACTCCGCCGACATGGCCGCCCAGGACTACTTCTCCCACACCTCGCAGGACGGCAGGGACCCGGGTGCCCGGATCACCGCCGCCGGATACCGCTGGTCGACGTACGGCGAGAACATCGCCAAGGGGCAGCGGACGCCGGCCGACGTGATGCAGTCCTGGATGGACAGCCCGGGGCACCGTGCGAACATCCTCAACTGCTCGTTCAAGGAGATCGGCATGGGAAAGGTGGACTCCGGCGGCGGTCCGGTGTGGACGCAGGTGTTCGGGGCCCGCTGAGCCCGCGCGGCGCCCGCCGTACGCGGCGGATGCCTACGATGCGGTCATGATCGCTGAACTGGAGTGCGTGGTCCTGGACTGCCCGGACCCGAGGGAACTGGCCGGTTTCTACGCGTCGTTGCTGGGGGGCGAGGTCGACCGTCCCGACCGGCGGTGGGAGTGCGACGCGGAGTGGTCCACGCTGCACACGCCCGGTGGGCTCGTCCTCGCCTTTCAGCGGGTGGCGGGCTACCGGCCGCCGCGCTGGCCCGGCCAGGAGGCGCCCCAGCAGTTCCACCTGGACTTCGGCGTCACCGACCAGGAACGGGCGCACGAGGAGGTCCTGGCGGCCGGGGCCTCGCTGCTCGGAGGCGGGGACGAGGAGCGCGGCTGGCGCGTGTACGCCGATCCCGCCGGGCACCCCTTCTGCCTGGTGGGACCCTGACCGTACCCGCCCCCGCTTCCGCGCCCCGGACCCGTCCGGTGCGGCCGGGTGACCGGCCGCACCGGGGAGCTCCGGGGTCAGCGGATGGCCAGGGTCACCGCCGTACCGAGGCAGGTCACCGCGCCCACCGCTCCGACCGAGACAGCGACGCAGCGGACCCGGAGCCGCGCGTAGCGCCCCGTGTACTCCTCGCGCAGTTCTTCCGCGCGGTCCCGGATGCGGGTGAGCGACTCCCGCGAAACGGCGACGCGTTCGGTGATGAACACCCGCTCGACGTCCTCACGCTGCGCCGTGGTCAGCCAGGGCAACTGGTCGGTGAAGCGGCGTGCCTGCCGTCGCGCCCGTTCGACCTCGGCGTTCCACAGCAGAAAGCCCTCCAGCTGCGCCAGGCCCCTGGCGCTGTCCTTGTCGGGTTTCATCCGTCCTCCTCTCCGTCACACCGTCAGGTCCGGGGCCGATGTCATTGCTCGTGCCGGTCCCCCGGGGCGACGATCCTGGAGTTGTCAGGGCGGTTGGTGGCCTCTTCCAGGGTGCGGACCGCCGGGTGGTGGAGGTCGAACGCCGGGGATTCGGAACGGATCCGCGGCAGCGTGACGAAGTTGTGCCGCGGCGGCGGGCAGGAGGTCGCCCATTCCAGCGAACGGCCGTACCCCCATGGGTCGTCGACCTCGATCTTCTTGCCGTACTTCGCGGTCTTCCAGACGTTGTAGAAGAACGGCAGGATCGACAGGCCGAGCAGGAACGAGGCAATGGTGGAGACGGTGTTCAGCGCGGTGAAACCGTCGGCATCGAGGTAGTCCGCGTAACGGCGCGGCATGCCCTCGGCACCGAGCCAGTGCTGTACGAGGAACGTGCCGTGGAATCCGACGAAGAGCGTCCAGAACGTCACCTTCCCGAGCCGCTCGTCCAGCATCTTCCCGGTGAACTTCGGCCACCAGAAGTGGAATCCGGCGAACATCGCGAACACCACGGTGCCGAACACCACGTAATGGAAGTGTGCGACGACGAAGTACGAGTCGGAGACGTGGAAGTCCAGGGGCGGTGAGGCGAGGATGATTCCGGTCAGACCACCGAACAGGAAGGTGACCAGAAACCCCACGGCCCAGAGCATCGGCGTCTCCAAGGACAGCGACCCTTTCCACATCGTGCCGATCCAGTTGAAGAACTTCACGCCTGTCGGTACGGCGATGAGGAACGTCATGAACGAGAAGAACGGCAGCAGCACCGCGCCCGTGACGAACATGTGGTGCGCCCACACGGTCGCGGAAAGACCGGCGATGGCGATGGTGGCCGCGATCAGTCCGATGTACCCGAACACCGGTTTGCGGCTGAAGACCGGGAAGATCTCGGTGACGATGCCGAAGAACGGCAGAGCGATGATGTAGACCTCGGGATGGCCGAAGAACCAGAACAGGTGCTGCCACAGCAGTGCGCCGCCGTTGGCCGCGTCGAAGACATGGGCGCCGAATTTACGGTCGGCCTCCAGCGCCAACAGAGCCGCGGCCAGGACCGGGAAGGCCAGCAGGACCAACACCCCCGTCAGCAGGACGTTCCAGGTGAAGATCGGCATGCGGAACATCGTCATGCCGGGGGCGCGCATGCAGATGATCGTGGTGATGAAGTTGACCGAACCGAGGATCGTGCCGAAGCCGGAGAACGCGAGCCCCATGATCCACATATCGGCGCCGATACCCGGCGAACGGACCGCGTCGTTGAGCGGGGCATAGGCGAACCAGCCGAAGTCCGCCGCGCCCTGCGGGGTGAGGAAGCCCGCCACCACGATGAGTGAGCCGAAGAGGTACAGCCAGTACGCGAACATGTTGAGCCGCGGGAACGCCACGTCGGGCGCGCCGATCTGCAGCGGCATGATCCAGTTGGCGAATCCGGCGAACAGCGGCGTCGCGAACATCAGCAGCATGATCGTGCCGTGCATCGTGAACGCCTGGTTGAACTGCTCGTTCGAAATCAGCTGGAGTCCGGGCCGGGCCAGCTCGGCTCGCATCACCAGGGCCAGAATTCCTCCCACGCAGAAGAACGCGAAGGAGGTGATGAGGTAGAGCGTACCGATCGTCTTGTGGTCCGTCGTGGTCATCCACTTGATGACCACGTTGCCGGGTTCTCCGCTCCGTACCGGAAGTTCGTCCTCGTCGGCGGTATCGGTCTCCACCGGTTGCGAGATGCCCCTCGTCGTCACTACGACGCTCCTTCGGTCGACGGCCCGTGTGGACTCGGCGACCAGAATGGACCCGCGGCGATCGGCGCGGTGGGACATCCTTCCCCGTCCGGTGCGAGCGGCCGACAAGGACACTCAAATGGCCTACGGAGAACGCGCCGACCTCGGTCGGCGCGACGCGAAGGGCATGTCAACACCCAGGGGCCGATCGGGTATTCCTTCGCGGAGATCGGAATAGCTCCTCCGGAGCCGGAGTTGGTGAATCGGCAGAACCCACTCCTCTCGACTCCCACAGCTACGGAAGGTCTGATCCATGAAGATCGGCATCATCGGCGCGGGCAACATCGGCGGCAATCTGACACGGCGTCTCACCGCCCTCGGGCACGAGGTCTCGGTCGCCAACTCCCGCGGACCGCAGACGCTCACCGCCCTCGCCGAGGAGACCGGGGCGACGCCGGTCACCGCATCGGAGGCTGCGAAGGGGGCCCAGGTGGTCGTGGTCACCGTGCCGCTGAAGGCCGTGCCCGACCTGCCCGCCGGCTTCCTCGACGGCGCGGCGGAGGGCGTCGCGGTCATCGACACGGGCAACTACTACCCGCAGCGTGACGGCCGCATCGCCGCCATCGAGGACGGGCTGCCCGAGAGCCGGTGGACGGAGCAGCGGATCGGCCACCCCGTGATCAAGGCGTTCAACGGCACCTACGCCCAGGACATCCTGGACCGGGGTCGCCCGCAGGGCACTCCGGACCGCCAGGCCCTCCCGGTGGCCGGCGACGACCCGGCGGCCAAGCAGGCGGTGCGCGACCTCATCGACGAGTTGGGCTTCGACACGGTCGACGGCGGCGGCCTGGACGACTCGTGGCGTCAGCAGCCCGGCACACCGGTGTACGGCAACCGGGGCGACGCCGACGCCATCACCAAGGGCCTCGCGGAGGCGTCGCCGGAGCGCACGGCGGAGTTCCGCGCCTGACACCGGGCGCTCTGCCGTCCGACACCTCGCGTCGGTCGGCGGAGGCGACCGGGCGAAGACTCCGGCCGGGCGGGAAACGGGGGTGTCCGCCCGGCCGGATCGTCCGCCGCCCTCGGGCCACACCCTCACGGCGAGAATCTACCCGCGAGTAAGGTGTGGGCTCCGGGATGTCGGCTCCACGGTCCGTCCGGCACCCGGGCGTGGTCCGTCGACGGCCGTGGACAAGGAGTCGCGTCATGCCCCGCACCATGTCCGTAGCCGAGAGCATCATGATCGACGCCTCCCCGGCGCTGGTCTACGCACAGCTCAGCGACCCCACGGCGATGGGGCGTTGGAGCCCCGAGAACCGGGGCGCGACCGTGCAGGGCGAGCAGAGTGACGCGTACGTCGGCATGGTCTTTGAGGGCCGCAACAAGCGCGGCGCGGCACGCTGGACGACCCGCTGCACGGTGACGGCGGCCGACCCCGGCGAGCGCTTCGCCTTCCGGGTGCACGCGATCGGCCTGCGGCGCCCGCTGCTCCCGGGGCCGATCGCCACATGGGAGTACCGGTTCGAGGCGGTGGACGGGGCGACCCGGGTCACGGAGACCTGGACCGACGACCGCCGCCGCTGGCCGGACTTCCTCGCCAACGCCTTCGACCGTGTGGCGACGGGCGGCAAGACCTTCGCACAGTTCCAGGTCGGCAACATCCGTACGACGCTGAAGCGTCTCAAGGCAGTGCTGGAGGCGGACGCGCGGGGAACCGGAGACTGACCGCCGCCGCCCTCACGTCGCCGCTGCTGTGGGCGTGACTCAGTACGCTACGGAGCACGAGGGGGGCGGACGTATGGGCACCGAGGAGAGCACCGGATTCGAGCCGGCGACCGGCGATGGACCGCCGATCGCCGAGCCCGCGGCGACACGGGCCGCTTCGGTGCGGACCGCGTTCGAGGGACTGCTGCAGATCCGCCGCCTGACCGGAACAGGGCGGCCCGACCCCGAGGCCGCGCCGGCTCCGTGGGAGCTGAACCGTCCGGTGAGGGCGGTCGCGCTGGCGCTGGAGAGGTCGGGCGCCACGCCTTCGGCCGTCGACCCGTCGGGGCGGCGCGTGTCGGCCGGATACCGGGTGAGCGACGGGGAGTCGGCGGGTTCTGTCCGGGTCGAGTGGACCGGGCCGCGCGGCAGTGGCGCCGCACACGACGAGGAGGAGGCGCTGGCCGGGTGCGCTGCGGCCCTGCGGGAGGCGGGCTGGACGGTGCTGCTGTATCGGGGGCCGCGCCGACGGCGTTACCTGGAGGTGGAGCCGCCGAGCGGGTTGTCCGGCGGGCACGCCCGGTCGTGAGGCTGTGTTGTCAGACCCATGAGAGATGCTTGACGGTCCGACAGCTCTGAGGAGGAGATGCTGAGATGGACAGCGACGAACTCGCCGCGGCGCAGGCGTACGTCCGCCTGCTGGAGGCCACCAGGGCGGCGCTCGCGGACCCCGACGACGCACCGGTCTACCTGCCGCTGCTCACCTCTCCGATGCGCGAGGCCGACCAGGCCCTGCGCAGCGCGGGGCTGACGGGCAACGAGGACCGGCTGTTCGCTCTCGTCCGGGCCCTGCAACCGAGTCTTTCCGGCAGCGACAGATAGGGCCCGGCGGGGGCTTGCGCCGGGCGCCACGGGCGGCGTCCGTCCTATCCGGCCCGCCCCTCCCCCGCAGAGGTGTCCGCGGGCTCCGGAACGAGACCGAGTTCTTGTTCGCCGGGGCCGAGCGGTGCGAAGAACAGGGCGACCTCCTGGTCGTCGACCTCGGCGAGGGAGCCCGGCTTCCACTGCGGGGCGTGGTCCTTGTCGATGATCCGGGCGCGGACGCCTTCCACGAAGTCCGGGTGCTCGAACGCCCGGCTGGAGACCCGGAACTCCTGGTCGAGTACGGCTTCCAGGCTGTCCAGCCGGGCGGCGCGGCGGACCGCGGCCAGCGTGACCTTGAGGGCGAGGGGCGACTTGGTCAGCAGTTCGTCCGCCGCCGTGTCCGCCGCGGGGACGCCGCTCTCGCGCAGCTTCCGGACGATGTCCTCCACGGTGTCCGCCGCGTAACAGGCATCGATCCAGTCGCGCTGCGCCGCGAGCTCTCCGACGGGCGGCCGGGTGGCGAACCGCTGGACGATGTCCTCGACGGTTACGCCCGGACCGGCCGTCTCGCCCAGCACTTCGGTCAGGGCCGGCAGGAGGCGGGCAGGTACGTGGTGATCGGCGAGGCCGCAGAGGATGGCGTCGGCAGCCCCGACGGAGCGGCCCGTGAGTGCCAGATGGGTGCCCAGTTCGCCGGGGGCTGCGGCCAGCAGGCGGGTGCCCCCGACGTCCGGCACGAAGCCGATGGCCGTCTCGGGCATGGCGACGCGTGAGCGTTCGGTGACCACACGGATTCCTGCGTGGGCCGACACGCCGACCCCGCCGCCCATCACGATGCCGTCCATCAGGGCGACGTACGGCTTGGGGAATCGGGCGATGCGGGCGTTGAGGCGGTACTCGTCCCGCCAGAACTCCAGGGAAGCGCGTCCCGAGGCCCGGGCGTCGTCGTGCAGGGCGCGGATGTCGCCCCCGGCGCACAGGCCCCGGTCGCCCGCCCCGGACAGCAGCACCGAG
This sequence comes from Streptomyces globisporus C-1027, assembly GCF_000261345.2. Taxonomy (NCBI): domain Bacteria; kingdom Bacillati; phylum Actinomycetota; class Actinomycetes; order Kitasatosporales; family Streptomycetaceae; genus Streptomyces; species Streptomyces globisporus. Next base: position 7,455,017 of record NZ_CP013738.1, on the reverse strand, counting down.
TGGATCGCTTCGTCCTGCTCGGCTCGGGTCAGGGCCTCGTCGAGCAGCCGCACCATGGTGTGACTGAGGGCGTTGAGGGCCCTGGGGCGGTTCAGCCTGAGGTGCATGCAGGTGCCCCTCGTCTCCAGCAGGACGGGCCGGTCGTCGTTCATGCGTGCGCTCCGCTCGCTGGGCTCATGGACGCGTAGGGACGCTTCCATGGTCGCGGACGGCTCTCGGCTGCCGTTCTCCGGCCCCCGGATCGGCCGCTGTGGCACTCCACCGGCTGCGGCTCGACAATTGAGTCTCACGGGATGCGCCGACGCCCGGCCCCGCCGGACGACCTCCGGAGCAGGAATGACCGACGACGAACGGCGGCAGGACGCCGAAGCCTCTCCGCTCCGCCGGATCGACCGGAAGACCAACGGTGAGATCCGGCCGACGGAACGCCTCGCCATGAACCGGACCGGCAGCTTCGACTGGGACCTGGACACCCGGACCCTGGACATCGACGAGGCCGGGCTCATGGTGTTCGGCGTGGATCCGGCGACCTTCGACGCACGCCCGGGCGCCCTGCTGGAGCATCTGGAACCGGCGGAGCGGGCCCGGCTCGACGTCACGATCGACGAGGCCATCACCGGCGGGAGCAATTCCTTCAGCGTCCACTTCCGCGTGCCTCTGGACGACGGGACCACGCAGTGGACGCATGCCCAGGCCCGCATCCTGCGCTCGAAGGACGGAAGGGCCCACCGGATCGTGGGGATCGTCCGGGACGCGACGGCGGAGGTCACCCATTCGGCCTTCGTGCTCGATCTGGAAAAGCGGCGGCAGCGCCAGACCAATATCGTTGAACGGACAACGAGTGCCATGTCCCGCGCGGTGACCGTGGACGATGTGACGGCCGCCCTCACCGGACCCGGCGGGCTGGCCCGCCTCGGGGCGGACGGCCTCGCCCTGGGGCTCGTGGAGAACTCCGCGCTGAACATCGTCGCGCTGAGCGGGGAGTCGCTGGAAGTGCTCGACGGGCTCGGCTCCGGTGACCTCGACCGCAACCTTCCCCTCGCGGACACCATCCGCAGCGGACGCCCCCGGTTCATCACCTCGCTCGCCGCACTGGCCCGTCGCTACCCGGAGCTGGAGCCGCATCTGGGCAGGCTCAGGTTCCGGGCGGCGGCGTACCTCCCGCTGGTGGCCCAGGCGCGGTCGCTCGGCGGTCTGGCCCTCTTCTACCGCGAGCGCACGGTCTTCAACGCGGACGAGCGCATTCTGTGCCTGGGTCTCGCCGCGATTGTGGCCCAGTCCCTGCAGCGGGCGATGCTCTTCGACGAGGAACGGGAGTTCGCCACCCAGCTCCAGTCCGCGATGCTCCCGCCCCGGATACAGGACGTCGAGGGCGGCGAGATCGCGGTCCGCTACCACGCCGCGTGGAGCGGCCGGCAGGTCGGCGGCGACTGGTACGACGTGATCACTCTGCCGAAGAACCGGTACGGGCTGGTCGTGGGGGACGTCCAGGGCCACGACACCCACGCGGCCGCGATCATGGGCCAGTTGCGCATCGCCCTGCGCGCTTACGCCTCCGAGGGGCACCCTCCGGCCACCGTGCTGGCACGGGCCTCCCGTTTTCTCTCCGAGCTGGACACCGAGCGCTTCGCCACCTGTACCTACGCCCAGGTCGATCTGACGTCCGGAACGGTGAAGGTCGTGCGGGCCGGGCATCTCGGACCGTTGATTCGCCACGTCGACGGGCGGGTCGGCAGCCCTCAGGTACGCGGCGGGCTGCCGCTGGGCACCTCCACGGACCTCCTGGACGAGGAATATCCGGAGACCCGGCTCGATCTGGTGCCGGGTGAGACGTTCGTGCTGTACACGGACGGGCTGGTGGAGGAGCCCGGGGCCGATCTCGACACCGGGATCGACGCGCTGCGCAACGAGGTGAGCGCCGGGCCCGCGGGGGCCGAGGCACTGGCCGATCACCTGTCGGAACGGCTGTGGGAGCGGTGGGGGTCGGGGGACGACGTGGCGCTCCTGGTGCTGCGCCGCAGCCCGGACGTGGGGTCGTCGCACGCGCCACGGCTCCACCAGTACATCCATCAGGCGGACCCGGAAGGGCTTTCGGACGCCCGTGCGATCGTCCGCCAGGCCCTCGCCGACTGGGACATGGCCGAATTCGCCGACGATGCTGAGCTCGTCACGGGCGAGTTGCTGGTGAACGTCCTCCTGCACACCGAGGGCGGGGCGGTCCTGACCCTGGAAGTGCTGCCGGAACCGGTGCGGCGCATCCGGCTGTCCGTCCAGGACCGGTCCAGCGCTTGGCCCCGTCGGCGCACACCGGGCGAGACGTCCACCTCCGGCCGGGGACTGCTCCTGCTCGACGCGGTCGCCACGCGGTGGGGTATCGAGCCCCGCGGCGAGGGGAAGGCGGTCTGGTGCGAGATCGGTCCCACTCCCGCGTCGGTCATCACGCCGCCGCCGACGCTCGCGGAGGAGTGACGGGCGAGGAGAGCTGACGGGCGAGGAAGGGGTGATGTGCGAAGGGGGCGTCTCGCATCACCGGCGGTGATGCCAGACACCCCCCGGCCACGGCTCGTTGGGCCTCGACCGCGGCTCGCGCGAGGCGTCAGCCCTGGGCGGTACGCCGCTTGCGGACGGCCCACAGGATGCCGCCACCGGCCAGCAGCACCGCGACAGCGGCGCCACCGATGACCGGCGTCGACGACGACGAACCGGTCTCGGCCAGGTCCGGCGAGCTCGGGCTCGGGGCGGGCGCGGCGGGCGCGGACTCCGAGGGCTCGTCGCTCGGCGTGGCGCTCGGCTCGGGCGTCCCGGTGGACGGCGTCTCAGACGGAGCGGGCTCGGTCGGCGGCGGGGTCGGCTCCTCCTCGCACACCTCCGCCGTCTTCGTCTGGTCGATGGAGTGCTTGCCGTCGCCGTCGGCGTCCTTGACGACCAGTCGGACGGTCACCGGCTTGTCGTGGTCGGGAAGGGCCAGCTTCTTGTGGAACTCACGGCCGAACGTCTCGGTGGGGAGCAGGTCCTTGCCGTCCACCGAGACAGTCACCGTGTTGGGAACGTCGCTCGTGTAGTTCGTGAGGTCGACGGTCACCTCGGAGCAGGTCACGGCCCAGGTGGGGGTGTGAGCAACGGCCGGACCGGCGGAGATGACGCCTCCGGCCAGACCGACGACCGCAGCGGCCACGAGTGCTCCCGCGCCACGCCACGATCTCCTGGGTATGGTCATGGATTCTTCCTCCAGATACTTCTCATCGCCCGAATGGCGGTGGGGCGCACAGTACTGCCATCGCCCCGGAGCGGCGCAGTCGCCCCGTGCGTAACCCGGCGCATCAACTCCGGGCATATCCGGGCCACTTCCGGCAAGCCGGGCAGACCTCTGTCAGGCTGTCCTGCGAAGGTGGCCGAATGAGAGGGTGGGCCATGCATCCATATGCCGCCGCCCGCGCCCCCGAGCCTGGAGCATGACCCGTTCTATGCGATTGCTGCTGATCCGTCACGGCCAGACACCGTCCAACCTCGGCCATTTCCTGGACACCGCACGGCCCGGCCCCGGGCTCACCGACCTCGGGCTGCGGCAGGCGGCGGCCCTGCCCCGGGCGCTCGCCCGGGAGGACATCGCCGCGTTGTACGCCTCCACGCTGACCCGTACGCAACTCACAGCAGCACCCCTGGCGGCGGAGCGGGGCATCGAGGTCCGGATCCGTGACGGAATCCGGGAACTGTCAGCGGGTGACCTGGAGATGCGGGCCGACGAGGACGCGATCCGGCAGTACCTGACAACCGTCTTCGCCTGGCCCGCCGGGGACGTCGCCCGCCGATTGCCCGGAGGTGAGGACGGGACGGAGGCGCTGGCGCGCTTCGACACGGTGGTGGCCGAGGCGGCGGAGGCCGAGGAGCACAGGACAGTGGCGCTCGTCAGTCATGGTGCCGCCATCCGTGTGTGGGCAGCGGCCCGCGCCCGGAACGTCACCGTCGATTTCGCCGCCCGGCACAGCCTGGACAACACGGGTGTGGTGGTGGTCGAGGGCTCACCGGACTCGGGGTGGACGGCCCTCTCCTGGGCCGGGACGGTCGTCCCGGCGGTCACCGCGAGCGGCGAGGCGGACGGCGGCCCGGCAGGCCGCACTGTGCCGGGCTCGGAGTTGGGGCCGGCAACGGATCACCCCACCACGTCGTCATAGGGCCTTGTGCATGATGTGCATCCCGACATAGCCCTCGGTCGGGTGGTTGAAGCCCTCGGGAAGAGTGCCGATCACGTCGAAGCCGATCGATTGATAAAGTTTGACGGCGCGTGTGTTCGTCTCGACCACCGCGTTGAACTGCATGGCTCGATACCCTTGCGCGCGGGCCCAGTCGACCGAGTACTGGCACAGTGCGCGCCCCACGCCCCGCCCGGAGTGGGCGGGGTCGACCATGTAGGTGGCGCTGGCGATGTGAGACCCGTTGCCCATGTGGTTGCGGTTCATCTTCGCCGTGCCGAGCACCGTCCCGGCCTCGTCGACAGCGACGACCACCCGGCTCGGCGCCGGGACGAACCACCATCCCTCGGCGTCCTCCTTGCCGAGGTCGAGCGGATAGGTGAGCGTCTCGCCCGCGGAGACGATCGCATGGAAGAACGGCCAGATGGCGGGCCAGTCCTCGGAGGCTGCTTCCCTGATCAACATGCGGACAGGATGGCCCATCCGAGTGGCGGGCGCGAAACCTTATCCGGCACCCCGGCCACGCCACCCCAGCCTGGCCAGCAGCCCTTTCCTCGTCGTTCGGCCTACCGTGGCGGAACGTGGCGCCCCGGCACAGGCGGGTGGTGCGAGCGGCGCGGCCGGCTCGGCCGCAGGCGCCGGACGCACGGCCCGCGGCCGGGCTCCGGTCCGGGCCGGCGGTGTCGCCCGGGCTCCTCCGTCGTCCCCGGGGCGCGGGGCGGGCCGGTCCTCGCGGGCGCTGTCCAGCTCCAGCGTCAGGCTGACCCGCCGCCACAGGATCTCGTCGGGGTCGTCGGCAAGCGTCAACTCCGCCATCGCCTCCCTCGCCGCCATGGACCCCGGGCGTCCGAAGACCGGCTCCGGCCGGACCCGTACGAGATAGGCGCGTTCGTAAGGGTCGTCCACCACTTCCGCCAACTGCACCGGGTCCAGCGCCGATGCCTGGACCGCCGCCCGCGCCCAGGGGTCCGACGTACGGTCCAGCAGCCGGTCGATGCGTTGCGAACGCCAGTTACGGGCCCGCCAGTCGACGCCCGACTCCAGCATCGTGCGCATCTCCGGCGGTGTCCGTCCGGCGAGCAGCTCGGGCTCCCGCGCCGCGAAAGCGGCAAGCTCGTCCGCGAGATAGTGCCAGACCACCGCGCGATACCGGTTCAGATAGAACGTGACCGGTGAGACGCAGCCCGCCCGTGCCAGCCGGGTGAACCGCGCCGGTGCGATGTCCAGCAGGGCCGCCCCCTGCGCCGTGCCGACGGTGCGGACCCGCTCCACCAGCGCATCGGGAAAACCCGGCTGTTCCCGCAGGCGCGCGATCTCGTCCTCATGCACCCGTGGTCGCCCGCCACCCGGTGCACCGAGGACGGCGATCAGCCCCAGGTGCACCGCCAGCTCGAACTCCGCACGCCGGATCCTCAGTTCCTGTGACGCTCGCCCGGCCGCGAGCGTCGCCGCCGGGGCGACGGACGAAGCGATCCCGCCCTCCCCCTTCGCCTCCGCGCTCGCGTCCTCGTGGGTCGGGCCCTGCGCCCGGAGCACTTCCTTGACTGTCATGACTGCTCTCCCCCGTCGACTCGAATACTCTCCGTAATCACGGTAGCCCGAGGGAGTCATCGCCCGCCGAACCTGTGGATAACTCCTCGGCGGTGACGAAAGTTGCAGGTCAGAAAGGTTCGATACCTTCGGGTCCGCCCTGCCTGACGGAGACTCCGAGGTGTTCACCGACCCGGTTGACGAGCAGGGTCATCTCGTAGGCGACCTGGCCGACGTCGGCTTCGGCCGCCGTCAGCACACACAGGCAGCTGCCGTCGCCGGCGGCCGTCACGAAGAGCAGCGCCTCGTCGAACTCGACCATCGTCTGGCGGGCCCGGCCCGCCCGGAAGTGCCGCCCCGATCCGCGCGCCAGGCTCTGCAGGCCGGACGAGACGGCCGCCAAGTGCTCCGCGTCCTCACGTGCGAGGCCGGTGCTGGCCCCGGTGACCAGCCCGTCGTTCGACAGCACCAACGCGTGCCGTATGTACTGCACCCTGTTGGTGAGATCGTCAAGGAGCCAGTCAAGTCCCCGGTCAAGCGGCATGTGCTCGTCCTCCCCGTACCTTCGTTCCCCGTTCCCCGCTACGCGCGTAAGCCTTGCGCAACGGTCCCGTGGGGGCAAGCGCCCCCCATCGCCCGGGGTGCCGCTTCGCGCCATGCGGGGTTCGGGCTCAGGATGGGCCCATGGCACACCACATGACCGATGAAGAATGGCGGGCCTTCCTCTCGGAGGGAACCCGCACGGCGAAGGTTTCGACGGTGCGGGCCGACGGCAGTCCGCACATCGCCCCCGTCTGGTTCCTTCTCGACGGCGACTCGGTGGTCTTCAACACCGGCAAGGAGAGTGTGAAGGGGCGCAACCTCGCACGTGACGGGCGGGTCGCCCTGTGCGTCGACGACGACCGCCCGCCGTACGCGTTCGCGGTGGTGCAGGGACATGCCGAGCTGAGCGAGGACCCCGAGGAACTCCTGCGGTGGGCGACACGGATCGCCGGCCGCTACGTGGGGGCCGACGCCGCCGAGGAGTTCGGCCGGCGCAATGGCGTGCCCGGCGAACTGGTCGTACGGGTGCGGATCGACAAGGTGGTCGCGATGGCCGACATGGCCGACTGACGAAGGGGGCCCGGGCGCCGGGACGTCAGCCGACAGCGGCGAGGAGCCGGGCGGTGTGCATGCGCCCGGCATACTCGACCGTACGGATCAGGACGTCCTTTCCCGAGGCCCGGTCGCGGGCGTCGCACAGCACGACCGGAGTGCCCCTGTCGAGGTCGAGCGCCTGCGCGACATCGTGCTCCGTATGGTCGGGGGCGCCGGGGAAGCGGTTGACGGCGACGACGAACGGGATCCGCCTGCGCTCGAAGTGGTCGACGGCGGCGAAGCAGTCCTCCAGGCGCCGGGTGTCGGCGAGCACGACAGCGGCGAGGGCGCCTTCGCAGAGCTCGTCCCAGAGGAACCGGAAGCGGTCCTGGCCCGGCGTGCCGAACAGATGGAGCGACAGGCCGGAGTGGACGGTGATACGGCCGAAATCCATCGCCACGGTCGTGCTGGTCTTCCGCTCCACCCCGCCCGTATCGCCCCGGTCCGGCCCGCTCTCGGTGTCGCTCTCGCTCAGTTCCTCCTCCGAGTGCAGCGGGCGGATCTCGCTGACCGAGCCGATCAGGGTCGATTTCCCGGCGCCGAAGCCACCCGCCACGACGATCTTCAGCGTGAGCGCGATGTCTTCTCCGATCATGGTCCTGCCGACGTTCGCGGGGGCGCGGTGGGCGGCACGGGAGTTCTCGTCGCTGTCGATGGACTCGGAGGGCATGCGTCCCTGCTCTCTTCAGGACTCGCTTCGGGCTTCAGGAATCCGGTCGGGCGCACAGCATGGCAACCGTTCGGCTTCGTTCGAGCGGGTTGATCGATCTTGACCGATGAGGTTTCGCGTCCGCCGCTCCTTGCCGTATCCCGACCTCATTGCGTCTCTCTTGGAGGTGACGGATGCGGAGCGGGACACCCAGGACGAGCCCCGGCCTCTTCCGGCCCGGCCCCTACACTGGTCTTTTCGGCCGTCCGGAACGGGCAGCGGTGTCGGGCCCATGCCGGCGGCGGCCCGGGGACGAGGAGATGCGAGCGTGTCGACAGGTTCCGGCGGCGGTTTCCAGGATCCGCCCGCGGAGGTGCTGGCGGAGGCCGCCGCGGCGTTCGGGCTCCTGGCGACACCCGCACGGCTGCACATCGTGTGGGCTCTGGCCCAGGGCGAGAGCGATGTGACGGGGCTCGCCGAACGGGTGGGCGGGACGCTGCCCTCGGTCAGCCAGCACCTGACGAAACTGAAGCTGGCCGGTCTCGTCCGGTCGCGCCGTGAAGGCCGGCGGCAGGTCTATCTGGTCGACGATCCCGATGTGGTGACGGTCGTCCGGCTGATGGTCGGCCAGTTGGCCGCACGCGCCGGGCACCCCTCCCCCGCGCCCGCCCGCCTGCGTGAACTCGGTGCCTGAGAGCAGTCCGGCCTCGGCCCCCGGACACGTCACCACCGGCGCGCCGACAGCCGTCGTACCAGGTCCCCACGTCGTACCCACCCCTCTCCAGACGCTGCGTGCCCTCGGCAGCGGGCCGCGCGGACTGCTGGAGGCAGAGGCCGAGATCCGGCTCGCCCGGACGGGCGAGAACGTGCTGCCCGCCCGGCGGCCCGTCCCCTGGCCCCGCCGCTTCCTGCGCAGCCTCCGGGATCCCTTCACCTCCGTTCTCCTCTGCCTCGGTCTGGTGTCGGCCCTCGTCACCGCCTGGGGCACCGCCTGCGTCATCCTGGCCCTCGTCACCGTGAGCTGTCTGCTGCGTTCCACCGAGGAGCACCGCGCCGACCGGTCGACCCAGGCGCTGCGCGAACTGGTGGCGACCACGGCGACCGTGGTCCGCCGCTCCTCGGAGGACTCCCCTCCCCGGGAACGCGAGGTGCCGGTCGCCGATCTGGTGCCGGGGGACGTGATCCGGCTGAGGCCGGGCGATCTCGTGCCCGCCGATGTGTGGTTGCTGCGCGCCGACGGCCTCACCGTGCATCAGTCGGCCCTGACCGGGGAGTCGGCGCCGGTGGTCAAGCAGGCCCTCGACCTCGCAGACCCGGCGCTGTCCGGGGCCGGACCGTTCGCCCAGCCGCAGTGGTGCTTCCAGGGCAGCAGTGTCACGTCGGGCAGTGGTACGGCGGTCATCGTGGCCACCGGCGGGGAGACCCGGTTCGCCGCCGCCCATGACGGCCGGGCCGGGCAGCGGGGTGCGAGCGCCTTCGACCGTTCGGTCCGGGGGATCTCCTGGACCCTCATCCGTTTCATGCTCCTGACCCCGCCCCTGGTGCTGATGGCCAATGCGGCGCTGCGCGGACGGGGTCTGGAGACGTTGCCGTTCGCCGTGGCCGTCGCGGTGGGGCTCACCCCGGAGATGCTGCCGGTCATCGTCACGACGACCCTCGCGCGGGGCGCGGCTCGGCTGGCGCGTACCAGTGGAGTGATCGTCAAGCGCCTCCCGGCGCTGCACGATCTGGGAGCGGTCGATGTGCTGTGCCTGGACAAGACCGGCACACTGACCGAGGACCGGCCGGTCGTCGCAGCGGCGACCGACGGCAAGGACCAGGCCGATCCCGACGTACTGCGGTGGGCGGCGGTCAACGCGCTGTGGACGCTCCAGCTGGCGGACCTGCCCGCCGCCGACGCCCTCGACGAAGCGGTGCTGGACGTCGTCGACACGGACGGTCCGGGTGCTGCCGGGTCCGTGGATCCGGACGCGTACGAGGGGGTCGCGGTACTGCCCTTCGATCCGGTGCGCCGCGTGGCGACCGCCGTGGTCAGACGGCCCGGCCGACTCGGCGTTCACACCCTGGTCACCAAGGGCGCCGTCGAGGCCGTGCTCGACCGGTGTGCCGTGGACGGGGACGAGCGTGACCGGCTGCTCGCCCTGGCGGACCGGAAAGCCGCGTCCGGGCTGCGCCTGCTGGCCGTGGCCCGGGCCGACCGGGCGTCGCGGGCGGGCGCGTACACCCCCGCGGACGAGCGGGGCCTGGCCTTCCTGGGTCTGGTGGCGCTGCGGGACGTTCCGGCTCCGAGCGCCGCCGACGCGCTCGGGGTGCTCGCGCGGCGCGGTGTACGCGTCAAGGTACTCACCGGCGACCATCCGGGCACAGCGGCACGGGTGTGCGCGGACCTCGGCCTGCGTGCCGAGGGCCGGTCCGGTACCGACGACGTGGTGACGGCCGAGCTGGTGGACACCCTGTCGGACGCGGAGCTGGTCGGCGTGGCGGACCGGGCCGTCGTCTTCGCGCGCTGCACCCCCGAGCACAAGGCGCGGATCGTCTCGGCCCTGCGCGCCGGCGGCCGCACGACCGGCTTCCTCGGCGACGGCGTCAACGACCTGCCCGCCCTGCACGCCGCCGATGTCGGCCTCTGTCCCCGCAACGCCGTGGACGTGGCCCGGGAAGCGGCCGATGTCGTCCTGGCGGAGAAGGACCTCACGGCGATCGACCGTGCGGTGCTGGCGGGGCGGCGCAGCAGCGGGAACATCGCCGCCTATCTGCGGATCACTCTCTCGTCGAACCTCGGCAACGTCATCGCGATGCTGACGGCCGGGCTGATGCTGCCCTTCCTCCCGATGCTCCCGGCGCAGGTGCTGGTGCAGAACCTCTGCTTCGACGCGGCGCAGCTGGCGTTCGCGTTCGACCGCCCGCCGGCATCGGTCCTGCGCCGCCCCACCGCGCTGCGGCCGCGTGACTTCCTGCGCTTCATCACGGGTTTCGGTCTGCTGAACGCGGCCGCCGACCTCGCCACCTTCGGGGTGCTCGCGCTCGCCCTCCACAACGCGTCCGGGGACGGCGGGGAAGCGGCGTTCCACGCCGGGTGGTTCACGGAGAACCTGCTCACCCAGGCCCTCGTGATGGTTCTGCTGCGGACCGGCCGCAGCGCCGCCGAACGCCGGGCGGGCGGGCCTCTGCGGGCCGCCGCGGCGGGTCTCGCCGCGGTCGGGGTCGCCCTCCCGCTCACCCCGCTCGGGCCGTTGCTGGGCATGAGCGCCCTGCCGCCCGTCTACTACCTGCTGCTCGGATCGGTCCTGGGGTTGTACGCCGTCGGGCTCACGGCGGCCCGACGGCGCTACGAGCGCCGTTACCATGCCGACGTGCCCGGCACCGCGAGGCAGCGCGTCGGGGCGTCGAGGGGCGCCCGCTCCGACCGCACGCGCTAGTTGTACAGTTGCGCAATGCGGCAACTGTTGTTGCCGCGGAGAGACCCGTACGGACAGAAAGGCGGGGCCGGAGTGCTGCGCAACGGCCTGGAACCCTGGCACCTGCTGATCCTGGCGGTCGTCGTGATCGCCGTCTTCGGCTCGAAGAAGCTGCCGGACACCGCCCGCGCGCTGGGCAAGTCCGTGCGCATCCTCAAGAGCGAGGCCAGGGCGATGAAGGACGAGGGCACGCCCTGACGATCCGGGAACCGGGAGTGTCGCGCCGCGCGTTTATAGCGGGTAGCGGCCAGCAAAAGTGACAAGTGACAGCAGAACGGCTCCGGTCACCGGACTGGGATGCGGTGAAGCCGCGGATTTCCGGATCACCGGTGCGGACCGACCGAAGACTGGAGGAAATTCATGGGTGTGACCCTGGCCAAGGGTGGCAATGTCTCCCTGTCGAAGGAGGCCCCCGGCCTCACCGCCGTGACGGTCGGACTCGGCTGGGACGTACGGACCACGACCGGGGCCGATCACGACCTGGATGCCAGTGCGCTGCTGTGCTCCGCGGCGGGCAAGGTCCTCTCCGACAGCCACTTCGTCTTCTACAACAACCTCAACAGCCCGGACGGTTCCGTCCGCCACACCGGTGACAACCTGACGGGCGAGGGCGAGGGCGACGACGAGTCGGTCGAGGTCGATCTGTCGTCGGTGCCCGCCGAGGTCGCGAAGATCGTGTTCCCCGTCTCGATCCATGACGCTCAGAGCCGTGGCCAGAGCTTCGGCCAGGTGCGCAACGCGTTCATCCGCGTGGTGAACCGGGCGAACGGCGTCGAGCTCGCCCGCTACGACCTGAGCGAGGACGCCTCCACCGAGACGGCGATGGTCTTCGGCGAGCTGTACCGGCACGGCGCGGAGTGGAAGTTCCGGGCCGTCGGCCAGGGTTACGCCTCCGGCCTGGCCGGCATCGCCTCGGACTACGGGGTCAACGTCTGACCGGGCGGGCCGGGTTGCGGCGCTCGCGCACCTCCGCCGGTTGCGCGAGCATGTGCTCATGACCGACGACCACACCCACACCCATGTCCTGGACTTCTTCACCCCGCGTGCGGCCGACTGGGACAGCAAGTTCCCCGACGACGGCCCCGCCTATGCGGCGGCGGCCGAGCTGCTCGGGCTGCGCCCCGGCGATGCCGTGCTCGACGCGGGCTGCGGGACGGGGCGTGCGCTGCCCGCGCTGCGAGCGGTGGTCGGGCCCGGGGGCACGGTAGTGGGCGCCGATCTGACGCCGGCCATGCTGGAGGCGGCGGCGAGGGCGGGGCGTGGAGCCGACGGGGCACTTCTGCGTGCCGATGTCGCGCGGCTGCCCCTGCGCGACGGCGCCCTGGACGCGGTGTTCGGAGCCGGGCTGATCTCGCATCTGGCCCGGCCCGAGGCCGATATGGCGGAGCTCGCGCGCGTGGTCCGGCCAGGCGGGGTGCTCGCCCTGTTCCACCCGATCGGCCGGGCCGCCCTCGCCGCGCGCCAGGGGCGCGCCATCACCGACGACGACCTGCGGGCCGAGCCGAGGCTGCGTGAGCTGCTGGCCGGGGCGGGGTGGCGGCTGGAGTCCTACACGGACGAGGACGACCGCTTCCTCGCGCTCGCCGTCAAGCAGGGCTGAGGCCGAGGGCCCCGATTTCCGCCGCTCACGCCCCGGCTCGACGGCGTACCGGCGGGGCAATCACGTCCCCGGGCGGCCGCCGTCAGTCGTCGGGCGTCTGCGCGGGACGGTGGCCGGGGACCGGGCAGCCGCGGACCCCTGGCGTGGGGTACGTGCCGAGCCCCGCGATCTCGTACCCGTCCGGATATCCCTTGATCTCGGGATTCTGGCGCGCGTAGTGGGGCTTTCGCCGGGGCGGCAGCAGCCGGACGGCACGGGCCCGCATCCGCAGCGCGCCCCGGGTCAGTCCGCGGGCCGCCGGCCCCGGGCGGCGGTAGCGGAACGCCTTGAGCAACGAGTCGTCCAGGAGCGCGAGGCTCGCGCCGCGCACCACCGGGGCGAGCAACGCCGGATACCAGGAAGCCATCAGGGCCAGGGTGGCGTCGGAGACCCGTCGGGCTCCTTCGTCCCAGCCGAAATGCTTGTCCTCGTAGACGTCGAGGGTGCGCTCGAAGTCCTCGTAGGTCTGCGGAATGTCCTTGATGCCCATCCGTGCGCCGAGCGTGCGGTAATAGGCGGCGAAGGCGGCCCGCTCGTGGCAGCAGAGGCGTCGCCAGCCGAAGTCGTCCAGCCAGCGCTTCGGTGTGACGACGAACGTGCACAGGACGTAGCGCATGTCGTCGTTGCTGATGTCGTAGCTGCGGTGCATCTGGTTGATCCTGCGGACGGCCGTGCGGCCCTCGTCGGTGTCGAAGCCGTGCTCCACCACCGTGTCGAGCAGCAGGGCGGTGTCGTCGTAGCGCTTCTGGGAGCGCTCCGTCAACTCCGCTGTCTCGTCGAGGAGTCTGCCGATGCCGGGCACCGCATAGGTGCGGTAGAGGGCCAGTTCGAGGGCGCGGGTGACGTCCCAGGGGAACTCGTACGTGACGGTGAGACGGTAGATCTCCAGGAAGTCCCGTTCGGGGTCCAGCCGCTGAATTTCTTTCAGCCGGTCGTACCGCGTCACCATGCTGTCCCCCTCGTTCGGCCGGAGGTCCAACCTTACGCGGAGGCCTTCCGCGCGCCCCTGCTCTTCGGCTCTCCCCACCCGGACGGGGCGGGTCCGCTCCCCTTCGCCCTTGCTCGTCAGACCCTCGACGAGGAGGTTACCGAGTAGTTAGGGTGCGCCGACGGACAGGGAACGACGGGCCCCGGGAACGACGGGCCCCGGGAGCGACAGGCTCGGGAACGACGAACCCAGAAACGCGGGACCTAGGGATGGGCGGGCCGGGCGATGAGCGATGGGGAGGGCACCGTGGCCGGTGCGGATGAGGCGGCCGCCGACGACGCGATGCTGGTGCTGACCGCGATGCTGCTGACGCCCTCGCGCTTCCCCGGTGTGCTGGGGGACGACTATGTCGCCGCGTGCGGTGCGCTCGCGCTCGAACCGTACGAGGAGGGCTACGGGCTGATCCTCGGGCAGGACGGCGAGGGCGCGCGGTGGACGGTCGTCGTCGAAGATGCCTCCCAGGTGGCCGTGGCCATCGCCGCCTGGGACTGCGGCATGGAGCACGACCTCTCCCCCGACGAGCGCTCCATGGTGTGCGCTCTGCCCGGCTGGCCGATGGACCTGGCCGTCTCGGCGCCCGGCGTGCCGGACCCTCATGATCCGGATACGGACGGGGAGGGACCGGCGCCACTCACCCCGCCCGACGCGGAGGCCTGGGGCCCGGCGCAGCGACGTCTCGGCGCCGACGAGATCGCCGCGCAGTGGTCGGTATGGCGCGAGCAGATCGACGACACACAGTTCCCGCTGCCCGGAACCACCGGGGAGACGGCCCGCGACACCCGCGGTGAGGTGGGAAGCGGCGCCGAGGCGGACGCGGGGAACGACATCGGCGAGGATCAAGCGAACGCCGCCTCCCGGTCCCCCCGGCACCCCGGTGTCCGCAGGGCCCTGTCGGAGGCGACCGCCTATACGAAGACTCCCCCGCCTCCCGGGCGGATCCGTTCCTCGTACGCCACGGCCGACGCACGTACGCTGCGCGTCGACGGCCCGGGATGGTCGATGGTGGCTCGGACCGACGACATCGCGCTGTTCCTGCTGGACGAGGAGCCGGGCACGGTCATTCCCGTCGGCCGTGGTGCCTCACTGCCCGGCCTGCTCATGGCCCTGGACGGGTTGGCCGCCCAAGCGGTGTGACGTCCTGGGCGGCCCTGTGACGCGCTGGGTCAGCGGCCGATTTCCTTGCGGTTGATCCTGCGGAGCCTGCGCCGCTGGGACGGGTCCAGCAGCAGATAGCCCGCCACGGGGACACCGATCACGACCAGCAGCGCCCACCAGAATCCGATCAGGGGCCACAGGATGGCTGCCGCGAGGACACCCCCGATAGCGACCTTCGCACCATTCGACATGGTCCACGCCTCCTTCGCGGCCGGCGCCGCTCTTGTTGTGAGAACGCCTCCGCGCTCCCTTACGTTCCCCGGCTCCCCGCGCTACCGCAGCGGCTCACCCACGTCGTGCATGTGTGCCAGTGCCTGGCGATAGGACTCGATCAGTCCGGTCTCCGTGTACGGCATGCCGATGCCGGCGCAGTGCGCCCTGACCAGGGGTTGGGCGAGCCGCAGGTGGGGGCGGGGCATGCTCGGGAAGAGGTGGTGCTCTATCTGGTAGTTCAGCCCGCCGAGGAACCAGTCGGCCAGGACGCCGCCCCGCACGTTGCGCGAGGTCAGAACCTGGCGCTGA
Organism: Streptomyces globisporus C-1027; assembly: GCF_000261345.2. Classification (NCBI taxonomy): domain Bacteria; kingdom Bacillati; phylum Actinomycetota; class Actinomycetes; order Kitasatosporales; family Streptomycetaceae; genus Streptomyces; species Streptomyces globisporus. The sequence continues at coordinate 7,439,749 of NZ_CP013738.1, read as the reverse complement.
AGGTGTCCCCAGCGCTCGCCGCCGGGGTCGGGCATCTCCATCCCCTTGTGGTTGGGGGCGAAGGCCAGCCCCAGGTGGAGACCGAACAGTGCGTGCAGCACGAGGGCGAAGAGGAGGGCCTTGCCCGGGGACAGCGTACTGAACAGCAGCATCGCGTAGAGGGCGAAGTGTGCGGTGAGCAGCAGCGCCGAGACGGCCCGTTCCCGGAGGGGCTGCCGGCGGAGGAACTGGAATCCGCAGATCTTCAGCGCGATGCCTTCGAGCAGCAGCATCGGGAAGAACAGCCGGGCCTGGTTCCTGGTCAGCCAACGGGCGAAGCCCTCCCGCTGCTCCGCCTGCTTCTGGGTCCAGACCAGGGCACCGACGCCGACGTCGGGGTCCTTGTCGACGTGGTTGGGGTTGGCGTGGTGGCGTACGTGCTTGTCGTTCCACCACGCCTCGTTCATGCCGAGGAGCAGATTGGCGTGGACGAGAGCGATCAGCCTGCTCGTCCTGCGGTCCGCGCATATCTGGGCATGCCCCGCGTCATGGGCGACGAAGGCCGTACGGGTCCACAGGACCGCCAGCGGCAGGGTGAGGAGCAGGCTCCACCAGGTGTCGCCCACCAGGACGAGGCCGGTGATCAGCGCGCCCAGGGCCGCGAGATCGGCGGCGATGCCGAGCACATACCGGTCCGTGCGGCGCTCCAGCAGACCCTGGTCCCTCGCGGCGCGCAACAGCGGCGCGAAGTCGCTCCCGGCCGCCTCGGCGCGGGTGCCGGCACCGCGGTCCGGGCTGCTTTCGTCGGCGGAATCCGCAACAGTGGCTTCGGCGGGATCCTCAGCAGTGGCTGTCGCCTGGGGCATGGACGTCTCCGGTCTCTGGAACCTCTGGGGCGCTGACCTCATAGAACGTACGGATCGAGGGGCGACGGGAGCCATGGCGCCACCACCCTGATCCCCCTGGGGCAGACCCCCGTGTCCGGTGGTGGGGCTGGCTCCACCACCGAGACCGACCAGCAGGAAACGTGACGCACGCCACATGGATAGGCGGCACGCCGCCGGGCGAAGTGGAGTACCCTCGGCGACTCCGCCCACTAGTCAAGTTTGAGGAATCAGCCATTCCTGTGCACAGGCACCCTGCGGCAAAGCCTTTCGAGCTCGCCGAACTGTCCCGCTGCTCCGCGGTCTTCGTCCCCGCGGATCCGGCGCGTAAAGGCATGATCGCGTTCTGGGATCCGGACGGTAGCACCCCCTGCGACACTCCCGGGGCCGTGTCGGAGCTGACCGTGATCGAAGCCGACCTGCGGCCCCGTACGGTTTCGGCGCTGTTCCTCCCCGTGCGGGACGCCCTTCCGGTGCTGACCCGGGCTCGCACCGCCACGCAGGCGTCCCCCGCCACCGCCTTCTGGGGCGCCGGAGCGCTCCTCGCCCTGCAGTTCGTCGCCCGCGGCCTGCTGCTGCCGGGACTGAGCCCCGCCGACCACGACGCCTGGCGGATCGGACCGTTGAGCGCCGAGGACCAAGAGCGGGTCCGGGAGCTGGCGGCGTCGATGCCGCCGACCGCGCACGCGACCCCGGTCCCGGACGCGACGGCGAAAGACGGCGACGGCGAACCCTTGCTGCCCGAGCCGGAGCGCCTGCTGCGCGCGTTCCTCGACACCGTGGCCGACGCGATGCCCCGGACCCCGGCAGCGGGGTTCGCCGCCGCCGGTCCCGCGTTCACCTCACCGCAGCCCCAGCGCCTGCCCGAGGCACGGGCCTGGGCGGCCGATGTGGCGGCCGGTCACGACGCGGGCGTACGGCTCTCGTTGCGTATCGAGGTGTCGGGCCTCGCATCGCGGCGGAGCAGCGCGGAAGCGGACCACGAGAGCGCCCGGGGCACGGAGGGCTCCGGATCCGGTCCGGATGGGGGCGCGCCGTCGTTCCGTGCCGTGCTGCAGATCCACAGCGTCAGCGATCCCTCCCTCGTCGCCGACGCGGCGGAGCTGTGGGCGGGCGGCTCGCGGACCGCTGCCGCGTTCGGGCCGCGGGCCCGGATGGACGCGCTCCTCACGCTGCGGCGGGCCGCCCGCGCCTGGCCCCCGCTGGCGCCGTTGCTCTCCGCCGCGGTGCCGGACTCGGTGGAGCCGGCCGACGAGGAGATCGCCGAGCTGCTGGGGTCCGCCTCGCGGGCTCTGGCCGCCGCCGGTGTGCAGGTGCACTGGCCCAAGGAGCTGGCCAGGAAGCTCACCGCGCGCGCCGTGATCGGCCCGGACAGCCGTGACGCGGCGGACCACGACGGCGCAGACCGGGAGGGCGACGGACAGGGGACCGGGCCACGGGGGCGTACGGCCGCGGACGCGCCCTCGTTCCTCTCCGCCGACGCGCTGCTGTCGTTCGACTGGCGGTTCGCTCTGGGCGACCGGAAGCTGACCCGCGAGGAGGTGGACCGTCTCGCCGAGTCGTCCCGGCCCATCGTGCGGCTGCGCGACCAGTGGGTGCTCATCGACCCGGATGAGGCGCGCCGGGCGCGGGAGACCCAGGACCGCAAGGTCACCCCGATCGACGCGCTGGGCGCGGTGCTGACCGGTTCGACGGAGGTGGACGGCCGGCGTGTCGAGGTGGCGGCGACCGGCTGGCTCCAGCAGTTGCGGGACCGGCTGGCCGATCCGGAATCCGCCGCCCAGCAGTCGATCGGGCAGCCCGAGACGCTCACCGCGACCCTGCGCGACTATCAGGTGCGCGGGCTGAACTGGCTGAACACCATGACCTCGCTGGGCCTCGGCGGCTGTCTCGCCGACGACATGGGCCTCGGCAAGACGATCACGCTCATCGCCCTGCATCTGCACCGGCAGAGCGACCGGGACGCGGCAGGACCGACGCTGGTGGTGTGTCCGACGTCGCTGATGGGCAACTGGCAGCGGGAGATCGAGAAGTTCGCCCCGGGCACCCCCGTCCGCCGCTTCCACGGGTCCTCGCGCTCCCTGGAGGGCCTGGTGGACGGCGAGTTCGTGCTGACGACGTACGGCACGATGCGCCTCGACGCGCCCCGGCTCGCCGCCGTGCCCTGGGGCATGGTCGTCATCGACGAGGCCCAGCACGTCAAGAACCCGCACTCCGCGACGGCCAAGCAGCTGCGGACCATCGGCGCCAGGGCCCGGGTCGCGCTCACCGGCACCCCCGTGGAGAACAACCTCTCCGAGCTGTGGGCGATCCTGGACTGGACGACGCCCGGTCTGCTCGGCCGGCTCGGCACCTTCCGTACGCGGTACGCCGCCGCGGTCGAGGGCGGCAACGATCCGGCCGCCGCGGAGCGACTCGCCGCGCTGGTCCGGCCGTTCCTGCTGCGCCGCCGGAAGTCCGACCCGGGCATCTCGCCCGAGCTGCCGCCGAAGACCGAGACCGACCGGGCCGTGTCGCTGACGCCGGAACAGACCGGTCTGTACGAGGCGGTGGTCCGCGAGACCCTGGCGGAGATCTCCGCCGCCGACGGCTTCGAGCGGCGGGGGCTCGTGATGAAGCTGCTGACGTCGCTCAAGCAGATCTGCAATCACCCGGCGCAGTTCCTCAAGGAGGAGCAGCCGCGGATCGCGGACCGGTCGGGGAAGGTCGAGCTGCTGGACGAACTCCTGGACACCATCCTGGCCGAGCGGGGCTCGGTGCTGGTCTTCACGCAGTACGTGCAGATGGCCCGGCTGCTGGAGGAGCACCTGGCGGCGCGCGGGGTGGACACGCAGTTCCTGCACGGTGGTACGCCGGTGGCCCGGCGCGAGGAGATGGTGGCCCGCTTCCAGACGGGCGAGGCTGCGGTGTTCCTGCTGTCCCTCAAGGCGGCCGGGACCGGGCTCAACCTCACCCGTGCCGGCCATGTCGTGCACTTCGACCGCTGGTGGAATCCGGCGGTCGAGGCGCAGGCGACGGACCGGGCGTACCGGATCGGCCAGACGCAGCCGGTGCAGGTCCACCGGCTGATCGCCGAGGGCACGATCGAGGACCGGATCGCCGACATGCTCGCCCGCAAGCAGGGCCTCGCGGACGCGGTGCTCGGCTCGGGCGAGGCGGCACTGACCGAACTGACCGATGCGGAACTGGCCGACCTGGTCGAGCTGCGAAGGGGCGCACGATGAGCGACGACCACGGATACGACGACGAGGACGATTCCCCGTACGGGGTGGACAGCTCGGGCGGGGACGACGGGGCCGGTGTGTCGCGGGACGGCGGGCGGCGCGGACCGGAGGTGACGTTCGCGGCGCTTCCCCCCGCGCAGGGCCGGGGTTTCGCCACGTCCTGGTGGGGCCGGGCGTGGCTCCAGGCCCTGGAGGACACGGCGCTCGACGGCCAGCAGCTGAAGCAGGGCCGCCAACTGGCCCGGAAGGGCGGGGTCGGGGCGGTCTCCGTACGGCCGGGGCGGATCACGGCGATGGTGCGGGACCGCGACGGGACGGCCCACCGCAGCGACGTCCTGCTCCAGCAACTGGGTTCCGGCGCCTGGGACCGGTTCCTGGACATGGCGGTGGACCGGGCCGGGCACATCGCGGCGCTGCTGGACCGGGAGATGCCGCCGCATCTGGTGGAGGACGCGGCGGGCGCCGGGGTCGAGCTGCTGCCGGGGATCGGGGACCTGGAGCCGGAGTGCACCTGCGGGGCCTGGGACCACTGCCCGCATTCGGGCGCCCTCTGCTACCAGGTGGCGCGGCTGCTGGACGAGGACCCGTTCGTCCTGCTGCTGATGCGGGGGCGCGACGAGCGGCGACTGCTGGACGAGCTCCAGGTGCGCAGCGCCGCCCGTGCGGTCCGGCCGGGGGGCGGAGGGGAGGGCGAGGACACCGGCGACGCGGAGCGGGAGGTTCGCGGGGTCCCGGCCGGGGAAGCCTTCGCGGCGGACGGAATCCTTCCGCCGCTTCCCGCTCTCCCGTCGGCCCCCGACGCGCCGGGGCTCGGGCCGTCGCTGGACACGGAGACCCCGCCCGCGCCCGGCATCGATCCGGCGGCGCTGGAGGTGCTGGCGGCCGACAGCGCGGTACGGGCCCACCGGATGCTGCTGGACGCCCTGGCCCCGGGGCACGAGGAGCAGCCACTCCCGGTGGAGCTGACCCCGCAGCAGGACGCGGTGCGGCTGGCCGCGGACGCCCGGCCGGATGCGCGGATCCGGGCCCGGCTGGCCGCGGGGTCCGGCCGCCCGCCCGTGGACCTGGACGCGGCGGTACGCGCCTGGCGGTACGGCGGGGTCGCGGCACTCGCTGTGCTCGACGAGGAGTGGGCGCCGGCCCCGGAGGACCTGGGGCGGGCCCGCGCCCGGCTCGGCGAGGCGTGGGAGGCCGGTGAGCGCCCGGCCCTGCGGGCGAGTGGGCGGGCTCGCTGGACCGTGGCGGGCGCCGACCTCCAGCTCCGGCTCGACCGGGACGGGCGGTGGTGGCCCTACCGCAAGGAGCGCGGACGGTGGATGCCCGCCGGACCGGCGGACGACGATCCGGCGGGAGCGCTGGCGGGTGTTGAGGACGGAGCGGCGGACGGGATGAGCGGGGTGGGCGTGGCGGTCTGACACGGCCGGGTCCCGGAGGGCCGGGTCCCTCCGGGACCCGGGAATGCTCCGGCGCTGTCCGGACGCCCGGGAACCGCACGCGCGTCCGGACACCACGGACGCGCCGACGCGGGGAGAGGTGGGGCGCGCGGGAGCCGCTCGCGCGTCCGGACACCCCTGAGGGGAACCGGACATCCGATGCGCTCGTCATGTGCTGCGACGGGGGTGATCGACGAACAGGGGCCCCGGACCGGCCCATCCCCCGGGCCCGGCCGGTCCAGCCCAGTCCCAGGAGCGCTGTTGCACCGCAGAAGGTTCATCCGGTACGCCGCCGCGACGGTGGGTGCGGCGGCCGTCCTGCCGCCGTCGGTCCGGGCCGTGGCCGCGCCCAAGGGCTTCACCGACTACGGGACGGCCCTGTGGGTTCCGGCCGCCCCCGCCAACTACACCGTCCCCTCCCGCCCTTCCGAGCGCCGGATCGACCGTGTCGTCATCCATGTCGCCCAGCAGTTGTTCACGCCGACCGCCGGCATCTTCCGCACCCCCTCCAAGCAGGTGTCGGCCCACTACGTGGTGCGCTCGGGCGACGGCCATGTCGCCCAGTGCGTAAGGGAGAAGGACATCGCCTGGCACGCGGGCAACTGGAGCTGGAACACCCGGAGCATCGGTATCGAGCACGAAGGGTGGGTGGACCGCCCGGAGTTCTTCACGGACGTCATGTACCTGCGGTCCGCCGGGCTCACCGCCGACATCTGCGACCGCCACGGCATCCCCAAGGACCGGGAGCACATCGTCGGCCACCACGAGGTGCCGGGCAGCGACCACACCGACCCGGGCGTCCACTGGGACTGGGAGCGCTACCTCCGGCTCGTCCGCGACGCCGCCTGAGTCCTCTCCCCCGCCACCCGTGGTGATGACTCTCCGCACCGAGGTTGTCGCGGAGCCCGACGGCGACGACGATGGGAGAGCACGACGGCCCTGGACGGGAGGGTGAGTTGACGGATCCCTGGGTGGCCCTGGCGGCGGACGCCGATCCCGGTGAACGGAGCGGCGTGCTGCGCCGCGCCCACGATGTGTTCACCTCGGCAGGCCGGCTGGAGCGGCCGGTACGCGCGGTGGTCGGCGCGTCCTGGCGGCGCTCGGCGCGGGCGAGGGTCAGCCCGGACGAGGCGCCCGTCGTGGAGCTCGGCCCGGACGAGCTGGGGCCCTACCGGGCGGCGCACCCCTTGGCCCGGGTGATGCCCGTGATCCGTGAACTGATGGGTGCCTACGCCACGGACGGGGAACATCTGCTGGCCGTGTGCGACGCCCACGGCCGCCTCCTGTGGGTCGAGGGCCACACGGCGGCACGTCGGGCGGCCGGAGCGATGAACTTCGTGGAGGGTGCCCGCTGGGCCGAGTCCGTGGCGGGGACGAACGCGCCGGGGACGGCCATCGCGGTGGACCGACCGGTCCAGGTCTTCGCGGCCGAGCACTTCCTGCGGTCGGTCCAGCAGTGGACCTGCGCGGCGGCACCGTTGCACGATCCCCGTACGGGCCGGGTGCTGGGAGCCGTGGACATCACGGGCGGAGACCGGCTCGCCCATCCGCACAGTCTGGCCTTCGTCCAGGCGGTGGCCCGGGCCGCCGAGTCGCACCTCGCGCTGCTGACACCGCCGGCCGGGCCCGACGTCGAAGCGGTGCGGCTGAGCGCGCTGGGCCGGGACGAGGCGCTGTTGGTTGCGCGCGGGCGACGGCTGCGGCTCAGTCGGCGGCACAGCGAGATCCTGGTCGCCCTGGCCCGTCGTCCGGAGGGCCTGAGCGGGGACGAACTGCTGGTCGAGCTGTACGAGGACGAGTCGGTGACCCCGGTGACGCTGCGGGCGGAGCTCTCCCGGCTCCGCCGGCTGCTGGGACCCGATCTGCTGGACTCACGCCCGTACCGGCTGGCCGTCCCGGTGGACGCCGATTTCGACACCGTGACGCGCCGGCTGGGTTCGGGCGCGGTGGCGGCGGCGCTGGACGCGTACGCGGGCCCGCTGCTGCCGGGGTCCGGGGCGCCCGCGGTCGTACGCCTGCGGCGGCGGATCGAGGAGCAGTTGCGGGCCGCGCTGATCGCCCGGGGTGATCCGGGGCTGCTCGCCGACTGGGCGTACAGCCCGTGGGGCGAGGAGGACCTGCCGGTGTGGCGAGCGCTGGCCGGGGCGGTCCCGGCGAACCAGCGGCCGGCGTTGCAGGCCCGGGTCCGGGGACTCGACGCCGAACAGCGCGGCTGACAGCCGCCCGACCCTGCAACGCGCTTGCAACGTCCCCGTCCCTAGCCTCGCGCCGAGGGCCGTCCAACGGCGGGCGGCACCGGATCCGGGAGGCCACAGAGATGACCCGTTACGCTGCGCCGGGCACCGAGGGTGCGATCGTCACGTACGCGTCCCGCTACGACCACTGGATCGGCGGGGAATACGTGCCGCCGGCCCGGGGCCAGTACTTCGAGAACCCGAGCCCCGTCAACGGCCGCCCGTTCACCGAGGTCGCCCGCGGCACGTCCGAGGATGTCGAACGGGCCCTGGACGCGGCCCATGCGGCGGCTCCGGGCTGGGGCGCAACGTCCGCCGGGGACCGGGCGTCGGTGCTGAACAGGATCGCCGACCGGATGGAGGCCCACCTGGAGGAGCTGGCGGTCGCCGAAAGCTGGGAGAACGGCAAACCCGTGCGGGAGACCCTGGCGGCGGACATCCCGCTGGCCATCGACCACTTCCGCTATTTCGCGGGAGCGCTGCGCGCCCAGGAGGGTTCGCTCAGCGAGATCGACGACGACACCGTCGCGTACCACTTCCACGAACCGCTGGGCGTGGTCGGGCAGATCATCCCGTGGAACTTCCCCATCCTGATGGCCACCTGGAAGCTCGCCCCGGCGCTCGCAGCGGGCAACGCGGTGGTCCTCAAGCCGGCCGAGCAGACACCAGCCTCGATCCACTACTGGCTGAGCCTGGTGGCGGATCTGCTGCCGCCGGGCGTCGTGAACATCGTCAACGGCTTCGGGGCGGAGGCCGGCAAGCCGCTCGCCTCCAGCCCGCGCGTCGCGAAGATCGCCTTCACGGGCGAGACCACGACGGGGCGGCTGATCATGCAGTACGCCTCCGAGAACATCAAGCCGGTGACGCTGGAGCTGGGCGGCAAGTCGCCGAACATCTTCTTCGACGACGTCTCGCGCGCCGACGACGACTTCCTCGACAAGGCCCTCGAAGGGTTCACCATGTTCGCCCTCAACCAGGGCGAGGTGTGTACGTGCCCGTCGCGCGCTCTCATCCAGCGCGGCCACTACGGCGCGTTCCTGGAGGCGGCCATCGCCCGTACGGAACAGATCGTGCCGGGCCACCCGCTGGACACCGACACGATGATCGGCGCCCAGGCCTCCAACGACCAGCTGCAGAAGATCCTCTCGTACCTGGACATCGGCCAGCAGGAGGGGGCGAAGATCCTGACGGGCGGTCAGCGCGTCGAGCACGGCGGCGAGCTGGAGGGCGGCTACTACGTGCAGCCGACGGTCTTCGAGGGCGACAACCGGATGCGGGTCTTCCAGGAGGAGATCTTCGGCCCGGTCGTGGCCGTGACGTCCTTCACCGACTTCGACGACGCCATCAGCACGGCGAACGACACCCTGTACGGGCTGGGCGCCGGAGTCTGGACCCGCGACGTCAACACGGCCTACCGGGCGGGGCGCGGGATCAAGGCGGGCAGGGTCTGGACGAACTGCTACCACGCGTACCCGGCGCACGCTGCGTTCGGAGGCTACAAGCAGTCGGGCATCGGCAGGGAGAACCACAAGATGATGCTGGAGCACTACCAGCAGACGAAGAACTTGCTCGTGTCGTACTCGGCGAAGAAGCTCGGGTTTTTCTAGGAACCCGAAGGAAGGCGCCTGACCTGGGCTTTGACCCATCAGGCGCCTCCCACTGGGATCTCTCAGAGCTGAGGACGGTATGTGTGACCCCCGGTTCCTCCCGCCCGTATCCGTTCCTGACCGGCTCGACCGGATCACCGCCTTGACCGCCTCCTGTCGGGCCGTGAGGAGGCGGAGCTCACTCTCACGCCGCGGACGTACGCATAGGTGAGGCCCTCCAAGACGTCCTCGGGAGCGATGAACGGAGCCGTCCGGCCCGCGAGTAGCAGGACGGCCGCTCACGGGGCGCCCATCACCAGGCCCTCAATGGTGTGCTTCTGCGTGATAGGTGTCAGTTCATCAACGACAGGGCAGTGAAGGTGGTCGCGAACCCTCTGCTGCAGGCTCTGCCAGAATCCCCGAGTGACAGCCGCGTCGTGGCGATCGTCGTTGTGCGCGTCGGGCCCGTCGAGACCGAGCACGAGGACGGGCCGGGCCTTGGCCGACTCGTTCTTGGTCCCGCGGTGGATGGTGAGCGCGGACCGGGCCGAGATGTCACCACGCTGCGGGTACTTGCGCACTGCTAGTTGCTCGTAGCGGCCGTAGCGCTCACGGGGCGGGAACATCCCGTGCTCGAAATCAGGTTCCTCGTCCCACTGGGTGCCGGGCGCGATTTCGAAGGGACCCATGTCCGGAGCTGTGTCGACCGCGGTGAGGTTGAACGCCAAGGAGGTGAGGCGGCGTTCGGTGCGGGTGTGCTCGGGGACAGGGAAGTCGCGGTGCCAGGGCTGGTTCACCGCGCCTTCGAGCGGTACATCGAAACCGAGTTCGACGATGCGGTAGTCAGGACCGAGGACTGCGGTGGCCAGCGACCGGACCCAGGGATGGTCGACGAGTTCGACGAATCCGCGCATCTGCTCGGGATGGATCTCCACGTAGTAGCGGTGGGGCCCACGGCCCACAGCTCCGCCCGGCCGGGAGCGCGCCTCTTCGAAGGCGGTCTCGATGTCCTCACGCAGCCGGTCGGCCCATGCCACGGTGAAGGCCCCCTTCCGCGCGGTGATGCCCTCCTCGTAGAGATTGGCGACGTCTTGGACCACGTCGACAGGGACATCTGCCAGGCCGAGCGCGTCGACGCCACCGACAGTGGGCTTTTCAGGGGTTTCAGGCATGGACATCCTCGCCTTCTTGCGAACTGAGTAGCTGCCGCCCCAGGTTTACATCGATGCATGCAACGTTGCAATACTCGTGCGGAAGCTCTCTCTGTCCATGCGGCGCATGGCAGGATGCAGAGGTGAGCAGTCGTCTGAAGGATGTGGCCGCCCGAGCCGGAGTCTCCGTGCGCACCGTGTCCAACGTGGTCAGCGGAGCGGCACCGGTGGCTGTCGAAACCCGTCGCCGGGTTCAGGAAGCGATCGACGAACTGGGCTATCACCCCAACCTCGCGGCCCGCAGTCTGCGTGCCGGGCGCACCGGCATCATCGGCCTGGCCATCCCCGAGCTGCACTCCCCCTACTTCAGCGAACTCGCCGGCCTCTTGGTGGATGAGGCCCGGCGCCGCTCATGGACCGTTCTCATCGACCAGACGGGCGGAGACGCGGAAGCCGAGCGCCGACTGCTCACTCCGGGCGGCGGTCGAGTCGTCGACGGACTCATCATCAGTCCCTGGGCACTGGATCCCGCCGAACTCGCGGCCACCCGACCGTCGGTCCCCCTGGTCCTGCTCGGCGAGCGCCCTCCGAACGGTGCAGCCGACCGTGTCGCCGTCGACAACGTCGCTGCCGCCGACGAAGCCACCAGCCACCTGATCGGCCTCGGCCGACGACGCATCGCAGCCATCGGCACCCAGCCCCATCTGCGTAACGGCACCGCACAGCTGCGCACCGAAGGTTACCTGCGTGCTCTGGACCGGGCTGGGCTGCTCCACGACCAGGACTTCCAGCGCTCCGTTCGCGCGCTGCACCGGGCGGACGGGGCCCGGGCCATGAACGAACTGCTGGATGGGCCGACGGCACCTGACGCCGTGTTCGCCTTCAGCGACGAAGTGGCCCTGGGCGCCCTCCACACAGCGCACCAGCGCGGCTTGCGCGTGCCCGAGGACCTAGCGATCGTCGGATTCGACGACATCGAGGACGGTCGCTACAGCAACCCCCCGCTGACCACTGTCTCCCCCGACAAACAGCAGATCGCCGAGCGATCTCTGCAGTGCCTGGCCGACCGCATCTACAGCCCGGCCAACGCAACCCCGCCGCAGGAGGTCACCGTTCCCCACCGTCTCGTGGCCCGCGGCACGACCTGAGGGCCAGCCTGCAACGTGCCTCCCGCTGACTGGAAGACCGGCAGCCTGCGTACAGATCACCGGCCGCGACCCACCGAGCCGCCCCCTCGCAGGGGGCACGGGGGCTCCGTGGCTCTGCCGCGAGGGGGAAGACCGCTCACCAGACCCTCGGCAAGAGGCCGATGGCGGCGGCCCTCAGGCGGGAACGAGGCCGTGGGGATCGATGATGAACTTCTCGGACACCCCCGTGTCGAAGGTCGCGTAGGCGTCGGGGGCATCGTCGAGGCTGATCACCTTGGTGTTGAGCATGGCGCTCAAGTAGGGCATGCGGTCCCAGAGGATCGCCATCATCAGCTCGCGGTTGTAGTGCATGATCGGCGCCTGGCCGCCGGCGATCCGCGGCGACTTGATCCAGGCCTTGCCGAAGTCGATCGGGTACGTCCCCTCCTGCTCGGCCTTCGACTTCGCGAGCGGGTCGGCGCCGTAGACGCCGATGATTCCGGTGGCTCCGCCCGCACGGGTGGCGTCCATGACCTGGTTGATGGCGTAGGCCGGGTCCATGTCCTCGGCCTCGCTGCCGATGCCATGTGCCTCGGTGCCCACGTAGTCGACTGCGCAGTCGACCATCGGTTCGCCCAGGATGGCCTCGATCTGCTCGGTGAGTGCGGCGTCCTGGCTCAGGTCGATTGTCTCGCAGCCGTTGTCCTTCACCAGCTTCAGCCGGTCCTTGTGGTAGTCGCCGACGATGACGCAGGACGCCCCGAGGAGGCGCGCCGCCGCTGCACCGCAGCGGCCGACCGGGCCAGCGCCGGCCAGATACACGGTCGAGCCCGGCTTGGCACCGGCCTCCATGAGCCCGTGGAACGCGGTGGGCAGGATATCCGAGAGCAGCGCCAGGTCACGGATTTTGGCCAAGGCCTGGTCCCTGTCCGGGAAGCGCAGGAGCTGGAAGTCGGCGTAGGGGACGAACAGGTACTCGGCCTGGCCGCCGGTCCAGTCGCCCAGGTTGAAGCCGTACGCTGCGCAGGACACCTTGGGGTTGGTGGTCTCGCAGACGTCGGTCCGGCGCGCCCTGCAGTTGCGGCATCGGCCGCAGGCGACGTTGAACGGGACGGAGACGAGGTCCCCCTCACCGAGGAACTCGACGTCGGGGCCGACCTCGATGACCTCCCCTGTCATCTCGTGCCCCATCACCATGCCCTGGGGCACCGGGAAGGACCCACGGTAGATGTGCAGGTCGCTTCCGCAGATATTGGTGGCGACGATCCTGAGGATGACTCCGTGCGGTGCGTCCTTTCCGTTCGGCATCCGAAGCTTCGGGAAGTCCAGGGACTCCACGCGCATGTCATTCGGGTGCTGGAAGGTGACGGCGCGATTGCTGCTTGCCATGACGATCTCCTCTGCTGATCCACGGGGAAGTGGCTGTGGGACTGCCGGACGTCATCTCGGCGGCCCGGGACTTCTTCCGGTCAGGCGGGTTGCGGTGCGGCGGCGAAGCGTTCAACGATCGCCTTGCAGAAGGCGGGGAGATCCTGCGGGCCTCGGCTGGAGATCAGCCTGCCGTCGATCACGATCTCCTCGTCGACGACCTCGGCGCCGGCGTTGCGCAGGTCAGTACGGATGCTGGGCCAGGAGGTGACGCGGCGACCGCGCAGCACGTCGGCCTCCGCCAGGGTCCAAGGCCCGTGGCAGATGGTGGCGACGGGCTTTCCGGACTCCATGAACTCCCTCACGAAGGCGACGGCGTCGGGGTCGGTGCGCAGCTGGTCGGGGTTCATGGTGCCGCCGGGCAGCAGGAGCGCGTCGTAGTCCCCCACACGGGCGTCAGAGACCTTTTTGTCCACGGTGAGGGTTCCGGCCGGGTCGATGTCCATCTGGCGCGCGTTGATCTCTCCGGTGTGGAGCGAGAGGAGTTCTGCCTGCGCTCCGGCACCCAGCAGCGCGCCGAGGGGCTCTTCGAGCTCGACGCGCTCAACGCCGTCTGTTGCCAGGATGGCAACTTTCCTGCCGTGCAGTTCGCTGGTCATGGTGCGTGGATCCTTCCGGTTGTCGGCGGGGCACCCGTTCGGGTCCGGCTACCACCGCTGATCCGCCGTCGAGCGGCAGCGGCGACTAGGGCGTCGGCCACGATGTGGAGCCGGTCGCTCCGACCGTCCTCTCGGTGGCCGAAGTACCGGATGGGCCGGTGCCGGGTTCAGTGGCAGCTCCTGGGGGGCGATCCGGCACGTCTCGGACCTCCCATGCTCAGTCAGCTGCGCAGACGGGTTGAGGGAGTGTGCGGAGTATGACTGGCAGGCCGGGCTCCGGGCTCGGGCGATCGCGCCAACGCGGGGCCGGTCGTCAGAGGGCCGCCGCCGCAGCCTCGGCCACGGCCTGGTCCTGCTCACCGCTACCACCGCTGACGCCCACGGCCCCGACGATCCGACCGCCGTGGCGCAGCGGAACACCACCCGCGAAGATCATGACGCGTCCGTTGTTGGAAACGTTGATCCCGAAGAACTGCTCACCCGGCCCCGCGTTGGCGGCCAGGTCGGCGGTGCTGATGTCGAAGGCCCGGGACGTGAAAGCCTTGCTGATGGAGATGTCGACGCTTCCGATCCAAGCCGCGTCCATGCGGATGTGTGCGACGAGGTTGCCGCCGACATCGACGACGGCGATGTTGCTCGGTGAGCCGATCTCGTCGGCCTTGACCTCCCCCGCGGCGACGACTCGCCGGGCGTCCTCCAGCGACACGGACTCTGTCCTGATGGTCATGGAAAGGCCCTCCTCCTGCTGCGGGTACTCGACCCTGAAGCCCCAGCCTGGTGCACTCGCGCCCCCGCGCGCCTCCGCCTACCAGGCCGAACCTCGCGTGCTCCGATGCGCACGGCAGGCCCACCGGGGACCCGCCAAGCACCCGCGACCCGAAGCACCGCGCCGACGACCAGGAGATGACTCAGTCGGAAACTCACGTGAAGCTAGCAAAGACTTCACGTGTCAAGGCTGCAATGACGACCGTCCGCGAAGATTTGGCACGCCTACATCCGCGCACCTCGGAGACTGGGTGACCGCTCCCCTCCGGCCAGGAAAGGCATCAGCAGCTCCAGCAGTGCGTGTGGGCGGTGCAAGGGGATGATGTGGCCGCAGTCCTCTATGAGGTGTCCGATCAGGTCGTCGGTGATGGGGCGGAGCTGGCGTTCCAGGACGGCACCCACGGGCTGGGCACCCACTGCCATGGTCGGAACGGTCAGTCGGGCGGTACTGACGGCCTGCGCCGTCTGCACCGCACTGTGAGGCAGGGCTCGGTAGTAGGCGAACGCGCGGCTCAACGCGCCGCCACCCGTGTACGCGCGGATAAACGCGTCCCGGATGGCGGAGGGCACCCCGTCGCCGAGCGTCCCGGCGCGCAGGAACCAGTCGATGTAGGCGGCCTCGTTGCCCCTCAGCACGGTTTCAGCGAGGCGGGGTTCGGCTCACCTCCCTCGACGGAAGCACCGTGCTCGGGCACTGGGACGAACGCCGCCTCGTTCTGTTCGGGGCCGACCGGCCGACGAACTGCGTGTCGAGGAGGGCGGAGTGGTCCTGTGCCGTGCCGACGGCACCGTCGTCTGGCGTGACGGCGAGGCGGTGGCCGAGCCCGCCGCCGCCCCGAACCCGCCCGCAAGGGGAGGACTCGTGAAGAGCCTGCCGGACACGGACGAGACCTTGCTGATCCGCACCGACTTCTCCGACCCGACCGCTTGGCAAGCCCTGCTCACGACCGTCACCACACCGAACCAGGACGGCTTCCTGGCGAACGTCCACCCCGTGGACGAACTCGCCTATCGCGACCTGACGACCGAACAGATCCTCTCGGCCGCACGCGAGCTGGACACCGATCTCCTCATCGTGGCCGACAAGAGAGCTCTCACGGCGCCGGAGATGCCGCTGCTGGCCCTCCTGCTCTCCGACGAGAACGACGAAAGAGGGGAGGGTGAGGCCGGGCAGGAGCACAGCCGACTCCGAGTCGTAGCCACAGAACTGTGGTCCGTCGAGAACAACCTCTCCCTCGCCAACATGGATTGGGAGGACTTCGAGAACGCCTCCGACGGCGGGGTCTTCCGGGGCTTCTGACCTTGGCAGGATCGAAGGGGTGTCCCGAGACGCACCAGGTGAGTCGAGCACACTCCGTCAGGCTGCCGAGGTATGGGTCATCGATCCGTGCGGGGCCGTTTCCGGGGCTGCGAGGCCCGTGTCACCAGCACGGGCCCAGCCCTGTCGGGGGCAAACCGGTGGGCCAGTTCTGCGTGGACACAACGGTGCACAGCTTCGCGAGGGTGCAGACCGGAAGTCATTTCCCTGTCAGCGGCGATCGAACTGCTGGATTGATGGCAGGGCGTCGATCTCCCGAGCCGAGAATTCCATCAGGAACCCTGCTCGTGTGGCGGCTACACGCCGGAACGCCGCTGTGAGGGCGGCGATGCATTCGTTGGCCCCCTCCGGAGTCGGAGAGGTCATGGGAGCACCACATTTCCTGGGCCGTGAATCAGATGGTACGCCTGTCGCCTGCGTTTGCAGGCGGGAGGACACCGGGTGAGGGTTGAGGGGTCCAACAGTTCCTCGGGGTGCAATCCAGCATCTCGGTAAGGGCCCCGGAGAGGACGGGACCAGCCGTGACCGACATGGCCGTGACATTGTCACGGACGGCTCCCTGAGCCGCGCACCGGTGGCTCGAACGTTGCGACTGCGCGAACCGGGCCAGTGGAAGTGAAGGAGAACCCAGATGGCTACGCAGGTCAGCAAAGCGGTCCTGGTACGGCTTCAAGCTCTCCCCGGCAAGGAGGAAGACGTCCGCAACTTCCTGAACAAGGGGCTGTCCATCGTTGAGGGGGAGCCTGGGACCGTGAGGTGGTTCGGAATCCAGTTCGGACCCTCGTCGTTCGGGATTTTCGATGCTTTTCCCGACGACGACGGGCGCCAAGCACACCTGTCGGGCGCGGTCGCGCAGGCGCTCGGTGAGAGAACGGGTGAGCTCTTCGAGGAACCCACGATCGAGCTGATCGATGTGGTCGCGGAGAAGCAGCCCGCTTGAGACCCCATTGGGTCGGGCCAAGGCGGCGCGTCCCTTCCAGAACGGGGCCGGGGCTCTACGAACGCGAAGCTCGAAGCAGACATCCCTGGTCCGGAGGGCTCCCCCTCCCTCTCGAGGGACCGCCCTGTTCTCCGCGTTGATCGATCGGGTACCCGGTGCCGGAGCGGGGGAGCCCATCACGACGGTCATGAATCGCCTGCTCGCGGAACGAGGGAGAGGACCGGAGTGTGCTTACACGAGCCGGGCCGGTACTGGTGGCTGACGCCGGGTCATCGAGCCTGCGTTTGACAGTCTTCGGCGCCGGTGGTCACGTTCTCAACGAACACCACAGTGAGTCCCCTCCGGGTGACGGGGTGCCCCAGGCGCTGCGGCAGTTGCTGAAGGAAGGACCGCCTCCTGCGGCTGCGGGACACCGCATCGTCCACGGGGGTCCGGAGCTGCGGAGCCACACGCTACTGGACGACGTTGTCCGTGCCCGCTTGACCCAGGTAGCAGAACTCGCGCCCTTGCACGTGCCGCAAGCACTGACCGTGGTGGACGCGGCTCGGGATCTGCTGCCCGGAGTTCCCCATGTCGCCTGTTTCGACACCGTCTTCCACTCGGGCCTGACCCCCGCGGCAAGGGAGTACGCGGTACCTGCCGATTGGCGCGACACGTACGGACTGCGCCGCTACGGCTTCCACGGCCTCTCCTACGCCTGGGCGCTGGCCCGGACAGCTGAACTCCTCGGCCGCCGACCCGAGCAGTTGCACCTGGTGATGGTGCACCTCGGCGGTGGCTGTTCCGCTTGCGCGGTGCGCGACGGGCGCAGTGTCGACACGACGATGGGCTTCACGCCCTTGGAAGGGCTGGTGATGAGTCGTCGCAGCGGCAGTGTAGACCCCGGTGTCCTGACCTGGCTCCTCACGCGGAAGCATCTGCCGGCGAACGAGATCGAGGACGTTCTGAATCAGAGGTCCGGTCTGCTCGCCCTGTCCGGCACATCAGGCGACACACGGAACCTGGTCCGCAGCCGGACGGCCGGCGACGAGCGCGCCGCACTCGCCCTCGACGTCTTCACCCACCAATGCCGACGCGGAATCGCCGGGATGGCCGCATCCCTGAGCCGCCTGGACGCTCTCGTCTTCACCGGGGAGATCGGCGAGGATCAGCCCGAGGTGCGGGAGGAGGTCTGCGCCGGCCTGTCCCTGTTCGGCCTCACCGGCGGCCTGCGCCCGCTGGTCGCCGAACGACCCGAGATCGTCAGTGAGCCCGGCGCCCGTGTTCCCGTCGTGGTCATCCCCACGGGAGAAGCCCAGCAGATCGATGTCGAGACCCGGGCTCTTCTGGATCGCGGCTGAGACGAGCCGAGGCACGGCGTGACCAGGGGGCGAGGAGTCTGTGAAGGGCCTGCGTGATGAATCCCCGCAGTCCGGCCGGGGAATGACGGCGCGGGAAAGGTCAGGCGTTGCTCAAACCGACGTCGGTGGCGCGGGCCCGGCGTTCGGTGATGGAGCGGTAAAGAGCTCCGAGCGCGGTGGCCTGGACGATGGCACCGATGGGAATGCCTATCAGTCCGACGGGACCGGCGACGAGGAACAGCATCGAGGTCGGTGCGGTGGCCAGGACCGCCCACAACCCGGCGAAGCTGGCGTCTCCTGAGGAGGACGCGGAGACGGCGTCGATGGTCACCCACAGGCACACCGCAAGGACGACGCCCAGATACCCCAGAGCCAGGGGGTTGACCAGGTAGTGGCGGAGAGACTGGGGCAGCGAACGACGATTCTTGTCCATGGTGGATCTCCTGGGGATACCGAAATGCCCGGTGCGGTGAGCGATGCGCTGATGATCCGAACGATGCCGTGAGCCGCCGTCCGCCACATGAGTAGCCGTACTCATGTTCTCCTCGCTCTCGGCAAGGTTCCCGCACGCCGGGGCGCTTGAGATCTGCCGCGGGTGTGCTCCGTGAAGCATCAGTCGGATCCGCCCAGGACGATCCTCCATACTCGCGTGGCTACTTGCAGGTTGAGCCGGTCCTCGACGTTGGCGAGGTCGTTGCCGCTGATCTCGCGGATGCGCTGGAGCCGGTAGCGCAATGTGCTGCGGTGGATGGAGAGAGAAGCGGCCGTCTCGTCGTAGTTGCCGCCGCAGTCGAAATACCGGGCGAGGGTCTCCGTCATGGCCGAGTTGTTTCTCGCGTCGTAATCGATGAGCTGCCCGAGCCACTCGTGGACGAACGCCTCCAGTTCCCGGAGATTGTTGCCGGGTCCCAGGATGCGATAGAGGCCCAGTTGGTCGAAGAACGTCATGCCGTACTGCTTGCGGGAGTGGCGCAGCACTTCCAGGGCGCGCAGCGCCTCCTGGTAGTGCTGCGGGAAGTCGTCGGGGGATTCACACCGCGCGCTCACGCCGATGCTCCCGCAGGACGCGCCCGTGTCCAGGGCAAGTGTCTCGTACAGCGCTCCGGCGTGCGGCCTGTCATCAGCGAGCAGGACCACGTGCTCAGCCCCTCGGGTCAGCAGCGATCGCATGCCCACGGCGGAGGCCGCCCTGCCCACGATCCGCGCGAAGGAGTCGTCCGCTTCCCGGTCCGACCACCGCACCACGACGATGTAGTGGCTGCGGTGGAGATCGTGACCGACGGCCTCGGACCTGGCGTAGGCGCTGGTCTCATCCGTTCCTGCCAGGAGGTCGTCGGCCAGCTCGCGGTGCAGTCTCAGTTCGACTTCTGCCTGGTTGCGGAGGTGCGCCAGCTCCGGGGCGAGCGACATGACGGCCTGTTCCAACGCGAGCACCGCGTGCCCGTCCGCCACGCCCAGGGGATCGACCAGAGCCAGCATGCCCAGGATCTCGCCGTGCGAGCGCACCAGAGCGATCAGTCGGCCTTCGATCCGCGTCGGCCCCGCCTCCCGGGCGGCTCTGTTGAGCAGTGCCATCTGGCGCACGGGATCCGGCTCCGGATATGGGTCGGCCGACGGGGGCCTGCCCAGGACCTGAGTCGGCCGAAGCGGTCCTCGACGAGGGCGGGAAGTCCCGTCAGCGCGTGCAGGGCGCGGGTGACGGCCTCCTCGTCACCGCCCGAGGCTGCGACGTCGGCCGTGAGCCCATGCACAGACTCCCGGTACGCCAGCTCCCCCACGACGGTGACCAGCTGCCGTTGAAGTGCCGCACGTTCCTCCCTCAGGCCATGCAGCTCCCCTGCCTCCTCCCGGCGGCGGCGCTGTGCGAAGGCGACCGAGAGCGCGGCAGCCGTGTGCCGGACGAGCGTGGCGAGCAGGAACCGCTCGGTTCCGGTAGGCGGGGAGCGGGACGTCACCACGAGGTATCCGTGGAGGCCGTCGAGTCCGCGCAGCCCCAGGGCCTGCCCCGCATGCCTGCCGGGTACGGCCACAGAACCGTCCTGCCCCGCCAGATCTCGTACTTTCGGCTGCACCACGAGGGCGTGATCCTGGCGGTTCCCCGCGCTGGGGACCAGGTCGCCGCCGGCTTCGAGCAGGTACCCGGCCTCCGCGGTATAGGGCCCGGCGGTGGCGACGTGGTCCATGGCCAGGCGCAGGATCTTGCTTTCGTCCCAGGTCGCGAAGAGGTCGCCGAGGGACACCGTCAGTTGCTGGAGGGAGCGGCCGCCGGAAGGAGGCGGCCGCGGCCCTCTCCGGGTAATTGCGGCCGGTTTCCGGTGGCCGACGGCTGACCGGCTGCCCTTCTTGCGGGAGTGGCCGATCAGGCTGTGCGGCCGACGCTTCACCATGGGTACCGTTCCCGAGCTGTCGAAGGGCAGGACAAACGCTGTTCCGGGTCGCTGTCCGCGAGGCCACTCTGTGCGTAATGTCCGTAATTTCACTCTAGTACGTGCAGAGCGAGTGGGCTCCCGCGTTTTGGTCCCGCCAGGCGCAGGCGCGGAGCACATCGGCTCGACATGCTGGGAGCGCTAGGAAGCCTCCGCGTACACGTCGCCAGAAATGGCGGAATCCGGAGCAGAGCAGCGCTACCGGTCGGTGGCCCTGCTCGGGACGTTCGGTCCGGGTGCGAGAGCCCGGAGGGCGCGGCCCTGTGCGGAGGTCTTCTCCATCGGTGAACAACAGCGAACCGGGAGTCGGCGCAAGCCGCAGCACCGGGAGGAGTTCCTCATGGCCAGGGCAGTGGGCATAGACCTCGGCACCACCAACTCGGTGATCGCCGCATGGGAGGGCGGCGAGCCCTCCGTGGTTCCCAATACCGAGGGCAACCGCACGACACCGTCGGTGGTCGCCTTCACCGACACAGGGGAGCGCATCGTGGGCCAGATGGCCCGGCGCCAGGCGATCCTCAACCCCAAGGGAACCATCTACTCGGCCAAGCGATTCATAGGCCGGCACTTCGACGAGATCTCCGACGAGGCGAAAGCGGTGGCGTACGACGTCGTCGAGGGCGACGGCGGGGCTGCCCGCTTCGAAGTGCGCGACAAGCTGTACGCGCCGGAGGAGATCAGCGCACAGGTGCTGCGCAAACTCGCCGACGACGCCTCCAAGCAGCTGGGCGAGCGTGTCACGGAGGCGGTCATCACCGTCCCCGCCTACTTCAACGACGCCCAGCGAACCGCCACCAAGGATGCCGGCCGCATCGCGGGGCTGGAGGTGCTGCGGATCATCAACGAGCCGACGGCGGCCGCTCTCGCGTACGGCATGGACAAGAAGGAGCACGAGACCGTCCTCGTCTTCGACCTGGGCGGCGGCACCTTCGACGTGAGCATCCTCGACGTCGGCGACGGCGTGGTGGAGGTGCGTTCCACGGCCGGGGACAGCCACCTGGGCGGCGACGACTTCGACCGGCGCCTGGTGGACCATCTCGCGGACGGCTTCCAGAAGGAGAACGGCATCGACCTGCGGAATGACCCGCAGGCGCTGCAACGACTGTTCGAGGCCGCGGAGAAGGCCAAGACCGAGCTCAGTTCTGTGACGCAGACGCAGGTCAGCCTGCCGTTCATCACAGCCGACGCCTCGGGCCCCAAACACCTCACCGACTCCGTCATGCGCTCAACGTTCGAACAGATCACCGGCGATCTCGTGGAACGGTGCCTGGACCCGGTCCGGCAGGCCATGGCCGATGCCAAGGTCGGTGAGAGCGACATCGACGAGGTCATCCTCGTGGGCGGCTCCACCCGGATACCGGCCGTCCAGTCCCTGGTCCGTCGGCTGACCGGCGGCAAGGACCCCAACATGAGCGTCAACCCCGACGAAGTCGTGGCCCTGGGCGCCGCGATTCAGGCCGGAGTGCTCAAGGGCGAGGTCAAGGACGTCCTGCTGCTCGACGTCACGCCCCTGTCCCTGGGCGTAGAAACGCGCGGCGGAGTCATGACGAAGATCATCGAGCGGAACACCACCATCCCGGTGCGGCGTACGGAGACGTTCTCCACCGCCGACGACAACCAACCGGCCGTTGATGTGGTGGTCCTCCAGGGTGAGCGCGAGCGTGCTGCCGACAACCGCGTGCTCGGCCGGTTCCAGCTCACCGACATCCGGCCGGCGCCGCGAGGCGAACCGCAGATCGAGGTCACCTTCGACATCGACGCCAACGGCATCCTCAATGTCACGGCGCGCGACGGGGACACCGGCAAGGAACAAGGCATCACCATCAGCGAGAGCTCCAACCTGGACCGCGGCGAGGTCGAGCGCATGGTGCAGGAGGCCGAGCGCAACCAGGGCCAGGACCGGGAGCTCCGCGAAGCCGTCGACGCCCGGAACGAGCTCGACGCTGTCGCGTACCAGGTCGAGAAGCGCCTGGCCGAACTGGGCGACGCGGCCCCCGCGCATGAGCGGGCACGTGCCGAGATGCTCATCTCCGATGCCCGGGCGGCAGTCAAGGAAGAGGCCGACGTGGAGCGCGTGCGGCCACTGGCATCCGAACTCCAGCAGATCCTCGCCGGGCTGGCTGCCCAGCCGGGTGCTGCCGCCCCGGGCGACCCGGGTCAGGGTGCTTCCGCCGATGCTCCCTCGAGCGGTGGCAGCGACGACGACGTCATCGACGCCGAGTTCGACAAGGGTTGAGGCCGGTATGCCCAGCCACCTCGAAGAATCCGACCCTGCCTCGTCGGCCCGGCAGGCTCCGGGCGACGCCGCAAGCCCTCCTGACGTGAAGCCGCATCACCCCCCTCAGTCTCCTGGGCCGCAAGAGACGGAGGACGAAGCGCGGCCAGACGCGCCCGGCCCCGCATCCGCGGCAGACGAGCACGCGGCCGCGGTGCGGGAGCTGGAGGACCGCTGGCGGCGCGCCCTCGCCGATCTCGACAACCTGCGCAAGCGTCATGCGAGGGAGTTGGAGCGGGAGCGAATGGTCGAGCGTTCGCGTACGGCCTCCGCCTTCCTGCCCGTCCTGGACAACCTCGAACTCGCCCTGTCCCACGCCGACGCCGACTCAGGTGCGGTCGTGGAGGGCGTCCGGGCAGTCCGCGACCAAGCGGTGGGCATCCTCGAACAGCTCGGCTACCCGCGGCACGCGGAGACCGGAGTGGTCTTCGACCCGGCCCACCACGAGGTCGTCAGCGTGGTCGATGACCCCGACATCGAGCCCGGCACCGTCGTGCAGGTGCTGCGCCCGGGCTACGGCGACGGCGATCGGCAGCTCAGGCCCGCCGCCGTGACTGTCGCGAAGCGGGAGTGACCGGCCATGGCACGGGACTTCTACGAAGTGCTGGGAGTGTCGCGGACCGCGAGCCAGGACGAGATCCAACAGGCCTACCGCAAGCTCGCCCGCAGACACCATCCCGACGTCAACAAGGACCCGTCGGCCGAGGAACGCTTCAAAGACCTCAACGAGGCGTACAGCGTTCTGTCCGATCCGAAGACCCGGGCACGTTACGACCGCTTCGGCGAGGACTTCCGCAAGATCCCCGAAGACTACGACGAACGGGTCGCTGCCGGAGCGGGCGGCGGATTCCGTACCCGACGGACCACAGGCGCCGGCGGCCCCCGCGCCCGGTACACCACCGGCTTCGGCGAGGACTTCTCGGCCGAGGATGTGAACATCGAGGACCTGCTCGGGTCCCTCTTCGGCGCAGGTGCCGGCTCCGCGGGCATACCGGGAGCCGACCAGGAGGCCGAACTGCCACTCACCGTCGAAGAGGCGTACAAGGGTGGCCGCCGTACCGTCGCACTTGCCGGGCCCTCCGGTGAGCCGCAGAGCTACGAGGTCGAAGTCCCGCCGGGCGTCACCGACGGGCAGCGCATCCGGCTGGCAGGGGAAGGCGGGCGGGGCAGCGGTGCCGCACCCGCAGGCGACCTGCACCTTCGGGTGCGCATCCGGTCCCATCCCCAGTTCCGGCTGGACGGCCGCGATGTCCATGTGCAGGTCCCGGTCTCGCCGTGGGAGGCGGCCCTGGGCACGACCGTGCCGGTGCCCACCCCTGGCGGCGGTACGGCCAAGGTCACCGTGCCCGCCGGATCGTCCAGCGGCCGACGGCTGCGGTTGCGCGGCGAGGGCATGCCGAACCCGCGTGGTGCGCACGGCGACCTGTACGCCGAACTCCGCATCATGGTGCCGCCCACCCTGGGTGACCGGGAGCGTGAGCTGTTCGAGGAGCTCGCCGCGACCTCCTCGTTCGACCCCAGGAGGACCCGATGACCGATCGACCCACGGGAGCGGCGGGTACCGCCCGGTCCGGTCCCGGCGACCGACCGAGCCAGCCCGTCGGCCACGCCGCCACGGCTCCGGCGACTGTCCGCTATGCGCTCGTCCCCGTCCCAGGCCTTTCCCTGGAGGCCGTTGCCCGCCGATCGCGTCTCCATCCGGAACTGGTCCGCCGGTTCGTCGCCCTCGGGCTTGTCGACGCCGAACGCGATGCGGTCGGCCGCCTGGTCTTCGACCGCGACGCCCCAGCGGTACTTGCCCGCGTCCAGCGGCTGCGCTCCGGACTCTGCCTCAATTACGCATCCATCGGACTGGTGCTGGACCTGCTCGACCGCATCAGCCTGCTCGAAACCGCCCTGCGCGGCCGCGGCACGAGGAGTGATACACCCCCATGGACATGAACCGTCTCACACAGAAGTCCCAGGAAGCCCTCCAGGAGGCCCAGTCCGTGGCCGGCCGCATGGGGCATACCGAAGTGGACGGAGAACACCTGCTGCTCGCACTCGTCGATCAGGAGGACGGTCTGATCCCACGTCTGCTGCAGCAGGCCGGAAGCGATCCGGCGGAACTGCGCACGGCCGTGCGCGAGGAGATCTCCCGCCGCCCGAAAGTCACCGGCTCCGGTGCGGCACCCGGCCAGGTTTTCGTCACTCAGCGCCTTGCCGGCCTGCTGGACGCCGCCGAACGGGAGGCCAAACGACTCAAGGACGAGTACGTGTCCGTGGAGCACCTCCTGCTCGCCCTGGCCGAAGAGGGGGCATCAACAGCCGCTGGACGTCTGCTCAACCAGGCGGGGATCACCAGGGACTCGTTCCTGGGCGCACTCACCCAGGTCCGCGGCAATCAGCGGGTCACCTCCGCCAACCCCGAAGTGGCCTACGAGGCGCTGGAGAAGTACGGTCGCGATCTCGTGGCCGAGGCCAAGGAGGGCAGGCTCGACCCGGTCATCGGCCGGGACGCGGAGATCCGCCGCGTCACCCAGATCCTGAGCCGGAAGTCCAAGAACAACCCGGTTCTCATCGGAGACCCCGGTGTCGGCAAGACCGCCATCATCGAGGGCCTCGCCCAGCGCATCGTCCGCGGCGACGTCCCCGAGGGACTCCGCGACAAGATCGTGTTCGCCCTCGACATGGGATCCCTGGTCGCCGGCGCCAAGTACCGAGGCGAGTTCGAGGAACGCCTCAAGGCCGTGCTCAGCGAGGTCAAGGCCGCACAGGGCGGCATCCTGCTCTTCGTCGACGAACTGCACACCGTCGTCGGTGCGGGCGCCGCCGAAGGGGCCATGGACGCGGGGAACATGCTCAAGCCGATGCTTGCCCGCGGCGAACTGCACATGATCGGCGCCACCACCCTCGACGAGTACCGCAAACACATCGAAAAGGACGCCGCGCTGGAACGACGGTTCCAGCAGGTCCTGGTCGACGAGCCCAGCGTCGAGGACACCATCTCCATTCTGCGTGGGTTGCGTGAGCGCCTGGAGGTCTTCCACGGCGTCAAGATCCAGGACACCGCACTGGTCTCCGCCGCCACCCTCAGCCACCGCTACATCACCGATCGATTCCTGCCCGACAAGGCCATCGACCTCGTCGACGAGGCCTGCGCCCGGCTGCGTACCGAGATCGACTCCATGCCTGCCGAACTCGACGAGATCACCCGCCGCGTCACCCGCCTGGAGATCGAGGAAGCCGCCCTCTCCAAGGAATCCGACCCAGCGAGCCAAGCCCGCCTGGAGGAGCTGCGCAAGGAACTGGCCGACCTGCGCGGTGAGGCCGACGCGAAGCACGCTCAGTGGGAGGCCGAACGGCAGGCGATCCGGCGGGTGCAGGAACTGCGCAAGGACCTGGAGCAGGTCCGCCACGACGCGGAGGAGGCCGAACGGGCCTACGACCTCAACCGTGCCGCCGAGCTGCGGTACGGCCGCCTCCAGGACCTGGAGCGCCGACTCGCAGCGGAGGAGGAGCAGCTGGCCACCCGGCAGGGACAGAACCGTCTGCTGCGCGAGGTGGTCACCGAAGAGGAGATCGCGGAGATCGTCGCCGCCTGGACCGGTATCCCGGTCGCCCGCCTGCAGGAAGGCGAACGCGACAAGCTGCTGCGCCTCGACGAGATCCTCCGCGAGCGCGTCGTCGGCCAGGACGAGGCCGTCAAGCTCGTCGCCGACGCCATCATCCGCGCCCGCTCCGGCATTCGCGACCCTCGCCGGCCCATCGGTTCCTTCATCTTCCTCGGCCCCACCGGCGTCGGGAAGACCGAGCTGACCAAGACTCTCGCCCGGGCGCTGTTCGACTCCGAGGACAACATGGTCCGCCTCGACATGAGTGAGTACCAGGAGCGGCACACCGTCAGCCGGCTCATGGGCGCACCGCCCGGATACGTCGGCTACGAGGAAGGCGGCCAGCTCACCGAGGCCGTACGCCGCAAGCCGTACTCGGTCGTGCTGTTCGACGAGATCGAGAAGGCACACAGCGACGTCTTCAACACCCTGCTGCAGATCCTCGACGACGGCCGCATCACCGATGCGCAGGGCCGCACCGTCGACTTCCGCAACACCGTGATCATCATGACGTCCAACATCGGCTCCGAGCACCTCCTCGACGGCGCCACCGTGGAGGGCGAGATCAAACCCGAGGCCCGCGCCCTGGTGATGGGCGAGCTGCGTGGGCACTTCCGCCCGGAGTTCCTCAACCGCGTCGACGACATCGTGTTGTTCAGGCCGTTGGGCGAGCGTCAGATCGAGCGGATCGTTGAGCTGCAGTTCGACGAACTGCGGCAGCGGCTGGCGGAGCGCCGCATCGACGTGGAGCTCACCGATGCAGCGCGAAAGGTGATCTCCCACCAGGGCTACGACCCGGTGTACGGGGCCAGGCCGCTGCGACGGTACATCTCCCACGAGGTGGAGACGCTGGTCGGACGAGCTCTGCTGCGGGGGGACGTCCAGGACGGCGCGACCATCCGTGTCGACGCCGAACACGGAGAGCTGCTGGTCACCTACGACCGGCCCGAAGAAGACCGGGAAGCGAGGGCAGCGTGAACACCACACGTACGACAACGGTGACCTGCCCGCACTGCGGGCGTGACAACCGCATTCCTGTCGCCGCCGAGGGACGCCCCACATGCGGCCACTGCAAGCAGCCGCTGCCCTGGGTCGTCGACGCGGGTGACGACGACTTCGCCGAAGTCGCCGACAACGCGGTCCAACCTGTCGTCGTGGATCTGTGGGCCACCTGGTGCGGCCCCTGTCGCATGGTCAGCCCCGCCCTCGAACAGGTAGCCCGCGACCTCGCCGGACGGATCAAGCTCGTCAAGGTCGACATCGACCAGAACCCGGGAGTCAGTCAGCGGTTCGAGGTGCAGGCAGTGCCCACGCTGCTCGTCCAGGACCACGGGGAGACGGTCGCCCGACAGGCCGGTGCGGCACCGGCCCACGCCCTGCGGCAGTGGATCGAACAAGCCCTGGAAGACCGGCGGACCACTGCGAGTCATTGAGTGCGCCCGGTTACCACGGGGGTCCCCGAACCCCGGGGTAGCGCAGTACACGAGAGGAGAACGTCATGACCACGATCCCGGATCCGCACCTCGCAATGGTGCGACCAGTCATACCGCGCACCCCGCAGGGTTGTGAGGAGTGCCTGAAGGTGCACTCCCCGTGGGTGCACCTTCGCCTCTGTCTCACCTGCGGGCACGTCGGTTGTTGCGATTCCTCACCCCTCAAACACGCTCGGGGACACGCCGGCGGTGCCGGGCACCCCATCGTGCAGTCCTTCCAACCGGGAGAGGACTGGCGCTGGTGCTACGTTCACGAGGCTCTGGTCTGATGAGCACGGCGCAGCACGAGAATGGTGCGGTCCGTGAGACACCGGACCGGTACGGAGCGTTCCCCCGCCTGACACCGGAACAGCTTCAGAACCTGACCGCGCACGGCGAGCGCCGAAGGACCACGGAAGGCGAGGTGCTGTACCGGGAGGGAGAGCCGTTCCGGGAGTTCCTGGCGATCCTCGGCGGCACCGTCGAGATCCTGCAGGACCACGGTGGCCCGGAGGAGCGCACGGTGGCACGGCACGGGTCCGGCCGGTTCCTGGGTGAGCTGGGGATGCTGGAAGGGCAGGCCGCCTTCGACACCGCGGTGGTCCGCGAGGCCGGCGAGATCCTCGCCGTGCCGGTGGAGCGCCAGCGCACCTTGATCGGCCGCGACCCCGTACTCGGTGACCTGATCCTCCGGGCCTACCTGGGCCGCCGGTATCTCCTCATCGGCCTCGGCGCGGGTTTCCGCATCCTGGGATCGTGCTACTCACGGGACACGAGGCGGCTGCGGGAGTTCGCCGCCCGCAACCGGCTCCCCCACCGCTGGCTGGATCTGGAGAGGGACAAGGAAGCTGAGGCGCTGCTGCGCCGGTTCTCCGTCCGCCCGGAAGAAACTCCGGTCGTCCTGTGGAAAGGCGAGCGAGTTCTCCGCAATCCGAGCAACGCCGAACTCGCGGCCCTCATCGGACTGACCGCCCCCTCGGAGCGGGTCTCCCAGTGCGATGTGATGGTGGTCGGCGCGGGCCCCGCGGGACTCGCCGCAGCTGTGTACGGCGCATCCGACGGCCTGACCACGATCTCCGTGGACGCCGTTGCCACGGGAGGCCAGGCAGGCACTTCCTCCCGCATCGAGAACTACCTCGGCTTCCCCTCCGGCATCTCCGGAGGCGAGCTCGCCGAACGCGCGGTGCTCCAGGCCCACAAATTCGGCGCCCGTCTCATGGTGCCGGCCCAGGCCGACCGACTCGTCCCGCAGGACGACGAGTACGTGGTCTCCTTCACGGACGGGTCCCACGTCCGGGCGGGCGCCGTGGTGCTCGCCTCGGGTGTCCGGTACCGCAGGCTCGAGGTGCCCGGCATCGAGCGGCTTGAGGGCATCAGCGTCTACTACGCGGCGACCGTGCACGAGGCGAGTCTCTGCGAGGCGGACCCGGTCGCGGTGGTCGGCGGGGGCAACTCCGCGGGCCAGGCGGCGCTGTTCCTGGCCCAACACGCTTCCGGAGTCCACCTCCTCGTCCGGGGCGGCGACCTCAACGCGGACATGTCCCGTTACCTGGTGGACCAGGTCGAACGTCATCCGAGGATCGAGGTGCTCCTCAACACCGAAGTCCGGGGCGTCTCCGGGAAGGACAAACTGGAGTTGCTGAGCGTCGAGGACAACACCCGCGGTGAGCGCCGCCCGCTGCGGGCCGCCGCGCTGTTCGTGTTCATCGGGGCCCGCCCGCGCACCGAGTGGCTGCGGGGAGCCCTCGCCCTGGACGAGAAGGGCTTCGTCCTGACGGGGGCTGACGCCCAGGCTGCTGCCGACGCGACCCGGTGGGACTCACTCGGCCGTGCTCCCTTGCTGCTGGAGACCAGCCTTCCCGGGGTCTTCGCAGCCGGGGATGTGAGGAACGGCTCGGTCAAACGAGTTGTCTCGGCCGCCGGTGAAGGCGCCATGGCGATCCGCCTCGTGCACGAGCACCGGGAGAATGCCGGCAACCTCGTCCGCGGCGGCACCACAGGTCCGGAGCGGCCTCGACCGGAGGCGGACCGGTCCCCGCCTCGGCGCTGATCCTTGGATCCTCAGAGTCGGAAAGGAAACCGCTCGCCGACTCCCGTCGCGCGGTTCCCTGCGCGATCAGGTACTCAGGAAGGGTGGACATGGACGCGATCGACCCCTTCGTGCAGGTCCGGGGTGCCAGTGAGAACAACCTGCGGAACATCGATGTCGATCTTCCGCGGGACGCGATGGTCGCCTTCACGGGTGTCTCCGGGTCCGGCAAGTCCTCGCTCGCGTTCGGCACGCTCTACGCCGAGGCGCAGCGGCGCTACTTCGAGTCCGTGGCACCGTACGTCCGGAGGCTGTTGCAGCAGGTCGGTGCGCCGCACGTGCAGGAAATCACCGGACTGCCACCGGCTGTGGCCCTGCAACAGCGCCGTGGGGCTCCCAGTTCGCGCTCAACGGTCGGCACCATCACCACACTGTCCAATCTGCTGCGCATGCTGTACTCCCGCGCCGGCACCTATCCGCCCGGGGCCGCGCGGCTGGACGCCGAGTCGTTCTCACCGAACACCGCGGCCGGGGCCTGCCCGGAGTGCCACGGACTGGGCGTTGTCCACGATGTCGCCGAGGACCTCCTTGTCCCGGACCTCTCGCTGAGTATCCGCGAGGGGGCGATCGCCGCTTGGCCGGGCGCCTGGCAGGGGGCCAACCTGCGCAGCATCGTCAATGGCCTGGGGATCGACATCGACCGACCGTGGCGCAGGCTGAAGAAGAAGGACCGGGACTGGTTGCTCTACACGGACGAACAGCCCTCCGTCTACATCGAGCCGGAGGAGGACCGCGTCGACTACGGCTACCAGGGCAAGTTCTGGAGCGCCCGCAAGCACATCATGCACGTCCTTGCCGACTCCAAGAGCGAGAAGATGCGCGAACGGGCGCTCCGGTTCGTCAGAAGCGTGCCCTGCCCCGAGTGCCACGGCAGCGGACTGCGTCCCGAGGCGCTCGCCGTGACCTTCGCCGGACGGTCCATCGCCGAAGTCAACGCGATGCCGCTCACCGAGGTCGCGGCGCTGCTGCGGCCCGTCGCACGGCGGCCCGAGGCCGACGCCACCACTTCAACCGCCCGGTCCGGGGAAACGACCGAGGTCGCGGTCCGGATCTGCGGCGATCTGGTCGCGCGGGTGGCCGTACTGCTCGACCTGGGCCTGGGATATCTCAGCCTCGGGCGCCGCTCGACGACCCTGTCGCCCGGCGAGGCGCAACGCCTACGGATCGCCACACAACTGCGCTCGGGGCTGTTCGGCGTCGTGTACGTCCTCGACGAACCCTCCGCGGGCCTGCACCCGGCTGACGCGGAACCGCTGCTGGACGTGCTGGAGCGCCTCAAGGCAGCGGGCAACTCTCTGTTCGTCGTGGAGCACGACATGGACGTCGTACGGCGGGCCGACTGGGTGGTCGACATCGGCCCCGGCGCCGGTGAGGGCGGCGGGCGCGTGCTGTACAGCGGCCCCGTCGCCGGTCTTGAGCAGGTGGAGGAGTCGGCCACGAGCCGGTATCTGTTCGGGCGCGCCGAGCCACTCGAACACCGGCCGCGCACACCGCACGGCTGGCTGCACCTGAGCGGCGTGTCCCGCCACAATCTGCGTGACATGTCCGTGGACGTACCGCTGTGCGTACTGACGGCGGTGACGGGTGTGTCCGGTTCCGGAAAGTCGACGCTGGTCACGCAGGTGCTCGCCGAGGTCGTCCGGGATCACCTCGGACTAACCCCCGAGGAGACGGACGAGGCGCGACTGGAGGTCGACGTCCAGGACGCGTCGGGCGTCGAGTCGTTCGACCGGCTGGTCCGGGTCGACCAACGGCCCATCGGGCGTACTCCCCGGTCCAATCTGGCCACGTACACGGGGATGTTCGACGCGGTGCGCAAGCTGTACGCGTCGACCGATGTGGCCAGGGCGCGCGGCTACACGGCCGGCAGGTTCTCCTTCAACGTGCCCGAGGGCCGGTGCGAGACCTGCCAGGGCGAAGGGTTCGTCGCGGTGGAACTGCTGTTCCTGCCCGGTACCTACGCACCCTGCCCGACCTGCCAGGGCGCCCGGTACAACGCCGAAACACTGGAAGTCACCTACCGCGGCAAGAACATCGCGGACGTACTGGCGATGTCCGTCGACGACGCCGCCGAGTTCCTTTCCGCCGTACCGGCCGCCGCCCGCAGTCTGGATACGTTGCGCGAGGTGGGCCTGGGGTACCTGCGGTTGGGGCAGCCCGCAACGGAGCTCAGCGGCGGTGAGGCCCAACGCATCAAACTGGCCACCGAACTGCAACGCGCCCGCCGTGGCCACGCGCTCTACCTGCTCGACGAACCGACGGCGGGCCTGCACCCCTCGGACATCGCACTGCTGCTGCGGCAGCTGCACCGGCTCGTCGACGCGGGCAACACGGTCGTCCTCGTCGAGCACGACCTGGACACGATCGTCACGGCCGACTGGGTCATCGACCTCGGGCCGGGCGGCGGCGACACCGGCGGGCGGGTGGTCGCGGCGGGCCCGCCGGCCAAGGTCGCGAAGGCCCGCCGCAGCGCCACCGCGCCCTATCTAGCGGCCCGGCTCGCGCGCTCCTGACGATGGTCCGAGAGGGCTGATCACCCGTCACGGATAGCAGGCCCCGTAGGGGGCAGAACGACGGAAATCCGGCCGCTCCGCCCGTACCGCCCGGCCGGGGCCAGCGTGTCATCGCGTGGCCGACGCCACGCCGGAGGCATTCTGTGGGCATTTGCGGTCGCGGGGACGGACAACGAGAAGGATGCAGTCATGCAAGCGTCGTCGCAGGTCGTCACGGTGGTCGTTCTCCTCGCGGACCCGGACGCGCCGACCGTGGTCGCGAAGCGCCTGGCACGGACCCTTCCCGCCCGGCTCGCCGAGAAGTCCGGCCGGCAGAGACGGTTCGCTGTCGAGGTGGTCAGCAGACCCTTCACCGCGGACGCCGAGGACCCGTCCACGTTGATGCGCCGGATCGTGGAGGACGGAAGTGCGGAGAGCTGGGACATCGTCGTGGCCCTCACCGACCTTCCGCTGCACTCGCACAGGCGAAGGCTTGTCGTGGATCTGAGCCACGAACACGGGACGGCGTTGCTGTCCCTTCCGTCCCTGGGGGGCTGGCGGTTGCAGGGAAAGGCACGGCGGGTCGTGGAAGAAGCCGTGCTCAGCCTGGCCGGGTCGCGGTCCCTCGGAGGTGAACGAGCTGCCTGTAACCGACCGCCGCTCGGCCCCTTCGCCGGTCTCCTCGCGCCCATCCGCCCGGGCACTGTCGACGAGGAGGAGCTCGCCGATCTGCGCTACGTCGCCGACGGCCCGCGCGGCTACCTCAAATTGCTCGTCGGCATGGTCCGCGCCAACCGGCCGTGGCGGCTGGTCCCGGGGCTGTCCAAAGCCCTGGCCGCCGCACTCGCCACGGGAGCCATCGCCACGGTGGACGACACCGTCTGGAGCCTGGCCACCTCCCTGGGCACGCCACGCCTGATCGTCGCCACGGTCGGTTCCGTCGGGCTCATGATCGGCTGGCTGATCGTGGACGCGAACCTGTGGCATCGCACAACGGAAGGATCGCCGGAAGCGAGACAGCGATCGGTTCTCTACAACACGTCGACCCTGGTGACCGTGACCATCGGGGCGCTCGTCTGCTACGTCGGCCTGATGGCCGTCAGCTTCGTGTGGGCGCTCTTCGTACTCAACGGCCACGTGTTCGCCTCCGCGACCCGGCATCCGCTGAACGCGCAGAACTACTGCACGCTGTCATGGTTCGTGGCTTCGATTGCCACAGTGGGCGGCGCACTGGGGTCGGGGCTGGAGAGCGACGAGGCGATCCGAGCAGCGGCCTATTCGACGCGCGAACAGGAACGTCGACACATGCTCCAGGGCGAGCATGATGGCTAGCCGCAGGCACGATGCACACGCACCGGTGGCGACGGCACACGGCCTGCCCCGCCCCTCTCCTCGGCGATGATGAGATGAACATGATGGTGGCTCCGGCGATCCGGCCGACGCGAGCTGAAACGACCTTCCGGCTGGGCCCGCACCCATGACGTGGCCGAGGGCCTTGAGGGATGTCCTCCGATCCGGGCTCAGCATCGAGGAGACGCGCCTGGAGCCCCTGCTCGCTCTGCGCGCGGCCGCCGGCGTGGCGCTCCTCGTCGGGCCGGCGCTGTGGCTCGGCTCCCCCGCGTACGCCGCATCCGCGGCCCTCGGCGCCTTCTCCGCGGGCGGGGCCACCTTCCAGCGTGCCTGGCGCCCACGCAAGGTGATCGCGCTCGGCGCGGGCGCGGGGCTGGCGCTCAGCACCCTGGCGGGGTACCTGGCGGCGGGGCACCTCGTGACGTTCCTTCCGCTGCTGGCCCTCTGGGCCTTCGGGGCGGGGCTGGCGTGGGCCGTCGGATCGACCGCTGGGATCGTCGCGGCGACGACCGTCGGCAGCATGCTGGTGACCATCACCCTGCCCACGAGCGCCGGACGGGCCCTGGAGCACGCCGGGATCATCGCGCTCGGCGGAGTGGTGCAGGCAGTACTGATCCTGCTGTTCCCGGTCCGCCGATGGGGGGCGCATCGGGACGCGCTCGCCGACGCTCTGGCCGCCGTGGCGGACTATGCCCGTCGGCTCCGGCACGACCCGACGGCCGGGTTCGACCCCGAGCCCTTGATGACAGCCCGGGACGCGGCGGCGGTGACGCCCTCTCAGGCACGTACGCGCCCCGTCGCCCTGCACGGTCCGCGAGGAGTTGCCGAACGCATGGTGCCGGCCATTGCCGCGCTGGCCGACCCCGACATCGGCGCCCCTGCCGAGGGTCCCGGGCGGGACCGCGCGCGGGAACTACTCGACGCGGCCGCTGAGGTGTTGGATGCGGCCGCCCGGTCGATCCGGCGAGGCACCGCCGTCGAGGTGCCGCCCAGAACCTCGGAGCTCCTGCGAGAAGGCACGGAGCACGAGGTGCTCGACGGTCCGGCCAGGCAGGCCGCCGAAACGCTCAGGACACTGCTCTGCGAGGCTCTGGAGATCGCCGAGTGCGGCAACGCGCGCGGAAGGACGCCTGTGTACCACGGAGGCGCAGGCATCGATTTCCTCGAGCGCCCGACCATGTTCCGGCTTTTCCCGGTCGTCGCACGGGCGGTCCGCCGTGAGCTCCGACGCGACTCGCCCGTCCTCCGGCATGCCGTTCGGCTGGCGGCGGTGGCCACGCTCGGCTACCTCATCGCCGCACAGCTGCCCCTGGGGCACGGCTACTGGGCGCCCATCGCCTCGGTCATGGTGATGCGCCCGGACTTCCACCGGACGTACGCGCGCGCGGTCGCTCGTCTCGCCGGGACTCTGGTGGGTGTCGTGCTCGCCACCGGAGCCGTTGAAGCCCTGGGCCCGGATGCCCGTCTCTTCGGTGCGCTGGCGGTGGTCTCGGCGGGCCTCTCGTACACCCTGACCCGTACGGGTTACGCCTACTCCCAGTGCTTCACCGCCGCCTACGTCGTCTTCTTGCTCGGCATGGGCGGCCAGGCATGGGAACAGACGGTTCCGGAGCGGATGATCCTCACTCTCCTCGGTGGAGCACTGGCCATGCTGGCCTACGCGGTCTTTCCCGCGTGGGAGACGCCCCGGCTACGGGAGCGGCTGGCGGACTGGCTTGCCGCCAACGGCCGCCATGCGGCGGCCGTGCTCCGCCACTTCGCCGAACCGACCACGGCCCGCCGGGCCGACATGCGCAGCGCCCAACTGGCGAGCAGAAGAGCCCGCACGGCCTGGCAGGAGGCATACGACCGGGCACTACGGGAACCGGTCCGCCCCAGGGGCCTGACCGCGCAAGAGGCGAAGGACGCTGAGAAGGCGCTCGAAGGTTTCGGCAGAGCAGCAACGCTCATGGAGGGCCGCGTCCCGCACGACGAGAACCCGTCCGCTCCCGAGTTGGAGGAGTTGGCCGAAGCTATGGAATCGGACACGGAGCAGGCGGCAGCCGCTGTGCGCGAGAGCAGGGACCCGAACTGGGCACGCGTGGAGAAGGCCCTCCGCGCATGGGGAAGAGCCGGTGTCCGGAGCCCAGCGCTACGGGGAGAGGCAGCTCTGCAGAAGCATGCCTTGGAAGAGCTTGCGACAGCGGTGAGCCGCACGCCCTTGGAGCGCGATGTCAGCTCTTTGCGCGAGGACCAGCGAGTGCGCGAAGCGGTGGAGTCTCAAGGCGATGGTCCGGAAGCCGGGCACCGGGATGGGTGACCGCTGCGCCGACCGAGCCTTGGTCTCGAGCGCATCGAGCTGCGTCGGCCGTGTATTTCCGCCGACCCGACCCGACCTGAACTTCGCCGGGTGCGCGGGTACCGCGGCCGCTTTTGCGATACCCGGCTCACGTCGTTGGACCGGTCGGTCGCCGGCCGGGGCGCGCCTCCGCCCCGTCCGGCCTTGGATGCTTCCGTGGTTACAGGGTGCGGGTCAGGTGCTCGGTGAGCAGTCGGGTGAAGCGGGCCGGATCGGGCAGGTCCCCTCCTTCGGCGAGCAGCGCGCTGCCGTAGATCAGCTCGGCGATCTCCGTCAAGGCGGTGTCGTCGGCGTTGGTTTCGTGCGCGGTGCGCAGGCTGGTGATCAGAGGGTGTGCGGGGTTGAGTTCCAGGATCCTCCTGGTAGTGGGCATCTGCTGGCCCATGGCCCGGTACATCTTCTCCAGGGTGGGCGTCACGTCGTGGGCGTCACCAACGATGCAGGCTGCCGAGGTGGTCAGGCGGGATGACAGGCGGACCTGCTTGACGTGGTCGGACAGGGCGGTGCTCAGCCAGGTCAGCAGTCCGGCCAAGTCCTGCTCGCGCTGGGCCCTGTGGGTGTCGGTTTCCCCCTCTCCGTCGGAGGTTCCGTCGAGGTCGATCTGACCCTTCGCGATGGACTGCAGACGATGGCCGTCGAAAGCGGGGACCTGGTCGACCCATACCTCGTCGATGGGGTCGGTGAAGATGAGCACCTCGAAGCCCTTTGCGGCGAAGGCTTCCATGTGCGGGGAGTTCTCCACCATGGCGCGGGTCTCCCCGGTCAGGTAGTAAATGGTGTCCTGGCCGTCCTTCATGCGCTCGACGTACTGGCGCAGTGTGGTGGTCCGCTCCGGGTCGTTGGTGGAAGCGGCCGACACCAGCTCCAGCAGGGTCTCGGTGTTGTCCGTGTCCTCGAGCAGGCCCTCCTTCAACGCCCGGCCGAACTGGGCCCAGACCTTCGTGTAGCGCTCGGCGTCCTTGGCCTGCATGTCCTTCACTGCTGCGAGGACCTTCTTGACCAGGCGTCGGCGTACGCCTTGGATCTGGCGGTCGTGCTGGAGGAGCTCGCGGGAGACGTTCAGCGACAGGTCGTGGGCGTCCACGACACCCTTGACGAAGCGCAGGTAGTTGGGCATGAGCGCTTCGCAGTCGTCCATGATGAACACGCGCTTGACATAGAGCTGCACGCCGGACTTGGACTCGCGGGAGTACAGGTCGAGGGGGGCCTGTGAGGGGATGAACAGCAGCGCTTCGTATTCGAAGGTGCCTTCGGCGCGCATGTGGATCGTCTCGGCCGGGGGCAGCCAGTCGTGGCTGATCTGCTGGTAGAACTCGTTGTACTCGTCCTCGGTCACCTCGCTGCGGGACCGGGCCCACAGCGCCTTCATCGAGTTGAGGGTGTCGAGTTCGGAGGTGGTTTCGCCGTCGGCGTCGGTCCGGTCGGGGGCCATGCGGATGGGCCAGCGGATGAAGTCCGAGTAGCGTTTGACGATCTGCCGGATCTTCGATTCGGAAAGGTAGTCGGCGAGTCCGTCCTCGCTGTCGGCGGGCTTGAGGTGCAGGGTGACCGAGGTGCCGACAGGGAGGCCCTCGTCCTCCTGGATGGTGTAGGAGCCCTCGCCGTCGGACTCCCACCGGGTACCGGAGTCGGTGCCGGCGCGACGCGTGCGCATGGTGACCTTGTCGGCGACCATGAAGGCCGAGTAGAAGCCGACACCGAACTGCCCGATCAGGCTCTCCGCGGTTACGGCGTCATTGGACTCCTTGATCTTTTGCAGGAGCCCGGCGGTGCCGGACTTGGCGATCGTGCCGATCAGCTCCACGAGGTCGTCGCGGGTCATGCCGATACCGTTGTCGCGGACGGTCAAAGTGCGGGCGTCCCTGTCGACCTCGAGCGAGATGTGCAGGTCACCGGCGTCGACTTCGGCGAGGCTGCCGGTCAGCGACTCCAGCCTCAGCTTGTCCAGGGCGTCGGAGGCGTTCGAGATCAGCTCGCGCAGGAAGATGTCTTTGTTCGAGTAGATGGAGTGGATCACCAGGCGGAGCAATTGGCGGGTCTCTGCCTGGAATTCGAGCGTCTCAACGCTGCTGGGCATGCAGGGTCCTTTCAGCGGAAGGTCGGATACGGATGGGACTCGGGCACGGGGCCGTCGTCGGGTGCTGCGCTGGCGGGAGGCCCCGCGGCGGATGGCGGCTCTGCGGGAGCGGGTCAGTCTTCGTCAGAGGCTGTCGTGATGCGCTGGGCTTCGAGGGCGTCCAGGGAGTCGACGAGACCGGAGTGGCGGGCGTCCAGATGAGGCCGCA
This sequence comes from Streptomyces globisporus C-1027, assembly GCF_000261345.2. Classification (NCBI taxonomy): domain Bacteria; kingdom Bacillati; phylum Actinomycetota; class Actinomycetes; order Kitasatosporales; family Streptomycetaceae; genus Streptomyces; species Streptomyces globisporus. Next base: position 7,401,421 of record NZ_CP013738.1, on the reverse strand, counting down.
TGTCGGTCAGGGGTGCGATGAGTTCTGCGGCGTCACCGGAGCCCAGAGCGGTGTGCACAGCGGCCTGGGCCGAGCGGGCTTCGGGCGTGAGATGGGCAAGCGCGGTGATCTGTCCGGCGACACGGCGCAGGTCGGCTGAGTTGGCGCGGGCCCAGGTGGCGGCGGAGCGGTCGGCGGCGCGGCGCCGGCGGGTCGCCTGCACGCGCTGCTCTCCGGTGGCGCCCGCCGGGCCGGGCCGGCCGCGCAGGTAGCGGCGTTCGGCTGCTTGGCGGCTGGCCACGCCGAGGGGGTGGGCCAGGTCGGCCCAGCTGGCACCTGCGTGGCGGGCGGTCTCGATCAGACCGGTCTCCCAGCCGGCGAGCTGCTCGCGCACCTGCCGCAGCAGCATCAGGGAGGCCAGGGCCTGCTCAGGGCCGGGCACGGCGGCGTCGGGAGTGTCGTCATGGGCACCGCGCAAGGCTTCGTCCATGGCGGCCAGGGCTGACACGGCGGCCAGGAAGGATGCCGGGCTGTGGGCCTCGGTGCTGGTCGCGGGCGGCTGATCGGCTGCGGTCACGGACACCTCCTCGGAATGTCATCGACTGGATGACAGAACATTTGTCATCGCTTGGATGACATGCTACAACAGTGCCCGTGCAGCGCATTGGCAGCAACCGTTCGAACCTGCTGGAGGTGTTTCACGATGTTGATGCGCACTGACCCCTTCCGTGAACTGGACCGGATGGCACAGCAGTTGATGGGCCCGGGAACCTGGTCGAAGCCTTCGGTGATGCCGATGGACGCCTACCGCGAGGGTGACGAGTACGTGGTGGCTTTCGACATCCCCGGCGTCACCGCGGATGCGCTCGACATCGATGTCGAGCGGAACATGCTGACCGTCAAGGCCGAGCGACGGCCGACGGCCGAGGTCGACAACGTCAAGATGGAACTGTCGGAGCGACCGCTGGGCGTCTTCTCCCGCCAGATCGTGCTCGCCGACACCCTCGACACCGAGCGCATTCAGGCTGACTACGACGCCGGCGTTCTCACCCTGCGCATCCCGATCGCGGAGCGCGCCAAGCCCCGGAAGGTCTCCATCGGCGCCGGCTCCGGCCGCAAGAAGATGATTCCCGGCTGACCCAGCCTGCATCCGGTGCGGAGGGGGATCTCTGGTCCCCCTCCGCACCGCGAGGCAACCGACACCACCAACGGGTGGCGGCTGGTGACTTTGCGACGCGAAGTATGTGCCGGCGGTGCGACGAAACGGGTCGACACGACACAGCGCAGGAAACCGAGCGTGCGGTGCACCTCGCGCTCGCCGTGCTCTGCCCCCACGTGTCGACGGGGTACGCGCCCAGTTCGCGGCGCGCGTGGGCCGATCCACTCCTTCGAGGGATCGGCCCGCGCGGGCCGCCGCCGGGACAGGAGGGGCCACCGAGCAGATCGCGACGCGGCACCCCAGTGCCGCGCCATCCGCCTTCGCCGGCACGGCAGACGAAGACCTGACTGGGCAGATCCTGCTCCCTCTCAGGCCGCCCCCAGTCCATCTGATCAAAACGGAAGTGCCGCGTCCGGCGCTCCCATGACTCCTGAAAGGCATGCCCCGCAGTGATCACCGACGCGCGCGTACCTCTCACGCAACACCAGCCGAGCTCGAAGGCGTACGAGCAGATGCTGGAGAAGGTCCGATACGAAGGCGCCTACCCCACCCGTGAACGGGCGGAAGAAGTGGTCCGTGTGGTGCTCGCCGGGCTCGGACGTCAACTCACCGGCGCCGAACGCGTCGATCTGGCCCGCTGCCTGCCCGTAGAGGCAGCGCGTGTGCTGACCGCGCAGGTCCCCGACACCCGCCCACTGACCGGCAAGGACTTCATCCAAGACTTGGCCACCCGCTCCGGCGCCTCCCTGGCAACCACCCGGTGGGACACCGGCGCCGTCCTCGCCGACGTCGCAGCGCACGCCGGTGCCGACCTGACCAGCCGCATCCTCCACCAGCTCCCCAGCGGCTGGGCTCTGCTGTTCGGCCGAGCAGAACTCACCCCCGCCGCATAGCCGCCGAGACACACGCCCAGCGGACATCCCGAAGACCCGAAGCGGAAGACCACGAAGGCCCTGCTCCGTCCGGATACGAACCGAAGGAAGCAGGGCCTTGCGGCAAGCCGCCTCGCTCCTGCAGGTGGGCGGCGACGGCGTCACCACCAAGGGGCGCGGCAAGCGCCGTGGTGGTCAGGTCGGGCAACTCGGTGTCCGCCGCCTTCGGTCCACGGCGACCGGCGCCTGCATGGCCGCGATACAGGTGCCGGTCGCCGTGGCGGCGGCGGCCCTCAGCACGGCCGGGACCGCGCGTCAGCCCCTCTCAGCGGTCCCCGGCACGCAGTCGGCGGTGCGACGCGCGGGCGGCCCAGGCGACGGCGAGCAGCCCGACGGCCAGCAGCGGGTAGCCCATGATGATCTTCGCGGTGCCCAGCGTGCCGACCTCGTCGGCCTCGTAGAGGTACTGCTGGACGGCGAAACGGGCGGCGAAGATGACGGTGAGCACGATCGTGGCGATGGAGAAGTCGCGCCGCGAGCGCCGGTCCTCCTGCCAGGCCGTGCCCTTGCCGGTCATGGAGTTCCACAGAACGCCCGCCAGCGGGCGGCGCGCCAGGACGGAGATCCCGAAGACCAGGGCGGCGGCCAGGTTGGACCAGATGCCGATGAGGAAGTAGTCCTTGGCGGATCCGGTCCACCAGGAGATCCCTGCGGCGATGGCCACGCCGAAGACGCCGCCGACCGCGGGCATGATCGATTCCTTGCGGAGCAGGCGCTCCGCCGCGATCACCACGGAGAGGGCCAGGGCGGCGATGATCGCCGTCTTCAGCCCGCCGATGTTGTTGCCGATGACGAAGGCGAGGACCGGCAGAGCGGAGTAGATCAACCCGCGTACGCCGCCTGCTTGTTCCAGGGCGGAGGGCCGCTGCCGGGGAGCCTCCTCCGAGTGGTGCTGCGCTCCGGGCCCTGCGTCAGGACGAGACTCGGCCACGGACCGCCGATCGTCCGCTTCCGGGACAGGCAGTCCGCCGTCCAGCGGTTGCTGCGTCTGGTTGATCGCCACGGGGGACCTTCTTCCGGCTGTGGGGGACGTCGTGCGCCCCGTCGCGTCGCCGCGCGGACGGGTCCGGCGGGGGAACCGCCGTTCCGCGCGCGGTTGCGGGGGCGCTGTGGGTCAGCGTCTGTCCCGAAAGCCGGGCGTCATGCCGGAAGGTTCGGACCAGGTCGAAGCCGGGGTGCCGTCGTGCCCGATCGGGCGCGACGGCACCCCGGAATGATGCGAACAGAGGCCCGTTCAGGGCCCGTTCCGGATCGGGACAGCCGGCGGGATCCGGCCCGTTCCGTCGGCCGCGGGTCGCTCCGCCAGCCCGGTTCTCTCCGCGAGGCCCTCTGCCTACTCCTCGCCACCGGACAGGGCCGCGTCGACCGCCGCCAGGGCGTGCAGCCGGGCGGTGGGGAAGACCGGCACCGGGCTGTCCTCGGGGCCGATGAGCAGTTCGATCTCCGTGCAGCCGAGGATCACCCCCTCCGCGCCGTCCGCCACCAGGCCCCGGATGATCTCCCGGTACGCCTCACGGGATGCGGCACGCACCTCTCCCAGGCACAGTTCGCCGTAGATTACCTCGTGCACCAGGGCCCGGCCCGCCGCGTCCGGGACGCGTACGTCGAGCCCCCGGTCCCGGAGCCGGCCCCGGTAGAAGTCCTGCTCCATGGTGAACGCCGTGCCGAGCAGACCGACCTTCCGCACCCCCGCCGCGCGGACCGCGTCCGCCGTGGCGTCGGCGAGGTGCACCAGCGGCACCGAGACCGCCGACGCCACCGTGTCGGCCACCTTGTGCATGGTGTTAGTGCAGATCAGCACCATGTCGGCCCCGGCGCTCTGCACCGCACGGGCGGCGTCGGCCAGGACCTCACCGGCCTCCTCCCAGCGCCCCTCCGTCTGGAGCCGCTCGATCTCGGCGAAGTCGACCGAGTAGAGCACGCACCGCGCCGAGTGCAGCCCGCCCAGCCGGTCCCGGGTGTACTCGTTGATGAGCCGGTAGTACTCCGCCGTCGACTCCCAGCTCATGCCGCCGATGAGCCCGATCGTCCTCACTGCCGCGTCCCTCCTCGGTCCGTCGTTCCGTCATCGTCCCGTTCAATCGTGCGTTTTCCCTTGACGGAACATACCGGGGCGGCCAAGGGTGGCCCTCAACCCGTTGACAACGTTGTCCATTATGGCTTCATCGTACGGCCGTTCCCCCTGAGCCGTCCGACGACCGCCGCGCGCACCCCCAGAGGAGAACCACCGTGGGCCCCACCTCTCTTCCCCTCGGCCGCCGCCGACTGCTCCAGATCCTCGGCGCGTCCGGAGCCGTGGCCGCGCTGCCGCTCGGCGCGGGTTCGCCGTCGGCGGCCGCGTCCCCGCTCGCCGGGGCCGGCGGGAGCGGCGCGGAGGACGATGTCGCCGCCACGTACTACCGGGTCCTGCTGCGGCACACCCGCTGGTCCGAGACACAGTGGGACGAGGCCCGGGGCATCTACACGGACAAGTTCTTCGGGTTCGCGGTGGTCCTCGGCCATGCCGTGCTGCTGACACGTGGCAGCTACGACGCGGAGCTGGCGGGGGTGGACCGCAACACGCTCAAGCGGCGGACGCTGGCGACGGTGCGGCACTTCGCCGCCTCCAACCGGCTGACCGGCGGCACCCAGTGGGGCCGCACCCTGTTCTTCGACACCACGTTCCAGTCGTACTTCGTGCTGGCCGCCCGGCTGCTCTGGGACGAGCTGGACGAGCGGACCCGCTCCCTGGTGGACACCATCGTCCGGGAGCAGGCCGCGTACACGCATGCCCTGGGCACCGGCGACGACCCGGCCTCCGGGTCCTGGACGCCGAACGGGCTGACGGGCGGCCACGTCGGTGACACCAAGCTGGAGGAGATGGGCATCTACGCCCAGGCGCTGGCCCCCGCGCTGGCCTGGGCCCCGGACGACCGCCGACGCTCCGAGTGGGCGGCCGACTACGGCACTTGGTCGCGCAACGAGGCCGGACTGCCGGAGGCCGACCTCGCCAACCCGGCCCGCGTGGACGGCGTGCCGGTGGCCCGGAACACCGCCCGGAACGTCTATGACACGTTCATCGTCGAGAACCACGGCTCCTTCGGCCCGCACTACCAGGCGGAGCTGTGGCGGACCTCGGGGCGCAACGCGGCGCACTTCCTGGCGGCAGGGGAGCCACTGCCCGAGGTACTGACCCGGCAGCCGAACGCCGGGCCGCTGTGGCGGACCCTGCTGGGGGTGATGTCGGACGCGGGTGAGCCGCTGATGCCGATGGTCAACGACCGTGAACACCTCTACGGCCGGGACGTGATCCCGCTGGCGTTCCTGTCCCGGGTGATGGGCGACCGGGCGGCGGCCCGCGCGGAAGTGGAGCTGGCGGCGCGGCTGGAGGCGTACCAGGCGTACCCGCCGGAGCACCGGCTGGCGAAGTTCTCCGGTGAGCCGAAGTACGAGCCGGAGGCCCGCGCCGAACTGGCCATCAGCTACCTGCTGCACGTGTGGCCCGGGGCGGGCCGGCCCGCCGTGCCGCTGTCGCAGCGGGAGCTGTTCGCGTACGCCTCCGGGGTGACGGACTTCGGGGAGGGGCCCGGCCTGGTGTCGCACCAGTCCCCCGCCGCCTGGGCCGGTGTGGTGTCCAAGCCGAAGTTCGTGAAGTTCGCCTGGCAGCCGGGCCACGACGACTGGCTGTTCCGGATCAGCGGCGCCACGCCGATGTTCCTGCCGTCCACGGGCGTGGAGGTCACCGGCCGCTCGGTGCGCACGCACACCCGGCTGCGCGACGGCTTCGACGGGAGCGCGACGCTGCTGCGGCTGAAGGACGGCTTCGCGGGCTTCACCACGCTGCCCAGCGGCGCGGTGGTCCACGCCGCCGAAGGACCGGACACCGCGGGCGGCCGGCTGGAGGTGCACAACCTCACCATGCCGGGCGTGGCGGGCCTGGACGGCGAGCGGACGTACCGCTTCGCCGAGGGGTCGGCCACGGTCGCGTCCCGGGACTCCTCCGGTGGCTCGACGGGCCGCGTCGACGAGCTGTCGTTCGACCGTACGACGGTCCGGCACCTGCGGGTCCAGGGCGTGACGCCCGATCCGGCGTACGGCTACTCGCTGTTCGCCGCGGAGGCGCGGGACGGGGCCGACGGGCCCGACCTCGCGCGCGGTGGCCGGGCCACCGCGTCCTCGTCCGCACCGGGCAGGGGTCCGGAGCTGGCCGTGGACGGGGACGGCACGACCCGCTGGGCTGTCTCCGCCGCCGACCGGCCGCGCCCCGACAGCTGGCTCGCCGTGGACCTCGGGGAGCCCCGCGCCCTGGACCGGGTCACCCTGCGCTGGGAGAGCGCGGCGGGCCGGAGCTACCTGGTGCAGGGCTCGGACGACGGGGAGAGGTGGACGGACCTGGCGAGCGGCCCCGTACCGGCGCTGCGCAGCGAGGGCGGCTGGCTGGACGTGGACGGCCGTGCGGGTCTGGTCGTACGCGGCGTGCGCGGTCCGCTGGCGGTGTACGGGGACACGATCGTCCTGGCGGAGGGCGGCGGTACGGGCCCGCTGCTCGTGGAGGGCCACTGCGGGGTGTCAGCCGACGGCCTGCGCGAACTCGTGCGCCGGCCGGTGCCCACGGCCGGGGACGAGAAGGTGCGGGCGGCGGTGACAGACGGTCACCTGAGCCTGTTCAACTTGTCGGACCGGGCGGCGCGTACCCCGGTCACCCTGGTGCAGGAGGGCCGCCGCCGGGAGGTCTACGAGGGCGAGCAGGTGGTGACCCGGGACGGCCTGCGGTACGAGGCGCGGCTGGAGGCGGCTTCGGCGCTGCTGCTGCCGCCCCGGTTCACGCTGGTCCCGCTGTCGGGCCGGTCGCTGCCGAACGGGCTGTGGGTGGAGGTCGTGGACGCCGCCACGGTGCGCCTGACCGGGCCGGTCTGCCGGGTGCGGGTCGAGGCACAGGGGCGCAGCACGGTGGCGGTGGTGCGGCCGGGCCGGGGCATCGAGGTCACGGTGCGCGGGGCGCAGGCCTATCCGACGACGGACCTCGCCCTGGGCCGAGCCGTCTTCCCGAACGCGCCGCTGCCGACGGGGATGTCGGAGCCCTCGGCAGCCGTCGACGGCGACCCGGACACGGTGTGGCGGCCGGGACGCGACGGCCGCCTGGTCGTGGACCTCGGGGCGCGGCGGGCGGTGGGCCGGGTGGAGGCCGAGTGGTCGGCCGGGCGGGTCCCGGGCCTGTCCGTGGAGTTCAGCGACGACGGGATCAGCTACCGCCGGGCGGGCGCGCTCACCGGTCATGGCCGGGTGCGGAGTCTGCGGGCCACGGGCTCCCCGCGTTATGTGGCGCTGCGGGTGTCGGGCACCCCGGAGGAGCGCGGTGGTCTCGTGCGGCTGTCAGTCCGCTGACGGACCGGCTTCACCGAGCACCGCAGCCGGCCGATCGCCCTTCCGTGAGCGTTCTGAACAAATCCCGACATCAGGAGTGCTCAGAGGTGACGGCTTTTGTCACAAGGGTTGACATGGGCATTGGTATGAACCAATCTCCTGCACCAGGTCGGTGGCCACCGATGTCCCCCTCGTTCGCGAACTCCCCCCACGCACCTGGAGATTCCCCGTGGACCGGACGCATCGCAAGAAGCGCAGCAACAAGCTCCTGGGCGGCAGTGTCGCCCTCGTCCTCGCCACCGGCGGGCTCATGGCGGCCACCACTCTGGGCAGTAGCGCAGGCGCTGCCGAGAGCGGTCAGGCCCGTGCTGCCGTACCCGCACACGCCGTCACCGGCTACTGGCAGAACTTCGACAACGGCGCGACAGTCCAGAAGCTGGGCGACGTCCAGGACGGCTACGACATCATCGCGGTCGCCTTCGCCGACGCCACCGGCACCGAAGGCCAGATCGAGTTCAACCTCGACCCGGCGGTCGGCTATGCCTCCGAGGACGACTTCAAGGCCGACATCGCCGCGAAGCAGGAAGCCGGCAAGTCCGTCGTCATCTCGGTCGGCGGCGAGCTCGGGAACGTGACGGTCGACGACTCGGAGTCGGCCCGGCAGTTCGCCGACAGCACGTACGCCCTCATGGAGGAGTACGGCTTCGACGGCGTCGACATCGACCTGGAGCACGGCATCAACGCCCAGTACATGGGCGAGGCACTGAAGTCGCTGTCCGAGAAGGCAGGCAGCGACCTGGTCCTCACCATGGCGCCGCAGACGATCGACATGCAGAGCACCAGCACCGAGTACTTCAAGCTGGCGCTCGACGTGAAGGACATTCTGACCGTCGTCAACATGCAGTACTACAACAGCGGTTCGATGGCCGGCTGCGACGGCAACGTGTACGCCCAGGGCTCGGTCGACTTCCTGACCGCGCTCGCCTGCATCCAGTTGGAGAACGGCCTCGATGCCGACCAGGTCGGCATCGGCACCCCTGCCTCCTCCAAGGGCGCCGGCTCCGGCTACGTCGACCCGGCGATCGTCAACGACGCCCTCGACTGCCTGACCAAGGGTGAGAACTGCGGCGAGTTCAAGCCCGAGAAGACGTACCCGGGGCTGCGCGGCGCCATGACCTGGTCCACCAACTGGGACGCGGCGAACGGCGACAACTGGGTCAACAGCGTGGCGCCGCACGTCCACGAACTCCCGTAACCCGCCCCCTCACTCCTCACCCTTCGAGCCTGGCCTCCGGAGCTCCGGCGGCCAGGCTCGCGGCCTGATGGAAGGTGCCTGACCTCGTCTTTCATCGGTCAGGCAGCTGGAAATCGCTTCGCGGCCGAGCCCGTGGCGCCCGGACAGGCCGCGCCGACACGGACAACGAGCGCTGCCCCCGCCGGTGAACCGGCGGGGACAGCACTCAGGGCCGATGGCGAACCCTGGTTAGTGCGGGATCAGATGATGCTCACTCCGTAGACGCTGAGCGCCTCGGTGACGGGCTGGTAGAACGTGGTACCGCCGGAGGAGCAGTTGCCGCTGCCGCCGGAGGTGAGGCCGAGCGCGGTGCTCCCGGAGAAGAGTGCGCCGCCGCTGTCGCCGGGCTCGGCGCAGACGTTGGTCTGGATGAGACCGGAGACGATGCCGTCGGCGCCGTAGTTGACGGTGGCGTTGAGACCGGTGACGGAGCCGCCGTGCAGGCCGGTGGTGCTGCCGCTGCGCTGGACGGACTGGCCGACCGTGGCGTCGGCCGCGCCGTCGATCTCCTGGTAGCTGCCGTTGTAGAGGGAGACACGGCCGTCGGCCGCGCCCGGATCGGAGTGCCGGATGATGCCGTAGTCGTCGCCGGGGAAGCTCGATCCGGTGGTGGTACCGATGGACCACGAGCTGCCGATGTTGGTGCAGTGGCCGGCGGTCAGGGCGAACTTGGTTCCCGAGCCGTCCTGCACGTTGAAGCCCAGGGAGCAGCGTGCTCCGCCGGTGGTGATGGCTTCGCCACCCGCGATGAGCTTGGAGAACTTACCGGGGGTGCGCTTGACCACGAGAGCGTCGGCGTTGGCGCCGGCCTCGCTCCTCAGTTTGGCGATCTCGGCCTTGCTGACCGTGCTGTCGGCGGTGACGACGACCTTGCCCGACGCGCCGTCGACGTACCAGGCCGTGCCGCCGACGTCGGCGGTGCGGACAGAGGCGGCGGTCTGGTTGAGCTCGGTGGCGCTGAACGTCTGCGGGGCCGGCTGGGCGGATGCGGCGGTGGCGGGAACCGCGAGCGCCGCCGCGGCGGCGAGGCCGGTGGCCCCTGCGATGAGTCGTGCTCGTCTCGTGAGGCTGTGGGGGCGAGAGAGTCGCACTGTGTTCCTCCAGATCGTGGGGGGAAACTCGGGGCGTTTGGGTGGACGCCCATGACTCGTCATCGGGAAGACGATCAATCCGTCGTGTCCCTGACAACGTTATTCATGCTGGAGAGGCCGGTGGACCCGCACAAGACCCCCGGAACGGGACTGGCCGATAAGTAGCTCTTGCGGCGAGCTCCAGACCTCAACAAATGGGTAGATTAACGACCTTGGAAGGGAAGGGGATGGCGGGAAATAGACTGTGGAGTGCGCCGCCTTCCCTCGGGTATTCGGTCACGGTCCGAGGTGCGGGCCGATCTCGGTGCGGGAGGAGACCCCCAGTTTCCGGAGGGCGCGTGCCACGTGGTGCTCGACCGTCCGGTGCGAGAGGACCAGCTCGCTCGCGATCTCACGGTTCGACAGGCCGAGCGAGGCGAGCCGGGCCACCGCCCGCTCCCGGGGCGAGAGGTGGTCGCCGTACCCCAGCGCGCCGGGTCTGCGGACGGTGGTCTGGCCGTGCTCCCGCAGTTCGCGCTGACACCGCAGCACATCCCATACGGCGTCGATGTCCTGGTAGGCGGCGATCGCCTCATGAAGCACCGTGCGCCCGCCCGGCACACCCGAGGCCAGCAGGTGGAGGCCGCGGGCCTCCTTCACGTACGCGGCTTCGTACGGTCGCTCCAGCCGCGTCCAGGCGTCCGCCGCCGACGCGTACGGCGCATCGGACGGTGCAGGCCCGGACTGCGGGCCGTCCGTCGCGGTGAGCAGGGCCCGGCAGGTCAGCAGGGCGGCCCGGGCCGCCGGTGCGTCCCGGTCGGCGATGCCTGCGGCGAACTCCGCGACCAGGCGATGTGCCTCCCCGGGACGGTCGTCCCGGACGAGGGCCTCGATCGCCGGTGGTACGAGGGCGGTCGCCCACACCCACGCCCCCGTACGGCGGACATGATGCAGCGCTCCCTCCACCGCCTGGACGGCCTGAGACGGCCGGCCGGCCGCCAGATGGACCCGAGCCACGGCAGCCGCGGCAGCGGTCAGCACCACGCCGGTGTCCAGCGCGGTCGTCTCCACGGCCCGTTCCAGGAGACGCCGTGCCACATCCGTCTGCCCCTTGGTGTGCAGACGTAGCAGTCCGCAGACCAGCAGGGCCTCCGCGTGGAAGTCGGGCACGTCCTGGTACTGCGCTTCGGCACGCTCGGCCCGCCCCAGCAGTCCTTTCCACCGGCCGCTCGTGAAGGCCGCGACCACGTCGGTCGTCTCGACGAAGGCTTCCAGATAAGGGGCGTGGTTCGTCCGCACCTCCTGCCACGCCCGGGCCTGAAAAGCCCGGGCGCGCTCCGGGTGGCCCAGGGAGTTCGCGGCGCCCGCCAGATTGGCGTACACCCTCGCCGCCCCCTCCCCGGTGAGGGTGTCGGGCAGATCGGCCACCGCCTCCCACGCCGACGGGTCGCCCATCAGGGCCAGGGCGGTGGCACGGTTGGCCAGCACGGCGGAGCGCAGGTCCGCCTCCTCGACCCCGGGCAGCAGCCGCTCCGCCTCGGCCAGCAGGCGGCGGTGCTCGCCGACCGGCCAGCCCTTGAGGGAGGGGATGGCCGTGATCGCGAGCGCGCGTGCGGCCTGGCCGGTGGAGACGACGAGGAGGTCGGGGACCGCTCGCGCTATCTCCTCCAGCGCCTCAAGGCCGGAACCCGACTGGTTGCGCAGCAACAGGCCCAGCAGCAGCCGGATCTCACCGCTCGGCCCGGGGCCCAGGGAGTGCTGGTCGAGGACCTGCCGCAGCGCGGCGGGCACCTGGGGTCCTGGCCGGGCGTTCAGCGCGACGCGGGCCAGCTTCAGCGCGACCCGGTCGCGGGCCACGGGCGAGGGGCCGTTGCGCAGGGCGCCGAGGTACTGAGCCGCGGCCATGCCCGCGTCCCCGTCCCCCGCCGCCCGGTCCGCTGCCGCCTCCAGGCAGCGCGCCGCCTGCGCGGGGCGGCCGGCGCGCCGGTAGTGGTCGGCCATCCCCGCCAGCGGGAACGGGCTCGTGTGCCGGGCCAGAGCGCGGGCCGCACGCAGGTGCAGAACAGGCCGCTCCGGTTCGGCGACCGCCTCGTACGCGGCCCGGTGCGCCAGGTCGTAGGGGAAGGCGTACCCGCCGTCGTGGGGGGAGGCGCACAGGACGCCTTCCCTCAGCGCGGCCGCGAGTGCTCGACGCGTCTCCGGGGCGCCCAACCCCGCGACGGAGCAGAGCAGTTCCACGGGCGCGGGTTCGCCGAGGACCGCTGCTGCGGCGACCACCTGCCGCGCCGCCGGAGGGAGGCCACGCAGCCGCTCGACCGCCACCCGGCGCACGGACGCGGGCAGGAGCGGCTCCCCCGCCGTGTCGGTGGGGAACTCCGCGGAGCCCCGCCATGCGCGTATCACCTCCTCGACCACGTACGGCAGGCCGCCCGTCCACCGGTGCAGTCGGTCGGCGAACCCGTCCGGTACCGCCTGCGCGCCGAGCAGCCCGGCGGCCAGCTCACCGGTCTCCGTCGCCGACAGCGGTGCGAGGTGCCGCTCGACGACCGTCACGTGGGCCGGTGTGCGCAGCGGGAACGGGACGCCGTCGCTGCCTTCGGCGTCGCGGTGGGGGTCGGTACGGCTGCGCGCGGTGAGAACGAGGCCCAGGCGAGGTGGCGGGTCGGCGATGACCGTACGGAGAAAGGCACAGGTCGATGCGTCGGCCCACTGGAGATCCTCGACGACCAGGACGGCCTCCCCCAGCGCTGCCGTGTACGCGTGCAGGGCACGCAGGACGCGGTGGTGTTCGGCACCCGGGTCACCCAGGGGAGGCGGCGCGGGCGGGAGGCGGTCCGCGAGGTCGGGCAGCAGAGCGTGCAGGGCCCCGGTCACCGGCGGCAGGTCCGCCGGGAGGGGCCCGGAGCGGAGGCGGTTCAACGCCTCGACGAGCGGTGCGAAGGGGAAAGGAGTGTCCGCCTCCTGGCAGCGGGCGACCAGGGTGACGGCATCCGATGACGTGGTCCGTCGCAGGAGTTCGTGGACGAATCGGCTCTTCCCGACCCCGGGCTCCCCGGTGATCACCGCGACGGCGGGTCGCCGGTCGAGCTCCGCGTACACGTCGGCCAGGAGGGCGGAGCGTCCGATCAGGAGACCGGGGGCGGAGGGCGGCGACGGCTCGGCGTTCACGGCTTCCTTCCGCGCTCCTGAGCGGCATCGGCAGGACGGATGTGCGGGCGGGCGATGCGACCGGACCGTCGGAACGGCCTCATGATGGCCCGTTCCGACGGCGCTGGAAAGAGGAGTGGCGTCTGCGGCGCGTGTGCGGGCGCCGCAGACGCCTCCGTCCCGGGCCGGTGAGGTCCGCGGAGAGGCTCACCGGGCGGGAGGCGCAGGCCGGATCAGAACTGGAGGGACCAGGAGTTGATCGAGCCGGTGTCGTTGACCCAGTTGTCGGTGACGCGGAGCTTCCAGACGCCGTTGGCGGGGCTGTTGGAGGCATTGACCGTGAACGTGCCCTGGACGTTGTCGGCGCTGTCGTTGGAGTTGAAGTTCTTCAGGACGGCCGCGCCTCCGCCCGGGGGCACCAGTTCGACCTTGAGGTCACCGCGGAAGGTGTGGCGGATGTCGAGGGTGACCGACAGGTTGGCGGGGGCGTTGCCGTCGATGCCGGTCACGGTGATGGGGGACTCGACCGTGGCGTTGTCGCGGATCTGGACCTGACCGGCGCTCTCGAACTTCTTGCCGGGCGGGTCGGTGGGGTCCTCGCCGCCGCCGGTGCCGGTGAAGAGCAAGCGGTTGGGTGAGCCGGGGCGGGCGTCGCTGATCTTGTCCGGGGTGGCGTCGGCGACCAGCTTGTCGCGGACCTGGGCGGGGGTGAGCGACGGGTTGGCGGCCAGGAGCAGCGCGGCGGCGCCGGCGGTGTGCGGGGATGCCATGGAGGTGCCGCTCATGGACTGGTTGGCGCTGTCGCCCGCGTTGGACGAGGAGATGATCTTGTCGCCGGGGGCGAAGATGTCCAGGCAGGTGCCGTAGTTGGAGGCCTGGCCGTTGCTCCAGCCGGTGGCGCGGGCGTCCGAGCTGTTCGTGGCGCCGACCGTGATCGCCGCCGGGGTGGACGAGGGCGAGTACTGGCAGGAGTCGGCGTTGTTGTTCCCCGCCGCGACGACCCAGGTGATGCCGGAGGCGATGGAGTTGTTGATCGCGTCGTTGATGGACTGGGTCTTGCCGCCGCCGACGCTCATGTTGACCACGGCGGGCTTCTTGGCGTTCTTGGTGACCCAGTCGATACCGCGGAGGACCGGGTCCCAGCTGGTGCCGGAGCTGCCCTGGCAGTTCAGCACGCGAACGCTGACGATCTTGGCACCCTTGGCGACGCCGTAGGAGCTGCCCGCGGCGGTCCCGGCCACATGAGTGCCATGCCCATGACAGTCTGATGCGTTGGAGTCGTTGTCGATGAAGTCGTAGCCGCTGGTGGCCCGGCCGCCGAAGTCGCCGTGGCTCATCCGGACACCGGAGTCGACGACGTAGACCGTGACGTTGGAGGCGTCGCTCGGGTAGGTGAAGCTCCTGTCCAGCGGGAGGCTGCGCTGGTCGATGCGGTCCAGGCCGTAACTGGGCGGATTGGGCTGGGTGCCGGTGGCGTACGCCGCGCCGTCGGCTTCCACCCGGGCCACCGAGGGGTCGGCGGCCAGGCGCTTCGCCTTCTCCTCGCTCATCTTCACCGAGAAGCCGCGCAGGGCGGTGGTATAGGTGCTCCGCACCTGGCCCGCGTGGCGCTGGGACAGGGACCGCGCGACGGAGGGTATCTCCGTACGGGCCACGGAGTCCTTGAGCGTGACGATGTAGGAGCCTTCGACCGCGTCGGGGCGGTCCGCACCGACGATGCGGCCTTCGCCACCGCCCGGCGGTACGGGCGCGGCGGTGACCGCGGCGGTCGAGGCGGCGCCGACGAGCAGGGCGGCACCGGCGCCGACGGCGAGCAGTCTCCGCAAGGTGCGAACGGGACGATCCACAGCTTCTCCTCTTGATGCGTCACAGGCCCTGTCGGGCCTGGTGGGGGTGGACCGCCCGGCATGCGGGCACCACGGAAGACGAGCCGTGGTGACGGGAGATCGGGCCGGGCGGCCGCGGGGATGACCTGTGATGGGCTTTGCCGCCCAGAGTTTGCGGCGCTCGGACGGCGCCTATCAATACGTAGCCCTACCTAAAGGAAGGGCGGGTGCGACGGCTGCGGCGCCGCGCTACGGCTTCCGAACGCCGGCGAGATGACTGCGAAGCTCGTCGTCGCAGTCTTCGAGGGTGCCGGCCGAGACTCGCGAGAAGGCCACGATGGCCTCTTCCCCGCGCTGCTGCCCGGACTTGGCCAGTTGCTTCTCGACCTCGGCGATGAGTTCGTCGGACTCAGCGCTGACGGAATGGGCGGGCTGCGGGTCCGACGCCGGGGAGCCCTGCAGTACGGCGGTGGCGGCGAGACCGGCCGCGCACAGCACCGCCCACGCGCCGACCCAGGTGCGGCGCCTCATCCGTATCGGCTTGGACATCCCCGCATCCTACGAGCGCCGGGACGGGCTCGGACCCGAATCACGGACCGCGCGACCGGGGATCGTCGCGGCGCGGAAGCCGACCCCCTGAAGCCGATCCCGCGTCCTGCGAGAGAATCCGGCAGTGAGCCCGGAGCAGAAGCAGGGCATCGGCGGCGGGAGCCGCCCGGGCAGAACCTCAGGAGGGCAAGCGTGACCGAGTCCAGCGATACCCGATCCGCGGACGGCGCGGCAGGCGGTGCGGCGGAAGAAGCGCCGCGGAGCCGTCTGCAGCGTCTGATGCGCTACATCCCCCTGGTCGCCCCCGTCCTGCTGTGGGCCGTGCCGTGCTGGGTTCTCCTGCACACCGGTCAGCGCTGGCCGCTGCCCGTCGCACTGGCCGGCACCGCGCTGTTCGTCCTCGGTCTGGTCGGTATGCCGTTCGCGATGGCGCGGGGCCACGGTCGGCGTCAGCAGGACCGGGCGGCGATCGTCGGGGACACCCTGCTCGGCGGCATCTGGGTCCTGTTCACCTGGTCCGTACTGCTCGGCGTCCTGTTGCGGCTCGCCCTGACCGTGGCCGGCGTCGGCGACGGGCAGGACCGGGCGCGCATCGTCACCTGGGCCGTCCTCGGTGTCGCCGCCGTGCTGCTCGCCTGGGGGTACGCCGAGGCCCGACGCGTGCCGCGCGTCCGTCGGCTCGATGTGGAACTCCCTCGTCTGGGAGCCGGGTTGGACGGCACCCGGGTCGTCCTGATCACCGACACCCACTACGGTCCGCTCGACCGCGCCCGCTGGTCCGCACGCGTCTGCGAGACGGTGAACACCCTGGAGGCCGATCTCGTCTGCCACACCGGCGACATCGCGGACGGCACGGCCCAACGCCGTCGTACCCAGGCCGCTCCCCTGGGCACGGTGCAGGCCACCCGGGCCCGGGTCTACGTCACCGGCAACCACGAGTACTACAGCGAGGCCCAGGGCTGGGTCGACCTGATGGACGAGCTGGGGTGGGAGCCGCTGCGCAACCGCCATCTGCTGCTCGAACGCGGCGGTGACAGCCTCGTGGTCGCCGGCGTCGACGACGTCACCGCCGAGTCCTCCGGGCTGGCGGGCCACCGCGCCCATCTCGCGGGAGCCCTCGACGGCGCCGATCCCGATCTCCCGGTCCTGCTCCTCGCCCATCAGCCCAAGTTCATCGACCGCGCGGCGGCCCACGGCATCGACCTCCAGCTCTCCGGCCACACCCACGGCGGCCAGATCTGGCCGTTCCACTACCTGGTCCGCGTCGACCAGCCGGCCGTCGCCGGGCTCAGCCGCCACGGTGCGCGCACCCTGCTCTACACCAGCCGCGGCACCGGCTTCTGGGGCCCGCCCTTCCGCGTCTTCGCCCCCAGCGAGATCACCCTGCTCGTCCTCCGGTCACCGCAGGGATCCGCCGCGGCCTGAAACGGGCGGTGGACCGGCCATGGCGGGAAGCTCTGAATGATGATTCACTTC
Source organism: Streptomyces globisporus C-1027 (assembly GCF_000261345.2). NCBI lineage: Bacteria > Bacillati > Actinomycetota > Actinomycetes > Kitasatosporales > Streptomycetaceae > Streptomyces > Streptomyces globisporus. The sequence continues at coordinate 7,384,646 of NZ_CP013738.1, read as the reverse complement.
TTCTATGGCCTACCGCAAGACCCCGACCGAAATGCGGCGCCTCGAAGCCGCCCGGGAACATCTCGTCGTCTGCGCCACCGAAGTGGTGGCGGACGTCGGCTGGGCGCAGGCGTCCGTCACCGCCGTCGCCGACGCGGCCGGCATCGCCGCCGGCTCCGTCTACCAGCACTTCTCGTCCAAGTCGGCGCTGGCCGTGGAGGTCTTCCGGCGCGCCGCGCAGCGTGAGGTGGACGTGCTGGGCGAGGTGCTGGAGGGCGAGGGTGAAGCGGCCGACCGGTTGCGCCGGGGGGTGGAGGTGTTCACCCGCCGCGCCCTGGAGAACCACGGTCTGGCGTACGCGCTGCTCGCGGCGCCCGCCGAGCCGGCGGTCGGCGCGGAACGCCTGGCGTTCCGGCGCCGCTACCGGGCGCTGTTCGCCTCGGTGATCGAGGAAGGGGTCGCCGGGGACCAACTGCCCCGTCAGGACGCGGAGATCACCGCCGCCGCGCTCACGGGCGCGATCGGCGAGGTTCTCGTGTATCCGCTGAGCACCTCGGCCGCCGAGGACGCGGACCTGCTCGTCGCCGGCCTGACCGCCGTGGCCCTGCGCTGCGCCGGCGCGGCCCCCTGACCCGGTCCGCGCCTCGCCCTGCTCCGCACCTGGTGTGCCCCGCCGTCCCGCCTCCCGGAGGAGATCCGATGTCCACGCCCACCGCACCACGCAGCAACCCGACCGCCGTGACGCACGAGGTGACCAATCAGGCGCCGCCGCTCACCGGTCATGACGCAGCCGACGACGCGGTGCTGATCGAAGGGGTGCGCCGTGAGGGCGCCGAGTGGCATCTGGAGGAGCTGCACCGCTTCGGGCGGTACGTCGGCGGCGAGGAGGCGCAGCACTGGGCCGACCAGGCCAACCGGCACGAGCCGGAGCTGCGCACCCACGACCGTTTCGGCCACCGGATCGACGAGGTCGAGTTCCACCCCGCCTATCACTCGCTGATGGACGCCTCGGTACGGGCGGGACTGGCGGGCGCCGCCTGGGCCGACGAGCGCCCCGGGGCCCATGTCGCCCGGGCCGGCGGCTTCATGCTGGCCACGATGCTGGAGCAGGGGCATCTGTGCCCGGTCTCGATGACGTACGCCGTCGTCCCGGCGCTGCGCCGCTCCCCCGATCTCGCGAAGACGTACGAGCCGCTGCTGACCAGCCGGGTGTACGAGCCGGGGCTGAGCACCCCCACGGCCAAGCGCGGTCTGCTCGCCGGGATGGGGATGACGGAGAAGCAGGGCGGCACCGATGTGCGCGCCAACACCACGGCCGCCGTCGAGCGGGCCGACGGCACCTGGCGGCTGCGCGGGCACAAGTGGTTCACGAGTGCGCCGATGAACGACCTCTTCCTGGTGCTCGCCCAGTCGCCCGGCGGTCTGTCGTGCTTCCTGGTGCCGCGCGTGCTGCCGGACGGGAGCCGGAACACCTTCCGCATCCAGCGGCTCAAGGACAAGCTCGGCAACCGGTCCAACGCGTCCAGCGAGCCGGAGTTCGACGACACCGTGGCCTGGCTCGTCGGGGACGAGGGCAAGGGCGTGCGCACGATCATCGACATGGTGACGATGACCCGGCTCGACTGTGTGCTCGGGTCCGCCGCCGGTATCCGTGCCGCTCTCGCGCAGGCGGCCCACCACGCGCGCCACCGCTCGGTGTTCGGCGTCGAGCTGATCGACCAGCCCCTGATGCGCAACGTCCTGGCGGATCTGTCCCTGGAGTCCGAGGCTGCCACGACCCTGGCCCTGCGCCTGGCGGGGGCCGCCGACCGCGCCCACCGGGGCGACGCCGGGGAGCGCGCGTTCCTCCGGCTGGCCACCGCCGTCGGCAAGTACTGGGTGTGCAAGCGGCAGCCCGTCGCGGTCGCCGAGGCCCTGGAGTGCCTCGGCGGCAACGGCTACGACGAGGCGTCCGGGATGCCCCGGCTGTACCGCGAGGCCCCGCTCAACGGCATCTGGGAGGGCTCCGGCAATGTCAACGCCCTCGACATGCTGCGGGCTTTGACGCGGGAGCCCGAGTCCCTGGAGGCCCTGAGCGCCGAGATCGGGGCGGCCGCCGGGGCGGACGCGCGGCTCGACGCGGCCTGGCGGGAGCTGCGGGCCGAGCTGGCGCGCCCCGAGGACGCGCAGCTCCGGGCCCGCCGGGTCGTCGAACGGGCCGCTCTCGTCCTGCAGGGCTCGCTGCTGGTGCGCCATGCTCCGGCGGCGGTGGCCGACGCGTTCTGCGCGTCCCGCCTCGCCGGGGACCAGGGGCTCGCGTTCGGCACCCTTCCGGCGGGCACGGACTTCGCGGGCCTGCTGGGGCGGCTGCCCGCCTGACCGGACCTGCTCATGTGTCCTGTGGCCGGTGCGGGCCCTGAGCCCGCACCGGCCTTTCACGTTCGCGGAGGTAGTTGTCCAGCTCGGCGGCCCCGGTCAGCATCGCGCGCCCGCGGGCGGCCAGCCGGGCGTGCCAGTCGTCCAGGGCGGCGGCCAGCGGCTCCGGACCGCCGGCCGCCCGCACCTGAGCGATGAGCGGTGCGATCCGCTCCAGGCCGTAGCCGCCCCGCCGGAGCTGGTGGGCCAGGGCGGCGTCCCGTACGTCGGCCGCTTCGTACACCCGGTATCCGGTCCGCGGGTCGCGGCGCGGGGTCACGATCCCGGCGCGCTCCCACTTCCGCAGCGTGGCGGGCCGGATGCCCAGCCTTCCCGCCAGCGGTCCGACGTACATCGCGCCGGGGCCCGCCCCGTCGTCGTCGGGTGCGGGCACGGCTCCGGGCCCCAGGTCGCGGAGGGCCCTTTCGACGGCGTCCAGCGTCCTGCGGTCCTCCAGGAGCTGTGCGTGGCTCCCGTCGATGAGCCGGAACGCCTCGGCCGGCTCGTCGCGGTTCACCGCCCGCATGATCGCGGTCGCGGTCGCGTGCCCATGGCCGGGGATCAGGGCGAGAAATGTCCCCAGGGCGTCGGCGTGCAGCGGTGCGTAGGTGCGGTAGCCGTGGGCGGTGCGCCCGGCGGGCGGGAGGATGCCCGCCGCTTCGTAGTTCCTCACCGCCTGGGTCGACAGACCGTGCCGACGGGCCAGGTCGACGGGGCGCAGGCGACCTGCCGTTTGAAGGTTCTGCCGCATGCGGTCGAGGATATCGCGCAGAAGTTTTCAGCGAAGGTTCAACGATACGGTTGAAGCCATGGCAGACGACATCAAGGACATCGCCCACGCCGTCGATGCGGCCTCCGTCATGCGGCTGTTCGCCTCCCCGCCCCGGATGCTGGCCCTCGGCGAACCCACCCACGGGGTGGACGCCCCGCTCCGGCTGCGCAACTCCCTCTTCCGGCAACTCGTCGAACAGGAGGGGTACCGGACCATCGCCGTCGAGAGCGACTGCGTGGCGGGGCTGCTGGTGGACGACTACGTGACGTCGGGCGCGGGCGCGCTGGACGTCGTACTGGAGCGGGGGTTCAGCCACGGATTCGGGAAATCCGCAGCGAGTCGTGAACTGGTGTGCTGGATGCGCGCGTTCAACGACGGCCGGCCCGCGTCCGACCAGGTCCGGTTCGCCGGCTTCGACGGTCCGCTGGAGATGGCCTGGGCCGCGAGCCCCCGGGAGACCCTCACCGCGCTCCACCGCACCCTCGCCGACCAGGTCGACCCGGGGCTGCTTCCCTGCACCGCCGGGACGCTCGACCGCCTGCTCGGCCCCGACGACCGGTGGACCGACCCCGCGGCGATGTGGGATCCGTCCGCGTCCTCCGGGCGGTCGGCCGAGGCCGGGGAACTGCGGCTGCTCGCCGACGATCTGGGGGCGCTCCTCCACGCCTGGGCGCCCCACCTGATCGCGGCGACGTCACGAGACGCGTTCGACCGGGCGCGGCTGTGGGCGCGGGCCGCGTCGGGGCTGCTGCGGTACCACCACGGGATGGCCGACGCCTCGCCGAGCCGGCTGGCGCGGCTGACGGGCCTGCGGGATCAGATGATGGCCGACAATCTCCTCGCGCTCGCGGAGCGGGGGCCGGTCCTGGTCCACGCGCACAACAGCCATCTCCAGCGCGACATCAGCTCGATGCGGATGGGCGGGCAGCGGCTGGAGTGGTGGAGCGCGGGCGCCATCGTGCACACCCGCCTGGCTGAGGAGTACGGCTTCCTGGCCACCGCCTTCGGCACGATGCGGCACCAGGGCGTCGACGTCCCGCCGCCGGACACCCTCGAAGGCGCCCTGTACGCGCTCCCTGCCGAGGCCTGTCTGGTGGACGCCTCCGCGTCGGGCGCCGCCCTCGCCGCCACCGGCCCCGCACGGCGCACGTCCCCGTACTTCGGCTATGCCCCGCTCGACCCGGCGCACCTGGCCCGCATCGACGGGGTCGTCTTCATGAAGGACGTGCCCGAGGACTGAGGCTGCGCCTCACGGCCCCGGCGGGATCGGGCCCGCACATCCGGTCGGGTGAAAGGCCCTCCCGCCCAGGAATAGTCGGGCCGGGCCGTTGTTGATCACACCATGACTTCTGAGACGACCGGAACGGGCAGCACCTTCGGACGCGTGGGAATCTGGAGCAGCGCCCTCCACGCGTCACGCGTGGACGACGCGGGCGGGAAGGCGATCGCGGAGGCGCTCGCCGAACTCGATGAACTGGGGTACGGCACCGTCTGGGTCGGGGGCAGTCCGACGCCCGGCGACGCCGCCGCCGTCGTGGCCGCCACCCGCTCGATCACCGTCGCCACCGGCATCCTGAGCATCTGGAACCACACAGCGGAGGAGGTGGCGGCCGCGGTCTCGGCGATCGGTCCGGACGCGCGCCGCCGCTTCGTCCTCGGGCTGGGCGTCAGCCACGGCCCGATGGTGCCCCAGTACGCGAAGCCGTACAGCGCGATGGTGGACTATCTCGACGCGCTCGACGCCGCAGAGCCGTTCGTGGGCACCGGCCATCGCGTCCTGGCGGCTCTCGGGCCGAAGATGCTGGCGCTCGCGGCCGACCGGTCGCTCGGGGCACACCCCTACCTCGTCACCTCCGAGCACACCGCGGAGGCCCGTGCGGCGCTCGGACCCGACGCCCTGCTCGCCCCGGAGCTGACCGTCGTCCTGGACACGGACCTCGACCGGGCCCGCACCACCGCGCGGACCATGCTGGGGATGTATCTCCAACTGCCCAACTACACGGCCAATCTGCTGCGCCTCGGGTTCACGGAAGGCGACTTCGAGGGTGGCGGCAGCGTCCGTCTCCTCGACGCCCTCTTCGCGCTGGGCGACGCGGAGGTGGTGACGCGCCGGACGCGGGAGTACCTCGACGCGGGCGCGGACCATGTCGCGTTGCAGATCCTCACCGCCGACGCGGGCGGCGCCGGCCTGCCGCGCGCCGAATGGCGCGCGCTGGCCGAGGCGTTCGGCTCCGAACTCTGACAGCCCGCGTACACCGCCGTCCCACGATTCGGGCACCATTCGGACGGTGAACGAGCGAAATCGGGCGGCCCGGACAGCCGACACGGCGGCTGTCCGGGCCTGACCAGCACGATCACCCTCGGAAAGCGGGCACGAACGGGCCGAGGGGATTCGGTGAAGCGGCTGGTCGTGGCCCCTGCACTGCTTGTAGAAACGACACATGAGCCCGAACGGACTGACGGGCTCCGCCCGAAACGGGCGCAGCAGCGACCAGGGAAGTGCGCCGTGGACACCGAGGAACGCCGTCGGGGAATTCTGGACACGGCCCGGCGCGAGGGGTCCGTCGGGGTGAACGCCCTCGCGGACCTGTTCAAGGTGGCCAAGGAGACCGTCCGCCGCGATCTGCACGTACTGGAGGAGCACGGGCTCGTCCGCCGGACCCACGGCGGCGCCTATCCGGTGGAGTCGGCCGGCTTCGAGACCACGCTCGCCGTCCGCACCACCCGTAACGTTCCGCAGAAGTCGCGTATCGCGGCCGCGGCGGCCGATCTGCTCGGTGACGCCGAGACGGTCTTCGTCGACGAGGGCTTCACCCCGCAGCTCGTCGCCGAGGCGCTCCCCCAGGACCGGCCGCTGACCGTGGTCACCGCGTCCCTGGCCGTCGCCACCTCCCTCGCCGCGGTCGAGAAGACCTCGGTGCTGCTGCTGGGGGGCCGGGTCCGCGGCTCGACGATGGCGACCGTCGACCACTGGGCCTCCCGGATGCTTTCGGAATTCGTGATCGACCTGGCGTACGTCGGGGCCAACGGCATCTCCCGCGAGTACGGTCTCACCACCCCGGACCCCGCCGTCGCCGAGGTCAAGGCGCAGGCTCTGCGCAGCTCCCGGCGCAGGATCTTCGCCGGGATCCACAGCAAGTTCGGCGCGGTGAGCTTCTGCCGCTTCGCCGGGGTCGGTGACTTCGAGGCGATCGTCACCGACGCCGGACTCCCCTCGGCCGAGGCCCAGCGCTACTCCCTGCTCGGCCCCCAGGTCATCCGCGTCTGACCGTCCCCACCGCCCGCTCGCTGGGCGCCCGTACCACCGCTCCACTCCCCCACCCGCCGGGGCGTGGCTCGCCATGCCCTGTTCCACCCGATCACCGAGCCGCTACGACTGATCAGGAGCCCCCATGCCTCATCCAGGACGCCGCCGACCACGTATGCGGGGGCGGACGTGCGCCGTGACCGCCGCACTGGCCCTGCTCGCCACCGGCTGCGCCGGAGCGGGCGGGACCTCCTTCGGGGGCGGCGACGCGCTGAACGTACTGATGGTGAACAACCCGCAGATGGTCGAGCTGCAGAAACTCACCGCGAAGCACTTCACGAAGGAGACCGGCATCAAGGTCCACTTCACGGTGCTGCCCGAGAACGACGTACGCGACAAGATCAGCCAGGACTTCTCCAACCAGGCCGGTCAGTACGACGTCGCCACCATCAGCAACTTCGAGCTGCCGTTCTTCGCGAAGAACGGCTGGCTGCACCCCCTAGACGACTACGCCGAGGCCGACACGGCCTTCGACCAGGAGGACATCCTGGCGCCGCTGCGGGAGTCGCTGACCGCCGAGGACGGCAAGCTCTACGCCCAGCCCTTCTACGGCGAGTCGTCCTTCCTGATGTACCGCAAGGACGTCTTCGAGAAGCAGGGCCTCACCATGCCCGAGAAGCCGACCTGGGAGGAGGTGGCGAAGCTCGCCGAGCGGACGGACGGCGCGGAGCGCGGGATGAAGGGCATCTGCCTGCGCGGGCTGCCCGGCTGGGGCGAGGTCATCGCCCCGCTGACCACCGTCGTCAACACGATGGGCGGGACCTGGTTCACCGAGGACTGGGAACCGCGCCTGACCGCACCGGAGTTCAAGAAGGCGACGAAGTTCTACGTCGACCTCGTGCGCGAACACGGGGAGCTGGGCGCCCCGCAGTCCGGGTACGCGGAGTGCCTGAACAACATGACGCAGGGCAAGACCGCCATGTGGTACGACGCCACGGCGGGCGCCGGATCCCTGGAGGCGAAGGGCTCCCCCGTCAAGGGGAAGATCGGGTACGTCCCCGCCCCCGTCGAGGAGACCAAGAGCTCCGGCTGGCTCTACACCTGGGCCTGGGGCCTGCAGAAGGCGTCCAAGAAGTCCGACGACGCCTGGAAGTTCGTCTCCTGGGCCTCCAGCAAGGAGTACGAGGAGCTCGTCGGCGCCACCAGCGGCTGGCCCAACGTCCCCGCGGGCAAACGGGCTTCCACCTACGCCAACCCCGACTACCGGGCGGAGGCAGGGGCGTTCGCCGATGTCACCGAGCGGGCGATCTCCGAGGCCGACCCGAAGAACCCGGGCACCCAGCCCCGCCCGACGGCGGGCATCCAGTTCGTCGGCGTACCGGAGTTCACCGATCTGGGCACCCGGGTGGCGCAGGAGATCAGCGCCGCCATCGCGGGCCGCCAGTCGGTGGACGCCGCGCTCGCCGCCTCCCAGAAGCTGGCCGAGAAGGTCGCGGAGGAGTACCGATGACCGTCACCGCAACGAGAGAGACCACGGCCTCCCCGCAGGCTCCGGCGAAGAAGCCTGGCAGCGGTGACCGGCGGCGCGCCTGGGCGACCCGCGCGCCTCTCCTGCCCGCACTGATCTTCCTGATCGCCGTCACCCAACTGCCCTTCGTGGCAACGCTGGTGATCTCGCTCTTCGACTGGAACTCCCTCAAGCCGGAGAAGCGCCACTTCACCGGCCTTTCCAACTACGGGTCCGTCTTCACCGACGAGGCGTTGCGCGAGTCGGTCGTGACGACCGTCGTCCTGACCGCGACGGTCGTGATCGTCAGCGTCGTGCTGGGGCTGGTCTTCGCCCTGCTCCTGGACCGCACGTTCTTCGGCCGGGGGTTCGTGCGCACGCTGCTGATCACCCCGTTCCTGCTGGTGCCGGTCTCCGCCGCGCTGCTGTGGAAGCACGCGCTCTACAACCCCGAGTACGGGCTGTTCAACGGCGTCCTCACCTGGTTCGGCGAGCTGTTCGGCATCGAGTCGATCGCGCAGCCGGAGTGGACGTCCGAGATGCCGCTGATCGCCATCGAGGCGTCGCTCGTGTGGCAGTGGACGCCGTTCATGATGCTGATCCTGCTGGCCGGGCTGCAGAGCCGCCCCGCCGAGATCATCGAGGCCGCGCGGCTGGACGGGGCCGGACCCTGGCAGATCTTCCGCCATCTGACCCTGCCGCATCTGCGGCGCTACCTCGAACTCGGCATCCTGCTCGGGTCGGTGTACATCGTGCAGAACTTCGACGCGGTGTTCACGATCACCTCCGGCGGCCTCGGCACCGCCAACCTCCCGTACACCGTCTACGAGACCTTCTACCGGGCCCACGAGTACGGGCTGGCGTCGGCGGCGGGCGTGGTCGTGGTGATCGGCACGATCATCATCGCCACCTTCGCGCTCCGGGTGGTCTCCTCCCTCTTCCGTGAGGAGGCGAGCCGCGCATGAGCGCCTCGACCGCGACTTCCCCGTCCGTCACGTCGTCCGCCACCGGGCCCGAGCGCAAGGCCCGTCGCCGCTCGGCGGCCCTGGGTGTGGTCGCCTGGGTCGTGGGCATCGGCTTCTGTCTGCCGGCCCTGTGGATGGTGCTGACGTCCTTCCACGCGGAGGCCGACGCGGCGACCAACCCGCCGTCGCTCGCCGCCGCGCTGACCCTGGACGGCTACCGCACGTTCTTCGGCGGCGGGGGCGGCCCGACGCCGTGGCCCCCGCTGGTCAACTCGCTGGCGGCCTCGTTCTTCTCGACCGTGCTGGTGCTGCTGCTCGCGCTGCCCGCCGCGTACGCGCTGTCGATCCGGCGGGTGCGCAAGTGGACGGACGTGATGTTCTTCTTCCTGTCCACCAAGATGCTCCCCGTCGTCGCCGGCCTGCTGCCGGTGTACCTGTTCGCGAAGAACACGGGGCTGCTGGACAACATCTGGCTGCTGGTGCTGCTCTACACCTCGATGAACCTGCCGATCGCGGTGTGGATGATGCAGTCCTTCCTCGCGGACGTGCCCGTCTCCATCATCGAGGCGGCGCAGGTCGACGGGGCCCGGCTGCCGACGGTGCTGCGCCGGGTCGTCGCCCCGGTCGCCGGTCCCGGAATCGCCGCGACCGCCCTGATCTGCTTCATCTTCAGCTGGAACGAGCTGTTGTTCGCACGGGTGCTGACCGGCGTGGTCGCCGGTACCGCCCCCGTCCACCTGACCACCTTCGTCACCAGCCAGGGGCTCTTCCTCGCCCAGCTGTGCGCGGCGTCCGTGGTCGTGTCCCTGCCGGTGCTCGTCGCCGGCTACGCCGCCCAGGACAAACTCGTCCAGGGCCTCTCGCTGGGAGCAGTCAAATGAGGGCAGCCATCGTCGAAGCCGTCGGCAAGGTCTCCGTGACCACCGTCCCGGACCCCACCCCCGGCCCGCGTGACGTGGTCGTCAAGGTGGCGTCGTGCGGGCTGTGCGGCACCGACCTCCACATCCTCCAGGGCGAGTTCGCCCCGACGCTGCCGATCGTGCCGGGTCATGAGTTCGCCGGGGAGGTCGTGGGTCTCGGTGCGGACGTCACCGAGCTGTCCGTCGGCGACAAGGTGGCCGTGGACCCCTCGCTGCACTGTCACGAGTGCCGCTACTGCCGTTCCGGCCGGGGCAACCTCTGCGACAACTGGGCGGCGATCGGCGTCACCGTGCCCGGGGGCGCGGCCGAGTACGCGGTGGCGCCGGTCGCCAACTGCGTACGCCTGCCGGAGCACATCGACGTCCGCGACGCGGCGCTGATCGAGCCGCTGTCCTGCGCGGTGCGCGGCTACGACGTCCTGAACGGCAACCTCGGGGCCCAAGTCCTGATCTACGGATCCGGGACCATGGGGCTGATGATGCTGGAGCTGGCCAAGCGCACCGGCGCGGCTTCGGTGGACGTGCTGGACATCAACGCACAGCGGCTGGCGACCGCGACGACGCTCGGCTGCACCGGGGCCGCGGCCCGCGCCGAGGAGCTGGACCGCCCGGGCGGCTGGGACGTCGTCATCGACGCCACCGGCAACGCGGGGGCGATCCAGGACGGACTGGGGAGGGTCGCCAAGGGCGGGACGTTCCTCCAGTTCGGGGTCTCCGACTACGCCACGACGGCGGTGATCGAGCCGTACAAGATCTACAACCAGGAGATCACCATCACCGGGTCGATGGCGGTCCTGCACAGTTACGAGCGGGCCGCCGCGCTCTTCGCGAGCGGGGTGCTGGACGCGTCGGTGTTCATCAGCGACCGGCTGCCGCTGGAGCAGTACCCGCAGGCGATCGAGCGGTTCCAGGCGGGGATCGGCCGCAAGATCGTGGTGGAGCCGTGACGGACACCGCCTCCACGGGTCCCGGCCCCCGCCGGGACCCCCGCTCGGTCCTGGTGCTCGGCGAGGCGCTGGTGGATCTGGTGCCGGCCGGGGAGGACGCCGCGGTCCGGGTGGCCCAGCCGGGCGGTGCGCCGGCGAACGTCGCGGTGGGTCTGGCCCGGCTCGGCGGGCGACCGTCCTTCGTGGGCGGGCTCGGCGACGACGCCTTCGGGAGCCGCATCGAGGCGTGGCTGACCGGGGCAGGCGTCGATCTCTCGCTGAGCGCCCGCCCGCCGCTGCCCACCGCGCTCGCGGTGGCCGACCCGGGTGACCACGGGAACACGTACCGCTTCCATCTCGGCGACACGGCGACCTTCGCCCTGCCCGACCGCACGGCGGAGGTGTCGCGTTTCGGCGCGGTGTACGTGGGCGGGCTCGCCGCGGTCGTCGAGTCGGCGGCGGAGGTCGTGGCCGCCACCGCGCGGGCGGCCGCACGGAGCGGTGTGCTCGCGGTGGACCCCAATGTGCGCGAGGACCGCACCCTGGACCCCGTACGGAGCCTGGAGCGGCTGCGTGAGCTGTGCGCGCTCGCGGGGGTCGTGAAGGCGAGCGACGAGGATCTGGTGCGGCTGTGGCCGGACGCGGAGCCGGAGGCGAGCTGCCGGAGGCTCGCCGGGCAGGGGCGGCTGGTGGTGCTGACCCGGGGTGCCCGGGGCGCCACCGCGTACGTCCGGGACGCTCCGGCGGTCTCCGTCCCCGCCCTTGCGGTGCGGGTGGTGAACACCATCGGCGCGGGTGACGCGTTCATGGCGGGGATGCTGGCCTGGCTCGGGGCGGAGACCGGGTGGCGGACCGGGCTGACCGGCGCCGAGGCCCGGGCGATGCTGGAGTACGCCGCCGCCACGGCCGCCTCGGTCTGCGCCAGGGCGGGAACGGAACCCACGGCCCCGCTTGGGGTGTGAATCGGGCGCCCACCGGGCATCAGGAGGTGGACCCGAGTTCCGCACGGCCCTCCCCCGGCCCACGGAAACCGCAGCGGCCCCGCCGGACGATCGGTCCGGCGGGGCCGCTGCGCGTCCCGGCCCTTCAGCTCTGGGGACGCTTGCCGTGGTTCGCGCCGTTCTTGCGGCGGGCCTTCTTCTTACGACGTCGCTTCGAGGACATCGAACCCTCCTTATCTGCTCGGTGCCTTGGTGCGGACGGTCAGGCGGGTGAGGTCACCCGGTGATCACCGGGCCGCCTACCCACCCACACCGTGGCAAACACCCGGTGCGCGTGCAACCGGCGATGCGGTGCCGGGCAGGGGTGGACTGATGTGCGGCGACCGGCGGTCAGGGCCGGTAGCGCAGGGGGTGGTCGTCGGGCACCTCGACGACGGCGATCCGCACACCGTCGGGGTCCTCGATCCACATCTCGACCAGTCCCCAGGGCTCGCGTTTCGGGGGTCGCAGGACGGTGACGCCCTTCGCCCGCAGTTCCTCGTGGGCGGCCTCGGCGTCGTCGACCTGGAGCCAGATCCGCACGGCCGACGAGGGCGGCTCCTCGGCCCGGCCGGAGACCTCCAGGAATCCACCGCCGAGGAAGTAGACCGTGCCGCGCTCGGGGCCCGTACCGAATTCACGGTAGACGGCGAGGCCCAGGGCCTCGCCGTAGAAGGCGCGGGAACGGTCGGGGTCGGTGGGGTGGAGCAGGATCCTGCTGCCCAGTACATGCACCATGGGCCGAGCGTACGCCGCCGCCCCGAGGGGCGGCGGTTCCTCCGGGATCCGTCAGTTGCTCAGTTCGTCGATGAAGTCCTCCGTGCACCGGTCCTCGGCGGTCTGCCCGTTGGCCTGGTCCACGCACTTCTCGAAGTCCTTGAACTCCTGGGAGTCGAACACGGAGACGGCCACCACGAGGACGATCGCCGACCCGATGAGCCCGAGGGCACCGAACACGGCGCCGACTATGGCCATCACGCGGCGCGGTGCGCGGCCCTGACGGGTGCGGAGCGCGGCGATGATGCCGAAGACGACGGCGAGCAGGCCGAGGAGCAGTCCGCCGACGACGGTCCAGAAGAACAGGCAGGCGAGAAGACCGAGCACCAGGGCGGCTACGGCGAAGCCGTTCGTCCGGGCGGGCTGCTGACCGCCGTAGGGGTCGTGGTCGGATACGGGCGGCGCCGAGTACGGGGAATCCGGGTACGAGGGAAGGGACATCGGGAGGGTGCTCCTGTTCTCCTGGCTTCCCGTCCACCTGCCCCGTAGCCCCTCTGCCATGCCGCCGTTTCGGTCACGCTCCGGCGACTACCCGCCCTGGCCGGGCGCTGTTCGGCGGAGGTCGGCCGACAGGTGGTGCTGGAGCGGCCGGCCTGCCGCGGCGAGGTCGTGGACGAAGGCGAGCGTGTCCGGACCCGTCAGGGTGTAGTGGCGGCGGGTGGCGTCGACCTGTTTGGCGGTGGGGGCGACGGAGACCTGTTCGGTGGCGAGGCCGACGGCACCGTCGCGGGCGTGGCCGGACAGGATCTCCGCGATGCCGGTGGGCTGGGTGATCAGGGCTTCCACCCGGCCGTCCGGCTGCAGCCGCCACCAGCCGGTCTCCCGGGCGGACGGGCGCAGGGGTTTCCCGTCCGCGTCGAGCAGCCAGGCCCGGGCCTCGTACGCGAGGAAGGGCCGCCCGTCGTGGCTGAACGTGACCTCCTGCGCGTACGTGAAGTCCGCCTCCAGCGTCGGATACCCGCCGCTCCCCGTGCCCCGCCAGGTGCCGAGGAATCCGGTCACCGGGGCGAGCAGGGGGTGCGGCGCGGGGGACGCGTCGGTGCTCAGCGCGTCGGGGAAGGGAAAGGGGACGTCGCGGACGGGGTGGTTCATGCGGGGGTGCGCTCCTGAATCCGTCGGGGCCGGTGCCGGTCGCAGCCTAGGGGGTGCGGGGTCACGGTGCGGCGAGCACGCCGATGGCCCCGCACACGGGGTGCGGGCCATCGGACAGAGGGCGCGTCCCCTACCGGCTCTCAGGCGGAGTCGGCCGCCGTGCTCTCGATCAGGCTCTTGGGCCGAAGGTCGGTCCAGTTCTGTTCCACGTAGTCCAGGCAGGCCTGACGGGTACTCTCCGGGTGCGCCACGGTCCATCCGGAAGGCACCTCGGCGAACGCCGGCCACAAGGAGTGCTGCCCCTCGTCGTTGACGAGCACCAGGTAGGTGCCGTCCTCGTCATCGAACGGATTGGTCACCGCTTCCTCCACAACTTCAGGTAAGGCTGCCTTACTTGGCGAAGCGACCCTACCCATCCCTAAGAGATCTCCCCACCGGATTCCCCAACTCACCTGCACGTCTGGGGATTTCACTGCCCCATCGGGGGGCCTGGCCGGTCAGAGCCCGAGGTCGCTGAGGCGGGCTTCGTAGCGGATGGTGAGGTCCTCGGCCTCGCCGCCCGGCGCAGGGTTGTCCCAGAGCGCCTCCAGCTCGGAGCGCACGGCGTCGGGCAGGGCTTCGTACCGCTCGGACCAGGTGTCGGAGTTCGGTATCCAGTAGCCGACGACCTTGAAGCGGTCCGCGGGGAGCCCCAGCTCGCGCCGGAGGTATCGGCGCACGGCACGCAGGGCGTTGGTCTCCCCGGCCACCCAGACGTACCCGCCCGCGAGGTCCGTGCCGGGCGGAACGGCGGCGGCGACCAGGTCGGCCAGGCGGCTCGGTCCGTGGCCGTTTCCGCCGTAGGTCCAGGTCACCTTGGAGTCGGCCGCTTCGCGCAGAGACAGCACGGCCGAGGGGTCGGGCGCTTCCAGGACCACCCGGGTCCGGACATGCTCGGGAGTGTTCTCCAGCAGCCGGGCGGCGGCGGGCAGACCGGTCTGGTCGGCGACCAGCACCTGCCAGGAGAGATCGTCCGGAGGGCTGTAGAGCCCGGTGGGGTCGTTGACGCCCACGACGTCACCGGGTCGCGCCTCGGCGGCCCAGCCGGACGCCACACCGCCCTCGTGCAGCACGAAGTCGATGTCGACCTCGCCCGCCTCCGGGCGGACGGCACGGATCGTGTAGGTGCGCATCGGCGCGACGGGCTGCCCCTCGGGGGTCTCCCAGCCGCCCTGCTCGGTGGTCCGGGGCAGGGAGACGTCGGTGCGGTCCGGGCCGTGCGGGAGGAAGATCCGCACGTACTCGTCGCCGACCCCGGTGGTCCGGAAGCCCGCAAGACCCTCTCCGTGGAGGGTGACGCGGGTCATGCTCGGGGTGAGCGGCTGCACTCGGGCGACGACGGCTCGGTGGATCGTCATGGACACTGCCCCTTCGTACGCGTGGTCGGCCTGAGCGCCTCGCCCGCGGGGACGAGGGAACCGATTGGACTTAGGTCAGCCTAACCTTCTGCGCGCAGCGGTTCGAGACCGCACTGCCCTGACGGCAGCATCCGCTTCGCAGTCGGGGCTCAGGTGGCGCCCGGCTCACGCCCCGGGCGAAGTGCCCTGACGGGGCACGGGGGCGCCGTGCCAGAATCCACCGCATGCCCGTTCGATACCCGCGCCCCCTGCGCCCCGGTGACCGCGTCGGCGTCACCTCCCCTTCGAGCGGAGTGCCCGAGGAGTTGCGTGAGCGGCTCGCCGTGGCGGTGCGCGATGTGGAGGCGCGGGGGTACGAGGTCGTCGTCGGCCGGTGCATGGACGGCTCCGGTCATGTCAGCGCGCCCGTGGCCGACCGGGCGGGCGAGCTGACGGCGATGCTGACGGATCCCGGCATCCGGGCCGTGGTGCCGCCGTGGGGCGGGGAGACCGCCATCGACCTGCTGCCGCTGATCGACTGGGAAGCGGTGGGGGCAGCGGAACCGACCTGGGTGGTGGGCTACTCGGACATGTCGACGGTGATGACGCCGCTGACCCTGCTCACCGGGGTGGCGACCGTGCACGGGAACAACCTCATGGACACCCCGTACCGGACGCCGGAGGGACTGGTGTCCTGGTTCGACGTCGTCGCCGCCCCGCCGGGCCACCGTTTCACCCAGATTCCGCCGGAACGGCACCGGGCCTCGGGCTGGGACGACTGGGCGGCACACCCCGACGCCCGTACGCTCACGCTCGGCGTCCCGGGCCGGTGGACCCGGCTGGACAGCAGCGGCGACGTGGACGTCGAGGGGCGGCTGATCGGTGGCTGCATCGAGATGATGTGCAACCTCACCGGAACGCCGTACCTCGACACCTCGGCGTTCGCCCGGACGCACGCCCCGGAGGGCCTTCTCGTGTACGTGGAGGCTGCCGGCGACGACGCGCTCGCCATCTGCCGCTATCTGCACGGGATGCGCATGGCCGGATTCTTCGAGGCCGCGAACGCCGTGCTCGTCGGCCGGACGGCGGCCCCGGACACCGCCTCGCTCTCCCAGCACCAGGCCGTGCTGGACGCGCTCGGACCGCTGCACGTGCCGATCGTCGCCGACGTCGAATGCGGCCATGTGCCGCCGTACCTGCCGCTCGTCAACGGGGCCCGGTGCCGGGTCGTGCACACCGCCACGCGGAGCGAAGTCACACAGACGCTCGGCTGACGGCCGTCGGCGGAGGCGGCGCGGTCCGGCCGGACCGCGCCGCACTAGGTGGCGGCGCCGTATCAGTCCTCGGCGAGCACCGCATCGATCTCGCCCAGGAAGTCGTCGAGGTCGCCGGGGTTCCTGGAGGTGATCAACGGCCAGCCCTCGGCGTCGTCGCGGACCACCGGTTTGTCGACCCAGGTGCCGCCCGCGTTGGTGATGTCCGTCCGCAGGGAGGCGTACGACGTCAGCGTCTTGCCGCGCACGTAGCCGCCCTCGATCAGCGCCCACGGCCCGTGGCAGATGGCGGCCACCGGCCGGCCGGAAGCGGCGAACGAGCTGACGATCCGGGTGGTCGCGTCCTCCAGGCGCAGCGAGTCGGCGTTGAGTGTGCCGCCCGGGACCAGGAGGAGGTCGTACGCGGCGGGGTCGACCTCGTCGAGGGTGGTGTCGGGCCGCACGGTCTCGCCGGGATCGCGGTCGCCTACGAGAGTGCGGATCTCGTCGGTGGAGACCGCCGCCACGGTGACCTGCGCCCCGTGGTCACGCAGGTGCTTCACGGGGACGACGAGTTCGTCCTGCTCGACGCCGTAGTTGGTGACGACGGCCAGGATCCGGCGGTCGTCGAGAGCGGTGGTGGACATGGACTGCTCCGTTCCTGTGATGGTTGATGGGTGGGTGGTTCATCCGGCCGTGATACGGACGCATTCGGCCACCGTGTCGCGCAGGCTCCCGGTCCGCGCCAGGGTCTCGCGCTGGATCCGTGCCCCGTTCCCGCGCCGGACCACGGCGGCCAGGGCCTTCTCCGCGGCTTCCAGGTCACCGCTGTCCTTGAGCGCGTCCCGCACATGGTCCAGCAGGGCCGCGAGAACATCGGGCGCGGGCTCCGGCCGCCAGGTCCGGGGGTGGACAAGACTGCCCTCCAGACCCGAGCGGCCCGCCTGCCAGGAGGCCGCGCGCAGCAGGGACGTACCGGCGCCCGACGGCGGCTCACCGGCCCGCCACTCCCGGGCGGCCGTCTCCACCAGTCCTCGTACGAGGGTGGCCAGCAGCACGGTGTCGGCCGGGTCCAGACAGACGTCGGCGATCCTGACCTCCACCGTGGGGTAGCGGTGCGAGAGGCGCGCGTCGAAGTAGACCATCCCCTCGTCCTTGAGCACTCCGGTGGCGACCAGGGACCGCACCCCGGCGTGGTACGCCTCGGCGGAGCCGTGGACGTCCGCCGGGCCGGCCGAGGGCCACCGCCCCCACACCTGGCTGCGGTAACTGCTGTACTGGCTGTCCTGCCCCTGCCAGAACGGCGAGTTGGCGCTCAGGGCGAGCAGCACGGGCAGCCAGCAGCGCATCCGGTCGAGGACGGCGACGCCCTCCTCGTCCGAGGCCACCGAGACATGGACGTGGCAGCCGCAGGTCAGCTGCTCCTGGGCGGTGAGACCGAAGCGCTCCGCCATCCACCGGTACCGCTCCCCCGTGCCGATCTTCGGGCTGACCGGGAGGGGAGAGGTCGCCAAGGCCACGACCGACGCGCCGGCGTCGGCGGCGTGTTGGACCGCCTGCGCACGCCACCGGCGGACCGAGTCGGCGAGTTCTCCCATGTCCGCGCAAGGGTGCGTGGAGAACTCCAGTTGCTGGCGGTGCAGCTCCGCCTCGAAGGGCGACTCCCCGGCTGTCTCCTTCTCGGCGATCGCCAGCACAGCCGATGACAGCGCGCGGGCCTCCCCGCTGTCCTCGTCGACCAGCAGCAGCTCTTCCTCGACACCCACCGTGCGGATCACGGGGCCTCCCCTTCGACGCTCGGCAGATCAGGCGGACAGGACGGAGTCGTCCGCGGGGCGGGCGCCGGGCAACCGATGGCGGGCGGCGACCAGCGCGCTGTCCACGTCCCTCGTGCCGGTCGACACGCACAGCGTGTACGCCACGTCGTCCATGCGCTGCCTGGCCTCCTGGCCGCCGTTCTCCGCGTGCAGCAGGCGCAGGGCCTCGTACTGCTCGATCAGATTGCGCAGCACCGTGGGGTGGGCCATCAGCATGCGGGGATCCTTCCGCGGGGTCGGTCGGGTGACGTCGCGACCGAGTGGTGCGACATGGTGCCCGGGTGGGGCATCGCCCCGGGTACCCACGCCCGGGCAGGTCACACTCCGCGGACGGCGCTTCCACCGCCGGCTCCCGCGGCACGTGCCGGGCCGGTGGCCCGGAGCTCCCAATATGGCCGGACCACACGGGCCCCGCACCTTCTCATCCGCCTCTCCGGAGCGTGGCGCGGGAGGCCGCGCCCCTGTGTCCCCCGCCTCATCGGGCCGGGTGACTGCTTCGCCCGGCAGCGGGTACCCACCTGGGCGGATCACTCCTCCCCGGGCGCTCCGGGGCCGTACGGAAGGAAGCTCTCATGACCGACCGCAGGCCGGAAGGCACCGCCTACACCGGGGCTTCCGGCAGCCCGCCCCCCGTGCCGGCGGACATGCCTGACCAGCAGAACCAGGAGGGCGAGGACGCCCTCGACATACCGGTGCCGGACCGGGTGGCCCGCCAGAAGGACGAACCCGATCTGGACGAGGCGGGCGCCGGCCGGAACGAGCCGCGCAACGCGAGCGCGCACCCCGAGGAGCACCCCGTCCCCGACGAGGCGACGGGCTGACCCGCCGCCTCCGTCCCGCGCGACATGCCGGTGCCCCAGCCCCTTCCGAGGGGCTGGGGCACCGGCATGTCGTGGGTTCAGTGGTGCCCGCGCGCGCTGCTCGACGCGCCGCCGAACAGCCGGGCCAGCGCCCGGAAGGGCAACGTGACCACGGTGGCGATGGCTCCTCCGATGGAGCGAAGCACGTCCGCGATGGCCTTCAGCATGGATCTGCCCTCCGTTCTCGCTCCCAGAGGTTTCCAGGGGCGTTGGGTTCGCGAGCCACCGCGTACCCGTGGAGCGGCACTCCAATCCGCCGGATCACGGTCCAGAACGCCCTGGAGCCCCGGAGCGCGTCGCGCTCCGGGGCTCCAGGGTCGGTCAACCCGGGATCAGGCGGTGGTGATGTTCTCCGCCTGCGGGCCCTTCTGGCCCTGGGTGATGTCGAAGGTCACCGCCTGGCCTTCCTGGAGCTCACGGAAGCCGGTGGAGTTGATGTTGGAGTAGTGCGCGAAGACGTCGGGGCCGCCGCCGTCCTGCGCGATGAAGCCGAAGCCCTTTTCCGAGTTGAACCACTTGACGGTTCCGCTGGCCATGCCTGTACCTCTCAGCAGTAAACGGATCCGCACCGCGCGGACCCGGAGGTGATCGCCCTGGTTCTCAGGCACTGCACAGCAAAACGCCCGCGCCAGGCGCGGGCAGGTACTGCGAACCACGACATCTGACCGCGACGCTACACGGCGAGATCACTCCTCACCAGAGAGCAACGCCATTTTGGTGTCGATCCTCTTCACGGTGACCGGTCCGCGCCCTGCCGATCGGACTCCGTTCAGGTCCTGTCGGCACCCCTGGCGACGTTCCGCGCCCACAGGACCAGCGGCACCTGGACGGGCAGGCGGGCCCAGGCCGCAACCTGCTGCGGCCCGGGCCGGTGACGCCAGTCGAGGGCCATCTGCACATTGGCCGGAAATACCCCGACGAAGAGGCCCGCGGTCATCCGGGCGGCAGGCGCCCGGGTCCGGGGGTGGGCAAGACCCGCGGCCAGGACGAGTTCGACCACGCCGCTGCCATAGGTCCAGGCACGCGGCGCTCCGGGCAGGATCCGAGGAACCATGGAATCAAAGGCTTTCGGTACGGCGAAGTGGAGCACGGCCGCCCCGCCCACGAACCCGGCGAGCAGGACGGCGGAACGCTTCTGGCGGGACATGCTTCTCCTTCGGCCACAGGACTTACTTGCGAGTAAGCTACGGGCATCCCTCGCTTGGCGCACCCCTCAGAGCGCCAGCAGCCGCCAGAGCAGCAGCAGTCCGACCGTGGTGACGAAGACTCCCGCGGCCAGGGCCAGCGCACCCCGGCGTACGTTGTCGGGCTGGAATCCGCCGAGAACGCTGAAGCACAGCCGCGCCCCGTGGCCGAGGAACAGCGCCCCGCTCAGAGTGATGGCGACTCCGATGACGATGGCGTCCCACTGGCTCTCGAACGCCCTCTGGTACGGCCCTGGCTCCCGCGTGGCCAGGACGTATCCGCCCGAGGTGAACAGGGCGGCGGGGAAGGCCACCAGGCCGAAGAGGACGGTCAGGCGTCGGATCACCGCAGCGACCCTCCTTCCACGGGAAAGCGGGAGAGACGTTCGCGGACCGACCCTTTCAGCCGCTCCTCCCACCGGTCCCGCTCGGCGACATGGGTGAACAGCTCCCGCATCCGGTTCACTTCTTCGATCATGGCGTGCTCTTCCACCGCGAACCGGCGGTTCAGCGGCCGTTCGACCAACAGCAGGAGGGCGGCGCAGGCCGCGAGCGAGAGCACCGCAACGGTCAGGCCGACGGCCAGGAGCGCACCCCCGGGACCGTCGCCCGTGGCGGCGGCCAGCGCCAGCACCGCCGGGATCAGCACCGCCAGCGCGGCCGAGGCGATGCGGGGCCGGCGGACCCGCCGCCGCCGCGCGGTCAGGGCCCGGAGCCCGGCCAACCGCCGTTCGGCGGCTGCCAGCGTGCGCAGGAACGCCGCTCCGCCGTCGATCGCGCCCATGTCAATCCCCGTTCCGCTGCGTGATGAGCGTCTGGAGTTCCTGGCCGAGGTGGGTGCGCAGCGCACCGATCTGTGTGTCGTCGAGCTGGGACGTCCGTGCGGGCAGTCCGGGGAGGAACTGGTGGCGGATCAACCGTGAGGCCATCGGGAGGACGGACAGGCGCAATGACGTCTCGTTCTCCAGGTCCCGCAGGAGGGCGGCGAACGCGGACTCGCGGCCTGGGGGGCCGGGGATGTAGTGGTCTCGCGCCTCGTCCAGCCGGTCCCAGTACAGATCGGTCTTGGACACCACGACGACCAGCCAGCGCAGCCGTGTGGCCAGCTGCCCGTCGATGATCGCGTCCACCAGGAGCCGGAAGTCGGCCGCCTCCTTGCGCAGGTGCCAGCCGCGGACGGCTTCCTGGTCGACGACGCCGTCGGCGGTGAGCGCGTCGTGGACGTCGCGCTGTGCGCCACGCTGCCAGATCCTGTTGTGCCCCCAGCAGACGACGTGCACGATGCCCTGCGGGGAGGCCGCGCCCCGCATCGTGTCGTGCAGAGCCCGTTCGCGCTGGGTGGACAGCTGCCCCGGGATGACGGTGACAGCTGCCCGGGTGCGGCGGCTTCCGGAGCGCAGGACCGTGGCGTGCTTCTCGATGTCCGGGCTGCGGGAGCTGTCGCCGTCGCCCGTGCGGATCGATTGTGTCAGCGCGTCGTACAGGACGCTCTTGCCCGCCCCCGCCTCGCCGGTGACGGCGATGGGGTTGACGGAGAGGCCGAGGCGTCCGTGCAGCGTGGCCGCGCCCACCGCGGCCCCCGGGCCGCCGCCGTCGACGGCGTGCCGGACGCTCTCCCACCGCGATCGAGTGTTCTCCCAGACGTCGGGCACGCGCGCAACTCCCCCGGGTAGGCCGATGGGGAGATGCTAGCGATCAACTGAAGTCGATACACGGGGACTTGCGGAATCGAGGGCGGCCGGAAACCGAGGCTGCTACTGGATGAACCGGGGCAGCCAGCGCGCCTGGTAGTCGGGGTGGCCCGCGTATTCGGCGGCGAGCTGCCGTACGGCGAAGCCGAGCCCCACCGCACGGCCGGAGCGGAAGTCCTCGGCCGGGCGGTCCGTGTCCAGGTCGGCCACCTCGACGTACTCGCCGACCATGACGCGGTTCGTCTCGATGCGCTCCAGGGTCCGCGCGGGGTTCTGGAGCGCGATGTGCTGGTCGAAGCCCCGGCCCCGCACCGTGAACGCCACTCCGCCGGTGCGGTCGTGGACCTCGCCCGGCACGTCGGCCGGGCACCGCCATCGGTCCCCGCCTGCGGCCAGCGCGACGTGTTCCTCGTCGGCGAGCCGCGCCTGGACGAAGGCCACCATGTCTGCGTTGCCGCCCATGTGGATGCCGCTCCCTTGCGCTGATGGATCTCTGCACGCGATACGGGGAGCATTCTGGTGGACCGGACGCGGGGCGATCCACCTTCGTATCCGGTTCACCCCACCGTGTCCCCCGTGTTCCCCCCGTTCCCGGCGGCCTGGTCGGCGAGGAGCTTGTACAGGGGTTCGGTCTCGCGGCGGCGGTACTCCTGCACCGCCCAGCCGTTGCCGTCCGGGTCGGTGAAGTGCATGAAGGTCCCCCCGTCGTCGGGGGCGTACCGCTGCGGTTCGGAGACCTCGACGCCCCGGCCGACGAGTTCGGCGTGCGCGGCGGCGATGTCGGTGACGCAGAGCTGGAGGCCGTGGTACGTGCCCGGCTGCGGGGTTCCCGTCGGGCTGGGCAGCCCGTCGGTGAGGGCGATCGAACAGCCGGATCCCGGCGGCGTCAGCTGGACCACGCGGGCGCCCGGCATCACCTCGTCGTCGATGTCGACGTGGAAGCCGAGCTTGTCCCGGTAGAAGTCCCGGGCCCGGTCGATGTCGGTCACGGGAAGCACGATCACTTCGAGGGTCCAGTCCATGGGTCACAGCCCTTTCGTGGGTCGGTCGGTGTCCGGTCCGGCCGTGGATCGTCCGGGTCGGGCGATGATGCGTCCGGGTCGGGCCGGGCCTGGCCCGCTTCACGGCCCCCGACCGTCACCCCGTCCCCGTCCCCGCCCCCGTCCGCTCCGCCCTCGGGCGCGAGCGGCATCCCGCCTCCCTGAAGGCGGGCGAGGTCGGAGGACCGCACCTGGATGACGAACAGGGCGACCAGAGCGGCGAGCACGGCGAAGCAGGCCGCGACGACGAAGGCGCTGGAGACGCCCGAGGTGAGCACCTCGTCGCCCCAGGGCGGTGGCAGCTGGCCGGTCCTGCGGAACTCCTGGAGCTGGGCGGGGGTGCCCTCCCGGAGGAACTGCGGCGCCTGTTCGCTCGCCTCGTTCCGGCTGGCCGTGCCGAACGTCGTGACGAGGATCGACAGACCCAGGGACCCGCCGACCTGCTGGGAGGCGTTGAGCGTTCCGGAGGCGGCGCCTGCCTCCTTCGGGGCGATCCCCGAGACCGCCATCAGGGTCAGCGATACGAACTGCATGCCCATCCCGAAGCCGAACACCAGCATCGGGCCGAGGATCGACCCCAGGTAGGAGCTGTGGACGTCGGTCAGCGTCAGCCAGCCGAGCCCGGAAGCGGCCAGGAGCGCGCCGACCACCATGAAGGGTTTGGGTCCCCAGCGGGGAAGCAACTGCGAGGCCAGGCCGGCGCTGATCGCGATGACGGCGCTGACCGGCAGGAAGGCGAGTCCGGCCCGCAACGGGCTGAAGTCGAGGACGTCCTGGACGAAGAGGGTCAGGAAGAAGAACATCCCGAAGATCGCCGCGGAGAGACACAGCATCATCGTGTAGGTGCCGGCCCGGTTGCGGTCGCGGAACAGCGCCAGCGGGGTGATCGGCTGTCTGGAGCGGCTCTCGATGGCGATGAACGTGCCGAGGAGGACCACGGCGGCGGCGAACGATCCGAGCGTGACCGAGTCGGTCCAGCCCTCTTCGGAGGCGCGGATGAAGCCGTAGACCAGCAACACCATGCCGGCGGTGGAGGTGAGTGCGCCCGCCACGTCGAAGTGGCCGGGACGGCGTTCGGACTCCGGGATGAAGCGCGGGGTCGCGAAGGCGATCAGCAGGCCGATCGGGACGTTGACGAACAGGACCCAGCGCCAGTCCAGCCACTCCACCAGCATCCCGCCGGCGAGCAGTCCGATCGCGCTGCCGCCCGCCGAGACACCGGCGAACACCCCGAACGCGCGGTTGCGTTCGGGGCCTTCGCGGAAGGTGGTGGTGATCAGCGACAGGGCGGTCGGCGAGGCGATCGCGCCGCCGACGCCCTGGAGGGAGCGGGCGGCCAGCAACTGCCAGCCCTCCTGGGACAGTCCGCCGAGCAGCGAGGCGAAGACGAAGAGGAGCACGCCGAAGATGAAGACCCTGCGGCGGCCGAGGATGTCGCCGAGGCGTCCGCCGAGCAGCAGCAGTCCGCCGAAGGTCAACGTGTACGCGTTGACGACCCAGGAGAGGTTCTCCGTGGAGAACCCCAGGTCCTTCTGCATGTGAGGCAGCGCGATGTTGACGATGGTGACGTCGAGCACCACCATCAGCTGGCACGAGGCGATGACCAGCAGCGCCAGTCCGCTCCGGTGCCGGTCGTGCGCTGTGGCCGTGGGGGTGGGTGTCGCGCGGGAGCCCGTCATGGTGGAGTTCGTCTCTCGTGCCGGGGGCAGTGCCCGGCGTGAGCGCGGGCGATCACCCGACCGACGTTATGCCGGAAATGAGAGGTCCGCCATTCGAGCGAGCAGCCTGCCGCACACGCCACCGCGACCTCACTGGAGCGCGCGGACCGCGGTGCGGAAGACGGCGGGCGCCCGGTGGGCCGCGGCGACGATCAGCCGGCCCGAGGACGGGTGGCCCGCCGCGCTCAGCAGGGCCGCGGTGAGCAGGCGGTAGCGCCGGGTGACCCGCGCCCACCGGCCGGGGTAGTCCTCGGGCCGCCCGTCGCTCAGGCAGTCGACCGCGGCCGTCGCTGTGGCGACCGCGAGGGCGATGCCCTCCCCGGTGAGGGCGTCCACGTAGCCCGCGGCGTCGCCGACCAGCAGGACGCGCCCGGCCCGTCGGCCCAGCGCCCGCTGACGCAGCGGACCGGCTCCGCGTACGGGAGTGGCCCCCGGGCCGTCCGCGAGCCGGGCCGCGAGGGCGGGGAAGGCGGCCAGGTGCTGGTCGTAGGGGCGGCGGTCGCGGCTCAGGACCGCCACGCCCACCAGGCGCTCGCCGACCGGGGTCACGTACGCCTCGCCGTGCCGGGACCAGTACACCTCGACGTGGTCCGTCCAGGGGGCGAGCGGGTAGTGGCGGCGCAGCCCGTAGCGTCCGGGGCCGGGGACCGGGTGGTCGAGGCCCAGGGCGCGGCGCAGCGGCGAGTGGAGCCCGTCGGCGGCGATGAGCCAGCGTGCGGTGAGTCCGGCAGCGGTGACGGTGTGCTGGTCCTGCCGGATCTCGCCCACCTTGGCGGCGACGAAGCGGATGCCGAGGGCTGCGGCCCGCTCGTGCAGAGCCGCGTGGAGTTCCGTGCGGCGGACGCCCGCGCCCGGGCCGCCCCGGAAGGCCGCTTCCGCGCTGCGCAGGCCGTCCGTGTAACGGATGCCGCGCAATTCGTGGCCTCTCACCCGGACGCCCAGATCGCGCAGGGCCGCGACGCCGCCGGGCATGATGCCTTCGCCGCACGCCTTGTCGACGGGGGCGGTGCGCGGCTCGACCACCACCGCTTCCAGGCCCGCGGAGGCGGCCCGGATCGCGGCGGCGAGGCCGGCCGGTCCGCCGCCCGCGACGAGGACGTCGATCACGCCCGTGCGTCCACGGCCGGGAGGCGGGCCAGCGCCCCGTCCTCGCAGCGGATCCGGACGACCATGAGCGCGGCGTTGAGGACGGTGAACACCAGGGCGGTCACCCACGCCCCGTGGACCAGGGGCAGCGCGTGGCCTTCGGCGGCGACGGCGACGTAGTTGGGGTGGCTCAGCCACCGGTAGGGGCCGCCGGTGACCCGGAGCAGGCCGGGGACGACGATGACGCGGGTGTTCCAGCGGGGGCCGAGCGTACGGATGCACCACCAGCGCAGCGCCTGCGCGGCCACGACGACGGCGACCATGACCCAGCCCAGGACGGGCGGGAAGGGACGCTCGGCGAATCGGACCTCCGCCAGGCAGCCGGCCAGGAGCGCGGTGTGCAGCGCGACCATCGCCGGATAGTGTCCGCGGCCCGACTCGACGCCGCCCCGGGCGAGGCTCCAGCGGGTGTTGCGGCGGGCCACCACGAGTTCGGCGAGGCGCTCGGCGGCGACGGCGAGCACGAGGGCGGTGTACCAGGTCATGGGCCGTTCCTTCCTACCAGCGCAGCAGCACCAGTTCGCAGCAGAATCCCGGTCCCATGGCGAGCAGCAGTCCGGGGGTGCCCGGCTCCGGCCGGCGCTGTTCGATGGTGTCCCGCAGGACGTGCAGGACCGAGGACGAGGACAGGTTGCCGATGTCGGCCAGCGAGCGCCAGGTGACGTCGAGCGCCCCCTCGCGCAGGGCGAGGACCTCGGTCACCGCCTCCAGGACCTTGGGGCCGCCCGGGTGGCAGACCCAGTGGGCGACGTCCTTCGGTTTGAGTCCGTGTTCGCCGAGGAACTCCCGTACGTCGTCGGCGAGGTAGTGCCGCACGACGTCGGGCACGCCGGGATCGAGGACGACGCGGAATCCGGTGGATCCGATGTCCCAGCCCATGACGTGCTCGGTGTCCGGGTACATCCGGCTGCGGGTGGCCACGATCTCGGGCCCGGCGACGGCCCGGCGCCCGCCGAGGGCGACGACGGCGGCCGCCCCGTCCCCGAACAGCGCGGTCGCCACGAGGTTGGCGGGCGAGGTGTCGTGGCGCTGGAAGGTGAGGGAGCAGAGCTCGACCGAAAGGAGCACGGCCACGTCGTCGGGGCGGCCGAGGAGGTAGTCGTGCAGCCGGGCCGTTCCGGCGGCTCCGGCGACACAGCCGAGGCCGAAGACAGGCAGCCGTTTGACGTCGGACCGCATGCCCAGCCGGGTGACGAGCCGGGCGTCGATCGAGGGGGCGGCGATACCGGTGACGGAGGTGAACATCAGCAGGTCGACATCGGTGGGGCGCAGTCCCGCCGTCCGCAGCGCCCCGCGTACGGCTTGGGCGCCGAGGTCGACGGCGGACCGGATGAACACGTCGTTGGACGGGCCGAAGCCGTCGAGGCCGCCGTAGCCGTCCAGCGGCAGCACGGTGTGCCGGCTGCGGACCCGGGCGTTCTCGTGGAGCCGGTCGAGGACGCGGCGGTCGGCCCCGGGCGGCAGGCAGGTCCGGGCCTCCATGTCGGTGACCTCGCGCTGGGTGTGACGGTGCGGTGGCAGAGCCCCGTGCACCGCGGCGATGCGGGTCATCCTGCCTCCTGCTTCGGTGGCGTCATGCCCCCATCCTGCCCACAAGGTGGTGCGAAACGGCGCAAAAGACCCGCCAGGTCGTGGCATTGACGGGGCGACAGCCGCCTACGATCGCCCGATGGACGCCACGGAGAGGGTGAGCCCGGCGGGTTCCGTTCCGGTCGACGCCGCTCCTGCCGGTGCCGGGCGGCGGGGCGGATGGGTCTTGGGGCTCACGCTCGCTTGCCACCCCGGCCCTGCGCTCGCGGTGACCGCGCTCGCCTGCGTCCTCGCCCTGGGCTCCGGCCTCGGCGGTCCCCGTTCCGCGCTGGTCACTGCGGCCGTGCTGACCGGCCAGTTGTCGGTCGGCTGGTGCAACGACGCGTACGACGCGCGGCGTGACGCCCGGGCGGGCCGCCCGGGGAAGCCCGCGGCCGACGGCACGGTCGGGGCGGGTGCGGTGTGGGCGGCGGCAGCGGTCGCGCTGGCCGTGTGCGTACCGCTCTCGCTGGGCTGCGGGGTTCTCGCCGGTACGGTGCACCTCGCCGCGGTCGCGGCCGCCTGGCTCTACAACCTGCGGCTCAAAGCGACCGCCCTGTCCTGGCTGCCCTACGTGGCGGGATTCGGCGCCCTGCCCGCCGCCGTCGCCCTCTCGGCGCCCGGCGGGCCGGCGCCCCGGTGGTGGACGGCGGCGGCAGGGGCCCTGCTCGGGTTCGCGGCACATCTGGCCGACACGCTCCCGGACATCGCGGAGGACCGGGCGGCCGGGATCCGGGGCCTTCCGCACCGGCTGGGCGACCGGGGGACCCGGCTGCTGCTGCCGCTGCCGCTCCTCGGCGCGACGGCGGTGCTGGCGTTCGGGCCGCCCGGGCCGGTGGACGCCGGGGGTGCGGCAGCGCTTGCCCTGGCCGGTGCGGCGGCGCTCGCGGGTCCGGCGCTCGGCCGCCGGTGGCGCAAGGCGGCACTGGCCGGAGCGGTGGCCGTGGCGGCGGTGGATCTGGCGCTGCTGCTGGTCCGGGGCGTGGCGGCTGGCTGAACGGGCCCGCGCCGAGAGCTGCCTGACACTGCGTCAAGTTACGCGTCCGGATGACATGACCATGCGAAGACCGTTGACAAATCCGAAACAGCGCAGAAATCTGTGAACCTCTGGCCGCAAAAGATTGACTTGTGGACTCAAATATTGTGGAAGCAGAGGACATCATGAGATGGAAGCGACTCACCGGACGGACGGTCGCCGGGCTCCTGACAGCCGGACTGATCTCCGCCGGACTCCTGCCCGTCACCGCGAGCGCGGCTGAGGCCACGGACCTCGCGCGGGGCAAGACCGTCACCGCCAGCGGATCGCACGGCGGATACCCGGCCGCCAACGCCAACGACGGCAAGGTCGACAGCTACTGGGAATCCAACGGCCATCCCGCCGACCTGACCGTGAAGCTCGGCGCCGACGCGGATGTCCAGTCCGTGGTCGTCAAGCTCAACCCGGACCCGATCTGGGCCACCCGGACACAGGACATCCAAGTGCTCGGCCGGAAGCAGGACGGCACCGCGTTCAGCTCGCTGCGGGCCCGGGCCGGCTATGTGTTCAACCCCAGCTCCAACCGGAACACGGTGACCATCCCGGTCGCCGGCCGGGTCGCCGACCTCCAGCTGAAGTTCTTCTCCAACACCGAGGCGCCCGGCGCCCAGGTCGCCGAGATCCAGGTCTTCGGGACGGCCGCGCCCAACCCGGATCTGACGGTCAGCGCACTGTCCTGGAGCCCGACGTCACCGTCCGAGACGGACGACATCACCGTCCAGGGGACCGTCCGCAACGCCGGCTCGGCCGCCTCCCCCGCGACCACCGTCAATGTGAGCCTGGGCGGCGTGGTCGTGGGCAGCGCGCCGGTCGGCCCCCTCGCGGCCGGGGCCTCGGCCCCGGTCTCGGTCTCGGTCGGCAAGCGGCCGCAGGGGTCGTACACCGTCTCGGCGCTGGTGGACCCGACCGACACGGTCGTCGAGTCGGACAACACCAACAACAGCCGCACCACCGCCTCCCCGCTGGTGGTCGGCCAGAGCCCCGGCCCCGACCTGGAGGTCCGCGCCATCACCTCCAGCCCGGCCAACCCGGCCGTCGGCGCGGCGGTCACCTTCACCGTGGCCGTGCACAACCGCGGCACCAGCGCGGTGAGCGCGGGCACCGTCACCCGGCTGACCGTCGGTTCCACCACGCTCAACGGCACCACCCCGGCCATCGCCGCGGGCGCGACCGCGAACGTCACGGTCGGCGGCAGCTGGACGGCGGCGAGCGGCGGCGCGACCCTGAGCGCCACCGCCGACGCCACGAACCTGGTCGCGGAGACCAGCGAGACCAACAACACCTTCGCCCGGTCCATCGTGGTCGGACGCGGCGCGGCCGTCCCGTACACCGAACTGGAGGCGGAGAAGGCGAACTACCAGGGCACGTTGCTGCAGTCCGACGCCGAACGCACCTTCGGGCACACCAACTTCGCCACCGAGTCCTCCGGCCGCGAGTCGGTGCGGCTCAACTCCACGGGCCAGTACGTGGAGTTCACCTCGACCGCCCCGGCGAACTCGATCGTCGTCCGCAACTCGATCCCGGACGCACCGGGCGGCGGCGGCCGTGAGGCGACCATCAGCCTGTACGCCGACGGCAAGTTCGTCCGCAAGCTCGACCTCTCCTCGAAGCACAGCTGGCTGTACGGGAACACCGACAGCCCCGAGGGGCTCACCAACACGCCGGGCGGCGACGCACGGCGGCTGTTCGACGAGTCCCACGCCCTGCTCACCGAGACCTACCCGGTGGGAACGAAGTTCCGCCTCCAGCGGGACGCGAGCGACAACGCCGCCTTCTACATCATCGACCTGATCGACCTGGAGCAGGTGGCGGCGCCCTCCTCGCAGCCGTCCGGCTGTGTCCCCATCACGACGTACGGCGCGGTGGCGAACGACGGGCTCGACGACACGGCCGCCATCCAGCGCGCGGTGACGGCGAACCAGAACGGTGAGATCGACTGCGTCTGGATCCCGGCGGGCCAGTGGCGCCAGGAGCAGAAGATCCTCACCGACGACCCGCTCGACCGGGGCCAGTGGAACCAGGTCGGCATCCGGGACGTGACGATCCGGGGCGCGGGCATGTGGCACTCCCAGCTCTACACGCTGACCCCGCCGCACGAGGCGGGCGGCATCAACCACCCGCACGAGGGCAACTTCGGTTTCGACATCGACGAGAACACGCAAATCTCCGACATCGCCATCTTCGGCTCGGGCACGATCCGCGGCGGTGACGGCAACCACGAGGGTGGCGTCGCGCTCAACGGCCGGTTCGGCAAGGACACGAAGATCAGCAACGTCTGGATCGAGCACGCCAACGTGGGCGTCTGGGCGGGCCGCGACTTCGACAACATCCAGGAGCTGTGGAACCCGGGCGACGGCGTCGAGTTCACCGGAATGCGGATCCGCAACACGTATGCGGACGGCATCAACTTCGCCAACGGCACCCGGAATTCCACGGTCTACAACTCGTCGTTCCGCAACACCGGCGACGACGCGCTCGCCGTCTGGTCCAGCAAGTACGTCAAGGACCAGTCCGTCGACATCGGCCACGACAACAGCTTCCGCAACAACACCATCCAGCTCCCGTGGCGCGCCAACGGCATCGCGATCTACGGCGGTTACGGCAACAAGATCGAGAACAACCTGATCTCGGACACCATGAACTACCCGGCCATCATGCTGGCGACCGACCACGACCCGCTGCCCTTCTCCGGGCAGACGCTGATCGCCAACAACGGCCTCTACCGCACCGGCGGAGCCTTCTGGAACGAGGACCAGGAGTTCGGTGCGATCACCCTCTTCCCGCAGAACCTGCCGATCCCCGGAGTCACGATCCGCGACACGGACATCGTCGACTCCACCTATGACGGCATCCAGTTCAAGACGGGCGGTGGCCTGATGCCGGACGTCAAGATCCAGAACGTGCGGATCGACAAGTCCAACAACGGCTCCGGCATCCTCGCGATGGGCGGCGCACGCGGCAACGCGACGCTCACCGGCGTGACGATCACCGACTCGCGCGACGGCCATGTGCTGATCGAGCCGGGTTCGCAGTTCACGATCTCCGGCGCCCCGAACGGCGCCCGCGCGAAGCGCTGAACCCCCTGAACGGTTCCCGGGCCGGCGGATCCCCCGCCGGCCCGGGAACACCCTTTCTCCCCGGTGGATTCGGTGGTGCACGGCTCTGGGAAGTGCAAGGCCCCGGGGCTACCCTCCGCGCATGATTCCCACGGTTGTCTGGGGTACCGGCAACGTCGGCCGCGCGGCGATCCGCGCCGTCGAGGCCCATCCGGCACTGACACTCGCCGCCGTCCTCGTGCACGATCCCGCCAAGGCCGGCCGCGACGCGGGCGAACTCGGCGGTCTCGGGCGCACGCTCGGGGTCGCGGCCACCGACGACATCGCCGCCGTCCTGGCCGCCCGCCCCCGGGCGGTGGTCTACGCGGCGTCCGGCGACATCCGTCCCGATGACGCACTGGCCGACATCGGCCGGGCGATCCGGTCCGGTGCGGTGGTCGTCACGCCCTCCCTCTATCCGCTCTACGACCAGCGCAACGCCCCGCCCGAGCTGCGGGACCCGGTCCTGGCCGCCGTCGCCGAGGGCGGCGGCTCCCTCTTCGTCTCCGGTGTCGACCCCGGCTGGGGCAACGACGTCCTGCCCCTGCTGGTCAGCGGCCTCGGTACCGAGGTGGACGTCATCCGCTGCCAGGAGATCTTCGACTACTCCACGTACGAGCAGGAGGATTCGGTACGCCATCTCATCGGGATGGGCCATCCGATGGACTACCAGCCGCTGATGCTGGCGGAGAGTATTCCGACGATGGTGTGGGGCGGTCAGATACGTCTGATGGCACGGGCGCTGGGCGTCGAACTGGACGAGATCCGCGAGACGCTGGACCGGCGGGCGCTGGAGACGGCGGTGACCACGCGCACGATGGGTGCGTTCGCGGCGGGCACCCAGGGCGCCGTGCGCTTCGAGGTGCAGGGCATCGTGGGCGGCGAGCCCCGGATCGTCATCGAGCACATCACCCGGATCCACGCCTCGTGCGCCCCGGACTGGCCCTCCCCGCCCGACGGGGTGGGCGCGCACCGGGTGGTGATCGAGGGGCGGCCCCGTATCGAGGTGACGGTCGAGGCCTCGGACGAGGGCGAGAACCGGTCGGCGGGCGGCAACGCCACCGCGGTCGGGCGGCTCGTCTCGGCGATCGACTGGCTGGTGGACGCGAAGCCGGGGCTGTACGACGCACTGGACGTTCCGCTGCGGCCTGCGGTCGGCAGGCTGGGAAGGAGACCGGCATGATCATCGACATTCCGGAGGGCCAGGAGCCCATCGGTTACGTGTGGGGGGAAATGGTCCCCGGCATCGGCGTGGCGGCCGCCACGTTCTCGATGTCCGTCTACGAGCACACGACCCTGGGGCTGCGGGAGTTCGAGGCGGCCCGGCTGCGGGTGGCGCAGATCAACGGGTGCCTGTTCTGCCTGGACTGGCGGACCGAGCGGGACGGGGCGAAGGTCGAGGAGGAGTTCACCGAGGCGGTGACCCGGTGGCGTACGACCGAGGCCTTCGACGAGCGGACCCGGCTCGCTGCGGAGTACGCCGAGCGGTACACGCTCGACCACCACGGTCTGGACGACGCCTTCTGGCAGCGGATGACCGCGCACTACAGCCAGGCGGAGATCGTGGAGCTGACGATGAGCATCGGCTCGTGGCTGGCGTTCGGGCGGCTCAACCATGTGCTGGGGATCGACGCGGTCTGCGTTCTGCCCGGTCACTGACGGAGTCCGGGGCCGCCGGGTTGGCACTCCCGGCCCCGGGCTCTCCGTGGGCTCCCCGACGTGCGCGGGCCGCCTACAGGTCGGTCGCGATGATCCGTTCGATGTTGCGCTCGGCGAGCGCGGTGATGGTGACGAACGGGTTGACGCTGGTGTTGCCGGGGATCAGCGCACCGTCGATGACGTACAGGCCGGAGTAGCCGCGCAGCCGACCGTAGTTGTCGGTGGCCTTGTCCAGGACGGCACCGCCCAGCGGATGGTAGGTGAGGTGGTCGCCCCAGATCTTGTAGGTCCCGAAGAGGTCCGTGCGGTAGATCGTCCCCTCCTTCTTGTTGATCTTGTCGAAGATGGTCTTCGCGGCGTCGATGGACGGCTGCTTCCACGCCGTCTGCCAGTCCAGTTCCGCCCTCCCCGCCGCCGCGTTCCAGGTGAACCGGGCGCGGTGGGGGTTCTTGGTGATGGAGAGGTAGAACGACGCCCATGTCTCGATGCCGGTGGGCAGGGGGGCGACCTCGGCGAACGCTCCCCCGGCGTCCCAGTTGTCGATGCCGCCGGTGGGGATGGACGACTGGACCTTCCCGGTCGGGTCCCAGAGGTGGTTGGCCCGGCCGCACATCACGTTGCCGTTGTCGCCCCAGCCCCTGCCGATCTCGTCGTTGAGGAGAGGCAGTGCGCCGGTGGCCTTCAGGCCGACGAGCAGTTTGCTGGTGCCGACGCTGCCCGCGGCGAAGAACACCTTGTCCGCGGTGACGGTCTTGGTGACGGTGGTCCGGCCGCCGGTGTCGAGCTGGTCGATGAGCACGGTGTAGCCGCCGCCGGGGGCCGGGGTGACGGTGGTGACCTTGTGGAGCGGGGAGATGGTGACCCGTCCGGTGGCTCTGATCCGGTCGATGTAGGTCTTCTGGAGCGATTTCTTGCCGTAGTTGTTGCCGTAGAGGATCTCGGCGTCCAGCGCTGACTTGGGTACGGTTCCGGCCGCCTCCTGCTTCATGTAGTCCCAGTCGTAGACGGCGGGCACGAAGAGGAACGGGAAGCCGGAGCGCTGGGCGTGTTTTCGGCCGACCCTGGCGTACTGGTAGCAGTCGACGCTGTCGAACCAGGCGGGGTCGATGGTGGTGACGCCCAACCCGCTGTTGGCGCGCGGGTAGTAGGTGCTGTACATCTCCGCGGCGTTCACCGTCGGGAGGATCGCGCCGAAGTTCTCCCGGCGCGGGGTGACGGCCATACCGCCGTTGACCAGGGATCCACCGCCGACGCCCCGGCCCTGGTAGACCGTGATGCCGCCGAACTCCTCGGCGTCGAGGATGCCGGTGTAGCGGTTGACGCTCTTGTCGATGGGGAAGCCGAGGAAGTTGCTCAGCGGCTGCTTGGTGCGGGTGCGCAGCCAGAAGGAGCGGTCGTCCGGCCTGGTGGTGTTGGCGAAGATCTTGCCGTCCGCGCCGGGGGTGTCCCAGGCCATGCCCATCTCGACCATGTGGACGTCCGTGCCCGCCTCGGCGAGCCGGAGGGCGGCCACGGAGCCGCCGTATCCGGTGCCGATGACCAGGACCGCCACATGGGCCCCGGACCCGATCGGCGCCGCAGCCGCACGGACGCCCGCCCACGCCCGTGGAGCGTTTCCGACGATCGCCGCGGCCCCCAGAAGAGAACCTGTTCCAGTGATGAATCTTCGACGCGAAACACCTTTGGCCCCGCTGTCCTGTATGGCAGTGTCGCTCATGTGACCTCTCTCACTTTCGGCAGAGTGCAACAGGTTCTACTGCCGTTCGCGTGGTAAGTCACGAGAAACTTGGGGGTAACTTCCCGGCGACACCCCGACAGCACGAAGGGGCCCCGGACCGTGCGGTCCGGGGCCCCTTCGTGCTGTCGGGTCGCGGGAGGATCAGTAGGCGCCGAAGACGTTGTCGATCGAGCCGTAGCGGTCCGCGGCGTAGTTGCACGCGGCCGTGATGTTGGCGACCGGGTCGTAGCTGTCGGTCGAGGTGCCGGGCACGTGGTAGGCCTGGAACGTCGGGTCGATGACCTGGAGCAGCCCCTTGGACGGGGTGCCCTTGACCGCGTTGGAGTCCCAGTTGTTGATGGCGGCCGGGTTGCCGGAGGACTCGCGCATGATGTTGCGGTGGATGCCCTCGTAGGTGCCGGGGATGCCCTGCTCGGCCATGATCGCCAGGGATTCCTTGATCCAGCCGTCGAGGTCGTTCGTGTAGGTGACGGCCTCCTTCGCGGCGGCCGGAGCAGCCTTTGCCACGGGGGCTGCTTCGATACGCTCCGAACGGTCCGCGCGGTCCGCCGAAGCACCGCGCGCGGCGGACGGGGAAGCCTTGGATGCCTTGCCGTCCGACGAGGCGGCGGACTTGGCCCCGATGACCAGCTTGATACCCGGGTGAATGAGGTCGGGATTCGATCCGATGATCTTCCGGTTGCCTTCGTACAGCTTCTCCCAGCCGCCGCTGACGGAATGCTCACGGGCGATCTTGGAAAGGGTTTCGCCGGCCACCACGGAATGCTTGGCGGGGGCGGCCTTCGCTGCGGAATTCGCCTGGGCGACCACCGCGGCGGGCGCCACGGCCTGCGGTGCGGCGGCAGGCGCGGGAGCGGCGAAGGCGCTGGTGGCACCGATCACCGGGAGAGCGAGGACGGCTCCACCGGTGGTCACGGCGGCAAGGCCGCGGCCGAGCGAGGTGGACTTGGGACGACGGTGCTTACCCTGTGCGGGCATGGGGGATTTCCTCTCCGGCGCCTGCGAGGTGAGCTGTCGGGTTCAGACGGGAGATGTCTGGCCGCATGGTCGTGCGACTTCACCCCAAGCCGTTCCGGTTACGGATCGGCGACTTACCTGGGTCCCCCGCTCCTGCCGTACGTGAGTGGGTTTCGGATTCCCGGACGGCGGCAGGATTCGGCGTTCCATCCGGATTGACGGTGACCGTAGGCGAGAAACATCGGACGGAACAAGCCCCGCATTCCGGATTCCCTATTCCGCGCATGATCGAATAACGGAATTCCCGGATCGGGCCGCGCCGTCGTGGCGTCAACTTTCCTCGCACAGAAGGGAACCGATACGTCCGCTTCGACGTCCGCCCTCGCGGACGTGACGCTCACCACTCCCTCGCGTAGGTGGCGAAATCACACCCCAGCAAATACCCCAGCAACCCATATAAGCCCTTTATTAACCAGGAGCCCCATAGGGGTCAAATCGACCATTTCGGAATAACGAAACCGACTAAACGGGCACTCCAGGCGGGGCCGGTCGAAGGGCCCGCGCGGCGATCGCTTACGGTGTGGGGTGGAGACTAGTAAGCCAACCCTTACCTCCGACGTACGCTGTACCTGCCCGCGTTCGCCCGCCCCGAAGGATCACCACGCCATGACACGCCCCGTCCGCGTCGCCATTGTCGGAGCCGGCCCCGCCGGTATCTACGCTGCGGACGCGCTGCTCAAATCCGAGGTCTGCCAGGACCCTGGGGTCTCCATCGACCTCTTCGAGCGCATGCCCGCACCCTTCGGCCTCATCCGCTACGGCGTGGCCCCCGACCACCCGCGGATCAAGGGGATCGTGAAGGCCCTGCACCAGGTGCTGGACAAGCCCCAGATCCGGCTCTTCGGGAACGTCAGCTACCCGCACGACATCGGCCTGGACGACCTGCGGTCGTTCTACGACGCGGTGATCTTCTCCACCGGCGCCGAGGCCGACCGCGCGCTCGACATCCCCGGCATCGAGCTGGACGGGTCCTACGGAGCGGCCGAGTTCGTCTCCTGGTACGACGGGCACCCCGAGGTCCCGCGCACCTGGCCGCTCACCGCGGAGAAGGTCGCCGTGCTCGGCGTCGGGAACGTGGCCCTGGACGTGGCCCGGGTCCTGGCCAAGACGGCCGACGAGCTGCTGCCCACCGAGATCCCGGACAACGTGTACCAGGGTCTCAAGCAGAACAAGGCGCTGGAGGTGCATGTGTTCGGGCGGCGTGGCCCGGCGCAGGCCAAGTTCAGCCCGATGGAACTGCGGGAGCTGGACCACTCCCCCAACATCGAGGTCATCGTCAACCCCGAGGACATCGAGTACGACGAGGGCTCCATCGCGACCCGCCGCGAGAACAAGCAGGCCAACATGGTCGCGCAGACCCTGGAGAACTGGGCGATCCGCGATGTCGGCGACCGCCCGCACAAGCTGTTCCTGCACTTCTTCGAGTCCCCGGTCGAGATCCTGGGCGAGGACGGCAAGGTCACCGCGCTGCGCACCGAGCGCACCGAGCTGGACGGCACCGGGAACGTCCGGGGCACCGGCCAGTTCACCGACTGGGACATGCAGAGCGTCTACCGTGCCGTCGGGTACTACTCCGAGGAGCTGCCCAAGCTCCCCTTCGACGTCACCTCCGGCACCGTCCCGCACGAGGCGGGCCGCGTCATCGCCGGGGACGAGCACATGGCCTCGGTCTACGTCACCGGCTGGATCAAGCGCGGCCCGATCGGTCTGATCGGACACACCAAGGGCGACGCCAACGAGACGGTCGCCTGCGTCCTGGAGGACCGTGCCGCCGGCCGTCTGCCCGAGCCGGCCACGCCCGCTCCGGAGGCTGTCGAGGCGTTCCTGGAAGGCCGGGGCGTCCGCTACACGACCTGGGAGGGCTGGCACAAGCTGGACGCCCACGAGCAGGCGCTGGGCGCGGCCCAGGGCCGTGAGCGGATCAAGGTCGTGGAGCGCGAGGGCATGCTGGGCGCCTCCGGCGCCTGACCGGCGCTTTCCAGGCACCTTCTAGGAGGCCGGATCCGGGGCACCCGTCGAATGCCCCGGGTCGGGCCTCCTGAACGTGCGCCACAGATCGGGCCCGGGCCCGGGCTCCTGTGCCGTCCGGCGCCGACGGGCGACGGGTGCCTCGGCCCAGCGGGCAGCGAGCAGGAGCGCGATGTCGTCGGGGCGGTCTGTCGCCGCTCTCGCCTCTCCGATGACCTGGTCGGCCGTCTCGGCCAGGGGGACCGCGCCGATGCGTTCGACGGTGGCGCGCAACCGCTCGATGCCCTCGTCGATGTCCGTCCCCGGGCGTTCGATCAGCCCGTCCGTGAACAGGGCCAGCATCGCCCCCGGTTCGAGCCGCATCTCCGTGACCGGGTAGGCCGCGTCGCCGTCGATCCCCAGCACGATGCCGCCGGGCAGGTCCAGCACCTCCGTCCGCCCGTCGGGCCGCCGCAGCACGGGCTGCGGGTGCCCCGCCCGTACGGCACGGGCCACACCGGTCGCCGGGTCGAGCGCGATGTAGCAACAGCTCGCGAACTGGCCCGGATCCAGGTCGATGAGCAGCCGGTTCGTGCCGCTCATCACCTCCTGCGGATCGTGCTTGCTCAGCGCGAACGCCCTCACCGCACTGCGTAGTTGGCCCATCGTCGCAGCGGCGGAAACACCGTGGCCCTGAACGTCCCCGATGACCAGGGCGAGTTCGTGGCCGGTCTCGATGACGTCGTACCAGTCACCGCCCACGTCCATGCCCTGGGTGCCGGAGAGATAGCGGCCCAGCGTGTCCACCCCGTCCGCCTCGGGCAACCGGTGCGGCAGCAGGGCGTCCTGAAGGCCGCGGGCGAGCGCCGACTCGCTGTCGTAGCGCTGGGCGCGCTGCAGGGCCTGCGCGATCAGGCCGGCCAGGGCCGTCAGGACCGTACGCTCCTCCGGGCTGAAGCCGCGCGGCCGGTCGAAGCCGAGGATGCAGGAGCCGACAGGCCGTCCCGAGGCGATGAGCGGCAGGAACGCCCGCGCCCCGACGTCCGCGTCGATCGGGATGCCCGGATAGGCCTCGGCCAGACGCTGCATGGACTCGAAGAAGATCGGACGGCCCGTGGTGAGGGTCTCCACCCCGGGAATGCTGACGTCGAGACCGACCCCGTCGAAGCGGTCGAGGAAACCCTTCGGGAACCCTGTCTCCCAGGCCAGATGGAGATGGCGTTCGTTGAGCAGATAGATCGCGAGCTGACGGCCGCCGAACGCGGGCAGCAGCTCGTCCGTGACCACCGAGGAGACCTGACGGGCCGTGACCGCCTCGGTCAGCGCGATGGCGAGGGCCACGGGCCGGTACAGCGCGGAGGAACGGTCGGCGGTCGAACCGATGCCCAGGCCCG
Organism: Streptomyces globisporus C-1027; assembly: GCF_000261345.2. Taxonomy (NCBI): domain Bacteria; kingdom Bacillati; phylum Actinomycetota; class Actinomycetes; order Kitasatosporales; family Streptomycetaceae; genus Streptomyces; species Streptomyces globisporus. Next base: position 7,345,547 of record NZ_CP013738.1, on the reverse strand, counting down.
GTGTGGTGACGGAGCCGGGAGCGTAGGCCGGCTGATCGGTCGCCTGGAGGACGACACTCACCCCGTCGTGCCCCGGGTACAGGGACACCGACAGCCAGAGGGCCGGCGGCCGGCGGGCGAGGAAGTGGACGGGCTCGTCGGCGAGCAGGGCCGCCCGGTAGTGGTCCTCGTAGGCCTCGTGCCCGAACCACGGCAGGGCCTGCCACACCGGATGGCCCACGAGCTCGGTGCGGGAGTGGCCGAGCAGTTCCTCGGCGAGGCCGTTGGCGTACGTGATCCGGCCCAGCCGGTCCAGGGAGAGGATTCCCCGGGGCAGCCGATCGGCGGCCTCCGGTACGACGGGCCCCGCACCGAGGTCGACCAGGAAGCCGGTCAGATGGCTGGCGGACACATCGCCGTCCGGGTGCGTCCAGCGGCCGGACAGCTCCAGCAGATGGGACCGGCCGTCGGGGCCGCGCAGCCGCATCCGGCGGACGACCGGCTCGGCGGACTCCACCGTCTGCCGGGCCAGGGCCCACAGCCCGTACACGTCCTCGGGGACCAGCCGTTCGGCGAGCGCGTCCACGGTGCCCGGGAACGCGGCGGGCTCGAAGCCGAGGATCTCGCAGAGTTCGTCGTCGGCGGCGACCTGCCCGGAGTGCAGGTCCCAGTCGAAGCGTCCGACGCGCACCGGCGGCGTGGTCGCGGCGGGCAGTTGTACCGGGACCGGCTCCGCCTCCCACACGCAGTCGACACCCCGTCGCTCCAGATTGGTGAGCGCGGCGCCGAGCCGGCGGCCCAGGCGGCGGAGCCGTTCGCCGTCGGCGGTGGCGACGGGCCGTCCCGGTGTGGAGGAACGCATCACCACGAGCACGCCCATACTCCCCCGGGGCCCGGTGATGGGCACCCACAGGGAACCGAAAGGGAAAGGTAGCCCGGCCATCAGCTGCGGGAAGCGGCGCATGGCCTCCTCCGCGTCGGAGAGCAGCACGGGCCGACCCGAACGGTAGGCCTCGGACACCGGGAAGGGGCGGTTCACATGCATCCGCCACCAGGGCCGGAACAGCGGGCCCGGCAGCCCGGCGAGCACCGCGAGCCGGAGAAGTCCGGGCGTCCGGCTGCGCAGGTAGACGCCGCCGGCGAAGCCGTCGCTCGACTCGACAGCGCTGACGAGAGCCTGGGCGAGAACGAGGGACAGCTCGTCGGGCACACGGCCAGCGTCGGCCGCCCCGGCGACGGTCCCATGTCCGGCGGGCGGGGCAGACCGGGGCGTATCGTGCCGGGTCACACAGCCAGCATGCTCCCGATCCGGGGTACCGCGCACCTCCGCGACCGGCTGCTCCCCTCGCGGCGGCCGGTCGCGGAAGCGGGATCAGTGCAGCTTGGCGACTGCGGTGCGGGTCGTCTTCTTGAAGCCCTCCAGCGGAGCCCCGTCCAGCTCGCCCATCTGGCCCCACTCGACGACGGTCACGGTCCTGCCGTCGCGGCCGACGGAGTAGAGCGCGATGTCGGTGGAGCCGACCTCCGGGTACGACGTGTCGATGCTGTAGACGTGCGCGCCCTCCTCCACGTTGATCCGGCCCTGGTAGAACGCCTCCCCCTCCAGGCCGGGGTCCTGCTCCTTCAGCCGGTCGAGGCAGGTCTCCAGGGCGCTCCGCAGCTCGGCTGCGAGCTTCCTGGCCTTGGCGGTGGTGGGGGCGACCGTGATGGTCTGGCGGGCGTTGGTGTCCAGCTCGGTGCGGAAGTCCCGGTGGCGGCTGCCGGCCGCCAGGGCGATCCCGGTGGTGCAGACGGACCCGTCGGCCGGCACGCCCTTGCGGACCGGGCCTGCCGTCCAGGGGGTGGGGGAGGCGGGCAGCTGGCTCGCGCTCAGGAATTTCGGCTGGGCGGGAGCGGGCGCCGGGGCCGCGGCGGCGGGCACCTGGGCCAGGGCGGTGACGGCCAGGCCCGTGGCCAGGACGGTCAGGAGGGCGGTGCGGAGGTTGCGCATGGTGAGGTTCCCCGTTTCGGATGGTGCGGTCAGGTGGTGCGTACCGTGCGGCCGTTCGTTAGTACGGCTCGTTCGTACGTACGGCGTCGCGCCGAGGCGTACGGAGCCCGGTGGGGTCCGTAACGGCGGCGGAGTGGAACGGGCACCAGCCTGGGCCGCAGCCCCGGATGCGGACAAGCGCGGCACGGCTTCCGGCCGGGCTGGAACCGTCCCACCCCTGGTGACGTGGGTGTTCCCGGAGGGCTGGAACGCCCTGGAACAGCGGCAGGGGAGGACGAGCGTGTCGGGTGACGCCGAGGGGGCCGCACGGGCGGTGCTGGCGGAGCGGCTGAGCGCACTGCGGGAGGGGTCGGGCCGGACGTACGCGTCGCTGGCCCGCCGCATCGGGGTCAGCGGCTCGACGCTGCACCGGTACTGCACGGGGCGGACGGTGCCCGCGGAGTTCGCCCCGGTGGAGCGGCTGGCCCGGCTGTGCGGCGCACCGGCAGAGGAACGGGAGGCGCTGCACCGCCTGTGGCTCCTGGCGGACGGCGAGCGGCTCGACCGGCAGGGGGTGGCGGAGGAGAAGGAAGGCTCGGCGGCGGAGCAGGGTGCGGAGGCGGAGGAAGGCGCGGAGGCGGAGCAGGGAGCGGAGGCGGAGGAAGGCGCGGAGGCGGAGCAGGGAGCGGAGGCGGAGGAAGGCGCGGAGGCGGAGCAGGGAGCGGAGGCGGAGGAAGGCGCGGAGGCGGAGCAGGGAGCGGAGGCGGAGGAAGGCGCGGAGGCGGAGCAGGGAGCGGAGGCGGAGGTGGCCGGGGCGCCGTCGGAAGGCGCTGTGGCCATGCCGCGTGCGCCCGGGGCCCTGTCCGGGCGGTCCGGGCCGCCCGACGGGGAGCCGCCGCACGCGGTGCCGCTCCCCGGCACAGCCCCCGAAGCCACGCCCGTCCCCGCCCTCACCCCAGCCTCCGGCCCCGGTCCCGCGCAGTCCGGCTCGGCCGAGCACCGCGCTTCCCGGATGCCGGTAATCCGGTCACTTCGTGCACGCCGGTACGGGCAGGGGCTCGGCGTCCTCGCCGCGGCGGTCCTCGTCCTCGCCCTGGTCGCAGCCTTCGGACGGCCCTGGTCCTCGGGCCCCGACGGGCGCTCGTCGGTGGCCCAGGTCCCGGGTGGGCCTCCCGCGGACTCCCTGGGGTCTCCCACCTCCGGCTCCCCGAAGCCCGAGAAGCCTCAGGGCACCGCGACCGGGTCCCCGCGGAAGACGCCGTCGGGCAGCCCCTCGCCGACCACGTCGCCCGGGATCGGGCCGCGCAAGGAGGGCCTGCCCCGGTCCTCCGGGCCCTCGTCCGGCCCGGTAGCCGGGCGGGTGCCGTTCACCTGGACCGGTGACGACCACGTCTGGAAGAACGGCTGCGACCACGCCTACCTCCTCGACCGGGCGCCCGCCGCCGTCCCGCCGCCCCCGGTGGAGGCCGACGCGGCGTCCTGGGCAGGGGCGCTCGGCGCGGTGCACGCCGGCGAGACCGGTGTCCGGATCACCTTGCAGGGCCGGGACGACCGGGCCGTCGTGCTGGAGTCCCTGCGGATCCGGGTGGTCGAGCGCAGCTCACCGGCCGAGGGCCGGGTCTACCGGATGAGCTCCGGCTGCGGCGGGTCCCTCACCCCGAGGATGTTCGACGTGGATCTCGACGCCGACCGCCCGGTGGCCCGCTCCGTCGCGGGCAACGACTCGGGCGAGCCCATCGAGGCCGTCGCCTTCCCGTACCGCGTCTCGGTCACCGATCCCGAGGTCTTCCTGATCACCGGCCGTACGGTCGGCTGCGACTGCTCCTGGGTGGCGGAGCTGGCCTGGAGCAGCGGCGGCCGGTCCGGCACGGTGCGCATCGACGACGGCGGGCGGCCGTTCCGTACGAACGGGGTACGGGGGCACTCCGTACTGGACTACGACACGACCGCCGGGCGCTGGGTGCCTGCGGTGGACGGCAGCGAGGCCGCGTCCTGAGCCGGTGAACGGGGGCGCGGAGGCGGGCGGGGCCGGGGGCGCTCATGCTGGTGAGGGCGGGCGGCCTGCCCGGCGGGCCCGGGTCGGCCGCAGAGGCTTCTGGTGGAGGTGCCGATGGATCCCGTCACCGCGCTGCGGCGGATCGCGTTCCTGCTGGAACGCTCGCAGGCCGCCACTTACCGGGTGAAGGCCTTCCGTACGGCTGCCGCCGCCGTGGACGCCATGTCCTCCGGGGAGGCGGCCGAGCGGGTGGCCGCGAAGTCCCTGGAGCGGGTCCCCGGCATCGGGCCGCGTACGGCCGAGGTGATCCGTGAGGCCCTGGCGGGCAAGACGCCCGGATATCTGGACCGGCTGGAGAAGGAGGCCGCGGCCGAGCCGCCCGTCGAGGGGGGCGAGGACCTCTTCGCGCGGCTGACGGGCGACTGTCATATGCACTCGGACTGGTCGGACGGCGGCAGCCCGATCGAGGAGATGGGCCGGACCGCCGCGGAGCTGGGCCACGCGTGGGCCGTCCTCACCGACCACTCGCCGCGGCTGACGGTGGCCAAGGGGCTGTCGCCGGAACGGCTGCGGGAGCAGCTGGACGTGGTGGAACGGCTCAACGAGGAGTGGGCCCCGTTCCGGCTGCTGACGGGGATCGAGTGCGACATCCTGCCGGACGGCTCGCTCGACCAGGAGGAGGAGCTGCTGGAACGGGTGGACGTGGTGGTGGTCTCGGTCCACTCCAAGCTGCGGATGGACCCGGCCCCGATGACACGGCGGCTGGAAGCGGCCGTGCGCCATCCGCGGGCGCATGTGCTCGGCCACTGCACGGGACGCCTGCTGGACGGGCGTGGCCGGCCCGAGTCGCGGTTCGACGCGGACCGGGTCTTCGCGGCCTGCGCCGAGGCCGGAACGGCGGTGGAGATCAACTGCCGCCCGGAGCGGCAGGACCCGCCCCTGCGGCTGCTGCGCGCGGCCGTCGCGGCGGGAGCGCTGTTCGCGATCGACACGGACGCGCACGCTCCGGGGCAGCTCGACTGGCAGCGGTCGGGGTGTGCCCGTGCCGAGGAGTGCGGGGTCCCGGCGGACCGGGTGGTGACGACCTGGAGCGCGGAACGGCTCCTGGAATGGGCCGGCTGACCCGTACCCGGCTGCTTCCGCGGAGCCGCACGGGCCTGCCCGCCCCTTCGGCACCGCACGCGCCCGCCCGCCGCCGGAGGTGTGTACGTCCTCCGGGGCGGGCGGATGGGCAGGCGTCGGCCGGGCTACTTCTGGGGGTAGATGTCCCCGGCCTCCATGGCGCTCTGCTGCTCGCTCCGGTCCCGGATCGTCCGGGACTTCTTCTCCAGCCGCTCGCGCTCCTGCGGGTCGCTCGCGCGCTCTGCCTGTTCGTGGAGCTGCTGGGCCTTCTCACGCATCTGCCGAGCCAGGTCGGCGGGTTCGTCCGAACCGCTCATCACCACTCCTTGGACGCCGGGTACGGGACCTCTGCCCCCAGCGAACCAGCGACCGGCCGCCTCCGCATCCCGCATGGCCGGGGCCCGGTCACCGGAATCGGCGGTGCCGCAGCGGTGCGGCCGGTCAGGCGGGCTGCCGCCCGAGACGTCGCAGGAGCGCGCGCAGCCGGGGGTGGCGCGCGTGCGCCTCGCCCGCGCGGCGGCCCAGCTCCTCGCCGAGCCGTTTGGTGCGCTCCTCGATGTCGAGTTCGGCCAGCACCCGGTCGATCTCGGCGAGCAGAGCACCGTGCAGCTGCCACTGGCGCGGGTGCTCCTGGACGTCCTCCAGCAGCAGGTCGGCCACCAGGTCCCGGGTGGCGCGGCTGCGGGCGAGCGCTTCGGCGAGCCGTTCCTCGGCCGCCTCCGCGTCGGCGGCGAGCTGGGTGGTGACCAGAACGGCGAAGCTCTCGATCGCCTCGGCGAGATGGCCGAGGAGTTCCTGGAGCAGTTCCGCCACGTCGGCAGGGAAGAGCGACTCCTCGGTACGGGCCTTCGCCAGGTCGGTGAGGGTGCGGGAGAGGACGCGCAGGACGACGGCGCAGATTTCCAGGGTGTCGAGCCCGGTCCGCAGGACGACCCGGTGCAGCAGCCCCTGTCTCACCCTGGGGTTGAGGGTGAGACTTTCCTCCGCCTGGCGCAGCGAGGCGTCGACCTCCACGATGTCGTGGTCGAGCCTGCGGGCCTCGTGCAACCGGGCGGCGGCCCGGGAGACGGGGTTGTTCCCCACGACCTCCTCGCCCATGCTGCGCAGCATCGTGCCCATCCGGGCGGCGAGCGACTCGATGGAGGAGCCGGCCGAGTCGACCCAGACGGGCGGGGCGAGGAGCAGGTTGAACAGGAGCCCGACCACAGCGCCGATGAGGGTCTCCCACACCCGGTCCCAGGCGGTGTCGGCGACCTGGGAGACGCCGAGGACGAGCATCGCGCTGATCGCCACCTCCGGTACGAACTCGTTGACGCGGACCAGTCGTCCGATCAGCAGCGAGGTGAAGATGGTGAGGCCGAGGCTCCACCAGCTCAGCCCCACCAGGGAACTGAAGCCGATGGCGATGAGGACGCCGACGATGACCGAGTTCACGCGGCGGATGCCGGTCGTGAGGGTCGCGTAGAGGGTCACCTGGACGACCAGGAGCGCGGTGAGGGGCGCGGTGAGCGGGGCAGGTTCGGGCAGGAGCCAGACAGCCACGGAGTAGGCGATGACGGCGGCGGCCGTCGAGCGCAGCGTCTGCACCCCGGCGGGTTCGGTGGTGCGCTGCACGAGCTTGACGACGGGGGCGGAGACTCGGGGCATTCCTTGACGGTGCCCCGATTCGCCCCGCCGCAGCGCTCCCTCCGGCCGGGCTCCGCCGTACGGCCCCGCATCCGGCTGCGGGAACCGGACGGGGTGCGCGGGGCCGTGGTCGGAGAGACCCTGGAGGCATGGCTGTACTACTGAATCCCCCAGGAGAGACACCGCCGGCCGAGGGTTCCATCGGCGAGGCCCACGAGGAACGCGCGGACGGAGGACTGTGGGAGCACCCGGGCGTCTGGACCGCCCTGATCGTGCTGGGAGCGCTCATGGTCGCCGGATTCTTCCTCGCCCGGATCTTCGGCTACGGATGACCGGCACGGTGTCCGCATCGGCGCGCCGGATCACCGACGCGCTGATGGAGGAGTGCGGGCGGACGTATGCGGCGGAGGCGGGGATCCGGCTGCGCGACACCCCGCAGCCGCTCTACCAGCTTCTGGTGCTGAGCCATCTGCTGAGCGCCCGGATCCGTGCCTCGGTCGCCGTGGCCGCCGCGCGGGCGTTGTTCGCGCACGGGATGCGCACCCCGCGCCGGATGGCGGACGCGACGTGGCGGGAGCGTGTGGACGCGTTGGGCGAGGGCGGCTACCGCCGCTACGACGAGCGGACCTCCACCCAGCTCGGGGAGGGCGCCGACCTCGTCCTCGACGTCTGGAAGGGCGACCTGCGGCGGCTGCGCGCGGAGGCGGACGGCGACACGGAGGCGCTGCGGGCGGGGCTCCGGCGTGTCCAGGGGATCGGACCGGCGGGTGCCGACATCTTCGTACGCGAGGTCCAGGCCGTGTGGCCGGAGACCGGGTTCTGGGTCGGTGCGAAGGGCCTTCAAGGAGCCGAGCGGCTCGGTCTGCCGACCTCCACCGGACGCCTCTCCGGCGTGGCGCGCGACCGGGACCGGGCGGCGTTCGCCGCGGCGCTGGTCAGGGCGGCTCTCGACCGGGAGACCGCCGAGAGGGTCCGGGGGACGGCCCTCGCCCGGACGTGACGCCCGCGCGCGTCGCCAAGGCGGGCGAGGGCCAAGGCATCCGGCCTCGCGAAGGCACGGACCAGGGCGAAGGCGCCCGGTCTCGCAATGGCGCGCGGGTCGTAGCGAAGGCGCCCGGGCCGTACGGTGACGGCGCGGGCCGCGCGTACGGTCACGCCGCGGGCCACGGCGAGGGCGCCCGGCCGTACGGTGACGGCACAGGCGCCCAGCTCACTCTCAGCGGCCGGAAGCAGCCCGCGACACGCGTGCCAGGGCCTCCTCGCGGCGGGCCTCGGCCTGTTCCCTCCTGCCCTCGGCCTTCAGCCGCTCGTCCTCGAGGGCGATGCCGTCCGATTCCTTGATCATGCCTTTGAGCCGCCGCGCCTTGGCGCGGGCTATGTCGGTGCTCTTTCCCACAGCTGCCTCCATGCCGCGAGGGAGATACGCGCTTCCTCCCTCCACTATGCATAGCGGCGCCGTGAAACGCAGGGGGCTACAGCAGCGGATTGTCGTCGTCGTCCGGACCGCCGCCCTCGACCCGCAGCGCGAGATCCTGGAGGACGTCGGCCGACGACACGTCGGTCTGCCCGGAGTCGTGGACCTGGGCGAGCATCGTGAACGCGAGGGTGAAGGCGCTCACGAGCTGTTCGACCGCCCCGCCGACCTCGCGCCCGACGACGGCGACCACCTCCTCGACGGAGAAGTCGTCGGGGATGGCGATGTGGGGCATCGTCTCGTTCAGCAGGGCGGTGACGGCGCCCGCTCCCGCGTCCAGATCTTCCCGTTCGAGGTCCGCCTCCAGCAGGCGCTGCATTTCGCGCGCCTCTGTGAGGATGCCGATCACGCGCTTCACGACTTCCCGTTGCTCCATGGGCGCCAGCCTAGGGTGTGCAACCCGGTCGCAACGTCCGGTCGAGTGGACTTGCCTCCGGTTGTCGCAGCGCCGCCACGGCCGGAAAGGGGCAGGTCCATGGAGTGTGACCCGAAATCACCCGCCGTCGAGCTGACACCTGCCGCGGCCGGTCTGCTGCGGCGGTTGCGGACGGACCACGGTCCGTTGATGTTCCATCAGTCGGGCGGCTGCTGCGACGGCAGCGCGCCGATGTGCTACCCGGCGGGTGAGTTCCGCACCGGGGGTGCCGATGTGCTGCTGGCGGAACTCGCCGTCGAAGGCATGTCCGAAAGGGTGCCCTTCTGGATGTCGCGGAGCCAGTACGCGGTGTGGGCGCACACCCGGCTGATCGTGGACGTGGTGGAGGGCCGCGGCAGCGGTTTCTCGCTGGAGGCCCCGGAAGGGGTGCGCTTCCTCATCCGTTCCCGACTGGTGGAGGGGAACGGATGAGGAGGCGTGCTGCCCGTCAGGCGGTGTCGCGCACCGCGACGATGCCGTTGAAGACACCCGCGTACGCGGTGCCGTCAGGGCCGATGGTGATGGGCGCCCAGTTGTTGTCGTAGGCGGGCCCGGTGCCGGTGAGGGTGCGCCAGCGGCGTTCGCCGGTACGGAAGTCGACGGCGGTCAGGTACCAGGCGTCGATGCCCAGGGCGTTGGGTTCCTTCTCGTAGAAGTAGAGGAGCCCGTTGGCCGTGGACAGCTTCGGCACGGTGGAGGGCGAGCGGACGGCGCTCTCCCAGACGGTGTCGCAGCCGCTGCCGTCGGGCCGTACGTCGATACGGGTGGCGCCGCCGACGACGCTGCGCCCCAGCAGCAGGGAGGTGGGGTTCTCGTAGCCGTAGTTGTTCTCGACGACGAGGCTGTCGCCCCAGCTGATCAGCGAGTTGTCGGTGGTGGAACGGCCGGGGCCGAAGACCGGGACCGAGCAGACGAGGCGGCGGTCGGCGGGGACGTCCGCGCCCCGGCGGAAGACCAGGACGTTCATCCGGTCGTCCGCGTTGTCGGTGATCGCGACGTACTGTTCGTCGGTGCCGAAGAGGTCGGGGGTGGTGCCGGAGCCCTGGTTGACCGAGCCGGGTTTGGTGCCGGTGCCCCGGTCGTACGTCTGCCGCCACCGGATGCGCGGGGTGCCGTCCGCCTCGGCCGTGAAGCTGTAGAGGGCGTGGTCGGAGACGATGGAGACCGCTTCCCGGTCCACGGAGAACGAGTTCTGGATCTCCTCGCCGTCGAGCCGGAGGGACCGGATCGCCGAGGTGTCCGGGTCGACCGTGCCGACCCGGCCGAGCCGGGTGACCCACCAGATCCGGCCCTGCCAGTCGGGCATCACGGAGGTCACCGGATCGCAGACGCCGCTGGGGAAGAGGTTGGTCCAGGACACGCAGTCGTGCGGGACGTGTCCGGTGAGGTCCCAGTCGTCCTCGACGACGAACTCCCAGCGGCCGTCGGCGTCCTGGCGGTGGGCGATGCGCAGGACGTGCTGGCGCGCGTCGGCGAGGACGACCCGGTCCTGGTCGTCCAGGTAGAAGTAGGCGCCGCCCGACGTGTCCTTGAAGATCTTCGAGAAGTCGAGCCGGGTGATCGCCTCGACCGTTGAGGAGCGCTGCGGCAACTGGTACTCGGCGAGGGTGTCGAGCGTGCGCGGGTCGAGCAGCTTGAGCAGGAAGCCGGTGAACGTCCCGCAGACCGTGATCAGCCGGCCGGCCGCGTCGAAGGTCGCGGTGGCGCACTCGCCGCCGACCGGGGCGATCTTCTCGCTGGTCACCTCCGGGCTCCGGCCGAGCGGTCCGGCGTACGGGTGGGTGCCGCTGCCCGCCGCGTCCGCGTGCATGCCGCTGCGGCCGTTGGGGGCGAGGTACGGGTGTTGCGGCGGCGCCTGCCCGGGGACCGGCGACGCGGTGGCGGGAGCGCCTTCGTACCCCTTGACCAGGCCGTGGCCGGGGGCCTTGGGGATGTCGTCGGCCAGGGCCGGGGTCGTGGGCCCGGCCAGGGTGAGCGTGGCGACGGCGAGCGTCAGGGCCAGGGCGCGGGCGAGCGCTCTGCGGTACGGCGGGGGCATCGGGCTCCTCGGTTACGGACGGGGGTCGCGCCGCCGCCCGACGTTAGGAGGAGGTCCGTGAAGTGTCCATGGAAACAAGGAGGGTTTCGCGGGCCCGACACGCTGCCGCAACATGCCCGGGCCGGGGTGGGTTCCTCAGCGCTGCGGGCGCTTGGGGCGGGAGCGGTTCTCCTGCATGGCCCGGCGGATCTCCGCGGCTGTGGAGCGTGCGTGCTCCGAGGTGGCCGTGTGGTCGGCGACCGAGGTGACGAAGCGGTGCAGCGGCTGCCGGCAGTGGGCGCACGGGGCGTCGGTCGTGAGGTGGTAGCCGTCCTCGCACAGCGGGTCGGTGCAGGAGCCGGGCCGCAGGAGCTGTTCGGCGATGTCCTGGGCGCTCCACCGGCGGCGGCCGTCCTCGTCCAGCTCACCCAGCGCGTGGGCCCAGCGGAGGTTCCAGCGTCGTTCGATCCGCTCGCGGAGCTGGGCGGCGCTGCGGACGGCGATCTCCTGGTGGATGAGGTCGTGGACGGTGCTGGGCACCCTGCCGCCGAGTGCCTGGAGGAGTTGGTGCGGCAGGGCCTGGAGGACATAGCCGCGGGGGTTGCTCCGCGCGTTCTCCCGCCAGCGGTCGCAGGAGCAGGAGCCGTCGGGGCGCCTGGGGGCGTGGCAGCGGCCGCACAGGCCGCGGCACTCGGCGCACAGCCCGCCGTCGAGGCCGTCCAGATGAGGGGCTGGGGCCCGGCCGCACTCGTGGCAGCAGGCCGCGCACGGGCCGCAGAGCCGCTCGTTGCCCGCCTTGGTCGTCCAGGTCCGCATCTGGCACCGGCAGCACAGGGCGGTGTTGCAGTACTCGTGGTGGGCGGCGCCCGAGTGCCGGCCGGGGGGCGGAAAAGACATCTGCCCATTGTGCGGGATGTCCGGGGCGGATGCGGACGGTCAGGGGTGCAGGCTGCTGACCAGGTCGGCGGTGGCCCCGACGCCGTCGTGGATGGTCGGCGCCATGCTCGTACCCGCGAGGAAGAAGCCCAGCAGGAGGCAGACCAGGGCGTGCGAGACCTTCAGTCCGCCGTTGCGCAGAAAGATCACCGCGAGGATCACCAGGAGCAGCACCAGTGAGATCGAAACGGCCATGACCAACCTCCTCCGCCGCGCCTGATTTGCGGCTTTCGGCCGCCAGTGTGGCGCAGCGGAGGGGCCGTTCGGCGCACTGGCGTGTCCGCCGAACGGGTACTTCCGGGAGGTGGCGCGTTACGAGATCAGCGCACTGCGGGCCCGCAGGAATTTTTCGAGCCCTGCGAGGTCGTCGGTGTTGAGGTGGTCGACCCCGGCGGCGAGCAGTTCGGACCAGACGGCCTCGCGTTCGGGGCCCGCCACGTCCGGGGTCGCCCAGAAGCGGATGCGGCGGCCTTCGCGGTGGGCGGTGGTGACGAGGGTGCGGAGCCGGTCGCGCTCGGCCAGAGGGAAGGGGCCGGCGCCGAGCCAGCTGAAGTTCTGGGTCCAGTTGGCGCTGACGAGCGGGGCGAAGGAGGCGGGGGCCGGGGTGCCGAGGTCGTCGAGGCGGCCGTCGTAGAAGGCGAGGCGGGTGCGCTGGGCCTCCATCGGGGCCCGGGCGGCGCGGTCGCCGGAGATGACGGCGGTGACGGCTTTCGGGACGACGCGGCCGCGCTGGTAGCGGGTGAACATGCGCTGGTGGCGGCGCAGTTGCCGGTCCAGCTCGCGGTAGGCGGCGACGCCGTCGGCCTTGATGTCGATGAGGAGCTGCAGCGGGGCCCGGTGGTGCGGGTGGACGCTGCCGTGTCCGGCGCGGACGAGGGCGGCGAGCGGGTCGAGGTAGAGCGAGGCGAGGGTGCGGCTGGGGTCGAGGGTGGCGGGTTCGTGGGCGACGAGCAGTTCGCCGTCGACCAAGAAGATGTCCGCCTCGACGCTGGTGAACCCGTGGGCCAGCGCGTCGTGCAGCGGGCGCGGGTGGAGGTAGTCGTTGTGCGCGTGGGCGTGGCGTAACGGACGCGGGCCGCGCGGGCGGGCGGGTGCGGCGGCCGCCGTCGCGGTGGGGACGGCGACGCCCGCGGCGGCGGCGAGGGCGACGGTGAGCGCGCGGCGGCGGGTGGGGTGGGCCATGGGGACTCCCTGAGCGGCGGACGGGGTCGCGTCGAGTATGGGGGCACGACCGGCATTCCCGTCAGGTACCTGACAGGTGTTCGGCGATGTTTCACGCCCTGGCCACCTCCGGGGCGGATCGGCGGCCGGACACGACCGGAGGGAGACCTACAGCTGTCGGAGATGGTCGCGCAGCCGCCGGGCGGCTTCGGCCATCAGCCCGTCGACGCCGGGCTGTGCGCCCGCCGGGACCGACGACTCGGTCAGGACGGCCACGGCGAAGGTCTGTCCGTCGGCGTGCTCCACGACGCCGATCTCATGTCGCAGGTTCAGCAGGGTGCCCGTCTTGGAGGACCAGCGGCTCGCGTCGGAACTGAAGTCCGGGGTCAGCCGGTGGCGCAGCACGTTGTGGGCCAGGAGGTCGCGGAGCCGTTCGGCCACTTCCGGATGGATCTTCGACGGGATCCACACGGCCTGGAGGAGGTCGACGAAGGAGCGGGCGCTGCCGGTGTTGGCGCGGGTCGAGTCGAGTTGGGGCACCCGGTGGCCGCGGCCGCTGGTGCCCGCGTCGATGGCCAGCGCGTGGGCGAGGTGCACCTGGTCGGCGTCGAAACGCTCCACGGGTGTGTCGAACAGCTCCTCCGTGCGGTGCCGGACCGTGATCCCGCGCAGGCCGGCCTCCTGGAGGAGGTCGGCGACCCGGTCGGGCGGAGTGAGGTCGAACAGCGCGTCGGCGGCCGTCCCGTCGCTCAGACAGGTGCTGAGGTAGAGCAGGTCGTCGATCGCGATCCGGGCGGGGTGCCGGAAGCGGCTGAGGCCGGTCGGGCCCGGGGTGGTGACGCGCCCGGGCGCCACGTCCAGCAGGGCCGCGCCGTCCAGCTCACCGCGCCGGATGCGTTCGAGCGTGGCGAGCGCGAGCGGAACCTTGACCAGGGAGGCCGACGGCAGGTCGGTGTCCGGCTCGATGCCCAGCTCCTCCCCCGTGTCCAGGTCCCGTACCAGCAGGCACGCGCGCAGGCCGCCTTCGGACAGCCGGGCGCGCACGTCCCGCAGCAGGGCCTCGGTGTTCATGCCGCCTTCCCTCCCCCGGCGCCGGCCGGGTCGTCCGCGCCCAGGCAGCGGGCGATGGCCTCGCCCAGCCGCGCTTCCATGGGCAGGGGGTTGCCGTCCGCCACGACCGTGAGGGCGTAGCCCCGGCGGGGCGTCATCTCTCCGATGGGGTGCCAGGCCAGGGCGAGTTCCTCCGCCTGGGCCCGGGAGCACAGCAGCAGGTCCTCGGAGCAGAGGACTTCGGCCGCGGCGGCCGTCAGGTCCGGTGCGGCGAGAACCTGCGCGGGCCGCAGGCCCACCGCGTCCCGCAGCCGCGTCAGGGGGTCGCGGATGTGCGGTACGTCGTCCTCCGGCTGGATCCAGATACGGCGGGCCGGGTCCGGCGTACCCCGTCCGAGCCGCAGTGTCTCGACGTAGATCCGCCGCACCCCGCCGTCCCGCGCCCCGGCCAGCCCCAGCGGCACGGACCAGGGCGCCCCCTCGGCGGGTACGGCGAGCAGAGCGGCGCGCACCTGCTGGGCCTGGAGGAGTTCCCTGCGGCGCGCCGGTCCGGCGGTCCGGAGGTCGAGACGGACCCCGTGCCCCCGTGCCTCGGCGACCAGGCGCGCCAGGGCGGACGCGGAGCAGATGGCGGGGACGGCCAGTCGCCAGGGCTTGTCCTTGACGGCTTCGGCCTCCTCCAGCAGCACGTCGGCCGCTTGGACGAGCTGCCGGGCGGCGGCCAGCATGTCGCGCCCGAACGGGGTGAGCACCGCCCGCCGCGACGTGCGCTCGAACAGCGGCTCGCCGAAGCGCTCCTCCAGGGCCGCGACCCGGCGGCTCGCCACCGACTGGGACATCCCCGCGGCGGCCGCCCCGTCGGTGAAGCCGCCGTACTCACTGACGCTGACGAACGCCCGGCATGCTCCGACCAGATCCATACCCCGAGCCTATGCGGTTTCGGCATGGAAACGCGCATGAGCGTATTGGACCGCATGACCGGAGGCGACGAAGGTGGCTTCGGCAGGCATGATCACGTACCGGGACGGAGTCGTGCGGCCCCGTCCCCGATGCGCTCCGGTCCGGAGCGCCAGGAGGTTTCGCCCATGCATCACCCCCGCGTCAGGACCGCCGTCGCCGGTCTGGCCGCCGCGCTGTCCCTCGTGCCGCTGGCGGCCTGCGGGCAGAGCGACTCCACCGCGCCGCCCTCCTCCGCCAAGCCCGCCGCGAGCACGTCGGCCGCCACTGCCTCCGTGAAGCCGTACACCGGCGACTTCCAGAAGCTGGAGCGGAAGTTCGACGCGCGGCTCGGCGTCTACGCGATCGACACCGGCACCGGACGCGAGGTGACCCACAACGACCGGGGGCGCTTCGCCTACAACTCGACCTTCAAGGCGCTCCAGGCCGCGGTCGTGCTCAGCACCTACTCCCTGGACGGGATGGACAAGCGGGTGACCTACACCCGCGAGGACCTGGTCGCCAACTCCCCGGTGACCGAGAAGCACGTCGACACCGGCATGACGCTGAAGGAGCTGTGCGACGCCTCCGTGCGCTACAGCGACAACACCGCGGCCAACCTCCTCTTCGACCACGTCGGCGGGCCCAAGGGCCTGGACGCCTCGCTGGAGAAGCTGGGCGACGACGTCACACGGATGGACCGGGAGGAGCCGGAACTGAGCCGCTGGGTCCCCGGCGAGAAGAGGGACACCTCCACACCCCGGGCGCTGGCCGGGGATCTGCGCGCGTTCGTCCTGGGCAAGGCCCTGCGCGCACCGGAGCGGGCGCAGCTGACGACATGGCTGCGGACCAACACCACCGGGGACGCGGTGATCAGGGCGGGTGTGCCGAAGAACTGGGTCGTCGGCGACAAGACCGGGACCGGCAGCTTCTACGGGGCCCGCAACGACATCGCCGTGGTGTGGCCCCCGGACTCCGCGCCCATCGTGATCGCCGTCCTGTCGCACCGCGGTACGAAGGACGCGGAGCCGGACGACCGGCTGATCGCCGAAGCGGCCTCCGTGGTCGTCGACTCGCTCTCCTAGCGGGCGGGGACCGAATCGGGTGCGTGGACCGGGGGCCCCGGTCCACGCACCCGATTCGGTCCGGCCGAGCGCCTGGGCCGGTGACCACGGGCGCCTCCGAAACTCGTACGCTTGCGCGGTGACTCAGGAACCCCGCCCCGACAGCCCTTCAGAGCCGCTGACGACCGACGCCGTGACGCGGATCGTGCTGCGACCGATCGCCAGCCCGCTCCCGCTGGGCTTCTTCGCCCTCGGCATGGGCAGCACGGTGCTGTCCTCCCTCCAACTCGGCTGGGTGCCGGCCGCGCAGAGCAGCATCCTGCTGCTCCTCGTCCTCATCTTCGTCGTGCCGCTCCAACTCGTCGGCGGAGTCTTCGCCTTCCTGGCCCGCGACGCCGGGGCGGGCACGGCGCTGCTGCTGCTCGGCGCCGCCTGGGCGGGCACGAGCGTGACGTCCCTGGACTCACCGCCCGGCAAGCCGGTGGTGGCCCAGGCCGTCTTCCTCCTGGCGCTCGTCCCCTTCGTGCTCGCGCTCGCCGGGGCGGCCGTGCAGTCCAAGCCCCTGTTCGCCGTCCTCCTCACCCTCACCGCGGTGCGCTTCGCCCTCACGGGCCTGTACGAGGCGGACCTGGGCACCTTCTTCCAGACGGCGGCCGGCTGGACCGGTCTCGGCATCGGGGTCTTCGCGCTCTACGGCGGGCTGGCTCTGCTCGTCGAGGACAGCAAGCAGCGCACCGTGCTTCCCCTCTTCCGCCGCGGCAAGGCCCGCGAGTCCATCGAGGGCGACCTCCGCGAGCAACTCACCGAGGCGCAGCAGGAGGCCGGGGTCCGCCACCAGCTGTGACGGTCCCGGCCGGTGTCTTCTCGGTCTCGCGCTCGTCCCAGCGGACCGTACGGTCGCACCAGCGCTCCAGCAGCACCCGGTCATGGCCGACGGCCAGCAGGGCCGCCCCGGACCCGGCGCGGTAGCGCTCGACGACGGCGACCAGGGCGGCCGTGGTGGACGCGTCGAGCATCGCGGTCATCTCGTCGCAGATCAGCAGCCGGGGCCGCAGCACCAGGGCCCGGGCCAGGCAGGCCCGCTGGAGCTGGCCGTCGCTCACCGCGTGCGGGCGGCGCTCCAGCAGCTCGTCGGAGAGGCCGACCGACCGGGCCAGTTCCGCCACCCGCTCGGGGACCTCCCGGCGGCGGCCGGTGGACCGCAGCGGCTGGGCGATCAGTTCGCGCAGGCTGAGGCGGGGGTCGGCGGAGAGCCGGGGCTGCTGGAAGACCACGCCGACGGCGGTGCGCTGCTCGCGCGGGGCGCGGTGCCGCCAGCCGCGTATCACCGTGCCGTCGAGGGTCATGGTTCCGGCGTCCGGGCGGTGCAGGAGGGCGGCGACCTTGGCCAGGGTCGACTTGCCGCAGCCGCTGGGGCCCAGCAGTCCGACCGCCTCGCCCGCTCCGACGTGCAGGGACACATCGCGGACGACGGGGTCGCGCCGGTCGTATCCGGCGGTGATCCGGTTCAGCTCAAGCATCGGCGGACTCCTTCGACGGGGAGGATGCCCGGCCGGCCGGCCCGTGGTGACAGGCCAGGCCCGCCCTGAAGGCCGGGCGTTCGCCGGTGCAGCGGGCATCGGCGTACGCGCAGCGCTCGGCGAAGGCACAGCCCTCGGGCAGCGCCCCCAGCTCCGGCGGCATCCCGGGGATCGGGGTGAACTCCCGCTCGGGCAGGGCGTCCAGCAGGCCCTTCGCGTACGGGTGGCGGGGGCCGGGTGCGCCGAAGAAGTCCTCCGCGTCCGCGATCTCGACGATCCGGCCCGCGTACATCACGGCGACCCGGTCCGCGATGCGTTCGGCGGCGGCCAGGTCGTGGGTGATGATCAGCAGCGCCCGGCCCTCGTCGGTGTGGCGGCGCAGTTCGTCCACGGTCCGCTCGACGAGGTCGCGGTCGAGTCCGGTGGTCGGTTCGTCGGCGAGCAGCAGCGGGGCGTCGCCGATCAGGGCGAGGGCGGTCGCGGCGCGCTGGGCGAGACCGCCGGAGAGCTCGTGCGGGTAGCGGTCGAGGTGGCCCTCGGGGAACGAGGCGCGGGCGGCGGCAGCGACGGCGGCCTTCGGCAGCTCGCTTCCCCGCGCTCCGGTCAGCTCGCGCAGGCTCTCCTCCAGCTGGGCCCGGACGGTGCGCACGGGCGTGAGGTGGGCGGCGGGGCTCTGCGGTACGAGGCCGATGCGCCGTCCCCGTACGGTGCGGGCGAGAGTGCGTTCGCCGACGGAGAGCAGGTCCGTGTTCCCGCCGAGCAGCGCGCTGCCGGTGGTGGCCGCGTTGGCGGGCAGCAGGCCTAGCAGGGCGGAGGCCAGAACGGACTTGCCGCAGCCGCTCTCGCCGACCAGGGCCAGGCACTCCCCCGGTGCGACGGAGAAGCGGGCGTCGGTGACGGCGGCGATGTCCCGGCCGCCGCGCATCCGGAAGCGGACGGAGAGGTCCCGGACGTCCAGGACAGGGGGCTCGGCGGTCACAGCATCAGCTCCGATTTCCGGCGCGGGTTGATCCGGTCGCGCCAGGCTCCGGCGAGTCCCGCGAGCGCGAGGGTCGGGATGATCAGGAAGAGGCCGGGGAAGAGGGTCGGCCACCAGTCCCCCGCGAGCAGCGAACCGCGCGCGGACTGGACGAGGTTGCCGAGGCTCGCCTGGTGTGCCGGGAGGCCGAGCCCGAGGAAGGACAGCGCGGACTCGTGCCACATGGCGTGCGGCACCATCAGCACCGCCGCCAGGCCCGCCTGCGGCAGCACGCCGGGCAGGAGGTGGCGGACGATGACCCGGGTGCGGGAGGCGCCGCCGGAGACGGCCGCGTCGATGAAGGGGCGCGAGCGCAGCGAGAGCACCTCGGAGCGGACGATCCGGGCGGTGGAGATCCAGTGCGTCAGGGCGACCGAGACGATCACCGGCCAGACGCCGGGCCGGAACATCGCGACGATGAAGATGCCGAGCAGCAGGTGCGGGATGGAGGACAGAGCGTCCACGACGCGCATCACGACCCGGTCCGTCCAGCCGCCGAACGCCCCGGCGAGCGCGCCGATCGCGGTGCCGATGACGGTGGCGGTGAGGGCGGCGACCAGGCCCACGAGCAGGGAGACGCGCAGCCCGTAGACGCAGCGCAGCAGGAGGTCGCGGCCGACGTCGTCGGTGCCGAACGGGTGGGCGAGGGACGGCGGGTCGAGCTTGTTGGCCAGGTCGACGGCCTGCTGGTCGAGCTGGGCCAGCGGCGGCACGACGAGGACGGCGAGCGCGACGGCGGTGACGATCACCGCCGAGGTGACGACCCGGACGCGGCGGGTGGTGCGCCCCGGCCGGGCGAGTGCGGTCTCAGCCATCGAAGGCCACCCGGGGGTCGGCGAGTCCGTAGAGGAGGTCGGAGAGCAGGTTGCCGAGCAGGACGGCGGCGGTGGCGAGCACCGTGAGCGCGGCGAGCAGCGAGAAGTCCACCGAGGTGGCGGCCTGGACGGTGGCGGCGGCGATGCCGGGCCAGCTGAAGACCGTCTCGACGAGCAGGGCGCCGGTGATGAGTTCGGGGACGCGGGAGCCGATGAGCGTGAGCATCGGCAGCATCCCGGAGCGCAGGGCGTGGCCGAGGAGCACGGTGCGTTCGCTCAGTCCCCGGGCCCGGGCGCCGCGGACCGGGTCCTCGGCCAGCGCGTCGGCGACCCCTTGGCGTACGTACAGGAAGAACCACGGCAGCTGCGAGATGCCGAGGACCGCCGCGGGCAGCACGAGGTGGGATGCGACCTGGCCGAAGGTGACGACGTCGCTGGCGGCGTCGGTGAGTCCGCCGGCCGGAAGGACGTCGAGCTTCAGGGCGAAGAACCAGATGGCGAGCAGCCCGAGCCAGAAGGCCGGGGCGGCTTCCAGGGTGTACGCGACGGAGCTGACGCACCGGTCGAGCCAGCCGCCGGGCCTGCGGGCGGCGAGGACGCCGAGTCCGGTGCCGAGCAGGATCGCGACGAGGAAGGCGGTGGCGGCGAGCAGCACGGACCAGCCCATGCGCTCCGCGATGACGTCGGCGACGGGCTGGCGCATCACGCTGGAGTCGCCGAAGTCGCCCCGGAGGGCGGAGGTCAGCCAGTCCCACCAGCGGGCGACGAGCGGCTGGTCGACGCCGAGGTTGGCCCGCAGCTGGTCGAGGTTCTCCTGCGACGCGGTGAGCCCGGCGGTTCCCGCGTAGGCCTTGACCGGATCGAAGGGGGACGCGGCGGCGACGGCGAAGACGCCGAAGGTGACGACGCCGAGGACGGGAACGGCGAACAGGGCCCGCCGTCCCGCCATCCGCGCCATCGGCCCCCAGGGGAGGCGACGGCTCACTTCTCCGAGCCCCCGGCGCTCTTGGTGGACCACTTCTCGACGTTCCACCAGGGGCCGGAGGCCAGCCCGTGGTCGTGCGGCTCGACCTGGGTGGTGAGGGCGCCGAAGCGGTCGTCGACGACGTAGAGGTGGTCGATGTGCGTGAGGAAGGTGTAACCCGGGTTCTTCACCAGCTCGCGCTGGACGGTGTCGTACGCCTTCTTCCGCTCGGCCTTGTCGCCGCTCCTGCGGCCGGCCTCGATCGCGGCGTCGACGGCCTTGTTGTCGTACCAGGCCATGTTGTTGAAGCCGTCGCCCGCGAGGGAGGACTTGAGCAGGGTGTACTGGTCGAAGTCGGGGTCGGCCGGGGAGCCGCCGCCCGCGAGCACGGCGTCGTGCTTCATGCGGGGCTCGATGACCTCCCAGGTCCCGGCCTCGGTGCGGATGTCGATGCCCGCCTTCTTGGCGTCAGAGGCGTAGGCGAGGGCGTGCTCCTGGCGGAGCTTGTCACCGCTGAGGTACCAGAGGGGGAAGGTGGCGCGTACCCCGCCCTTGACGCGGACGCCGTCCTTGCCGGGCTTCCATCCGGCCTCGTCCAGGATCTTCTCCGCCGCCGCGAGGTCGTGCTCGCGCTCGGTGCCCTTCGTGAACCACTCGCTGTCGGTGGGGACCGGGCCGTAGGCGGGCTTGCCGCTGCCGTTGAGGATGGCGTCGACCATGGTCTGCCGGTCGACCGCCACATCGAGGGCGCGGCGCACGGCGGTGTCGCCCGCGACCTTGTTGTTCGTGGGGAGCGTCACCGTGCGGTAGTCGTAGCTGTTCGCCGCGTAGGTCTTCTTGCCCTGGTCGTCGGCGAAGCCCTTGGCGAGGTTGGGCGGCAGGATCGCGCCGTCGAGGTCGCCGGAGCGCAGCCGGGTGGCGCGCACGTCGTCGTCCTTGATGATCGCCATGGTGAACTTCTTCACCTCGGGTGCGCCGCCCCAGTAGTCGGGGTTGGCGGTGAAGCTGAGCTTCTCGCCCTTGGACCACTTGGTGAGGACGTAGGGCCCGGTGCCGACCGGCTTGGTGGTGAAGGCCCCGGTGTTGACGTCCTGCTTGCCCGCGATGTGCTCGGGGGCGATGGGCAGGACGGTGCGCTGGGCGAACGGCGCGTAGGGGTACTTGAGCGTGAAGACGACCGTGTCCTCGCCCTTCGCCGTGACGTCCTTGACGGCGTCCAGCTCGGTGCGGGAGGGGTTGTTGGTCTTCTCGTCGAGGATGGTGCGGTAGGTGAAGACGACGTCCTTGGCGCCGAACGCCTTGCCGTCGCTGAACTTCACGCCCTGGCGCAGCTTGTACGTGTACGTCAGGCCGTCGGCGCTGACCTCGGGGAGCTCGGCGGCGAGGGCGGGGCGGAGCTTCATGTCCGCGTCCAGGGCGAGCAGCCCGTCGAAGATCTTGGAGTTGCCGTCCTTGCCGTAGCCGAGGAGCGGGCTCAGGCTGTCGGGCTCGTAGGCGATGCCGACGACGGCCGAGGTGGAGCCCGACCCGGATCCGCTCTTGGCGCTGTCCGGGTTCGAGCAGGCCGCCGCGGTCAGGGACAGGGCGGTCGCCAGTGTGGCGGCGACCGCCACCCGTATGGATCGGGCCGTCATACTCTGCACATCCCTGTTCAAGATCGACTGTAATTGCGAGCAGTACGCAATTAAACAGCACGCTCCGTCGCCGCAGTTCTCCGACCGGTGATCGCGGCGGCGACGGCCCCGGCCCGGGTCACCCCTTGACCGCACCCGCGGTGAGGCCCTGCACGATGTGCCGGCTGGCGAAGGCGAACAGCACCATGGTCGGGAGGATCGTCAGGACGGCGGCCGCGGACATCGAACCCCAGTCGATGTTGAAGCTGGAGATGAAGCCGTTGAGAGCCGTCGGCACGGTCTTGTTGTCGTCGCTGTTCATCAGCGTGACGGACAGGAAGAGCTCGTTCCAGCAGTTGACGAAGTTGAAGATGAAGGCTGCCACGATGCCCGGCTTCATCACGGGCAGGAGCACCCGGAACAGTGCGCCGAGCCGTGAGCAGCCGTCGATCATGGCCGCCTCCTCCAGGGTGTCCGGGATGTTCGCGAAGAACCCGCGGAGCATGACCGTGCAGAACGGGATGCAGACCGCGATGTAGACGAGGACGAGTCCCATTCGGTTGTCGACGAGCCGCAGGTCGGTCATCAGCAGGTACAGCGGCCCCAACGCGATGAAGCTGGGGATCATCTGGGTGACCAGGGCCGCCATCAGCAGCGCGGTCTTGGTCCGGAACTCGAACCGGGCGAGTACGTAGGCCGAGAGCATCGAGATCACGGTCGCCACGGTCCCGGCCACCGCCGAAACGACCAGGCTGTTGAGGAGGTAGGTGCCGAACTGGGACGCGCCGAACAGGCCGGAGTAGTTCTCCAGGGAGAAGTCCTCGGGCCAGTAGGCGAGGGGGAAGGTGAAGATGTCCCCGGCGGGTTTGAAGGACGTGATGGTGATCCAGTACAGCGGGAAGATCGTGAAGATCAGCCAGAGCGTGAGAAAGCCGATCCTCGCGGTCCTGCCGGCCCGGGACTCGCGGGTGTTCACCGCCGCACCCCCTTCTCTTTGGTGGCCGTGAGGTAGAAGACGGAGAACAGCAGGAGCCCGGCGACGATCAGCAGCCCGAGGGCGGAAGCCCTGCCGTAGTCGCCCTGCTGCATGATCGTGATCATCCAGGTGGTGACGATGTGCGTCTCGTTGTTCGGACCGCCGCCCGTGGTGCCGAAGATGATGTCCGGGAAGTTGAAGATCCAGATCACCCGCAGCAGCACCGTGAGAGCCAGCGTCGCCCGGATGTAGGGGATGGTGATCTGGAAGAGGGTGCGCACCTTCCCGGCGCCGTCGAGCGCGGCGGCTTCGTAGATCTCGTCGGGGATCGACTGGAGCGCCGCGAGGATCATGATCGCGAAGAAGGTGACCCCGTACCAGATGTTGGCGACGATGATCGCGACCATGGCCGTCTTCGGGTCGGCCAGCCAGGCCACCGGTTCGTCGATCAGCGACGCCTTCATCAGCAGGTCGTTGACGACGCCGAACTCGCTGTTGAACATCCAGCGGAACAGGATCCCGATCAGGAAGCCGGAGATCGCCCAGGGGAAGAAGATCAGCGCCTGGTAGAGACCGCGGAACCGGAAGCGGCGTCGCAGCCACAGGGCCAGCGCGAAGCCGATGACCAGCTGGGGGACGATCGAGGCGACCACCCAGAGGGCGGTGTTGCTCAGTACGGTGCCCCACAGCGGATCGCCGAAGACGGCCTTGAAGTTGCCGAATCCGACGAAGGACGTGTCGGTCAGGTCGGAGAGGTTCCAGTGGCGGAAGGCCATCTGGCTGCCGGCGACCATCGGGTAGTAGGTGAAGAACGCCACGAAGAGAGCCGCGGGCATCATGAACGCCGCGATGGTCAGGCCTCTGCGCGTCGTGAACTCCCGCTTGCGCCGCCCGCCGTCCGCCGGCTGCGCCCGGCGCGGGCCCCCGGAGCGTCGCCGTACCTTCTCGGGGGCCGGTGGAGCCGTACCTGCGCGCATGTCAGCTCTTCTCGCTCTTCCGCTTCGCGGTCCAGTACGCGTCCCAGTCGGCGAGGAGCTGTTCCTGCGTCATCTTGCCGAGGAGGACGCGCTGGACGTCCGCGTCGGCCTTCTGCGTCCACTCGGTGAACCACGGCACGTCCCGGGGCTGGGTGGCGGTGAGATACCGGTCCGGGTTCTCGTTCATCGTGACGTAGCTGGCCCAGGGGCCGGTCTTGTAGAAGGAGTCCTCGGCCGCCTCCTTCAGGATCGGTACGAGGCTGTTCTCCTGAGCGAACGTGGTCGACGCCTCGCCCTCCGACAGGAACTCGACCAGCTTCACGGCCTGCGCCTTGTGCTTGCTCCCCTTGGCCACTCCCCAACCCGCGGTCGCCAGCGGCTGTACGGCCTTCCCGCCCGGGCCGGCGAGCAGCGGGGCGGTGGTCCACTGCTCCTCCTTGATCGCCTTGGACTTCCGCAGGGTGGCGATCACCTCGGGGTCCTGGAGGAGGAACGCCGTGGATCCGTTGGAGAAGCCCTCGACCATTTCGGGGTAGCCCCAGGCCACGGAGGACGGGGGCGCGGCCTTCTTGAAGATCTCGATGTACGTCTTGAGCGCCTCGGCCGCCTCCGGTGCGGAGAAGATCGTGCTGCCGTCGGTCAGCCGGTAGCCGTCGGCGGGGTCGATGCGGTCGGCGACGTACGCCTCGATGACCGCGGTGACGTTGCTGACGGCGTTGGGCCCGCCGCGGAAGGCGTAGCCGTAGCGCCGCTTGGCCTTGTCCTGGACGGCGCTCGCCTGCTGGAGGAGTTCGTCCCAGGTGCCGGGCGGCTTGTCGTACCCGGCCTCGGCTATGAGGTCCTTCCGGTAGAAGAGGCTGAGCCCGTAGAAGCCGTACGGCACGAAGTACGTGCGGCCCTCTTCGTCCTTGGCGGCAGCGGCGGCGTTCTCGGTGAGCTGGGGCCAGCCGGACCAGCCCTTGAGGTCCGGGCCCATGTCGTGGAGCCACTTGTTGTTCGACCAGGGGCCGACCGTGATGTCCCTGACCTCCACGGTGTCGACCCCGCTGCCGGACTGCAGCATCTGCTGGATCTTCTGGTCGGCCTGAGCGGTCGGCGGCGAGACCAGGTTCACCTTGATCTTCGGGTTCTGCTCCTCGAAGTCGCCGATGAGCCGCTGCAGCAGTTCCGTGCGCGCGGGGTTTGTCAGGCTCTCGACCATGTTCAGGGTGACCGTTCCGTCGGCGGATCCGCCGCCCATGGCGGAGCAGCCCGTCGCCGTCAGTCCGAGGGCCAGGCCCAGAGCGACGACCGTGTTCCTGCGTTTCATCGATGTCCTCCGTGGGAGTCGTTGCGGGACCAGGCGCCGAGTGTGGGAACGCAGTGCTCGGCGAAGTACTCGAAGTCGGCGGGCGTGTTGTACACGTGCGTCGACAGGCGCAGGTAGCCGACGCCGCCGAAGCTGGTGAACGCGGCCGCCACGCCCAGCTCCCGCATCACGCGGTCGCGGAGCGCGTCGGCCTCGGGGTGGGTGGCGGCGAGCGGGGCGGGAAGGCGTACGAGCCGCAGGGCGCCGACGGGCATGCCGACGTCCACGCGGCAGTCCTCGCCGGTGAGTTCGGAGAACGCGTCGGCGACGATCCGCTCCGCGTAGTCCGCCAGCTCCTCCATGTAGGTGCGGGCTGCGTCCCAGCCCCAGGTGTCGCGCACGAAGTCGAGCGCGGTGGAGGCCGCGAGATAGCTGGTGGCGTCCACGGTGCCCTGGGTGTCGAACCGTTGGGGGAACGGGTCGCGGGCACCCCAGGAGTCGATGAGGGGGAAGAGGCTGTCGCGCAGGGCGGTACGCGCGACCAGCGCCGCCGTGCCCCGGGGGGCGCAGCCGAACTTGTGCAGGTTGCCGACCCAGATGTCGCAGTCGACTCCGGCGAGGGGGTCGGCCGCGAGCCCGGGCACATGGGCTCCGTCGACGAGGACGGGGATGCCTCGGCGGCGCGCTTCGGCGGCGATGCGCCCGACGGGCAGCCAGCGGGCGGTCGCCGAGGTGATGTGGTCGATCACGACGAGCCCGGTCGCCTCGCCGATCGCGGCGGTCACGCACGCGTACGCGGTGTCCTCGTCGCCGTCGAGCGGAACGTGGGCGGTACGCAGGGTGCCGCCCCACCGCCGGGCGAGGCGTTCGGCCCCCATGGTGACCGCGCCGTAGCCGTGATCGGTGACCAGCACCTCCCCGCCGGGGCGGGCCGGAAGGCTGTTGTAGGCGACGCTCGCACCGGCGCTGGCGTTGGGGACGAGGGCGAGGTCGTCGACCGCGACTCCGAGGAAGCCGGCCAGCGTGCTCCGCGCGGCCGCGATCTTCCCCGGCAGAGCGGGAAACCACTGCACGGGTGACGCCTCCATCAGCCGGCGCTGGCGGTCCTGCTCCCGCTGGGCCACGAGCGGCACAGCACCGAACGATCCGTGGTTCAGGTGCTTGACCGTGGGATCGAGGGACCAGGCGGCGGCGGCCGGGCGGCCGTCGGGAAGGGCCAGTGGCCGGGGCGCGGGGGCGAGGTCGATGGTGGGCACAGAGCTCCCAGAAGCGGCAGGACATCAGACATGGACGAGAAGAGGTGTGATGACTTGGCCGGAATACTGCCCTCCTCCCGCTCAGTGGGCAAGAGTTCGGCGTAAGTTATCCAATGACTTGTGGTTACGTTGCGATGACATACAACGACTCGCCTAAACTGGCGCCCTGCTCGGCATGACACCGGGCCGATACGGAGAGAGGGCCCGATGTCCGCAGTCGACAAGGCGTTCCACGGCCTGCGCCGGATGATCTCCAGTGGCCGCCTCGCGGCCGGCCAGCGGTTCCCACCGGAAGCGGACCTCTGCGAGGAGCTCGGCGTCTCCCGGGGGTCGCTGCGGGAGGCGGTGCGGATGCTGGCGGCGCTGGGGGCGGCCGAGGCGCGGCACGGCTCGGGGACGTACGTCTCGGCACTGCGGCCGGAGGATCTGCTCGGGCGGCTGTCCCTGACCGTCGAACTGCTGCCCCTGGACGGCCTGTTGGAGCTCTTCGAGATCCGGCGCGTGCTGGAGGCGCACGTGATGGCCCAGGCCGCCGCCCGGATCACCCCGGAGGAGCTGGAGACCCTCCAGGGCTGGCTGGAGACGATCGAGGCCAGTGAGGACCCGGCGGAGTTCGCCGACTACGACCACCGGTTCCACGCGGAGATCGCCCGCATCGGCGGCAGCCCCTCCATGGAGGCGCTGCTCACGGTCTTCCGGTCCCGGTCCCGGCACTACCGCGTGTTCGCGCTGCCGGAGGGCCCGGAGTTCAAGCGCGCGGGCGACGAGGACCACCGGGCGATCGTCGCCGCTCTGGCGAACCGCGATCCGGCCGCCGCGGCGAGCGCGGCGGCGGCGCACATCGCCCGCAGTGAGCGCTGGCTGAGCGCCACCCGCCCTCCGGTGACCGAGGAGGCGACGGAGGAGCCCGGCTGAGGAGACGCGGACGGCCCCGGAAGCCCGCCGCGACAAACGCGGCGGGCTTCCGCGGCCGATCCGGGCGGAGGCGCTACGGCGCCGGAAGTTCCGCCAGCTCCGCGACGGCCTGGCGGTGGCTGCCCGCCGTGCCGTACGCGATCGAGTCGGCCTTGGCCCGCTTGAGGTACAGGTGCGCGGGGTGCTCCCAGGTCATGCCGATCCCGCCGTGCAGCTGGACGCACTCCTCGGCGGCGTGCACGGCGACGCCCGAGCAGTACGCCTGGGCCACCGAGACGGCGAGCGGGGCGTCGGGGCTGCCGGTGGCCAGTGCGTCGGCGGCGTTGCGGGCGGCGGCGCGGGCCGAGACGACCTCCAGCCAGAGCTGTGCCATCCGGTGCTTGAGCGCCTGGAACGATCCGACCGGCCGGTTGAACTGGTGGCGTTCGCGGGTGTAGCGGACGGTCTCGGTCAGACACCACTCGGCGATCCCGAGCTGTTCGGAGGCGAGCAGTCCGGCCCCGGCGAGCAGTCCGCGCCGTACGGCGGCGGCGCCGGCGTCCGCGTCGGCCAGCAGGGTCCCGGTCGCCCCGGTCAGGGTGACGGCGGCGAGCGGGCGGGTGAGGTCGAGCGGGACGAGCGCCTCGACGGTGACACCGGGACCAGGGGCCTGGACCGCGTACAGCCCTTCGGCGGTCGGCACCAGCAGGACATCGGCGACCGCCGCGTCGGCGACGCCCCGCACCGTTCCGTCCAGCCCGGCGAGGACCGGCCCCGCCCCGGCGGGCGGAGTCGCGAAGGGCACGGCGAGCACGGCCGTACGCGCGCCGGAGGCCAGTTCACCGAGGAGCGCGGCGGCCGGTCCGTCCTCGGCACCGAGCGCGAGCAGGGTCTCGGTGGCCACGACGGAGCTGGCCAGGTAGGGGGCGGGTGCGACGCTGCGGCCCAGCTCCTCCAGGACCACGGCGGCCTCGCGATGGGATGCGCCCTGGCCGCCGAGCTTCTCGGGGACGAGGAGTCCGGCCGCGCCGATGCCGGCTGCCAGCGAGGACCACAGCCGCGGGTCGTACGGCGTGTCGGACTCGGTGGCGGCGATCACCGTCGGCGCGTCGGCCCGGTCGGCGAGGAGGGCGCGCACGGCGGAGCGGAGGTCCTCCTCGTCCTGCGAGTAGAGCAGGTCGGGGGTGGCGGGGGGCTGGGTGGGCGCGGTCATCGGCTCAGGTCCTTCCAGGCGACGTCCTTGTCGTTGCGGGGCTCGGCGGGCAGCCCGAGGACCCGTTCGGCCACGATGTTCAGCAGGACCTCCCTGGTGCCGCCCTCGATGGAGTTGCCCTTGGAGCGCAGATAGCGGTACCCGGCGTCGCGTCCGGTGAAGTCGACCAGCTCCGGGCGGACCATGGTCCAGTCGCTGTACAACAGGCCCTCGTCGCCGAGGAGTTCGACCTCCAGGCCGCTGATCTCCTGGTTGAGGCGGGCGAA
The DNA here is from genome assembly GCF_000261345.2 of Streptomyces globisporus C-1027. Classification (NCBI taxonomy): domain Bacteria; kingdom Bacillati; phylum Actinomycetota; class Actinomycetes; order Kitasatosporales; family Streptomycetaceae; genus Streptomyces; species Streptomyces globisporus. Next base: position 7,317,002 of record NZ_CP013738.1, on the reverse strand, counting down.
GGCGAGCTTCATGCCCGAGCCCTCGGGTCCGGGCTGTCCGGCGACGAGCTGCTGGCGCAGCCGTTCACCGGTGAGCCGGGCGACCTCGGCCTCGACCCAGAGGGTCAGCAGCCGCTGGTGGGTGTCGGGGGTGCGCAGCTCCGGGCGTTCGCGCCAGGTCGTCGCGACCGGGCCGATCAGGCCGCCCTCGCGCGGGATGCGGGAGCCGCCGATGGAGACGCGCTCGTTCATCAGGGTGGTCTGGGCGACCTTCCACCCCTCGCCGACGGGCCCGAGCCGGTGGCTGTCGGGGATGCGCACGCCGGTGAGGAAGACCTCGTTGAACTCGGCCTCGCCGGTGATCTGGCGCAGCGGCCGGACCTCGACGCCGGGGTCGGTCATGTCGCAGATGAAGTAGCTGATGCCCCGGTGCTTGGGCAGGTCCGGGTCGGTGCGGGCGATGAGGATGGCCCAGCGGGCCAGGTGGGCGCTGGACGTCCAGACCTTCTGGCCGTCGACGATCCAGCCGCCGGTCTCGTCCCTCACGGCCCGGGTGGCCAGGGCCGCGAGGTCGGATCCGGCGCCCGGCTCGCTGAACAGCTGGCACCAGACCTCCTCCCCCACCCACAGCGGGCGAAGGAAGCGGCGCTTCTGCTCGTCGGTGCCGAAGCCGAGGATGGTCGGCGCGGCCATACCGAGGCCGATGCCGATGCGGCGCGGGTCGTTGTCCGGCGCGTCGGCGGCGGCGAGTTCGGCGTCGGCGACCTGCTGGAGGGAGCGGGGCGCGTCGAGCCCGCCGAGGCCCTCCGGGTAGTGGACCCAGGCGAGGCCGGCGTCGAAGCGGGCCTTCAGGAAGTCGGTGCGGCCGGTGGTGGCGGGCGGGTGCGCGGCGAGCAGCTCGCGGGTGCGGCGGCGGACCTCGGCGGCGTCCACGGCGGGGCTCATCGGGCGCCTCCGGGCAGGACGACGATGCGGCCGGTGCTGGTGCCGTCGGCGACGCGCTGGACGGCGTCGGCGGCTCCGGCCATCGCGACACGCTCGCTGATCAGGGGTTTGACGATGCCCTGTTCGGCGAGCTTGGTCAGCTCCTCGTGGCAGGCGCGGACGGCGGCCGGATCCTTGGTGTTGTAGAGGCCCCAGTGCAGTCCGACGACCGAGTAGTTCTTCACCAGGGCGTGGTTGAGAGCCGGGGTGGGGATGACGCCGCTGGCGAAGCCGACGACGAGGATGCGCCCTTCGAAAGCGACGCACTTGGTGGACTTGGCGTACGCGTCGCCGCCGACCGGGTCGTAGACGACGTCCGCGCCGCGCCCGCCGGTGGCTTCCTTGACGGCGGCGACGATGTCCTCGCTCCGCCGGTCGATGACCAGGTCGCAGCCGAGTTCGCGGGCGACGGCCGCCTTGTCGGGACCGCCGACGACGCCGATGACCTGCGCGCCCGCGGCCCTGCCGAGCTGGACGGCGGCGCTGCCGACGCCGCCGGCCGCCGCGTGGACGAGGAGGGTCTCGCCGGGCTGGAGGTGCGCGCGGCGGTGCAGGCCGAACCAGCCGGTCTGGTAGCCGATGTGGAGGGCGGCCGCTTCGGCGTCGTCCAGGGCGTCGGGGGCGGGCAGCAGGGCCGCCTCGTCCGCGACGACGTAGTCGGCGAAGCCGCCGTGGGGCAGGGCGGGGGTGGCGAGGACCCGCCGCCCGTCCTCGGTGGTGCCGCACACCTCGACGCCCGGAGTGAACGGCAGCGGCGGCCGCACCTGGTACTGGCCCCGGCAGAGCAGGGCGTCGGGGAAGTTGACGTTCGCCGCGCGGACCTCGACGAGCACCTGCCCGTCGCCGGGCATCGGCCGGTCCGTCTCCTCCAGCCGCATCACCTCGCCCGGCTCGCCGTTCCGGTGCACTCGCCATGCCTGCATGAGGGGCCTCCACAACGCTGTCGGCGTCAACCGCCGGAGCGGTCGGCGTTACCACTGCTGCGCCGCATACTAAGCGGTCGCTTGCCGATCTGGGAACACCCCGGCCCCGCCCCTGGGACGCCTCGGGCCTCAGCCGCGCTTGGGCTTCGCCCGTACGTGCATACGCTCGCCCTGCGGGCCGAAGAGGCTGAGGAACTCCACCCTCTCGTCGTCGGCCGGGCCGAACCAGTGCGGCAGCCGGGTGTCGAACTCGGCCGCCTCCCCCGGCTCCAGCACGAGATCGTGTTCGGCCAGCAGCAGCCGCAGCTTCCCGGAGAGCACGAACAGCCACTCGTACCCCTCGTGCGTGCGCTGCTCCGGCGGGCCGCCGCTGCCCGGTTCCTGGATCAGCTTGTACGCCTGGAGGCCTCCCGGCCGGGCGGTGAGCGGCAGCATGGTCCGGCCGTGCTGCACGATCGGCTTGGCCCGCACCCGGGGGTCGCCGACCGGTGCGGCGCCCACGAGGTCGTCGAGCGGCACCTCGTGGGCGCGGGCGATCGGCAGCATCAGTTCGAGGCTGGGGCGACGGCCGCCGGACTCCAGCCGGGAGAGCGTGGAGACGGAGATGCCGGTGGCGGCCGACAGGGCGGCGAGGGTGACGCCGCGGTCCTTGCGCAGCCGGCGCAGTCGGGGGCCGACGCCGGAGAGGACGGATTCCAGTTCCGGATCGTCCCGGTCGTGTTCCTTCATCGGGCCATTGCAGAATCGGCAAGCCGGTTTGTCAATACGGCCGAAACCGCCGGGCTCAGTGGGCGAAGACCTCGAAGGTGACCGCGGGCCGGCCGCCGAACTGCTCGGCGGCGGCATCGACCATGCCCGTCAGGAAGGTCCGGCAGTACCGCTCCGGGTCCTCCTGGGTCAGCGCCTCGATGTACGTACGGTGTTCCAGCAGGGACCGGACCGAGCGTTCGAGGCCGGCCGTCGCGTCGACCGCGTGGGTGGGCCGGTCGCTGCCCGCCACGGCGGTCCAGCGCACCCCGCCCCACGGCTGGAGCCCCTGCTCGCCGAGTTCCGGGAAGATCCAGCGGTTGCCCGCGTCGGCGACGGCGTCCAGGGTGGCGCGCCCGACGGCGCGGTGGTCGGGGGTGTTCCAGGCGACCCCGCCCCAGGTGTCCCGGTGGTTGAGGGTGACGACCAGTTCGGGGCGGTGCCGGCGGATGGCCGCGGCGATGTCGCGGCGCAGCCCGGTGCCGTATTCGATGACACCGTCGCGGTGGTCCAGGAACTCCACGGTGCGTACGCCGACGACGGCGGCGCTCGCCCGCTGCTCCCGCTCGCGCACCGGTGCGCACTCCTCGGGCGACAGGGTGTCGATCCCGGCCTCGCCTCGGCTGGCGAGGAGGTAGACGACCTCGCGGCCGCCATCGGTCCACTCGGCCACGGCGGCGGCCACCCCGTACTCCAGATCGTCGGGGTGGGCGACCACGGCCAGGGCACGCTGCCAGTCGCCGGGCATGGGCTGGAGTCGCTGCGGCGTCATACGGGCAGGCTACCCCCGGCTCCGGCGGCGGGCGTGCGACGCTGGAGTCCGGCCGAACGAAAGGACCTGCCCCGTGCCCAGCCCCGCTTCCCTCTCCCCCGCCCAGGCCGCCGCCCGTCTGGAGGAGTTCACCGTCATCGACGTACGGGCTCCGGGCGAGTACGCCGCCGGGCATGTCCCCGGTGCCCTGAACATCCCGCTCGACAAGCTGCCGGACGCGCTGCCCGCGCTGAAGTCGGCCTCCGCGCGCGGTTCGCTGCTGGTGGTGTGCGCCTCCGGGGTCCGGTCCACGCGGGCCTGCGAGATCCTCGCGGGCGCGGACATCGAGGCCGTGACGCTGACCGGCGGCACCTCCGCCTGGGAGGGTGACGGCCGCGGCCTGGACCGCCCCGAGGGTGCGCGCACCACGTGGGCCATGGAACGGCAGGTCCGGCTCGCGGCGGGCTCGCTGGTGGTGGCGGGGCTGGTGGTGGGCATCCGCTTCCCGGCGGCGCGCTGGCTCTCCGCGGGCGTCGGCACGGGCCTGGTCTACTCGGCGCTCAGCAACACCTGCGGCATGGCGGCGGTCCTCTCGAAGCTGCCGCACAACCGGGCCCCGCGTTCCGCCGGCGACCTGGACGCCACGCTAGAGGAGCTCCAGCGCTGATCCGGCGGGGCCGGCCGGTCCGCGACCGGCCCCGAAGCGGGCGCGCGGGGCCCGTCCGGGTCAGGCCTCGTCGCGCACCAGGGACAGCAGCCGGTCCAGGACGCGGGGGCCGCCCGCGCGGACCCCGTCGTGCTCGTACTCGTTCGTCACCCAGGTCCGCAGTCCCCGGATCGCCGACGCCGTGCGCAGCGAGTCCGCGGTGTCGACGTACATGTCGTCGTGGTAGACGGCCGCCGCGACCGGGACCTCGTTGGCGGCGAGCCGCTCGGGGTCGTACAGCACCGGCCAGTCGGTGCGCTGCGCGAGGAGTTCGGCGGTCTCGCGCAGCGGGCGCAGCGCCGGATCGACGTCGAAGTGCCAGGGATGGATGGTCTCGCCGGTGAAGAGGACGGGGCCGTCGCCCTTGAGCGCGGTCGCCGCGTCGAACTGCGGGAACTCTCCCCGTACGCGCTCGGCGGCCCAGTCCGTGGCGCGCTCGCCCTGCCCGTAGATGGCCTCGTGCAGCAGGGCGTAGAGCGGGTGCCCGGCGAAGGAGGCGGCGGAGCGCATCGCTTCCTGGAAGGTGTCGGAGAGTTCGGTGCCGTGCGGGGTGCGGACGAACGCGTTCTCCAGCAGGTAGTGGAGCTGGTGGCTGCCGCTGCCGGTGCCGAGCAGGATGCCGAGCGACTGGAAGCCCTCGGGGGTGAGCCGGTGTCCGGCGCTCTCGGGCCGGTGCTCGGCGAGGTACGCGGCGATCGCGCGGGCGCGCTCGACGTCCTGCGGGTAGCGGGCGTAGTGGGCGGCGACCTTGCGCTCGATGCGGGGGTACGCGGCCCGGTAGACGTCGTCCGCGTGCGCGTCCAGCGAGGGCAGCCCGCCGGTGATCAGGACCTCCTTCAGCCCTTCCGGGGCGGCGGAGAGGTAGCGGACGGCGCAGAAGCCGCCGAAGGACTGGCCGAGGACCGTCCAGGGCGCTCCGCCGGTGAGCCGCGGCCGGATCAGCTCGCAGTCGCCGACGATGGAGTCGGAGCGGAAGTGGGCGAGGTAGTCGGCCTGCTCGCGCGGGCCGCCGCGCAGCGGCAGGGTCTGCCGGTTGGCCGGGGTGGAGAGGCCGGTCCCCCGCTGGTCGAGGAGCAGCACCCGGAACTCGCGCAGGGCCCGGCCGAGCCAGGCCTCCGTACCGACGAAGCGGCGTGCGCCGAAGCCGGGGCCGCCCTCCAGATAGACCAGCCAGGGCAGTTCCTCGCCGGCCCGGGAGGCGGCGACCGCTTCCCGGCCGTACACCTCGACCTGCTCGCCGCCGGGGTCGCTGTGGTCGAGGGGCACGGTGAAGCGGCGGTCGGTGAGAACGACGCCGGGCTGCCGGTAACTGCTCACAAGAACTCCTGAATCCGGGGTGCTGACCGATCCGGGCGAAAGCGCCAGTCCAGCACATGACCGCACCGGTCCGGCGAAGGGGGCATGCCCGCAGGCGGACACCGACCGGGAGACTCCGCCCACACCTTGCCCGCGTTTACCCATAGCCCGCGTGTGCAACTATTGTGGACGCCAGTAAACGTCGCACGCCGTTAATATAGGCGCGCACCGCGCCACGGAAGGTCCCCCATGTCCACCGCCCCCACCGTTCCCACCGTCACGCTCAACAACGGCGTGACCATCCCCCAGCTCGGCTTCGGCGTCTTCCAGGTGCCCGACGACGAGACCACCGCGGCCGTCTCCGCCGCGCTGGAGGCCGGCTACCGGTCCATCGACACCGCGGCGATCTACGGCAACGAGGTCGGGGTGGGCCGGGCGCTGGCCGCCTCCGGGATCCCCCGCGAGGAGCTGTTCGTCACGACCAAGCTGTGGAACGCCGACCAGGGCTACGAGGCCACGCTCGCCGCGTTCGACGCGAGCCTGGCCAAGCTCGGCCTGGACCACGTGGACCTCTACCTGATCCACTGGCCGACACCCGCCCACGACCTGTACCCGGAGAGCTGGCGCGCCCTGGAGAAGCTGGCCGCCGACGGCCGGATCCGCGTGGCCGGAGTCTCCAACTTCCAGCCCGCCCACCTGAGCCGGGTGCTGGAGACGGGCACGCTCGTCCCCGCCGTCAACCAGATCGAGCTGCACCCGGGCCTTCAGCAGAGCGAGCTGCGCGCCTTCCACGCCGAGCACGGCATCGCCACCGAGGCCTGGAGCCCGCTGGCCCAGGGCGCTCTGCTCAAGGAGGAGGCCCTGGTCTCCATCGCGGAGCGGCACGGCAAGTCCCCGGCCCAGGTGGTCCTGCGCTGGCACCTCCAGCTCGGCAACGTCGTGATCCCGAAGTCGGTCACGCCCGAGCGGATCCGGCAGAACATCGACGTCTTCGACTTCGAGCTGTCGGCCGCGGACCTGGACGCCGTCGCCGCCCTGGACCGGGGCATGCGCACCGGACCGGACCCCGACACCCTCAACTGACTCCGGGCGGTCGGCCGTTGCGCCGACCGCCTTTGCCGGTCAGCGGCCTCGGCGGTAGCTGCTGCCGTCCCGGGGCCGGACCAGCAGCCCGGCGACGACGAGACAGCGGCGCAGGGCGGAGCAGTCCTCGTGGACGGTGAGGAGCGCCTCGTTCACCTCGCGCTCGGTGTACGAGCGCTCCCGCTCGAACAGCGTGTCGGCGAGGTGCACGAGCAGCTGCTCCCGGCGGGCCTCCTTGCGCGGGATCGCGACGAGGCGGCCGTGCGAGAAGAGGGCCTCCACCGGGTGCGTACGAGGGGTCCGGGCCGGCGGCGCGAGAGTCCGTTGTTCCGTGGGCATGGCCGGAAGCGTCGCAGGCATACGCCGGGCGGGCAACGCGTTTTCGCGGCGTTGCCCGCCTTTCCGTTGCCCGCCTTTCCGTTGCCCGCCTTTCCGCTGCCCGCCTTTCCGTTGCCCGCCCTCGCGTCGACGTTGCCCGCCCTCGCGTTGACAGGAACGAGCGGATCGGGTTCTGATGCTGTCTGTGCAGCGTGACGTCGGCCAAAGAGATCTGGGCCGGCCGGCGGTCAAGCCAGCACCTTCTTCCAGGGATGACGCCATGAGTCCCTTCATCGCCCCCTGCATCTGAGCATCTCCGCCCTCGGGCCTCACTGTCCTCGGCAACCCGCCGACCTTCGCGCGCCCAGCGGCCGACACTCCGCGACGCGCCGGGCCTTCCCCTGCCCGCATTCCTTCCGGGAGACCCAGAACCTCCATGCCCCAGACCTTCCAGCAGTCCGTCATCACCGAATTCCGTGCCAACACGGGGAAGGTCGGCGGCCCCTTCGAGGGCACCGACCTCCTCCTGCTCACCACCACCGGCGCCCGCTCCGGGAAGCCGCACACCACCCCGCTCGGCTATGTCCGCGACGGGCACCGCCTCCTCGTCGTCGCCTCCAACCTCGGCGCCCCGCTCCACCCCGACTGGTACCGCAACCTCCTCGCCCATCCCACCGTGCGGGTCGAGCTGGGCGGTGACGCATTCGAGTCCCTCGCCGTACCCGCCGAAGGGGCCCTGCGCGACGGGCTCTTCGCCCGGATCGCCGCCGAGGCGCCGGGGTACGCGGAGTATCAGGAAGCCACCGACCGGGTGCTGCCGGTCGTGGTGCTGGAGCTTCCCGACCCCGATGCGGCGGCTCCCCCGATCGCCTCGCTCGCCGACAAGCTGGTGGAGGTGCACACCTGGCTGCGCGGCCAACTCCGCCGCGTGCACGAGGAGACCGAGGCGCACTTCGCCGCGCGGGCCGGGCACGGGGGCGACGGCGAACCGCCCGCCCCCGGTCTCGGGCTGCAGATCCGGCAGCGCTGTCTGGCGTTCTGCCAGGCGCTGGAGTTCCACCACACGGCCGAGGACGGGCACATGTTCCCCACGATGGAGGGCTACCACCCCCACCTGCGGGACGTCTTCGACCGGCTACGGGTGGAGCACCGCTCCATCGGGGCCGTGCAGTCGGCGCTCGCGGACCTGCTGGCCGATGTGGCCATCGCGGAACCGGACCGCTTCCGTGCCGAACTGGCCCGGATGACCGAGGAGCTGACCGCCCACCTCGACTACGAGGAGGAGCACATCCTGCCCCTCCTGGCGGAGGTGCCCTGGCCCCCGGCCGCGGCCTGAGAACGAACCGTCAGAGGGGGTTGAGCACTCGCTCAAACACGCGTGACGACGGGGGGGGCATGGGGCTGTACATAGAGGCGTTGATCCGAACCGATCCGGAGCGCCTGTGGGACCGGACCCAGGATCCCGCACAGCACCAGCGGTGGGATCTGCGCTTCACCGAGATCAGCCCGCTGCCCGGCCCGGCCGGCTCCGCCCAGCGGTTCCGGTACGCGACCCGGGTGCTTCCCTTCCTGACCGTGGCAGGGACCGGGACGAGTGTGGGCGAGCGGGAGCGGGCCGACGGCGAGCGGGTGTCCGCCCTGCGGTTCGCCTCGCCGGAGCGGCTGTCGCTGCTGGCCGAGGGCAGCGGCTACTGGCGTTACGTCCCCACCGCCGACGGCATCCGTTTTCTGACGGGGTACGACTACCGGACGCGCTGGGGCCGTTTCGGCGCGGTCGCGGACCGGCTGGTGTTCCGGCCGCTGATGGGCTGGGCGACCGCCTGGTCCTTCGACCGGCTGCGGCTGTGGTGCGAGCGCGGCGTCCGCCCGGCCCGGTCGCTGGCGCACGCCCTGGCGGAGGTGCTGGTACGGCTCCTGCTCGTGGCGGCAGCCCTCACCTTCGGCCCGATGGCCGTTCTGCCCGCTGCCCTCGCCGCGCTGCTGGTCCCTCCGTCGCCGCTCACGCCCGCCGCCCGGCGCTGCCTGCGCAGACCACCCGGCCGACCGGCCTTCGCCCCGTCCCTCCTCGCCCGACTGGAGCGCCCGTGACCTCGATATTCGCCCGTGCGATGGGAGACGATCTCGCGCGGCTCCACCCCCGGTTGCAGCGCCGCTTCTCGGTCGGGCTGGAGAGCGGCGAGGCCTGCGTGGGGCGCGGTTCGATGGACCGGATCTGGCACGGCCGGGCGTTCGTGAAGCCGTTCCTCGCGCTCGGCGCCACGCGCAACATCCTGGTGCCGAGGACCGGGCGCGACGTCCCGTTCACCATCGAGAACGTCCCGTACACCGACGCCTTCGGCCGGGAGACCGTGACCTTCGTCCGGACCTTCGCCCTGCCGGGCGGGCCGCGCCGTTTCGACGCCACGATGGTGCACAGCCCGGAGCGGTCCTGCGTACTGGACTACCTCGGGACGCACCAGCACCTGGCCACCGACCTGCGGCTGAGCGCGGAGCCCGACGGCTCGCTGCTGATCCGCTCGGGGGAGCACCGTTTCCGCGAGGGGCCCTTCGACCTGCGGGTCCCGGAGCTGATCGGCGGCGAGGCCGAGGTCCGCGAGTCCTTCGACGACGCCACGGGCCGCTTCCGTATCCGGGTCGCGGTCACCAACCGCCGCTTCGGCCCGCTGTTCGGGTACGAGGGAACGTTCCGCGCCCGCTATGTCGACGCGCTCCGCCACGGCGTACGCGCCGGTCTGCGCCCGGTCCGCGAAGAGGCGCGGGCGTGACGGGGGGCGCGACCGGGGCGGACACCCGGACGAAGCTCATGGAGGGCGCGCTGCGCACGCTCGCCGAGCACGGCATCGCGAAGACGTCGGCCCGTTCGGTGGCGGCCTCGGCCGGGGTCAACCAGGCGCTGGTCTTCTATCACTTCGGTTCGGTCGACGAACTGCTGGCAGCGGCCTGCCGGTACGGTGCCGAGCAGCGGGTGGCCCGCCACCGCGACCGGCTCGCCGGCGTCACCACCCTCGCCGAACTCCTGCGCTGCGGGCGTGAGCTGCACGAGGAGGAGCGGGCCGGCGGCCATGTCGCCTTCCTGGCTCAGGTGCTCGCGGGCGCCCAGACCCAGCCCCGGCTGGCGCCCGCGACCGCGGCCGGGCTCGACCTGTGGACCGCCGAGATCGAGCAGGTCCTCGTCCGGATCCTGGCGGACTCGCCGCTGGGCGAGTTCACCGATCCGGCGGGCCTGGCGCGCGCCGTGACGGGGGCGTTCGTGGGCCTGGAGATGTACGAGGGCGTCGATCCGGAGGGCGCGGAGCGGGCCTTCGAGGCGCTGGAGCAGCTCGCCGCGCTGGCCGGGGTGCTGGACGAGCTGGGGCCGGTGGCCCGGCGCGCGGTACGTCACCGGCTGCGACGTACGGAGAAGGTGCAGGGCGGGGCGTAACGGGACATAGCCGGGGCGGTCCGGAACGACCTGGGCCGCCCGAGCAACCCTCCGCATCCACCTGCCGTCTTGATCGACGACAGGACGGTTCGCCGCGCAGGACGAGCGGCGCCCCACCCCCACATGATCCGGGCGTGCAGGACCGGCCGACTATACCCCCCATGTATACATCGAGGTTATAGTCGTCCGGTTCCGGGCCCGGCACCGCGCGGAAGGCACCCATGCAGACCAAGGCACTGGCGCCCGAGTACCAGGGAGCTCTCACCAAGATGTCGGTGAACGCCTCCCTCACCGACGTACTGACCGAGGGAATACGCCACTTGAGGCAGGCCGAGCTCTCCGGATCGCAGGAGGAGGTGGCGCGCTCCGGCCTCGCCGTGGCCGAGGCGCACCGCAGGCTCGGGCAGGTGGCGGAGGCCGACCGGGCCTGGAAGGCGAGCTACCGGGCGGCGCGGGCGGCCGGGAACACCGGGGCGATGGCCTGGGCGCTGTGGAGCGGTGGCACGCTGGCGCGTCAACGCGGGGCGCTGCGCCTCGCGTTCCGGCTGCTCGGCCTCGCCGCGGAGGCGGGGAAGCGGGGCGGCGACGTGGTCGCCCGCGGCTACTCGCTGGCCGGACTCGCCGAGACCGGACGGATCCAGGGCGACTACGCGACCGTCGCGACGCTGCACGAACAGCTGCTGGCCGAGGCCCGCGCCCGGGGCGAGGCCCGGCACACCGTCTGGGCGCTGGAGGGCATCGCGCAGATCCACCGCAACACCGGTTCGCTCGACACCGCCCTGGAGATGTTCGAGGAGGCGGCGGTCCTAGCGGGCGACGCGGACGACCGGCGGGGCCGGGCCTGGGCGCTGCGCGGCATCGCCGACATCGTTTCCCTCCGGGACGGGGCGACCGCTCGCGCGCTCGATCTGCTCACCGAGGCCGAGGTCACCTGCCGCGAGATGAACCTCTCCAGCGCCCTGGCGTACAACCACAAGATGCGGGCCAACGTGCTGTTCCGCTCCGGGCGGTACGAGGAGGCGCGCGCGGTGTACGAGCAGGCGCTCGGCGAGTTCCGCGCGATGGACGAGCCGCGGGGCGAGGCGCTGGCCTCGCTGGGCCTGGTGAAGGCCCGGGCCAGGCTCGGCCGGGACCGCGACTCCACCGCCGCCGACCTGGACGAACTGCGGGGCAGGCTCGACCGGATCGGGCTGCTGAACGCCCGCGAGATGGTCGAGAAGGCGTACGCCGAACTCGGCGTGGCACCCGCGTCGGCCGGAGCCGGGGACGGCCGCCGATGACGCTCTCCACGACCCGCCGGGCGAGCGCGCCGCAGATACTGGACCGGTGCCGCGAGCTGGTGCGCCCGGCCCTGGTGGAGTCGGTGGGCCGGCTGCACCCCTGGCATGCGGAGACGGCGGCCTTCTCGCTCGGCTGGCGCGGGACGGGCGGCGAGCCGCTGCCCGGTTCGCAGGGCAAAGGGGTCCGCCAGGCGCTCGCGGTGCTCGGCGCAGAAGCCGCGGGCGGCAGCGGGGAGGACGCGGTGCTCGGCGCGGTAGCCGTCGAGCTGATCCACACCTTCTCGCTGATCCACGACGACATCATGGACGGCGACGAGACCCGTCGCCGCCGGCCGACGCTGTGGAAGGCGTACGGCACCGGCCCGGCGGTCCTCGCGGGGGACGCCCTGTTCGCGCTGGCCGTGTCCACCCTGGCGGAGGCCCCGGGGCCGGGCGGTCCCGCGGCGGTGCGGCACCTGGCCGGCGCGCTGGGCGACCTGGTGCACGGTCAGGCGCAGGACCTGCTCTTCGAGTCCCGGCCGTGGTCCGGGCCCGGGGCGGTCCTGCCGCACGAGTACCGGGCGATGGCCACGCACAAGACGGGGTCCCTGCTCGGGTGCGCGGCCGCCCTGGGCGCGGTGCTGGCGGGTGCTCCGGCGTCCACCGCCGAGGCGCTGGACCTGGCGGGGCGGCATGTGGGGGTGGCGTTCCAGGCGGTGGACGACCTGCTCGGGATCTGGGGCGATCCGCAGGTGACGGGAAAACCCGTGCACAGCGATCTGCGGCGGCTCAAGAAGACGTACCCGGTGCTCGCGGCGCTGTCCGCCGACCACCCGGCGGCCGGGCGTCTCGACGCGCTGCTCACCTCCGCCGGGCCGCTCGACGACGCGGCGGCGCGGCGGGCGGCGGAGCTGATCGACGAGGCCGGCGGGCGCGAGGCCACGATCGCCGAGGCGCACGAGCACCTGACCGCGGCCCGTGCCTGTCTGGACCGGGTGCCGCTCGCCGAGGGGGCCCGAGGGGATCTGCTCACGCTGATCCCGTATCTCGTGGACCGCACCGGCTGAGACCGGTGCCGCGTCGACCGCACCGGCCGACCTGCCGCCTGGAGCGCCCCGGACACCGTCCGGGGCGCTCCAGGCATTTCGGCGACGGCGCCGATGGATGGTGCCGCCATCCGGTGCGGCGTTCGGCGGTGTGGGCTTTCCCGGAAAAGGATGACGGTATAACCGGCTGACGGCGCACGGAACATCCGGCCCGTTCCCCGCGCCGGACCCCCGACAGCCCTTTCACCACCGGCCCGCGAAGTCCACCCCGGCCTGCGCCTGTCTGCCGCGCGACCACCCGGACGGCCTACCCGGACGCGCAATCCCCATGTGGTCGTATGAGCGAGTCACGCGCACCATTTCGCCACATATCTGCCAAAGTGCACCTCGGCTTTACTCACCGTATTGAGCGAAGAGAGCCGTGCGTGCTGCACATGCGTCGTACTCCAGAAAGACAATTGACGGTCCTTCATGTGGTTCAGCCCGTGGACGGCGGAGTGGCCCGGGTCGTCACCGATCTCGTCAGGGCCCAGGCCGGCGCCGGACTGCGTCCCGTGGTGGCCTGTCCCCCCGGGAGCCCGCTGGCCCTCGGGGCGGCGGCAGCGGGTGCCGAGGTCCACGGCTGGGCCGCGACCCGTTCCCCCGGGCCAGGGCTGGCCGGTGAGGTCGCGGCCGCGCGCCGCATCGTCCGCGCGAGCCGACCGCACGTGGTGCACGCCCACAGCGCCAAGGCGGGCCTCGCCGGCCGGATCGCGGTACGCGGCCGGGTCCCCACGGTGTTCCAGCCGCACGCCTGGTCCTTCGAGGCCGTCGGCGGACGCACCGCAGAACTCGCGCTCGGCTGGGAACGGTTCGGCGCACGCTGGGCCGATCACATCCTGTGCGTCAGCGAGTCCGAGCGCCGTACCGGGCAGGATGCGGGCATCGCCGCCCGCTGGTCGGTCATCCACAACGGCATCGACCTCGACCGGTTCCGTCCCGGCGACCACACGGTCCGGGCGGAGGCCCGCGCTTCCCTGCCCTTACTGGAGGGAGTCGCCGCGGACGCCCCGCTGGTCGTCTGCGTCGGCCGCCTGACCCGGCAGAAGGGCCAGGACGTCCTGCTCCGGGCCTGGCGCCGGATGGCGGTGCCGGGGGCACGGCTGGTCCTGGTGGGCGACGGGCCCGACCGGGAGGGTCTTGAGGCCTCGGCCCCGCCGGGCGTGCTGTTCACCGGGGCCTGCGAGGACGTGCGGCCGTGGATCCACGCGGCGGACGTCCTCGTCCTGCCCTCCCGCTGGGAAGGCATGGCGCTGGCCCCGCTGGAGGCGATGGCCTGCGGACGCGCCGTCGTCCTCACCGATGTGAACGGCGCACGCGAGAGCCTGCCGCCCGGCCACGAGGACCACTGTCTCGTACCACCGGAGGATCCGGCGGCCCTGGCCGCCGCCCTGACCACCCTGCTCACCGACCCGGATCTGCGCGAGGCGGTGTCCCGCCGGGCCCTGCGCCACACCCGGGCGGCCTTCGACGTCCGACGGACCGCGGGGGCGGTTGCCGGTCTCTACCAGGAACTTGTCTCCATGTCCGGCCCCACGACGAGGAAGCGCACCGAGCGATGACGATGGAGAGTGCACCGGTTCCCGGAGCCGGCCAGGCAACAGCCGTGCAGGCTCACACGGTTCATCCGCCGCGAAGAAGCGGTGGTGGTGCGCAGGCGCGGCCGGGTGAGCGCCGGGCCGTCCGGTACGGCCGTCCCGTCCCGCTCCTGTGCGTGGACGCCCTGGCCCCGGCCGTGACGTTCGCCCTGGTGGTCCCGGTCGCGTGGCCCTGGCTGCTGATGGCCGTCCAGGCGGTGGCGCAGGTACTGCTGTTCGCCTGGCGCGGCCTGTACCGGATGCGGTTGTCCCCCTCGGTCCTGTCCGATCTGCCCGCGCTCCTCGGCCTCACCCTCCTCCAGTGGTACGTGACGATGGAGGTGCTGGACGCCTGGGCCCCGCAGCAGGGATTCGGCTGGACGGTGCTGGCGTACGGGGCCGGTACGCAGACCGCGCTGACCTGCGCCGGGCGCGCGGCGGCCCACCGGGCGCGGCGGCGGGCCGCCGTGCGCCGCCCGCAGTCGACCCTGGTCGTGGGCCAGGGGCCGACGGCCCGTCAGGTGACGGCCACGCTGTACGACCACCCGGCGTACGGACTGCGACCGGTCGGCCTGGTCGCCGCCCCGGCTGACGGTGACGAGCAGCAGGTGACGGGGTCCGACGCCGTGCCGCTGCCGGTCCTGTCCTCGCCCCAGGAGGTGGGGCGGGCCGTGGTGCAGAACAGTGTGCGGCACGCGGTGTTCACGGCCCCGCCCGAGGCCACCCCGGACGGCGCCGCCCTCTTCACCCTCCTCACCGGGCACGGCTGCCGGGTGTGGCTGATCACCGGGCCCGGCGCCGTCGCGGGGACCCCGGCGGGCGGCCGGCCCGACCATCTGTGGGGGTTCATCGCGCAGCCGTTGCGCGACGGGACCGACCGTCCCGTCGGGCACGGGGTGAAGCGGGCGATGGACGCCGTCCTGGCCGCGGTCGGGCTGGTGCTGGCGGCCCCGGTGATGGCGGTCTGCGCCCTGGCCGTGCGGCTCTCCGACGGGCCGGGCGTGATCTTCCGGCAGGAGCGCGTCGGCCGGCACGGACGCCCCTTCGTCCTGCTGAAGTTCCGTACGCTGCGCCCCGCCGACGTCCAGGAGTCGGCCACCCGCTGGAACGTCGCGTCCGACGGGCGCATGAGCCGGGTCGGCCGCATGCTGCGCCGGACGTCCCTCGACGAGCTGCCGCAGCTGTGGAACGTCCTGCGCGGCGATATGAGCATGGTCGGCCCGCGCCCCGAACGCCCCTTCTTCGTAACGCAGTTCAGCCGCGCCCACCCCGGCTACCAGGCCCGCCACCGGATGCCCGTGGGCATCACGGGGCTTGCCCAGGTGAACGGGTTGCGCGGTGACACCTCGATCGAGGAGCGGGCCCGCTTCGACAACCACTACATCGAGACCTGGTCGCTGTGGCAGGACGCGTGCGTGCTGGCGCGGACGGCGGGTTCCCTGTTCCGGCTCGGAGGCAGCTGATCATGACCGCTGTCCTGACCCCGCCCGTGCCGTCACCGGCGGCCGAGCCGCGCGCCGCCGCCGGCTCCCCCTGGGCCGCCTGGCGCGGCCGTTGGCCGCTGCTGCCGCTGGTCGCGACCGTCCTGCTGCCCGCCCTCCCGTACGGGACGTCCGGCGGGGGCGGGCCGGCCGATGTGGCCTCGGGGATCGCGGTACTGGTGTGCGTGGGGCGGCTGCTGTATCTGCGGCAGCGGCCGCTGAGCGCCACCGCCGCGCTGGTCCTGGGCCTGCCCGCGGTGGGCTTCGCGGTGGCCACGGTCACGGCGGCGGACCCGGCGGCCGCCCTGCCGGGGCTCGTGCGCTACCTCCAGGTCTTCGTCCTGGTGCCGACCGCGGTGTTCCTGCTGCTCAGGGACGCGTACGGATTCCGGATCGTCGCCGGTTCGCTGGTCCTCCTGGCGGTCGTCCAGGGCGTCACGGGCGTCCATCAGTACGTCACCGGGACCGGGGCCTCGTACATGGGCGAGGACGTCCGGGCGGTCGGCACCTTCGGGCCCAGCGACGTCATGGGGATGGCGACCATCGTCGCCTACGGGCTGCTCGCCGCTGCGGCCTGCGCCCTGCGCACGCCCAGGAGCGCCCCGGCCTGGCTGCGGCCGTGCGCCGCCGTCCTCGCCGTCGTACTGATCGTGCCGCTGACGCTGTCGTTCAGCCGGGGCGTGTGGATCGCCACGGCCGCCGCGGTGCTCGTCGCCCTGGCGCTGAGCGGTCGGCGCCAGGCGCTCACCTCGCTGGCCGTGCTGGGCGCGGCGGGCGTGGTGCTGGTCGGCGGGTTCGGCGTCGGCTCCGAGATGATCGCGGACCGGGCCGCGAGCGTGACCCAGGTGACCAGCACCCCGGACCGGTCGGTCAGCGACCGGTACGCGATGTGGAGCGCGGCGGGCGCGATGTGGCGCGAGCAGCCGGCCGCCGGGGTCGGCCTCAAGGGCTTCCCCGGCCACCGCGACGGGCACGCCTCGATCGGGCTCTCGTCGGGCAGCGACACCGCCGGGGCGGGCCAGCAGTTCCGCCGGCAGGCCCTCCTCTCCCCGCACAACATGTATCTCCTCGTCCTAGGCGAGCAGGGCCTCATCGGACTGACCGCGCTGGTCGGGAGCTGGGCGGCGATCCTGGTCGGCGCGATCCGCCGGCTGTGGCTCGCCCGCTCGCGCGCGAACGCGGCCCTGGACTGCGGTCTGGTGGCGGTCGCCCTGATCACCTGGCAGAGCGTCAACTTCCTGTACGCGGACATCGGCGGTCCCACCACGGTGCTCGGAGGTGTCGTGCTGGGGCTGGCCGCCTGGTGGGCGCTGGCCGAGCCGGACCGGGTGAGCGCCGCATGAACGAGACCGGTACGGGCACGGAGGCCGAGGCGCGTCCGGCGGACGCGGCGGCGGGCCCTTCGCTGCTCCCGGCGCCGGGGTCAGGACCGGAAGGGCCCCGATCCGCCGGCGGCTCACCCGAGACGGCGAGCGGCGAGGCGCCCCGGCTCGGGGCCTTCCTCGCCCGGGCGGCGGCGGGCACGGCGGTGCTGACCGTGCTGGCGGCCGTCCTCGGCCTGGTGCGGGACCAGGCCATCGCCCGGTACTTCGGAGCGAGCGACGCGAGCGACGCGTTCCTGATCGCCTGGACCGTGCCCGAGATGGCGGCGACGCTGCTGATCGAGGACGGGATGGCGCTCCTCCTCGTCCCGGCGTTCAGCCTCGCCCTCACCCGTCGCGCCTCGGGTGAGGCCGAGGGAGGCGCCGACCCCGTCCGGGAACTCGTGGCGGCCACGCTCCCCCGGCTGTTCCTGCTGCTCTCCGGCGGGGCGGCGCTGCTGATCGCGGGCGCGCCGTGGGTCGTGGGCGTGCTCGCCCCGGGGCTCGCCGACCCCCGTCTCGCGGTGGACTGCACCCGGCTGACCGCGGTCACCGTCCTCACCTTCGGGATCACCGGCTACTTCAGCGCCGCGCTGCGCGCGCACGGCAGCTTCCTGCCGCCCGCCGGGGTCTACGTCGCCTACAACCTCGGCATCATCGGGATGACGCTGGCCCTGCACACGGCGTGGGGGGTGCGGGCGGCCGCGGCGGGGGTCGCGGTAGGCAGTGCGCTGATGATCCTGACCCAACTGCCCGTGTTCCTGCGGCTGGTGCCGCTCGCCCGGCCACGGCTGCCCCGGTTCGGGCAGCTGGGGCGGCGGGCGGCGCGGAGTGCTCCGCTGCTGGGGTTCGCGGTGCTGGCCCCGGTGGTCGTGTTCGTGGTGAGCCGTCAGTCCCAGGTGCTGGTGGAGCGGTTCCTGGCCTCCACCCTGCCCGCCGGGGCGATCTCGCATCTGAACTACGCGCAGAAGGTCGCGCAGATGCCGATGGTGCTGTCGCTGATGATCTGCACGGTGACCTTCCCGGTCGTCGCGCAGGCCATGGCGGCCGGGGAGCACGAGAAGGCCCGGCGGCGGGTCGAACGGGATCTCGGTCTGGCCGGGATGGTGGTGCTGCTCGGCACGGCCGTCGTCCTCGGCTACGCGCCCCAGATCGTCGAAGTGCTCTTCCAGCGCGGCGCGTTCGACTCCGCCGACACCGCGTCCACCGCCCAGGTCATGCGGGTCTACGCCGTGGGCCTGCTGGGGCACTGCCTGGTCGGTGCGCTGAGCCGGCCGTTCTTCTCGTCCGGGCGGCCCACCTGGTTCCCGGCGTTCGCGATGGGGACCGGGCTGCTCGTCACGATGGGGGCCGGGTACGCGCTGACGTACCGCTTCGGCGTGGACGGCATCGCGACCGCCAACGCGATCGGGATCAGCTCCACGGCCCTGCTGCTCCTGATGGGCCTCGGCACCCGGGTGGTGCCGATCAGGGCCCGGGACGTGGCGCTCTCGCTGAGCCGGCTCGCCGGGGCGTCGCTGGCGTCGGGGGCGGCGGGCTGGGCGTGCGCCCCGCTCGTCCCCGATCCGGTGCTGAGCCTGGCCGCCGGGTGTCTCCTCGTCCCCGCCGTGTTCTTCCTGACCGGCCTCGCCCTGCGCTCGCCCGAGGTCGTCTCCCTGCTGGCACTCACCCGACGGAGGTTCCTTGATGGCCGCTGAATCCTCGGCACATCGCGCCGACGCTCGCTCGTCCCGGCTCCGCCCGCACACCCGCCGTCAGCCGTGGATCCTCACCTACCACTCGGTGACGGACCCCAGCGACGATCCGTACGGCATCACGGTGTCCCCCGAGCGGCTCGACGAGCAGCTGTCCTGGCTGCGCAGCCGGCGGCTGACGGGGGTGGGCGTGTCGGAGCTGCTGCGCACGGGGGCGTCGGAGCGGCGCGGCCTGGTCGGCCTGACCTTCGACGACGGGTACGCGGACTTCCTCGACGAGGCGCTGCCGGTGCTGCGCAAGCACGGTTTCCGGGCGACGGTGTACGTCCTGCCGGGCCGGCCCGGCGGGGTCAACGAGTGGGATCCGCTGGGCCCGCGCAAGCCACTGCTCACCCACGAGGGCGTCCGGCGGGTCGCCGCCGCGGGCATGGAGGTCGGCTCGCACGGCCTGTACCACCGGGACCTGACCGGGCTGTCGGACGAGGAGCTGCGCCGGGAGACCCGCGACAGCCGGGAGCTGATCGGTGACCTCACGGGCTCGCTCCCGGAGGGCTTCTGCTATCCGTACGGCATCCTCGACCGCCGGGTGACCCAGGCGGCGCGTTCGGCGGGTTACGGCCACGCGTGTGCGCTGATCCCCGGTCCGCTGCTCAGCCGGTTCGCCCTGCCCCGTACCCACATCAGCCAGGCGGACCGGGGGGTGCGGCTGTGGGCGAAGGACCTGCGGCACGGGCTGCGGCAGGTGGCGCATCCCGGTGCGGGCGCGCGGACCGCGGCGCCGGTGCGGGCGGGCGGCCCCCGGTGAGGGCGCTGCACGTCATCACCGGGCTCGGGGTCGGCGGCGCCGAGCGGCAGTTGCGGCTGCTGCTGCGCCATCTGCCGGTGGAATGCGATGTGGTGACCCTCACCAACCCGGGGGCGGTGGCCGAGGAGCTGCGGGCCGACGGGATCCGGGTGACGCACCTCGGGATGCGCGGCAACCGGGACCTGTCGGCCGTCGGACGCCTCGCCCGGCTCATCCGGGACGGCCGCTACGACCTGGTCCACACGCATCTCTACCGCGCCTGTGTGTACGGCAGGATCGCGGCGCGCCTCGCGGGGACGCGGGCCACCGTCGCGACCGAGCACTCCCTGGGACGGGCCGAGATCGAGGGCCGGCCGCTCACCCGGTCCATCCGGGCCCTCTACCTCTCCACCGAACGCCTCGGCGCGGCGACCGTCGCCGTCTCCTCCACCGTGGCCGGACGGCTGCGGGACTGGGGGGTGCCCGCCGAGCGGATCAGGCTGGTGCCCAACGGCATCGACGCGGACCGGTTCCGCTTCGACGCGCGGCGGCGGGCGGAGGTCCGGGGCGCGCTGGAGATCCCCGAGGACGCGTTCGTGGTCGGCGGGGTCGGCCGGCTGGTGCCGGGCAAGCGGTTCGACGTGCTGATCCGCGCGGTCGCCGCCCTGCCGGAGGCCCGGTTGCTGCTCGCCGGCGACGGGCCCGAGGCCGGGGCGCTGCGGGCGCTCGCGCTGCGCCTCGGGGCGGTGGACCGGATCCGGTTCCTCGGGGAGTGCGACGAGGACGGGGAAGGGCCGGTCCCGGGTGTTCCGGCGCTGCTGAGCGCCCTGGACGTCTTCGTGTCCACGTCCCGCGAGGAGTCCTTCGGGCTGGCCGCCGTGGAGGCGCTCGCCGCCGGACTCCCCGTGCTCCACGACGCCTGCCCCGCCATCGACGACCTGCCCGCCGCCCACGCCCCGGAGGCGATCCGGATCGCCGGGAGCCCCGAGGAGCTGACGGCCCGGCTGCGGCAGCGGATACAGGCCGGTCCGGATCGCCGGCCGCCGCCCCGGGCCGTCGGCCACTACGACATCCGGCGCAGCAGCGAGCGCCTGATGGACGTGTACGCGTACGCCCTCGACACCGCCCCACCGAACCGGAGAGCCCTCTCATGACCGACTCACCCGAGCAGCAGCGACACGTCGTCGTCCGTCGGCTGCGCACCGCCCTCACCCGGCTGCCGCACTGGTGGCCTCTGCCCGTCAGCGTGCTGATCGGCACCGCGTCCGGGCTCTCGTACGGGGCGTTCGCCACCCCGCAGTACGAGGCGACCAGCTATGCGATGGCGGTCGCGGAGGGGGAGACGGACCCCGCGGCGGCCCTGGGGTACGCCCAGTCCTACGGGCGGCTGACGACGAGCGACGCGACCCTCTCGTACGCGCAGGGCGCGGCGGGCGAGCCGGTGCGCGAACTGCGGTCCCACGTGACGTCGGAGACCTCCCCCGACTCGCCGATGATCTCCGTGACGGGCACCTCCTCGGACCGTCACAAGGCGGCCGACATCGCCAACGCGGTCATCGAGGCCGTCATCGTGAGCAGCGGCCATGTCTCCAAGGACACCGGGGTCAAGCTGATCAAGTTCACCCATGCGATGACACCGGACCAGCCGGTCTCGCCGTCGGTGCCGCTGGGTGCCGCGGTGGGGGCGGCGGCGGGCGGTCTGCTGGGCGGTCTCGTGCTGCTGGTGCGGCCGCGCCGGGAGGGCTGGAGCGTCTCGGCCCAGGTGCCCGGTCCGGCGGCCGGTGACACCGGTGTCGCCCAGGACGAGCGGGAGCTCGTCCGATGACGGCGCACCGGCCGGGCGGCCTGGCCGTGACCCTGTGCCGGGACTTCCGGGAGTTCGGCGCGCTCGCCGGCGAGTGGGACGCGCTGCACCGCCGCTGTGCCACCCCCACCCCGTTCCAGAGCCACGCCTGGCTGCACTCGTGGTGGATCTCCTACGGCCAGGAGGGCCGGCTGCGGGTGCTGCTGGTCCGCCGGGCGGGCCGGCTGATCGGGGCGGCCCCGCTGATGCTGGTGCACCGTCCGATGCCGCTGCTCGTCCCGATGGGCGGAGCCGTCTCCGACTTCTTCGACATCCTCCTGGATCAGGAGGAGGCCGGGTACGCGGTGGGGGCGCTGGGGCGCGGTCTGGACCGGGCGGCCCGGCACACCGTGGTGGACCTGCGGGAGGTCCGTCCTGACGCGTCGGCGCAGTTGCTGTTCGGGCGGTGGCCGGGGGCCCGGAGCAGGCTCACGGACTCGACGTGCATGGAGCTGCCGGCCGAGCCGCTGGACGACCGCGTGGCGCGGCTGACGGGTTCACGCGGCCAGCGGCTGCGGTCCAAGCTGCGCAAGGTCGACGCCCTGGGCATCGAGGCGCACCGGATTCCGCAGGACGGGGTGCCCGCCGCGATCGGCACGCTGCTGCGGCTGCACGAGCGGCAGTGGGAGGGCCGGACGGTCAACCCCGAGCATCTGCGGGCACGGTTCTCGGACCATCTGATCCGGTCGGTGGGGCGGATGGTGGGGGACGGCACGGCAGCCATGACCGAGTTCCGGCTGAACGGCGAGGTGGTGGCGTCCAACCTGTCGTTGCAGTCCGGGCGGTTGACGGGCGGCTATCTGTACGGCTCGGATCCGGCGCTGCGCGAGAAGAAGGTCGATGTGTCGACGATGCTGCTGCGCGAGGTCGCCCAGCAGGCCTCGGACGGCGGGCGCACGGTGCTGAGCCTGCTGCGCGGCGCGGAGAGTTACAAGAACCACTGGGGGCCGGTGCCGGTGGTCAATCAGCGGCTGCTGCTGGCCCGGCCGGGTCTGGAGCCGCTGCTGCGGCTGCGCGAGTCGCAGGTGGCGGTGCGGGAGCGGGCGGTGGAGACCGTGAAGGCCCGGTTCCCGGCGGCGCGGGACTGGCACGAGCGGCTGTCGGGGCTGCCGGTGATCGGACGCTGACGCGCGGGGCGTACGCCGGACGGCGGCGTCGGAGATATCACCTATGAGCAGATCCGTTACCGTCCGGCGTCTTTCGCGTTGTCAGGGGGTGCGGTCCTCGTGTCCGCAGCACAACCCCCTTCTTTACAAGGAGTTCTCCATGTCTCGTATGACGAAGGTCGCCGCTGTCATGGCCGGTACCGGCGCCCTGATCGCCGGCGGCGCCGGCATGGCGTCCGCGGACGCCGGTGCGCAGGGCCTCGCGGCCGGTTCCCCCGGCGTCGGTTCGGGCAACGCCGTCCAGGTTCCCGTGCACGTCCCGGTGAACGTCTGCGGCAACACGATCAACGTGATCGGCCTGCTGAACCCGACCTTCGGGAACACCTGCGCCAACGTCGACGGCGGCCACGACAACGGCGGCGACTACGGCTACGGCCGCTGATCCGCTGTATTTCCGGAACGGCCGGTTCCCTCCGCTCGGAGGGGGCCGGCCGTTCCTCCGTCCGCCCTAGGCGTAGCGGTAGATCTTGCTGTGGTCGAGGAGTTTCCTCGGGGTCACCCTCCAGGGCGGCATCGCGTCGTCGAGGCCGAAGACGTAGTCGCGATCCGGGCCCGGTGAGGCGGGTTTGCGGCCCGGCCGGTAGGCGGACTTGGGATGGGCCTTGCGCCAGCGGTCCCAGATCAGGTCGATGAAGGAGTGGTGGAGCCAGAACACCGGGTCCTCGGGGGAGGCCGCGCCCGCCATGGGCCCGCCGACCCACTGGTGGACCCGGTTGTGCAGGCCGACCGTGCGGACGCCCCGGATGCCCCATCCCTCGACGCGGTTGCGGAAGCCCTCGGTGCAGACGCTGTTCCAGGGCGCGGTGTCGTAGACGGGGTCCTTGAGGGCCCGCGCCAGGTCGTTCTTGGTGGGCAGGGAGACCGGGTCGCTGCCCGGCCTGCCGAAGTTGCGGGTGAGGTAGTGCTCGTCGGTGACGCCCCTGCCGACGCTCCAGTTTCCCGCCGCGTAGGCGAACGGGCCGGTGGTGACCCGGCGGTCGCCGGACCTGCCGTTGCCGCCGAGGAAGTCCTCCGCCCAGAGCGAGGAGGTCGGCCTGTTGTCCTGGGTCCAGTCCCAGTAGGGGACGCTGACACCGGCGTCGACGCGCTGGAGCGCCTTCTCGAACTCCAGCAGGTACTGGCGGTGCCAGGGGAAGAACGAGGACGTCATGTGCGCCGGGCGCGGCCGGCGTTCGGTGTCCATGACGTAGTACTCCCGGTGCATGACGACGAAGTCGTCGTAGCGGCCCGAGCGCTTCAGTTTCAGGATCGCGTCGATGAGCCGGCGCTTCTCGGTGCGCGTGAGGTCGCGCTGGTTCTTGCGGGTGTACACCGGTGCTGGTCCTCCTGGTTCACATGTGGTGCGCGGCGGGCGGTGCGAGTCGGGCGGTGCCGAGTTCGTCGACGGCGGCACGGGCCGTCTCCAGCAGCGTCGGATACGACTCGTAGTGCCGGACGTCGCTCAGATAGGTGCCGTCCGCCCGCCTCATGACGTGCAGCGGCCTGCCGTCGATACGGATCTCGGTGACCGGTTCGGCGGCGACCGCGACCCGGTCGTCGGCCGGGGCGCCCGCGGGGACGACGGTCGCCGTCCCCCGGATCTCCCGGCCCCGGTACATCTCGGCGAACTCCTCCGACGTGGCCCGGGATCCGGGGCCCGGCGCCGGTGCGGGCCGGGCCGTGGCGGCCGGGTCGCGCTCGAGCAGCGGGAACAGGGCGCCGGCGGTGCCCGTGACCACGGCGGCGGTGAAGGCTCCGCGCAGGACGGTCCGGCGGGAGGGAATGCGGGTGCCGCCCGGTTTCGCGGGGGTGGGGCTCATGAGATGACGACCTGCCTCTCGTTAACTCGTCCGAGGTGCTTCTGATGGCGATGTTGACAACGAGGCGGTGGCGAAACAGTTCTCGTGCGTGCGGCGTACGGCGCACACGCGGTGGTGGCGTTCCGGCAAACGCGTGAGGGTGCGGGGCGATCGGCGGCGGCGGGCCGCGTCGCGGCGGCTCCCGTGGCCTGCTGACCGGAACATGGCCTGGCGAACCGTGGAGGTGGTGGGCATGACCGTTCCGTATCAGCCGTCCGGGGACCGTGTGCTGCGCGCGGCGGACGTCGATCTGGCCGACCCGGCGTTCTGGCGGCTGCCGCGCCCCGAGCGGCTCGGGGCCTTCGCGCTGCTGCGGGAGCTGGAAGCGCCGGTGCTGTTCACACCCCGGCCCGGTACCGCGCGTACCGCCGGAAAGCCGTTCTACGCGCTGGTACGCCATGCCGATGTGCGGACCGCGAGCCGTACGCCCGGGGTGTTCGCCAGCGCTCCCGGGGTGACCACTCCGGAGCCGGCCGGCTGGGCGAAGGCGCTGTTCGGGAACTCGATGGTCAACATGGACGGGTCCGAGCACGCGGCGCTGCGCCGGATCATCTCGCGACGGTTCACGCCGCGGCTGCTGGCGGGCGTCGAGGAGAACGTCGGACGGCTCGCCGGACGGCTGGTGGACGAGCTGATCGCCGAGCGGCCCCGGGACTTCGTGCCGTCGGCGGCCTCGCGGCTGCCGCTGGAGGTGATCTGCGACCTGATGGGCATCCCGAAGGCGTACCGGGCGCGGATCTCCGAGCAGATCGACCAGGCGTCGGAGCATGTCGGCGTCGAGCGGCGGGGCCGGGCCCGGATCCGGATCCCCGGTCGGGGGCTGGCGTCGCTGGCCCGCATGCAGTGGGGCATGGGACGGCTCGCCGCGGAGCGCCGCCGTCGTCCCGGGGACGACCTCGTCTCGGCGCTCGTGTGTGCGGACATCGACGGTGAGGCGCTGTCGGGGCGGCAGTTGGGGGCCTTCTTCTCACTGCTGCTGGTGGCCGGGGTGGAGACCACGCGCAACGCCATCGCGCACGGGCTGTTCCTGCTCGACCGGAATCCGGAGCAGCGGGAACTGCTGCGGTCCGACTTCGACCGGTACATCGGCGGAGCCGTCGACGAGATCGTGCGGCATTCGACTCCGATCATCCAGTTCCGCAGAACGGTCACCGAAGAATGCGCACTGGGCGGCCGCACATTCCTCCCGGGCGAGAAAGTCGCACTCATTTACGCCTCCGCCAATCGCGACGAGGCGGTTTTCACCCATCCGGATCGCTTCGACATCACCCGCTCACCCAATCCCCATCTGGGATACGGCGGCGGGGGCCCGCACCACTGCCTGGGCGCGCATCTGGCCCGCCTCGAAATGACGGCCCTGTTCCGGGAGCTGATCGACCGACGTCCCGTCATGCGGGATCTGGGCGACCCTGGACTCGTCGATTCGAATTTCGACAACCGCGTCGGCTCGCTGCCGTTCACGTTCGGCCCCACATTCACCTGAACGGCACGCCCGCAACGCCGAATACGATAAATGGACTCCCTCCGCATGCCGCCGGGGCATGATGATGAAACGCTCTCCCCACCGGGCCGAATCGACCGGAATTCATCACAGCCAGGAGGAGCAATGCCGGCAAAGCGCCGACTCTTCGTTTCCTGCATCGCGGCGCTTGCTCTCAGCCTCCTGGCGGGTGGCGGCATCGCGGGCCAGTCGCCACCGGGCACCGATTCCGTCGACGGTGCGGCCCCCGGCGGGCCGCGGGCGGGGAGCAGTACGGCACACGGGGCTTATCTGGACTACGGGCCCGCCGGGGTCAGCAGGATGGCCGAGTTCTCGCGCTGGCTGGGCGGGGCGGAGCTGCGGGTGGGGCACACGTATCTGCCGGGCGACCTGTGGGTGAACATCGAGGGCTCCCCCGATTTCCTCGACTCCTGGGCGGAGTGGAGACGGGCGGACCCGGACCGGATGTTCGTCCTGAACGTGCCGATGCTGGAGCGCAACGAGGAGCGGGTCCCGGACGGCGAGGTCCGCACCCTGCTCCAGGCGGGTGCGGCGGGCGACTACGACCAGCACTTCACCCGGCTCGCGGAGCGCCTGGTGGAGCTGGGCGTGCCGGACACCGTGATCGTGCTCGGCTGGGAGATGAACGGCACGACGTACACACACCGGTGCGGTCCCGATCCCACGTCCTGGAAGGCGTACTGGGAGCGGATCGTCACGGCGATGCGCGCGGTGCCCGGTCAGGAGTTCCGCTTCGACTTCACGCCGAGCCGGGGGCGGGACGCGGTGCCGTGGACCGATTGCTACCCGGGCGACGGCGTCGTCGACATCATCGGGATGGACTCCTACGACCAGCCTCCCGGTGAGACCTTCGACGACCAGATCACCGACCCGTACGGGCTCCAGAAGCACGTCGACTTCGCCGCGGAGCGCGGCAAGCCGATCTCGTTCCCGGAGTGGGGGCTCTTCCGCAACGGCGACAACCCCGAGTACATGCGGCGGATGCTGGAGTGGATCGACCGGCACGAGCCGCTCTACCAGACGGTCACGGACTACTGCCCGCACGGTGTCTGGCAGTGCGGGAGCAATCCGCGGTCCTCGCAGGTGTTCCGGACGATGATGACCGAGATGGCCGCGCCCGCCGAGCCCTCCCCCAGCCCGACACCGACGCCGACACCGACGCCCACCCCCACTCCGGCGGACCCGAGTCCGTCTCCGACCGTCCCGCCGTCCGTCCAGCCCTCCCCGCCGGTGTCCCCCTCGCCCACCTCGCCGGGGGCCGGTACTCCGCCCGGCCGCAGGTGGTGCGTCACCCTGCCGTCCGCCGAGTGGCTGGGGCCGTGGCTGCCGGAGCGCGAGATCTGCTTCCGCTACTGACCCCGGGCATGGAAACGGCTCCGGCCCCCGGTCGGGGGCCGGAGCACTTCACCCACACGGGTCCAGCGCGGGGGCAGGGGGACGAGCAACCGCTTGTCACCCCACCAACGCGGGCACGTCCCGCCGCGTCACGCCGCCGAACGAGGGACAGCTCGCGCGCGTACCGCGCACGCCGCACCGGGCGCGGTCCGGGCCGACGCGCGACCATGGAAACCTACAGAGGGTGGTGAGGTGCAATGGCATCCGCCGATGAGGGCTTCCCGGCGGAGCCCGGCCCGCTGTCCTCCGGGGACGGGCGGGGACCGGCGCGGATGGCCGACGACGCGGCCGCGGTGATCGCCGGGGACGGCACGGTGATCGGCTGGACGCGCGGGGCCCAGGCGCTGCTCGGGTATCCGGCGGCCGAGGTGGTCGGCCGGTCCGCCGCGCTCCTGCTGACCGGCCCGCCGGACCCCCGCCGCACGGCCGCGGTGGCCGCCCGCTGCCGGACCGGGTCGGCGTGGAGCGGGCTGGTCTCCCTGCGGGGCCGGGACGGCCGGTCCCTGGACATCGATGTGCGGGCCACCGCCTCGTTCCAGATCGCCGGGCAGGAGGTCTTCCTCGTGTCCGGACGGGAGCTCACCCCGCACTGGACGATGAGCGGGTCCGTGCTGGACGACTTCATGGCCCGGTCACCCGTCGGGATGGCGGTTCTCGACCCCGGTCTGCGCTACCTCTGGCTCAACGACACCCTGGAGCGGTTCGGCGGCGTACCGCGTGAGCAGCGCATGGGGCGCCGGCCGTCCGAAGTGCTGCCGACCGCTCTGGCGGCGCCGATCGAGCGGCTGATGCGGCAGGTCCTGTCAACGGGCGAGGCGATCACGGATTACGAGTACCTGGGCTGGAGCTGGGCCGATCCGCACCGCAGGCGGGCGTACGCGAGCTCGTTCTTCCCGCTGGCAGACGCCCAGGACCGGCGGATCGGCATCGGCTACATGGTCCGCGACGTCACCGACCGGTGGAACGCGCGTCGGCTGCTCGCGCTGGTCAACGAGGCCGGGGCGAGTATCGGCTCCACCCTGGACGTACAGCGTACGGCGCAGGAACTCGCCGACTTCGCGGTGCCCCGGTTCGCGGACTTCGTCTTCGTCGACCTGCTGGAGAACCCGTTCGGCGGTGACCGGCCCGGGTCGGCCACACCCGCCGAGGGCGAGCGGCCCGCCATGCGCCGGGCGGGCATGAGCTCGGTGCGCGAGGGCTGCCCGGAGGCGGTCGTCCGGGTCGGGGACGCGGTGGACTTCGTGCCGCCGCCGCACGACGCGCACTTCCTGCTGGCGGGCGCCCCGGTGCTGCTGCCGTCGCTCGACCCGGACAGCCACGGGTGGACGGTGGAACACCCGGCGCGGGCCGCCCGGATCCGGGAGTTCGGGCTGCACTCGTTGATCTCCGTACCGATGCGGGCCCGCGACACCGTGCTGGGGCTGACCACCTTCATGCGGTCGCAGAACCCGGTGCCGTTCGACGAGGACGATGTGGCGCCCGCCCGGGAGCTGGTCGCGCGGGCCGCCGTGTGCGTGGACAACGCCCGCCGCTACACCCGGGAGCACACCGCGGCCCTGGTGCTCCAGCGGAGCCTGCTGCCGCAGACCCTGCGGGGCGGGACGGCGCTGGACGTGGCGTGGTCGTACCTCCCGGCGGACGCGAAGGACGGGGTCGGCGGTGACTGGTTCGACGTGATTCCGCTGTCCGGCGCCCGGGTCGGCCTGGTCATCGGCGATGTCGTCGGACACGGCATCGGGGCCGCCGCGACCATGGGCCGGCTGCGTACCGCCGTGCAGACGCTGGCCGACATGGATCTGCCGCCGGACGAACTGCTGGCGCGCCTGGACGATCTCGTCCTGCGGCTCAGCGAGGAGGAGCGTGCGGGGGGCCCGGCGGAGCGGGGCGGCTCGACGGTGGTGGGGGCGACCTGTCTGTACGCCGTCTACGACCCGACGAGCGGCTGCTGCACGATGGCGCGGGCGGGCCACCCCCCGCCGGTGGTCGTCACGCCGGACGGGGCCGTCACCTTCCCGGACCTTCCCTCCGGGCCGCCGCTCGGACTCGGCGGGCTGCCCTTCGAGTCGCTGGAGGTGGTCCTGCCCGAAGGGAGCCTCCTCGGTCTCTACACCGACGGGCTCATCGAGGGGACCGACAGGGACGTCGAGAGCGGTATGGAACGGCTGGGCCGGGAGGTGTCCCGGGGCGGACTGCCGCTGGACGACCTGTGT
Source organism: Streptomyces globisporus C-1027 (assembly GCF_000261345.2). Taxonomy (NCBI): domain Bacteria; kingdom Bacillati; phylum Actinomycetota; class Actinomycetes; order Kitasatosporales; family Streptomycetaceae; genus Streptomyces; species Streptomyces globisporus. Next base: position 7,287,600 of record NZ_CP013738.1, on the reverse strand, counting down.
CCGGCAGTGGTCAAGGAACTGCTGCCCGTGCCGCAGCCGGACGACATCGCGCTGCTCCTCGCCCGGACGCATGTCCTGAGCCCGGAGCACCTGGTGTCCTGGGACGTCCCCGTGGACCCCGCGGCGGTCGGGGAGACCCGGGCGAACGTCTCCCGCCAGCTGGAGGCGTGGGGGCTGGAGGAGCTGTCGATGACGACGGAGCTGATCGTCAGCGAGCTGGTGACCAACGCGATCCGGTACGCCTCCGGGCCGGTGCGGCTGCGGCTGCTGTTCCAGTCGGCGCTGACCTGTGAGGTGTCCGACGCCAGCAACACCTCACCGCGGCTGCGGCACGCCAGGACGACGGACGAGGGCGGGCGCGGCCTGTTCCTCGTCGCGCAGCTCGCCCATCGGTGGGGCACGCGCTACACACCCCAAGGGAAGATCATCTGGGCGGAGCAGCCGATTCCCTGAGCATCGCGTCCGGCGTCTGCTCGTGGGCGAAGAGGCGGGTCAGCGGGCCGTCGGCCCGGATCAGCTCGTCCCAGGTGCCCTCCTCGACGATGCGCCCGCCGTCCAGGACCGCGATCCGGTCGGCCCTGCGGACGGTGGCCGGACGGTGGGCGATCACCAGGGTCGCCCGGGTGGCGGAGCCGGCCGCGAGCGCCCGGGCCAGTTCCGCGTCGCCCCGGTGGTCCAGATGGGCGGTCGTCTCGTCCAGGACGAGGACGCGCGGGTCGCTGAGCAGCCCCCGGGCGAGGGCCACCCGGGCGCGCTGGCCGCCGGAGAGGGTCGCGCCGCGCTCCCCGACTGCGGTGTCAAGACCGTCGGGCAGGGCGTCGGCGACGGTGTCGACGCCGCAGATCCGGGCCACCGCGTCGAGTTCGTCCGCCGTCGCGCCGGGGGCGCCCAGGCGGAGGTTCTCGGCGAGGGTGCCGTGGAAGAGCGGGGCCTCCTGCCCCACCACGGACACGGCGGCGCGCAGGTCGTCCTCTGCGAGGTCCCGCAGGTCGACGGGGTGAGCCGGGCCGACGGGCACGAGTTCCACGGCCCCTTCGGCCGGGTCCCAATAGCGGGCCAGAAGGTGGGCGCAGGTCGACTTCCCGGCCCCGGACGCCCCGACGAGGGCCACGGTCTCACCCGGCCGGACGGTGAGGTCGACGCCGTCCAGCACAGCCTCTCCCCCGTAGCCGAACCGCACGCCGCGCAGCCGCAGGCCGAGCGGGCCCGGGGGGACCGGGCGGGGAGCGGCGGAGGCAGGCGCTCCTGCGGGAGCGTGCACGGCGGCCCTGACCCGGGCCGCGGCGGCGCGCAGACCACCCGCCCGGCCGAGCGCGGCCGCCGATTCCGCGACCGGGGCCAGGGCGCCGAGGGCGAGCGCCATGGCGGCCGGGGCCCATGCCCCGTCGAGACGTCCGGCGGACGCGGCGTGGGCGGCGGCCGCCACGACCCCGATGACGGCGGCGACGACCAGCAGGTCGCGGGCCGCACCCGCACCGGTCTCCCACGACTGTTCGGCGCGCTGGGCGCGGGCGAGCCGTCGCCCGGCGGACCGGAGCCGGGCCCGCCTGCGGTTCAGCGACCCCGTCATCAGGAGCTCGCGCAGTCCGTCGACGCTCTCCACAGTCTCCGACGACAGTTCGGCGAGCGCGCCGCGGGTGCGGTGCCCGCGTTCGGCCCGCCCGCGCGCTTCGAGGAGCGGCGACCACATCAGGAGCAGCGCGGCCGGTACGACGGCGAGCAGCAGCCAGGGCCCGAGAGCAGCCAGCACGGCCGCCGACACCGCGAAGACCACGCCGGAGGCGAGGAGTTGGGCGATGGCGTGGGCGTAGAAGAACTCCAGTGCCTCGACGTCCCCGAGCGCGGTGGCCGCGAGGTCTCCGCTGCGCCGGCCCGCGATCCGGGCGGGGGCGCTGCGGGCCATCCCGTCGAAGACCCGGACGCGCAGTTCGGCCAGGACCCGGTAGGCGAGGTCGTGCGAGAGGTCCATCTCGCGCCAGGTGGCGAGCGCCCGGAGGAGGACGAGCCCGATCAGGACGGCGACGGTCCCGGGGGCGGGCGGCCGGTGCTCGGTGACGGCTGTGCCGACCGTGTACGCGGCGAGGGTGACCAGGGCCACCAGGGCGGCCTGGTCGACGAGGGCGGCCAGGCAGGTGCGCGCCACGGTCGCGCGGTGCGCGCCGAGGACGGGAAGGAGCGAGCGCAGGGCGCCGGACGGGGCCGGGTCCGGGGACTGGGTCCTGCGTGGGATCGGGGGCGGGGCCGGGTCCGGAGCCTGGGTCGTGTGCGGGGGCGGGGGCGAGTCCGGGGACTCGGTCGCGCGGGGGTTCGGAGTCATGCGGCGCGCCCCTCCTGTGCGGTGCGTCCGGCCGCGACGAGCGAGGCGTACACGCCGCCGCCCGCGAGCAGGGTGGTGTGGTCGCCCGCAGCGGCCACCCGGCCGGCGTCGAGGACGACGATGTGGTCGGCGTGGCGGACGGCGTCGAGCCGGTGGGCGACGACGATGCAGGTACGGCCGCGGCCGGCCGCCGCCAGCTCCCGGACGATGCGCGCCTGGCCGCGTTCGTCGACCGCGCTGGTGGCTTCGTCCAGGATCAGGACCGGGGCGTCGGCCAGCAACGCCCGGGCCAGGGCCAGCCGTTGGCGCTGACCGCCGGAGAGCGTCGCGCCGCGTTCGCCGACGAGGGTGGCGTAACCGTCGGGCAGCCGGGCGATCTCCTCGTCGATCCCGGCGGTCCGGGCCGCGGTCCGCAGGTCTTCGTCGGTGGCGGCGGGGCGGGCGATGCGCAGGTTCTCCGCGATCGTGGCGTGGAAGAGGTACGTCTCCTGCGAGACCACGGCGATGCCCCGGCGCAGCGAGGCGAGGGCGTACGCGGCGGTGTCCGTCCCGGATACGGTGACGCGGCCCCCGTCCGGGTCCCGTTGCCGCAGCAGGAGGCTCAGCACCGTCGACTTCCCGGCGCCGGACGGGCCGACAACGGCGGTGGTGCGTCCGGCGGCGGCGGTGAAGGACACGCCGTCGAGGGCGGGCCGGGCGCTCCCCGGGTGGGTGAAGTGCACGTCTTCGAAACGGATTTCGGGCGCACCTTCCCAGGCGGCGGTCACGGTGCCCCGGTCCGGAACGGCGGCCTCGGCGGTGCGCAGGGCGGCGATTCCGTCGGCCGCCGACACCCCGAGGTAGCCGGCGTGCCACTCGCGGGAGAGGTCGCGGACGGGGCGGAAGCACTCGGAGGCGAGCAGGAGCAGGAGGTAGGTGCCGGTGGCGGCGGTGCGACCGGTGGCGGCCGAGGAGCACGCCACGAGGACGGCGGCGACCGTGCCGCCCTGGACGGCCAGGTCGGTGAGGCCGGTGTCGACGAGCGAGACCCGCAGTTTGGCGACGGTGCTCCGGTGCAGGGCGGCCGACCGCCGCTCCAGCCGTTCCCGTACGCGGCCGACGGCACCGGCGTTGCGCAGCGTCGGCATCCCTTGGAGGGCCTCCAAATAGTCGGCGGCGAGGGCTTCGTAGGTGTCCCAGTGCTCCTTGCCGCGCCGCGCCAGCAGCCGGTCCCACCAGCGCGGACCGAAGAGGGCGAGCAGCAGGGCGGGCCCGAGGGCGAGGGCCGCGCAGGGCTCGACGAGAGCGACGGCGACGAGCAGCAGCGGCGGTACGGCGGCGGTGATGAGGAGTTGCGGCAGGTAGCGCGAGATGTACGCGTCGACGCCCTCGACCCCGTCCACCAGTGTGGCCCGTACGGCTCCGGCCCGCGCACCCGTGATCGCGGTGGGGCCGAGCGCGCCGAGCCGCTCCAGCAGGGTGTCGCGCAGCCTCACCCGTACGGTGGCACCGGCCGTGACGGCGATCAGGCGCTGGGCGCGACCGAGGGCGGCGCGGACGAGGACGACGGTGATCACGGCGGTGAGCAGCGGGGCGAGGGCGGCCGTCTCCGCCTGGGCGATCCGGGAGAGCACGAGGGCGAGGAGGACGGCCTGGGCGAGGTGGGTGGCGGTGACCGCCGCGAGCAGTGCGGTGGCGAGGCCGAGCGGGCGCCGCGCGGTGCTCGCTGCACGCAGGAGTTCGGGGTGGAGCATCATGGGCATTCTTCCTCACCGGGCGGGGCCGCCGGGGCGGCGGATGCCGTGGGTGGGGTGGCTGGTGTGGGGACTGAAGTGACTTCCGCCGTGGTCGTTGGCGTGGCCGGGGTGGCAGCGGGCGTCAGGGGTGCGCCGAGGGCAAGTCCGTGCACGATCCAGTCGCGGCCGGGGGTGTCGCCGAGGGCCGCGCCCAGGTCGGCCTGTTGCCAGGAGCCGATGGGGCGTGAGCGCAGGCCCAGTGCGCTGGCGTGCGCCTGGGCCGCGCCGACCGCGTATCCGGCGGCGAGGTGGCTGCTGCGGACGGTGGCCCGGGGGGCGTCCTCGGGGCACCCGTGGGCCAGGAGCACCGCGCCTGCGGTACCGATCCAGTGCTGGCCCGCGGCCCAGTGGGCGAGGGTCGGACGCGCGTCGCCCACGGCGCGGACGTCGAGGCCCCTGCCGGGCGTCGCCGCGTGCAGGGCCGGGGTGACACCGCCCAGGGCCACGGTCCAAGCGGGCACTTCCGGCAGCGCCCCCTCGGCGGTGGCCAGGATCCGAGTCAGCAACTCCTTCTCGGGCGGGCGGCTCAGGTCCTCGGGCGGGGCGCTCCGGCGCGTCTCCAGAGTCTCGTCGGTCAGCTCTCCGGGACGCCGGGCCGGGTGCCAAGTGCCGTCGGGTAGCCCGGGTGTTTCGGCTATCTGGTGCAACAGATGGCGTGCCGCAGCGAGTTCACGGGGTGGGGTGGTGTCGGCTCCGGGTTGTGGCGTCGGAGCCGAGGCGCGGGGCAGAGCGGCCCAGGCGCCCAGCGGCGGTTCGGCCTCGACGGGACTGGACGGGGCCGTCAACCGTACGGCTGCGAGCGGTAGTTCCGGCTCGGTGCCGGGCCAGATGTCCTGCCAGTCCGGGGCGCCCGGCAGTCCGGCTGCGGCGGATAGAAGGGAGCCGTCCGCGTCGAGGGAGACCAGCACGTCGGCGGTCGTGGCACCGGCCAGCGCCAGGGCGGCGGCGGCATGTCCCGCGTCGAGGAGCAGCAGCGGCCAGGCCCGGTGGCCGTAGTGGGCGACGGTACGGGACGCGGCCACGGTGAGGACGACGAGAGCTCCCGGGGGTACGCCGTCGGGGGCCGGGCCACGCCGGTGGGTGCGGTGGGTGCGCGGGGCGTAGGCGTACCGTCCGGGCGGCAGCGAACACCCCGGACCGACCAGCAGATGGGCGCGCACCGGGTGCAGCGCACCCGCCGAGGGAACGGGACGCAGCCGGCCCGGTGTGCCGGCGGGCGCTGCCAGGGAGAGCCGCAGCACACGGTCCACGTCGATCGCGGTCCCGGGCTCGCCGGTGTTCGCCGTCGCGGGCGCGTTCCACGGGAACGGGCGCTCCGGAACGTACGGGGAGAGCTCCGGGGCACGCGGCGACCGGGCGTCCGCGAGCGCCGCGCGCAGGAGGTCCGGTGCGGCGGGCAGGACGGCGACCGCCTCGCGACCGGGCGCGGCGGCTCGCTCCGTCGTGTCGGGCATGGTGGCGTGCTCCATCACATGTGCGGCGGCGGTGCGAGGGTGAAGTCCTCGGGTGCTGCGGGCGGTCGGGTGCGCCAGCCCCGGGCGAGCGCCGCTTCCGCGAAACGCGGGCAGCCGAAGTAGCCGAAGGCGGCGGGGGCGTTGGGTATCAGTCCGGAGACCAGGACCCGGGCGACGCGCAGCGTGGTCTCGGCGACGTCCTCCGTGGTGAGGTCCGCGGTGATGACCCGGTGCCCCCCGGCGGCGAGTGCCGCGTCGAGCGCGGTGCGGCTGCCGGGAGTGATCGCGGTGACCGGGACGACCCCCAGGGTGGGGTCGGTGAAGCGGCGGGCGAGCGGGGCCATCCGGTCGTCCAGCCAGACCTGGACATGGGCGCCGAGGTCCCGGACGGCGGCGAACTCGGCCCCGCAGCCGTCGAGATAGCGCCGGTCGGCCCGGTGGTCGAGGTAGAGGCCACGGGCGAGCATCCCGGCCTCGATCGCCCGGTACACCCACCCGTCGGCATCCACCGCGCCCTGTGTGAACACCCAGGTGTGCACGGCCTCCAGGACGGCCTTGCGGGCCGCTTCCGCCGGGTCGTACCGGCAGGCGAACCCCGCCGCGTACATACCGCGCCCGGGATCGTGCACGAGGGCGGCGACGCAGGGGGCGAACTCGGAGGGCATCTCGACGATGTGGACGTCCAGCTCGCATCCGGCCAGGTCCTCGGTGAGGCCGGGGACGCTCGCCGGGTCGATGCCGCGGGTGGGTCCGTCCAGGTGCCACCACAGCTCCAGCGCGTCACGCTCGACGACTTCGAGGAGCCCGCGCTCGACGGCGTCGTCGAGGCCCTGCCCGGTGGCGACGCCGGCGTAGTTGAGGTGGTGGGTGCGGGGCAGCGAACGCACCTCTCCCTGACGCCAGTTGAGATAGGTGAGGGCGACGGGTGCCCAGCAGGGTTCCCCGTTCTCGACGGCCCGGGTCCACAGCGCCGGTGTGTCGGGGGTGAATTCGGCGTACGGGAATCCAGGTCGGCCGTACTGCCACGGTGCGTACGCCGGCAGCGCGCCGGGCCCGTAGAGGCGGGCTCCCTCGGCGGTCAGCTCGGCCGCGGTGGCCCGCCGGGGCTCTTGAGGGTGGCCGGGCGGCGGGAGGCGGTTGCCGCAGTAGCGCTCCACGGCCTCGGCCACCGCGGCGGTCCAGGCGCCCCGGGGGTCACCGAACGTGGTGCCGAGCGAGACCCGGTCGGCGGGCCAGGCGCCGAGGCGGCGGGCGTCGGCGACGTCGGCGGTCATCGCGGTGTAGCGGGGCGGCGCACCGGCGGGGTGCTCGACGGGGGCGACGGCGCGGACGATCCCGCTGACGGGGTCGACGAGGGCTTCGAGGGGCAGGGCGCTGGTCAACGGCATATCTCCGGTACGGGCTCGACGTAGCGGCGTCGGGCGACGACGGGCAGGTGGAGGGCGCTGCCCCGGGGGTTCACGGTGCGGCGGGAGGGGACGAGCCGGGTGGTCGTGACCGGGTCGTCGCCGGTGTGCGGGTTGCGGGCGTGGGCGGGGAAGTGGTGTCCGGCGATCTCGGCCCGCAGCCGGGTCCCGGCGGGCAGCCTGCGCCCGAGGATGCCGAGTGGCACGGTGATGTCGGCGGCTTCGCCGGGCGGGCCGGTGCGCCGGACGATGCCGAAGGCCAGCGGGTCGGCTCGGCCGGACGGGTCGAGCGCGGTCAGGCGTACGGCCCAGTCGGCCGAGGGGGTGTCGGCCGTGACCGCGATCCGGGCGACGGCGGCCCCTGCCAGATCGAGCGGGCGGGGCAGCGGCGGCGAGAGCAGCAGGCAGCGGTCGGCGTGATCGCCGTCGACCGGGACAGCGAGGTCGTCGGAGCGCACGGGGCGCTCCGGGTCGGCGCTGAACTCGGCTCCGTGGAGCAGCCGTAGGCCGGTGGACGAGCCGAAGGGCCAGCGGCGCTCCGCCTCGGGGGCGGTCTCGAGCCGGTGGGTGCCGCGCAGCCGGGTGGTGTGCCAACGGCCGCTGTCGCCCAGGGCGATGACCCCGTGCCGTGTCGACTCCAGGCGCCCGGCGAGCGCGGCGTGGGCCCACCGTACGTACAGCGCGCCGAGGTTGAGACGGGAACGGGCCGGCACGGAACGGTCGGCGGTGAGGCGGTGCCCCCAGGGTCCGAGCAGCAGACGTGCCGGTCCGCCCCAGCCGCGCCAGAGGGCCACGGTGTCCTCAGCGAAGGGGTCACGGGTGCCGCCGACGGCGAGCAGGGGAAGGCGGGCGGTGGAGCCGAGCGAGACGAGGCGGCCGCGTTCCCGGTCGGCCCAGAGCCGGGGCCAGGACGGCAGTTCACGCCCGAGACCCGTGGCCAGCCGCTCCGCCAGACGGACGACCGGGAGGTGTTCGAGCAGCCGGGGGTCGCCGGCCAGGGCGCGTTCCAGGGCGTCGGGGTCGGAGTCACGACGGTCGCCGTGGGCCGCCCACCAGCCGGCCCGGGCCCACAACCGCTCCGGCCCTCCGGGCTCGCGCGCGGTCTCGGTGAGCCCGAGCGCGGGAACGGCGGCGATGACGGCGTCGGGGATTCCGTCGCCTTGCACCACACCGGGGGCCGCGTCGGGGGCGTCGAGTGCGGTGACGAGGGCGCAGTACGCGGCGTAGGAGGCACCGACGGCGACGACCTCCCCGCTGCTCCACGCCTGGGCGCGCGCCCAGGCGACCGTGGCCGCACCGTCCGCCTTCTCCTGATCCTGGTACGGGTGCCACTGCCCCGGTGAGCCGTGGCGGCCGCGTACGTCCTGGGCGAGGGCGGCGAATCCGTGTGCCGCCCAGCCGCGCAGCTCGGCGCGGTGGGCCTCGCGCCCGTACGGGGTGCGGATCAGGACGGCGGGACGCGGGCGGCTCCCGTCCGGGAGGCATACGTCGGTGGCGAGCAGGGTGCCGTCCGGCGCGGGGACGGACACGGTACGGGTGTTCACGGGCGGGCCTCGGCGGCGCCCGCTCCGGCACACGTCCCGACCGGGGTCGGCGCGGGCAGGGGCGCGACGTCCGGAACGGGGAGCACGGGGTGCTCGGTGAAGGTGAGATCGCGCAGGTCGATCCGCCGCAGCCGACGGCGGGCGGGGAGGCCGGACGGCTGCCGACCCGTCCCGCCCGCACCCGGGGCTTCGGCTTCGGCTTCGGCTTCGGCTTCGGCTTCGGCTTCGGCTTCGGCTTCGGCCCAGGCGATCAGATCGGCGGTGAGCAGCGCGGCGATCAGGGCGGCGGACGCTTCGGTGGGGTGGGGACCGGTGTCGGGGGTGCGGTGTCCGGCCCAGTACGCCGCGAGTTCACGGTGGGCGGGCGTGGCCGCGAGTCTACGGAGGCGGATATGCCGGGAGGTGACGTCCCCCGGGGCCGCGGCGAGGGGCTCGATCCAACTGTGGGAGCCCTCGCGGTGACAGCGCAGCCAGGCGATACGGCGGCCCGGCAGCCGGTCCGCCGTGTCCCAGAGCCCTTCGGGAACGGGCGAGTCCAGGCACCACACCACGGCGACACGCCCTTCGGTGCGGTGGTCAGGGTTCGCAGCCCGGGCGAGCTCCGCAACCTGGTCGGGCGTGATCCGGCGGACCTCGGCCCCTTCCGCCCCGGCGCAGCGCGCCACAGGACTGGTGAGCACGGGGTCGCCGACGACGTGAACCGTGCGGCCGGCGAGCGGAGCCCGGGACGGAACGGACACCGCGTGTCCAGCGGCCTCGAACGCCTCGACGAGTCGGGCCAGTTCGGCGGTCAGCGGCTCGTCGCACGACGGCTCCCCGCCTGGATCCTGCTCGCCCGCCAGCCGACGCACCAGCGCTTCCCCGGTGACCCCGCCGGTGTCGATGCGCAGGAACTCCCCTCCCGAGGTCCGGAGCACGGGGGCGGCGCCGGGAACGGTGACGATCCCGGTGCCGGGAGCGAGTCGACTGCGGGTCACGGAATCCTCCGGGTCGGAAAGGAAGGGGGAAGACGGGAACGGGATGCCTGGGGTCGAACGGGGCGGGCCCGCCCGGGTGGTCACCGGGCGGGCCCGCCCCCGCGCCACGCGGGAGACCTGCCTTCAGCGGCAGGAGTCGCTTACTTCTCGGCCGCGGTGTCGGCCTCGACAGCGTCGTCGAAGGGGTTCTCGACGAGGGCGTTCGAGTGGGTGGCGGAGAGGTGGGCGAGCTGGCCCTGGTCAGCGATCGGGCTGAACACCTTGTTCTGCTCCATGAGTTGAAGCCTCCATTCAGATCGGATGGGTGTGGGTCGCGGCGTTGGTGCGTGCCGCAGCACAGACACTAATGAATATGATTTTCATTCCGCAATAGCTGGAGTGAATCGAGAGGGTGATCTGGGTAACAGACGGGCCAGCCGCCCTCGTCGATCCCCACCCGGCCGTCCACGCCGAGGACTTCGGCCAGGAGATGCCGGGTGACCACCTCGGCCGGAGGCCCGTCGGCGGCGATGCGGCCTTCCCGGAGCGCGACGATCCGATCGGCGAACCGGGCGGCGTGGTTGAGGTCGTGCAGCACCATCACCACCGTCAGCCGGCGTTCCGCGCGCAGCCGTACGACCGTCTGGAGCACCTCCAGTTGGTGCCGCAGATCGAGGTAAGTGGTCGGCTCGTCGAGGAACAGCACGGGGGCGTCCTGGGCCAGCGCCATGGCCAGCCGGACACGCTGGCGTTCACCTCCGGACAGCGCGTCCACAGGCCGGTCGGCCCAGGCGGTGACACCGACGTCCGCGAGCGCCCGGGATGTCACCTCGTCGTCGCCCTCCCGCAGCATCCCGAGCGGCCCCCGGGCCGCATAGCGGCCTTGCCGTACGAGCTGACGTACGGTCAGCCCCGGTACGGAGGGCGCCGACTGGTGCAGCAGCGCCACGCGCCGGGCGGCGGTGCGGCGGGGCAGCCGCGCCACGTCGTCGCCGTCGAGCAGGACGCGCCCGCCGCTCGGGGCGAGCAGTCCGGCGGCGAGTTTGAGGAAGGTGCTCTTGCCGCATCCGTTCAGCCCGATCAGGGCGACCAGTTCACCGGCCCGGATACTCAGGTCCACCCCGCGCAGCACCGGACGCCCGGGGTAGCCGAAGGCCAGCCCCTCCGCCCGGACGACGTCCGGGGTTTTCGGTGCCGCACTCGTCATCGCGCTCTTCTCCACTGTTCTCTCCCTTGCTCTCTCCCTCATCTCTCGTCCGCCCGCCGCCGTGCCACGACCATCAGCAGCCCCGCCCCCACGCAGGTGGTCAGGGCGCCGACCGGGAGGGTCAGCCGGTCCGCGTCGAGCGCCGTCGCCAGCAGCCGGGACAGCAGCTGGGCCGCGGCATCCGCCCCGCACACCACAGCGGCACCGAGCAGCGCGGCGCCCGGAAGGGTGACGCGCAGATCGGCGCCGAAGACGGCCAGCGCCAGATGGGGCACCAGGAGCCCGACGAACCCGAGGGCACCCACCGCCGATACGGCGCCGGCCGTCAGCGCCACCGCGCACACCAGTGCCGCTCCCCGGCCCCGGCCGGTGGACAGACCCGCGGCGGCGGCCTGTTCGTCGCCGCAGCGCAGCAGGGTCAGCGGCCCGGCGAGCAGCCAGGCCGCCGCACCCCAGAAGGCGGCCCACGGCCAGAGCAGATTCCAGTGCTGCCAGACCCGGCCCTCGGTGGAACCGATCAACCACTGGACGACGCTGCCGAGTTCACCGGGGGCCACCAGGAGGACGACCGCGGTGAGCCCGGCGAGCACCGCCGACACGAGGACCCCGTAGACGGCGGTCTGCTCCGGGTCGCCCCGGTCCCGCCCGGCGAGCAGCCACAGCAGTCCCGCCCCGGCGAAGCCGCCGATACAGGCCGCCACGACCACGGCCGTGGGGGACTCCCAGCCCGCGAGGCCGAGGCCGGTCGCGGTCACCGCGCCGAGCACCGCGCCGGGCGTGACGCCGGTGACCTCGGGTCCGGCCAGCGGGTTGCGCAGGGCCGACTGGAGCACGAGCCCTGCCACCCCGAGGCAGGCCCCGGCGACCAGGGCCACCAGCATCCGGGGCAAACGGAGTTGGAGCACGATGTGCTCGGCGGTGCGGTCCCCGCCGGCCCCGAGCAGCACGGCCCGCACGCCTTCGGGGGTGACGCCCCGGCCGGCGAAGAGTCCGGCACAGGCGACGACGGCGACGAGCAGCGCCAGGCCGCCGATCCGGACACCCGGTGCGCGCAGGGCCCGGCGGACGCGGCCGGCCGGGACGGGCGCGGTGTCGACGAAGGTCATCGTTCCGCCTTCCGCAGGACGGGAGCGGGGACGTCCGGCGACATCACCGGTGCGGGCAGGGACACGGGCCCCCGGTCCCGGGCGGGCCGTCTCCCCCGTTTCAGCAGGAGGACCCCGACCGGGACGCCGACCAGGGCCGTCCAGGCGCCGACGGGCGTCTCGACCGGGGCGAGCGCGAGCCGGGCCGGCTGGTCGGCGCAGAGCACGACGATCCCGCCGCACACGGCGGACCGGACGAGCCACCCGGCCGCGCCGTCGTCCGGGCGGAGGCGCCGGGCGAGGTGCGGGGCGAGGAACCCGACCCAGGCCACCGGCCCGCAGACCGCGACGACGGGGGCGATGAGGACGACGGCGATGCCCAGCGCGGCCACCCGCGCCCTCTCCACCCGTACGCCCAGCGCGCGGGCGTCGTCGTCGCCGAGCCGCAGCACACCGAGCACCGGCACGCACAGCACCAGCGCCGGGACGGCCACGGCGAGCCAGGGCAGCAGACCGGTGACGTCGTCCCAGGTCCGGGCGGACAGACTGCCCAGCAGATAGCGGTAGATGAGCTGGAGGTCGAGCTGGTCGGCCATGACCATGAGCACCAGCAGGGCGGCCTGGAGCGCGGCGGCGACGGCGGCCCCGGTCAGCAGGACCGCCGAGGGGCTCCGCCCGAATCCGGCGGCGACCAGGGTGAGCAGACCGCCGAGCGCCGCCCCGGCCAGGGCGAGGAACGGCTGGAGCCCGAGCGGGACGGCGAGGGACAGCACCAGCGGTGCGGCGACGCCGAGGGCGGCCCCGGAGGAGACCCCCAGCATCTCGGGCACGGCCAGCGGGTTGCGCAGGGCCTCCTGGAGGACGAGGCCCGCGGCGCCCAGGCAGGCGCCCGCGATCAGCGCCAGCACCATGCGGGGCAGCCGCAGTTCGGTGACGACGAGCCCCGCGAGCCCGTCGGACCCCAGCGTGGCCGGGAGCCGGACGGGTGGGACGTACGGCGTGCCGAGGCTGAGCGCGCAGACCACGCCCGCCAGGGCCGCCGCACCCAGGCAGAGCAGCGCCACGGGCGGACGCCTCACCGCAGTGCGGCCGTCGCCTCGTCGAGGACGAGGCCCAGGGACCGGGTGCCGCGCCCCTTGGCCCACACCTCGGAGTCGACCTCGATGACCTTGCCGTTCTTCACGGCCGGGATCCGGGACCAGAGCGGGTTCTTCGCCAGCTTGTCCGAGAGCTTCCCGTCGGGCGCGCCGAAGGACAGGGTCTCCACGAACAGGACGTCGACATCCCGGGCGAGGATCTCCTCCAGGCTGTAACTGCCGTCGACGCCCCGGCTCTTCCAGGGGTAGTGGGAGATCTTCGGGAACAGTCCGGCCGCCACGTCGGTCTCCGGGGTGGCCACACCGAAGTTCTCGTCGCTGCCGTAGACGATCAGCGCGGTCTTGTCGCTCTTCTGCTGCTCCGCGTCCGCCAGGCGGGTGCGGAACACCTTCTCCGCCTTCTCCCCCTGTGCGGTGCGGCCGGTCAGCGCGGCGAGGTCGCGCAGGTAGCCGACGCTGTCCTGCCAGGATCCGGGCTGGAGCGGCCAGAAGGCCGTGGCGCCCTTCAGCGCGGGGGCCAGCTTGCCGTGCGTGTCCTCCAGGCCGATGACCAGATCGGGCTTGTGGGCGAGGATCGCCTCGACCTCGGGGCTGAGGAAGCCGCCGGGCACGACCGGTATCTTCGCCGACCTCTCCTTGCCGAGGAACTCCGGGTGCGCCAGCACCTGGGAGTTGGTGGCGGCGGGGGTCATGCCCAGTTCGACGAGGATGTCGTCGCAGAGGGCGACCAGGCAGACGATCTTCTCCGGCGGCTTCGGCAGGGAGACCTGGACGCCCTTGGCGTCGGTGATCCGGGTGGCGGCCTCGATGGGCCGCACCTCCGTGCTCGTACGGGCTCCGGCGCCGGCCGCAGCGGCCGGCGCCCCGGGGTCGGGGTCGGCGTTCTCGGTACCGCAGCCGGCCAGCAGGCCTCCCAGTACGGCGATCGCGGCCCAGCGGCGGACTCTCAGCGCGGTTCGTGGCATCGACGGGTCCCTCAACGTTCCTGTGCGGTCCCGGGGATGCGGCAGAGCGGGCGGCGGAGCCCCGGGAGCGATCCCCGCCACAAGCCGAAACCTTACACATGATTATCATTTCCAATAAAGTGAGCGGGGTTTCCGCCGGGATGCACCGGCCTCCGAAACGCCCCAGCACCCCCGCCGCCCTCACCGGCCCTGCCTGCCCCAGGAGTTCGCCATGCCCCACACCTCGCCCCCCGCCCCCCACGCGCCGCCGCGCCTGCTGGTCTCCGACCACGTCGCGGGGCGGGTCAGCCTGCTCGACCTCCCGGACGGCACGGAGCGGGCGGAGGTGAACCACCGGCACCTCGCCGAGCACGCGGGTTTCCTCGCGCTGCCCGGCGGGCTCGTCGCCTGTGTCGACGACCGGGCGGGCGAGTTGCTGGCCCTCGATCCGTACGGACCTGACACCGGGCGGCCGCTGGTCCGGCGGCGGATACCGGTCGCGGTCCCCGCCGAGCATCTGGCGGCGGACCCCGAGGGGCGGCGGCTCGCGGTGACCACCGGCCTCGGCCGCAACGAGGAGGCATGGACCGGGCTGCTGACGGCCGTCGACCTCGACGCACCGGACGGCGCCGTCGCCGTACGCGTACGGGGGCGGACCGGCGAGCCGGGGGTCACGGTCCTCGGCGGAGCGTCCCCGCTCGTGGTGGTGCGCCACCGGGAGCCGGGCGAACTCCTGGTCCACCGGCACCGCGAGCTGATGCGGTCGGCCCCCTCCTGCCCGCCGGCGGTCCCGGTGCAGCGGATCGACCTGCCGGACGACGACGGGCACGGCGACGCCCACGACCCGCTCACCGGGCGGCTGTTCGCCGCAGCGGGCTCGGGCGTGCACCGCGCACGACGGGAGGGGGACGGCCTGACCCGCGAGGCCCCCTTGCCCTGGTCCGCGGACGGGCGTTCCGGCGGGCGCGGCTACTACCTGCGGCTCGATCCCGTACGGCGGATGCTCTGGTCGTGCGTGCGCGGCGGGCCGGGCGACCCCGGACAGTGGCCGGACTGGTCGAACGACGCCTGGTGGCATCACCTCGACACCGGCGAGACGGGAAGGCTCGGCCTGGGGCCCGGGCTGGTCTTCCGGCTCGCGGTGACCGCCCGCCACATCGCGTTCACCCGCGTCCACCCGGACGGCGACGAGTTGATCCTGCTCACCGCTCCCCCGACCGCCGGATCCCGCCCGGAGGTCGGCGCACGACTGCCCCTGCCCGCCATGTCCGGTGCGCCCCGGCGCGGCGGGACCCCGTGGGACGGCGTGCAACGGCGGGCGGTCGCCGCCTCTCCCGGCGGGAGCCTGGTCGCGGTCAGCCGGGGAGGCCATGGCGAGATCCACGTCTTCGATGCGGACAAGGCGGCGCCGGTCTCGACCCTGACCGTCCCGACACCGCTGGACGACGGGGGCCACCTCGCCCTCGTGACAGCCGGGGACGGGGCACACGCGGACCCGGTCGGCCGCTGAGACCGGTGGCACGGCGGGACCTGCCGCACCCCGCCGAGACCGGAGGCCCGGGGCGATGGCGCGACGGATCCCGCCGCGCCCGACCGAGGCCGGAGGCTCGGGTGGTGGCGCGGCGGAACCTGCCGCGCCACCACCCGCCCCGTTCAGCCCGGTGTCACCAGGAGGACTTGGTCACTCCGGGCAGGAATCCCGCGTGGGCCTGCTCCCGCATCCGGACCCGGGAGAGGCCGAACTTGCGCACATACCCCCTCGGCCTGCCGTCGACGCTGTCCCGGTTACGGACCCGGGTGGCGCTGGCGTCACGCGGCTGCCGCCGCAGTTCCTCCACGGCGGCGAGACGCTCACGCTCCGGGGTGCCGGGCCGGCGGATGATCTCCTTCAGCTCGGCCCTGCGGGCCGCGTACCGCTCGACGGTCGCCCGGCGGCTGTCGTTCCGCGCGATCTTGCTCTTCTTCGCCATCAGACCTTCTCCCCCCGCGCACGGATCCGCGCGACCGCGGCTTCGATGCCGATGCTGTCGACGGTCTTGATCGCCCGGGCGCTCAGCGTGAGGCGCACAAAGCGTCCCTCACCGGGCAGCCAGTACCGCTTGCGCTGGACATTCGGGTCGAACCGGCGGGACGTCCGGTGGTGCGAGTGGGAGATCTTGTTGCCGAATCCCGGCTTCGAGCCGGTCAGTTGGCAGTGGGCGGACATGAAAAGTTACCTACCTCTCCTTCGACGCATCCATTATTGAAAATGGAAACCATTGCCATATAGTAGCGCCCATGGCTCGCAATGAAGTACGTCCGGTCATCAAGCTCCGCTCCACCGCGGGGACCGGCTACACCTACGTCACCCGTAAGAACCGGCGGAACGACCCCGACCGGATGGTGCTGCGCAAGTACGACCCGGTGGCCCGCCGCCATGTCGACTTCCGCGAGGACCGCTGAGGCTCGCCCGGCGCCCCGCACACTCCGCACCCCCCTGAAGCCCCACCCGAGGACACCGTCATGAAGCCCGGAATCCACCCCGCCTACGGCCCCGTCGTCTTCCGCGACAAGGCCGCCGACTTCGCGTTCCTGACCCGCTCGACCATGACCAGCGATCGCACCGTCACCTGGGAGGACGGCAACACCTACCCGGTGGTCGACGTGGAGATCTCCTCCGCGAGCCACCCCTTCTACACCGGCACCGCCCGCGTGATGGACACCGCCGGACGCGTCGAGCGCTTCGAGCGCCGCTACGGACGCGGTGAGGCCCGGTGAGCGGGCGCCGCGCGAAACTGCCCGTCGTCATCGTCTGCGGCCTGCACTCCGAGGCGCGCGGCGACGTCGTGGAAGGGCTGCTGCGGGACGTACCGCACAGCGTCGCGCTGCACCACGACCTGTCGACGGCCACCGGCGGGACGGTCCGGCGCTCCCTGCGGGACGCCGGCGGCGAGCTGGCCTCCTGCGACACCCCGCTGGTGAACGAATGCGCCTGCTGCGCGCTGCGCGAGGACCTCGTCCCGGAACTCGAACGGCTCGCGGGGGACGGGGTGACCCGGCTCGCCGTCCTGGAGCTCTGGGACTCCGTCGAGCCGAAGTCCATGGCCGAGGTGATCGCCGCGCACACCGACGCCGCCGAGGTCACCAACGTGTTCACGGCGATCGACCCCACGCTCGTCCTGCCCTGCCTCTCCAACGGCGACGATCTGGCCGAGGCCGGTCTCGCTGCGGCCCCGGCCGACCGGCGGACGATCGGCGACACCTGGGCCCGGCAGGTGGAGTACGCCCCTGTCCTGGCCGTGGCGCCGAACCCGGCGGCCGACGACGAGGACCGCGCCCTGATCCGGCAGTTGAACCCGACGGCACGTCAGGCAGCGTCCGGATCAGCGGAATTGGCCCGTCTGGCGTTCGCCGGGTTCGACGTGGAGGCGGCGGCAGCGGGCCAGCACCCGGCCTGCGCGCTGCTGCCGCAGGAGGCGGAGGAGGCGGGGGTGGGCACGCTCGTCTGGCGGCGGCACCGGCCCTTCCACCCCGAGCGCCTCCTCGACGCGCTGGAGGACCTGAGCTGCGCCGCGGCCCGCAGCCGGGGCCGGTTCTGGCTCGCGGACCGGCCCGACACCCTGCTCTCCTGGGACGCGGCGGGCGGCGCGCTCTGCGTGGAGAACACCGGCCCCTGGCTCGCCTCGCTCCCGGACGCGGCCTGGTCCATGGTGCCGCCCTACCGGCAGGCGGCGGCCGCGCTCGACTGGCACCCCGAGCACGGCGACTGCTGCCAGCACCTGGTCTTCGTCTCCCCCGGCCTCGACCGCGAGGGGCTGACCGGTCTGCTGGACTCCTGCCTCCTCACGGACGAGGAGTACGGGTCGGGCCGGGAGGCGTGGAAAAGCCTGCCCGCCGCGTTCGACGCGCTCCTCGACCCGGTGCACTGAGACCGGCCGGCCCACGCCCGTAACTCCGCAGCCCCCGGACCGTATCCACCGATCAGACACCCAGCCCACTCAGCCCACCGAGCACGAGGAAGCCTCATGGCACGTCAGCAGAACCCCCGCAAGCCGCTCAAGACCCGGCCGAACCCCCTGGATGCCGCTGGGATCACCTACATCGACTACAAGGACACCGATCTGCTGCGCCGGTTCATCTCCGACCGGGGGAAGATCCGCAGCCGCCGCGTCACCCGGATCAGCGCCCAGCAGCAGCGCCAGATGGCCGCGGCCATCAAGAACGCCCGCGAGATGGCCCTGCTGCCGTACTCCGCAACCGCCGCGAGCAAGTAGCGCGCGACGCCCCCGGCCTGCGGCGGGGGCCGCGTGCGTGGCTCGGGATGCAGCACGGCGGCTGCCCGGCGACCATGGACGCATGGGCAGAGACATCCCGGAGAAGGGCGCCCCGGGTCCGACGTCGTCGGGTCCGACGACGTCGGACCCGGGAACAGCGGGCCGACCGGGCGGTCCGCCGAACCAGGGCCTCGCGCTCGCCGCCATGCTGTTCGCGGTGTCGATGACGTTCATCGACCAGACCATCGTCGCGATCGCCGCCCCGGACATCATCGACGAACTCGGGCTCACCTCCTCGCAGATGCAGTGGGTGGTCAACGCCTATCTGCTCACGCTGGCCGCCTTCTTCGCACTGGGCGGGCGGTTGTCCGACATCTTCGGGCACCGCCGCGTGATGCTCATCGGCACGCTGACCTTCGTCATCGCCTCCGCACTGTGCGGGGCGGTGCCCGACGGGGACTTCGCCCAGGCCTGGCTGATCGGCTTCCGGGCCGTCCAGGGCATCGGCGCGGCCCTGATGTTCCCCGCCGCGCTCGCCGTCGTCATCGCCGTGTTCCCCGTGGAGCGGCGCGGGCGGGCACTGGCGCTCTTCTTCGGCATCTCCGGGGCGCTCACCGCGATCGGGCCGCTGCTCGGCGGCTGGCTCACCGCGTGGACCTGGCGGGCGATCTTCTGGGTCAACGTCCCCGTCGCCGTCATCGCCGTCGTCCTGGCGCTGCTGGCCCGGATCCCGGAGCGGTCCCGCCGCGAACCGCTGGATCTGCCCGGGGCGGCGCTGGTCGCCGTCGGCATGGGGCTGACCGTGCTGGGGCTGCAGCAGTCCTCCACCTGGGGCTGGGACTCCGTCGCCACCTGGGCCTGTATCGCGGTCGGCCTGGTGGTGCTGGCGGTCTTCTGCCGGTTCGAGCTGCGCACCGGCTTCCCGCTGATCAAACTGCGGGTCTTCCGCGACCTGGCGTTCAGCGTCGACAACGCCGTGCTGTTCTTCGCCATGATGGCCTTCGTCCCGGTGTTCTTCTTCGCCTCCGTGTACGCGCAGGTCTCGCTCAGCGCGTCGCCGAACCAGGCCGCGCTGTATCTCCTGTACTTCTTCATCGGCTTCGGGCTGGCCTCCCAGTGGGGCGGCCGCATCCTCGACAAACGGGGCGCGCGCCCCGCGATGAAGCTCGGCACGGCGCTCGGGGCGGTCGGGTTCGCCCTGTGGGCGGGGAAGTTGACGACGCTCTCCATGCACGACCAGTGGCTGTACGCGGCCATGGCGGGCGCCGGGATCGGACTGCTGCTGGCGCCGGCCTCGACGGACGCGGTGAACCGGGCCATCGACGCCAGTTACGGCGAGGTCACCGGTATCACCCAGACGGTGCGGAACTTCGCGGCCAGCATCGGACTGGCCGTCTACGGCACCCTGCTGACCCATACGACGATCACCGAGGTGGACGAGACGCTGCGGGACAAGGGAGTGCCGGAGGGGGCGTCGCGGGATGCCGCCGAGTCCATCGCGCAGTCGGTGACCGGTCAGGGGGACTCCCGGGGACCGTCCGGTTCGGGGCCGGTGGCCGAGACCGTACGGGACTCGATGTCGGCGATCCGGATGGACTTCGCCGAGGCGAACCAGTGGGTCTTCTACGGGATGGCCATCGCGCTCGGTATCGCGTTCCTGATCTCGCTGCGCCATCCGGGAACCCGGGTGACGCAGGAGGAGCCGTCCGGGCAGTGAGCGGGTCGAGGGGTTCGTGACCAATCGACCGGGGCGGATCGCTGCCGGCCGCGGCGGAAACGGCTGGGGCGACCGCAGGATCCCGGTCGTCGTGGACGGGGGCGTGTGCGGGGCACGCCGGGCGGGGCCAGAAGGCCGGACGCGGTGGGCGGGACGGTGTCGTGTCCCGTCAGCCCGGCGTCGGCACGCCCCGGTGGATCAGAAGGCGAAGACGGCGTTGTCGTTCATGCTGCCCGCCATCTCGCAGGCGTTGCCGTACGTGGTGCTGAACTGGATCGGCTTGCCCTGCCAGACGCCGTGGGCGGTCACCACGACCGGGTCCCACTGGCGGGTACAGGTCCGGTTGGACGGGCCCGCGGCGAGTTCGGCGAACTTGCCCTGGACCGCGGCCAGTTCCTTGCATGCCGCGGCGGGGTCGGGGTGGGTTCCCTCGGCGGTGGGGGCGCAGGCGAGCGTCACGGCCCGCTCGACGGTGGCGGTCATCGGGTCCTCGCCGCGGGCGACGGTGAGGACGAGCGCCGAGGGTGCGTAGAGACTCTCCGCCTTCGCCGGCGCGGCCTGCGCGGTGGCGGCCGCGAAACCACCGAGGAGAAGGGTGCTCGCCGTGATGGTTGCGAAGATGGCGTGAGGGTTGCGTCGCATTGGTGAAAACTCCTTGCTCGGGTGCCTGATTGCGGTCAGGAGTCTTACGCATGCGGAAAGTAGGCGCACATCGACAGCCAGCTTCCAGCCGCAGACGGACGCTCGAACCGACCGAATGGTCATTCGGGCAGCTCAGAGGCCCCGCGTGAAGCGTCCAGCATATGGACAGATTTCGGCGGTTCAATCCGAAACGACCGCCTGACCTGCAAATACGCTGGAGCGGCTCGATGCGCCAAACCGCCGCTTCGGCCGGAAAGTACCGCCATCCGGGGTCGCGAACGATCTCGGCACCCGCAACACCCCTGCAGGCAACCGGTCGGCGACCCGTTCGGGGGTCACGCGGAGGACACGATTCCGAATCCCCCTTGACCAGGGCAATTTAGGATAGGCTAACCTCACGCTCGTGATCGCTCCTGCCCTCGACCGAGAAGACCCGCCGCCACGGCCCTCCGCGCCCGCTGCCGGTGCCGCCGCACTGCCCGCCGACGACGCGGGCCTCGACGCCCGCGACATGACGATCGCGTACGACCGCACCGACGTCGTGCACGGCGCCGACCTCCGGCTGCCGCGCGGCCGTGTCACCGCCCTCATCGGGCCGAACGGCAGTGGGAAGTCCACCCTGTTGCGGGCCGTGGCCCGGCTGCACAAGGCCCGCACCGGCAGCGTGACCGTCGCGGCCGGGGCCGAGGACGGCGCGCCCGTCGACGCCCTCGCCCTGTCCCGCTCCGACTTCGCCCGCCGTGTCACCCTGCTCGCGCAGAGCCGCAACGCACCGGCCGGGCTCAGCGTGCGCGACGTGGTCGGATTCGGCCGGCACCCCTACCGGGGCCGGATCCGCGGAACGGATCCGGACGGCGCCCGGATGGTCGAGCACGCCCTGACCGTCACGAACCTCACCGAGTTCGCCGACCGCGGGGTGGAGAGCCTCTCCGGCGGGCAGTTGCAGCGCGTCTGGTTCGCCTGCTGCCTGGCCCAGGACACCGACGTGCTCCTGCTCGACGAGCCCACCACCTTCCTCGACCTGCGCTACCAGGTGGAGATTCTCGACCTCGTCCGGGATCTCGCCGACACCCACGGCGTCACCGTCGGGGTCGTGCTCCACGACCTGGACCAGGCCGCCGCCGTGGCCGACCAGGTCGTCCTCCTCTCGTCCGGGCGGATCGTCGCCGCGGGAACGCCCGCCGAGGTGTACGCCCCCGAGCGGCTCACCGACGCGTACGGCATCCGTATCGACGTCGAACTCGACTCCCCCACCGGCATCCCGCGCACCCGCGCGGTCGGCCGCCACCACCTTCGTACCGAAAGGCCCTGAACACCCTCATGAAGAACCAGCACCTGACGTGGCCCGTCCTCGCCGCCGCGGCCGCGCTCGCCCTGACGGCGTGCGGCACCACCGAGGCGCCGAAGAAGGAGTCCGCCGGGGACACCGCCGTGACGGTCACCGACTCTCGCGGCAAGAAGATCACGCTCGACGGACCGGCCAAGCGGGTCGTCGGCACCGAGTGGAACGTCGTCGAGACGCTGGTGACCCTCGGCGTGCAGCCGGTCGGCGTCGCCGACGTCAAGGGCTACACCGCGTACGACACGGCGGCCCCGCTCACCAAGGGCGTCAAGGACATAGGCACCCGGGGCGAGCCCAGCGTCGCCACCGTGGCGAGCCTGAAGCCCGACCTCATCGTCGCCACCACCGACCTGTCCGACTCGGCCATCGCGCAGCTGTCGAAGGCCGCCCCGGTCGCCGTGGTCCGTTCGGCCGACGCGAGCCGGCAGATCGACCAGATGGTCGACACCGTGAACCTCATCGCCCAGGCCACCGGCACCGAGGACAAGGCCGAGTCCGAGATCGGCTCCTTCCGCAAGGCGGTCGCCGACGGCAAGAAGAAGCTGGCGGACGCCGGGCTCGACGGCGAGAAGGTCGCCTTCGCCGACGGCTGGCAGGAGGGCAACCAGGTCTCGGTGCGCCCGTACGTCAAGGGATCGCTGCTCTCCGACGTGAACACCGAACTCGGCCTCGTCGACCCGTGGAAGCTGAAGGGCGACAAGGCCTACGGCCTGGCCGCGACCGACGTCGAGGGCCTCACGAAGATCGGCGACGCCCAGTTCGCCTACATCGCCAACGACTCCGACGGCGGTGACCCGTTCGCCGACGGCCTCAAGGACAACGCGGTGTGGAAGTCCCTCCCGTTCGTGAAGAACGACGAGGTCCACCGGCTGCCCGACGGCATCTGGATGTTCGGCGGCACCGCGTCGATGCGCGAGTACATCGACGCCCTCGTCGGCGCGCTGACCGCCTGACGATGAGCACCCGCACCACAACCGCCCCGCCCGCCCCCGTGAAGACGGTGGCGGGCGCGGCCGGTCCTGCCGGGGCCGCGTCCCCGGCGGCGGCCGGCCCGCCGGCCCGTCGGGGCCGGATGTTCCTCCTCGGGCTCGCGGGGCTCCTCGCCCTGGGCGCCCTCGCGCTGACGCACGTGAGCCAGGGCACCGCCGCCGTCGATCTGCACACGCTCTGGAACCTGGCCACCGGCTCGTCGTCCGACCGGACCGCGCACGAGCAGACGGCCGCCGTGGTCCTGGACTCCCGGCTGCCCCGGCTCGCCGCGGGGCTGCTGGTCGGCTGCGCGCTCGGCGCGGCCGGCGCTGCCCTCCAGTCGGTGTCGCGCAACATGCTGGCGTCCCCCGACACGCTCGCCGTGAACGCGGGCGCGTACTTCGCGGTGGTCACCGTCGCCGCGTTCGGCATCTCCCTGCCCGCGCTGCCCGCCGGGGCCACGGCGTTCCTCGGCGGGCTCATCGCGGCGGCCGTCGTGCTCGGCCTGTCCCGGGCGGGGGCCGGACCCATCCGGCTGGTGCTGGCAGGATCCGCGCTCACCCTCGCGCTGTCCGGCCTGAGCGGCACGATGCTGCTCCTGCGCTCCCAGCAGACCACCGGGCTGTTCGCCTGGGGCGAGGGTTCGCTCGCCCAGATCGGCATGCAGTCCATCGACCGGCTCACCCCGGTCGCGCTCGTGGCGTTCGCCGGGCTCATGCTGATAGGCCGGCGCCTCGACATCCTCGCCCTCGGCGACGACGGCGCTGCGGTCGTGGGAGTGAGCCCCCGGCTGACGCGGAGCATCGCGGTCACCCTCGCGGTGCTGCTGGCGGCGGTGTCGGTGGCGGTCGCGGGGCCGGTCGGCTTCGTCGGCCTGTGCGCGCCCGCGGCGGTCCGGCTGCTCAGCACCTGGATCCCGGGCCTGGTCCGGCACCGCGCGTTCCTCCCGGCGTCGGCGCTCGCGGGCGTGCTCGTGGTGCTCGGCGCGGATGTGCTGCTGCGCGCGGTGTTCGGCGCCCAGGCGGGGGCGGAGGTGCCGACCGGCATCGTCACGACCTGCTTCGGGGCGCTCGTCCTGATCGTCCTCGCCTACCGGTCGCGCGACATGGGCACGGACGGCGGATCGACGGCGTTCTCCCGGCTGCGCAGCCGGCGCGCGTTCGTCCTCACCCTGGTGGCGACGGTCGTGGGGCTGGTCGGCGCGGTGGTGGTGGCGACGCTCTTCGGCGACGCGACGCTGTTGCTGGGCGATGTCGGCAACTGGCTCGCGGGCCGGTCGGGGCAGTTCGTCAGCTACGTCCTGGACACCCGGGTCCCCCGGGTCGCCGCCGCTCTGCTGGCCGGTGCGGCGCTGGCGGTCGCGGGAACCGCCGTCCAGGCGGTGTCGCGCAACCCGCTCGCGGAGCCGGGCGTCCTCGGCGTCGTCAGCGGCGCGGGGGTGGGGGCGGTCACCGTGCTCACCGTCGTACCGCTGGCGAGCTTCTGGCTGATCGGCGGCTCCGCGCTGGCCGGTGCGGCGGCGGCCGCGGCACTGGTGTTCGGTCTGGCCTCACGCCGTGGTCTGGAGCAGAACCGTCTGGTGCTCATCGGCATGGGTGTGCACGCGGGTGCGGGCGCGGTCGTGAGTCTGCTGATCGTGCTCACCGACCCGTACAACGAGACGAAGGCGCTGGCCTGGCTGGGTGGTTCGACGTACGGGCGGACGTTCCCCGAGCTGATTCCGGTGCTGGTGGCGCTGGTCGTCGCACTGCCCGTCCTGGTGCTGATGCGCCGTGAACTGGACCTGATCGGGCTGGACAACGAGACGCCCGCCCTGCTCGGCGTGCGGATCGGGGCCACCCGGCTGGGCCTGCTGAGCCTCGCCGTCCTGCTGACGGCGGGAGCCGTGGCGGCGGTCGGCGTGATCGGGTTCGTCGGCCTCGTCGCCCCGCACGCGGCACGCGCCCTGGTGGGCCGCCGCCACGCGCGGGTCCTTCCGGTCAGCGCGCTGCTCGGAGCGCTGCTGGTGGTCGTGTCCGACACGGTCGGCCGGACGGTCATCGCCCCGGCGCAGATCCCGGTCGGCCTGCTCACGGCCGTGATCGGCGCCCCGTACTTCATCTGGCTGCTCTGGCGGTCGAGGCGCGAGGGCTGACGGGCGGTGCGGTGTCCCGGGAACGCGCGCGCCGTACCGGCGGTTTCTGACCGCCGGTACGGCGCGCGTCGCTCGTCCTGGCCTGCTCAGGCCGTGAAGCGGTACTGCCCCGAGCCGATCGCGAAGACCGCGCAGCCGTCGTCCATCCGCAGGAAGCGGGCGCCGGGGTGGGTGACGTCCTCGGCGCGGGCTGCCGGGATCCAGACCTCGGCGGTGGTGTTCACGGGCAGGCCCACGGTCAGGTGGAAACGGCCCTTCTCCGTCTTCCAGTCGGTGGTGACGGGGCCGTGGAGCGAGGCGAAGCGGCCCCGGGCGCGGGTGATGCCGCCGCCGGGGCGGGGCCGCACGGTGACCTTGCGGAAGCCGGGGGCGGCGGGGGCGATGCCCGCGATGTGGGCGTACATCCACTCCCCGACCGAGCCGTACGCGTAGTGGTTGAAGGAGTTCATCCCCGCGTCCTGGAAACTTCCGTCCGGCTTGATGGAGTCCCAGCGCTCCCACAT
Source organism: Streptomyces globisporus C-1027 (assembly GCF_000261345.2). Classification (NCBI taxonomy): domain Bacteria; kingdom Bacillati; phylum Actinomycetota; class Actinomycetes; order Kitasatosporales; family Streptomycetaceae; genus Streptomyces; species Streptomyces globisporus. Next base: position 7,262,255 of record NZ_CP013738.1, on the reverse strand, counting down.
GGTCGTGGCCCCGCGGTCGATCTGGTAGCCCCAGCTCGGGAAAGTCCGCTGGAGCAGCAGGCGGTACGCCACGTCCGTGTGCCCGGTCTCGGTGAGGACGGGGAGGAGGCGCGGGGTGCCGAGGAAGCCCGTGGACAGGTGCCAGTCCTTGGCCTCGATGAGGGCGACCAGCCGGTCGGCGGCCGTGGTCCGCTCCTGTCCGGTCAGCAGGTCCATGGAGAGCGCGAGGACGTAGGCGGTCTGGGTGTCGCCCTTCACCCGGCCGCCGTCGGTGACATAGGCGGTACGGAAGGCGTCGCGGATCTCCGCGAACAGTGCGGTGTACGGGGCCGGGTCCTTGCCCAGGACCCGGGCGGTACGGGCCACGAGGTCGGCGCTGTGGGCGTAGTAGGCGGTGGCGATGACGTCCTTGGGGGTGTCGTCGGCGATGTTGAGCCAGTCGCCGTAGCCGGAGGCGGGCCGCAGCCGTCCGGTGCTGTTCTCCTCCAGGTAGTCGAGCCACTTCAGCATCGAGGGCCAGGCCCGCTCCAGCACCTGGGTGTCGCCGTACGCCTGGTGAAGGGCCCAGGGGACGGTGACGCCCGCGTCGCCCCAGCCGGCCGAGCCCGCGCCGAGGCCGTCGACGTGGGGTGCGACATCGGTGAAGGCCCCGTCGGCGGTCTGGTCGTCCTGGAGGTCGCTCAGCCACTTGGAGAGGAAGCGGGCCGACTCCATCGCGTACGCGGCGGTGGGCGCGAAGACGTTGATGTCGCCGGTCCAGCCGAGGCGCTCGTCGCGGGCGGGGGTGTCGGTGGGGATGGAGAGGAAGTTGCCGCGCAGACCCCAGGTGATGTTGCTGTGGAGCTGGTTGAGCATCGGGACGTTCGTCTCGAACTCCATGGTGAGCGGCGCGTCGGTGTGGATCACCCGCCCGACGATCGCGTCGAGCGGCGGCTTGCCCGGGTAGCCGGTCACCTCGACGTAGCGGAAGCCGTGGAAGGTGAAGCGCGGCTCGTAGGTTTCCCGCCCGCCGCCTTTGAGGGTGTAGAGGTCGGTCGCGGCGGCGGTACGGAGGTTGGTCGTGTAGACGGTGCCGTCCGGGTTCAGCACCTCGGCGTGGCGCAGCCGTACGGTGGTGCCGGCCCGGCCGGTGACGCGCAGTCGGGCGGTGCCGACCATGTTCTGGCCGAGGTCGAAGACGAAGACGCCCGGGCGGGGTTCGGTGATCTTCCGGGCCTTGAGCTCCTGGATGACACGGCAGGGCCCGTCCGGCTCGGCGACCAGTTCGCCGGTGACCTCCTCCTCGGCGGGCACGGCCCTGCCCCAGGCCGAGTCGTCGAAGCCGGTGCGGAGCCAGCCTTCGGTTTCCAGGCGGGCGTCGTAGTTCTCGCCGGTGAGGAGGTCCGCCAGGGTGATGGGTCCTGTGGCGGCCCGCCAGTCGGTCCCGGACAGCACCCGCTCGGTGGTGCCGTCCCGATAGGTCACCTCCAACTGGCCGAGGAAAGCGGGGTGTTCGCCGTACTGATACGGGCCGAACATCCCCACGTTGCCCGCGTACCACCCCGTCGCCAGCTCTACGCCGAGGGTGTTGGACCCGGAGGCGAGCAGCTCGGTGACGTCATGCGTCTGGTACTGGATGCGCTTGGCGTAGTCCGTCCAGCCGGGTGCGAGGCGGTCCGTCCCGACCCTCTTGCCGTTGAGATGGGCCTCGTACAGGCCGAGGGCCGTGGAGTAGAGCCGGGCCCGTGCGACGGGCTTGCGGCGCAGCCGGAACTCGTGACGCAGCTGGGCGACGGGGGCGTAGGCGGCGGCGACCTCGCCCCAGGGGCCCGAGCCCCACGGGGCGAGGACCTTGGCAGCGGGCCAGGCGCCGTCGTCGTAGTCCAACGCACGCCAGTCACCTGCGGGTTCGGTGTCGGTGGCCTTCCAGCCGTCGCCGGTGGTGACGGTACGTACGCCGTCGGCGGTGGTCAGCTCCAGGACGCCGAGCAGTCCGGCGGGGCCGGTGACCTCGTTGGTCGCGGCGACGGCGAGGACGTGACGGCCGGGGGCCAGCCGTTCGGTGACGTCGGTGACGGAGGGGCGGCTCCAGGCCCGGGCGACCTCGTCCGGTTCGGCCCGCGCCACTTCCGTACCGTCGAGGTGGGCGACGTATCCGTCGTCGGCGGTGAGCACGAGGCGGGCCCGGGTCACCCCGTCCGGTACGTCGAACGCGCCCCGGAACCAGCGGGTCGCGGCGGGGGCGCTGGTCGCCGGGTCGCCCTCCGGGAACCAGATCCAGGACGCCTTGTCCAGGGCGGGTGCGCCGACGAGGGCGGCCGGGGCACCGATCCAGCGGGCGGACCAGTCCGAGGCCTCGGTGAGTCCGGTCTCCCACCAGGCGGGCTCGGACCACCCCGAGACCCGGCCTTCGTCGTCCCAGACCCGCACGGTCCAGCAGTAACGGGTACGGGAGCGCACCTCCGGACCCCCGTAGAGGACTTGGGTGGAGTCGGCGGACTCGACCTTGCCGCTGTCCCACACGTCGGGCCGTTCCAGGGCTCGTTCGCTGAGCGCGACGCGGATCTGGTACGCGCTCTGCGTGCGGCCCGGTGCGGTGGCGGTGAGCGGCCAGCCGAGGCGCGGCCGGGCGGCGCCGAGGCCGAGCGGGTTCTTCACGTACTCGGCGGTCGAGCCGCCCACCCGGAGGCCCTTGGCCCCTGGCGCACCGCGTTCCGCGGCCTGTGCGGGTGGGATGGCTCCGGCGATGAGGGTGGTTCCCAGGGCGGTGGCGGTCGTGCTGAGCAGTCGTCGTCGGCTGATCACACTCGGCTCCGATTCGGCGAGGGGAAGGGGGATGGGGCAGGGAATGCGGTCGGTCGGTCAGGCAGGCAGGGGGCGGGGGTCTTCGGTTCGGCGCGCCGCCGCCTCCCAGGCCGTCGGGTCGCCCGACGGTCCGTAGCGGGTCAAGGGCTGGGTGCGGGCGATGAGTTCGCGTGTGGAGGCCAGGTCGCCGGGCAGGCCGTGGGCCCGCGCCTGGACGAGGACGTTGCCGAGCGCGGCCGCTTCGGCGGGGCCCGCGACCACGGGCACCCCGCAGGCGTCGGCGGTGAGTTGGCAGAGCAGGGCGTTGCGCGACCCGCCGCCGACGAGGTGCACGACGTCGGCCTCGCGATCGGCCAGGTGCTGCGCCTCGTGGATCGCCCGCCGATGGGCGAGGGCCAGCGAGTCGAGGACGCAGCGGGTGATCTCCCCCGGGCTGTGGGGCACCGGCCCCCCGTTCGCCCGGCAGGCGGCCGCGATGCGTCCGGGCATGTTTCCGGGGGCCAGGAACTCGGGTGCGGCGGCATCCACCACGTACCGCAGAGCGGGCATGCGGGCGGCTTCGGCCAGCAGGGGGGTGACGTCGGTCAGCTCCCAGGTGCGCATGCACTCCTGGAGCAGCCACAGGCCCATGATGTTGCGCAGGAAGCGTACGGTGCCGTCGACGCCCAGCTCGTTGGTGAAGTTCGCGGCGCGGCTCGCCCCGGTGGTGACGGGCGCGTCGAGTTCGAGGCCGGCCAGCGACCAGGTTCCTGTGCAGAGGTAGGCGAACCGCTCCCGCCGCCCGGCGGGGACGGCGGCGACGGCGGAGGCGGTGTCGTGCGAGCCGACGGCCGTCACCGGTACGGGGCCGGGCAGCCCGGCCTGCTCCTGGACCGCCGGGAGCAGCGTGCCCGCCGGGTCGCCCGGGCGGCGCAGCGGGGCGAAGAGGGCCAGGTCGATGCCGAGGCGGTCGGCCAGGGGGCGGTTCCAGTCGCCGGTGCGCGGGTCGATGAGCTGGGTGGTGGAGGCGTTGGTCAGCTCGGTGCCCCGCTCCCCCGTGAGCCAGTACGCGATCAGATCCGGGATCAACAACAGGCTTCGGGCAGATGCGAGTTGCGGTGTTCCCTGTGCTGCCACGAGTTGGTAGAGCGTGTTGAAGGGGGCGTACTGGATTCCGGTCGCCCGGTAGAGGTCATCGGGTGGGACCGTGGCCCACACCTGCTCCGGGACGCCTTCGGTACGCCGGTCTCGGTAGTGGACGGGGTTGCCGAGCAGGGATCCGTCGGCGGCGAGGAGTCCGTAGTCCACCGCCCAGCTGTCGATGCCCAGGGAGTCGACCGGGCCCGCCGCGCGCAGCCCGTCGAGCACTCCCCCGTACAGGCCGAGGATGTCCCAGCGCAGGCCCTCCGGAAGGTGCACGGGCCGGTTGGGGAAGCGGTGGACCTCGGTGAGGCGCAGGGTGTCCGGGCCGACCCGGCCGGTCATGACCCGCCCGCTGGACGCGCCGAGGTCGACGGCCGCGAAGGTCTTCGTACCGGCGGCGCTCATCGCAGGAAGGCCCCGGCGACCCCGGCGTCGACCGGGATGTGCAGGCCGGTGGTGTGGGTCAACTCGCCCCCGGTGAGCGCGAAGACGGCGTTGGCGACATGCTCGGGCAGCACCTCCCGCTTGAGGAGGGTGCGTTGGGCGTAGAACTCGCCGAGCTTCTCCTCCTCGATCCCGTACGTGGCGGCGCGCTGCGCTCCCCACCCACCGGCGAAGATGCCGGAGCCGCGCACCACACCGTCCGGGTTGACTCCGTTGACGCGAATGCCGTCGCCGCCCAACTCTGCTGCCAGCAGACGTACTTGGTGGGCCTGGTCGGCCTTGGCGGCGGAGTACGCCACATTGTTGGGACCGGCGAAGACCGCGTTCTTCGAGGCTATGTAGACAAGGTCGCCACCGAGGCCCTGGGCCCGCATGACGCGCGCGGCCTCGCGGGCGACGAGGAAAGAGCCCCTGGCCATGATGGCGTGCTGGAGATCCCAGTCCCGGACCGTGGTCTCGGTCAGCGGCTTGGAGATGGAGATGCCCGCGTTGTTGACCACCAGGTCGACGCCGCCGAAGGCGAGTGCCGCCGCCGCGAAGGCGCCGGCCACCTGCTCCTCGCCGGTGACGTCGACCGTGACGGCCACCGCCCGGTCGGGGCCGCCCAGTTCCTCGGCGACGGCGGCCCCGCTCACCGCGTCCAGGTCGGCGACGACCACACAGGCGCCCTCCGCGACGAGGCGGCGTGCGATGGCTTTGCCGATGCCGCTGCCCGCGCCGGTCACCAGGGCGACCCGGGTGGCCAGCGGCTTGGGCGGTGGCATCCGCCGGAGCTTGGCCTCCTCCAGGGCCCAGTACTCGATGCGGAACTTCTCCGACTCCTCGATCGGGGCGTAGGAGGAGACGGCTTCCGCGCCGCGCATCACGTTGATCGCGTTGAGGTAGAACTCCCCCGCCACGCGCGCGGTCTGCTTGTCCTTGCCGAAGCTGAACATCCCCACCCCGGGGATCAGCACGACCGCCGGGTCCGCGCCCCGCATCGGAGGCGAGCCGGGCTCCGCGTGCCGGGTGTAGTAGGCGGCGTACTCCTCCCGGTAGGCGGTGTGCAGTTCACCCAAGCGGTCGACGACTTCGGCGAGTTCGACGGTCGGAGGCAGGTCGAGGACCAGGGGCCTGACCTTCGTGCGCAGGAAGTGGTCCGGGCAGGAGGTGCCCAGGGCCGCCAGCCTCGGGTGTTCGGCGCGGGCGAGGAAGTCCAGCACGGCGTCGGAGTCGTCGAAGTGGCCGACCTGGGCGTGGTCCCGGGAGGCGAGGGCGCGTATGTACGGGGCGAGAGCTGCGGCCCGCACACGGCGATCGGCCTCGGGCAGCGCCGCGTACCCCTCGATCACCGGCCCGAACGGCTCGGGCCTGCCGTGCTCGGTCAGGAAGGTCTCGGCGGTGCGGATGATGTGGAGCGCGTTGGCCTCGCACTCCTCGGACGTCGCGCCCCAGGCGGTGATGCCGTGGCCGCCGAGGACGCAGCCGATGGCTTCGGGGTTGCCGGCCTTCACCGCGGCGATGTCCAGGCCGAGTTGGAATCCGGGGCGCCGCCAGGGGACCCAGGCGACGGTGTCGCCGAAGCAGTCGGCGGTCAGTTTCTCGCCGTCGGCCGCGCAGGCGAGGGCGATCCCGGAGTCGGGGTGCAGATGGTCGACGTGCGGGGCGTCGACGAGCCCGTGCATGGCGGTGTCGATGGAGGGGGCCGCGCCGCCCTTGCCGTGCAGGCAGTAGTCGAAGGCGGCGACCATCTCGTCCTCGCGCTCCTCGCCCGCGTAGACGCCGTGCAGCGCGCGGAGGCGGTCGAGGCGGAGGACCGCGAGTCCTTCGGCGGTGAGGGTACCGAGGTCGCCGCCGGAGCCCTTGACCCACATCAGCTCGACGTCGTCGCCGGTGACCGGGTCGGGCGACACGCCCTTGGCGGAGGCGTTGCCGCCCGCGTAGTTGGTGTTGCGGGGGTCGGAGCCGAGCCGGTGGGAGCGGGCCAGGAGCGCTGCGGCTTCGGGGTGGAGTGCCATGGGGGTTCCTCGGTGTCCTTCGCGAAGGGAGGGGCGGAGAGGGGGGTCGGGTGCGGCGGGTCGGCGCGCGGTGGGGGGCGCGGGAGGGCCTACGCCCCCCACCCCGCCTGCTGTCCGCCGACCCGCTCCTCTGCGGTCTTCACCGCCCAGCCGGAGCGCCGGTAGGCGGCCATCGGATCGCCGTCGAGGCCCTGTCCCTCGCGGACCTCGGCGAGCAGGGGGCGTACGTCGGTGTTGTAGGCGTCCATCAGGACGGCGTTGGCCTCCAGGACGTCGCCCGTGCGCTGGGCGTCGGCCAGGGCCGCGCGGTCCACGAGGAGCGCCTTCGCGGTGGCCTCCTGGACGTTCATCACCGAGCGGATGATCGCAGGGATCTTCTCCTCGATGTTGTGGCACTGGTCGAGCATGAAGGCCACGTCCGCGGTGAGCCCGCCGCCGCGGACGACCTCGTACATGATGCGGAAGAGCTGGAAGGGGTCGGCCGCCCCGACCATCAGGTCGTCGTCGGCGTAGAAACGGGAGTTGAAGTCGAATCCGCCGAGCCGGCCCTCGCGCAGCAGGGTCGCGACGATGAACTCGATGTTGGTGCCCGGCGCGTGATGCCCGGTGTCCACGACGACCTGCGCCTTCGGGCCCAGCCTGAGGCAGTGGGCGTAGGCCGTCCCCCAGTCCGGGACGTCGGTCGTGTAGAAAGCGGGCTCGAACAGCTTGTACTCCACGAGCATGCGCTGGTCGTCGCCGAGCCGTTCGTACACGGCGGCGAGCGCCTCGGCGAGCCGGTCCTGCCGCTCGTGGATGTCGTCCTGGCCGGGGTAGTTCGTGCCGTCCGCGAACCACAGCTTGAGGTCCCGGGACCCTGTCGCGTCCATGATGTCGACGCAGGCCATCAGGTGATCCAGGGCCTTGCGCCGTACGGCGGCCTCCGGGTGGCAGACGCTGCCGAGCCGGTAGGCGTCGTCCTGGAAGGTGTTGGCGTTGATCGCTCCGACGGCCAGGCCCCGGTCGCGGGCGTGCTCGGCGAGGGCCGCGTAGTCGTCGACCGTGTCCCAGGGAATATGGAGGGCGACGGTGGGTGCGGCTCCGGTGAACTCGTGCACCTTCGCCGCGTCGTCGAGTTTCTCCTCGGGGGTGCGGGGCACGCCCGGCCGGGCGAAGACCTTGAAGCGGGTCCCCGAATTCCCGTACGCCCAGGAGGGCGTCTCGATGGCCTGGGACGTGAGGGCGGCCTTCACCGTGGCGTGCTCGGTCACTTCGTCGCTCCTGTGACGTCGGTGTGAACGCGCATGAATCTGAAACGATTCATGCGGGGTTGAAGGTAGGAGCGCCCCTGAGAGCTGTCAACCCTTCCGGCAGACCTGACGGCGCAGAACCTTATGAACGCAAGGGGCAGTTGAGAATTTCCGTTCAGCCCCATTGACGCGCCCCGAGGGACCTGCCTAACGTCCCGGCAACTCATTTGAAACCTTTCACAATGCCGTGAGGACGCCCTCCGCATCGTCGAGGAGCCACCGATGACCCACCGGTCCGCCAAGGATCCGGCCCCCGTGCTGGCCCTGAGGGGCATCTCGAAGTCGTTCGGCGCCGTGCGCGCGCTGCGGGACGTGTCCCTCGACCTGTTCCCCGGCGAGGTCCACGCTCTCGCCGGGGAGAACGGCGCGGGCAAGTCGACCCTGATCAAGACGCTCGCCGGAGTGCACCGGCCTGACACCGGCCAGGTCCTGCTGGACGGCGAGCCGGTCACCTTCCACGGTCCCGCCGACGCCCGGGACGCCGGTATCGCCGTCATCTACCAGGAGCCCACGCTCTTCCCCGACCTGTCGATCGCCGAGAACATCTTCATGGGCCGTCAGCCCCGCCGGGCGCTCGGCCGCATCGACCACCGGGCCACCCGGACCGCCACGGCCGCGCTGATGCACCGGCTCGGCGTCGAGCTCGGCCCCGACCGCCCGGCGCGCGGCCTGTCGATCGCGGACCAGCAGATCGTGGAGATCGCCAAGGCCCTCTCCTTCGACGCCCGGGTCCTGATCATGGACGAGCCGACCGCCGCCCTGACCGGCAGCGAGGTGGCGCGCCTGTTCGGCGTGGTCCGGGCGCTGCGCGAGCAGGGGGCCGCCGTGCTGTTCATCTCGCACCGGCTGGAGGAGATCTTCCGTATCTGCGAACGCGTCACGACCCTGCGGGACGGGGCGCTGATCGCGAGTGAACCGCTGGCCGGCATGACCGAGGAGGACCTGGTCCGCCGGATGGTCGGCCGGGACCTGGACGAGCTGTATCCGAAGCAGCACGTGGAGGCGGGCGAGGTCGCCCTCAGCGTCCGGCGGCTCACCCGCGAGGGCGTGTTCACCGACGTCTCCTTCGAGGTGCGGTGCGGCGAGATCGTCGGCATGGCGGGGCTGGTCGGTGCCGGGCGTACAGAGGTGGCGCGGGCCGTCTTCGGCGTCGACCGGTGGGACGCGGGCGAGGTCGAGGTGGCCGGGCGGGCGCTCGTCAACGGCGCCCCGTCCACCGCCATGGCCGCCGGGCTCGCCCTGGTCCCGGAGGACCGGCGGGCCCAGGGCCTGGTGACGGGCATGTCCATCGAGCGGAACATCGGGCTGACCGGGCTGCGCGCCACCCGGCGGGCGGGGCTGATGGACCGGGGTGCGGAGCGCAGCCGCTCGCTCGACTGGGCGGTCCGGCTCCAGGTGAAGTACGCCCGCATCGCGGATGCCGTCTCCACCCTGTCCGGCGGCAACCAGCAGAAGGTGGTGCTGGCCAAGTGGCTGGCGACCGGGCCCGCCGTGCTGATCGTCGACGAGCCGACACGCGGGATCGACGTCGGAACGAAGGCGGAGGTGCACCGGCTGCTGAGCGCGCTGGCGGCGGACGGGGTGGCGGTGCTGATGATCTCGTCCGATCTGCCGGAGATCCTCGGCATGGCCGACCGGGTGCTGGTGATGCACGAGGGCCGCCTCACCGCCGAGATCCCCCGTTCCGACGCCACCGAGGAGACCGTGATGGCCGCAGCCACCGGGAGGGCCGCCGCATGACGGTGACGACGACGGAACCGGCGCCCGTCGCGCCGATCCCCGCCTCCAGCAGCACCCGGCTGGTGGACCGCGTCTTCAAGATGCGTGAACTCGCCATCTTCGTACTTCTGTTGGCGATGCTCGCGCTCACCCAGCTGGGCAACAGCACGTTCCTCTCCGAGCAGGGCATCAAGGACCTGCTGCTCAACGCCACGATCCTCGTGCTGGTCGCCACCGGCCAGGCGCTGGTGGTCATCACCCGCAACGTCGACCTGTCGGTCGGCTCGACCCTCGGCATCAGCGCCTTCGCCGCCGGGACGTATCTCCAGGGCGGCGGGCACCCGGTGGTGGCCGTGGTCCTGGCCGTGCTGCTCGGCGTCGGCTTCGGCCTGCTGAACGGGCTCCTCGTGAGCCTCGGCCAGGTGCCCGCCCTGGTCGTGACGCTCGGGACGCTCTACATCATCCGGGGCGTCGACTCGATCTGGGTCGGCTCCCGGCAGATCACGGCGGCCGATCTCCCCGACGGTTTCGTGGACTTCGGCTCCGGCGGGATCTCGGCGGTCCCGTGGCTCGCGCTGATCGCCCTGGCGGTGCTGGCGTCGACGGCGTACTACCTGAGGCACTTCGGAAGCGGGCGCGAGCTGTACGCCCTGGGCTCCAACCCCGAGGCGGCGCGGCTGGCCGGGATTCCCGTACGCCGGCGGATCCTGCTCGCCTACACCTTCTGCGGGGCGCTGGCCGGACTCGCGGGCGCGCTGTATCTGGCGCGCTTCGGGAACGTCGACTCCGGTACGGGCAGCGGCTACGAACTCACCGTCGTCAGCGCGGTCGTGGTCGGCGGAGTGGTCTTCACCGGGGGCTCCGGCACGGTGTACGGGGCGGCGCTCGGCGCACTGCTGCTGACCTCGGTGAACAGCGTGCTGCCCGCGCTCGGCGTCAGCTCCGTGTGGGTGCTCGCGATCAACGGAATCCTGCTCATCCTCGCCATCGCGGTCGACCGGATCGTGGCCCTGCGCGTGGCGTCCGCCCTGAAGAAGAGGAACGCCCGCCATGGCTGACTCCGCACTCGCGCGCGCCGTCCGCTGGGACACGGTCGTCGGCGCCCTCCTGATCGTGGTGCTGCTGCTGTCCTTCGGCTTCGTCGACGGTTTCGGCAACGCCCTCAACCTGTCGTTCCTGATCGGCAACACCCTGCCCATCGCGCTCATCGCCCTGCCGATGACCCTCCTGGTCGTCTCCGGGGAGATCGACCTGTCGGTGGCGTCGACGGCCGGCCTCTCGGGGGCGGTGATGGGGGCGCTGTGGAACCAGGGCCTGCCCATCGAGGCGATCATCCCGCTCTGCCTGCTGCTCGGTGTGGTGTGCGGGCTGGTCAACGGGCTGCTGGTGACCCGGCTCGGACTGCCCTCGCTCGCCGTCACCATCGGGACGCTCGCCGCCTACCGGGGCATCGCGCAGATCGTGCTGGGGTCGGACGCCGTCACCGATTTCCCGTCCCCCTACCTGGACTTCGCCGCCGGGCGGATCGGCGACACGTTCGTTCCCTACGCCCTGCTGCCCTTCCTGGCGCTCCTCGCCGTCGCCGTACTCGCCCTGCACGCAACGCCGTTCGGGCGTTCCCTGTTCGCGACGGGTGCCAACGAGGAGGCGGCCAGGTTCGCGGGCGTACGGGTGAAGCGGCAGAAGCTGATCCTGTTCACGGTGACCGGGCTGATGGCCTCACTCACCGGCGTGTTCTGGGCGCTGCACTACGCCAGCGCCCGATTCGACAACGCCACCGGTCTCGAACTGTCCGTGGTGGCGGCCGTTCTGCTGGGCGGCATCGACTTCGACGGCGGCAAGGGCACGCTCGGTGGCGCGATCGCGGGCGTGTTCCTGCTCGGCGCGCTGCAGAACGTGATGAGCCTCGGGGACGTCTCCGCGCAGTCCCAGATCGTCGTCACCGGCGTGCTGCTCGTGCTCTCCGTGCTCGGCCCGCGCGTCGCCCGCCAGATCTCCGTCGCGAGGGCGGGGCGGCGGACCGTCTCGGCCCCGACTCCCTGACGACCCCGTGCCCGTAACCCGCCCTTCTTCCGCAAAGGACCCTGCCATGCGTACGTCATCGATCCGCCGTACCTGTGCGGCCCTCGCCGCCGTCACCTCCCTCGCGCTCGCCGTCACCGCCTGCGGGGGCACCACCAAGAGCGATGTGAAGAAGGAGAGCGGGGCAGCCGCCTCGGCCGGCACGGCGGACCCGAACGCTCCCACCAAGAAGGGGCTGACCGTGGGCTTCCTGCCCAAGCAGGTCAACAACCCCTACTTCACCACCGCCGACAAGGGCGGGCAGAAGGCCGTCGAGGCGCTGGGTTCCACCTTCAAGGAGGTCGGCCCGACCAGCGCCACCGACACCTCCGGCCAGGTCTCCTACGTCAACACCCTGACCCAGCAGCAGGTCGACGCCATCGCCGTGTCCGCCCAGGACCCGGGCGCCCTGTGCACCGCGCTCAAGCAGGCCATGAAGAACGGCGTCAAGGTCGTCACGTACGACTCCGACACCAAGCCCGACTGCCGCAACGTCTTCGTGTCCCAGGCGGGGGCCGAGGACCTGGGCCGCACGCAGGTCCAGCTGCTCGCCGAACAGATCGGCTACAAGGGCGAGATCGCGATCCTGTCCGCCGCCCAGACGGCGACGAACCAGAACCTGTGGATCGACTACATGAAGGACGAGCTGAAGGACCCGAAGTACAAGGACGTGAAGCTGGTGAAGGTGGCGTACGGCAACGACGACGCCCAGCAGTCCTTCCAGCAGACCCAGGGGCTGCTCCAGGAGTATCCGAAGCTCGCCGGGATCGTGTCGCCGACCACCGTCGGCATCAAGGCGGCGGCGCAGTACCTGTCCGGTTCGAAGTACCGGGGCAAGGTGAAGCTGTCCGGCCTCGGCACCCCCAACGATCTGCGGTCGTACGTGAAGAACGGCACGGTCGAGGCGTTCGAGCTGTGGGACCCGGCGAAGCTCGGCGAACTGGCCGGCCACGCCTCGGTCGCCCTGGCGTCCGGGCAGATCACCGGCGAGGAGGGCCAGACGTTCGAGGCGGGCGAACTGGGCACCTACACGATCGGCAAGGACGGGGTGGTCGACCTGGGCAAGCCGACGGTGTTCGACAAGGACAACATCGACGACTTCGACTTCTGATGGTCGCGGATAGGCTGAGGGTCCGTCCCGCGTCCCTCGCGCCTCTGGAGGTCTCCGTCTGATGGCCCAGTCGGTGGGTATCAAGGACGTGGCCCGGGTCGCCGGAGTATCGGTGGGCACGGTCTCCAACGTCATCAACCGCCCGGACACGGTCGGTCCCGACACCCGTGCCCGCGTCCTGTCGGCGATCGACCGGCTCGGCTACGTCCGCAGCGAGTCGGCGCGGCAGTTGCGGGCGGGGCGCAGCCGGATCATGGGGCTGCTGGTCCTCGACATGGGCAACCCGTTCTTCGTGGACGTGGCGCGCGGTGCGGAGCGGGCCGCGCGGGAGGCGGGGCTCGGCGTCATGGTCTGCAACAGTGCGCAGAGCCCCGGCGAGGAGGCGGAGTATCTGTCGCTCTTCGCGGAACAGCGGGTCCGGGGGGTGCTGCTCACCCCCGCCGACGCGACCGGGCGCAACATCGCGGCGTTCCGGCGGCACGACATCCCGTTCGTCCTCGTCGACCGGGTCGCGGAGGGAACCACCGAGTGCTCGGTGTCGGTCGACGACGTGGCGGGCGGGACGCTGGCGGTGCGGCATCTGCTGGACGCCGGGCACCGCTCCATCGCGTACGTGAGCGGGCCGCCCGGTTTCAACCAGGTCCGGGACCGCCGTACGGGGGCGCTCGCCGCGCTCGCCGAGGCGGGGCTCGGCCCGGAGGCCCTGCGGGAACTGCCCACGGAACGGCTGGACGTGGCGGCGGGGCGGGACGCGGGGGCCCGGCTCCTGGGGCTCTCCGACCGGCCGACCGCGGTGTTCTGCGCCAACGACCTGCTCGCGCTGGGGGTGTTGCAGTCGCTGTTCGCCGCCGGGGTCTCCGTACCCGATGACCTGGCCCTGGTGGGGTACGACGACATCGAGTTCGCGGCGGCGGCCGCGGTGCCGCTCACGTCGGTGAGGCAGCCGGCGGCGACGATGGGGGCGCTGGCGGCCGGTCTGCTGCTGGAGGAGACCGGGGCGGGGGCCTCGGCGGGGGCGCACGAGCACCGGCGGGTCGTGCTGCAGCCGGAGCTGGTGGTGCGGCGGTCGAGCCTCGCCGCTCGCTGAGTCGAAGGCGCTGGGAACGTAGCGGGGTGGCCGCCGGTGGGCCTACGCGCCCGGTGGTCAGAGGTGGGCGAGGAGCCCGTCCAGCGGCCGGGGCAGGCGGGTGAGGTCCAGGACCTCGGTCAGCGCTCGGGCGTAGTGCTCCTTAGGTCCGCCGATGGTTCCCATGAAGCGCCGCAGCTGCGCCTCGACCGGCCGCTCCCGCTGGGCGGGCTGCTTCTGGAAGAGCCGGAACGTCCGCAGGTCGCCCTGGTCGTCGATGACCTGCTGGACGCCGTCGGTGCCGAGCGCCCGGATCAGCTCGTCCTCCAGGTCGGCGTGGCAGGTGAAGAAGCCCACGGTCTCCAGGTCGTCGGGGGCGAGACCGGCGCCGAAGCCGGTGCGCTCCAGCCCTTGGAGGAAGAAGCGCTGCTCCGCCGCGTCGCAGAGACCGGCGGGCCGGACATCGAGGCCGTCGGGACCCAGGAGGCGCAGGAAACGGGTGATGCTGGTAGCACCCCCGAGCGGCACGACCACGACGCCCTCGGCGGTCAGGGTGCGGCCCTGGCGTTCGGCGAGCGCCTCGACCGCCGCACGGTCGCTGACGCCCTCGACGAGCACCACCGTGCGCAGGCCCAGTCCGGCGGCCAGTTCACGGGCGGCCCCGGCCTCGGCGGGCGTCGGCGTGTCGCTGTCGTCCGCGGCCCAGGAGATGACCGTCTGCCTCAAGCGCGTCGCTGTGTCCACCGGGCCAGTCTCGCACCGTGATCGGCGGGTACGACAAGGGTTTTCGTGTACGTCGACGAGGACCTGTTTCCCACGGGCAGCGTTACGTCACCGGGGCTCGGGAGGCCTGCGGGCCAGGTACAGGCCGACGCCCAGGGCGAGGACCAGGACACAGCCGGAGAAGGTCAGTCCGGCGTTCCGCAGTCCGATGCCGAGGGTCAGGGCGCCCACGCCGACGACGGGCAGCGAGATGCCCAGGTAGGCGATGACGAAGAACGCGGACACGGTCGCGGCCCGGTGTTCGGGCGGGGCCGCCGCGCTGATCGCCGCCACCGCACCCCGGAACGCCAGCCCCTGGCCCAGGCCGCCGCACAGGGCCCCGGCGACCAGCAGGGGCAGCGAGGTGAACACCAGCGAGGCGCCGACCAGGACGAGTCCGGCGACGAGGACGAAACAGCCGCCCGGCAGGGCCCGGCGCTCGCCGACCCGCCCCATGAGCGCCTGTCCGGCCGTCGAGGCGAGGAAGACGGAGAAGACGACGAGCCCCGTGAGGGCCAGGTTGTGCACGTCGAGTGTCTCGGCGACGAACGCGGGGGCGACCGCTGTGAACAGGCCGAGCAGGGAGAACCCGGCGAAGGCGGCCACCGCCGAGGTGGTGAAGACGCCGCGCATCGCGGGCGGGACGGCCAGGCCCTGGGGCCGCAGCCGCAGCCCCCTCACCCGGGCGG
Source organism: Streptomyces globisporus C-1027 (assembly GCF_000261345.2). Taxonomy (NCBI): domain Bacteria; kingdom Bacillati; phylum Actinomycetota; class Actinomycetes; order Kitasatosporales; family Streptomycetaceae; genus Streptomyces; species Streptomyces globisporus. The sequence continues at coordinate 7,247,211 of NZ_CP013738.1, read as the reverse complement.
AGGCGACCGTCTCGGGGAGGAACCAGGTCAGCACGGCGGCCACGGCGATCAGAGCCAGGTGCGCGACGAAGGGCAGCCGCAGGGGCCAGGGGGCGTACTCGGCGAGCAGCCCCGACAGGAGCGGCCCGCATCCCAGGCCGCCCATGTTCGCGGCGGTCGCGGCGAGCCCGGCGCGTGCGGCGCGCCCCGCCGGGGCCAGCTCCATCACCGTGACCGTCGCGGCGCCGCTGAGCAGTCCGGCGGCGAACCCGGAGAGGAGCCGGCCGGCGAACAGGGCGGGGAGCCCGCCCTCGAAGAGGAAGCAGAGCGCGCTGGCCGCCGAGAAGCCGAGGGCGGCGAGGAGAACCGGCCGCCGCCCCGCCTCGTCGGACACGTTCCCGGCGAGCAGCAGGGTGGCGATCACTCCGAGGGCGTAGACGGCGAAGACCACCGTCACCATCAGCTCGGAGAAGCCGAGCTGCTCCCGGTAGAGACCGTAGAGCGGGGTGGGCAGCGTGGTGCCCGCCATGCCGACGGCGAAGACGGCCGCGGCGGCCGGGTAGCCGAGGCGCTTCCCGCTCCGATGCGGACGGGTCATGAACCGGCGGGCGGGGCCGCGGGGGTGATGTGGCTCAGCACGCACCGCCAGTGCCCGTCGCGCCGTACGAACACGTCCGTGGTCCATTCGTCGGCGTCGAAGCGCTGACCGCCGTAGTGGGCGGTGCTGATGATCCGGGCGGTGACGACGGCGGTGTCCCCGTGGACCCGGACCCTCGGTGGGACGACCGCTTCCATGGCCGAATGGGTCAGGTCACCGGACCGTACGTAGCCGAGGAACTCCTCCCGGTCCGCGATGCCGGACCCGGAGACGATGACCCACTCGTCGGCCATGAAGGAGCCGATCCGGTCGGCTTCGTTGGCGACGATCGCGGCGGCCCAGTCGTCGACGATCGCGGTGAGCCGGGCATGGCCGACGTCGGCTGTTCCCCGGTCCGGGGGCGGTCCGGGGGTCTGTTCCTCTCCGCTCTCTGCCATGGTGCGAGCCTAGCCCCGGGCCGCGTGCGTCGCGCGTCATGGCTGAGGGCGGGGCCGCGCGGGCCCCGCCCTCGGCGTCTCAGCGGTGGCGCGGGGTCAGCGCGCTCCGCCCTGGCGGCGTTCGAATCCGGCGAACGCGGCTTCCTGGCGCCACTCGGTCGCCGCCTTCGCGTTGTCCGCGAGGTGGCGGGCGCAGGCCGGGGCGGGCGGGGCGACGCCCGGCCGCGAACCGGTGCAGGCGCGGACCGGGCGGTAGCCGGTGCGCGCGGAGCCGGAGGCCCAGAGGCTGTGGCCGTCGAGGAAGGCGTGCTCCAGCGAGGCGCGCGCGAGGTCCTTCAGCTCGGTGTAGCTCAGGCCGTAGGTGGCGCGGGCGTACTGGTACTCGTGGCTGATGTCGATGCGCGAGACGCCGGGGTCGTCGGTGGCGAGGACCACCGGGACGCCGTAGCGGCGGTAGGCGTTGAACGGGTGGTCGTCGCCCGCCACACCCAGGATCTGCTTGTTGCTGCTGAACGGCACCTCGACGGCGACACCGCGCCGGGCCATCGTCCGGGCCAGCTGCTGCCAGTCGTCCTCGCGGACCAGGTCGACGCCGTGGCCGATGCGTTCGGCTCCGGCGACCTGGACGGCCTCGCGGATGTGGAACGTCAGGTCCTCGGGCTTGACCAGGCCGGGGGTCAGCTCACCGGCGTGCAGGGTGAGGCGGGCGTCCGGGTACTGGGTGCGCAGGTACTGGAGCATCCGCATCTGGAGGCGGTAGTTGCGCAGGGCGCTCTCGCCGTCCTCCGGCTGGACGAGGTTGACGGCGACGAACCGCGGGTCGCGCTCGGCGAGGCGCATACCGACGGCCATCTGCGTGAACACGCGCTCGTTCGAACTGCCGCGGGAGACCTGGGAGATCCACCGGACGGGCAGGCGGCAGCCGGGGGCGGGGCGGCCGGTGTCGCAGTGCGCCGTCTCCCGGAACTGGGCGTCGGCGGCGTCCGCCTCCCGTACGACCCCGTCGAGCTTTCCGCCGGCGACCAGCTTCCGGTGGAAGGCGGCGAGGTCGGCGTCGTAGCCCACGGATTCGGCGAGCTTCTTCGCGGCGTCCGATGCGGGGGTGACCAGGGTCTCCAGATAGAACTGGTTCTGCTCCACGACGGTGTCGGCGACGTTGGCGAGCATCTTGCCGCGGTCGCGGGTCGCCTCGCCGAACTTGCCGAAGGTGTCGAAGAAGTGGTCGTGGCCCGGCTGGTCGGCGGGAAAGTCCTGCATGGACCAGGCGCGGACGATCCGCTGCCGGAACTCCGCGTCCGTGCGGGCGTCGGCGGCCGGCCGGGTGCCCGGTCCGCAGGGCGGGCGCACGGCGGTGTCGGTGGCGTCGATGCACAGGCCGTTCTCGCCCGCGAGCTGGATCAGGTGCTCGGTGGTGACCGCGCCCGAGAGGTGGTTGTGGAGGTCGCCGCCCTCCGGCTTCGTCGGGGACACCTACCCCTCGCCGCGCCCCAACCGCCTCTACCGCGAACTGGCCGAGGGCAGGCCGTTCGAGATGGAGATGTGGTCGCTGCTGAGCTACGCGTCGTCGCCGACCGCCGGGGCAACGTCGTGGCGTGTCCGCCGCTGGGCGAGGGCGCCTGGGCCGCGTACGCGGCGACCGACGGCGTCCCGAGGCGGCGGTCCGCGACCTCACCGGCTGGGACTTCCCCGACGGCGCCCGATGCCGATGGTCGCGACGAGATCGCCGGAGCGGATCTTCCCGGCGCGACGAGAAGCCCGTCACCAGCGAAGAACTCTCGCTCCTGCGCACCATGGACCCGGAAGGCTTCTACCGATGACCACGACCGCCGAGACCGGCTGGCCGAGCGCCCCGGCCATCAGCCGCTGGGTACCGAGGACGCGGTGCGAAGGGCCTGGTCACCACGGTCAGCAGTGCCTGTGTCGGCGGCCATCACGCGATCGGCATCGCCCTGCGCGAACTGCGGTCGGGCAGCGCCGACGTGGTACTCGCCGGGGGCGGTCGGGGGCAGCGGCCTGAGGTGGGCCGTCGCCGGGTCGGGGCTGGCCGGCTGCCCGGCCACCCTGGCCGCCATCGCCGTCGGGGCGCGCGGACGAAGCGGCTGATCAGGTCGTCGGGACCGCTCGCCAGGTAGGGAGTGCCGACGAGGGGACGCTCGGGCGCTGTGGGAGCGCCGAGGACCCCGCGGGCAACGCGGTCGACGAGGCGGTCATCGGGCGGCTCGACGTCCGCAGCCGCCATGTCGCGGACGAGGAGGAGACCCCCGCGTACATGGGTGTGCGGGCGGCCCGCGCGGCGCTGGAGCAGGCGGGCGTCACGCCCGGCGAGATCGACCTCGTGGTCTTCAGCAACTGGACCGACCGCCAGTTCGTCCCGGAGTGGGCCCCGTACACCGCCCATCTGCTGGGCGCGGAGCGGGCGTTGGCCTTCGACGTGTGCGGCGCCTGTACGGGCTTCGTGCACGGGGTCCAGACGGCTGCGGCGTACTTCGGCACGCACGCGGACTGGCGGCACGCGCTCGTCGTCTCCAGCGAGCGCTCTCGCGCCGGGTCCGGCCCGGCAGCAAGGGTGAGCTGATCGTGGGCGACGCGGCCGGGGCGGCCGTGCTCTCACGCGGCGCGGAGCCGGACGCGGGGCTGTGGGACTCGCTGCTGATCAGCGACGGTTCCGGCCGGGAGACGGTGACGGTGTACCCGCCCAACGGGTGGATCAGAAGCAGCCGGGAGCTGGTCTCCGTCGCGGCCGGCTCCCACGCCGATCTGGCCACCCGGATGCTGGCGCGTTCGGGCACCAAGATGGAGGAGATCGACTGGGTGGTGCCGCACCCGGGGACGGGCCAACTGCACACCGCCGTACGGGAACGCCTCTCCATCCCGGAGGAGCGCTTCATCACCAACTACGAGACACGGGCGAACACCGGCAGCGCCTCGGTGCCCATCGTTCTCTCCGAAATGGCGCTCGACGGCCGGCTGAAGCCGGGCGACCTCTGCTACACGCCCACGGTGGGCTCCGGCTGGTACTACGGAGGGCTGCTCTTCCGTGCCTGATCAGTCGTCACCTTCTCTGCACACGGGCGGTGTCCGGGGTACGGCCCTGGTCACCGGCGGCAGCCGGGGCCTCGGTTCGGCCATCGCCCGCCATCTCGCCTCCGTGGGCTGGCACACCGTGATCTGCGGACGCGACCCGCACAGCCTGGACGCCGCCGTCAAGGCGGCGGCGGACGACGGGATCGCCCTGCACGCCGTACGGGCGGACGTCACCGACGAGGGGTCGGTGGCCGGACTCTTCGAGCGGCTGGCCGAGGACGTCCCGCCGCTCGGCCTCTGCGTCAACAACGCGGGCAACAACTTCTCCCGCCGCCTGGTGAGCGTCAGGGAGCGGCCCGACGGGCCGCCGGTGCTCTCCCCGCACCCGCTGGAGGACTTCGAACGGGTGGTGACCTCGTTGCTCATCGGTACCTTCCTGGTCGGCCGGAACGCCGCGCAGGCGATGCTGGCCGCCGGCACTCCCGGCGCGATCGTCAACATCTCCTCCACCGTCCGCAGGGGCGCGTACGGGCAGTCCGCCTACTGCGCGGCCAAGTCCGGGGTGGAGGCGCTGACCCGCACCTGGGCGATCGAACTGGGCGAGTACGGCATCCGGGTCAGTGCGGTGGCCCCCGGAGTCGTCGACGGCGAGGCGCTGCGCCGCCGTTCGGAGGCGAGCGAGCGGCACGCCGCGTACATGGCCGACCTCCGGCGCCATGTGCCGCTGCGTCGCTGGTGCGACGAGAAGGACGTGGCGGAGGCGGTCGCCTTCGCCGCCGACAACCCCTCCGTCACCGGCACCGTGCTGGAGATCGACGCCGGCGGACTGCCCGCCCGCGTCCTGCCCCCGGTCGGCCGGACCACCGGGACACGTACGACGGCCGCGACGGCGGACCTCCCCGAGAAAGCGGAGAACACAGCATGACGAGCGGCTTCGCACCCACCCTGCTCGAAGGCAGGACAACCTTCCTGACCGGCGCGAGCAGCGGCATCGGCGCCGTCCTGGCGACGATGCTCGCCGCGCACGGCTCCCGCGTGGCGCTCATGGCCCGCAGCGAGAAGGAGCTGCGGCTGCTCGCCGAGCGCATCGAGGCGGACGGCGGGCGCGCGGTTGCGGTCCCCGGCGACCTGACCGACGCCGAGAGCGTGCGCGCCGCCGTCCGTGAGGCCGAGGAGCGGCTCGGCCCGATCGACCGGCTGGTGCACTGCGCGGGCGAGGCCCGCAACCAGGCGTTCCTGTGCGACCAGGACGAGGACCAGTGGATGGCCACCATCGACATCAACCTGCTGGGGGCCTTCCGGGTCGCGCGGGCGATCGTGCCGGGAATGATGGAGCGCCGCGAGGGCAACATCGTGATGGTCTCCTCCATCGCCGGGAAGCGCGGCCTGCCCGCCAACACCTCTTACTGCGCATCGAAGTTCGGCCTGAACGGCATGACACAGGCGCTCGCCTCCGAGCTGGGCGCCTTCGGCGTGCGGGTCAACGCGGTGTGCCCCGGGCTCACCGACAGCCCGGCCGCCACCGACGGTGAACGCTACGGTGACCCGTTCATGGCGGCCATCGCCAAGCACCACGGCCCGCCGGACCTGACCTGGGAGCGGTACCTCAAGCGGGCGGTGAACAGCACCATCCTGCGCCGTCTGGTGCGCCCCGAGGAGATCGCGGCCCAGGTGCTGTTCCTGCTCTCGGACCTCTCCGGCGGGATGACCGGCCAGGCCGTCAACGTGGACGCGGGGGCTCTGTGAGCGAGGAGTACGGCCAGGAGCGGGACGCGGCACCGGCGCCCGGGCGGCTGCTCGCCCCGGCGGCCCGCCCCTGGGCCCCCGGGCCCCGGGACGCGCTGGTCACCGGCATGGGTTTCTGCCTGCCCGGCGCGGGCGACGAGCCGGTGCGCACGGCCGGGCAGGTCTGGGCGACCGCCGCCGTCGGCACCAGCCACGTCGAACGCGACGGCTTCCACCACGGCACCGTACGCGGGGCGCGGGAAGCGTTCGGGGAGCTGCTGCCCGACATCCCGTCCCGCTATCTGCGCAGCTACGCCGACGTCCACCTCTACGGTCTGGTCTCGCTGGTCGAAGCCTGCCGGGACGCCGGACTCGACCACGCGGCGGGGGCGTTGCGCGGTGCGGACGTCCTGACCGCGCGTGCCGGGGTGGACAGCAACTACGACAGCTACCGCGCCTGGCACGACGCCGATCCGGCGACGATCAGCCCGAGGGACGCCAAGTCCCTCTTCGTACGGCTCCTGGTGGCGGGCACGTCGAGCGATGTCGGCCCGGTCCAGGCCGCGTTGCTCGGTTCCACCGGCGCCAACTACACGGTGAGCTGCGGCTGCGCCTCCTCCTCGGTGCTCCTCGGCATCGCGCGCACGATGATCGCCTCCGGCCAGAGCGACCTCGTCGTCGTCACTGGAGTGGACCGCTTCGACACCGAACGGGTGCTGCACGGACACCGGTTGCGGGAGGTCGTCGAGCGGGAGGCCGTCGTCGTGCGGCACAACGACGACCCGCCTGCCGCGCCCCGCCACGACCGGCCGATGCGCCCGTACGACACGGCGGGCGACTGCATGAACTACGGCGACGGCTCGGTGACCCTGATCCTGGAGAGCCGCGCCCACGCCGCCGCACGCGGCGCCCGCTCCCACGGGGCGGTCCTCGGCCAGGCCACCACCCGCTCCGGGCTGAACAGCGCGGTCGCCATCGACACCGGCGGGACGGGTCTGGCGGAGGCGGCCCGCCGCGCCCTGGGCGACCACACCTCTCTGGAACGCATCCCGTACGTCAACGGGGGCGGCGAGGGCGACGCCCTGTTCACCCGCATCGAGTCCAACGCCGTGCGCTCGCTGTGGGGTGAGAAGTCCGTCCAGGTGATGGTGAGTTCGCAGGAGGCGTGCTTCGGCCACAGCGGTGCGCCGCTCGGCAACCTGGGCACGGCGCTGACGCTGATGATGATGCGCGAGGGCGAGGTCTGCCCCACCGCCAACTGCACGGTCCCGTCGCCGGTCTGCTCGTTCGCCCCGGTGCCGGGGACGAAGACCCGCGCCCTGGAGTTCGACCGGGCGCTGAGCTTCAACTACCAGGTGGGCGGGGCCAACAGCGCGCTGCTGCTGGGAGGTGGTGATGCCCGCTGAGATACCGCTGCTGCGTCTCTCCGGCGCCGGGTTCGTTCTCCCGGGGCCGGACGGCCACGCATGCTTGGACGCGGACACCTTCTGGCGCGTGGTGCGCGACGGGGTGAGCTGCCTCTCCCCGTACTCCCACCCCGAGCTCCCCCTCCGGATCGCCGGAACGGTGGAGGGCTGGGACCCGGAGCGGGAACTCCCGCTGTCGGAGCGGCAGATCCGCCGCTCCTCCCGCGCCGGGCTGATGGCGACGGGCGCGGTGCACGGCGCCCTGGAACAGGCCGGGCTCACCGCCGACGATCTCGATCCCGAGCGCACGGCGCTGGTCGCCTGCTCGCTCCAGTTCGCCTTCCCGGAGACCGAGCGCTACTACCGGGTGGCCCATGCCGAGGGCTTCGCCGCCCTGGGCATGGAGTACTGGCTCAACGGGACCCCGCCCAGCGTGGTCGGCACCGTGGCCTCCGGGCTCGGGCTGCCGTGCCAGACGCTGAGCGTGGCGGGCTCCTGCAACGTGGCGCTGCGGACACTCCACCTGGTCCAGCAGATGTTCCGGTGCGGGGACATCGACCGGGCGGTCGTCGTCGGCGTGGACACCACCGTGGACCCGGTGTTCGTCGCCGGCACCAGCCACACCGGGCGCAGCGGCTACCGCGCCTCCTCGCTCTCCGACGACCCCTCCGACGTGCGGCCGCACGACGAGATCCAGACCGGCAACGCCACCGGGGAGGGCGCGCTCGCCGTCGTCCTGGAGAACCCGGCGACCACCGGGGACCGGCCTGGGCTGTTGCACCGGGCCCATCTGCGCACCTCCCGCTCCAACGGTCCCTCCACCGTCGCGACCGGGCCGCCCGCCAATGTGGTGGGGGATGTGCTGGCGACGCTGGCGTCGGCCGGGCGCGGTCCGGGCGATCTCGCGTTCGTCAACGACTACGCGGACGGCAACCGGTTCGTCGAGGACCACTTGTGCGAGGCGCTGGCCGGGGTGCGGGAGGCGGCCGGGTACGGCGGCGAGCTGCTGCTGACCAACCAGGAGGCGGTCTTCGGGCATGTCGCCGGGACGGGCGGCCTGGTCAAGCTCCTCGGCAGTCTCCTGATGCTGCGCCACGGCCATATCGCCCCGAGCGCCAACACCCTGAAGCCGTACGCGGGTCTGCCGGGCGAACCGGTGCTCGCGGGCGGCCTGGCGACCGGGGGCGACAGCGCGCTGGTGCTCGCCTCCGGGGCGGGCGGCGACGCCACCAGCATGCTCATCGAATACGAAGGCGGCGACTTGCCATGACCCATCTACACAACACGGCTCCACGGCCCGTGGCGGGAGACCCGCTGCGCTCGCCGGTCGGCACCCGGGTGGTCGTCGACGCGGCCGGGGCCCCGGGGACATCGGCCGAGGCCCTCGCCGGCGCCCTCACCGCCCTCGGCCTGGCACCGGAGACGACCGGGGCCCCGGGTACGGGCGACGCCGCCGCCTACTGCGCGCTGCTGCTGGGCGAGGAGGCGTACGGCGCGGAGCGCTCGCCGGGCCTGGACCGCGAGCGCGTCCGGGCCGCCGCCCTGGCGATGGCGGCGGCGGGCCGGGGCCGTCTGGTCCTGGTGACCGACGCGACGGGCGAGACGCACGCCGGGACCGACCCCGAGCGGCACGCCCGGCTCGCCGCCGACCGGGCCTGGTGGCAGCACCTGGTCACCGAGGTCGCCGGGCGCGGTGTCGTCGGCAACACCCTGGTCACCGGGTACTCCCCCGGCCTGGGCCATCTCCTCGCGCCCGTGGCCGAGGCCGGGCTGCTGCGCTATCTCGTGCAGCGCCGGGCGACCACGGCGGCGGATGTGGCGGCCTCGGTGGCCTTCCTGGTCTCCGAGGGGTGCTCGTACCTGGTCGGGGAGACCCTGCCGGTCGACGGGGGCGCGGGTCTCGGCCAGATCCCGTCGCTGCCCCCTGGGCCGCCGGCCGCCGTCCCCGCGCCGCGCAGCACCCCGGCGGAGCAGCCGGCCCCGGCACCGGTCACCGGCCCGGACCTGCTGGGCCACACGGTCCTGGTGGCGGGGCCAGCAGTGGTATCGGGAGGGCCGCCGCCCTGCATCTGGCGGGGCGGGGCGCGGACGTGGTGCTGGCCGCGCGCCGGACCGGGGCGCTGGAGGAGGTGGCCGCCGAGATCGAGGCGGCGGGCCGCCGGGCATGGACCCTGCGCTGCGACCTCTCCGACCCCGAGGACGCGGCGTCGCTCGGTGAACGCGCCTGGAAGACGGCCGACGGGGTGACCTCGCTGCTGTACGCGGCCGGGCACCTCGGCTTCAGCGCGGTCGGCGGCGACCCCGCCTCCGCCGCCCGGACGTTCACGGTGAACCTGCACAGCTTCGTCGCGGTCACCGAGTACCTGGCGGCGCGCTGGCGGGACGAGAAGGTGCCCGGCGCGGTGGTCGGGGTCTCCTCGGTCAGCTCCACGCTCAGCCCGGTCGCCGGGCTGGAGTACTACGGGGCGAGCAAGGCGGCGATGGCCCAGTACATCCGCTGTCTCGCGGTCTCGGTGGCCCGCCACGGCATCCGTGCCAACTGCGTGGCTCCCGGCATCATCGAGACGCCGATGGGTGACGCGGCCGGGCCCGAGCACCGGCGCGGCTGGATCAGCCGGATTCCGGCCGGGCGGGTCGGCGAACCGCGCGAGGTGGCGGCCGTCCTCGGCCATCTGCTGAGCGGGGCGGCCGCCCGGGTGACCGGTGCGGTGCTGCGCGCGGACGGAGGCTTCGGCCTCGGGGACGTGGCCCCGCTGCGGCCCGGCTATCCGGAGCCGGCACCGGCGGGTTCGGAGAAGGCGCGGGGGGAGGGCCGGTGAGCGCCGCAGGAGGGACGGGTGCGCCGCCGGTCGCTCTGGTCGCCGGGGCGTCCTCCGGTATCGGAGCCGCCGTCGCCCGCCGACTGGCCGCGCGCGGGAGTGCCGTGGCGCTGGTCGGCCGGCGGGAGGCCGAGCTGAAGGAGGTCGCGGAGTCGATCCGCGCGGCCGGGGGCACCGCCCTGCCGCTCACCCTGGACCTGGCCGAGCCGGGCGCGCCCGCCGACGCGGTCGCCATGACCACCGCCGCGCTGGGGCCGGTGGGGCTGCTGGTGTGCAGCGCGGGCGCGATCCGGCTGGCCGCCGTCCACGAGACGGAGGAGCGGCACTGGGAGCGGCAGCTGCGGGTGAATCTCACGGTGCCGTTCCTGCTGGCCCGCGAGGTGCTGCCCGGGATGCGGGAGCGCGGTTGCGGCTGGGTCGTGAACATCGGCTCGGGCGTGGGCTCGGAGGTGGTGCCGGGCAGCGGCGGTTACGGCGTCAGCAAGCACGCCGTGCACCGGCTCACCGAGCTGATCCACGAGGAGAACCGCGACCGGGGCATCCGCGCGGTCACCGTCGCACCGGGCTGGGTCTCCACGCGGCTCGCGGCCCGCCCCGCCGACCTCGGGGTCCCCGAGGAGGAGGTGCTGGACGCGGAGGACATCGCGGACACCGTCGCCTGGCTGCTGGACCGGCCGGCCCGGATGAGCGTCGGCCCCCTGATCCGCGTCGAGCCCTCGGCGAGCCGGGCGGCCGCCGGGGACGCCATGACCCGCCATCTGAACCGCTCCCGCGCCGAGGGCGCCGGACGGGCTGCTGAGGAGAACCGCTGATGGGCAGGACCACTCTCGTCGAGCACGACGTGCCGGTGGAGATGCGCGACGGAACGGTGCTGCGCGCCGATGTGTGGCGGCCCGCCGACGGGCCGCCCTCGCCCGCCGTCCTGTTCCGCACGCCGTACGGCAAGTCCCCGCTGGGCCTTGCCACCTTGACCCCGGCGCAGTGCGTGGACCGGGGGTACGCGGCGGTCGTGCAGGACACCCGGGGCCGGTTCGGCTCGGAGGGCGAGTGGGCCCCGCTGGACTGGTCGCGGGAAGGCCCGGACGGGTACGACACCGTCGAGTGGACCGCCGGACAGCCGTGGTGCGACGGGAACGTGGCCATGGCGGGCACCTCGTACCAGGCGATCGTGCAGTGGCTGGCCGCGATGGAGAAGCCGCCGCACCTGCGGGCGATCGCGCCGACGATGTCCACCTCCGCGCCCTTCGACGCCGAGCAGCTGGGCGGCTCGCTGCGGCTCGACCACCTCACGAGCTGGCTCGGTCTGACGGCCCTGGAGTGGGTGCAGCGCCGGGCGGCGGCGGGCGATCCGGTGGACGGGGCGGTCGTCGCCGAGGTCGTGCAGTTGCTCACCACGCCAGAAGTACCGCTGCGGCGCTGGCCGTTGTCGACGATCCTCGACTTCGAGGGGTTTCCCGGACGGCTGCGGGACATCTTCGCGGGGAGGGTGGCGACGGTGGCCGACTACCGCCTCGGCGAGGTCGGTGTGCCCACCTTCTCGGTGGGCGGCTGGTACGACGTGTTCTCCCACGGCACGATCGAGCTCCACCGGGCGATGCGCGCCCAGGATCCGGTGGCCGGACGGCACGAGCTGGTCGTGGGTCCCTGGGTTCACTCCGGCCAGCTTCCGCAGGTGCAGGGCGAGGTGAACACGGGACCGTACGGCTCGGCACAGGGCGCGCGGCTGGCCGATCTGCACCTGGACTTCTTCGACCGCCATCTGCGTCCGTCCGCGGAGGACAGCGGGACGGCGGGGGGCGGTGACGTCCGGTACTTCCTCTTCGGCGACGACACCTGGCACCGTGCCGAGAGCTGGCCGCCGCCCGAGGCCGTGGACAGCCCGTGGTACCTGGCGGGTCCGGAGGGCGGCGAGGAGGACGGCAGGCTGCTCCCGGAACCTCCGCAGGAGGGCTTCAGGCAGGACGCGTTCACCTACGACCCGGAGAACCCGGTGCCTTCGCACGGCGGGCGGGTGCTCCAGCTCGGCCGGCTCGCGGCGGGCCCGCTCAACCAGGCCCACCTGGAGGCCAGGCCGGACGTGGTCCTCTACACCTCGGAGCCGCTCACCGAACCGCTGGACGTCGTCGGCCGGCAGCGGCTGCGGCTCCGCTTCGGCTCGGACGCGCCCGCCACCGCCGTCGTCGCCAAGCTCACCGACGTCCACCCGGACGGGCGCTCGCTGCTGGTGGCCGAGGCGAGTCTCCGGCTGGAGACCGAGGACGGCGCCCCGCCGCACGAGCCGTACGACGCCGATCTGCTGCTCGGGGACACCGCCTGGCGCTTCGCTCCCGGGCACCGGCTGCGCGTCCACGTGACCAGCAGCAACTTCCCCCACCTGGACCGGCATCCGAATGTGCCGGGCCCGGTGGGCGAGGCGGAACACTGCCGGCCGGCGCGGCAGACCGTCTGGTACGGCGGCCCGTACGAGAGCGTGCTGCGGCTGCGGGTACTGCCCGCGCCGAGCACCGGGGGGACCGCGTGAGCGACGACATACTCGACCCGGCGTCCGCCGCCGTGCCCACCGCCGAGCAGTGCGTCCTGGGCCCGCTGCTGCGCCGCCGTACCGCCGCCACGCCGGACGCTCCGTACGCGCTGATGCCGGACGGCGACATCCGGACGTACGCCCGGACGCTCCGGGAGACCGAGGAGTCGGCCGCCGCCCTCCAGGCCCTGGGCGTCGCTCCGGGCCAGCTGGTGCTGAGCTGGCTGCCCAACGGGCCCGACGCGCTGCGCGTCTGGTACGGGGTCAACCTGGCGGGCGCGGTCCTGGTACCGCTGAACATCGCCTACCGGGGCGCGATCCTGCGCCAGGTGATCGCTGACAGCGGAGCCGGCGTGCTGGTCTGCCGGCCGACGCTGGCGGCCCGGCTGGAGGAGGGGGGTGAGCGGGTCGGGGCGGTACGCACGGTGGTGCTGCTGCCCGGGCCCGAGGACGCGCCGGAGGAGGTGGCGGCCCTCGCCGGCCGGCTCGCCGGGCGCTACCGGGTGGAGACCGGACTGCGTTCGGACCGGGCGGAGTTCACCGAGCCGGTGCCCGCCCCGCAGCCGTGGGACCCGCAGACGGTGATCTACACCTCCGGTACGACCGGCCCGTCGAAGGGGGTGGTCTCCTCCTACGCGCACCTGTACTCCAGCTGCACCGCAGCCTTCCACGGCATGGCCGGTCCGGACGACCGCTATCTGCTCCAACTGCCCCTGTTCCACGCGGGCGGCACGATCGGCGCGTACGGGATGCTGGTGCACGGCGGATCGGTGACGGTCGTCCCCGCCTTCACCACCAGCGAGTTCTGGCCGCTGATCCACCGTACGGGGACGACGCTGTGCACCCTGCTCGGGGTGATGGCGACCTATCTCCTCAAGCAGCCACCGCTTCCGCAGGACACCGGGCATCCGCTGCGCGCGGCCTACGTCATCCCGTTCACCGAAGGCGCGACGGAGTTCTCCAAGCGGTTCGGCGTCCAGGTCCGCGCGCTGTTCAACATGACCGAGGTCGCGTGCCCGGTGCTCTCCGCGCCGGACCAGCACCCGGGCGTTCCGATGCACTGCGGGCAGCCCCGGCCGGGCATCACCGCCCGCGTCGTCGACGACCACGACCGGGAGGTTCCGGTGGGCGCGGCGGGCGAACTGGTGCTGCGGCCCGATCGCCCCTGGTCCTTCCTCACCGGCTATCTCGGCCGTCCCGCCGAAACGGCCGCCGCCTGGCGCAACGGCTGGTTCCACACCGGGGACGCGTTCCGGCGCGCCCCGGACGGCGGACTGGTCTTCGTCGACCGCAAGAAGGACGCCATCCGCCGGCGCGGCGAGAACATCTCGTCGTTCGAGGTGGAGGCCCAGGCCGTGGCCCACCCTGGCGTACTGGAGGCGGCGGCGGTCGCGGTCCCCGGCGACGAGGGCGAGGACGAGGTGCTGCTGGTGGTGGCGGACCGCGACCCGGCGGACCCGGTGGGTCCGGCGGCGCTGCTGGAGTTCCTCCGGGAGCGGCTGGCCCACTTCATGCTGCCGCGGTACATCCGGGTGCTGCCCGAACTGCCCAAGACCCCCACCGGAAAGCCGACCAAGCACACGCTGCGCGCCGACGGAGTGGTGGCGGGTACGTGGGACCGCGAGGCCGCCGGGGTCCGCGTCCGCAGGGAGAGGATCGTATGAGCCAGGACATACCCGACGCGGGGCAGGAGTTCGCGGCCGAGTGGGCGCGGGCGGCGACCGAGTCGTTCGCGGACTTCGCGGACCGGGTGGACGGCAAGGACGACGTACCGTTGCGGGCCTCCCTGGCGGACGGGGTCGCCACACTGACGCTGGACCGGCCGCGCCGACGCAACAGCCTCGATCTGACGCTCTCCCGCCATCTGCTGCTCGGCCTGATGTGCGCTGGCGACGACCGCCGGGTGCGCACGGTCGTGATCACCGGAAGCGGCGGGGCGTTCTGCGCGGGCGACGATGTGGAGAGCGTACGGAGATGGCGGCTGGGCGACCGGACGGACACACCCTTCGACCCGATCACCTCGGACGCGCACTACCTGCGGGTCTGCGAGGCGCTCCTGCACCTGCCGAAGCCGGTGATCGCGGGGCTGACCGGAGCGGCGGCGGGCGCCGGGGCGGAAATCGCCTGCGCCGCCGACTTCCGGCTGGCGGACACCCGGGCCTCGATCGGCAGTTGCCTGGCGGGGGTCGGCCACGTGGGGAACGTGGTGCTGATGTCCCGGCTGGCCGGACCGGCGCGGGCGACGGAGATCTATCTCACCGGGCGCATGGTCTCGGGGGACGAGGCGGTGCGGCTGGGCCTGTTCGACAAGCTCTGCGCGCCGGAGGATTTCGACCGCGAACTGGCGGAGCTGGCAGGCCGGTTCGCCGCGCTGCCGACCGCATCGGTGGGCCTGTTCAAGGAGTTGCGGGAGCGGAGCTGGGGTCAGCCGGCCGAGTACGGGCTGCGGCTCCAGGACGCGTACCACCTCAAGACACATGGCACGGTGGCCGACGCCCGTGAGGGCATGGCCGCGTTCGCGGAGAAGCGGCCGCCGCGTTTCACCGGCGACTGAGGGGCGGTGGACGGCTCCGTCACGGCCGTCGGCCGGCCCGGCGAAGCCGTCCGCCTTTGCGGCCGCGACGGAGAGAGTATTCTGATTCTGATGATCGAAGCGCTGCGGCACCCCCGCCCGGCGGCCTCGCCGCCCCCTCCTCCGCCTCTGCCCGCATCCGCGTACGCCTCGCCGTCCCTCCCCCCGTACGCCACCGGCCACGACGAGGAGCCCGTACGATGACCGGCCCCGAGAGCCGCACCATCGCCGGTTCCCGAGTGGTGGAGACGGCGCACAGCGCCGAGGTCTCCGGCGCCCGGCTGCACTACTGGACCGCCGGTGCGCCGGACCGTCCGGGCATCGCACTGACCCATGGTGCGGGGGCCGACCACCGCATGTTCGATCCGCAGATCCCGGCCCTGGTGGAGGCCGGCTTCCGCACGTTGCGCTGGGATGTGCGCTACCACGGCGCGTCCGCCTCCGGCACCGGCAGATTCCGTACGGTCTACGCGGCGGACGACCTGGCGGCACTGCTGGACGCGGCGGGGATGCCCCGGCCGCTGGTGCTGCTGGGCCAGTCGATGGGCGGCAACATCTCCCAGGAGTACCTGCGCCGCCGGCCCGACGAGGTCACCGCGCTCGTGGTGATCGGCTCCACGTCCAGCACCCTGCCCATCACCCGGCGCGAACGGCGCGCCCTGGCCCTCTCGCGCGCCCTCATGCGGCTTGTCCCCTACCGCCGTCTCACCCGGTCGATGGCTCTGGCGTCGGCCGAGGACGCCGGGGCCCGCACGTATCTGCGGGAGACCTTCGCGGCCAACGGACGGCGCGCCTTCCTCACCACCTGGGACGGCATGACCCGGGCGATCGACCCGTCGCCCGGCTACCGCGTGGCGAAGCCCGAACTCCTGATCTGCGGCGAACACGACGGCACGGGTAACATCCGCTCGGCGATGGAGCGGTGGAGCGAACGCGATCCCCACAGCGAGTTCCATGTGATCCCCGGTGCCGGACACGTCGCCAATCTGGACCGACCCGACGAGGTCAACCGGCTGACCGTCGCCTTCCTGAAGGCCTGAGACCCGACGAGACCATGACTGCCGACGAGACCATGCACGACGACGACCTCACGTCCGGCCCGGGGACCCTCCCCGCCACCGGTTCCGGGGAGTTCAGCGCCGCGGAGGCGTCCTTCATCAGCGAGATGGGTTCGCTGATGGAGCGGTGGGGCCTCCCGCAGGCCACCGGACGCCTCTTCGGCTACCTCCTGCTGCGCAACAAGCCGGTGGACCTCGACACCATGACCCGCGAACTCGGCCAGGCGAAGAGCGGACTGAGCGTCGCCGCCCGCCAGTTGGAGGCCTGGACGCTGGTGCGGCGCTCCACCCGCCCCGGCAGCAGGCGGATCGACTACGAGGCCGTGGGCGACCTCCAGCACCTGCTGCTGGTGAACAACGCCCATATGCGCAAGTTCACCGAGACGCTCACCTCGGGCGTCCCGGTGGCGCGTGGCGAGGCGCGGGACCGGTTGGCGTCGCTGGCCGAGCTGTTCAACGGGTACGTGGAGCAGACCGAGGCGCTGGTGGCCGACTGGGAGGCCCGCCGCACCGCCGCCTCCTGATCTTTCCCGCCGGACCGCCGCCCCGTTCCTCCGGCTCCCCGCTGCCGAACCAGGTTCCCTTTCCCCAGAGTCCCGACTTCCCGAACTTCCCGACCCCGACGGAGTGATCGTGAACGTGTCGTACGACCTGGCGCCGCGCAACGGAACAGCGGCGGCGACCGCCGAGGCGGACCCCGCGGCCCCGGCACGGCGGAGCGTGATGGACGCCTGCTCGCTGGTGTACGACGACGCGGGCTGGCGGGCCTACCTGAACCGGCTGGGCGAGAACGCCCCCGAGTACCTGGACGTCTTCTCCGCCTCGTTCTGCCGGTACTTCGGGGCCTCGCACGCCGCGTACCGCGAGGCGCTGGCCGTCCGGTGGCAGGACGCGGTGGACGTGCTGCTGCCGCCCGGCCGACCGCCGTTCGACCTCGCCGCGCATCTTGCGGACCGGCAGCGGCAGGGCGTGACGGCCGAGTTCGCGATGGGCTCGGCGGAGCGGCTGCCGGACGGCCGTACCGTCAACGCGTGGCTGCTGGAGACCGTCCGGGAGGCCCGCGACCGGATCCACGTCTGGGCCGGGATCTCGCTGCGCGACCCGGCCGCCGCACTGCGCGAGGTGGAGGGTTCGCTGGCGGCGGGGGCGTCCGGCCTGTGCGTGATCCCCTTCCTGGACGGCACCGACCCGGCGGACCCGCGGTTCGCCCCGGTCTGGGACGCGGCGGCCTCCGCCCGGTTGCCGGTCTGGCTGCACACCGGCCACCACTTCGCCCGGAGCCGGCCCACCGGCCTGGGCAGCTGGCGCACGGTCGAGGCGCTGGCGGCACGCCACCGCGAGCTGTTGCTGGTGGCCGGGCACGCGGGGTGGCCCGACGTACGGGAGACACTGCTGACGGCCGCCCGGCACCCGGGGGTCCACCTGGAGTTCTCCTCGCACCGCCCCCGGCACATGGCCAAACCCGGCTCGGGCTGGGAGCCGCTGCTCCACCACGCCCGGGGTCTGGCCCGCGACCGGGTCATGTTCGGCACCTCGACCTGGGTCAATCCGGGACCGACCGGGCCACTGGCGGACGAGCTGGCCGAGTTGCCGCTACCGGACGACATCGTCACCGCCTGGCTCTCCGGCAACGCGGAGGCACTGGTAGCCCGCTCGGCCGGGGCTCACGGGGGCTGAGCCGCGCGGGGATCGTCCGGGGGGGGCGGAATGCCCCCGCATCCGCAGGGAGGGCCGCGGCAGCCCTCTGCATGTCGTCCGCGGGTTCAGCGCAAGCTGCCGGCCGACCCGGCAACGCGGCGTCACGTCACTCGAATGCCGCCACGCCACTGCGGCTGCCGCATGTCGAGCGAACGCCGTCGGCTCCGACGTCTCATGGGAAAGAAGCTTCGACACCGATGCCGGACCGGCACTGCGTGCGTGCAGACGGAAGCCGAGAGGACTGAGGAACCATGCGGGACAACACCGAGCAGATCCGAGCGCTCATCGAGGGGTGGGCTGAAGCGGTGCGCCAGGGCCGGATCGACACAGTCGTTGCGGATCATGCCGAGGACATCGTGATGTTCGACGTCCCGCCGCCCTACCGGGGCGTACGAGGGGCCGATGCCTACCGCAAGGTCTGGCCGGCCTTCTTCGAGTGGCTGGCTCAGGGGGCGACCTTCGACATCGAGGAGTTGGAGGTCACGGCAGGTGAGGACGTCGCGTTCGCCCACGCCCTGGTGCGATGCGGCACGGAGGACGAACTCACGGCTCTCCCCGGGCTCCGGCTGCGGCTCACCCTCGGGCTGCGCAGGGAGGCAGACCGCTGGGTGATCGCGCACGAGCACCATTCCTTCCCCGACCTGAGCGATCCCGGCGCCGAGGCCGAGGTCCGTGCCGTCCACGAGAACTAGTTCGACAGAACCGCGGCGAAAGATCTGGACGGCATGATGCAGCACTTCGCGGACGACATCGTCTCCTACGAGCACGACACGCCTCTGCAGTACGTGGGGCGCGACCAGGTGCGGGGGGTCTGCCGACAGGGTCTGGACTGGGCTCCGGTAGCCCTGACCTGGGATGTTCCCGACATGCGCGTGCTGATCCGCGGCGACATCGCCGTTGTCTGGGGTCTGAACCACATGACCGCTGGGGAAGCTGACGGCACGACCACGGAGTCCTGGTCACGAGGCACGCGCGTGCTCCAGCGGCGGAACGGCAAGTGGGCCATGATCCACGACGGCGGGAGGCAGACATCGACAGGACGGGTTGGGGTCAGCGGTCTCGCCTCCTCGTGCCCCGACCGCGACGCACCGACGCGGACTGTTGCCCTGATGCAGCCGCGAAAGCCCTCACTTGCTTTCGAGGTGCCCCAACGGATGTTCCGTGAGGGCCGCTTGGGCGTTGTCCCAGTCGGTCCGGTCGGTTCCGGTGATGTGGCGCAGGTAGGCGAGGCGGCTGGTCGTACCGCTGGACGTCGGCGGTTACACCCGCTCGATCACCCTGGTCCGGCGGGGCGATGTCCTGCACGCGGAGCACTGGACGTACTGCGGATTCGTCCGGGACCGCGGTGGCGCCGCCCGTACCGTCCCCACGACCTCCTTGGCCGGCGGGGAAGTCACTGTGCGGTGGGAGCTGGGGACGGCCGGGGACACCACCGGCCTCGAAGAGGCCCTTCGCGGTGAGCGCTACGAGCTCAGCACAGGCCTGGTCGTCGCCGGGCAGTTCAATTTCGAGACGCTACAGCTCTTCGCCGCAACGACCCTTGGCGGGTTCTGCCGCCTGAGCGTGCCCGAGAAGTCCGAGCTCGTGGCCCAGCGGGACGCGGCAGCGATCGTCGCCGACGGCTCCCTCGCCTACCTGACCCACATCCAGGTCTCCGAAGGGCCCGACACCGCCGACCGGCGCGCCGAGTTCTTCATCCACGCCTACGGGACCGCCGGGCCGGAGCTGGCCGGGCGGTTCGCCTCGTGTGTCCGTACCTGGGACCGGGGGGTGCGCGAGAGCTGGTACCCGCCCCTGAGCATCCACCCGGCCGGCACTCCCGACGACCAGTTGCCACCGGGCGACCTGGTCGACACCCCGGCCTGCCGCCTGGTTTTCGACTGGCCCGGCCGGGGCGCCCGCTCACAGCTCACCGCCCTGGCGCACGCACCCGCCCCCGCCGCTGCGAGTGTGCGGGAGGCCCCGTGATCTGCTGACTGAACGGCCCCTTCGAAGGCGGGAAGAGCACGCCGGCCGCCGAGCTGCGCCAAGCACTCGGCGGCGCCGTGTTCGGGCAGCCGGCGTAGCGGCCGCCAGCGGAAGCACGACTAGCCCGTTCTTAGGTTTTCCCAAGTCAACGCACTCGTCCGCGCGGTTTCAGCACGGTCGTGGGCAGTTCCGGGGCGGGCAGGCGATCGCCGTCGTAGCCGTGCACCTCGCCGAACCGCGAGCCCTCCTCCCAGTCCTTTCGTGCCTGGACGATCTCCTCGTGAGAACGGCCGATGAAGTTCCAGAACATCACGAGCTCCTCCTCGAACGGCTCGCCGCCCAGGAGCATCAAACCGGCGTCGGAGACGGCGCGCAGCAGCAGTTCGGTGCGGCCGCAACCGAGGTAGAGCATCGAGCCGGGCAGCACGGGTACGCCGTCGACCTCGGCCTCCCCCGACATGGACAGGACCGCGTACTCGAAGTCGGGGTCCAGGGGCAGGCGGGTTTCGGCGCCTGTGGTCAGGGAGAGGTCGGCGCCGACGATCGGTGTGTACGCCGTACCGGGCGAGGCCGCCCCGTCCAGTTCGCCGAGGATGACGGTGGCGGACAGGCCGGGGGCGGTGACGACGGGCAGGTCCACATGGTGCTGGAAGTGCGGCTCGACGTGGCGGTGCGCGTCCGGAAGGGCCACCCAGAGCTGCGCTCCGTGCAGAAGCCGGGCGTGTTCCTTCGGGCTCTCCTCGGAATGGCTGATGGCGCGGCCCGAGGTCATCAGGCCCAGTTCGCGGGGGCGTACCGTCTGCAGACTGCCCAGGCTGTCCCGGTGGAGCACCTCCCCGTCGTGGAGCCAGCTGACGGTCTGGAGGCCCATGTGCGGATGCGGCGGGACCTGCATGCCCGGCTCGTCGGCGATGTCGTCGGGGCCGTAGTGGTCCACGAAGGCCCATGCGCCCACCATCCGTCGGCCGAGGTTGGGCAGCAGACGGCGGACCTCGGTGGACTCGCCCAGCTGGACGCGGCGGGGAGCCAGCAGTTCACGGACGGGCTCGGCGACGACGAAACCCCGCCCGCCACAGACGGAGGGCGTGGCCTGGCGATCGAGATTGCTCATGGCGCTCAACCTATTCCCGTAGCGGCGTGGAGCACCGGGTCCCACGCCAGAATTTTAGTGGAATGTTCAACCAGTGTGCGCTGTTGTCATGGCTGAACGTACGGCGGGGCGGTCCGGAGAGGGCCGCACCACACGAAGGAGGACACGTGAGCGAGACCGAGACCTACTACGAGTTCGGCACCGCCGCCGACCGGTGGGACCGGGCGCAGATGTTCTTCGAGGCGAAGGAGTACCTGACGGCCGCGCGGATCCTGGGCGGACTCGTCGAGGAGGTGCCGGAGCAGGTCGCGCCGCGGCTGCTGCTGGCCCGCTCCTACTACCACTCCGCCAGGCTGGGAAAGGCGGAGGAGGAGCTGCGGCGAATCCTGGAGCTGGACCCGGTGGAGACGTACGCGCACCTCATGCTGGGCCGGACGCTGGAGCGCCAAGGGCGCAGCGCCGACGCCGCGCCGCACCTGCGGACGGCCGCGGCCCTCACCGGCGATTTCGGACCCGGAGCCGAACGCTCCTGAGCCGCCGCCCCGCGCCACCTGCCGGGCCCGCACCCTTCGGTGCGGGCCCGGTCTCCTTTACCCGCCGGTACGGGCATCGGACAATGGGATTTCCAGGACGAAGGGGTGGGGGATGAAGGGATCAGGGAGCGCCGCGTTACGCCGGGCGCGGTCGGGCGCGCTCATCGGGCTTGCGGTGGTGGTCTCGGCAGGCTGCTCCGGCGGTGACGGCGGCGGGACGAAGGGGGAGGCAGCCGAGCTGCGCGTTCGCCCGCCGGGTGTCCACAGCTGGACCGCCGAGCCGTGCGGCCTGCTCACGGGCGCACCGCCCGCGGAAGGCTTCACCCTCGGCAGCACCACCGACTCCGCCTCCCCCGAAGCCCGGGAGGACATCGGCGAGAGCGGCGGCCGGCCGCTCTACCGGCGGACCGGCTGCCTCGCGGATCTCAAGGGCCCGGACGGCGCGTTCTGGAAGCTCAGCGCCACGGCATCGGTGTACGAGGACTCCGAGCCCGCCCGCCACGCCTACCGCGTCAAGGAGGATCTCGACCGCGCTCACGGGCGCGGTCCCCAGAAGGTGCACGACACCGCCTACGCGCTACCGTCCGACGACCGGGGCCGCCCCGGCCGCACCCTCCTCCTGTGGAACGGTGACCTGGTGCTCGCGGTGTCCGCGTACGCACCGCACGGCAGCACGGAACGCGAGGTACGGAAGGACCTCGAACAGATCGTCGGGAACGCGGCCCGCCGCATCGAGGGCGGCTTACGCAACCACGACGCCTCCTCCCCCGCCCCCTGACGCCAGGGCGCCTGACGCCTCGATGCCCTTCGCAGGTTTCTCGGCGCTCCGGATCAGGCGTTCGCCACCCGGTCGAGCCACTCCTTCATCAGCGCCGCCTCGGCGGTGCTCAGCCCCGCCCCGTGCTCCTTCCGCAGGAGGGCGCTCAACCGGGCCGCCGCCGTGGGGACTTCGGCGTCCGCGGGTGCGCTCGACGACTGTTCCCGCGGTGGTTCCGGCGTGAGCACCGTCGCGTACAGCGCGTCCCGCACCCGGCGGGAGACCTCGATGTCGTCGAACGTCGCCGGGCGGGACACCAGCATCAGCGCCACGCCCACGTTGGCCGACATGATCATCTGGGCGGCCAGCTCGGGGGCGACGCGTATCCGGCCCTGGGCGGCGGCCCGTTCGAGGTCCCCCGTCAGGATCCGGTGGGACTCCAGCGCCGCGGCTGGCGGCGTGCGCATCGCCGGCGAGTTCATCAGCCGGTAGAGGTTGCGGTTGTCGAGGGCGAAGGCGACGTGGCTGTCCCACCCCCGCCGCAGGTCCTCGACGGCGTCCGTCGTCTCACCGCGCTCCCACTTCGTCGCCAGGTACTTCTCGAAGCCGTGGTCGACGACGGCCGACAGCAGTCCTTCCTTGTCGCCGAAGTGCCGGTAGAGAGCCGGGGCGCCCACCTTCGCGGCCTCGCACACGGCGCGCGTGGAGATGTCGCCGTCGGGCGATTCCCTGACCAGGGTGGCGGCCACTTCCAGGATGCGTGTCCGGGTACTCGTGCTCACCGGAGGGACGCTATCAAGCGGCACGGCGGCCCTCAGACGATGCCGCCGTTGGCCCGCAGCACCTGCCCGTTGACCCAGCGGGCCGGGCCGGCGAGGAAGGAGACCACCTCGGCTATGTCCTGCGGGGTCCCCAGCCGTTCCAGCGGCGGCTGGGCGGCCATCCGTGCGACGGTCTCCTCGTCCTTGCCGTCCAGGAAGAGGGCGGTGGCGGTCGGCCCCGGAGCCACGGCGTTGACCGTGATGTCCCGGCCGCGCAGCTCCCGGGCGAGGATCAGGGTCATGGCCTCGACGGCGCCCTTGGTCGCGGCGTACGCGGTGTAGCCGGGCAGGGCCAGCGACAGCACCGAGCTGGAGAAGTTGATGATGGCCCCGCCCGCGCGCAGCCGCCGCGCCGCCTGCTGGTCGACGACGAACGTGCCCCGGATGTTGGTGCGGAGCATCCGGTCGAGAGTATCGAGTTCGAGCTCGGCCAGCGGGGCGAGTGCCATGACCCCCGCCGCGTGCACCACCACGTCGATCCCGCCGAACGCATCCTCGGCGGCATCGAAGAGAGCGGCGACCGCCACCTCGTCGGCCACGTCCGCCTGCCGGGCGATGGCCTCGCCACCCGCGGCGGCGATCGCGGCGACGGCGGCTTCGGCCTCGGTCTGGTTGCCCGCGTAGTTCACGACGACCGCGAAGCCGTCGGCGGCGAGCCGTTCGGCGCTCTCGCGGCCGATGCCCCGGGACCCTCCGGTGACCACGGCCACCCGGCGAGGGGCGGATGTCGATGCGGTTGCGGACTGATCGGTCATGGCATTGCTCCTGGCGACTGGGGTCGCGGCCGTTCCGTGAAACCCGATGAGATCAACGCTAACACCATCGCGTTATCAACGCTACCCCTCGATCGTAGCGATGCTACTGAACATCGCTACCCGCCTCCGCGCCCGCCCGCACACCACAGAACCCGCCGGATGCTCCCCGGCGGGTTCTGTGGTGTACATCAGTCACTACGTGCGCGCGTCGGCACGCGCGGGCTCAGCCCACCGCACTCGCGGTACGCGGCGCCGCCGCACGGGGGGCGGGCGTCAGAAGCCGCTCGGTGAGAAAGCCGAAGACGATGCCGAAGGTGCTCCACAGCGTCGCCTGGACCGCCAGCGTCGAGAGTCGGAACTCCCACAGCAGGGTCGCCGGGAAGTCCTTGCCCACCTCGTCGAAGGAGGGCAGGAAGGCGTAGGCGAGACCGATCAGCAGGACGAAGCCCGCGACGACCGCGATGCTCGCGTTCCAGTTGCCCAGGCGGGGTGCGAGCCGCTTGCCGATGATGACGGCGGCGACGGCCAGCAGCACACTGAGGGCGACCATCAGGAAGAACAGGGTGGTGCGCTTGCCGATGGTGTCGGGGTTGCCGACGGCGGGCGGGTTCGCCGGGTACTTGAGGAACGGTACGACGTAGACCGTGAGCAGGGCGGCGCCCGCGATCAGCGCCGCCGTGGCCCGGGGGCCGAAGTTGCCGATGCGGCCCAGGGCGTAACAGAAGACGAGGGCAGCGATTCCGCCCACCGCGACGCCGAAGACCAGGACGCCGGTGGCGAGTCCCCCGGTGGCCTGCATGGTGCGGCTGACCAACTCCTCGCCGCCGCCGTGGTCATGACTGTGGGCCTCTTCGAGGGCGATGGCCGCGTCCACCTGGGACTCGCCGAGGAAATAGGCCACGACGAGCGCGAGCGCGCCCGCGATCAGGCCCGCGAGCATGCCGCGCACGAGCAGGGCTCTGACAGATATGGGGTTCACGATGGTTTCCTGATTTCTCTTGCTTGCCGCTGCCGGGCGCGTCCGCTGATTCCCCGGCGGATGTTCTCTCCGGCGGGGCCTGGTTCCTCAGATGTCTCAGTGGCAGGGGAAGCCGAGCAGGTGGCGGCCGTCGTGAACCCACTCGTGGACGCCTTCGCCCGAGATGAGTGCGGTGGCGCCCTGTTCGGCGCCGACGAAGTACAGCAGGACGAGCATGAGAATGCCGAAGAAGACCGCCCAGGGGGCAATGGCTTTCGCCGAGATCGGAGTGATCTCGGATGTCCCCGTAGCGGAAACGGCGGACTGTGCCATGGCAGAACCTCCTGTGGGAACACGCGTCCCTGTTGTGGTGCCTCAGACGAAGGTGCCGGGTCTGACTTCCCGCCCGAAGGCGGGTTCACAGTGGCGCGACCGTGCCGGATTCTCACCGGACTTCCGTCCCACCCTCGTCATGGTCGACGAGACCATACCGCCTGTACGCAGGCGCCGCCATGGTCAAATGTGCAGCGTCACGGGGGCCGAATTCCTTGGGGCGACAGGGCTGCGGGGCCACTGGTGCCGGATTGAAAGCAGGGACATGACAGTACGGGTGATGTTGATCTCACCGGCGATGAACGCGGCGCTGCGGGAGGCGCGCTTCGACGGCGACTCCCCCCTGGACCGGTCCGGCCGGGAGAGTGCGCGGGCCGCCGCCGGTACGGTGCCGACGGCCGGGCTGGTACTCAGCGGCCCCTCCGGCCAGTGCCGCGAAACCGCTGAGGCCCTCGGCCTGACGGCCCGGACCGAACCGGCCCTGGGGGGCTGGGACCTGGCGGACTGGGCCGGCCGCCGCCTCGACGAGGTGGCCGCCGCCGAACCCGCGGGGGTGGCGGCCTGGCTCGGCGACCCGTCGGCGGCTCCGCACGGCGGCGAGTCGCTGTGCGACCTGGTGACCAGGACCGGGGCGTGGCTGGACTCCCTCGGGGGGCCGGACGCACCCGGCGCTCGTTTCCTGGTGGTGGCCGAGGCCGCCGTCGTCCGGGCGGCGGTCGTCCACGGCCTGCGCCTGCCGGCGGAGGCGTTCTGGCGGCTGGACGTCGCCCCGCTGATGCTGACCGAACTCAGCGGGCGCTCCGGCCGGTGGAACGTGGGGCTCGGGCGCCCGCTCACCGCTCCCCCGGCCGGCTGACCGGCACGGCCCGGCGCTCACCGGCCGGCCACCACAGCCCACCGCTCCTCACGGCCGACCGGCCGTCACATTCCTTTGCTCTCCCGCCAGTCGGGCCGGACCAGCACCGCCGTGGCGACGATGTCGCCCTCGACCCGCCAACGCCCGTGCAGCGTCGTGGGCAGGGCCGGATCGGTGAGCAGCAGACGGGCGGCGAAGGTGCCCTCGGCGGCGGTGGGGCCCTGAGACCCATGGTCGCTCCCCGGACCGTCGGTGCGATGGAACGTCAGATCGGCCTGGTCGAAGTCGAGTTCGACACCGGTGACCGGATACCAGGTCTTGAAGACGCTCTCCTTGGCGCTGAACAGGATGCGGTCCCAGTGGATCTCGCCCGTCCCCTCCGGCGCGGGCGGACCGATCCGCTCGCGCTCGGCGGGCAGGGCCACCAACTCCCGCACCCCGGTGGGGAGCGGGGCATGCGGCTCGGCGTCGATGCCCAGCGACAGCACGTCCGTCGCACGGGCCAGCGCGGCTGCCCGGTAGCCGACGCAGTGGGTGAGCGTGCCGACGATTCCCTCGGGCCACAGAGGTCTCCCCCGGTGACCGTGGAGTACGGCCGCGGGCGGCAGGCCGAGTCCGGCCATGGCGCGCCGGGCACAGGCGCGGGCCGTCGCGAAATCGTTCCTGCGTTTGGCCACGCTCTTGGCCATCAGCGCCTCCTCCTCGGGGAAGAGGGCTCCGTCAGGGACGGTCTCCGCGCGGGTGGACGCCGAGGAGACGTCGGCGGGCAGCAGCAGCTCGATCACGAGGTGCCTCCGGGGGTGCGCGGATGTGCGGACGGTCCGGCCCCGGTCCGTTCCGGTGGGGCGGGCTCACCCTCGTACGGGAGGATCTGCCGCAGCAGGCCGCGCGGGTGGCCCCGCTCGCGCCATTCCCGGGGGTAGCCGATGGAGACCTCCTCGAAGCGCACTCCGTCGTACCAGGTCGTACGGGGGATGTGGAGGTGGCCGTAGACGACTGCGGCGACGTTGAAGCGGCGGTGCCAGTCGGCGGTCAGTTCGGTGCCGCACCACTGGGCGAACTCCGGGTACCACATCACCGACGTGGGTTCCCGGACGAGCGGCCAGTGTCCGGCGAGGACGAGGGGTATCTGCGGGTCGTGCTCCGCGAGCCGGCGGCCCGTCTCGGCGACCCGGGCGCGGCACCAGTCCTCCCGGGTCGGATAGGGGTCGGGGTGCAGGAGGTACTCGTCGTTGCAGACGATGCCGCTCTGGTGCGCCACGGCGAGCGACTCCTCCTTCGTGTGCGTTCCCGGGGCGCGGAAGGTGTAGTCGTACAGGAGGAAGAGCGGCGCGATCGCCACCGGCCCTTCGGGGCCCGGCCAGAGCGGGAAGGGGTCCTCCGGAGTCGTCACTCCGAGCTCCCGGCACAGCTCGACGAGATGGTCGTAGCGGGCCTGCCCGCGCAGTTGGACCGGATCCTTGGACACGGTCCACAGCTCGTGGTTGCCGGGGGTCCAGATCACCTGGGCGAAGCGTTCCGCGAGGAGCCCGAGCGCCCATCGGATGTCCTCGGGCCGCTCCGCCACATCGCCCGCGACGATCAGCCAGTCCGCGTCGGACGTCGGCTGCAGGGACTCGACGATCGGCCGGTTGTCGCTCACCGCCGCGTGCAGGTCGCTCACGGCCAGCAGACGGCCCCGGCCCGGCTGCGGGGATGGGTCGCCGGGGGCCGGTGCGGCGGCGGGTGCACCGTGCGGTGCCGGGTCGCTCGGAGGAGTCATGGGCGCTGGGTTCCTGATCTGTCGGCGGTCGTCCGGCTCCGTCCGCACGGTGGGGAGCCCCTGGGAACGTAGCCTCTCACGCTCCCCTCCAGGATCTCCCGGGGGTTTCGGACGCGGCCGCGTCGGCTGCCGGGAGTTCTGTCGTACGGGCGCCGCGCCGTCAGTCGTCCTGTGTGCGGCGGGAGTTCAGTTCGTTCACCGCTCCGAGCGCGTCGCCGATCGTCGTGTAGTCGACGGCGATGAAGGTGACCGGGCTGCCGCGCTCCGCCTCACAGGCCCGGGTCCGCTCCAGGACCCAGTCGCGGGCGTTGACACGGCCGGCGTCCAGGCGGCTGCCACCGGCGTTCGTGATGAAGTGGTTGAGCAGGAAGAGCTGCTTGCCCGTGCCGCCCCGGTAGGGGGCGCAGGTCATCTCCGAGGGGCTCCGGAAGGCGAACGGGGTCTCCATGCCGTACCGGTAGAAGTTGCGGTACCAGGGGGCCGGGCCGTCGGCCTTCTCGGCGAACACCACCAGCCTGCGGCCGCTGTCGATCATCTCCCCCAGAGTGGGCCACGGGGCGTCCGGGTCCGCGTCGGGGGTGTGCAGGAGGTCGTCCAGGCCGGCCGCGTGGAACGCCTTCTCGGTGTCCTCGGGGCTGATGTCGTCCTGGACGATGAGCGTCACGATCTCGGTGGGGTGGGCGCGTAGCCAGTCGCCGATGTCCTCCAGGGCCGGGACCAGTTCGATGGCCCCGGCGCGGCAGACGCCGTGGCAGAGCCACAGGCCCTCGCGCGGCGGGTTGGCCTTGTCGATGGCACCGGTGATCAGGCGGCGCTGCTCGGGGGTGAATTCGGGGGAGTCGAGCCGGGCGGCGATGTCCTGGGGGCTCTCCCAGCGGTACGTGTCGAGCTGGAGGGCCCGGACCCCCGTGTTGAGCTGGGTGGTGATGTCGGGGTCCTGCAGCGGGCCGATGAACCGGTCGGCGGTGGTGGACATGGCGTTGTGCGAGGTGAGGTAGGCGGCCTCGTCGTAGCGCAGGTCGCACAGGCGGCCGCTGCCCAGGCACTGGCGGGGTGCGGACGGGCCGAACACGGGTGGCACGACCAGGACGCCGGCCAGTGCGGCACAGGCCACGCCCGCCGCCGTCGTCCGCACGGCCGTCGGGGTCGGCGTCGGCATCCGGTCGGGGCGCACCAGCAGCACCCAGCCCGCACCCGTGAGGAGTACGCCGCCGACGAGGGCCGCGAGCGCGGCGCCGAGACCGGTGGTCACCGCCTGGTTCACGGCGTTGCGCTGGAGGTCGTCGACGAGTGAGCTGACGCTCGGGGCCCACGAGGAGGGTGGGGTGAACAGGCGCCCGCCGGTGATCAGCCGGGCGAGGAGCACGGCCGCGCCGGTCAGAACGCCCGCGCAGGCGAGCGCCTGACCCAGCCGCATCAGCCTGCGGGCCGGGGTGGCGGGGCCGGTGAACCAGAGGGTCACGAGGGCGGCGAGCGCGAGGGTGAGGGCGAGGACCTGGAGCAGGGTCAGGAGCCTGATGGTGTCACGGGCCTCTTCCAGGGCGGTGAGGTCCGCCCCGGCGGCGGTCAGGGTGCCGGTGAGGTCCCACGTACCGTCCTGGAGGGTGGTCCGGAGGTCCGCGGCCGCGCTGCGGGAGCCGTCGGAGAGCGCGGCGGCGGCGGTGGCGGCGATCGCGGTCGACACGTCCCCCTCACCCAGCGCCACCTCGATCTCGGGGCGCAGCGCCGTCCGCTGCTGCTCCGGTACGGCGGTGAGGAGGGCGTCGGCGGCGCGGTCGGCCTGGTCCTCGGTGAGCGGCAGCCTGGGCAGCTCGGGAGCCCGGCCCTCCCTGAGGTCGTCGAGCCCCACGGCCAGGTCGGCGGAGAACCGTTCGAAGTCCGGCTGGTCCCGGCCCTGGACATTGGCCACCAGGTCGCCGAAGTAGACGCGTGCGAGATCGGCGAGGTTCTCCAGCACCGGGGCCAGGTCGACGGTCAGCCGGAGCTCGTCGCGGTCGCCGCGCAGATAGCCGGTCACCGCCTCGATCTGCTGGTCGGTCAGCGCCCGGACCGTGGCGGGCGGCAGCACGACCTTGATGTTCGACGTCACCAGCGCCTCGGGCACGGGCAGCTGGGCGAGCAGATCGCGGGTGACGGGCGAGATCTCCGGGTCGACGAGCACCTCGCCGTAGAGGCGGTCGTAAGCCGACTCCTCGTCCAGCACCGCCTGGTAGAAGCCGGGTGAGGCGACCGTGGAGCGGACGGTCGCGGTCAGCGCGACGGTACTCACGCACAGGACGGCGAGGAGGAAGGCGAGCACCGGCACGAGGCGGCCGGACCGGCGCGGGGGCGTAGGGCCCCGGACGGGCCCGAGCGGGTTCGCGATCGGTTCGGCGCTCACCCACCCAGCCTATGCGGAATATCAGCTTTTATGCATGAATGATGAGAATCAGGAGCTGAGGAGCCCGCTGTGCACCCCGTCCACCTGGCCGTGTTGATGACGAGTCACGACCGCCGCGCGCGGACGCTGTCCGCGCTGCGCGCCCTCGAGGAGCAGCGCGGGCTCCCCGCCTGGACGACGCTGGGTGTGCATCTGGTGGACACCGGCAGCACCGACGGTACGCCGGAGGCGGTGCGGCTGCGCCATCCGGCGGTGGAGGTCATGTCGGTGGACGCGGACGTCTCCCGCAACCAGGCGCTGCGCATCGCGAGCCGGAACAGCCGCAGCGGCGGCGGGGGCGGCGGCCCGCTCGGCGGTACCCCGGGCGGCCCGAGCCACGCGTGGACCCATCAGCTGTGGCTCGACGACGGCGTGGAACTGTTCCGGGACACCCTCGCGACGCTGTTGCGCGCCTCGGAAGCGGCCGGTTCCGAGGCGGTCGTCGTCGGCGCGGTGCGCAACGCGTACGGGGACACGGTGTACTCCGGACGGCGGGGCCGGTCCCTGACGCTCGTCGAACCCGGCGCGCACCGGCCCGAGCGCTGCGACACGTACGACGGACGAGTGGTCCTGGTGCCCCGTGCCGTGTACGACCTCGTCGGCGACCCCGACAAGGTCTTCCGCCACCGGATGGGCGACTATGACCACGGCCGGCGCGCACGGCGGGCCGGAGTGGCCGCGTTCGTCGCACCGGGCCATGCCGGTGAGTGCGTGGACGGGTCGGCGGCTCCGGCAAGCCGGGAGCCGGGGATCGGCGTCCGGGAGGCGCTGCGCCGGGTGACCTCCGTGCGGGAGCTGCCGCCGCGCCAGTGGTGGGTGTACTGCCTGCGGCACACCTGGCCGTGGGCGCCGTATCTGATGGTCTCCCCGTACGCGCGCACCGCGGCCCGCGCGACGGTCGGACGGCTGCGGGGGTGATCGGGGCCGGGCGCTGTCAGCCCCGTTCGGCCGCGGCCGCGGCGGCTTCGGCCGCGGGGCGGCCGGTGGGCGGAGGCGGGACGGTGGGGTGCCCCGCTGCGGTCCTGGCGGCGGGGGCGCCCTGGCCCTGAGCCGAGGCCTTGGCGCCCGGTGCCGAGGCCGCGGCGGGAATCGCGGCGCCGACGCCGGACGTCTGGGTGCGTCGGGCTGCGGCCGTACGAGAGGAGCCCGTACGGGGCGGGGCCGTGCGGGGCGGGGCGTACGCCGGGATCCTCAGCAGGGCGAACACCGCGGCCGCCGTCCCCGCGAGGGGCAGGAGGAGGAACGCGGGGTGCAGCAGGTCCGCGTACACCAGGGTCCCGGTCGCCACCGGCACCGCAGCCCACAGCGTGGTCAGGACCGCGGCGCCCGGCACGGTGACACGGACCCGGCGCAGGCGGTGCGCGATGTGGTCGTCCGTGTCACGCAGCGGGGAACGTGCCGCGCGGCGGCGGGAGATCAGGACGAGGGCGCTGTCGGCGAGGGCCACCGTGGCCAGGGCCGGCAGCGCGGCCCACGCGGCGCGGCCCGACGGCGCGGCCGCCTGGATCAGCGCGCCGGAGGCGGCCAGGGCGAATCCGGTGAACTGCGCACCGGCCGCGCCGAGCCGGAGGCGTGCGGGGTGCCAGGTGTGGAGCAGGAAGCCGGCGAGGCCCGCCACCAGGGTCGTCGGCAGCAGCGCGAGAGCGGGGGCTCCGCCGACGAGGGCGCACGTGAGCAGTCCGGCGGCGGTGACCAGTCCGACGGCGGTGAGCAGCCCGTCGGCGTGGTCGAGCAGGACGAAGGCGTTGGTGACGAGGACGATCCAGAGCGCGGCCAGGACACCCGACGCCGGTGGGAGCCCGGCCAGGCAGACGACGAGGGTCGCGGCGGCGATCTGGACGCCGAGGCGCAGGGCGGTCCGCAGCGGCTTCAGATCGTGGACGAGACCGAGGGCCGCCACGATCCCGGCCCCGGCGAGCAGCCCTCCTACGGAGCCCGCCGCGTCGTCCGCCGCACCGAGCCACAGGGCCACGCCGGTCGCCGTACCGACGCCGAGCACGGCCGTCGCGCCGCCCGTCCTGCGCAGTGCCTCGGCCCGTGGCGCACGCCCGCCCGGTTCGTTCGGGACGTGCGGGCGGAGCGCAACGCGGCGGGCACTCTTGGCGAGTGCGACCGTGATGAACAGCGCGGCCACACCGGAGGCGATGATCCCCAGCACGTTCACCTGCCCTGCCTTTCCTCGTTCATGACCTGCCGCCCGACCCCCTGCCGGTGGCGGGTCGGGGGACACAGGACGCCACCCGGGTGGCGTTTCTCCCCAACCTACGGGCCAATGCCCCGA
This sequence comes from Streptomyces globisporus C-1027, assembly GCF_000261345.2. Lineage (NCBI taxonomy): Bacteria > Bacillati > Actinomycetota > Actinomycetes > Kitasatosporales > Streptomycetaceae > Streptomyces > Streptomyces globisporus. Next base: position 7,214,841 of record NZ_CP013738.1, on the reverse strand, counting down.
TTCACCCTAAATAACACGAAAAGGGCGACGCATTGTTCTGCCACCCGCTCGCGGGGCGACGCGCGCCGACCGGCCGACGGAGCTCAACGAGCTTCGGCACGAGCGGAGTTGGGAAGCACTGCGGGTGGAGGGGCCGTCAGCCCCCGGGGCGCCGTTCGGCGTTGCGCTCGGCGGCGGCGTGCCGCCAGGGCGGCGGGGAGGGCGCGGTGATCACCGAGGTGGGCTGATCGGGGTGCAGACCCAGGGTGCGCAGCGCGTCGGCGTCGACCCGGACGGTGTACCGGCCGCGCCAGTGCCCGTCCGCGCCGATGCGGCAGGCGAGATCGCAGTGGATCAGCTCCCCGGCGAAGGACATCCAGTCGATGCCGCGGTCACGCAGTCAAGCGCGGAGGGCCGCCGGGGGCCGCTGGCAGCCCGGCAGGTTCTCGTACGACACGACGGTCACCCACGCGGCGGCCGTCCCGCTTCCCCTCGTCTCCGTACCCATGGCGTCGAGCGTAGCGTCACACCTCGGCGCGGGTGTCCCGGCCGTCCACGAAGGTCCGGACGATCTCGATATCCCCGATCCGGGAGGGGTCCACGCGGTGCGGGTCGTCGCCCAGCACCACCAGGTCGGCACGCATTCCCGGCGCGAGGGCGCCCGCCGTGTCCTCCCAGCGGCAGGCGTGGGCTCCGGCGACCGTGTAGGCACGCAGCGCCTCGTCGACGGTGACGGCCTCGTCCGGGCCCACGAGACGGCCCGAGACGGAGGCGCGTTCGACCATGAACTGGATCGCGCGCAGGGGCGCGCCGTCCGTGACGGGGCGGTCCGAGCTGCCGACGAGCGCGACGCCGTGGTCCAGGAAGCCCCTCCCCCGGTACATCCAGCCGGCCCGCTCCTGGCCCATCACGGTCGCGTAGTCGTCGCCGAAGTAGCGCAGGAAGTTGGGCTGGACCACCGCGCTCACACCCAGCGCGGCGAACCGGGGCAGCTGGTCGGGACGGATCAGCCCGGCGTGCTCGATCCGGTGGCGCGCGTCCGGGCGGGGCCGCAGCTTCTGCGCCCGCTCCAGGGCGTCCAGGGCGAGGTCGGCGGCGCGGTCGCCGATGGCGTGGACGGCGAGCTGCCAGCCGGCGAGGTGGCCGTCCACGATCAGGGCGGTGAGGCGTTCCGGGTCGTCCTGGAAGCGGCCGACGTTGTCGCCCGTCCCCTCGTACGGGGAGGTGAGCGCCGCCGTACGGGCCATCATCCCGCCGTCGGTGTAGATCTTGAGCGCGCCGAGCGACAGCCAGTCGTCACCGAATCCGGTGCGCAGGCCGAGGTCCAGGGCCTGGGTGAACCCGTCGTCGGCGTGTGCCGCGCGGGGGCGCAGGGTGTCGCCGGAGGCCATGAGCTGGACCCGCACGGGCAGCCGGCCGCGGTCCCGGAGCAGTTGGTAGGCGCCCAGTTCGACGGGGCTGTGGCCGAGGAGTCCGCCGCCGATGCCCGCCTCCGCGCAGGCGGTGATCCCCTCGTCCAGGCAGGCGCGGGCGGCGAGCTCGATCGCGTCGGCCAGCTCCTCCTGGGAGTACGGGAGCCGGAGCCGGCGTGCGGTGGTCATGGCGCTCTCGGCGAGGAAGCCGTCCTCGTGCGGGGTCCCGTCCGGCAGCAGGTCCAGCACCGCGGTGTTGACGACGCAGGCGTGCCCGGAGTCGTGCATCAGGAAGACCTTGCGGCCGTGGCTGACCCGGTCCAGTTCGGCGGCGGTCAGATGCCGGCCCAGGGCCCGCTGGTCATATCCGGCCACGTCCACCCAGGCGCCGGGAGGGGCGGGCCGCCGGGCCGCCGTGTCCACCACGGCGAGGATGTCCTCGATCCGTTCGCACGGGGCGACGCTCGGCGTGCCGGCCTTCAACCCGGCCCAGGCGAGGTGGACATGGCTGTCGATGAAGCCGGGCAGCACGGTCGCCCCGCCCAGGTCGACGGTCTCGCGGGCGGGCAGGGAGGTCACGGCGTCGTCCACGCCGACGATCCGGCCGCGCCATATCCCCAGGTCGTGGGCGACGGGGTGGCGGGGGTCCATCGTGAGGAAGCGCGCGTTCGTCAGCCTCGTACAGAGCATGGGAGGTCCCTCCCCGTCGCGTTCGGACCCACGGCGCGCGGCCGGAGAGCGGGCCGGGTCAAGTTAACCCGCTCGCCCCTGCCTGTCGACGTCAGGGTGTGTTTCCAGCCGTGATCGGCTGTCAACCTCGCTGTGAATCATGGGCCGTTGTGATCTTAGGTAAGCCTTGCTTTACTGAAGCGCCGGTCATCGCTCTCCAAGGAGGCACCTTCATGCGGGTCGTCATGTTCGGATACCAGACCTGGGGCCATCGCACCCTGCAAGCCCTGCTGGACTCCGAGCACGACGTGGTGACCGTCGTGACCCATCCCCGGAGCGAGCACGCCTACGAGAAGATCTGGAGCGACTCGGTCGCCGACCTCGCGGAGAAGCACGGCGTCCCCGTGATCATCCGCAATCGGCCGGACGACGAACTCGTCGACCAGCTGCGGGAAGTGGCCCCGGACATCATCGTGGCCAACAACTGGCGGACGTGGATGCCGCCGGAGATCTTCACACTGCCGGTCCATGGCACGCTCAACATCCATGACTCGCTGCTGCCCGCCTACGCGGGCTTCTCGCCGCTGATCTGGGCGCTCATCAACGGCGAGCCGGAGGTCGGCGTCACGGCCCACATGATGGACGAGGAGCTGGACGCCGGTGACATCGTCGTCCAGCGGGCGGTGCCCGTGGGACCGACGGACACGGCGACCGACCTCTTCCACAGCACGGTCGATCTGATCGCGCCGGTCACCGTCGAGGCCCTCGGGCTGATCGCCTCCGGGCAGAAGGAGTTCACCCCGCAGGACCGGTCGAGGGCGAGCTTCTTCCACAAGCGCGCCGAGGAGGACATCCGCATCGACTGGAACTGGCCGGCCGAGGACCTGGAGCGCCTGGTCCGCGCCCAGTCGGCCCCGTACCCGGCCGCCTTCACGTACCACCGGGGGCAGCGGATCGAAGTCGTCTCGGCCGTCGTGTCCGAGGGCCGCTACGGCGGCACCCCGGGCCGCGTCTTCTACCGCGAGGGTGACGGTGTCGTGATCGTCGCCGGAGCCGACGCCCGCACCGGCCGCAACCACGGCCTGGCGATCACCCGCGTTCGGACCGAAGACGGCCGCGAGCTGCCCGCGACCGAGTACTTCACCTCGATGGGCGGATATCTCACCGGCCGCCCCTGACGATCGGGACCACCCCATATGCGTACCGCACGTGCCCGGCACTACCTCATGTGCCGGCCCACCTACTTCGACGTGGTCTACTCCATCAACCCGTGGATGGACCCGGCGAAGCCCGTCGACACTCCGCTGGCCATCGCCCAGTGGGAGCGGCTGCGCGAGGTCTACCTGAGCCTCGGGCACACCGTCGACACGATCGACCCCGTCCCCTCCCTTCCCGACATGGTCTTCGCGGCCAACGGTGCCACGGTCGTCGACGGACGGGCCCTCGTGGCCCGGTTCCGCGACGCCGAGCGCATCGCCGAAGGCCCCGCCTACCACAACTGGCTGCGCGACAACGGCTTTCCGGAGCTGCGTACGGCCGCCTTCGTCAACGAGGGAGAGGGCGACTATCTCCTGGCGGGCGACTGGCTGCTGGCGGGCACCGGCTTCCGCAGCGACCCCCGCTCGCACGACGAGGCACAGGAGTACTTCGGACGCCCGGTGATCGGGCTGACCCTGGTCGATCCCGACTACTACCACCTGGACACCGCCCTGACCGTGCTCGACGAGAAGACGGTCGCCTACTACCCGGCGGCCTTCTCCCCCGGCAGCCGGTCCGTGCTGGAGCGGCTGTTCCCCGACGCACTCCTCGCCACCCCCGCCGACGCCGAGGTGTTCGGGCTGAACGCGACGTCGGACGGGTACAACGTGGTCCTTCCGCAGAACGCCACGGAGCTGGCCGCGCAGTTGGGTGAGCGCGGGTTCAACCCGATCGGGGTGGACCTCTCGGAGCTGCTCAAGGCGGGCGGTAGCGTCAAGTGCTGCACCCTGGAGCTGCGCCGGGACGCCTGACGCACGAACGGACGTCCTCCCCGCGGAATTTCCGTGGGGAGGCCGTCGGCGCGCCGTTAGCGTGGGGCGCATGACCACCGAGCCGAGGACCTTTCCTCCCCGACCCCTGCGCGGCGTCAAGGCCGCGTACATCCGGCAGGCGGGCTGCCCGTCGTCCGTTGCCATCACCGTGTCGGACTTTGAACCCTGGCAGCAGGGCGTGGAGTTCGAGGTGGCGGACACGAGCGCGGCGCCGGGCTGGTCGGCCGGTGAGGTCTCGGAACTGCACGAGGCGTTCGGCTCCGGCGTCCGCGAGGAGCTGGCGGCCCTGGCCCCCGGAACGACAGTGGCCGTCACGGTCGTCCTGCGGTCCATCAAGGTGCACGAGGTGGACTCCCACCCCCTGGCGTTCCGCCACGCGGGACGGCTCGCCGTGCGCAACGCGCTGGTCGAGGCGTACGGTCCGCCGCCGCATCCCCGGCGGGACCGGGCCTGACCCTCAGCGGCGGTCCGGCACCCGGCGCAGGGTGCGGATCGGGCGGGCGGCATCATGGCCCAGCTGAGCAGGCCGGCGCTGCGGGCGACGAAGTAGTACCGGAAGTTACGGGACCAGATGGGCGGGCTCGCCCGGCGACGGCGGCGGCCCGCCGGAGCCGTCCCGGGCGGGCGGCGACGCGACCGCTGTGGCGTGCTCTGCTCGATGTTCTTCCACCGTCGTTCCATCCTTCGGTCACTCGTGCCGGTGCATGCGCGCAACTCCCGTGGCTGGGCACAGGGAAGGGCTGCGGTGCGGCCAACCGTACGGCTGGGGCCTGTTCGGGCTCCTGCAGCCGGACCAGAGCAGGCGGAGGCGTCCGGGAGGCCGAACCCGCTTGAGAGGAGGGGAGTTGACCTGCTGTTCTTCCGCACTTCGCCGGGCTGGGCGCGGGAACCGGCAGAAGGGGCGTAACTGCCGGAGCAGTTGTCCCGCCCGTTGTCGCGCCGGGCGGGACCGCGAGCCCGGGAGAGCACGAGCCGCCTTCGGGCGGTGTGCTCCTCGTCCGTGCCGGTCAGCTCGCGGGCGTACGCGCGCAGCAGGACGTCCAGCCCGAAACGGCCCGCCCTATCCCGCACCAGATGGGTGTCCGCGAGGAACGCCAGAAGTGCTTACGACACGGCCGGGGTTGTGCCCGCGAGCGCTGCGGCGGCGTCCACGGTGAGGTCGGGTCCGGGCAGTTGGCCGAGGAGCCGGAACATCCGCCGGGCTTCGTCGGGAAGCGTGCGGTAGGACAGCTCGAAGGCGGACCGTACGGTGGGACGCCGGTCCCCCTCGATGCGCAGCCGGTCGAGGATGCCGTCGCCCGTGCCCGCCAGCTCGGCGCTGTGCGCGGCGATGCTCGCGTTGCGGGCCACGAGATTGGCTCCGGTGATCCTGATCGCCAGCGGCAGGCCGCCGCAGAGCTCCACGAGCCTGCGGGCCGCCGTCTCTTCGGCCGCGACGTTGCAGGATCCGGCGATGCTGCCCAGCAGTTGGCGGCCCTCGTCCGGGTCGAGCACGTCCAGGGCGATGCGGCGCGCCCCGTCGGACGAGACCAGCCCGGCGAGCCGGCTGCGGCTGGTGATGACGACCGTGCAGCCCCGGGCGCCGGGGAGGAGCGGCCGGACCTGCTCGGCGTCGCGCACGTTGTCCAGCACGATCAGCAGACGCCTGTCGGCGAGCAGGGTGCGGTAGAGCGCCGCCGCTTCGTCCTCGTTCGGCGGGTGCTCGGGGAGTGCGTGGGGCGGGGCGCCGAGGGCCCGGAGGAACGGGCGAGTACGTCGCCGGGGCGCAGCGCCGGAAGCCGGGAATGGCCGCGCAGGTCGGCGTACAGCTGCCCGTCCGGGAAGTGGTCGCGCCGGGCGTGCGCCCAGTGTGTGGCGAGGGCGGTCTTGCCGACGCCGGGCGCACCGACCACCACCGCGATGTGCGGTCGCCGCGCGGGGTCGGACGCGACGAGGGTGTCGAGTACGCGCAGCTGCGGTCGCCGCCCGACGAAGCTGCGCTCGCCGGAAGAGAGTTGGGCCGGGAGCGGCGTGGGGCCCAAGGGCGCTGGGCGCAGGGCTGTCGTGCGCGCGGCCGCTGTGCCGTCGGCCGGCATGCCATCGGCCGGTGTGCGACGGACCTCCGCGGGGTGGCTCTCCGTTCGGTGGGTCTCCGTGGGGTGAGCGGGCTCGCGGTGGGCCGGCGTGTGGTGGGCGGTGCGGCGCGGGACGGGCGGTTGGCGGCGCAGCACCCGCAGATGGGCTCGCGGATCTCCGTACCGGGCTCGATGCCCAGCTCCTCGTCGAGCCGGTCGCGCAGACGGGTGAACACCTGGAGCGCGGCGGCCTGTTCCCGCTTTCGGCGAGGGCGAGGATCAGCCGGGCGTGCAGGCCCTCGTGCAGCGGCTCGGTGTTCACCAGGTCCGCCAGCATCGGAACGACTTCCCCGGAGCGGCGAAGCAGCAAAGCGGCGTCGGCGTGCAGCAGCACCGCCCGGGCCCGCCGTTCGTCGGCGGCCACCGCGGCCGGATGCCGGCGCAGCGCCGGGTCGGCGTCCGCGAGCACCGGGCCCCGCCAGCAGCGCAGAGCCTCCGTCAGCGAGGCGTACCGGGCCTCCAGGTCGCTCGCGTCATGGCGAAGCTCCGCCCGGGCCAGCAGTTCGTCGAAGTGGCCGAGGTCGATCCGGTCCCGGGACGCCTCCAGCCGGTAACCGGTGGGCGTCCGGACGACGGTCGGCGGCCGGGTGCTCCGGGGGCCGCAGGGGCCCGGCAGCCGGCGGGCCTGGATGACGTAGGTGTGGATCAGGCTCGGGTGGGAGCGTGGCGGCCCGGACGGCCAGTGGATGTCGGTGATCTCCTGCTGGGTGGCGGGCTCGGGGTGCTTGAGCGCGAGCAGCCCGAGCAGACGGCGCAGCATCGGGCCGGCGACCGGGACGGGGGCCCGGCCGCGCCGCAGGACGAGCGGGCCGAGGATCAGCAGGCTCGGCCGGCCGGTGTCGCGCGGTGGCCCGGTGCGGGCGTCGGCCAGCAGGCCCGCCAGCTCGTCGTCGTTCAGCCCCAGCGTCCCGGCGAGGCTTCGCAGGGTGTGCACCCGGGGCCGCCGGGCGCGGCCGCGCTCGATGTCGCGCAGCGCTCTGGTACTGGTCCCGGCCCGGGACGCGGCCACCTCCTGGCTCAGCCCGGTCCGCCGGCGGAAGGCTGGATCCGTGGGCCGATCGTGCCACGTTCGTCTTCCCCACCCGGGCCGCCCTGCGGGCCCCCCGTCGCCGACGCCGTATCCGACATGGCATCCCCCTCCTCCGTTCTGGCAGTTTGGACTGGACCAATGCCCCGATCAAGGGACCCGGGGCGCGCACGCATGACGGTGTGAAGTGGCTCACGAAGTCGGGGACTTCGGGACGGGCGCAGTCGATCATGAGCGGATGGACACTCGCTTCCTCGGCATCCCCGAGCTCACCGAAACGCCGTCCGTGGCGGTCGTAGTCGATGTCATGCGGGCCTGCACGGTGGCCGCCTGGGCCTTCGCCCGAGGGGCGGAGAAGATCGTCCTCGCCGAGTCGCTCGAAGACGCCCTGGCACTGAAGGCGCGCCGGCCGGACTGGGTGGCGCTCAAGGACGGTGCGCCGGCGCGCGGCTTCGACGCCGTCAACTCACCGGGTCTGCTGCGCTCCGCCTACCTGGGCGGACGTACCGTCATACAGAAGACCACGGCGGGAACGGTGGGCGCCCTCGCGGTCAAGGAAGCGTCGCTGGTGCTGTGCGCCGGATTCGTGGTGGCGGAGGCGACGGCGGGGCTCCTGCGCCAACACGGCTGTGACGACGTCACGTTCGTGGTCACCGGCGAGGACGGGCGCGCCGAGGAAGACCTGGCGTGCGCCCAGTACATCGCGGGGAGGGTCACCGGGGCCGGGGCGGACGCGACCGCGTTCGTGCGCCGCGCCGCGGAGTCGCGCGCCGCCACGGAGCTGACGGAGGGCGTCCGCGAAGGAGCCCACCGCGACGACGTCGCCCTCTGCCTCGAAGTCGACCGGTTCCCCTTCGCCATGGTCGCGGCCCTGGAGGACTCGCTGATGACCCTCCGTCCGCGCGGTGTAGCTGCGTCGACGGGCGGGACATCGGCCTGATCCCCGGCCAGGCGGCCTCCGGCCCTCTCGACGGCGGCAGACCGACGAGTCGGCGGCGACTTGGTATTGACTATCGTTTTCATATAACGTTCTTCGAGGTCAACGACAAAGGTGGTCCCCATGGCAGTCCCCAAGCGGAAGATGTCCCGCAGCAACACCCGTCACCGTCGCGCCCAGTGGAAGGCGACGACGCCCCAGCTCGTCCCCGTCACGATCGACGGGACCGTCCACCAGGTGCCGCAGCGGCTGGTGAAGGCCTACGAGCGTGGTCTCCTGCGTCCGGAGGGCTGACCGGCCTCCTGGCACGCCGCGTTCGGCGCACGCGGGACAATGGGGGCGTACAGCCACCGGCACACCGTCGGCTGCCCCGCACGCCTCCAGGAGTCACCGTCTTGTCCGAGCGCACCTCGTACGCCGCCCAGCCCGACCTGCAGGCCGATTGCGGGAACTGCTTCGGGCTGTGCTGCGTGGCGCTGCCCTTCTCGCGCTCCTCGGACTTCCCGGTGGACAAGTCCGCGGGCACACCCTGCGGGAACCTCCAGGAGGACTTCCGCTGCGGCATCCACCAGCGGCTGCGTGACCAGGGGTACAACGGCTGCACGGTGTTCGACTGCTTCGGAGCGGGTCAGAAGGTCTCCCAGGTCACCTTCAAGGGCGTCAGCTGGCGTGAGAAGCCGGATTCGGCCCGCGCCATGTATGAGGTCTTCCCCGTCGTGCGGCAGCTCCATGAGCTTCTGAAGTACATCGCGCAGGCCCTGGACCTGCCCGCGGCCGGGCCCGTGCACGGCGATCTGCGCCGCGCGCACGAGCGGCTGGACGCCCTCACCCGGGACACGGCGGAGATGCTGCTCGCCGTCGACGCGGACGCGCTGCGCGGCGAGGTGAACCCGCTGCTCCTGCGGGCCAGCGAGCTGACCCGGGCGGCGGTCCCCGGGCGCAAGAAGAACCACCGGGGCGCCCACCTCATGGGATCCCGGCTGCGCGGTGCGAAGCTGCGCGGCGCCAGCCTGCGCGGGGCCCTCCTCATCGCGGCCGACCTGTCCGGCGCCGATCTGCGGGACGCCGACCTGATCGGCGCGGACATGCGGGACACCGACCTGTGCGGGGCGGACCTGCGCGGCGCGCTGTTTCTCACCCAGCCCCAGCTCAACGCCGCGCGGGGCGACGCCCGCACGAAGGTCCCGCAGACCCTGGAGCGCCCGCCCCACTGGGCGGACTAGGGCGTGTCCGGGGCCGCTCTGTCAGCGCGGCGGGGACGTACCCATGGAGCGCGGCGGCCCCAGACGCAGCCGGGCGAAGATCTCCGGACGGGCGATGCCGGGCATGACGAGGGACCACATGGCGCTGACCTGCTGGTGCAGTGCGTCCCGCTCGGCCAGGGCGAGGGACAGCATCTGTACGCCGCTGTAGCAGCCGACGAGTGTCCGCGCGGTCTCCACGGGCTCGACGTGGTCCTGGAGCTCCGCGGCTTCGCGCGCGGATTCGAGAGCGGCGGTGACGGCACCCAGCGAACCCGCGTAGCTCTCGGCGGTCTGGTACGGGCCCGGCTCGATCGAAAGGCGCACGGCGGCCCGCAGGACGGGGTCCTCCAGGAGGCCGGCGGTGTAGTGGTGGCTGATGTCCACCAGGGCCTGGAGCCAGAGCTCGGGGGCCGGGCCCGCCGCCATCTGCTCGGAGACCTGCTGGAAGTACGTGTGCTGGCGGGCCAGGATCTCGTCGCCGAGGTCCTGCTTCGACGCGAAATGGTGGTAGAAGCCGCTGCGGGAGACGTTGGCCAGCCGGAGGATCGCCGGGGTCGAGGCACCGGCGTAGCCGTCCCGGTCGATCACGATTCCGGCGGCCTGGACGATCCGCTGAAACGTCTGCTCCCCGCGATCCTGCGTCATGGCCACACCTTCCTCAGCCGCGTCCGACGTTACCCGGGGTCCCGGCGGTGCGCTCCCGGGACACGGCCGGATGCTCCCGGGCCGGCCCGCCGGGGTGGAGTTCATGAAGGCGTCGGCGGCACGGCGGCCGGGTCCTCCCGCTGCGCGTTCCAGGCTGCCGAGCACAGCGATTCGGACACGGCGGCCGTGTAGCGGGCGGCCGCCAGCCAGTACGCGGCGAAGCCGTCGGGGTCGGCGGGGAGCAGACGGCCGAAGAGGTCGCGATCACGCCGGGAGGCCGAGGCGCACAGGGCGGTGAGCAGTGCGGCGGCCGTGGGGAGACCCCCGCGGCGGATCCGGCGGGTCTCGGCGGTGACGTCGCCCAGCAGGCCGAGGGCGGCACGGCCCGCCGGAACCGTCTGCTCCACCCGGCGCTCCAGGAGGTACAGGGGCGACAGCGCGCCGGGGCCTGCGGGCTGCGGCGGGGCGAAGTGCGCGGGGGCGGACGGGTCCGGGAGGTCGGCGCGGCGCAGCCGGTCGAGGCCGAGGTCGACCGTGCCCTCGCCGGTGGGGTGCGTGCACGCGAGGAGGGTGAGCCGGGGGTGGGTGGCGGGAGTCAGGCGGCCGATGATCCTCAGCCGGGTCCCCGGCGCGGCGGCCAGCAGAGCCAGGTTGTCGCGGTGGGCGAGCGCCGGGTCGTCGTCGGCGACGGCGAGCCGGACGGGAACGCCTCCCTCGCACTGCGCGAGCAGGCACACGCCGCCCGGCTCCCGTACCGCGCCGAGAAGTTCGACGTCCAGGAAGAGCAGATCGCTGCCGGTGCCGTCCGGGTCCGCGTAGCGGGAGGTGGACCGCAAGGCGCGGGCGGCCTGTTCGGCCGGTGGCGTCTCCCACAGGGCGGCGAGCGGCGGCTCCGTCCACGCCGCACCCCGGGCGGTGACGGCCTTCACGGCCTTGCCCGCGCCCAGTCTGCCGTCCGGCGAGACCGTCGCGCCCGAAACGGCAAGACCGGCGCGGCCCAGCTCCCGGTGGGTGAGGGCGCTGTCCCCCAGGCGCACGGCCCGGTCGGCCACGCCGAGGGCCCGGCCCACGCCGCCGGGCGCCACGTCGCCGACGGTGAAGAGGCGGCCGTCGGCACCGGCGACCCAGGTGCGGACGCCGCCGTGCCCCGAGTCGGTGACCACGGGTTCGGTGAACAGGCCGTACAGGCGGAGCGAGCCGTCCGGGCTGTACGGCCGGCGCACCCGGCCTCTGACGGCGGTCAGCTCCGCCCCGGACGCCGCCCCCACGCGACGGGCGGTGCCCAGGAGTTCGGCCAGGGCGGTGACGAGGTCGGCGATGCGGTACGACGGGTCCCCGGCGCGGGCCGCGCGCAGCAGCGTGACGACGGAGAGCGCGGCGCCGGCGGCCCGGGGCAGGTGCCGGAGCCGGGCGGTGTGCGCGGCGCGCAGGAGGGCCGACTGGGTGACGGCCCCCGCCCCGTCCACCCCGGCCTCCAGCACGGCGGCGCCCGCCGACCAGAGGACGTCGGCGGCGGCACGCTGGTCCGGGCTCGCCGTCTCCGGCGGAGAGACGACGTCGGGGGCGAGGCCGGGAGCTGCGTCGGCGGGACCCGGAGCGGGTGCGGTGGCGGGGCCGGAGGCCGCGTGGGCGGCGACGCCGGTGACGGGGGCGAGGGCGGGGCCGGAGGCGACGTCGAGGCCGGGGGCACGGGCGGCGTCGGGGCCGGGCGCGGCGGCCGGGGCCGTCGCCGATGCCGGTCCCGGGGCTTCCGGGGTGGCCTGCTCGGCGGGCTCCGGTGCCAGTTCGGCGGCGGGGGCGGCGCAGGCCGCCGCCGCGCGGTGGACGCAGGACGGGGCGAGGAGGCAGCCGCAGGTGATGCCCTCCACCTTCGCCACCACCCCGCCCGGCGCGTGCAGGCGCAGCTCGGTCTCGTCGTCGACCTCGATCGTCGTGGTGTCCCCGTCGCGGTGTGCGGGGCGGGCGGCGAGCTTGGTGACCGCCATGTCCAGCCGCTTGCGCAGCCGGGGCGAGAGGCCTTCCACGAGCGTGGCCGTGACCTCAGGTGCGACGGACGGCAACTGAGCGGCGTTCATGCGGTCTTCTCCCCTATCCAGCGGGCCAATTCGAGTGGGCTGAGGGCCGCCACGGGCATCCCGGCGGCCACGAGCTGCCCGGCGACGCCCGTCGAGTACCGGGGCCGGCCGGCGTCGTCGAGGCTCGCGCACCCGAGGACGTGGCAGCCGGTGTTCACCAGCGCCCGTACCTCGGCCAGCAGTCCGGCGAGCGGCCCTCCCTCCTCGAAGTCGCTGATGACGACGACGAGGGTGCGCGAGGGCACCTCGATCAGGCCGCGGGCGTGCCGGAGCCCGGCGGCGATGTGCGTTCCGCCGCCCACGCTCACTTCCAGCAGGAGGGAGAGGGGGTCGCGTACATGGCCGGTGAGGTCGACGACTTCGGTGGAGAACGCCAGGAAGTGGGTGCTCAGGGTCGGCACCCCGGCGAGCACGGAGGCGGTCAGCGCGGACCAGATCGTGGAAGCCTCCATGGATCCGGAGACGTCGGTGACCAGGATCAGCCGCCAGTCGGCCGACCTGCGGGCACGGCTGCGGAAGACGGGTTTCTCGGGGATCACCTGGATCGTGCCGTCGACCGTCCGGCGGGCGGTGGCCAGATTGGCGTGCAGGGTGCGCGGCAGGTCGAGCCGGCCGCCGGGGCGGCGGGTGGGCCGGGCCGTCGTCGCGCCGGTCAGCGCGGGGCGCAGCCGGGTGGCGAGCTGCCGGGTCAGTTCCTCGACCAGGTGACGCACCAGCGGTCGGAGCGCCGCGAGGCGGGCCTCGGGAAGGCCGCCGGCGTACTGCAGGATGGTCCGGAGCAGTTCCACGGAGGGGGTGGCGGCCGCCGGGTCGAGTTCGGCCAGGACGTCCTGGCGCCCCGTCACGGCCGCGGCGGCGAGGACCTCTTCGCGGACACCGGGGCCGAACAGCGCGGCCAGTTCCTCGGACCACTCGCGCACACCGGGGAACGACGGCTCCCGGCCCCCGCCGGCCCCGGAGCCGTCGCGCCCGGGGAGTCCGCCGCGGGAACCCTCGCCGTGACCCGCGCCGTAGAGCTCGTCCAGCGCGGTCGCCAGGCGGGCGGCGCCGGACGGCAGTCGGTCGGAGCTCCGGCCGAGCACGAGCCGCCATCGGTCGGCGGGTGCGAGGGTACGGGCGGGGGGCGCCTCGGTGGAGGGTGTCGTGGCAAGGGTCGCCTCGGCCGGGGGCGCCTCGGTGGTGAGCGCGGTTATGGGTGCCGTCCCGGCGGAGGGCGCCTCGGCCCGGGGTGCGCCGGCGGGGGGGACGGCGGTGAGAGGCGCGGGGGCTGCGGCGGAGTGGTCCGACGGCGGTGGGACCCGGCCGTCGTGCGGCGTCGGCGGGATGGGGAGGCCGAGTTTGGTCAGCAGTTCCCTCGCCGCGAGGTCGGCGGCCGTACGGCGGGCCAGTCCGGCCGGATCGTCGGCGTCGAGGTCGTCCACCCGTTCGCCCAGCCGCTCCTCGACGGTGCCCAGCAGGCGGTCCCGGGCGGCCGGGCTCAGGGTGTCGAAGCCACCGCGCAGGGCCGGCAGACGGGCCAGGAACGCGGAGTCGTCCAGCCCGACGACCCGGTCCAGCAACGGGTCCAGGGCGTCGGCGGCGACGGTCAGGAGCGGGCCCGCGACCGTCAGGACGCCGGAGAGCCGGGCGGTGAGCGTGGCCCGGGAGGTGCCGTCCACGGCTCCGTCCACCCAGGAGGCGACGCGCTCGCCGAAGGCCTCGGCCTCTTCGTGGCCGGTGAGCACCCTGACCGCTCCGGCCGCCGCGGCGATCAGCGGGGCGCCGTCGGCGGCCAGCCGGGTGAGGGCGTCGGTGAGCCGGATGCCGCCCAGCCGGTCGGCCCGCTGGGCCAGTTCGAGCAGGGCGCGGGCGTCCTCGGGCTTCTCGGAGCCGGTCAGCCCCTCGACCTGGCGCACCGCGGCAGCGGTCAGCAGTTCCGCCGCGTGGGCGGTGCGGGCGGCCCTGGCGGTGTCGGCTTCGGGGCCGCCTGACGGCTCACCGGAAGCGTCGGACGGCACTTCGGGGCCGTCGGGCCGAACCTCGGGGCCGTCCGGCTCGGTCAGGCCCGGCAGATGGCCCGCGTCGATGCGGTCCAGCAGGTCGAGCCCGGCCAGGAGTTCGGGAAGAGTGCCGCTCGCGGGGAGCACGGCCGCCAGTTCGGCCAGTCGTTCGTCGGCCAGGGCGGGCAGCCTGCAAGCGGCGGCCTCCGCGAGCCCGCGGACGACCTGGGCGGCCGTCGGACCGCCGTCCGCACGCTCGGCCGCGTGGCGCTGCCGCAACACGCCCTCGGCCGCCTGGGCCGGGGTGACGCCACGGGCCCCGGCCGCGGTGAGCATCGCGGCCGTCGCCGGGGTCCACCGCACCCGCCAGCGTGTCGTCAGTCCTTCACCCCCCGCCGGGCCCGTCACCTCCTGCTCCTGCGCATAGGGGATGCCGCAGACCGTCAGCCTGCGCAGCAGCAGTTCGCGGCGGCGGTCGAGGGAGGAGCGCGCCGGGTCGAGCCGGAGGTCGCGGGGTGCCTTCTCGTGCGCGTCCTGCGGCCCGGGGAGCGCGAGCGCCGCGGTCTCGGCCTCGACGGCGGGGCTCAGTCCGCTGCGCGGGGCAGCGGGTGCGGGCCGTCCGGTGCGCGCTCCGACGAGCACGCGCTCGAGGGCCTGGGCGACGGCGCGGCCCGTGCCGTAGGTCTCGCCGCGCCCCAGCACCGTCTGCACGGCTTCCAGGAGTTCACCGCGGCCCGGCGCCGGCAGATCGCGCAGCCGGGCCAGGTCACCGGCGACCCGGACGATCTCCCTGCCGTCCGCCGGGCCGCAGGGGTGGCCCTGTTCGCGCAGGGCGGCGCAGAGGCGTACGGCGGTGCGGACCAGCGCCTCGTGCAGGGCCGCCGGGTCCCCGGCGGCCTCCAGGACGGTGTGCTGCCACTCCGGGTCCCGGATGCCGGCCGGATAGCCGGAGCGGGAGTCGAGCAGGGGGTACGTGTACGGGATCAGGGAGACCGTGCACGCGGCCGCCCCGGCAACGCCGTCGGCGTGCCCGCCCGCGCTCGGCTCCGGCACGGAGGACGGGCCCGGCGATCCCGCCTCCTCGGCGGCAACAGCAGTGCAGGCTGTCCCGTCCGCCCCCGCCCCTGACCGCAACAGCGCCGGAGTATGGAAGGCGCCCACCACCACGGCGGGCCGCCGTCCGTTCGCCAGGGCCTTCGCGACATGGCCGCGCATGCATGCCTCGCGTACCAGATCCGTGCCGTGCACCCCGCCCCGAGCCTCGGCCTCGTGACGCAGCGCCCAGCCGGTGAGCAGGGCGGCACGGCGGAGCGCCTCGGGTGTCGAGCCGGGCGCCTGGGCCTCCACCAGGCGGTCCCACAGGTCCTCGCCCTCCCGGCCGGTGAGCCGGGACCGGAGCGCGGCGGACAGCCCGTGCCCCTCCCCCGGCACGGGTGCGGAGGCGGCGCCGGGAACAGGGATGGGGGCCCCGTCGCGGCCCTCCGCCCACGCCCGGTCGGCCAGAGGCAGATCGCAGGCCACGGCCGGGACGCCGTTCCTCGCCGCCCAGCGCAGCGCGACCAGTTCGGGCGAGAAGTCCGCGAAGGGGTAGAAGGCCGGGCCCCGTTCACCCGCCGGGACGGCTCCGGGCCCGGCAGCCGGCACGGCGGCCAGCGCCACCGGGGCCTCGGTCTCCTCGTGGGCGAGCCAGCCCAGCCAGGGCTGGAACTCGGCGGGCAGTTCGACGAGGAGGACGTCGGGGTCCGCCGCGTCCAGCAGGGCGGGCAGGGCCGCCGCCAGCGAGGGCGCGTGGTGGCGCACCCCGATCAGGAACGGCGCCCCGGGACCGGCCTCCGCGAGGGCCGCCACCGCGGCTTCCGCGGTGACCGGTCCGCCCGCCGGACCACGCCCGGGAACCGCAGGAACCACGGGAGCCGTGGGAGCACCGGCGGGCACGCCGGCGGCGGGCGGCGCCTCGGCGGAGGTGCCGGCCCCCGCCATCGTCCCCGTCCCGCGCATGGTCGACTCGTTCATCCGTCAGCTCTCCAGCACCGAGCGCAGGTCCCACAGCGCACGCCAGGTCGCCGAACCCTGCTCCGCGCGCCTGCGCACCGGCCCGTCCCAGTACCCCAGCAGCCGTGCCGCGTCGGCGGGGTCGTCCTTGCGGACGACCCCGAGCAGATGCCCGGGCAGCAGGGAGAGCACGTCCCGGTCGCCGGGGAAGTAGGCGGCGGCCAGGCCCAGGGAGCCCGCGACGGAGACGGCCTCCGCCGTGCTCATCACCGTGGAGGGGCGTTCGACCTCCCAGCCCTCCACGGAGCGGCCGTCGCGCAGGTCGCGGAAGGCGGTGACGAGGGCTTCGAGGACCGCGTCGTCCACCTGGTAGGCGGCGCCCACGCGTTCGACGGCGGCCCGCGACTGGCGCCGGACGAGTGCGGTCTCGGCGTCCACGTCGCCGATGGGGCCCACGGTCTCGAAGTTGAAGCGCCGCTTCAGGGCCGCGGACATCTCCGAGACGCCCTTGTCCCGGAGGTTGGCGGTGGCGATGAGGGTGAAGCCGGGGGCCGCGTGCACCTGGGCTCCGTCGCCGCCCGCCAGTTCGGGCACCGCGATCCGCCGCTCGGAGAGCAGGGACACGAGGGCGTCCTGGACCTCCGGCAGGCAGCGGGTGACCTCCTCGACGCGGGCGACGGCGCCCCGGGTCATGGCGGTGAGCACCGGGGAGGGCACGAGGGCCTGCTCGGTGGGTCCCTGGGCGAGCAGCAGCGCGTAGTTCCAGCCGTACTTGAGCTGGTCCTCGGTGGTGCCCGCGGTGCCCTGCACGGTCAGCGCGCTGGTCCCGCAGACGGCAGCGGACAGCAGCTCGGAGAGCATGGACTTGGCGGTGCCCGGTTCGCCGACGAGGAGCAGCCCGCGTTCCCCGGCGAGGGTGACGACACACCGTTCGACCAGGGCGCGTTCGCCGACGAACTTCTGCTCGATCACCAGCCGGCGCGGCACTCCGGTGCCGGGCCGGGCCCCCTTCGGCAGGCTCAGGGCGTCACCCGCGCTGCCCATCACGAAGGTGACGACAGCACGGGGGGTGAGCAGCCAGCCGGGCGGGCGGGGTCCGGAGTCGTGCGCGGCGAGGAAGGCCAGCTCGGTGGCGTACCGGTCCTCGGGCAGGGTGATCTGTCGCGGCCCGTGGCCGGGCGCCGTCGCCTGCACGGGGACGCCTCCCGCGACGGTGCTGTCCGGCGTGGTGCTGTCGGGGGTGGTCGTGGTGTCGTTCGTCATCGGCGGCGGCCCTTCCGGGTGGCGCGGGTGTTCAGTTCTTCGAAGGCGGGGGCGTCGCCGCCCCGGACCCGTGCCCAGGCGGCTGCGTACAGCGCGGGGACGGGGAGGTGGGGCAGGGTCCGGGCGGACCCCGCCACGGGGTAGAGGCCTTCCTTCCAGGTCTCCAGCGGCAGCCCGGGGGCGCCGCGTTCGAGCCAGCCACAGGGAAGGAACAGGGTGCGGCCGGCGCGGGAGCGCTTCGCCTCCACGACGAGGTCGGTGGCGGCGAGTTCCGCGCGGGCCTTCTTGATCCGGGCCGGCTTCCACTCCGTCCAGCGGACGCAGTTGCGGTCCGTCGGGTCGGGCAGGGCGAGGATCATCAGATACAGGGCGGCGGCGTCCGCGCTCAGGGCGAGGGTGTCGGCCGCCTCGGCCACCACGTCCGGCACCGTACGCGTCGGGTCCTGGACCGGGTGGTGCGCGGAGCCGTCGGGGGCGCCCGCCGAGGCCAGTGCGTCGGACTCCGATCCCAGCAGGGCACGCAGGGCGAGGAGGTCGCCGGTCCGGTGGGGACCGACGGTGCCCTCGACCAGGCCGAACACCGGATCGTCGGAGCCCTCCAGTCCCGCCGGGCGGATCAGCAGCCTCTCGCTGTCGCCGTATCCAGGGGCGAGGAGCAGCGCCGTGCCGGCCCGGACCAGTCCGTCGGCCTCGGCGCCGCCGGATTCGGGGAGTGCGTGGGCGGCGCGGATCGCGGTGCCGAGCGAGGTCCCGGACTCGGTCCAGTCCAGACCGAGGTCCAGCACCAATCCGGGGTCGGCGAGACGGCTGCGCAGCGCCGCGAGGCCGACGGGCAGGTGGGCCCGCAGGGGGTGACCGTACGGCAGCGTGTACGCGAGGGTGCGCAGGGCGGTCAGGGCGTTCGCGACCGCACCGCGCGCGCTGACCCGGTGGAGGGCCGGGCGGGCGCTGCCGTCCGGTACGGGGGTGCCGTGGGCGAGCCAGCTGCGGGTGCCCGCGTTGAGGATCAGGTCGACGGAGGCGGCCGTGGCGCCGCTGAGGTCGAGGTCCAGTTCCTCGGGGACGCGGACGAGGGACCCCAGGAGTTCCCCCCAGGTCTCGGCGGCGGCCCGGACGTCGGGGCCCGTGGACCACAGCTCGGCCGGGTCCGCGGGCAGCAGCGCCCGCAGCACGGTGTGCCGTTCGTCGCGGGGCAGGGCGTCCAGCCGGTCCTGGGCGGTCTCGAAGGCGCGGCTCTTCGCGCCGAGGAGGGCCAGCGCCTCGGCGCCGGGTTCCTCGACGGCCGCCGACAACAGCGCGGTGGCCTGGAGGGGGCCGATTCCGGTGGCCGTGTGGAACGCCTCGGCGGCTTCCGGACGCCAGGGAGCCGGGCCCTTGTCACGTACCAGGGCGGTCAGCCGGGTGAGCCGGTCGCGGGCGATTCCCTGCCGGTAGACGTGCTCGCGGTCGAGGGTGAAGCCGGGGACGGGTCCGAAGGCTCCGGTCGGGTCGTGGTCCAGTGCGAGCCAGCGGGCCGCGTCGTCCCGGGAGTTGCGGCCGTGGTTGGCCAGGACCAAGACGGTGCGGGGGCCCTTGCGGAGCACCTGGCCGAGGCGGTGCACGGCCTCGGGGCGTCCCGTCCGGCCGGGGGTCGCCGCGTCGAGCGGTTCGACGAGCTCGACCCGCCGGACCGTGCCCGCCGGGTCGGCCAGCGGGCCCGCGGCGAGCGCTTCCAGCAGGACGATGAGCCCGGCGCGGTGCTCGGCGGAGGTGGCCTCCGAGGCGGCCCGGTAGGCCAGTTCGGGCAGCTTGTCGAGGAGAGGGGTCCAGGCGAGGGACTCGCCGGGCACCGTGTACGCGTCGCGCTGCCAGCCGTCCACGGGGGTGAAGGGGACCTTCGACGGTGTGGCCGGGCCGAACGCCGGCTCACCGCCGAGGACGTGGTTGACGGCGAGGATCTGCCGGATGGCAGTCCACCGGCTTCCGCCTCCGTACCAGGATCCGCGCACCTTCTCGGCGCCCCAGGCGGTGGCGGCCCGCAGCGTCGTGTCGTCGCCGTGTTCGGGCTCGTGGTCGAAGAACATGCCCTGGGTGCGTGCGGTGTTCCGGGGCGTGACCGGCTGCGCGGGGGCGGGCGGTTCCAGATACTGGGCGACCGCGACGGCCCGGTCCACGGCGTTCCGCACGATCGCGGTGACGCCCGCGAGGAGGCGTGCGTCGGAGACCTCGGGCAGGATCCGGGCGACGGCCTCCTGGCTCATCTCCTGCGACGAGGGCCCGGTGTACTCCTCGACCGCCCGGAACGCGTTCAGGTGCCGGACGACCGCGGCGGCGACCTCGTCGAACAGTTCGTGGGCCCGGGCCTCCGTCAGCTTGCGCAGGGTGGTGGAGCCTTGCTCGTCCCTCGGGCGCAGGGCGTGCCAGTAGACGGCGGGAGGCACATAGGGGGTGCCCGCCGCGTCGTTCCCGCCGGAGGAGTCGGTGCCGACGGACCACAGACCGCCGCCGGCGCCGTCGGTGTCCGCCGGGTGCGCCTCGACGGAGCGGTGGCGCAGGACCACGGCGGGCCGCGACCCGCCGGGCAGGGTGAGGGCGCCGAGCGGCACGACGGTGGCGCCGTCGGGCAGCGGGTGCGGCAGGGCGACCGTGTGCCCGTCGGGGGTGCCGGCGACGGTCCGGTCCCCGTCGGCGGGGGCGGCCGTGCCGGGTTCGGCGGCGGTGCGGCGGACCCAGCGTCCGAGGACGGTGCCGTCCGTGCCGAACGGGGTGGTCTCCAGGCCGGGCTGGAGGGGCAGCACCTGGCAGTGCTCGGCGAGCAGCCGGGTGCCGTCCTGCACCCCGGAGCGGAGGAAGGCGGGCAGGGAGGCGCGGCCGTGGGTACCGCTGACCGGGTCGTACTCCAGCCACACCCGCTGGGTGCCCTGGTGGCCCTCCCGCCAGTGGCCGGTGCCGTCGGCGAGGACGGCGCGCTGGGCCGGGAGGGTGGTGTCGCCCGCGTGCAGGGCCTTGCCGCCGGTGGCGGTGCCGCCGCCGGGCAGCGGCACGGAGACTTCGTCGGTGAGACTGGGGCGGCCCCAGCGGGGGATCTGCTCGCCGCCGACGGTGAAGACCTCGGCGGGGCGGTGCGACCAGTAGCCGTGCTGCTTGCCGTCCTCCCACCAGATCACCAGCAACTCCCCGTCGACGAAGCGGAAGGCGGGTGTCCGCCACTGGTCGGTGGAAGGGGGCAGCCGCAGGGTGTGCCGCAGCAGAACGCCTTCCGGGCCGACGACGACGGCGCGCTCCTGCGTACTCAGGATCAGCGCGGGCCAGGCGCCGGTGACGCCGACGTTCTGCGACCGGTTGTTCGCCCGCCGGGACGCGGTGGCGGCCTCCGCGGCCAGTTCGGTGTAGGTCTCGTCGAGCGCGGGCCAGCCAAGTTCGTCGAAGACGCCCGTGCGCAGGGTGGAGAGGAGCAGAGGTACGACGTCGTGCTCTTCGAGCAGACGCGCGGCGTCCGGGGCGACGTCCGCGACCACGGCGCGGAACGGCGAGAGCTTGTTGAGGGCGATGCGCAGCCCGGGCAGTCCGCGCGCGGCGGTGTACTCCTCGGCGCAGCGGGTCAGCCACTCGCGCAGGAGGACGGAGAGCACCGGGTGCGCGGCCACCTTCGCCATCCCGGCGTCGCTCAGCCGCTGGCCGCGCCCGTCGCCGAGGCCGCCGACGTTGCGGCGCAGGAGGTCGCGGAAGCCCGGGTGCCCGGCGACGGCGGCGAGATCCCGCTGTCCGGGCTCGTCGTCGGCGAGCCACTGTCCCAGCGCGAAGCCGTTCGACCGCCCGTGGCCACGGGTCGTGTCCGCGTCGTCCGGCTCGGCCACGGGGACTCCGGAGGCCAGGCAGAGGTCGAGAAGGTCCAGGTCGGCGGTGGGCTGCCAGCGGCCCTGGAACAGTTCGACGGGGCGTCCGTCGGCGCGCAGCCAGTCCGTCATCCGGGCGGTGAGGTCCAGGGTGCGGGGGCTGCGGCCCGAGGTGGCCCGGTTGCGGCGTCGGTACGCCTCCCAGCGGGCGAGCCAGTCCGCCGGGGAAACGGCCGTGTCGGCGGGGTCGGAGGAGGCCGGGTGTGCGGTCAGCAGTTCCTCGGCGCCGGAGTCGGCCAGGAGGGCGAGCCAGCCGGATTCGCCGTCCGTGTCGCGGCCGTTCTCGCTGAAGGTCTCGGGGAAGAACCCGAGGAGCCGGGCCCGTACGGACACGTCCTCCCGGGCGAGGGCGGTGAGCGCGGAGCCGTAGGTCGTCCAGAAGGAGGCGGGAGCGCGGACAACTCCGGGAGAGCCGATCAGGTCGGCCACCAGCTCGCGCTCGGCGCTCTCGCGGTCCAGTCCGGCGGCCTTGACCAGGGTGCGTACGTCCTGTGGCAGTGCCGCGTACGGCGGCATACCGGCGGCGCAGCGCTCCACCAGCAGGCGGCGGAACTGCCCCCAGGCGTCGGCCGGTGCGAGCCGGGCCACCAGGTCGCGCACGTACTGGCGCAGGGCCTTGACGGTCAGTGCGCCGGCGAGGGCGAACTCCAGGAAGACGGCGCGCTGCCGGTCCTCGTCCACGACCAGGCCGTGGACCCGCTCGGCCTCGCGTGCCTTGCCGAAGAACGAGGCGGCGTAGGTGGCGTTCTCGGCCTGGAGGAAGAGGCGCGCCACCTGCTCGTAGTAGGTGGGGAGGAAGTGCGGCACGGCCCGGCCGAGGCGGGTGCCGAGTTCGTCGAAGCCCTCCTTGGCCGCACCGGCGCGGGTCTTGGCCTGCCGGCCGAGCCGCTCGATGTCCTTGACCAGGGCGAGGGCGTGGTGTCCGTTGGCCGGGTCGTTGACCAGGGCCCAGGCAGGGAAGCCCAGCGTCTCACGGCGGACCTGCCCGACGACGGGGGCCTCGGCGGCCCGGGCCAGCCCCAGGAACTCCAGGGCCAGGTCCTCGGCCTCGCCGAGCGTGCCCGGGACGAGCCGGACCACCGCGCGGTCCCCGAGGGCGGTGTGCGTGTAGGTGCGCGCGGTCAGCGTGTCGGCGTCGTCCCGGTCGGTGGTGCCGGCCGGGAGGATCGCGCCCGCGTCCAGCAGGCTCGCCGCGCGGGCCTCGGCGGCGAGGGCGGAGGCGCTGCGGCCCCGGTTCTGGGCGGGAAGGGCCGTCGAGCCCGTGGCCGCCGTGTTCGCTTCGGTGTTCGTCGTGTTGCTCATGCCGCCCGCTCCTCGTCCTCCACGTCGCGTCCGGCGTAGAGCGCCGCCGCCATGCGCATGCCCTCGGACCACGCGACGCGGCCGACCTCGGCCGCCGTCAGCGCGCGCCCCGAGGCGTCGGTCCAGCCCAACGGGCCCGTCTCGGTGCCGTAGGCGTCGTATCCGTCGTGCTCGCCGATCCAGATGCGTGCCTCGACTCCGACGCCGTCCTCGACGACCGGGCAGACCGCGTATCCGCCGCGCGACCGGTATCCGAGCTGGGTGACGCGGCCGTGCAGGAAGCGCAGCTCCTTGAACACGCCGCCGGCGTAGGTGTCCACGGAGGTGGTGTCCGGGGCGAGGCCGGCCGGGCGGTGCCACACCTCGCGGAACAGCTGCTCGACGTTCTGGCGGACTTCCAGTTCGACCGCGAACTCCCGCAGTTCGTCGAGGTCCTCCAGCAGGACGGGGTGGGGCACGTGGACGGTGTCCGGGGTGATGCGGACCGTGTCGCCGTCCAGGTCGACGAGGCCGAGGCCGCGCTCGGGATCGACGTCGCGCAGGAACCCGGCGACTCCGCCGTCCGCGCCGGTGACCACGACGTCCCGCAGGGCGGCCTGCCACGCCGGGTCGGGCCAGACCCGGGCGAGCACGGCGGTGGGAACGGGCAGCGAACGCACCATCCACTGCTCGACGTCGCTCAGGCACCGCTTCTCGTGCCGGTCCAGCCACTCGGTCAGCTGCCGGAGACCGACGACCGCCGGATCGTCCTTCAATTTCGCCGGAACGGACTTGAGCCGTCGGCCCTTCCCGTTGCGGCAGACCACCTTGCCCGCCTCCAGAGCGACTTCGTAGTCGCCCGCAGGAACCCACCCCATGCGCTGTTCTCCCCGTCGTGCCGGACAGCCGCCGCCGTGGCGGCATGCTGATGAATCCCGTCGACGGCAACGCACCGTGACGATTGGGAGAGACTCTAGGCGGCCCCAGTGACAACGCGTCCGGAGCCCTGGGATCAGGCGGCCGTCCGGGGAGACGGGTCCGGGGGGTGCCCGTCCGTACGGGCACCCCCCGGGGGGTGGTTCAGCCGTGATCACCCGAGGGCGATCGAACGGTGGTGGTGCGCGGCGTCAGAGCGTGCGAGCCGCGGAGGCGATGGCGGAGGCGAAGGTCGAGACCTCGGCGTAGACGCCGGGGTAGCCGGGCCGGGCGCAGCCGTAGCCCCAGCTGACGATGCCGACCTGGACCCACTCGTTGGCGTTGTCCCGGCGGAACATCGGGCCGCCGGAGTCGCCCTGGCAGGTGTCGACGCCACCGGTGTCGGGGTATCCGGCGCAGATCTCCTCGTTGGCCACGAGTTCGTTGCCGTAGGCGGAGCGGCAGGCGGCGTCGGAGACGAACGGGACGTTGGCCTTGAGCAGGTAGCGCTGCTGGCTGCCGCCCTCGCGGTTGGCGCCCCAGCCGGCGACCGTGAACGTGCCCTGGTTGTACGCGGTGGTGGTGGCGATCTTCAGCGTGGGCTGGTTGATGGGCTGGGCGAGCTTGATGAGCGCCCAGTCCTTCCCGGTGCCGTTGTAGCCGGGGGCCTGGAGGACCTTGGTGGAGCGGACCTTGATCGCGTTGGACGACTGGAGGTCGACGACGCCGCCGGTGGCGGTGATCGAGGTGTTGTTGCCCGATCCGCTCACGCAGTGGGCGGCGGTGAGGACGATGTCCTTGGCGTACAGGGCGCCGCCGCAGCCCATGGAGAGCCGGACCATGAAGGGGAACTCGCCCTGGGCGGCGCGGGTTCCGCCGACGACGGGGTTGGGGGCTGCCGAGGCCGTGACGGGCTGGAGGCCGACGACGGCGATGGCGACGGTGGCGACGACGACGGAACATCTCTTGAGGGCACGCAGGAGTTGCTTCACGGACCGCCTTCTTTCGTGGGGGGCTGCTGGGGGAACCACGACACGGGCGCGATGACTCTCTAGTCATGCACCCGTCAAAGCGATCCGATTGTCGGGAACAGGAAACCCTCCCCGCAAGGCACACTTTTCGGCCAGGCGGTCACCCAGGCGATTCGCTCAGGCGCCGGCCTGGAGGCGCAGCCCCGCCAGGGTCAGATCCAGCGCGGCCCGGAACTGCTCGATGTCGTCGTGCCCGTCGAACTCGTCGACGATCTCGTGCACGAAGGGGAAGTCCTGGGCGTCGAGCTCCCGCCAGCTCGCGGCGAAACGGCCGAGGAACTCGTCGCGGCCGAGGGCGCCGTCGAGAACCTCCCGAGGCGGCTCCTGCCCCAGGTCGACCGCGGAGCCGACGACGACCGTCGTGATCGCCGAGACGGCGTGGAACCGCTGGCGCGCGGTGAGCTTCAGCCGCAGAGTCGGCTGCCCGAGCTTCTCGTACAGGCGCAGGGCGTTGCCCTGGACGTCGGTGTTGCGCATGAAGTAGTTCCCGAGCCAGGGCCGCACCAGGATCGCGTCGAACAAGGTCAGCGACATCGCCCGCAGGTCGTCGATCGGGTCGTCACCGGGCTCGGTCGCCTCGATCTCGGCGAGGACACCGCCGATGACGTGATCGGTGGCGCGGTCGAGCAGCTCGTCCTTGCTCGCGACGTACCAGTAGATGCTGGCCACGCCACCCCCGAGGCGCTGCGCGAGCGCACGGAACGTCAGCGCCGTGGGGCCTGCCTCGTCGAGCAGCGCCACCGCCTCGGTGAGCACGGACTCCATCGAGTGCGAAGCCCGGCGGCGGCCGCCCGCGGCGGCCCGGTTCTGGTGGCGCGGCATGGCCCCTGCCCCTTCGTTTGCATCGCTATCGAACGCTGTTCTATCGTACCTCATGGAACACCGTTCGATAACCGAGCGGCGTTCGATCGAAAGGAGCGCCGCCATGACGACCGCGATACTGAAACCCCCCGCTTCCCGCGCCTATCCCTCCCTGCGCGCCGCCTGGATCCCGCTGGCCGCGCTCTGCCTGGCCTTCTTCGTGGAGATGGTCGACAACACCCTGCTGTCGATCGCGCTGCCCACCATCGGGCGCGACCTCGGCGGCGGGACCACCGCACTGCAGTGGGTCACCGGCGCGTACTCACTGACCTTCGGCGGTCTGCTGCTCACCGCGGGCTCCGTGGCCGACCGGCTCGGCCGCCGCCGCGTCCTGCTCGTCGGGCTTGCCGTGTTCGGCGCGCTGAGCCTGTGCGCCGTCTGGGTCACCACCGCGGGTGAGCTCATCGCCCTGCGCGCCCTGCTCGGCATCGCCGCCGCGGCGATGGCCCCGATCACCAACTCGCTGGTGTTCCGCCTCTTCGACGACAAGGCGCTGCGGATGCGCGCCATGACGGTGATGATCGTCGTCGGCATGTCCGGCTTCATCCTCGGGCCGCTGATCGGCGGCACGGCCCTGGCCCATGTGCGCTGGGAGTGGCTGCTCGTCGTCAATGCCCCGATCGCGGTGATCGCCTGGATCGGCGTCCGCCGGGGCGTCTCGGCCGACCGGCCCGAGGACCTGACCCGCGACCGGCTCGACGTGCCGGGCGCCGCGCTGAGCGTCGCCACCATCGGGCTCGCCTGCTACGCGCTGACCAGCGGCGTCGAGAACGGCTGGCTCTCGGTCCTCACCCTCGGCTCGATCGCGGGCGCGGCCGTCGCCGCGATCGCCTTCGTCCTCCACGAGCGCCGCAGCCCGGCCCCCATGCTCGACCTCCGCCTGTTCTCCGACGGCACGGTCCGCGGAGCCGCCGTGGCACAGATCGGTACGTCCATCGCCATGGCCGGCGTGATGTTCGGACTCATCCTCCACTTCCAGTACGCGTACGGCTGGAGCCCCGTACGGGCCGGCCTCGCCAACCTGCCCCTGATCGTGACCATGCTCCTCGCGACACCCCTCTCCGAAGGGCTGGCCCGCCGCTACGGCCACCGCGTCGCCTGCCTGGTAGGTGCGGCCTGCCTGGCCGTGGCGCTGGCGGGACTGTCCTGGGGCGT
Source organism: Streptomyces globisporus C-1027 (assembly GCF_000261345.2). Taxonomy (NCBI): domain Bacteria; kingdom Bacillati; phylum Actinomycetota; class Actinomycetes; order Kitasatosporales; family Streptomycetaceae; genus Streptomyces; species Streptomyces globisporus. Next base: position 7,188,357 of record NZ_CP013738.1, on the reverse strand, counting down.
CGAGCACGGTTACCTCGTCATCGCGCTCTGCATGGTGCTCATGACGATCGGGCTGCGGACCGTCATGACGATCTGCGCGGTCGCGCTCGTCGACGCGATGCCGGCCAACCGCACCTCGATGGGCACCGCGCTCAACGACACCGCGCAGGAGGTCGGCACCAGCGTCGGCACCGCCGCGGTCGGCACGCTGATCGCCGCGCTGGTCACCACCCAGCTTCCGGCCGGCGTGTGGAGCAGCGGCCTCGTCGCCTCCTTCTTCCACGGCGAGCGGATCGCCTACGCCGTACTCGCCGTCACCGTCGGCGTGATCGCGACGGTCGGCGCGCTGAGCCTCACGGACTCCCGCAGCGTCGAGGAGGCAGCACCCGCGGAGGCCACCACCCCCTAGGACACCACGCGGCCCTTGCCGAGGGCGATCACGCCGTTGCGCGAGACGGTGTAGAGCTCGCGGTCCCGTTCGGGGTTGACGCCTATCGTCGCCCCGGGCGGGACGTCGACGTTCTTGTCGAGGATCGCGTTGCGCACCACCGCTCCCCTGCCCACACGCACACCGTGGTGCAGCACGGAGCCCTGGACCACCGCGCCCTGCTCGACGATCACACCGGGCGAGAGCACCGACCCGGTGACCTGGCCACGGATCACACAGCCCGGGCTGACGATCGACTCGCCGGCGATGCCTCCGGAGACGAAGCGGGCCGGTGCCTGGTGGCTCGCGTGGGTGTACATGGGCCAGCGTTGGTTGTACAGGCTGAACAGCGGCTGCTCGGAGATGAGGTCCATATGGGCCTCGTAGTAGCTGTCCAGGGAACCCACGTCCCGCCAGTACCCGCGCTCGCGCTGGGTCTCGCCCGGTACGTGGTTGTCGTCGAAGTCGTAGACGTGCGCGGCCCCGCGCTCGGTGAGCATGGGCAGGATGGATCCGCCCATGTCGTGGACGGAGTTCTCGTCCTCGGCGTCCTGGTGGAGAGCGTCGACGAGAACCTTCGTGGAGAAGACGTAGTTGCCCATCGAGGCGAAGACCTTGGTCGGGTCGTCGGGCAGCCCGGGTGGGTCGGAGGGCTTCTCCAGGAAGCGTTTGACGCGTGAGCCGTCGGAGGCCGGGGTGATGACGCCGAAGGCGGAGGCTTCCGCACGGGGCACCTTGATACCAGCGACGGTGACGCCGGCACCGCTCTCGATGTGCCGCTCCAGCATCTGGCGTGCGTCCATGCGGTAGACGTGGTCGGCTCCGAACACGGCTATGTAGTCCGGCTGTTCGTCGTGGACGAGATTGAGCGACTGCAGGATGGCGTCCGCGCTGCCGAGGTACCAGCGAGGGCCGAGGCGCTGCTGGGCCGGGACCGGTGTGACGTAGTTGCCGAGCAGGCTGGACATCCGCCAGGTGGTGGTCACATGGCGGTCGAGCGAGTGGGACTTGTACTGGGTGAGGACGCAGATCCTCATGATGTCGGCGTTGACGAGGTTCGACAGGACGAAGTCGACCAGCCGGTAGGTTCCGCCGAAGGTCACCGCAGGTTTCGCCCGGTCGGCCGTCAGCGGCATCAGCCGTTTGCCCTCGCCTCCCGCAAGGACGATCCCGAGCACCGAAGGTCCAGCGCGCATGGCCACTCCCCCTCCTGAAACACCGAACCGTTTCCGGCTACACCTTTTGGACGGTCTCCTCGTACACCTCGAGAGTCCGCCGGGCGACCATGTCCCAGCCGAACTCGCGCACCGCACGTTCGCGGCCCGCCTCCCCCATCCGCCGGGCCGCCGAACGATCGGCAAGCACCTGGTTGATCGCTTCGGCGAGATCCGCCTCGAACCGGACCGGCTCGTCGGCCTCGTACGGGACGAGCAGTCCCGTACCGCCGTCGGAGACGACCTCGGGGATCCCTCCGACCGCGGAGGCGACCACCGGGGTGCCGCAGGCCATCGCTTCGAGATTGACGATGCCCAGCGGCTCGTACACGGAAGGGCAGACGAACACAGCCGCTCTGCTCAGGAGTTGGATGACGTCGGGCCGCGGAAGCATGTCCGGTATCCAGTGGACCCCGTCGCGCGAGCGCTTCAGTTCGCCGACGAGTTCGCGGAACTCGGCTTCGATCTCCGGAGTGTCGGGCGCGCCCGCGCAGAGCACCAGCTGCGCCGAGGCGTCGAGCCTGTGGGCGGCGCGCAGCAGGTGCGGAACGCCCTTCTGGCGCGTGATGCGCCCGACGAACAGGACGAAGGGGCGGTCCGGGTCGACACCCAGCCGGCGCAGTACATCCACTCCGGGAACGGGCCGGTACAGGCGGGTGTCGATGCCGTTGTGGACGACCCTGACCCGGTCGGGATCCAACTGCGGGTAGCAGCCGAGGATATCGGCACGCATGCCGTGCGAGACGGCGATCACCGCGTCAGCGGACTCCACGGCGGTGCGCTCGGCCCAGCTGGACAACGCATAGCCGCCGCCGAGCTGTTCGGCCTTCCAGGGCCGCAGCGGCTCCAGCGAGTGGGCGGTCATCACATGCGGGATGCCGTGGAGCATTCCGGCGAGGTGGCCCGCGAGGTTGGCGTACCAGGTGTGCGAGTGCACGAGGTCGCGGCCTTCGAGCGCGGCGGCGATGGACAGGTCCACGGAGAAGGCGCGCAGCGCGTCGTTGGCACCGTCCAGCTCCCGGCCGGGCCGGTGCCTCACCACCCCGTTCGAGGCGCCTTCGCCCCAGGAGTGGACTTCACCCCAGGTGTGGACCTGCAGGTCGGTGAGTGCGCGTAACTCCTGCGCCAGAAACTCGACATGGACACCGGCGCCGCCGTAGACGTCCGGCGGGTACTCCCGGCTCAGCAGTCCCACCTTCACGTCTGTCCCCCTCATGTCGTCGATGTCTTCCTGCCCTTGATGGTCACTCGCATGCCTCTGCGAGGGAAGAACACGGCACGGAACACGAGCAACCCTGCGGTACAGCGCCCCAGAGGACTGATCGGTGGAACGGCGGTTCTTCATAGCGCTGGGCAGTGATCGCTGCCAACACCTGCCTGCCGAGGAGCAGCTGGAGTTCGTCCAGACCGGCAAGCCGGCCGACGGCCAAAACTTCGCCCCTGGGCTGACGACGTCGCCCTGACCCCCGGGGCCGTCGTGGCTCACGCCCTGAACTGGTCCACTACCGGGCCATCGGCATCATCCGGCTCGTCCAACGCCCTCTCCAGGCTGAACTGCTTCTGCTGGGCGTTGGACTGAACGGCTTCTATACGACCCTTACGTCCGTCGCCGAAGTCGTAGTGGCCCAAGGTCCAGTAGTCCTCGTACTCGGGGAGCGCGCCGAAGTTCATGAATGTGGCGACGACGATCTTGCGGCCCTTGCGGAACTCGTCCACTGTCACGCGCGTCGAGTCCAGAGTCATCGTTGCCTCTACGTGTTCCCAGCCGCGGTCCCCCGCGTACTGAAGCGCATGGGCTCGATAGTTGAATGCCATGTAACCATCATGGCCTGCACCGGATACCTCTCGCCGTCAGTCACCCGGCGAACCGTCTGCAGGAGAGCCAAGGGCCTGGACGTGTGACAGAACAATACGGCGGCATTCGAGATCGACGTCGATGATCTTCACAGTCAGGGTGTCACCGACCTCGACGACGTCTCCGGACGATTCATCCAGCTCGTCGGCGTGCAAGAGCCCTTCGAAGCCGTCCTTTCGCTCCTCGATCCGGACGAAGACACCGAACGGCACGATCTTGGTGACCGGCCCCGTGACCACGGGTGATCGAAGGGACGCCAGGACAACTCCGGAATGTTGATCATCGCGGTAAAGCCGCCGATGTCCACGAAGGTGACGCCGAAGCCGGCGATGTTCGTCACTGTGCCGGTGACGAGTTGGCCGCGCCGCAGGGTCCTCAGGAACGCCCAGTCCCGGTCACCGGGCGTCGGCTCGGTCTGCCAGCGCGCACGCAGAACGCCGTCGCTGTCGGGCAGCACAGCGGTGTACAGGGGGAGATCTTCGCCGCTGTACATGGATACGACGCCGACAGAACGCGCACCGGCGAGTTGGGAGATCACTGCCTCGAACTGCGTCTCGTCCACGACGGTGCTCGTGATCTGCCCGTCCTCGTCCTCCCGGACGATCTCCACGAGGCCTTCGTCGGGCAGAGCGGCCACGGCCTCCCCGACGTCGGTGAGCAGGTCCGGCCGCACCGCCAGCTGGGAGCGTGGGGCCAGTTGGGAGCGCACAGTCTCGATGCTGTCGCGCGTCAGGCGGTGCCATCGGGAGGCATTGGCTGCGAAGACCTCCTCCAGGAACACCTCGCGGTGGCAACTGACGGTCCAGCTAAGGCGGGTCCAGAAGTCGGCGTCAGCCGGCCGCTGCACGTACGCGGCGTCATCAGGGGTGAAGTCGTAGGGCGAGGCGCTTATTCGCTCCGGGAACAGGCCGAGTGCGCGGGTGCGGGCCAGTGCGGTTTCGCAGGGCAGGTCGCTGCCGATGCAGAGGTACTGGTCCCGGCCGACGTGCACCGTGAACGCTCCCTCCGCCTCCAGGCGGCACCAGGCGCCGTTGTCGCGGAGCATGGGCCGGACGAGTTCCAGGCCGACGGCGATCGGCACCAGCGCGCCGTCGTGGAACCCGGCCGGGCCGGCCTGGAACAGGTCGGCCCGGCCGTAGCCCTCGACCGGTGGCTCCAGGCCGAAGTGGACGAAGCCTCCGATCTGCGGCTCGCGGATCTCCAGCTGGTCGATGCCGGCAGCCTCCGCGAAGGCGGCAACTGCCGTGAGGTAGGCCTCCTCAACCGGCCCGTGGTCACTGACCGTGTCCTCGGCACCGGTGTAGTGACCGCGCTCGTCACGGTGGGCGGGGTCGTACTTGGTGATCCGGTGGACGAACGGCGGCACGCTGCTCCCTGGGTGGCATGAAGGGGGTTCCAGCGTATGTTCCGTGGCCACACCCGCTGTGTGTACTCGGCGGCAGCGCCTACCCTCGCAACGTCTCCAGCAGCCGCAGCCACACCTCGCTGATCGTCGGGTACGCCGGAACCGCGTGCCACAGGCGGGCGATGGGGACCTCCCCCGCGACCGCGACCGTCGCCGAATGGAGGAGTTCGCCGATGCCCGGGCCGACGAAGGTGACGCCGAGCAGGATCTCGCGGTCCAGGTCCACGATCATCCGGGCGCGGCCCCGGTAGCCGTCGGCGTAGAGGCCGGAGCCGGCGACGGAGGCGAGGTCGTGGTCGACGGCGCGGACCCGGTGGCCGGCGCGTTCGGCCTCGGCGAGGGTCAGGCCGACGGAGGCGGCCTCGGGGTCGGTGAAGACGACCTGGGGGACGGCCGCATGGTCGGCGGTGGCGGCGTGGGGGCCCCAGGGAGCGGTGTCCAGGGGGGTCTCCGCGGCGCGGGCGGCGATCGCCGCGCCCGCGATCCGGGCCTGGTACTTGCCCTGGTGGGTCAGCAGGGCGCGATGGTTGACGTCCCCGACCGCGTACAGCCAGTCCGTGCCCTCGACGAGGCAGCTGTCGTCCACGGTGAGCCAGGAGCCGGGTTCGAGGCCGACGGTCTCCAGGCCCAGGTCGTCCGTGCGCGGGGCCCTGCCGGTGGCGAAGAGGATCTCGTCCGCCTCGACGCGGCCGCCGTCGTCCAGGTCGACGGTGACCGGGCCGTCGGGTGCGGGGCGGTGCAGGGCGGTGACGGAGACGCCCGTACGGATCGTGGCCCCGGCCTCCGTGAGCGCGTCGGCGACCAGCTCGCCCGCGAACGGCTCCATCTTCGGGAGCAGACCGCCGCCCCGGATCAGCAGGGTCACCTCGGAGCCCAGCGCCTGCCAGGCGGTGGCCATCTCCACGCCCACGACTCCCCCGCCGACGACCACGAGCCTGCCGGGAACCTCCTTGGCGCTGGTGGCCTCACGGCTGGTCCAGGGGCGCGCCTCCTCGATGCCGGGGAGGGCGGGTACGACGGCCCGGGTGCCGGTGCTGACGGCGACGGCGTGCCGGGCGGTGAGGCGGTGCTCCGTGCCGTCGGGGCCGGTGACGGTGACCTCCCGGGGGCCGGTGAGCCGGCCCGTACCGCGGTACACGTCCGCTCCGACGCTCTCCAGCCAGGCGACCTGGCCGTCGTCCTTCCAGTGGCTCGTCTCCTCGTCCCGTTTGGCGAGGACCGCTCCCACGTCCAGGGGGCCTTGCACGGCGACGCTGAGTCCCGGCACCCGGCGGGCGTCGGCACGGGCGACGACGGGGCGCAGCAGCGCCTTGCTCGGCATGCAGGCCCAGTAGGAGCACTCACCGCCGACCAGCTCGGATTCCACCACCGCCGTGGTGAGCCCGGCGGCGCGGGCCCGGTCCGCCACGTTCTCGCCCACGGGTCCCGCGCCGATGACCACTACGTCGTAGGGCGAGCCCTCGGAGATCTTGCCTGCGTCAGTCATGGAAACAGTCTCCTCGCGGGTGTGCGCACCGGCCACATGGGCAGGCGGAATAGCGCAAGTGCAGTCACCGTTGTGCCCGACAGGACCCCACGGGCACAGGAAGAGGTATCCCCAGCATGAGCACCGTCGAGCTCACCAAGGAAAACTTCGATCAGGTCGTCAGCGACAACGATTTCGTCCTGATCGACTTCTGGGCTTCCTGGTGTGGCCCCTGCCGGCAGTTCGCGCCGGTCTACGACTCGGCCTCCGAGCGCCACCCGGACCTGGTCTTCGCCAAGGTCGACACCGAGGCACAGCAGGAGCTGGCGGCTGCCTTCGATATCCGCTCCATCCCGACGCTGATGATCGTCCGGGACAACGTCGCGGTCTTCGCGCAGCCCGGCGCACTGCCCGAGGCGGCCCTGGAGGACGTCATCGGACAGGCGCGGAACCTGGACATGGACGAGGTCCGCAAGTCGGTCGAGGAGCAGAAGCGGGCGGCCGAGGCGGGGCAGGGCCAGCCCGAGGCTCAGTAGCCGTCGGGCCGGGCGGCTGTCTCAGGCGCCCGGCCGACGCTCGCCCTCGGACCCCGCGACGCGGACCGACATGCCGTAGTCGAGTTCCTCGCCGTCGATGAGCACGGCCTCCACCGTCCGGGTCTCCGGATCGACGTCGGCCTCCATGCCCTCGCCGGCGTACCGGGGATAGCCCGAGGCCCCCGTCTCGCCGGTGGCGGCGACGACCGCGGAGCGGATCGGCCGTCCGGGGGCCCCGGACCGCGTCCGGCTGTGGTCGGGGATCAGGAGCAGCTCGTAACTCTGCGGGTGGCTCATGCCTCCGACGCTAGACACGCGCGGCGCGCGGCGCATGCCCAGCGCCGGAGGCGGTCAGCTGGATTCCCGGTGGACGGCGCTGGTGCGGAGCAGGTCGTGGTGGACCGGTGGCCCGCCCGGGTGCTGGACCATGCGGTCGATCGTCTCCGCCAGGGGCTGCGGCATGGCAAGCTCCATCCGGACGGTGCTCAGCCGGGGGCGCAGCAGCCTGCCTATGAGGGAGTCGTCCGCCCCGATCACCGCCGTGTCGGCGGGCACGTCCACTCCGGCGTCCTGGAGGGCGCGCATCATCAGCATGGCGTACTCGTCGTTGTACGCGAACACCGCGTCCAGTCCCAGTTCCGGCCAGCGGGCGGCCAGCTGCTGCGCGGACTCCTCCTCGTAGCGCAGTGGCAGCGGGCAGACGCGGGCCGCGTCGGCTTCGGCGGCGCGCCGGGCGCCGGCGAGGCGGGTTTCGGAGAATGCCTCCCGGCACGGTTCCTGGGGCATGACCACGCCGATGTGGCGGCGGCCGCGGGCCAGCAGGTGTTGCACGGCGCTTTCCCCGACCCGGCGTTGGTCCATGACCAGGCCGTGCGCCCCCGGTACCAGGTCGGGCCCCAGGGTGATCACCGCTTTGGCCCCGGAGCGGGTCAGGATGCCCGTGCCGTGCGGGGTGAGGGTGATGCCCGGCGGTACGACGACGGCGACGGGCCGCAGTTCGGCCCAGGCCGTGGCCGCCTCGTCGGCGGTGAGGCCGACGCTGCCGTACTGCACGACGGTGTAGTCCAGTCGGCGCAACCCCGACTGGAGTTCTTCGAAGAAATACTGGTGCAGCGGGCCCCCGGGTATGTGGCCGGAGGGCAGCAGGACCATGCGGCTGTGTCCCGCGCGCAGACTGCGGGCGGCCGCGTGCGGCACGTAACCGAGTTGGAGGGCGGCCTCCCTGACCCTGCGTCGGGTGGGATCGCTGATCCGGACGGTGGCGTTGTTGTTCAGCACGTACGACACGGTGGCCCGGGACACTCCGGCGAGGCGGGCCACATCGGCGCTGGTCGGGACGGAGACTTCGGCGGGCTGCTTGGGTAACTGGCTCATGGCGTCGGGCAGTCTTCCAGACCCGTGGGAGCGGGTTTCGGCCCGGGGCCCGCAGGTCCGGTCACGGTGGCCGGAACACCGCCCCGCCGTTCCGGTCCGCCGCCCCGATCCCGGGATCCGGGGCCAGGGGTTCTACGGTGTGGTGATGACGTTCCACGACAGCGCCTACCGTTCCGACAACCCCTTTGACGTGCCCGGCAGCAGCGGGCCGACCGCCACCGTGCAGGCCGATCCGGCCGAGGTGGGTTCCGTGCGCACCTCCTACGCCCCCGATCGCGACGGCGATCCCGATCCCGGCGAGATCGTCTGGACCTGGGTGCCCTTCGAGGAGAACGACGGGCGCGGGAAGGACCGGCCGGTGCTCGTCGTGGCCCGCGAGGAGGCGGGCACGCTCCTCGCCGTCCAGCTCTCCAGCAAGCAGCACGACCGGGACCACGAGTGGGTGTCTCTGGGCGCGGGCCCGTGGGACAGCTCGGGGCGGCCGTCCTGGGCGGATCTGGACCGGGTGCTGCGGGTCCACGAGGACGGGATGCGCCGCGAGGCGTGCGCGCTGGACCTGGAGCGTTTCGACCGGGTCGTCGGGCGGCTGCGCGAGCGGTACGGCTGGAGCTGAGCGGCTCCCCGGCGTGTGTCCGGTGGAAGCTGAGGGCCCCGGGGCGTGTCCGGCCGGTCAGGACCGGGGGTGCGACGCCTGCGACGGCACCCCGGAGCGCGGCCCGGGCGGGCTCCGCGTCAGGCGAAGGTCCGGGTGAAGGCGGCCCGGACGGCGGAGTCGGGGTTCCGGTCCAGGATCCCGAAGACGATCTGCTCGAAGTGGCCGCCGAACCGGCCCCCCTCGCCGATCAGCGCCCGGAACGCCTCCGCGACCTGCCCCGGGTCGTTCTGGAAGACTCCGCAGCCCCAGGCGCCCAGGACGAGCCTGCGGTAGCCCCGTACGGCCGCGACCTCAAGGACCCGTTCGGCGCGGGAGGCCAGGGCGGCGGGGACACGGTGGGCGTCCTCGGGGGTCTGCCGTCGGATCACTCCGGCGTTCGGCGCGGGCGAGGTGAGGAATCCCGCCGCGTACGGGGCGTCCAGGAAGTGGCCGCGGTCGTCGCGGAAGACCGGCACGCCGGGCGAGTGGATCACCCGGTCGGTGTAGAAGGCGCTGCGTTCCGCGCGGTGGTGCGCGTAGTACTCGGGAGCGCGAAGGAGGGTCGTGTGGAGGGCCGATCCACGGCACAGGGCCTCCTCCTGGGCCTGGGCGCCGTTGAGATAGCCGCCGCCGGGGTTGCGGGCCGAGGCGTAGTTCAGGACGGCGACCCGGCCGGGGGCCTCGCCGGTCATCCGGCGGGCTGCGGCGAGGCTGCTCTCGGCGGTGACCTCGATGTGCGGGCTGCGGTCGGTGTCCAGGGCGGCGACGGGCACCGGATCGGGGCCGTAGAGCCGGGTGCCGGAGCGTGCCGCGGCCACCGCTTGTTCGATGGACACGCCCTGACCTGCTGCGTTGCGATATCGCCCGGCCTCGACGACCGCTTCCGTCTCGCGCGCGATCCCGCGCAGCCGCGCGCTCACCGGCGCTCCCCCGTGTGGTGCATACGGGGCATGCTGACGGGGAACCCGGCCTGGGCGCAATCGGATTTTCCTGGCTCGGGGGCACCCTTGTGCGATCTCCGGGTACGGGTTTGGCTGGTAGGCAGACAGCTGAGAAGGAGGCCCTCATGGCCTTGGACATTCCCGGCGTGACCGGCTCGCGCCCGGACGCCACCCCGCTCGACGAGAGCGGGGCAGAGGATTTACTGCGCGGCATATGTTTCAAGACGGGTCCGCCCCGGACCGTGGGCGTGGAACTCGAATGGCTCATCCATGACCGGGAACGTCCGCACGTCCCGGTCGAGCAGGAGCGGCTGGACAGCGCCGTCGAGGCGGTCCGCGCGCTGCCCCTGAGCGCGGCGCTGACCTTCGAACCGGGCGGGCAGCTGGAGCTCAGTTCGCAGCCGGCCGGTTCGTTGATGGAGTGCGTCGCGACGACCGCGGCCGATCTGGCGGCGGTCCGTGCCTCGCTCGGCGCGGCGGGGCTCGCGCCGGTCGGGCTCGGCGTGGATCCGTGGCAGACCGCTCACCGCAGACTGCGGGAGCCGCGCTACGAGGCGATGGAGGCCGCTCTGGACCGCTCGGGGCCGGCCGGGCGAGCCATGATGTGCACCTCCGCGTCGGTCCAGGTCTGTCTGGACGCGGGCGAGGAGGAGCCGGGACCGCTCGGATACGGGCGGCGCTGGCAGCTCGCACACCTGTTGGGCGCGGTGCTGGTGGCGGCGTTCGCGAATTCGCCGTTCCAGCGGGGCCGCCGGACCGGCTGGTCGTCCACCCGGCAGTCGCTGTGGGCCGACCTCGACCCGGGCCGGACCCTCGCCCCGGGCACCGGGCGCGCGCCCCGCGAGGCCTGGGCCGCCCATGTCCTGGACACGACCGTGCTGTGCATCCGCTGCGAGAGCGGCCCGTGGGACGTCCCCGACGGGCTCACCTTCCGCGAGTGGATCCGCACCGGTTCGCCCCGGCCACCGGTGCAGGCCGATCTCGACTACCACCTCACCACGCTGTTCCCGCCGATCCGGCCGCGCGGCCATCTGGAACTGCGCATGATCGACGCGCAGAGCGGGCCCGACGGGTGGCTGGTGCCACTCGCTGTCGCCACGGCCCTGTTCGACGACCCGGAGGCCGCCGAGACCGTGTACCGGGCCGTGAAGCCGCTGGCCGAGACGGCGGGCGCGTCGGCGGCCCCGCGCAATCCGCTCTGGACGGCCGCCGCCCGCGACGGGCTCGCCGACCCGGAGCTGAGAGCCGCGGCCATCACCTGCTTCGGGGCGGCGCTCCCGGCGCTGGAGCGGATGGGTGCGAGCGACGCGGTGCGTGACACGGTGGCCGTCTTCACCGACCGCTATGTCGCCCGGGGCCGATGTCCGGCCGACGATCTGCCCGAGCCGGGCGACCTCATCGATCTCAGCCTGCTGACCGACCGGAAGGCGGCCTCCGCATGACCGAGCACCGTGAACACGAAGAGCACCGCGAAGGCTCCGAGCCCCGTGAGCTGTCCGACGCGTTCGACCCCACCCAGGTCTCCGGTCCCACCGCCGCCGGTTTCCCCTTCGCCTCCGGGATCGATCCGGAGACCCTGCGGCAGCGGGCCCTGGATGCTCTGCTGGCCGCGCGCGACCGCACCACGCTGCTCACCGACAGCGTGGATGACGGTGAACTGACAGCCCAGCACTCCCCGTTGATGTCCCCGCTGGTCTGGGACCTGGCACACATCGGCAACCAGGAGGAGCAGTGGCTGCTGCGCGCCGTCGGCGGCCGGGAGGCGATACGCCCGGAGATCGACGGGCTGTACAACGCCTTCGAGCACGCGCGCGCCTCGCGCCCCTCGCTGCCGCTGCTGGCCCCCGCCGAGGCCCGGACGTACGCCTCCGACGTACGGGGGCGGGCGCTGGAGCTGCTGGAGGGTACACCTCTGCACGAGGGCGGGGGGCCGCTGGCACGATCCGGGTTCGCCTTCGGGATGATCGCCCAGCACGAACAGCAGCACGACGAGACCATGCTGATCACCCATCAGCTGCGCGCCGGACCGGCGGCGCTCACCGCGCCCGCCCCTCCTGCCCCTCCCGGGCCCGTCGGCACCGAGGTCGTTCCGAGCGAAGTCCTCGTCCCCGGTGGCCCGTTCACGATGGGTACCTCCGCCGAGCCGTGGGCGCTGGACAACGAACGCCCCGCGCACCGGCGCGAGGTGGCGGCGTTCCACCTGGACGCCTCGCCGGTCACCTGCGGCGCATACCTCCGCTTCATCGAGGACGGCGGATACGGGGACGAGCGCTGGTGGGCACCCGACGGCTGGGCCATGGTCCGTGAACACGGATTGTCCGCACCGCTGTTCTGGCGGCGGGAGGCGGGCCAGTGGCTGCGCCGCCGGTTCGGGGTGACCGAGCAGGTGCCGTACGACGAGCCGGTGCTGCACGTCAGCTGGTACGAGGCGGACGCGTACGCCCGCTGGGCGGGGCGGCGACTTCCCACGGAGGCCGAGTGGGAGAAGGCCGCCCGGCACGACCCCGCGTCCGGCCGCTCGCGGCGCTATCCGTGGGGCGACGAGGATCCGACGCCGGAGCGGGCCAACCTGGGGCAGCGCCACCTGCGCCCGGCGCGGGCCGGGGCGTATCCGCTGGGCCGATCTCCCTCCGGAGCGGGGCAGTTGATCGGCGATGTGTGGGAGTGGACCGCCAGCGACTTCCTGCCCTATCCGGGGTTCGTGGCGTTTCCCTACCGCGAGTACTCGGAAGTGTTCTTCGGTCCGGGGCACAAGGTGCTGCGCGGCGGGTCGTTCGCCGTGGACCAGGTCGCCTGCCGGGGCACCTTCCGCAACTGGGACCTTCCGGTGCGGCGGCAGATCTTCTCCGGCTTCCGCACAGCGAGGGATGCCTGATGTGCCGTCATATCGCTTACGTGGGCGAGCCAGTGGCGCTGGGAGAGGTGCTCGTCGGGCCTCCGCACTCCTTGGTGCGACAGTCCTGGGAGCCGCGCCGGCAGCGCTACGGCACGGTCAACGCGGACGGCTTCGGCGTCGGCTGGTACGCCGAGGGTGATCCGGCACCCGGACGCTACCGCCGCCAGGGCCCCATATGGGGCGACGAGACCTTCACCGATCTGGCCCGGGTGGTCCGCAGCACCGCGCTGCTCGCCGCCGTACGGGATGCCACCGAGGCGGGTGCGGACGGGGAGGCCGCAGCCGCGCCGTACACCGCCGGGCGGCTGCTGTTCAGCCACAACGGGGCGGTGAAGGGCTGGCCCGCTTCGCTCGCCGGCGCGGCCGCCGCCCTGCCCGCCGAGAAGCTCCTGTCGCTGGCCGCCCGGAACGACTCGGCGCTGGTCTGGGCGCTGATCCTGCACCGTACCGACGCCGGGGACGATGTGCCGCGTGCCGTCGCGGAGACGGTCCGCGAGGTCGCGGCCGCCGCGCCCGGCTCCCGGCTGAATCTGCTGCTCACCGACGGCGCCACCATCACGGCGACCGCCTGGGGCGACACCCTCTGGTACCTCACGGACCCGGGCCGCCGCACCGCGGTCGCCTCGGAGCCGTACGACGACGACCCGCTCTGGCGCGAGGTCCCCGACCGCACCCTGCTGGTCGCGACCGCCTCGGACGTCCTGCTCACCCCGCTCAAGGAGCCCCCCGCGTGAGTCCTTATTCGCTGACCCGCACCCTGCCGGTGGACGCGACGGACGCGGCGCTGCGCGCCGATGTCCTCAGCGGCCTGACCCGGCATCCCAAGACGCTGCCGCCGAAGTGGTTCTACGACGCCCGCGGCAGCGAGCTGTTCGAGGAGATCACCCGGCTGCCGGAGTACTACCCGACCCGCGCGGAGCGGGAGATCCTGCAGACCCGGGCCGAGGAGATCGCCGCCGCTTCGGGGGCCCGGACCGTGATCGAGCTGGGCTCGGGGTCGTCCGAGAAGACCCGCCATCTCCTGGAGGTCCTCCCCGAGTTGCACGCCTACGTCCCGGTGGACGTGAGCGAGAGCGCGCTGACGGGGGCGGCCGAATCGCTGCTCGCCGAGCACCCCGGTCTGTCCGTCCACGCGCTGATCGCGGACTTCACCACCGGCCTGGTCCTGCCGGGGACGCCGGGCCCCCGGCTGGTGGTGTTCCTGGGCGGCACGATCGGCAATCTGCTGCCGGAGGAGCGGGTGACGTTCCTGCGGTCGGTGCGTTCGCTCCTCTCCCCCGGTGACGCGCTGCTGCTGGGCACGGACCTGGTGAAGGAGGAGGAGACGCTGGTGGCCGCGTACGACGACGCGGCCGGAGTGACGGCGGCCTTCAACAAGAACGTCCTGAGCGTGGTCAACCGTGAGCTGGGGGCCGATTTCCCGCTCGACGGCTTCGATCACCGCGCGGTGTGGAATCCGGAACAACGGTGGATCGAGATGCGGCTGCGGGCCCGGCGGGCGCTGAGCGTCAAGATCCGGGAGCTGGACCTCGTGGTGCCGTTCGAGGCCGGTGAGGAGCTGCGTACGGAGGTGTCGGCGAAGTTCCGGCAGGAGGACGTCCGTGAGGAGCTGGCCGCCGCCGGGATGCGGCTGGCTCAGTGGTGGACGGACTCGGCGGGCCGGTTCGCCCTGTCGCTGGCCACGGCGGTCTGACGGGGCTCTTCGGGGCCGAGGACGGCCGTTCGCGCCCTGCGGGCCAGGGCGCGGCGACCGTCCTCGCCGTCCGCGGGGATCGGCGCGAGCACGTCGACGTGGGCGGTGAGCCCGGACGCCCGGACAACCCGCCACAAGGAGGCGGCCAGCGGGTCGGCCCCGACGAACGCGACCGCGCCCGCGGCGGAACCTGCGGGGTGTTCCGCAGTGCTGTGTGCCGCCGTGCGATAGGTGATGCGGACCGGCCGGACCGTCGCTCCGGCCTCGATCGCCGCCTGGAACACGGCGGGCCGGAACATGCCGCCGGCTCCCCGGCCGCACCAGGTGCTGCCCTCGGGGAACACCACGACCCGGGAGCCGGAGCGCAGGGCCGTCGCGATGGTCCGAACGGCGGCCGGCAGCGCGCGCAGCCGGTCGCGGTCGATGAACAGGGTGCCGCCGAGCGCGGCGAGGGACCCCAGGAGCGGCCAGCACCGGATCTCGCGCTTGGCGACCATCCGGCCGGGCAGTACGGACGCGACCAGCGGTATGTCGAGCCAGGAGATGTGGTTGGCGACGACCAGTTCGCCGCCGCCCGGGGCCCGGTCCGGCGCGTGCAGCCGGACCCTGACGCGTACGCCGAAGGCCTGCGGGACGGCGCCCGCCCAGCGCCGGGTCAGCCGGCGGCGGGGACCGGCCCCGAGCAGCCGGACCAGCGGGACGCAGGCCACCCCCAGCAGGACCAGGGCGCAGCCGGACAGCAGAAGGAGCGCGGCGGACAGCGGAGCGCGTACGGTCCCGGTGTGCCGGGCGCAGCCGTCCGGGGTGCACGGGGCGACGGGCAGCCAGCCGGTCATCGCAGCGGTGCCAGGGAGAGGAAGTGGCGCAGGTAGCGCGGGTCGGTCCGGCGCAGCGAGAGCAGGACGTACAGGTCGGCGACGTTGAAGTCGGGGTCGTACGCCGGGGCCCCGCAGACCTGGGCGCCGAGCCTGAGGTAGCCGCGCAGCAGGGGCGGGAGGTCGGTCCGGGAGCCTGCTTCCGGACCGTGCGCGGAGGAGTCCCAGAGGCGGAGCGGGGTGACCCAGTACTCCTGGGGTGCGAGGTGGGCCGCGCGTACGGTGTTCCAGCTGCGGGCGGCCGACGTGCCGCCGTCGGCCAGCGGGAGGGAGCAGCAGCCCGCGATCCAGGTGTGGCCGGTGCGCTCCATGTAGCGGGCGAGTCCGGCCCAGACGAGGGCGATGACCGCGCCGTCGCGGTGGGCGGGGTGGACGCAGGAGCGGCCGACCTCGACGAGGTCGTGGCGGATCGGGGCGAGGTTGCCGAGGTCGAACTCGCTCTCCGCGTAGAGGCGTCCGGCTGTGCGGGCCCGGTCCGGCGGGAGCAGCCGGTAGGTGGCGACGACGTCCCCTGTGGCGGTCTCCCGGACCAGCAGGTGGTCGCAGTACGCGTCGAAGACGTCGCTGTCCAGACCGGGTTCGGGTCCCTCCAGCCGGGCTCCGAGCTCCCCGGCGAACACGAGGTGGCGCAGTCGCTGCGCCGCGCGTACGTCTTCCTGGGAGGTGGCGAGGGAGACCCGGTAGGCCGGTTTCGGGGCGGTGGCGGGCTCGGGGGCGGGGTTCGGGGCGTAGGCGGGAGCGGCGGCGTGGTGCGGGGCGACGGGCAGCACGGTCATGGCGGTCTCCGGGGACGGGAGCGGTAAGGGGCCGGGCCGTCGCGGGTGCGACGCACCGACCCCTTACTTCTTCCGTCACCGGCTGGATTCGACGTGACCGCAGCGGGGAGCGCGGATGTGCGACGGCTGAATCCCCGGGACGGAGCGTCCGCCGGGCCGCCGTCCGGATGGTGCGTGAGCCGCCGTCAGCCTCCCCGGGCGCGGGATCAGCCGGTGCCGGTGCCGGTGAGCAGAGCGGTGATGCGCTCGGAAGCGGACTTGGCCTCGCGGGCCGGGTCGCCGCCCTGGAGCACGGCCGTCATGTAGGGCTTGATCGGGTTCTCCGCCTCGACTCTGGCCCACTGGGCCGAGTTGGGGGTGGCGCGGCCCCGGGTGGCGCCTTCCGCCATCGCCGCGGTGCCCTCCTCGCCCTCGATGACGTGGGCGAGGCTCGGCTTGTTGGGGACGTAACTCATGCCCCGGGCCAGCTCCGTCTGCCACTTCTCGCTCGCCAGCGCCTTGACGACGGCGATGCCCGCGCTGCGCTCGTCGGCGTTCTTCGGGACGATGAGGTCGGAGCCGCCGGTGAATACCGAACCGGGCACTTTCGCGGTCTTGCCGGGAATGGGAAAGTAGCCCAGCTTTCCCTTGAGCTCGGGATTCTTCTGCTCGATGAGCGCGGCGCTGCCCGGCACCGAGATGATCTGGGCGACGTCCCCCTTGGCGAATACGTCGGTCTGCGGGGGCTTCTCCTCGTCGGCGTCCTTGGGGCCGTCGCCGAGCGCCTGGAGTTTCTGGTAGAACTCCATGCCCGCCAGGGCTTCCGGGGTGTCCAGGGCACCCTGCCAGTCGCCGCCGTTCTCGTCGGCGAGCTCGCCGCCCTCGTCCCAGATGAATCCGGCGAGCACGTACCAGTTCTGGCCGGCCAGGTAAATGCCTTGGTTTTGGCTGTTGTTGAGCTTCTCGGTGGCGGCGATCCACTCGGCGCGGGTCTTCGGGACGCCGTCGATGCCCGCCTCCTGGAAGATGTCCTTGTTGTAGATCACCACGCGGTTGGCCGCGTACCAGGGGATGCCGTACTGCACGCCGTTGATGCTGCCGGGCTGGGCCAGGCCGGGCAGCCAGTCCTCACTGCCGAGGTCGCGCATCGATTCGAGGGTAAGGTCCCGCAGGCCGCCGCTCTCCGCGTACTGCGCGACCTGGGTGTTCCCGACCTCGATCACGTCCGGGGCGTCGTCGCCCTCCAGCGCGGAGATGACCTTGGGGCCGATGCCGCTCCACTCCTGGATCTGGAAGTCCAGCTCGATCGAGGGGTTCTCCTCCTCGTACGAGCGGGTGAACTTGTCCAGGAAGCCGGGCGAGACGCTGTCCTTCATCAGCCAGACCGTCACTGTGCGGTCACCGCCGCCCGATCCCGAAATGTAGCCGCATCCACCGAGTGCGACGGTCGAGACAAGCGCGATGGCTCCAGCCAGTATGCGGTTCTTCACGTGGTCACCTTCTGCGAAACGGCACAACGAAATCGGACCCGGTGTGGGGGGATTGCGGGCGGCGCTCGCACGGGTGGTTGGCTGAATTTTGGTATGGACCAATGGGTAGGTCAAGGCGGACGCCTCTCCCGATTCACCCCACCGTCCCCCTCGCGGGACGCCGCGGATTGGGGCACCGTGGTCACAGGAGAGGAGACAAACAATGGCGAATCACACCTATCGGGTCACCGAGATCGTAGGAACCTCCGACGAGGGCGTCGACGCGGCGATCCGGAACGGCGTCGCAAGAGCGGCGGAAACGTTGCACAATCTCGATTGGTTCGAGATTAATCAAGTTCGCGGCCATATCGAAGATGGCCGAATCGCGCACTACCAGGTCGGCCTGAAGGTGGGCTTTCGGCTCGACGAAAACAGCTGATCAGGTACGCCCCTCGCGCTCCTGGGCCTCCTTCAGCGCGTCCGACGGGTCGGCCCAACGGGCCCGCACCACAGCAAATCCGGCCACCTCGGCCGCATCGCAGACCAGTTCGTCGTCGTCCACGAGCATGCGCACCTGCCCCGTCCGCCCCAGCCGCCGGAGGATGTCCAGCTTCGTCCGGCGCGCGGGGCGCCGGTCGTCGTTGCGCCGCATGAACAGCTCGCCCTCGGGCAGCCCCTGACGGCTCAGCCAGCGCACCGTGTCGCGACGGCACCGCTCGGGCCGGCCGGTCAGATAGACGATCCGGCACTCCTCGGCGTTCGCGAGGACCATCCGTACGCCCTCCGGGAGCGGCGGGTCGTCCACGGCCGCGGCGAAGAAGCCGGCCCAGTCGCGCTTGGCGCCCTCCAGGAAGTGCTGCCGGTGGGCGGTGCCCGCGAGCGTGTTGTCCAGGTCGAATACGGCCAGCGGCCGTGCGTCGTTGCTCACTCCCCCAGCTTAGGAAGCATCTCGGGAATCCCTGCGGAACGAGCGCGTTGAACAGAACGTGAGCTCTGTGATCGCGTCGGCCCGCTTCTCCGTCCTGGACCGCTCCCGCACCCGTGAGGGGCACGAGACCGCCGGGGCGCTGCGCGACACCGTCGATCTGGCCCGGGAGGCGGAGGCGCTCGGCTTCCACCGCTTCTGGGTCTCCGAGCACCACGGCGTGCCGGGGGTCGCGGGGTCCGCGCCGACGGTGCTGGCCGCCGCCGTCGCCGCCGCGACCTCCACCATCCGGGTCGGCACCGGCGGAGTGATGCTGCCCAACCACCGGCCGCTGGTAGTCGCCGAGCAGTTCGGGGTGCTCGCCTCTCTCTTCCCCGGCCGGATCGACATGGGTCTCGGCCGCTCCGTGGGCTTCACCGACGGTGTACGCCGGGCGCTCGGCCACGGCAAGGAGGACGCCGAGGACTTCCCCGGACGGCTGACCGAACTGCTCGGCTGGATCGACGGCACCCAGCAGGCCCACCCCGGGGTGCACGCCCATCCGGCGGAGGGCCTGCGGATCCCCGCGTACGTGCTCGCGATCGGCGAGGGCGCGGCGGTCGCCGCGGCCGCCGGGCTTCCCCTCGTCATCGGCGACCTGCGCGGCCGGGACAAGGTGCTGCGCGCCATCGAGGTCTACCGCCGCGACTTCCGCCCGTCGGCCCGCGCCGAGCGCCCCGAGGTGATCGTCGCGGGCACGGTGGCCGTCGCCGGCACCGAGGAGGCGGCCCGTCGGCTGCTCGTACCGGAGGCGTGGGCCATGGCGTACTCCCGTACGCACGGGGACTTCCCGCCGCTGGCCCCTGCCGAGGCGATCGAGAGCCGCGCGATGACGGCGAAGGAGCGGGAGCTCTACGAACGCGGGCTCGACGGTCATATCCACGGCACGGAGGACCAGGTCACCGAGCAACTGGAGCGGGCGATCAAGGAGACCGGGGCGGACGAGGTGCTCGTGACGACGAGTACGTACGACCGTGGGGCGCTGGTGGATTCACTGCGGCGGCTCGCCCGGATCACCCGCCCGCAGGCCCGGGGCGACGAGCGGACGCCGCAGCGGGGCCTCGACGTCCGATAGCCGCCGGACCCAACGACGAGAAGCGGGAACGCTGGGAGGCATGACCCACTCTCCGACGACGGATTCCCGGGCGGTCCTCGCCGCCATGTACACAGCCGAAGCCCGCTATCTGGCGGCCGGCGGGCCGGGCACCGTCTCCTTCGACCTGCTGGCCCCCTGCTTCGCACCCGATGTGGTCCTGCATCAGGCGGCCGCGCTCCCGTACGGCGGGGACTGGCGCGGACACCGGGGCATGGAGCGGTTCTTCCGGGCGATGAGCGACACCTGGGCCGAGTTCGAGCTGGTGGCCCAGGACTTCCTGGCCACCGGGGAGACCTCGGTGGTGCGCACGATCGTCCGCGCCAGGTCCCGGGCGACCGGGCGGGAGCTGACGTTCCCCATCCTCCAGACCCTCACCGTCCGGGACGGCCGGATCACCGAGGTGCGGCCGTTCTACTGGGACACCGACGCAGTCGTCCGCGCCTGCACCCCGTGAGGCACGGCCGCCGGATCCCGGGCGGCCGCCGTCGGGGCCGACGCCTAGGATCGAACTGTTTGTCCGAAGGTGTCAGAACCCCACCCGTACGGAGCCGAGCCTCATGCACTCCCCCCACGATCCGTACGTCCGGGTGCTCGGCGCGCGCGAGCACAACCTCCAGGACGTGAACGTCGACATCCCGCGCGACAGCCTGACCGTCTTCACGGGCGTGTCGGGATCGGGGAAGTCCTCACTGGCGTTCGGCACGATCTACGCCGAGGCGCAGCGCCGCTACTTCGAGTCCGTGGCGCCCTACGCCCGGCGGCTGATCCACCAGGTGGGTGCGCCCGCCGTCGGAGAGATCACCGGGCTGCCGCCCGCCGTCTCGCTGGAGCAGCGGCGCTCCGCCCCGGGGGCCCGGTCGTCCGTCGGGACGGTGACGACGCTCTCCAACTCGCTGCGCATGCTCTTCTCCCGCGCGGGCGACTACCCGCCGGGGGCCGAGCGGCTGGACTCCGATTCCTTCTCCCCCAACACCGCCGTCGGGGCGTGCCCGGAGTGCCACGGTCTGGGGCGGATCCACCGGACGGACGAGGAGCTGCTCGTCCCGGATCCCTCGCTGTCGATCCGGGAGGGGGCGATCGCCGCCTGGCCGGGCGCGTGGCAGGGGAAGAATCTGCGGGATGTGCTGGACGCGCTGGGCTACGACGTCGACCGGCCGTGGCGGGAGCTGGATCCGAAGGACCGTGAGTGGATCCTGTTCACCGACGAGCAGCCGGTGGTGACGGTGCATCCGGTGCGGGACGCGGGCCGGATCCAACGCCCGTACCAGGGCACGTACATGAGTGCGCGGCGCTATGTGCTGCACACCTTCGCCGACACCAAGAGCCGGTCGCTGCGGGCGAAGGCGGAGCGCTTCCTGACCAGTGCCCCGTGCCCGGTGTGCGGCGGGAGCCGGCTGCGGCCCGAGGCGATGGCGGTGACGTTCGCCGGGCGGACCATCGCGGAACTGGCCGGGCTGCCGCTGTCCGTGCTGGCGGAAGTGCTGGCGGGGGCGGGCGCGGGCGGCGAGGAGACGGCCCGGGTGCTGACGGCCGATCTGCTGGCGCGAATCGGGACGGTGACGGAGCTGGGCCTCGGCTATCTGAGCCTGGACCGGACGGCCCCGACGCTGTCCTCCGGTGAGCTGCAACGGCTGCGGCTGGCCACGCAGTTGCGATCGGGGCTCTTCGGTGTCGTGTACGTCCTGGACGAGCCGTCGGCCGGTCTGCATCCGGCGGACACGGAGGCGCTGCTCGGGGTGCTGGGGCGGCTGAAGGAGGCCGGGAACTCGGTCTTCGTGGTGGAGCACCAGATGGACGTGGTGCGGCGGGCGGACTGGCTGGTGGACGTGGGCCCGCTGGCCGGGGAGCACGGCGGGCGGGTGCTGCACAGCGGGCCGCCGCAGGGACTCGCCCAGGTGCCGGAGTCGGCGACCCGCCGCTTCCTGTTCCCCGAGGACGGCCGGGACCCGGCACCGGTACGTGAGCCGCGCACCCCGTCCGGGTGGATCCGGCTCACCGGAGTGGAGCGGCACAATGTGCGCGGCGTCGACGCGGCGTTCCCGCTCGGGGTGTTCACGGCGGTGACCGGGGTCTCCGGCTCGGGCAAGTCGACCCTGGTCGGCCAGGTGCTCGCCGGGGTGCTGGCGGACCGGCAGCCGGGCGAGGAGGCGACCGGGGCGGGCGAGCGGTTCTGCGCTTCCGTCACCGGCCTCGATGCGGTGGACCGGCTCGTCCAGGTCGACCAGAAGCCCATCGGGCGTACGCCCCGGTCCAATCTGGCGACGTACACCGGCCTGTTCGACGCCGTACGGAAGCTGTTCGCGCGCACGGAGAAGGCTCGGGAGCGCGGCTACGGGGCGGGGCGGTTCTCGTTCAACGTGAGCGGCGGGCGGTGCGAGACCTGCCAGGGCGAGGGATTCGTCTCGGTGGAACTGCTGTTCCTGCCCAGCACGTACGCGCCCTGCCCGGACTGTCATGGTGCGCGCTACAACCCGGAGACCCTGGGCGTCACCCTGGACGGCCTGACGATCGCTCAGGTCCTCGATCTGACCGTGGAGTCGGCGGCGTCGTTCTTCTCCGGGACGCCCGCCGCCGAGCGCGCGCTGAGGACCCTGCTGGACGTGGGGCTGGGCTATCTGCGGCTCGGCCAGCCCGCCACGGAACTGTCCGGCGGCGAGGCGCAGCGCATCAAGCTGGCGACGGAGCTCCAGCGCACCCGGCGCGGGCACACGCTGTATCTGCTGGACGAGCCGACGACGGGGCTGCATCCGGCCGATGTGGAGGTGCTGATGCGGCAGTTGCACGCGCTGGTCGACGGCGGGAGCACGGTGGTGGTCGTGGAGCACGACATGGCCGTGGTGGCGGGCGCGGACCATGTCATCGACCTGGGCCCGGAGGGCGGGGACCGGGGCGGCCGGATCGTCGCGGCCGGCACCCCGGCCGAGGTGGCGCGTAGCGCCGGGAGCCGTACGGCCCCGTATCTGGCGAAGGCGCTGGGCAGCTGACAGCTTGGATCCCGTACGGCTCCGGACGCGATCGGAGCCGTACGGGATCGACTCACCTGGTCAGCGGCGGACTTTGCGGGTCGCCCGCAGCCACTCCTTGTTCATCGCGGCGATCGACGGCAGCGGGATGCCCTTCGGGCAGGCCGTGGCGCACTCGCCGGTCAGGGTGCAGCCGCCGAAGCCCTCCTCGTCCATCTGGGCCACCATGTCCAGGACGCGGGTCTCGCGTTCGGGGGCGCCCTGCGGCAGGACGTTGAGGTGGTTGACCTTCGCCGAGGTGAAGAGCATCGCCGAGCCGTTGGGACAGGCGGCGACGCAGGCTCCGCAGCCGATGCACTCGGCGTGCTCGAAGGCGAAGTCGGCGTCCGGTTTGGGCACCGGAGTGGCGTGGGCGTCCGGGGCGGTGCCGGTGGGAGCGGAGATGTAGCCGCCGGACTGGATGATCCGGTCGAACGAGGAGCGGTCGACGACCAGGTCCTTGATGACCGGGAAGGCGGAGGCGCGCCAGGGCTCGATGTCGATCGTGTCGCCGTCGGAGAAGGACCGCATGTGGAGCTGGCAGGTGGTGGTGCGCTCCGGGCCGTGGGCGTCGCCGTTGATGACGAGGCTGCACGCGCCGCAGATGCCCTCGCGGCAGTCGTGGTCGAAGGCGACGGGCTCCTCCCCGGCCAGGGTGAGTTCCTCGTTGAGGGTGTCGAGCATCTCCAGGAACGACATGTCGGCGGAGATGTTGTCGACTTCGTAGGTGGCCATGGCGCCGGGCTCTTCGGCGTTGCGCTGACGCCAGACGCGCAGGGTGAGCTTCATGCGTAGCTCCGCTGGGTGGGGTGGACGTACTCGAAGACGAGGTCTTCCTTGTGCAGGACGGGGGCGCCGCCGGTGACGGTGAACTCCCAGGCGGCGGCGTAGGAGAACTCCTCGTCGCGCCGTTCGGCCTCGCCGTCCGGGGTCTGGGACTCCTCGCGGAAGTGGCCGCCGCAGGACTCGGCGCGGTGCAGGGCGTCGAGGCACATGAGCTCGGCGAGCTCCAGGTAGTCGACGATGCGGTTCGCCTTCTCCAGCGACTGGTTGAACTGCTCGCCGGTTCCCGGGACCTTGATGCGGCGCCAGAACTCCTCGCGGATCTCGGGGATTTTCGCGAGCGCCTTGCGCAGGCCGTCCTCGGTGCGGGCCATCCCGCAGTACTCCCACATGAGTTCACCGATCTCACGGTGGAAGGAGTCGGGGGTGCGGTCGCCGTCGACGGAGAGCAGCAGGTTGATGCGGTCCTCGGTCTCCGCCACCACCTCGGCGACGGCGGGGTGTTCGGCGTCGACGTTCTCCGTGTGCGGGTTGCGGGCGAGGTAGTCGTTGATGGTGGAGGGCAGGACGAAGTAGCCGTCGGCGAGGCCCTGCATCAGGGCGGAGGCGCCGAGCCGGTTGGCCCCGTGGTCGGAGAAGTTGGCCTCGCCGATGGCGAAGAGGCCGGGGATGGTGGTCTGGAGGTCGTAGTCGACCCAGAGGCCGCCCATCGTGTAGTGCACGGCGGGATAGATCCGCATGGGGACCGTGTAGGGGTCCTCGTCGGTGATCCGCTGGTACATGTCGAAGAGGTTGCCGTACTTCGCCTCGACGGTCTTGCGGCCCATGCGCTGGATGGCCTCGGCGAAGTCCAGGTAGACCCCCTGCCCGCCGGGGCCGACGCCGCGCCCCTCGTCGCAGACGTTCTTGGCGGCGCGGGAGGCGATGTCGCGGGGCACCAGGTTCCCGAAGGCGGGGTAGATGCGCTCCAGGTAGTAGTCGCGCTCGTCCTCGGGGATCTGGTTGGCCGGGCGGGTGTCGCCCTCGGCCTTGGGGACCCAGATGCGGCCGTCGTTGCGCAGCGACTCGCTCATCAGCGTCAGCTTGGACTGGTGGTCGCCGGTGCGCGGGATGCAGGTGGGGTGGATCTGGGTGAAGCAGGGGTTGGCCATGTAGGCGCCGCGCCGGTGGGCCCGCCAGATCGCGGTGGCGTTGGAGTTCATGGCGTTGGTCGACAGGTAGAAGACGTTGCCGTAGCCGCCGGTGGCCAGGACGACGGCGTCGGCGAAGTAGGTGTCGATCTTTCCGGTGACGAGGTCGCGCGCCACGATGCCGCGTGCCTTTCCGTCGACCACGATCAGGTCCAGCATCTCGGTGCGGGCGTGGAGTTCGACGCCGCCGGTGGCGATCTGCCGGGAGAGCGCCTGGTAGGCGCCGAGGAGGAGCTGCTGTCCGGTCTGGCCGCGCGCGTAGAACGTACGGGAGACCTGGACGCCGCCGAAGGAGCGGTTGTCGAGGAGGCCGCCGTACTCGCGGGCGAAGGGGACGCCCTGGGCGACGCACTGGTCGATGATCTCGACGGAGATCTGGGCGAGCCGGTGGACGTTGGACTCCCGGGCGCGGAAGTCGCCGCCTTTGACGGTGTCGTAGAACAGCCGGTGGATGGAGTCGCCGTCGTTGCGGTAGTTCTTTGCGGCGTTGATGCCGCCCTGGGCGGCGACCGAGTGGGCGCGCCGGGGCGAGTCCTGGAAGCAGAACTGGACGACGTGGTAGCCCTGTTCGGCGAGGGTGGCGCCGGCCGCGCCGCCGGCCAGCCCGGTGCCGACGACGATGACGGTGTGTTTGCGCCGGTTGGCGGGGTTCACGAGTTTGGCTTGGAAGCGGCGGGTGTCCCAGCGTTCGTTGACGGGGCCCTCGGGGGCCTTGGTGTCGACGGCGGGCTCGCCCGTGCGGTACTGCGTGTAGTCGGGCATGTCAGCTCACCACTCCGGTCATGACGGCGACGGGTACGGAGACGAAGCCCAGGGTCAGCACCGCCGCGAGGACGCCTGCGAGGGTCTTCAGGATGCGGTCGCGGGTCGCGTTGCCGACGCCGAGGGTCTGTGCGGCGCTCCAGAATCCGTGCTGGACGTGGAGGCCCATGGCGAGCACCGCGACGATGTAGATGACGTTGCCGTACCAGGTGGAGAAGGTGTCGATGACGTTCTGGTACGGGTGCCCGGCCTCGAAGCTCGTGTGCACGGTGCCGGTCGTCAGGTCGAGGATGTGCCAGACGATGAAGAGCGCGAGGATGATTCCGCCCCAGCGCATGGTCCGGGTGGCGTAGCTCGCGCGGGGCCTCTTGTGGACGTACTTGACCGGGCGCGCCCTGATGTCGCGGCGGCTCAGCTGGTAAGCCGAGACGCCGTGCAGCACGACGGCGGCGACGAGCCCCACACGGACGAGCCAGAGCGCCCACTCGTAGTGCAGGATCGGTTCGCCCATGGTGCGCAGCCAGTGGGCGTACCCGTCGAACTCACCGGGTCCGAAGAAGATCTTCAGGTTGCCCACCATGTGGGCGACGAGATATCCGAGCATGACCAGACCGGTCACGGCCATGATCGTCTTCTTGCCGACGGTCGAGTCCCAGAGCGTACGCGTCATCGACGGCCGTCGGTCCGTCCGCGTTGCCAATGCCATGGACACGACGGTAGGGGCGGAAGGCCCGATCAGTCCAAGACATGGTCCAGCTGATCTCCATAGGCAGCGCCTATCGGTGAGGCTTATCGTCGGCGTATGCACTTCCAGCAGCTCACCTACTTCGTGGCCGTCGCCGAGGCCCGGCACTTCACCCGGGCCGCCGAGGCGGTGCATGTGTCGCAGCCCTCGCTCTCCCAGCAGATCCGGGCGCTGGAGGCGGAGCTGGGCGCGGATCTGTTCAGCCGGGCCCGGGGCAACATCACCCTCACCGACGCGGGCGAGGCGCTGCTGCCGCTGGCCCGGCGGATCCTCGCCGACGCGGAGACGGCGCGCCACGAGGTCCAGGAGCTGGTCTCGCTGCGCAGCGGCCGGGTGCGTCTCGGGGCGACGCCCAGCCTGTGCACCGGGCTGCTGCCGGACCTGCTGCGCGCCTTCCACGACCGGCATCCGGGGGTGCGGCTGCTGCTGGAGGAGGGCGGCTCGCACGATCTCGTACGTCAGCTGGCGCGCGGGGCGCTCGATCTGGCGCTGGTGGTGCTGCCGCTGCCGGCCGCCTCGCCCGCGCTGACCACGGTGGAGCTGCTGCGGGAGGACCTGGTGGTGGTCTCCGCCGCGACGGAGCCTCCGCCGGGACGGGACGGCTCGATCCGGATCGCGGATCTGGAGGGAGCACCGCTGGTGATGTTCCGGCACGGGTACAACCTGCGGGAGCTGACACTCGCCGCATGCCGCGCGGAGGGCTTCGAGCCGACGTTCACCGTCGAGGGCGGCGAGATGGACGCGGTGCTCGGTTTCGTACGGGCGGGGCTCGGCATCGCCGTGGTGCCGAGCATGGTCGCCGCCCGGGCGGGCCACGACCTGCGCAGGACCACGCTGGCCGGGGGCGGGCTGCGGCGCACGATCGCGCTGGCGCACCGCAGCGACGTGGACCCGCCCCGGGCCTCGCGCGAGCTCCAGCGGATGCTGCTGGAGCACCGGCCGGTGCCCGGCTGACCGGGCGGCACCGGGCGCACGGCCTGCCGGGCGGCGGCCGGGCGCGCGGTCGTCGCCCGGCGCGGGTCCCCGCCCGGCCGACGGATCAGACCGCGTCCGCCAGCAGCAGGGAGTGAATGCGGTCCGGAGCCCCGGGGCGGGCGTAGTACCAGCCCTGGGCGGTGTCGCAGCCGATCCGGCGCAGCTGCTCGGCCTGTGCGCCCGTCTCCACGCCCTCCACCGTGACGGCCAGCTCCAGGCTGTGGGCCAGCGACACGATGCCCTCGACGATCTTCAGATCGACCGGGTCCGCCGGATGCTGCTGCATACCCCGGGTGAAGGAACGGTCCAGCTTGAGCACGCTCACCGGCAGCCGGCGCAGGTTCGCCAGGTTCGAGTAGCCCGTGCCGAAGTCGTCGAGCGCGATGTCGACGCCCATCTCCGCGAGCTGCCGCAGGGGCTTGAGGAGATCGTCGTCCGCCCCGATCAGGGCGGACTCGGTCACCTCCAGGCAGAGCGCTCCCGGCTCCAGACCGGAACGTTCCAGCACGTCGACCGTCTCCGCGACCAGCCGGGGGTGGTGCAGCTGGGTCGGCGACAGGTTGACGTTGATCCGCAGCGGGCCGCCGTCGCTGTGCCGCTCCTGCCAGAAGTTCGCCTGCCGTACGGACTCCTCCAGCACCCAGCGGCCGAGCGGCACGATGAGGCCGGTGTGCTCGGCGAGCGGGATGAACCGGTCGGGGCCGAGCACCCCGTGCTGCGGATGGCACCACCGTACGAGCGCCTCCGCGCCGTGCACCGTGCCGTCACCCAGGTGCACGAGCGGCTGGTACTCGATGAAGAACTCGCCCCGGTCCAGGGCGGCCGGGAGCGCGGTGGTCAGCCCGTGCCGGGTGATGGCGCGCGCGTCGGCCTCCGCGTCGGCGAGCTGGAAACGGTTGCCGCCCGCCGCCTTGGCCCGGTACATCGTGATGTCGGCGCTGCGCAGCACCTCGGCGGCGCTGCGCTCCCCGGACGGCCCTTCGACGATGCCGATCGAGCCCCGGACGGAGAGCTCGCGCCCGTCGAGGCGGATCGGGGTGGCGAGTGCGTTCAGGATCCGGCCGGCCAGTTCGTGCACCTCCTCGGCCGTGTCCGGTCCGGTTGTCAGGGCGACGAACTCGTCGCCGCCGAGCCGGGCGACCATCTCGCCGGGCGCGGTGGCGCAGCTCTGGAGCCGGTCGGCGACCTCGACCAGCAGGCGGTCGCCGGCGGCGTGCCCGAGGCTGTCGTTGATGGCCTTGAAGCCGTCGAGGTCGAGGTAGCAGAGACCGAAGCGGACACCCTCCTGGGCGGCGAGGGCCTTCTCCAGGCGCTCGAAGAACAGGGTCCGGTTGGGCAGGCCGGTGAGCGCGTCGTGGGTGGCCTCGTACCGCAGCCGCAGGTTGAGCAGCCGGCGCTCGGTGGTGTCCTCCATCAGCGCGAGCTGGTACTCGGGGCGGCCCTCGGAGTCGCGCAGCAGCGAAACGGTGAGGTTGGTCCACAGGACGGTGCCGTCGTTGCGGTAGTACGCCTTCTCGACCCGGTAGTGCTCGCGTTCGCCGCGTACCAGCTCGTCGTAGTACTTCCACACCTGCGGCGAGTCCTCGGGGTGGACCCACTCGTTCACCTTGTGGCTGCGGACGTGGTGTTCGAGACCGCCGAACATCCTGGTGAGCGTGTCGTTGATCTCCAGGATGTTGCCGTCCAGGTCCGCGATGCCGATGCCGATGGCGGCGTCCTTGAAGACCGCGCGGAACCGGGCCTCGGTGGCGTGCAGGGCTTCTTCGGCGTGCGAGCGGGCCGTCAGCGCCGAGCGGGCGATGGCCTCCTGCTCGGCGAGCGTGCGCTCGCGCAGGGCCCCGGTGAACCCGGCGGCCAGCGTGTGCTGGATCCGGGCGCAGCGGGCCCGGCCGTCCTCGGTGGACAGCGGGCCGGGTCCGTTGCCGCCGCAGTAGAGGACGAGGTAGGAGTCGACCACGCCGAGCGTGGAGCTGAGGGCGTCCGGATCGGTGCAGTGCGCGTCGATCAGGGCCGCGCCGATCCGCTGGGCGGGCGAGGCGTCGAAGGGGTGCGCGTGCAGGATGTCGTTCAGCTCGCGTGCCAGGGGCAGCAGATGCTGTTCGAACTCCGGCCGGGTGAGGGAGGTGGCCGTCAGAGGGAAGATGGCCCGGCTCCAGATTCTGGCGAATCTCCGGAGCCGGCCCTCGGGGCCGTCGGGTTCCGCGTCCGGCTCTCCGGACGCCTGGGCGGGAATGCTCACGCCTTGCGCCCGACCCCGCCGAAGCCCGAGAAGGCGTACGGGTCTTCCTGCTCCGGCGACTGCGGGGTGTCGGGCCGCCATTCGGGCATCGACACGAGTCCCGGTTCGACCATCTCGTAGCCCTCGAAGAAGCGGCCGATCTCCTCGTGCGAGCGCATGATCAGCGGGTTGCGGATGTTCTTGTAGACGCCGACCGTGCCGGCCGCCTCCTCCTTGGGCAGCGGGATGCCCTCGTACGAGGCGTGGGTGAGGACGAGGAGACTGCCGGGGGCTAGTGCCTCACGCAGTTCGGCGACCGCGGCGTACGGCTCGTCGGCGTCCTCGATGAAGTGGAGCACCGCGACGAGCAGCAGGGCCACCGGCCGGTCGAGGTCGAGCAGTCCGGTGATCTCCGGGTTCGCCAGGATCTCCTTGGGGCGGCGCAGGTCGGCGGCGGCGATGACCGCGCGGTCGTTGCCCTCCAGGACGGCCTGGCTGTGGGCGACGGCGACCGGGTCGTGGTCGACGTAGGCCACCTTGGCGCCGGGGTCGGCGGCCTGGGCGACCTCGTGGACGTTGCCGAACGTCGGGATGCCGGAGCCGATGTCCAGGAACTGGTCGATGCCCGAGTCGACGGCGTGGCGGACGGCCCGGCGCATAAAGGCGCGATTGGCCTGCATGATCTTGGGAAGGCCCGGGAGGAACTCCATGGCCTTGCGCGCGGCTTCCCGGTCCACCTCGAAATTGTGCGATCCGCCCAGATAGAAGTCGTACATGCGGGACACGCTCGGCACCGAAATGTCTATGCCCTGCGGTGCCCAGGCGGGACGCTCCATCGATGTCTCCAACAAGTTCGCCACGGCGATCCGGCCATGTTCATGGTCAGTGTTGACCAGAGGCTACTGATCGGCCGCCAAGAGAGCGAGTGGAAACGGAAATTAGCGATCCGTTATTGGTCACACTCAGGTGGCATACCCGGCCGGTCCGTCGCTGCGCGTGTGCGGACAGCGACGGACCGGCACTCCGGGCGCCGTTTCCCGGTGGTTCGGGGCCACTTGGGGCTCCTGGGCGATTGTTCTGCGGAGTCCGTGATTACTTGGTGGCGCCGACGAGTTTGGAATCCGGTGAAACGGCGTACCAGGTTCCGCCGACACCCTGCCCGTTGGTGTCTCCGGGCTTCTTGTCGCCCGCGAAGGTGTAGATCGGCCAGCAGTCGATGGTCTGCTGCTTGATGCCGTCGGGGCGGTCGAAGGTGACGAATCCCTTCGTGGTGACACCGTCCACCGCATTCTTGGCCACGGGTTCGACCACCGGCCACTTCTTGAGGCACTCGCCGGTGCAGGCCGTCTTCATGGGCCAGGCGGAGTCCTTGGTGAAGCGGTAAACCGTCATGCCCCGGCCGTCCACCACGATGTCGCCGAGTTCCGGATCCTTGCGGACGGAAAGTCCCGCGGGATCGGCCGGTTCGGCGACCCCCTCGCTGTCGGCGTTCTTCGCCGCCTTCTTCCCGTCCGGGGCCGCGGCGAACCAGGTGCCGCCGACTCCCTGTCCGTTGACCTGGCCGGGTGCGGTGTCCTTGGCGTACCGGTACATCGGCCAGCCGTCGACGGTGAGTTGGCTGGTGCCGTCGGGGCGGCTGACCTCGCCGAGCAGTTCCTCGTCGGTGCCGGCGGCGGCGACGGCGTTGCCCGATGCCACCACCGGCCATGCGGTGGCGCAGTCGCCGTCGCAGTTCGACTTCGGCGGGTTCGCGGAGTCCTTGTCGAAGCGGTAGAGCGTGAAGCCCTCGCTGTCGGTGAGCACCTTTCCGAGCTCCTTGCTTCCCTGCACGGCGAGTTGACCGGCCTCCTTCGGTTCCGCCGCCTCGGCGTCGGCCCCGGAGCCGTATCCCCCGCCGGCCGATCCGTACCCGCTCTCGGCGGGCTGCTGGGCCGGGGCGGCGTTGCCCACCGCCTGGCCGTTCGGCGACGTGCCCTGCTCCTGACCGCACGCCGTCGTGAGCGTCAACAGAGCCGCCGCGGTGACCGCGAGCGAGGCGTTGCGCCAGGTGTTCATGTCGACTCCCGTGGTGCTTCGTCGTAGCGCTGGTGATTCCGGCGCGGGACCGCGCCGTTCGTGGCCCTAGGTACGGGACGCCGACGGGGTCGCGTTCAAAGGAACCGCGAGAAGAATGCGGCGGGTCGGGCCGACCCGGTAAACACGGATGGCCTATTGATCCCACGATCAGGCGAATCCCCTGCGTCGACCGCGTGTTCCCCGGAAACGTCGATCATGCTGCCCGTCGTGTACGCATCACGCATCGCGCGACTCACGGCAGTCGCTTCTCTCCTCTGGCTGACGGCCCTGCCGCCGCCCGCGACCGCCGACAGCTGCGCGGTGGCGTCGATCGGGCAGGACGGGAGCGTTTCCGCGGTCGCCGTGGCGGGCGACGGGGGCTGCGTCGCGGTCTCCGAGCCGGAGCCGCCTCCGCCGCCGCCCCCGCCGAAACCGGCTCCACCGCCACCACCGCCTCCGCCGCCCCCTCCCCCGCCACCACCACCGCCTCCGCCGCCTCCGCCGCCTCGGCCCGTGGTGACGGAACCGCCGCCTCCACCACCTCCTCCGCCTCCCGCACCAGCGCCCCCTCCGTCCCCGGCACCGGCACCGGCACCGGCACCGAAGCCCTCGCCCTCACCGAAGCCCCCGGTGCGGACCGAGCCGCCCGAACCCCGGCCCGTCGCGCTGCCGACGTACCGCAAACCGACCCGCAAGGAGCCGCGGAACGGACCGTCACTGGTGTCGCTGACGCTGCTCATCACCGCCCCGGCGGTGTTCGCCGTTGCCGTTCTGCGGCCGCGGTCATCCCGCTGACCAGGAGAGATGCATGTCCGAATGGCTCGTACTGAGCATTGCCATGGCGTCCGCCTGCGCGGTCGTCCTCATCATCGTCATCCTGAACAACCGGCGGGTCGGGGATGACGACGATCCCTCCGAGACCCCCGACGTCATCGAGTACATGACGATGATGATCGGAGTGGTCTACGCGATCGTCCTGGGGCTCGCCATCGCCGGGGTCTGGGAGGGGCGCAGCGCCGCCCAGGAGTCCGTACGCATCGAGGCGCAGGCGCTGCACGAGGTGAAGGCGCGGGCGTCCGTCTACCCGGCGGAGGTCCGCGACCGTATCCGGGCGGACGTCGACGCCTATGTCAGCCATGTCGTGAACGACGAGTGGAAGGTGATGTCGGAGCGGAACACGCTCACGGAGCGCGGCACCCAACTGCTGGACCAGGTGCGGGCGGACGTCACCGACTACGAGCCGAAGACCGACCACGAGGGGCAGGCCTACCAGCCGCTGGTCGACCAGGTGGCGGCTGCGGACGACGCCCGCAGCTCTCGGGGGCAGAACGCCGGGGCGACGATGCCCGGGGTGGTCTGGTTCGGGCTGATCATCGGGGCGCTGGTGACCGTGGGACTGATCTTCACGCTCCAGATCCGCAGAACGTTCCGCGAACTGCTCCTGGCGGGCCTGTTCAGCGCGCTGATCGCCTTCCTGCTCTTCCTTATCTGGGACTTCGACGCGCCCTTCGGCCGGGGCATCTCGGCGACCGCCGACCCCTTCATCGACACGTTCCCGGGCATCACCCGCTGAGCGCCGCTCCCCCGGCCGACCAGCGGGCCGGTGCGCCGGTCGGGGGACAGCGTGACCCATTCGCCGGACCCCGATCGCGGGTCGGGGGGGCCCCTCCTAGCGTGTCGGGCATCGAGGTGCATTTTTCCTGCTATGTGGAAATTGGTTCCGCAGCTGCCCCTCGGGGAACCCGGAGGATCCACCATGCGCGCGATACGTGTCGCACCGCTCGCCCTGCTCGGCGCCGGTGCCCTGACGCTCCTCGCCCCGTCCGCCGCCTTCGCCGCCCCGGACGGGGCCTCCAGCACGTTCAACCCGACGATCACCCCCTCGGTCATCGCACCGGGCGGGCGGGTCACCCTCGGCGCCGGTGGCTGCACGGGCGAGACGACCGTCAGCTCGGGCATCTTCGACACCA
The DNA here is from genome assembly GCF_000261345.2 of Streptomyces globisporus C-1027. NCBI lineage: Bacteria > Bacillati > Actinomycetota > Actinomycetes > Kitasatosporales > Streptomycetaceae > Streptomyces > Streptomyces globisporus. The sequence continues at coordinate 7,155,079 of NZ_CP013738.1, read as the reverse complement.
CCACCATCCCGAGCGGCAGCACGACGGCCACCGCCACCGTCGACTCCGACGCGCGGCGGGGCGCCGTCTACGCGGTGACGTTCACGTGCGGCTCCACCGGCACCTCCCGGAACGTCAACCTGACGATCACCGGCGGTGCGACGAGCAGCCCCACGCCCACCCCGACCCCGACGCCCACCACGGTCCCGACAGCCAGCTCGACGGCGCTCGTGCCGGGCGGGGTGCGCGGTGGCCTCGGCGGCAGCTCCGGCACCACCGACACGGTGGAGGTCGCCGCCGGCGGGGCCCTGGTGGTCGCGGCGGCCTCGGGAGCCCTCTACTTCGCGCGTCGCCGTAACGCCGACCGCCGCCACTGACCGCGAGCATGTGGCGCACGGCAGTCGCCCCGGGTCCTGATCCAGGACTCGGGGCGACGGGCGTATCGGGCCGGGCGGGAGATTCGACGCCTTAGAACGCCGCATGGCCGGTCCGCCGACGCCGGACGAGGAAGACCGCGCCGCCGACGGCCGCGGCCGCCACGAGACCGCCGCCGACCTGCATCTCGACGGAGCTCGGGCCCATCGAGCCGCCGAGCCCGCCCTGCGCGCCGTTGCCGGCGAGCACGGTGAACTTCTGCGTCGCGATCCGGTTGTTGTCGTTGCACTTCACGGACAGGTGGTACTGCCCCGGAGTCGTGTTGTCCCGGACCCGGGCGTGGGCGTAGTTGGTGCTGTCACCCGCGGAGAGGGTGGTCGTCGGGAACGCGTTCGACCAGACCTTGCCGCCGTGGCCGCAGCCCTGCGCGGTGATCTTCAGCGTGCCACCCTGGTGGACGGACTGAGGGTTGACGGCGACGTTGACCGGGCCGTTGGTGGCGGCGGCCATGGGGGCCGCGAGCCCGACGGCCGCGAAAGCGGTCGCGGTGACCGCGAGAGCGCGTGAAGCACGCATCGTGTGAACCTCCAGCGGGAAACGCCCCCGGGGGCTGGTCCCCCGGTGGATCGACGAGAACGTCTCCCATGACGAACACTCACCAGTGGACTGGCGGCTCGCACTTCGGCACTGCTCCACCCCGGTGACGCGACACGCCGTACGGAAGCCTCCGCATCTGACGGAGTCGCAGGTCACGGGCCGTCAGAAGTTTTATCTGCTCATTACTCCGATGGGCAGTCAGCCATCAGGGGAACCCAGCGGGGACCGGCCCGCCGCCACCCGTTCGCCTCTCCCTGATCGCCGTCCCGTCGCGACGCCCTTAACGTTCACAGCGTCGCGACGAAGGGAGAACCATGGGCCGGGACCACACCGGGGGCGAGCGGACCAGACGGGTGCCATGGGGTGCGATCGCTCTGGTGATGCTCAGCGGCCTCGCTCTCATGCGCAACGGCACGGAGTTCTCGGAGGAGGGCCCGCCGCAGCCCGCGGCCGCCGCCTCGCTGGATCTGAGCAAGGACGCCCCGGGCCCGCCGGTGGAGGGCGAGCCGGTGCAGCCGCTGCCCTACGCCCCCGCCTCCCGGGTGAAGATCGGCTCCATCGACGTGGACGCGCCGATCATCGACGTCAACCTGGACGCCGGCGGGTGGATCGACGCCCCGCCCGCCGAGGACCCCAACCTCGCCGGCTGGTACCAGAACGGCATCGCCCCCGGCCAGCGGGGCACCGCCGTGGTGGTCGGCCACGTCGACAACATGTCCGGACCCGCGGTCTTCTACGGCCTCGGCTCGCTCCAGAAGGGACACCGCGTCGAGGTCTCCCGCTACGACGGCCGGGTCGGGATCTTCGAGGTGTACGGGGTGGAGGTCTTCGCCAAGAACGACTTCCCCGGCCCCCGCGTCTACGGCGACACCGGCCACGCGGAGCTGCGCGTGATCACCTGCGGCGGAGGCTACTCCAAGGCGGGCGGCTACGACGGCAACGTGGTGGTCTTCGCCCGGCTCGTCGACACCCGCTGACCGAACGCGTCCCGACATGGCTGTGTCCCCGGTGGATCGCCGGGGACACAGCCATGGGCGTGCGCGCTCAGACGCGTTGCGGCACCGTGATGCGGTAACCCGCCTCCAGCAGCCGGGGGAGATAGCGGCGCAGGGCGGCGACACTCTGCGAGCGGTCGCCTCCCGCGTCGTGCGAGAGGACGACGACACCGGGCGCCGCACCGTCCAGCACCCTCCGGACGATGGTGCCGGTTCCGGGCTCCTTCCAGTCGAGGGTGTCCACCGTCCAGGCCATCGGCTCCATGCCCAACTCGGCCCCGATCTCGAAGGAGTTGCGGTTCCACGCGCCGTAGGGGGCGCGGTACCACAGCGGCGGGGCGCCGAGCGCCCGCTCCACCACGTCGCTGGTACGGCCCAGCTCGTCGCGGATCGCGGGGCGGGAGAGCTTCGGGATCAGCGGGTGGGACCAGGAGTGGTTGCCCACCACATGCCCGTCGTCGGCCATCTCGCGCAGCAGGTCCGGGTTGCCGTCGGCCATCTCGCCGCAGACGAAGAACATCGCGCGGACCCGGTGCTCACGCAGGGTGGCCAGGATGTCCGGGGTGTACTTCGGGTCGGGGCCGTCGTCGAAGCTGAGGACCATCGAGTGCCCGAGGTCGGGAAGGTGCTCGAAGGGCCGGGTGCGCACGGGCGGCCTGGCCGGCCTGAACCGGGCCGGGGTGCCCGCGGTCATGGGGTCGAGCCGGTACGGGGAGGGCCGGCCCCGGACGTTCGCCGGAGGCCCGGCGGCCCCCGCGGGCGGGGTGCCCGCGGTACGGGCGGGGCGGCTGGGCGTCGACGCCGGATCGGCGACGGCCAGGTGCACGGCGGCGGCGGTTCCGAGGCCGAGGGCGATCCTCAGCAGGGTGCGGCGCTCGGGTCCGGTGTGATCACGTGTCATGGCCAACTGCTCGCACGGCCGGACGTCCGCCCCGCCCGTCGACACCGCATGCCGACCGTTTTGCACCCGATCGACGCATTATGTTCATATTCGCCGGTGCCCGCCGACGGCCCGGCGACTCCCCCTCCGGACGAGCCGATAGCCTCGGAGCCGTGACAGAGCAGCAGCCTCATCAGTTCGAACGCGGTACGGACGGCCCCAAGGTGATCGTCGCGGGGCTCGACGGCTCCGATTCGTCGATGCGCGCGGCGGCCTACGCCGCCGGACTGGCCCGTCGCCAGAACGCCATGCTGGCCCTGGTGTACGTCCAGCCGGTCATGACGGCGGGCGCCGCCCTGGGCGTACCGGTCGGCGATGCGACGGGGGAGGTCGCGGACGCCCTGGTCTCCGAGATCCGGGAGGCGACGGAGCGCTTCAGGGACGCGTGGGACGTGCGGTGGGAGTTCCACACCTTCCGGGGCGACCCCTACAACGGGCTGGTGACGGCGGCCGACGAGCTGAAGGCGGACGCGGTGGTGGTCGGGGCCTCGGAGTCGGCCGGGCACCGCTTCATCGGTTCGGTGGCCGTACGTCTGGTGAAGGCGGGGCGCTGGCCGGTCACCGTGGTGCCGTAGGGCCCCGCCGACGACCGCTACTTGCCGCTACTTGCCCATGAGGAGCCCGTCCTCGTCCGCTCCCCGGCCGAGGACGACGGTACGGATACGGTCGCGGACCTCGCGCAGATGCCCGGCCCCCTCGTCGAGGGAGGCGTTGAGGTTGACGGCGCGTCCGGTGACGGTGTCGTACCACTGCGGGACGAACTCCGCCTTCTTCACCTTCCAGCGCTCACCGGGTTTCGCGGGCGGCGTGAAGGTGAAGCGGCCCATCGAGCTCTGGTTGCCCCGCGGATCCTGGGCGCCCTCGTAGTTGATCATCGCTCCGGCGATCTGGTCGCCCATGCCGTAGACCACCCAGGTGCCGTTGACCTTCTCGTACGCCTGGGGCACATGGGCGTGGGTGCCGATGACGAGGTCGATGTCGGGGCGGCCCTGGTCCGTGGAAGCGGTGAGCCGCTCGGCGAGCTCCCGCTGCTGCGCGTCGGGCTCGTCCTGCCATTCGGTGCCCCAGTGGGCGGAGAGGACGACGACGTCGGCGCCGGCCCGGCGGGCGGCCCTGGCCTCCTCGACGATCTTCCGCTCGTCGGTGACGTTCACCGTCCAGGGCCGGCCGGCGGGCAGCGGGATGTCGTTGGTGCCGTAGGTGTACGCGAGGTGGGCGACCTTGGCCGCGCCCTTCCCCGGCCCGGCGGGCAGGATCGTGGGCCGGGCGGCCTCGGCGGCGGTGCGGGCGGATCCGGCGTGCCGGACGCCCGCCTCGTCCAGGGCGTCGAGGGTGCGCCGGACCCCCTCGGCCCCGTCGTCCAGGGTGTGGTTGGAGGCGGTGGAGCAGGAGTCGAACCCGGTGGTGCGCAGGGCGGTGGCGATCTCGGGGGGCGACTTGAAGCTCGGGTAGCCGGTGTAGGGGCCGCCCTCCTGCCCGTACACCGTCTCCATATGACAGAACGCCAGGTCCGCGCCGGAGACGACCGGGGCGACACCGGCCAGCATCGGGGCGAAGTCGTAGCCGGCGCCTCCCGCGTCGGCGGCGGCCTGGTCGATGACGGAGGAGTGCGGCAGAACGTCGCCCGCGGCGAGGAGCGTGAACGGGCGGGGCCCGTCGGCGCCCTGGCCGCCCGCGCCCCGGGCGGCGGGCGGTCCGCTCGGCGCGGGGGCCGTGGGCTGCTGCCCGGTGCAGCCGGTGGCCGCGGCGAGCAGCAGAGCGATGGCGGCCACGGTGCCCGGTCGGATGCGCTGCGTCATCTGCTCGACTCCATGTTCGGATGATTACGACCATCCGACTACACAGATTTTCATACCGGATAAGCAAGGAGCATTGCCGCATACCTAGCTGAACTGGTCGTACCGGCCGACCCTGACGGCCCCTCGACCGTTCACCGCACCATTCGCCGCACTGAGCGACCGCTCGTCGCACGCCTCGGTGCACCGCCTGTTCCCGCGCCGTCGAATGCGTTCGTATACGCCAGTCGGCAACGCGGCCGTCAGGGGCCTCGGCGGGAGAGGACGTTCATGAAGACCACCACGACGACCGACGAACGGACCCTGGCGGAGTTGCAGCGGGAACACGGCCCCGCCCTGTTCCACTTCCTCCTCGGCCTCACCTTCGGGGACCGGCAGCGGGCCGAGGACCTGGTGCAGGAGACCCTCGTACGCGCCTGGCAGCACCCCGAGGCGTTCGACGCGCCCTACGACTCGATGCGGCCGTGGCTGTTCACCGTCGGCCGCCGCCTCGCCATCGACGCACGGCGCTCCCGCCGGGCCCGCCCCGTCGAGGTGAGCGACACGGTGCTGGAGACCACCCCGGACGCCCTGGACACCGCGGACCGCGCGGTGCGCACCCTGGACGTACGGGAGGCGGTCCGCACGCTGAGCCCCGAGCACCGCGCGGTGCTGGTGCACATCTACTTCCGCGGGCTGAGCGTCGGCGAGACGGCCCAGGTGCTCGGGATCCCGGCGGGGACCGTCAAGTCCCGTTCGTACTACGCCCTGCGGGTTCTCGCGCGCACCCTGCCCGGCTACTCCCGCAGGTCCTCCGCCCGGAGCAGCGCCAGCAGGGCGGAGGCCTCGGCCACCTCCACATAGACCCGGGCGCAGCCGTCGCAGCCCTGGAGGTGACGGGCGACCCGGCAGGTCTCCTCGGCGTCCAGGGCGTCCAGGACGTACGCCCCCAGCAGCAGGCGCACATGCGGGTCGTCGCCGGGGTCGGCACTCATTCGCAGCCTCGCATCTCCTGGGCGATCCTCCCCTTCTGCCCACGCGGGGCGCCCGCCCCCGGTTCAATGCTGCGTGAAGCCCGGTACCGAGCAAGGAAAGAGGCGAGACGGGATGCGTCCCGAGGATACGGATGAGGCCGGTGGGAACGGGCTCCGGGTGCCGATGACCTGGCTGACCACCGAGTATCTGGCCGACGAGCTGTTACGCACCGGCGATCTGATGGAGCCGACGACGCTGGAGTTCCGGGCGGGGCGTGACGCCCTGGCCCTGACGATGTTCCTGTGCGAGTTCCCCCGGGACGCGCCCGCCCCGCGGGCCCTGCCCGAGCCGCGGGTCGACGAACTGCGCGTGCTCACGGCGTACGAGGGCACCTGGCGCAGCTGGATCTGCGAGCGTCTTGCGGAGTCGGAGCGGTGTGCCGAGCCCGGCGACCCCGATCTGGCGCTGGCCCGGGCCGCCTGGCGCTGGCTGGAGGAGACCGAACTGCTCGCGGCGGACCTCGACGCGATCGGCCCCGCCCCCTGGGAGGCCCCGGCCGACCCGGCGGACGACGACCAGGAGGTCCGGATCTGGACGCCCGCCTGGCAGCTGGGGCTGCCGCTGGGGCATCTGGCCGTCCATCTGTGCTGACGGGCTTCTTCAGGAACCGTGCACGCCCGCACGGTACTTGGGCAGCCGCAGCGTGATCTTCATGCCCGCCCCGACCCCGGTCTCGATGACGAGCCCGTAGTCGTCCCCGTAGACCTGGCGCAGCCGCTCGTCCACATTGAGCAGGCCGATGCCGGTGGACGTGCCGCCCTCGCCGCGCAGGATCTGCCGCAGCCGCTCGGGGTCCATGCCGGTCCCGTCGTCCTCGATGACCACCTCGGCCTCCGAGCCGGCGTCCAGGGCGCTGATGGTGATCCGGCTGCGGGTGATCGCCCCTTCGAGTCCGTGCTTGACGGCGTTCTCCACGAGCGGCTGGAGACACAGGAACGGCAGCGCGACCGGCAGCACCTCGGGGGCGACCTGGAGGGTCACGGAGAGGCGTTCGCCGAAACGGGCGCGAACGAGGGCCAAGTACTGGTCGATGGAGTGCAGTTCGTCCGCCAGGGTGGTGAACTCCCCGTGCCGGCGGAACGAGTAGCGGGTGAAGTCGGCGAACTCCAGGAGCAGTTCGCGGGCCTGCTCGGGGTCGGTGCGGACGAACGAGGCGATGGCGGCGAGCGAGTTGAAGATGAAGTGCGGGGAGATCTGCGCCCGCAGGGCCTTGATCTCGGCCTCGATCAGCTGCGTACGGGAGCGGTCCAGCTCGGCCAGTTCCAGCTGGACGCAGACCCAGCGCGCCACCTCCCCCGCCGCCCGGGCCAGTACCGCCGACTCGCGCGGGGCGTAGGCGACGAGCGCGCCCAGGACCCGGTTCTCCACGGTGAGCGGGACGGCGACGGCCCAGCGCAACGGGCAGTCGAGATCGCCGCAGCCGCTGTCGAAGGCGGTGTCGCGGCCGTTGTCGAGGAGCACCTTCAGATGCTCCATCACGTCCTTGCCGTGGTGGTGCCCGGCCCCGTCCCAGACCAGCACCCGCTCCCGGTCGGTGAGGCAGAGGGCGTCGGTGCCGAGGAGGGAGCGCAGTCTGCGGGCGGCCCGCCGGGCGCTCTCCTCGGTGAGCCCGGCCCGCAGCGGCGGGGCGGCCAGCGACGCGGTGTGCAGGGTCTCGAAGGTGGCGTGCTCGACGGGCGTGCCGACATCGCTGGGGCGCACCGGGCGGGCGGTGCGGCGCCCCAGCAGATAGCCGGCGCCGACCAGCAGTGCGGCGAGGACGACCACGACGGCGACGGCTGCCCCGGTCATCGCTCCCTCCCCGCGGCGGCCCGCGCCGAGGAGAGGGCTTCGGGGAGGTGGAAGCGGGTCATGGCGGCGTTGGTGCCCGGGGGGATGCGCCCCGGGGTGGCGAGCGAGACGAGGATCATCGCGAGGAAGCCCACGGGGACGGACCAGACGGCGGGCCAGGCGAGCAGGGCGTGCGGCCAGCCCGGTGGACGTACGGCGCCGCTGACGGTGATGGCCACGGCGAGGAGCGCGGACCCGCCGCCGAGCAGGAGCCCCGCGACGGCCCCGGGCGGGGTGAGCCGCCGCCACCAGATGCCGAGGACGAGCAGCGGGCAGAAAGAGGAGGCGGAGACCGCGAAGGCCATGCCCACCGCGTCGGCCACCGGCACCCGGCTCACCAGCAGGGAGCCGACGAGCGGCACGGCGATGGCGAGGACGGTGGCGAGCCGGAAGTGGCGTACCCCGCGCGAGGGCAGGACGTCCTGGGTGATGACCCCGGCGACGGCCATGGTGAGCCCGGAGGCGGTGGACAGGAAGGCGGCGAACGCCCCGCCCGCGATCAGCGCCCCGAGGAAGTCGCCGCCGATACCGCCGATGACCCGGGCGGGCAGCAGCAGGACGGCGGCGTCCGCGTCTCCCCCGTACCGCAGTTCGGGGGTGTAGAGCCGGCCGAGCGCCCCGTAGATCGGCGGCAGCAGGTAGAAGAGGCCGACCAGGGCGAGGACGGCGACGGTGGTGCGGCGGGCGTCGCGGCCGTTGGGGCTGGTGTAGAAGCGGACGACGACGTGCGGCAGGCCCATCGTGCCGAGGAAGGTCGCCACGATCAGCCCGTACGTCGCGTACAGCGGGTGGTCGGCGCGGAAGACGGCGAGCTGGTCGTCGAAGCTGACCCGGGGCCGGCCGTCGCCCTGCCAGGCGAGGACCAGGAAGAGGGCGGGGACGAGGAGGGCGGTGAGCTTCAGCCAGTACTGGAAGACCTGGACGAAGGTGATGGAGCGCATGCCGCCGGCGGCGACGGCGGCCGCCACGACGGTGGCGACGAGGACGTCGCCGAGCCAGCCCGGAGCACCGGTGAGGATCTTCAGCGTCAGCCCGGCGCCCTGGAGCTGCGGTACGAGGTAGAGCCAGCCCGCGCCGACGACCAGGGCGCTGACGAGGCGGCGGACCTGCCGTGATTCGAGCCGGCCCTCGGCGAAGTCCGGCAGCGTGTACGCCCCGGAGCGGCGCAGCGGTGCGGCGACGAAGACCAGGAGCACCAGATATCCGGCGGTGTAGCCGACCGGGTACCAGAGCATGTCGGGGCCGTGGACGAGGACGAGCCCGGCGACGCCGAGGAAGGAGGCGGCCGAGAGGTATTCGCCGCTGATCGCGGCGGCGTTGAGGCGGGGCCGCACGGTGCGGGAGGCGACGTAGAAGTCGGAGGTCGTACGGGAGATGCGCAGGCCGAAGCCGCCGACGAGGACGGTGGCGAGGACGACGAGGGCGACCGCCACCCAGGACGCCATGTGGTCGGGGGCGCTCACGGGGCGGGGCGGCCCTCCACCAGCCGGGCGAAGTCGCGTTCGTTGCGCTCGGCCCGGCGGACGTACCACCAGGCGGCGAGGGTGAGCGGCGGGTAGGTGGCGAAGCCGAGGACCGCCCAGACCAGGGTGGAGCTGTTCAGCGCGGCGAACAGGAGCGGCAGGGTGCCCGCGACGAGGGCGAGGACTCCGAAGACGGTGAGCCCGGCACGCAGTTGGCCGCGCATCAGCGAGCGTACGTAGGCACCGCCGAGGGCGGTCTGCTCGTCGATCTCCGACTGGGTGCGGTAGCGGGGCAGCGGGCGCACCCGCCGCGGCTCTCCCGTGACCACTTCGCGCCGGGGGGTTGGCTCTGCGGACATGGGCTCGGAGTGTAGGCGTCGCCGGGTGGTGCTGGGAAGGGCTGTCGGAAGGTCTCCCCAGGTCAGCGGCCGCCCTGGCGCATCAGGAGGTCGCGCAGGGCGCGGGTGTGGCGGCGGCTGACGGCGAGTTCGGCCTCCCCGATGCGCACACTCATGCTGCCCGCGTCCAGGCGCAGCTCGTCGATCCGGCCCAGCGCCACGAGGTGGCGGCGGTGGATCCGCACGAAGCCGCGGGAGCGCCAGCGCTCCTCCAGGGTGGTCAGCGGGATGCGGACGAGATGGCTGCCGCCGGCGGTGTGCAGGCGGGCGTAGTCGCCCTGGGCCTCGGCGTAGGCGATCTCGTCGATGGGGATGAAGCGTATGACGCCGCCGAGCTCGACCGGGATCTGGTCGCCCGCGGTGTCGTGGACGGGTGCGGACCGGTCCCCCACCTGTTCGGCGACCCGGCGGACGGCTTCGGCCAGGCGTTCGCGGCGGACCGGTTTGAGGACGTAGTCGACGGCCTTGAGGTCGAAGGCGTGGACGGCGAAGCCCTCGTGCGCGGTGACGAAGACGATGAGCGGGGGCGCGGCGAATCCGGCGAGGAGCTGGGCGACGTCGAGCCCGGTGAGACCGGCCATGTGGATGTCGAGGAAGACCACGTCGATCGCGGACGGGTCGTCGGGGCCCGCGTCCACCGCGCTGCCGATGCGGCGCAGTGCCTCGGTCGCACCGGTGGCGCCCTCGGCGCTGCGGACACGGGGGTCGGCGCGCAGGAGGTAGAGGAGCTCCTCCAGGGCGGGTTGTTCGTCGTCGACGGCGAGTACGCGCAGCATGGGCCGGAGTTTAGGACCTGTGGCGGCCGATGGCGTGAGTGATGCGCGGCTTGTTCCCGTACCGCAGTACATGCAGACGACCGAACCCCACGTCCGGGTGGGGGCCTATGCGCTGGGTGTGCTCGGGAGCGCCGACACCTTCCGCTTCGAGGAGCATCTGGCGGACTGCCCCGGGTGCCGGGTGCGGGCCGGCGAGTTCGCCGGGGTGCGGGACGGTCTGGCGGTGGTGGGGCCGCCGGTGGCCCCGGGGCCCGGGCTCGCGGAGCGTCTGACGGCCGCGGTGGCGGCGGGGCGACGCAGGGCGGGCCGGCGGCGGCTCGCCCTGGTGGCGGCCGCGGTGGTGCTGGCGGTGTCCGGCCCGGCGGCGGTGGCCGGGCTGTCGGGAGGTCCGGCGGAGGGGGCGGGCACGCAGCGGTGGTCCGGGACGGACGGGGCGTCGGGGGTGGCCGCGGTGGTGACCGCGGCGGGGCGGGAGTGGGGGACGGCGGTCGCGCTGGAGGTGGCGCGGGTTCCGGTGGTGGGCGTGTGCGCGCTGGTCGCGGTGGGCCGGGACGGCAGCGAGGAGACGGTGGGCAGCTGGTCGGCCGGGGGCACGGAGGACGGTCCGGTGGAGATGTCGGGCGGGGCGGCGCTGCGGCCGGAGGGCATCGACCACTTCGAGGTGCGCACGGCGGACGGGCGGCGGCTGGTGACGGTGACGCGGTGAGCCCCCGGGTCACTTGAGGAACTTGGAGAGCCTGCGGTCGGCCAGCGGCTTCCCGCCCGTCTGGCAGGTGGGGCAGTACTGGAGCGATGAGTCGCTGAAGGAGACCTCCAGGATCGTGTCCCCGCAGACCGGGCAGGCCTCGCCGGTCCTGCCGTGGACCCGCATCCCGGTCTTCTTCTCCGCCTTGAGCTTTCCCGCCTCCACCCCGCTGGAGCGGTCCACGGCGTCCCGCAGGGTGGTGCGCAGCGCCGTGTACAGCCGGGTGACGTCGTCCTCGGTCAGGTCGGCGGTCCGCTTGAACGGGGACATCTTCGCGACGTGCAGGATCTCGTCGCTGTAGGCGTTGCCGATGCCCGCGATCAGCGACTGGTCGCGCAGCGCGCCCTTGATCTGGCGGCGTTCCCCGGCGAGCAGCGCGGCGAACGTGTCGCGGTCGAAGGCGTCGGCGAGGGGGTCGGGGCCGAGAGTCGCGATACGGGGGACGTCCATGGGGTCGTGGACGAGGTGGACCGAGAGGCTCTTCTTGGTGCCCATCTCGGTCAGGTCGAAGCCGTCGCCTTCCGTGGTCACCAGGCGCAGGGCGAGCGGGCCCTTGCCGGGCCGGGGCGGGGCGGCGGGGAAGGAGTCCTTCCAGCGGAGCCAGCCGGCCCGGGCGAGGTGGGTGCACAGGTGGAGTCCGCCCGCCTCGATGTCGAGGAACTTGCCGTGCCGGGCGACCGAGGTGACCCTCGTGCCCTCCAGGGCGGTCAGCGGCGGGTCGTACGTCTTCAGGACGCTGATCGCCAGGGGGAGCACACGGGCGATCTCCTTGCCGGCCAGGTGGTCGTCGAGGAAGACCCGCAGGGCTTCGACTTCGGGCAGTTCGGGCATGGCTCAAGCCTGCCGCAGCCGGTGCGCCGCTGCCTGTCAGGACACCGGTGTGCGGTCCGGTCCAGCGACGAGGGCGTACAGCTCCGTGAACTCGTCCTCGACCGCCGCGGCGAGCCGGTCCAGGTCGGGCAGGGCCTTGCCGTCGGCCACCAGGCCCACGTGCACCCGCCCGCCGTAGGTGGACAGGGCGACCGCCAGGGACTGGCCCCGGGCCAGCGGCGCCATGGGGTAGAGGGCGGTCAGCGGGCAGCCGCCCAGCGAGAGCGCGGAGCGGGGCAGCGGCACGCTGGTGACCAGCACGTCGAACAGCATGCGGGCGGCGTTGGCCGCCAGCGGTGCGCCGAACCGGTGTGCCAGCGGCGGCAGTTGGTCGGCGAGTACGGCGACGGCTCCGGCGCCCTTCAGGGGGCCCGCCGCCTTGTTGCGGTCCATCGCGGTCCGGACCGCCCGGAGCCGCTCGCGCGGGTCGGCGGCGGTGACCGGCAGGCCCAGCAGATAGGCGGAGAGCCGGTTACCGGAGGCAGTGGGTCCGCCGGGCCGGCGCCGGGAGACGGGCACCAGGGCGCGTGGGTCGGCGGCGGGCAGGGACTCGCCGCGCTCGGCCATCCAGCGGCGCAGGGCCCCGGCGACGACGGCCAGGAGGATGTCGTTGGCCGTGCCGCCCTCGGCGCGCCGGATCCGCTGGAGGTCCCCGGCGTCGAGGTCGGCGGTGGCCAGGCGCCGGGTGCCGCTGGAGGGTGCGGTGAGGGCGGAGGGACCCCACAGGTCGAGGCGGCCGGCGCGGACGACGGAGGCCCCCACGCCGAGCGCCCGGCCGACCTCGCCGATCCGCCCGAGCGCCATGCCCGCCATCTCGCGGGGGTCGGGCAGCCAGGAGCGGGGAGGAACGGCGGTGCGGCCCCGGGCGGTCGTGCGGGCGCTGGTGGCGGCAGCGATCTCGTCGAAGATCCCGGCCCCGATGGCGACCGCCCGCATCCCGTCGGCCAGGGCGTGGTGCAGCTTGACCAGGACGGCGAAGGGCCCGCCCTCCGCCCCGCAGATGAGGTACATCCGCCAGGGCGGCAGACCGCGCCCGAGCGGCCGCTCCATCAGTTCGCCGGCCAGCCGGGTGGCCCCCGCCATGAAGTCGCCGTCGACCACGACGACCCGCTCGACGTGCCGGTGCACGTCGAAGTCCTTGTCCACCGTCCAGGCCTTGCCGCCGACCGGCAGCAGGACGTCCCGCACGCCCATGCGCAGCCGGGGGATCGCGGCGGCGCGGGTCCCGAGCAGGTCGAGGATCAGCTCCGGGCCGACGCCGGGGGCCGGGGCGAAGACGGCGAGCGCGCCCAGGTGCATCGGATGGGCGTTTGATTCGAGGTGCCAGAAAGCAAGGTCGAGCGGGGCGAGAAGCTCGGTACTCAACGGGGGCCTCATGTCGTCGAAGCGGCGGGGCCGGGTGGGCGGGCCCCTCGCAGTCAATCGTTCGCGATCGGTCACGGTCAAGCACAGACATATTACGCACTGTTACATCGGCGCGTCGGTCACGCGCGTACCGAATGCCCGGGGGGCGGCCTTCAGCGGGTCGGGATGAGGAACTCGCACCACACGCATTTGCCGCTGCCCCGCGAATCCACGCCCCAGACGTCGGCCAGCCGGTCGACCAGCATCAGGCCGCGCCCCGACACCCCGTCCTCCCCCGCGTCGCGGCGCCGGGGAAGAGCGCTGGAGCGGTCCTCGACGTCGACGCGCAGCCGTCGCTCGGTTCCGGCGAGCACCCGGATCGTCACGACGGCCCCACCGTCGGTGTGCATGAGCGCGTTGGTGATCAGCTCGTCGGCCGCGAGCTCGATCTCGTCGGCCCGGTCCTTCGCGCCCCAGGCCCGGACCGCGGCCCGGATCATGTGCCGGGACGAGCTCAGCGCCTCGGGGTCGTTCTGGGCGACGTGCTGCTGGAGCCGGCCGCCCGGCTGCGGGGCGTGCGCGGCCCGGCGGCGCAGCAGCAGGACCGCGACATCGTCCTGGCCGCCGCGCCCGTCGACCGCGTCGCAGAGCTGGTCGGCCAGTTTCTGCAGGTCCTGGGGGCCGTTGGCGACGAGGGAGGTGAGCCGCTGCATGCCTTCGTCGAGGTCGGAGCCCGGCAGTTCGACGAGACCGTCGGTGAACAGGATCATCGTCTGGCCGGGGTCCAGTTCGACCGTGGAGACCGGATACTCCAGCCGGCCGAACTCCGCCGAGAGGCCGAGCGGCAGACCGCCCTCGGAGACCACGCGGCGGCAGCTCCCGTCGACGTCCCGCACCACCGGGTCCACATGCCCGGCCCGGACCACCTGCACGACCCCCGTGGTGAGGTCGACCTCGGCGTAGGTGCAGGTGGCGAAGCGGTCGGTGTCCAGTTCATGCAGGAAGACGGAGGCGCGCGCCACGACCGTGGCGGGGCTGTGCCCCTCGGCGGCGTACGCACGCAGCACGATCCTGAGCTGTCCCATGACGGCGGCGGCGTGGGTGTCGTGCCCCTGGACGTCCCCGATGACGGCGCCGACCCGGCCGCCGGGCAGCGGGATGAGGTCGTACCAGTCGCCGCCGATGTCCCGGCCGAGGCGGGCCGAGCGGTAGCGGACGGCGACCTGCGCCCCGGGCACGGACGGGATCCGGCGGGGCAGCATGGCCTGCTGGAGGCCCTCGGCGAGGTCGTGCTCCTGTTCGTAGAGCATCGCGCGCTGGAGGCTCTGGGCGATCGAGGTGCCGAGCGCCATCAGCAGGTTGCGTTCGTCGGCGGTGAAGCCGCCCTTGTCCCGGTAGAGCAGGCCGAGCGCGCCGATCGGGCGGGCCTGGGCGATCAGCGGCATGTAGGCGGCGGAGGTGATCCCGAGGTGGCTGATGTCGGGCCACAGGATCGGATAGGAGGCGGCGAAGTCCTCGGCGGACTCGATGAAGCGCGGCGACAGCGTGCGGACCACTTCGCTCATCGGGTACTGCTCGTCCACCCGGGTGTACCGGGTGCCGGGGACGTACGCGCCCTCGGGGCCGTCGGCCACCAGGTGGATGCGGCCGGATTCCAGCAGGCCCATGACGAGGCTGGTGGCTCCGAGGTGGGCGAGGCCCTGGGAGTTCTTGAGGACGGCGATGACGTCCTTGACCGTACGGGCGTGGGCCAGGGCGGCGGTGGTTCCCTCGACCAGACTCGTGCGCTGGCGGCGCTCCTCGTCCAGTTCGCGGCGGGCGGTGGAGTCGGCCAGTTCCTGGGTGGCGTCGCGGACGATCCCGATGATGCGGCGGGGGCGTCCGGTCCCGTCCCGGCGGACGAAGCCCTGGGTGTGGGTCCAGCGCAGGGTGCCGTCGCGCCGCTGGATGCGGAAGTACGCGCCGTAGTTGGTGCGCCCGCTCTTCAGGGCGTGCGAGACCAGCCCGTCCAGACGCTGGGCCTCGTCCGTCGGTACGCGCGGTGACAGCGAGGCCGGCCGGTCGTCGTATTCGTCCGGGGTCAGGTCGAACACGTCCAGAGCGGTCCGGTCCATGTGCATGAGGCCGGTGTCGAGATCCCAGTCGAAGCTGCCCATACGGTTCAGGGCGAGGCTGAGGTCCGGGTGGGCGGGCCAGTCTTCGGGGAGCGACAGGGCACCCGCTACCCGATCATCCATGTGGGCCACTCTGCCACCATTTTTCCTATTCCTCTTGTCCGATTCCGCCGCTCGGACCGCGACCGTCAGCCCGCGAACACGTCGCCGAGATCCGCTTCCATGGGCACGTCCGGCTCCGCGGGCGCGTCCGGCCCGTCCGGCTCCTCCGGCTCGGCGGGGAAGACCTGGGTCGGCTCCGGCGCCACCTCCTCGGGGACGCCCTCCTCGTACTCCCACGGCTCCTCGGGCGGCGTGTCGCCGAAGTCGTCGGACGACTCGTCGGGTCCGGGGTCTGTCGGCGCTTCCGGTTCGGTGGGGGCCGGGTCGGACGGGGTGGAGTCCGGGGACGGAGGCTCGGAGGGGCGGCCCGGGGACGGGAAGAGCAGGTCGGCGTCGGGCTCGAAGGGCGGCGGGTCGTCCGGGTCCCGGTCACGGCCGCCGCTGTCGCCCATGGCCCGCTCGATCCAGCTGTTGTCGTCGGTGTTCACGATGATCAGGCTCGTGGCCGCCTTGACGCCCGGTTCGACGGCCACGATGCGCGCGGGGTCGTAGCCGGGCCAGCGCTCGCCCCGGTGGGCGACCTTCCCGTCGGCGACCACGGGCGGGCCCAGCGGGTTGCCGCAGGCGCAGCGGACCCGGGGCATTCCGCGGCTGTCGACGAGGACGGCGGTGCCCGCCTGGAGGACGGCCTGGAAGGCGGTGGCCGATCCGGCGCTGTAGCCGTGGTTCGTGACCTGGGCGTCGGCGCGCAGGACGACCGGGGTGAGGGACTTCAGATAGCCCGGGATCTGTACGGCCTCGATGCCGGCCGCCTCGGCGAAGGCGCTCGCCTTCTTCTTGTCGTCCGTCAGGAGGGTGGTCTGCTTCTCGACATCGCAGGCGGCGACCGATCGGGTGCCGCCGTAGAGCCCGGGGACAGCGCCGGAGACCGGATGGACCGTACGGGTGCCGGAGTCCGGTTCGCCGTCCGGTGCGCCGGTGGCGGACGGGGAGTCCGCCGCCCGCGCCGTGGACGCGGTGAACGGTCCGGGGCCGGGGGAAGCGATCGGCTGGAGGAGGACGTCCGTGGCCTCCGCGGTGCCCGTGGTGCCCTTCGCCGTGCGGTCGCCGCCCTCGCCGCAGCCGGCGACGGCGAGCAGCACCCCGGCGGACAGCGCGGCGAGCGCGGTACGCCGGAAACGTCGTTGTGAGCGCACAGAGCTCTCCTGCCTGTCCCGGGGAACGGTTCGGTGTCACCATCTGTGCCGCACCGGGCACGGACCCGCAAGCGGACAGGCGGCCGCCACCCCCCGTCTTGAACGCGTTCAATTGTTCCTCTACGCTCACACCAGTGAGTTGAACACGTTCAAATGAGGGGGGGAAGTCATGTCCGCACTGGTCAACACCATCGTCATGCTGGGCATGCTCGTCGTCGTGCCGGCGGGTCTGCGGCTGACCGAGCAACGGGAGCTGGAGCGGATCCGCCGGCTCTGGCCACTCTTCGCCGCGCCGGGCGCGCTCGCCCTCTGGCTGCCGCGCGGCGCCACGGCCACGGCGCTCGCCTGCGTCTACGCCGTAGGGACCGCGCTGCTCGCCCTGCACGCCCCACGCCGGGCGGCCCGGGGCCGGAGCCTCGACCCGGCCGGGATCGCCCTGCTCACCGCGCTGGTCACCCCGGCCGTCGCCGCGACCGCCCTGGTCGCCGAGCGTTCGGGGCACGAGCTGTTCGGATTCGATCTCGGCATCCTGGCGCTGACCGTGCCGCACTTCCACTTCGCCGGATTCGCCGCCGCCCTGATCACCGGGCTGGTATGCCGGGTCTCCCACGGTCCCGCGGGCGGCTTCGCCGCGCTGAGCGTGCCGCTGGGCACCCTCCTCGTCCTCGTCGGGTACTTCATCGGCGACTGGGCCGAACTCGCCGGGGCCGTCGTCCTGACGGCCGGGATGTGGACGGTGGGCCTGCTGACCTGGCGCATGGGGCACGAGGAGGGACGGGACCGGACGACGCGGCTCCTGCTGCTCTCCACCGCCGCCGTCCTGGTGGCGACGATGCTGCTCGCGCTGAGCTGGGCGCTCGGTGAGGCCACCGGGCTCCCCCACCCCACCCTGACCTGGATGGCCGCCACCCACGGTCTCGGCAACGCGCTCGGCTTCGCGCTCGGCTCGCTGCTGGCCTGGCGGCGCATCCACACCCACGACGCCTCCCGCACCGTCGTCCGCACCCACACCGAAGGCAGGACCGCATGAGCACCCTCACCTACCCGGAGGTCGGCGCGACCCGGCTCGGCCCGCTTCCCCGGGGCTACCACCACCTCCACCACCGCAGCGCGGTCGGCCGGGGACCGGCCGACTTCGCGGCCGCCGGCGCGGCGATCACCGAGTGGCGGATGCACCGTGCGTCGGGCGCCCGGGTGGAGGCTTCGGCCCGGCGCGCGGAGCCCGGCGGAAGCGTCCGGGTCTCCCTGGGCCTGGGCCCGCTGCGCCTCACCGCCCCGTGCGAGGTGATCTGGACGGCGTACGGGGAGGACGGCCGCACGGGCTTCGGCTACGGCACCCTGGCCGGGCATCCGGAGCACGGCGAGGAGTGCTTCGTGGTGGACCTCGCGGACGACGGCACGGTGTGGTTCACCGTCCTGGCATTCTCGCGCCCCGCCTCCTGGTACGCCCGGCTCGGCGGGCCGCTGGTGCCGGTCGTGCAGCACTGGTACGCGCGCAGGCTCGGCCGTACGCTCCGCCGGATCGTCGCCGCGGGGTGAGCCGCCCGAGCCGGAGACCGAGGGCCCGGGACCGCCCGCTCCGCACCGGCGGGGAGCCCCAGGCCGCCCCCGGGCCGATACTGGCAGGGATGGAATGGTTCACCGCCGACGGCTACTGGCTGAGCCGGCTGATCTTCCAGCGGGCCCTGGCCGTGGTCTATCTGGTCGCCTTCCTCTCCGCCGCGCTCCAGTTCCGGGCGCTGATCGGCGAGCGCGGCATGCTGCCCGTCCCCGACCTGCTGCGGCGCACCCCGTGGCGAGCCGCTCCGGGGCTCTTCCGGCTGCACTACTCGGACCGCCTCTTTGCCGCCGTCGCCTGGAGCGGCTGCGCCGTCTCGGTGGCGCTGATCGCCGGTCTCGACGGTCTGCTGCCGTTGTGGGGCGGGATGCTGCTCTGGGCGTTGCCGTGGGTGCTGTATCTGTCGATCGTCCAGGTGGGGCAGGTCTGGTACGGGTTCGGCTGGGAGTCGCTGCTGCTGGAGACGGGGTTCCTGGCGGTCTTCCTCGGCACCGGGGACACCGCCGCGCCGGTCCTGGTGCTGTGGCTGCTGCGGTGGCTGCTGTTCCGGGTGGAGTTCGGCGCGGGGCTGATCAAGATGCGGGGCGACGCGTGCTGGCGGGAGCTGACCTGCCTGGACTTCCATCACGAGACCCAGCCGATGCCGGGGCCGCTGAGCTGGTTCTTCCACCATCTGCCCCGGCCCGTGCACCGGGTGGAGGTGGCGGCCAACCATGTCACCCAGCTGCTGGTGCCCTTCCTGCTGTTCACCCCGCAGCCGGTGGCGAGCGCGGCGGCCGGGCTGATGGTCCTCACCCAGCTCTGGCTGGTCCTCTCGGGGAACTTCGCCTGGCTGAACTGGCTCACGATCGCGCTGGCGCTCTCCGTGATCGACTGGACTCCCCTGGCCGGGCCGCCGCCCGCCCAGGCCGCCCCGCCCCTCTGGTACGAGGTGGTCGTCATCGCCGTGACCGCCCTGGTGCTGGTGCTCAGCTACCGCCCGGCGCGCAATCTGGTCTCGCGGCGGCAGGCGATGAACCGGTCCTACGATCCCCTGCACCTGGTCAACACCTATGGCGCGTTCGGTTCGATCAGCCGGATGCGGCTGGAGGTCGTGGTGGAGGGCAGCGCCGATCCGGTGGTGCACGAGGGCACCGAGTGGCGGGAGTACGGTTTTCGCGGCAAGCCGGGCGACCCGCGCAGGCTGCCGCGCCTGTTCGCCCCGTACCACCTGCGGCTCGACTGGATGATGTGGTTCGCGGCGCTCTCCCCCGCGTACGCGCGCTCCTGGTTCGGGCCCTTCGTCGACCGGCTGCTGGAGGGTGACCGGGACACGCTCCGCCTGCTCGGCCACAACCCGTTCCCGGACGGACCGCCCCGCCAGGTGCGCGCCCGGGTGTTCCACTACCGGTTCACCGGGCTCCGGGAGCTGCGGGCCGGCGGATGCTGGTGGCACCGCACCTACGTCCGGGAATTCCTGCGGCCCGTCTCCCGGCCGCTGCCGCCGGAGCGGTAGAGCGGAGGGACGGGCCGCGGGACGCGCTGGAGAGCCTCGGGGGTCAGTCGATGCCGGGCAGGATGTGCGGCTCGGCGAGATCGTCCTCGTATCCGGCGAGCCGGATCGGGGCGGACCTGGCCCAGACCTCGATGTTCCGCAGCTTCTCGGGGCGGCCGGGGCGCCCCGAGGTCCGTTCGGCGGGGCGCATTTCGCGTTCGGTCAGTTCCGGTGTCGTCACCGCGCACTCCTCTGTGTCGCGTCACCCAGGGCGTCGCCGACGCTCCGGCACCGATGCCGGAGCACGACCGCCCCGAGCGTGGCAGGGATGGTGATATGTCGGTCGCGGTGGCGCCGGTTCGGGGCGGAACAGCGGCCGGGTTACCGACCGTGTCCCAGGACGGTCGAGGAACCTTCGTGGGCCCCTCGATGACGTCCGTTCGCATCAGCGTAACCAAATGAGCGCCTCCACGCTCGATAGACCGTGTGCGGTAGGTCACTTTCGGCCACCGGGTAAGCGAAAACCCGGCCCAGGAATCATCCTGGGCCGGGTTCCCTGCCGCCGCGCGGAGACCGTCGGGCCGGTTGGGCCGTCGGGATTACCAGTTCGCCGGGGCGTAGTCCTTGAGGAAGCAGCCGTAGAGGGCCTCGCCGCCCTCACCGCGCACGATCGGGTCGTAGACCCGGGCCGCGCCGTCGACCAGGTCGAGCGGGGCGTGGAAGCCCTCCTCGGCCAGGCGCATCTTGTCCGGGTGCGGGCGCTCGTCGGTGATCCAGCCGGTGTCCACGGCCGTCATCAGGATGCCGTCCTTCTCGAACATCTCCTGGGCGCTGGTGCGCGTCAGCATGTTGAGCGCGGCCTTGGCCATGTTGGTGTGCGGGTGGCCCGCACCCTTGTAGCCACGGCTGAAGACGCCCTCCATCGCCGAGACGTTGACGACGTACGCATGCTTCGCGGCGGTCGCCGCCATCGCCGGGCGCAGCCGGCTGATCAGGATGAACGGTGCGGTGGAGTTGCAGAGCTGGACTTCGAGGAGCTCGATCGGCTCGACCTCGTCGACCGTCTGGATCCAGCTGTTGGTGTCGTGCAGGTCGGGGACGAGGCCGCCCGCGTCGATCGCGGTGCCCGCGGCGATCCGGGCCGGTGATGCGGAGCCGGTGACCAGGGCGAGGTCGGTGACCTCCTGAGCGCTCAGGCCCTCCTTGCGGGCGCTGGGCAGGGCGGCGACCCGGTCGACCGAACCGCTGTTGAACGTGCCGATGACCTCGGCGGCGGGCAGCTCGCCCGCGGGCAGCGGCGCCGACTCCGCGCTCACCAGCTCGCTGTAGGCCCCCGGGGAGCGGCGCACGGTCTGGGCGGCGTTGTTGATCAGGATGTCCAGCGGACCCTCGGCGGCGACGGAGTCGGCCAGCGCGACGACCTGGGCCGGGTCACGGAGGTCGATGCCGACGATCTTCAGCCGGTGGATCCACTCGCCGCTGTCCTCCATCGCCTTGAAGCGGCGGATCGCGTCGTTGGGGAAGCGGGTGGTGATGGTGGTGTGCGCGCCGTCGCGCAGCAGCCGCAGCGCGATGTACATGCCGATCTTCGCCCGGCCGCCGGTGAGCAGCGCCCGGCGTCCGGTCAGGTCCGTACGGGCGTCGCGGCGGGCGCGGTTCTCCTGGGCGCAGGGCTGGCAGAGCTGGTGGTAGAACGCGTCCACCTCGACGTACCGCGTCTTGCAGATGTAGCAGGACCTGGGCCGCTGGAGGATGCCCGCGATCTCGGCCTGGGCGGAGGAGGAGGGCAGCACGCCCTGCGTCTCGTCGTCGATGCGCTCGGCCGAGCCGGTCGCCGTGGCCTCGGTGACGGCCCGGTCGTGGGCGGTCTTCGCGGCGCGGCGCTCCTGGCGGCGGCGCTGCTTCACGGTGCGGTAGATCCCTGCGGTGGCGCGGCGGACGAGGATGGCGTCCGGGTGGTCCACCTCGATCTTGTCGAGCTCGTCGAGCACGCTCAGGCAGACGGCCAGCCGCTCCGGGTCGATTCCGGGACCGAACTCCTCGATCCCGGGAGCGAACTCCGGGCTGTCCTCTGTCACCGTCATTGCCGTTCCTCTGTCATCTTCTCGCCGCGGGTCGTGGATCACCGCAGGCCGAAACACCCCGCTCAAGTTTGCCATGCGCGGGCCACTGCTCCGTTCGGGCGAACGGGTGCCGCAGGAGGGGCGTCCGGAGGGCGATCGAAGAAATCCGAAAAAGATGCGCATGACTTCGCGATGGCGGGGCAGGCGCTGATCCGACACACATGCATTGGTCAACAGGGAGGGCGTCACCATGACGACGATGTCGGCGCGAGCCACCGGAACCACGACGCCGTTGAGCGACGGCCGGATCGGCACGCAG
The DNA here is from genome assembly GCF_000261345.2 of Streptomyces globisporus C-1027. Taxonomy (NCBI): domain Bacteria; kingdom Bacillati; phylum Actinomycetota; class Actinomycetes; order Kitasatosporales; family Streptomycetaceae; genus Streptomyces; species Streptomyces globisporus. Next base: position 7,133,131 of record NZ_CP013738.1, on the reverse strand, counting down.
ACAACGGACGTCACGGGGGAGCTGCCCTGGATCGAGGACGCCGGGAAGGTGGCCCCGCAGGACGCCCGCGCCCTCTCCAAGATCTTCTTCGACCGCCTCCAGACGCTGGAGGAGGGCACGCACGAGCACCAGTACGCGCGCAACACCCTGATCGAGATGAACCTCTCCCTGGTGCGCTTCGCCGCGTCCCGGTTCCGCAACCGCGGCGGCGACGACACCGAGGACATCATCCAGGTCGGCACGATCGGCCTGATCAAGGCGATCGACCGGTTCGACCTCTCGCGCGAGGTCGAGTTCGCCACCTTCGCCGTGCCCTACATCGTCGGGGAGATCAAGCGGTTCTTCCGCGACACCACCTGGTCGGTGCACGTGCCGCGGCGACTCCAGGAGCTGCGCGTGGACCTCGCCAAGGCGAAGGAACTGCTCTCCGCCAAGCTCGACCGCGACCCCACCGTCAAGGAGCTGGCCGCCCACCTCGACCTCCCCGAGGAGGAGATCATCGAGGGGCTCGTGGCCGCCAACGGCTACTCGGCCGGCTCTCTGGACACGCCGTCCGCGGACAGTGACTCCGGCCAGGAGCAGCGCGCGTACGCCGATGTCCTCGGCGAGGCGGATCCGGGCATGGAGACCGTCGAGAACCTGCACACCCTGGCCCCGCTGCTGGAGCAGCTCGACGACCGGGAGCGCCGGATCGTGCAGATGCGGTTCGGGGCGGAGATGACGCAGTCGCAGATCGGGGCTGAGCTGGGCGTTTCCCAGATGCATGTGTCCCGGCTGCTCAGCCGGATCGTCCAGCAGTTGCGCAAGGGTATGAGCGTCGAGGCGTGAGATCCCGCACACCGTTCGGGTCCCGTCCCGAGTCCGAAGCCGTCCGCCCCTCCGGGCGGGCGGCTTCGTGCCGTCCGCTCTTCCGGGCGGGGGCAGACGAGGCGTATGCCTCGCATATGCTTTGCGATGATCAGGCCGGACGCACCGTGCCGTCGCACGAGAGGGTGAAGGCTTGACCGAGTCACCCGTGGGCGCACCGCAGATCTCTGCGGGCGCGCCCGGTATCCCCACCCAGCAGGTCGGCATCCCCCACCGCCCCGAGTCTCCGCTGTGGACCGCGACGATCCTGCTGGTGGAGGACGATGCCGGCGATGCGCTGCTCGTCGAGGAGATGCTCTCGGACAGCGAGCTGGACTCCGCCCTCACCTGGTGCAAGACACTGGGTGAGGCCCGCACGTTCCTGCGCGCCTCGACCGCGCCGGTGTGCGTGCTGCTCGATCTTCATCTTCCCGACGCCCACGGGCTGGACGCCGTGCGCCAGATCCTGGAGACCGACGGCGAGGCCGCGATCGTCGTCCTGACCGGCCTGGAGGACTCGGGCACCGGGCTCCGCGCGGTCGCCGGAGGCGCCCAGGACTACCTGGTGAAAGGCCGGCTGGGCCCCGAGATCCTCTCGCGCGCGATCCGCTACGCCCTGCAGCGCAAGGAGGTCGAGCGGGCCGCCGCGGCACTGCGCGCCAACCAGCTGATGGCCCAGGAGAACGCCCGGCTGGAGCGTGGTCTGCTGCCCGTACCGCTGCTGCGGGACGACTTGTTCCGGGCCCGTGCACGTTACGAGCCGGGGCGTGTCCACGGGCTGCTGAGCGGTGACTTCTACGACGTCGTGCAGACCGCGGACGGCACGGTGCACGCGGTGATCGGCGATGTCTCCGGGCACGGTGCGGCCGAGGCCGCTCTCGGCGTGTGTCTGCGGGTGGCCTGGCGTACCGCCGTATTGTGCGGCACGTCCCACGTCGAGCAGATCGCCCTGCTGGAGGAGATGCTGGTCGCCGAGCGCTCGGACGCGCACGTGTTCGCCACGGTCACCTCCCTGGTGTTCCCGCCGGACCGGCGAAGCGTCGAGATCCTGCGGGCCGGCCACCCCGGCCTGCTGCTGCGCCAGGGCACCGGTGTGACGTGGGTCGAGCCCGAGGGCGGCATGGCGCTCGGGCTGCTGCCCGGAACGGGCCGATGGCCGACGGTGGACATTCCGCTGTCACCCGGGGCGGGCCTGGTGCTCTTCACCGACGGCCTGTTCGAGGGGCGCGACGGACCGGAAAGCCGCCTGGGCGAGGAAGGGCTGCTGGCGATGGCGGAGGCCAACGGGCATCTGCCGGCCTCCGCGTTCGTCGACGCCCTGGTGGCCGGAGCCGCCGAGGGGGCCGCGCCGTACGGCGGGCTCGCGGACGACGTGGCCGTACTGCACCTGGCTTGGGGATCGGAAGACGATGAGCACTGACAGCACCAAGGCGATACCGGCAACGAGCCTCGCCGCTCGACTGCCGGTGCAGTCCTGGGTCCATCTGATACTCGGCGGTTTCGTCGTGGTCGTCTGCGGCTGCCTCGTGGTCGGCGGACTGGTGCTGTCCCGGATGTCGGAGCGCACCGACGAGCTGGTGGACCGGATCCAGCCGGCGCGATCGGTCTCCTTCCAGCTGCAGAACGCCCTGCTCGACCAGGAGACGGGGGTCCGGGGGTTCGCTCTGACCGGTGACCGCTCCTTCCTGGAGCCGTACGAGGCCGGGAAGAGCGCCGAGCGGGAGCGGCTGGCTCAGGCCCGGGAGCTGGTCGGCGACGACGAGCGGCTCGCGAATGACCTCGACGCCATCGAGGCCGCCGCCGGCCGGTGGCGGCAGGACAAGGCCGAGCCGTTGATCGCGGCGGTACGGGAGAGCGGTCCCAGCCGCTCCGGCACCACCGCGCAGCTCCAGAGCAGCAAGGCGGAGTTCGACAACCTGCGGCGGGCTTACACCACCCAGCAGGGGCATCTGTCCGAGGCCCGGGACCATGCGCGGGCCGACCTGAACGCCGCCCGCACCACCCGCGACTGGGTGGTGGGCATCCTGCTCGGCGTTCTCGTGCTGACCATCGTGGCGCTGAGCGTGCTGCTCCACCGGGTGGTGGGCGTGCCGCTGAACCGGCTCCGCGCCGCCTCCGAAGCGGTGCGCTCGGGCACCTTCGACCGTCGGATCGAGATCGAGGGCCCTTCCGACGTTCAGGCCGTGGCCGGGGCGGTGGAGAACATGCGCCAACGGCTCTCCGACGAGCTGGCCGCGACGCAGAAGCGTGAAGACCTGCTCGCGGACCAGACGCAGGAACTCCGCCGCTCCAACTCCGAGCTGGAGCAGTTCGCGTACGTCGCATCGCACGATCTCCAGGAGCCTCTGCGCAAGGTCGCCTCGTTCTGCCAGCTGCTGGAGAAGCGGTACGGGACGGAGCTGGACGACCGGGGCAAGCAGTACATCGCTTTCGCGGTGGACGGAGCCAAGCGCATGCAGGTGCTCATCAACGACCTGCTGACCTTCTCGCGGGTGGGCCGGGTCCACGAGAGCTGGAAGCCCGTCGGCCTGGGGCGGTCGCTCGACCGTGCCCTGGGCAATCTGGCCGCGGCGGTCGAGGAGTCGGGGGCGGTCGTCGAGCGGCCCGAGGAGCTGCCGGAACTCGTCGGGGACGCCACCGCCCTCACCATGGTCTGGCAGAACCTCGTCGGCAACGCCGTGAAGTTCCGCCACCCCGACCGTCCGCCCCGGATCACCGTCGACTGCGAGCGCGAGGACGAGAACTGGCACCTGACCGTGTCGGACAACGGGATCGGGATCGCGCCCGAGTTCGCGGACAAGGTGTTCGTCATCTTCCAGCGGCTGCACGCCCGGGACGAGTACGACGGCACGGGCATCGGTCTGGCACTCTGCCGGAAGATCATCGAGTTCCACGGTGGCCGGATCTGGCTGGAGCCCGAACCGGGCGAAGGCACCCGGATCCACTTCACCCTGCCGGTCGCGCCCGAGGCGCCCACCCACACCACGGCGGAGCTGCTCGCTCACGCCCAGCTCACCAGCCAGTCGGGAGACGCTTCGTGAACACCCCTGTGCAGCCCATCGAGGTCCTGCTCGTCGAGGACGACCCCGGCGACGAGCTGATGACCCGTGAGGCCTTCGAGGACAACAAGATCCGCAACACCCTGCACGTAGTGCGCGACGGGCAGGAGGCGCTGGACTTCCTCTACCGGCGCGGCGAGTACGCCGAGGCCCCCCGCCCCGACCTGGTACTGCTGGACCTGAACCTGCCCAAGTACGACGGCCGGCAGGTGCTGGAGCAGATCAAGGGTGACCCCGAGCTCGCCCTCATCCCCGTGGTCGTCCTCACCACGTCCTCGGCCGAGGAGGACATCCTGCGCAGTTACAAACTGCACGCCAACGCCTACGTGACGAAGCCGGTGGACCTCGACCAGTTCATCGCGGCGGTCCGCCAGATCGACGAGTTCTTCGTGACCGTGGTGCGGCTGCCCGGACGTGCGTAGGATCGGTCCGGATCTCCTGGAGTGGGATCGTTCGCCACGGGTAGACGATTGGCGGAAAAGGTCTCCGACCCTCACTGCGGCGCCCTGGCTGGAGCACATGAACGAACAGGTCACCTCCTCACCGGAAGAAACGGTTCAGGCGCCGACTTCCGTCGAGGTAGCGCCCTCCGCCGAGGTACTGCTCAGCGCCGAGGTCTTCGACGGCGAGCCGGGCTGCATAGCGCTGGCCCGTGCGCTCGCCGACCGCTTCCTGACGAGGCTCACGGTGGAGTGCCTCGCCCGGATCGGCGAACACACGCGCAGCGACCTGATGCTGGCCGTCAGCGAGCTGGTCACCAACGCCGACCGCTACAGCCACGGCCCCTACATGCTGGAGCTGGAGGGCAACGCGGAGCGCATCAGCGTCACGGTGTACGACAGCAGCACCGCGATGCCCGTGCTGTACGCCCCCGACCCGTCCCGCCTCGGCGGCCACGGCATGGAGATCGTCGTGGCGCTCTGCGACCGGCTCACCGCCGAGCGGGTGCCGGTGGGCAAGCGGATCCGCGCGGAGTTCCAGCTCAGCACCTGAGCCCGCCGGGCTCCCCTCTCAGGCCGCCGCTCCCCTCAGGAGTCGAGCACGGCGGTTGCCTCCACCTCGACCAGGTGGTCCGGGACGTCCAGAGCCGCGACGCCCACCAGCGTGCCCGGCGGTACGGGAGTGGTCCCCAGCCGCGCGGCGGCCCGGGCCACACCCTCCAGGAACAGCGGCAGCTTCTCGGGCGTCCAGTCCACGACGTACACGGTCAGCTTCGCCACGTCCTCGAAGGTGCCGCCGACCGCGGTGAGGGCCGTGCCGATGTTGACGTAACACTGCTCGACCTGTGCGGCGAGATCGCCCGCACCGACGGTGGCGCCGTCCGCGTCCCAGGCGACCTGCCCGGCGATGAAGACCAGCTTCGAGCCGGTCGCGACCGCCACCTGCCGGTAGGCGCCGATCTCCGGCAGTCCGCTCGGGTTCACCAGGGTGATGGCCATACCACTCGCCTCCTCGTCCCGGGGGCCGTGCCCCCCATTGCCCTTCGGACCGGACGGATGCCGGTCACTTGTGGTTACTCAGGAACCGTAGGAGAGTGTGCGTCGACAAGGAAGAACGCACTTTTCGGTGACAGGGGAACCTCATGGTGACCAAGCAGTTCAGCGGCTCGCCCGAGGACGCGGATCTGCGGCGCGCGGACTCGCTGGCGCGCGAGATCTTCTCCGACGTCGCGAACAAGTGGGCGCTCCTGATCATCGAGGCCCTGGGCGAGGGCACTCTCCGCTTCAGCGAGCTGCGGGGCGAGGTCGAGGGCATCAGCCACAAGATGCTCACCCAGAACCTGCGGATGCTGGAGCGCTACGGACTCGTCGAGCGGTGCGTACACCCCACCGTGCCCCCGCGGGTCGAGTACACGCTCACCGAGCCGGGGCAGGGCCTGCGCCGGACGGTCCACGTGATGTGCGACTGGACCCATGAGCACATCGGCCACATCGAGGCCTCCCGCCGCGCCTTCGACGCGTCCTAGGGCGTATCCGGCCGGCCGGTCGGCCCTGGCCCGGCCGGTCCCCCTCAGTCCTTCCGGTCAGCCGTTCTGCCGGCCGAACCAGTCCAGGCACAGCACCAGCGCGTCGTCGAGCGTCTCCGTGATCCGGTACTCCGCGAGTTCGGCGAGGATCGCGCGCGGCACGGTGGCGGCGGGCAGGAGCCGGGTCGACTGGATGGCGCGGGCCAGCATGCGGTCCCCGTACGCCTCACCGAGCGGGGACACCGCGTCGTACACGCCGTCGCTGAACAGCAGCAGCCGGTCGCCGGGCTCGACGTGGAACTCCTGGACCGTGTACTGCGACTCCTCGAACATGCCGAGAGGCAGCTGCGCCTCCAGCTCCATCCGATGGACCGAGCGGCCGCGCTGCATCCACAGCTGCGGCGATCCCGCGTCGACGACGCCGACCCGCCCGGTCGCGAGCTCGAAGCGGAGCAGCAGGGTGGAGACGTGGGAGGCGCCGCGGTGCTGGTCGTAGATGGCCTGGTCGGCGAGGGCCGCCTGGTCCGCGATGCCGATGCCGGCCCGGCGGGCGTTGCGCAGGGCGTTGACGGCGAGGTTGGTGAGGAGGGAGGCCTGTATGCCCTCGCCCATGCCGTTGGTCACCGCGAGGGTCAGCTCGTCGCCGTCGGCGGCCCAGTCGAAGTTGTCGCCGTGTATGGCGTACGCGGGCTCCAGCTGGGCCCCGATGGCGAACTCGGCGGCGGTGCAGGCGCGGGCCGGCAGCAGCTGCCACTGCATCTCGGCTGCCAGGGTGAGACGGCTGGTGCGCCGGGCGCGCTGATACAGGTCGGTGTCCCGCTCGGCGACCAGGATCTCGTGTCCCAGCAGGTCGGCGACGTGGGTCAGCTCGCCGACCAGCTCCGGGGTGGACAGCGCCTGGGGCAGCCGGACGGTGAGGATGCCGAGCCGTTCGCCCCGGACGGTCACGGGGAGGTGGTGATCGACGGCGTCGTCGTGCCGGACCTGCTGCTCACGGGGTTCCTGGCTGCCGAACGCCCGGCCCTCAGGGCTGTTGTGGAGGGACAGCGGCTCGCTCTCGCCGTCGGGCCCGTCCAGCGAGGTGAGGACCCGCAGACCGTAGTCGGCGAGGTGCAGCTCCACCGCGAGGGCCCCGTAGGCGCTGATGAGCTCGGCGCGCAGGGCGGCCAGCAGAGCGTGCGGCGCGGCGGCCCGCACTGCGGCCTCGATGTGGGTTCGTCTGTTCACGGTCTCTCGCGCAATCTTCGTCCTGCGACGTGGTAAGGGCCGGGCCCGGGCTGACAAGGAGGGCTGACGGGTGACAGAGTGGCTGAATGCCCCACCGAGGATTCCGCCCCCGCAATGGCGAACAGGCGTCCGTCTATGCCGTCGCCGCCTCGGAGCTGCTGGAGGTGCTGTGGGGCCGGGGCCAGGAATCCGCCGCTTCGGGAACCGTATCGCCCTCCCAGCTCCGTGCCCTGCTGGTGATCGAGAAGCACGAAGGCACCAATCTGCGGGCCTTGGGGGAAGCCCTGGGCTCGCGCGCCCCCTCCGTCAGCCGGCTCTGCGACCGGATGGAGGCGATGGGGCTCGTGCTGCGTGCACCCAGCCCGACCAGCCGACGCGAGTTGGAACTGCGGCTGAGTCTTCGTGGCCACGCCCTCCTCGAAGAATACCGGGCCCTGCGCGCCGCCGAGCTGAACGCCGTGCTGGAGCGGATGGCTCCCGCCGACCTCGCCGCGCTCACGGACGGACTCGCGGCCTTCCATGCCGCGGCTTCGGAGCGCCTTTCCCCGGAACGGGATACGGACGCCTCCCCGCTCCGCGATGATGTCGCCGACAGCGCCTAGCCTCATCCAGCCCCTGCTTCCGCATCCATCGGCACTCCGCCGTCGACAGCCGGACGATCAACCGTCGGGGATCAGATTGTTACCCGATGGAGAATGTTGTCAAATGGCAACTGTTACTTCTATCGTTATCCCGATATCCCGCCGCGACCAGGGACGGAGCGCTGTCGGCCCCTCCGGCAGCACGGCTCTCCGCTCCCTTCCGATCCCGCCCGAGGTGCCTTCCGTGCTTTCATCGCCCAACGAGGACAGAGCCGTCAGAATCGCCACCCGGCGAGAGCGGGGCGCTCTGGTCCTGACCGTCTCGGGTGACCTCGACATCGACAGCGTGTCCCCCCTGGGCCTGGCTCTGACCTCGGCGGCCGACGACGGCTCGGGCCCGGTCGTCGTGGATCTCTCCGGCGTCGGATTCGCGGACTCGACGACGGTGAACGTGCTCCTCCAGGGGCACACCGCGCTCGGCGACCGGCTGCGTCTCGCGGCCCCGTCCCCGTTCATGCGTCGCCTGATCGGCATGATCGGCCTCGACAGCGCCCTGCCCGTCCTGCCGTCGGTGGACGACGCCATAGACGCCGTGCTGCCTTCCTGACCTTCTTCCCGCCTGTCTTCGCCCGCCTGACTTCCTGAGGTCACGCCCCGGCCCGAGCGGGGCCGGGCGCCCGGTCGAACACGCAGTCTCCGCACAGCCCGCCGCCGGGACAGCGCCAGTACAGACAGCAGCTGCGCCGCCGGAACGCCGGACCGTGCGGGGCCCCGGTGTCGCGCAGCGTCTCGTCGTCGAAGAGCTCGGCCGCCAGCGCGCGGGCCCGTGCGGCCACGTCCGGCCGGTCCTGGGCGCGTGCGAAGGCGACGACTTCGCGCACGGCCCCGGCGAGCGCGGATCCCGCGTTGCCGCGCAGCAGTTGCGAGGAGATGTTCCCGTCGCGCCGGAACGCGTCGGCCAGCGGGACCAGATGCCCGTACTGGACCTCCTCGCGGATCCGGGCCGCCGTGCCGGGCATCTCGGCCGTCCCCGCGAGCCACAAGTCGTCCGGCGAGGTGGACGTCGGGTCCCAGTGGAGATCGCCGGGGGCCAGGACGGGGATCCGTCCGAACAGCGCGGCCGGGCCCAGGGCGATGGACCAGAGCCGCGCGGCCAGACCGAGATGGGCGATGGAGGCGGCGACGCGGCGCTCGGGGGCCCGAAGCCGCTCCGCGACCCGGTCGACACGCGCGGCGAGCGGAGCGTTCTCGCCCGCGTACAGCCGCTCCAGCGGCCGGTGCCCGCCGTCCGGCACCGGGGTGGTCCGCAGCGCGAAGAAACCCCCCACCGATGCCAGTTGTGCCAGGTCCATGGCCCGCTCCGCCTCCGTCTCCGGTCCGTCCGCGGTCCCGCTCCCGTGACCGGTCCGGCGGCCACCGACTGTGCCGCCCCGGCGGCTCACCGTATCCGCCGGGCGCCAACTTCTGACGGCCGGGGGCGGCAGGACTACCGTCAGGAGGAGGACGTCGGTCCGACGGGCGTACTACTGGGGCAGTACGCCGAAGTGGAGACTCAAGGACGACGACGTGGGGCCCCGGACGGGACATCGTGGTGTACATGAGCTCCCTTGCGTTGTCCGTGCTGCTGTCACTGGTCTCCGCGGTCGCCTACGCGGCCGGGGCGATCATCCAGGAGCGCGTGGCCGCGACCGATGACAACGCCTGGCACGCCCTGCTCCGCAACGCCGTGTGGTGGGTCGCCGTCGTCCTCAACGGGGTCGGCGCGGTCCTGCACGTGGTGGCGCTCGCCTACGGTCCGCTCAGCCTGGTCCAGCCCCTCGGGGCACTGACGATCGTCTTCGCCCTGCCGATGGCGGCCCTGTTCGTCGGGCGGCGGGCGGGGGCGACGGCGTGGCGTGGCGCGCTGATGGCGACGGCGGGGCTCGGCGGGCTGCTGGCGCTCACGGGGAACGCCGAACCGCACACCCTGAACGGCCCGGAGCAGGCGCTGCTGGCCGCGGTGACGTTCGGTGCCGTCAGCGCGCTCGTCGTCCTCTCCCGTACGCTGCGCCGGCCGGTCCTGCGCAGCATCGTCCTGGCAACGGGCGCGGGAGCGGCGTTCGGTATGGCCTCGGTGTTCACCAAGACCGTGGCCGTGGAGTGGACGTCCGGTTCGGTGCGCTCGGGTGCGTTGACGCTGCTGGTGATCGCCGGGCTCGCCGCGGCGGGCCTGTTCCTGTCCCAGGCCGCGTACCGGGGCGCCGGGCTCACCGCTCCGCTGGCCACGGTGACGGTGGTCAATCCGGTGGTGGCCGCCGCCATCGGCCTCACCCTGTTCGGCGAGCACTTCCGTCTCGGCGTCCCCGGCACCGTCCTCGCCCTCTCCTCCGGGGCGTTGGCCGCCGCAGGTCTGATCATGCTGACGCGGGAGCGGATGAATCGGGAGCACGCCGAGGAGGCGTTGGCGAACCCGGAGCCGGCGGGCCCGGGAGCCGGGCGCGCGGCCCCGGCCGGGGTGGACGGGGCTCGCGGCCCGGAGGGGCAGGAGGACGGTCGGCCCTCGTCGTCGCCGGATGTGTCCGATGCGCCTGCCGTGCCGGGACCGGCGTCCACGGCCACCAAGTCGTCGCCCCTGCCGCCGGGGCGTGCCGTGCCGCAGGTGGAGTTCGGCACGCCGGGGCCGCTCGCGGAGCAGCAGCGGCGCGGCGGAGCCACCCTGCGGCGCCCCCGCTCCGAGCGGAGGGTTCGGACTCTGATGCCGCCTGCCCACAGGTAGGGGCCGTTCGGCCCCCGACGCCATGCGCCCGCGCGTACGGGGACGGTCAGACCCTGACGCCGCCTGCTCGCAGGTAGGCGAGCGGGTCGACGTCCGAGCCGTAGCCGGGGCCCGTGCGGATCTCGAAGTGCAGGTGGGGCCCTGTGCTGTTGCCCGTGGAGCCGGAGCGGGCGATGCGCTGCCCGCCGGAGACGGACTGCCCGGCGCGCACGTGGAGCGCGGAGAGATGGGCGTACTGGCTGTACTTGCCGTCGCTGTGCCGGATGACGACCTCGTAGCCGTACGCTCCGGCCCAGCCGGCCGAGACGACGCGGCCCGGGGCCACCGACTTCACCGACGTCCCGGTGGGCACGGGGAAGTCCACACCGGTGTGGTAGCCGCTGGACCAGGAGCCGGCCTGGCGGTACGGGGTGCCGGTGCCGGCGGCGACCGGGGCGCTGAAACCGGGGTGCCGCACGGCCCGTTCCGGAGCGGGCTGTTCCTTCTTGGGGGCGGCCTTCTTCGGCGCCTCCTGCTTCGGGGCCTGCTGCTTGGGCGCTTCCTTCTTGGGCGCCTGCTCCTTCGGTGCTTCCTTCTTGGGCCCGGTCTGACGCTGTTCCGCCTTCTTCGGCCCGGACGCTGTGGCCGAGGGCTTCGGAGCGGTCTGCCCTGCGGGCTTCCCGGCGCTCGTCCCCTCCCCCGTCTTCGATGCCCGGCTCCCGCCCAGGCTCAGCCGCTGTCCGGGGAAGATGAGGTCCGGGTCGTCCCCGACGACGGTGCGGTTGGCGGCGTAGAGGCCCTGCCAGCCGCCGGGGACCCGCTGGGCGGACGCGATCCCGGAGAGGGAGTCGCCGCTCGCCACGGTGTAGGCGTCGCGCTTGCCCGGCACATGGGTGGGCGTCGCCTCGGCGGGACGGGTCTGCCGGGGCGGTGCGCTCTGCGGCGCCGCTGCCTGGGCGGTCCGGCTGCCCGCGCTCTGCGGGGCGGTCCCGGTCTCCGCGGTGGTGTCGGGTGCGTCGCCGCCCCGCGTGAGCCCCGCCCGTACGGAACAGGTGGGCCAGGCCCCGGGCCCCTGGCCGTCCAGCACCCTCTCGGCGATGGCGATCTGCTGCTCACGGGTGGCGAGGTCGGCGCGTGGCGCGTACTCCGTGCCGCCGAACGCGGCCCAGGTGGAGCCGCTGAACTGCAGCCCGCCGTAGTAGCCGTTGCCGGTGTTGATGGCCCAATTGCCGCTGGACTCGCAGGCGGCGACCTTCTCCCAGACCTCGCCGGATGCAGCCCCGGCCGAGGCCGCGGTGATGAGCGGGAGCGCGATGCCCGCGCCGCCCGCCGTCACCGTGAGCGAGGCACGGTTGATCCGACTGGGCTGATATCTGCGGTGCCGTCCGGTCGCGGCCATACGTGGCTCCCCCACTGGCTTCGGTACATCTCGCAAGGGGCAACGTAGGTCCGCACAGTGACTGATCACAAGCAAAACGTGATACTTCAGCCGCCCCCGGCCAGTCCGTGGCCGAATAGCGCCGCTCTGAACTTCCCTCTCGCCCGGCCGCGTTCACCCCTCCTGGGACTCCTCGGGCCAGGCACGCATGACCGCCTCCCCATCGGTATCGGCAGGAAGGCCGTTCCATGGAGAGCGCTCTCCGTCAGTGCTATAAAGGCGCTCATGACGGATGATCTGCGGTCGGCCGGAGCACCCACCCTGGAGGACGTGGCCCGGGCGGCGGGCGTCTCACGCGCCACTGTTTCCCGGGTCGTCAACGGGGTGCGCAATGTCGACCCGGTGATCCAGGAGGCGGTGCGCCGGGCGGTCTCCGTGACGGGATACACCCCCAACCGGGCGGCCAGGTCCCTGGTCACCCGGCGGGCCGACGCCATCGCGTTGGTGGTGTCGGGCGCGGGCGTGGAGCCGGGGGCGGCAGAAGAAGGCGAAGACACCACCGAGTCCGGGCAAGGGAGCTCGTTCACCGCGCAGGTCTTCGCCGACCCGTTCTTCGGCCGGGTGGTGACCGGGGTGGTCAACTACCTGCGGCCGCGCGGGATGCACCCGGTGCTGATGTTCGCCGAGTCCTCGCGGGCACGCGAGGACGTGGTGGCGTACCTGCGGCAGGGCCGCGCGGACGGCGCCCTGGTGGTCTCGACGCACGCCGAGGACCCGCTGCCCGCCCTGATCGCCGAAGCCGGCCTGGCGGCCGTCCTGTTCGCCCGCCCGGCGCGGCCGGTCCCGGTCAGCTATGTCGATCTCGCGCACCAGGACGGTGCACGGCTGGCGGCGGAGCATCTGCTCGGCCGGGGCTGCCGCCGGATAGCGACGATCAGCGGCCCGCTGGGCGTACCGGCGGGGCAGGCGCGCCTGACGGGGTTCCGGGACACCATGGCGCGCCACGGGCACCCTTACATCCCCATCGTGGAGGGGCAGTTCACCCAGGAGAGCGGCGAGGCGGCGATGGAACGGCTACTGGCGGAACACCCCGACCTGGACGGGGTGTTCGCCGCCAACGACCTGATGGCGCTGGGCGCCTGCCACGTCCTGCGGGAGCGCGGCCGCTCGGTGCCGGGGGACGTGGCGGTGGTCGGCTTCGACGACAGCAGCGCGGCCCTGGCCTGCCGCCCGCCGCTGACCACGGTCCGCCAGCCGGTGGAGGGGATGGCCGCGGAGATGACGCGCCTGCTCCTGGACCGGCTGTCCCGGCCGGACGGCCCGGTGACCTCGGTGATCTTCGAACCGGAACTGGTGGTACGGGGGTCGGCCTAGGAAACGCCGGGCGGAGGCACACTCGACCGGGCGGAGGCACATCGGCGTGCGTGGCCCGGGGTCTGCCGGACGGGGTCTCATCGGCGTACGCGAGGATGCCGTTCATGACTTCTCCCCCGCCCCGCGTACGGGTCGCCGCCTCTGTGATCCGGCGTCACCCCTCCCCCGCCCTGCTGGTGTTCGATCAGCCGGCCTTCCCCGAGGCCGGCACCCAGGTGCACGCGGGCGGTGTCGCGCCCGGCGAGGATCCGGAGCGGGCCGTCCTGCGCGAGGTCGCCGATGAGACCGGGCTGCGGGGAGCCCGTGTCGTCCGGCGGGTCGCGGTGGACGGGCGGCCGCATCCCGAGGCAGGGCGGCCCCGGCTGACCACCTGTCTTCTGCTCGACGCCCCGCCGGACGGCCCCGCGGAGTGGGAGCACCGGGTCCGCGGCGACGGGGGCGACGCGGGCATGCGGTTCGTCTGCCGGTTCGCGCCGCTCCGCCTGGCGTACCCGCTCGCCGACGCCCAGGGCGCGCACCTGCGCCGGGTGGACCCGCGCTGGGCCGCGCCGGGCGAGGCGGCGGGCCGGGCCGACGAGGCGCGTCTTCTCAGTTGACCGGGGTCCGGTGCCGTTCCCGTACCGCGTGGACGGCCGTACGCGGTGGGGTGCCCGTCCCGCCCGGCTCGGGGCGGCTGCCGCCCCGGGTCAGGAAGTCCGCGAGCGGGAGCGTCGCCGCGCCCACGGTGACCGCGTCCGGGCCGAGGCGGCCCATCTCGATGGTGGTGCGGGCCGCCGCGTGGCTCAGGGCGTACTCGTTCGCGTACCGGCGGATCTCCGGCAGCAGGCGGGGGCCGAGGAGCAGGCCCGCCCAGCCGCCGATCAGGATGCGCTCGGGCAGGAAGAGGTTCACCAGGTCGGCGAGGGCCGCCCCGAGGCATTCGGCCGTCTCGTCGAGCAGCGCGAGGGCCACCGGGTCCGGGGTGCCGCGGCGCCCCGGGTAGGCGGCGGCGAGCAGGGCGGCGAGCGCGGTCTCGTCGTCGGCGTCCTCGGGCAGCGGGCCGCCCGCCTCCCGCCAGCGCTCGCGCAGGGCCTCCGCGCCCGCGTACGCCTCCAGGCAGCCGATGGAGCCGCAGCGGCACCGGCGGCCGCGCAACTGCACGGTGGTGTGGCCCCATTCGAGGGCGAGGCTGGTGCGGTCCTCGTCGAGGATGTCGCCGTGGTCGACGCAGGCGCCCACACCTGAGCCGATCAGGGCGATGGCGGCGGCGCCCGCGCCCCGGCCGCCGCCGAACCACATCTCGGCCTGGCCGAGCGTCTTGGCGCCGTTGTCGATGAAGAGCGGCACCTCGGGCGGCACGTCGACCGCTTCGCGCAGCAGCTGCTCGAAGGGGACCGCGCGCCAGCCGATCGTCTGGCCGTGCACCACCGCGCCGCGGGTGCCGTCGAGGCCTTCGGGGCCTTCGCGCTCGATGATGCCGGGGACCCCGATCCCGATGCCGAGGAGCCGGCGCGGGTCGGCGCCCGCGTCGCGCAGCACGTCCGCGACGCCGGTGCGGACATGGGCGACGATGCGCTCGACGTCGTAACCGTGCTGGGCCAACAGCCGCTCCGTGCGGGCCAGTTCGGTGAGGGAGAGGTCGAACAGCTCGACGCGGACCCGGGTCTCGCCGATGTCGATGCCGACGAGGAGGCCGCCGTCCGGAGCGACGCGCAGCAGCGTACGGGGGCGACCGCCGTCGGAGTCGACGACACCGGCCTCCTCCAGCAGGCCCACGGCGGACAGCTCCGCGACGACGTTGCTGATGGAGCCTGAACTCAGGCCCGTGACCGGGCCGAGCTCCTGACGGCTCAGCGGGCCGTCGAAATACAACCGTTGCAATACCCGCGCCCGGTTGCCCCGCCGCAGGTCACGCACGGTTCGTCTGTTGCGCTCGGCCATGGTGCTCCTTCCCGTCCAGGAACATACCCCGGCCCAAGGCCTTGACGCGACCTTCCCTCACCTCTTAAATCACGGCATAAATTAAGTCATGGAGGCCGTTCGGTTCCCGAACGCAGCCATCCCCGGAAAGGGGCCACCTCTCATGCGTCATCTCAGAGCCGCAAGCGCCGTCACCCTCACCCTCGCCATCGCCGTGGCCGCCAGCGGCTGTGGTGGGGGAACCACGTCGGGCGGCAGCAACGAGTCGCCGAAGACCCTCACCTACTGGGCGTCCAACCAGGGCCCCAGCATCGAGGCCGACAAGGAGATCCTCACTCCCGAGCTGAAGAAGTTCGAGAAGGAGACCGGGATCAAGGTGAAGCTGGAGGTCGTGCCGTGGGCCGACCTGCTGAACCGGATCCTCGCGGCCACCACCTCCGGTCAGGGCCCGGACGTGTTGAACATCGGCAACACCTGGTCGGCCTCGCTCCAGGCGACCGGCGCGCTCCTGCCGTGGGACGACAAGAACTTCGAGGCGATCGGCGGCCGGGACCGCTTCGTCGACTCGGCGGTCGCCTCGGCCGGCAAGGAGGGCGAACCGCCCGCCGCCGTGCCGCTGTACTCGCTGGCGTACGCCCTCTACTACAACAAGAAGATGTTCGCCGAGGCGGGCGTCGAGAAGCCGCCGGCCACCTGGGACGAGCTGGTCGCGACCGGCAAGAAGATATCCAAGGACGGCAAGTGGGGTCTTGGCGCCGAGGGCGGCAACCTCTCCAACAACATCCACCAGACCTTCGTCCTGGGCCAGCAGCACGGCGCCGACTTCTTCGACATGGACGGCAAGGCGACGTTCACCTCGGACGGTGCGGTCGCGGCGGTGAAGCAGTACATCGACTTCATGGCCAAGGACAAGATCATCGCCCCGGGCAACGCGGAGTACGCCCAGAACCAGTCGCTCACCGACTTCGCCAAGGGCAGGACCGCGATGGTGCTGTGGCAGGCGGCCGCTTCCACCTTCGCCGCGCAGGGCATGAAGCCGGAGGACTGGGGGGCGGCCCCGGTGCCGGTCCCCTCGGGCGCCCCGGGCACCGGCGAGCAGGTCAACTCCATGGTCGCGGGCATCAACATGGCGGTGTTCAAGAACAGCAAGAACATCGACGGCGCGAAGAAGTTCGTGAAGTTCATGACGAGCGACGCCGAGCAGAAGCTGCTCAACAAGACCTACGGCTCCATCCCGCCGGTCAAGGCAGCCCAGGCCGACGCCGCGTTCAGGGCCCCCGACCTCAAGGTCCTGCGCGACACCCTCGCCACCAGCGCCGCCCCGCTCCCCCAGGTCCCCAACGAGTCGCAGTTCGAGACGGCCGTGGGCACTGCGGTCAAGGAGCTGTGGGCGGACGCGGCGGCCGGGCGCCCCGTGACCGAGGCGTCGGTCAAGGAGCGCCTGGAAAAGGCCCAGCAGACGATGCAGCAGTGAGGCCCTGATCCATGACCGTCACCGTCACCACGGACCCCGAGGTCGACAAGTCGACCAGCAGGGGTGCGAGCCCGGGCACCGGGGGTGCGCGCAGGAGACTGCCGCGCATCCCCGACCGGATCCGCCAAGGCGGACTGCCCTATCTCCTGCTTCTGCCCGCCGTCCTGCTGGAACTCCTCATCCACATCATCCCGATGGTCATCGGGATCGTGATGAGCTTCCGGCAGCTCACGCAGTTCTTCATCAACAACTGGGGCGCGGCGCCCTGGTCCGGCCTCGACAACTACAGGATCGCCGTCGACATCGACGCGCCGATCGGTGAGGCCCTGCTCCACTCGTTCTTCGTCACCTGCGTCTTCACGTTCTTCTCCGTCGGCCTGGCCTGGCTGCTCGGCACAGCAGCAGCGATCCTGCTCCAGGAGAGCTTCCGGGGGCGGGGCGTCCTGCGGACGATCTTCCTGGTCCCGTACGCCCTGCCGGTCTACGCGGCCGTCATCACCTGGGCGTTCATGTTCCAGCGGGACAACGGGATGATCAACCACCTGCTGCACGACCAGCTCGGCATCACGGACGAGCCGTCGTTCTGGCTGATCGGCGACAACAGTCTCTACACCCTGATCATCGTCTCGGTCTGGAAGGGCTGGCCGTTCGCCTTCCTCATGCTGATGGCCGGGCTCCAGAACATCCCGCGTGAACTGTACGAGGCCGCCTCGATCGACGGCGCGGGGATCTGGCAGCAGATCCGCCGGATCACGCTGCCCTCGCTGCGCCCGGTCAACCAGGTGCTGGTCCTGGTGCTCTTCCTCTGGACGTTCAACGACTTCAACACCCCGTTCGTCCTGTTCGGGAAATCGGCGCCCGAGAACGCGGACCTGATCTCGATCCACATCTACCAGTCGTCGTTCGTCACCTGGAACTTCGGCACCGGATCTGCGATGTCCGTCCTGCTGCTGCTCTTCCTGCTGATCGTGACGGCCGTCTACCTGTTCTTCACCTCGCGCGGAAGGAAGGGCGCCGATGTCTAGCCTCACGCGGCCGACCCGCACCGCCCGGTCGCGGGCCCGCTCGCCGATGGCGGCCCCGCAGTCCTTCCTGTGGACCCGGCGCATCATCCTGACCCTGCTCGCCGGCTTCGTCCTGCTGCCGGTCTACGTCATGGTCAGCAGCTCGCTGAAGCCGCTCCAGGATGTGTCGGGGAAGTTCCAGTGGCTCCCGTCGACGCTGACGATCCAGCCGTACTTCGACATCTGGGAGACCGTCCCGCTCGCCAAGTACTTCGTCAACTCGCTGATCGTGGCGGGCTCGGCGACGGTGCTGTCGGTGACCATCGCGGTGTTCTCGGCGTACGCGGTGAGCCGCTACCGGTTCCGGGGCAAGCGGGTCTTCACCGTCACGGTGCTCTCCACGCAGATGTTCCCGGGGATCCTCTTCCTGCTCCCGCTGTTCCTCATCTTCGTCAATATCGGCAACAGCACCGGCGTCGCCCTGTACGGCTCGCGCGGCGGGCTCATCCTCACCTACCTCACGTTCTCGCTGCCGTTCTCCATCTGGATGCTGATCGGCTACTTCGACTCCATCCCCCGCGACCTCGACGAAGCGGCCCTGGTCGACGGCTGCGGTCCCGTCCGCGCCCTCTTCCAGGTGGTCGTGCCGTCCGCCGTGCCGGGGATCGTCGCGGTGTCCGTCTACTCCTTCATGACGGCCTGGGGCGAGGTGCTCTTCGCCTCCGTCATGACGAACGACGCCACCCGGACCCTCTCCGTCGGCCTCCAGGGCTACGCCACGCAGAACGACGTGTACTGGAACCAGGTCATGGCCGCGTCCCTCGTCGTCAGCGTCCCGATCGTCGTGGGCTTCCTGCTGCTCCAGCGCTACCTGGTCGCCGGTCTCACCGCCGGAGCCGTCAAGTGACCTCCACAGAAAGGCAGTACGTGTCCGACCTCACCGCACTCCCGGCCGACTTCACCTGGGGCGTCGCGACCGCCGCGTACCAGATCGAGGGAGCCGTGGCCGAGGACGGCCGCTCCCCCTCCATCTGGGACACGTTCTCGCACACCCCGGGCAAGGTCGACGGCGGCGACACCGGCGACATCGCCTGCGACCACTACCACCGGGTCCCTGAGGACATCGGCCTGATCAAGCAACTCGGCGCGGACGCCTACCGCTTCTCCGTCGCCTGGCCGCGCGTCGTGCCCGGCGGCGACGGGCCGGCCAACAAGGCGGGCCTGGACTTCTACGACCGGCTCGTGGACGGTCTCCTGGAGGCGGGCGTCACCCCGTTCGCCACGCTCTACCACTGGGATCTGCCGCAGGTGCTCCAGGACCGGGGCGGCTGGACCGTACGGGAGACCTCGGAGCACTTCGCGGCGTATGCCTCCCATGTGGTGGAGCGCCTGGGCGACCGGGTCAAGGACTGGGCGACGCTCAACGAGCCGCTGTGCTCGGCCTGGATCGGGCACCTGGAGGGCCGGATGGCGCCGGGCCTCACCGACCTGACCGCCGCCGTGCGCGCCTCCTACCACCTGCACCTGGGCCACGGTCTCGCCGTCCAGGCGATCCGGGCGGCCTCCTCGGACGCCCGGGTCGGCATCGTCAACAACCTCAGCCCGATCGAGCCGGCGAGCGCGAGCGAGGCCGACCACGCCGCCGCCCGCCGCGCCGACGGCCACATCAACCGCTGGTGGCTGGACCCGATCCTGGGGCGCGGCTACCCGCAGGACATGGTGGAGGAGTACGGCATCGAACTCCCGGTCCATCCGGGTGACTTGGAGACGATCGCAACCCCGCTGGACTGGCTGGGGCTCAACTACTACTTCCGGCAGATCGTCACCGCCGATCCCGACGGGACAGCACCGCACGCCCGGCAGGTGTCCGTCCCCGGCGCCCGGCTCACCCACATGGACTGGGAGGTCCACGCGGAGGGCCTGGAGCAGCTGCTGCTGCGGCTGACCGAGGAGTACGGCGTGCAGCGGATCTACGTCACCGAGAACGGTTCCGCGTACGAGGACGTCGTCGCGGCGGACGGTTCGGTGCACGACCCGGAGCGCGTCCGCTATCTGGAGGAGCACCTCGCCGCCTGCGCCCGCGCGGTCGCCGAGGGCGCCCCGCTGGCCGGGTACTTCGCCTGGTCCCTGATGGACAACTTCGAATGGGCGTACGGCTACGACAAGCGGTTCGGCCTGGTCCACGTGGATTACGCGACCCAGCGCCGTACGGTCAAGAGCAGCGGGCTCCGGTACGCGGAGCTGGTCCGGGAGCACGCGGGAAGCCGGGAGGGCCGGACAGCCGCCTGACCCCTCTTCTCCCCTGCTCCTCCCCGGCAGCCCTCCGGCCGCGGCGCATCGCTCGCCGCGGCCGGAGGGCTTGCCTGTCGCCGAGCAGCCTCTAGGAAGAGGGCGCCCACGGCTTCAGCATGTCCTTCATCGCGTCCGTCAGCGCCAACTGCAACAGCGGGCCGTAGGTGATGCGGCCGATGCCGAGGCGGCGGAAGCGTTCCAGGTCGTGCTTCACGGGGTGTGCCGTGGTGTTCACCGGAACGGCGACGGCCGCGGTCACCGCCGCGAGCAGCTCGTCGTCGTCCTGGATCTTCACCGGGTAGACGCTGTCAGCTCCGGCCTGCTCCAGGGCCCGCAGTCGCTCGATCACCTCGTCGAGGACGGCGGAGGGGTTCTCCGCGTGCGCGAAGAGGTCGGTGCGCCCGTTGACCCAGACCGGGACGCCCGCGTCGTCGGCCGCCCCGCGCAGGCCCGCGACGTAGCTCGCGTGCTCCTGCGTGCTGCGCACGCGTCCGCCCTCCGAGTGGACGGTGTCCTCGATGTTGAGACCGACACCGCCGGCCTCGATGAGACCGGCGACGAGGTCCGCGGGCTTCTGGCCGTAGCCGGACTCCAGGTCCACGGAGACGGGGACGTCGACCGCCGCGATGATCGGCCTGACGGCCGCGAGCACCTCCTCGAAGGTCTGGCCCTCCTGGTCCTCGGCCCCTCGGGAGTCGGCGAGCGGATGGCTGCCGATGGTCAGCGCGGGGAAGCCCGCGGCGACCGCGGTCCGGGCGGACCAGACGTCCCAGACGGTGGGCAGCACGAGCGGCTGGTGGTCGGCGTGCAGTTGCTTGAGGCGCTCAGCGCGCTCGACAGTGGTTCGAAAGTCCATGACGAGGACGCTACCCCGCATCTCCCGCCAACGACGTGACGAGCCCGCGGCGGCCACGGATGTTCCGTGGCCGCCGCGGGCTCCCGCCGCGCCGACAGCGGGGATGGGACGGCGCGGAGGGCTTGCGGGCCCCGCCTGATCAGCGCCGGTAGACGCCGAACTCGTAGAGCGAGTAGCCCCAGGGGGTGCCGCGCTCGGAGGTGCTCACGCGGACGTAGCGCGCGTTCCCGGTGACCGGGATGTCGTCGATGCCGCCGTTGCCCGCCGTCTCGGTGTGAACGGTGTTCCAGTCCTGACCGTTGTCCGAGGTCTGGACCGTGTACGCCTTCGCGTAGGCGGCCTCCCACGCCAGCTGGACGTGGTCGAAGGAGGTGGTCGCGCCCAGGTCGACCTGGATCCACTGCTGGTCGGCCCACTCGCTGGCCCAGCGGGTGTCGAAGGAGCCGTCGACGGCGTTGGCCGCCGGGCAGGGGCAGCCGACGCTGTCCGGCTGGAACGAGGAGGCCTCGGCGGGCTTGCCGGAGGCCAGGTTCACCCCGTCGACCTTCGGCGGGACCACCGTGAAGGACTTCGTCTCGATGCCGACGTTGCCCTTCCCGTCGGTCGACTTGAGGTAGACCTTCCAGACGCCGAGCTTGTCCGGAGCGGTGACCTCGAAGGTGCCGTCACCCCGGTCGGTGAAGTCGGCGTCCGTCAACTGGCCGCTGTCGTCGATGTACTTGGAGTTGACCAGCACCTGGTGGGTGAGCGCGTCGCCGTCGGGGTCGGAGACGGACGCCCTGAACGTGAACGGCTTGCCCGCCTCGACGGCGGAGGCGTTGTCGACGGTCATGCCGCTGATGACCGGCGGGGTGTTGTCGCCGGAGGTGTCCGCCCCGTACGCCTCCTTCACCGCGTAGTACGAGAGCCGCTTCTGGCCCGCCGGAAGCAGGTTGAACCAGACGCCGCCGAAGTCGTACTCGGTGCCGTAGTGGAACAACGTGGCCCCGAGCGAGACCCCCTGGTGCCCGTTCACGCAGTCCCAGGCCCGCTGGTAGCCCTCCGCCTTCGCCACGTCCGTGGGTTCGTCCGGGATGCCGTTGGCGTCGTCCGGGACCTCCCACTCGCCGGCGGGCCCGCCCTCGGTGACGATGTAGGGCTTGTCGTAGCCACCGCTCTCCCAGGTGGCGCGGATGTCGCAGACGGCGTCGTAGGAGTTGACGGCGTACAGGTCGAGGTCGGGTGCGTTCTTCTTGTAGTACGGCCAGGCCCCGGTCCAGGCGTCGGTGGAGGTGACCGGGTGGTTCGGGTCGACCGCGTGGATCTTCTTGGCGATCTCGTTGACGAAGGTGGTGTACGCGTCGCGCTGCCGCTCCAGCTCGTCGCCGCTGTAGCAGTTCTGCAGGCCGAGCACCGACTCGTTGCCGACGTTCCACATGAGGACGCCCTCATGGTCCTTGTAGGCCTCCACCCACTTCGGGAACTCGGCGAGCATGTCGTTCTTGTACGCGGTGTCCGTCAGGTAGTTCACACAGCCGCCGCTGCCCGGGCCGCCGCCCGGCTGCAGCCAGAACCCGGCGATCACCTTGATGCCGTTCTCGGCCGCGCTGTCCAGCAGGGGCTTCGTGGTGGCGTCGGTGCCCCACGTACGGATCGTGTTGACGCCCATCGACTTCACGTCGGGCATGTACCGCCCGGCGTCCGCGACGGACGGACCCCAGGTCAGGCCCTTCACGGTGTACGGGGCGCCGTCCACGGTCAGCTGCCAGGCACCCTGGGAGCCGGTCACCTTCACCACGCTTCCGGCGGCCTGGGCGCTCGGGACCGGAAGGGCGGCCGCCGTGGCGGCCAGGACTCCGGCGACGGCGAGGCGGGCGGTGGTACGGCCACGGGGGCGGGCCGGTCGTCGAGAACGGGACGTGATCATGGGGGGAGAAGCTCCTCACGGGAGTCGGGGTGCGGGTGGGGTGCCGAGGTACGGGAGAATTTGGAGAGCGCTCTCCCTCATGGGCGCGATGCACCCATGAGGGAGACGCGACGGGGAGGGGTCAGAGTCGGGGCAGTTCGTAGTTCTCGTCGAGGGCCGCGCCCTCGCCCGGGTTGTTCTCGTCGTAGCCACGGGCGTTGCACTGGAGAGCGCCGACGATGCAGTGGTCGACGAGGGCGTCGAGCGTGGCGTCGTCCCAGGCGTTGAAGAAGTCGTAGTGGAAGGAGTGGCCGGAGCCGCTGGCCAGTCTCACCTGCGACATGTCACCGTTGACCGGCCATGCCATCTTGAACTCGATCATCGGCAGGGCGACCGGGTGGCTCGGCGGGCAGACGTCCTGGTTGGCCCCCATCACGACCGGGTAGGCCATGTGGGCCTTGTGGTCGGGGGTGTCCAGATACTTGCCGTCCCAGCAACTGGGCGCCTGCATGCGCAGGTTGAGCTGGGTGTCCTGGCTGGTCGGACAGGCGGCCGGGAAGTCGTAGTTGTGGTAGCTCTCACCGCACTCGTACCCCTCGACCATGCCGGGGTGGTTGCGGAACTCCTCGGCGGTCTGCGTGGGGCTGCCGACGACGAACCGCAGCCCCTTGGGGAAGGGCCGGACGGTGCGGTAGTCGGTGACTCCGGCCTTGTAGTAGATGGTCTGGGGGCCGATCGGGCGGACCTCCTCGCCCCCGTTGTAGAGGGTCGGCATCCAGTAAGCGGACCGGTCACCGGGCGCCACGCACTTGGTGCCGCCCGCGCTCAGGGATGCGGTGGTGCTGTCCGCGTTCGTGGTGGCGTTGCCCATGAACGTGTGGTCGTGCGAGGCGCCGACCTGGCCCGGATAGACGATCGGGTCGTCCGGCGCGGTGTGGTTGACCGAGCAGTTCGCCTGGAACTCGTGGAAGTAGCGGTGCGGCGGGATCTCGTCGGACGGCTCCACGCCCGTGACCGGCGGTTCCGCGGGTATGTAGCCGTCGCCGTCGGGGTCGTCCCCGAAGGCCACGGGCTTGGCCGGGGCCATCTTGTGCCCCTGCATGGCGTGCGAGGCCGCAGCGGGCTTGCCGGCCGCCTCCGGGGCCGCACCGGCGGCGGCCGGACCGGCATTCGCGATCGCGGACAGCCCGAGCGCGACCAGCGCCAGGGCGGTGGCAACGACCAGTACGGACACCAGAGTTGATCGGTTGAGTCTTGTCACCATCGGGACCTCCATGCCGCTCTTCATCCCTGCACTTCGGGTGCACGGTGGGGGGAAAGGGTGAGCTGGACGGTGCAGCCGGGAAGAGACTCCACCCTGCGCGTCACGAGGCCGGCGGACCGCGGGATCCCTCCGGGAGAGCGCTCTCCAAAGCGGTGCCAGTGTTGCGCCGAGGCTGAGAGGGTGTCAATAGCTTGTGAACGATGCGCTGCCCAAGGGCTGTTGGCGCAAGGAAGCGGCCCCGCACACCGGCGGGGCCGCTCACTGGTCCTACGTCGTACTGCCGGGGCCCGCTCCGCCGGGGAGGACGGCGGGACGACTCCCCCGGATCACGCGGTGTGCAGCCTCAGTCCGTACCGGTTGAGGATCTCGTTGATCGGCTGGTACCAGGTCTCGCCGCCGCTGGTGCAGTTGCCCCAGCCGCCCGAGGTGACGCCCTGGGCCTGGTCGCCACTGATGAACGAGCCGCCGGAGTCGCCGCCCTGGGCGCAGACGCTCGTCTTGGTCATCTGGTGGACGGCGCCCTGGCTGTAGTTGACGGTCTCGTTCTTGGCGAGGACACGGCCGCAGTGCCAGCGCGTGGTGGAACCGGAGCGGCAGATCGAAGCGCCGATCGGGGCCTCGTTCGAGCCACGGACGAGCTGGTCCGGGACGGTGCCCCAGCCGAGCACGACCGGGACGGTCCACCACCCGCTGCCGACGTTCACCCAGGCGTAGTCGTCACCGGGGAAGGACGAGCCCTGGAAGTTGCCGATATAGGAGTTGTCCCAGCCGCGGACCTGCTGGCCGGTGCCGCCGCAGTGGCCTGCGGTGACGAAGCCGCCGTGCACGGAGAAGCCGATGGAACAGCGGACGTTGCCCGTGTAGTACGGGTCGCCGCCGACCGTTCCGGCGGCGAAGGTCTGCGGAGCCTCGGCGGTCGTCTTCACGGTGACGGGACCGGCCTTGCGGGCCTTGGCGACGAAGGTGCGGACATCGTTGTCAGACTGCTCTGCGGCGACGACGTTCACGACGACGCGGCTGGTGGCCGGGTCGACGTGCCAGCTGCTCACCCCGGACGGAGCTTTCAGGGCGTCGATCCGCGCCTTGGCGGCGTCGAGGCTCTTGGCCGAGTGCTCGACGAGCCGGGTGTCGGCACCGGTCGCCCGTACGGCTTCGGCCTTCTCGGCGGTGGTGACCGCGATGGTCAGCCTGCCGGTCTTCGCGTCGAGCCAGGAGCCCCCGAAGGCGGAGCCGGCGGCGCGCTGCGCCTTCTTCTCCAGGGCGGTGGCGGCCTTCTCGTCGGCGAGCCGGGTGAGGGCCTGCTTCTCGGTGAGGCCGAGGTCGCGCTGCATCGCGGAGAGCAGGGCGGCGGAGGCGGGAGGTTCGGCGGGGGCGGGCGCGGCGGAGGCGGACACCGGACCGGCGGCGGTCCAGGCACCGATGACCAGGAGTGCGGACAGACCGGTCCGCAGCAGGGTTGCGTGTCTCAAGGGAGTGACCCTTCCTGTTGTTCCAACGACGTGGGGTGGAACGGGAGGCGTCCGGGAGCGCGATCCGGGCGTGCTTTTGAGAGCGCTCTCAGATGTGCCGTTCCCGGACTGTAGCGGAGTTCAAGAGTCAGGTCCATGCCAATGACAGGAGGTGCGCGGGAGGAGTTCGGGGCGCTGTGCGCACCGGGGTTGAGTAGGCGTACTCATCCGCCCCGCGGAGACTGGTCCTACGGTCACAGGAGCACGGGGCGAGACCCGATGGCAGGACCAGGTGGAGGAGCAGATCATGGCCGGATCACGCCGCAGACGGTGGAGAGCCGGGCTCACCGGCGCACTGGCGGGTTCGCTGGTCGTGCTGCTCGGCGCGTGCGGTGTGGTGGACACGAAGGACGACCGCCGGGCGGCGGAGGAGCTGGCCGAGAAGCACTTCCCCGGGCAGCTCAAGGCGGTCGGGGTGCGCACGCTCTTCCCGGGTTCCGGCGGCTCGGAAGTCACGTTCGCGGTGACCGACGACCGCGACGCCGTGGTCCGGCTCCGCATCGACACGGACGAGGCGGACCGGGGCATGTGCGACCGGAAGGAGTGCGCGGGCGTGCTGGCCGAGGCCGTGGAGCGCGGGCGGCAGCAGGCGGAGGACTTCCGTGCGCTCCGGGACGCCTTCGACGCCTGCGGCTACGAGGTCGTCGCCCTGGGCCCGACCGGCACCCCGCCCTACGTGGTGGCCGAGCTGACGAACGCCACCGTGACGAAGGTGCTCGGCGAGATCGGGGAGTGCGTCCAGCGGTGGGTCACGGCGAGCGGGGCCGACAGCGCGTTGGCGAAGGCTCAGGCCTCGTACGTGAACGTGGTCTCCCCGTCGGTCGCCGACCGGCGCGACCGGGGCAAGGATTCCTGGCCGACGGTGATGCGGCTGACCCGGTCGGACCTCCTGGCCTCGCTCACCAAGCACGCGTATTTCTCGGCGAGTTACGAGATCGAGGCAGGTCGGGTCGACACGACGGGCAGCGCCAGGATCGTCCGCCCGTTCCGGGAGCGGCAGAAGTTCGGCGACACCGTGCAGAACGCCGTGAAGGAGCAGCTGCGCGCCACCTACCCCCGGGTGGTCGTGAGCGACTACCAGTGGATCTGGCGACTGGAGCCGGGCCGGGTGGACCGGCAGACCGGTTACGTCCTGTTCTGCCCCGAGCCGGGCGCACGCGGGCGGTGCGTCAACGCCGACGACGCGGCACTGGTGACCACGGACGGGCGCGGCAACCCGGTGGAGAAGATCCGGCTCGTCCACGACGTCCGCGAGGGGACGGGGGCGCTGCGGCTGCCGCCGTACTGACCGGCCGGCCCTGCCCCACCGGCCGGGATCGACACCCCCTATTAGAGTCACAGACATGACGACACCCCTTGCAGGCAGCGCTTTCGACTCGCTCCGCCTCGACGCCGTGGCCGACCAGGAGGCGCTGCGCCGCGCCTACGAACTGCCCGGGGCCTCGGCCATCCGCAAGCAGATGACCGAACTCACCGAGCAGACACAGCGGTTGATCGGGTGCTCGTCACTGGTTCTGGTCGCCAGCGCGGACGCGGAGGGCAATTGCGACGTCTCGCCGCGTGGCGGCCCGGCCGGGTTCGTCTCCGTCCTGGACGCACGGACCGTGGCGATACCCGACGCGACCGGCAACAAGCGGCTGGACACCCTGCAGAACGTCATCGCCACCGGACGGGCCGGGCTGCTGTTCTTCATTCCGGGGCGCACCACGACGCTCCGGGTGAACGGCCGGGCCTGTGTCTCCACCCGCCCGGAGCTGCTGTCGCAGCTCACCGCCGTGGGCAAGCCGCCGGCCAGCGCACTGGTGATCGGGATCGAGGAGGTCTACCCGCACTGCCCCAAGTCGTTGCTGCGCAGCGGGGCCTGGAAGCCGGAGCAGTGGCTGCCGGCGGACGCCCAGCCGACCTCGGCCGAGGTGACGCTGGCGCAACTGCGGATGCCGGAGCTGACGATCGCCGACATCGAGCAGCGGGAGGCGGAATCGCTGAAGTACCGGTACGAGTAGGAGGGCCCCTCAGTACCAGTACGAGCAGGAGGGCCCCTTTGCCGCCGGACACGCCCTAGGTGTGTAGTCCCGGGACGTTGGTGACACGCGTGCTGGGTTCTTGATATGGGTGAGGGCCTCCGGGTTCGGTGTGGATTGCGACATCTCCACCGAGATCAGGAGGCCCTCGTGGTCCACCGTAATGCCCCGCTGACCGAGACCGGGAGACTCCGCCTGGCCCGCTGCGTCGTCGAGGACGGATGGCCCGTACGGCGGGCGGCCGAGCGTTTCCAGGTCAGCCACACCACCGCCGCCCGCTGGGCGAGCCGCTACCGGCAGCTCGGCGTCACCGGAATGAGCGACCGCTCCAGCCGCCCGCACCACCAGCCCCGCAGGACCACGGTCACCGTCGAGGAACAGGTACTCCGGCTGCGACGCGAGCACCGGATCGGGCCGCTACGACTGGCCGCCCGATGCAACATCGCCGCCTCGACCGCCCACCGCATCCTGGTCCGGCACGGCCTGCCGCCACTGGCCGCCCTGGACCGGGCCACCGGCGAGCCCGTCCGCCGCTACGAACGCGCCCGACCCGGCGAACTGGTCCACATCGACGTCAAGAAGCTCGGCCGGATCCCCGACGGCGGCGGCCACAGGACTCTCGGCCGGGCCGACGGCCACCGCAGCCGGACCAACGGCGCCGGCTGGGCCTACCTGCACACCGCCCTCGACGACCACACCCGCATCGCCTATACCGAGGACCTGCCCGACGAGACCGCCCCGACCTGCGCAGGCTTCCTCGTCCGGGCCACGGCCCACTTCGCGTCCCTGGGCATCCGGATCGAACGGGTCCTGACCGACAACGCCTGGGCCTACAGCAAGAACACCTGGCGAAACACCTGCCGCGACCTGGACATCAGCCCCCGCTGGACCAGGCCCTGGCGACCCCAGACCAACGGCAAGGTCGAACGCTTCCACCGCACCCTGCTCGACGAATGGGCCTACCAGAAGCCCTACACCTCAGACCACGAAC
This sequence comes from Streptomyces globisporus C-1027, assembly GCF_000261345.2. Classification (NCBI taxonomy): domain Bacteria; kingdom Bacillati; phylum Actinomycetota; class Actinomycetes; order Kitasatosporales; family Streptomycetaceae; genus Streptomyces; species Streptomyces globisporus. The sequence goes on along the minus strand of NZ_CP013738.1, from coordinate 7,104,772 downwards.
GCAGGGAAGCGTTCACCCACTGGCTGCACTGGTACAACTACCACCGACCCCACACCGGCATCGGCGGCCAAACACCCGCCAGCCGCGGCACCAACCTCTCCGAACAGCACACCTAGGGCGTGTCCGCAATGTCGTTTGGTCGTTGGGCCGTTCGTGGTGCGTCGTCATGAAGTGACTGATCAAGCGTGGGAAGTGGTCGGGCCGTTGCTGGCTCCGCCTCGGATGGGTCGTCCGGTGCGGGACCGGCGGCAGGTCCTCAACGGGATCCTGTGGAAGCTGTCCACGGGGGCGGCCTGGCGGGATCTGCCGGATCGGTACGGGCCGTGGAAGACAGTCTACGAACGGTTCCGTCGCTGGTCGGCGGACGGGACGTGGGACCGGCTCCTGGCTCATGTCCAGCAGCACTCGGATGCGGTCGGGAAGGTCGACTGGTCGATCGTCTGCGTCGACTCGACGATCGTGCGGGCCCACCAGCACGCGGCCGGGGCCCGAAAAGGGGGCCCTGCACCGGCGAGGCACTGGGCCGGTCCCGCGGCGGGCTGAGCACGAAGATCCACCTCGCCTGCGACGGGCAGGGCCGACCGCTCGCCTTCACGATCACAGGCGGAAACGTCAACGACTGCACGCAGTTCGAGCCGGTCATGGCCCGCATCGCCATCAAGCGGGACGGGCCCGGCCGGCCCCGCACCCGGCCCGACCGGGTAGCCGGCGACAAGGGCTACTCCTCCCGAAAGATCCGGGCCTACCTGCGCAGACGCGGCATCGCCTGCACCATCCCCGAACGCACCGACCAGATCAGCGGCCGCCGACGACGCGGCGAGACCCCCTGCCGCCTCGACCGCACCGCCTACCGACGCCGCAACGTCGTCGAACGCTGCTTCAACAAGCTCAAGCAGAACAAAGCCCTCGCCACCCGCTACGACAAACGCGCCCGCCACTACCAAGCTCTCGTCACCATCGCCTGCCTACGACTCTGGCTCCCCGCGGACATTGCGGACACCCCCTAGGACAGGTCATGGCGGGCCCACGGCCGCAGCTTCTCCGGGTTGCGGACCGCCCAGATCCGGGTGACGCGGCCGTCGCTGAGGTCGAACGAGGCCACGGTCATGACGACGCCGTCGCGCCGGGCCACCAGGCCCGGCGCGCCGTTGACCGACCGCTCCAGGAGTTCGAGCCCCGGAGCCTTGTCGGCGATGGCGACCATGTACTGCGCGATGCGCGCACCGCCCTCGATCGGCCGCAGGGCGGCTCCTGCCGGGCCCCCGCCGTCGGCGGTCATCACGGCGGCCGGGTCGAGGAGGTCGACGAGGGCGGCGACGTCCTTGCTCTCCCACGCTTCTTTGACCTGCCGAACCGCCTCGGCCCGCCGGGTCGCCGCCGCCGACACCGGAGTCTGTGCGGCGCGCACCCGGCGCCGGGCGGACGCGGCCAGTTGCTTGCAGGCCGCGGGGGTGCGGCCGAGGACGTCGGCGATCTCGGCGAACGGGTAGCGGAAGACGTCGTGCAGGACGAACGCGACGCGCTCGGCGGGTGTCATCGACTCCAGGACGACGAGGAAGGCCATGGTCACCGACTCGTCCAGGACCAACTGGTCCGCGGGGTCGACGAGGTCCGCGCCCGGGCCGTGGCCCCACTCCGCGCGGTCGGGCAGCGGATCGGGCAGCCACGCGCCGACATAGCGTTCCCGCCGGGCCCGCGCCGAGCCGAGAACGTCCAGGCAGATGCGGCCGGTGACCGTCGTCAGCCAGGCGCCGGGGGAGGTGATCTCGTCCCGTCGGCCGCGCGGCAGCGCGTACCAGCGTGTGTAGGCCTCCTGCACGGCGTCCTCGGACTCGGCGACCGAGCCGAGCAACCGGTAGGCCACATTCAACAGTTGGCGCCGCTCACCGGCTGTCCCGTCAGCACTCGCCCCAGCCGTCCCCCAGCTCACCGCCGCCCCTTCGCCTTACCTTTCGCGGGCCCATGTCGTCGGGCTGGTGAGACCTTATCGATCTGCCGCCCACGGGCGGGAAATGGGGGCCCGGCATGACCACCCACGTGACGACGGAGCGGAGCGGCTTCTCGTTCCTGCGGATCGCGATCGCCCTGCAGACCCTGACCATCTTCCTTCAGGCGGTCTCCTCCGGGCTGCTGATGACCTCGGCCTACGGCGCGGTCCTGCACAGCGTCGGGGCGCGCGTGATGTACGGGGCGTCGATGCTGTACGTGCTCGCCGCCGTGCTGGCGTGGAAGCCGGGCGGCGGCTCGCCCCGGCCCGTCGGGCACGCCGTCGGCTTCCTGGTCCTCGCCTCGGTACAGGTGGTCGTCGGCATCGCGCACGTACCGTCGGTGCATCTCCCCCTGGGCGTCCTCATGTTCGGGCTGAGCGTGCTGGCGCTGGCGCGGCGCTGAGGTCCGCGGTGCCGCGGCACCCATGCGCCGCGGTGCCGGGTCCCGATTCCACGATGCAGTCACCCGCAACGGGTAAATGCCGTCTACAGCTACCCTTCGTGCGGTGAACACCGACGCGAAGGGGCCGACCGACGCCATGGACGGGAACACCGGCATCAGTCACGGGCGCGTGGTGGCCGCCCTCGACGGCGTGAGCATGCGCCGCCACACCGGCGGGCAGGTCATCCTCGACGCCGTCGACTGGGCCGTCCGGGCCGGTGAGCACTGGGCACTGCTCGGCCCCAACGGGGCGGGAAAGACCAGCGTCCTGCGGCTCGTCGGCGCCACCGCTTTCCCGACGGCCGGCACGGTCGAGGTTCTCGGCCACCGGCTCGGCCGGGTCGACGTGCGGGATCTGCGCGCCCTGATCGGTCACGTCTCCACCTCCCAGCGCGTCCCGGGCGACCTGACGGGCCACGCCGTCGTGCTCACCGGCCACACCGGCACGGTCCAGCCGCTGTGGAGGAAGTACGACGGCGAGGTGCGCGACCGGGCCCACGCGCTGCTCGCCGAGCTCCAGATCAAGGACCTCGCCGACCGTGAGTACGGCGTCTGCTCGGGTGGCCAGCGCGCCCGGATCCTCATCGCCCGCGCCCTCATGGCGGACCCGGCGCTGCTGCTGCTCGACGAGCCGTTCAACGCACTCGACCTGCCCTCGCGCGAGGACCTCATCGACACCATGCGCCATCTCGCTTCGGCCCGGCCCGAGTTGTCGACGGTGACCGTCACCCACCACCTGGAGGAGCTCTCTCCGGCGATCGGCCACGCCCTGCTCCTGCGCGAGGGGCGCGTTCTGGCGCGCGGGGCGATCGAGGGCGTTCTCACGGCCGAGCGCATGACCGCCTGCTTCGGCCGCCCCATCGGGGTGACCCGGCACGCCGGCCGCTGGCTGGCACGCGCCGACGGGCACGCGTAGACCACGGCGGCCTGGGCGAACAGGCCCGCCCGGTCGGCCGGCTCAGGGAGCCAGCAGGGGCAGGCCGGCGGTACGCCACAGGTCGCGGAAGCCGCTCTGCGCCGCGGAAGCGTCCCCGGCCGGTCCTTCCGCAGCGCGCCGAACCGCGTCCGCACTCTCCTCCGCCGTACGCCAGACCCGTACCGCCGCCGCCCCGCTCCCGGCCGATCCGTCGAGCGGCTCCCAGCCCGGGTCATCGTGGCCGGCGAACGCGGCCCAGGCACCGGTCATGCGCCGGGAGAGCTCTTCGTCCTCCTCGCCGGGCGGGCCGCCGATGAGGAAGTGGACGCTCTCCTCGTGGAGGTTGCCGAAGGCGAACGGGATGTCCGCGCAGTGCCAGGCGCGGACCCGCCGCCCGGCCTGGTCCCGGCGGCGGTCGAAGCGGGCGAGGAAGGCCCGGCCGCCCGCCCGGGCGTGGGCCTCGGCGAGGCGGGAGCTGTACTCGGCGAAGAGGGGGCCGGAGTGGAGGGACAGGTGGACGTCGAGCACCGTGGCGTCCGGCAGGCGTTCGCGGTGCCCTTCGACGAGCGAGGCCGGGAGCCCGAAGTCGGCGGCCAAGACAGCCAGTTGCCCCTCCGTCGTGAACTTCGCGCTACTGCCGACCGCGTCGAGGAGCCAGTACTCCTCCGTGGTGTGGCAGACCAGCAGCTCCACCGCCCCGCCCGCTCCGGCCGCCAGCGCCTCCAGCGGGTCGGCGGTCAGGAGGACACCGTCGGCGACCGGACCGTAGATCGCCGGATCGTAGTGGCGCTGCCCCGAGGCGGGGTCCTGGGCGTACCGCGCGCACACCCGGCCCGTGGCCGCCACGAGGGCCTCGGGCGGGCCGCGAGCAGCCCGGCGCGGGTGGCGGGCACCCCGGCTTCCGCGGCGACCTCGGCCGTGGTGCGGGCCGCCTGCTCCACCGAGGCGAAGGCGTTGACGGCGCTGTGCAGGACGGCGCGGCGGAACAGGCCACGCGCCCGGCCGGCGACCGTCAGACAGGCCACGGAGGTCGCGCCCGACGACTGCCCGGCCGGGGTGACCCGGCCGGGCGAGCCGCCGAACGCGGCGATGTTGTCGCGGACCCATTCCAGGGCGGCGATCTGGTCGAGGAGGCCCCGGTTGCCGGGGAAGGCCGCACTGCGACCGGCGCACGGCACATGACCGAACCCCATAAGCCGAGAAGGCTGTTGAGGGTGACAACGACAAGTCCTTCGCCCGCCAGCGAGGTGCCGTCGAAGTCCGGCTGGGCCGAGGAGCCGAAGACGTACGCGCCGCCATGGATCCAGACCGGCACGGGCAGGTCGCCCGGGCCGTCGGCGGGCATCCAGAGGTTCAGCGTGAGGACGTCCTCGTCACCGGGTGACCAGACGGGCGCGCCCGGCAGTTCGGCCGACTGCGGGGCCACCGGACCGAAGGCGGTGCAGTCGCGTACGCCGTCCCAGGGTTCCGGCTGCTGGGGCTCCCGGAAACGCAGGTCGCCGAACGGCGGTGCCCCGTACGGGAGTCCGCGTACGACGACGATGCCGTGACCCCGGTCGGCGCGCCGCCCCCGTACCGTTCCGGACTTCGTCGTGAAGTCGTGAAGACGTCCACCGCTACCGGCCCCCCAGCTCCTGCCCCGTCCGGCGTTCGGCGCGGCCGGGCCGGCATCGCAGTTCACCGTACCGCCGCCAGTGAGTTGATCTTGTAAGCGGTCAGGGCGCACCGTCGACGAGCCGGACCGTGCCGAGGATCTTCCGCACGGTCGGCTCGGGCACCTCGTCGTCGACGCCGCGGACACCGACGAACGTCCAGGAGAGGGTGTCCCCCGCCGGGTTCTCGAAGGCGAACGCGGTCACTTTGCCGTCGTAGGCGCAGCGGCCCGGACCGTCGACGCCGGTCGAGGTTGCCGTCGCCACGATCCCGGTGAGGCCGGACTTGGTGGTGAACGGCTTCGCGGCCCCGGTGGTGACCTTCTCCTTCGCCGGCTGGGCGTAGCTGCCGTAGACCCACAGGCGGGCGTTCTCCCGGGCCGCTTCGGCGGTGTCGCGGGCGTCGGGCTCGGCCCGGGAGCCCACGGAGGCCAGCGGGGTGTCCTCCTGGGTGCCGTTGCCGTCGTCGTCGGACCGGCACCACTTCTCCTTGAGGATCGCCGGCGCGGCGAACCCGACGAGCGGGGTCTCCTCGGGGTCGCCGTTCTCCGCGACGTACGTCACCCATCCGGACGACTTCACCGCCCACTCGACCGGCACGTCGAAGGCGATGCCGCGCTTGGGGTTGATCACCGTCTTCCAGCCGGGCACGAGGGGCGCGGTGCCGTCCCCGGCTCCGCCCCGGGGCTCCCCCGGGGACGCGGACGGCGAGACGGCGGCCGCTCCAGTGGGTCCCGCGTCCGGCCTCCCGTCGTCCCCGTCACCGCCGAGGACCAGGAATCCGGTGATCCCGGCGGCCAGCACGACGGTGGTGGCCGCGACGACCGCGATGAGCGAGCTACGGCGGCCGCCGGGCGGGGGCGGAGGCGGGCCGGGGTGCGCGTTCCACGGCGCGCCGCCTCCGGGAGCGGGCGGCTGTCCCGCGTACGGCGGCCATGGGCCCTGCTGCTGGTGTTCGCCCCCGGGCGACTGCTGTCCGTACCCCATGGAGGGTCACCCTATGCCGGGACTGTTCGACGATTCGAACAGTCCCGGCGTCCAAGAGTCTCCGTGCACCGGGGAACGGGGCGCGACCTGCGTACGGACCGTTTCACGCCACCCGCGCGGGGCACCCGAACCCGATCTTCCCTTTGCGGCCGGAGCAGGACCGCAGTGGAATTGCGTACAGGGGACAGTGGAATTCGGTACTCCCGGAGACCCCCGGAGGAAAGGACGCGCCATGAGCGACACCGACTGGGGGGACGACGTCTACCAGCCCCAGCAACCCGAGGCTTCCGACCCCGCCGAGCAGCTCGGCGCGGAGGACACGCTCATGGACCCGTCCGGTACCGGCGATCCGCTGGACGAGGGCTACGCGCCCCCGGACCGCCCGTGGGTGGTCGAGGGGCTCGGCACCACGGCCAACGAGCGGCACTCCGGCGAATCCCTGGAGAGGCGGCTGACGAGGGAGGTTCCCGAGCCGGACGGCTCTCTCGGCGACGGTGTGGGCGATCTGGTGGACGGCGACGGCGAGCCCTGGGACAACGAGGTGGGCGTCGCCCGCGCCGGTCGGCTGACCCAGCAGGCGGAGGGGACCGTACCGGCCACCCTGACCGCCAGCGACGTGGGCATCGACGGGGCGGCCGCGTCGGCCGAGGAGGCCGCGATGCACGTGATCCCCGAGCCGGGGGACGACGACGCGCTCCTGGAGCCCTCGCCGGTCGCGGGCAGTACCGGCACCGATCCCGCCACCGGTGGCACGGCCGCCTCGCCCTGAGCGGGCCCGCCGGCGTGCGCGCGGCCCTGAACGCGGCTGTGCCCGCGCCCGTATTCCCCTGACCGAAGCACCGCACCCGAAGAGCGGTACGTACCGCACCCCAGGAGCACACAGATGAGCGGCACTGCTCAGATCGGCGTCACCGGACTCGCGGTCATGGGCCGCAACCTCGCCCGGAACTTCGCCCGCAACGGTTTCACCGTCGCCCTGCACAACCGCACCACGGCCCGGACCGACGCCCTGGTCGAGGAGTTCGGCGACGAGGGCACCTTCGTCGCCGCGCACACGGCCGAGGAGTTCGTCGCCGCGCTGGAGCGTCCCCGGCGCCTGGTGATCATGGTGAAGGCGGGGGATCCCACCGACGCGGTGATCCAGGAGTTCGCGCCGCTCCTCGAGGAGGGCGACGTCATCATCGACGGCGGGAACGCCCACTTCGAGGACACCCGCCGCCGCGAGAAGGAGCTGCGCGAGCGCGGGATCCACTTCGTCGGGGTCGGGATCTCCGGCGGCGAGGAGGGCGCGCTGAACGGGCCCAGCATCATGCCGGGCGGTTCGGCTGAGTCCTACGCTTCGCTGGGCCCGATGCTGGAGAAGATCGCCGCGCAGGCGAAGGACGGCACGCCGTGCACCGCCCACATCGGTCCGGACGGCGCGGGTCACTTCGTGAAAATGGTCCACAACGGCATCGAATACGCGGACATGCAGCTCATCGCCGAGGCGTACGACCTGCTGCGCGCCGTCGCCGGGTACTCCCCCGCGCAGATCGCCGACGTCTTCCGTACGTGGAACACCGGCCGGCTCGATTCGTATCTGATCGAGATCACGGCGGAGGTCCTCACCCACACCGACGCGGCGACCGGAAAGCCGTTCGTCGACATCGTGCAGGACCGGGCCGAGCAGAAGGGCACCGGGCGCTGGACCGTACAGATCGCGCTCGATCTCGGGGTCCCGGTGTCGGGGATCGCCGAGGCGGTCTTCGCCCGGTCGCTCTCCGGCCACGCCGATCTGCGGGAGGCGGCGCGCGGCCTGCCGGGGCCCACGCCGGAGCCGCTCGACGAGGCGGCGGCCGCGGCGTTCGCGGACCGGGTGGAGCAGGCCCTGTACGCCTCCAAGATCGTCTCGTACACGCAGGGCTTCCACCAGATCAGGGCGGGCAGCGAGGCCTACGACTGGGACATCGGCCTCGGCTCCGTGGCGGCGATCTGGCGGGCGGGCTGCATCATCCGGGCCGCGTTCCTCGACCGTATCCGCGCCGCCTACGACAGCCGGCCCGACCTGGTCAGCCTGCTCTCCGACAAGGAGTTCGGGCAGGAGATCGGCGCGGCGCAGGAGGACTGGCGGGCGGTGGTGGCCGAGGCCGTGCGCCAGGGCGTGCCGACGCCGGGCTTCGCCGCCGCGCTCGCGTACTACGACGGGCTGCGCGCGGACCGGCTGCCCGCCGCGCTCACCCAGGGCCAGCGCGACTTCTTCGGGGCGCACACCTACCGGCGTACGGACCGGGAGGGTTCGTTCCACACGCTCTGGGGCGGCGACCGGTCCGAGGTCGGGGCGGGCTGACCCGGCCGGGTCCCATCCGGGGCCGGCTGACCGGGCCGGGCGCTCCCGGCGTGCGGGCGGGGGCGCGGCGAAGAGGGCTGACCCGGCCGGTCCACCCCGAGTGCGGGGGGCTGCGGGACGTGGCTTAGTGGCTGCGAGTCCTGTTCTCCTGTCACCTTCGTCCTGGAGTGCGCGCATGCCCGACGCCGTCCCCGATCCCGTCTCCGTACAGCCCGTCGTGGCGCCGGTGACGAACGCGGCGCTGATCCTGGTCGGCACGATCGAACCGGGCGGCGAGGGCGCGGTACGGGACGTGCTGCCGGATCTCGCGGCCGTGGCCCGGTCGCTCGGCTTCCGCTGTCCGGACGCCGATCTCGCCTGCGTGGCGGGGTTCGGCTCCAGCGCCTGGGACCGGCTGTTCGCCGGGCTGCGCCCCGCACACCTGCACCCGTTCCCGGAGCTGCGGGGGCGGTTGCACCACGCGCCCGCGACGCCGGGTGACGTACTGCTGCACATCCGGGCCGAGCGGATGGACGTCTGCTACGCGTGGGCGGCCCAGTTGCTCGACAAGCTCGGCGGAGCGCTGCGGATCGTGGACGAGACGCACGGCTTCCGCTACTTCGACCACCGGGACCTGCTCGGTTTCGTGGACGGTACGGAGAACCCGGTCGGCGACGCGGCCCGTGCGGCGGCGCTGGTCGGCGCGGAGGACGACCCGGACTTCGAGGGCGGCAGCTACGTCGTCGTCCAGAAGTACCTGCACGACCTGACGTCGTGGAACGCGCTCACCGTCGAGGAGCAGGAACGCGTCATCGGCCGCACCAAGCTGGACGACGTGGAGTTCCCGGACGAGGACAAGCCCGGCGACTCCCACCTCGCGCTCAACACCATCACCGATCCGGACGGCACCGAGCGCGACATCCTGCGGGCGAACATGCCGTTCGGGAGCTTCGGGAAGGGCGAGTTCGGTACGTACTTCATCGGGTACGCCGCCGATCCCGACGTGACCGAGCGCATGCTGCGCAACATGTTCCTCGGCGATCCGCCCGGGACGCACGACCGCATCCTCGACTTCTCCACCGCGGTCACCGGTTCCCTCTTCTTCGCCCCCCGCGCCGACTTCCTGGACGACCCGCCGCCCCTGCCCTCCCTGACCCGATCCGGGGACCGGCCGGAACCGGTCGCCGCACCGGTCGGGCAGGAACCGGCGCCCGGCCCCGTCCGGCGGGAGCCGGTCCCGGCCGGTTCCGACCACGGTTCGCTGCGCATCGGCAGCCTGCAAGAAAGTGCCCAGTGATGAACAATCTGCACCGCGAACTCGCACCGGTCACCCCGTCCGCGTGGGACGAGATCGAGGAGGAGGCCCGGCGCACCTTCCGCCGCCATGTCGCCGGCCGCCGCGTCGTCGACGTGTCCGATCCGGACGGTCCGACGCTGGCCGCCGTGGGCGACGGCCATCTGCGCGACATCGATCCGCCCACCCCGGACGTGCTGGCCCGGGCCCGCACGTCGATGCCGGTCATCGAGTGGCGGGTGCCGTTCACGGTGAGCCGCCAGGCCGTGGACGACGTGGAGCGCGGCTCCGCGGACAGCGACTGGCAGCCGGTCAAGGACGCGGCCCGCACCTGTGCGTTCGCCGAGGACATGGCGGTCATCGACGGGTACGCGGCGGCCGGGATCACCGGTCTGCGGGACGGCTCCTCGCACGAACCGCTGCCGCTGCCCGCCGATGCGCGGGACTATCCGGTGGCGGTCAGCCAGGCCGTGACGCGGCTGCGGCTGGCCGGTGTCGACGGACCGTACCGGCTGCTGCTGGGCGCGGACGCGTTCACCGAGGCTGCCGAGACCTCGGACCACGGGTATCCGGTCAAGACCCACCTGAGCCGGCTGGTGGACGACGAGATCCTGTGGGCGCCCGCGGTCAAGGGCGGGGTACTGCTGTCGACGCGGGGCGGGGACTTCGAACTCTGCCTGGGGCAGGACCTGTCGATCGGCTACGCGGACCACGACGCCACCAGCATCCACCTCTACTTCCATCAGGCCTTCACCTTCCGGATGCTCACGCCGGAAGCCGTGGTCGGCCTGATCGCCTGACCCCGGGGGCAGCCATCAGGGACGCTGGCCGTATGACGCAGACGACTTCCGCACCCCGGCACGAGGACGGCACGGCACCGCCCGCCGCCCGCTTCGACGCCGTCGTCGAAGCGGCCGTCCAGCAGGGGCTGCTGGGCGAGGGCGGTCCGGTCGCCGGGTTCATCGACACGGCGGGGGTACGCGCCTCCGTCGGGGCCCTGCAGGACGCCTTCGCCGCCACGCCCGGGGTGCTGCACACCTTCGCGGCCAAGGCCTGCTCCCTCATTCCGGTGCTGAGGCTGCTGGCCGACTGCGGCATGGGGTGCGAGGTGGCGAGCCCCGGTGAACTGCGCCTCGCCCTGGAGGCCGGGTTCCCCGCGTCCCGTGTCGTCCTGGACTCCCCCGCCAAGACCCGCGAGGAGATCCGGCTGGCACTCGCCCTCGGCGTGGCCGTCAACGCCGACAGCCTCGGTGAACTGCGCCGCATCGACGCCCTGCGGAACCCGAGCACCTCCTCGGTGCTCGGGCTGCGGGTCAACCCCCAGGTGGGCGGCGGGTCGATCGGGCCGATGAGCACGGCGACGGACACATCGAAGTTCGGGGTGGCCCTGCGCGACCCGGGGACCCGCGAGGCGATCGTGGCGGCCTTCCGGGAGCGGCCGTGGCTGACCCGCCTGCACGCCCATGTGGGCTCACAGGGCTGCCCGTTGGAGCTGATCGCGGCCGGGGTGGCCCGGACGTACGAGCTGGCCGAGGAGATCAACGCCACGCTGGGCGTCCCGCAGATCACGAGCCTGGACATCGGCGGCGGGCTCCCGGTCAACTTCGCCGACGAGACTGTGCACCCCACCTACACGGACTACGTGGCGGCCCTGACGGCCTCCGCCCCCGGCCTCTTCTCCGGCCGCTATGCGCTGGTCACGGAGTTCGGCCGGTCGCTGCTGGCGAAGAACGGGTTCATCGGGGCCCGGGTGGAGTACACGAAGGACGCCGGAGGCCGCCGGATCGCGCTCACCCACGCGGGAGCGCACACGGCCACCCGTACCGTCCTGATGCCCGACGCCTGGCCGCTGCGGATCGGCGCGTTCGGCCCGGACGGCGTCCCCAAGGGCGGCCCGGTGCTGGCGCAGGACATCGCGGGTCCCTGCTGCTTCGCGGGGGATGTGGTGGCGTGCGGCAGGGAGCTGCCGGAGCTGGCCGAGGACGATGTGGTGGTGCTGTACGACACGGGGGCGTACTACTTCTCCACCCCGTGGGCGTACAACAGCCTGCCCCGCCCGGCGGTGTACGGATTCCGGGTGGCGGCAGGGCGGGAGGGGGAAGGGCCGGGGCACGCGGGGACGGTGACGTTCGCGACCGTGCGGGGGCCGCAGTCGTTGGACTCCATCGCGGCGGAGAGCGGACTGGCGCACGTGGACGCCCTGATCGAGCGGGACGACCGGGAGGCCGGGCGGGACGGCTGAGGGGGCTCGCTGTACGGCTCGGCGGGCAGCACGGTCCGGTCCGGTCCGTTCCGAGGAGCACCTGGACCCGCCACCCGCCCATCACCGAGGAGCCCCCGGACGACGATGAGCGTCGTCCGGGGGCTCCCCCGGTCACGTCCCGGCCGGCTGCGGCTCCGGTTCCGGGTCCGGTACGGGGTCCGGGCTGGGGCCCGGCGGCTGCGGGATCGGGTCCGGTGCGGGCCCGGGCGGCATCGGCCCGGGCCCCGGCGGCACGGGCGGCGGGCTGGGCACCGGCGTGGGCGGGCCCGGCACGGGCGGAGGGGTCGGCGAGGGCGGTACGGGGTCGGGGTACGGGTGGGTCATCGCGATCCTCCACAACGGCACGAAAAGGACAGATGGAGCTTTCCTCCACCGTCTCCCGGTGCGGCTGCCCGCGCCTGCCGAGTCCACACATACGCCCGGTGGCCGCGGCGCGTTCGGGCGCAGGTGCAGGGCGGTCCCGAATGGGCAGAACTCCGGGCACGACGCCCGGGCCGGCACGGATCCGGGACCGTCGCCACCGCTGCGAAAGGTGCCTCCATGCCCCCACCGAGTGTGCTCGCCGTCCACGCCCATCCGGACGACGAGGCCCTGTTCTGCGGAGGCGTCCTCGCCCGGCACGCGGCGGCCGGGGCCCGTACGGCGGTGGTCACGGCGACCTGGGCGGCGGGCACGCACCGGGCAGCCGAGCTCGCCCGGGCCCTCGACGCCCTGGGCGCGGGCGCCCCCCGGCTGCTCGGCTACGCGGACGCGCGGGTGCCGGAGTCGGCCCCGGGCAGGACCCGGTTCCTGGACGCGCCGCTGGGCGAAGCCGTGGCGGCGCTGGTCGGCCACATCCGTGGCGTACGCCCGGAGATCGTGATCACGACGGACGCCTACGGAGGGATGACCGGCCACCCGGACCACGTGCACGCCCACCGGATCACCGTGCTGGCGGCACGTGCCGCCGGGCTCCCCGGGTTCTGTCCAGGCGCCGGCGCCCCTTGGCAGCCGAGTGCCCTGTACCTCGCCACCCACCCCCGCTCGGCGGCCGTCGCGGTGGGCGGACGGATGGCCCGGTCGGGCACCCCGGCCGAGGCGCTGTACTGCTCCGAGGACGCCTGGATCACCACGACCGTCGACGTCCGCCCCTGGCTTCCGCAGAAGCTGGCCGCGATCCTCGCGCACCGCAGTGAGGTGGAACGAGGAGCGGCACCCGGTCGGATCGCCGCCCTGACTCCGGCCGTCCAGCGCGAGGTGCTGGGCACCGAGTGGTACATCCGCGAGGACCTGCGGCACCGGGGCGGATCGGCCACGGAACTGAGCGCGTGATCCGCCCGGTCCGATCCCGTGATCCGCCCCGGCCCGGGCTCCCCTCGGGCCGCTCAGAACAGCTCGGGGTGGTTCCTGAGCTGCCGCTTCGCCTCCTGGACGAGCTCGGCCGATGCCTCGGGCGCCTCGTCCGGGTGGCGCTCGGCCCACTTCGCCGCGTACGGGCACAGCGGAATGACGGCGACGCCTTCACGGGCGGCCATCGCAGAGAACTCCCGCACGAGCGCGCCCGCGATGCCCTTGCCCTCATGCTCGGGCCGGACGACGGTGTGGACGGCCACGAGCGCGCCGGGAGCCGGGTCCATGACGAAGTACGCGATGGTCCCGGCCGGCTCACCGCCTTCGTACGCCACGAGGTTGCCGTGCTCCCGGTCGTCCCTGATCTCCACGGCAGCGTTCTCCGCCATCGCCTTCCACCCTCTCCTGGTTCCCGGACGCGGCCGGCGCTCTCAGCCGCCCGCGACGACGGCCTGCGGGCTCCGCTCCGTACGGCTCCCGGGAACCGGCGCCGAGGCGTCGGTGCCGAGCGCCACGATCCGGTTGTCCGCGTCCACGTGCACGACCCGCGGCACGAGGTCCCGGGCCTCCGCGTCGTCGACCTGCGCGTAGCTGATCAGAATGACCAGGTCACCGGGGTGCACGAGGTGTGCGGCCGCGCCGTTGATCCCGATGACACCGGAGCCGCGCTCGCCCTCGATGACGTACGTCTCCAGGCGGGCGCCGTTGTCTATGTCAACGATATGGACCAGCTCGCCGGGCAGCAGGTCGGCGGCCTCCATCAGAGCGGCGTCGATGGTCACGGAGCCGACGTAGTGCAGGTCGGCCTGGGTGACGGTGGCGCGGTGGATCTTGGACTTGAACATGGTGCGCAGCATGGAGAATCTCCCGGATTGTCTGCTCCCTGCCTGCTCTTCGCAGGTCAAGGGCTATCGCCGGAGCGTACAACGGTTCCCGTGTTCGGTCAGCTGCTCCCAGGTGCTGCAGGGCCCACGCTGACCCGCGCTGACTTCCACAAGGCACCATCCAGCGGGACGGGCCGCTTTGGTCCGGTGGTGCTCACTGAGACCAGTGCGCCGTCCCTCCGTGCGCAAGGACCTCCTTGAATGATCGCGCTGCCCGGTTCATCGCCATGCACGGTCACGTTTCGTCGGCCGGCAGATCCTCGTCTTCGTCGGTCACCAGTGCAGTCGGCAGCGGCAGCCCGTACTTGTCACACAGGAATCGGGTCTGGCAGTAGCGTTGGGCGTCGGCGGCCACCCTGCCGAGGACCGCGGCGTTCATGCCGGCCCCGATGAGGACGCCCACGAACGGCACGACCTTCGCGACGTTCTTGACCGACACCCTGGAGCCGGCCGGGCCCATCTGCTGCATCAGCTTCTCAAGAGCAGCGAGGAGACGGTGGTCCTGGCGGAGATTCTGCGACCAGTTGACGCGTCCCTTGACCGCGCTCGCCGCCCGTGCGGTCTCCTGCAGGGGCTTGGCCTTGGCCGCCTGCGCCATGAAGGACCGCTGCACCAGGCGCTGGATGAATTCCTGCTCCTTGGGGTCTTTGGCGTCGTAGCCGTAGGAGTACGCGATGCGCGCCGCTATCGATGTACTGAGGACCTGCACGACCAGGATGTCCGCAGTCATCGCGGCGGGGATACCTGCGACGGGGACCATGGCCAGCAGGCCCATCGCACCGCCTTCGAACGCGCCGGTCGTCCGCCACTTGAGGGTGTTGCGGCTGAGCAGGCGGTCGCAGACCTTGAGATCCTGTTGCCGCAGTTCGGCGAAAGTGTCGATGTCGAAGCCTCGCTTGCGGGCGAGCTTCTCGACGCTCTTCGGGTCGTTGAGCTCCATGGCCCAGTCGTTGACCAGCTCGAGCAACGCGGCCGCCCCTGCGAGCGCCGGTCGCATGGCCTTGTCGGCGACCGCGTCGCCCGCGCGGCGGATCGGTTTCGTGACGGCCTCCGGCACAGCGTCCGACACCCGTCTCGCGGCGTTTCCCGCGGCCTCGCCTGTGCGGCCGAGGGCGGTGCTCGCCCAGTTCGGCAGTCCACGGCGGTTGTTGCGGCGCTGCCAGTGCTCGTTGAGCGTGTCCCACACATGCCCCTCGTACTCGCTCATCGGGGGTGCATCGTCGATGAGAGGGGCGGCGTACACGCTCATTGAGGTTCTCCATTTCGACGGTGATCGCCGGGTACCGTCTCGCCGGTCATCACACACTGATCCGAATATTCCAGGAACGCGGACGTATCTCGCAGCGGAACGGCCACATAGGCCAGGCGCGCGACTCGGACGACGAGGTCAGGCAGGGTGAACCGGCCAACGCCGCCCGTGCCGTCGTTCTTCGATGAACAGGTTGACGGTCACCGGAAGGCACTGCTGGAATCACTCTCCGTACGTGCGGCAGGGTGAGAAGAGAGACACATGGCGGCATTGGACAATCTGAAGCTCAGGGACGTACTCGCGGATGTCGCCTCAGGGGCGTTACAACTGCCCGACTTCCAGCGGAACTGGAAGTGGGACGACGACCGGATCAGGGCGATCATCGCGACGGTGACGCTGGACTACCCGCTCGGCGTGGTGATGACGCTGCAGACCGGCGGCTCCACGCGCTTCCGTTCCCGCACGCTCACCGGGGCCCGGCCCGACGGCGACCCGAAGGCGGAACTCCTTCTGCTGGACGGGCAGCAGCGCCTCACCTCCCTCTTCCAAGCACTGTGGCTGGATGCCCCGGTGGAGACGTCGGACTCCCGCGGCAAGCCCATCGAGCGCTGGTACTACGTCGACATCGAGAAGGCGGTCGGACCGTCCGCCGACCGCGACGAGGCGATCCTGTCCGTCCCGGCCGACAAGGTTCTCCGCACCGACTTCAACCGCACTGTGGTGCTGGATCTGAGCACCGAGGAGGCCGAGTGCGCGGCGGGCCTCTTCCCTCTGCACCTGGTCTTCGACGCACAGCGCGTCAACCAGTGGAAGAAGGGCTACATCAAAGCGGACGAGGAGCGGAACTGGGACCGCTGGGGCCAGTTCGACGACCTGGTCCTCCAGCAGGTCCGCGCCTTCCAGGTCCCGATGATCCGACTGGCCGCGTCCACGTCCATGGACGCCGTCTGCGCGGTGTTCGAGCGCGTCAACACCGGCGGCGTGCCCCTCAACGTCTTCGAACTGCTCACCGCCACCTATGCGGGCGACCCCGGGTACGTGGAACGGACCGGGGACTACTACCAGCTTCCGGAGGTGTGGCGGGAGACCAAGCAGGCCCTGGCGTCGAAGTACCCGGTCTTCGGACGGCTGGAGAGCGGCCTGGAGAACGGCCTGAGCAGCATCGACTTCCTGCAGGCCATCGCACTGGTACGCACCTGGGAGCGCAAGGAGGCCGGTGCCAGGACCGCGGTGTCCTGCAAGCGGCGCGACCTGCTGGATCTCCCGCTGGCCGACTTTGTCCGTCTGGCACCCGAACTCGCCGAGGCTTTCGCCTGGGTGGGCGATTTCCTGGAGCGGCAGTGCATCGTCCGCCCCAACGACCTCCCGTACAAGACCCAGCTGGTCCCGCTCGCGGCCGTCCGCGCGATTCTCGGCAACGGGACGGATGGGCCGGGCCCGCGGGAGAGGGTCGAACAGTGGTACTGGTGCGGGGTCCTGGGTGAGATGTACGGCGGATCGACCGAGACGCGCTTCACCCGGGACGTCGAGCAGCTCATCGGCTGGATGCGGCATGAGGGCCGTGCACCCGACACGGTCACGGACGCCTATTTCCTCGCCGAGCGGCTCGACACGCTCAGCACTCGCAACAGCGCCGCCTACAAGGGGATCTACGCCCTGCTCATCAAGCAGGGCGCGGTCGACTGGCACTACACCGACGCTCCGCTCAGTCCCGGGCGGCTCGACGAGTACAGCGTGGATGTTCGCCAGGTCTTCCCCAAAGCCTGGTTTCGCCGGGGCAACAGCCAGGGCCTGCCGACGGGCTCGATCGTGAACAAGACCCCGCTTTCCCACCGCGCCACGATGGACATGATGGGGGCGCCGTCGTCCTATCTTCCCACCCTGGTCGCCTCCTCGGACAAGCGTCCCGAGTGGTTCGACGATGTGGTCGCCACGCATCTGATCGACCCGGAGACGCTGCGCGAGAGCGACTAAAAGCGCTTCTACACCGACCGCTCTCGGCAGTTGCTGGATTTGGTGCAGTCCGCCATGGGCAAGCCCACCATGCTCCGGGATGTCTCGGAGGGCGACGCACGATGACGACCAGACCCAGCGAGAAGGATCTGGCAGCACTCAAGGGCACCACCGTGCCCGTGCAGGGAATCCTGGACCTGTTCCAGGTACGGGTCCGTGATCACCGCACGGTGCACCTGATCGCGCAGGCGCTGGCGGACTCGGGACTGACGACACTGCCGGACTTCGCGGTCTGCGGACTGCGGAGCAGTGTCGACGTGGTCCCCCTCGTCTCCGTACCCGCTCAGGCCGGACCCGTCGAAACCGCCGGCGAGGAGACGGACGAGGCCCTCCCCTCACTTCCCCAGCGGTTGCTCCTCAGTGACCTACCATCCGCCAAACGGGGCGTGCGTGGCGTCACCCTCGGAAACTCCCTGGCGCACGCCACCTTCCTGATGCGCACCGAGAGTTTCTCCCAGGTGCCGGTGACCACCGGCATGGCGCAGATCCATGGCGTGGTCACCTGGGGTTCCGTGGCCAGGATGTACGAGGCGGGCAAGGACGCCACGCTGGAGAACGCCATGGAGAAGGACTCCCTGCCCGTCGCGGACGCGCGCCAGGAACTCTTCTCAGCCCTCCCGGTGGTCAGGGAACACGGATACCTGCTCGTGCGCGGTGACGACGGCTGCCTGTCGGGGATCGTCACCGCTGCGGACGTCACCGAACGCTTCGCGGGGTCAGCGCGGCCCTTCTTCATCGTCGGAGAGATCGAGTCCCTGCTGCGCCGCTGTCTGGGCGCGGCGCTCGACGAGGGGTCCGTCAAAGCCGTCCAGACCAACAAGAAGCCCGAGCACCGCACCGGTCAGGTGTCGGATCTGATGTTCGGCGACTACCTGCGGCTCTTGGACGGCGACCAGGCGAAACAGTCGCTCGCCCAACAGGCCGATCGCAACTGGGAAGCTCTGAAGTGGCCGAACATGCCCCGGGAGCAGTTCATCGGCCGGCTGACACGGGTGAAGGACATCCGCAACCGGATCGCCCACTTCGACGAGAAGCCGCTCCCAGCGAAGATGATCGAGGAGCTGACGGCCTTCGCGGCGCTGCTACGAGCCTTTGTCTCCTGATCACGCACGGTCCGCCTGGCCGTCCGGGCACAACGGGTGCGTGAGGCGCCCGCACGGTCACCGTGTGGACGCCTCACGCCTCGCACCCCCAGGCGAAGAGCGGAGCTGTCGGGCATTCGGTTTCTAGGAGTCGGATGCCCGCACCGCTCTCCGCTCATGCGGCAGAAGCGGCCCTGTCACCAGCGCGCGGAGGCAGAACGACTTCACGTCGCGTCAAGCGAGCTCGGCCAGAGCGAGGGCCTGTTTCAGAGTTCTCTCATCACGAATCTGCATACTCACCCGGTATCGGCGATGGCCGGTGATGAGGCGATGGGCGTCCGGCGCCAGCTCCGCGATCTCGTCACTGTGCTGCAGACGGAAGTTGATCACACCCGTCGACGCGAAGGCATAGGCGAACCCTCCGAACTGGCTGCCCTTACGGCGGGGCCGGAGGCAGCCGGAATAGTCGAGCGGATCGCCTTCCTGCCACGTCTTGCGCTTGATGCCATGCACTCCGACGCTCTCCCAGGAGCTGGTTTCCGCAATGAAGTCGATGAACTGCTGCGCAGCGGGGTTGAAGGCGAGCTGTGCCTTCACCGTCCCCTGCCCTTCGTCCGCAAGCCCGGGATGTCACCCTCGACGCGCCATCCGAAGTCCACGGCGTCATCGCTGTCGGAGTCGGCGACCACTCGAGGTGTCCGGCGCGGGGTGTCGACCGTGCCGGACTGCTGCTGGACGAGTTCGCGCAGCACCTCTGACGCGTCGAGTTCCTGTGGCGTGCCCTCGAAGGAGAAGTAGATCAGCTTCACGGGCCCCCTCCCGATGTACGAACGGTATACGAGCGGAAGCACTATGCGTGACGGCCGGACTACCGCCCACGGTAGGCGTTCGGATCGGAGCTTCGGCCTGAACGTCATGACCAGGCCCCACCGCCACGTCGCGCCACCGCAGCGCACCGAAGTTCAGGGAGCCCTGGTCGGCGTACCTCGGCGACCGGATGTACTCCAGTACCGCTCAGCGGCCCGGCCCCACCGGGTGACAGTCCTGTGTGCCGTCGGGTGCCGTGACTTCCCATTGCAGATGTACGGCATCGGGCGGAATGAGCGGGTCGATCCACTCGACGACGGTGGCGAAGAGAACGTCCTCGAACCGCGCGGTGGACCAGGCTCCGGGCCGTTCAGGAACTGCCGGTTCCCAGCCGTGCTCGGCCCAGACGACCGTGAAGAGCTGACGCTCGTCGCCGATCAGCCAGTCGAGGGCGAAGGAGTCCGCTCCCCTGAACCGTGCCCAGACGACGAACGTGCCGTCGCCCTCCTGGTCCGGGAACACGTCGATGGTCACACCGTCCGTCCGCACCGTCGCGGCGTCCCGGACCACCTCCAGCCGGCGCACCACCGACGGCGAGGCAGCATCGAGGACCCTCCGGAGTTCGGAACGGTAGGTGGCGGTCTCCGCATCCTGGTGTCCGTCGCGTTGCACGGTCACAAGATGGCGGCCGTACGGAGGATTTCCGCCTGCTCACGCGACGCCCGCCACCGTGGAGCCGATTCGGGCGACTTTTCCCCCACTCGATCATTGGTCTATACCTTGACTGGATCATGTCAAGACGCTTGAGTGTGGTCACACCCCCATCACGGTCGTGACCGGACGCCGCGCACCCCGGTCCGGGCGGCCGTCATGCGTAAAGGAGTGACCGAGTGCTCAGACATCGCATCGCGAGAACGCTCATGACCCTGTTGCTGGTGACCGGGCTCGCGGCGGCGTTCGCCCCCGCCGCCTCGGCAGCCCCCCTCAAAGCCGCCGCCAGTCTGTGCGACACGGCACCCAACTGGCAGGCGGGTTCCTGGTACACGGCGGGGACCGTCGTCCGTTTCAACGGGTCCTACTACATCGCCGAGCACGACAACCCGGCCTACGATCCGACCATCAGCACGTGGTACTGGGACCCCTACACCTGTGGCGGCGGCAACCCGCCCACCACCGGTTTCCCGGTCAGCCAGGCGCAGTTCGACCAGATGTTCCCGAACAGGAACTCCTTCTACACCTACAGCGGGCTCGTCTCCGCGCTGAGCGCGTACCCGGCGTTCGCCAACACGGGCAGCACCGAGGTCAAGCGTCGCGAGGCGGCGGCCTTCCTGGCCAACGTCAGCCACGAGACCGGCGGTCTCGTCCACATCGTGGAGCAGAACACCGCCAACTATCCGCACTACTGCGACTGGAGCCAGCCCTACGGCTGCCCGGCCGGACAAGCCGCGTACTACGGCAAGGGGCCCATCCAGCTCTCCTGGAACTTCAACTACAAGGCCGCGGGCGACGCACTCGGCATCGACCTGCTGAACAACCCCTGGCTCGTCCAGAACAACGCGTCCGTCTCCTGGAAGACCGCCCTCTGGTACTGGAACACGCAGAACGGCCCGGGGTGGATGACGGCGCACAACGCGATCGTCAACAACCAGGGCTTCGGTCACACGATCCGCGCCATCAACGGCAGCATCGAGTGCAACGGCGGCAATCCCGCCCAGGTACAGAGCCGCATCAACAAGTTCCAGCAGTTCACCCAGATCCTGGGCACCACGCCCGGTTCCAACCTGAGCTGCTGACGCGCTTCACAGCGATCGCGGGCCGGGGCCGACGCCTCCGGCCCGCGATCCCCCGGTACGGCCGCGTCGCGGTGTTCACGGGGGCGTGTCCGCGTACGGTCGGGGGCGGCCCGGACCCAGCAGCGCCGGAACACCGGATCAGGAGCAGCGCCGTGCAGCCGACCTCAGGTGGAGATCCCTTCGACGGAGAGCCGGAACAGCAGGCCCTCTTCGGCTGGGCCGACACAGCTCCCGCCGCACCCCCGGAGGGCGACGGAGCCTTCCGGAACAGCGCGACGGCCCGGCGCATGCTGGACATCCGGGAGGTGTACGGAGAGCCGGCCGCGCTCGCGTCCCCCCGCGGGCAGCAGATCCTGGCCCGCCTGCCGGAGGTGCCGATCACCGAGGTGACGGGCCACTGGCGCATTCCCTCCCTCCACGGGAACGCCGGCAGCGTCGCCCGCTGGACCCGGATCAAGCGCGAGACGCTGGTCCTCGGCGTCCGGCAGAGCCTCACCACCCGCCCCAACGGACGGTCCGCCGACTTCATCGCCCCCGGTGCGTCCAACGGCTGCGCGATGGCCTGCGCGTACTGCTATGTGCCGCGCCGCAAGGGTTACGCCAACCCGATCACCCTGTTCACCAACATCGAGGCGATCATCGCCCACATCCAGCGGCATGTGCGGGCCCAGGGGGCCAAACCGGAACCCAACCAGTGCGATCGGGACGCCTGGGTGTACGACGTCGGAGAGAACGGTGACTGCTCCGTCGACGCCTTGATCTGCGACAACACCGCGGACCTGATCGCCGCGTTCCGCGCGCTGCCCACCGCGAAGGCATCGTTCGCGACGAAGTTCGTCAATCCCGACCTGCTCGGTATGGACCCGGGGGGTCGTACCCGGGTGCGGTTCTCGCTGATGCCGCAGGACGACTCCCGCCTGCTGGACATCCGTACCAGCCCCGTGGCCCGGCGCATCGCGGCCGCCGCCGACTTCCTGGACGCGGGCTACGAGGTTCACTTCAATCTCTCCCCCGTGGTGCTGCGTCCGGGCTGGCAGCGGGACTGGGCGGAACTGCTCACCCATCTCGACGACGTGGTGCCGGACCGGGTGAAGGAGCAGGCGGCCGCCGAGGTCATTCTGCTGACCCACAACGAGCAACTCCACGAAGTCAATCTGGGCTGGCACCCCCGGGCCGAGGACGTCCTGTGGCAGCCCGCCGCGCAGGAGACCAAGCGCTCGCAGAACGGTGCGATCAACGTCCGTTACGAGCTTCAGGTCAAGCAGCGGGCCATCGCCCGGCTCCGTGAGCTGATCGCGTCCCACGCTCCTTGGCTCCGCATCAGATACGCGTTCTGACGCCGCCTGCCGCCGAGGCCCGGCCCACGGCCTGCCTTCCGGGCGAACGGCGAGCCCGCGGCCGAGAGGGGCATCGGCGGCTGTCGGCAGATCATGCGCGCCGATGTCCCGTCGGACGCCGCGACCCCGCACACCACGCGACGCACGATCACCACGATTGTTCGGCCGCGGTACGGGTATGCGGCGTGATGTCCCCCCGTGCGTGCCGACCGCGGGACAGAGATCGTTCACACATCGCGAAGGCCGGGGAGCGCCATGTCCGACATCATCTCTGCACACGGGGAGGGGCGGAGCGAGTCCGCCGGATCCACCGCGACGGACCGGCGAGTGCCGACGTGCGCGGCGGCGCGGGACCTGATCACCTCGCTCCTCCAGCGCTGCGCGGCCGATACGTCGGCGGCCAGGGGGGACGCACATCTGGCCGTCACCGAGCTGATCAGCAACGCGATCCGCCACGGCGGCGGCCTCACGGGGTTCTCCGCCGATCTGAGCCCCGACTCCTCACGGCTGCGCCTCGCGGTCGAGGACGCCGACTCACGTCTGCCCCGCAGCCCGTCCGAGACCGACCGCTTCCAACCGGGCGGGCGGGGGTGGGCCCTGGTGAGGCGGCTGGCCGACACCTGCTCCGTGACCCGGCTGCCGGGCGCGGGAAAACGGATCACGGTCACCTTCGCCCTCTGACCACAGCGGGCAGGGCCCCAGCCGGTCACGGCCCGTTCTCCTCCCGCCGGGCGCACTCCCGCAGGCCCGTCGCGACGTCGGGATGGACGTGGAACGCCTCCTCCGTTCCCGTGACCTTCAAAAGCGAGGCCAGCATGCCGGAGACGCCCGCGAGATGGACCGGCACGAAACGGATCGCCTGAAGGGCCGCGTTCAGGAAGGACGAGTCGGCGAAGGTGGTGCCCGAGCAGTCGAGAAGGACGGCCGTGCGGGTACGGGTGGCCTCGGACAGCGCCGTGCGGAGCGGCTCTATGCAGTCGATGTCGACGTCGCCGACGATCCGCACCAACCACACAGCCGGCGTCCGGCGGAGTTCCGCCGTGATCGACGTGCCCGCAGGGAAGTCTCCAATAGTTTCCACAAGGCAATACTTACAGAGCCAAATGAATGTTCTGCAAGTCGATCGCAGACGAGCGGTTTCCTGCAGAAAACACACTTTCCGCTCGCCCGATCCGACGTGATCAGCGACGGGGCCCCACCCGGCCAGGCCCGGTCCGGAGCCTCCATCCGCCTCCGACCCGGCCTGTACGCTGCGATCATGCAGCCGCCCGTCCCCTCCTCCTCCCCGTCGGGGTCCGCACGGTCCGGCCCGACCGCGGACCCCGCCCGGCGCGGGCTCCTGACCGAGCGCATCGCCCGTGAGCTGGAGCACGACATCCGTTCCGGCGAGATCGCCGTCGGGACGAAGCTCCCCTCCGAGCGGGAGCTCGCCGCCCAGTTCGGCGCCAGCAGGAACGTCGTGCGTGAAGTGCTGCGGCGGCTGGAAGCCCAGCACCTGATCGAGGTGGCTCCCGGCCGCGGCTCCTTCGTCCGCGAGCAGTCCTCGGGACAGGCCCGGGGGTACGACGCGCTGTACCGGGCGGGGCGGCCCACCGTCCGGCAGTTGATCGAGGCGCGGATCCCGCTGGAGGTCGAGATGGTCCGGCTGGCGACCGAGCGGGCCACGGAGGAGGACATCGCGGCGATGCGGGCCGCCCGGGACGGGCTGGAGTCGGCGACCGACGTCGTGGTCAAGGCCCAGGCGGACATGGAGTTCCACGACGCCATCGCGGTGGCCAGCAAGAATCCGGTGCTGAGGATCATGCTGTCGTCGATCGGCGGCATGATGTTCGAGATGATGCTCCGCTCGAACTCCGACCCGTCGATCGGGGAGCCCGGCGTACCGCACCACCCGGAGATCTTCGAGGCGATCGAGGCGCGGGACGTGGACCTCGCGTGCGCGCGGATGCGGGAGCACCTGATGCTCGGCCTGCGGACGTACGGGGCCGATCTCGACGTACAGGTCGACACCATGGCGCGCAATCACATCGAGACGCTGCTGGGGCAGACCGAGGGCCGCCGGGCCTCCTCGGGGCGGTAGCCCCCGTCCCATCGGCCCGGGGCGGAATTCGTCCGTCCGGTCCGTGGGATCTTGGCTTCGGGGTCTGGTCGGGGAGGTTTCCCTGCTGTTACGGTCCCGCGTAGACCAACTGGTCCTACCAGTTGGACCAGACCGGTTTCCCGAGGGGACCGGCACGCGACACGTACGCAGAGAAACGAGGACGACGATGTCCACGAGCAGCCAGCTCCTGAGCCGGCGCGCCTTCGGCAGAATCGCCGCGGGGGTCGCGGCGGCCGCCGGGGCGGGTGCGCTGAGCGCCTGTTCGGGCGGAGGCGGCAGGCCCTCGGCCGACGCCCCGTTGCGGATCATGGCGATCAACCACGTCTGGTCCCAGGCGATCAGGCGCCGCACAGCAGAGTTCGAGGAGCGCATCGGGCGGCGGGTCTCGATGACGCTGCTCACCGCCGACCAACTCGCCGGCAGCTACAACGTCAAGCTCAACGCGTCGGGTACGGACGTGGACGTGATGATGGTCCGCGCGCTCCAGGAGCAGTTGCTGTTCGGTCACAACGGCTGGCTCGCGGATCTCAGCGACCGGGTCGCGGACGACCGGTTCGCCTGGGACGACTTCCAGGACGCACCGCGCGAGGCGTCGGTCACGGCCGGAAAGGTGCTGAGCGTCCCGGTGGTGACCGAGCGCCCCGCCCTCTACTACCGCAAGGACCTGGTGGCGGACCTGGGCGGCCCGCCGCGCACCCTGGAGGCGCTGATGGAGGGCGCGCGGGAGCTGACCCGGCGGAAGGACGGCTTCTACGGGTACGTCGGCAGGGGCCAGCGCAGTGGCGCGGTCTCCCAGTGGTCGAGCTTCCTCTACTCGTACGGCGGGGACTTCGTCGTGGACGGGAAGTCCGGGATCGGCAGCGCCGAGGCCGTCGCCGCGTACGCGTACTACGGCCGTCTGCTGGCCGGCTCCGGACCGCCCGGCGCCACCAACATGAGCCTCGAACAGGCCCTGCCGATCTTCGCGCAGGGCAAGGCCGCCTTCTTCGTCGACGCCGACGCGATCTACAGCAGCTTCCTCGATCCGAAGGTGTCGCGGGTGCGCGAGACCGTGGGCTTCGCGCCTTTCCCGGCCGGGCCTGCCGGGGCGAAGCCGCACAACATCCCGTCCTGGAGCCTCGGTATCAACACCTTCTCCCGACTGCGGGACGACGCCTGGGAGTTCATCCGGTGGGCGGCCGGTCCGGAGATGTCGGCCGCGCTCCAGAAGGAGGGCATACCCGGCGCCCGCACCTCCGTGTGGTCGGACCCGAAGACGCTGTCCGCCTTCCCGCCGGAGCTGGCCGAGGCCATGCGGATCAACGCGGAGCGCGGCGTCGGCCACGACCGGCCGCGCGTCCTCCAGGTCGGCCGGGCCCGGGACATCGTCGGCCGCCCGCTGGTCGCGGGCATCCTCGGTCAGTCCGTGCGGCCGGTCGTGCGCGACGCGGACGCGGAGTTCGCCGAGTTCCTCGTACGCGACAACCGCCACAAGGAGTCCTGATGCCCGCCACGGAGACAGCCGAGACCCCGGGGGTGGCAGGGGCCGACCGGACTGCCGCCACTCGCACCCGGCGCCCTGCGCCTTCCCGATCCGGGCGGCGGCAGCGGACCTTCGAGCAGGCCAACCGGCGGCTCAAGTGGGCGATGCTGGCCCCGGCCGTGCTCTTCGTCGGCCTGATGATCGTCTTTCCGCTGGTCTTCACGCTGAACCTCAGCCTCACCGACGCCTTCGGGGCGGTGAACGCCGACAGCGCGCACATCGGGCTGCGCAACTTCGGTGACGCCCTGGGCGACACCCGCCGGTTCTGGCCCGCGGCCCGCCGCACCCTGGTCTTCACGGTCGGCGCGGTGGTGCTGGAGACGGTGCTCGGGCTCGCCCTGGCCATGCTGATGCGCAAGCCGTTCAAGGGGATGCGGTGGGTACGGACCGTGCTCATCATCCCGCTGCTCGCCACCCCGGTCGCGATCGGCATCCTGTGGCTGCTGATCCTGGACCCCACCAACGGCATCGCCAACCACCTGCTGGAGGCGGTCGGTCTGCCCCGGCAGGAGTTCCTCGGCTCGGTCGGGCAGTCGCTGCCGACGCTGATGCTCATCGACGTGTGGCAGTGGACCCCCATGATGACGCTGCTGCTGCTCGCGGGCCTCACCACACTCCCCGAGGAGCCGGAGGAGGCCTCCCTGATGGACGGGGCGAACGCCTGGCAGCGCTTCCGTCACGTCATCCTGCCGATGCTCGGGCCGACCCTCGCCACCGCCCTGGTGCTGCGCGCCGTCGACGCGCTGAAGACCTTCGACCTCCTCTACGCCACGAAGGGCGCGGGCGGCGGTTCGGACTTCGAGGTGGAGACCCTCAACGTCTACGCCTACGGGCTCACCTTCGACTACCAGGAGTACGGTCTCGCCGCCGCCGTCCTGGTCCTGTTCACGCTGTTCATCATCGGTGTCGTGGTGCTGCTGCGCCGCCGGGGCGGAAGGAAGAACGCATGAGTGCCACCCTCTCCCCCGCGCGGGCCCGGCGCGGCAGGCGTCTCGGTTCCTGGCTGCGGGGCATCGCGATCACCGCCGTGACGCTGGTCTTCGCGCTGCCGGTGGTGTGGATGTTCGCCGCCGCCTTCAAGACCAACGTGCAGGTCACCGATCCGTCGATCGGGTTGTGGTTCACGCCCACGCTGGACAACTTCCGTGCCGTCGTCGAGGCCGGGCAGATCGTGCGCTCGATGGGCAACTCCCTTCTGGTCGGAGTCGTTTCGACGGTGCTCTCCGCGGTGATCGCGGTGCCGGCCGCCTGGGCGGTCGGCCGGTTCTCCATGCACCGCACCGGTTCGGTGATCCTCGTGGCGCGCATCGTCCCGGCGATCTCGCTGCTGGTGCCGTGGTACTACCTGTTCGCGCGGATGGGCCTGGTCGGCTCCTACACGGTGCTCGTCCTGAGCCATATGTTCGTCTCGGTCCCGCTGATCATGTGGATCATGATCAGCTTCTTCGCCGGGCTGCCGGTCGAGCTGGAGGAGGCCGCCCGCACCGACGGGCTGAGCGCCTTCGGCGCGTTCTGGCGGATCTCGCTGCCGCTCGCAGCGCCCGGCACCGCGACCGCGTCCCTGCTCGCCTTCGTCTTCAGCTGGAACAACTTCATGTTCGCGCTGGTCTTCTCCGACGACCGGACCCAGACCGTGCCGGTCACCCTCTTCAACTTCATCTCCTACGCGAGCACGGACTGGGGCGGTCTGATGGCCGCCGCGGCCCTCATCACCGTGCCCGTGGTCCTGGCCGCCCTCCTCGGACAGAAGTACCTGGTGGCCGGGCTGACGTCCGGCGCCTCCAAGGGCTGAACCCTTCACTCCCCCACCTGCGGAAAGAGCACACACGCATGAAGATCGTCGACGCGAAGGTCGTCGTCACCAGCCCCGGCCGCAACTTCGTCACCCTGAAGCTGACGACCGACGAAGGGCTCACCGGCCTCGGCGACGCGACCCTCAACGGGCGGGAGCTGGCCGTCGTCAGCTATCTCACCGACCATGTCGTCCCGCTGCTGACCGGGCTCGACCCGCATCGCATCGAGGACACCTGGCAGGCGCTGTACCGGGGCGCGTACTGGCGGCGCGGCCCGGTGACCATGGCCGCCATCGCCGCCGTCGACGTGGCGCTGTGGGACATCAAGGCGAAGGCCGCCGGGCTGCCGCTGTACCAACTGCTGGGCGGCGCGAGCCGGGAGCGGGTCGGGACGTACGGTCATGCCAACGGGCGGGACATACCCGAGCTGCTCGACTCCGTACGGGCCCGGCTCGCCGAGGGCTATCCGGCCGTCCGCATCCAGTCCGGCATCCCCGGGCTCAAGGCGGTGTACGGGGTCTCCGACACCGACGACACCGGTGCGCCGGTCCTCCACCAGCAGGCCCGCCCCCTGGTGGAGGACTGGGACACGGCGGCGTACCTGCGCCATGTGCCGACCGTGTTCGAGGCGGTGCGATCGGAGTTCGGGGCCGAGCTGCCGCTGCTGCACGACTCCCACCACCGGCTCACCCCGGTCCAGGCAGCCCGGCTCGGCAAGGACCTGGAGCCCTACCGGCCGTTCTGGCTGGAGGACTGCACCCCGGCCGAGAACCAGGAGGCGCTGCGCCTGGTCCGCCGGTCCACGACGACGCCGCTGGCCGTGGGCGAGGTCTTCAACACGGTGTACGACTACCAGGCCCTGATCACCGAGCAGTTGATCGACTACGTCCGATCGGCGGTGACCCACTTCGGCGGCGTCACCCCGCTGCGGAAGCTCTTCGACTTCGCCGCGCTGTACCAGATCAAGAGCGCGATCCACGGCCCCGAGGACATCTCCCCGGTCGGGATGGCCGCAGCGGTCCATCTCGACCTGGCCGTGCACAACTTCGGCATCCAGGAGTACTCCGGCCACACCCCGCTGACCGACGAGGTGTTCCGGCACGCCTACACCTTCTCCGACGGCCACCTGCATCCGGGCGAGGCTCCCGGCATCGGGGTGGAGCTGGACGAGGAGCTGGCCGCCGCCCACCCGTACGCGGCCGCGTACCTGCCGGTCAACCGGCTCCACGACGGGACCGTGCACGACTGGTGACGCCCGGTGCGGCGCGTACCGGCGTCCCTCCCGGCGCACCACGGCCCCGGGAGCGGGCCTACCACCTGACGGGGAGGGACCGGGGGCTGCGCGAGGTCGTCCCGGTCCGCCACACGACCGCGTCCGTCGGGTCGGCCAGGCGCAGGCCCGGGAAGCGGGCGGCCAGACGGTGCAGGGCGAGCTGGAGTTCCGTACGGGCCAGCCAGGCACCGAGGCAGTAGTGGGGTCCCGCGCCGAAGGAGAGCGTGGGGGCCTCCAGCGGGGCGAACAGGTCGTGGAGTGTGGCATGCGGGAAGACCTCCGGGTCGCGGTTGGCCCTGCCGCAGTCGGCGAGCACGATCGCCCCGGCCGGGATCGTCACCCCGCCGACCTCGACGTCCGTGGCGGCGTGCCGGGTACTGCCCCGGTCGTCGCCCAGCGGTACGAGGTGGACGAGCCGGTCCGCGACGCGTCCCGCGGCCTCCTCGTCGGCCCCGAGGCGGGGCCAGGTCTCACGGCGTTCGCCCAGGAGGTAGAGCAGCGCGTTGCCGAGCATGGTCATCGTGCTGTCGTGGCCGCCGACGACAAGACCGCACACCAGGCTGACCAGCTGCGCCTCGGGCACGCCCCCTTCCTCGTCGGCCGCCGCGACGATCCCGCTGACCAGGTCCTCGCCCGGAGCGCGCCGCCGCTCCGCGAGGAGGTCCGCGCCGAACGCACTGAACTCCGCTAGTGCCGAGGCAACTTGTTCGCTCTCGTGGGTGCCGTCGGAGAAGGCGTGTTCGCTCCAGTGCCGCAGCCGGCCCCACGCCGACTCGTCGAGTCCCATCAGGCAGCTGATCACCGCGACCGGCAGGGGGAGGGCGAACTCCGCGACCGCGTCCGCCGGTTGCGGGCGTTCCTCCAGCCGGTCGAGGATCTCCTCGACGATCGCGGCGATCCACGGCCGCCAGCGGGCGACGGCCCTCGGGGTGAACGCACGTCGCAGGGTGCGGCGCAGGCGCAGATGGCCGGGGCCGTCCTGGTTGAACATCAGGTCGGGGTCGTTCACGAGGTCCGGTACGTCGGAGAGGGCCGGGGCGTCGGGGGCGTACAGCTGTGCCCGGCCGAAGCGCGGGTCGGAGAGCACCTGGCGGACTTCGGCGTACCGGTTGACCAGCCAGGCGGGCGTGCCGCCCGGGAGTTCGGTGCGGCAGGGCGGCCCGGGTGGATCGAAATGCAGGCGGTGCATCGGCTCCGGGGCCGGTTCCGTGGGATCGGTGGGGTTCAACGTGCCTCCCGTTGCAGCGAGGGGAGAGAGTGAGCCGGGCTCAGAGTTCGACGAGCACCTTGCCGCGGTTGGCCGCCCGGTCGCCGTAGAGGCTGCCGTAGGCGGCGGGGATGGTGTCGAAGCCGTGGTGCAGGGTGTGGTCGCAGACGACCTCGCCGCGCCGGACCCGGCCGCCCAGCTCGGTGTGGAGGTCCTGCCAGTTGCGTTCGGTGAACCATTCCAGGGAGAAGATGCCGCGGACCGTGGCGCGCGGGAACATCAGATAGGGCAGGAGCCGGGGGCCGGTGTCCTCGTTGCCGACCTGGGTCGCCCACTGCCAGCACACCGCCACCTGGCTGCCGATGTTGAGCAGGGAGAACACCGCGTCGGTGACCGTGCCGCCGAGGTTGTCGAAGTACCGGTCGACCCCGTCGGGTGCCGCCCGGGCCAGCGCCTCGCGCACGGTGTCCGCGCCGTCCCCGTGGCGGTAGACGATCACCGCGTCGAACCCGAGCCCGGTGAGGTAGTCCGCCTTCTCCGGGGACGAGGTGGTGCCGATCACCCGGGCGCCGGCGAGCGACGCGAGCTGGCCGACGAGGGCGCCCACCGCACCGGAGGCCCCGCTGACCACGAGCGTCTCGCCGGGACTGATCGTCATGTACTTGGAGAGGGTCCCCCACGCGGTCATGCCCGGGCCACCCATCACACTGAGGGCGGTCGACAGCGGCAGGGCGTCGTCGTACCACCGGGGGTCGAGTCTGCGGTACGCCGGGAAGACCATGGGGAACGTGCCGGTCTGCCAGAGCTCGGGGACGCCGGTCGAGATCACATGCGTACGCCAGCCGCCGAAGCCCTGGACGAGGTCGCCGACGCGGTGGGCGGCGCGCGGTCCGGCCTCCACCACCTCCATGATCGAGTCGGCGCCCATGTGCCGGCCGATGGGGGTGTCGAGGGCGATGCCCTGGAGGTAGGGGTCGACGGAGACGTACAGGGTGCGCAGCAGCATCTCGTCGGGGGCCAGCGAGACGTCTACGTGCTCGACGACCTTCTCGTAGACACGGTCCACGTCGGGCACGCCCTCCATGTGCTCCCGGACCACCCATTTCGCGATCTTCATGGTTTCGTCTCCTTCGGTGCGGTGGGGCGGACGGGCACGGGGATCACCCGGTGGGTCGGTGGGGGTTCGGTGAGGTCGATCGACGCGGTGAAGGGCTTGTTGTCGTCGCGGCAGACGAACTGCATGACGTGGCGTCCTGCGGCGGCGGCCCGGATGAGGCCGCCGGTGGTGGCCCAGACGCCGGACTGGTAGAAGTCGCGCAGTCCGGGGAGGCCGGGGCCGTGCTTCTTGATCAGCTCTTCGAGCTTCTCGCCGCTCTCCACGAAGGGCTGCCAGCCGAGCACGGTCCCGTCGTAGTTGCCGGTGTACCGGACCTGGGTGAGGGGGCTGGAGACGTCCCGGACGACGATCGCGTCCCGCAGTCCGGGGTGGCGCTGTTCCAGGAAGCCGACGAGCGCCTCGCGTGCCCGCCGTTTCGCCGCGTAGTAACCGCGCCCGTGGCGTACGGGCAACGTGTGCAGCTCCTGGCCACCGCGGGTGCGGGTGACCTGTTCGGGCCCCTCGTCCAGGGCGCGCCAGGGGGCGATGTCGCAGAAGTAGGTGGCGTAGACGACGGTGGTGCCGTCCGGGGACAGCTCGGGGTAATGGCGGCTGCGGAACTGGACGTTGATGCTGGGATGCCGGATCCCGGTCAGCTCGGCCGCCAGGGTCTCGTCGATGAGGTGCGTCGTGCAGGGGTCGCCCTCGGGGAAGGGCCGGGAGAGGCCGAGGAAGAGGGTGAAGTAGCCGGGGAAGACCATGCCGGGTTCGTGGATGGTCTCGGTGTAGAGCTTGCGGTAGTCCTCGCCCAGGTAGGCGCCCTTCAGGAACTTCATCGTGGTGGTGTAGCCGTCGCAGGCCGAGACGACGATGTCGGCGCGGAGTTCGCCGCCGTCACTGAGCCGGACGCCGACCGCCCGGTCGTCCTCGACGATCACCGACTCGACCTTCGTGTTGTACGAGATCTCGCCGCCGAGCCGCCGGTAGCGGGCCTCGATCGATTCGGCGAGACCGAGGGAGCCGCCCTCGGGGACGCCGGCGGAGAGGTTGGCGTGCGAGGCGAGCTGGAAGTGGAACGGGAGGACGGGGAAGGCCGGGTGCTTCTCGTACAGGATGAAGTTGAAGGCCTCCCGCAGGAGGGGGTCCTTGAACTTGGCGGAGAAGTCGGTCATCAGGACGGTGATCGTGGTCCGTACGGCGTTGAAGTACGGAAGGAACGAGGCGAGCATCCGCCAGCGCTCCCGGCGCCCCATCAGGCCGACGGGCTTGAGGAAGGGGTAGACCGCCAACGCCTTGCGGAAGCTGCGCAGTTGCCCGCAGAACTTCCGTACGAGGCGGGCGTCGGCCGGTGAGATGGCGATGAGGTGGGCTTCGAGACGGTCCGGGTCGGAGTAGAAGTGGACGGCCCGGCCGTCGGTGCCGCGCACGATGTTGAAGACGTCGAAGTGGCGGATCTCCTTGCCCTGGAGGGCGCCGAGCTCCAGCCAGATCCGGTGCATCTCGTTGCCGGGGCCGCTGCCGAGGAGCCAGCTGACGCAGGCGTCCAGGGTGAAGCCGCCGCGCTCCCAGGCGGTGCAGCAGCCGCCGGGGATCTCGTGCATCTCCAGGATGCGGGTGCGGTAGCCGTTCATCCGGGCGTAGCAGCCGGTGGAGAGGCCGCCCAGCCCGGCCCCGATGATGATCATCGTCTCGCGGTGGCGCGCGGTGGCCGGCCGGGTGTTCCTGCGGATTCCGCTCATGAGCCCTCGCTCTCCCGCGCCGACCACCGGTCGAGCTGCGGCAGGTGCCCCAGCTTCCCGGGGTGCCACGGTTCGTCGCCCTTGCTCTCCCAGGCCCGGAATTCCAGGCCGAGTTCGCGGCAGAGGTACTGGACGGCGAAGCGGCCGGTGGAGGCGGCGCGGATCAGGCCGCCCATGCCGACCCACTGGCCGGCCATGGAGAAGCCGCTCAGTCCGGGCAGCCGCATGCGGTCCTTGCCGACCAGGCGCGCGGCGACGTCGTCGGCGTCGGAGAAGGCCTTCCAGGCGAGGATGGAGCCACCCAGGTTGCCGGTGTAGCGGTGGGTCGTCGCGGGTGTGGCGACCTCGACCATCTCGATGCGGTCGGCGATACCGGGGGTGCGGCGCTCCAGGAAGTCCCGGACGAAGTCGGCGACTTCGCGTTTGCGGCGGCGGTAGTCCTTGCGGTTTCCGGTGCGCAGATCCTTCCAGTGGGCGTAGTCGCTGAAGTAGGTGCAGTGCAGGACGGAGCAGCCGGGTGGTGCGAACCCTCCCGAGTAGCGGGAGCGGGCCTGGACGACGAGGCTGTCCTGCAGTGCGCCGGGGAGGTGGTCCGCGTCGTCCGGGCCGAGGAGGTGGGTGGTGCTGTGCGCCTCATCGGGGCCGAGGTCGCCGCGCAGGCCGACGAAGGCGGAGACGACGGCGGGGAAGAGGGTGCCGGGCCGGTGGAGGAGGTCGGTGTAGAGCCTGTCGATGCGGGGGCCGGTGTAGCGGCCGCCCAGGAGTCCGTAGACGGTGGTGTGCCCGTCGCAGGCGGAGACCACGTGTTCGGCGAAGTACCGCCTTCCGCCGCGTAGTTCGATACCGATCGCCCGGTCGTTCTCGACCAGGATCCGTTCGGTGCGGGCCCGGTAGGTGATCGTACCGCCCAGGTTCCTGTAGCGCTCCTCGATCGAGCGGGCGAGGCCGAGCGAACCGCCTTGCGGGAAGCCCGCGTTGCCGTGGTGGGCAGCGGCCATGTTGAAGAGGTAGGGCAGCAGCGGGAAGCCTCCCGGGTCCTGGAAGAAGATGTTGCGGAACGCCTTGCGGAGCAAGGGGTCCTGGAACCGGTCGGCGAAGGCGTGCATCGGCGTCGCCGCGGTCCGCCAGAACAGCCGGAAGGCGGGGAGTACGGTGCGCAGGGTCTCGGCCCGTTCCCGTACGGTCCGCAGGGCGGGCGCGGTCAGGAACGGGTACAGCTCGATGTCGATGAAGCGCCGCAGATCCCGGGTGAAGGCCCGGATGAGCGGGGCGTCGGCGGGTGAGAGGTCCAGGAGGTGGGCCTCCAGGCGGTCGGGGTCGTTGTAGAACGTGACCGACCGGCCGTGTTCGTCCTCGACCTTGTTGAACAGCTCGAAGTTGGTGACGGACTTGCCGTCCAGCGCCCCGAGTTCGGCCCAGACCTGGTGGGCGTCGTTGCCCGGGGCGGTACCGATGAGCCATTCGATGCAGTAGTCGAAGAGGTAGCCGTCCCGCGACCAGGCGGTGCAGCAGCCGCCCGGAAGGACGTGCTTCTCGAAGACGCGGGTCCTGGCGCCGCTCATCTGCGCGTAGCAGCCGGTGGAGAGGCCGGCCACACCCGCGCCGACGACGATGACACGGGGCGGGGTGCCGGGCGTGCGTTCCCTGGTCGTCCAGTCGGAGGAGTCGCGGGACTGCGTGGGATCGGCACTGCTGTCATCCGCCACGAGGCACCTCCCCCGCGATGACCGAGCGCACCAACTGGGCGTTGCGGGGCAGGTGTTTGGCGTCGAGCATGTCGGCGTGGACGCCGGAGCCGCGCAGGACCGCGGTGGCGCCGGTGGAGCTGCCATGCCAGGTGCCGTGCTCCCCGGCGGCATAGAGGGCGGCCTTCTCCTCGTCGGTGATGACGGTGACCGTCGCGGCGACCGTGCCGGTGTTGGGGGTGCGCCCGCAGAACGCGAGGTACTCGGCGGCGTGGGCGAGGGTTTCGTGGGTGACGGCGTCGGAGCCGGTGTGTTTGCGTACGTGGTCGGTGAGTTCGGCCTCGAAGGCGGCGATGCCGGAGGCGTCCGGTTCGTAGGCGGTGAGGATGCGGCGGGAGTCGAGGATGACGACGTGGGCGACGCGGCGACCGCGCCGCTCCAGCGCCTTGGCCGTCTCGAAGGCGAGGTTGCCGCCGAGGGAGTAGCCGAGGAGCAGGCAGGGCCCTTCGGGCTGGTCGGCCTCGATCAGGTCGGCGTACCGGGCGATCTTGTCGTCGCCGGGGAGGTAGTTGAAGCCGATGACGCGGTGGTCGGGGAGCTGGGCGGCGAGGCCCCGGTAGACGAGCCCATGGCCGCCGGCGGGCGGGAAGCAGAAGAGAACGGGGTGCTGTCCGGCGTTGAAGGTCAGGCTGGGCAGCTCCTCGGCGCTCGCCCCGAGCAGGACGTCCTGCACCGTGGCGGCCATGCCGTGCAGGGTGGTGACCTGGTAGAGCCTGCTGACGGGGACGCCGATGCCGAACTCGGTGCGCAGGTGGTGGAGAAGCTCGATGAGCTTGATCGAGCTGCCGCCGAGTTCGAAGAAGTCGTCCTCCAGGCCGACCTGTTCTCGCCCCAGGAGCTTCTTCCAGTGCCGGGCGACGCTCACCTCGTACAGCGTCACGGGCTCCTCGTGCGGCCGGTCGCCCGCCTCGGCCCGCGGGGCGGGCAGTGCGGCCGTGTCGACCTTGCCGTTGGCGGTGAGCGGCAGGGCGGGCAGCTCGGTGAAGTGGGACGGGATCATGTACGAGGGCAGTGAGCGGGCCAGATGGCGGCGCAGCGCCCGGACGTCGAGGGCCGCGCCGGCCTCCGGTACGCAGTAGGCGCAGAGTGCCGGGTCTCCCCCGGTGTCGGTGCGTACGGTGACGACGGCCCGGGCGAGCGGGGGCCACTGGGCGAGGTGCGCCTCGATCTCGCCGATCTCGATGCGGTGGCCGCGCAGTTTGATCTGTCCGTCGCTCCGGCCGAGCAGATGGACCCGGCCGTGCGCGTCCCAGCGCGCGAGGTCGCCGGTGCGGTAGAGCCGTTCGGCGCGGGCGTCGGCGGCCCTGGAGAGCGTACGGGTGACGAAGCGCTCGCCGGTCTGCTCGGGGTCCCCGGCGTAGCCGAGGGCGACGCCGTCGCCGCCGATCCAGAGTTCGCCGGGGACACCGGGCGGGACGGGTTCGCCGTGGGCGTCGAGCACGTGAAGGGTGCTGTTGGGGAGGGGACGGCCGATCGGGACCATCGCGCCGGGTTCCAGGTCGTCGACAGGTCCCTCGAAGTACGCGCTGTCGACGGTGGCTTCGGTGAGGCCGTAGGAGTTGACGAGGCGGGTTCCGGGTCCGCACAGCTCGGCCAGCCTGCGGTACTCCCCCACGCTCCAGGCGTCCGAGCCGACGACCAGCAGCCGCAGGAAGTCCAGCCGCAGTCCTTCCCGTGCGCAGTGGTCCATCAGTCCGCGTACCACGGCGGGGACGAACTCCGCGCAGTCAACGCGTTCCTGACGCATCGTGCGGTAAAGCCGGGTGGTGTCGAAGAGGAGGTCGCGGTCGGCCAGGACGAGTCTGCCACCCGAGCACAGGGCGCGCACCAGGTCGCCGGTGAACACGTCGAAGGAGGGTTCGGCCATCTGGAGGTGGGTCGTCACGTCGGTGTCCAGCCGGTACGCCTGCCGCCATGCGGCCTGGGCGGAGGCGAGGTTGCGGTGGCTGACGCGGACGGCCTTGGGGCGTCCGGTGGAGCCGGAGGTGGTGATGACGTAGGCGGGTGAGTCCGGGGCGACCTGGGCGGCCGGCCCGTCCGGGTGCGGTTCGGTGCGGGCGAGCGCGGCGAGGGTGAGTGTCGGGACGGTCAGCGCGTCGGTCTCCCCCGGCGCCCCGGGGCCGGCGTCGTCGGCGACGAGGACGAGCTCCGCTCCCGTGGCGGATACGAGGTTCGCGAGCCGGTCCGCGGGCTGATCGGGCCGGAGCGGGAGGTAGGCGGCACCGGCCTTGAGTACGGCGAGCAGGGCGACGATCAGCTCGGGCGACTTCTCCAGGCGGAGCACGACCACGGAGCCTTCGCCGATCCCGAGCTTCCGCAGGCGCGCTGCGGTGTCGGCGGCCCGCCGTTCCAGTTCCGCGTAGGTCAGCCGGTGTGCCTCGCCGTGCGGGGTGGGGGTGGTGACGGCGACGGCCGTGGGGTGTTCGGCGGCGGCGCGGGCGATCAGCGCGTGGACCGGGGTGAACGGCTCGTCGTCCCGGTGGCCGGTGGACGGCAGGGCCGGGCGGCTCCACTCCCCCACGAGCCTCTCCCGCTCCCGGTCGCCGAGCATCGCCAGCCGGGAGGCGGGCTGTTCGCCCGGGGCGCGGGTCATCCGGTCGAGGAGCCGGGTGTAGTGGGTGGCCATGCGGCGCACGGTCTCGGGGAGGAAGAGGTCGGTGTTGTACTTGAACACGCAGTGGAACCGGCCCTCCGTCTCGTCCTCGTAGGCCGACAGGGTTATGTCGAACTGCCCTTCCTCCTCCGGCAGTTCGATGTACTCCAGGCGGTAGCCGTACTGCTCCGTGGCCACCTTGTGGGTGAGGAGGATGAACATCGCCTGGAAGACGGCGGAGCGGCTGGGGTCGTGCTGGAGGCCCAGTTCCTCGACGAGGAGGACGAAGGGGTACTCCTGGTTGTCCAGGCCGCCGAGCACGGTCCGGCGGACCTGTTGCAGCAGTTCGGCGACGGTCGGGTCGTCGGACAGGTCGGCGTGCAGGGGCAGCGGGTTGACGAAGTAGCCGTAGACGGAGGCGAAGTCCTGCCGGGTACGGCCGGTCACCGGGCTGCCGACGACGATGTGGTCCTGCCCGGAGTAGCGGTGCAGCAGGAGGTAGTAGGCGCTGAGCAGCACCATGAACGGGGTGACACCGTGCGTCCGGGCCAGGGCGTGGACGCGGGCGCTCAGCGCGTCGTCGAGGACGAAGAACTCCGAGGCCCCGTTGTGGGTCTGGACCGCCGGGCGCGGCCTGTCGACGGGGAGGTCCAGGAGCGGGACCTCGGCCGGCAGATGGGACCGCCAGTAGTCGAGCATGCCCGCGGCCTCGGGGCCGGCCAGGAAGGCGTTCTGCTGGTTGAGGAAGTCGAGGTAGCGGGCCTCGACCGGCGGGAGCCGGTGCTCCTGGTTGCGGCGCAACGCCTCGTAGATGGCGAGGAGTTCCTCGATGAAGGTGAAGGTGGAGATGGCGTCGGAGACGATGTGGTGGACGGCCTTCATGATGATCCAGCGGTCCGGCCCACGTTGGAAGAGGCGGAAGCGGATCAGCGGGTCGTGGGCGAGGTCGTAGGGCTTGCGGTACTCCTCGACGATCGTGGCGTGGATGGACTCCCAGTCCTCGCCCCGGACGTCGAAGAGGGCGAGGTCGGTCCTGGCGTCCTCGGAGACCCGCTGCACGGCCTGCCCGTCCGTCAGGAGGAAGTTGGTGCGCAGGGCGGGGTGGCGGGCGATGAGCCGGCGGACGGCCTCGAACATCAGGTCCGGTTCGAGGGCGACGTTCACCTCGACGGCCCCGCCGATGTTGTACGCGTACCCGTCGGGGTTGAGGTGCTTGAGGAACCAGAGCGCCTTCTGGTTCTGGGTCAGGGGGTACTGCCGCTCGTCGCTGTGGAGTGGGACCGTGTCCGCCGCTCCTGTGGGATCTTCCGCCGAGGCCAGGGCGGTGAGGCCGTCGTGGAGCCGGCCGGCGAGTTCCCCGGCCGGGGTTCCGCTGAGCAGGGCGACCACGGGGAGGGCGACGCCGAGCTCGGCGTGGATCCGGGCCCGTAGCTCCATGGCGAGGAGCGAGTCGAGGCCGAGTTCGCCGAGGCCGGCGGCGGGATCGATGCGGTCGGCGCCGGTACGCAGCACGGCGGCGGCCAGGGCGGCGAACCGCTCGGCGACGAGGGCGTGTCGGGCTTCCTCACCGGCGGTGCGGAAGGTGTCGAGGAACCCGTGGCCCGAGGTGGTGTCCGTGGGCGGGGCGGCGGCTGCCGCGAGGTCGGCGACCAGCGGCGGCGGGGAGGGGTACCAGGCGAGGAAGACCGGCCAGTCGACGACGGTGGCGACGACGAGCTGGGCGTGGTCCTGGCCGATGACGCGTTCCAGGACGGCCATGCCCGTGTCCGGGGAGAGCGAGCTCATGCCCCGGCTCTGCAAGTAATGCCCGACCAGGCCGAGTTCCTCGATCATGCCGGTGGCCCAGGGGCCCCAGTCCAGGCTGAGCGCGGGCAGCCCCTGGGCGCGGCGGTGGTGGGCGAGGGCGTCCAGGAAGGCGTTCCCGGCGGCGTAGTTGGTCTGGCCCGCCGTGGTCAGCAGAGAGGCGATCGAGGCGAACAGCACGAAGTGGTCGAGGGGTTCGTCCCGCAGGTGCCGGTGCAGGAGGTGGGCGCCGACGGTCTTGGGGTCGTGGACGGCGTCGAAGGCGGCCCGGTCGAGGTCGGCGACGAGCGTGTCGCGGACCTGGCCGGCGAGATGGAACACGCCGCGTACGGGCGGCGCGCCGCTGCGCCGGTGGGCGTCGAGCCAGCCGGTCAGGGCGTCCTCGTCGGTGATGTCGAAGGTCGCCGGGACCGGGTGCGCGCCGAGCGCTTCAAGTTCGCGGAGCAGGGCGACAGCCCGGCCCTCGGGGGTGCCGGGGTCGGTTCCGGCCCACTTCTCCCGGGGCGGTACGGGGGTGCGCCCGACCAGCACGATCCGGCGGGCGCCCCGGCGTACGAGCGTGCGGCACAGCAGCCGGCCGAGCGCGCCGAACGCCCCGGTGACCAGGTAGCTTCCGTCGGCGCGCAGGCGCAGTGGCAGGGGCCGGGTCAGGCTTTCGGCGGGGCGGAGGCGGCCGGTGCGGCGGGCGCCGTCGCGCAGAGCGATCTCCGCTTCGTCGTCGCTGAGCGCTTCGGCCAGGAGTGCCGCGGCCTCGGCCCGGTCGCCGTCGGGGCCGGGCTGTCGCCGGGGGTCGAGGTCGATGAGTTTGCCGGGGTGCTCGGTCAGTTCCTGGTGGCGCAGGACGCGGCCGATGCCCCAGGCGGGTGCTCCGAGGGGTTCGGGGGCTTCGCCGGGCCGGGCGGGCTGGGCCCCGCGGGTGACGATGTGCAGGCGACCTGCTTCGCCCCGGGCGGACAGCAACCGGGCCAGTGCGACCAGGGAGTAGGCGCCCGCGCCGGTGTGATCACGGAGGGTCGTCCCGTCGCAGGCGGCGAGGGCGGGGGCGTCGAGGTTCCACAGGTGCAGGACGGTTCCCCGGAAGGGCCCGCCGTCGCGGTCGAGGTCGGCGAAGAGGCGCCGCAGGTCGGCGTCGGACACGGGGTCGACGGTGTAGGTGCGGCCGTCGGCGGAGGCCGTGTACGCCGCGCCCCGGCGCACCAGGCGGCAGCGTTCGCCCCGGGCCTCGGCCAGGGAGGCGAAGGCGTCCGCGAGGCCTCCGGGGTCGACGAGGAGCAGCCAGCTCACGTCCCGGGGCGGGGCTCCGGCGGCCTCGGCCGGCAGTGGCGGGCAGTCGGCCCAGACGGGTTCGGCGAGCCAGGAGTCGATCGTGGTGCGGGCGACGGCGGTGGCGGCCTTCTCGACGTCGGCGGCGCGGAAGCCCTCGATGCGGCCGAGGGGTGTGCCGTCGTCGGCGTACAGGGCGATGTTGCCGAGGGTGGTGTCCGCGTCGGCGGGCAGCAGGGTGGCGTGGGCCCAGAACGGCTGGTCGCCGATGGGTTCGAGGGCGACCTCGTCCAGGGAGAGCGGCAGCCTGATCCCGGTGGCCGGATCAGGGCCCTCCGGGGTCACCGGGATCAGCGGTGTCAGGAGCGTCTGGAAGCAGGCGTCGAGCAGGACGGGGTGGAGGTGGTGGCCGGCGGCGTCGCCGCCGACCGCCCGGGGCGGGCGGATCCGGGCGAGGACCTCGTCGGCGCCGATCCAGACTTCCTCCATGGCCTGGAAGGCGGGGCCGTAGTGGTAGCCGAGGGCGGCCAGCGCGGTGTAGCAGTCGGGCCCTTCGAGGTGGCGGTGGGATCTGGCCCGGATCGCGGAGGCGTCGAGCGGCGGAGCGGTGCGGCGGCGCTGGCCGGTGCGGACGATGCCGCTCGCGTGGACGGCCCGTTCGCCGTCCTCCCCGGTCGGGGAGGCGATGGTGAAGGCGGCGTTCTCCAGGGAGAGCGACACCTCCACGGTGCGGTCCTCGCCGTCGGGCAGGAAGAGCGCCTTGCGCAGGTCGATGTCGGCGAGGACGGCGGTGGTGGAGCCGGTGAGGCGCAGGACGGCCTGGGCCGCCATCTCCAGGTAGCCGGCGGCGGGGAAGACCACGGTGTCCTGGATGCGGTGGTCGGCGAGGTAGGGCAGGGCCTCGGTGTCCGGGCGGGCCTGCCAGGTGGGTTCGGTGGCATCCGTGCGGCGGCCGAGGAGCGGGTGGTCGTGGTGGCCGAGCCGGACCTGGGCGACCGGGCGGGGCTCGGTCCAGTGGCGGTCGCGCCGGAAGGGGTGGCGGGGCAGGGTGACGGGCCGGCCGGTGGGCTGGAGCAGGTCCCAGTCGATGGGGACGCCGAGGGTGTGGAGCGTGCCGAGGGAGGCGGCGAAGCGCTCGGTCTCGTCCTCCCGGCGGCGGATCGAGGGCAGGGTGAGCGCGGACCTCCCGCCCGCGTCGAGGCATTCGCGGATCGCGTGGCCGAGGACCGGGTGCGGGCCGATCTCCAGGAAGACGCGGTGGCCGTCGTCGGCGATGCGGTCGACGGCCGCCCGGAAGCGGACCCGGTCGCGGACGTTCTTCCACCAGTAGGCGGCGTCGAGTTCCTCGCCCCGGGCGGTCCCTTCGGCCCCGGTGAGATACAGCGGCACCTGGGCGGGCTGTGGCTCCAAGGGGGCCAGTTCTGCCAGCAGTTCTTCCTTGATGTGTTCCATGCCGACGCTGTGGTAGGGCACTTCGACGGTGAGGAACTTCGCGAACTGCTGCTCGGCCCGCAGCTCTTCGGCCAGCAGGGTCAGCGCCGCTGTGTCCCCGGCCAGGGTGATCGCGGTGGGACTGTTCACGGCGGCGATGGAGACCCGGTCGCGGTAGGGCCGCACCCGGCGCTCCGCCTCGTCCTCGGACAGGCTGACGGCGAGCATGGTGCCCGTGCCGGCCAGGGTCTGCTGGAGACGGCTGCGGTGCACCACGATCCTGGCCGCGTCCCGCAGGGAGTAGACACCCGCAGCGTGGAACGCGGCGATCTCGCCGGTGCTGTGGCCGACCACGGCGTCGGGGCGCACCCCGTGGGACTGCCACAGGGCGGCCAGGCCGACCTGTACGGCGAAGTTCGCGGGCTGGGCGAGCCAGGTCTCGCTCATCCGGGAGACGGATTCCTCGGCGGTCAGCTCTTCGACGAGGGACCAGTCGGCGAACTCCCGCAGCGCGCGGTCGCAGGCGGTCACGGCGTCGCGGAAGACCGGTTCCTCTTCGAGTAGTTGGCGGCCCATGCCCCACCACTGCGGGCCCATGCCGGTGAAGACCCAGACCAGCCCCCGGTCGGCGGCGTCCCGCGCCCGGCCGTGGACGACCCGGGGGTGCGGCTCGCCGCGCTCGTGGGCGGCCAGGGCCTCGTCGAGGGAGGCGCGGGAGGTGTGGACGACGGCCAGCCGTTCGGGCAGGTGCTGGCGGCGGTGGGCCAGGGTGTGGCCGAGGTCGTCGAGGGCCACGGCCGGGCCGTTGTCGCCCGCCAGCTCGGACCGGATCCCGGCCGCCATCTCCGGCAGGGCGTCCGGGCGGCGGGCGCTGAGCGGCAGGATGCTCCAGTGCCGCCCGGTGGACGCGGCGTTCCCGGGGGCCGGTGGCACCTGCGGTGGGGACTCCTCCAGGACGACATGGGCGTTGGTGCCGCCGAACCCGAAGGAGTTCACCCCGGCGCGGGCGGGCCCTTCGTGGGCGGGCCAGTCGGTGGGCCGGGTGGGGATCTCGTACGGCAGGGCCGCCGGGTCGATCGCGGGGTTGAGGTTCTCCAGGTTGATGTGGGGCGGGATCGTGCGGTGCTCGATGCTCAGCACAGTCTTGATCAGCCCGGCGATCCCGGCGGCGGATTCGGTGTGGCCGATGTTCGTCTTGACCGAGCCCACGTAGGCGCGGGCGCCCGGGGCCCGTCCGACGGCGAGCGCTCGGGCCAGGGCGTTCGCCTCGATCGGGTCGCCGACCGGGGTCGAGGTGCCGTGCGCCTCCATGTACTGGAGGTCGCCGGGGGTGATGCCCGCCTCGGCGCAGACCCGGCGGATGAGGTCGACCTGGGCGTCGGGGTTGGGCACGGTGATGCCGTTGGTGTGGCCGTCCTGGTTGACGCCGCTGGCCAGGATCACCGCGTGGATCCGGTCCCCGTCCCGTACCGCGTCGTCCAGCCGCTTCAGCGCGACCAGGCCGACGCCTTCGGCCCGTACGTAACCGTCGGCGGCGGCGTCGAACGTACGGGAGCGGCCCTCGGGTGACAGGAAACCGCCCTTCGTCTCGGCGACGGTGTACTGCGGGGCCATGTGCAGCAGGGTGCCGCCGGCCAGCGCGAGGTCGGTCTCCCCGTTGTGCAGCGCCTGGCACGCGAGGTGGACGGCGACCAGGGAGGAACTGCACGCGGTATCGACGGACAGGCTCGGGCCGCGGAAGTCGAAGCAGTACGAGATGCGGTTCGAGACCATCGTCATCATGGTCCCGGTCGCGGTGTGGGCTGCCAGCGAGGTGAAGCCCAGGTCGGCGAATTGCAGGATCTTGTAGTCCAGGGTGAACGCGCCGACGTAGACGGCGACGTTGCCCCCGGCGAGGTCCGCGGGACGCTGGCCGCCGTCCTCCAGCGCCTCCCAGGCCACTTCGAGCAGCTTGCGCTGCTGCGGGTCCATGTGGTCGGCCTCGCGGGGGCTGATACCGAAGAACGCGGGGTCGAACTCGTCGAAGCCGTCGATGTATCCGCCGCGGCCGCCGACGAGGCGCCCGGGTTTGTCGCGGAACCGGCTGCCGAGGGTGCGGACGTCGTACCGGTCGGGCGGGGTGGGGGTGATGCAGTCCTTGCCCGCCACCAGGTTCCGCCAGAACGTGCGGTGGTCCGAGGCGCCGCCGGGCAGGCGGCAGCCCATCCCGATGATCGCCACCTTGTTCCGTAACGCCCGGCTGTTCGCGTCGGCCATTCGAACTCCTCAGGTCGTGGTGCGTGACGTCGTGATGAAGCGCGTGGTGGGGCGGCGGTCACTCCGTGCCGGGACGCGGGGCCGGTCTGCGCCGCCAGGGGTGCAG
This sequence comes from Streptomyces globisporus C-1027, assembly GCF_000261345.2. Classification (NCBI taxonomy): domain Bacteria; kingdom Bacillati; phylum Actinomycetota; class Actinomycetes; order Kitasatosporales; family Streptomycetaceae; genus Streptomyces; species Streptomyces globisporus. Next base: position 7,060,503 of record NZ_CP013738.1, on the reverse strand, counting down.
AAGGGCGGCGAGGATCTCGCCGGTGCCGGGGAAGGAGGCGGGATCCTGGAGTCCGACGGCGGTGGGTTCGCGGCCGGGGCGCCAGGTGAAGCTGCCGAAGAGGTGGTCCCAGCACGACAGGTCGGAGCCGTAGTGGCCGGCTTCGGACAGATCAATGCTGTGGTGCAGACGGTGCTGCTCGGGGCTGGCCAGCAGATGGTTGAGCGGGCCGATCCGGACGTCGATGTTGGCGTGGACGAAGTAGCCCTGCGCGGCGACGAAGAGTCCGGCCACCAGCACGGCGGGGCGGGAGAAGCCGACGAGGGCCAGGGCCAGTTGGACGAGGCTCTGCGCCAGGACGATGTCCAGCACGTGGTTGACCCCGTTGTTGGCGACGTTGACCTTCTCCGGCACGTGGTGCACCCCGTGCAGGCGCCAGAGCAGGGCGTTGCGATGGCCCAGCCGGTGCACCGCGTAGCTCACCAGCGATCCGGTGAGGAGGGCGCCCGGGATCTCGGCCCAGAGGTGGCGGGCCGGCTCCTCCGGCGCGATCAGGCCGACGGCCAGGGCGACCAGCAGCTGCGCCAGTCCGCTTCCGGCCATGGTGAGCAGGAAGTAGATGCCGTACCAGCGCCATTCGTCCTTTCCGGGGTGCCAGTTCCGGTCGTAAGGAATCAGCCGCTCAAGAAGCGCCAGATAGCCGATCACCCCGATCAGGAAAAGCGGGCTGACCCACGCCGGATCCCATCGCAGAAGCAATGCGAACGCCGCAACGCCCACGACCGCGAGGAGGAGAACGGGGTAGGCGACGGCACGGAGAATACGGGAAGGCGAATTCCTTACCACCCCCTTCTCGGGAACCGAATAGTCGGCCGAATGAATTTCGCCATCGGCGGCGCGCTCGCGCTCGTCCATACGTGACCCCCTACAAGGGAACGCAACCGGAAGAGACCAACTTTTCCGCATCAGCACAGGTCGTACCGGACCTGAGAGTCTCGGTGGGCTCCGGGGCGATCGTCACCCCGCGCTGACGCCTTTCAGACACCCGGCTCCGATGAAATTCGGCCGTGGCGTGAACTGATGCCCCCGACCCCATCAGCCCAGATCATCTATTTCCCGATCCCACGGCTTTAATCACGCCCGACGCGGAGAAATCGACCGGCGCTTTACTGACGGAAGCCGCACGGAAAGCCCTGCGGAAAGGATCGCACAACCGAGCGAGGGCGCGTTTCGGAGAAATTGATTCGTAGGATCATCGCGATGCTGGGGGACGGCGCATTCCGGTGCGCCGGGAGGCGAATTCCCACGCTCGGGCGTGCATCGGTACGGGGAGCTGCGCGCCCGCGCGCAAACGGTGTCGACGCGTGCTCCTCGCCGGCGCGTGCGCGATGGGCGGTCCCCGGCTCCTTTCGCCGGAGGACACCGCCCTGCGATGATCGCGGCGAGATCCGGCAGCCATCAGCGAACCGAGGAGCCTCCTTGTCGTACGACGTCAGCGCGGTGCGCGCACAGTTTCCCGCCCTGCGCTCCGGCACGGCGCACTTCGACGGCCCCGGCGGCACCCAGACGCCCGCCTCCGTCGTCGCAGCGATCGGTGAGGCGATGAGCCGTCCGCTGTCCAACCGGGGCTCCACGCTGCCCGGAGAGGTCAACGCGGACGGAATCGTCCGGGAGTTCCGGCAGGCGATGGCGGATCTGCTGGGCGCGGATCCGGGCGGGATCGTGTTCGGCCGGAGTGCCACCCAGCTCACCTACGACTTCTCGCGCACCCTGGCCCGGACGTGGCAGCCGGGGGACGAGGTGGTGGTCAGCCGGCTGGACCACGATGCCAACATCCGCCCATGGGTGCAGGCGGCCGAGCGGGTCGGGGCGGTGGTGCGGTGGGCCGACTTCGACCCGGCGACCGGCGAACTGCCTCCGGAGGCCGTCGGCGCGCAGCTCACCGGGCGGACCAGGCTGGTCGCGGTGACCGGCGCTTCCAATCTGATCGGCACCCGGCCCGATATCCCGGCCGTCGCCCGATTCGCCCACGGAGCGGGGGCGTTGCTGTACGTGGACGCGGTCCATCTCACGGCGCACCGCGCGGTGGACCTGGAGCGGCTCGGGGCGGACTTCCTCGTCTGTTCCCCGTACAAGTTCTTCGGCCCCCACCACGGGGTGCTGGCCGCCCGGCCGGAACTGCTCGACACCCTCCGCCCGGACAAGCTGGCGCCGTCCACCGACGCCGTGCCCGAGCGCTTCGAACTCGGTACGCTTCCGTACGAGTTGATGGCGGGAACCCGAGCGGCGGTGGACTTCGTCGCGGCGCTGGGGGCCGTAGCGGCCGGTGGGCTCGCAGGGCGTCGTGAGCGGCTGCTGTCGGCGTACGCGGCGATCGAGTCCCACGAGAGGGCGCTGCGGGAGAGCATCGAGAAGGGGGTACGCGATCTGCGCGGGGTGACGGTGCACTCGCGGGCCGCCGAGCGCACCCCCACCCTGCTGCTCACCTTCGAGGGCCGGGACGCGACGGACGCCTACCGTGCCCTCGCCCGCTCCGGGGTGCACGCGCCCGCCGGGTCGTTCTACGCCCTGGAGGCCTCCCGGCACCTGGGGCTCGGCGAGAGCGGCGGCCTGCGGGTGGGGCTGTCCGCTTACAACGACGCGGACGATGTGGAGCGGCTCCTGACGGGGCTGTCGGACTTCCTGGGCTGAGGGCAGGCCGGGCGGACACCCCTAGAGCGTGGCCAGGGTGTCCACCGCGTCGGAAAGACCGGACAGGTGCCGGGCCCCCGGCGGCTGCCGCCCCGCCCAGCCGGGTCCGGCCACACAGACGACAGGACGCCCGCGCGCGCCCCGTACGCCCCACTCGAGCGCGTCCAGCCGGGCCACGAGCTCGGGGCTCGCCGTCCTCCGGGACTGCGCCCAGAGCACCACGGCAGCGGGGCCGGTGCGCCGGACGGCGTCCTCCAGCGCCCCGGCGGGCACGGCGGCGCCGAACATCCGTACCGGCAGGCCCTGCTGGGCGAGGGTCGCGGCGAGCGCCTCCAGGGCGAGCGTATGGGTCTCGCCGGGTACACAGGCCAGCAGGGCGAGGCCCGCGCCGGGGGTGGGCGTCCGCCCGGCCGTGACCCCGCGCAGTGCGCCGGAGACGTGCCACGACAACAGGTGCTCGACCTCGATGTACCGCTCCCCCGCCGTCTCCCACTTCCGGCCCACCGCGTGCAGCACCGGCATCATCACCTCGTCCCAGGCGGCCGGGAGTCCGTAGCGGTCGAGCACCGCCGTGAGCAGCTCGTCCAGGGCCGGCGCGTCCAGCCGGACCGCTGCCCGGGCCAGTCCGCGGCACTCCTGGCGGGCCCGGCCGACCGGAAGCGGCCCGGGAGCCCGGGAAGCGCGCGCCGAGCGGGGCTCGGCCGGGACGCCGGACGCCCCGGCGCCCGGCTCTTCTGCGCGCGACGGTCCCGTGCTCGCCGTTCCCGCGCCGGATGTTCCGGCCAGGACCGTGCGAGCGGCCTCGGCCGGGGGCAGGCCCGCGCTCGTCAGGGCGCACATGTTCCGCAGAGCCGCGATGTCCGCCCCGGTCCAGCGGCGGTGCCGGCCGTCCTGCCGTGCGGCCGGGCCGATGCCGTAGCGGCGGTCCCACGAGCGCAGCGTCGTCGGGGCGACACCCAGGAGGCGGGCCACCGCGCCGGTGGTCAGACCCCCGTCGACCGGGGTTTCCAGGAGCAGGTCACCTGTCGGGTCCATAAATCCACCATACGACGCATAAGCGACGCATGTTGTCCGGTGCGTCCCCGCACGGTTCGCTGAGACACCGGGACAGAGCGTCATGAAAGGCGCCAAGGGACAGGAGACGGACATGAAACTGAGCGACGAGTTGCCCACCGACCACCGGCTGGCGACGGTCTACCGGATCGGCGCGGGGCTCTGCGGAGCGATCCTGATGGTGTTCGGCTCTCTCGGCTTCGCGAATCAGCTGAGCTTCTTCAACACCGATGGCAGCCAGATCGCCGGACTCACGTCCAACGGGCTCCTCAGTCTGATCTCGCTGCTCGTCGGAGCGGTCCTGATCGCCGGGGCGGCGGTGGGCGGCAACGTCGCCTCCACGGTGAACATGACCGTCGGAACGCTCTTCGTGCTCAGCGGCTTCGCTCACCTGTTCATCCTGGACCGGTCCGCCAACATCCTGGACTTCAGCATGGCCAACGTCATCTTCAGCTTCGTGACGGGGCTGCTGATCCTCACGTTCGGGATGTACGGCCGGGTGACCGGCGGCCTGCCGCACGACAACCCGTACTGGCGTCGCCGCCACCCCGAGCAGGCAGCGGCCGAAGCCGCCGCCCGCAGGAGGGCGACGGCCGGCGGCCCGCTGCGGGAAGGATCCGCTCAGACCTTGCGGTAGCGGGCGTTGAACCAGGAGAACACGCCGAAGGCGACCAGTCCGAGGGCGATGAGTACCAGCAGCCACGGGCCGACCGGGGTGTCGGCGAAGGAGCGCAGAGTGTCGTCCATCCCCTTGGACTTGTCGGGCTCGTGCTCGATGGCGGCGGCAATGGCGAACGCGCCCGCCGCGGCGAAGACGCTGCCACGCGCCGCTCCGCCGAACACCCCCGTGAAGTCCACGGCCTGGCGGACCCGGCGGGACATCTGCGACAGCTTCAGGTGCTTGTGGTACTTGCGCATGAGGGCCCGGACCGCGATCCAGAGGCCCGCACCGGCCACCACGGCGCCGCCGATCCCGACGATCCACTGACCGCCCGGCCAGCCGAGGGCCTTCGCGGTGATGTCCTGCGACTGCTGGTCGGAGGAACCGCCGCCGCTGCCGGAGTCCCCGGCGGCGAAGGACAGTACGGAGTAGGCGACGAAGGCGTAGAAGACCGCACGGCCCGCCGCCATGGCCCGCTTGCCCGGCTTGTGCTCGTCGGGTCCGGCGCCGCCGATCAGCGCTTCGGACAGGCGCCACAGCGCCATGCCCGCCACGGCTATGCCCAGCACCCACAGCAGAACCGTCCCGAAGGGCTTCTCGGCTATCTCCGCGACCGCGCCGCCCCGGTCGGCCTGCTTCTTGTCGCCTCCGGGGAACGCGATCCGCAGGGCGAGGAAGCCCACGAGAACGTAGATCACTCCGCGGGCGACGAACCCGGCGCGGCCCGCCGCTTCCATGGCGTTGCTGTTCGCGGCACGCCGTGCCTGGCCATGTCCCTGCGCTGTTACTGAACGGCTATTCATGTCACCCGGTTGCCCCCGTGCGGCGGATCAATGCAGTGAAGGTTCGACACAGTGAAGGTCCTGGATAGACGACGTGACGATCCCGGGCCGATCCGGTGAGATCAGGGAGTCCGTTTCGACGCCGGATTCAACGTCCGTTTCGACGCAGAATCGACGCGTCAGGCGGAGCGGACGGAGGCGCGTCAGCGTGGGGATGACGGAGAAGACCCGTGGGGGGGCTACGACGCACCCCCCTCGATCGCCGGAGGAGACATCATGACGATCACCCGTCTGCAGCGCACCGCGGCGGCCGCCGCGGCCCTCGCCTTTCCCGCCTCTCTGGCGTTCTTCGCCCCGCAGGCACAGGCCGAGGCTCCCGCCGACCCGTACGGCCCCGCCTGCGCCTCCGTACCGAAGGAGGGCGCGGGCAGCCTGGAAGGCATGGCGAAGGACCCGGTCGCCACCGCCGCGTCCAACAACCCCGAACTCTCCACCCTCGTCGACGCGGTGACGAAGGCCGGTCTGGTCGACACCCTCAACAACGCGGAGAACATCACGGTGTTCGCGCCGACCAACGCCGCGTTCGAGAAGATCCCGCAGGCTGATCTGGAGGCCCTCCTCAACGACAAGGCCCAGCTCACCAAGGTGCTGACGTACCACGTGGTGGGCGAGAAGGTCACGACGCAGCAGATGGAGGACGGCACCTTCAAGACGCTGGAGGGCAGCGACCTCACCACGAAGGGCTCGGGCACCGCGTTCACGGTGAACGACTCCTCGAAGATCGTCTGTGGCGGCGTGCCGACGGCCAACGCCACGGTGAACCTCGTCGACACGGTCCTCATGCCGCCGTCCTAGGGACACCGCGTGGCCCCTGAGCGGGGGTTCTATACGCTGAAGGCGTGAGACACGCCGACGACCGACCGACCCGGAGCGGCGCCTCGGATTCCGAGGCGCCGCTCGCAGACCTCCAGGCCTTCGCGGTCGAGCTGCGCCGGATGAACGGCGAGATCAACCGGATGACCCACGGTTTCGCGGTGAACCAGCAACTGCATCCCACGGACGTGAGCGCGCTCGGGGCCATCCTCGACGCCCCGTCTCCCCTGACGCCGGGGGCTCTGCGGGAGCATCTGGGACTCACCTCCGGTGCGGTGACCGCCTGCCTGGACCGGCTGGAGCGGGCCGGGCACATCCGCCGGGCCCGGGAGAGCGCCGACCGCCGCGTGGTGCACGTGTACTACGAGCCGAGCGCCCGGTCCGTCGCCCGCGACTACTTCATGCCGCTCGCCGAGGCCACGGCACGGGCGAGGGCGCGCTTCAGCGAAGGCGAACTGACGACCGCGCTGCGCTTCCTCGCCGCGATGAACGAGGAACTGGCCGAGGTCCCCCCGGCGCGTCACTGAACATCTCCGCCCCTTTTGAGCCACCCTCCTCACGCCACCTTCCACCCCCGTACACACTCCCCGGGGACCCGTCGCGTAATATATTTCAACGATTGAGATTGTTCACCGATGAGACATCTCCACCCCTCGGGAGAGACATGCCCACCCCTGCACGGTCGGTCCGCTGGCTGGTCCCCGTCGTCCTGCTGATCGCCTGGCTCGGCATCGGCGGCGGGCTCGGACCGTACGCCGGAAAGCTCGGCGAGGTCGCCACCAACGACCAGGCCGCTTTCCTGCCCCAGAACGCCGAGTCCACGCAAGTCATCGACGCCCAGAAGGCGTTCCAGCAGAACGAGACCCTGCCGGTCATCCTCGTCTGGACCTCCGCGGAGGAGGACGCCCCCGTGAACGACGAGCAGCGCGAGGCCGCCACCGGCGCCCTCGCCTCGCTCGCCGGGAACGAGGGCATCGTCGGAACCCCTTCCCCCGCGCTGCCCTCGAAGGACGGCCTCGCGCTCCAGGGCATCGTGCAGCTGAGCCCGGACCTCGGGGACGAGCTGCCGACGGTGCTGGAGGAAGTCGACAAGGCCGGAGCGTCGGTGTCCGGTACGACGGTCCAGCTCGCGGGGCCGGCCGCCAGCCAGGCGGATCTGTCCGACGCCTTCGCGGGCATCGACGGGCTGCTGCTCGGGGTCGCCCTGATCACGGTGCTGGTCATCCTGCTGCTGGTCTACCGCAGTGTGCTGCTGCCGTTCGTCATCATCCTCGGCGCGGTCTTCGCCCTCGGTCTGTCCTGTGCGATCGTCTACGTCCTCGCCGACCACGACATCGTGCGGGTGGACGGTCAGGTGCAGGGCATCCTGTCGATCCTGGTGATCGGCGCGGCGACGGACTACGCGCTGCTGCTCACCGCCCGGTTCCGGGAGGAACTCGCCGTCCACGGCGACCGGTTCGCCGCGATGCGCGTCGCGCTGCGCGAGTCCTTCGGTCCGATCACGGCGAGCGCCGCGACCGTCGCGGCCGGTCTGCTCGCGCTGCTGCTGAGCGACCTCACCAACAACCGGGCCCTCGGCCCCGTGGGCGCGATCGGTATCGTCTGCTCGGTCCTGAGCGCGCTCACCTTCCTGCCCGCCGCGCTGGTCCTGCTGGGCCGGGCCGCGTACTGGCCGGCGAAGCCCAGGCCCGCCGACGACAAGGTGTCCGGTGGCCACGGCATCTGGCACAAGGTCGCAGCCCTCGTCGACCGGTCGCCCCGCAGGGTCTGGGCGATCACCCTGGCGGCCCTGATCGCCTGTGCCGCGTTCGCTCCGACGCTCACCTCCAAGGGTGTGCCGCTCGACGAGATCTTCGTCAACGACGCTCCGTCCGTGGCCGCCCAGGAGACGCTGAGCGAGCACTTCCCCGGTGGTTCGGGCAATCCGGCGGTGATCATCGCCGCGGCGGACCGGCTGCCCCAGGTGACCGAGGCCGCCGAGCGCACCGACGGGGTGGACTCGGCCGTGCCGGTGAGCGCGAGCGGGCGGCCGGGCGGCGAACCCCTCGTCGTCGACGGCAAGGTCCGTATCGACGCGACCCTCGACGAGGCGGCGGACAGCGACGGGGCGAAGGAGGCGGTGGCCGCGCTGCGCACCGCGGTCCACGCGGTACCGGGATCGGACGCCCTGGTCGGCGGCTACACCGCGCAGCAGTACGACACCCAGCGCACGGCCGAGGACGACCGCATGCTGATCGTGCCGGTGGTGCTGGCGATCATTCTGGTGATCCTGGTCTTCCTGCTGCGGTCGCTGCTGATGCCGGTGCTGCTCGTGGCGACCGTGGCGCTGAACTTCCTGGCCACGCTGGGCATTTCCTCGCTGGTCTTCACCCACGTGTTCGGCTTCAGCGGCACGGATTCATCGGTTCCGCTGTACGGGTTCGTCTTCCTGGTCGCGCTGGGCGTCGACTACAACATCTTCCTGATGTCCCGGGTCCGGGAGGAGTCGCTGCGCCACGGCACGCGGGAGGGCATCCTGCGCGGGCTGACCACGACCGGCGGGGTCATCACCTCGGCGGGCGTCGTCCTGGCGGCCACCTTCGCGGCGCTGGGCGTGATCCCGCTGGCGTTCCTGGTCCAGATCGCGTTCATCGTGGCCTTCGGTGTCCTGCTGGACACGCTGGTCGTCCGGTCACTCCTGGTTCCGGCGCTGGTCCGGGACATCGGGCCGAAGGCGTGGTGGCCGGGGGCGCTGAGCCGCGAGAGGTCCTGAGCGAAGGCCTCAAGGCCGCCGCAGCGCGTCCCCGGGCGCCCAGCCCGGGTCCCGGTAGGCGGCGAGCGCCCAGATCACGAAGATGTCCAGGGCGATGACGATCACCGACCAGAGGGGCGCGTACGGCAGGAAGAGGAAGTGCGCGAAGAGGTTCAGGGAGGCGAAGACGATGCCGGTCACCCGGGCCCATCGCGCCCCCTTGAGCAGCCCCGCCCCGGTGACGGCGACGCAGACGCCGAGCACCAGGTGGATCCAGCCCCAGCCGGTGAGGCTGATGCGGTAGACGTATGCGCCGACATCGCCGTACACGTCCCCGTCGGCCAGGGCCGCGATGCCCTCCAGGGCGGCGACGACGCCCTGGCAGAGCATCAGCACCCCGGCGAAGAGCACGCCGCCGGTCACCCAGAGGCTGTCCGGGTCGGGCGCGGGAGCGCGCCCGGCCGGACCGTCGCCGCGCTGCCACGGCGTATCGCCCTGACCGGGACCCGGGCGGGGCCCCTGCCCGGCGGCGGACGGATCAGCCCCTGGGGAGGAGTCAGCAGCGCCGGACGGATCGGCGACTCCGGAGGGGCCGGCAGCGCGGGAGGGATCGGCCGCCGACGACGGATCGGCGGCGCGGGACGGGTCCTCGCTCATCCGGACGCCTCCTCCTTCTGCGCCGCCTGTCCCTTCGCCCGCCGGCCCACCACCGCGGCGGCCGCGAAGGCGCTGCCCGCGAAGGCCAGAGCGACCATCCAGGGCCGGTCGAAGACATGGCAGGTGACATGGTCCACGGAGTAGCGCCCGGGGCCTGCCAGACCGATGGCCGCAGCGGTGAAGCCGAGGAACGCCGGGTACTCGTAGCCGCCGCCCTGGGCGAAGAAGCCCGCGGGGGCGTGGACGGCCACCGCACCGGCCATCGCCCCTGCCGCCGCCGCGCCCGCCGCCGGAGTGGCGAGCCCCAGCGCCAGCAGCGCACCGCCGCCCGCCTCGCCGAGTCCGGCGGCCACGGCGCTGTGCTTGGGCGGATGGAACCCCATCGCCTCCATCGCCGCCGTGGTGCCCTGGATGCCACCGCCGCCGAACCATCCGGCCAGCTTCTGGCTGCCGTGGGCGACGAGCACCGCGCCGGTGCCGACGCGCAGGGCGAGCAGACCGAGATCACGCCGGTTGAAGCAGACCATGAGGACTCCCGGGGCGAGGGGTTGGCGAGGATTCCGGATACGGATCCCACTCTCGTCGGCGGGTGGCCGGCGGGCGCGGCCGATTACGCCGTACGGGGAACGGGCCGGACGCCGCACGGCCCGTCGTGCGACACAGATCATTGTGCAACTTGTTGCATAAGCGGTTCGGGGTGGTCTACAACTGACGCGACGACCCCTGCGGAGGAGATCCCGGATGAGCCCCTACCCGACCCTGCTGAGCCCGCTGGACCTCGGGTTCACCACCCTGCCCAACCGGGTGCTCATGGGATCGATGCACATCGGTCTGGAGGAGGCCGAGCGCGGTTTCGAGCGCATGGCCGCCTTCTACGCCGAGCGCGCCCGGGGCGGCGTCGGCCTGATGGTCACCGGCGGCATCGCCCCCAGCGAGCGGGCCTGCTCCTTCCCCGGCGGGGCCAAGATGACGACCGAGGCGGAGGCGGAACAGCACCGGGAGATCACCTCGGCGGTGCACGCGGCGGGCGGCCGGATCGCGATGCAGATCCTGCACTTCGGCCGGTACGCGCACCACCCGGATCTGGTGGCCCCGAGTGCGATCCAGGCCCCGATCAGCGGGTTCGTCCCGAACGCGCTCACCGACGAGCAGCTCGAGGAGACCATCGAGGAGTTCGTCAGGGCGGCGGAGCTGGCGCGGTTCGCCGGGTACGACGGCGTCGAGATCATGGGCTCCGAGGGCTATCTGATCAACGAGTTCATCGTCTCGGCGACCAACCACCGCACCGACCGCTGGGGCGGCAGTTACGAGAACCGCATCCGGCTCCCCATCGAGATCGTGCGCCGGGTCCGGGAGCGGGTCGGCGACGACTTCATCCTGATCTACCGGCTCTCCATGCTGGACCTGGTGCCGGGCGGCTCGACGCTGGACGAGGTCGTGACGCTCGCGCGGGAGATCGAGGCGGCGGGCGCGACGATCATCAACACCGGCATCGGCTGGCACGAGGCGCGGATCCCCACGATCGCCACCTCCGTGCCGCGCGGCGCGTTCAGCTGGGTGACCGAGAAGGTGCGCGGCGCGGTCTCCGTACCGCTGGTGACGAGCAACCGCATCAACACCCCCGAGGTCGCCGAGGAGATCCTCGCCTCCGGCCGGGCGGACATGGTCTCGATGGCCCGGCCGTTCCTGGCCGACCCGGAGTTCGTCGCGAAGGCGGCGGCGGGCCGGGCGGACGCGATCAACACGTGCATCGGCTGCAACCAGGCCTGCCTGGACCACATCTTCAGTCTCAAGATCACCTCCTGCCTGGTCAATCCGCGCGCCTGCCACGAGACCGAGCTGGTGCTCAGCCCGACCCGGACCCGTAAGCGCGTCGCCGTGGTCGGGGCGGGTCCGGCGGGCCTCGCGTGCTCGGTGACGGCGGCCGAGCGGGGCCACGCGGTGACCCTGTTCGACACGGCGGACGAGATCGGCGGGCAGCTGAACGTGGCCCGTCGGGTCCCGGGCAAGGAGGAGTTCGACGAGACGCTGCGCTACTTCCGTACGCGGCTGGCGGAGCTGGACGTCGAGGTGCGGCTCTCCACCCGTGCCGACACCGGCACCCTGGACGGTTTCGACGAGATCGTGCTGGCCACCGGCGTCGAGCCGCGTACGCCCGCGATCCCCGGCACGGACCACCCGAACGTCTTGAGCTACCTGGACGTGCTGCGCGACGGGGCGCCGGTGGGCGACCGGGTCGCGATCGTCGGCGCGGGCGGCATCGGCTTCGACGTCGCGGAGTTCCTGACCGACGGCGGCGACGCGGCGAGCCTGGACGCGGACACGTTCTTCCGGCAGTGGGGCGTGGACACGGCGTACGAGGACCGGGGCGGGCTGCGCGCCCCCGAGCGCCCCAAGTCGCCGCGCACGGTCCACCTGGTCCAGCGCAGGACGACCAAGGTCGGCGCGGGGCTCGGCAAGACGACCGGCTGGATCCACCGCACCGAACTGCGCCACCGGGGCGTCGAGATGATCGCCGGAGCCTCCTACGATCTCATCGACGACGAGGGCCTGCACCTCACCGTCGACGGTGAGCGGCGGGTGCTGCCGGTCGACACGGTCGTGCTGTGCGCGGGCCAGGAGCCGCGCCGCGAGCTGTACGAGGAGCTGAGCGCGGGCGCTGTCCCGGTGCATCTGATCGGCGGCGCGGACGTGGCGGCCGAGCTGGACGCGAAGCGGGCCATCCGCCAGGGCACGGAGCTGGCCGCCGCGCTCTGAACCCGCCCCGCCCGGGGGCCCGTACCACCGCGCACCCCCGTCCTTAGGATGCAGGTCATGTCACTGCCGCACGCGATTCTCACCGCCCTGCTGGAGAAGCCGTCCTCGGGTCTGGAACTGACCCGCAGGTTCGACCGGTCGATCGGCTACTTCTGGTCGTCGACCCACCAGCAGATCTATCGCGAGCTGGGCAAACTGGAGCAGGCCGGACGGATCAGGGCGCTGCCCACGGCGGCGCCGGCCCGGGGGCAGAAGAAGGAGTACGAGGTGCTGCCCGCGGGCCGCGAGGAACTGGCGGCCTGGGTGGCGGTCCCCGAGGACCCCCGGCCGGTCCGCGATCCGCTGCTGCTGCGGATGCGGGCGGCCGCAGTCGTCGGGGCGCACGGCATGGGCCCGGAGCTGCGCCGCCACCTCGCGCTCCACGAGCGGCAGTTGGCGGAGTACCAGGAGATCGAGGAGCGGGACTTCACCCCGCCGCCGACGACCGACGAGGGGCGGCTGCGGCATCTGGTGCTGAGGGGCGGCATCGACCTGGAGACGTTCTGGATCGGCTGGCTGACCCGGGCGATCGCGGACCTGGACACCGCCTGACCGCACGGACCGCTTACGGGTGCGGCGCGCCGCGTCACGCGTGCGGCGCGGTGGTACGGGTGCGGCCCCGGCGTTCCCGCTGCGGCCCGGACGTCCCGCGTGAGGACTCGGCGTTACGGGTGCGGTAGGCCGCCCGCCCGTACGGCCACAGGTTCCGGGACGGCCGCGGGACGAGGGCTGCCGATGACGACCCGCGAGGGCACCGGATCCACGGGCGCGGGCCCCTCGGGCACCTCGCCCGGGTCCGCGTTCCTCGCCTGGGCCCGGCTGAGGAGGAACACCCCGCGCACGGCCGCCGCCGTACCGAGAAGAGCGAGCACCAGGCTGACCGGCCCGCCCTGGAGCCGCTCACCGAGCAGGGCCAGGCCGATCGCGGCGGCGGCGACCGGGTTCGCGAGGGTGACCACGGCGAGCGGCGCGCCGAGCCCGCCCCGGTAGGCGGTCTGGGACAGCAGCAGGCCGCCCATCGCGAAGGCGGAGACGAGCAGCGCCACCGTCAGCAGCCGCCAGCTGAACAGCGGGCCGCCGGGGTGGTCGGTGACGGCGACCGTGAGGGTCTGGGTGAGCGCGGAGGCGACCCCGGAGGTGATCCCGGACGCCGCCGCGTGCCGCAGGCCCGGCCGGGCCCCGGGCCGGCTGAGCCCGGCGACGACCGCCATGGTGGCCGCCCCCACGCCGAGGGCCTCGGGAAGGGTGAGGGTGTCGTGCGGCGCGGAGCCGCCCGCGGTCAGCAGCAGCGCGCCGAGGCCGAGCAGGGTCAGTGCGGTGCCCCGCCACTCGGTACGGCCGACCCGGCGTCCGGCGGCGCGCGCCCCGAGCGGGACGGCGCCGACGAGGGTGAGCGCCCCGAGGGGCTGGACCAGGGTGAGCGGGCCGTAGTTGAGCGCGGCGACGTGCAGCAGCGCGCCCGCCGCGTTGAGGCCGACCGCCGACCACCAGGCGCCCCGGCCCAGCATCCGCAGGACTCCGGTACCGGGTTCGGTACGCCCGGCGAGCCGGGACTGGGCGACGGCGGCGGCCGCGTAGGCGCCGGCGGAGACGAGGGAGAGCGCGACGGCGAGCAGGGTGGCGTTCATCGGGCGCCACCCGCGTACGTCCCGGAGGCCACAGGCGCCTCGGAGATCGCAGGCCGCCCGCCGCCCTCGTACCTACCGGAGCCCCCACCCGCGTACACGGGCACCGGAGCCCCCGCGCCGCTCCCCCACACGCCCGGCCCCGGCAGCCGCGCCGGGACCGTCCGGGCGGACAGCGGCGGCCGGAACGCGGCGAGGGCGACGGCGAGCAGCGCCACGACGACGATCGCGTCGAGCCAGTAGTGGTTCGCCGTGCCCACCACGACGACCAGGGTGATCGCCGGGTGCAGCAGCCACAGCAGGCGCCAGCGGGAGCGGGTGGCGGCGATCAGCCCGAGGGCGACCATCACGGCCCAGCCGACGTGCAGCGAGGGCATCGCGGCGAACTGGTTGGCCATCGTGTCGGTCGCGGGCGTCTGCCCGTACACCGTCGGCCCGTAGACCTGACCGGTGTCGACCAGACCGGCGGCCGGGAGCATCCGGGGCGGGGCCAGCGGGAACAGCAGATGCAGCACCAGAGCGGCGCCGGTGAGCGCGGCGAGTACGCGGCGCGACCGGACGTAGTGGGCGGGACGGCGCCAGTAGAGCCAGATCAGGAAGACGGCCGTGGCCGGGAAGTGCACGACGGCGTAGTAGGTGTTCGCCGCGTGGATCAGGGGCTGACTGTGCAGCAGCAACCCCTGGACCGCGCCCTCGCCGGGAAGGTGCAGGGCGCGTTCGAGGTCCCAGGCGCTCCCCGCGTTGCGGAACGCCTCCTCGACATGGCCGTTGGCGGCCCGGCGGCCGAACTTGTAGGCCAGAAAGAGTCCGGCCACGAGAAGGAACTCGCGGACGAGGGGCGGTCGGGCACGTATGTCCGGCTCCTGGTCCGCGGGCTCGGTGCGGGCGAGTCTCACCCGTGCCCCCTTGGATGCGAAGCGGTAGCGGACGGCCCGGTTCTATCGATCCACGCCGTATCGATACGCCAGTGTACCGATACGTCGGCGTATCGGTACACGCGCGTATCGGTACACTGGCGTATCGAGAACCTCACCGCACCGCCGCTGGAGGTACAGCCCATGCCGTCGCCCGATTCCGTACCGGAGTCAGCCCTCTCGTCCCCCCGGTCGAAGATCACACCGGAGCGGGCGCAGGAGCTGTACGCGGCGGTGCTGGAGCTGCTGCGGGAGAGCGGTTACGAGTCGCTGACGATGGAGGGCGTCGCCTCCCGCACCCGGTGCGGGAAGTCGACGCTCTACCGGCAGTGGGGCTCCAAGCCGGAGCTGGTGGTGGCCGCACTGCACGGCACCCGGCGGATGCGGCTCCCGAAGATCGACACCGGGACGCTGGCGGGGGATCTGCTGGAGGCCGCGCGGACGATCGGCGAGGCCTCGGGGAGCGACACCCCGCTGATGCACGCCCTCAGTCATGCCGCGCTGCAGAGCCCGGAGCTGCTGTGCGCCCTGCGTGAGGCACTGATCCTGCCGGAGGTCGCGGCGATCGACGCGATGGTCCGGCGGGGCCAGGAGCGCGGCGAGATCGCGGCCGACCTCCCGGCGGCCGAGTTCGTGGCGGCCCAGCTGCTCGGCGTGCTGCGCGCCCGGCCGTTGCTGGAGGGGCGTTACGCGGACGCCGCGTATCTGACGCGGTTCGTGGAGCTGGCGATCCTCCCGGGCCTCGGGCTCACGGCGGGGGCGCCGGAGTCCTGACAGACGCGGACCGCCCGTCCCGGCGGATGGGGACGGTCCACCCGCGCCGCACCGTGGGGACGGGGGCGGCGCACCGCCCGGGCGGCCGGTGACCTCCTCAGAGGTCACCGGCCGCCCGGGTATCCGCACCCGCGCCTCCCTCTACCGTACCTAACAAGCGCTTGGTAGATTCCGGTGCAGGAGGCCGGCCATGGACGACCAGTCCCACGCGATGGACTTCACCGGACGGGCCGCGCTCGTCACCGGCGGCACCAGGGGCCTGGGCGCCGCGATCGCGAGGGCCTTCCTGGCGAGCGGCGCGGACGTCCTGGTCTGCGGACGCTCGACTCCGGCCGTCCTGCCGTCGGCGGGCGGGCGCGAGGCGGCGTTCCAGGTGGCGGACCTGCGGGATCCGATGGCGGCGGCGGATGTCGTCGCCGCTACCGCCGAGCGGTTCGGGCGGCTCGACGTCCTGGTGAACAACGCCGGCGGCTCCCCGGACGCCGACGCGGCGACGGTCTCGCCGCGCTTCGTGGAGAAGGTGGTAGCGCTCAACCTCCTCGCCCCCTTCTACACGGCCCAGGCGGCGAACCTGGTGATGCGGGAGCAGCCGGGCGGCGGAAGCGTGATCAATATCGGCAGCGTCTCCGCCCATGCCCCGCAGCCGGGCACCGCCGCCTACTCCGCCGCCAAGGCGGGCCTGCTCGGGCTGACCCGGGCGCTGGCCCTCGAATGGGCACCACGGGTGAGGGTCAACCACATCACGGCGGGCCTCATCCGGACCGAGAACGCCGCCGCGCTGTACGGGGAGGACGGCGGGGACGCGGTGGCGGGCGTCGTTCCGATGGGGCGACTGGCGGAGCCGGACGATGTGGCACGGGCCTGCCTCTGGCTGGCCTGCGACCTCTCCTCGTACGTCAACGGCGCCGACCTCGCCGTGCACGGGGGCGGCGAGATCCCGGCCAGGTACACGGTCGGCCGCCATCCCGGACCCCCTTAATAGTCACCTTGACTCTAATAACATCCACCCCTTATCGTCGCTATGACGACATCAAGGGGGTTCTCATCATGGCCGACATCACCCGGCGCTTCGGCTGGCGCCACCTGCGCTCCGCGCCCACCGCTCACATCCGCCACCACAAGCGCGGCAAGCTCGCCCACGACGGGCAGGGGCTCAGCTTCTGGTACCGGTCGCTGTCGGCGGCCCTCTCCGAGGTGCCGGTGGACGACCGGGAGCTGGCGATGGCGTTCCACGCCCGAACGGCCGACTTCCAGGACGTCACCGTGCAGGCCACCGTCACCTACCGGATCAGCGACCCGGCCGAGGCGGCGAACCGGCTCGACTTCTCCGTCGACCCGGACACCGGCAGCTGGCGCGGCGCACCGCTGGAGCAGATCGCCACCCTCCTCACCGAGACAGCGCAGCAGCACACGCTGGACGTCCTGGCCCGCACGCCGCTGGCCGCCGCCCTCGTCGACGGCGTCGCCTCCGTACGCGAACGGGTCGCCACCGGCCTCGCCGCCGAACCCCGGCTCCCGGCCACCGGCATCGACGTGGTGGCCGTGCGCGTCGTCGCGATCCGCCCCGAGGCCGAGGTCGAGCGCGCCCTGCGCACCCCGGCCCGCGAGCAGATCCAGCAGGAGGCGGACCGGGCCACCTACGAGCGGCGGGCCGTGGCGGTCGAGCGCGAACGCGCCATCGCCGAGAACGAGTTGGCCAGCCAGATCGAACTGGCCCGGCGAGAGGAGCAGTTGGTCGAGCAGCGCGGCACGAACGCCCGCCGCGAGGCTGAGGAGAAGGCCGCCGCCGACGGCGTACGGACCGAGGCGGAGGCCACCCGCAAGGTGCGGCTGGCCCGGGCGGAGGCCGAGGCGGCCCGGGAGACGGGCGGGGCCCGGGCCGAGGCGCAGGCCGCGTGGCTGCGGGTGCACGGCGAGGTCGATCCGGCCACGCTGCACGCCCTGGCGGCGACCCGGCTCGCGGAGAACCTGCCGCGCATCGAGAGCCTCACTCTCTCCCCCGACGTCCTCACCGGGCTGCTCGCCAAGCTCGGCCGTCCGGAAGGCGGGGCGGGAGCGTGAGCCTGGCGCCCCGGGCGGTGCTCGTCCACCGGCGGACGGAGTACGAGGAGCTGCTCGCCCGGCACGGGACCCACGGGCAGGCCGCGTTCTTCCTGTCCAGCCGGGGCCGCTCGATCGACGAGGTGGCCCGCCGCCACGAGGACACCCGGCAGGCGCTGCGCGAGGTGGCGGCGGCGGTGCCGCTCACCTGGCGTTCCACCCGGGTGGAACGGGCGGACCTGGACCGCTTCCTGTTCGCGCCGGAGGACGTGGTGGTCGTGGTCGGCCAGGACGGTCTGGTCGCCAACACCGCGAAGTACCTGGCCGGACAGCCGGTGGTGGGCATCGACACCGCCCCGGGGCGCAACCCAGGCGTCCTGGTACGCCACCGGCACGCCGACGCGGCGGCCCTGCTGCGCGCCGCGACGGCGACCGGCGGGGAGGCCGAGGAGCTGACCATGGTCGAGGCCGTCGCCGACGACACGCAGCGCCTCATCGCCCTCAACGAGATCTACCTCGGGCCACCCGGACACCAGACGGCCCGCTACCGGCTGGGCGACGACGGCGAGAACGCCCCCGGCGAGGCCCAGGCGTCCTCCGGGGTGCTGGTCGGCACCGGCACGGGCGCGACCGGCTGGCTCCGCTCGCTGTGGCTGGAGCGCGGCAGCGCGCTGCCGCTGCCCGCGCCGTGCGACGCGCGCCTCCTGTGGTTCGTACGCGAGGCCTGGCCGTCGCCGGCGACCGGCACGTCGAGGGTGGCGGGCGAACTGGCGCGCGGGCAGGCGCTGCGGCTGACCGTCGAGTCGGACCGGATCGTGGTCTTCGGCGACGGGATGGAGTCCGACGCGCTGGAGCTGACCTGGGGTCAGAGCGTCCGGCTCGGTATCGCGGAGAGATCGCTGCGCCTGGTGATCTGAGCGTGCCCGGCTCCGCGGTTTCGCTACGGTGGTCCGCACGCGTCCCCCGTACGCGTACCGCACAGGCACACGCACACGCACCGGAGAGCGGAGAACCAGCAGCATGTCGGCCGACCCCGTCACCGCGCCCGCCCGCAACACCCGCCCGCCCGTGGCCCAGGCGGCCCTCGGAGTCGGGGTGATCGTCGAGGACGGCCGGGGGCGCGTGCTGCTGGGCCGGCATCACAGCGGTACGTGGGAGCTGCCGGGCGGGAAGGTCGACGCGACGCACGAGTCGATCGCCGCGGCGGCCGTGCGGGAGCTGCGCGAGGAGACGGGCCTGGTGGTCGACGAGGCGTCCGTGGACGTCATCGCGATGGTCCACGACGTGATCGGCGGGATCAACCGCATCAGCATGGCGGCCGTCGTACGGCTCACCACCGGCGACCCCGAGGTGACCGAGCCGCACCTGATCAGCACCTGGCGGTGGACCGCGCCCGAGGAGCCGCCGGCCCCGCTCTTCGACCCGTCGGCACAGATCCTGGCGGCCTGGCGACCGGAGCTGGGCATCAGCCATCCGCCCGCGCACGTTCTGCGGATCGCCGGATGCGGACCAATCGGACCAGCTGTATGAATAAGGGACCATCCGTACGATCGGAGTAGGCCCCCATGGACGATTACCCGCTGCTGAACCTCTTCCTGACCATGCTGTACCTGTTCCTGTGGGTCATGTGGTTCTTCCTGCTGTTCAAGGTGGTCACGGACCTCTTCCGGGACCACTCCCTGAACGGCTGGGCCAAGGCGGGCTGGCTGGTTCTCGTCATCCTGCTGCCCTACGTGGGCGTGCTGATCTACCTCATCGTCCGCGGACGCAGCATGCACGAGCGCGACGAGAAGCTGGCCAAGGACTCCGAGGCCGCGTTCCGTGACTACGTACGCCGGGCCGCCGGGACGGAGGGCGGCTCGGGCGGCAGCGGCCACGTGAACGACCTGGCGAAGCTCGCCGAACTCAAGGACAAGGGCGCGATCAACGCCGAGGAGTACGAACAGGCGAAGGCGAAGCTGCTCGCCTGAGACCGGGCTCCAGCCCTCCCCCTCCCCCGAGATACAAGGCCGGGGTGTCAGCGCACATCGCTGACACCCCGGCCGTCTGCGTTGTGCGCCGCGTCGAGTGGCACGACGATCCGTCCGGCCATCGGCGCGGGTGCCGAGCGGAATCATTCGGTCCGCAGAGCGAGCAGATCCCTCCGAACCCTTGACGTTGCTCTTTGGCGAAAACTACGTTTCCTCTCGCGGAAATCAACTTCCACTTTGTGGAATCAGCCAAACGTCCGGTCGCCCGGATCCCCGTCGACCGCCTCCCCCGGCGCAGTACGACGGGCTCCGTCGGGACCCTGACGAGGATGCAGAGGGGCCGATCGATGACAGCAGTGGAGGAACGTCCGTCCGAGCAGAGCGACGGTGCGACCAGTTCGACGCTCTACACCTACGATCTCGCCCCGACGAAACGTGAGGGGCGCCGCTGGGGCGCGTACAACGTCTTCACGCTCTGGGCCAACGACGTGCACAGCCTGGGGAACTACGCGTTCGCGATCGGCCTCTTCGCGCTCGGGCTGAATGTGTGGGGCATCCTCGCGGCGTTCCTGCTGGCGTCGGTGCTGCTCTTCCTCCTGCTGACGCTCTCCGGCTTCATGGGCCACAAGACAGGCGTGCCGTTCCCGGTCATGAGCCGGATCGCCTTCGGGATCAGGGGCGCGAAGATACCGGCCGCGGTCCGCGGCGTCGTCGCCATCGCCTGGTTCGGCATCCAGACCTACCTGGCCTCCGCGGTGCTGAGTGCCCTGCTCATCGCGATGTTCCCCGGACTGCGCGATCTCGACACGAACTCCGTGCTCGGGCAGTCGACGCTCGGCTGGATCACCTTCCTCGCCCTGTGGGCCCTCCAACTGCTCATCGTGAGCTACGGCATGCAGATGATCCGGCGGTACATGGCGTTCGCCGCCCCCACCACCCTCATCACCATGTGCGCCCTCGCCGTCTGGATGTTCGTACGGGCGGACTGGTCGATCTCCGTCTCCGTCGACGCCCCGCTGGTGGGCGGCGAGATGTGGCTGCAGATCCTGCAGGCAGCCGCGCTGTGGGTGGTGATCTACGGGACGTTCGTGCTGAACTTCTGCGACTTCACCCGCTCCGCCAAGAGCCGTGGCTCCATCATCTGGGGCAACGTGATCGGCATCCCGGTCAACATGATCTTCTTCGCGGTGATCGTGATCGTCCTCAGCGGGGCGCAGTTCAAACTCGACGGGCATGTCATCACCAGCCCCACGGACATCGTCCGGACCATCCCGAACATGTTCCTCCTGGCGACGGCCTCCCTGGCGCTGATCGCCCTGACGGTCGCCGTGAACCTGCTCGCCAACTTCGTGGCGCCGATCTACGCGCTCATCGACCTCTTCCCGCGCCGGCTGAACTTCCGCCGGGCGGGCGTCGTGAGCGCCGTCGCGGGCCTGGTCATCCTGCCGTGGAACCTCTACAACAGCCCGGTCGTCGTGAACTACTTCCTCGGCGGACTCGGGGCGCTCCTCGGCCCGCTCTTCGGCGTGATCATGGCCGACTACTGGCTCCTGCGCAGGTCCCGGGTGAACGTGCCCGCGCTCTACTCCGAGGACCCGGCGGGCGATTACCACTACCGCCGCGGAGTCAACCCCCGCGCGATCGCCGCCTTCGTCCCCAGTGCGACCGTCGCCGTCGTCATCGCGCTGGTCCCGTTCTTCCACACGGCCGCCGGATTCTCCTGGTTCATCGGGGCCGTCCTCGCCGCCGTGCTGTACGCCCTGATCGCGGACCGCACGTCCGCGATGAGCGATGTCGACGGTGAGGCCATCGCCGTCGCGGCCGAATAGACCCCGAGCGGAGAGACCGGATCATGCGCATCCTCGTCGTCAACGTCAACACCACCGAGTCGATCACCGCGTCGATCGGTGAGCAGGCGGCGTCCGCCGCCTCGCCCGGCACCGAGATCGTGCCCCTCACCCCGCTCTTCGGGGCGGAGTCCGTCGAAGGGAACTACGAAAGCTACCTCGCGGCCATCGCCGTGATGGAGACCGTACGCGCGCACCGGGAACCGTTCGACGCCGTCATCCAGGCCGGTTACGGCGAGCACGGCCGCGAGGGACTCCAGGAGCTTCTCGACGTCCCGGTCGTCGACATCACCGAGGCCGCCGCGAGCACGGCGCAGTTCCTCGGCCGCACCTACTCCGTCGTCACCAGCCTCGACCGCACCGTCCCGCTGATCGAGGAGCGGCTCCACGCGGCGGGGCTGAGCGAGCGCTGCGCCTCGGTACGCGCCAGCGGTCTCGCCGTACTGGATCTCGAACGGGACGAGAAGGCCGCCGTCGCGGCCATCGCCGAAGAAGCGGGCCGGGCCGTCGAGGAGGACCGGGCAGAAGTGATCTGTCTGGGCTGCGGAGGCATGTCCGGGCTCGCCGAACGCGTCGCCGAACGGACCGGGGCGCCCGTCGTCGACGGCGTCACCGCCGCGGTCACCATCGCCGAGTCCCTCGTGCGCCTCGGGCTGTCCACGTCGAAGGTGCGCACCTACGCTCCGCCCCGGCCCAAGAAGATCATCAACTGGCCGCCCTCCGCACGCTGACACCGTCCGTCCCCACCCCGGACCAGCGCCGAGACGTCACGACTGAGAAAGAGAGGGCCGCCGTGCCCGACATACAACTGGTTCTGCGTTCGACGCGCGTCGTCACCCCCGAGGGCACCCGCCCGGCGGCGGTCGCCGTCGCGGGCGGGACGATCGACGCGGTCCTGCCCTACGACGCCCAAGTTCCCTCCTCGGCACGGCGGGAGGACGTCGGCGACCAGGTCGTCCTCCCCGGTCTCGTCGACACCCACGTCCATGTGAACGATCCCGGCCGCACGGAGTGGGAGGGCTTCTGGACCGCCACCCGGGCCGCGGCGGCCGGGGGGATCACGACGATCGTCGACATGCCCCTCAACTCGCTCCCTCCGACGACGACGGTGGAGAACCTGCTGGTCAAGCAGGAGGTCGCCCGAACGAAAGCCCATGTGGACGTCGGCTTCTGGGGTGGCGCCCTGCCCGACAACGTCAAGGACCTGCGCCCCCTCCACGACGCCGGCGTGTTCGGCTTCAAGTGCTTCCTGTCGCCCTCCGGGGTGGAGGAGTTCCCGGAGCTGGACCAGGAGCAACTGGCCCGCTCCATGGCGGAGATCGCGGGATTCGGCGGACTGCTCATCGTCCACGCCGAGGACCCGCACCACCTGACCGCGGCCCCGCAGAGGAACGGGCGGAAGTACGCCGACTTTCTGGCCTCCCGGCCCCGCGACGCGGAGAACACCGCGATCGAGAACCTCATCGCCCACGCCAAGCGGCTGAACGCCCGCGTTCACGTCCTGCACCTGTCGTCCTCCGACGCGCTGCCGCTGATCGCCGCCGCGAAGCGCGAGGGTGTCCGGGTCACCGTCGAGTCCTGCCCGCACTTCCTGACCCTCACCGCCGAGGAAGTCCCGGACGGGGCCACCGAGTTCAAGTGCTGCCCGCCGATCCGCGAGGCCGCCAACCAGGACACCCTGTGGGCGGGGCTCGCCGACGGCACGATCGACTGCATCGTCAGCGACCACTCCCCGTGCACCACAGACCTCAAGACCCCGGACTTCGCCTCCGCCTGGGGCGGCATCTCCTCCCTCCAGCTCGGCCTGCCCGCCATCTGGACCGAGGCCCGCCGGCGTGGCCACACCCTCGACGACGTCGCCCGCTGGATGTCCACGGCACCCGCCGAACTCGCCGGGCTCACCCACAAGGGAGCCATCGAGGCAGGCCGCGACGCCGACTTCGCCGTCCTCGCCCCCGAGGCGACCTTCACCGTCGACCCCGCCGAGCTCTTCCACCGCAACCAGGTCACCGCCTACGCCGGGAAGACCCTGCACGGAGTCGTGACGTCCACCTGGCTGCGTGGTCAGCGCATCGCGGACCAAGGCGTCATAGGCGAACCCACCGGACAGCTCCTTCAGCGCGACGGATGACGCGTGGGGCGCGCCCGACGCGCCCCGCGCGTAGCGCAGAGGTCGAGGGCGGCGTGCTGTTCGCCCGGCCGTGCCGGCGGTGAGGAAACTACGGCTCGTCAGGCCCCGAGAGATCCGGCGGCCAGCTCTGCAGGACGGCGTCGACGATCCGTTCGAGGTCGGCGCGCTCGGCACCGCCGGCAGCCTGAATCGCGACGCCGTTGCCGATCGTCATGAGATACCTGGCCAGCAGGTCCGGGGAGGTTCCTGCGGCCAGGTCGCCCTCGTCGACCGCACGTCGGAAGCGCTCGCTCAACAGGGTGCTGGTCTCGTCGCGCCACGCCGCCAGCAGGTCGCGGATCGTCTGCCCGCCATCGCCCCCGATCAACGAGGCCCGCAGGCTGAGGCACCCCGTCGGGTAGCCCGGCAGGGTGCTGCTCCGGACCGCACCATGGAGGAAGACGGTGGCCACCCGGCGGGCAGTCTGCTCGGCCACCGACTCGGCACCGTACGAGGCCGGGCCATCGGCGTAACGCGCCAGAGCCTTGCGGAACAGCTCCTCCTTGTTGCCGAAGGCCGCGTACATGCTGGTGCGGCTGATCCCCATGGCTTCGGTGAGGTCGGGCAGGCTCGCGCCCTCGTAGCCGTTCTGCCAGAAGACCCGCATCGCGTTCTCGAGAGCCTCGTCGGCGTCGAAGCCCCTGGGCCGTCCGACCGGCGCGCTCCGTTGGGTGTTCATGCCATCGAGCCTATCAATTCCGTACCGACCGGTGCGCAACTACTGAGGCAGTTCTGAACCGATCGATCGGTACGGAATTTTCTGCTGGTCGAGCCCGTTGTGAGGACACCTTTCCGAAGAAAGAGAGCGTGACATGAGTGAGCTGACCGGCAAGACCGCCCTGATCACCGGTTCCACCTCCGGCATCGGCCGCGCGACGGCCCGGTCCCTGGCCGCGCGGGGTGCGAGCGTCGTGGTGATGGGCCGCAACGCCGCGCGCGGCGCCGAGGTGGTCGCCCGGATCGAGGCCGACGGCGGCACGGCCCGGTTCATCGCCGCCGACCTGACCGACCAGGAGGACGTGGCCCGGCTGGCCCGGGAAGCCGGCGACGTGGACATACTGGTGAACAACGCCGCGGGAGCCAGCTTCGGCCTCAGCGCCGACATCACCGGCGAGCAGTACGACGCCATGCTCGACGGCAACGTGCGGGCGGTCTACGCGCTGACCGCCGCCCTGGCTCCGAAGATGGCCGAGCGGGGCAGCGGTAGCGTGATCAACGTCAGCAGCGGGGCAGCCGTGATGGGAGACGTTTACAACGCGGTCTACGCCGCCACCAAGGGAGCGGTGAACGCCCTGACCCGTTCCTGGGCCGCCGAGTACGGACCGTCCGGGGTGCGCGTCAACTCGGTCGCGCCCGGCCCGGTCTACACCAGCGCTCCGGTCGAGTATCTCGACCTGTACATCCCCCTGATCCCGCTGCGCCGCGTCGCCCGGCCGGAGGATGTCAGCGAGGTGATCGCTTTCCTCGCCGGTCCCGGCGGCTCGTACGTGAACGGGGCCGTCATCCCTGTGGACGGCGGCCTCACCGCGGTCGAACCCCCGAAGTCCCCTGCGACGGCCGCCTGACCCGAGCCGGCACTGCCGCACCGGCGCCGTCATCGCCAACCGGACCGTCAACCGTGGGCGTTCAGCTGACCCGTCACGGACGCCCGCACTCCGCCTGTTCCCGAGCGGTCCCCACAAATGATCAGGGCCGGTTTCGGATTGCTCCGAAACCGGCCCTGATCCACGACTGTCTCCAGTCGGGACGACAGGATTTGAACCTGCGACCCCTTGACCCCCAGTCAAGTGCGCTACCAAGCTGCGCCACGTCCCGCTGCGTTTCCTCCCGGTTGCTCCGGGTGGCCGCGCAGGACAAACATTACCTCACTCCGAGGACCGTATCGACGCGCGTGCCTGTTGGGCGCGGGCAGCCAGCCCTTCGGCCCCGCAGGCCATGGCCTGCTTCTGGGCGCGGGCCAGCTCCCGGTGCGATCCGATCGCGATGCCGTAGTCGACCCGGGCGAGGGCGTGCTCGTAGGCGGAGGAGGACTTCTCCAGGTGGCCCACGGCCTCGGCGAGCAGTTGCGCGGAGCGCTCCGGGGGTGCGAAGAGGGCTACGCAGCGCAGGGCCTCGCCCAGGGCGGTGGGCGTGCCGAAGCGTTCGGCGTGGACCCGGTTGCGGGCGGCGAGGTGCGCCGCGCGGGCCGGGTTGTCCTCGGCCTGGGCGCGTGCCAGGTCACCCGCCCAGGGAGCCCAGATGCCGTTGAAGCGTTCGCGCGGCTCCAGGGCGGCGCCCGCCGCTTCGAGCTCGGCGATCGCCTCCTCTTTGCGGCCCTCGGCCAGCAGGAGACGGCCCCGCACGCACGGTCCGTCGGGCAGCACCATCGCGCTGGGGTAGGGCGGGCCGAAGTCGTACCGGTCGGCGATCTTGCGGGCCTCGTCGGTGCGGCCGCGGGCCAGCAGGGTGTCGATGAGCAGGCAGGCCGCGTCCCAGTGCACGGGCAGTCCGGAGCCGACACGGTCGGCGAGGCGGAGCCCTTCGCGCAGGAAGCCCTCGGCCTCGGCGAGACGGCCGCGACGCCGGTGGACCATGCCGAGCAGGGTGTGGGCGAACGCCAGGTGGGCGCCGCTCCAGCCGGAGATCTCGAAGGCCCGGACCGCTTCGCCGAAGAGGCTCTCGGCGCGGTCCAGCTGGTCGACGAAGGTGTAGGTGATACCGACCATGGTGGGCAGTTCGAAACCCCACTCGGAGTCGGTCCAGCCGAGGCCCCGGGCAGGGCTGCCGTCGACCAGGGCGCGTTCACAGAGGTCGACGATGAGCTGGGCGTTCTCGCCGCGCAGCATGGCGTCGAAGGCCCGCAGGGTGAGCAGCGCCCGCTCCCCGTTGTCGCGGCCCTTGAGGTGGTCGGCGTTACGGGTGAGCCGCCGGGAGCGGGACGGCCCGTCGTCCTCGGCGGCCTGCATGCCCTCCCACATGAAGTGCGCCGCCTGCAGGCGCATCAGCCCTGGGCCGGGGCCGGTGCGGGCGGCCTCGGCGGCCAGCGACAGCGCCGCGTCCTTGAGCTGGTTGTTGTGGGCGAGCGCGGCCGCGAGCCGGAAGGTGGCGTCGACCCGCAGCCCGTCGTCGAGCCCCGGCATGTCGAGGGCGGCGCGCAGGTGCTGGACCGTCCTGGGCGGGGAGCTCAGCAGGGTCGCACAGCCCAGTTCGTAGAGGAGGACCGCCCTGTCCTTGGGGCGCGGCGGCTCCTCCAGGGCCCGCTCCAGGCAGCGTCGAGCGGCTTCGGGCGCGCCGACGGCAAGATGCTGGCCTGCGGCTTCCCGTAGCTGCGCGACCAGTTCCTGGTCGTCGTCCGGGTGGACCTCCAGCAGATGCCGGGAAGCCGCGGCGGCGCCGAGGCCGGCGCGGGTGATCGCCCAGGCGGCGCGCCCGTGCATGGCGGTGCGGGTGGCCGGCGGGATCGAGCGGTAGACGGCGGACGCGATCAGCGGTGGACGAACTCCAGCGGGTCGAAGCCGCTGACGATACGGGCGTCGCGCAGCCGGGCCGTGCAGTCGGCGGCCTCCGCCGAGCTCATTCCGGCGAGGGTGGCGGCCAGTTCCTGGGAGATGTCGGTGCCGAGGACCGCGGCGGCCCAGGCGAACCGGTTCGCGTTCGTACCGAGCCGCTCCAGCCGGGCGACGAGCCCGCTGCCCCGTGCGGACGCGCCCAGTTCGCGCAGTTCGCCCGCGGATTCCTCCACCGGTGGCAGCTCGCGGTCCTGGACCTTGGCGACCAGCTCGACCGCCTCGTACGGATTGCCTCCGGTGACGGCCCACACCTCGCGGCAGAACGGGTCGTCGGCGTGCTCGCCGAGGCCCGCGCGGACCAGTACGGCGGTGGCGTCCGGGGTCAGAGCTCGCAGAGCGACCCGGGTCACCGTGCCCTGGCTGCCGCCTCGTTCGGCCTCCCGGTCGGCGATGTAGTTGGCGTCGCGTTCGGCCAGCTCCTGCGGGCGGTGGGCCTGCACCACCAGGACGGGCAGTTCGCCGAGGCGGGCGGTGAACGAGGCCAGCCAGGCGAGGGATTCGCCGTCCGCCCAGTGGGCGTCGTCCACGATGAGGAGCAACGGCCGGTGGCTGAGCCGGGATGCGAGCCGGCCGACGACGAAGTCCAGGCCGTCGCGCACACCCTGCGGATCGGGCTGCGGACCGCTCGGCTCGGCGAGACCCAGGGCCGGGGCGGTGATCTCGTACCAGTCACCGAACAGGGCCCGGGTCTCGTCGGGCGGGAACCGGTCGAGGGCGGGCTGCAGCAACTGCCGTACGACATGGAACGGTACGGAGGTGACGGTCTCGCCGCCCCGGGCGGACCACACGGTGCAGCGGTCGGCGGCCATCGCCTGGATCTCGGCGAGCAGCGCCGTCTTGCCGAGCCCCGCCTCTCCGCTGAAGACCAGGAGCCCTCCGACGGCCTGCGCCCCGCACAGGGCGTCCACCGCCTCGGCAGCGGCGGCGAGTTCCGGTTCACGCTCGTACAACGGCCGGGACGGCTTCATGCCCACCCTTCCCACAGAGGCAGTCTTCTCGACGGTCGAGCCTAGTCGTGCGCGGGTGCTCGTCGACAGGGTTCGCACGATTCCTTGCAGGTGCGGGGCACAATCGAGTAGTGAACGAGACGCGCAGAGACCGTGATGCCGAGGGCCGGGCGCGCAATGCGCGCCCCCGTGACGGACTGGGCCGTCCCCTGCCGTACGGAGCACCGGGCGTCGAACGGCAGCCGGAGGGAGTCGTCCGCACACCTGCGCAGACGCTCGCGGAGGCGCAGCGGCTGCTGGACGCGGGGATGCCGTTCCATGCGCACGAGGTCTTCGAGGACGCCTGGAAGTCGGGTCCGGAGGACGAACGCGAACTCTGGCGGGGGCTGGCCCAGCTCGCGGTGGGACTGACCCATTCCGCACGGGGCAACACCGCGGGCGGGGCGCGGCTGCTGCGCCGGGGCGCGGGGGCGCTCGCCCCCTTCGCCGGGTCCGGGCCGTACAGGATCGAGGTCGCCGGACTGTCCGACTGGGCTCGGGAGTTGGCGGCCAGGGTGGAGTCGGGTCCGACGGTGGACGCGGCGGCCGAGGCACCCCGTCTGCGGGGATAGCCCGGATAGCCCGAAGGGTGGGGCGTACGACCGGAAGATCCGGGTCCGCGAACCCGGGGTCCGTACAGCTACTACGATCCGGCTCCATGAGCACTTCTGACCAGGATCAGGACCAGCGCAGGGACGCCGACGTTCCGATAGCCGACACGGACACCGACACCGCCTCGGAGGCCGAAGCCAAGCCCGAGGGGGAGGCGGCGGACGGCAAGGCGGATGCGGAGGACCACGCGCTCGACGCACCGGACGGTCAGGACGGTCAGGACGGTCAGGACGGGAAGAGACTCACCCCGCGTCAGGCCCGGCGCCTGCGGATCGTGCTGTCCGCGCTGGGCATGGCCGCGATGGCCGTCGTGCTCGCGCTGCGCATCGCGAGCCGTTCGTCGGTGCTCGTCGTCGGCGTCTACGGACTCGCGCTCATCCTGTGCGGCGTGATGATCGAGCTGAGCAGGAACGGCCGCACCCGGCTGGCCAGCTGGCTGCTGGGAGCGGGACTGCTGGCCGCCGTGGGAACGGACTGGCTGCTGCTTCCCTGATCATGATTCCTGTTCGCTCCTGACCCCGGCCCTGATCGTTTGATCGATTGAGGCCACCCATGATCGATCCATTGACCCTCCTTGATCGGTCGATCAGGATTCACGCATGAACGCCTCAGCTGGTGACCTTTTCGGACTCCCTCCGGAAGACCGCACGTCGAGCCCGTACACCGGATACACCCGCGCCCACTGGGAGGCGGCCGCCGACGGCCTGCTGCAGGCCGCCTGGAAGTGGGCCACGCCGGGCGGCGCCCGGCTCGACCTGCCGGGGCCCCCGTCGCACTCGGGGGTCCGCTCCGACGGCCTGGAGGGATACGCGCGGACGTTCCTGGCGGCGGGTTTCCGGGTCGCGGGGGCGGGCGGCAAGGACCCGCACGGTCTGCTGGAGCGGTACGCGGACGGGCTCGACGCCGGGACGCGGACGCCGGGCCGGGACGACGCGGAGTCCTGGCCGCTGATCCTCGACCACCATGTGCAGGGACAGCCCATGGTGGAGTCGGCGTCGGTGGCCCTCGGTCTGCGGCTCGCCCGGCCCTGGCTGTGGGACCGGCTGACATCCGACGTACAGGACCGGGCGGAGCAGTGGCTGCGGGGCGCGCTGCGGCATGTTCCGGCGGGCAACAACTGGTACCTCTTCCCGTACACCGTCGCCGGGTTCCTCGAGTCGGTGGGCCGGGGCGACGCGGAGACGGTCCGGGCCCGGGAGCGGGCGTCGGAGCTGCTGGAGCAGTGGTACCGGGGCGACGGCTGGTACGCCGACGGGGACGGGCGCGCCTTCGACCACTACAACGGCTGGGCGCTGCACCTGTACCCGCTGCTGGACGCCCATCTGGCCGGCGACGACAAGGAGTCGGCGCTCCACGGGGCGCGGTTGCGGGAGCATCTGGAG
This sequence comes from Streptomyces globisporus C-1027, assembly GCF_000261345.2. Lineage (NCBI taxonomy): Bacteria > Bacillati > Actinomycetota > Actinomycetes > Kitasatosporales > Streptomycetaceae > Streptomyces > Streptomyces globisporus. Next base: position 7,030,412 of record NZ_CP013738.1, on the reverse strand, counting down.
AGCTTCTCGCTGATGTTCGGCGGTGACGGGGCCCCGCTGCACTTCGGACGCTCGCTGACCTACCGCTTCGCGGCGAGCGCGGGGGTGGGTCTGGGCGCGGTGACCGGGCATACTCCGCTCACCCCGGGAGCTTCCCGGCGCGTGGTCAGCGGGTCTCTTCGGTACTTCCTGGAGCGCGGCGCGGTCGGGAACGACGGGTTGCTGAGCCTCGGCTGGCACGGTCCGCACGCGGCGACGCTGCAGACCTATTCCGGTCCCGCGTCCCCCTACTGGGCGTCGAAGGCTTTCGTGGCTCTCCTGGCCCCGGACGGGCATCCTTTGTGGGCCTCGCCGGAGGAGGCGGCTCCGAGCGAGGGTCACGACCGGGTGCTGTCCGTTCCGGCGGCGGGCTTTCTGGTCCAGTCGACGGCGGCGGACGGCGTGGTGCGGCTGCACAACCACGGCAGCGACCATGTCCGCCCGGACGAGGGCGAGTCGGCGGCCGACGAGGACCCGCACTACGCCCGCCTCGCGTACTCCACCGTGACCGGTCCGACCTCGGCGGAGAACACGGCGGACAACCATCTGTCGGTGACGGTCGGCGGGGCGCGCAGTGCCCGGCGGCGTATCCGTCCGCTGGGGTCCGGGCACGGCGACGGCTGGGGCTGGGCGGCCTCCTGGCATCTGCCGGTCTTCCCGGCGGGCCCGTCCACCGTCCCGGGGCTGCGGGTGGAGAGCGTGACCGTGGCGCGGGGCCGCCACGAACTGCGGGTGCACCGGGTGCTGGGCGCGCCGGACGGGGCGCGGGCCGAACTGACGGGCTGGGCGACCGACCCGGACGGCCCGGTGCGTTCCATGCTGCGGGGACTGCACGGGTGGGAAGCGCCCGAGGACGTACGGGCCCCGCGGGGGACGGCGTTCGCGCGCTGGGTGACCGTGCCCCGGCTCGGCGCCGAGGTGACCGGCACGGCGGTTCTGGTGGCCCTCGCCTCCCTCACCGCCGATCCGGAAGCCGCAGTGCCGGACGAGGCCGTGGACAAGGCCGTGGACGAGAACGTGGTCGCGGTGTTGGGCGAAGTGGTGGAACGGGTGGAGGTGGCCGGTGACACGGTCACCGTGTGCTGGACGGAGGACGGGGCGCGCACGCGTATCGCGTTCGGCCGGGGCACGGTGACGGTTGATCACGGGTAGGGGCTCCGCAGGCCCTAGACGTCCGTGCGGATCACCACCACCAGGGTGCGGGGGCCGTGGACGCCCTCCACCCGCTCCAGCTCGATGTCGGAGGTGGCGGACGGCCCGCTGATGAGCGTCGTCGGCCGTTCGGGCGTGAGGCGGGCCACCGCCTCGGGCACGCCCGCCTCGACGGTGGAGAGGTCGACGACGCACACGTGCAGATCGGGGACGAGGGACAGCGCCCGGCGGCCCTGGCCGGGCGAACCGTCCAGAAAGATCGTGCCGGTCTCGGCGCAGCCGGCGGCCGATGCCGTGACCACCGCGTCCAGGGTGTCGAGTTGGGCGGCCGAGACGTCGGGGTGGTCCTCCCGCACCTCGCCGTCGTACCCGGCAAGCCAGCGCGCGTCCAGCCCGGCCGGAACGCCGATGCGCCGCGCTCCGTGCTCCCGGAGGGCCTCGCCGATGACCTCGGCGGTGCGGTCCGCCGTACAGGGGTGCACGCGCGCCTTGTAGTCGAGGAGCCGGTCGGTGAAGAGGGCGAGGCGTTCGTCGTCGGGCAGGGTGCGGCCGGTGCGGTAGGCGCGCGGGACGACGACGGCGGGTGCCGGGGCCAGTGCGAGGGCGTCGCGGATCCGGCCCAGGACGGTGTCGCGGGCGCTGCTCATGTCGCGTCCTCCTCTTTGTGGTCGCTGTTCCGGTCGGCCTGCTTGCCGCCCTCCTCGGTGATGTCGCCGTCCTGCTCGCTCGCCGCTGCCCGCAGGGTGGCCCTGCCCTCGTCGGAGGCGAACCAGGAGCGGAAGGTCTCCCGGGGCGGGGCCGCGGTGTCGCGGCTGTCGCTCCAGCCGCTCAGCGGTGGCGGCAGCCGGGAGATGGTCCCGTCGCGCCCCGCGGCGACCCGGCCGAGCGCGGACGCCTTCTGTGCGGCGGTGTACAGGCCCGGGCGGCGCATCACGGCGGCGGCCCCCTTCATCGCCAGCTTCTCCGGGGTGACGCCGGTCTGTTCGGTGTGCTGGTGGCGCAGTTCCACCAGCAGCGAGGGGATGTCGATCTTGACCGGGCAGGCGTCGAAACAGGCTCCGCAGAGGCTGGAGGCGTACGGCAGGGAGCTGTTGGGATCGTCCTTCGCCGCGTGCATGCCGGCCAGTTGCGGGGTGAGGACGGCGCCGATGGGCCCGGGGTAGGTCGATCCGTACGCGTGGCCGCCGGTCCGCTCGTACACCGGGCAGACGTTGAGGCAGGCGGAGCAGCGGATGCAGTTGAGGGCCGCCCGTCCGATGGCGTCGGCGAGGGCGGCGGTGCGCCCGTTGTCGAGGAGGACCAGGTGGACGTCCTGTGGTCCGTCGCCGGGCGTCACTCCGGTCCACAGCGAGGTGTAGGGGTTCATCCGCTCCCCCGTCGAGGAGCGGGGCAGGAGCTGGAGGAAGACCTCCAGGTCCTGGTAGCGCGGGAGGACCTTCTCGATGCCCATGACGGTGATGAGGGTGTCGGGCAGGGTCAGGCACATGCGGCCGTTGCCCTCGGACTCGACGACGGCCAGGGTGCCGGTCTCGGCGATGCCGAAGTTGGCGCCCGAGACGGCGACCTTCGTGGTCAGGAACTTCTCGCGGAGGTAGCCGCGCGCGGCGGCGGCGAGGTGGGCGGGGACGTTGTCCAGGTCCGGGTCGACGCCGGGGATGTGGTCGAGGAAGATCTGCCGGATCTCGTCCCGGTTGCGGTGGATGGCGGGCACCAGGATGTGCGAGGGCTTGTCGTCGGCGAGCTGGACGATGAGTTCGGCGAGATCGGTCTCGTGCGGGGTGATCCCGACGGACTCCAGATGCTCGTTGAGTCCGGTCTCCTGGGTGGCCATCGACTTGACCTTGATGACCTCGTCGCTGCCTGTGGCCCGCACGAGGCGGGCGACGATCGCGTTGGCCTCGGCGGCATCGCGCGCCCAGTGGACGGTGCCGCCGCGCTCGGTGACCTTGCGCTCCAGTTGTTCGAGCAGTTCGGGGAGCCGGTTCATGGTGTCGGTCTTGATGGCGGAGCCGGCGTCGCGCAGGGCTTCCCAGTCGGGGAGTTCGCCGGTGAGGTTCAGGCGTTTGGCGCGGATCGTGCCGGTGGCCCGTCCGAGGTTGCGGCGGAGCTGTTCGTTGCCCAGTTCGTCGTGGGCGGCTCGGGGGAAGGCACGGTCGCCGCGGAGGTTGCCGGTGCCGTACGGGGAGCGGGGCGGCGGGGCGGGCATGCCGAGGAACGTGCTCATACGGAGGCCTCCGTCAGGACGTCGGGCGTGGTGCGGGTCGCGGCGAGGATCCGGGCGAGGTGCAGGGCGCGGGTGCCGGACCGGATACGGGAGAGCCCGCCGCCGATGTGCATCAGGCAGGAGGAGTCCCCGGCGGTGCACACCTCCGCCCCGGTGGCCGTGATGTTGTCCGTCTTGTCGTGGAGCATCGCGGTGGACGTCTCGGCGTTCTTGAGCGCGAAGGTGCCGCCGAAGCCGCAGCAGGAGTCGGCGCCGGGCAGCTCGACGAGGTCGATCCCCTCGACCGCGCGCAGGAGTCGGAGCGGTTTGTCTCCGACCCGGAGCATGCGCAGGGAGTGGCAGGTGGGGTGGTACGTCACCCGGTGCGGGAAGTACGCGCCGACCCGGGTGACGCCGAGGACGTCCACGAGGAGTTCGGAGAGCTCGTACGTCTTCGCGGCGACGGCGTCCACCCCGGCGCGGAGCGCGGCGTCCCCGTAACGGTCGGCGACGATCCGGTGCTGGTGCCGGACGGAGCCGGCGCACGAGCCCGACGGCATCACGACCGCCTCGATCGAGGCGTCACCGAACCCGTCCGCGAAGTTGCGTACCAGGGGCACGGGTTCACGCTGGTAACCGGTGTTGATGTGCATCTGCCCGCAGCAGGTCTGTCCCGGCGGGAACACCACGTCGTGGCCCAGGCGCGTGAGCAGGATCGCGGTTGCCTTAACCGCGTCGGGGAAGAGCGTGTCTCCCAGACAGGTGGCGAAGAGTCCGATGCGCATGGGGCCTCCCCGGTCGGGTGCGCCGCGGCGGTCGGGGGGTGAGGGTGTGCGTGTCCGCCGCGTTTCACCATGAGGTTTCTATGGTCGGACCATACTAGGCGCAGGCCGCTGAAGGGAACGTCCGGCATCGCGTGGCACGGGCGGGAATCATCCGGGCGGGCCGGGCGGCCTCGGGACCCCTAAGAGGTGGTGGGGCCGGTGGGGCCTTCCACCAACGTTCCGTGCAGCCCGCGGATATGCCACTCCACCAGGTCGGCGGCCTCCGGGCCGCTCCCCTCCCGGACGAGGGTGAGAAGCGTCCGGTGTTCGGCGTTGAGGGCACGTGCGGTGGCCGGCCAGTCCTCGGCGGCTTCCAGCGCACGCAGGATCAGCGGCCGCACGGACTCGCGTACGGCGGAGGTCAGTGTCGACGTCAGGGCGTTGCCGGAACTGCGGGCGATGAGCACGTGGAAGCGGGTGTCCAGATCGTTGAAGGCGCTCACGCCGATCCCCCGTTCCGCCATGCCCGCCACCAGTTCCTCCGCCTCGTCGAGGTCCTCGTCCGGCGCGTGGCACGCGGCGCCCTCGAAGCTCGACCGCTCCAGAACCACCCGGGCCTCCAGCACGTCGTGGAGGCTGTAGCTGCCGAGGGCGAAGTGCAGGCGGAGCAGTCGGCCCAGGGCGTCGTCCGGGTTGCGCACGATCCGGGCCCCGGCATCGGGTCCCCGGCCGGGCTGGGCCACCAGGACGCCGATGGTCTCCAGCACCCGCAGCGCCTCGCGCAGGGCGGAGCGGCTGACGCCGAGCACCGGGGCAAGTTCCCGTTCGGGCGGCAGCCGGTCACCGGCCCGGAGCTCTCCGGCGAAAACCCGTTCCTCGATGCTGCGGAGCACGAGCTCATGGGTGCGGGACTGCTGCACGGGCTGCCATTCGACGGGCATCCGTCACTCCCTGCCTCGGCCGGATCCGGACATGCAGCCTATGTCACACGGAGCATGTGGTCGGACCACAGAGCCGACGGGAGCCGAGGCCCCGTCGGCGGGAGCCGAGGGCAGAGGGCGCGCTATCGCGTACCGGGGATGTCCCGCCCGTGCAGGCGCCCGCGTTGCGGGTCGAAGAGGTGGGCCGCCGCTCCGGCCACGACCAGGCCCGCGGCGATCAGGAGACCGTGGCCCAGGGCGATGCCCATGCCCAGGGCGGCGAGACCGACGGCGAGCCACAGCCAGGCGTTGCGGCGGCGGTACTCGCGCGGGGAGCGCGGGGTCCCGTCGGACATCGCCTCGGCGAACCCGGGATCGTCGTGACGCAGCTGCTCCTCCAGATCGCGCAGCCGCTCGTCGTACGTGGGCATGGTGTCTCCCTCCCGGTACGGAAACCTGTCGGCTCCTCACAGACCCGGCCCCCGCGGTGCGGCACGGGGCAGGGCCCCCGGGGCCCTGGACCTCATGGTCGTCGGGGAGCCCCTTGGGGGGCCATCAGGGACAGCACCCATATCCGGGGGTGCGCACCATGCAGACGGGAACGGACTCCGGGCGAAGGCGGCCAACGGCACGCCCGGCCGACAGAACCGCCGGACTACGGTGCACACCCTGGCCGGCGACGGCATGCGCCCCCGCCGCAGCGGCGATAGTGGAGGCTGTCAGCGCGACCGTACGACCCGACCCTCCGAAGGAGCCGTTCGCCCTTGTCCCTGTTCTGGCGGATCTTCCTGCTCAACGCCGCCGTGCTGGTCGCGGCCGGCGCCCTGCTGCTGCTCGGGCCGATCACCGTCTCGACCCCGGTCCTGCTGACCGAGGCCATGATCCTGACCGGCGGCATCGCTTTCATGCTCGCGGCCAACGCAGCACTGCTCCGGCTCGGCCTCTTCCCGCTCCAACGGGTCACCCGTGCCATGACGACCACCGATCTGCTGCGCCCGAGCCCGCGCCCCGAGGTCGCGGGGCACGGGGAGATCGCCGCGCTGATCGAGACGTTCAACACGATGCTGGACCGGCTGGAGGCCGAGCGCGCCACCAGCAGTGCCCGTGCTCTCTCCGCCCAGGAGGCCGAGCGCCGCCGCGTGGCGCAGGAGCTGCACGACGAGGTCGGGCAGACGCTGACCGCCGTACTGCTGGAGCTGAAGCGGGTCGCGGACAGCGCCCCGGAGCCGCTGCGCGGGGAGCTTCGGCAGGTCCAGGAGATCACCCGGGGGTCGCTCGACGAGATCCGCCGGATCGCGCGCCGGCTGCGGCCAGGAGTGCTGGAGGAGCTGGGCCTGGTGAGCGCGTTGACGGCGCTGATCACCGAGACCCCGACGCCGGACGGGCTGACGATCCGCCGCCGGATGGGAAAGGACCTGCCGGAGTTGGGCGCGGAGGCCGAGCTGGTCGTCTACCGGATCGCGCAGGAAGCCCTCACCAACACGGTCCGGCACGCCTGTGCCACTCACCTCGAACTCTCGCTGCGGCGCAGCCCGGGCGGGGTGGAGCTGCTCATCCGCGACGACGGTCGCGGTCTCGGGGACGCCCCCGAGGGGGCCGGGCTGCGCGGTATGCGCGAACGCGCCCTGCTGATCGGCGCCGAGGTCTCCCTCGGTCCCGGGCCGCAGGGCGGCACCGAAGTACGTCTCGACGTGCCCGTCCCGAACGGAAGCAACGGAAGCAAGTGACCATGCCCACCTCTCCGTCCATCGCCACGTCCACCAGGGGCGCAGCAGCCCCGACCCGCATCCTGCTGGCGGACGACCACGCCCTCGTACGCCGCGGAGTCCGGCTGATCCTCGACGGCGAACCGGACCTGACGGTCGTCGCCGAGGCCGGCGACGGGGCCGAGGCCATCGAGATGGCCCGCAGCGAACAGCCCGACCTGGTCATCCTGGACATCGCGATGCCCCGCCTCACCGGCCTCCAGGCGGCGCGCGAACTCTCCCGGGTCATGCCGGGCCTGCGCATCCTGATGCTCACGATGTACGACAACGAGCAGTATTTCTTCGAGGCGTTGAAGGCGGGGGCCGCCGGGTACGTCCTCAAGTCGGTCGCGGACCGGGACCTGGTGGAGGCCTGCCGGGCGGCGATGCGCGACGAGCCGTTCCTCTACCCGGGCGCGGTCACCGCGCTCATCCGCAACTTCCTCGACCGGGCGAAGGACGGCGAGGACCTGCCGGCGCGGGCCATCACGGAGCGCGAGGAGGAGATCCTCAAGCTGGTCGCCGAGGGCCACTCCTCGAAGGAGATCGCCGAGCTGCTCGTCATCAGCGTCAAGACGGTGGAGCGGCACCGCGCCAATCTGCTCCAGAAGCTCGGCCTCAGGGACCGTCTGGAGCTCACCCGCTACGCGATCAGGGCCGGACTGATCGAGCCCTGACGGGCCGCCGGGCGGGCGTGCGGCACTCGTACGGGTGCGCGCACAGGGGGCCCCGGGCGAGCACGCGCGGTCGGTTCATGTGATTCTCACCCGATCCGCATAAGGTGCCCCCGTGACCCAGATGACCCCGCCCGGCTGGCATCCAGACCCCGGGCACTCAGGCAAAGGCCCCGCTCAGGAACGCTGGTGGGACGGAGCACAGTGGACCGGCCATGTCCGCGCGTCGCCCGGTGCGGCACGCCGCCGCGGGATCCGCCTCGGCGTCGGCGTGACGGTCGGCGTGGTGGTGCTAGCCGCCATCGGGGGCGGCGTGTATCTGCTGGGCGAGGACCGTGGCGGCGGCCGGCCGGACACCGCCGCATCCTCGCCGTCCGCCGCCCCCGAACTGCCCGGCGCGCCGGACGGCGGCGACAAGGACGGCGGCCAGGGCGGCGAGGGGGACGACGGAGGGAACGGCGAAGGCCAGAGCCCGGAGGAACAGCTCCCGCCGACCGAGCCGGGCTTCGCCACGGACCTGGCCGCCGGGATCAGCATGCCCGTGCCCAAGGGGTGGAAGGGAACATCCGGGGCGGTCGGTGCCGGACTGACGACGGGTGAGCACGCGTGCCCCGGCGACACCGCCGAGACCTGCGTGCGCGGCGGCGTGTTCTCCGCCCCGGCGGCCGCCATGAAGCTCACCGAGGGGAACCCGGAGGAGGCGGCGAAGAAGGACATCACCGTCAACGCCACGGAGTCCTACGGCGGCAAGAGCTACGGGAAGATCACCTCGCACGAGGAGCTGAAGTCCGAGGCCGTCACCGTGGCGGGCGGCAAGGGGTACGTCGTGCGCTGGAAGGTGGTGACGGAGAAGGGCGACGACGGTTACGTGGAATCGCTGGTGTTCCCCTCCCCCGTCTCCAAGAACATGCTCGTCGTGGTCCGGTCCGGGTTCGACATCAACAAGGACGCGCCGAAGCTGTCCGTCCTGGACGAGATCACGGGCGGGATCAAGGCCGCGTCCGTCGGCGAAGGCGGCACCGGCGGCGAGGTCTGACCCGGACACCGCGTCACCCGCACGGAACGGACAACGGCGGGGCCCGGACCGGGAGCGGTCCGGGCCCCGCCGTTCCCGTCCTCAGCCGGTGACCGTGGCGGGGTCGCTGACCCCGGCGGCCCCCGTCTCGACATGACCGGCGAAGCGGCGCAGGAAGACGGGGTCGCCCTCGGCCGTGACGGACACGTCGTACCAGCGCTTGCCGGCTCGCAGGTCGATCGTGCGCGACACCGTGGCGCCTGGCCGGACGGTGACCGTCTGCTCCGCTCCCCCGTAGGCGGCGGCGTTGGCGAGCGTGAGCCGGACCTCGGTGTCGCCGGGGTTGGTGAGGGTCAGGTCGAGGTTGCCGCTCCCGTCGTTGTGCCGGGCGGTGGCCTCGGGACCGGCGGTCGAACCCGGGCTCCTGAACGTACGCAGAAAGCCGCCCGGACCGTGGACGGTGAGGTCGTGGGTGCCGCCGGAGTACGCGGAGTTCCAGGCGTCCGCGATCGTCCTGCCCGCCTCGGCGGTGTACGTCCACGGGGCGTCGGTGCGGTTGCCGGAGGTGACGTAGAACTGCGCGCCGGCCGCCGTCCCCGGGCTGAAGGTGAGCGCGATCTTTCCGGTGCCCGTGTCGACGGCCCCGTCGACGTACGGGGCGTACGGAAGCGGCCGGGTGGGGCGGCTGCCCGGCTCCTGCTTCGGCATCGAGCCGACGGCGGGCGGGGTGGGCCGGTAGTCCGGGTGCCGTTCGCGGTCCGGCGGCTCATAGGCGTCGGTGTCCGGCAGGTCGCCGGGGGCGGGCTCCGTGGACGCGAAGTCGAAGGCGGAGGTCAGATCGCCGCAGACAGCACGCCGCCACGGTGAGATGTTCGGCTCGCGTACCCCGAAGCGCTGCTCCATGAAGCGGAGCACCGAGGTGTGGTCGAAGGTCTCGGAGCAGACGTAACCGCCGGTGCTCCAGGGCGAGACGACCAGCATCGGGACGCGCGGCCCGAGCCCGTAGACGCCGGGGCCGTACGAGGAGCCGCCCGCGTACACCTCGGTGGAGGTGTCGGCCGTGGACAGGCCCTGGTTCGCGGAGGTCGGCGGGTAGGGTGGTACGACGTGGTCGAAGAAGCCGTCGTTCTCGTCGTAGGTGATGAACAGGGCGGTACGGCTCCACACCTCGGGGTCGGACGTCAGCGCGTCCAGGAGGCGGGCGATGTACCAGGCGCCGTAGTTCGACGGGAAGTTGGAGTGCTCGGTGAAGGCCTCCGGGGCGGCGACCCAGGAGATCTGGGGCAGCTTCCCGTTCTTGACGTCGGCGGCGATCCCGTCGAAGTAGTCGTCACCTGCGGCCACGTTCGTACCGGTACGCGCCTTGTCGTAGAGCGGGTTGCCGGGCTGGGCGTTGCGGTACTTGTCGAAGTACAGCAGCGAGTTGTCGCCGTAGTTGCCGCGGTAGGCGTCGTCGATCCAGCCCCAGCCGCCGGGGCCGTCCAGTCCGTCGCCGATGTCCTGGTAGATCCTCCAGGAGATCCCGGCCTCCTCCAGCCGCTCGGGGTACGTGGTCCAGCCGTAGCCCTTCTCCTCGTTGCCGAGGACGGGCCCGCCGCCGGTGCCGTCGTTGCCGGTGTGACCGGACCAGAGGTAGTAGCGGTTGGGGTCGGTGGCCCCGATGAACGAGCAGTGGTAGGCGTCGCAGACGGTGAAGCGGTCGGCGAGCGCGTAGTGGAAGGGGATGTCGTCCCGGGTCAGGTAGGCCATCGTCGTGGGTGTCTTGGCCGGGATCCACCGGTCGTAACGCCCGTCGTTGTACGCCTGGTGGCCGCCCGCCCAGTCGTGGTTGAGGCCCTGGAGGAACTGCATCCCCAGGTCGTCGGCGGTGGGGTGGAACGGCAGGGTCTCCTTGCCCGCCGCATCGGCCTGGTGCCAGACGGACTTCCCGCTCGGCAGCGTCACGGGCCGCGGGTCCCCGAACCCCCGGACGCCTTTCAGCGCGCCGAAGTAGTGGTCGAAGGAACGGTTCTCCTGCATCAGGACGACGATGTGCTCGACATCCTTGATCGTCCCGGAGGCACGGTGGGCGGGGATGGCGGCGGCGCGGTCGATGCTGCCCGACAGGGCGGCGAATCCCGCCGTCGCACCGGCTATCTGGAAGAAGCGGCGCCGATTCATATCTGCCATGAGTGAGGGGCCTCTTGGAGTGTGGGGAACGGATGGAAGCGTGGGGAACAGAAGCGAACAGGATGTTCCAAGAGAATCGAACAGAACGGAAGAGGCCGTGACGCATCGGTTAACGCCGGCGGTACGCCCAGCGCGTGCGACGTCACCTCACGGCAACGAGCGTGTGAGCCAGGCCACTTCGCCGTTCTCCTCCGTGGAGACGTGATCCCGCTGGAATCCGAGCTTCTCCAGGACCCGGAGCGACGGGGTGTTCCAGGTGCCGACGGTCGACCAGAGCCGTGTGCGCCCGGTCGCCGCGGCGGCTTGGAGTACGGCACCGGCCGCCTCGGTGGCGTAACCGCGCCCGTGCGCATGCCGGAACAGCTCGTACGCGATCTCGGGCTCCTCCAGGGTGGTGCGGCCGATGATCAGCCCGCAGTAGCCGATGAAGTCGCCCTCCTCGCGGCGCTGAACGGGCAGCAGGGCGATCCCGGTGGTCTCCGTCGTGGCGAGGAACTCCGCGATGGACGTCCGGATGCGCTCCACCGGGGGCTTCCCGTTGCCGCGTTCGGCGAGGAGGTCACAGAATGCGGCGGCGTCGGATTCGGCCCACGGCCGGAGTATCAGGCGCTCGGTCTCCAGGTGGAACGGCATGGTCGTGTACGTGGTGGACATGCGCCCCACTCTGGCCTATGGGCTGCTCGCGCACTACGGCCGGTGCCTCGGTACGAGCAGTTCCCGCAGCAGTCCCACGAGGAGGCGGGGCTGCCCGACGAACGGGGAGTGGCCGGTACCCCACTCGCGTACCTCGGTGCAGCGTGAGGCCATCGTCCTTTGCAGGGCGGGGTCGATGGCCCGGTCCTGCCCGCAGACGACGTAGGTGGAGGGGGTGTCCTTCCAGCTGTGGCGGTGCGGAACTCCTCGTCCGCAGCCGGGGGCTTGGGGTCGGAGCAGGCCGACCGCCCGGGCGGCGAGTGGTTCGGGGCAGTCGTCGTAGAGGACGTCGGCGGCCCGGTCGGGACGCAGGCTGGTCGAGCCGTCGGGCTCGGGCCTGATCGCGTCCCGGAGTTCCGCGGATGCCCCGCCCAGGGCGGCCGCGCTCTCCCCGGTGTCCAGGACGAAGGCCGCCAGATAGACCAGATGGCAAGCTCCGCGCACTCCGGTGATCACGGATCCGCCGTAGGAGTGCCCGAGCAGCAGCGGTGGCTCATGCAGGGCGTCGACGGCGGCCTGGACCGCCTCCGTGTCGGCCGCCAGCGAGCCTCGGTGGAGTTCCGGGGCGACGGCGTCGACCCCCGAGGACCGCAGGCGTCGCGCCACCGCGTCGAAGTGCTCGGGGCGGTGGTACAGGCCATGGACGAGCACGACGGTCGGCAGTTGGCCCGCCTCCTCGGGATCGGATTCCGGCTGGCGATCATAGGCGTCGGTCGCCACAAGGCCCGCGATCGCGTGCCCCGGCGGACCGCCGAGGTGTCCTCAGGTGTACCTGCCCGGTGGAGGCCGCCCCCGCCGGAATCCGGGGGTCCGCGCCACTGACCTCGACCGCGGCCCCCGGCAGGATCTTCAGTGCCCGAACCGGATACCAAGGAGTGCTGATGACACCGAAGACAACCACGTCAAAGCTGCGCAGGTGCCTGCTGGTCATAGCGGCGGCAGGCCTGGTGGGATCCGCCACCACCGTTGCCGCCGTGGCGAATCCTCCCGAGGACACACCCGGACGGGGCAGCAAGGACAGGGCCCTCCAGAAGAGCCTCGACGCCTTGGTGAGCGAGGACAAGTTCCCCGCCGCCTTCGCATGGGTCCGCAAGGACGGCCGTACCTCCTCGCTGGTCTCCGGGTCCGCGCGGCTCGGCGAACAGGCTCCGGTCCCGCACGACGGCTACGTACGGGCGGGCAGCAACACCAAGACGTTCACCGCGGTCGTGGTCCTGCAACTGGTGGCCGAGGGCAAGGTCGCACTGGACGAGCCCGTCGAGACGTACCTGCCCGCAGTGGTACGCGGCGAGGGCATCGACGGCAGGAAGATCACCGTGCGGCAACTGCTGCAGCACACCAGCGGCCTGCCCAACTACACCGAGCACATCGGCCTGGAGAACTTCGCGAGGATCCAGCACAAGTTCTTCCATCCGCACGATCTGCTCGCCGCCGCTCTGGACCAACCGGCGGAATTCGCACCGGGCACCAAGTGGAAGTACAGCAACACCAACTACCTGCTCGCGGGCATGCTGATCGAGAAGGTCACCGAACGGCCGGTGCAGGAGCAGATCACCGAGCGCGTGATCCGGAAGGCGGGGCTGCGCCACACCTCCTGGCCGCAGCCCGGGGACATGACCGTCCCCAAGCCTCACGCTCGCGGCTACGCCCTCAGCAGCCTGGAGAACGGCACGGTCGTCGACGCCACACGCATGGATCCGTCCTGGGGCGGAGCCGCCGGCCAGATGATCTCCACGCCGAGCGACCTCGCGAAGTTCGCCCGCCTCCTCCTCGACGGAAAGCTCCTCGCACCCGAACAGCTGGCCGAGATGCGCAGGACGGTCGACGCGCCCCTCATGCCCGGCTGGCGCTACGGCCTCGGCGTCTTCAGCATCCCGCTGAGCTGCGGCGGTGCGTACTGGGGGCACGGCGGCGACATCGACGGCTACGAGACCCGGGGCGGCGCCACCGACGACGGCCGCTCCGTCGGCCTGGCGGTGACCGCGCTCCCCGGAACCTTCAGCGATGCCGAGAAGAGCGCGAAGGCGGTCATGTCCGCAACGGACACCGCGTTCTGCAACTGAGGCGTCCGCCCCGGGCGGAGGGCGCCGGGTGATCGCTGTTGCGCAACAGCCTCCAGGGCAAGGCCGGAGCGCCCGTCCAATCCGATCGGAGCGCCCGTCCGATCCGATCCGGCCCGGTCGCGGCGGGCGCGCACAGCGCGGGTGAGGCGTGCGATGCCGTGGCCGCCCAACCGGTCCCCAAAAACGATCAAGGGCCGGTTTCGGATTGCTCCGAAACCGGCCCTGATCTACGACTGTCTCCAGTCGGGACGACAGGATTTGAACCTGCGACCCCTTGACCCCCAGTCAAGTGCGCTACCAAGCTGCGCCACGTCCCGCTGCCCGCCTGACCTGGGGTTTCCCCCGGCCGAACGCGCATGAGAACAATACCGCACTCCGGCAGGTGGTCACCAACACCATTCCCCTCTTGACCTCAACCATGGTTGATGTTGGACGCTCTGGGTCATGACGAACACGACAGCCGCACCGGCCCCCGACCGCCATGCCGCGCCCGCGCCCGCACCCTCGCCCGACTTCCGGGATCTGCCCCGGCTGATCGCCCTGATGACCGGCGCGGAGAAGCACGCCCCCGCCGCCCACTCCACGCTCGACGCCCTGTGGGTCCTCTACGACCGGGTGCTCCGGGTCACACCGGACACGGCCGACGATCCCGGGCGCGACCGCTTCCTGCTGTCCAAGGGGCACGGGCCGATGGCCTACTACGCGGTCCTCGCCGCGCACGGATTCTTCGACAAGGCACTGCTGCCCGGCTTCGGGGCGTACGACTCACCGCTCGGCCACCACCCCGACCGGCTGCTGGTGCCGGGGGCGGAGATCGGCAGCGGGTCCCTGGGACACGGGCTGCCGCTCGCCGTCGGGACGGTGTTGGGGCTGCGCGCCCAGGGCCTCACCGATCCCCGGGTCTGGGTCCTGATCGGCGACGCCGAGCTGGACGAGGGCAGCAACCACGAGGCCATCGCCCACGCGGGCCCTGCCGGACTCGAACAGCTGCACACCCTCGTGATCGACAACGCGTCCGCCACCCACGGCTGGCCCGGCGGGATCGCTTCCCGCTTCGCGTCTGCCGGATGGGACGCGGTGACCGTGGACGGCCGCGACCACGAGGCCCTGCACGAGGCGTTCACCACGCCCCACCCAGGCAGGCCGCTGGCCGTCGTCGCCCGCGTCGAACCCAAGAACTGACGGCGGCAGACCGAGAACCCGGGAGGGACCCTTCATGGACACCATGCGTGACCGATTCATCAGCACCGCCTCGCAGCTCCTGGACGAGGAGCCACGGCTGGCCGTCGTGCTCGCCGACATCAGCGCCGACGGCTTCGCCCCGGCCCGGCGCTCCCACCCGGACCGGGTGATCAACGTGGGCATCCGGGAACAGCTGCTGGTCGGAGCCGGCGCCGGCATGGCACTGACGGGCATGCGGCCGATCGTGCACACCTTCGCCAGCTTCCTGGTCGAGCGCCCGTTCGAGCAGGTCAAGCTGGACTTCGGGCATCAGGACGTCGGCGGCATCCTGGTGAGCGCCGCCGGCTCGTACGACTGGCCGGCCGGAGGCTTCACCCATATGGCACCCGGTGATGTCGCCCTTCTCGACACGCTGGACGGCTGGACGGTGCACGTGCCGGGCCATCCGGACGAGGCCGAGGCCCTGCTGCGGGAGGCGGTCACCGGCGACGACCGGGTGTACGTACGCCTTTCGCTCCAGGAGAACCGGGAGGCGCGGCGGGTGAGCGGTGGTTCCGGGTTCTCCGTGGTGCGCGAGGGGCGGCGCGGGACCGTGATCGCCGTCGGCCCCATGCTCGACAACGTCCTCGCCGCCACCGAAGGGCTGGACGTCACCGTGCTGTACGCGACGACGGTTCGGCCCTTCGACGCGGAAAGGGTGCGGCGGGCCGTCGGAGCGGCCACGAACGCGGACGTGGTGATCGTGGAGCCGTATCTCGCGGGCACTTCCTCCGCGGCCGCGGGCGAGGCGCTCATGGATCTCCCCCACCGGGTGCTCGGGCTGGGCGTGGGCCGCGCCGAGCTCCGGCGGTACGGGCAGATGGAGGAGCACCTCACGGCCCACGGGCTGGACCCGCAGGGCCTGGAGGAGCGGATCAGCGGATTCCTGCGCCCCTGACCGGCGCATGTCCCCCCGGGGGGACCTCGACGGCCTGCCGCCGCACTCGGCCGCCTTACTCCCCCGGCGCGTCCGGCCCCGGGGCGGCCAGCTCCGGATGCGCGGCCGCCAGCCGGCGCGGGGCGACCTGCCGCCAGGAGTCGGCGAGGACGGCGGTCAGCTCGTCCGCGTCCTCCAGCGCGGCCAGCCGGACGCGCATCCACGCGTAGTGGTCGTCGTGCCCCTCGCGGATGAAGAACTTCTCCGGCTCGGCGGCGATCAGCTCGGCACGGCCCTCCCGGGGGCACTTCACGCCCATCGACGTCTCGTCGTCGCCGAGCGAGGCGAAGATCCTGCCCGCCACCCGGAAGGTGGGCTGCCCCCAGGCGAGCTTCTCGGTGGTGTCGGGGAGGGAGAGCGCGGCCGAGCGGACGTCGGCGGCGGTGATCGTGGCGTCGGCGGTCATCCCGGACTCCGTTTCGAGGGACCCGGCGGTGCGCTGCCGGGATTCGACCGTAACGCCCGGCACCGACATCCACCCGCGGCCGGCATCGCATCCAGCGCCCCGCGCCGCACCGCATGACCGCGACCTCGCGCCCTGCGCCGGACTCCATGACCGGGATTCCGCGCCCCGCGCCTCGCCCGGCGCAGTGGGCCCCGCAGACCCATTGACCGCGTCGGAGAGCTGAACCTACTCTGAACGGCGTACGTCAGAAAGCGCTTTCTATACACCCCGCAGTCGGCTTCTACCGCACAGGGAGCGCCCCATGAGACGCCGTTCGTTACGCCGGGCCGGCCGCGTCGGCCGATCCCCCGGCGGCCCGTCCCCCCTCATCGCCGTCACCTCGCTCCTGGCGCTGGTCCTCGCCCTGCTGGTGGCGTCACCGGCCGGCGCGCAGGCAGCCGACGCGTACCGGGTGCTCGTCTACTCCGAGGTCACCAACTCCGACCACCCCTCGATCCCGGCGGGCATCGAGGCCATCGAGAAGCTCGGGGCCGAGCACGGTTTCGCGGTGGAGGCCACCGCCGACTCCTCGGTCTTCAACGACGCGGACCTCGGCCGCTTCCAGGCGGTCGTCTTCAACAACACCAACTCCACACCGGAGACGGGTGACTTGCTGAACGCTGAGGAGCGTTCCGCCCTGCAGCGGTACATCCGGGCGGGCGGCGGCTGGGTCGGGCTGCACTCCGCGTCCGCCAGTGAGCGGGACTGGGAGTGGTACGAGGGCCTGGTCGGCGCGATCTTCGACAAGCACCCCACCCCGCAGACCGGCCGGATCAAGGTCCTCGACCACGCGCACCCTTCGACTCAGCACCTTCCCGACCTCTGGGAGCGCCAGGAGGAGTGGTACAACTGGCGCACCAACCCCACGTCCAAGGTGCACACCCTCGCCCAGATCAAGGTGCGCGACGGCATCGACGGGCTCGACGAGGGCGTCGACCACCCGTTCTCCTGGTGCCAGAACTACGACGGGGGCCGGTCCTGGTTCACGGCGGGCGGGCACGACAAGGCGGCCTTCCAGGAGGAGGCGTTCGTCCAGCACCTGCTCGGCGGCATCCAGTGGGCGGCCGGTGCGGCGGAGGGCGACTGCACCGCGACGCGCACCGGTTCGTTCCAGCGGACCCCGCTGGCCACGAGCGATCTGGCCGACCCGTTCGAGCTGGCCGTCGCCCCCGACCGCCGGGTGTTCTTCGCCCAGCGGACCGGGAAGCTGAAGGTGATCGACCAGGAGACGATGAAGGTCTCCACCGCGCTGGACTTCGCGTACACCCCGGAGATGACCAGCCAGTCGGACGGCCTGCTGGGTCTCACGCTCGACCCCGGATTCGCCGAGAACAACTGGCTGTATCTGCTCTACTCCGACAAGGTCGAGAAGCGCCTGAACCTGTCCCGCTTCACCGCTGACGGCAACACCGTCGACCCGGCCTCCGAAAAGCGGCTGCTGACCGTGCCGACGCTGCGCGGCGAGGGGCGGGCCAACTCGCACATGGCCGGTTCGCTCGCCTTCGACAAGGACGGCAACCTGTACGCGGCGACCGGCGACAACACCGACCCGTTCGCCTCGGACGGCTTCACGCCGATCGACGAGGGCGAGGGCCGCCGCGCCTGGGACGCGCAGATGACCGCGGGCAACACCAATGACCTGCGGGGCAAGGTCCTGCGGATCACCCCCGAGGATGACGGGACGTACTCCGTACCCGAGGGGAACCTTTTCGCCCCGGGTACGGAGAAGACCAGGCCCGAGATCTACGCGATGGGGATGCGCAACCCGTTCCGGATCACCACCGATCCGATCAGCGGTGCCCTGATGGTCGCGGACTACGGCCCCGACGCCCGCGAGGCGAAGGCGGACCGGGGTCCGGAGGGCACGGTCGAGTACACCCGTATCACCGAGGCGGGCAACTTCGGCTGGCCGTACTGCATCGGCGACAACACCCCGTTCAACGACTACGACTTCGCGACGAAGACGTCCGGCCCGAAGTTCGACTGCGGGGCGCTGGTCAACGACTCGCCGAACAACACCGGGTTGCGGGAGCTGCCGCCGGCCCAGCCCGCCACGGTCTGGTACGCGTACTCCGCGTCGGCCGAGTTCCCGGAGGTGGGCACCGGGGGCGGCGGTCCGATGGGCGGTCCGGTGTACGACTACGACCCGGACAACACCTACCGCACCAAGTTCCCCGAGTACTTCGAGGGAAAGGCGTTCAACTACGAGCTGACCCGCCGGTGGTTCAAGACGTTCTCGTACCAGAGCGAGGACCAGACGTTCTCCGACCCCCGGTTCGACCCGGTGAAGGCGGGCGACCTCCATTCGGTCAACGGCATCTTCGAGGACATGGAGTGGAACCAGCCCTTCGACGCGGACTTCGGTCCCGACGGGGCGCTGTACGTCATCGACTTCGGTCTCGGCAGTGGTACCGGCCGGGGCGGCAGCAACGAGGGTGCGGGGATCTACCGGATCGACTACGTGGGCGACGGCCGGCTGCCCGACGCCAAGATCTCCGTCGACCGGGACAGCGGACCGGACCCGTTGACCGTGAAGTTCTCCAGCGAGGGTTCGGGGCTGCCCGGCGATCAACCAATCACCTATGCCTGGGACTTCGACGGCGACGGCACCACGGACTCCACCGAGGCCGCCCCCTCGCACACGTACACCGCGAAGGGGCTGCACACCGCGCGGCTCACCGTGACCGGCCCCGACGAGCTGACGGCGCTCGCGGTGCAGGACATCACGGTGGGCAACACCCGGCCCGAGGTGACGATCCAACAGCCGCCGGACGGCGGGATGTTCAGCTTCGGGGACACGATCCCCTTCACGGTGAAGGTGACCGACGCGGAGGACGACGAGACCGGGCCCATCGACTGCTCGCGGGTCGTGGTGCAGTCGCAGCTCGGCCATGACACCCATCTGCATCCGCTGGACAACTACACCGGCTGCACGGGCGAGATCGTCACGGACGCCGGGGACAGCCACGGCCCGGGACAGAACCTCTACTACGGGATCACCGCCCAGTACGAGGACAAGGGAGCCCCGGACGCCCCGGCGCTGACCGGCTCCACCTCGCTGACGCTGCGCACCTCCTTCCGTGAGGCCGAGCACCGCACGGCGACCGGTGGTGCCAACGGCGGTGCGGAAATCGGGAGTCGGGCCGACGCGTCCGGCGGGAAGCGGCTGATCGAGATCGAGGACGGCGACTGGGTCGGCTTCGACCCGGTGAACCTCAAGAATGTCGACTCGGTGACGGTCGGCGCGTCCTCCGGCGGGCTCGGCGGCACGGTGGAGTTCCGGGCCGGCTCCCCCACCGGTGAGCTGCTGGGTTCGGTCGAGATCCCCAACACAGGCGGCTACGACAAGCTGATCTCCCCGACGACGGAGCTGAAGGACCCGGGCGGCTCGGCGACGCTGTACGCGGTCTTCACCAACCCGGACTGGGGTCCCGACAAGGCCGATCTGCTGTCGGTCGACTGGCTGCACTTCAACGGCCCGGGAGTGGAGAAGCAGGGCGGGACGACGGTGGCGGTGAAGGCCGAACCGGCTTCCGGTACCGCTCCGTCGGCCGTGTCGCTCAGCAGCACGGTCGAGCCCGCCGAAGGCCGCACGATCGCCTCGTACCACTGGGACTTCGGCGACAACGTGAAGCCGTCCGGTACCGAGGGGCCGACGGCGACGCACACCTACGACCGCAAGGGCGCCTACACCGCGCATCTGACGGTCACCGACAACAAGGGCGACACGACCACCGGCGCCGTCCGCATCGACGTCGAGTGAGTCGGCGCGCAGGGAGCCGGTGGGGCGTGAATCGACGCGAAGTGAGGAGTCCCGTGGGAACGCAGCACGCGAACGGAGCCCGAAGATCCTTTCTCGGTACGGCGTTGGGCGCGGTGGCCGCCGTCGGCCTCGGCGCGGTCCCGGCCGCCGCGACGGCCCCGCGGGGCTGCCGCCGGATCCCGCCGTCGGGCATCGGCATGCACCTGTACACGATGCGAACCCCGCTCGCGGCGGACTTCGCCGGGACGCTGGAGCAGCTCGCGGAGATCGGGTACGCGACGGTCGGTGTCAGCGGTCGGCACGGCAACTCCCCCGCCGCGATCCGGCAGATGCTGGACCGGACCCGGCTCAAGGCGGTGCTGGAGCATGTCGGCTACGACATCGTGACCGGCTCGGGGCTGCCGCAGGCGCTGGAGGACGTCCACACGCTGGGCGGTCAGTGGATCGTGGTGCCGAGCCTGCCCGGTTCGCTGCACTCGCCGGGCGGATACCGGGAGGTGGCACGGCAGTTCAACCG
Source organism: Streptomyces globisporus C-1027 (assembly GCF_000261345.2). Classification (NCBI taxonomy): domain Bacteria; kingdom Bacillati; phylum Actinomycetota; class Actinomycetes; order Kitasatosporales; family Streptomycetaceae; genus Streptomyces; species Streptomyces globisporus. The sequence continues at coordinate 7,010,113 of NZ_CP013738.1, read as the reverse complement.
GGCGGGTCTGGCCGCCCGGGAGTCCGGGCTCAAGCTGCTCTACCACAATCACGGCAGCGACCATGAAGTGGTGGACGGTGTCAGCCTGTACGACATCCTGCTGAACGAGACCGATCCGGAGCTGGTCGGCTTCGAGCTGGATCTGTACTGGGCGGCCGACGGCGGCTCCTCCGACCCGGGCGAACTGTTCGTCCGGCACCGGGGGCGCTTCCCCGCCCTCCATGTGAAGGACATGGCGCCCAACGGGGACTTCGCGGAGGTCGGGTCGGGGATCCTGGACTTCCCGGCGATGTTCGACACCGCGCGGCAGGGCGGGGTGAAGCAGTGGCTGGTGGAGCACGACGCCCCGGCCGATCCGTTCGCCTCGGCGCGGGCCAGCTACCGGTATCTGTCCCGGCTGCGCTACTGAGCTGTCGTAGCGATGGTCCGGCCCCGGGTGTGCGGTACGGCGCCCGGGGCCGTACCCCTTCTCAGCGGCGGGCGGCGAGGAACTCCCCGTACCAGGCGAGGGTGGCGTCCAGTGCCGTCTCCAGCGGGGTGGAGGTGAGTCCGTAGGCCTTCTCGACGGCGGAGGAGTCGAGGATCTGCGGTTCGGTGTGCTGGTAGAACATCTCGGCGTACTCCGCCATGAAGGTCTCGTCGAACGGGCCGAAGGGTCGGGGTTCGGCGACGACGGTCAGGCCGACGGGCCGGCCGGTGCGTTGCTCGACGAACGCCAGGATCTCCCGGGTGGTGCGTGCCGGTGCGGTGGGCAGGTGCCAGACGCGGCCGTCGGCGTCCGGGTGTTCACCGAGGGTGGCGAGGCCGGTCGCGACATCCTCGATGTAGGTGTAGCTGTGCGGCAGGTCGATGTCGCCGAGCGCGGGCACGGGCTGTCCGGTGAGCGCGGCCGGGAAGACGGCCCCGCCGAGCGTGGAGTTGAGGACCCCGGGCCCGAAGAAGTCGGCGGAGCGCCCGAGGACGACGGGGAGCCGGCCCTCGCGGTGGGCGGCGAGATAGCGGGCATCCAGCTCGGCCCGCATCCGCCCCTTGCGGGTGGTGGCGTTCCACGGGGAGTCCTCGGTCATCACCGCGCCGTGCGTCTCCCCGTACGGGTAGAGCGTGTCGAGCACGACGAGCCGCGCGCCCTCCGCCTCGGCGGCGTCGAGGACCGCCTCCTGGATCTTCGGCATGACCTCCACCTGGAGGTGATAGCCGACATTGACGCAGTGGTACACGACGGCGGCCCCGGCCACGGCGTCGCGGGCGCCGTCGGCGGTGGCGACATCGGCGGCGTACCGCTCGACGCCTTCGAGCGCGGGGCCGCTCCCCGATCGGTCGACCAGCCGGACGGCGTGGCCCCGGCGGACCAGCTCGCGGGCGAGGGCGGTACCGGCGGGTCCGGAGCCGAGGACGGTGTGGAGGGCGTGGGTGATGGCCATGAGATGTCCCTTCGGGGCGTTCACTTTCGTTAGAGACTATAACGACAGCTATAGCACCTCACAAGAGCTCCAGTTAGAATCCTTAACGGAAATGAGCTTTCCTGCCAAGAGAGGTGCGGTCGCGGTGGACTGCGCAACGATCCATTGGTCGGCCCCCTGCGATGCCTGCGGGGCGGCCCAGCACTGCTCGGGAACACAGGCCGTGGTGGGCGACCGGCTGCGATGGGACGAGGAGCACCTGTGTCCCGGCTGCGGGGCGGCGGTGCTGGTGTGCGGCGACACCCTCCCCGACCGGTTGCGCACCCGGATGCTCGCCGAACACGGCGCGGCCAGATTGATCCTCTCGGACGTCCGAGCGCGGCGGCTGCCGATCCTCCGCGTTCTGCGGAACGACGGCGATCGGACGCTCTCCGAGACGCGGGCGCTGCTGGAGCTGATACGCGGCGGTGGCCATCACGGCACCGGGCCCGAGATCGAGCTGCTGGCGCGGAGATTGCGCGCGGTCGGCGTCGCGGCCGAAGCGGTGCGGCCCTAGTTCTCGGGCGGGCGCACCACGACCCGTAACGCGTCGGTCCCGGGCACGAAAACCCTGCCCGGGACCGAACCTTCTCCGTGGACACCCTCAGTCGTGCGCGGACACCGCCCCCAGCAGGTCGCGGATGTGTGCCGCCGCCGCCCGGAACTCCGGGCGGCCCAGCGTCTCGCTGTAGTCGCGCTCGGCGGGCAGGCCGACCTCGATGATCTCCGTGACGGTGCCGGGACGCGGGCTCATCACCACCACCCGGTCGGCCAGATAGACGGCCTCGGAGATGGAGTGGGTGACCAGCAGGACCGTGGTGCCGGTGGTGCGCCAGATGCGGTTCAGCTCGGTGTTCATCTGCTCGCGGGTGAGAGCGTCCAGCGCCCCGAAGGGCTCGTCCATGAGGAGGACCGGCGGTTCGTGCAGCAACGCCCGGCAGAGCGCGACGCGTTGCTGCATACCGCCGGAGAGCTCGTGCGGGTAGGCATCCTCGAACCCGCCCAGTCCGGTCATCCGGATCAGCTCGTCGGCCCGGGCGCGCGCCACGGCCGGCTCCATGCGGCGGATCTCGGCCTGGAGCAGGATGTTGCGCAGCGCCGAGCGCCACTCCAGCAGGGCCGCGCGCTGGAAGACGTAACCGATGTCGTGCCGGGGGCCGGTGACGCGCTCGCCGCCGAGCAGGACGTCCCCCGAGGAGGCGGTGAGCAGGCCGGCCACCAGTTTGAGGAGGGTGGACTTGCCGCACCCGGACGGTCCGACGATGGCGACGAACTCCCCCGGCGCCACGTCCAGCGAGACATCGCTGAGCGCGGTGACATCGCGCTTCTTGCTGCGGAAGCGGACCGCCACGTCCGAGAGCCGGACCCCGGCCGCCGGGCCCGCGCCCGCGGCGGCCGGGACGCGCGGTGTCGTCTGCTGCTTCGGCATCGTCATCCCTTCAGCGCCGTCTTCGTGTCCCAGTACTCACCGACGGCCTTCGGCTTCGTGACCATGCCGGCCTCGGCGAACACGTCGATGGTCTGCTGCCAGTCCTCCTCGGTGTTGACGCCGGGCGCCTTGCCCTCGGTCGCCGCCGTGTGGAGCAGGGTCAGCGTCGTCGCGAACTGCTCGGACAGCACGGTCTTCGGCGGCAGTTGCTCGGAGGCTCCCTCCATGGCCGCCACCGCCGGCTCGGGCGCCTTCGCGGCGGCCGCCCAGGCCTCGCTGACCGCCTTCACCATGCGCTCCGCCACCGCCTGCTTCGAGGCGAGGATCTTCTGTCCGGCGAGCAGCCCGTTGGAGTAGAAGTTCAGGCCGTGCTCGGAGAAGCGGACGTAGGAGACCGGCTTCTTGGCCTTGTCCTGCATGGTCGGGCCCTGGTCGCTCGCGTAGCCGAGGAGGCCGTCGGTCTTTCCGGAGATCACCGCGGCGATCTTGCCCGCCGGGTCGGTGTTCTGGACGGTGACATCGGACTCCCCGATGCCGTTCTTCTTCAGGAAGATCGGGAAGGTCTTGGACAGCGCGTCCCCGGCCGTCCCGGCGATCGTCCGCCCCTTCAGGTCACCGGGCCCCTCGATGCCCTTCGCGTCGAAGGACTGCACGGAGGCCGGGGTCGTCTGGAGGAAGACACCGAGGCTCTTCACCTTCACGCCCTGGTCGACGCCCGCGAGCAGGGCCGGGGTGTCGGCCCAGCCGAAGTCGGTCTGGCCGGCGGCCGCCGCCTGGACCGTCTTCTGGGAGCCCTGGCCCGCCCGGATGTCCAGGTCGATGCCGTGCTTCTCGAAGATCTTCTGCTGCTTGCCGTAGTAGAACGGCGCGTGTTCGCCGTACGGATACCAGTTGAGCGTCAGCGTGACCTTGTCCAGCTTCTTGCCGGAGTCGCTGGTGCTGGTCGACGCGTCCTCACCGCCGCAGGCGGTGGCCACCAGGACGAGGGGAACGACACCGATCAGAAGTCTGCGCGCATGCATGGGCTGGCCCTTCTCACGAGGAGGTCGGTGCGTGGTTCAGAACGTGGTGGTGGCCGAGGTGTCCCGGCGGCTGGCGTGCCACGGCAGGAGCAGCTTCTCGGCGATCTCGACGACGACGAACAGCACGACGCCGATCAGCGACATCACCAGCAGCCCCGCGAAGAGCATCGGTGTGTCGAGGTTGCCGTTGGCCTGGAGGATGACGTAGCCGAGCCCTTCGTTCGCTCCGACGAACTCGCCGACGACCGCGCCGGTCACCGCGAGGGTGACGGCCACCTTGAGTCCGGAGAACAGATGCGGCAGGGACGCCGGGAAGCGGATCTTCACGAAGGTCTGCCAGGGCTTCGCCCCCATCGTGGCGGACAGTTGGAGCATCTCCGGGTCGACGGCCTTGAGCCCGGTGACCATCGAGATCACCACCGGGAAGAAGGCGATGAGCACGGCGATGAGGATCTTGGGCGCGATGCCGAACCCGAGCCACACCACGAAGAGCGGGGCGATGGCGATCTTCGGCACGACCTGGGCGAAGAGCAGGACCGGATAGAGCGTGCGCTCGACCGTCGAGGAGTAGACCATCACCACCGCGGCCAGCACCCCGACGACGACCGCGATGGCGAAGCCGAGGAGCGTCTCGTACGTCGTCACCCAGGTGTGCTGCCAGAGGTATCCGGCCTTCGAGGTCAGGACGTCGAGCGTCGCACCGGGCGACGGCACGAGGTAGGCCTCGATCAGCTCGGCGGCCGCGATCGCCCACCAGACCACCAGGGCGGCCAGCAGCAGGGCGAGGGGCCGCCAGCTCTGTTCCGCCGCGCGGGCGAGCCGCTCCCCCATCGTGGGACCGGCCCTGCGGGCGACCCCTGCCACATCGGCGGGGCGCTTGCTGAGCGCGCTCTGGCTCACGGTGAACTCCCTGAACTTCGGGGGCAGTTGTGGAGAGCTGTGCAATGCTGCGATGCTGCGGACCTATCCGTGAAGGCGCTTTCAGAAAGCGCTTTCTGGTAAGGTGCCGCCACGCTAATGACTGCTCCCGCGCACGGTCAAGAGGTCGTCCCGAAGTTTCGGGGCCCTGCCACCACCGCACCCCTGGGGGTCGAGTTGAGTGAACGGGAAACACCGGTCCACCCCGATACGCGACGTCGGGCCCCCGCCGCCCATGTGACGCTGGACGCGGTGGCGCGCGAGGCCGGCGTATCGCTCGCCACCGCGTCCCGGGCCCTCAACGGCACCACCCGGGTCCGCGACGACCTGCGCGGCCGGGTGCGCGCGGCGGCCGACCTCCTCGGCTACATCCCCAACGCCCACGCCCAGGCACTCGCCAGCGCCGAGGGCAACCGTACGGTGGGGCTGATCTGCCACGACGTGGGCGACCCGTACTTCGCGGGCATCGCGAGCGGGGTGATGCGGGCGGCCGCCGAGCAGGATCTGCTGGTGATGCTCGCCTCCACCTTCCGGGAACCGGCACGGGAGATCGCGTACGTCTCGATGCTGCGGGCCCAGCGGGCGCGGGCCATCCTGCTGATCGGCTCCGGCTTCCAGGACCGGGCCTGGGAGCGGGCGATGGACGCCGAGTTGGAGCCGTACGTCCGGGCGGGCGGCCGGGTCGCGGTGGTCAGCCGACACCGGTCGATGCGGGTGGACACCGTCCAGCCGGAGAACCGGGCCGGGGCGGCGGCGCTCGCGGCCTCGCTGGTGGAGCTGGGGCACCGGGACTTCGCGGTGCTCAGCGGTCCTCCCGAACTGACCACGGTGGCCGACCGGTTGGCCGGGTTCCGGGAGGGGCTCGCCGCCGCGGGCATCACCCTTCGACGGGTGGTGCGGGGCGCGTTCACCCGGGAGGGCGGGCACGCGGCGGCTCGTCAGCTGCTGACCACCGGGGGCGCACGGCCCACCTGCGTCTTCGCGGTGACCGATGTGATGGCGGTCGGCGCGCTGGCCGCGCTGCGGGAGGCCGGTGTGCGCGTCCCCGAGGACATGTCGCTCGCGGGGTTCGACGACATCCCCGTCGTACGGGAGGTGTCGCCGCCGCTGACCACGGTGGCGCTGCCGCTCACGGAGATGGGTGAGCAGGTGATCGCCCTCGCCCTGCGGACGCCGTCGGGGGCGGGTCGTTCCCGGGTGCTGCGGATCGAGGGGAACGTGGTCCTGCGGGGCAGTACCGGTGCGCCGCCCGGGAGTTGATCGTCCGCGCCGTGCCGCCGTGCGGGGTGCGGGTCGGCGGTGTCAGACGGTGCGGTGGCCCTCCCGGTCGTCGATCTGGCGGACGAGTTCATGGGCGAGCGACTTGATGGTGTCGAGCCCGGCCCGCCCCCAGGGGCGTGGCACGGTGTCGACGGCACAGACGGTGCCCAGCGCGATGCCGGTACGGTCGATCAGCGGCGCCCCGAGGTAGGAGCGGATGCCTATGTCGTCCACCACCGGATTGCCCGCGAAGCGCGGGTAGTCGCAGACGTCGTCGAGGACGAGGGCCTTGCGCCGGACGAGGACGTGCGGGCAGTAGCCGTGGTCGCGGGCCATGTAGCGGCTGCTGCGGTTGCTGCCCGCCGCGGCCGAACCGAGGTCCTGGCCACCGCGGTTGCCCGCCGGGGTGTGCAGTCCCGCGAAGAACTGCCGGTTCTCGTCGATGAAGTTGACCATCGAGAAGGGCGTGGCGGTGACTTCGGCCACCTTGTCGGCGAAGGCGTCGAAGTTGTCGTACGAGGCGTCGGGGCGTTCGCCGAGGTCCAGTTTGCGCAGCCGCTTGGCGCGGGCCGGGCCGTGCCGGTCGGTGGGCGTGAGGAGCATCCGGCCGGTGGCGAAGGATGTCACGGGTGGGCTCCGAAGGTCTGGAGTGGGGCGGGCGCCGAGGTGGCGTTGATGAGGTGCTGGACCAGGGTGACGAGGGCGCCCGTGCCGGAGCTGGCGATCCGGGCGTCGCACAGGACGACGGGCACCTCGGGCCCGAGGTCGAGCGCGGCGCGGATCTCGTCCGGCTCGTAGCGGTAGGCGCCGTCGAACTCGTTGACGGCGACGATGAATCCGATGCCGCGCCGTTCGAAGAAGTCGATCGCGCCGAAGCATTCGGCGAGGCGCCGGGTGTCGGCCAGCACGACCGCTCCGAGCGCGCCCTGGGAGAGCTCGTCCCACATGAACCAGAAGCGCTCCTGGCCCGGTGTGCCGAACAGGTAGAGCACGTGCTGCTCGGAGAGGGTGATCCGGCCGAAGTCCATGGCGACGGTGGTGGCCGTCTTGGACTCGACGCCTTCCAGGTTGTCCGTGCCCACACTGCTCTGGGTCAGCAACTCCTCGGTGGACAACGGGGCGATCTCGCTGACCGCGCCCACGAACGTCGTCTTGCCGACGCCGAATCCTCCGGCGACCAGAACCTTGAGGGCCACGGGAAAGAACTCGGCGGTTCCGGTGCGGTCAGAGCTGTCGTCGTAAACCATCGAGCACTGCCTCCAGCAGGGATCGGTCGGTGGGCATGTCGTGGAAAGCGGGGGCGTGCGCGGTGACCGCGCCGCAGGCGACCAGGTCGGAGAGGATGACCTTGGCGACGACCGCGGGCAGCCGGAGGTGTGCGGCGATCTCGGCGACGGACATCGGCCCTTCACACATGCCGAGGGCGACGGTGTGTTCCGGGCCGAGCGGGATGTCCGGCTCGATGCCCGTGGCCATGATCAGGGACAGCAGGTCGAACGCGGTGGACGGCCGGGTCCGGCCGTTGCTGATCGTGTACGGGCGGATCAGCCGGCCGGCCGCGTCGTCGAGCAGGGGCCCGTCCTGCGGGGCCGGCATCCTCAGATCCCCGGGGTGAACGGCGCGCCGGCCGGCTGCCGCAGCGGGGTCGTCAGGTAGGGGCGGACGCTCTTGACCAGCATCGCCATCTCGTAGCCGAGCACCGCGGCGTCCGCCTCACGCCCGGCGAGGACGGCGAGACAGGTGCCGGATCCGGCGGTGGAGACGAACAGGAGCGTGGAGTCCAGCTCGACGACCACCTGCCGGACGTCGCCGTTGTCCCCGAACCGGGCGCCGGCGCTGCGGCCCAGCGAGTACAGACCGGCGGCCAGGGCCGCCATGTGGTCGGCGCTGTCGGGGTCCATGCCGTGCACGGATTTCACCAGCCCGTCGGCGGAGAGCAGAACCGCGCTGCGCGTGTAGGGCACGCGCTGGACCAGCCCGCTCAGCAGCCAGTCCAGGTCCGAGGCCTGACCGGACGGCATATCGCTCGTCATGGTGTCTACTCCTTGAAGGTGGTGTCTTTGCGGGGTTCCGGGACGGCCTGGCCCGGCACGAAGGGCTCGCCCGCGAACGCTCCGGGCTCGCCCGGCACGCGGTCATGGGTGCCTTCGCCGTAGCTGCCGCGCGCGTACGCGGCGGTGTCGTGCGGGTACGCGTCGGGCGGGTAGCTGTCCGGTACGGGCAGGCCGCCCGCGGGCAGCGCGTGGTCCGGCCGCGACGCCCGGGCCGGACCGGGCCGGTCGTGCGGTGCGGTGGCTCCGCGTACCGGGAGGGGCGAGAGGGATTCCAGAGGGGCGTCGAGCGCGGTCTGCCCTCCGGTTCCGCCGCCGGGGTTCCCGTATCCGCCCTCGGGGCCCTCCTCCTCCGCGGTCTGGGCCTCGGCGAGGTCGACGCCGCGCCGGAAGGCGGCCATGAGGCCGGGGTCGTGCAGGGCGTGCTCGTCCTCGACGCGCGGGGCGGGCGCCTCGCGCAGCTGCGGTACGAGACTTTCCTGGTTCGTCCGCTTGGGCAGTTCCGGCCGGGCGGGAGAGAGCGCCGCGTGGTCGCGCTCGGGTACGGCCGCCGGGGCCGGCCGGTCGTCGCGCTCGTGGACGGCCGCCGCGCTCGGCGGGCCGCCGCGCTCGGCGGGCGAGGAGGACGGTGCCGGCCGGTCGATGCGCTCGGCGCGCAGCGGGAGGGGCGGGGCCTCGCCCGCGGGCGGACCGGGACGTCCGTTCGGCGTGGAGCCGGGCGCGTGTCCGTTCGGCGTGGGGCCGGGTGCCTGCTGCGGGAGGCCCGTGGATGCCTGGGGCGACGATTGGGCCGTGGATGCCTGGTCCCTGGATGCCGTGGCACGAGGGGTGCCGTTCCGCGGTGGAGCTGCGGGGCTCCCGGCCTCGACGGGCGGCCGGTGCACGGCGCCCGGGGGTGGTACGGGCACGGCGTCGGCGGACGGTGGCGCGTCGGGATCGGTCCCGAGCAGCGACTGCGGAAGGACCAGCACCGCTTGCGTACCGCCGTAGATGTTGCTCTGTAGGCGGACGGCGATGCCGTGGCGGCGGGCGAGGGCCGAGACGACGAACAGGCCGATCCGGCCGTCCTGGAGCAGATGCGCGACGTTGACCTGGTCGGGGTCGGAGAGCAGGGCGTTCATCCGCTTCTGCTCGTGGTCCGGCATCCCGAGACCGCGGTCCTCCACCTCCAGGGCGAGCCCGGCGGTGACCTGCTGGACGCGCAGCAGCACCTGGGTGTGGGGGGCGGAGAACACCGTGGCGTTCTCGACCAGCTCGGCCAGCAGGTGGATGACGTCGGCGACAGCGTGACCGCGCAGGGTGCCGTCCATCGGCGGGACCAGCTTGACCCGGGGGTACTGCTCGACCTCGGCGATGGCCGAGCGGAGCACCTCGGTCATGGTGACGGGGTTGCTCCACTGCCGCCGGGAGACGGCCCCGCCGAGGACGGCGAGGTTCTCCGCGTGGCGGCGGATCCGGGTGGCGAGGTGGTCGACCTGGAAGAGGCCCTTGAGGAGGTCGGGGTCCTCGACCTCGTGCTCCAGCTCGTCGAGGATCTGGATCTCGCGGTGGACGAGGGATTGCAGCCGCCGCGCGAGGTTGACGAAGACCTCGACCTTCTGTTCGTTGCCGGCGCTGCTGAAGAGCTGGGAGGCCTGGACGACGGCGGCGACGGAGGCTTCCTGGGCCCGGGCCATCTCCTGTCCGAGCAGGTCGAAGGCGTCGGCCCCGGGCGTGGGGGGTGGCGAGGGACGCCGCGCGGCGACGGGCTCCCCGTTGCGGAGCTGTTCCACCACGCGTTGCAGCTCGGCCTGGCCCTGGGCGCTGGCCCGCCGGAGCGCGAGGGCCCGGTCGAGCACCTGGCCCGCCACGCGGTTGGCGCCGAGGTAGGCGGCCGCGACGGCGGCGACCGCCAGGGCTCCCGATCCGCCGAGCGCCGCCCAGAGGCTCGGCGAGGAGCCGACGCCTCCGGCGCGGACGGTGAAGATGACGGCCGCGGCGCCGCTGAGCACCGCGGCGACGGCCGGGAGCAGCGCGGTCCGCAGCAGCTGGGGGCGGATGCGGGCGTCGGGGGAAGGCCCTGCGGCGCGCGGCCTGCTCGGGGCCGAGTGGCCGCGCGTGCCGGGGCGGCCGTGCCGCCCGCCCTCACGGCGGTCCGGTCGCGCGTCGGGTGCGCGAAGTTGAGACATCAGCGTCCTCGGTACAGGGGGCACCGGGGATCGGCGGTTGTGCCGGCGTCCATGCGGTGGCCCCTACGGTGGTCGGTCAGGCGCGGGTCATCGGTCGGGCAGGCCCGCACGTCATGAGCCCACCGTTGATCACCGGGCACACACGGTAGTCGTCAATGACGTATGCGCGACGGGCAGTTGTCGAACTTGCCCGCCATCCGTCCCACTCTGGTATGAGCCCTCGCACGCGCGCCCGATTGCGCAGCCTTGGCCCTGGGTTTACCCGCAGGTAGGGCACCCCCCGAAGGGGCGGGAAGGCGGCCGGTTACCATATGAGCGCCGCCTAGCTCGAAAGATAAACTTGTGACTGTCAATGACGACTCGTTCACCAACTGGATGCACCGCGAGGAGATCGCGGAGTCGATGATCCCGATCATCGGGAAGCTGCACCGCGAGCAGGACGTGAACGTCCTGCTGCACAGCCGCTCCCTGGTGAACAAGTCGGTGGTCAGCATCCTCAAGACCCACCGCTTCGCCCGGCAGATCGCGGGCGAGGAGCTCTCGGTCACCGAGACGATGCCCTTCCTCAAGGCTCTGACGACGCTCGATCTCGGCCCGTCCCAGATCGACATAGGCATGCTGGCCGCCACCCACCGGGCCGACGGCCGCGGACTCTCCGTCGAGGAGTTCACCGCGGAGGCCGTCGCCGGGGCGACGGGCGACAACAAGATCGAGCGCCGCGCCTCGCGTGACGTGGTGCTCTACGGCTTCGGCCGCATCGGCCGGCTCATCGCCCGCCTGCTCATCGAGAAGGCCGGTTCGGGCAACGGCCTGCGCCTGCGGGCCATCGTCGTCCGCAAGGGCTCCGGCCAGGACATCGTCAAGCGCGCCTCGCTGCTGCGGCGCGATTCGATCCACGGCCAGTTCCAGGGCACGATCACCGTGGACGAGGCGAACAACAAGATCATCGCCAATGGCAACGAGATCCAGATGATCTACTCGGACGACCCGACGACGGTCGACTACACGGCGTACGGCATCAAGCACGCCATCCTGATCGACAACACCGGCCGGTGGCGGGACCGCGAGGGCCTCTCCAAGCACCTCCAGCCGGGCATCGCCAAGGTCGTGCTCACGGCTCCCGGCAAGGGCGACGTCCCGAACATCGTGCACGGCGTCAACCACGACACGGTCAAGCCGGACGAGCAGATCCTGTCCTGCGCATCCTGCACGACCAACGCGATCGTCCCGCCGCTGAAGGCGATGGCGGACGAGTACGGCGTTCTGCGCGGGCACGTGGAGACCGTCCACTCGTACACCAACGACCAGAATCTGCTGGACAATTACCACAGCTCCGACCGTCGTGGCCGTTCGGCGGCGCTCAACATGGTCATCACCGAGACCGGGGCCGCGTCGGCCGTGGCCAAGGCGCTGCCCGAGCTGAAGGCGCCGATCACCGGCAGCTCGATCCGCGTCCCCGTGCCGGACGTCTCGATCGCCATCCTCAGCCTGCGGCTGGAGCGCGAGACCACCCGCGAGGAGGTCCTCGACTACCTCCGCAACGTGTCGCTGGCCTCGCCGCTCAAGCGCCAGATCGACTTCATCAGCGCGCCCGACGCGGTCTCCAGCGACTTCATCGGCTCGCGCCACGCCTCGATCGTCGACGCGGGCGCGACCAAGGTCGACGGCGACAACGCGATCCTCTACCTCTGGTACGACAACGAGTTCGGCTACTCGTGCCAGGTCATCCGGGTCGTCCAGCACGTCTCCGGCGTGGAGTACCCGACGTACCCGGCCCCGGCGGTCTGACGCCTCCGGTACGCCCTTCCGTACGACGCCCGGTGCCCGGCAGGTCCGCCTGCCGGGCATCGGCGTGAATCCCTCCTGGGGAGGGGGCGGGCGTCAGGTTGTTTCGACCCCGGGGCGCGTCACACGGCGTCGGCGTCCAGCCCGGTCAGCCGGGCCGACTCGTCCCACAACGCTCGTGCCACGAAGGGGTCCTGGGCGCGGTGCGACTTCCGGGCGGGTGCGGGAGCCCCCCGGGTCTCGCCGAGACGGGAGGGGCCGTAGTAGGAGCCGCCCGGGGCATCCGGCAGGGTCGCCGCGTACAGGACGGGGAGGGCGCCCGCCGAGGCCGGCTGGGTGTACAGCCGCGAGGCCCGCTCCAGCTTCGCCGCCCAGTTCCGCCCGGCCAGCCGGGGCCCGGCCTGCCCCAACTCCGTTGCGGAGAGCCCGGGGTGGGCCGCCAGCGCGACCAGGTCCCGGCCCCCGGCACGGGCCCGCCGGTCCAACTCGGCCGTGAACAGCAGATTGGCGAGCTTGGACTGACCGTAGGCCCGCCACTTGCCGTACGAGCGCTCGGCGTTGAGGTCGTCGAGGTCGATGCGGCCGATGCGGTGGCCGAGCGAGGAGAGCGTCACCACGCGCGCCGGCCCCTGGACTCCGAGGACCGGGAGCAGCCGGAGCGTCAGGGCGAAGTGCCCCAGGTGGTTGGTGCCGAACTGCATCTCGAAACCGTCCGCCGTACGGAGGGGTGGCAGGGCCATCACCCCGGCGTTGTTCACCAGCAGGTCGAGTTGCCCGTCGGCCTCCTTCCCGATGGCCTCCGCGGCCTCCGCCACGCTGCTCAGATCGGCGAGGTCGAGGCGGACGAGCCGCACGTCCGCCGCGGGAGCGGCCCGGCGGACGGCGTCCACGGCGCGTCGGCCACGCTCGGGATCGCGGCACGCGAGAAGGGTACGGGCGCCCGAGCGGGCCAGTACGAGAGCGGTGACCGCGCCGATGCCGCTGTTGGCACCGGTGACCACGGCGGTGGTGCCGCCGAGGTCGGGCATGTCGTCAAGGGTCCAGGAGTGCATGCGGCACGCCTCCCCCGTCTCGGCGTCGCCACACCTGAGCCCCCGCCGGGCCGGGCCTGAGGCGGCCCCGCCGCGCGGCCGGGTCTCAGACCTGGCCGAGGTCCGAGCTGACCCAGCGTTCGGGGCGCAGCGTGATCACCACCTGCTCGCCGTGGTTCTCCCAGGCGAACTCCACGTAACCGGCGACCTTCTCGGCCGGGAGGTAGCGCGCCGACACGTGCTCCAGGTCGGCGCGCGTCGCGGGGCGGGTGTCGACGACGGGGCCCTCGACCGAGACGTACCGGATGGTCGGCTCCAGCCGGTCGACGAGCAGCGTGAACCGGCCCGCCGCGGCGATCAGTTCGGCCTTGCGTGAGGTGCGGCCGGTGAGGATCCGGACGTCGCCGCCCGCTTCGTACTCGTACCAGATCGGCACGCTGAGCGGGGCCCGGTCGCCGTTCCCCGATGCGACGGCCAGTGCGGCGACATGGGGTTCGGCGAGGAACTGTTCGCGCTCTTCACGGGTGAGTGCCACGGGAGGCTCCTTCTCGTACGCGGATGCGGGGGCTGGCCCAGTGTGCCCCGCGCGCCGGGCCTGGCCCCCGGTCCCCGCCGTCGGCGTGTCCTACGCGGTTCCCCGGACGCGAGAAACCTCTTCGGTTCGCCGTACGACGGCCGCCCCGCGCAGGGCGACAGCACACCAGACGGCCACAAGCAGCAGTCCGGCGGCCGCGAGACCGGCGACTTCGAGCGGCTCGGGCCGCCAGCCGAGGGACAGCCGCGTACCGATCATGACGACGCCGATGGCAGCCGTCTCCGGTTCGTGGACAGGCACCTTCGCGGCGACGACGCGCAGGACGGCGGCCAGGGCCAGGCCGATCGCGGCCCAGGCGAGCAGATAGGGCCAGAGCGCTCCCGGAGCGGCGGGCGGCAGGCCGAACTCCTCCGGTCCGATACGGAAGAGCGCGCCCACCCATCCCAACGCCACACCGGCGCCGGTCACGGCCACGACCCACACCGCATGGCGCCAGAGGGGACCGGGACGCACCTCCGCGTCCTCGGAGTCATCGGAGTCGCCGGAGTCGAAGGGGCCCTCAGGAAGATCGTTCATGCTCGATGAGACGCGTACGGGGCGACGTTCGTTGCGCGTTCGGGCGACAACTAGGCTCCGGGCATGAGCAAGGGCCAGGACGACGACGAGCCGATATTCATCCGCTCGGACTGGGGGACAAGTCGTTATGTCTACAACCCGAGAAATCCGGTCGGAATGGGCCTCATCATCGGCTTCCTGCTGTTCGCCGCCGTAGCCATGTACTCCCTCCGCGCGAGTTCTTCCTGGAGCGAGGGCGAGTGGCGCGACGCCGTGCACGCGGCAGTCCGCGACCTGGAGGCAACACCGCAGACGCTGGGTTCATGGACCGGTGGTTACCAGAGCATGATCCGCGACGCCGTGGAGGAGAGCGGCGAAGGCCCCACGTCCGGCGGCGGGTTGCACATCGAGGAAGCGGACGATCCCTACGACAAGGACGCGGACCCCTCCGTCGACCTGTTCGAGGTCAGGGCGGAGGACGTCGACACCGCGTTCTGCCTGAGCGTGTCGCCGCCCGAACCGGATTCGGTGCTGACCCGTGTGGAGGTCAGCCTCTCCATCAGCTTCGAGGTAGGCCGGTGCTGAGCGCCCGACCGGCGCGGATCCGGGCTTGAAGTTGCCGCTGCGGCAGCTTCTACGGTCATGACCAGGGCCGGAGAAGCCGGCCCGGTGAGGCGCTCGTGAGGGAGTGCTCGTCAGGGAGTGAGGACGTGGCGATGGACTGGCCGATCTCCGAGGTGGCCCGTATGTCGGGGGTGACCGCCCGGACGCTGCGGCACTACGACGAGATCGGTCTGCTGCCGCCGGCCCGGATCGGCTCCAACGGCCACCGCTACTACGAGGAGCACCAGCTTCTGCTGCTGCAGCAGATCCTCGTGCTGCGGGAGCTGGGCGTCGGGCTGCCGGAGATCGGCAGAGTCCTCGCCGACCAGGTCGACACGGTGGAGGCCCTGCGGGGCCACCACGGACGGCTGCTCGCCGAGCGGGACCGGCTGGACGCCCTGGCCGGGACCGTCTCCCGCACGATCGCCGAGCTGGAACAGTCCAGAAAGGACGGAAGGCCCATGACCGCGATCAACCGACCGGAGAACCTGTTCGAGGGCATCGAGCCCTCTCAGTACGAGGGAAATCTGCGCGACTTCCCCGGGCTCGCCGAGGAGGCCGGCCGACGGGCGGCCGCCATGCCCCCGGCCGAGGTCGAGGCGGGACAGCGCGAGCGCACGGCGCTGATGATCCGGCTGGCCGAGCACATGGCCGGCGGCGCCCCTGCGGACGCGCGGCCCGTGCAGGCCGAGATCGACGCGCAGTACCGGGCGCTCACCTCGCTGCACGCCGTGTCGGCCGACGAGTACCGGGCGATCGGGCGCTCCTGCGTCGAGAACGAGGACTGGCGCGCGGCGTACGAGGCCATCGCCCCGGGGCTGGCGGAGTACCAGCGGGACGCGATCGAGGTCTACGCGGTGTCCCGGCTCGGCTGAGTCGCCCAGGGCTTTCGTCCGGACCCGGCGAGCCCCAAGTGACCCGGACGAGAGGCACGAAGGGCCGCCGCCGGGCGAACCGGCGGCGGCCCCGAGCCGTACGTCCTGCGCGTGGTCAGCGCTCCCCTGCGAGGTCGAGATCGCCCCGCGCCGCCGGTGCGGGGCCGCGGCCGGAACCGGTCTGTTCCCCGGAGAGGCGCCACGGGCGGGCGAGCACGGGCGACAGGGCCCGCCACCACGGCTCCACGGGGAGGATCCCGGCCGGCTCGAACGGCTCGCCCGGGCGGGGGAACGCCACCGGCTGGTCCGCCTCGTCACCGGCGTCCTTCGTCCACTCGCCCGGCTCCGCCCAGGCGTGCGGCGCCAGGTTGAACGTGCCCCAGTGGATCGGGAGCAGCACACCGTGCGGTCGGCCGCCCTGCAGGTCCAGGTGGGCGCGCATGCCCTCGGCGGGGGTCATGTGGATGTCCGGCCAGTACTCCGAGTACGCGCCGATCTGGATCATGGTGGCGTCGAAGGGACCGTGCTCGGCGCCGATGTCCCGGAAGCCGGGGAAATAGCCGGTGTCCCCGCTGTGGTAGATCCGGTGTTCCGGGCCCGCGACGACCCAGGACGCCCAGAGGGTGTGCTGCTGGTTGCGCAGCCCGCGACCGCAGAAGTGGCGTGCGGGGGTGGCGGTGAGGCTGATGCCGGCGACCGTCGCGGTCTCGTTCCAGTCGAGCTCGTGCATCCGGGCGGCGGGCACGCCCCAGCGCTCCAGATGGGCTCCGACACCGAGCGGCACGGCGAAGACCGTGTCGGTGCCGGCCAGGGCGCGGATCGTCGGCAGGTCGAGATGGTCGTAGTGGTCGTGGGAGATCACGACGACGTCGACGGGTCCGAGCGCGGCCAGCGACAGCGGAGTGGGGTGCAGCCGCTTGGGTCCGGCGAACGGGAACGGGGAACAGCGCTCGCCCCAGACCGGGTCGAACAGGATCCGCCGGCCGTCGATCTCCGCGAGCACGCTGGAATGGCCCATCCAGGTCAGCCGGAGCCCGCTGACGGGCGGCACGGCCAGATCGGCGAGCGTCGTGGGGTGGACGGGTACGCCTCCGTTCGGCGTCCTGAGGGCCCGCTGCTCCTTCTGGAAATAGGTCTTGGCGAATTCGACGGAGGAGCCGGAGGGCCTGATCCGGGCCCCCACCGGGTTCTGGAACGCACCGTCGACGAATTGAGGCGAGCGGCGGATGCGCTCCATCCGCGCTCCGGCCGGATCGGCCCCGAAGGGCTCGGTGCGCATCGAGCGCAGTTTCGTGCGGAGCGGAAGCAGGTAGTCAGCGCCGGTCACAACATCTCCTGAGGGAGTCGGTGTCGTTTCATTATCGTCGGCCCGTACGACAGGGCGACCAGAAGATGCTGAACGGGGCAGCCGGTCCGGCCGACGGGGGCGTCAGCCACGCGGCTGCCCGTAGACGTGGTCGATGTGCAGGGTGAGCAGCACCCTGCGGTCCTCGACCATGGCCCGCCGGTAGTCGTCCCAGTCGGGGTGCTCGCCCCGGACGTCCCGGTAGAGCGTGATCAGGGCCTCCACGGTGGCGTCGTCGGGGGCCTGAGCGGGCGGGGTCAGCTCGGCGGTGCCGTCGGCGACGGTCCACGCCCAGCGGTCGTCGCTCGTGACGTGGTAGCTGGCCCGGGGGTCGCGCCGCAGGTTACGGGTCTTGGCCCGGCCCTCGGTGACCGAGACGCGGACCACCTGCTCCTCGGGGTAGAAGGCGTGATTGACGTTGGACAGCTGAGGGCGTCCGTCCTGCTTCAGGGTGACCAGAACACCGCTGTCCTGGTCACCGAGGAGACGGAGCAGCGCTTCCCGATCCGGTTCGATTCGCGTCATGCTGAAGGCAACGTCCGGGCGGGCCGGAGGATTCCGGCCCCCACCCACTCCTGTCACATCCGTGGCCCCCGTTACGTCCTCCTGGTGAACGTCCGTCTCCCAGTTCGCCGCCGGTCACCGGCCATCGTCCGTGCCGCCGCTGACCTGGCCCATTCGTTAGGGTGTCCCGGTGGCAAGAGTCCGGTTGAACGTGGCGGAGCGCCGTGAGGAGCTGCTGCGCGCCGCCGTCGAGCAGATCGAGGTCCGCGGGGTCTCGTCCGTGCGGATCGCCGATGTCGCCTCGGTGCTGGGCGTGAGCAACGCGCTCGTCCTCTACCACTTCTCGACCAAGGAGAAGCTGGTCGCGGCGGCGTTCGCGTACGCGGCCGAGGCCGACCTCGCCCACCTCCGCAAGCTGCTGGCCCGCCGCACCACCGCCGTACGCCGGCTGCGCGCGGCCGTGCGGTGGTACGCACCGACCGGAACGGCCAAGGGCTGGCGGCTGTGGATCGAGGGCTGGGCAGCCTCGCTGCGCGACCCCGCCCTCCGTGAGGTCGCGGGCGACCTCGACCAGCAGTGGAAGACGGAGCTGGCCCAGGTCATCGAGGAGGGCGCCGCCGCCGGAGAGTTCCGGTGCGGGGATCCCCGGTCGGCGGCCTGGCGGCTGACCGCCCTGCTGGACGGGATGGCGGTGCAGACCACCTCGTACGCGGGTCCGCTCTCCCGGACCACGATGCTGCGGTGGACCGACGAGGCGCTCGCCCGCGAGCTGGGCATCGACCTCGCCGATCTGACCGGTGCGCCGGTCGCGGACGCCCCGGCCGACGGCTGACCGCCCGACCCCTTCGCCGCCCCTCGCCCCTGGCCGACAGCTGACCGCCGGGCCCTTCGCCGCCCCCTCATCGGCCCTGCCCCCCGGGCGAGGCCGAACGGCCTCCCGGTCAGGTCTGGCGCACCGGTGCGTAGGCCGCCCCCTCCAGCCCGAACGTCCAGGCCACCCCGTCCTTCGCGGTCCGGGTGGTGGGCGGCACGCGCAGCCAGTAGGTGCGGTACGTGCCGTCCGGCTCGGGGGTGGAGTTGACCACCTCGACCATCACCACGTCCTCGTCGCCGTCGAGGGCGATGCGCCAGAGGATGCCCGTCTCGTCGCGGTGGACGGGCTCGGCGCCGGACTCGGTGAGATACCGGTCGTAGCCGTAGTACTCCAGCATCACCCGGCGCAGCTCCGCGTTCTCCTCGGCGCGGATCCGCTCGGGGGTGAGGGAGGACAGCTCCTCCAGGAATGCGGCGGGCACGGGCATGCCGCGCCAGGCGTGCAGGGCGAACCCGTCCCGGTACGCGAGTGCCGGCCCCTCCCCGTGGTCGAGCCGGCCCGCCTCGTCGCGGTGGAGTACGTCGGGCCGCTCGGTGATGACCACGGCGTGCTCGTAGGGCCACCACCAGCCGGCGTTGCGGGCGACCTCGGCGAGGCCCGCGAGCCGGTCGCCGTGCCCGTCGAAGGCGGCGAGCCAGGCGGCGTCATGCTGGCCGAGCACCGCGTCCAGGAGCACCAGCCGGACGGCCCCCTCGTCCTGGGGCCGGGGTGCCAGGTCGGCGACGACACCGGTCCGTATCCGCTCGGCGAGCGCGGCCGTGGTCTCCCACAGCTGGGCTCCGGTGGCGGACCAGAGCGCCGACCAGCCCGCCGGGCCCAGCTCGTCGTACATCCGGCGGCGCTCGTCCGCCCAAGGACGGGTGCGGACCTCCTCGCGCACCGACCGTCCGGCGTCGGTCAGCTTCTCGACCGTCCCGACGGCGGCCCGGGGCGATGCGGCCCAGATGATCCGGTCCGGCTCGGCCAGTCCGGCGGTGCGGTAGGCGCGCCGCACCCCGGCCTCGGCCGCCGCCCGGTCCGCCCGGCCCGTCGCCGCCGCCACGCTCCGCCAGGTGTTCACGTTCTGCATCGGTTGTCCCCGTCCCCTGCTGTGCTCGATCTGTTCTGGAAGGCTGTGCTGGCTGTGTCGGCTGTGTTCGCTCTGACCGTTGCGCCGTGCGTGCTCCGGCACGGCGGAACAGTCAGTCCGCCACGATGCGGACCGCGCCCGGTGCGTACTCCCGCTGGCGCACGACGCGGAACCAACCCTTGGGCAGCGGGATCACCGCGTGCTCCTCGTGCACCACCCGGCCGCCCTCGGGGAGATGGAGCAGCATCGGGCCGAACTGGCCCGCTTCCCGGATCAGCCGGCCGGGACCCTGCACGGCGTGCGCGTGTCCGGTGACCTCCCCCAGTGCGAGCACCAGCCGGCCCCGCCCGTCGCGCAGTTCGCCCGGAGCCTCCAGGAAGGGGGCGGGCACCGCCGACTCGTCCAGCTCCATGATCAGTACATCGCCCTGCCGGTACACGGACGTCTCCCCTCGTCGCGGCACCCGCTGTGCCGACCACGGGAAAAACGCTACGGGCAGGGTCTGACAACGGCCCCTGAAGACGGGCGTGGACGGGTCCCGGTCGCAGCGTTGTCAGTGCGGCTTGATAGACCTTGCGGCAACAGCCGTCCCCAGGATCAGGAGCTCAGGGCCATGTACGGTGCGCAGCATCTGCACGAGTTCGGCGGCCTTCCGGCCGTCGACTTCCAGCACACGACCGACGGGGGCTCCCGGCCCGCCGCGGATGCCGCGGCCTGGCGCGTCTCCGTAGATCCGTACGGCGACGAGGACCGTTCCTGGGACGAGGAGTTCGCTCACTTCCTCAACGAGGTCGATCCGTCCGGCGTCCGGGCCCTGATCATCGGTCAGTGGGGCGAGGCGTACGAGGAGAACTCCTCCGTGCCGATCGACCTCGTGATCGCCGCCGCCGACCGGCTGACCTCGCTGGAGGCGGTGTTCGTCGGTGATCTGGAGGCGGAGGAGGCTGAGATCACCTGGATCCAGCAGTCGGATGTCACGGCGCTGCTGGCCGCCTTCCCGGCGCTGACGGAGCTCGGGGTGCGCGGCGGCTCGGATCTGGTGTTCCCGCCGACGAAGCACGAGCGGCTGCGGTCGCTGACGATCCAGGCGGGCGGCCTGCCGGTCGAGGTGGTGCGCGGGGTGCTGGACAGCGAACTGCCCGCGCTGGAAAGGCTCGACCTCTGGCTCGGGGTCTCCGCCTACGAGGGGAACACCAACATCGCCGACCTCGCTCCGGTGCTCGCCGGCACCCGCTTCCCCCGGCTGGACCACCTGGGCCTGCGCAACAGCGAGATCCAGAACGAGATCGCCGCCGCCGTCGCCTCGGCTCCGGTCGTCGCCCGGCTGCGGGTGCTCGACCTGTCCAACGGGACGCTGGGCGACGAGGGGGCGGCCGCCCTGCTGGAAGGGCAGCCGCTGACCCACCTGGAAGTCCTCGATCTCCACCACCACTTCCTCAGCGATGCGATGGAGGAGCGGGTCCGCTCCGCCCTGGAGCCGCACGGGGT
Source organism: Streptomyces globisporus C-1027 (assembly GCF_000261345.2). Lineage (NCBI taxonomy): Bacteria > Bacillati > Actinomycetota > Actinomycetes > Kitasatosporales > Streptomycetaceae > Streptomyces > Streptomyces globisporus. Next base: position 6,989,162 of record NZ_CP013738.1, on the reverse strand, counting down.
CCGGGTCGACCTCTCGGAGAAGTGCGAGCCGTGGGGCGACCGGGGCATCGAGGGCCGCTACACCGCGGTATCGGAGTAGAGCGACATGACGTATCTCGGCATTGAGCATCTGGAGCACTTCCACGGGCTGCCGGTCCACACTCCGGAGCCGTCGTCCGGCGCCCTGCCCGCCGCCGACTCGGTGGCCTGGCGGCTGGTGTGCGACTACGGCGAGGACTCCGGTTTCGCCGCTCTGTGGGAACAGTTCCTGGAGACGGTGGACACGACCCGGGTCCGGGCTCTCGTCATCGGTGCCTGGTGGCACGACGAGTACACGCCGTTCGATCCGGTGGCGGAGCTGATCGTCGCCCACGCCGACCGTTTCCCGGCCCTGCGCGCGCTCTTCCTGGCCGATGTGGTGGGCGAGGAGTGCGAGGTGTCCTGGCTGAAGATGTGCGACATCACTCCGGTACTCGAAGCGCTGCCGTCGCTGGAGGAGTTCGGCGTGCGCGGCTGCGGCCAGGAGGGGCTCGCGCTGCGGCCGCTGCGCCATGCGGCGCTGAAGTCGCTGCGTTTCGAGTCCGGTGGTCTGCCCGGCGAGCTGGTACGGGCGGTCACCGCGAGTGAACTGCCCGCGCTGGAGCGGCTTGAGCTGTGGTTCGGCAGTACGTGGTACGGCGGCGACGCGACGATCGAGGACGTCGGGCCGGTCCTGGCGGGCGGCCTGTTTCCCAGGCTGCGCCATCTGGGGCTGCAGAACAGCGAGTTCCAGGACGAGATCGCCGCCGCCGTGGGATCGGCTCCGGTCGTCGCCCAGCTGGAGTCCCTGGCGCTGTCCATGGGCACGCTGAGCGACACCGGCGGTGAGGCGCTGCTCAACGGTCAGCCCTTGAGTCACCTGTCCCTGCTCGACCTGCGCCATCACTACCTCACCGATCCGATGGTCGACCGCATCACGACCGCGTGCGCGCCCGCTGTCGTCGAGGCCGGCGAGGCAGAGGACGACTACGCGGACCCGGACGACGAGGACGACGAACCGGAACGCTATGTCGCGGTCAGCGAGTAGCGGCGGGGGCGGCCCGGAGCCGCGCTTCGCGGTCGTCGGCAACCCGGACAACCGGCGGGTCGCCTTCTTCGAGGAGGCCGTCCGGTCCGCCGGTCTGCCGGCGGCCAGGGTCGTGCCCTGGCTCCAGGTGCTGCGCGGGGATGCGGAGTTCGCCCCCGGCGAGAGCGTGCGGATCGATTCGCCCGGTGAGGACGCCGAGGTGGACCGGCTGCTCCGCGGGGTCGACGACCCGACCCGGGTGGAGGGCTCGGCCCGGTGGTACGCCCACTTCACCGCGGCGGTGGAGACCGTGGCCGGTGCTGCGTCCGCAGCCGGTGCCGAGGTGCTGGGCTCCCCCGCCGACATTGCCGTGCTCTTCGACAAACGGCTGTGCCACGGGCTGCTCGACCGGGCGGGGGTCCCCGTGCCCGCTTCACCGACCTCGGGACCGGCGGCGGCCCCGGTGCGCGGCTGGTCCGACGTACGCGAGTTGCTGCGTGAGCACCGCATGCCGCGGGCGTTCGTCAAGCTCGCGCACGGCTCCTCCGCCTCCGGGGTGCTGGCGGTGGAGACGGCGGGTCCCGGCCGGGTCCGGGCGAGCACCTCGGTGGAACGGGACGCGTCGGGGCGGCTGTTCAATTCTCTGCGGGTGAGGCGCTACACCTCGGAGCGGGAGGTCGGCGCGGTCGTGGACGCGCTGGCCCCGGACGGGCTGCACATCGAGCGCTGGCTCCCGAAGGCGTCCCAGCGGGGACGGGCCGCGGATCTGCGGATCGTGGTGGTCGGCGGCCGGGCGACACACGCCGTGGTGCGGACGAGCACGAGCCCCATGACCAATCTGCATCTCGGCGGCGCGCGCGGTGACCTCGACGAGGTCCGGTCCGCCGTGGCGGCCGCGGGCGGCTGCTGGCGTGAGGCGCTGGCGATGTGCGGGCGGGCGGCGGCCTGCTTCCCCGGGACGCCCTGTGTGGGCGTCGACCTCCTGCCCACGGCCGGCTGGCGGCGCTTCGCCGTCGGCGAGGTCAACGCCTTCGGCGATCTGCTGCCCGGACTGACCGGTCTGCCGGGCAGCGGCGCCGAGGGCCTGGACACCTATGCGGCGCAGGTCGCCGCCGTACTGGACCGAACAAGGAACCACCGTGCTGTCACCGCTTCCTGACCCCGCCGTCTCCCCCACGCCCGCGACGGACGGCCGGCCCGACATGAGCGACGTCGTGGGCAGCCACGATCTGCTGCTGGTCACCCTGGACACCCTGCGCCACGATGTCGCCGTCGAGCTGGCGGCCGCCGGGCGCATCCCCCACCTCGCCCGGCATCTGCCCGGCGGCGGCTGGGAGGAGCGGCACGCCCCGGGCAGCTTCACCTACGCCTCGCACCAGGCGATGTTCGCCGGGTTCCTGCCGACGCCCGCCTCCCCCGGGCCGCACCCGCGGCTGTTCGCGGCGCGGTTCGCGGGCAGTGAGACGACGGCGGACGGCACGTTCGTGTTCGACACGCCGGATCTGGTGTCGGGGCTGGCCGCCGAGGGATATCGCACGGTGTGTATCGGCGGGGTCGGCTTCTTCAACCGTCAGGGGCCGCTCGGTTCGGTGCTGCCCGGCATGTTCCAGGAGAGCCACTGGGAGCCCGGCTTCGGCGTCGCCTCGCCCACCTCGTTCGAGGAGCAGGTGGCCAGGGCGGAGAAGGTCGTCGCGGCGCTCCCCCGGGAGCAGCGGCTGTTCCTCTTCGTGAACGTGGCCGCGCTGCATCAGCCGAACTGGTTCCATCTGCCCGGGGCGACCCGCGAGGCGGGCGACTCCCGGGCCACGCACGCGGCGGCTCTGGAATATGTGGACCGGCACATCGGCCGGCTCTTCGCCGCCGCGAGCAGCCGCCGCCGGTGTTTCGCGATCGTCTGCTCCGACCATGGCACCGCCTACGGCGACGACGGCTACACCGGTCACCGGCTCGGCCACCCGGCCGTCTGGACCGTCCCGTACGCCCACTTCTTCCTCGAACCACCCGTCACGCCGGAGCCGGAGGCCGCCCGATGACGATCACCACCGGCACCCCCGTGCCGCCCGCCGTCCGGCCGTACGAGAGTTACGTCTACGCCTATCCGCACAAGACGGCCTACCGGCCGCTGGCGGACCGCCCGGCCCTGCGCTCGCTCTGGGCGGCGGAGCCGAAGGACGCGCTCTCCCTCTATCTCCACATACCGTTCTGCGAGGTCCGCTGCGGGTTCTGCAATCTCTTCACCCGGATCGGCGCGCCCGAGGAGCTGACGACGCGCTACTTGGACGCACTGGACCGGCAGGCGCTGGCGGTGCGGGAGGCGCTGGGCGACGAGGAGCCGGTGCGTTTCGCGGCGGCGGCGTTCGGCGGCGGGACGCCGACCTTCCTCACCGCCGGGGAGCTGGAGCGGCTCTGCGACATAGCGGAGAAGCGGATGGGCGCCGACCTGAGCGCGGTCCCGCTGTCCGTCGAGACCTCGCCCTCCACCGCCACCGCCGACCGGCTGTCGGTGCTGGCCGACCGGGGCACGACCAGGATCAGCATCGGCGTGCAGAGCTTCGTGGACGAGGAGGCCCGGGCAGCCGTCCGTCCGCAGCGCCGCGCCGACGTGGAAGCGGCGCTCGGCCGGATCCGTGACGCCCGGATCCCCGTGCTGAACATCGACCTGATCTACGGCATCGACGGGCAGACCGAGCGCAGCTGGCTCGCCTCGCTGGACGCGGCGCTGGCCTGGCGGCCCGAGGAGCTCTATCTCTATCCGCTGTACGTGCGCCCGCTCACCGGCCTCCACCGCCTCGGTCCGGCCGTGGGCCCGGAAGCGCGGGCCCTGGAGGACGCCGCCTGGGACGAGCAGCGGCTGCGGCTGTACGCGGTGGGGCGGGACCATCTGCTGGCGCACGGCTACGAGCAGGTGTCGATGCGAATGTTCCGGCGGACCGACGCCCCGCGTGAGCAGAAGGGCCCGGAGGACTACGCCTGCCAGACCGACGGCATGATCGGCCTGGGCTGCGGGGCCCGTTCGTACACCTCCGACCTCCACTACTCCTTCGACTACGCGGTGGACATGAGGGAGATCCGGTCGATCATCGACGACTTCACCGCCACCGAGGACTTCTCCCGCGCCGAGGTCGGCCGGTACGTCGACGCGGACGAGGCGCGCCGTCGGCATCTGCTGCAGTCGCTGCTCCAGGCTGCGGGGCTGCCGGTGGCGGAGTACCGGGCCCGGTTCGGTACGGATCCGGGCGCGGACTTCCCGGCCGAGCTGGCGGGGTTCGCGGCCCGGGGCTGGCTCGACACGTCGGCGCCGGACGGTCTGCTGAGGCTGTCCCCGTCGGGCCTCGCCCACTCCGACGCGCTGGGTCCCACGCTGTTCTCCCCCGGGGTACGGGCGGCAATGGCCGCGTACGAGAGGAAGTGACCGGGCCGTGGACCTGACGATTCTCTACCGGGGGCCGCTCGCCTCCTGCGACTACGACTGCCCCTACTGCCCGTTCGCCAAGCGGCGGGACAGCCGCGCGCAGCTCACCGCGGACCGGGAGGCGCTGGAGCGGTTCACCGGCTGGGCCGCAGCGCAGACGGCCGAGCGGCTGTCGGTGCTGTTCACGCCGTGGGGCGAGGGGCTGGTGCGCTCCTGGTACCGGCGGGCGCTGACCGAGCTGTCGCGGCTGCCGCACATCGAGCGGGTCGCGATCCAGACGAACCTCAGCGGCCGCACCGACTGGCTGGCGGACGCCGATCCGGAGCGGATCGCGCTCTGGTGCACGTACCACCCGGGACAGACCCCGTACGACCGGTTTCTGGGGAAATGCCGGGAGCTGTCGGCGAGGGGCATCCGCTACAGCGTGGGGGTGGTGGGGTTCGACGAGCATCTCGACGAGGCGCGGCGGCTGCGGGCGGAGCTGCCGGCCGCGGTCTATCTCTGGGTGAACGCCGCCGAGGGGCACACGTACACCGACGAGGAGGCGGCGCGCTGGACGGAGCTGGATCCGCTGTTCCCCTACAGCCGTGATCCGCACCGCTCGGCGGGGCTGCCCTGCCGGACGGGCGAGTCGGTGATCTCGGTGGACGGGGACGGCACAGTGCGGCGCTGTCACTCCGTCAAGGCGGAGCTGGGCAATCTGTACGACGGCAGTTACCGCCGGGCGCTCGGCCCGCGGGGGTGTCCGCTCGCCGTGTGCGACTGCCACATCGGCTATGTGCATCTGGAGTCGCTGCCGCTGTACGACGTGTTCGCCGGCGGTGTTTTGGAGCGGATACCCGCCGCCTACGACCGAGGCACGCCGCCGGACGGGCTCGTCGTGCCGAACCCGTCCCGGCGTGCGCTTCCCCTGCTGGAGTCCTGAGCCGGAGTCCTGTCGGGCCTACTACAGCGGCAGCAGGTCCGGGCGCTTGGCCTCGACGTGGTCGCCGGAGGACTCGCCGCGCAGCCGCCGGCCGATCCAGGGCACCAGGTACTCGCGGGCCCACTGGATGTTGTCGCGCCGCTCGTCGAAGGGGCGGCGCTGGGCCTGCGGCGGCCAGGGCTGGTCGGGGTCGGCGGGCACCTCGTGGCCGAGGACCTGGGCGGCGCGGAGCGCGACGCGGGTGTGTCCCTCGGGCGACAGGTGCAGCCGGTCGGCGTCCCACGCGCGGCGGTCCTGGACGGAGCGCAGCGACCACAGGTCCAGCACGGGGCACTGGTAGCGGTCGGCGATGGCCCGCAGATGGACGTTGTACGTGGCGATCTTGCCGCGCATGTGGCGCAGCACCGGGACGCCCCGGGTGTCGAAGCCGGTGGTGACCATGACCGTGCCGACGGCGTTGCTCAGATCGGCGACGGCCCGCTCGAAGCGCTCGGCGAGATCGTCGGGGTCGGCGCCGGGCCGGATGATGTCGTTGCCGCCCGCGCAGAAGCTGACCAGGTCGGGGGCCAGTTCCTTGGCCCGCGGGAGCTGCTCTTCGACGATCTGGTCGAGGAGGCGTCCTCGTACGGCGAGATTGGCGTAGCGGAAGTCCCCGTGCGGGGAGTCCTCGTACGGGGCGTCCGCGGGGCCGACCGGGTCGGGGGCCGGGAGCCGGTCGGCGAGAAGCACCGCGAAGCGGTCCGCCCACCCGACAAAGGTCCCGTCGGGGCCGGGGTCGCCGACGCCCTCGGTGAAACTGTCGCCGATCGCCGCGTACGACCCGATGGTGTGCTGCTGGTTGTTTCTCGAATCGACTGCCACAAGGACGTATCCTGCATCGTCCGATGTGACCTACGCGACCGTAATACGGGGTTGACGGGTGGTGAGATAGACCACCCGGTCAGTTTTCGGTAAACCCGGAATAAAGCGAGGGGCGGTGCGCCGCCGCGCACCGCCCCTCGGACACTTCTCGTCGCCGCTCGGTCAGACGGAGACGCCGTGCTGACGCAGGTAGGCGATCGGGTCGACGTCCGAGCCGTAGCTCGGGCCGGTGCGGACCTCGAAGTGCAGGTGCGGGCCGGTGGAGTTGCCGGTGGAGCCGGAGAGGCCGATCTGCTGGCCGCCGGTGACGGTCTGGCCGACCGAGACGTTCAGCGAGGACTGGTGGGCGTACTGGGAGTACATGCCGTCCTCGTGCTTGATGACGACCTCGTTGCCGTACGAGCCGCTGTTGCCGGCCGAGACGACGGTGCCCGGGCCGATGGCGAGGACGGGGGTGCCGGAGGCGGCCTGGAAGTCCGAGCCGGTGTGGTAGCCGCTGGACCAGCTGGCACCGGAAGCGCGGTACTGGGTGGTGACGTCGGCGTTGGCCAGCGGGGCGGACCAGCCGGAGCCGGTGGCCTCGGAGGAGCCGGTCTGCGCCGAGGCGCCGGAGCCCTCGGAGTCGTCGGCGGAGATGGTGTCGCCCTTCGGGGCCTCTTCCTTCGGCGCGGCCTTCGGGGCCGGTTCGGCCTTCTTCGGGGCGGCCTTGGGAGCGGCGGACTTCTCGGCCGGGGCGGAGCCCTTGGCGCCGAGGGTCAGCTTCATGCCCGGGTGGATCAGGCTGGGGTTGTCGCCGACGGTGGAGCGGTTGTCCTGGTAGAGCTTCTCCCACCCGCCCTTGAGCTGGTGCTCGGCGGCGATCTTCGACAGGTAGTCGCCGGCGACGACGGCGTACGTCTTCGGGGCGGCCTTCGACGCGGCGGGGGCGGCGGCCGGAGCGGTGTGCGCGGCGGCGACCGAGGCGGCGGCCGGCTTGGCGGCCGGGGCGGTCTGGCCGGCGGCGTTCGCGGCGGTGGCGCCGATGAGCGGGAGGGCGAGTGCGGCGCCGCCGGCCCCTGCGGCGAGGACGCCGCGGGAGATCGGGCCGGACTTCGGACGACGGTGCTTACCCTTTGCGGGCATGGGGAAGTTCCTCTCCGGCGCCTGCGAGGTGAGCTGTCGGGTTCGGGCTGGAGATGCCCGGTCGCATTGCGGCGACTTCACCCCTAGCCGGTCCGGATCTCTCCGGGTCGGCGGCTTACCTGGTTCCCCCGCTCCTGCCACACGTGAGTGGGTGGGTGCGAATTCCGGGCGGCGGCAGGATTAGGCGATCCGTCCGGATTGACGGTGACCGTAAACCGGTCAGGACGGGCGGAACAAGCCATCGGTTGCGCGGCGGAATCATCGATTCGATATCGCTCCGGATTTCCCGTCACACTCCGTGGATTACGGATCTTGGATTTCCGTACGGACAACGGGAATGTCCGACGGCGCGCTCACCACGGACCGTCACGGATATGATCCCGCTCACCTCCGAAATCCCATCTCCCCCATTAGCGGGGCACGTTCTGCTAAATGCCCCAATACGGACATGCTGGGGACGGAGCCCCTGACGCCACATCAGCCCGGCCTCCCCGGTACCCGTCGCCGGGGAGGCGGCCGTGATGATTTTCCGCCGAATCGATGTCGTATCGTCACGGGAGCGCCCTCGCCGGAGAGCCGCGCCGACGCCCGAGATCCCAGGAGCCCCCGTGACGCAGCAGGTGCCGCAGGTCCCGCCGACAGAGACCGTGCTGACCGGAGTCCGCAACTTCCGCGATGTGGGCGGGCTCCCCACGGCGGACGGGCGGCGCACCGCCTTCGGCCGGCTCTACCGCAGCGGCCATCTGGCGCACGCCACCGCCGAGGACGCGGCCTTCCTCGACGGCCTTGGACTGCACACGGTCTTCGACTTCCGCCACTCCGCCGACCACAAGCTCGACGGGTACGACATCGAGCTGACCGGTGTCCGCAATGTCAGCATTCCGCTCTCGGACCCGGCCGACGGCGCGGAGTTCTGGCGGCTGGTGGGCAGCGGGAACATCGAGCAGCTGCGGTCAGTCCTCTCGGGCGGCAAGGGCGTCGACCGCATGATCCGGATGTACCGCGCGACGATCGAGGACCGCACCGCCGAGCACAGCCGGGTGCTGCACGCCCTGGCCGAGGACAGCGTCCCGGCGCTGATGCACTGCGCGGCGGGCAAGGACCGGGCCGGCCTCTCGATCGCGGTCGCCCTGCTCGCGGTCGGCGTCGTTCCCGAGGCGATCGAGGAGGACTACCTCAAGTCCGACGATCTCCACCGCCGGTACAAGGTGAAGCGCTCCGACCCGTCCGGGGCCGGCATGTCGCCCGAGGTGCTGGAACTGCTGGACCCGCTGTTCGGGGCGCGGCCGGCCTATCTCGCGGCGGCCTTCACGGCCATCGAGGAGAACTGGGGAACGACGGACCGCTATCTGTCCGAGGGGCTGAAGATCTCCCCCGAGACCCGGGAGCGGCTGCGCGAGCGGCTGCTCGACGAGGGCTGACCCCTCCGGCGACCGCTCGCCCCGTGGTGGTCCGTCACTTGCTCCCGGCCACCACGAAGAGCAGGTAGAGGAAGGCCGCGACGAGGTGGCCCGCCACCAGATAGGCGAAGAGCCGGATGATGACGCCGCGCGGCATCCGCTTCTCCTGCGGGTCCTCGTTCACGCGGCGTCCGGGGCCCAGCGGGTCGTAGTGCTCGGAATCGGACATGACGGTCCTCTCTGTCGGCCTCGCGGCCGGTGGAGTGAAGGGTGGGCCGGCAGGGACGGCCGGTCAGCGCGGGTGCAGTCCGCTGCCGAGGCAGAGCTCGGCGGCGGGACTCTGCAGCAGGGAGTGGACGAAGAGCAGCTCCGCGCCGCAGCGGTCGACGGCCGCGATCCGGTGCGGGGTGAGCGAGTCGAAGTGGGCGCTGTCGCCGGGTTCGAGGTCGTGGACGGTGTCGCCGAGCCCGACCCGCAGCCGGCCCTCCAGGACGTACAGCCACTCCTCACCGGGGTGGACCCGGACGAGGTCGCCCTGGGCGCCGTACGGGACACGCACCCGCAGCGCCTGCATGGCACGGCCGGAGCCGCCCGCCTGCCGGTACATCCAGCCGTCGGCCTCCGTCCCCTCGAAGCCGCCGCCGCGGATGATCGCGTCCCGTTCGGGCGGCTGCTCGCCGAGCAGCTCGGAGACCGTCGTACCGTAGATGCGGGCGAGCCCCAGCAGCATCGGCAGCGAGGGCTGCCTGCGGCCGGTCTCCAGCCGGGAGAGATGGGCCGGGGAGAGCCCGGCCCGCTGGGCCGCGATCTCCAGGGTGAGGCCGCGGGCACGGCGCAGATCGCGCAGTCGGGGGGCGACGCCGGGGAGCTCGTCCGGCACCCCTTCGTCCGGAGGGTTCATGCCTCTATTGGGCCAGGACCTTTCCTCTGAGGCAAATAACTTGCCTCAGAGGCAAACGTCAGGTCAGCGGTTGGCCACGGCCTGCTTGACCAGCGTCCGGCCGAAGTCCCACATCAGCCCGCCGCCGCTGTGCGCGTCCTCCATGACGGAGGTGAACGCCGCCACGAACCGGTCCACCTCCGCGTCCCCGATGACCAGCGGCGGGATCAGTTTGATCACTTCGAGATGGTCGCCGGAGACCTGGGTGAGGATCCGGTGCTTCTGGAGCAGCGGCACCACGACCATCTGGGCGAAGAGACCCTTGCGGGCCGCCTGGAGCATGGTCCAGCGGCTGCGGAGCTTCAGCGAGGAGGGCCGGCCGAACTCGATGCCGATCATCAGCCCGCGGCCGCGCACCTCGTGCAGCAGTTCGTAGCGGTCCACCAGGGCCGCCAGCCGCTCACGCAGCAGATCACCGGTGCGCCGGGCGTTCGCGACGGTCTCCTCGTCCTCCATCACCGTCAGGACCGCGAGCCCGGCCGCCATCGCCTGGGCGTTGGAGCCGAAGCTCGCGGAGTGGACGAGGACCCGGTCCATCGAGGAGTAGACCTTGCGGAAGATCCAGTCCTTGCCGAGGGTCGCGCCGACCGGCACATAGCCGCCGGAGAGGGCCTTGGCCACGCACACCAGATCGGGCTCCACCCCCTCCTCGTGCTGGTAGGCGTAGAAGTCCCCGGTGCGCCCGAGGCCCGTCTGGACCTCGTCGGCGATCAGGAGGGCCTTGTGGCGGTGCAGCAGCTCCTGGGCCTCGCGCAGATAGCCGGGCGGCGCGGCGTGCACGCCCTTGCCCTGGATCGGCTCGACGACCAGGGCCGCGACGTCGCCCCGCTTCAGCTCGCGGCGCAGCGCGTCGAGGTCGCCGAGCGGGACGGCCGTATCCGGGAGCAGCGGGGCGAAGCCGTCGCGGAACCCGCTCTCCCCGTTGACGGACAGCGAGCCCGTGGTGAGCCCGTGGAAGGCGTGGTCGCAGTAGAGGACCCTGGGTTTCCCGGTGGCGTACCGGGCGAACTTGAGCGCTGTCTCGACCGCTTCCGTGCCGCTGTTGCCGAAGAAGACGCGGTCCAGGTGCGGGCTGTGGGCCAGCAGTTTCTCGGCGAGCAGTCCGGGCAGCGGCTGGCAGTCGAAGCGGGTGAGGTCGGCGAGCTGGGCGTCGAGCACGTCGTGGAGGGCCTTGCGGACGACCGGGTGGTGCCGGCCGATCCCCATGACGCCGAACCCGGCGAGCATGTCGAGGTAGTCGTTGCCCTCCGCGTCCCAGAAATACGCGCCCTCGGCCCGCTCGTAGACCTTGTCGAAGCCGATGGTGTGCAGCATGCGCGGCAGTTGGTGGTTCAGGTGGCGCGCATGGAGCTCGTACCGTTCGGCCCCGCGCTCGGCCAGGAGCCGCCCGAGGTCGAAGCCGCCCGGCCCGCCGTCCGTCACCGGTTGCCGCCCACGCTCTCCCGGGCCGCGCGCAGGGATTCCTTGAGCGATCCCATGGTGGCGAGCACGGCGGTGGGTTCGTAGCCGCAGTGGGCCATGCAGTTGGCGCAGCGCGGGTCCTTGCCCCGGCCGTACTTCTCCCAGTCGGTCTCCTCGATGAGCTGACGGTACGTCGGTACGTAGCCGTCGCTCATCAGGTAGCAGGGGCGCTGCCAGCCGAAGAGGGAGTAGTTCGGGATCGCCCAGGCGGTGCACGGGAAGTCCGCCTTGCCCTCCAGGAAGTCCAGGAAGAGCGGCGAGTGGTTGAGCCGCCAGCGGGCCCGGTTGCCGCCCGCGAAGGCCTTCTTGAACAGTTCGCGGGTCTGCTCGACGCCGAGGAAGTGCTCCTGGTCGGGGGCCTTCTCGTAGGCGTAGGCGGGAGAGATCATCATCTCGTCGACGTGCAGGTCGTCGTTGAGGTAGTTGAGGACCTCGATGATGGTCTGCGGGGTGTCGGTGTTGAAGAAGGTGGAGTTGGTGGTGACGCGGAAGCCGCGCGCCTTGGCCTCCTTCATCGCGGCGACGGCCTCGTCGAAGACGCCTTCCTTGGCGACCGACTCGTCGTGCCGCTCGCGCAGCCCGTCGATGTGCACGGCGAAGGCGAAGTACGGGGACGGGGTGAACTTGTCGAGCTTCTTCCGCATCAGCATCGCGTTGGTGCAGAGGAAGACGTACTTCTTCCGGGCGACGAGCTGGCGCACGATCTCGTCGATCTGCGGATGCATCAGCGGCTCGCCACCGGCGATGGACACCATGGGGGCCCCGGATTCGAGCACCGCGCCCACCGCCTGGGCGACCGGCATGCGCTGCTTCAGGACACCGGCCGGGTGCTGGATCTTGCCGCATCCCTCGCAGGCGAGGTTGCAGGCGAACAACGGCTCCAGCTCGACGATCAGCGGGAACTTCTCACGCTTGCGGAGCTTCTGTTCGAAGAGATACGTCGCAACCTTGATGGTCTGGCGGAGCGGCATGGCCATCTAGCTCACCTCCTGGGGAGCAGTAAAGATCGGTGCCATTCGTAGAAAGCCGGAAGGACGGCACGAAGTACGCGGAACGCCGATATTCCACCGCGGACCGTGCCGATACGGACGAGCTCATGCTCAGGAGCGTCCACGACCACCCGGACGGCCGCAACCGGGCGCGGTCCGTGACACAGGGCGGTACGCAGTGTCGCCGCGGACTCCATGTCGACCGCGATGGCCCCGCTCGCCCGCAGAGCGGCCCGCTCGGGCCCTCGTACGACGTGGTCGGAGCCGGTCAGCGGGCCGGTGTGGACGCTGCGGCCGGGAAGGGCGCGGGTGAGGGCGGCGACCAGGACGCCGGTGCCGGTGCAGGGGGTGGTGCCGTCCGCGTCCCGGGTCTCCTCGGCGACGACGAGGTCCCCGGGGTGCATCCCCGGGGCGAGCCCGGCGCAGAAGCCGGAGGCGATCACGGCGGCGTCGGGGACCCCGCCGGGGCCCAGGAGGCGCGCCACGGCCGCCTCCGCCGCCCGGGGGCCCATCCCGGTGCGCAGGACCCGGACCGGGCCCGGGGCGCCCCTGCCGCTGCGCAGGGCCACCTGCTCGATGCCGAGGGCGCAGGCGACCAGCAGCGGCGTCACGGGGCTCCCGGACCCTCGCGGATCGCCCATCAGGCCCCCTCGGCGGCGTCCGGGCGGTCCGCGAACGGGTCGCCGTGCACATAGCGCCCGAGTGCGGTGAGGGGAAAGACCTGGCGGTAGAGGTGGTAGTTGATCGAGAAGTCCCAGGGGAATCCGGTGCCGGTGAAATACGGCTCGTCCCAGGAGCCGTCGGCCTGCTGCGCCTCGGTCAGCCAGGTGACGCCCCGGGTGACCGAGGCGGTGTCCCGGCGTCCCGCGGCGAGGAGGGCGAGCAGCGCCCAGGCGGTCTGGGAGGCGGTGGACTCACCGTGCCCGATCCACTTCTCCTCCTGGTAGGAGCGCAGGTCCTCGCCCCAGCCGCCGTCGTCGTTCTGGACGGACTCCAGCCAGTCGACGGCCCGGCGGATCGCGGGGTGTCCCGCGGGCAGGCCGGCGGTGATCAGAGCGGGCACCACGGACCCGGTGCCGTAGACGTAGTTGACGCCCCAGCGGCCGAACCAGGCGCCGCACGCCTCCTGTTCGGCGAGCAGCCACTCGATGCCCTCGCGGGTACGGGGGTGGCTCGCGAGCCCCTCGACGGCGAGCATCTCCACGACATGGCCGGTGACGTCGGCAGACGGCGGGTCGATGACCTCGCCGAAGTCGCAGAAGGGCAGGCGGTTGGGGAAGGCGCTGGTGTTGTCGGCGTCGAAGGCGCCCCAAGCCCCGTTGCGGGACTGCATCCCGAGGTTCCAGCGGACCCCGCGGGCGATGGCGGACTCCAGCCGGGCGGGGTCGGGGTGGCGCACCCGGCGCAGCGCCAGGACGACTTCGGCGGTGTCGTCGATGTCCGGGTAGTTGTCGTTGTGGAACTCGAACGCCCAGCCGCCCGGGGGAAGTTCGGGTTTGCGGACCGACCAGTCGCCGGGTCTGGTGATCTCCTCGGCCAGCATCCAGTCGGCTGCCTTCACCAGGGCGGGGTGGTCGGGTCTGAGCCCGGCGTCGGCGAGTGCGATGGTGGCCAGGCAGGTGTCCCAGACGGGCGACTGGCAGGCCTCGATCATGCGGGCGCCGTCCTCGCGCCGGACGGCGAACCGGTCGAGCGAGGCCAGGCCGGCCTTCATCACCGGGTGGTCGAGGTCGTAGCCGAGGAGGTGCAGGGCGATGACCGAGTAGACGGCCGGAGGCTGGATCCCGCCCCAGCAACCGTCGTTCTCCTGGCGTTCGATGATCCAGCGGGCGGCCACGTTCATCGCGATGCGGCGGAGCGGGCGCGGGGCGACCTTGTGGTAGAGGTGCAGCCCTTTGTCGAGGCGCTGGAAGAGCCCGTCCCAACTGGTGGGCGGGGCAAGCTTTCTGGGCGGGTTGGGGTGGTCCGGGTCGGTGTGCAGCTCGTCCAGGGCGAACGGCGCGGGCCGCACGGGGCGCTTCGCGGAGACGATGGTGAGCGGCACGATGGTCTGCCGGGCCCAGCAGCCGAAGTCGTAGATGTTGAGCGGGACCCACTTGGGGAAGAACATCAGCTCGGGCGGGAGTTCGGGGAGGTCGTCCCATTTCCACCAGCCGAACAGGGCCAGCCAGATGCGGGTGAAGACGCGGGCGGCGGCGATGCCGCCCTGGTCGCGGATCCAGCCGGAGGCGCGGGCCATGTGCGGTTCGTCGGGGCGGTCCCCGGCCAGCCGCAGGGCGACGTACGCCTCGATCGTGGCGGAGAGGTCGCCGGGTCCGCCGTAGAAGGTGTTCCAGGTGCCGTCGCCGAGCTGTTCGCCGCGGATGAAGAGGGCCGCGGCCCGGGTGGTCTCGGGGTCCTGGATACCGAGGAACTGGCGCAGGAGCAGGTCCTCGGCGTCCATCGTGACGTTGGTGGCGAGGTCGCCCTTCCACCAGCCCTGCTCGTCCTGTCTGCCGAGGAGGTGCTCCACGGAGCGTTCCGCGGCCCGCCGCGCGGCGTCGGTGACATCGTCGGCGGCGGTTCTCGTGTCGGTCGGATCGTCGGCGGGGGCCCCGGTGATGTTCGCGGCCCCGGTCGATCCGTCGGTCGTCGCTGTCATGAGCTTCCCCTTACGTGCAGTCGGTTCTCTGCTGTGCTGGGGTCTCCGTCGGCCGGCGCCCCGGTGAGGGCGCCGGCCGGCGACTGCGAGTCATATGGAGAAAGTGATCATCTCTTGCGTACCACCACGAAGTCGGCGAGCCCGGTGAGCTGCTCCCGCACCCGGTGGGGCATGTCGACGGCGTGCAGCGCCTCGATGGCGTGTCCGTGCTGGCGACGGGCTTCCTGGGCGGTCCACTCGCGGCCGCCCGCCTCCTCGATGAGCGCCGCGCGGGCGGCGAACTCCTCTTCGGAGAAGCTGTCGAAGTCGTTGCTCTTGGCGTCGGCGGCGAGCAGTTCGCCGAGGCGCTCGGATGCCTCGCCGCCCGCGGCGAGCGCGGCGACGACCGGCAGGGACTTCTTGCGCTGGCGCAGGTCGCTCCAGGTCTGCTTGCCGGTGGACTCCGGGTCTCCCCAGATGCCGAGCAGGTCGTCGACGGCCTGGAAGGCGAGGCCGAGGTGGTAGCCGTACGCCTCCAGGGTGTCGGCGGTGCGGTCGTCGGCGCCGCCGAGCACCGCGCCGATGGAGACGGCGCAGGCCAGCAGGGCGCCGGTCTTGTTGCCCTCCATCTCCAGGCACTCCTCGACGGTGACCCGCTCGCGGTGCTCGTAGGAGATGTCCTGGGCCTGCCCGTCGATGAGCTTGCGGGTGGCGGTGGTCAGCCGGCGGGCCGCGCGGCCCGCCTCGACCGTGCCGAGCTCCAGCAGCAGGTCGTAGGCGAGGGCGAAGAGCGCGTCGCCGACCAGGATCGCCTGGGCGGGACCGTGCACCTTCCATACGGTGTCGCGGTGGCGGCGCTGTTCGTCGCCGTCCATCAGGTCGTCGTGCAGCAGCGAGAAGTTGTGCACGAGTTCGACGGCCACGGCGCCGGGGATGCCGGCCTCGGCCGGGGCGCCCGCCGCCTCGGCGGACAGCAGGGCGAGCGCGGGGCGTACGGCCTTGCCGCCGTCGCCGTCCGAGGGCCGGCCCTCGGCGTCGATCCAGCCGAAGTGGTACGCGGCGACGGTGTCCATGGGCGGCGCGAGCCGGTCCACGGCAGCCCGCAGGACCGGCGCTGACAGGGCTCGTCCGCGCTCCAGAAGCGCGGTGACGTCCGCGGTGTCAGCCACGGTGTCGAAAGCCGGATTCGCCGGGGTCACAGACTCTCCTCTTGTTCCGGTGGTACTGCTCATGCCGCCTCCTGCAGCGGATGTCCTGGGGGGCGGCCGAGGTCGTGGAGGGCCGCGTCGGCGGCGGCGGCGCCGCTGCGCACGGCACCCTCCATCGTCGCGGGCCAGCCGGTGTCGGTCCAGGCTCCGGCCAGCTGGAGGCCGGGCAGCCGGGTGCGGGGGCCGGGGCGCAGCCGCCCGACGCCCGGGGCGGGCGCGAAGGTGGCGGTGCGCTCCCGGGTGACGAAGAAGTCGCGGATGCCCGCGCCGCGGGCGGCGGGCAGCAGCCGCTCCAGCTCGGGCAGGTAGCGGGAGCGCAGTTCGGCGACGGGAAGGTCGATCTCGGCCTGGGCGGCCGACTGCGAGACCGCCAGATACTGCCCGGGGCCCTTGAGGCCCGAGGAGTGGGTGCGGTCGAAGACCCACTGGACCGGGGAGCCGATCGCGGCGAAGAACGGCCTGCGCAGCACCGCGCGGTCGTAGATGACGTGCACGTTGAGGATGGGAGCGCATGCGATGTCGAGCAGCAGCTCCGGCTCGTCCAGCGCGCCCGCGGGCAGCAGGTCGTGGGTCTCGGTCTGCGGCACGGCCAGCACGACGGTGTCGGCGGTGATCCGCTCCCCCGCGCTCTCCACGCTCCAGCGGCCGTCCTCGGTGCGGGTGAGGGAGCCGACCTTGGCGCGCAGTTCGGTGCGGACGCCCGCGGTGTCCAGGGCCTTGCGGGCGAGGGTGTCGTGCAGGTCGCCGAGGGGGACGGTCGCCCAGCCGATGTCGGCGGCGCCGGGGTCGGAGAGCAGGCCGGTCTTGAAGACCTTCGCCGCGAGCGCCATGGAGGCGTCCGGGGCGGTGGCGTTCAGGGTGGCGACGCCGACGAGGTCCCAGAGGGCCTCGATGGTGCGCTCGGACTGGCCGTGGCGGCGCAGCCAGGTGGCGAAGTCGATCCGGTCCAGCTCGGGGTCGGCGGGGTCGAGGCGGCCGAGCGCGAGGGCGGCCCGGCCCACGGCCGCCTTCTCGGCGAGCGAGAGGTGCGGATAGGCGGCGAGCCCGCCCGCCAGGTGCAGCGGTACGGGCAGGGCGGTGCGGCGGATCCGTCCCAGACGCGGCCCGGCGGCCCGGCCGACGTCCAGCACGGGCACGTCGAGGCGGTCCTGGAGCGGGGCCAGGTGCGCGGCGTCGATGCGGTCGAGGAACCAGCGGTAGCCGGTGCAGCAGCGCAGGTAGACGTGCTGGCCGTTGTCGACGGTGAGGTCGCCGCGCTGGAAGGAGAAGGCGAGGCCGCCGAGGCGGGGGCGTCCTTCCAGGAGGGTCACGTCGAGTCCGGCGTCGGCGAGGCGGAGCGCCGCCGTCACCCCGGCGAGGCCCCCGCCGACGACCACGCCGACGGGGCGCGGGCTCTCGTCGCTCATGCCTGCCCCTCCCGCCGGATCGTGACTGTCTGCCGGGTCCTCACCCTGCAGATCGTCGCAGTCAGTGACGCGTCGGGCCACCGGAGGGTTGCCCGGGGGCCGGAGACGCGCAGCCGCATCAGGCTCGCCCCCTGGCGGTGAGCCGCGAGATGTGGCGGGCGTCGAGACCGGACAGGCCGCGCACCGCGACGTAGGCCTTCTCGTGGCCGGGCAGGGAGACCCGGCCGCGCAGGACGGCTTCGGGGTCGCGCTCGATCCGGTCGAGGAGGCGGCGGTAGATCCCGGCCATCGCGGCGACGCAGGCGCCGCTGCGGCGGTCGAGCATCGGCAGCAGCCGGTAGCCCTCGGCGAACAGGGCGCGGGCGCGGCGGACCTCGAAGTGGACGAGGCCGGCGAAGTCGGACCCGGGGGGCGGGGTGGTCCGGTGGAACCCTGCCGAGCAGCCGAATTTGGCCAGGTCGTCGGCGGGCAGGTACGTGCGCCCGTTGCCCGCGTCCTCGCGGACGTCACGCAGGATGTTGGTGAGCTGGAGGGCGAGGCCGAGGGTGTCGGCGTACTCTGCGGCCCGCTCGGCCCCGCGGGCGCCCGGCGCGGTGCCGAAGACGCCGAGGCTGAGGCGTCCGATGGCTCCGGCGACGCAACGGCAGTAGGTCTTCAGATCGTCCCAGGTCTCGTAGGTCGCACCCCGGACGTCCATCAGGACGCCGTCGATCAGCTCGTCCAGTCCGCCGAGCGGGAGCGGGAAGCGGCGGGCGGCGTCGGCGAGCGCGACGGCCACCGGGTCGGTGTCGTCCTCCTCGACCTTGCCGTGCCGCACCCGGTCGAGCAGCTCGCGGGTGCTCTCCAGCCGGGTCCGCTTGGTCCCCGCGTCCAGCTCCCCGTCGCCGATGTCGTCGACCCGACGGGAGAAGGCGTACAGCGCCGACATGGCCTGCCGCTTCTCGTTCGGCAGCAGCCGGATGCCGTAGGCGAAGTTACGGGCCTGCTGTCCGGTGACGGCTTCGCAGTAACTGTATGCGGCCTGCACCGGCGGCGACATGTACGTCGTCTGTCCCTCCACGGTCCGGCTCACCTCTCTCCACGCGCTCTTCGCAAGACGGTTCCCACTTCACGCAGCAGGCTGGGCTTGGTGGCCTTGGGCGGTCCGGGCAGGACGTCGAACCCGGCGGCCGAGATCGCCGTGAGCGCGCTGCGGCCGCCCCCGACGAAGCCGGCAAGGAGCAGTTTCAGCCTGCCGTCGACGCTGCCCACCAGTGCGGGCCCCTCGTCCAGCAGGTCGCTCGCGCGCTGGGCCTCGTACGCGATCAGGGCGCGGACGGAGGCTCCGGCGGAGGGCGCGGCCAGGTCGGCTTCGGTGACCCGGAAGCGCTCCATGTCCTCGGCGGGCAGGTAGATCCGGTCGCGTTCCAGGTCCTCGGCGACGTCCTGGAGGTGCTCGACGATCTGGAGTGCGGTGCAGACCGCGTCGGAGCGGCGGACGCGCTCGGGGCTGGTGGTGCCGGTGAGGGCGAGGACCAGGCGGCCGACGGGGTTCGCGGAGAGCTCGCAGTAGGCGGCGAGCTCGGCGTACGTGCCGTAGCGGCGGACCTTCTGGTCCTGGCGGTTCGCCTCGATCAGGCCGAGGAAGGGTTCGGGGGTGAGCGCGCGGCGCCGCGCGGTGGGGCGCAGGTTGCGCAGCAGGGGGTGGTGCGGCTCCTCGCCGGTGGTGGCGAAGACCCGGCGAAGATCGGCCTCCAGGGCGTCGAGCATGGCGAGGCGGTCGTCGCTCTGCTCCGGCTCCAGGCCGAGGTGGCGGGCGTCCGCGCCGCCGGGGGCGAGGTCGCCGTCGCCGATGTCGTCGACGAGCCGGGCGAATCCGTAGACCGCCATCAGGTCCCCGCGCCAGGCGCGGGGCAGGAAGAAGGGCGCCACGGGGAAGTTCTCGTCCGCGGCCTTGCCGAGGGTGGCGTCGCCGGTGCGCGCCGTGGGGGTCGGGGTCACTGCGGACCGCCCGGCGCGGGGACGGCGAAACCACGTCGGAGCTGGAGATCTTCCGTCATTGCCGTCACATCTCCCGTTCTACACTGCTGACCCAAAACAACCCTTTTCGGACACGCCGCTCAGCCTTCCGAGTGCACTGCGGCAGAGCGTCGATGGAGCGGCGTATCGCCCCACTTGCCATGAATCAGCACCGCTCCAGCTTACGTTGTACAGCTCACGGGGGGTCGGCGGGGTGGAGCGCCCGCCACCGCTTCCCGGCCGTCCCCGTCAACCTTCCCCGCGCACGGCTGACTTGACGTCCCCCGCCGGGAGGAGATCGACCCCGGCCCCTACTGCGGGGGGCCTGCCCGGCAACGGGCACCGCACGGCCCCCGCCGGACGGATCCGGCGGGGGCCACGGGGTGGGCTCGGGGCTACTTGCCCGTCTCGCGCTCGTACGCCTTGAGGACTTCCTCGGTGGGGCCGTCCATCAGCAGCTCGCCCTTCTCCAGCCACAGCGCACGGTCGCAGGTGTCCCTGATCGACTTGTTGTTGTGGCTGACCAGGAAGACCGTGCCCGCCTCCTTGCGCAGCTCGCGGATCCGCTCCTCGGAGCGGATGCGGAACTTGCGGTCACCGGTGGCCAGCGCCTCGTCGATCATGAGGACGTCGTGGTTCTTGGCCGCGGCGATCGAGAAGCGCAGCCGCGCCGCCATGCCGGAGGAGTACGTCCGCATCGGCAGGGTGATGAAGTCGCCCTTCTCGTTGATGCCGGAGAAGTCGACGATCTCCTGGTAGCGGGAGCGGATCTCGGCCTGGGTCATCCCCATGGCCAGACCGCCGAGCACGACGTTGCGCTCACCGGTGAGGTCGCTCATCAGGGCCGCGTTCACGCCGAGCAGCGAGGGCTGGCCATCGGTGTAGACATGGCCGGATTCGGTCGGCAGCAGACCGGCGATGGCCCGTAGCAGCGTCGACTTGCCGGAGCCGTTGGTGCCGATGAGGCCGATGGCCTCGCCGCGGTAGGCGGTGAAGGAGACACCGCGTACGGCGTGCACCTTCCGGACGCCGCGCGGTTCGCCCTTGCCGCGCCGCACCATGCGGCTCAGCGCGGCGGTGGCGCTGCCCCGGCCGCCGCCCGCGCCGTTGACCCGGTACACGATGTGCACGTCGTCGGCGATCACCGTGGGGATACGCCCCTGCGCGTTGTCGTCAGCCACGGCCGTACCGCTCCTCCGCCTTCCAGAAGTACACGAATCCCACGACGCCCAGCAGCACGGCCCAGCCCAGCCCGGCGGCCCAGACGTGGTCCGGCAGGTTCTCGGAGCCGTACCCGTCGATCATGGCGAAGCGGACCAGGTCCATGTAGATCGCCGCCGGGTTGTACTGGAGCACGTCCGCGATCCAGGCCGGCTTGTCCTTCAGCATCACCGGGATGGAGAACATGACGCCCGAGGCGTACATCCAGGTGCGCATGATGAAGGGCATCAGCTGCGCGAGGTCGGGGGTCTTGGAGCCGAGCCGCGCCATGACGAGGGCGAGGCCGGTGTTGAAGACGAACTGGAGAAGCAGGGCGGGGATCACCAGGAGCCACGACAGCGAGGGGTAGCTGCCGAAGATCACGGCGACCGCGACCAGCACGATCATCGAGAAGAGCAGCTGCTGGAGCTGCTGGAGCGAGAAGGAGATGGGCAGTGAGGCCCGGGGGAAGTGGAGGGCCCGGACCAGGCCGAGGTTGCCGGAGATCGACCGGACACCCGCCATCACCGAGCTCTGGGTGAAGGTGAAGACGAAGACGCCGGTGACCAGGAACGGCACGAAGACGTCGTGGGGGATCCCCTCCCTCGTCCCCAGGATCAGGCCGAAGATCAGGTAATAGACACAGGCGTTCAGCAGGGGTGTGACCACTTGCCACAGCTGGCCCAGCTTGGCCTGGCTGTACTGGGCGGTCAGTTTCGCCCGGGAGAAGGCCAGGATGAAGTGGCGTCGGCCCCAGAGCTGTCGCATGTACGCGAACAGCCCCGGCCGGGCGCCGCTCACGGTCAGGCCGTACTTGGCGGCCAGCTGGGCCGCGTCGAGGCCCTCGTCGGCGGACGGCGGGGTCCCGAGGGCTACCCCACCGTCGTGGGTCGTCTCACTCACAAGTTGAAACTCTCGTCTTCACGCGCAGCCAGTCGCGGGCGCGGCTCAGGCGGACAGGTTCCGGAAAGAAAATACGCCTCATGCTCTCAGAGGTAAGCGTCTCAGATGACCGGAGGTCGGCCCAGCCTCGTCAGCCGCCACACCGTACGCCACTTCATCGGGCGCCGGATTCCGCAAGGGGCCGTCCAGCCTTCCCGGAATCCGCCGAACCATGCCTTCAGCGCCGGCCGGGACGGGCGCCTGACCAGGGTCAGCAGCAGCCAGACCCCCGTGTAGAGGGGGACCAGCGGGGCGGGCAGGTTCCGGCGGGCGAGCCAGACCCGGTTGCGGGCGACCATGCGGTGGTAGACCGCGTGCCGGGAGGGGGCGGTGGTGGGGTGGTTCAGCACCATGTCGGCGCGGTAGTCGATCATCCAGCCCGCGTCCAGCGCCCGCCAGGCGAGGTCCGTCTCCTCGTGGGCGTAGAAGAAGTCCTCGGGCAACGGGCCGACCTCGGCGATGACCTTGGTGCGGACGGCGTTGGCTCCGCCGAGGAACGTCGTGACGCGCGAGGAGCGCATCGGGTCGGCGGCCCGCAGCCGGGGCACGTGCCGCCGCTGGGTGGCGCCGGTGTCCGGGTCGGCGATGCGGAAGGTGACGATCCCGAGCTTCGGGTCCGCCTCGAACGCCTGCCGGCACAGCTCGGCGGTGTCGCGGTTCGGGAGCAGTCCGTCGTCGTCCAGGAAGAGCAGCGCGTCCACGTCCGCCCCGCAGGGACCGAACGCCTCGATGCCGACGTTGCGGCCGCCGGGGATGCCCAGATTCTCGGGCAGCTCCACCGTGCGCACCCCGGCGGGCACGTCGGGGACCGGGGCGCCGTTGCCGACCACCACGACCTCGATCCGGTCACCGTGCTGGGCGGTGACCGAGTCGAGGAGGGCGCGGAGCTCGTCCGGGCGGTTGCCCATGGTGATGATCACCGCGCCCAGTTTCATGGGAAGGGTCACTTCAGCCTGCTGGACGCCAGGACGGACACCAGGTGCAGCAGGGTCTGCAGCAGCGCGATGCCGGCCATGACCGCCACGGTCAGGCGGGTGTAGAAGAGATCGCCCGCGATCGCGTCCACGACGGCCACCACGAGGATCACCAGGGATGCCTCGATGCCGAGGATCAGCCGGTGGAACTTGAGCGCGGCGGCGGCCTTGCGGGCCAGCGCCATACCGGAGGAGCGCGGCTCGGACGCCGCTTCCTTCACCGGCGGCAGCCCGCCCTGGTGACGGGCCACGCCCACCAGGTCCGTCTCGGCCTTGATCAGGATCGCGCCGAGCGCGGCGAGCGTCCCGAGGAACGCCCAGAGCCAGTCGATCCGTCCCTCGCCCCAGATGTCGGCGGCCCGCAGGCCGAGGCCCACCAGCACCGCCGCGTCGCACAGATAGGCCGCGACGCGGTCGAGGTAGACCCCGCTGAGCGAGTACTGCTTCTTCCAGCGGGCCAGCTCGCCGTCCACGCAGTCGAAGAGCAGGTAGAGCTGGACCATCACCACGCCGAGCACGGCGCCCCAGACGCCCGGCACCAGCAGCGCAGGGGCGGCCAGCGCGCCGGCCAGCGTCATGACGTACGTGACCTGGTTCGGCGTGACGCGGGTGTTGACCAGGTAGCGGTCCACGCGCAGCGAGACCTCGCGCATGTACATGCGCCCGGCCCAGTGCTCGCCGCTGCGCCGGTCCTTCACGCCCGGAGGGTGAACGACCGGACGGAGTTCAGCTACTGATGGTCGTCGCATAGTCGGCGTACGCGTCCCTGATCTGGTCGGTGGACAGGTTGAGGTGCTCCAGGACCGTGAAGCGTCCCGGACGCGTCTGCGGCGCGTAGTCGACGGCCTTCACGAACTCGTCGACGCTGAACCCGATCTCCTCCGGCAGGACCGGCAGACCGTGGCGGCGCAGTATCGATGCCATCAGGAGCGACTCCTGGCGGGCACCGCGCAGATGCATGGCGAAGCAGGCGCCGAGGCCGACCTGTTCGCCGTGGCTGGCCGCGCGCTGGGGGTAGAGCAGGTCGAAGGCGTGGTTGATCTCATGGCAGGCGCCGGACGCCGGACGCGAGTCGCCCGCGACCGACATCGAGATGCCCGTCAGGACGAGCCCTTCGGCCAGCACCTTCAGGAAGGCGTCGTCGCCGACGCCGCCCGGGTGGCGCAGCACGGCCTCGCCGGCCTGGCGGGCCATCGCGGCCGCGAGCCCGTCGATCTCCTCGCCGTTGACCTCGTGGGCCAGCTCCCAGTCGGCGACGCAGGAGATGTTCGAGACCGCGTCGCCGATGCCGGAGCGGACGTAACGGGCGGGCGCCTCACGGATCACGTCGAGGTCGATGACCACGGCGATCGGGGTGGGGACCCCGTAGGAGCCGCGTCCGTTGTCGTTGTCCAGCGTGGCGACCGGCGAGCACAGGCCGTCGTGCGAGAGGTTCGTCGCGACGGCGACCATGGGCAGCCCGACCCGCGCCGCGGCGTACTTCGCCACGTCGATGATCTTGCCGCCGCCGAGGCCCACCACGGCGTCGTACCGGTTGCCCTTGATGCCGTCGGCGAGCTTCACCGCGGAGTCGATCGTGCCGTCGGCGACCGGATACCAGTCGGCACCGGGCAGGACCGGGGCGAGCCGCTCCTTCAGGGCGCGCCCGGAGCCGTCGCTGATCGCGATGGCGAGCTTGCCCGAGGAGGAGATCCGCTGATCGGCCAGGAGACCCGCCAGATCGTCCATGGCGCCGCGTCGGATGTCGACGACGACCGGGGACGGAATGAGCCGGGTCAGTACTGGCACGCGATCTCCCGGCCCTTCTTGAGGTCGTCGTGGTTGTCGATCTCGACCCAGGTCACGGTGCCGATGGGGGCCACGTCGACGGTGAAGCCGCGGTTCACGAGCTCCTGGTAGCCGTCCTCGTAGTAGAGGTCGGGGTCGCGCTCGAAGGTGGTCTTCAGCGCGTCCGCCAGCTCCTCGGCGGCCTCGGCCTCGATGAGGGTGACGCCGATGTACTCACCGGTGGCGGTGGCCGGGTCCATCAGCTTGGTGATGCGCTGGACGCCCTTGCCGTCCTCGGTGATGACCTTCATCTCCTCGTCGGCAAGCACCTTCTCGGTGTCCAGGGCGAGGATGATCTTCTGGCCCTTGCCGCGGGCGTCCAGGAGGGTCTTCTCGACGGAGACCGGGTGCACGGTGTCACCGTTGGCGAGGATCACGCCGCGCTTGATGACGTCACGGGCGCACCACAGGGAGTAGGCGTTGTTCCACTCCTCGGCCTTGTCGTTGTCGATCAGCGTGAGGCTGAGGCCGTAGGTGGCCTCCAGCTCGGCCTTGCGGGCGTAGACGGCCTCCTTGCGGTAGCCGACGACGATCGCGACCTCGGTGAGTCCGACCTCGGCGAAGTTGGCCAGCGTGAGGTCGAGGACCGTCTTGTCGCCGTCGACAGGGACGAGCGCCTTGGGGAGCGTGTCCGTGTAGGGGCGCAGACGTCGTCCTGCACCGGCTGCCAGTACGAGGCCGATCATGCGAGTTCTCCTTCGTCGTGTACGGCGGGAGCCGAGGAGGACACCCAGAAGCGGATGGACTCCACGAGCACCACCAGAGCCACGGCGACCGCGAGCGCGGTCAGGGCCGTGGTGAAACCTGCGGCGTGGGTGAGTACGGCGGCGAGGACGGCCACCAGCGCGGTGCGGCCCTCGTGTCCACCGATCGTCCGCACCAGCCACTGGGGCGGCGCGCCGGTGCCTCCGCGGATGCGGTACACCGTGTCGTAGTGATGGTAGGCGACGGCCGAGACCAGCCCGAAGGCCGCCGGAACGGCGTGCGCGGCGTCGCTGCGGGCCGCCAGCACGAGGATCGTGACGTACTCCGCCGCCCGGAAGAACGGCGGCACCAGCCAGTCGAGCGCGCCCTTGAGCGGGCGGGCGACGGCGAGGCCGGAGAGGACCACGTACACCGCGGCGGCGGCGACGGTGAGCCAGCTGCCGTAGGGGAGGAAGAGGGCCCCGCCGATCATGACGAGCGTGCCGAGCAGGGCGACGGCAGGTGCCGTGAACGCGCCCCGGAGTCCGGGGGCGACCGCCGCCACGCCCTGGGCGAGGGGCCCGGAGTCGGCGAGGTCCGCGAGGGCCTGGGCGGCGCGGTCGGTGCGGCTGGCCCGGCGGGTCAGCGAGCGCAGCAGACGGCCCGCGGTGGTGTAGCAGGCGGCCAGCGCGCAGCCGATGAGCAGCGCGTAGAAGACGATACGGGGGGTGGTGAGCGCGGTCAGGACCGCGATCATGGCCCAGCGCTCGCCGATCGGCAGCACGATCATCCGGCGCGCCCAGACCGTCCAGCCGACGCTGTCGAGCTTGTCCGAGAGGGCGGCGGTGGGGCTGGTGTTGGCGACCGCGTCGTGGTTGGCCTCGTTGAACGAGAAGTCCACGACATGGCGGCAGGCCTGGAGAACCATCGCGCCGAGCGCCAGCACCCAGACGTCATCACCGCCGCGGACGGCGCCGATGGCGAGCCCCGCGTAGTACGCGTACTCCTTGGCCCGGTCGAAGGTGGCGTCCAGCCAGGCGCCCATCGTGGAGTACTGCAGCGAGTAGCGGGCGAGCTGGCCGTCGGTGCAGTCCAGCACGAAGGAGACCAGCAGCAGGATCCCGGCGGCGACGTAGCCGCCGCGGGTTCCGGTGGCCGCCGCGCCCGCCGCGACGAGCGCGGTGATCAGGGACGCGGTGGTGACCTGGTTCGGGGTGAGACCCCGGCGGGCGCACCAGCGGGCGATGTAGCGGGAGTACGGGCTGATGGCGAAGGTGGTGAAGAAGCCGTCGTGGGCCTTCACCGCGCTGCGCAGCCGGACCGCCTCGTCGTCGACCTCGTCGCGGGCGCTCTCGGCGGTCGCCCGCGCTCCGGCGTCGGTGGGGACGGTGGCGGTGAGCGATCCCAGCTCGGGGCGCTTGACGGCGGTGCCCTCGGCCTCCAGCGCCACGGCGATCCGGCCGGGGACGGTGCGGTCATCGGGCGCCGGGTCGGTGTCCGGGGCGACGACGGGGGCGCCCGCGCCGACGGCGGCCGTGGTGCGCCGGAGTGCGCGCAGCAGGGCGCCGCGCGCCTCGGGCTGGGCGGTGAGCGCACCGGGCACGGTGGCGGCGGCGAAGCGGGGGTCGGTCAGCCCGAGCCGCAGCGCGTGGACGTGGCCGACGAAACGCGGATCGACGAGGGCGACCCGGCGGCCGGCCGGGACGGCGGCGAGGAGGGTCGCGGCGTCATCGGCGTCGGCGGCGGTCTGCACGTCGAAGCCCAGGGACCGCAGATCGTCCACGAGCGACGACCCGGGTACCGGCGTACCGGTGAGGATGGCGGTCGACAGACGAACTCACTCCTTGGCACTGACGTGGACGACACACGGCGGCACGGCCACATGGCGGGCCGGCGGCGTGTCGGCTGAGGCTATCGGATGAACGGAAGACCGAGTTCACCACCCGTTTGTGCGCCGTTCGGGTGGACCTGGGAAGTCGGGCGCCGTTCGCGATCATCATCATCGATCGGGGGCCCGGCCCACAAACCCGTGGGGCGGGCGGCGGGAACGCTGCGCTTAGGCTGGCGGTCATGACATGGCTGATCACAGGCGGGGCAGGTTACATCGGGGCACACGTGGCGCGTGCCATGGTCGCGGCGGGCGAGCGGGTCGTGGTGCTCGACGACCGCTCCAGCGGCATCGCCGAGCGGCTACCGGACGCTGTCACGCTGGTGGAGGGCTCCGCCTCCGACCGGGTCCTGCTGGACCGGGTGCTGGCCGGTCACGCGGTGAGCGGCGTGGTGCATCTCGCGGCGAAGAAGCAGGTCGGCGAGTCCGTGGAGAAGCCGCTGCTGTACTACCGGGAGAACGTCGCGGGACTGACCGTCCTGCTGGAGGCCGTGGTCGCGGCGGGGGTGCGGCGCTTCCTCTTCTCGTCCTCGGCGGCCGTGTACGGCGTACCGGACGTGGACCTCATCACGGAGGAGACGCCCTGCCTCCCCATCAACCCGTACGGCGAGACGAAGCTCACCGGTGAGTGGCTGGTGCGGGCCACCGGCAAGGCGCACGGCCTTTCGACGGCCTGCCTGCGGTACTTCAACGTGGCCGGCGCGGCCGCGCCGGAACTCGCGGACACCGGGGTCTTCAACATCGTGCCGATGATGTTCGAGCGGCTGACGCAGGGCGAGGCCCCCCGGATCTTCGGCGACGACTACGCGACACCGGACGGCACCTGCATCCGCGACTACATCCACGTCGCCGATCTGGCCGAGGCGCACCTCGCGGTCGCGCGCCGGCTGGACGAGACGGGCGCGGGCGATCTGACGCTGAACGTCGGCCGGGGCGAGGGTGTCTCCGTACGGGAGCTCGCGGACGTGATCGGCGAGGTGACGGGGAGCGATCTGAAGCCGGTGGTCGAGCCGCGCCGGGCCGGGGACGCGCCGAAGGCGGTGGCGTCGGCCGCGCGGATCACCGCGGAGCTGGGCTGGACGGCCCGGCGGGGTGTGCGCGAGATGGTCGAGTCGGCCTGGGAGGGCTGGTGCCTGAACCACCCCGAGGCCCGTCCGTGATCGGTTCCAGGTGGCGTCCTTGATCGTGTCAACGCTCTGACCTGCGGAACGTTTCCGCAGGTCAGGGCACATGACAACGGTGTTCAGTCCCGTGTTGCCCGATACCCCCCACCCGTAGTTCACTGGGCCTGACCGGGGGCGGTTTCGCTCCGGCACGTCCTACGGACCTGGAGGCGTTTCGCATGGGGGCTGGCCACGATCACGGGCATACGCACGGCGGGCCGCCCCCGACGGGAACGGCGGCCGCCGCGTACCGGGGAAGGCTCCGGATCGCCCTGGGGATCACCCTGAGCGTGATGGTCATGGAGATCGTCGGCGGGGTGCTCTCCGACTCGCTCGCGCTGATCGCCGACGCCGCCCATATGGCCACCGATGCCCTGGGGCTCGGGATGGCACTGCTCGCCATCCACTTCGCCAACCGCCCTGCCGTCCCGAACCGCACCTTCGGCTTCGCCCGCGCGGAGATCCTGGCCGCGCTCGCCAACTGTCTGCTGCTGCTCGGCGTGGGTGCCTATCTGATCTACGAGGCGGTGGAGCGGTTCATCACCCCCGCCGACACGAAGGGCGGGCTCGCCATCGCGTTCGCCGCGGTCGGCCTGGTGGCCAACGTCGTCTCTCTCTCGCTGCTGATGCGCGGGCAGAAGGAGAGCCTGAACGTGCGGGGCGCCTACCTGGAGGTGATGGCCGACACCCTGGGCTCGATCGCCGTGATCGTCTCGGCCGGGATCATCATGGCGACCGGCTGGCAGGCCGCCGACCCGATCGCCTCGCTGGTGATCGGCCTGATGATCGTCCCCCGGACGGTGAAGCTGCTGCGGGAGACCCTGAACGTGCTGCTGGAGGCCGCGCCCAAGGGGGTGGACATGGCGGAGGTACGGGCCCACATCACCGCCCTGCCCGGGGTGCTGGACGTCCATGACCTGCACGCCTGGACGATCACCTCGGGGATGCCGGTGCTCTCCGCCCATGTGGTGGTGCGCCAGGAAATGCTCGACTCGATAGGGCACGAGAAGGTGCTGCACGAGCTGCAGGGCTGCCTGGGAGACCACTTCGACGTGGAACACTGCACCTTCCAGCTGGAGCCGAGCGGTCATGCGGAGCACGAGGCCCGTCTCTGCCACTGAGCGAGGGGCGGGGGTGCCGCACCCGCCGGCTCCTTCCCCACCTCCCGGGCCTCCGGGCCAGGTCCGCTTCTCCCCCGGATCGGGCTCGGAGCCCTCTCACACAAGGGTTTTCACGTTGACCGACCACACCGACCCCAGGTGGACCACCCGTCCGGAGACCCCGGCGGACCGTGCGGCCGTGCACGGCGTCAACGCGGCAGCGTTCCCCACCCGGGACGAGGCGGACCTCGTGGACGCTCTGCGGGCCGACCCCGAGGCGTGGCTGCCGGAGCTG
This sequence comes from Streptomyces globisporus C-1027, assembly GCF_000261345.2. Lineage (NCBI taxonomy): Bacteria > Bacillati > Actinomycetota > Actinomycetes > Kitasatosporales > Streptomycetaceae > Streptomyces > Streptomyces globisporus. The sequence continues at coordinate 6,959,723 of NZ_CP013738.1, read as the reverse complement.
GGTTACGTCGCCGAGGCCCCGGACGGGTCCCTCGCGGCGTACGCGCTGCTGACCCGCTGCCGGGTCGACGACGCCCCGGCGCTCGCCCTGGCCCCGGTGGCCACGGTCCCCGCCTACCAGCGGCAGGGTGCGGGGCTGGCCGTGGTGCGGGCGGTGCTGGACACCGCCCGGGTGCGAGGTGAGGCCCTGGTGCTGGTGCTCGGACATCCCGAGTACTACCCGCGCTTCGGTTTCGGTCCGGCCTCGCGCTACGGGATCCGGCCAGGTTTCGAGGTGCCGGACGAGGCGATGATGGCCCTGGTGCTGGACGATTCGGTTCCTGTTCCGGCGGGCCTGATCCGTTATCCCGCGGCCTTCGGCGTCTGACGGCCCGTCCGTCCCGTCGCCCTCGCCGGGCGTGGCGGGCCGGACATGCCCGGCCCCGGAGTGCGGACAAGCGGCTTTTGTACGGCAGACTTGACCGGACTCCAGGGGCCCGGCGCACGAGGCCGGGGACCAAAGCGAAGGATGGGTATGCCGACCACACCAGCCACCGCGACGCACAGCTCGTCGAACGGCACCGCCGAACCGATCATGCTCGAACTGGTCGACGAGAACGGCACCACCATCGGCACCGCGGAGAAGCTGGCGGCCCATCAGGCCCCCGGGCAGCTGCACCGCGCGTTCTCCGTGTTCCTCTTCGACGAGCAGGGGCGGCTGCTGCTGCAGCGCCGGGCGCTCGGCAAGTACCACTCCCCCGGCGTCTGGTCGAACACCTGCTGCGGACACCCCTACCCGGGTGAGTCCCCGTTCGCGGCCGCCGCCCGGCGTACGTACGAGGAGCTGGGCATCTCGCCGTCACTGCTGGCCGAGGCGGGCACCGTGCGCTACAACCACCCGGACCCGGCGTCGGGCCTGGTCGAGCAGGAGTTCAACCACCTGTTCGTGGGAATGGCGCAGGCGGCGCTGAAGCCGGACCCCGAGGAGGTCGGTGAGACCGCTTTCGTGACGGCGGCCGAGCTGGAGAAGCGGCACGCCGACGGGCCGTTCTCGGCGTGGTTCATGACGGTGCTGGACGCGGCGCGGCCGGCGATCCGTGAGCTGACGGGGCCCTCCGCGGGCTGGTGATCCTTCGCCCGGTCGCGTACGGGGGCGGCCGGACGGTCGTGTACGGGGCGGTCAGAGCTGCGTCTTCAACGGCAGCGCCGCCCAGATGATCTTCCCGCCGCTCGCGGTGTGCTCGACGTCGCAGGTACCGCCCGCCTCCGCGGTGACCACCTTGACCAGCAGCAGGCCCCGGCCGCCGGTCTGCGCGTAGTCCGTCTCCAGGGCGGTCGGGCGGTAGGGGTGGTTGTCCTCGACCGAGACTCTGACCCAGTCGGCGCCGATGGCCACCTCGACGGCCAGCTCGGGCGAGAGCAGCGCCGCGTGCTTGACGGCGTTGGTGACCAGCTCCGAGACGATCAGCAGAAGCCCCTGGAGGATGTCGTCCTCGATCGGCACGCCCTGCCGGCCGAGCAGATCGCGTACGGCGTGCCGGGCGCTGGGCACGGACGCCTCCACGGCGGGGGCGGTGAAGCGCCACACCCCCTCGTACGACACGGGGTCGGCAGGGGCACTCCCGAGGCTCTCCATCGTCCGGCACCAGCTCTCACTCGCACTGCACTGACCGTCGAGTAAAGAGTGCGGGAATGGCTTGGTCCGGACCGTGCCACTGACCGGAAGTAGCCAGGTATCGGCGCTATATGACCAAACCTGTAGGTCTCTGACGGCCAGGTGATTACTTCTGCTCGTCTTCTGCCGTCGTGATCGGCTCGTCCGCGGTCGGGACCGTTTCATCGAGCCGCTCCGAGACCATGCTGACGATACGGCGGCCGCCGATGCCGATGGCGATCAGGCCGAGTCCGTCGAACAGCAGGGCCAGCGAGAAGAAGCAGCCGAGCACGTACAGGCTGCTGTGCGGCCAGTCGAACAGCACCAGCAGTCCCAGCAGCAGGCCGAAGGCCCCTTGCAGCAGCGTCCACCCCATCTGCGGGCCGCGTACCACGACGCTGCCGACGAGGCGGAACACCCCGCCGGTCAGGAAGAGCAGGGCGGCGAACATGGTCAGCGCCTCGGCCGTGCCCTCGGGGTGCTTGATGACGACGACGCCCGCGGCGATGTTGAGGGCCGCGACCACCACTCCCAGCCAGAAGTAGCTCGTGCCCCGCGACTCGATCGCGTGCAGCAGCCCGACCAGACCGCCGACGAGCAGCAGCCAGCCGAAGAGCAGCATCGAGGTGAGGGTGGCCACGCCGGTGTAGATGAGCCCGATGATGCCCGCGATCACCAGCAGCGTGCCGAGCAGCACCAGCCAGCCGAAACTGCGGCTGAGCTTCCTGCCCTCGGTGGTGGGTCCGTTCATCGACAGCTCCTCACGGTGCGTGCCTGCCTGGCGACCCCTTCTTGATCATAGGTTCGAACCGTGGGGATAGCATCCGGCGCATGGACCGTACGGAACCCCGGCTGATCACGTCCGTCGAGCGCGGCGTCGCCACCGTCGTGATCACCAACCCCGCCAAGCGGAACGCGATGACCACCGCGATGTGGCGGAGCCTGCCGGAGCTGCTGGAGCGACTGGCCGCCGATCCGGAGGTCCGGGCGCTGGTGCTGACCGGGGCCGGGGACACCTTCTGTGCCGGGGCCGACATCTCCACGCTGCGGGAGAGCGCGGGCACCGCCCAGGGCCTGGCGGTGGAGGCCGAGGAGGCGCTCGCCGCGTTCCCCCGGCCGACGCTGGCGGCGGTACGCGGCTACTGCGTGGGCGGCGGCGGTCAGCTCGCGGCCGCCTGCGATCTGCGGTTCGCGGAGGAGGGGGCCTCCTTCGGAGTCACCCCGGCCAAGCTCGGCATCGTCTACCCGGCGTCCTCGACCCGGCGTCTTGTCGCCCTCGTCGGCCCGGGGACGGCGAAGCACCTGCTGTTCTCCGGCGAGCTGATCGACACGGAACGGGCACTGCGCACGAGCCTGGTCGACGAGGTGCTGCCGCCCGGCGGCCTGGACGAGCGGGTGGAGGAGTACGTACGGGTGCTGGCGTCCCGGTCGCAGCTGACCCAGGCATCGGCGAAGGAGTTCGCCGCGGGCCGGACGGACCGGGACGCCCACTGGGCCGCCGAGGCGCGCGGCAGTACGGACACGGCGGAGGGCGTCGCCGCCTTCCTGGAGCGGCGCGCACCCCGCTTCACCTACACCACGGCGCCCGCCCGCTGAGGCCCTTACCTGGGGGTGTGGCGGCTCCTGGTCCGCCACTCCTCGACGAGCGCCGCGGGGGCCTTCTCCGGCGAGCCGCAGTCGTAGGGCGGCTGCGGGTCGTACTCCGTGAGCAGCTGGACCGAGCGCGCCGTGTCGTCGCCCGCGATCCGGCCGAGCAGGGTCAGCCCCATGTCGATGCCGGAGGAGACCCCGGCGGCGGTGACGTACTTGCCGTCGAGGACGACACGCTCCCCCGTGGGCTCGGCGCCGAACTCCTTCAGCAGCTCCAGCGCCAGCCAGTGGGAGGTGGCCCGCCGCCCCTCCAGGAGGCCGGCCGCCGCCAGCAGGAGCGAGCCGGTGCAGACCGAGGTGGTCCAGGTGGTGGTGGCGTCGACCGCGCGCAGCCAGCCGAGCAGGGCCTCGTTCTCCATCTGGTCGCTCTGGCCGGGGCCGCCCGGCACGATCACCAGGTCGGGCGAGGTCACCTCGGCGAGGGTCTTCTCCGCGACGAGCCCGAGGCTCCCGCTGTCGTTGCGGACGGGTCCGGTCCGCTCGGCGACGAAGACGGTCTCGGCCCCGGGCGCCCGGCTGAGGATCTCGTAGGGGCCCACCGCGTCCAGGGCGGTGAAGCGGTCGAAGAGCACGATGGCGATCTGCACGGTTGCTGCCTTTCGGTGGACGGGTCGGGTCAGACAGTGGTGGTACCGGGCATCGGTGTACGGAAGCGGCGGCGGTACTCCCCCGGGTGCCGTGGCGAGGGCCTTCACGAAGGCGCGGCGCATGGCTTCCGGTGTCCCGTAGCCGCTGGCACCGGCGATCCGCTCGACCGAGTCGGAGGTGTCCTCCAGGAGCCTGCGCGCGTGCTCCAGGCGTACGCGGTCCACGTACCGCCCCGGTGTCGTCCCGGTCTCCTCCTGGAACGCGCGGGCGAAGTGCCGGGGCGAGAGGCGGGCTCGGGCCGCGAGGGCGTCGACCGCGAGGTCCGCGTCCGGGTGCTGGGTGATCCAGTGCTGGACCGCACGCAGCGGTTCGCGCTGCGCCGTCTGCGCGCTGAGCTGGGCGCTGAACTGGGCCTGACTGCCCGGACGGCGCAGGAAGACGACGAGGTGGCGGGCGATGGTCAGCGCGAGGTCCCGGCCGTGGTCCTCCTCCACCAGCGCGAGCGCCAGGTCGATACCGGCGGTGACGCCCGCCGAGGTGGCCAGGTGTCCGTCCCGTACGAAGATCGGGTCGGGGTCGACATGGACGGCCGGATGGTCGCGCGCGAGCTGTTCGCAGTAGTTCCAGTGGGTCGTCACGCGGTGGCCGTCCAGGAGGCCCGCACGGGCCAGCAGCAGAGCCCCGGTGCACACGGAGACCAGCCGCTCCGCCTGCCCGGCGCGGGCCCGCAGCCAGGCGGTCAGCTCCGGCCGGGAGTCCCGGGTGCCGGAGCCGCCGGGGACCAGCAGCGTGTGCGGTACGGGTGCCTCGGCCAGGCTGCTGTCGGGGACCAGGGTCAGTCCCCCGCTCGTGCGGACGGGGCCGCCGTCGAGCGAGGCGGTGCGCAGATCGTAGGCGACGCCCGGCGCTCGGGAGGCTCCGGCGAAGACCTCCATCGGACCGGTCACGTCGAGGCTCTGGACACCGTCGAAGAGGACGGCGAGCACGGTTCGCTGGGTCACGCCTGTCATCCTGGGCGGCAGTCGGCGATGGCCGCAATGACGAGGAACCCACCTTTTCTGCCATGACGCGGGCTGCCGTGTTCCGTGGTGCCCCGGGGTTCACGGCGTACCGACCAGTCGGTAACGTGCAGGTATGAGTACTCTCCCGGCCCGCGCGGAGCGCCGCTGCCACAACGCCGTCAACCCGCTGCACTCCTGCCTCTTCTTCTCCCCCGACCTGGGTGCGGAGATGGCGAAGATCGGCATCGAGGATCCCTCCGCCGCCTACTTCGCGACCCGTGCCGCCGCGTTCGGCGCCGTGGGCGCGGGGACCGTCAGCGCCACCTTCTACAACTTCAACCCCGTGCTGGTGGCCCGCCATGTGCCGGCCGTCTGGGAGACCGCCTCCCCCGAGGTGGTCCTCGAAGCCCGGCTGCGTGCGGCGGACTCGACGCTGCGGCGGCTGCTCGGCGAGGAGATCATCGCCTCCGACGAAATGGCGGAGGCGGCCCGCCTCGCGCTGCGCGCAACCGAGGCCTGCACCCCGCACGCCCGCCCGCTGTACGCCGCGCACGCGGATCTGCCGGTGCCCGAGGAGCCGCACCTGGCGTTCTGGCACGCCGCGACCCTGCTCCGTGAGCACCGGGGCGACGCCCATCTCGCCGCCCTCCTCGCGGCCGGCCTCGACCCGCTGGAGTCGCTCGTCAGCCACACGGCCACCGGCAAGGGCATGGCGATCCGCTGGATCCTGTCCTCCCGGGGCTGGCGGCGCACCGACTGGGAGGCGGCGTCCCAGCGGCTGCGGGAGCGCGGACTGCTGGAAGCGGGCGAGGAACTGGCACTGACCGAGGCCGGCACCGCGCTGCGCGCCGAGGTCGAGGAGGCGACGGACCGGATGGACACCGCCCCGTACGAGCACCTGGGCGCGGAAGACGTGGAGCGGCTCACCGAACTCGCTCGCAACCTCCTCTTCACGGCCGCGGCTGCGGGCGCGTTCCCGGCCTCGGCGACCGGCCGGGGCTGACCCGGGCCGGCCCCGGCACCGCCCGGGACCCCGCGCACCGCGTCGGGGCTCCCGGGCGTGTTGCCCGAGGTCACGCGACACGGCCCCCGGCCACGCGGCACAATGCAGGCCGGGGGATGCCCCCGGCAAGCAACAACGTGCTCATCACGACCCGAGCACGGCCAGCACAGCCAGTACGAGAAGGCGAGTCGGGAAAACCGTGACGACGTCCATCGAAGGCAGGATCGCCGAGGAGCTCGGCGTACGGGAGCGACAGGTCAGGGCGGCGGTCGAGCTGCTCGACGGCGGATCGACCGTGCCGTTCATCGCGCGCTACCGCAAGGAGGCGACCGAATCCCTCGACGATGCGCAACTGCGCACGCTGGAGGAACGGCTGCGCTATCTGCGGGAGCTGGAGGAGCGGCGTACGGCGATCCTCGATTCCGTACGCGAACAGGGCAAGCTCGACGCGGCGTTGGAGGCGAGCATCCGGGCGGCCGAGACCAAGGCGCGCCTGGAGGACATCTACCTGCCGTTCAAGCCCAAGCGGCGCACCAAGGCGCAGATCGCCCGGGAGGCGGGGCTCGAACCGCTGGCGGACGGCCTGCTCGGGGACCCGTCGGTCGATCCGCTCGCCGCTGCCGCCGCGTTCGTGGACGGCGACAAGGGGGTGGCGGACGCGGCTGCCGCTCTGGAGGGTGCCCGGGCGATCCTCACCGAGCGGTTCTCCGAGGACGCCGACCTGACCGGCGAGCTGCGTGAGCGCATGTGGACGCGCGGCCGGCTGGCGGCGAAGGTGCGCGACGGCCAGGAGGAGGGGGGTGCGAAGTTCGCCGACTACTTCGACTTCGCGGAGCCCTTCACCGCGCTGCCCTCGCACCGGGTGCTGGCGATGCTGCGCGGCGAGAAGGAGAACGTGCTCGACCTGGTCCTGGAGCCGGAGGAGCCGGAGGCCGCCGAGCGGCCGGGCCCGTCCGCGTACGAGAACATGATCGCCCGCCGCTTCGAGATCGCCGACCGGGGCCGCCCGGGCGACAAGTGGCTGGGCGACACGGTGCGTTGGGCCTGGCGGACCCGGATCCAGGTGCACCTGGGCATCGACCTGCGGCTTCGGCTGCGTACGGCGGCGGAGGACGAGGCGGTCCGGGTCTTCGCCTCGAACCTGCGTGATCTGCTGCTCGCCGCCCCGGCCGGGACGCGGGCCACGCTGGGCCTGGACCCCGGATTCCGTACGGGGGTGAAGGTCGCGGTCGTCGACGCCACCGGCAAGGTGGTGGCCACCGATGTGATCCACCCGCACGTGCCCGCCAACAAGTGGGACCAGGCGCTGGCGAAGCTCGCGCACCTCGCGAAGGAGCACGCGGTCGACCTGATCGCGATCGGCAACGGCACGGCGTCCCGCGAGACGGACAAGCTCGCCGGCGAACTGATCGACAAGCACCCGGAGTTGAAGCTCACCAAGGTGATGGTGTCGGAGGCGGGCGCCTCGGTGTACTCCGCCTCCGCGTTCGCCTCGCAGGAACTGCCCGACATGGACGTGTCGTTGCGCGGAGCGGTGTCCATCGCGCGGCGGCTCCAGGACCCGCTGGCCGAGCTGGTGAAGATCGACCCGAAGTCGATCGGCGTCGGGCAGTACCAGCACGACCTGTCGGAGGTGAAGCTCTCGCGCTCGCTGGACGCGGTCGTCGAGGACTGTGTCAACGGCGTCGGCGTGGACGTCAACACCGCCTCCGCACCGCTGCTTTCGCGGGTCTCGGGGATCAGCTCGGGGCTCGCCGAGAACATCGTGACGCACCGCGACGCCAACGGCCCCTTCCGCTCCCGCAAGGCGCTCAAGGACGTGGCGCGCCTCGGCCCGAAGGCGTACGAGCAGTGCGCGGGCTTCCTGCGCATCCGCGGTGGCGACGACCCGCTGGACGGCTCCAGTGTGCACCCGGAGGCGTACCCCGTGGTGCGACGGATGGGGGAAACGGCGGGTGGCGAGGTCGCCTCGCTGATCGGTAACACGGACGCCCTGCGTGCCCTGCGCGCGGCGGACTTCGTGGACGACATGTTCGGTCTGCCGACCGTGACGGACATCCTGAAGGAGCTGGAGAAGCCGGGGCGCGACCCCCGGCCCGCGTTCCGTACGGCGACTTTCAAGGAAGGCGTCGAGAAGCTCGGCGACCTGGAGCCCGGCATGGTGCTGGAGGGTGTCGTGACGAACGTCGCGGCGTTCGGCGCGTTCGTGGACATCGGCGTCCACCAGGACGGGCTGGTGCATGTGTCGGCGCTGTCGAAGACGTTCGTGAAGGACCCGCGCGACGTGGTGAAGCCCGGGGACATCGTGAAGGTCAAGGTCATGGACGTCGACGTGCCGCGCAAGCGGATCTCGCTGACGCTGCGCCTCGACGACGAGCCCGGCGCGGGCGGCGGCTCCGGCGGTGGTCAGCAGGGCCGCGGCGAGCGGGGCGGCCGTCCCCCCAAGCAGCGTCAGGGCCAGGGTCAGTCGTCCGGTGGCGGCCAGGGCCGTCAGGGCGGCGGTGGCCGGAACCGGCGCGGCGGCGGATCGCGGCAGGGCGGCCAGGGCGCTCCGGCTCCGGCCAACAGCGCGATGGCGGACGCGCTGCGGCGGGCCGGGCTGGCGGACCCGAAGCAGGGCGGCGGCCGGGGGCGCTGAGCCCGATGACCTCCGCCCACGGGGACCATCGGCAGGGCTGTCGGCGCCGGGACGGGCCGCGGTCGGTGATGGTCCGGTCGTGGGCGTGGTGACGCGGTGCCCGTCCTCGCGGCGGTTCTTGCGCTCGGCAAGGGCCGCCGCGACACCGTGGATGCTGCCTACCGGCGGCGCGGGCAGCTGGCGGTGCGCGGCGAGGCGGACGGTCGCCGGCGCCCTACGGCTCGTGGCGCCGGCGCGCGAGGTGGAGCGTGATGTCGGCTTCCATCTCGACCACCTCGGGCAGCACCCGCCCGATCCGCCTGAACAGCTCTTCGCGTTGCGCGGGGGCCAGCACGAGATAGGCCGAGATCGTGGAGAGGTGGCCGAGGTAGTCGCTCGCGCTCAGCGCATAGCGCCGTTCGATGACCGACTGCCGCACGTCGGTGAACCACGGGGCCTGCTGGAGTTCGGTCCCCGGCCACTGCATGGCGTGTTCCGGGGGCGTTCCGTCGGGGGACGGGATCCCGTCGCTGTCGAGGAACGGCGCCCGCACCGTGCGTACGGCTTCCCCGACAGCCGGGTCGGCCGGTCGCAGAGGCCCGCCGAACGAGGCGAAGACGCCCTCGGGCCGCACCAGTTCGGCCATGCGTGACCACCTGCCCTCCGGCTGGGTCCAGTGCAGCGAGGCCGCCGCGTAGACGAGCCCGTACGTCTCGTCCGGCCGCAGCTCCTCGAACGCGGCCTGCTCCGTGCGGACGCCCGGCGGCACGTGCGTGCGCAGCTCGGCGAGCATGACCGCGTCGGGGTCCGTGGCGGTGACCGAGGCCACCTGCTGGGCGAACAGACGCGTCGCCTTGCCCGTTCCCGCGCCGATCTCCAGAGCGGTGTCGACCGGGTGACCCGCGAAGGCCATCACCCGGTCGAGGAGCACCTGCGGATATCCGGGCCGAAACCGCTCGTACGCTTCCGCTATTGCTCCGAAACTCACTGCGCGACGGGACATACCGGCAAGCCTGGCATCAGCTCCCCGATCCCGTTCAGACTTCCTTGATCTGGCCGTCCGCCACTTCGACGCGGCGCGTGGTGCGGACCGCCTCCAGCATCCTGCGGTCGTGCGTGACCAGCAGCAGGGTGCCCGTGTACGTCTCCAAGGCCGCCTCCAACTGCTCGATGGCGGGCAGGTCCAGGTGGTTCGTCGGCTCGTCGAGCACCAGGAGGTTCACACCCCGGCCCTGGAGCAGGGCGAGGGCCGCGCGGGTGCGCTCCCCGGGGGAGAGGCTGGTGGCCGGGCGCGTCACATGGTCGGCGCGCAGGCCGAACTTGGCGAGCAAGGTGCGGACTTCGGCCGGTTCCGTGTCGGGCACGGCCGCGCAGAACGCGTCCAGCAGCGACTGCGCCCCGAGGAACAGTCTGCGGGCCTGGTCGACCTCACCGACCACGACCCCCGAACCGAGCGCGGCGTTGCCGGAGTCCAGCGGCAGCCGCTCCAACAGGGCGGCCAGCAAAGTGGACTTGCCCGCGCCGTTGGCCCCGGTGATGGCGACCCGGTCCGCCCAGTCGATCTGGAGCGAGGCGGGGCCGAAGGTGAAGCCGCCGCGCACGACGCGGGCTTCGCGCAGGGTGGCGACGACCGATCCGGAGCGCGGGGCGGAGGCGATCTCCATCCGCAGCTCCCACTCCTTGCGGGGCTCCTCGACCACGTCGAGGCGTTCGATCATGCGCTGGGTCTGGCGGGCCTTCGCGGCCTGCTTCTCGCTGGCCTCGCTGCGGGCGTTGCGGCCGAGCTTGTCGCCGTCGGTGGCCTTGCGGCGGGCGTTCTTGACGCCCTTGTCCATCCAGGAGCGCTGCATGTGGCCGCGCGCTTCGAGGGATGCCTTCTTGTCGGCGTACTCCTCATAGCCCTCGCGGGCGTGCCGGCGGGCGGTCTCGCGCTCCTCCAGGTAGGCGGCGTAGCCACCGCCGTACAGGTTGATCTGCTGCTGGGCGAGGTCCAGCTCCAGCACCTTCGTGACCGTGCGCATCAGGAACTCACGGTCGTGGCTGATGACGACGGTGCCCGCGCGCAGGCCGGCGACGAAGCGCTCCAGGCGCTCCAGCCCGTCCAGGTCGAGGTCGTTGGTGGGCTCGTCGAGCAGGAAGACGTCGTAGCGGGAGAGGAGAAGCGACGCGAGTCCGGCGCGGGCCGCCTGGCCGCCGGAGAGCGCGGTCATGGGCCGGTCGAGGCCCACGGTCAGGCCCAGCTCCGCGGCGACCTGCTCGGCCCGCTCCTCCAGGTCCGCGCCGCCGAGGGCGAGCCAGCGCTCCAGGGCGTCGGAGTACGCGTCGTCCGCGCCCGGGGCTCCCGCGACCAGGGCCTCCGTCGCCTCGTCCATGACGCGCTGGGCGTCGGCGACACCGGTGCGGCGGGCCAGGAACGCGGCCACGGTCTCGCCGTCCCGGCGCTCGGGCTCCTGCGGGAGGTGGCCGACGGTGGCGGTGGGCGGGGAGAGCCGCAGCTCCCCCTCCTCCGGCCGGTCGAGCCCGGCGAGCAGACGGAGCAGGGAGGACTTGCCCGCCCCGTTGACTCCGACGAGACCGATCACGTCACCGGGGGCGACGACGAGGTCGAGCCCGGCGAAGAGCGTGCGGTCGCCGTGTCCGGCGGCGAGGTCCTTGGCGACGAGGGTGGCAGTCATCAGGGTGCCGATCCTAGTCGCCGGTGCCCGATGCCCCGGCCGGGCGATGCCCCGTCGGCCGATGCCCACGGCGGGCGGGCGATGCCCACGGCGGCCCGGACCCGTCGGTCGGCGCGGCAGCCCCGTCGGTCGGCGCGGAGACCAGGAGCCCCGGGGTCGGTGGCCCGGGAGCCCGGGGTCGGTGGCCCGGGAGCCCGGGGTCCGGTGGCCCGGGAGCCCGGGAGCCCGGGCCCCCGGCGTCAGGCCACCCGGTGGACCAGCTGGGTGCTCAGTTCGTACCGCGCCCCCACGATCGCCAGCTCCCCCGCCGCCACCTTCGCCGCGAGATCGGCCTCGCGCGCCAGCCGGGAGCGGACCAGCCGGACCTGGGCGCTGACCGTGGCGTCCACCTTGGCGTCGCCGTGCTGCCCGTGCACGATCGCGGGCCTGATCTGGTCGGCCACGTACTGGATGTGCGCGGGCAGGCTCTCCCCGGTCTCCTCCGCGTGGACCGCGGCGGCGACCGCGCCGCACGACTGGTGTCCCAGGACCACGACCAGCGGGATGCCGAGTTCGAGGACGCCGTAGGCGATGCTGCCGAGGACCGCCTCGTCCAGCACCTCGCCGGCCGAGCGGACGGTCATCAGGTCGCCGAGCCCCTGGTCGAAGACCAGCTCCGGGGGGACACGGGAGTCGATGCAGCCGAGTATCAGCGCGTACGGCGACTGGCCGGAGACCAGGGCGCTGCGCACCCCGGCGGTCTCGTGGGGATGCCGTTGGTGGAACGTACGCCAGCGGCGGTTCCCGGCCGCGAGTTCCTTCAGCGCAGCGGCCGGGGTCGCGGGCCTCGCGGCGGTCGCGGACCGGGTGCGCGGGGCGGCGCCCACGGGCGAGGAGCCCGCGGCGAGCACGCCCGCCGCCGCGGTGGCGGCGGAGGCCCGGAGCAGGGTGCGGCGCGTGGTCGGCGCCGTGCGGGGGGTTCGGGTGATTCTCACGCGCGGACGTTAACCCCCCTCACGAGTAAGGGAGTTGACGCCGGACAACCCTTGGCCAGACCTTGACCGTCTCTTGGGCGGGTGAGGACGGAGAAGGGCACACCCCGGGGGCCACCGGCCCGGTGAGCACGTCCCAGCGGGCCGGGAGCGGGACGGTCAGCTGAAACCGTCGAGCGTGATCAGCGCCCCCTGCGGATTACCGTCGTGGACGAGCGACTCATGGGCGCCCACGTCGTCGAAGGCGAAGCCGTACGCCTTGCCGTCGACCATCTGCGCGTGGATGAGGCGGGAGTAGTGGTTGGTCACGGAGTCCTTGTAGAAGTTCGCCGCGTTGTTGTCGGGGTGGTTCGTACCGTTCAGCAGGGTGGAGCGGTTGAAGCCCGCGCACAGCGTGCGGGAGATGGGGCCGCGCACCAGGTCGTTGGGGGCGTCCAGGTGCTTGTAGCAGCCGAAGACGCTGTCCGAGTCCGGCTTCTGGAACGAGGTCACGACGGCGCCGGAGCCGTTGGTGAAGTTCATGACGTTGCCGGAGACCCGGCCGTAGTACTTGGTGTTCGGCTCGTGCGCGAACGGTGTCACCGTCAGGACGGAGCTGCTGTAGCGGCTCCAGACCCGGTTGATGTAGTCGTTCATGGTCCCGGACGGCAGGCTGCCGTTCCCGACGCCGTGCCCCGGGGACAGGGCGCGCAGCACCGTCCCGTCGGACCGGGTCTGGATGAGGCCGGACCAGCCGCCGGACTGGTTCCTGAGGTTGTTGAACACCGCGTTGTAGCCGCCCGGCTTGAGCTTGCCGGTGCTCCTGACGGCGCCGCCCTGCGCCCTGACGCCGACGGAGTAGGGGGCGGAGAACATGTCGACCTGGGTGCTGTTGATCCACAGACCCGCGTCGTTGAGCGTGTACTCGGTCCAGTTGAACAGGATGTTCCTGTTCGGGTCGCTCGGGTTCTGCACGGCGGGCTGTACGAGACCTCCGGTGGTGACCTTGAAGACGAGCTTCTGACCGTACGAGAAGTAGACGCGGCCGGAGAACTTCGGCATCCGGATCGTCACCGACTGCCCGTTCCGCGGACCGGCGATCGACGCGTCCGGGGCCGGGGTGGGCGGGTTACCTCCGGCCGGCCAGGGGTGGAAGGTGCCGTTCGCGTCCGCCCAGCCCTGGCGGCCGGTGGAGAGCTCCGTTCCGAGGTTGTAGACGTAGATCTGGTCGGCGCGTCCCGAGTCGTTCTTGATGGTCAGCGGGATCGTGGCGGGTACCGCCGCCTCGGCCGGCGTCTGGCCGAGGCCGGTGGTGAGACCCAGGGCGAGGGCCAGAGTGGCGGTCAGCGCGCCGAGACTTCTTCGTAAAGCGGGCATGCTCGTTCTCCTCATCGGGCGGATGCGTGGATGGAGCGCGGGGGGCACATCACCTGAGCTTGAGAGCGCTCTCAGAATCCTGCCGGGGGCGACCGCTGTCAACGAGCCTGTCTCAACTTGTTGAACCTGCGGGGCGCTGCGCCTTGCGGCGCGGGCTGCGTCTCGCGCCCTGGCTCGGGGATTCCGGTTCCCCTGGTCCCGGGATTCCGGTTTCGGTTAGCGTCCGGGCAGCGAGGGTCGAGGGGATGGGAGTGACTGTGGTGTCGGATGTGATCGTGGTGGGCGGCGGGGTCGTCGGTCTCACCACCGCCGTGACGCTGGCGGAGCGCGGGCTGCGGGTGCGGGTCTGGTCGCGCGATCCGGCCGGGGCCACCACGTCGGCGGTGGCGGGGGCCCTGTGGTGGCCGTACCGGATCGAGCCGGCCGAGCGGGTGGGCCACTGGTCGCTGGAGACGCTGGCGGTGTACGAGGAGCTGGCCGGTGCCCCGGAGGAGACCGGCGTACGGCGAGTGCCCGGGCTGCACGGCGGGGAGCGGTTCGCGGCGCTGGGCGAGTGGGCGGCCGGGCTGAAGGACGCCGTGGAGGTGCCCGAGGGACTGCGGGTGACGCTGCCGCTGCTGGACATGCCGGTCCATCTGGAGTGGCTGGAGCGGCGGCTCGTGGCGGCGGGCGGTGCGGTGGAGCGACGGGCCGTGACGGGGTTCGGCGAGGCGGCGGCGGTGAGCCAGGTGGTGGTGAACTGCACGGGGCTCGGGGCACGTGAGCTGGTGCCCGACGCCGGGGTGCGTGCGGTGCGGGGGCAGTTGGTCGCGGTGGAGAACCCAGGGATCGAGGAGTGGTACACGGAGGCGGATCCGGCGTCGGCCGCGACGACGTACTTCTTCCCGCAGCCGGGGCGGCTGGTGCTGGGCGGTACGGCGGAGGCGGACGACCCGCGCACGGAGCCCGACCCGGACACGGCGCGGGAGATCGTGGCGCGGTGCGCGCGCATCCGGCCGGAGATCGCCGGCGCCCCGGTGCTCGGGCACCGGGTGGGGCTGCGCCCGGCGCGGGAGGCGGGGGTCCGGATCGAGGCGGAGACCCTGCCGGACGGCGGCCACCTGGTGCACAACTACGGGCACGGCGGCGCGGGCGTGACGGTGGCCTGGGGCTGCGCACGCGCGGCGGCGGCATTGGTGGGGTGACGGGGCGCGGGCACGCCCCTGGGGCCCGCCGTTGCACGGGCCGCCCCGGCCCGCCCCGTCACCACACAGGCCGCACGTCCTGGGCGAGCCCGGCCCACCGGCGTACGAACACCGCCGGAGCCCGAGCCCGGCCGTCCCCGGGCCCGATCCCGGGCTGCCCCGGGCTCGGGACGGCCGAACGCGGGCCCGGGGCAGCCGAACGCGGCCCCGTCCGCCGGTGCACGGCCCCCGGTCGGTGCGCGGCCCCGGCCGCCCGACCGGGCTCGGCGCGCACACGCCGGAGCCCGCGACCGGCGTCCGGTCGCGGGCTCCTGGGCAGCTGTGCGGTCACGCT
Source organism: Streptomyces globisporus C-1027 (assembly GCF_000261345.2). Lineage (NCBI taxonomy): Bacteria > Bacillati > Actinomycetota > Actinomycetes > Kitasatosporales > Streptomycetaceae > Streptomyces > Streptomyces globisporus. Next base: position 6,944,712 of record NZ_CP013738.1, on the reverse strand, counting down.
ACGCAGCGCAGCGCGGCCGGTGGTCAGTCGGAGGGGCGGTCCTCCGACTGACCGGGGCCCGAGGGCCGCTTCTCGGTGGAGATGGACGTGGCCGTCGAGCCCGATCCGCCGGACTCGTGCATGTGGCGCTCGTCCGTGACCGGCGTGGTCCCGGGGCCGATCCGGATCTCGAAGTCGCCGTCGTACTTGGCGTGGCCCTCGATCACCGCGGACTCGACCGCTTCCACGCCGAACTCCTGGCGGACGATCTGCGGGTCCCTGCGCAGGTCCCGCATCAGGGCCACGCACATGCCGATCATCACGATGGTGAAGGGCGCGGCCACCAGGATGGTGAGGTTCTGGAGGCCTTGGAGGGCGTTCTCCTTGCCCTCGCCGATCAGCAGCATGATCGCGGCCACGGCCCCCGTCACGACACCCCAGAAGATGACGACCCACTTGCCGGGTTCGAGGACGCCCTTCTGCGAGAGGGTGCCCATGACGATCGAGGCGGCGTCGGCTCCGGAGACGAAGAAGATACCGACCAGGACCATCACGAGGATGCAGGTGACCGTGGCGATCGGGAACTCCTGGAGGACGCCGAACAGCTGCGCCTCGGGGGTGTCGGCGCCCTGGAGCTTGCCGGCCTCGTCCAGCTTCATGGCCGAGCCGCCGAAGACGGCGAACCAGATCAGGCTGACGGTGCTGGGCACCAGGATGACTCCGCCGACGAACTGACGGATCGTACGGCCGCGGCTGATGCGGGCGATGAACATGCCGACGAAGGGCGTCCAGGAGATCCACCAGGCCCAGTAGAAGACCGTCCAGCTGCCGAGCCAGTCCGCGACGCCCTCGCCGCTGGACGCTTCGGTACGCCCGACGAGCTGTCCGAGGTCGCTGAGGTAGGCGCCGAGGGAGGTGGGCAGCAGGTCGAGCACGATGATCGTGGGGCCGGCGATGAAGACGAACACCACCAGGACCAGGGCCAGCACCATGTTGGTGTTGGACAGCCACTGGATGCCCTTCTCGACACCGGAGACGGCGGAGAGGACGAAGCAGACGGTCAGCACGGCGATGATGGCGACGAGGAGGCCGGTGCCGGTCTTCTCCATCCAGTTCAGTTCCTCGAAGCCGCTGCCGATCTGGAGCGCGCCGAGGCCCAGCGAGGCGGCCGAGCCGAACAGGGTGGCGAAGATGGCCAGGATGTCGATGAAACGGCCGAAGCCGCCGTAGGCGTGGCGCTTGCCGATCAGCGGCTCGAAGACCGCGCTGATCGTCTGCCGCCTGCGCATCCGGTACGCGCTGTAGGCGATGGCGAGGCCGACCACCGCGTAGATCGCCCAGGGGTGCAGCGTCCAGTGGAAGAGGGTCGTGGCCATCGCCGTTCCCATGGCGTCGGCCGCGTCCGCGGGGTCGGTGCCGGGCGGCGGGGTACGGAAGTGGGCGAGGGGTTCGCTCACGCCGTAGAACATCAGCCCGATGCCCATACCGGCGCTGAACATCATGGCGACCCAGGAGACGGTCCGGAACTCCGGCTCCTCACCCTCCTGGCCGAGGCAGATCTTGCCGTACCGGCTGATGGCCAGCCACAGCGCGAAGACGACGAAGCCGGAGGCGGCGAGCATGAAGGCCCAGCCGCCGTTGTGGATCAGCCCGTTGAGCAGGCTGCTGGAAACGCTCTCCAGGGAGTCGGTCGCGGTCGCTCCCCACACGACGAAGGCGAGGGTGAGGACCGCCGTGACACCGAACACCACTCGGTCGGTGGTGGGAGTCCTGGTACTGACCGGTTCGGGGGGAAGGTCGGCCGTGACCGCCAGCCCCTCCCGCCCCTCCGCTGTCTGGTCGTCCTGGGACACAAATGGCACCTTTCACCGAGTCTGAAAAACGCTCTCCGTAGGCAGTACCACACCTGCCCCGGATCTCGAAGGATCAACAAGCGGTTCGAGCTTGACCGTTTGTGAGGTGATATGTCGCTCGCTGATCGAGGAGCAGGGGAATCAGGCTCCGAGCCGACTGTCGCAAGGGCACGAATGCGCCATCTCGCTCCGGCCGGGCCCGGACCCCGTGCAGGGCCAGCTCGTCCTTCACCGCCGTGTACTGGGCGGCGTCCAGCCGGTAGCCGCACGGCGGGTCGACCAGGATCTCGGACGGCTCGGCCGGGTCGTTGTCGGCGCCGCCCAGATAGACGGGCCCCCGGTCGGCGAGACCGGCCAGGCGGGAGAGGGCGGTGGCCGTCCGGAGCCGGGCGCGCTGCTCGTCGGTGAAGTCGAAGAGGCCGCCGAGCGCGGTCTTCTGGGAGTCGACCCTGCGCCGGTGGTTGAGCGCCGGATCGGCCTTCTCCGCGTCGCTCAGCGCGTCGACCCGGGACTCGATGAGCAGGCCGACCGCGTGCTTGAGTCCGGAGGTGTTGCGCAGGATGCGTTCCTGGCCGTCCCCGGCGACCTGCTTGACCGGCTCCCCGGTGGCCGGGTCGGTCCAGATGCCGTAGTGCCCGCTGCTGTAGCCGTCGGCCGTCGCGGCGGGGCGGACATAGCGTTCGGAGAGGGCGCGCGAGGCGTCGTGGACCCCGTCGTGGACGTTCAGGTTCCGCGGCCACAGGGTGAACAGGTCCTTGTCGTAGTACGGCGGGGTCGCGCCGTACTCGTGCAAGTCGTAGATCACCTCCGGCCGTTCGTCGCGGACCACGGCGGCGGCCGTCCGCGCCTCGGCGGTCTCCAGGGCGATGTGGTCGCGGTTGATGTCGACCCCGTCGGCGTTGCCGCGGGTGTCGGCGGCGCGCCCGTCGGGGTTGGCCGTCGGCAGCACCAGCAGGGTCGTACGGGCCAGGAACGCGCGGGTCGCCCGGTCCTCGGCGAACGCCAGGTCGCGGATGGTGGTCAGACAGGCCTCGCGCCCGGCGGGTTCGTCCCCGTGCTGGCTGCAGATCAGCAGGACGGTCGTGGCGCCGGGCCGCTCCTGGCCGACGCGTACGAGCCGCAGGGCGCGGCCCTGGCCGGTCGTACCGACGCGGTCCACGGAGACCCGGTCGCTCCCCCGGTCCACCGCGGCGAGGAAGTCCCGCTCCTCCGCCTCGCCGGTCCAGCGGGCCCCCTCGCTCGTCTCGAACCCGGTGCGGGGCGGGCGGTGCGCGGCCTCGGCGGGTGCGATGGCGAACGGCAGGGCGAGTGCGGCGAGCGTCGCCGCGACGGCCGTCCGGCGCATCGTCCGCGCCGCGCGGCGTGGGGCGGCGGACTCCGGCCGGGCGGGTCCTGCGACCGGTGCGAGCCACGGATGCGGGCTGAGCAGGTGGAGTGCGCGAGCGACACGACGGGTCATCAGCTGCTGCCTCCGGAACGGGTGGGGGCGGGCGTTGTGACGCCCGTCGGTCTGTCGGCGATGTGCGGACGTTACCCCGGTCAACTCCTGGGCAACAGGGGGCGATCACTGCCATCCGGAGGTTCGCGCGCCCTGCCGTCCGTGTCGACGGAATGGCGATCGTGTGACAGAAGCACCCGGAACGCCCCGTCCCGCCCCGTCGGCTGCATAGCCTCGTGACGACCGGTCGGAAGATCATCCGTCCCGACTAATTGGAGCTTGTTGTGCACCGCAGATTCATCGTCCCCAGCGCACTGGCGGCCACCCTTCTGCTGGCGATCCCGGCAGCGGCCGCACCAGGCACCGTGGGCGCCCCGGGTATCGGCGATCCCTACTACCCGGCCGGCGGAAACGGTGGCTACGACGTCTCCCACTACGACCTGCGGCTGAAGTACCAGCCCACGACCGACCTGCTGGAGGGCACGGCGACGATCCTCGCCACCACCACGCAGGAGCTGTCCCGCTTCAACCTCGACTTCGGGCTCGACGTCTCCGAGGTGCGGGTGAACGGCAAGAAGGCCCGCTTCGCCACGAGCGGCGACCACGAGCTGGAAGTCACCCCGGCGGAGAAGCTGGCGAAGGGCAGGGCCGTCTCCGTCGTCGTCCGGTACGCCGGGAAGCCCTCGGAGCTGAAGATCAACGGCTGGACCGCCTGGGCGCGGACCCCGGACGGCGGTGTCGCCGCGCAGGAGCCCGAGTCGGCGGTGTGGTGGTACCCGAGCAACGACCACCCGCTGGACAAGGCCACGTACGACATCTCGGTCTCGGTGCCCGACGGCACCCAGGCGATCAGCAACGGGGTGCTCCAGTCGCAGAGCTCGAAGCTCGGCTGGACCCGCTTCAACTGGCGTTCCGACAAGCCGCAGGCGACCTATCTGACGACGCTCGCCGTCGGCAAGTTCGACATCACGACCGACAGGACCGCCGACGGCCTGCCGGTGCTGAACGCCTACAGCAAGGACCTGGGCGCCAACGCCGGTGCGGCCCGGGCGAGCATCGAGCGGACCACCGAGGTCGCCGAGTGGCTGACCGAGGTGTTCGGCCCGTACCCGTACAACGCGCTCGGCGGATACGTGCCCAACGTGACGAGCGGCTTCGCCCTGGAGACCCAGACCCGGCCCTTCTACAGCCCGAAGCAGTTCGCGAACGGCGCGAACGTCTCGGTCGTCGTCCACGAGATCGCGCACCAGTGGTACGGCAACAGCGTGTCGGTCGACGGCTGGAAGGACATCTGGATCAACGAGGGCTTCGCCCGCTACAGCCAGTGGCTCTGGTCGGAGAAGGAGGGCGAGGGCACCGCGCAGGAGCTGGCGGACTACACGTACGCCCAGCACCCGGCCGACGACCCGTTCTGGAAGGTGAAGCCGGGCGATCCGGGCCCGGACAACCAGTTCGGCATCGCCGTCTACGACCGGGGTGCGCTGGCGCTCCAGGCGCTGCGCAACGAGGTCGGCGACGCCACCTTCTTCGAGCTGCTGAAGGGCTGGCCGGCCGAGCACGCGCACGCCAACGCCAACGTGGGCGACTTCGTCCGGTACGCCGAGCGGGTCTCGGGCAAGCCGCTGGCTGCGCTGTTCGACACCTGGCTGTACCAGCCGTCGCGGCCGACGGCCCCGGCCGCGACGGATGCGGGTCTCGCCAAGGCGGCCCTGTCGGCGCGGTCGGCGGTACGGGTCGAGCGGCCCGCGTCCTGGAAGAAGATCGCGGCGACGAACACCGTGCACGACCACGGCGACCACGGGCACGGCGAGCGCCCGGAGCGGGGTCACGCGGGTCACGAGCACCGCTGACGGTCGTACGCCCGGGAGCCGAGTGACCGGGGCCGTCGGAGCGGCGGGAGATCAGCCGCTCCGACGGCCCCTCGGCGTCGGCGCACGGCCGTACGCCGACGGCGCGGGCCCGCTCAGCCGTTGGGCGCAGCCGTACGGTGGGCCGCGCGGGCAGCTCGCGCCCGGGGCAGATAGCGCAGCCGCTCCGGCAGGACGGGGACGACGACCCGCAGGACCGCGCACATCCGGCGCAGCCGCTTCTCCTGCTCAGCGCTCCACGGCAGGCCGACGGCCGCGCGGGCGTCGGGCGGCATGAGCCCGATGGTGACGAACCGCCGGAAGCGGGCCAGCGGCGGCAGGAGCACCGGCCACAGCGCGCGCAGGACCGCCCGCAGCGGCCACGGACCCCGGTCCGGCGGGGGAACGGGCTGGTCGGCGTCGACCAGTTCCCGCACGACGGTCGTCGCCTCGATCTCCTCGGCGAGCATTTTGTTCCAGTACGGCCAGAAATCCTCGATGGTCTGCGGCATGTCCCGGTCGTGGATGCCGAGGATCCGGCCGACCTGGAGCCACTCGGCGTACAGGGCACGCTCCTGGGCCGGGGTCATGGGGCGGATCAGATAGCGGGCCGCGTGCTGGTAGACGGGGAAGCCGGTGGCGTGCACCCAGGCGTAGTTGGCGGGCGTCAGGGCGTGGTAGCGGCGGCCCCGGGTGTCGGTCCCCTGGATGGTGCGGTGCAGCACACGCAGCCTGCGGCCCTCCTCGGCCGCCTCCGCGCCGCCGTACACCCAGAGCTGGAGCGAGCGCAGCGAGCGTTCGCCGCGACCCCAGGGGTCCGTACGGAAGACGGAGTGCTCGTCGACTCCGGCGCCGACGGCCGGGTGGGCGACCTGGAGGGTGAGGGCGGCGGGCAGCATCAGCAGGGCGCGGATGTCGCCGGACAGGCTCCAGAGCACGCCGCCGGGCCGAGGCGGCTCGGGGTCCGCACCACGGCCGTGCGCGGGCGGCTCCGGGCCCGAGCCCTGGCCCGAGAGCGGCTCGGGGTGGGCACCCCCGCCCGGCGCCGCCTCCGGTCCGCGGGCCCAGGGGCCCTTCACGTCCTTCGCGCTGCTCATCCGGTGCTCCCGCGATCCCGGCGGGCCTGCCGTACGCCGCCCGTCCCCTTCACCTCCATGATCCCTCGCGGACGGCGGAGCCGTGATGGCGGGGCCCGGTCCCCGGCGGCCGGGTCAGTCGTGGTCGTACACCGTCACCGGCACGCCGGCGGATATGAGACGTCGCTCGATCAGCGGCTCGACGCGGGACCACGTGCCGCCCGCGAGCCCGCAGCCGATCCGGGGCATGTGGACGGTGGCCTCCAGCTCGCGCGCCTTGGCCGCCACCGCTCCGAGCGCCGCGTCGATGGCCTCGTACCGCACGGGCACCCCTTTGCTGCCGGTGCGCATACCGCGCTGGCCGACCATGTTGGCCACCCAGAGATAGGGCCCCACCTGCACGAACTGCGCCGCGCCCAGGGCGAAGTCGTTGCCCGCGTGCTCCCGGTGCCAGCGGCGGTAGGCGGCTTCGGGCTCGGGCCAGCGGCGGGAGAGGGCGAGCACGAAGCCCTTGCCCCAGCCGCCGAGGTCGTTGCAGACGTGGACGATCAGCTTGACGCCCTTGCCCTGCGGTGCGGTGGCGTCCCCCCGTACGTAAGTGATCTCCGACATGACCTCACCGTACGGGCCGACACTGACAACGGGCCCGGGGTGGACGGCGGCGCGATGGTGCCGGAGACTTTCACAGTAGTGGTGAGACAGCGGAACTGTCCGATATCGGGATTCGACTGCGGGGAGCAGAGATGGCGACGGGGACCGACGAGCCGACGCTCACGGTGGACGAGCTGGCGGCCCGCGCCGGGGTCACCGTGCGTACCGTGCGGTTCTACAGCACCCGGGGCCTGTTGCCGCCCCCGGTCATCGGTCCGCGCCGGGTCGGACACTACGGGCCCGACCATCTCTCGCGGCTCGCGCTGATCGAGGAGCTCCAGCAGCAGGGCATGACGCTCGCCGCGATCGAACGCTATCTGTTGCAGCTGCCGCCCGACCTCAGCGCCCACGATCTGGCCATCCACCGGGCGCTGGTCGCGTCCTGGGCGCCGGACACGGCCGAGGACATGACGCGGGCGGAGCTGGAGAAGCGGGCGGGGCGGGCGCTCACCGAGCCGGATGTGGACCGGCTGGCGGCGATGGGGGTGCTGGTCCGGCCCGAGGGGGACGGCACGGCGTACCGGGTGGATCTCGGGCTGCTGCGGCTCGGGGTGGAGCTGCTGGACGTGCCGATCGCCCACGAGACGATCCTGGCGGCGCGGACCGTCCTCCTGGAGCACACCCGGTCGGCGGCGCAGGAGATGACCCGGCTCTTCCGGGACGAGGTGTGGAATCCGTACCGGGAGCGCGAGGGCGATCCGGAGCATGTGGCGGCGATGAAGTCGCTGTCGGCTCATATGCAACCGATCGTGGTGCAGGCGCTGGTGACGGCCTTTCAGCGGTCTCTCAAGGAAGAGCTGCGGGCCGCGTTCACCACCGAGTGACGGTGAACGCGGCCCGCTACGGCCTCAGTCGTGGAAGGTCTCGCCCTTCTCCGCCTTCTCCGCGAGCAGCGCGGGCGGCAGGAACCGGTCGCCGTAGCGCTCGGCCAACTCCCGGGCACGGGCGACGAATCCGGGCAGGCCGCCCTCGTACCCGTTGATGTACTGGAGGACGCCACCGGTCCACGGCGGGAAGCCGATGCCCATGATGGAGCCGATGTTGGCGTCCGCGACGGAGATGAGCACGTTCTCCTCCAGGCAGCGGACGCTGTCCAGCGCCTCGGAGAAGAGCATCCGCTCCTTCATGTCCTCGAAGGGGACGTTCCCATCGGCCTTGGTGGTGAAGTGCTCGCGCAGGCCCGGCCAGAGCCCGCCGCGCTTGCCGTCCTCGTCGTAGTCGTAGAAGCCCGCTCCCCCGCTGCGCCCCGGGCGGCCGAACTCGTCGACCATGCGGTCGATGACCTCGTCCGAGGGGTGGCCGGGCCAGGTGCCGCCGGCCTCCTCGACCGCGCGCCTGGTCTCGTTGCGGATCTTACGGGGCAGGGTCAGGGTCAGCTCGTCCATCAGGGAGAGGACCTTGGCCGGGTAGCCGGACTGGGCGGCCGCCTGCTCGATGGAGGCGGGCTCGACGCCCTCGCCGACCATCGCCACGCCCTCGTTGATGAACTGTCCGATGACACGCGAGGTGAAGAAGCCGCGCGAGTCGTTGACGACGATCGGCGTCTTCTTGATGCGCCGTACCAGGTCGAAGGCGCGGGCGAGCGCCTCGTCACCGGTGCGCTCACCCTTGATGATCTCGACCAGCGGCATCTTGTCGACCGGTGAGAAGAAGTGCAGGCCGATGAAGTCGAGGGGGCGCGAGACGCCCTCGGCGAGGGCGGTGATGGGGAGGGTGGAGGTGTTGGAGCAGAGCAGGGCGTCCGGCTCGATGACGTCCTGGATCTCCTGGAACACCTTGTGCTTGAGGGCGGTGTCCTCGAAGACCGCCTCGATCACCGCGTCGCAGCCCGCGAGGTCGGCCACGTCGCCGGTCGGGGTGATCCGGGCCAGCAGCTCGTCGCGCTTGGCCTCCGTCGTACGGCCCCGGGAGAGCGCCTTGGCGAGCAGCTTCTCGCTGTACGCCTTGCCCTTGGCGGCCGCCTCGGTGGAGACGTCCTTGAGGACGACGTCGATCCCGGCCTTGGCGCAGGAGTAGGCGATGCCCGCGCCCATCATCCCGGCGCCGAGCACGGCGACCTTGCGGACCGGGCGCTCCGGGATGTCCTTGGGCCGGTTGGCGCCGGAGTTGACGGCCTGGAGGTCGAAGAAGAACGCCTGGATCATGTTCTTGGAGACCTGGCCGGTGACCAGTTCGGTGAAGTACCGGGCCTCGATGGTCAGGGCGGTCTCGAAGTCGACCTGGGAACCCTCGACGGCCGCCGCGAGGATGTTGCGCGGCGCGGGCATGGGCGCGCCCGCGAGCTGCTTCTTCAAATTGGCGGGGAAGGCGGGGAGGTTGGCGGCGAACTTCGGGTGGGACGGGGTGCCGCCGGGGATCTTGTAGCCCTTGGCGTCCCAGGGCTGCTGGGACTCGGGGTTGGCGTCGATGAAGGCGCGGGCCTTCAGAATCATCTCCTCGCGGGTGGCGGCGACTTCGTGGACGAGGCCGTTCTCCAGCGCCCGCTGCGGTGTGTACTGGGTGCCCTGGAGCAGCACCTTGAGCAGGGCGTCGGCGATGCCCATGAGGCGTACGGTCCGGGTGACGCCACCACCGGCCGGGAGCAGCCCGAGGGTGACCTCGGGGAGGCCGATGCGGGAGCCGGGGGCGTCAAGGGCGACGCGGTGGTGGGAGGCGAGCGCGATCTCGTAACCGCCGCCGAGGGCAGCGCCGTTGATGGCGGCGACGACGGGCCTGCCGAGGGTCTCGATGCGGCGCAGCGAGTTCTTGATGGCGGTGCCGGTGTCGAAGGCGGCCTGTGCGTTCTCCGGGCCGACCTTGATCATGTCCTTGAGGTCGCCGCCCGCGAAGAAGGTCTTCTTGGCGGAGGTGTAGATGATGCCGCGGATGGAGTCCTTCTCGGCCTCGGCGCGGTCCGCGATGGCAGCGATGGAGTCCTTGAAGGCCTGGTTCATCGTGTTGGCCGACTGGTTGGGGTCGTCGAGGACGAGGGTGACGACGCCGGTCTCGTCCTGTTCCCAGCGGATGGTGGTGCTCTCGGTCATGTCGGTGTCTTCTCCGTAAGCAGGGGTGGCCGGGGCAGAACGGTCAGATGCGTTCGACGATCGTCGCGACGCCCATGCCGCCGCCGACACAGAGGGTGACCAGGCCGAACCGCTGGTCGCGGCGCTCCAGTTCATCGATGACGGTGCCGAGGATCATCGCGCCGGTCGCGCCGAGCGGGTGGCCGAGCGCGATGGCGCCGCCGTTGACGTTGACCTTGTCCAGGGAGAGACCCATGTCCTTGACGAAGCGCAGGACGACTCCGGCGAAGGCCTCGTTGATCTCGACGAGGTCGATGTCGTCGATGGTCAGTCCGGCCTTGGCGAGCGCCTTGCGGGTGGCGGGGGCGGGGCCGGTGAGCATGATGGTGGGCTCGGAGCCGGAGACGGCGGCGGAGACGATCCGGGCGCGCGGGGTGAGGCCGTAGCGCTCGCCGACCTCCTTCGAGCCGATGGCGACGAGGGCGGCGCCGTCGACGATGCCGGAGGAGTTGCCCGCGTGGTGGACGTGGTCGATCTTCTCGACCCAGTGGTACTTCTGCAGCGCCACCGCGTCGAAGCCGCCCATGTCGCCGATGGCGGCGAAGGAGGGCTTGAGACCGGCGAGGGAGTCGGCGGTGGTGCCGGGGCGCATGTGCTCGTCGTGGTCGAGGACGAGGAGGCCGTTGCGGTCCTTGACGGGGACGACGGAGCGGGCGAAGCGGCCGTCCTTCCAGGCCGCGGCGGCGCGTTCCTGGGAGAGGGCGGCGTACTCGTCGACGTCGCGGCGGCTGAAGCCCTCGACGGTGGCGATGAGGTCGGCGCCGATGCCCTGCGGGGCGAAGCCGGTCTCGAAGCTGGTCATCGGGTCCATCGCCCAGGCCCCGCCGTCGGAGCCCATCGGCACCCGGGACATCGACTCGACGCCCCCGGCGAGCACGAGGTCCTCCCAGCCCGAACGGACTTTGGCGGCGGCCAGGTTGACCGCTTCCAGGCCCGAGGCACAGAAGCGGTTCTCCTGGACGCCCGCGACGGAGTCCGGCAGGCCGGCCGCGATGGCGGCGATCCGGGCGATGTCGGAACCCTGGTCCCCGAGGGGGCTGACCACGCCGAGGACGATGTCGTCGATGGCGGCCGGGTCCAGGTCCGGGAAGCGGGCCTGGACCTCGTGGATGAGGCCGACGACCAGGTCGATCGGCTTGGTGCCGTGCAGGGCGCCGTTGGCCTTGCCGCGGCCGCGCGGGGTGCGGATCGCGTCGTAGACGAATGCTTCGGTACTCAAGACAGCTGCCTTTCGAGGGTGGTGGAGAAGGAGGGAGCGGGGGGTCAGGCGAGCAGCGAGCGGCCGATGATCTCCTTCATGATCTCGGTGGTGCCGCCGTAGATGGTCTGGATACGGCCGTCGGTGAACGCCTTGGCGACCTTGTACTCGCTCATGTAGCCGTATCCGCCGTGGAGTTGGAGGCAGCGGTCGGCGACGCGCTTCTGCAGTTCGGTGGCCCACCACTTGGCCATCGAGGCGTGGACGGCGTCCAGCGTCCCGTCCGAATGGTCGACGATGCACCGGTCGAGGAAGGTCCGGGTGACGGCGCACTCGGTGGCCATCTCGGCGATCTCGAAGCGGATGTGCTGGAGCTTGGAGAGCGGACGCCCGAAGGCCTCCCGCTCCTTGACGTACTGAGTGGTGATCTCCAGCAGGTGCTCGGCGGCGGCGATCCCGGCGACCGCTATCCCCATGCGCTCCTGGGCCAGGTTGGTCATCAGGTGGATGAACGCGCCGTCCCGCTCACCGAGGAGGTTCTCCTTCGGGACGCGGACGTCGTTGAAGAACAACTCGGCGGTGTCCTGGGACTTCTGGCCGATCTTGTCGAGGTTCCGGCCGCGCTCGAAGCCCTCCGCGCCGCGTTCGACGACGATGAGGGAGAGCCCCTTGGCCCCGCCCTCGGGGGTGGTCTTCGCGACGACGACGACAAGGTCGGCGAGGATGCCGTTGGAGATGAAGGTCTTGGAGCCGTTGAGCAGCCAGTGGTCGCCCTTGTCCTCGGCGGTGGTGCGGATGCCCTGGAGGTCGGAGCCCGCGCCCGGCTCGGTCATGGCGATGGCGGTGATGGTCTCGCCGGAACAGAATCCGGGGAGCCAGCGGCGCTTCTGCTCGTCGGTGGCGAGGCCGGTGAGGTAGGGGCCGATGATGTCGTTGTGCAGGCCGATCGCGAGCCCGGCGGCCCCGGCGCGGGTGAACTCCTCGGCGAGGACCGCGCTGTAGCGGAAGTCGTCGCTGCCGCCGCCCCCGTACTCCTCCGGGACGGCCAGTCCGAGCAGCCCCGCCCGCCCGGCGGCGAGCCAGGCCTCGCGGGAGACGATGCCGTCCTGCTCCCACTGCTCGTAGTACGGGAGGACCTCCTTGGCCAGGAAGGCCCGGACGGTCTCGCGGAACGCGTCGTGCTCCTCGGTGAAGATCTGCCGTTGCACGGGGTCTCCTAGTCTCGGGGGGTGGGCCGGAGCCCCGGTACGTCCCAGTCGGCCGCCACGGCCTCCGTGTCCGCGCCGGGCAGCGCGGGCCCGGTGCGTACGGAGACGGGGGTGGCCGAGAAGCGCGGGGCGGGGGCGGGCTGGGTCCGGCCGCCGTGCTCGACGAAGGTGGAGCGGGCGGCGAGGTGGGGGTGGTGCGGGGCCTCGCCGAGCGAGAGGACGGGGGCCACGCAGGCGTCGGTGCCGGCGAAGACCTCGGTCCACTCGGCGCGCGTACGGGTCAGGAAGCGTTCGGTGACGGTGGCGCGCAGCTCGTCCCAGCGGGCGAGGTCCCACCGGTCGGGGAAGGCGTCCGCGATACCGAGGAGCCGGACGAACTCCGCGTAGAACTGGCCTTCCAGCGGGCCGACCGCCATGTGGCCGCCGTCGGACGTGGCGTAGGTGCCGTAGAACGGGCAGCCGCCGTCGAGGAGGTTCGCGCCGCGCCGGTCCTGCCAGCTCCCGGCGGCGAGCATGCCGTGGATCATCGTGGCGAGATGGGCGGCGCCGTCCACGATGGCGGCGTCGACGACCTGCCCCTCACCGTGGGATCGGGCGTGCTGGAGGGCGGCGAGGACGCCGATGACGAGGTAGAGCGAGCCGCCCGCGTAGTCGCCGACCAGGTTGGCGGGGACGGTGGGCGGTTCGTCCGGCCTGCCGATCATGGACAGGGTGCCGGTGAGCGCGATGTAGGCGATGTCGTGGCCCGCGCGGTCGGCGAGCGGCCCGTCCTGGCCCCAGCCGGTCATCCGCCCGTAGACGAGCTGCGGGTTGCGGGCGAGGCAGGCGTCGGGTCCGACGCCGAGGCGTTCGGCGACGCCGGGGCGGTAGCCCTCGACGAGGATGTCGGCACGTTCGACGAGGTCCAGGACGCGGGCCGGTCCCTCGTCGCTCTTGAGGTCCAGGACGACGGAGCGCTTGTTGCGGTTGGTGAGGTCGTACGCGGGATCGATGCCGAGCCCCGCACCGCCGGGCCGGTCGACGCGGACGACGTCGGCCCCGAGGTCCGCCAGCAGCATCGCGGCGAACGGTCCGGGGCCGATGCCCGCCAGCTCGACGACCCGGACACCGGTCAGCGGACCGTGCCCGGGTGTTGGGCCTTTCGCCATCTGTGAGCCCCCAGGGGTGTGACACAACCGATGTAACACCTGCGATGCTAAGAACGTCCCCGGCTCCGCACAACCCCTCGGGCCGAGCAAGCGCTTAGCTCTTTCCCCCGATCCTCTCGCACGCGGCCCGCCCGGCCGCACGCCGCCACGGCGCTCTCCGCTACCCTCTGCCTGCCACGTCGGCACCCGTCTCCCAGCCGGAGGTACTCGTGAACAGGCAGAACGACGCGACACGCCCCTTGGACGTGGTCCTCTTCGGTGCCACCGGCTTCGTGGGGGCGCTCACGGCCGAGTACCTGGCGGCCCACGCCCCCGCCACTCTCCGCTGGGCGCTGGCCGGGCGCAGCAGGACCAAGCTCGAGAAGCTGCGCGAGCGGCTGACGGCGATCGCCCCGCGGTGCGCGGATCTCCAACTCCTGGAGACCGACGCGGACGACGCCGACGCACTGGCCGAACTGGCCGCCTCCACCCGGGTGGTGGCCACGACCGTGGGGCCGTACCTGCGGTACGGCGAGAAGCTCGTCGCCGCCTGCGCGGAGGCCGGGACGGACTACGCGGACCTCACCGGCGAGGCGGAGTTCATCGACCGGATGTATCTGGAGCACGACGCCCGGGCCCGTGAGACGGGGGCGCGCATCGTGCACGCCTGCGGCTTCGACTCCGTGCCGCACGACCTCGGTGCGTACTTCACCGTCAAGCAGCTGCCCGAGGACGTCCCCCTGACGGTCGACGGCTTCGTCCGCACCAACGCGGTGTTCTCCGGCGGGACGTTCGCCTCGGCGCTGACCGCGATGGGCCGGGGCCCGCAGATGCTGGCCGCCGCCCGGGAGCGCCGACTGCACGAGCCGCGCCTGGCGGGCCGGCGGGTCAGCACCCCGGCGGGCGCCCCGCACTTCAGCGGGGAGACCGGCACCTGGGCGCTGCCGCTGCCGACCGTCGACCCGACGATCGTGGGCCGCTCGGCGCGTGCCCTGGAGCGGTACGGCCCCGACTTCCGCTACCGCCACTTCGCCTCGGTCAAAACGCTGCCCATGGCCCTCGGCGCCCCGGTGGCGATCGGCGGGCTGGTCGCGGCCGCCCAGGTGGAAGCCGTACGGGAGTGGCTGATGAGCCGTTACGAGCCGGGGCAGGGGCCGGACGAGGAGCGCCGCGGACGGAGCTGGTTCACCATCCGCTTCGTCGGCGGGGGCGGCGGGCGACGCGTCTTCACCGAGGTGTCCGGCGGCGACCCGGGCTACGGCGAGACGGCGAAGATCCTTGCCGAGTCGGCGGTGTGCCTGGCCCTGGACGAGCTGCCGGAGACCTCCGGGCAGATCACCACGGCGGTGGCGATGGGCGACGCGCTCCTGGACCGGCTGACGGCGGCGGGGCTGCGGTTCCGGGTGGCGGCGGTGCGGTAGCCGAGGCCCCGGGCGGGCCGGAGAGGTCTAGAAGATCCAGCCGGCCAGCGTGTAGAGCATCGCGCCCAGCCAGACGAGGCCGACGGCGCTGCCGAGGAGCAGGCCCAGGGCCATCCGGCGCTGGGCCGGGTCGAAGGGCGCGGGGCGGACGGCTGTGCGAGAGGCGTTCATGCGTTCAGCCTGCCCAGCTGTACGGATCTATGCCATCCGTACGGGTACTCAGTTGCAGGGCTGTTCCACGCCCGGGGCGATCATGTGTGGGGTGGCAGCCGCCCGCGCACCCACGCGGGGTCCGGGTTGACGTGCGGCCGGTCCGCGACGACGACGGTCGGCACGGTCTCGTCCCCGCCGGTGGCAGCCCGTACAGCGGCCGCGCCCGCCGGGTCACGCCAGATGTCCACCCAGTACAGCCGGGAGGCCTCCCGGCCCAGCCGGAGGCGCAGCCGCAGGCAGTACGTGCAGCCCGGCCGCCAGTAGACGACCGGGCGGCCGTCCACGGCGCTGCGGCGCGCGGCCTCGGCAGCCGAGACCGGCGCCGGGAAGACCAGGGGCGAGTGGATGACGGCCAACAGCACGAACAGCACCGGGAAGACCGCCGTCATGGCGGTGTCGCCGCCGAGGGCGGACCCCGTCGCGGCGAACGCGCCAGTGAGCAGGAACAGGGCCGGCAGCCTCCACGCGCGTCTCATGACACCGCACGCTACGGCTTCGTCAGGCGGTCGCTTCCCGCAGGGTCCGCCGGCACAGGGCGTCCGCCCGGCGGGTGCTCTCGGGCTGGCGGTAGCGGCCGGCGAGGCGGAGCGTGTGGGCGCAGGCGTTGTCGAGGCTGATGCGGTGGCCCACCGAGACGAACACCGGGCTGGTGTTCTCCCGGGTGCGCAGCGCGCGGCCGACCACCTCGTCGCCGTCCAGCAGCGGGGAGGAGTCACCGCGCAGGGGACCGGGGGCCTCGTAGGTGAACGTGAACGGGTTCTTGCCGACGCCGATGACCGGCAGTCCGGTGAGCACGCCCAGGTGGCTGGCGAGTCCGAAGCGGCGCGGGTGCGCGAGGCCGTAGCCGTCGCAGACGACGAGACCGGGGTCGACGCTCAGCTCCTCCAGTGCCTGAAGGACCGTCGGGATCTCGCGGAAGGCCAGCAGCCCGGGGACGTACGGGAAGGCGATCGTGCCGACGGCGGTGGCTTCCTCGACCGTCTCCAGCGTCGCGGCGTCCAGCACCACGGCCGCCGCGACGACGACGTCCTTCTCGTCGTCGTAGGCCACGTCCACCCCGGTGACCAGGCCGGTTCCGGGCTCCGGCCCCGCCTCGTCCAGGATCACCCGGTCGCGCAGCCGGTCCTGGACCGCCCGGCCCTCGGCTTCGTCGGCGGGGGTCTCGTGGGCGGGGGCGGGAGAGCTCGTCATGCCGGGAAGCTTATGCGGTGACGAGGCCCGTCCCGTCCCCGGTGGGCCGCGAGGCCGCAGGTGGGGCCGGGGGTACCGGTCGGCGGGCGCGATCTTCATACTGGCGCGATGAAGAGAGCGGACCTCGAACGCCTCGACGGCCTGGCGCGCAATCCGGCCGCCCCGGAATCGGTGCTCCTGCGGATTCTGACCGGCGCCGAGGGACCGGTGCGCCGTTCCGTCTTCGAGCGGGACGAGGTCCCGGAGTCGCTGTGCGATGTCGCCGTGTCCCACCCCGACCGGGAGGTCCGCAGCTATCTGGCGGTGGGCCGGGGCGCCTCCGGTGCGCAGCGGGCCCGGCTCGCCTCGGACCCGGATCCGTGGGTACGCAGCCGGGTGGCGGCGCGTCCTGAGGTACACGGCCGCTGGCGGAAGGCCGACCCCCTGCCGGACGAGGTGTGTGCCTCTCTCGCCTGGGACGAGGACCGGCAGGTACGGGCCTGGCTCGGCATGTTCGTCCCGGTTCCGGACGAGGTGTGGGCGCTGCTGCTCGCGGATCCGGAGGCGAAGGTGCGGGAGTCCGCCCTGTACCACCGGCGGCGTGCCCCGATCGAAGCGGTGCGGCCGCTCCTGGACGACCCCGATCCGGCGGTGCGGCGGGCGGCCGCCCATGTCGCGGGCGTCGTCCTCGGCTCCCCCGCCGAGATCCTGGAGCAGGTCGCCGCCGCTGACTCCGGCTGGGGGCGGCGGGAGATCGTCGCGGGCGCCGTGCTCACCGACGACCTCGCGGACCGGCTGTACGCCACCGGCGACGAGGACGTACGCGCGGGGCTCGCTGCCAACCGGGGGCTTCCCGACCGGCTGGTCACCGCCCTCGCCTCGGACGCTTCCCCGGCGGTCCGGCTCGCGGTGTCGCTGCGGCCGGAGCTGACCGAGGAGCGGCGGGCGGCGATCGACTGGCACGTCGGGCCGGAGGACCGCATCTACCCCCCGGCGTGGGTGATGCAGTCGCTCACCGATCCCGTGCTCATGCTGGCCTGCGCCGAGTCCGCGCACCCGGGAATGCGGCGCTTCGCCGCGTACAGCCCGCATCTGCCCGGCGATCTGGTGGCGCGGCTCGCCGCCGACGAGGACTTCGTGGTGCGGATGCTGCTGTGCGAGAACCATCCGGCGGCCCCCGGGGAACTGCTGCTGGAGACACTGCTCGCATCGCCCTTCATCACCCGGTTCGAGCAGCTGCCCCAACCGCAGTTCCCGCGCGCCGGGCTGGCGCGGTTCGCGGAGAGCGAGGATCCGGGGGCGCGGTCGCTGGTGGCGCGGGATCCGGAGGCCCCGGCGGAGCTGATCGAGCGGCTGAGTCATGACCCGTCGGCGGGCGTCCGCCGCGTCATGGCCGGGGACGCCCGGCTGCCGGTGGGCCGGCTGCTCGACCTGCTCGACGAGCCGGAGACCATAGGGGCTGCGGCGGAGGGGCCCGCCCTCCCGCTCACGGCCACGGAGGCCATCCTCGCGGCGGCCGGGATCCCGTAGCCTGACGATCATGTTCGTACTCGAATTGACCTACACGGCCCCCGTCGAGCGCGTCGACGCGCTGATGGCGGAGCACATCACCTGGCTCGACGAGCAGTACGCGGCGGGCGTCTTCATCGCCTCGGGACGCAAGAACCCCCGGGACGGCGGTGTGATCCTGGCCGTCGGGGAGGACCGGGCGGCGATCGAGAGGATCGCGGCGGCCGACCCGTTCGCCGCGCACGGCGTGTGCGCGTACCGGATCACCGAGTTCATCGCCACCAAGTCGGCGCCCGCGCTCGCGCCTTACCGGCAGCAACTGCCGTAACGGGCGGAGGATTATGGTGGCCGCCACCGATGACTTTCCGGGGCGGGGCCGGTCTGTACGGGTATGGAGACCTCCACCCTGACCACCGCCGGCGCCGACCTCGTGTACGACGTCCGCGGACCACTGCCCACCGACGACGGCCGCCCGCCGCTGCTCCTGATCGGCCACCCCATGGACGCGAGCGGGTTCGTCGCGCTGGCGGCACGCTTCCCCGACCGGACCGTCGTCACGTACGACCCCCGGGGGCTCGGCCGCTCCACCCGTGCGGACGGGCGGGTGGACTACACGCCCGAGACCCTGGCCGACGATGTGCACGCCGTCATCACGAGGCTCGGGGCCGGGCCGGTCGAGATGTTCGCCAGCAGCGGCGGGGCGGTCACCGCCCTCGCCCTCGTGGCGCGCCACCCCGGCGACGTGACCGCCCTCGTCGCGCACGAGCCGCCGCTCATCACGATCACCCCGGACGGCCAGGCGGCCGTCCGGGCCCGGGCCGAGGTCCGGGACGCCTACGAGAAGCGTGGATGGGGCGCCGGGATGGCCGCGTTCGTGGCCATGGCCTCGTGGGAGGGCGAGTTCACCGACGCCTACTTCGCGCAGCCCGCTCCCGATCCCGCCGCGTTCGGCATGCCGGCCGAGGACGACGGCTCGCGGGACGACCCGCTGCTGTCCGACCGGTCCTGGGCGGTCAGCGACCACCGGCCGGACGTCGACGCCATCAACGCGGCCCCCACCCGTGTGGTGATCGCCGTGGGCGAGGAGTCCCGGGCGGTGCAGACCGGGCGGACTTCCGAGGCGGCCGCCGGACTGCTCGGGCAGCGGGTGACCGTCTTCCCGAGTCATCACGGCGGCTTCCTCGACGGGGAGTTCGGCTATCCCGGGCAGCCCGACGCGTTCGCGGCGCGGCTGCGGGAGGTGCTGGACGCCTCGTAAAACTGTCTAGAACCCGAGCCTGGCGACCCGCCCCTTCTCGCCCGCCGCCCAGCAGCCGAGGTCGGGGGTGCAGTCGACGGTGTCGTACGAGCCGGGGTCGACCGTCCGCCAGGTGCGCCCGCCGTCCAGCGTGAGGTCGGTGCCCGTGGGGCCGACGGCCAGGGCGGCGGTGCGGCTGTACGGGAGCCAGGTGACGCCGGAGCGGTAGGCGGGCGGCGGGGTGGCGGACTGCCGCCAGCTCCGGCCGCCGTCCCCGGTGACGGCGGCCGCCTGCGGGGACGCCTGGTCGGGGCGGTAGTCGCCGCCGACGGCGATGCCGTGGGCCCGGTCGCGGAAGGCCACGGCGAAGACGCCCCGGGCCGGGTCGCCCGCCGGGAGGGTCGAGGCGCTCGCCGTCCAGGTCAGGCCCCGGTCCCGGGAGTGCAGGACCCGGGCGGTCTCCGCTCCCCCGGTGGTCAGCCAGACGTCCTTGGCGCCGGAGCTGACGAGGCACTGGCCGCTCGCCGCGAACCCTGCCTCGCCGGGCAGGGCGGCGGGCATCCCGGCATCGGGCAGGACCCGCCAGGAACGGCCGCCGTCCGCCGTGGACAGGACCCGGAACTTCCCGTCCACCGGGTCGCCCGCCGCGAGACCGTGCCGGCTGTCGAAGAACGTCAGGCAGTTGAAGAAGGCGCGGGGATCGGTGTTGCGGAAGGACTCGGTCCAGGTCGCCCCGCCGTCCTCGGTGCGCAGGACCCGCGATGCCTCGCCCTCGCCGATGGCCAGGGCGACGGCCCGGCGGCCGTCGAACGCCTCGATGTCCCGCAGTTCCAGTTCGGCGGCGCCCGGCGGTGACACGTCACGCCAGGTGCGGCCGCCGTCCGAGGTGCGCAGGACCGTGCCCTTCGACCCGGCGACCCAGGCCGTGGTGCGGCTGACCGCGGCGAGCCCTCGGAAGCGGACGTCGGTGCCGGTGTCGGTGAGCCGCCAGCCGGGCAGGAGCCCGCGCACGGCGGCCTCCTGGGAGGCCGACTCCGTCTCCGTGCCCTGCGCCGCGTGGGCGCCCGGTGCGACCAGTGCGGCCGCCAGGGCCGCCCCTCCGGTCACCAGTGCCATCAGCCGTCTCGTCTTCCCCATGGCCTTCATGGCGCTGGAAGCTAGCCCACGGGTCGGAACCCGTCCAGGGTGCGTCGCCGTCGAACGGGCAGGAGAGCGGGGGTGCGCGGGGATACGGGCAGGAGCCGGACGAAACCGGTGACGCAGCTCACGCCGCGCGCCGGTGCACGAAACGAGGAGTTCCGTCGTCTACTCCAGTGCCGGGAACCGTTCACCCAGCCGCGAGAGGGAGCAGGTCTTGTCCAGCGTTATCGAGCAGTCCGTGCAGGCTCGCATGGTCGCGTCCGCACCACGGATGGAGACCTTGCCCGCCATGCTCAGTTACGACCGCCAGTACCCCTTCGCCGTCCGCATGGCGTTCCCGGCCCCGGCGACCCTGGAAGGCACCGAGGTGTCCTGGGAGTTCTCCCGCGAGCTGCTGACCACCGGGGTGGACTCCCCCGCCGGGCAGGGCGACGTACGCGTCCGGCCGTTCGGGTACGAGCGGACCGTCCTGGAGTTCCACGCCCCCGAGGGCATCGCGATGGTCCATGTGCGCACCGAGGAGCTGCGGCTCTTCCTCCAGCGGGCGCAGGAGCTGGTTCCGGTGGGCGACGAGCACCGGTATCTGGACCTGGACCGGAATCTGGCCGATCTGCTCGGCGGCCCCTGCTGACGCCCCGGCCGTAAATCCGGTTGCCGGGCCCGCGCCCCGGCCCTACCTTCGAAGACGTCCCTGTTGTCGTCGATCGGAGTAGGACGTTGCTGATCTGAGGTCCTGTGCACACCGTGCAGCGCCCCGCCGTGCCCTGTCGTGGCCCGGAGCGCCCGTGTGCGATCTCAGCCTCCTTCAGCCGTCCTTGCCCGTTTCGACGTACAACGGGAGTTCCGTATGTCATCCACCGACACGCACATCAGCTGCACCTCCCTCTCCTTCTCCTGGCCCGACGGCACCGAGGCCTTCACCGACTTCGACCTGGCCGTGGGCCCCGGCCGCACCGGGCTCATCGGGCTCAACGGCTGCGGCAAGTCCACCCTGTTGCGGCTGATCGCCGGTGAACTGACCCCGGCCTCCGGGACGGTCAGGATCCGTGGCGAGCTCGGCCATCTCCCGCAGTCCGTGGTCCTGGACACCGCGCTGCGGGTCGACGAGGTGCTCGGGGTCGCGGAGCGGCGCGCGGCGCTCGACGCCGTGGAGTCGGGCGATGTCCGGGCGGAGCACTTCGCGGTGATCGGCGACGACTGGGACATCGAGGAGAGGTCCCTCGCCACGCTGGACGGGCTCGGCCTCGGGCACATCGGGCTCGACCGCACCGTCGGGGAGATGTCCGGCGGCGAATGCGTCCTGCTGCGGCTGGCCGCGCTGCTGCTGGACCGGCCCGGGGTGCTGCTGCTGGACGAGCCGACGAACAATCTGGACGCGTACGCCCGCCGACGGCTGTACGACGCGGTCGACGCCTGGACGGGGGCGCTGCTCGTCGTCAGCCACGACCGGGAGCTGCTGGAGCGGGTGGACCGGATCGCGGACCTGCGCGAGGGGTCGGTCACCTGGTACGGCGGGAACCTGTCGGCGTACGAGGAGGCGCTCGCCGTCGAGCAGGAGGCGGCGCGGCGCATGGTGCGGGCCGCCGAGTCCGACGTACAGCGGCAGAAACGCGAACTGTCCGCCGCGCACGTCACGTTGGCCCGACGTAAGCGATACGGGCAGAGGATGTGGGACACCAAGCGGGAGCCCAAGGTCATCATGGGGCAGCGCAAGCGCGCCGCCCAGGTGTCGGCCGGCAAGCACCGCATCCTGCACACCGAGCGGCTGACGGCTGCCGAAGAGCGCCTGGACGAGGCGGAGTCGGCGGTCCGGGAGGACGAGGAGATCCGGATCGAGCTGCCGGACACCCGGGTCCACCCGGGCAGCGAAGTGCTGCTGCTGCGCGACCCTGTTCCGCCGTACGGGCCTCCGCTGCACGGCGAGTTGACGGTGCGGGGCCCCGAGCGGATCGCGCTGACCGGGCGCAACGGGGCGGGCAAGACGGCGCTGCTGCGGACGATCGCGGGCGAGCTGAAGCCTCTCTCGGGGGAGGCCAGCCCGTGGGTGGCGACGGGGCTCCTGCCGCAGCGGCTGGACGTGCTGGACGAGGAGTCGTCGGTGGCGCGGAACGTGGCACGGGCGGCGCCCGACCGTACGGACAACGCCGTGCGGGCCCGGCTGGCGCGCTTCCTGTTCAGGGGGGCGGCGGCGGACCGGCCGGCCTCGACCCTGTCGGGCGGGGAGCGGTTCCGGGCGACGCTGGCGATGCTGCTGCTGGCCGATCCGGCGCCCCGGCTGCTGCTGCTCGACGAGCCGACGAACAGCCTCGACCTGGCGAGCGTACGGCGGCTGACCGAGGCGCTGGAGGCGTACGAGGGGGCGCTGATCGTGGCCAGCCACGACATGCCGTTCCTGGAGTCGATCGGGATCACCCGGTGGCTCCGGCTCGACGGCGGGCTGCGGGACACGACGGCGGAGGCGGTGCGCGAGGGCCGCTGACGCGGTGCGCGAGGACTGCTCAGACGGTGCGCGTACACCTACGACGGCATGGCCGGGGCCGTCGGCCATGCCAGGTCGTCGATGGCGAGCCATGGAGCGGCGGCCACAGCCGTGGGCGTCACTCCGGTGAACGCCTTGACCTCACGGTGGAGATGGGCCTGGTCGGCGTAGCCGCTCAAGGCCGCCACCTCGGCGGCGGGGGGCCGGCCGCGAGGAGATGGGCGGCGTGGTCGAACCGGACCAGCCGGGCGGCGTGCTTCGGGGCGAGGCCGATCTGGGACCGGAAGCGGGACCACAGACGCTTGCGGCTCCAGCCGACCTCGTTCGCCAGGCTGTCGACGCCCACCCGGCCCCGGCCGGTGAGGATCAGCTCCCAGACTGCGGCCACCTCCGGGTCCGGCGACCGGCGGTCGTCCAGTCGCCGGCCGAGGGCGTCCGCCGCGATCGCGAACCGTTCGTCCCACGTCCCGGCCGCCCGCAGCCTGCCCTCGGTCCGCTCGGTGTCGCGGCCCCAGACGTCCTCCAGCGAGACGACCGTCCCCGTGAGGTCGGCGGACGTGCCGAGCACCGCGACCGCCAGGGGCGGCGACAGCCGGATCTGCAGGCACTCGATCCCCCTGGTCGCCCGGCCGCCGCGCCGCAGGTCTCCCGGTACCAACCCCGCGACCGTGCTGCCGCGTGCGCGCCCGTCGTCGCCATGAAGCGCAGCAGCAACTCACCCGTTTCCGCGGGTGCTTCGAGCATGGGGAAGTGCCCGGCATCGGCCAGTCGCTCGACGCGCGTGTCCGGTGCCGCGTCGTAGAGGAGCGCCGCATCCGGGTCCCACCGGGGGTCGGCGGTGCCGAAGATCACGAGAGCCGGGCCGTCGAGTGCGCCGAGCCGCGCGGGGACGCTCCGCTCGGCGATGTACTGGGTGTTGCGCCGTAGCACCGTCCTGAAGGTGCGGTAGCTGATGTGCCGTACGTCGTCGACCAGGTCGTCCGGGACGGTCACCGGGCGACTGCACACCGCGGTCACCCCTCGTCGGAGCATCGCGTCGGACCGGACGTGCCACATCAGCGGGCCGAGCGGCGGGGCGATGAGCGCCCGGAGGAAGGCGGGCTGCGGAAGGAGCGCGTCGGGGCTCGGGCCGCTGCTGATCAGCGCGAGGGCTGCCACCAGGTCCGGGCGCCGCTCCGCGAGCGCGGTGGCGATGTATCCGCCGCTGGAGTGCCCGGCCACCGCCACGGACCTCGGGGCGAGCTCGTCGAACGCCGCGGCCGGGACCGCTGCCTGCCCGGGCACGTCGCACGACGCGGCGGGCGAGGATGGCCGAGGCGCCGCTCCACGGTCTTGTACGAATGTCGCCCCTCAGATCCCGCGGAAAAGCAGACAGAAGTTGTCTGGTATACCCCCTAGCGTCGCGCCCATGGATCGCCTTTCCGACCGCGACGCGGAGCCGGACGCCCCCGGCTCCGCCCACCGCGACATCGTCATCACCGGCGCGCGCGAGAACAATCTGCGCGACGTCTCCCTCCGGATTCCCAAGGGCCGCATCACCGTCTTCACCGGTGTGTCCGGTTCGGGCAAGTCGTCGGTCGTCTTCGACACGATCGCCGTGGAGTCGCAGCGGCAGCTGAACGAGACGTTCACCTCGTTCCTGCGCAACCGGCTGCCGAAGTACGAGAGGCCGCACGTCGAGTCCGTCGAGGACCTGTCGGTGGCCATCGTGATCGACCAGAAGCCGCTGGGCGGGAACGTCCGCTCGACGGTGGGGACGGCGACCGACATCTGGTCGGTGCTCCGGGTGCTGTTCTCCCGGTGCGGGGCCCCGAGCGCGGGCGGGGCGACCGCGTACTCGTTCAACGATCCCGCCGGGATGTGCCCGGAGTGCGACGGGGTGGGGCGCACGGTCCAGTTGGATCTGGACCGTGCGGTCGACTGGTCGAAGTCGCTGAACGAGGGGGCGCTGCTGCTGCCCGGTCTGTCGGTGGGCAGTTGGGAGTGGAATCTGTACGGCGGGTCGGGACGGTTCGACAACGACCTGCCGCTGGCCGAGTACGGCGAGGAGGAACGCCGGCTCCTGCTGTACGGATCGGGGTTCACCGTCCGCCTCGACCTGCGGACCGGGTCGGCCGACATGAAGTTCGAGGGGGTCGCGACCCGCTTCGAGCGCCTGTATCTCAAGCGCGACACCGCCTCCCTCTCCGAGAAGCGCCGCGAGGCGGCCGCCCGGTTCACCGTGGAGCGGGTCTGCGGATCCTGCGGCGGGGCACGGCTGAACGCGGCGGCGCTCGCCACCCGGATCGACGGGCTCTCACCCGCCGACTACGGGCGGATGGAGGTCGCCGACCTCGTCGGCGTACTGGCGCGGATCGACGATCCGGTGGGCGGGCCGATCGCCGCCGCGGCCCGGGAGCGGCTGGAGCGGCTCGTCGGCATCGGGCTCGGCTATCTGAGCCTGGACCGGGAGACCACGACCCTGTCGGGAGGCGAGGGCCAGCGCCTCAAGATGGTGCGGCACCTGGGCAGTTCGCTCACCGGGCTGACGTTCGTCTTCGACGAGCCCAGCGTCGGCCTGCATCCGCGCGACGTGGGCCGGCTGGGCGATCTGCTGGTGCGGCTGCGCGACAAGGGCAACACGGTGCTGGTCGTCGAGCACGACCCGGATGTGATGGCGGTCGCCGACCATGTCGTCGACATGGGGCCGCGGGCCGGCGCCGACGGCGGCCACATCGTCTTCAAGGGTCCGTTCGCGCGGCTGCGCGAGGCCGATACGCTCACCGGCCGGTCGCTGCGCCGCCGCACCCCGGTGAAGGAGGCGGTCCGCTCCCCCACCGGCCAACTCCCGGTGTACGGCGCGGATCTGCACAACCTCAAGGGCCTGGACGTGTCGTTTCCCGCCGGGGTGCTGACCGCGGTGACGGGGGTGGCCGGGTCCGGGAAGTCGACCCTGGTGTCGCGGGTGTTCACGGCGGCGCACCCCGACGCGGTGGTGATCGACCAGAGCGCGATCACGGCTTCGTCCCGCTCCACACCCGCGTCGTACATCGGCGCGCTGGACGCCATCCGCAAGGTGTTCGCCCGGGAGAACGGCGTGGACGCCGGGCTGTTCAGCTTCAACTCCGCCGGTGCCTGCGCGGGCTGCTCGGGCCGTGGCGAGATCTCGACGGACCTGGCGTTCATGGATCCGGTCACCACCACCTGCCCGGCGTGCGAGGGCGGCCGGTTCCACGACGACGTGCTGAAGCACCGGGTCGGCGGCCGGTCGATCGTGGACGTACTGAACATGACGGCGGCGCGGGCGGCCGGACTCTCCGACGACCCGGTGCTGCTGCGGAAGCTGCGGACCCTCGACGCGGTCGGGCTCACCTACCTCACCCTGGGGCAGCCGCTCTCCTCGCTGTCGGGCGGCGAGCGTCAGCGGATCAAGCTCGCCACCCAGCTGCACCGCACCTCCAGCGTGTACGTGCTGGACGAGCCGACGACCGGACTGCACCTCGCGGACACGGGCACGCTGGTGGAGCTGCTGGACCGGCTGGTCGACGCGGGGAACACCGTGATCTGCGTGGAGCACAACCTGGAGGTGGTCAAGCGGGCCGACTGGGTGATCGACCTCGGTCCGGACGGTGGCAAGGGCGGCGGGGAGCTGGTCTTCGCGGGGACGCCCGCCGAACTGCTCGCGCACCCGACGTCCGTCACGGGCCGGTATCTGCGCCGGGATCCAGGGGTGGAATCACCGAGTCCGGAAAGCTGAAAGCCGGTGGAGCAGGGTCCTGACAAGGCCCCGAAGCATCGCTCGACCACCCGTTCACCTGCGGGTATGACGCTGTGTAGCCCGCCCATGCCGGTGGTGGGCTTGGCTTCGGCCTTACGGTCGCCTTAACCTACGGTCTCGTAACCTACGAAGCCGTAGGTACTTCTCCCGTCCCCAGGAGCTCCCCGTGACGATCACCTCTCCCCACCTCGGCAGTTCGAAGGCGTGGACCGACGCCCAGCTGCTGTACGCGCTGGAAGAGGTGGTGGAGAAGGAGCTCAACCGCCATCTCAAGGTCGCCAAGGACTGGATGCCGCACGAGTACGTCCCGTTCTCCGACGGCCGGAACTTCCCCGGCATCTTCGAGGACGGCGAGGCCTGGGAGGCGGACCAGTCCAAGGTCACCGACATCGGCAAGATCGCTCTCGTGGTGAACCTCCTCACCGAGGACAACCTCCCCAGCTACCACCACGAGATCGCCTCCCTCTTCGGCCGCGACGGCGCGTGGGGCACCTGGGTGCACCGCTGGACCGCCGAGGAGGGCCGCCACGGCATCGTGATGCGTGACTACCTGCTCACCTCGCGCGCCGTGGACCCGGACAAGCTGGAGCAGTTCCGCATGGCGCACATGGCGGAGGGCTTCGAGTCGGACAACCGGCACTCGATGCTGCACTCCGTCGCGTACGTCGCCTTCCAGGAGCTGGCCACCCGCGTCTCGCACCGCAACACCGGCCACCAGTCCGGCGACCCGGTCTGCGACCGGATGCTGGCCCGGATCGCGACCGACGAGAACCTCCACATGGTCTTCTACCGCAACCTCCTGGGCGCCGCCTTCGAGCTGGCCCCGGACCTGACCATGCAGGCCGTGCGGGACGTCGTCGTCAACTTCCGGATGCCCGGACACGGCATGCCCGGCTTCGAGCGGGCCGCCGCGCAGATGGCGATCGGCGAGATCTACAACATGCGCATCCACCACGACGACGTGATCCAGCCCGTGCTGCGCTTCCTGAAGGTCATGAGCATCGACGGGCTCGGCCCGGAGGGGGCGAAGGCCCAGGAGGAGCTCGGTCTGTACATGGGCGGTCTGGACAGCGAGGCGTCGAAGTTCGACGAGAAGCTCGCCGCCCGCAAGGCCCGGATGGCGGCGCGCGACCGCGCCTGATCCTCCCGGTCCGGGCGGACCCCGGGGCCGCGCCCTGACGCCTCACTCCTCGGCGGTGGCCTCCGCGTACGCCACGTCGCGTACGTCGTCGCAGGGGTGCTGGCGGAGCATCCGCAGCTGGGTGCGCCACGGCCCGGTCCACCCGGTCCGCAGGCCGCACGCCACGGTCAGTTCGGCGGCGAGCAGTCCCTCGGCGGGATCCCCCGTCGCCGCCAGCCGTGCGACGACGAGAAGCAGGGTGTCCGGATCGCCGATCTCCGCTCCCCGGTATCCGACGACCCGCCTGCCGACGGTCGCCGCCGTCCTGGCGGCGAGCGCCGGGCGGCCGGTGTGCAAGGCGGCGAGCGCGACGAGATCGGTGTGCAGCGGGTCCGGGTCCGCCGCCAGGTCCAGGGAGCGCGCGAGCAGGGCGACGGCGTCCGGCATGAGGTCGCGCTGGGTGGCCAGGGTCCGGCCGGCCTCGGCGAGCACCGCCGCCACCTGCCGGTTGTTCGTCCCGGAGCGCAGCGACAGCGTCCTGGCCAGATGGCCGATCCTCCGGCGGGCGGGCCGGTCCCGCTCCGCCCCCGCGTCGTCCGCCGTCTCGCCCGTGGACAGCAGGGACAGGCCGCGGATCAGGGCCCGGTTCGTGTCCGGGACGGTCAGGGCGGCGTCCACGAGGGCGCCGGCGGCCGAGCGCCACCTCCCCCGCCGGTCCAGGTCGGTGACCGCCTCGACCAGGACCGCCGCCGCGTGCGGGGCCCAGGGCAGCCAGGGGACGAGCGCGGTGTGGGCGAGGGGGGCCAGGGTGTCGTCGCCGGTGCGGCACAGGTCCTGGATCAGCCGGGCGTAGCGCGGGCGCAGGTCCGGGTCCAGCTCCGTCGGGTGGGCCCGCAACACCGCGACCCGCAGCGCGCGTTCGCCGCCCGCCGCGTGCTCGGCCACCTCCCACATGCGTACGTCGCCGAGCAGCGGCGTCCCCGCGGTCACACAGGCGGCCCGTACGTCGACGTGCTGGTCCGGCTGGTCGTACGCGTCGGCGAGGAGGGCGGCCGCCTCCGCACGGGGCAGCAGCTCGGCGGCGAGACGCACCACCTCCTTGCGGCTGGTGACCTTGCCGGTGCCGGGAGCCGTACGGGCGGCGAGCAGCGGGGCCAGCCGGGAGGGCTGGGTGTACGCGGCGGCCCGGCCCGCCGCGTACATCGCGACGCGCGCCCGGTCGTCACCGGCGTGGGCGAGCAGGTCGGGCAGAGCGTCGGCGGGCCGGTCGGTGTGCGGCAGGACGGCGAGCGCGGCCTCGGCGATCACCACGTCCTCGTCGTCGGTCCAGGGCCGTACGGCGTCGGCTCCCCGCCCGGGTATGCGGGCGAGCCGGCTCAGGGCGGCGGTCCGCAGGTGCAGCGGCAGCTTCTCGTCCGCGACCGTGCGCTCCACCGCGCGCCGGGCGGCACGCTGCCGGCCGGGCGTCCAGCGCTCGGCTCCGGCGACCTCGACCGTCCAGGGCGCGCCGGGCGCCAGGAACCGGCCGCGCGGCGGTGTCCCGTCGAGGCAGGGCTCCAGCAGGTCCGTGCGCCGGTGCGTCACGACGCGCCGGACCTCCGGGAGCGCGAGCGCCGACGGATGCCGGGCGAGCAGCCGCTCGGCCCGCTCGTCTCGGCCGGCCGGGGCGCGGAGCCAGAGGGTCGCGGCGCTCCGGGCGGCCGAGGGCTCGCCGTAGTTCACCGCCTGCCACAACAGCTCCTGGAGGCCGGGCATGGCGTCGGCGCGACGGCCCACGGCGCGGGCGAGCGCCAGGACGAGTCCGTAGTCGGAGCGTTCCGCGCCCGCTTCCAGCCAGGGCCGCAGCGCCTCGAACACGGTGTGCTCCTGGCCCCTGCGCAGGGTCCGGTCCAGCCGGCCGAAGTCGGCGCTGCCGCTGCTGCCGGTGATGCGGACCAGGGTGCGCAGCGCCCAGTTGAGCAGGTCCCGCTGGCCGGTCACCGCGTGCTCGCGCAGCACGCCGACGGCCAGGCGGCCCAGGGCGGACCGGGTGGCCGGGGACGAGTCGCGGGCCTCCACGGCATCGGCGGCGACGCGGTCGAGCAGGGGTTCCACCGCGTCGGTGAAGAGAGCGGGTTTCACCCCGGCCAGGGCGGTGAGGGCGGCGGAGCGGACGGGGTCCTGCTCGTTGCGCAGGCGCAGCAGGTCCTCCAGCACGTCGGCGACGACCGCCGGGTCTCCGGAGCGGCCGGCGCAGCCCACGAACAGCGACCAGGCCGTGGCGCGGTCGTCGGCGACGGGCCCGCGGGTGGCGGCCAGCAGCGGCTCGCGCCCCTCGTCGAAGGGGAGATAGGACGTGGCGAGCAGGACGGCCGCGTCGGCCCCGCGGTCACGGGCCCGCTCGGCCAGCCGCCGGGCGACGGCGGCGACCCGGTTGCGGGGCAGCGCGTCCAGCAGCCCGGTGTCGGCGGTGGTCCCCGAGGCTCCCTCGCCCCGGCCTTCGGTGACCGCCTCGTGCACTTCGGCACGGCGGGCGGGCGGCAGGGCGCACAGGAGCGGGGGCAGTTGGTCCGGCGCGCTGCGGCCCAGTTCGACGAGGAGCGGGTCGGGCAGGGCACGGACGAGGCGGCGCAACTGGGTTCCGCTCAGCGCCCGGTGCAGCTGCGTGCAGACGTCCGGCCTGATGGCGAGGCGGGCCACCCGGACCGGGTCGGCAGCGACGAGACGCCCGAAGGGGCCGAACAGAGCGGCCGGGAGGCGGCTGGGGCCGAACCGTTCGAGGAGGTCGAGCACCCGGTGCGGCAGGGCCGGGAGGGCGGCGGCGATACCCCGGGGGTGCCCCTCGTCCTGCCACCAGGCGTCCCGCGCCGTCGTGGGGAGGCCGGCCAGCTCCTCCTCGGCGGCGTCCAGGAGCGGTCCGGGGTGGTGGTGGCCGAGTGAGGACCAGCAGTCCGTCGAGCGGCGCAGCTCCGGCAGCAGGGCCGCGACCGTGGTGGCCGAGCAGCCGGGCAGCAGGCGGGCCGCCTCGATGTCGCCGTACGTCTCGCGTGCCGTGATGACCAGCCGGTCGGCGAGCGCGGTGCGGCGGTCGGCCACGATCGCCCGCACGAGGTGGCGGCGCACGGCGGCGGGCGCGTCGGCGAAGGCGCTCTCGTACGCCGGGTCCGGCACCCCGAGCGTCCGGGCCGCGCGCAGGGCGTGTCCGCGTACGACGGCGTCCTCGTCGGCGAGACGTGCGCCGATCCACTCGTCGTCCCGGCCGACCGCGGCGGCGATGACCGCGATCCGCCGCTCGTACGGGTCGCCGTCCTCCAGTTCGTCGAGGACGGCGCGCAACGCCCCCTGGGCGGCCAGCCGACGTGTCCGCACGGCCAGTTCGCCCATGCGCTCCGTATGAGGCAGCGGTTCGAGCGCGTCGAGGAGGGCGACGGTGAGGGCGAGCGGCGATGCGTCGGTCATGGCCCGATTGTGCCGGGCACGGACCGAACGCCCCAGGGGTTTACGGGGCGTTCGTGCAGGGCGGAACGGTCAGCCCCGGTCGCGTCCTTCTCGGCGCAGCCGCTCGCGCTCCTTCTCCGAGAGCCCGCCCCAGACGCCGAACCGCTCGTCGTTGGCGAGTGCGTACTCCAGGCAGGCCAGCCGCCCTTCGCAGGCGTTGCAGAGCCGCTTGGCCTCGCGGGTCGAACTGCCCGGGGCCGGGAAGAAGAACTCGGGCCCGGCCTGCGCGCACAACGCGGTCTCCTGCCAGGCGGGTGCGTCGTCGGTCACGGTGTTGATCAGCATGGAGCACACGCTGCCCGGTGGCGATAAACAACCGATCAACGACTCATCAATCCGGCCACGACGGCCCGCTCCTCGCGGCCAGGCGCTACTGCCTCGGATCGGGCTTCATGACCGCGAAGACCGCCCCGTACGGATCGGCGACGTTGGCCATCTTGCCGACGCCGGGCACCTCCATGGCGGCCAGCGTCTCCCTGCCGCCCAGCCGCTTCGCCTCGGCCACGACGGCGTCGACGTCGGCCACGGCGAAATACGGCAGCCAGTGGGGGCCGCGGGCGGCCTCGGAGGGGACGTCGCCCTGCCGGACCAGACCGCCGAAGGAGGCGTCCGGTCCCGCGCCCGCCGGGTGGACCGTGGTGTAGGTGTAGTCGGAGCCCTCCACCTTCATCTCGTCGGTCCCCCAGCCGAAGACGCTGTCGAAGAACGCGGCCGCCGCCGGGACGTCGGGGGTGTAGAGCTCGGCCCAGAGGAACGCGTTCGGCTCCTGGATCACGCCGAAGCCGGGGTGCTCCTTCGGCTGCCACACCCCGAAGTACGCGCCGGCCGGGTCGGTGAAGCCGCCCATGCGGCCGAAGTCGAGGACGTCCATCGCCTCGAACACGGCGCTGCCGCCCGCCTCGGTGATCGCCCGTGCGGTGGCGTCGACGTCGGGCGACTGGAAGGACACCGACCAGGCGCTCGGAGCCTCCTCCTCGGACACCGTCATCACCCCGCCGACGTACCGCCCGTCGAGGGTGAGCATCCCGTAGCCCCCAACCTCGGGGCCGCCGGGGATCAGCTCCCAGCCGAACAGCCGCCGGTAGAAGGCGGTGGCCCCGTCGAGATCGGGGGTGCCGAGATCGACCCAGTTGGGTGCTCCGTCGAGGAAGGTGGGGCTGATCATGGCGTGCTCCTCAGTCGATCCGGGGGTCCTGCTCGTCGGGTGCTGTCGGGTGATTCCCTCCCTTTCGAGTCTTGCACCGGGCACTGACAGCCGCAGTCCGTGCGGGGCCGACCGGGGCGCGGTCCACCGGCGGTGGTCGCGTCCGCCGTGCGGCCCAGGGTAGGCAGCGTGTGGCGGCCGGGGCGAAGCGTTGGACCGGCGCGTCGCGCGGCGGTCGGGGCGGACCGGGCCAGGGGTGTCGGCGGGGCGTGGCACGATGGCGGGGAGGTCGGGAGAGCGGGGCCCCGGGCGGGTGAGACTCCCCTCGGGAAGAGAAGGACGTACATGAACCGGAGCGGGGCGGCGGGCGACTCGGCGGACGTAACACGCGCACGCGGGCCCGCCGGGAGCCCGGTGCCCACCGGCGGCGCGGCCCGTGAGCTGCTCGCGCGGGCGGAGCTGCTGCTGGAGAGCGCCCGTGCCGTGCCGGCGGACCGGACGAACGCCGTGGCCGCCGTACGTTCCGTTCTCGATCCGCTCCTCGACACCCTGGTGGGCGGGGAGTTGGCCCACATCCCCGTCTCCCGGCTCAAGGACGTCACGGAGGGGCGGCTGCGTCTCGGGGCGCTGGAACAGGCCGGGTTCGGCACCGTCGGGCAGGTCCACGGCACGGACCGCTACGCGCTGCGGCAGATCCCCGGGGTCGGGGCGCACACCGCCGACCAGGCGCTGGCCGCCGCCGGGCAGATCGCCCACGCGGTGCGCGACACCGTCTCGGTGCGGATCGACGTGGACGCCCCGGACGATACGAGCACCGCGCTGGTGATCGCCCTGCACCGGCTGGTCGTGGCCGGTGCGGACGCGCGGCGCGCCGTGGACGCGGCCCGGCGGCTGGCGGCACTGCTGGGCCCCCGGGTGGAGACGGCCGCACCGGGCGGGAGCCGGCTGCGGATGCTGGTCGCCGGGCGGGGGTCCCGGGCGCGGGTGCGGGAGGCGCTCGACGCGGTGCGGTCGGCCGTGGCGGACGCGGTGGAGCGGGAGCTGCCGGTGCTCTTCGCGCAGGCGTCGGCCGACCTGCTGCGCTCCCCGGCGTCGCCCGCCGAGGCCTGGGTGGACTTCGAGCTGCGGTCCGCCGAGTACTACAGCCTCCTCGCCGAGCTGTCGGGCAGCGGACCCGACCGGGATGCCGCCGAGGGGTTCCTGCCCGCCGGGATCGCGGACCGGGTGCGGGCCCTGCGGCTCGACGACACGTTTCTCCGGGTGTCCCTGCGGGGCTACCAGGCGTTCGGGGCGCGGTTCGCGCTGGCGCAGCAGCGGGTGATCATCGGGGACGAGATGGGCCTCGGCAAGACCGTCCAGGCCATCGCGGCCCTCGCCCATCTCGCCGCCCGGGGCGAGACCCACTTCCTCGTGGTGTGCCCGGCGAGCGTGCTGATCAACTGGACCCGGGAGATCCGGGCCCGCTCCACCCTGCGGGCCGTTCCGGTGCACGGGGCGGAGCGCGTGGAGGCGTTCGCGGACTGGCGTGAGGCGGGCGGGGTGGCGGTGACCACCTTCGACGCGCTGCATCTGCTGCCCGGGAGGGAGGCGGCCGAGGTGCGGCCCGGGATGCTGGTCGTGGACGAGGCGCACTTCGTGAAGAACCCCGAGGCCCGCAGGTCCCGGGCGGTCGCGGGGTGGGCTGAGCAGGTGGAGCGGGTGCTGTTCCTGACCGGCACGCCGATGGAGAACCGGGTGGAGGAGTTCCGCAGTCTGGTACGCCAACTGCGCCCCGAACTCGCGCCGTCGGTGAGCACGACGCACGGCGCCGCGGGTTCGCGGGCCTTCCGCCGGGCCGTCGCCCCCGCCTATCTGCGCCGCAACCAGGTGGACGTGCTGGCCGAACTCCCGGCGCTGGTCCAGGTGGACGAGTGGGAGGAGTTCGGGGCCGAGGACCGGGAGGCGTATCGCGAGGCGGTCGCCTCCGGGCGGTTCATGCGGATGCGCCGGGCCGCCTACGCCGTGCCCGGAACCTCCGCCAAGCTGGAGCGGCTGCGCGAACTCGTCGACGAGGCACGGGAGACCGGCCTGAAGGTGGTCGTCTTCTCCTACTTCCGGGAGGTCCTCGCGGCGGTCGGCGACGCCCTGGGTCCTGACGTCTTCGGACCGCTCTCCGGCAGCGTCCCGCCGGCCCGGCGGCAGGAGCTGGTGGACGCCTTCTCCGCGGTGGAAGGGCACGCGGTGCTGCTGAGCCAGATCCAGGCGGGCGGCACCGGGCTGAACATGCAGGCCGCCTCCGTGGTCATCCTGTGCGAGCCGCAGATCAAGCCCACGCTGGAGCACCAGGCCGTCGCCCGCGCGCACCGGATGGGGCAGGTGCGCACGGTCCAGGTGCACCGGCTGCTGGCCACGGACAGTGTGGACCAGCGCCTGGTGGAGCTGCTGGCCCGCAAGGACCGGCTCTTCGACGCGTACGCCCGGCGCAGCGATCTCGCGGAGACCACTCCGGACGCGGTGGACGTCTCCGACGCCGAGCTGGCCCGGCGCATCGTCGAGGAGGAGCAGCAGCGGCTGGCACGTGACACCGGCAGGCCGTGACCGGGCCCGCCCCCTCCGCGGGCCCGTGACGGACGGGGTCAGTGCTGGTGCTCCCCCGCATCCGCCCCGGTGTCCCTCGCGGCGTCCTTGTCCGCGCTCTTCTTCTCGGCCTTGTCGCCGGTCTTCTTCTCCGCGCCGCCCGCCACATGATGGGGTTCATAGCCCGGGATCGTGCCGTCCGGCTTCTTGACCAGCAGCAGTCCCGCCATCCCCATGTCGGAGTGGCTCTGGACGTGGCAGTGGTACATCCACGCGCCCGCGCCCACGCGTTCGCCCGCGATGATCTGGAGGCCGAAGGAATCGGCGGGCCCGCAGATCTTGTTGTCGATGACCCGGCTGGGGTCGTCGGGGCCGGTGAGGATGCCGGTCCGGTTGTCCGCCCAGCGGTGACCGTGGATATGGAAGGTGTGGTAGTACTCGCCGTGCGTGATCATCACGAATTCGAGCCGGTCACCCACCGTGGCCTCGAAGTTGACGCTGTTGTGGGCCGTCTTGTTGTTGATCATCATGTCGTTGAAGACGACCGTGCACGTCTGGTCGGGCAGGATGTCGCCCTTGCGGCGCACGACGACCGGCCCGTAGAGCCCCTTGCGGATGCCGCCCGTGCCGTGGTCCGTGCCGACGACATGGTCGTGGTAGTGCCAGTAGCCCGCGCTGCCCGGCTCGTAGGTGCCGTCCTTGCGGCGGCCCGGGGCGTGGGTGCGCCAGGTGTAGGTCCGGGTGCCGCCGGGTTCGACGTGGCTCTTGTTCATCCGGGTGCCGTCGTTGGCGATGTCGTAGTCCACTCCGTGCACATGGAGGCTGGCGTCGACATCGGTGAGGTTCTCGAACTCGATGTGGACCGTGTCGCCCTCGTTCAGCTCGATGAGAGGGCCGGGGATCGACGCCTTGCCCTTCTCGAAGCCGTAGCCCAGCTCGCCGTTCGGCAACTTCTCGGCGTACATCTTCAGTCGGCGGGTGACGCCGCCCGCCGGGGCCGTACGCGGCGGGTTCTCGGCCGAGCTTGCCTCCACCGCCCCGAGCGACAACGATGTCACTCCCGTCGCGGCGGCCGCCGCGCCACCGACCAGCATCCGCCGGCTGAAGGTCCTTCGGTCCATGTCGAACTCCCCACTGCGATAAGGAAACTGGCGAAGCCGCCGGTACGGGACGGCACTCCCGGGATCCCCGGAACGGGCCACACCGTAGCCGGGGCACCTCCGTTTATCCACACTCAGGACAAAGTTCGTGCGATTGCTGCCGTAGCTATTGGCGGACCGCGAAAAGAGGTCTAGCTTCGTGCGCTGTCGCAGTGAAACAAGAGTTGCTGAAGCGTCCTGACGCAGAGTGAGCAAGCCACAGTCACCGAGAGGTGCAGTGACCACAGAGGGGTGGGTGACCACATGCAGCGCGCATCACATCACCGGTCCAGATCACGACGCGGCCTCGCGGCGGCCGTGGCGGCCGGCGCACTGACCGTGTCCATGCTGGGCGGCGGCGGCCCGGCCAGCGCGGACCAGTCGCCGGACCGGGCCCTGGTCGAGAAGATGGCGACAACGTTGTCCCTGCCGTCGCCGCCGGGCGCGAAGAACCAGGTGAAGGTGCTGGTCTTCCACGCGTCGGCGGGCGACGAGGCTCCGTACACCGACGCCGGCATCGCGGCGATCGAGAAGATCGGGCTGTCCGGCCCGGAGGCCCAGCGGTTCACCACCGTGGCCACCGCCGACCCGAAGGTCTTCACCAACGGCAAGCGGCTCGGCTCCTTCCACGCCGTCGTTTTCCTGACCGGCGGGGGCGACGTCCTCGACCCGGAGCAGGAGGCGGGCCTGGAGGCGTACATGGAGGCGGGCGGCGGCTTCCTCGGCATCCATGACGCGGCGCGCACCGAGCCGTACTCCGACTGGTTCACGGGTCTGGTCGGGGCCCGTCCGGCGGCGAAGAGCCCGGCGGCCGTGCAGCGGGCGACCGTGGAGATCGGGGACCGGGTCCACCCGGCCACCAAGAGCCTGCCATTGGAGTGGAAGCGCCCCGACAAGTGGCTGAACTGGACGAAGAACCCGTCCGGTGACGTCCACACAGTGGCGCGCGTAAGGGAGTTGACGTACAAGCCGGGCGAGGGCGCCAACGGCTGGGACCACCCGGTCTCCTGGTGCCGCGATTACGACGGCGGCCGCTCCTTCTACACGGCGATGGGCGGTACGGCGGACAGCTTCGCGGAGACCGACTTCCGCGACCATCTGCGCGGGGCGCTCTCCTGGACGAACCGGACCTCGCAGGCCGACTGCAAGGCCACGATCACGTCGAACTACACCGCCGAGCGGGTCACCCAGCCCAACCAGCCGGGCCAGAACGACCAGATCGGCGAGCCGCACGGCATGGTCACCGCGCCGGACGGACGGGTCTTCTACATCGGGCGCGGCGGGGCCGACAGCTCCCAGCCGGTCGTCATCGACTGGGCCGACCCGAACATCGGCAAGGGCAAGGGCGAGATCCACTTCTACGACCCGAAGACCAAGAAGGTCACCCTCGCGGGTGCGCTGGACGTCTTCGGCAACAAGGGTGGCGGCGACGAACTGGTCAAGAACGAGGAGGGGTTGCTCGGCATCGAGCTTGACCCCGACTTCGCGTCCAACGGCTGGGTCTACCTGCACTACACGCCGCACGCGAAGATCGACCGTGACAAGCGCATGGCGACCCGTCAGGTCTCGCGCTTCACCTTCGACTCCGCGACCGGCAAGCTGGACCTGGCGTCGGAGAAGGTGCTGCTGGGCTGGCCGGTGCAGATCAACAGCTGCTGCCACGCGGGCGGCGGGATGGCCTGGGACTCGAAGGACAACCTGTACATCGCGACCGGTGACAACAACTCCTCGGGTTTCAGCGACGGTTACTCCGGCAACAACCCGCAGCCGAACTACAAGGGCGTCTCCTTCGCCGACGCGCGGCGCACCGCGGGCAACACCAACAACCTCAACGGGAAGATCCTGCGGATCCACCCCGAGGACGACGGCACCTACACCCTGCCCTCCGGCAACCTCTTCACGGGCAAGGAGCCGGACGAGGGCGGCGGCAAGACGCGCGGCGAGATCTACGTGATGGGCGTGCGCAACCCGGCCCGGATCTCGATCGACCCGTCGACGGACACGCTGTACGCGGGCTGGGTCGGACCCGACGCGGGATCACCGTCGACCACCTGGGGCCCTGCGAAGTACGACACGTTCGCCGCGATCACCAAGGCGGGCAACCACGGCTGGCCGTACTGCATGGGCAACAACCAGCCCTACCGCGACCGCAATCTGCCGGACCCGACGAAGCCGCTGGGCTGGTACGACTGCAACGCCCCGAAGAACGAGTCGCCGAACAACGACGGCCTGGTCAAGCTGCCGCCGGTGACCCCGAACACCATCTGGTACTCGCCGCAGGGCGGCGGGGTCGACTACCCGCGCGACGCCAACGGCGTACCGAGCTACAAGCCGGAGGAGGGCAAGCAGCTGCTGCCCTGGCTCAAGGGCGGCGGCCAGGCCACGATGAACGGCCCGGTCTACCGCTACGACGCGCAGAGCGAGTCCACCGCCAAGTGGCCGGCCTACTGGGACGGCAAGTGGTTCGTCGGTGACTTCTACGACGACACGCAGCCCCGGCACGCCGTGATCACCGACCCGAAGACGGTCGGCAAGGGCGGACTGCCCACGCACGCCGAGTCGTTGAAGAAGATCATCCCGGTCGGGGCGGACGGCATCCGCAATCTGATGGACTGGAAGTTCGCCCCGGACGGTTCGCTGTACGTCCTGGACTACGGGCGCGGCTTCTTCACCTCCGACTCCAAGTCCGCGCTGTGGCGCGTGTCGTACAAGGGCGGCGGCGCGACGCCGGCCGCCGCGGATCTCGTCGGGAAGGCGGCGGCGAAGTGAGACACCATCCCTACCTCGCACGCAGGCGGCATCGTCCGCGGAGTTTCTGGGTGGCCCTGCTGGCCTCCCTCCTGATGGTCCTCGGGCTGACCTCGACGGCCGCGTACGGCAAGGGCGGCGACGCTCCCGAGGCCAAGGCCGCCGACCAGGTGCTCACCTGGACCGCGGGCGACCCGATCGACCGCTACCTGACCGCGCCCGAGACGGCGGTGGCCGGCAAGGCGACGATCGTCTTCGAGAACAGCACGGCCACCGGCAACACGACGAGCATGCCGCACACGCTGACGTTCAGTACGTCGGACCCGGAGTACAACCAGGACGTCCAGCTCAACATCCTGGCCAACCCGAGCGACGCCGAGGGCGGCAAGCACAGCGTCGAGGTCACGCTGACGCCGGGCAAGTACTACTACCACTGCACGATCCCCGGCCACGGGCAGATGAAGGGCGTGCTGACCGTCACCGAGGGCGGTGGCGGGGATGACACCGAGGCCCCGGCGACCTCGGCGAAGGTCGACGGCGACCAGAACGGCGACGGCGCGTACATCGGCCAGGCCACGGTGACCGTCGAGGCCACCGACGCGGGCTCCGGCGTCGACACCGTCGAGTACGCACTCGGCCCGGACGGCGAGTGGCAGCCCTACACCACGCCCATCGTGGTGAACGAGGTCGGCGACCACACGGTCCGCTACCGGGCCACCGACAAGGCAGGCAACGCCGCCGAGGAGAAATCCGTCGACTTCGCGGTGGCGGCCCCGCCGACCGACGACGAGACACCGCCGGAGACCTCGGCGACCGTCACCGGCGAGAAGGACGACGCGGGCGCGTACCTGGGCATGGCCACGGTCACCGTGACCGCGTCCGACACCGGGTCCGGCGTCAACACCATCGAGTACGCGCTCGGCGCGGCCGGCGAGTGGAAGCCTTACACCGCACCGGTGATGGTCCACGAGCTGGGCGAGCACACCGTCCGCTACCGGGCCACCGACCGGTCGGGCAACGTCGCGGACGAGAAGTCCGTCGCGTTCACCGTGGTCGAGCCGCCGTCGCAGGACCAGACGGCTCCGGAGACCTCGGTGAAGGTCGAGGGCGACAGGAACAGCGACGGCGCGTTCATCACCAGCGCCAAGGCGACCGTCACCGCGACCGACGACGACTCGGGCGTGAACAAGGTCGAGTACAGCCTCGACGGCGGACCGTACCTCGCGTACACCACCCCGGTGATCGTCGACCGGGTCGGCCACCACACCATCGCCCACCGGGCGACGGACAAGGCGGGCAACACCTCCGAGGCGAAGAAGGCGTCGTTCACCATCGCCCAGGGCGGCGGGGTTCCCGCGCCGAACTGTGCGGAGTTCGACGAGCGGCACACCGTCTTCGTCGGCACGGTCGACACGGGCGTCCCGAACCGGATCACCCGTAACCGCTGCACGATCAACGAGCTGATCGAGGACGAGAAGGACTGGTCCTCCCATGCCCTGTTCCTCAAGCACGTGACGGCGGTCCTCGACAAGCTGAAGACCGACGGCGTCATCGACCAGCGCGAGCGCAAGGCGATCAACCAGGCCGCCAAGAAGTCGGGCATCGGCAAACCGGGCCAGTCCGAGGGCTACACCAAGCTCTTCGACGGCACGGCGGCCTCGCTCGCCAAGTGGGAGCAGGTCGGCGGCGGCAAGTTCGAGCTGAACGAGGAGGAGGGCTCGATCACCAGCTCCACCGAGGTGGAGGGGATGGGCATGCTGTGGCTGCCGAACCGGGCCTACGGCGACTACTCGCTGAAGCTCCAGTGGCGGGACGACGCCCCGGGCTCGGGCAACGCCAACGGCGGGGTCTTCGTCCGCTTCCCGAAGGTCCACGACCACCCGGAGGAGTCGCGTCCGGAGTGGGTCGCCATCAAGTACGGCCATGAGATCCAGGTCAACGACCGGCCGGACGGCGACATGTACAAGACCGGTTCGGTGTACGGCTTCGACCGGGTGGGTCTCGGCGGCGCCGGGGTCACGCCCAAGGGCACCTGGAACGACTACGAGATCAAGGTGGTCGGCCAGCACTACGAGATCTACCGCAACGGTGTCCTGATCAACGAGTTCGACAACACCGGCGGTCAGCTCTTCGAGCCGCCGCGGGGCGACGACCCGGGCACCGACGGCCGGCGGTTCGCCTCCGGTTACATCGGGCTCCAGGTGCACGGCGTCACCGACGTCATCTCGTACCGCGACATCCGCATCAAGGAGCTGTAAGCCGTGCGGTAACGCGTAAGGAGAAGCTCTCAGGTGGCCGCGGCCGCATGCTCCGGCGTGCGGGCGCGGCCACCTGGGTGTCGGTGCCGCCATACCCAGAAGACCGTGCAGGAGACCAGCGCCCAGGCGGCGAGCACCAGATACGGGAAGACGAACTGGTGGCCCTGGTAGTAGACGGCGGTGTGCTGGGCGTTGACGGAGGCTCCGGGCGGCAGCCAGCGGCCGATGTGGCCGAGCGCGGAGGGCAGCAGCGGCCAGGACACCGCCCCGCCGGACGACGGGTTGCCGAGCAGCACCATGACGCCCCACGTCGGGATCATCGCCCAGCGGCCCATCAGGGTGTTGAACATGGTGAAGACCATGCCGGAGGTGAACATCGTGAACGCCAGGATCAGCCAGGACTGGACGAACGGCAGGTCCACCGCCCCGAGCCACCAGTCCACGGCCGCCGCGATGGCGAAGCCGCCGAGGAGGGCGTAGGCGACGGTGAAGGCGATGCGCTCGGCCGGGTTGAGGCCGTGGGCGTGCACGCTGAGCTGGATCGCGCCGAGGAAGCCCATGATGACGGCGGCCAGCGAGATGTAGAACAGGGCGAGCCCGCGCGGGTCGCCCCGCTGGAGCGGCTTGACGTCCCGCACGGTGACCTCGACACCGGTGGCGTCCCCGACCTCGATCCCCGCCTTGCCGAGCAGCTCGGCCACCGAGGCGCCCGAGGCGCCGGCCACGTCGAGCGCCACCCCGTCGTCCGACGCGCGGACGATGGTGAAGACCTTCTGTTCGTCCAGGGCGCGGCGGGCGTCGGCGACGTCCGGGTAGTCGTGGAGTTCGAGCGAGGCGTCGAGGGCCTTCTCCATCCCCGCGACGAACGCCTCGCCGCGCGCCACCTCCGGCTGGGTGACCAGGGCCGCCGGGATCCGGTGCGGGGTGGGGTTCGCCATCGCGTACGTGTAGGAGCCGGCGAAGAGACCGGCCGCGGCGGCGACGATGAGGACGAGGACGGTCGCGGGGAGGAACGGGCTGTTCTTGTACGCCTCCCAGCGTTCACGGAGGGTGAGGGGCCGCCCGTGCGCGCCGTGCCTCTCGCTGCTTCCGCTCACACGGGGTCCTCGTCGTCGTGGCGGGCGCGGCTGGGCTGGACGCGCTTGGGCTCGCCGGGCATCTTCGGGTACTCCGGCGGGTAGGGCAGGTCGCCGAGCCCGCGTTCCTTCTCGTCCCGGTCGGCCAGTTCCAGCAGCCCGTCGAGCCGGAAGGCCTCCTGGTCCATATCGGCGTGGACGTCGCCGAGTTCGGCGTAACGCACCGGGAGGGTCCGGATGTCGAAGTCGCGGGGTTCGGCGTCGTCGATCTCGTCCCAGCGCAGCGGTGCGGAGACCGGGGCGTGCGGGAAGGGGCGTACGGAGTAGGCGGAGGCGATGGTGCGGTCACGGGCGGTCTGGTTGAAGTCGACGAAGATCCGCTCGCCGCGTTCCTCCTTCCACCAGGCGGTCGTCACCCGCTCGGGCATCCGCCGCTCCAGCTCGCGCCCGGCGGCGATGGCGGCGCGCCGCACCTCGACGAAGGTCCAGGCGGGCTCGATGGGCACGAAGACGTGCATCCCGCGTCCGCCGGAGGTCTTGGGCCAGCCGCGTACGCCGTGGTCCTCCAGGACGGAGCGCAGTTCGTGGGCGGCGGTGACGGCGTCGGCGTAGTCGGTGCCGGGCTGCGGGTCCAGGTCGATGCGCAGTTCGTCCGGGTGGTCGGTGTCCCCGGCCCGCACCGGCCAGGGGTGGAAGGTGAGGGTGCCGAGATTGGCGGCCCAGATCACGGCGGCGAGCTCGGTCGGGCAGATCTCGTGCGCGGGACGGCCGCTGGGAAAGGCGATCTGGGCAGTGGGGATCCACTCGGGGAGGTTCTTCGGGGCGCGCTTCTGGTAGAAGAAGTCGCCCTCGACCCCGTCCACGAAGCGCTGGAGCGTGGTCGGCCGGTGGTTCAGGGCACGGGTGATGCCGGGGCCGACGGCCAGGAAGTACTCGGCCACGTCCCTCTTGGTGTAGCCCTTCTCCGGGAAGTACACCTTGTCCGGGTTGGACAGCCTCACGGCCCGTCCGCCCGCGTCCAGCTCCACCGCTGCTCCCATGACGGCCACCGTAGGCCGGTCGCACATATGCCGCACATCGGGCGACACGGGTCGATGCGGGGTCCAGAATCGGGCCATGGACCTGCCGGTGATGCCGCCCGTGAAGCCGATGCTCGCCAAGTCGGTGGCCAAGATCCCGCCAGGCATGGCGTACGAGGCGAAGTGGGACGGCTTCCGGGCGATCGTCTACCGGGACGGCGATCAGGTCGAGATCGGCAGCCGTACGGGCAAGTCCCTGACCCGCTACTTCCCCGATCTGGTCGACGCCGTACGGGACAACCTCCCGCCGCGCTGTGTGATCGACGGAGAGATCGTCATCGCCCACGAGGGGCGGCTCGACTTCGAGCGGCTCAGCGAGCGCATCCATCCGGCGGACTCCCGGGTGCGGATGCTCGCCGAGCAGACCCCGGCGAGCTTCATCGCCTTCGACGTCCTCGCGATCGACGACACCTCCCTGTTGAGCACCCCGCAGGCGGACCGGCGGGCCGTGCTGACGGCCGCCCTCTCCGGCGCCTCCGCGCCCGTGCTCCTCGCCCCGTCCACCACGGACATCGAGGTCGCCCGGGAGTGGTTCGACCGGTACGAGGGGGCCGGGCTCGACGGGGTCGTGGCCAAGCCGCTCGACCTGCCCTACCGGCCCGACACCCGCGCGATGTACAAGATCAAGCACGAGCGGACCGCCGACGTCGTGGTGG
Source organism: Streptomyces globisporus C-1027 (assembly GCF_000261345.2). NCBI lineage: Bacteria > Bacillati > Actinomycetota > Actinomycetes > Kitasatosporales > Streptomycetaceae > Streptomyces > Streptomyces globisporus. Next base: position 6,901,094 of record NZ_CP013738.1, on the reverse strand, counting down.
CGGGCTACCGCGAGCACAAGAGCGGCCCGGTCGTCGGCTCGCTCCTGCTCGGCCTGTACGACACCGGTGGCGTGCTCCAGCACGTCGGGGTCTGCGCGGCCTTCCCTATGAAGCGGCGTGCCGAGCTGGCCGAGGAACTCGCCCCGCTGCGCTGCGAGTTCGCCGAGCACCCGTGGGGCGCCTGGGCGGACGCGGCGGCGCACGAGCAGTCGCGGCTGCCGGGAACCCAGAACCGCTGGACGGGCAAGAAGGACCAGTCCTGGGTGCCGCTGCGCCCGGAGCGGGTCTGCGAGGTGGCGTACGACCACATGGAGGGCGACCGGTTCCGGCACACCACCCAGTTCCGCCGGTGGCGGCCGGACCGGTCCCCCGCGAGCTGTACGTACGCGCAGTTGGAGGAGGTCGTCTCCTACGATCTGTCCGAGGTGCTGTCAGGCGGCTGAACCCTCGGCCGCGGGCATGGACGGCGGTCCTGGGGGCACGTTCCGGTGCGGGAGAGGGCCCACCCGCGGCGGGGCGGGCCCTCTCCCGCACCGGTGGGCGACGAGGCGAGCGGGGAGAACCAGGGCGATGACCGAAGGACCGGGGACCGATCCGGCGGAGCTGCTGAAGGGGCTGACCGTGGACGGCAGCCGTCCCGAGCAGCCCGTCCTGCTGGACGAGCGGGGCCGTCCGATCGACACGTGGCGGGAGAACTACCCGTACGACCGACGGGTGCGGCGCAAGGAGTACGAGCCGGCCAAGCGCGTCCTCCAGATAGAACTGCTCAAGCTCCAGCGCTGGGTCCGCGAGAGCGGGCAGCGGCTGGTGGTCCTGTGCGAGGGGCGGGACGCGGCGGGCAAGGGCGGCACCATCCAGCGCTTCACCGAGCGGCTGAACCCGCGGGGTGCGCGCGTGGTCGCCCTGGAGAAGCCCACCGAGCGTGAGAGCGGCCAGTGGTACTTCCAGCGCTATGTGGCCGAGCTCCCGACCGCCGGGGAGATCGTCTTCTTCGACCGGTCCTGGTACAACCGGGCCGGTGTGGAGCGGGTGATGGATTTCTGCACCACGGAGCAGTACGAGCACTTCCTGCGCCAGGCACCGCAGTTCGAGCGGATGCTCGTCGAGGACGGCGTGCTGCTGGTGAAGTTCTGGTTCTCGGTCTCCCGCGGCGAGCAGCGGACCCGGTTCGCGATCCGGCAGGTCGACCCGGTCCGCCAGTGGAAGCTGTCGCCGACCGACCTGGCGTCGCTCGACCTGTGGGACGAGTACACGGCCGCGAAGGTCGAGATGTTCCGGGCCACGGACACCGATGACGCGCCGTGGACCGTGGTGAAGAACAACGACAAGAAGCGCGGCCGGCTGGAGGCGATGCGCAGTCTCCTGTCGCGGTTCGACTACGACAGCAAGGACGAGAAGGCCGTCGGGAACCCGGACCCGCTGATCGTCGGACCGGCGGACACTCTGCTGGAGCCGGGCGAGGAGCGGGCGGACCTCTCGCCCACGCCGCTTACCGGCCGGGCGCACGGGCCGGGCGACCATCCCGGCCAGGATTGAGCCAGGGCTTTTCCGCCACGGGGCCGAGAAAAAGGTGGCTCCTCCGCCCACTGGTGGAGGAGCCACCTTTCTTTACCGTCCTTCTCAGCGCCCCAAAAGCGGAATGCCTCAGGCGTTGATCTTCTTCAGATCCACCACGTCATCGGCGGCGGGCTTCTCGGCTTCGACCTTCTTGTTGTAATCGCTCAGCACCGTCTCGCTCGGCGCTTCGCCGCCCTCGGAAACCGCCTTGAGAACATAGGGCTCACCCTCGGTGGCCACGTACATGGTGATCTTCTCGCCGTTCTCCTGCTTCTTCTCCAGGATCAGCGCGGGTTTGCCGTCGACCTCCGTCGTCTCGCCCTTCTTCATTCCCTTGCGTTCGGACTTGTCGCTGTCCAGCATGGCGAGGGCGGCCTGCTTGTCGCACATCCCCTCCGTGCCGGACTGCGCCGGATCGGAGGCCACCCACTTGCCCTGCACCTGCTTGACCACCTCTTCGGTGCCGGGCTTCCCCTTCAGCGTGTTCTGCCAGAACTTCTCGTCGCCCCGTACGTAGACGCTCTGCCCGACCTGGAGGACATCGGCCTTGGCGCCCTGTCCGGTCATGGTGCCCGTGCAGTGGTCCTGGTCGTCGACATGGAAGTCGATGCCGATCTCGTTGCCGCCGGGCTGCTTCGCCTTTCCGACGATCCGCAGGGATTTCGCGTCACGCGTCGCCTTGACCGCGTCCGCAGCGATGGTGTCCGCACTCTTTCCGTCGAACGCTTCATCGGATCCTCCACCGCCGCACCCCACCAGTGCCGTAGCCCCCAGAGAAACCGAAACCGCAGCCAGGATGGCCTTCTTCATCGCATTCCCTCCCAGAAAAGGTGAGGGCCTCCCCGGGCCCTCATGAGCCCGGGTACCCAGCGGATGCGGAAAGTCACTCACCTTTTTTGCCGCTGTCTTTTCCGGCGGCTCCGGGAGCAAAGCGGAATTCGGGCCTCCCGGCCGACGGGAGGGAATGGGCGTGACTCAGACCGCGGCTTCCTCCCCCGGGCCGCACGGGTCGTCAGGCTCGTCCTGGCCGCCCGGAGCCGTGCCGGACGGCGAGGGGTCCGCCGGGGGCGGGGACGGCGTTTCGCCCGGGCAGCCCGGGTCGGTCCCGCCCGGGTCGGGCGGTGTGGTGGGCCCGGTCGGGTCGGGGCTGGGGCTGGGGCCGGTCGGATCAGGGCTGGGGCCCGGGTCGGTCGGGTCGGGGCTGGGGCTCGGACCGGGGTCGGTGGGTCCGGGGCCCGGGTCCGTCGGGTCGGGGCTGGGGCTCGGGGAGCCGGGGCCCGTCGGGCGGGGCGTGGGGGTCGGGCTCGGCGGCCTGGTCGGCTGCGGCCCGACGACGACGCCTCCGTCGTCCTTGCCGGGACGCTCCGGAGCACCGGGACCGCCGACCGGGGAGCTGGGGCGGGTCTTCCCACCGGGGCCGGGGCTGACCGGGAGGACGCCCTCGCCGTCGGCGACGGGGTGGATGCCGTTGCGGTAGAACTCCAGCCAGGACAGCACCGTCCGCAGGTAGGTGTCGGAGCGGTTGTAGCTGAGGACCGCCCGGTCCAGGTCGGCTCGGCGGGTCAGATCGCGCGGCCCGGCACAGAGGTAGTGCCCGGCGGCGAGCGCCGCGTCGTAGATGTTGTCCGGGTCCTTCCGGCCGTCGCCGCTGCCGTCCGCGCCCCAGGCCGCCCAGGTGGACGGGATGAACTGCATGGGCCCGACGGCCCGGTCGTAGGTGCCGTCGCCGTCGTACGCCCCGTCGTCGGTGTCCCGGATCAGGGCGAAGCCGTTGCCGTCGAGCGCGGGGCCGAGGATCGGCGTGAGGGTCGTCCCGCGCGCGTCGACCCGCCCGCCGGACGCCTGGCCGGACTCGACCTTGCCGATCGCCGCGAGCAGCTGCCACGGCAGCCCGCACCCCGGGTCGCTGCGGCCCACCGCGCTCTCGGCCTTGCGGTAGGCGGCCAGGACGGTGGCCGGGATGCCCGCCTCGGACCAGGCGCGGGCCACGAGGGGGTTCGGCTTCTTCCCGGGCTTCAGGGGTGCGGGCGGCTTCGGGGACCGCAGCGGCGGTAACTCGGTGTGGTAGACGTCGTCGCCCGGCACCTCGGTCCACACCACGTCGTCGGAGGCCGCCGCCTTCTCCTTCCGCGGCTCGGGCAGGGCGAGCCCCGGGGCCTGGGAGGCGGTGAGCGCGGTCATCGCGGCGACGGCGGTGGCCGTGGTGCCGAGCCGGCGGCGCACCGTGCGGTGGAAGCTCATGCGGAATCCCTTCGCTCAGCGGGTGAACGTGTCGATGGCGGCGATCAGCCAGGTGTCGCCGCGGCGGACGGCGTCCACGGCGAACATGGCCGCCGCGTACGTCGTCTCCTCGTCCTTGCCCGTACGGGTGTTGCTCTGGTCGGCGAAGATCAGCAGCCGGGCGCGGTCGCCGTCGAGGAACTCGACCCCGCTCTCGGTGACGGTGGTGGTCAGGACGAGCTTCTGTTCGGGGGCCTGTTCCCGGACGTCGGCGAGCATGTCCTTGTGCTGCTGCACGGCCCGGCCGGTCAGATAGGTGCTCGCCGCACGGTCGGACCGGGCGGGCGAGGCGTAGTCGTAACTGAACACCGCGCCGACCGCCTCGCTGATCCGGCCCTTCACCTCGCTGGTGCGGCCGATGTCGGTGAGCGCGGCGTTCTGCCGGGCGGGCTCGTCGCGGAGACTGCTCGCCGAGGCGAACGCCCAGACGGCGACGGCACCGAGAAGCACGGTGAGCGCGCAGAGCACGGCGGGCAGGGTGATCCGGAGGCGGGAGGCCCGGGGGTGGGGAGCCTCGTGCGCACGGCTGTCGTCAGCGGCGTCGGGCTCGGTGTCGGGTTCGGTGTCGGGCGCGGCTTCAACGGCGTCAGGCGCGTCGGGCGCGCTGTCGTCAGCGGCGACGGGCTCGGCTTCGACGGTGCCGGGCTCTCCGTACGCCGGTTCCGTCCCGGCTCCCGCCGTACGGGAAGGGGTCGTGGCCAGCCGGCGGCGGCGGTTGACGAGATGACGGGTCGTCGACATGGGTGGATCCTCTCCGGGGCGTACGGGGTGGGCGGGGTGCGGCGCGGAGGTCAGCCGCCCGTGGAGCCGACGGGCGCCTGGCCCAGGGCGCTGAGCTTCCACCCCCCGGCGGTCCTGGTGAGGGTGCCGAGCAACCGGCTCTCCTTCACCGCCGGTTCACCCTCGGGCGCGGTCACGGTGACCCGTAGGGCGACCATCACCCCTGCCCGTCCGGCCCGTTGGTCCAGTTCGGTCACCGCCCCGGAAAGGACCTTCGCCGTGCTCACCGTCTTCGCCTCGGCGATCTGGCGGGCGAAATCATGCCGCCCGTCGACCAGTTGGCGGTGGAGGTCGCCGGTGGTGGACTGCTCCCAGCTGTCGAGCCCCTGCTCCAGCGCCTTGTGGTCCAGCGTGTTCATGTTCTGCACCGCCTGTTCCCCCGCTGCCAGCGCGTCGTCCCGCGCCTGCGCGAAGGACGCCGCGTCGTCGTGCGAGACCTCGTACCGCTGCCAGCCACCCCAGCCCGCCGCTCCGGCCGCGCAGACCACCAGGGCCAGGGCGGCGAGCAGGACGGGGTTTCTCTTCCCGGTGGTCCTGCTCGTCTCGGTGTTCACTGTCGTCGTCCGCCGCCGTGCCATGCGCTGCCTCTCCCCTGCCTGCCGAACCGGTCCCGTCCGCCATCGCCTCCGGGCCGCCGTCATGTGGAGCCGATCTCGACGATCCACCAGCGTCCGTCGCGCAGTTCGGCGGTCACCGTGAGCTGCGCCGAGGCGGTGGTGGGGGTGCGGCCCCGGCGTTCGTAGACCTGGTCGAGGAAGACCAGGAGGTGGGCGCTGTCGTCGGTCAGCCGGGTCACGCCGGCCCGGACGACCTCGGTGGTGAGCGTCAGCTTCTGGTCGGCGGACTGCCGCTCGACCTGGCCGAACAGCGCCGCGTACTGCTGGAGCGCCTTGCCCGCCAGGACCTCTTTTGCTGCCGCCTTGGTGGTGGCGGTGGCCCCGGGACCGTACGAGAAGACCTTGCTGAGCGCGCTGCTGACATCGCCGGTGACCCGGGTCGTCGCCTCCGCGTCGGTGAGCGCCAGGTTCGCCGTGGCCGGGGTGTCGCGCAGCTGGCGCCCTTCGGCGTACAGGACGCCGCCCGTGGCGATCAGGGCGATCGTCAGCAGGGCGCCGAGGATACGCGGCCACCGGCGGCGGGACACGTCCGCTCCGTTTTCCGGGTCCGGCGTGCCCGTTCGGGCCTCCTCGGCCTCGGGGTCGAGGGCGGCATCGCTGCTCACCGTCGTCGTTCCTCCGCTCGCGCTCATCGGCCGCCGCCCGGCCCGATCGCCGTGAGTGCCTTGACCTTCCAGCCGTCGGCCGTACGGGCGAGGGTCGCCCCGAACCGCTTGCGCTGGGTTCCCGCCGTCCCGGAGCGCGGGGTGACCTCGACGTCCACGGTGGCGATCAGCTCCGCCGTACCGGTGCGCTCGTCCAGGGCGGTGAGCGCCGCCGACGTGACGGTGCCCCGGGCCGTGTCGCCCGCCGTCGTGAGGGACTTCGCGTCGGCCTTCCGGGTCCGCGCCAGTTCGTCGTGGAGCGGGCCGGTGGAGGAGTCCAGCCAGGCCCGTAACCCGTCGTCGACCCGCTGCGCGTTCTCACCGTCGAGGCTGTTCAGCGTCGCGAGGTGCCGTTTTCCCTCGGCCAGGGCCGTGTCGCGGGCCTTCGCGTAGGAGAGGGAGTGGTCGCCGCGCGCCTGCCCGTACGACCAGGCCCCCAGGCCGCAGAGCAGGGCGGCGACGAGGAGGACGGTCCAGGCTCCCAGGTGCCGGGGGCGGGGAGTCATGAGCCGCCTCCCAGGCCCAGCAGCCCGGCCATGTCCTCGGCCGGCGGCTGGGAGGTCGCGGCTGCCCCGTCCACGGCTCCGGGCAGCTTCATCGAGCCCGAGACGGCGGGTTTCGGCACCGGTCCGCCCTTGGGGGCGTTGGCGCTGCCCCGGACGTTGATGCCGGTGCCGGGCGAGGACGTGCAGCGGGCGGCGGTGTTCACGGCGGGCCCGGCCGAGGTGTCGAGCCCGTTGCGGTAGACCGTGCCGCCGTAGCCGGCGGTGCAGGGCAGGGGTTCGAAGAAGGTGACGGACATCCCGAACCGGGCGCCGTCGTCGTCGACCGCGCTCGCCCCGGCGGCGGCGACGGCGGGGAGTTTCACGAGGAGTTCCTCCAGGCCGCGTTGGCGGGTGACGGCCACTTCCGATGTGGTGAGGAGGTTCGCGACGACGACGCCGAAGGCCGGGTCCACGTCGCGCAGCATTCCGCTGATCTGGACGGCGGCGTCCGGGGTGGTCGCGATGAGGCGGCGCAGGTCGGCGTCGGAACCCTTGAGTTCGGCGGCCAGCTCCTTCGCGCCCCTGGCAAATCCCTTGAGCGCCTTGCCCTGTTCGGCCTGGGTGCGCAGGACCTGCTCGCCGTCGGCCATCAGCCGGGTCGTGACCGGCAGGGCCCGGTCCGCGGTCTCGATGAAGTCGCCGCTGGTGTCGAGGAGGACCTGGAGGTCGTCGCCGCGCCCTTCGAAGGCGGCCCCGAACTCCTCGACGACGGTCCGCAGGCTCTCCAGGTTCACCGAGCTCGCCAGGTCGTCGACGCTGGTGAGGACGTCGGTGGGGGGTGCCGGAATGGTCGTGTCGGCTTCGTCGATGACCGAGCCGTTGCCCAGGAAGGGGCCCTCGGTGCGGGTGGGCCGCAGATCGACGTACTGCTCGCCGACCGCCGAGAGGTTCGCCACGACGGCGGTGAGACTGTCCGGGATCCGCGGGGCGTCCTTCTCGATCCGCAGCTCGGCCTCGACGCCGTTCTCGGTCAGCTCGATGGGGCCGACGCGGCCCACGGAGACGCCCCGGTAGGTCACGTTGGAGTGGGTGTACAGGCCGCCCGTCTGCGGGAGTTGGACCGTGACGGTGTAGTAGCTGCGCAGTCCGACGTAGTGGCCGAGGTCGGCGTAGCGGACGCCCAGGTAGCCGAGGACGAGGACGGCGATGACGAGGAAGGCGAGGTTCTTCAGCCGGACGGCGAGGGTGATCACGGTGTCGCCTCCTTCGTGGTCTTCGACGTGCCCGGAGCGGTGGTCTTCGGCGTGCCCGACACGGCGGGCAGCGGGAGTGGAAGCGGCAGCGCGCCCTTGGCCGAGGCGGCCGGTTCCTCGCCCTCGGCCGGGGGCTGGGGAATCCCCGGGGGGTCCGGGGTGAGGGCCGGGATGATCTGCGTGCCGGGCATGGCCGTCACGTCCAGGTAGACGTTGAGGTAGTCGCCCTTGACCCCGCGCAGTACCTCGTCCGTGAAGGGGTAGGTCAGCAGCACCTGGAGCGAGTTCGGGAGGTCCTGGCCGGAGTCGGCGAGCGCCTTGAGGGTCGGGGCGAGCGCCTTGAGGTCGGCGATCATGTCGGCCTTGCTCCGGTTGATGGTGTCGACGGCGACCGTGGACAGGGTGTCGAGGGAGCGCAGCATGGTCAGCAGGGAGCCGCGCTGCTTCTCCAGGACCTTGAGTCCGGGGCTGAGTCCGGTGAGGACGGTGCCGACGTCCTGTTTGCGGGTGGCGAGGGTGGTGGCGAGCCGGTTGACGCCGTCGAGGGCCTGGGTGATGTCGCCCTTGTTCTCGTCCAGGTTGGTCACGAGGGTGTCGACCCGGTCGAGCACGGAGCGGATCTGCGGTTCCTGCCCGGCGAGCGCCTTGTTCAGCTCGGTGGTGATGGTCTTGAGCTGGTTGACGCCGCCCCCGTTGAGAAGCATGGACAGGGCTCCGAAGACCTCTTCGACCTCGGGGTTCCGGTTGGTGCGGGAGACGGGGATGCGGCCGCCGCTCGCGAGCGATCCGTGGGCGGTGCCCTCGGGGGGCGGGGCGAGCTGGATGAACTTCTCGCCGAGCAGGCTGGACTGTTCGAGCCGGGCGTAGGCGTTGGCGGGAAGCTCGACCTTGCCGTTGACCTGCATGGTGACCCGGGCCCGCCAGCCGTCCGGGGCGAGCGTGATCTTCGTGACCCGCCCCACCGAGACGTCGTTGACCTTGACCGAGGACTGCGGGGCGAGGCTGAGGACGTCGCCGAACTCGGCGGTGACCTGATACGGCCGGTCGCCGAGGTCCGCGCCGCCGGGCAGCGGGATCTGCTCGATGCCGGTGAAGGAGGGGGCGTCGGGGCGGACCACGACCAGGGCGAGCAGCGCGCCGGTGGCGAGCAGCGCGACCGCGCCGACGGCCGCACGTGCGGCGGGTCTGCGCCGGATCTCGTCGTTCATCGCTCGGCCCCCTTCTCCTCGTCGGCCCGGCCTGACGTGCCTGCCTTTCCGGCCTCGCCGGGCTTGCCGGGCTGCTTCTCGGGGGTGCCGTAGACCGTGCCGACCTCGGGCAGCGGGAGGACGGGCAGCGCCTTGCGGCGCGTCGCGTCGACGGGGGCGAGGCCGGTGAGCCGGCTCGCCGCGGCGGCGGCCCCGGGCTCCACCAGCGGTCCGCCCATGGACAGTTCGTTGAGGTTGGTCCGCCCGTTCAGGGTGCGGTGGGCCGGGTCGTAGGCGTTGAGGACGTTGCCCGCGGCAAGCGGCAGGGTGTCCATCGCCTCGGCGAGCGAGGCGCGCTGGTCGACGAGCGCCTGGGTGATCGGCACGAGAGCCTCGACGTTCTTCTTGAGCGAGCCGCGGTTCTTGGCGATGAAGGCCTTGACCTGGCCGAGGGCGGTGCCGAGCTCCTTGAGGGCGGCGCTGAGGTTCTTCTTGTCGTCGGCGAGGAAGGTGGTGACCGTGTTCAGCTGCTGCTCGGCGCTGCGGACGTTGCCGTCGTTCTCCTTCAGCATCGTGGTGAAGCTCTGGAGGTATTTCAGGGTGTCGAACAGGTCTCCGCTGCTCTTGTCGAGCGTCTTGGTGGCCTTGCCGAACTGCTCGATGGAGTCCCCGATGGCCTTGCCGTTCCCGTCGAGGTTCTTCGCCCCGGTGTCCAGGAGCCGGGCGAGCGCCCCGTTCGCGTTGGCGCCGTCGGGGCCGAGCGCGGTGGAGAGTTCGGTGATGGAGGCGTACAGCTCGTCGACCTCGACGGGGGTGGCGTTGCGGGCGGCGGGCAGCACCGCGCCGGCGGCGAGCCGGGGGCCGCCGCCGTAGGCCGGGGCGAGCTGGATGTAGCGGTCGGCGACGAGGCTGGGGGCGACGACGACGGCGTGGGCATCCTCGGGGACGTCGATGCCCCGGTCGAGGCGCAGCACGACCTTCACCTCCTTGCCGCGCGGCTCGACGGAGTCGACGGTGCCGACCTTGACGCCGAGGATCCGCAGGTCGGATCCGGCGTAGACGCCCGTGGCCCGGTCGAAGTAGGCGGTGACGGTGGTCTTCCCGTCCTCCTCCAGGGCGCTCACGCCGGTGGCGGCCACGACGGCGACGAGGGCGAGTCCGGCGCCGATGCCGGTGATGCGGGTGCGTCTCATGTCAGCGGCCCCCTTGCTGCCGGGGTGGCATGCATCCGGTCGCCGGGGGTGTGCCGGCGGGGAGATAGTTCCTGGGCACGACACCGCAGACGTAGTTGTCGAACCAGCGCCCGCTGCCGAGGGTGTTGCCGACGAGCCGGCTGTAGGAGCCGGTCGTGGCGAGGACCTTGTCCAGGCTCTTGCGGTTCCTCACCAGGACGGCGGTGACGCGGCCGAGGGAGGCCAGGGTCGGCCCGAGCTGCTTGTCGTTGTCCTTGACGAGTCCGGTGAGCTGGGTGCCGAGGTCGCGGGTGCCGGTGAGCAGCAGATGGATGGAGTCGCGGCGGGCCCGGATCTCGCCGAGCAGCAGGTTTCCGTCCTCCAGGAGCGTTTCGAAGCTGCTCTTCTTCCCGTCGAGGGTCCGGGTCAGCTTCTTGCTGCTGCTGAGCAGGGTGGCGAGCTGGGCGTCGCGTTCGGAGACCGTACGGGAGAGGGCGGAGAGCCCTTCGGCGGCGCTGCGGACGTGGGGCGGGGAGTCCTTGAAGGTGGCGGAGATCGTCTCGAAGCTCTTGGCGAGCTGGTCGGTGTCGATCTCGCCGATGGTCTCGCCGAGTCCGTTGAACGCCTGGGTGACGTCGTACGGGGAGGTCGTGCGGCTCGTGGTGATCCGGGAGCCGGGGTCCTGCGGGGCGTCGCCGAGGGGGTCGACGGCGAGGTACTTCTCGCCGAGCAGGGTCTTGATGGCGATGCCCACGGTGGAGGAGTCGCCGATCCAGGCGTCCTCGACCCGGAAGTCGACGCGGACCTTCGCGCCGTCGAGGGAGACGCCGGTGACCTCGCCGACCTTCACTCCGGCGATGCGCACTTCGTCGCCGTCGTCGAGTCCGGCGGATTCGGTGAAGTCGGCGCTGTAGGACGTGCCGTTGTCGACGAAGGGCAGGGAGTCGGCGCGCCAGGCGGTGAGGCCGACGAGGGCCAGGACGAGGAGCCCGACGACGGCGACGGCGACCGGGTTGCGTTCCCGGATGGGGGTGAGTCTCATGCCAGGCACCTCGGTTGGGTGATCGCGATGCCGGTGGGCGGCTTGCTGCCGTCGTCATGGGTGACGCCGCTGACCTTCGCTTCGCAGAGGTAGAGGTTGAGCCACGATCCGTAGGACGTCAGCCGGCTGATGGCCGCCATCTTGGCCGGGGTCTTCTGGAGGAAGTTCTCGATCTGCGGGGTGCCCTTCTCCAACTGTCCGCTGAGCCGTCCGAGTTGGCGGATGTCGTCCTTGAGGGGCTTCCGGCCGTCCTGGAAGAGGTCGGCGGTGACGGTGGTGAGCGCACCCATCGCGGTGATGGCCTCGCCGAGCGGTTTGCGGTCGCCGGAGAATCCGGTGACGAGCTTCTGGAGGGTGACGACGAGGTCGTCGAAGCCCTCCTCGCGGTCGTTGACCGTCTTGAGGACCGTGTTGAGGTTCGTGATCACCTCGCCGATCACCTTGTCCTTCGCGGCGACGGTCGTGGTGAGCGACCCGACGTGCCGCAGGATGCTGTCGACGGTGCCGCCCTCGCCCTGGAGGACCTGGACGATGGAGCCGGCGAGCTGGTTGACGTCGGGCGGCGACAGCCCTTCGAAGAGGGGCTGGAAGCCGTTGAAGAGCTGGGTGAGGTCGAGGGCCGGGGTGGTGCGGGAGAGCGGGATGGTGTCCCCGGGCGCGAAGGTCCGGCCGACGGGTCCGGGGCCCCGGTCGAGGTCGACGTACCGCTGGCCGACCATGTTGAGGTACTTGATGGACGCCGTCACCGAGGCGGGGAGGTCGCGCCCCTTGCGTACGGCGAAGGCGACCTCGGCCACGCGCCGGTCGGCGACCCGTACGGATTCGACCTGGCCGACCTTCACCCCGGCGATCCGGACGCTGTCGCCGGGGATGAGACCGGTGGCGTCGGTGAACCGCGCCTTATACGTGGTGGTGTCGCCGACGCCCGTGTTGGCGATGGAGAGCCCGAGGACGGTGGTGGCCAGGACGGTGACGACGATGAAGACGAGGGACTTGGCGATCGGTCCCGCGAGCGAGCGGCGCTTCACTTGAGCTTCACCTCCGCACCGCGGAAGGCCGGACCGATGAGCACGCTGCTCCAGTCGGGCAGCTCTCCCGGCCGGACCTTCAGCGAGGGGGCGACCAGTTCGTTCACGAGCTGGGACTCCTGCGGCGAGTTGGGCAGTCCGAGCGCGGTGTCGGTGCCGTCGGAGCCGTCGCCCCGGGTGGGCGGGGGCGCGGTGACGTCGGTGGCCCGGCGGATGTCGGCGGTCGGGGCGTGCTTGCCGACGTACGGCACCGAGTAGCACGTCGGGCCGCCCGTGGCGTTGTAGACCGGGGTGTCCCTTCCGAGGACGTATTTCCCCTTCGAGGGAACGGACTTGACCGACACGTGCAGCCCCGGCTCGTCGGTTCCCTTGCCCAGCGCCTTGTCCATGGCGGGCACGAATCCGGCCATGGTGCGCAGGGTGCAGGGGAACGACTCGGCGTATTCGGCGAGGAGTTCGAGGGAGGGGCGGCTCGCGGCGGAGAGCCGGATGAGGTTGTCCTTGTTCTCCCGCAGGAAGGAGGTGACGTCCTGCGCGGCGGCCGTGGTGGTGCCGTGGAGCGCGGCGAGCCGCGCCTCCTCGTCGGCGAGGGTGGAGCTGGTGACCGTGGCGTCCCGCAGCGCGTCGAGGACGTCCGGCGCGGCGTCCGCGTACAGCGTGCTCACCTTGACGAGTTCCTTGATGTCGGCGTTGAGGGTCGGGAGTTGGGGGTTGAACTTCTTCAGGTGGTGATCCAGCGTGGTCAGCGTCTCGCCGAGGCGTTCACCGCGTCCCTCCAGCGCCTGGGAGACGGCGCCCAGCGTGGCGGAGAGCTTCTCGGGCTTCACGGCGGTCAGCAGCGGCAAGACGTTGTCGAGGACCTGTTCCAGCTCGATGGCGTTGCTGGAGCGGTCCTGCGGGATGACGGCCCCGGCCCGCAGCGTGGTGGCCGCGGGGATGCGGGGCGGGACGAGAGCGACGAACCGCGCGCCGAAGAGGGTCGTCGGCAGCATCTGGGCGGTGACGTCGGCGGGGACCTGGCCGAGCTTGTCTCGGTCGATGGCCAGGGTGAGCCGGGCGCCGTCGCCGTCGGTCGCGATGGAGCGGACCTGCCCGATCACGACGCCGCGGAGCTTCACATCGGCGTTGGTGTGCATCTCGTTGCCGACCGGTCCGGTGCGGACGGTGACCGTGGCGTCGTCCGTGAAGTCCTTCTCGTACACGGAGACCGAGACCCACACCAGGACGGCGGGCACCAGCAGGAAGGTGACTCCGGCCAGGCGGCGACGGACGGTGCGGGTGCTGGATGTGCGCATCAGCCGGCCACCTTCACCGTCGTCGTGGCGCCCCAGATGGCGAGCGAGAGGAAGAAGTCGGTGACGCTGATGAGCACGATGGCGTTGCGTACCGAGCGGCCGACCGCCACCCCCACGCCGGCCGGGCCGCCGGTGGCGTGGAAGCCGTAGTAGCAGTGGGCGAGGATCACCAGCACGCTGAAGATCAGCACCTTGAGCACCGACAGCAGGACGTCCTGCGGGGAGAGGAAGAGGTTGAAGTAGTGGTCGTAGGTGCCCGCCGACTGGCCGTTGAAGAAGATGGTGATCCAGCGGGAGGCGACGTACGAGGAGAGCAGCCCGATCGCGTACAGCGGGATGATCGCGACGACTCCGGCGATGATCCGGGTGGTGACGAGGTAGGGCATGGAGCGGACGCCCATCGCCTCCAGGGCGTCGACCTCCTCGTTGATCCGCATCGCGCCGAGCTGGGCGGTGAAACCCGCGCCGACGGTGGCGGAGAGGGCGAGCCCGGCGACCAGGGGGGCGATCTCCCGGGTGTTGAAGTAGGCGGAGACGAACCCGGTGAAGGCCGAGGTGCCGATCTGGTTGAGGGCGGCGTACCCCTGGAGTCCGACGACCGTGCCGGTGAACAGGGTCATCGCGATCATCACGCCGATGGTGCCGCCGATGACGCCGAGTCCGCCGCTGCCGAAGGCGACCTCGGCCAGGAGTCGCTGGACCTCACGCAGATAGCGGCGCAGGGTGCGCGGGATCCAGACAAGTGCCTTCACATAGAAGGTGAGTTGATCGCCCGATCGGTCGAGCCAGTTCAGCATGGCCATCGGTCAGCTCCCCTTCGCGGGGACGATCTGGAGGTAGATCGCCGTGAGGACCATGTTCACGAAGAACAGCAGCATGAAGGTGATGACGACGGACTGGTTGACCGCGTCGCCGACGCCCTTGGGGCCGCCGCGGGGGTTGAGGCCGCGGTAGGCGGCGACGATGCCGGCGATGAAGCCGAAGATCAGGGCCTTGAACTCGCTGATGTAGAGGTCGGGCAGCTGGGCGAGGGCGGAGAAGCTCGCGAGGTAGGCGCCCGGGGTGCCGTCCTGCATGATCACGTTGAAGAAGTAGCCGCCGAGCGTGCCGACCACCGAGATCAGCCCGTTGAGCAGGACGGCGACGAGCATGGTGGCGAGCACCCGGGGGACGACGAGGCGCTGGATGGGCGAGACGCCCATGACCTCCATCGCGTCGAGTTCCTCGCGGATCTTGCGGGAGCCCAGGTCGGCGCAGATCGCGGAGCCGGCGGCGCCGGAGATCAGCAGCGCCACGATGAGCGGGCTCGCCTGCTGGATCACCGCGAGGACGCTGGCGCCGCCGGTGAAGGACTGGGCGCCGAGCTGCTGGGTGAGGGAGCCGACCTGGAGGGCGATGACCGCGCCGAACGGGATGGAGACGAGGGCGGCGGGCAGGATGGTGACGCTCGCGACGAACCAGAACTGCTCGATGAACTCCCGCATCTGGAACGGCCTGCGGAAGATGGCCCGGGCCACGGCGACGGCGAGCGCGAACAGCTTCCCGGTCTCGCGGAGCGGGGCGAGCAGCCGGGACTGGCGGGCCTGGACGGGGGCCTTCTCCGAGTCGGCCGGCGGAGGTCTCTCGGGCGGCTCCGGCGGCCGCACCGGCATCGGGGCGGTCACGTGCGCGCACCTCCCGCGGCCGGGGCGTAGCTGTCGAGGATCGCCGTACGGGCGGCCTCCGGCAACTGGCCCATCATCGACATGACCCGCTCCCGGCGGCGCAGCGCTCCCTGGCGTACGGGCATCCCGGGCGAGGGCTCCAGCTGGGGGACGACAGTGCGGGGGCCGGTGGGCAGCGGGACGGTGTCGGCCAGCTGCTCGGCGGCGAGGGTGGCGGCGTCCTTCTCCTCGGACATGCCGATGGGTCCTTCGCGGCGTCCGGCGAGGAACTGGGAGACGACCGGGGTGTCGCTGGTGAGCAGCACCTCGCGCGGGCCGAAGGTGACGAGGTTGCGGCAGAACAGCATGCCCATGTTGTCGGGGACGGTCGCCGCGATGTCGAGGTTGTGGGTGACGATGAGCATCGTCGCGTCGATCTGCGCGTTGAGGTCGATGAGGAGCTGCGAGAGGTAGGCCGTGCGGACCGGGTCGAGGCCGGAGTCCGGTTCGTCGCAGAGGATGATCTGGGGGTCCAGGACGAGGGCGCGGGCGAGGCCGGCCCGCTTGCGCATGCCTCCGGATATCTCGCCCGGCAGCTTTCCCTCGGCGCCGAGGAGCCCGACGATGTCGATGCGTTCCATCACGATGCGACGGATCTCGGATTCCTTCTTGCGGGTGTGCTCGCGCAGCGGGAAGGCGATGTTGTCGAAGAGCGACATCGAGCCGAAGAGGGCCCCGTCCTGGAACATGAGGCCGAAGAGTTTCCGGGTCTCCATGATGTCGCGTTCCGGGCTGTTCACCATGTCGACGCCGTTGATGAGGACGCGTCCCTGTTCAGGTTTCAGAAGCCCGATGATGGATTTCAGGAAAACGGTCTTTCCGGTTCCGGAAGGACCGAGCATGACGCTCACTTCACCGGCGGGCAGGGTGAGGCTGACGTCCTGCCAGATGTTCTGCTTGCCGAAGGATTTCGTCAGGCCCTCGACGACTACTTCGATCCCCATCGGCCCTCCCTCGAAGTGACGGTGAACGTTTTCATCGGTTGACGCTCCGGCTCTGAGAAAGGCGATGGCGGCTCGTCACACATACACCGGGGGCGCACGTTATGTCCGCCGAAACCGCCAGGGCAAGCCGTTGAACAGCGGATTTCGACGAGCCGGGGGCGGCGATCGGATCACTTGTCATTCGGTGACAAAGCCGGTCTGCGACCTTGTCGAAATCTGCGCATGCAGCCGGGCGTTCCCGATCGGCACGTCTGGGACGCTACGGGCCGGTAACCTGACTTCGCAATACTGGGTACAGATTTTCCTCGGCAAGAATTCCTGGGAAGCGAAGGATTGTTGCCGGGTGAGCAATCCGCCCGTCAAACCTGTCGGATGATGAGGAAACGCCTGGCCGGCGGACCGGCCCGGCGGGCATGCGAAGAGAACCCTTCCGGTCCCGTGGAACCGGAAGGGCTCGGAGGCTTTTCAGGTCACCGCTCGGGCTTCGGCTTCCTCGGCGGGCAGTCGGGCCCCTCCGGGTTCGTGGCCACGCACAGGGGCGCCTGGGTCATCTTGGTGTAGTTGTCGGCCTTCTTGCCCGGGCTGGAGATCGCCGAGGTGAAGATCGGGTCCAGGTCCTCGGTGGCGCCGCACCCCTCGAACGGCGGGATGTGGGCGTACCCGGTCAGGGTGCCGCCGTACGCCACCAGGTAGCCGGCCGGCGGATAGCTCTGGCCGTACCCCTTCAGCACCTGCTCGAAGGGGCGTTCGGTGCGGCAGTCGGGGCCCACGTCCAGGGGCACGCCGTTCACCTCGACGTCGGAGAGCCGCATCACGAGCCGGGCCGTGACCGTGGTCTCCTCCGGGTAGGTCGGCGTGTTGGTGACCGTGTGGGTGTGGATCGCGGCCGGGGGGCCCACCTGCTCCAGCGTCATGGTGGCGGTGGTCGGCATGAACCCGTAGCTGAGGAACGTGGCCTTCGTCGGCGGGAGTTGGCGCTTCCCCTCGTAGTCGAAGTTCACCTCGGAGCTGACGTCGACGGTGGAGGCGCAGGAGTCGTTGATGTAGCGCTTGTTGAGCACCACCTTCATGAACGCGGGCCCCAGCGCCGCCGCGCCGTCCAGCTTGGCGGCGTTCGCGTAGCCGGCCGCGTAGGTCTCGGCGGTGGTCATCACCCACTCGGGCGGGATCTCGATCGGGCAGCTCCCCGGGTCGTCCTCCAGGGCTTCGCGCCGCTTCTCGGTGAGGGCGTCGATCTTCTCCCGTGCGGTGGGCGGCAGCCCTTCTTCCGGGCGCGTGGGGGTCGGCTCGGGGGCGGGGTCGCTCTCCCCCGGGCGGGGCGCGGGGGCGGTGGGGTCCTGGTCGCCGCGGATCGCGATGGCGGCCAGTTCCGGTTCCTGGCCGGGGGCCGGGGCACAGGCGACGTCGAGCCCCGGGGGCGTGGTCGGCTCCCCGGCCTCCGTGAACGAGGTCAGCGCGAGGTCGAGCGTGTCGGGGGCCAGCGTCGCACGTCCGGGGCTGCCGAAGGTGACCGTCGGCACGTCTCCGGTCGCGGTGAGGGTCAGTGCGCCCGGGTCGTGGCTGTCGCCCTCGCCCGGCGTGGGCAGTTCCTTCGGCGGGGCGGTCAGGTCCTGCCAGGAGGCGTCGGCCGACGTGTCGCCGACGCTGTTGCGGACGGTGAGCCGGGCGACGGCCGACAGGACGGCGGCGTCCAGGCCGGCGAACCGGGCGAGCGCGCTCGGTGGCAGAGTCACCTCGACCGCCACCTGAGCGGGGCGGATCTCCTCGCCCGTACGGGCCGAGGTGGGCAGCACCGCCGAGACGAGGACGTCCACCTCCTCGGGCCCGGAGGGGAAGGGGCAGGTGTAGCGGAGGGCGACCTCCGACTTCTGTTCCGCGGCGGCCGATTCGGCGCTGGGTACGAGCGCGGTGGCGACGACGAGCGCCCCGCCCACGGCCCAGTGGATCGGTCGTCTCGCTGCGGCGCGTGCATCGACGGTCATACGGATGTGTCCTTCCGGCGCGCGTGGGCCCGGAGAGCGGGCGGCTGCGGAGCGGGTCCGGGGTGCGGCGGCGGCTCTGCGGGCGGCGGCCGGGCGGGCCGCGGGCGGACTTCGGGGCGCGTCGGACGACGGCCCTACCGACGGGTACGGTACGCACGCCGACGCCCCCCTGGGAAGGGCCGGGTTCCCGATCGGATCACCGGCGCGCGGACTTTGGCAGCGGGTGACAATCCGCCGCCGGGCCCCTTGTCTGCGGGTGCGCGAAATCGTGCCCGGCCGCCGGGTGCGCACGGCCGGGCACGACGTTGGGACGCGGTACGTCAGCGGTACGTCAGCGGAGACCGGATCAGCCGCTGATGACCGGGGACTTGTTGGTCGCGGTGCTGATGATGGTGTACAGCCCCTGGAAGCTGGCGGTGGTGCCGACGATGCCGCAGCCGCCGCCGACCTTGTTGGCTATGGAGAGGGTGAGCCCGCCGCCGGCGGTGTTCAGGGTGCCGTTGCTGCCACCCGCGGTCGGGTTGTTGTACTTGGCCGCGACCTTGCCGGTCACGTCGAAGGTGCAGGGGCCGAGGATGCTGCTCCCGGACACCTTCGCCTTGATCGCTCTGATCTCACCGGTCACCTGGCCCGTGGAGTTGGTCCCGGCGCCTGCCGCGTAGTCCAGGCCCCAGATCTCCCACGGCGGCGTGGTGGTCACCGTCCAGGTGGAGCTGAACGGCCCGGTGCACGGCGAGTTGAACGAGATCGCCGAGATGGACGCGAGCTTGGCCGGGCTCCCCGCGACCGGGGAGGTCGGCGCGGAGCCCGAGGCGGCGGAGCTCGCGCACTGGATCTTGTTGCCGTTGTTGTCGGTCAGGACGGTCACTCCGGCGGAGCCCTTGAAGGCGCCGGTCGGGCTGATCGTCCAGCTGGTCGGCGCGGCGACGGCCGACGGGGCGGCCAGCACGAGGGATGCCGCGGCGGCACCGATCGCGGTCAGGACGCCGGTTCGCTTGAACATGGGGGTACTCCCTTTTCTCGTCCCGTTGGGGATTCGGCTGAAACGTGACTGGAGAGGTTCGTGCGCTGTGTCCGCCGGGCCGGACGGCGCGGCGTTCGGCGGGTCCAAGGACGGTTGCCGCATCACCTCCTCGTGCGAGTGAAGGGGACGGCCTACCGCTTGGCGGAGTGCCAGAATTCGGACAGCTTCCGGCCCTCGTTCGGCGCGAGGCCGGCGGGGTCGTAAGGGCTGCCGAAGTACGTGGTGGTGGCGTCGAGCGTCACGCTGTTCTTCCCGGCGGCGGACGGGAGACCGGTCTTGAGGTTCACCGCCCAGTCCAGGAGCCCGGCTCCGCAACCGCTTGCGCCCGGTACGGCGAACGTGGCGTCGCCCTGGTCGGCCCCGGCGAAGGTGTAGCGCCCCATCTCGCCCTCGTCGTCGTTCGGCGTCCCGTCGGCTCCGAACCGCTGGAGCGAGAGGGTGGGCGCCGTCACGTTCCGGGGCTTGAGGAGCACCGGGTTGGCGGTGGTCCCGATGTAGCACTTGTCACCCAGGAACGGATTCTTGAGGTGGATACGCACCGGGATGGTGAGAATGGGCTCACCGGTGGAGAAAGCCGCGCTCATATTGAAGTCGCGGGGCGCTCCGGCCGGTTCGATGGTGGCCGTCACCCGGTTGAGATTGTTGTCCGTCAACTGACGGCAGATTCCCGAGATGAGGGGAATTCCGCTGGGGCACATCAGCCCGAGCAGCCCGCCGGGAATCTCGGCCGGGTCCGCCGTCAGGGCCCCTTCGGGCGGGGCCACCAGCGAGGCGGTGCCGTCGGCGCGCTGGACGACGCCGAGCTGCAGATCGGTGTGGCCGGTGGAGACCACGCTCTTGCCCAGCGTGATGGAGCCGGTGGCCGAACCCGACGCGATGCAGGCGGCGATGGTGTTCACACCGTCGGCGGCCAGCATGGCGGGCGCGTCGACCGGACAGCGGTCGAAGGGCGCCCAGTCGCCGTTGAGCTGGGTGGCGGCGGTGGCCGAGCCGGTGGAGAGCACAGCGCTGAATGCCGTGAAGGCCGCGAGCAGACCTACGCGGGTTCGATTGGAAACGGATCTCATGTCGTCCCCTCTGTCGGCCGCCGTGGCGCGGCCTCGTGCACGAAGTTGACCGGTTCTGCAACGCATGCCCGCACCGCGACGACCGTCGGCGGCGTCGGGGCCTCGGACGGCCCGGGGGCGGAGGATCGGAGCATCAAATTTCGGGCAGATTTCATGACCGAATTGATCGAGGCGTGATGTTACTCGCGGGAAACAGGGCGACACAATCCGTCCGGCTAAGATTCTTTGCATCGCACTCTTTTTGATCCGTAAATGAGCATCGAGGCAGGCTCGCCTTATCAAGGAATGCGCACCCGAGGGGAGCGAATTGCGTGCCGTCGGCCGGAACTCCGCGCGCGGTGCGCAGGCGGGGCCGACGCGCCGGGAGACGCGGAAGTCCGGCTTCCGCTCCCTGGCGGAGCTCATGGAAATCGGCCAGGCGGCTTGAAATCCCTCTCCAAGAGGGGTCGTTCACCCGCGTTCGCCGTGGTGAGCCGCCCGTACACCCACCCGCTCCCCGGCTCGGCCGACGTCGACCGGACCATGCCGGGAACAACTCGACGGCAGCGGAACCGCTTTGTTGTCACCGCCTGAGCGGGCGGCCGAAATTCATTGTCCGAAAGCGCGCAGGAGCGCCCGACCTGCACGGGAGTCGCACAGTGCGGCCGAGATGTGTGCCCCCTGCACGTCGATCTTGTCCAAGTGGTGTGCAGTACCTGTTCCTTGGTCTATCTTCGTCGCGGACTTGGTACGCACCTGTCGGTTCGTGGGAGCGCTTTCCCCCCACCGTCTCACCCCACCACCGGGCGCCGGGAGCAAGGGGATCTGTCATGCCACATCTCATACAGCCGTTGGATACCGAAGACCCGCTCGGGCCGCTCCCGCAGGAATTCGCGGCGATCATGCGGCCCGAACTGCCCAGCCTCATCAAGGAAATCGGCGTCGAGGTCACCCGGGCCTATCCGGAATACGCCCGGCTGCTCGACGGACCGAACGGGCAGGCCATCAGGGTGGGCGTGGAGCAGAGCCTCGCCTCCTTCGTCGATCTGGTGGCCGAGCCCTCCTCCCCGACCACGCTCCGGGACGACATGTGCCGGCGCTTCGGCCGGTTCGAGGCGTACGAGGGCCGGAGCATGGACACCCTCCAGGGGGCCTACCGGCTGGGCGCGCGGGTGGCGCTGCGCCGGGCGAAGAAGGTCGGGCAGAGCTACCACCTCTCCCCCACGCTGATGCTGAGCTTCGCCGACGCGCTCTTCGCCTACGTCGACGAACTGGAATCGCTTTCCCGGGAAGGCTTCCTGGAGGCGCAATCCCAATCGGGCGAGCACAGCGAGGCGCTGCGCCGCCGGCTGCTCCATCTGATCCTCGCCGGACGTCCGGCCCCCGGGAGCGCCATCGCCGATCTGTGCGAGCAGACCGGGTGGGCGCTGCCGGAGGAGGTCACACTGATCGCCGTACGCGCCCCGGCGGAGCTGGACCGGCTCAATGCGGACCGCGACCTTCTCGTCGATCTCAGCGCCCCGCAGCCGCATCTGCTCGTCCCCGGAGCGCTGGACGACGCGCGAAGATCCATGCTCGCCCAGGCCCTGCCGGCCGGGCGGACGGCGATCGGGCTGACCGTCCCCACGGCGCTGGCCTGCGAATCGCTCCGCTGGGCCCGCCGGGCTCTGGAGCTCGTCGACTCCGGCGTGATCGACGACGCTCCGCTGATCCGCTGCGAGGACCACCTCCTGACCCTGTGGTTGCTCGCCGACCCGGCCCTGCTCGACCAGTTGGCCCAGCGGGAGCTGGCCGCCGTCGCGGGGATCAGCGCGACCCGCAGGGAACGGCTGGTCGAGACCCTGCGGATCTGGCTCGACACCCGGGGCACCGCGGCGCAGATGGGCGCACTGCTCGATGTCCACCCGCAGACCGTGCGCTACCGCATGCGCAGCCTGGAGACCATCTTCGGTAACCAACTCGTCGATCCGGAGAGCCGCTTCGCCACCGAGGCGGTACTGCGCGCGCTGCGGCTGCGCTCCCGCGCCACCGGCACATCCCCCTGATCCGGATCACGTTCGGCGTGACGGGTCAACTTACCGGCGCGTAAGGCGAAATAGACGGTCAGTCCCAAACGGTTGCGACACGGAGACGTATCCGGCGAGAAACCCGGAAGCGCGTCCCGTACACAGGAGGGAGTCGTCGCCCGCCGGGCGACGACTCCCGCGCACCGCCTCCTGGCCGACCATCGAAAAGGGAACGCCCCATGACCGCCTCGCACCTCCTCGTCCCCGTGCCGATCCCGGACCGGGTCGCCGCGCTGATCGGTTCGTGCATTCCGCCGCACATCCTCCAGGCGGAGTTCGACGCCGACTGCGCGGCCCGCGAGGTCCGCAGGTTCCGCGGGCCACGGCTGGGCGTCGAGGACCAGGCCGACCGCGAACAGGCCCTGTCCGAACTGGCTCGCGCCAACAAGGTGCTCGCCGCGCACCACCCTCACCTCGCCGTCCTGCCCGGATCGCCCTTCTGACCGGCCTTGCGGGACGCCACCGCTCCCCTTACCTTACTCCCAAGTAAGTTTACTTCGGAGTAAGGAATTGGCGTGGACGGAACCAGCAGCGGCAATCTCACCGACGACCTGTCCGCGCTCGACTTCGCGGCGGTCGCTCCCGAGGAGTTCGCACGGATCGTCAAGGGCCTGTCGGCCAAGCAGCTCGCCGAGGTCATGCGGGGCGAGCTGCGCACCCGGATCCTCGGCGAGGTCTTCGGCCGGATGCGCCGGCAGTTCCGGCCCGAGGCTGCCGGCGGCCTCACCGCGCTGATCCGCTGGAAGATCACCGGGGAGAGCGACGCGGTCTACGAGACGGCGATAGCCGACGGCGCCTGCCGGGTCACCGCGGGCCGCTCCGACGCCGAGCCCCGCACCACGCTGGTGATGGCCGACGCGGAGTTCCTCAAGCTCGTCTCCGGCAACGGCAATCCGGTCACTATGTTCATGACGCGCAAGCTCAAGGTCGCCGGTGACGTCGGTCTGGCGTCCGGCCTCACCCGCTACTTCGCCATCCCGAAGGCGTGAGGGCATGAGCTTCTTCTCCCTGGCCCTGACCGAGGAACAGCAGGACCTGCGCGACTGGGTGCACGGCTTCGCCGCCCAGGTGGTCCGCCCGGCCGCCGCCGAGTGGGACGCCCGGGAGGAGACCCCCTGGCCGGTGATCCAGGAGGCCGCGCGGATCGGCCTGTACGGTTTCGAATCGCTCGCCGACCTGTACGGGGACCCCACGGGGCTCTCCCTCCAGATCGCCAACGAGGAGCTGTTCTGGGGTGACGCGGGCATCGGCATGGCCCTGTTCGGCACCTCGCTCGCGGTCGCCGGGATCTTCGCCTCCGGCACTGGGGACCAGCTCGCCGAGTGGGTTCCGCAGTGCTTCGGCGACGAGGACGACCCGAAGGTCGCCGCGTTCTGCGTCTCCGAGCCGGGGGCCGGGTCCGACGTCTCCGCGATGACGACGAGGGCCCGTTACGACGAGGCGGCCGACGAGTGGGTGATCTCCGGCCAGAAGGCGTGGATCACCAACGGCGGCATCGCCGAGGTCCATGTCGTCGTCGCCTCGGTCGACCCGTCGCTCGGCTCCCGGGGACAGGCCGCGTTCATCGTGCCGCCGGGTACGAAGGGCCTGACGGCGGGCCGTACGGTCAAGAAGCTCGGCCTGCGCGCCTCGCACACGGCTGACCTCTTCCTGGACGACGTCCGCGTCCCCGGCCACTGCCTGCTAGGCGGAAAGGAGAAGCTGGACGCCCGCCTCGCCCGGGCCCGCGAGGGCGGCCCCGCCAAGGGCCAGGCGGCCATGGCCACGTTCGAGGTCAGCCGCCCGACGGTGGCCGCGCAGGCGCTCGGCATCGCACGGGCCGCCTACGAGTACGCCCTCGAATACGCCGGTGAGCGCGAGGCGTTCGGCAGGCCGATCATCGAGAACCAGTCGATCGCCTTCGCCCTGGCGGACATCCGTACCGAGATCGAAGCCGTACGACTGCTGATCTGGCAGGCCGCCTGGATGGCCCGCAACGACCGCACCTTCGACGCGGGCCAGGGCTCCATGTCGAAACTGCGAGCCGGTGAACTCGCGGTCGCGGCGACGGAGAAGGCGGTCCAGATCCTCGGCGGCGCGGGATACAGCCGGGAGCACCCGGTCGAGCGGATGTACCGCGACGCCAAGATCTACACGATCTTCGAAGGAACCAGCGAGATCCAGCGCCTGGTCATCGCGCGGGCGATCTCGGGGCGGCAGATCCGCTGAACGGGCTCAGCACCTCTCCCCCACCCTTTGGTCACAACTCCATCACCACCGGAACAAGTCGCTCCCCCAAGCCCTGTTGGGTCACTACGGTCGGGCCTCCGCACAGCACTTGGGGGGACCATGGACTGGAACAGTTCGCAGCACCCGTCGCGTCAGCCCGGCTGGGGCCAGGGCGGCAACTTCCCACCGCCGCCGCCTTCGACGGGTGGACCGCGGTGGGCGCGGAAGCGTGTCGTGCTCCCGGCGGCCGGGGTGTTGCTCCTGCTCGGTGTCGGGATCGGCGCCACCGGTGAACAGCCGCAGGAAGTGCGCACGGTCGCCGCGAAAGCGAAGCCCGGGCCGACGGTCACCGTCACGGAGACGGCGAAGGTCACGGTGACCGCGACCCCGGAGCCGGCCCCGACCGTCACGAAGGTCAAGAAGGTGCGGGTCACGGTCACCGCCGCTCCCCCGGAGCCGAAGCCCGCGAAGAAGCCCGTCGCGCGGGACGACTCCACCGGCAGCAGTGGCGGCTCCGGCTCCGGCGGCACGTCGACGTACTACAAGAACTGCGATGCGGTTCGCGCCGCCGGCGCCTCGCCCATCCGGTCCGGCCAGCCCGGGTACGGGCCGCATCTGGACCGTGACGGGGACGGGGTGGGCTGCGAATAGGGTCCGCAACCGTTCTCCGGCCCTCGAAGCATGTGATTCTCGTCGCGCCGGACGGGTACGCCGTCGCCGGACCGGAGGCCCGCACATCGCGTTTCCGGCCGGGCGCACCCGGCCCTTCTCCGGTTCCGTCGGGACGGGCGCGGTCGGCCCCGATGCCCCGTCACACGCCGTCCACGTGCGGCAACGGGGGTTCAGGGCCCCTCGGTCGCGGCGGGGCGTGGCGACCCGGTGAAGAGGTTCGCCGCGCGGCCGGACAGCGCCCCGGTGGCGCTGTTCTGCCGGGGCGGCGGCTGCCCGTGGTGGGTCCCACATGTTCGACCGGCAGCCGGACCGCCTCCGTGCCACTAGCCTCTTCACATGACCTCCACTTCGACCGAGCCGACGCCTGCCCGCCCGATGGTTGAGCTGAACGCGGAGATCCGCGCTCTGGTCGCCGACGGCGGTGTGGTGTCGCCGGAGGGCCGCCGGGAGTACGAGCGGCTTCTCGTCGAGTGGGTGGCGGCCGTACAGGGCAGCTCCGCGGAAGCCGTCTGACGGTACGGCGACGGGTGCGCCCGCCGAGAGCTGTGCAGGTCTCCCCCCTCAGCGAAGCCCGGTCCGGGTGTCGGCGATAGTGATCGTCCGTCCGCGTCCTCACCCCGGGAGCACCTCATGACCGCCGCGTCACCCGCCGGCGCACGCCGCCCGTCCCTCCTGCTCGTCACCGACCTCGCGTACGAGGCGCGCGGCCGCCGCTACTGCGACGAGGACATCTACCTCTCCTCCCGGCTCCGCGAGGCGTTCGACGTCGCGCTCTGCCACCCCCGGGACGCGGCCGCGCTGCTGGCAGGGTTCGACACCGTGCTGGTCCGCAACAGCGGGCCGGTGCTGCACTACCGGGATGCCTACGACGCCTTCCTCGTACGGGCCCGGGAGCTGGGGACAGCCGTCTACAACCCACTGGACGGGCGCGGCGACATGGCGGGCAAGCAGTATTTGGTCGAGATGTCGGCGGCGGGGCTTCCGGTCATCCCCACCGTGGACCGGGCGGCGGATCTGGCCGGGCTGCCCGATGTCGCCCAGTACGTGGTGAAGCCGAAGCTCGGGGCGGACTCGGTCGGCCTGCGTTTCGTCACGGCGGCGGAGGCCCGCGCCGAGCTGGAGGCGGCGGCCGAGGGCTCTCTCCTCGTCCAGCCGAGGATCGACTTCCGGCACGAGGTGTCGTTCTGTTTCGTCGACCACGACTTCCAGTACGCGCTGTACGCCCCCGACCCGGAGCGGCGCTGGGTGCTGGAGCCGTACGCGGCGAGCGCGGAGGACCTGGAGTTCGCCCGGCGTTTCATCGCCTGGAACACCCTCGGCCACGGGATCCAGCGGGTCGACGCCTGCCGGACGGCGGACGGCGCGCTGCTGCTCGTCGAGTTGGAGGACCTCAATCCGTATCTCTCGCTCGACCGGGTCGGGGAGGACGTCCGGGAGGCGTTCGTGGCCCGGCTGAAGACGTCGATCGCCTCGCTGCCCCGCTAGGCGCCCCTACGCCCGTCCGGCCCGCTCCCGCGTGCAGGGGCGCACGGGCGGTGTGAGGGTGCAGGGGTGACGACTGCCAGCGAGCAAGCCCCCGCCACGCAGAGTGCCGCCGCGCCGCCGCCCGTCCTCGACCGGCGGCGGCGCAACATCGTCTTCGCGACGATCGTGCTCGGCATGCTGCTCGCGGCACTGGACCAGACGATCGTCGGCACGGCCCTGCCGACGATCGTCTCGGACCTGGGCGGCGCCTCGCACATGTCGTGGGTGGTCACCGCGTATCTGCTGGCCGAGACGGTGGCCACCGTGCTGGTCGGCAAGTTCGGCGACCTGTTCGGGCGGAAGCTGGTCTTCCAGGTCTCGGCGGTCATCTTCATCACGGGATCGTTCCTGTGCGGACTCGCCTCGGACATGCTGCTGCTGATCATCTGGCGCGGCATGCAGGGCATCGGCGCGGGCGGTCTCATGGTCACGTCGATGGCGCTGATCGCGGATGTGATCCCGCTGCGCGAACGGGGCAAGTACCAGGGCGCGATCGGAGCGGTCTTCGGCATCTCCACCGTGATCGGGCCGCTGCTCGGCGGGCTGTTCACCGACCATCTGACGTGGCGCTGGGCGTTCTACGTCAATGTGCCGATCGCCATCGTGGTGGTCATCGCCGCCGCCCGGAACATCCCGTCGGTCAAGGCGGCGGGGCGGCCGGTCATCGACTACCGGGGCATCGCGCTGGTCACCGTCGGGGCGAGCGCGCTGATCCTGGCGACGAGCTGGGGCGGCAACGAGTACGCCTGGGGCTCGGCGGTGATCATCGGCCTCTTCGTCGGCGGTCTGATCGCGCTCGCCCTGTTCTGCCTGGTGGAGACGCGGGCCGAGGAACCGATGCTGCCGATGCGGCTGTTCCGGAACCCGGTGTTCACCGTCTGCTCGATCCTCAGCTTCATCGTGGGCTTCGCCATGCTCGGCTCGATGATCTTCCTGCCGACCTACCTGCAGTACGTGGACGGGGACTCGGCGACCCTGTCGGGGGTGCGGACGCTGCCGCTGGTCGCCGGTCTGCTGGCCGCCTCGATCTTCAGCGGCAACGTGGTGAGCAAGACGGGCCGCTACCGTGTCTTCCCGATCGTGGGGACGCTGGTGATGGCGGCCGGGCTGTTCCTGCTGTCCCGGATGGGGCCGGGGACCGGCGTCTGGCTGGAGTCCCTCTACATGGTGGTGCTGGGGCTCGGCATCGGCCTGGCCATGCAGGTGCTGACCATCGCCGTGCAGAACACCGTCGACTACGAGGACCTGGGCACGGCCACCTCGGGCGTGACGTTCTTCCGTACGCTGGGCAGCGCCTTCGGCACGGCGGTGTTCGGCACCATCTACACCAACGCGCTGAAGCCGAACCTCACCGACGGCGTCGCGCAGGCGGTCGCCGCGGGCGGCGACCCGGCGGTCCTGGCCAGGGCTTCGGAGAGCCCGCAGGCCCTGCACGCGCTGCCCGTCGCCCAGTCGGAGCCGCTGGCCCAGGCCTACGCGGACACCCTGCACACGGTGTTCCTGTGGACGGTGCCGGTCGCCCTGATCGGCTTCGTCATCGCGCTGTTCCTCAAGGAGGTGAAGCTGCGGGACTCGGCCCGGCTCGGATCGACGGACATGGGCGAGGGCTTCGCCCAGCCGGGCAGCGGTGACTCGGCGAAGGTCCTGGAGTATTCCGTGGCGACGATCCTGCACAGCGCGGGTCCGGAGACCGCCCGGCGGATCACCGCCGAGTCCGACACCCGGCTCGACATGGCGGGGGCCTGGGCGGTGATGCAGGTGGACCTGTTCACCCGGATGGTCGGCCATGCGGGCCTCGGCCTGATCGCCGCCCGGCACCGTATCCCGCCGGAGGTGCTGGTGCCCGTCTTCGACCGGATGATCGAGGAGGGCTATCTGACGGGCGACGGCCGGATCTTCTCGCACACGGCGGCGGGCCGGCGGGAGGCGGCGGTGATCTCCGACGCCTGGGGCCGCTGGCTCAACGACCGCCTGGCCGAGGACGGCGCACGGCCAGACGACCGTCAGCTCCGGGCCACCGTGGACATGATCGCCAAGCGACTGCTGGCGGAGGACCTGGCCCAGGAGCTGTCGCCCGCGACCGGCTCCGGCGGATCGTCGCGGGTGGGGGCCCCGGTCTGACCCGGACGGCCAGGGGCGGGTCGAACCCGACGCGCAGGCCCCGGGTCAGTCGACGAAGACCGCCGTCGTGTAGACCCAGGCGCCCTCGTGCCGGGCGAAGCGGCTCTTCTCGTGGAGGGAGTCGGGGCGCCCGTCGTCGGTGTAGTGGGCGCGGAAGGTGACCGTTCCGGTGGAGTGGAAGGCGCTGCCCTCGGTGGTCTCCAGGATCTCCAGGCCCACCCAGCGCATCGACGGGTCGAAGTCGACTCCGGGCGGCCGGGTCTCGGGGTGCCAGGTGCGCAGCAGATACGCCGCGTCCTGGACGACGAACGCCGCGTACCGGGAGCGCATCAGGGCCTCGCAGGTCGGCGCGGCGGCGCTGCCGGAGTGGAATCGCCCGCAGCACTCCCCGTAGGCGGCGGGCAGGCCGCAGGGGCACGGGGAGGTGGGGGTGATCCGCGGGGTGGCGGTCCTCCGGGGCCGGGGGGTGCGTCGTGACATGGGTCCATTGTGACGCGTGGCGGCCGCAACCCGCGTACGAGCCGTGCCCCACCGCCGCCGGCCCGCCCCGTGCCCGGGCCGACGGTGGGAGGGGCAGGCGTCAGGGCTTGCGCGCGACGCCCGCGTAACCGGGGATCGGCTCGTCGCCGGGTACGTCGATGACCTCGCCGAGCTCGGGGTGCCAGTCGGCCGAGAGCGAGACACCCGGGTCGACCAGTTCGAGGCCGTCGAAGAACGCCGTCAGTTCGGCGCGGCTGCGGGGGCGCAGCGTCATCCCGCGCGCCTTGTACATGGCCCGGGCCTGGGCCGCGCCCTCCGGGTCGAAGTCGCCGGTGGTGTGCGAGAGCACCAGATAGCTGCCGGAGGGCAGCTGTTCGACCAGCTTGCCGACCAGGGCGGCCGCGCCGTCCTCGTCGTCGATGAAGTGCAGCAGGGCCAGCAGGGAGAGGGCGATCGGCTGCTCGAAGTCCAGCACCCTGCCGGCCTCGGCCAGGATCGTCTCCGGCTTGCGGGCGTCCGCCTGGATGTACTCGGTGGCCCCCTCGGGCGTCGAGCGGAGCAGGGCCGCCGCGTGGGCCAGCACGATCGGGTCGTTGTCGCAGTAGACGACGCGCGCGTCGGGGGCGGCCTGCTGGGCGATCTGGTGGAGGTTCGGCTCGGTGGGTATGCCGGTGCCGATGTCCAGGAACTGGCGCACACCGTGCTCGGCGAGCCAGCGGGTCGCCCGGTGCATGAACGCCCGGTTGACCCGCGCCATGTCACGGCCCCGCGCGTCCAGGGAGAGCAGCTGGCGCGCCATCTGTTCGTCGACCGGGTAGTTGTCCTTGCCGCCGAGGAACCAGTCGTACATGCGGGCCGGATGCGGCTTGCTGGTGTCGATCTCGGTGGAGTGGGGTTCTTGCCCGGTCATGGCGCGCTCCGTGGTCGGTGGGCCGTGCAGAGGGGGTGCGGTGTCAGGTGAGCAGGAAGTCGGCCTGGCCGGCCTTGGCGCCCTGGATGAACGCGGCGATCTCGCCGTTGGAGTAGATGAGAGCCGGGCCGTCGGGATCGGCGGACTGGCGTACGGCGACCCGTCCGTCGGCGAGCTTCATCGCCTCGATGCAGTTTCCGCCGTTCCCGCCGCTCCACGGCTTGTACCAGCCTTCGGAGCCGAGGTCACCGGCCGGCATGCCGTTGTATATGTGGTTCATCACAGCTCCTTGCGGAAGTCCCGGAGGATTTCCTTCGTGCGTTGTGCAGTCGCGGCCTGAGCCGCCATGCGGTCCATGACTTCGAGGTAGGAGGCCACCTCGGGGCGGGCGTCGAAGTAGACGGCACCGGTCAGGTACTCGCTGTAGACCATGTCGGGGAGTTCGGGAACGGCGAACCGGAAGAGGACGAAGGGGCCGTAGGTTCCCGGGTGGTGGCCGGAGGCGAACTCCGCGATCTGCAGGGTGACATGCGGGAGCTCCGTGGCTTCGAGCAGCTTGTCGATCTGCCCGCGCATCACCTGCGCGCTCTCGACGGGCCGCCGCAGCACGGTCTCGTCCATGATCACCCAGAGGCGGGGGGCGTCCTCCTTGGCCAGCAGGGACTGCCGCTCCATCCGCAGCGCCACATGGCGCTCGATGTCCTCGGGCCGCGTCTGGCCGACCGCACCGGTCCGCATCACGGAGCGGGCGTAGTCCTCGGTCTGGAGCAGTCCGGGCACGAAGTGCGGCTCGTACATGCGCAGCAGGCTCGCGGCGCCCTCCAGGCTGACGTACATGCTGAACCAGTCGGGCAGCACGTCGTGGAAGCGCTGCCACCAGCCCGGCCTGTTCGCCTCCTCCGCCAGGTCGACGAAGGCCTCGGCCTCCTGGTCGGCGACGCCGTACGCCTTCAGCAGCAGCTGGACGTAGGGGATCTTCAGGCCGACCTCGGCCGTCTCCATCCTGCGTATCGTCGCGGGGGCGACCCGGAGGACCTTCGCCGCCTGGTCACGGGTCAGACCGACACGCTCGCGCAAATCCTGCAGGCGCTTGCCGAGAACGACCTGGCCCACGGTCGGGGCGGACCGCGGTTCGCTCACTTCAGACCTCCCCATGCGCTGTTTTGCGAGCAGTGTGCCATGCGTGCGCCCCCAACGACACAGTCACTCTGGAAATTTCAGAGTGCCCCTTGCCAAGTGTCATCGTCGGAGGGAGAGTTGACTCCCGAACCCGTTCGCTCAGTCATGCCCGCCCCCGAGCACCCGGGGAACGAAGCGTGACGCAGCCCCCACTGTGAGGAATCGGTCGTGGCACCTGGCAGTGCGCTCATCCCCCGGCTCGCGGACCTCAGCCCCGGGACGGAGGCGCTCCGTTACTGCTTCGCGCTGCCGGCGCACCCCGAGTCGGTGGCCGGCGCGCGGGAGCTGACGCGAACGCGGCTCGACGCCTGGCGGCTGGGCCGGGACCTCGGTGACGCGGCGGTCCTCATCGTCTCCGAGCTGGTGACCAACGCGATCGTGCACACGGCGAGCACCCGGGTGGTCTGCGAGCTGAGCCGGTTGGGCAGACGACTGCGGATAGCCGTGCAGGACCAGGGTCACCAGCCCTGCGGCCCGCGGCTGCGCCGCTCCTCCGACGACGAGCACGGCCGTGGTCTGCTCCTCGTCGAGGCGATGAGCAGCGCCTGGGGTTCGCACGACGCCCAGGACGCCTCCGGGCGCATCGTCTGGGCGGAGCTGGCGCACGGCACCGAGCAGCTGTCCGGCACGGACCGGTCGTGTTGAGGAACGCGCTGTCCCGGCTGCGCTCCGCGCACCGGGGCGGGACGCCCGAAGAGGCGCGCGGCGGCCGGGTGCGGCTGGCGCTGCCGGCCTCGATGTCGGCGACCCTGGGCTGCGACGCGGTCGGGGTGCCCGCCCGGCACGGCTTCCGCCTCATGTCCCATCTGCCGCGCACCGGCTGTGTCTTCGCCGACGCGGACCGCTGGTGGTGGATCGTCCCGGCCGGCTCCGACCTGGATCTGGACTGGCCCGAGCAGGTGACGTACGCACGCGACGCGGCCGTGCCCGGCGGACGCCCCCGGTTGATCCACTCGCCGGACGCCCTCACCCCGTACACCCCGCCCATCCCGCTGTTCCTGATGGTCTGCCAGGTGGCGGGGGTGACCCCTAGCTGGGCCGCCCCCGGCAGGCGGAGCGTCGTGGCGTCCGGCTGACCGGGCTCAGAGCCCACGACCGAACGAGCCGGGCCCGGTCAGGTCGGGCCCGTCTCGTTCGGTCGTGTTCCCGGCCGGGTCAGGCCCTGTCGAGGTACGCGAGCCCGGGGTGAACCTCGGTGTAGCGGTCGAGCAGCCGCCGGGCCACCGTGACGGAGTCCACCAGCGGGTGCAGGGCGAAGGCCTGGACGGCCGCCGCGCGGGACCCGGTCTCCGCCGCCTCCAGCACGGCCCGCTCCACGGCCTTCACCGCGGTGACGAGGCCGACCGCGTGGTACGGCAGCGGCGGGACGGTCACCGGGTGGGCCCCGTTGGCGTCGACGAGGCAGGGCACCTCGACGACGGCGTCCGCGTCCAGGACGGACAGGGTGGTGCGGTTGCGGACGTTGAGGATCAGGGAGGTGCGTTCGTTGCGGGCGACGGCCCGCATGAGGGCGAGCGCGACCTGTTCGTAGCCACCGGACTCCAGGTCGCTCTCCTCCCGCTCCCCCGCCCCGGCGACCTCGCGGTTCTCCGCCATGTACGTCGCCTCGCGTTCGGCGCGGGTGCGGTCCCAGGTCTGCCAGGCGGGCGTGCCGGGTTCGCGCATCCGGGCGTAGAAGCCCTCCTGCTGGCCCTGGAGGAACGCGCCCCGGGTCTGCTCCGCCTCCTGAGAGGCGCGTACGGCCTCGCGGTTGACGTAGTAGTAGTGCAGGTATTCGTTGGGGACCGCGCCCAGTGACCGGAGCAGTTCCGCGCCGAAGAGGCGGCCCTCCTCGAAGGATTCGAGGAGCTTCGGGTCGGCGAGCAGCCGGGGCAGTTCGTCGCGCCCGTCGATGTACAGTCCCCGTACCCACCCGAGGTGGTTGAGCCCGGCGTAGTCGATCCAGGCCCGGTCCGGGTCGGCGCCCAGGACACGGGCGATGCGCCGCCCGAGCCCGACCGGCGAGTCGCAGATCCCGATGACCCGGTCGCCCAGGTGCCGGGACATGGCCTCGGTGACCAGGCCCGCCGGGTTGGTGAAGTTGATGACCCAGGCCCGCGGGGCGAGGCGGGCGATGCGCCGGGCGAGGCCGAGGGCGACGGGGACGGTGCGCAGCCCGTACGCGATGCCTCCGGCACCGACGGTCTCCTGGCCGAGCACGCCTTCGTCGAGGGCCACCCGTTCGTCGGCGGCGCGGCCGGCGAGTCCGCCGACCCGGATGGCGGAGAAGACGAAGTCGGCGCCGCGCAGCGCCTCGTCGAGTTCCGTGGTGGCGACGACGGCCGGGGCGTCCGCGATGTCCCGCCCCTGTTCCGCGAGGACGCGGGCGACGGCGGTGAGCCGGTCGGCGTCCGTGTCGTACAGCGTGACCCGGGAGACGCGGCCCTCGGCGTGATCGCCGAGAAGGGCCCCGTACACGAGAGGCACCCGGAATCCGCCACCACCAAGAATTGTCAGCTTCACGCTGCTCGATGGTACGGGCAGGCCGGAGCCGCGCGGGCGGGCCGCGCCCGGCCCGGTGCGCGACGCGGCGGCCCCGGGCCCGTGGGCGTGATCCGGGGCCGCCGCGGCCGCAGCGTGGACGGCGGGTCAGTAGCCGTTCCACCAGCGGGTGACCGCCTGCCAGAGCCGGGCGGGGGCGGCGGGGCGGCGCTGGCGCGGGATCGTCGCGACCGGCGCCGTCCCGGGCGCGGGGGCGGCGGGAACCGGCTGGGCCGCGGCGGGTACGGCGGCCGGGGCGT
This sequence comes from Streptomyces globisporus C-1027, assembly GCF_000261345.2. Lineage (NCBI taxonomy): Bacteria > Bacillati > Actinomycetota > Actinomycetes > Kitasatosporales > Streptomycetaceae > Streptomyces > Streptomyces globisporus. Next base: position 6,867,115 of record NZ_CP013738.1, on the reverse strand, counting down.
GGGCGGACTGGGCTCCGGCCGCCTCCTCGTGCCGGGGCTCGGGGACGGTCCTGGCCGGGGAGGAGATCTCCCAGGCGTCGGCGGGGCGCGGGGTGCGGGCCATCACGGAGAGCGGGTCGGCGTCCAGCTTCTGCTGCGGGCTGGGGGCGAACGTCACCGGCAGCTCCACCAGGTGGCGGGACATGATGTTGCCGACCCAGCGCAGCTCGCTCTCGCCGACGCCGAGCTCCAGGTCCGGCAGGCGCATCAGGAGGGCGTCGACGCCGACATCGGCGATCGCCCGGCCGATGTCCTGTCCCGGGCACTCGTGGGGGCCGCCGCTGAAGGCGAGGTGGGCGCGGTTGCCGCCCATGTCGGCGGTGAGGTCGGGACGGACGGTGGGGTCGGTGTTGGCCGGGGCGATCCCGACGAGGAGGGCGTCGCCCGCCTTGATCTGCTGGCCGCCCAGCTCGGTGTCGCCGACGGCCCAGCGGCCGAAGACGGCAGTGAACGGCGGTTCGTCCCAGAGGGTCTGCTCGACCGCCTCGGGGACGGTCATGTGCCCGCCGCTGAGCCGGGCGCGGAAGCGGGGGTCGATGAGGACCATGCGCAGCACGTTGGCGATGAGGTTCGCGGTGGACTCGTACGCGGCGATGAGGATGAGGCGCAGGTGTTCGACGACCTCGATGTCGGTCATCGTCGCCGGGTGCTCGACCAGCCAGCTGGCGAAGTCGGGGGCCGGTTCGGCGCGGCGGCGCTCGACCAGGCGGGTCAGCACGCCCACGATGTGGGCGTTGGAGGCCACGGCGGTCTCGGTGCCGCGGGTCATGTCGCGGGCGGCCTGGACGAGGCGCTCGTCGTACTCCTCGGGCATGCCGAAGATCGCGCACATCACCATCATCGGCAGGTGCTCCGCGAACTGGCTGACCAGGTCGGCGGTGCCCTTCTCGCAGAAGTCGTTGACCAGGCGGTTACTGAAGCGGTTGATGTGGCGACGCACGCCGCGGGTGTCGATGCGCTCCATGCTGTCGGTGACCGCGCCGCGCTGGCGCTCGTGCTTGGCGCCGTCGGCGAAGACGCAGACGGGCTGCCAGGTGAAGATCGGGGCGAGCGGGTGGTCGGGGGCGACGCTGCCGTCCTGGAGGGCCCGCCAGCGCCGCGAGTCCCGGGAGAACTGGGACGGCGTACGGGTCAGGTGGAGGTTCTCGCTGTGGCCGAGGACGAGCCAGGCGGGGACGTCGCCGTGGAGCAGGACCGGGGCGACCGTGCCGTGTTCGGCGCGGAGCTTGTCGTAGAGGCCCGCGGGGTTGTTCTCCGCCTCGGGGCCGTGGAGCCGGCGCAGTCCGCCGGGGCCGATGTCGAGGTTGTGGGCCGGGCACTGGGGCGGGGGCACGGCGCCGGGTTCGTGGTGGAAGGGGGTTGTCACAGGGGCTCCAGGGATCAGGATTCCAAGGCTGGTGCACGAGCGGGCGGGTGCGACGGGGCGTTCGGGCGCGGACCGGGCCGGGGGCGTACGCCGGGGGATGGCGTGCGCCCCCGGGGCGGTCCCGTCGCCGGGCCCGGGTGCGGGGTGTCAGGCGAGCGGGACGGCCAGGCTGTGCAGGTAGCGCATCAGGGTCATCAGCACATCGCGGCTGGAGGCCCGCAGCCGGGCGTCGCAGTCGATCATCGGGACCTCGTCCGGCAGGTCGAGGGCTCTGCGCAGGGCCTCGACCGGGTGGTGCGGTGCGTCGGGGAAGGTGTTCACGGCCACGACGAACGGCACGCCGCGCTCCTCCAGCCGGCCGATGACGTCGAAGCTGACTTCGAGGCGTCTGGTGTCGATGAGGACGACCGCGCCGAGGGCGCCCTCGAAGAGGCCGTTCCAGAGGAACCAGAAGCGTTCCTGGCCGGGGGTGCCGAACAGATAGAGGATCAGTTCCTCGCTGAGGCTGATCCGTCCGAAGTCCATGGCGACGGTGGTGGCGGTCTTCGTCTCCACCCCGGCGTTGTCGTCCACGCCGACGCCGGCCTGGGTCATGGTCTCTTCGGTGGTCAGCGGCCGGATCTCGCTCACCGAGCCGACCATGGTCGTCTTGCCGACGCCGAACCCTCCGACGATCACCACCTTCACCGCGGCGGTGGCCGTGGTGGGGAGGACGTCCTCGGTGCGGGGTCCGGTGATCGTGTCAGAGCTTCTGAAGTCCATGCATCACCGCTTCGAGAAGGGACCTGTCGGGGAGAGTGGCGCGGACGATCGGCGCGCGCGACTCGATGAGCTCGGTGGCGAGGAGATCGCTCAGGAGCGAGGTGACCACGCTGAACGGCAGGCCGAGGTAGGCCGAGATCTCGGCGACGGACAACGGGGCCTGGCACAGGCGCAGGATCGCCGCCTGTTCGGGCTGGAACGTCGGCGAGGGCTCCGCCTGCGCGACGACCATCGTGACCAGGTCGAGTGCGGCCCGTTCGCTGTCGTCGAGATCGCCGGTGATCACGTACAGCCGTTCCGGATCGAGGAGATCCGGGTCGGCCTTGCGGCGTTCTCGTCGAGCTCCACTCATCCGGACTGCCCGCCGTGGCGGGGCGGGCTGGTCAGATGGGCACCGATGCGCACGACCATGTCCCGCATCCGGGCCCCGACGAGCCCGGCGTCGACGGTCTCGCCGGCCAGGACCGCGAGATACGCGCCGGTGCCGGCCGCCATCAAGTAGAAGAACCCGCCCGTGACCTCGATGACCACGAGCTTCATCAGTCCGTCGCTGTACGGGATCTCGGTGGCCACCGCGGCGGCCAGACTCTGCAGTCCGGCGCAGGCCGCCGCGAGCCGGTCGGCGACGTCGGGGTCGCCGCCGTGCATCGCGATGCGCAGGCCGTCCGACGAGAGCACCACGATCTGGTGGATGCTCGGAACGTCGTCGGCCAGCTCCTTGAGCATCCAGTCCATGTTTCCCCGCTGCTGGATCACTTCAGGTCTCCCTTGTCCCACGCGTCATCGGAGTCTTCGCCGTGCTGTCGTTCCTGCGGTACGCCGTTGACGGCCTTGGTGAAGGCCTCCAGCCACAGGCCGGGGGGCTTCTCCTCGCCGCGTCCGCCGTCCGCGCCCTCGCCCGGGCCGGGCTGGAACCCGTTGGCGGCGGCCGGGGGCGGGGTGGGCTGCTGCGGCAGGTTGTGCGAGCCGAGCGGGGCGCGGCCCCGGCTGCGGCGCTGCGGCAGCCCGTTCTCGGTCCACTCGGTGACCACGGGAACGTCGTCCTCCATGGCGGCCGCGGGAGAGGCCGGGCGCGCGGCGGCCGCGGGGGCGCCGGTGGGGACCGGTGCGGCCACGGACGGCACGGGGCCGGTGGCCGCGGGCTTGGGCTTGCGCTTGCCGGGTGGCGGCACCACGTGCTGGAGCTGCGACATGTCCAGGGAGCTGGTGGGCCGGGAGGTGGCGCCGATGCCGTGGGCGATGCCCGGGGCGGGCCCGGTGGTGATCATCTCGCGCGGCACGATGAGGACGGCGCGGACGCCGCCGTACGCCGACTGACGCAGCGACACCTGGAGCTGGTACATCCGGGAGAGCCGGCCGACGACGGCCATGCCGAGGCGCGGGGACTCCCCGAGGTCGTTCATGTTGATGCCGGCCTGGGCCTGGGCGAGCATGTTCTCGGCCCGGGCGCGGGCCTCCTCGCTGAGGCTGACGCCGCCGTCCTCGATCTCGATGGCGATGCCGGTCTGCACCTCGACCGCGGTGACGTGCACCCGGGTCTGGGGCGGGGAGTAGCGGGTCGCGTTGTCGAGGAGTTCGGCGCAGGCGTGGATGAGCGGTTCGACCGAGGTGCCGACGATGGCGACCTTGGCGATCGAGTGCAGGTCGACGCGCTGGTACTCCAGGATGCGGGACATCGCACCGCGCAGCACGCTGAACAGCGGCACGGGCTTGGGCCACTGGCGGCTGGGGCGGGCGCCGCCGAGCACGGCGATGGAGTCGGCGAGCCGGCCGATCAGCGCGGTGCCGTGGTCGATGCGCAGCAGGTCGTCGAAGACCTCGGGGTTGCGCCCGTAGTGGTCCTCCATCTCCCGCAGTTCACTGGCCTGGCGGTGCACGATCGCCTGGACGCGGCGGGCGACGCTGACGAAGGCGCGCTGGGCGGAGTCACGCCGGGCCTCCTCGTTGTCGATGACTTCGAGGACCTGGTGGATCTGCTCGCGCAGCGCCTTGGGCAGATGGCGGTTGGCCGCGTCCGCGTCGACGATGTCGCGCATCACCTCGTCGGGTGAATTGCCCACGCGCAGCCGCCGGATGGCGGCGGGCATGACTTCCTTGGTGAGCCGTACCGTCTCGGCGTCGTGCGAGAGGATGCGGTGTTCCAGGTAGGCGATGCGCTGTTCGCACTCGGCGCGCTGGACGCGCGTCGCGCGTCGAGCCCGGTGGAGCGCCACGGTGAGTACGGCGACCACGAGCGTGGCGATCGCGCCGCACACGGCGACTGGTATCCGCGCGGCCGGTGCGACCAGGGCCGACCCGGCGGCGGTCGCGCCGAGGAGCAGGACCACGGGCAGCAGGACTACGCGGACGACGGGTACTTCTCTGTCGGTCGGCGGTGATTCAACACGGACCATCTAAAACCCTCTGGCGGTTGATTCCGGGATGTATGCGCACGTGAGCGGAGACTCAGGAACAAGTGCTCGAATTCATCTCAACTCGACTTCACTGCGCGTGAGCTTAGCCAGATCAGAACAGTGCTTCGGCATATTCACCCAACCCCCTGCGGAAGCACGCCGAGAGGAATACACTCACCAGTTTTTACACTGAGCGCTGTGGAACGTGTGCGGGGAGTAGCGGCGGCTGGAAATAGCTCTTCTCCGGCCCGTTGGCGCATGCGGAAGAGGCACCTTCGCCGCCGAACAAGCCGTTTACGGGGTGAAAAGACCCATCACCCACTCCTGCCACCGCACAGAATCAGTCAGAGGCACAGGTGACCGAACCGGATCGAAAGGAACAGATTCCCGGCCGGCAGAGGGGTGATGGGAAAAATGGGCACGCTGACGCGTATGCGGACCCCCACCGCCGAGGGGGCACCGGGTCAGCGGCGGGCGCCCCCGAGACGCCCTTCCAGCTGGACGAGCAACTCACTCAGCCGAGAGGCGAGTTCATCGCGACCGGGCTGGTCGAGACCGGCCAGCACCGAGCGCTCGTAGGCCAGTTGCTCGGGCAGCAGCCGGTCGACCAGGGCCCGCCCCTCGTCGGTGAGACGGACATGGGCCACCCGCCGGTCGCGGTCGTCACCCCGGCGCTCGACCAGGGCACGGTCCTGGAGGGCGCGCAGCCGCTTGGTGACGGCGGCCCCGGAGGAGAAGGTCTCGCGGGCCAGCTCGCCGGGGGTCAGCTCCCGGTCCGTCCGGCGTACGGCGCCGAGGAGGTCGAATTCGGCGCGGGTCAGCCCGGCGGAGCGCAGTGGGGCGTCCTCCGCCTGCTGGAGCAGGGCGGCGCAGCGGTTGATCCGGCCGATGATCTCCATCGGCCCGGTGTCGAGGTCGGGGTTGACGGTCTGCCACTGCCGGACCACCGAGGCAACGATGTCGTCGGTCACTCCGCTCCGATCGAAGGGGCGTGGGCCGTGGGCCCGCGCCGTGGTGCTGTCGCGGCGAGCGTACGGTGTCCGGCCCGCTCGGCCGCGAGAAGACGCTGCTCGGGCAGGGCGCGCTGCCACCATTCGCCCGCGGCGGTGTCACCCGCCTCGCGCAGTTCGACGAGGCTCGCGGTGAGCCGTCGGCGGGCCCGGTCCCGCTCGGTGGGCGCGGCCGCGGGGTCGGCGACGGTCCGTTCCGCGGCGGCGCGGGCCCGGTCGGTGGCGTCGAGTGCCTGCTCGACCCGGCCCGCCGCCCGCCGGTTGGTGACGAGCGTGGCCGCCAGGAAGCCGGCCGCCGCGCCGAGGACGGTGTCCAGGACCCGGTCGCCGATCAGCTCCCCGGCCGGGTGGGCGCCGCCGAACTCCAGGACCAGCAGGGCCATCGGGGTCACCGCGACGGAGCCCAGCCAGTAGTTGCGGGTGATGAGGGCCTCGGCGGTGAAGCCGAAGAAGAGGCAGCAGCAGACGAGGGCGAGCGGGCTGATCCGCGACACCGGCAGCACGGCGGCGAAGACGAGCACGCCCAGGAGGTTGCCGAGGGTGCGCTGGAGGGTGCGGTTCCACGACAGGGTGAGGTTGGCCTGGTAGAGGGAGGCGGCGGTGACGATCGCCCAGTAGGGGCGGCCGACGCCGAGCGCGGCGCAGAGGTACCCGGCGAGCGCGCAGCCGATCAGGGTGCGGACGGCGACCGGCAGCAGCGGGGATCCGGGGCCGAGGCGGCGCAGCAGGGCGCGGCGGGCCGCGCGGCGGCCTTCGCGGGCCCGCAGGACGGCGCGTTCGGCGTCGATCCCGTACAGCTCGTCGGCGGTTGTCGGGGCCGGGGGCGGTGTGGGCACGGGCCCCCGGCCCCGGGTCAGAGCGGCCCAGGCGCGCAGCTGTTCCGGATCCGCCGCCCCAGCCCCGGGGCCCGGCGCCACGAAGGCCGCTTCGGCGTGCACCACCAGGCGCTCCAGCGACCGGCGTACGGGGGTGGGGCGCCCGGAGGCGAGCAGACACTGCCAGGCGGCGTGCACGGCGGCGGCCGCGGCGCTGCGATGACGCGAGCCGAGGTCGACGGCGCTGTGGTGACGCGGGCCCGGGCCTTCGGCGTTCCGGTTTCGCGAGCCCGGGTCTTCGGCGTTCCGGTTTCGCGAGCCCGGGTCGGCGGCGCAGACCGCCGCGGCCTCAAGGGCGCGGGCGACGGCCCGGCGTTCGGGCCCTTCGCGGCGGACCAGGGCGGGCGCGAGGGCGACCAGCCAGGCGAACGCGCCCGCGCCGAGGGTCAGGGCGAGGTGGCCGGGGATCTGGCCGAGGCGTTGCGGGGCGAAGAGGGCGGCCGAGCTGACGAAGGTGAAGATCACATGGCCGGGCGGTCCGATCCGGGTGGCGTCGCACAGCACCTTCTGTACGGCGGCGAGCAGCGCCCCGACCGCGATGAGTACGGCGGTCGAGCCGGTGAGCGACGCGGTGACGAGGGAGGCGGCGAGCCCGGCGGCCATGCCGAGCACCACGCCCGCGACGGCCCGCGCCCGCCGGGCGTACGGCAGGCCGTGGCCGTACAGCGCGCACAGCGACCCGGCCATGGTGGAGACGACCAGGTCCAGCCGGCCGATGGCGAGGAGCGTCAGATGGGGTACGGCGGAGGCGACGACCACGCTGAGGGCGGGCTTGAACCAGGTGTCCGAGGGCCGGGAGAGCCGGAGGGCCGAGGCCGAGGCCGACGGGAGAACGCGGACGGCCGGCGGGAGCTTCGGGAGCTTGCGGGCGGAGGGCCGCCCGGGGCGGACAGGTGTATCACTCACCCATATAAGTTAACAGGTATTACACCCGTAAACGATGTGACCTCTGTTCGAGTGGCGGCGACTCGGGCACACTGTCCCGCGGACAGCGCGACCATATTCTTTGAATCTTCATGCACCCACTACGATGACGGGCGATGACCAGGGTGAGCACGCGGACCGACCGGCAGCGGTACCGCTCCCGCGCGCCCTATGCCCTGGGCTGGGTCTTCTTTCTGCTCTCCATGCTCTTCTGCTGCTCGGCCGTCACGTCGTCCGCCGCCGTGCCGGTCGCGGCGGGCCAGGCCGAAGCGGCCGCCGTCCGCGCGTTCACCCCGACCCCCGACGCGGCCGTCGAACCGGTCGTGCTGGCGTCGCCGTCGGACCGCGGTCTCGGGGCGTCGTGTCACGGGGGCTCGACGCACACGGTGGCCGTGGTGCTTCCGGTGCCGCCCGCCCCCACTGCCGTTCCCTCGCCCGTGGCCCTGGCCCCGGCCGCCCCGCTCATGGGGGCCGCGGCCATCAGGGGTCCCGCGCACGACGGTGCGCCTTCCGTCGATCAGCTGCGCCTCCAGGTCCAACGGATCTAGAGGCCGGGTCCGCTCCCCCGCCGCGCCCCGGCGCCGGTTCACCGGGAGCGGCTTCTCGTATGCACCGCATCCCCTACCCCCTCATGCACAGACCTCTTGTGCATCGGTTGAACGACGAGGACTTCTCATGGCTTCCGCCAAGAACCAGAACAACCCGGCAGCAGCGCGTCGCGCCAAGCTGGAGGAGGCGCGCCGCAAGGAGCGCGCCCGTGAGCGCCGGGTCCGCATGATCACCATCGGGGCTTCGGTGGCCGTCGTCGCCGCGCTGGTCGCCGGAGGCGGCTACCTGATGCTGCAGGCCAACGAGAAGGAGAAGAAGGACGAGCAGGCCAAGACCTCGCCCGTCACCGGTGAGCGCAGCTGGGACAAGCTGACGCAGGAGCACGTGGCGAACAAGGTCGACTACCCGATGAACCCGCCCGTCGGGGGTGACCACAACCAGGTCTGGATGAACTGCAACGCGGACGTCTACACCCAGGAGATACCGAAGGAGAACGCCGTGCACTCGCTGGAGCACGGCGCGGTCTGGGTGACGTACAACGACAAGGCCTCGGACGCGGACATCGAGGCGCTGACCAAGAAGGTCAAGGCGACCCCGTACTCCCTGATGAGCCCGGTCAAGGACCAGAAGGACCCGCTGATGCTCAGCGCCTGGGGCAAGCAGGTCACGGTCAAGGACGCCTCGGACGACCGGGTCGACCAGTTCTTCACCAAGTACGTGCAGGGCCCGCAGACCCCCGAGCCGGGGGCCGCCTGCACCGGCGGGCTGGACAAGTGACCGCCCTCGCGCCCGCCCGCTCCACCCGCCGGCTGGTCCTCGCGGGAGCCTCGGTGCTCCTCGTCGCGCTGGGACTGGTGGCGCTGATGGTCGTCCGCCCCTCCGCGGCCTCCCCGTCCGGGGCGTCCTCGCAGTCCGCCCCGGCGGAGGACTCCGTGGACGCGGGCTTCGCCCGGGACATGGCGATCCACCACCAGCAGGCGGTCGAGATGTCGTTCATCGTGCGGGACCGCACCGGCGACGAGGACGTGCGGCGGCTCGCGTACGACATCATCAACACCCAGGCCAATCAGCGCGGCATGATGCTGGGCTGGCTGGAGATGTGGGGGCTGCCGAAGAGCGCGGCCGGACCGCCGATGAAGTGGATGGGACACACCTTCACACCGACCGGCGACGGTTCGCTGATGCCGGGCATGGCGACCGACGCGGAACTGGCGGCGCTCGCGGCCGCGAAGGACGAGAAGGCCGAGATCCTGTTCCTGCGGCTGATGACCGTGCACCATCGCGCTGGCGCCGACATGGCGCAGGCCGCCGCCGGTGCGGCGAAGACGGACGCCATCCGGAATCTGGCGGAGGGCATGGTCCGGGGCCAGCAGTCGGAGATCGGGCTGATGGCGGACATGCTGAAGGACCGGGGCGCCAAGCCCTGACCGGCAAGACACCCGGTGGAGGGCGGTTCCGGCCGGAGGGCCGGGGCCGCCCTTCTCGTACCGCCCTCCCGGAGCCCCGCATCACATAGGCTCGGCGACGATATGAAGAGCATCCTCACTCCGCTGGGGCCCAAGGCCGACAAGGACACCGTGCGACGGCACAATCTGAGCCTGGTACTGCGTGCCGTGCGGGACGAGGGCGAGCGCGGCGACGCCACGCGCGCCGGAGTGGCCGCCCGGGTCGGGCTGACCCGGGCCGCGGTGTCCTCGCTCGTCGAGCAGCTGATGGACAGCGGGTTCCTCACCGAGTCGGGCAAGACGTTCAGCGGCCAGGCCGGCCGCCCCGGCACCGCGCTCAAGGTGGCCCGCACCGGTCCCGCCGGGCTCGGCGTGGAGATCAACATCGATTACGTCTCGGTGTGCGTCGTGGATCTGGCGGGCACCGGCCGGGTACGGCAGACCGAACACCTCGACAACCGGGGCGCGCCCGCCGAGGAGGCGCTGGCACGGGCGGCCCGGCTCGCGGCGCGGACCCTGGAGTCGGCGTACGAGCAGGAGTTGCGTCCGGTGGGCGCGGCGCTGGCGCTGCCGGGTCTCGTCTCCGGCGGGTCGGTGCGGCAGGCCCCCAACCTCGGCTGGAACGAGGTCCCGGCGCAGGAACTGTTCGCCGACGCGCTGGCCGCCCTGCGCCCCGGCCGTCCGGCGCTGCCGGTCGCCTCGGAGAACGAGGCCAATCTCGCGGCCCTGGCCGAGCTGTGGTTCGGCGGGCTCGGGGACGTCCGCAGCTTCCTCTATCTGACCGGGGAGATCGGGGTCGGCGGGGCGCTCGTCCTGAACGGCGAACTGCTGCGCGGGGCGCACGGTTTCGCCGGGGAGATCGGCCATGTGGTGGTGGATCCGGCGGGTCCGGAGTGCCGGTGCGGGTCGCGGGGGTGCCTGGAGCAGTACGCCGGACAGGCGGCGCTGCTGCGGGCGGCCGGGATCGCGGAGACCGGCGGCGCCTCCGGAGTGCTGGAGCTGGAGCGGCGCGCGGCGGCGGAGGACCCGCGTGCGGTGGCCGCGATCGGTGAGGCGGGCCGGATGCTGGGCCGGGTGCTGTCGGGGGCGGTGAATCTGGTCGACCCCGACGCGGTGGTGCTCGGCGGCATCTACCGGGGCCTGATGCCGTGGCTGGCGCCGCCCGCCGACGAGGAGCTGACGGGGCGGGTGGTGTCGGGTCTCTGGTCGCCCGGCAGCGGCCGGCTGCGGGCGTCGTCGGTGGCGGGGGACGCGGCGCGGGGCGCGGCGGCGCTCGTGGTGCAGGACGTGCTGGACGATCCGGTGGCGTACGCGGAGCCGGCGGGCGGGTGAGCGAGCGGGGCCGGGGCCGGGAACGCCCCGGCCCCGGCCCCCACTCAGCCGGTCCGTCAGCGGCCCCGGCCCACCCGGTGGGTCCCCGGGTACGTCAGCGGCCCCGGCCCAGCCGGAGTGGCATCACGTACGTCAGCCGCCCCGGCCCAGCCGCTAGGTCCCCCGTACGTCAGCGGACGGCGAGCAGGTGGTCCATGGCGAGCTGGTCCAGCGCCTCGAACGCCATCCCGCGTTCCGCCGCCGCGTCCACGTCGAACTCCTCGTACGCCGTGCGGTCGGCGAGCAGCTCGGCCAGGCCGTCCCCCGCGGTCGGGCGCGCCAGTTCGTCCAAGCGGGAGGCCCGCAGCGCGGCCCGCACCTCGGGGTCGGAGCGGAAGGCGGCGGCCCGCTCCTTGAGGATGAGGTAGTTGCGCATACAGCCCGCGGCCGAGGCCCAGACGCCGTCGTAGTCCTCGGTGCGCGGGGGCTTGAAGTCGAAGTGGCGCGGGCCTTCGTAGCCGCTCTCCAGCAGGTCGACGAGCCAGAACGCCTGGCGCAGGTCGCCGGCGCCGAAGCGCAGGTCCTGGTCGTACTTGATGCCGGACTGGCCGTTGAGGTCGATGTGGAACAGCTTGTCCGCCCACATGGCCTGGGCGATGCCGTGCGGGAAGTTGAGCCCGGCCATCTGCTCGTGCCCGGTCTCCGGGTTGACGCCGACCAGTTCGGGGCGCTCCAGGCGCTCGATGAAGGCCAGGGCGTGGCCGATGGTGGGCAGCAGGATGTCGCCGCGCGGCTCGTTGGGCTTGGGCTCGACGGCGAAGCGGAGGTCGTAGCCCTGCTCGGTGACGTACTCGCCGAGCAGGTCGAAGGCCTCCTTCATCCGGTGCAGGGCGAGGCGGACGTCCTTCGCCCCGCCGGACTCGGCGCCCTCGCGGCCGCCCCATGCCACGAACGTCTTCGCGCCCAGCTCGACGGCGAGGTCGATGTTGCGCAGGGTCTTGCGGAGCGCGTAACGGCGTACGTCGCGGTCGTTGGCGGTGAACCCGCCGTCCTTGAAGACGGGGTGCGTGAAGAGGTTCGTCGTCACCATGGGCACAACGAGTCCGCTGCTGTCGACCGCCTGCCGGAAGCGCTTGACGATCGTCTCGCGCTCGGTCTCCGGCGCGCCGAAGGGGATCAGGTCGTCGTCGTGGAAGGTCACGCCCCAGGCGCCCAGCTCCGCGAGCCGCTGCACGGACTCGACGGGGTCGATGGCCGCGCGGGTCGCGTCGCCGAAGGGGTCCCGGCCCTGCCAGCCCACGGTCCACAGGCCGAAACTGAACTTGTCCTCGGGGGTGGGGGTGAAGCGTTCCGTCATCGTCGTCCGACCGCCTTCGCCTGCTGTCGGGACGCCCGGCGGCGAGCCCGGCACCCCTATTTGTTCAGTGTCATGACTAATCAAGCACACCGCGCCCCCGGCACGGAACCCCCTTGCCGCGAGGAACGTCCGCACCCCCCTGTGCAGCGGCTCACGCATCCCGTAATTTGTTCGTGCCGCAGCCGAATGATCGGCACGTGAATGCCAGGTACCCAGCACGCGCAGCGCGAAAGAGGCCCCCATGCCGTCACCCGCCGTCGTCATCGGCGTGGACAGTTCGACCCAGTCCACCAAGGCAGCCTTCATCGATGCCGGAACCGGCGAGCAGCTCGCCGTGGGGCGCGCCGCGCATGTGGTCACCGGCGAGGCGGGGGCCCGGGAGAGCGATCCGGAGATCTGGTGGCGGGCGCTGTGCGAGGCGGTGGCCGCCGGGCTGAAGGAGTCCGGCCTCCCCGCCCGCGCGGTCACCGGGATCGCGGTGGCCGGGCAGCAGCACGGGCTCGTCGTGCTGGACCGGACGGGCCGGCCGCTGCGTCCCGCGCTGCTGTGGAACGACACCCGCTCCGCGCCGCAGGCCGCCGCGCTCACCGAGGCGCTCGGCGGACCGGAAGCCTGGACGGCGCGGACCGGGTCCGTGCCGGTGGCGTCCATCACCGCCTCCAAGTGGCAGTGGCTGCGGGAGAACGACCCGGCGAGCGCGGCGGACGCGGCGGGCGTCCGGCTCCCCCACGACTTCCTGACCGAGCGCCTCGCGGGTGTCGCCGCCACCGACCCCGGGGACGCCTCGGGCAGCGGCTGGTACTCCACCGCGACCGGCGCGTACGACCCCGAACTGCTTGACCTCCTCGGTCTCGACGCGGCCCTGCTCCCGGAGGTGGCGCCCACCGGGGCGGCCCGGATCGGCTCGCTCACCGAAGCGGCGGCCCAGGCGCTCGGCCTCCCCACGGGCATCGCGGTGGCGGCCGGCACCGGCGACAACATGAGTGCCGCCGTGGGCCTCGGTCTCGGCGGCGCGGGGCTGCTGGACCACCCGGCCCTGAGCCTCGGCACCTCCGGCACGGTGTTCGCGGCCTCCCGCACCCGCCCCGCGTCCGCCGCGCTCAACGGGTTCGCCGCCGCCGACGGTACGTACCTCCCGCTGGCCTGCACCCTCAACTGCACGCTCGCCGTGGACAAGGTGGCGTCCCTGCTGGGCCTTGACCGCGAGGACGCGGCGCCCGGCGGCGAAGCGGTGCTGCTCCCGTACCTGGACGGCGAACGGACCCCCGACCTGCCCACCGCCTCCGGCCTGCTGACCGGACTCCGCCACGACACGACCCGGCAGCAACTGCTGGGCGCCGCCTACGAGGGCGCGGCCGTCACCGTGCTGCGCGCCACGGACGAACTCCTGTCGGCCTGCGGCCTCGACCCTGCCGCCCCCGAGGTCGCCGCCCGCCCGCTGCGCCTGATCGGCGGCGGGGCGCAGGGCCGGATGTGGGTGGAGACGGTACGCCGCCTCTCCGGCCGCCCGCTGTTCATCCCGGGCATCGGAGAACTGGTCGCCCTCGGCGCGGCGGCACTGGCCGCCTCGGCCGCGGGCGGCGGCGACCCGGTGGCGCTGGCGACGGCCTGGCAGCAGTCCGGGACGGACCGTCAGCTGCCGCCGGTGGAACGGGACACGGAGACCTGGGAGCGGGTCACCTCGGTCCTGGAGCGGGCGTCGGAGCCGTTGCTCGGCGGCTGAAGCACCGGCCGGAGCCGGGGTTCGGCCCGCTATGAAGCCAGGGCATCACGGCAGGCCGACCAGACCCCAGCCGCGTCCGGCGGCGGTCATCGTCACGGCACCCCATTCCCGTACCAACGCGGTGAAGCCTTCGAAGGTCTCCGGGCGGCCCGCCCAGCCTTCGCACTCGGCGGCGAACGGCTCCCTCAGTTCCTCCAGGCGCGGTTCCACCCGTTCCCAGGCCCGTGCCTTGCCCGGCAGCACCTCCGGAGGGCAGGCCAGCAGGACGCGCCGATGCCACGGGTCGACGGCAGACGGGAAGAATCCCCCGCCACCGGCGAAGGCCGGCACCGCGTCCCGGACCAGACCGTCGAGGAAGGTGTCCATCGGCTCACGCACGGAAGCATCGACGAGCGACCGCATGTCAGCCCATGCGGAGCCCGCGCGGACATGCGGCGCATGGGCGCCGTTGGTGGTGAAGAAGCTGTACCCGGCACACCACGCCGGCTCCAGGCCCGGAGGCCAGAGCCAGCCGTCGGCCCGCCCGCGCCCGGGGCCGCAAGACTCCCGGGGGCCCCATAGCCAGGCCATGTCATCCAGCAGACCGATCCGGTCATCGACGGGGACGGCGCCCAACCGCTCCCAGTCCGCCATGAACAACGTGAGATCCATCCCCATGGCCGCAGCCTAGGCAGGATTCCGTACGCCGCGAACCATGCCGCCGAACGCCCCCCTCGGACCCCGAAGCCCCCGGTTGGGAATACGAACTGATTTTCCATAAGATCCGGCGATGATCACTAGAAAACGGCTGACGGCCGGGGTGGGCATAACGCTCGCCACCCTGGCCGCCGGGCTCGGCACCGCCATCCCCGCCGCCGCCGACGAAGCCCCCGCCGCCCCCTCCCCCAAGGTCGAGCTGGTGCTCGACGTCAGCGGTTCCATGCGCACCCGGGACATCGACGGGCAGTCCCGGATGGCCGCCGCCAAGCAGGCGTTCAACGACGTGCTGGACGCGGTGCCCGAGCAGGTTCAGCTCGGGATCCGGACGCTCGGTGCGGACTATCCGGGCGAGGACCGCAAGGTCGGGTGCAAGGACACCCGGCAGCTCTACCCGGTCGGGCCGCTCGACCGTACGGAGGCCAAGACCGCGGTCGCCACCCTCGCCCCCACCGGGTTCACCCCGATCGGTCCCGCCCTGCTCGGCGCTGCCGACGACCTGGAGGGCGGAGACGGTTCGCGGCGGATCGTCCTCATCACGGACGGGGAGGACACCTGCGGGCCGCTCGACCCGTGCGAGGTGGCGCGGGAGATCGCGGCCCGGGGCACCCATCTGGTCGTGGACACCCTGGGTCTGGTGCCCAACGCCAAGATCCGCCAGCAGCTGACCTGCATCGCGGAGGCCACCGGCGGCACGTACACCGCCGTCCAGCACAAGGAAGAACTCTCCGGCCGCGTCAAGCAGTTGGTGGACCGGGCGGCCGAGCCCGTCGTCACTCCCGTGGCGACCGAGGGGGCCAAGAGCTGTTCCGGTGCGCCCGAGCTGAAGCCGGGTCTCTTCACCGACCGCTCGGAGATCGGCCAGCACCGCTGGTACCGCGTCGATGTGCTGCCCGGTCAGGAGCTCCGCGCCTCGGCGAGCGTCGCGGCCGACCGTGCCGTGGACAACGACTACGGGGTCCTGCTGCGCGCGGTGACCACGCACGGGCGCGAGATCGTCCGGGGTTCCGAGGCCGGGACCGGTCGTACGGACGTGATCTCGTCCGGACTGCGCTATCCGAAGCCCGAGGCGGCGGACGGTGACGACGGCGACGACGAGCCCGCCGCCGAGACCGTCTGCCTCCAGCTCGCGCACTCCTTCTCCGCGCCCGCTTCGGTGAAGCGGTCTCCCGGCCTGCCGGTCGAGCTGACCGTGGATCTGGTGGACGGCCCTGACAACGCATCGGACGTGGCGGCCTTCGGGCTCGGCCGCGGCTGGTGGCTGCTCGGCGTGCTCGTCCTGACCGGACTGGTCGCGGGCCTGCTGACCGGCTGGCTCTCGCGCTGGCGTGTCGCCGTCTGGAGGACGAACTGATGACCAAGCCTCTTTGCCGCACCCGCGGCATACGGCTCGCGCTCACCGGGGCGCTGCTCACCGGGCTGACCCTGCTCACCACGGCCTGCCCGGCACTCGCGGACGACCCGTCGGCGAGCGCGAGCCCCGCCGGAGACGAGGCCGGACCCACCGAGGCCGGCACCACATTCCGTACGGCGACCGCCCTCGAACAGGGCCAGTCCGGCACCGCCCAGGCCTCGGTCGGCGACTACCTGTACTGGGTGTTCCCGGCCGACGCAGGGCAGCGGCCCATCGTCGAGGCCACCGTCAAGCTGCCCGAGAGCGCCGCCCGGCGCGGTACGTCCACCTGGCAGGTCGACGTGTACGACGGGCTGCGCCGCCGCCAGGCCTGCATGTACGGGCACCAGACCCGTAAGGCCGCGGCCGACGCGGCCACCGTCGAGCTGTCCTGCGTCCTGCGGCCCGTGCGGGCCTGGTCCGAGCCCTGGGCGAACGACCCGCTGCCCGGCAGCTACTACATCCGCCTCACGGTGGTGGACCTGCCCGCCGCCGACCTGGGGCTGCCGGTCGATGTGGAAGTGAAGACGGGCGTCAAGGAGTTGGGCGGGGGCCACGACGGGGGCGGCGCTCTCGCCGAGCCGCTCGTGCCGGGCGTCTCCGTCGCCTCGGCGGGCGAGACGGGTGACGAAGGCGATGGGGCCGCTTCGGGCGCGCCTCGGACCCTCGCCACCGGTGAGCCCGAGGACGGCTGGGCCTCGGGCTGGTGGACCGACCGCTGGCTGTGGACCGTGGGCGGTGGCGTACTCGCCGCGCTGGCAGCCGTGTTCGGCTACTCGCTGACGCGGGGACGGGGCCGCCCGGGCCACGCACCGCCCGGCGTCTGACAGGCGGGACGGCCCCGCACCTGCGTGGCGGCGCTGGCGACTCTCCCCCGGTCTCGGCGATCCTGGCTCCCGGCAAGGGCGGGATCGTCGAGGCCGGGGAACGCCCCGGTAGACAGGAACGGGATGAACGGAACGACGACGTACGTACGGTTCCAGAGCACCGAGCGCAGCCCCCGGGGCCATTTCCCGGGCATCTTCGCCCTGGCCAACGGGCTGGCGCGGGAAGGACGTCTCAGCGACGAGCAGCACCGCTTCTGGCGGGCGGGGAACGACTGGTACGACGCCGCGTACACCGATCCCTCGCGAGTCGACCCGTCGGTGTACGACCCTGACGTGAACCCCGGGGCCGTCGCCTGGTTCAAGGGGACGGCGACCCATCTGCTGGACCGGATCCCGGGCTATCTCGCGTTGTTGGCCGCCCACGGGGTGCCGTGTGAGCGGCTGGAGTCGGCGGATCCCGGCAAGGTCGTGTACGAGGACGACGTCCAGATCGTCGTGGTGCCCCGGCAGGCGGGAGCGGCGGTGCGCGCGGACGGCTCCGGATCTGCTCAGGCCGGCCGTACGCTCAGCTGACGCCCCACTTCCCGGTAGCCCAGCGCCCGCGCGACCCGGCGGGACGCGGGCGGCCGGGCCCGCCACTGCGGCAGCAGGCCGGCGGCGAGGGCGTGCGCGGTCGCCGCGTGCGCCGCCTGCCGGGCGAGGCCCCGGCCCCGCGCGTCCGGTGCGGTCAGCACGCAGAGGTGCGCGGTGTCGCGCGGCCAGTGCTCGTACCCGGCGGCGGCGAGCACCTCCGTGCCCCGGCGGACGACGAACACCGGTGAGGTGACGTCCGCCAGCCCGCTCTCGCCCGCGTCCGACGGGCCCGCCTCCGCCAACAGCGCCCGTAGCGCGGCATGGCCGGGAGACAGGCGCGTGGTCGGGGCTGCTGTTCGTCCGGCCGGACGGAGGGCTTCCGGGGCGAGGTAGCCCAGGGCCGCCGGGCCGAGCGTGTCGGCCACCGGCAGAAGTCGGGCGACGGTGGCGGGGTCGGTGAGCGCGGCGGTCGTCAGGCCGGTCAGCGCGGAACGTACGGATTCCGCGGCGCGGCCGGTCGGTGCGGTGATCAGCGCGGCGTCCCCGACGGCCACCACTCCCACCCAGGACGGCGGCGCGACGGCCGAGTCCGGGGAGACAAGGACTTCCGGGCGGCCGGGGGTTCCGAAGGCGGCGCCCGGTGCGGCCGCCAGCTCCTGCCACAGCGCACGGGCGCGGGAGACGAGCGGATCCATCGGCATGGCGGGATTCTCGCACGGGGTCGAAACTCCGCCCGCAATCCCTGTTCGCATCCGTGGGCGGCTGGGGCCACCCTCGACAACTCGCTCACCCCGTAAGGCGTCTGGCGGATTTCGGCCACGCCCTGCCGACGTCCTGGTGGAGTGCCGCCCCCATCCTGTTCGATGGGGTTCGAACGGTCGCGCGTCGGCAGTGGCGCGCCCCAGGGAACGGAGTTCCTCGATGTCCACGCAGACCGGTCCGGCGCTCGACACCCAGCCTCGCGGCCACGCGTTCACGCCGGGGCCCAAGGGGCTGCCGCTGGTGGGGAACCTGCCGCAGTTCGGGAAGAACCCGCTGGCCTTCTTCGAACTCCTGCGTGGGCACGGGGACATGGTGCGCTGGCGGTTCGGCCGCAACCGGTGCGTCTTCCTCTCCGACCCCGACTGCATAGGCGAGTTGCTCACCGAGACCGAGCACACCTTCGACCAGCCGAAGCTCGGTATCGCCTTCCGTACGGTGCTGGGCAACGGGATGCTCGTGGCGCGGGGCCGGGACTGGCGGCGCAAACGCTCGCTGGTGCAGCCCTCGGTGCGGCCCAAGCAGGTCAGGTCGTACGCGGCCACGATGGCGGACTCGGCGGTGGAGCTGGCGGACCGCTGGTCGGACGGCCAACGGATCGACGTCAAGCAGGAGATGGCCGCGCTGACGCAGAAGATCGCCGTGCGCACGATCTTCGGCGTCGACACCCCGGCGGACTCCGAGGCGATGGGCCGGGCGATGGATGTCGCCCAGATGGAGATCGGCAAGGAGTTCGCCGGGATCGGCGCGCTGCTCCCCGACTGGGTGCCGACACCGGGCCGGGTGCGCATCAGGAAGGCCGCCGCCGTCATCGACGCAGAGGTGGGCCGGGTCGTCGCCCGGCACCGGGACGGCGAGGAGGAACGCCCCGACCTGCTCAGCCGGTTGCTCACCGCGGTCGACGAGAGCGGGACGCACCTCACGGACGACGAGATCCGCGACGAGACGGTCACCCTGTACATCGGCGGTCACGAGACGACGAGTACGACGCTGGTGTGGGCGTGGTATCTGCTCGGCCGCAACCCCCGGGTGCGCGACGCGCTCGCCGAGGAGCTGGACCGGGTGCTCGGCGAGCGGGAGCCCGGCTTCGACGACTACGCCCGGCTGACGTACACCCAGGCCGTGGTGAAGGAGACCCTGCGGCTGTACCCGGCGGTCTGGCTGATCACCGGTGTCGCGAAGGAAGGGGCGGTGATCGGGGGCCTGCCGATCGAGGAGGGCACCCGGGTGTGGGCCAGCCAGTGGTCCGCACAGCGCGACGCGCGGTGGTTCCCGGAGCCGGAGGAGTTCCGGCCCGAGCGCTGGGACGCGGAGGGCGGCGACGAGATCGCGGAGTACGCGTGGTTCCCGTTCGGCGGTGGCCCCCGGGTCTGCATCGGTACGCGCTTCGCGATGGTGGAGGCCGTCCTCCTGCTGGCCGTGCTGGCCCGCCGCTTCACCCTGGACGTCGACCAGAGCGAGGTCACGCCGGTGACGGGCCTGACGCTCCAGCCGGACCGGGACGTCACGGCGACGGTCCGGGCGCGGTGACGGGACGGCGCCCGGTCCCTGGGGAAGGGGGCCGGGCGCCGGGCGCACATCAGTCGACCCGGTGCCCGGCCCCCTTCAGGGGGGCCGGGCACCGGAGCGTGTCAGCCCTTGGGCAGCCACTTCTTCCAGACGTCCGGGTGGCGCTCGATCCAGCGCTTCGCCGCCTCCTGGGGAGTGAGCTTCTGCGAGGCGATCATCTCGGACACCTCGTTCTGGTCCTTCTCCGACCAGTGGAACTTCTTCAGGAACGCGGACGCGTCACCGCCGCGCTCGGCGAAGTCCGCGTTGAGGAACTTCTGCAGCGGCGTCGTCGGGTACGCGCAGTCGATGTCCTTCGGGTCCTTGGCGGCGCACTCGTCCGTGTACTCGGGGAGCTTCACCTCGACCATCGGCACCTCGTTGAACAGCCACTGCGGCTGGTACCAGTAGCTGAGGAAGGGCTTCTTCTCCTTGGCGAACTGCTGGATCTGGGTGATCTGGGCCGCCTCGGAGCCGGCGAAGACCACCTTGTAGTCCAGGTCCAGGTTCTTCACCAGGGCCACGTCGTTGGTGACGTAGGACGGCGAACCGTCCATCAGCTGGCCCTTGCCGCCGCTCTCGGCGGTCTTCAGCTCGTCGGCGTACTTGTTGAGGTTCTTCCAGTCGGTGACGTCGGGGTTCTTGTCGGCCCAGTACTTCGGGACGTACCAGCCGATGTGGCCGGTGACGCCGAGGTCGCCGCCCCGGACGATGGTCTTCTTCTCGTCGATGTACAGCTTCTCCTGGTCCGGGTGGCCCCAGTCCTCCAGAATCGCGTCGACGCGGCCCTGGCTGAGGGCGTCCCAGGCGAGGACCTCGTCGGTCTGGACGAGGTCGACGCGGTAGCCGAGCTCCTCCTTGAGGAGTTGTTCGGCGACGGCGACGTTCGCCTGGGCGCCGACCCAGGACTGGACGGAGAGCGTCACCGTCTTGACCCCGGCGGGAGCGGCGAACGGGGAGGCCTGCTTGGTCATGTCGGCGGCGCCGCAGCCCGCCGTGGCGAGCAGGGCGGCGGCCGACGACAGCGCCGTGATCAGGCGCGTACGGGAGCGGTTCATCTCAGCTCTCCTGTCGCTGGCGGCGGGTGGTGGGCTGGGTGACCCGGTCGAGCATCAGGCCCAGGCAGACGATCGCCGCTCCGGCGACGAGTCCGGTGGCCAGGTCGCCCTGGGCGAGGCCGAGGACGACCTCGTAACCGAGGGCGCCGGAGCCGACGAGTCCGCCGATGATGACGACGGCGAGGACCAGCACGACCGCCTGGTTGACGGCGAGCAGCAGGGAGGGCCTGGCCAACGGGATCTGGACCTGGCGCAGTTGCTGGCCCGGGGTCGCCCCGAGCGAACGCGCGCACTCCATCGCCGCCGGGTCGACGCCCCGCAGCCCCTGGGTGGTGATGCGGATGACGGCGGGCAGCGCGTAGACGACCGCGGCAGCGGCGGCGGGGGCGCGGCCGACGCCGAACAGGGCGACGACGGGGATCAGGTAGACGAACTGCGGCATGGTCTGGAAGACGTCCAGGACCGGGCGCAGCAGCCGCTCCAGGCGTTCGCTGCGGGCCGCGCCGACGGCGACGCCGAAGCCGATGACCAGGGTGACCGCGACGGCGGCGAGCACCTGGCTGAGGGTGTCCATCGAGGGCTCCCACACACCGAGTACGCCGATCGCGGCCATGGCGAGGACGGCGGTGGCGGCGGTGCGCCAGGTGCCGATGGTCCAGGCGAGGGCGGCGACGATCAGCAGCACCGACCACCAGGGCAGACCGGTGAGGCCGCTGCGCAGGGGGTTGAGGACGCCGCTGGTGAAGTGGGAGGCGAGGTCGGCGGTGCCGCCGACGACGGGGACCCCGGTGTAGAGGTGGTCGACCATCCAGTCCTTGGCGGTGTTGACAGGGCCGGCGATGGCCACGGTCAGCTCGTCGGGCCAGACCTGGCCGTCGGTGGCCCGTCCGACGACGGCGACGGCCGCGGTGACCGCGGCGGCCAGGGACCAGCCGCGCCAGCCGCGCAGCAGGGCCGGGCCGGTGGGCTCGGTGCCGATACGGCGTCCCGCCGCCTCCGTCGTACGGTCCAGCACGACGGCCAGCAGCACGATCGGGATGCCCGCGGCGAGGGCGGCGCCGACGTCCACGGAGGACAGCGCCTGGTAGACGCGGTCGCCGAGGCCGCCCGCGCCGATCACGGAGGCGATGACGGCCATGGAGAGCGCCATCATGATGGTCTGGTTGAGGCCGAGGAGCAGTTCCTTGCGGGCCAGCGGGAGCCGGGCGCTCAGCAGCCGCTGGCGTCCGGTCGCGCCGAGCGAGGTGACGGCCTCCATGACGCCGCCGTCCGCGCCGCGCAGGCCGAGCGCCGTGAGCCGGGCCATCGGCGGAGCCGCGTACACGACGGTGGCGAGGACGGCACCGGGCACGCCGATGCCGAACACCAGCACCACCGGCAGCAGATAGGCGAAGGCGGGCAGCACCTGCATGGTGTCGAGCACCGGGCGCAGAATGCGGAACACCCGGTCGGACAGACCGGCGGCGAGGCCCAGGAGCAGCCCCAGCACCACGGAGGCGAGGACGGCGACGACCATCAGCGCGAGCGTCTGCATGGTCGGCACCCACATGCCGAGCAGCCCGCAGAGCAGGAACGACACGCCCGCGGTGAGGGCGAGCCGGATCCCGGCGACGCGCCAGGCGACGGCGGCGGCGAACACGGTGACGCCGGCCCAGCCGAGGGCCAGGAGGACCAGATAGACGCCGCGTACGGAGAGGACGACGGCGTTGCTGATGTGGCCGAAGAAGTAGAGGAACAGCGGGTGGCTGTCGCGGTTGGAGACGATCCAGTCCGTGATCTCGCCGAGCGGGGCGGAGAGGTCGGCGGTCAGCGCCCCGGGCCAGATCCCGCCGCCCCAGCGGCCGTGCACGACGGGCACGACGACGGCGGCGACGAGCACGAGCAGCAGGAGCTTCGCGGCGGCGGGGCGGTCGCGGAGGGCGGCCAGCGGCCCCCGGCGCGCGCCCGCGGCGGCGGGGCGGGCCGAGGTGGCCTGTGCGGTGGCCATCAGAAAGTCACCTCGCGGGAGCCGTCCGGTGCGTCGGGGGCGTCGGTGGCCCCGGACACGGAGGCGGTCGGCGCGGGCGTGGCCGCCGCGCCGGGTCCGGACGTTCCGGCGACGACGTCGAGCAGGCAGGCGTGGTCGACGACACCGACGAGGCGGCCGCCGTCCATCACCCGGGCGACGGGGTCGCCGGAACGGGAGACCGCTTCGATGGCCTCGGAGACGGTGGCTTCGGGGCGTACGGCCGGGCCGCGCTCGCTCTCCCCGGCGAGCGCGGGCCGCATGGCGGTGGCGACGGTGAGGACCTGCTCGCGCGGGACGTCGCGGACGAACTCGCGGACGTAGTCGTCGGCGGGCGAGCCCACGATCTCCTCGGGGGTGCCGAGCTGGACGATGCCGCCGTCCCGCATGAGCGCGATCCGGGTGCCCAGGCGCAGGGCCTCGCTGAGGTCGTGGGTGATGAAGACCATGGTGCGGCCCTCCTCGCGGTGCAGCCGGACCACCTCGTCCTGCATCTCGCGGCGGATCAGCGGGTCCAGCGCGCTGAACGGCTCGTCGAAGAGGAGGACGGACGGGTCGACGGCGAGCGCGCGGGCGAGCCCGACGCGCTGCTGCTGGCCGCCGGAGAGCTGCGAGGGGCGACGGTCCTCCAGCCCTTCGAGACCGACCTTCGCCACCAACTCGGCTGCCTTGGAGCGGCGTTCGGCCTTGCTCAGGCCCTGGATCTCCAGGCCGTAGGCGACGTTGTCCAACACCGTCCGGTGCGGCAGGAGTCCGAAGTGCTGGAAGACCATCGCGGCGCGGTGGCGGCGCAGTTCACGCAGCCGGGAGCGGTCCATCGCGAGGACGTCCTCGCCGTCGATGGCGAGGGTGCCGCTGGTCGGCTCGATCAGCCGGGTCAGACAGCGTACGAGGGTCGACTTGCCGGAGCCCGACAGGCCCATGACGACGAACACCTCGCCCTTGCGGACGTCGAAGGAGACGTCGCGGACGGCGGCGGTGCAGCCGGTGGCCTCGCGGAGTTCGGCGGGCGGGAGCGATGCGTGCTCGCTGCCGGGGATCCGGTCGGCCTTGGGGCCGAAGACCTTCCAGAGGTTGCGCACGGAGAACACCGGGTTCTCACCGGTTCCGGTGGCTCCTGTGTTCCCGGCGGGCCCGGTGGCCTTGAGGGTCTCGGTTCCGGTCATCGGGCATCGCCTCCGGTGCTGGTGCTGGTTCCCGCGGCCGGCGCGGTACCGCGCGCCTGGTCGGCGAGGAGTTCGGCGCACTTCTCGCCGACCATGAGGACCCCGATCATCGGGTTGACGGCGGGCATCGTCGGGAAGACGGACGCGTCGGCGATCCGGATGCCTTCCAGGCCCCGGATGCGCAACTGCGGGTCCACGACGGCCTCGTGGTCGTCGGTGGCGCCCATCCGGCAGGTGCCCGCCGGGTGGTAGACGGTGTGGGCGACCTTGCGGGCGTACTCGCTGATGTCCTCGTCCGAGGTGACCTCGGGGCCGGGGCAGACCTCGCGCTTCAGCCAGTGGGCCAGCGGCTCGGTGCGGGCGATCTCCCGGGCGAGCTTGATGCCGTCGACCAGGGTGCGGCCGTCGTAGTCGTCCTCGTCGGTGAAGTAGCGGAAGTCCAGGGCCGGCTTGACCTCGGGGTCGGCGCTCGTGAGGTAGAGGCGGCCCCGGCTGCGCGGCTTGGGGATGTTCGGGGTCATCGACACGCCGTGCTCGGGCTTCTCGTAGCCGAGCCGCTCCGGGTTGTCGGTGAAGGGGATCTGGTAGAAGTGGAACATCAGGTCCGGGCCCCGGGATCCGCGGTCGCGGCGGACGAAGAGACCCGCGTCGGAGTCCATCGCGGAGTTCTCCGGGATGGGCCCGTCGGTCTCCCAGACGATGACGGACTCGGGGTGGTCGAGCAGGTTCTCGCCGACGCCCGGGAGGTCGTGGCGGACGTCGATGCCCAGGGCGGACAGGTCCTCGCGGGGGCCGATCCCGGAGTGCATCAGCAGCCGGGGCGTGTCGACCGCGCCCGCGCAGACGATGACCTCACGGGCGGCGCGCAGCAGGATCTCCTCGCCGTCCTTCGTGCGGACGTGGACGCCGGTGGCGCGGGTGCCGTCGAACTCCAGCCGGTACGCCCATGTCTCCAGCAGGATGCGGAGGTTCGGGCGGTCGCCGGCCTCGATGTGCGGGTGGAGGTAGGCCACCGACGCGGAGGAGCGCTTGTTGTTCTCGGGGTGGTAGGCGAGGTCGAAGAAGCCGACGCCCTCGTGGAACGGCTTGCTGTTGAAGCTGTCCACGCGCGGGACCCCCGCCGCCTCCTGGGCGGCGTCGACGAAGTCGCGGGCGATGGCGTTGCGGTCCTTCTCGTCCACCGGGACGATGTTGTTGCGCAGCTTGGCGAAGTACGGGTCCATCGCGGCCGCGCCCCAGCCCTCGGCGCCCGCCTCGGCCCACTCGTCCCAGTCGCCGGGCAGCGGCTTGAAGCTGATCAGCGTGTTGTGCGAGGAGCAGCCGCCGAGGACGCGGGCGCGGCTGTGCCGGATGTGGCTGTTGCCGCGCGGCTGTTCGGTGGTCGGGTAGTCGTAGTCGAGGTCGCCGCCGAGGAGGCCGAGCCAGCGGCGCAGGGTCAGCACGTCGTCGCGGTCGATGTCGGTGGGGCCGCCCTCGATGACCGTGACGGTCACGTCCGGGTCCTCGGTGAGCCGGGAGGCGATGACCGATCCGGCGGTGCCGCCGCCGACGATCACGTAGTCGGCCACGGGTCCTTCGGGGTCGGGGACGGCGGTGCTGCGGGGGGTGGAAGGCATCGGTCACTGCTCCTTCTGCAAGGTTCGTGCGTGTGCGTGGTGCTGCGAACAGCCGGGCGTGGCCGGGCGGTTGCGGCTCGGCCCCCGCAGGCGTCAGCCGGCGAACCAGCGCTGGGGGCGCGGGTTGAGGTTCTGGTAGATGTGCTTGGACTCGCGGTACTCGGCGAGGCCGGTCGGGCCGAGCTCGCGTCCTGTGCCGGACTTCCCGAAGCCGCCCCACTCGGCCTGCGGGAGGTAGGGGTGGTAGTCGTTGATCCAGACGGTGCCGTGGCGCAGCCGTCCGGCGACCCGGCGGGCGCGGCCGGCGTCGGTCGTCCAGACGGCGCCCGCGAGCCCGTAGTCGGTGTCGTTGGCCAGCGTGATGGCCTCTTCCTCGGTACGGAAGGTCTCGACGGTGAGAATCGGGCCGAAGGTCTCCTCGCGGACCACCTTCATCTCGCGGTGGCAGCCGTCCAGGACGGTCGGCCGGTAGAAGTAGCCGCCCTCGGGGCGTACGTCGCTGGGCTTCGGGCGCTCGCCGCCGGCCCGGACGATGGCGCCCTCCTCGCGGGCGGAGGCGACGTACGCCTCGACCTTGGCGAGCTGCTGGGCGGAGACGAGGGGGCCGCACTCGACGCCGTCGAGGGTGCCCCGGCCGAGGCGGATGGCGTCGGCGCGGCGGGCCAGCTCGGTGACGAAGCGCTCGCTGATGGAGTCCTGGACGATCAGGCGGGCCCCGGCGGAGCAGACCTGGCCGCTGTGGAAGAACGCCGCGTTCAGGGCCTGGTCGACGGCGGTGTCGAAGCCCTCGTCGGTGGCGCAGGCGTCGGCGAAGACCACGTTGGGGTTCTTGCCGCCGAGCTCCAGGGCCACCTTCTTCACGGTCGGCGCGGCGGCCTGGGCCACCTTCGTACCGCTGGCGAGGCCGCCGGTGAAGGAGACCAGGTCGACGTCCGGGTGCTCGGAGAGCCGGGCGCCCACCGGGTCGCCCGCGCCGGTGACGAGGTTGGCGGCCCCGTCGGGGAGCCCGGCCTCGGCGAGCAGCTTGATCAGGTGGACGGTGGAGAGCGGGGTGACCTCGCTGGGCTTGAGCACGAAGGTGTTGCCTGCGGCGAGGGCCGGGGCGATCTTCCAGCTGGCCTGGAGGAGGGGGTAGTTCCAGGGCGCGATGAGGGCGCAGACGCCGACGGGCTCGTGGACGACGATGCTGTGGACGTCGGGGTCGCCCGCGTCGACGACCCGGCCGCCGCTCTCGTTCATCACGAGGTCGGCGAAGTAGCGGAAGGCTCCTGTGACGTCGTCGACGTCGACCCGGCCCTCCTCCAGGGTCTTGCCGGTGTCGCGGCTCTCGGTGATCGCGATCTCCTCGCGGTCCCGTTGGAGCAGCTCGGCGACCCGGCGCAGCAGCCCGGCCCGCTCGGCGACGGGCCGGTGCGGCCAGGGGCCGTCGTCGAAGGCACGGCGGGCCGCCGCGATCGCCGCGTCGGTGTCCGCCACGCCGCCCTCCGCGACGACGGCCAGGACCGTGGCGTCGGCGGGATCGAGGACCTCGCGGGTCGCGCCGGATTCGGCGGCCCGCCAGACGCCGTCGATGTGGATGGTGCTGAGCGCCGACATGTCGTTTTTAGCCTTCCGTGCCTGAAATGCCCCCTCCGGTTTCGGCCGGGGCGTACGCATGGCGGGCCGACATCCGGCGCACCAGCGGCCTGGACCCCTCCCCAGTCCGACGGAATGTATGCCGAGAATTTCACGCAGAGTGATGCGCCTCACGCGTGACGGCCTCGGCGGGCCACTTCCCGGAGCCCCCTCCCGAACGGCTCAGTGCTGGTCAGACGGGTGATCCGGGCGACGCCAGCCGGTGCGCCGCGCGCTCCCACACCTCCGGCCCCTCCCTCTCGACGGCGGCGGCGAACCTCTCCGGACGGGCGAGGAGCCTTCGGTGGCCGGGGTGGAGGGCGGTGTGCGCCAGCAGCCGGCCCGCCAGCAGATGCGGGTCCCCCGTAGTCGCCGCCGCCTGCTCCCGGTACGCCTCCCGTGCCGATGCGGCCTCACCGTGGACCAGCAGGATGTCCGCCTGGCCCGGTGCGGCGTCCGCCGCCGGGTCCGTCGCGGCGTCCGGGCGGAGGGAGAGCGCGCCCCGTACGTCACGCCAGTGGGTGCGTTCCGCCGCCGGGACGAGCCGGGGCGGCCGGGGCGGTGGGAGCGGCGTCCCGGAGCGCACCGCAGCCGCAAGAGGGGTTCGGCAACCAGGATCTTGCCGGGCCCCGCCGGTCGTGACGTCAGCCCAGGAGGACGGGGAGGGCGGCCATGTCGTTCTGCGTCATCACGGGAAGTCTGGTGATCTCCTCGTCCGGGACGGCGAGGCGGAGTCCGGGGAAGCGCGCGAACAGGGCGGGCAGCGCGATACCCGCCTCGACGCGCGACAGGGCCGCGCCGGGGCAGATGTGCGGGCCGTGACCGAAGGTCATGTGGCGGTTGCGGGTGGGCCGGGTGATGTCGAAGGCGTCGGCGTCGGGGCCGTGCTGCTCGAAGTCGCGGCCGATGGCCCGGTAGGAGATGACGACTCCCTCGCCCTTGCTGATCACTTCGTCGCCGACGGCTATGTCCTCGGTGGCGAACCGCATCAGCAGGTGGGTGGTGGGGGTGTCCCAGCGCAGCGTCTCCTCGACCACCGCGTCCCAGCCGATCTCCCCGTCGAGCACCTTGCGCAGCTGGTCGGGGTGGGAGAGGAGGGCACGTACGGCGTTGAGGACGAGTCCGATGGTGGTCTCGTGTCCGGCGGCGACCATGGCCTTGAGGTTGCCCACCACCTCCTCCTCGGTGAGCGGTTCGCCGCCCTCCTCGGCCAGGATCAGCGCGCTGGTGAGGTCGTCCGTGGGCCGGGCGGTCTTCTCCCGTACGAGGTCGGTGTAGAAGACGTCCAACTCGGCGAGCAGGGCAAGGCGTTCGTCCTGCGGGGTGAGCATGGAGAAGAACGCCTTGTACTGCCGGGTGAGCATGGCGTGCTGGGACTCGTCGACGCCCATCAGCATGCCGACGACCTTCATCGGCAGCGGCTGGGCGAAGACCGCTTTCAGGTCGACGACCCCGTCCTCGCCGCGTGCCGCGTCGAGGGCGTCCAGCAGTTCGTCGGTGAACTTCTCGATGTCCGGGCGGATCGCCTCCAGGCGGCGGGGGGTCAGCGCCTGCGAGGTCTTGGTGCGCAGCCGCCGGTGTTCGGCCCCGTCGACGGTGAACATGGAGCGCCCGGCGTCGATCATGCCGATCAGCGGCCAGGCACGTGTCACCACTCCGCTCTGCCACAGGCCCCAGGCGTCGATGTCCTTCACCAGCCGCGGGTCGACCAGGAGTTGGCGTGCCTCGGCGTGCCGGGTGACCGTCCAGGCCGGGACGCCGAGCAGATCGATCCGGGCGAGGACCCCGGCGTCGCGCAGCCGTACGGTCTCGCCGTCCAGGTCCTGGACCATGGGGTCGATGGTCATGACCCCGGCATTCCGGCCGGCTCGGGCGGCTTCGGCGTGCGGGCAGTTCACAACGCGTCTCCTGTCGTGCGTACGGGGGCGAAGCGGACGGGCAGCGCGGTCGTGCCACGCAGGAAGGCGGACGGCCGGCGGACCAGGTCGGTGGCGGGGACGGCCAGTTGGAGATCGGGCAGCCGGTCGAGCAGCACTTCGATGCCGGTACGGGCGATGATCTCGGCGATCTCCTGGGCGGGGAAGGGGCAGCGGTACTCGCCGTGGCTGAACGCAAGATGGGCGCTGTTGCCGCCCTGCCCGGAGCGGACGGCGGAGGCGGTGACCTGCTGCCGGATGTGGGGGTCCGCGTTGGCGGCGCCGAGGCCGAGCAGCAGCATGTCGCCGCGGGCGATGCTCCGGCCGCCGAGCCGGGTGTCGCGCGCGGCCCAGCGACCGGCCAGGATCTGGGTGGGGCCGTCCTCCCAGAGCACCTCGTTCATGGCCTCGGCGACGCTGTGCCGGCCGCCGGACAGCGCGTCGGCGAACTGGTCCTCGGTGAGCATCAGCCGGGTGGAGTTGCTGATCCAGTCGGCGGTCGTCAGGTGGCCGGCGGCTGTGATGGCCATCAGGTCGAGCGCGTACTCCTCGTCGGTGAACGGCCCCGGATGGGCCAGCATCCGCGAGGTCACGTCGTCGCCGGGCCGGGCCCGCTTGTCCGCGACGAGCCGCTGCATGTGATCGCCGAAGCGCAGGTGCGCCTTCTGTGCGTCGGGGCCGCCGTCGGCGAGGTCCTTGAGCACGCGCGCGATGTCGGCGCCCTCGTCGTCGGGGAAGCCGACGAGCCGGGCGAGCACGAGCACGGGCAGCGGCTCGGCGAACTCGGCGACGAGGTCGGCGGTTCCGCGGCTGCACACGGCGTCGATGAGCCGGTCGGCCAACTGCTCGCAGTGCTGCCGGATTTCGAAGGGGTCCGCCCCTTCGAGGGCGGGGACGACCATGTCGACATGGCGGCGGTGCTCGGCTCCGGCGGTGAAGTAGATGGACGGCATCGGGGTCCCCACCATGGGCAGCAGCGGCCAGTCGGCGGGGATGTTGCCCCACTGGTTCCACAGGGAGACGTCCCGGGGGTACAACTCCCCGTCGCTGGTGACCTGGTGGAGTTGCCGGTAGCCGATCACCAGCCAGGCGGGAAAGCCGCCGGGCAGCTCGACCGGGACGACGGGACCGTGCTCGCGCCGCATGGAGCGGTAGAGCTCATGGGGTTCGGCGTCGAAGCCGGGGCCCCCGAGCGCGACGGCGCCCGTACCGGCGCCCACGGGACAGCCGCCGCCGGTACCGGTCGGGGACGCGGGCGTGGCGGACGAGGGGTTCGTCATCGTACGGACTCCAGTGGCGGCGACTTCGCGCGTTGCGACCATACGATCAACGCGGCCCCACTATAAGGAGGTTCCGTGAACCCTTGGGCCCAGTTCGCTCTCATTTTCGTCCGAACCCCGAACGACGCCGGCCCGTCTTGCGCAAGGCCGGAACCCGCCCCGGCCTCCCACCGCAGTCCCGCCGCTCTACGATCGGGGGCGTGTGCGCAGACGTCATGGTCGCCGAGGACGACGAGAAGCAGGCCGAGCTCGTACGCCGCTATCTGGAACGGGAAGGACACGCCGTGCGGATCGTGGGCGACGGCCTCGCCGTGCTCGACGCCGTCCGGCACCGGGAACCCGACCTGCTGGTTCTCGATGTGATGATGCCCCGGGCCGACGGCCTGGACGTGGTGCGGGTGCTGCGGTCCGAGGGCCGCGAACTGCCCGTGCTGATGCTGACCGCTCGGTCGACCGAGGACGATCTCCTGCTCGGTCTCGACCTCGGCGCCGACGACTACATGACCAAGCCTTACAGCCCGCGCGAGCTGATGGCCCGGGTCCGCACCCTCCTGCGGCGCACCCGCAGGACCGCCGCCCCGGAGCCGGTGGCCGAGGACCCGGCGCTGCGCGTCGGCACCCTCGTGGTCGACCCGGACCGGCACGAGGTGTCGGTGGATGACCGGACGGTCGAGTGCACCCCGGGCGAGTTCCGGATCCTGGCGGCCCTGGCAGCGGAACCGGACCGGGTGTTCAGCCGTCAGCGGCTCCTGGAGGAACTCCACGGGTTCGACCGCTACATCAGCGCCCGGACCGTCGACGTACACGTCATGAACCTGCGCAAGAAGATCGAACGGGCCCCTCGGCGGCCGGAGCGGCTGCTCACCGTCTTCGGCGTCGGCTACAAACTCACCGACCCGGCGAAGGCCGCGGCCCGGCGTGCGTAGGGCACGCGGGCACGGCGCCCGGGAGCGGGGCCGGCCGGACCGGGCGCGGCTGCCGCTGCGGCGGAGCCTGCTGGGGCGGCTCCTCGCCGTCTCGGCGCTGGTGGCCGCGTGTTCGGTGGCGGCCACGGCCTGGATCGCCGTACAGACCACCTCGGGCGCCATCAAGCAGGAGCAGGGGCAGAACCTCACCGCGGACGCCCGGATCTACGACACCCTGCTGGAGTACGCCGCCCGCAACCCGACCTGGGACGGGGTCGGGGCGACGGTCCGCGAGCTGGCGCGTGAGTCGGGCCGCCGGGTCGCCCTGACCACCCAGGGCCGGCAGCCGCTCGCCGACTCCGCCACCGGGGAGGCCGCCCCGGCGCTTCCGCCGCAGGCGTCGGCCGTGGTCGACCCGTTGTCCGTGGACACCGTTCTGGCGGCGCGCGGCACCGACGGGCAGGGGACGGGCGCCGACCGGATCGACCCCCGGGCGGTGGGTCCTTTCCGGCTCTCGGCGGCCGACAGCCGGGCGTTGCGGCGGACGGCCGACGACAAGGTGGCGTGCCTGAACCGGGCGGGGATCGCCTCGGACGTGGTGGTCGGCGCGAGC
Organism: Streptomyces globisporus C-1027; assembly: GCF_000261345.2. Lineage (NCBI taxonomy): Bacteria > Bacillati > Actinomycetota > Actinomycetes > Kitasatosporales > Streptomycetaceae > Streptomyces > Streptomyces globisporus. Next base: position 6,835,392 of record NZ_CP013738.1, on the reverse strand, counting down.
GGCCGCCCCCGGGTGCAGATCGTCGGCAACGACCCCGAACGCGCGCTCGGCACCCGCTGCGATCTCGCCGCCCTGGACACGCCCACCCGTTCGGAACGCAAGGCGCTCGACGCGCTCACCGAGCTGGCCGACGCCTGCCTGAAGCGCCAGGGCCGCGAGGGCGTGCGGCTGAACAACGATCTGTCCTGGGGCGATCCGGCCCCGGTGGCCGTGCCGGGCGAACCCGGGGCGGTCGTACCGCGGCCGGTGCCCGCGCCGCGCGACGCCCCGGCGGAGCAGACCGCGCCGTCGGTCGAGATGCCGGAGCTGACCGGGGAGAACGACCGGGCCATCGCGTCCTGTGTGGGCACGGCCCGGACCGAGCAGCTCAGTTCGTACGTGGCGTCCCCCGCCCTCCTCTTCATCGGCGACGAGGGCGGCGCGACGCTGCCCGGCTTCGACCTCTCCCCGACGAACACCGCCAGGATCGCCGGAGCAGCGGCGCTCGTGCTGGCCCTCACGGTGGGCGCTTCGGTGTTCGCGGGAGCCCGGCTGGTGCGCCCGCTGCACGCGCTGACCGGCGCCGCGCAGCGGATGCGGGACGGGGAGCAGCCGGCGTCGGTGCCCGTGTCGGGGGACGACGAGGTCGGGCGGCTGGCCGCGGCGTTCAACGACATGTCGGCCCATCGGGCGCGGCTGGAGGAGCAGCGCAAGGCGATGGTGAGCGATGTCGCCCATGAGCTGCGCACCCCGCTGAGCAACATCCGGGGCTGGCTGGAGGCCGCCCAGGACGGACTGGCCGACCCCGACCCGGCGTTCGTCTCCTCGCTGCTGGAGGAGGCGGTGCTGCTCCAGCACATCATCGACGACCTCCAGGACCTGGCGGCGGCCGACGCGGGGGCGCTGCGCCTGCACCCGGAACCCGTCGAGGTCCGGGAGCTGCTGGGCCAGGTCGCCGCCGCGCACCAGGCGCGGGCGGAGAACGCGGGCGTCACGCTCGCCGTCACGGCAACCGCCCCGGGCCCGGCGTTGAGCGCGGACCCGGTCCGGCTGCGGCAGGCAGTGGGGAACCTGGTGTCCAACGCCGTACGGCACACGCCGGAGGGCGGGCGGGTGACGCTGCGTGCGTACGCCTCCGAGGATGGCTGCGGGACGGTCGTGATCGGCGGCGGGACGGTGGTGATCGAGGTGACCGACACCGGATCCGGTATCCCCGCGGACGACCTCCCCCATGTCTTCGACCGGTTCTGGCGCGCCGAGAAGTCCCGCAGCCGCCGCACGGGCGGCAGCGGCCTGGGCCTGGCCATCGTCCGCAAACTGGTCGAGGCGCACGGCGGCACGGCGGAGGCGACGAGCACCGAGGGCGCGGGGTCGACGTTCGCCCTCCGGCTGCCCGGGGCCTCGGAGCAAGACCACCGTCCGGCCCCTGATGGGATGACCACAGCGTTCTGACAGCTTCTTCACATCTCCACGCCAGCCTGGCGGCATGCCCCGTCCCCGGTGCGAACCGGCATCCGGGACCGTCATGGGGCCGAGTATGGAATGGAGCCATCCGTATGACCGCTTTCCCCTCGCGCACCACCCTGCGCGCCGCATTCCTCGCCGCTGTCGCGGCCGGCGCGGTGCTGGTCCCGTCCGCCGCAGCCTTCGCCGACGCCTCCCCGAAGCCGTCGGCGCCCGTCAAGGCCACACCGTATCCGGAACGGAGCGAGGCCGCCGCGGAGGCCCCGCAGGACGCCGCCCCGGCAGTGACCCCGCGCGGCGGCGTGGCGGCGGGCGACCGCCCGGCGCCGGCGCCGAAGCAGGCCGCGCCCGCGGAGGCCGCCCCGGCGGTCACCCCGCGCGGCGGTGTCGCCGCCGGTGAACGCCCGGCCGTCAACGGCGACAACAGTACCGCGCTGCTCGCCGGTTCGGTGGCCGGGGCCGCGCTGCTCGCGGGCGCGGGCACCATCGTGCTGCGCCGCCGCTCGGCAACCGGCCACAACGGCTGACCCGACCGCTGACTGTGGCGCCGCCCCGCACCGGGGCGGCGCCACACCCACGCCCCCGCCCCGCCCTGATCCCGGAGTCTTCTGTGCCGTCGCCCCGTACGTCCCACCGCTTCCGGCGGACCGCCGCCCTGCTGACCGCCGTCGCGGCCTGTGTCGCCCTGGCCGGATGCTCGTCCGCCGAGCCCTCGTCCGCCGAGACCTCCGCGGCCACGGCCGCCGGGCCCTCCGCGTCGGCGCGGGACGAGGCGGGCTCCGAATCGACCGCGCCGCCCCGGGCCGACGAGACGGAACGGTCGGCTCCCACGGAGGTCTCCATCCCCTCGATCGGCGTGCGGAGCACCCTCATGGAACTGGGCCTCAACGCGGACGGCACGGTCGAGGTCCCGCCCGCGGAGAAGGGTATGACGGCGGGCTGGTACCGCGGCGGGTCCGTACCCGGCGCACCGGGCCCGGCGGTGCTGATCGGCCACAACGACACCCGCTTCGGCCGGGCCGTCTTCCACGACCTCAAGAACATCCGCGACGGCGCCGAGGTGCTGGTCCGCGACGGAGCGGGGAAGACCCTGCGCTTCACGGTCACGGGGAAGGAAACGGTCAGCAAGAAGGCCTTTCCCACCGAGAAGGTCTACGGCCCGACGAAAGGCAGCACGCTGCGGCTCATCACCTGCGACGGGGAGTTCGACGCGGAGGGCCACCCGGTGGACAACCTGATCGTGTACGGCGCCCCCGCCTGAGCGACGGCGCACCGGAGTCGGCGGATCCGGCCGGCTCCGGCCGGGATCCGGATGGCAGCCGATCGGACAGACTCGTGCCACCCGATGTCTACCCGTGGGTAACTGCCGCTGCTTGGATGGGGGTCGCCCGGTACGCCCCCCACTCGACCACAGGAGACCTCGTGCCGAACACCGCGTTCCGCCGCCTGACCGGCGTCACCCTGTCCGCCGCGCTCGCCACCGCCACCCTCGCCGCGAACGCTCCGCAGGCAGCGGCTGCCGAGACCCCGTCGCTGCGGGTGCTCTCGTACAACGCGTTCCTCTTCAGCAAGACGCTCTACCCCAACTGGGGCCAGGACCACCGGGCGGCCGAGATCCCGAAGACGCCGTTCTTCCAGGGCAACGACGTCGTGGTGATCCAGGAGGCCTTCGACAACGGTGCCTCCGACGCGCTGCTGCGCAACGCGGCCGCCCAGTACCCGCACCAGACCCCGGTGGTCGGCCGGAGCAAGAGCGGCTGGGACGCGACGGGCGGCTCCTACTCGGCGACGACGCCGGAGGACGGCGGCGTCACCATCCTCAGCAAGTGGCCGATCGTCCGCAAGGAGCAGTTCGTCTTCAAGGACGCGTGCGGTGGTGACTGGTTCTCGAACAAGGGCTTCGCCTACGCGGTGCTGAACGTGAACGGCGCCCGGGTCCACGTCGTCGGCACCCACGCCCAGTCGACCGACCCCGGCTGCTCGGCGGGCGAGGCGGCGCAGATGCGCAGCCGGCAGTTCAAGCAGATGGACGCGTTCCTGGACGCGAAGAACATCCCGGCCTCCGAACAGGTCGTCGTGGCGGGCGACTTCAACGTCGACGGACACTCGGCGGAGTACGCGTCGTTCCTCTCCGACGCCGGCCTGACCACCCCGGACTCCCGGACAGGCCATACGTACTCCTTCGACACCCGCGACAACTCCATCGCCTCCGAGCGCTACCCCGACGACCCGCGCGAGGACCTGGACCACGTCCTGCACCGCACGGGCCACGCGAAGCCGTCGGGCTGGAAGAACGACGTGATCAAGGAGCAGAGCGCCCCGTGGACGGTGTCCAGCTGGGGCAAGAAGTACACGTACACGAACCTCTCCGACCACTACCCGGTGATCGGCTCCGGCCAGTAACCGTCCTCTGACGTGACGGTCCCCCGGCGGCCTCGCCGGGGGGCCACCACCCGGGCGGGCACGGGAGACTGGTGTGCTACGAAGACAGCACACCGGAGGAGACGTACCCGTGAGCGACCCCCGACAGCCCTTCACCCTCAGCCCGGGCGCCCCCGACTCCCCGGTCCTCCTCCACGTACCGCATGGCTCCCGCCGCATCCCCCACCACGTGCGCCGGGGGATCGCGTTGGACGACGCCGCCCTGGAGCGCGAGCTCGATCACATCACCGACGCCCACACCGCCGAACTGGCCGCGGCTGCGGCGCGGATCGCCCCGGCCGCCCCGTGGCGCTTCGTCAACAACCTGTCCAGGCTGGTCGTCGACCCCGAGCGCTTCCCGGACGAGCGGGAGGAGATGCTCGCCGTCGGCATGGGCGCCGTCTACACCCGCACGACCCACCGCGAACCGCTGCGCCCGCCGGAAGGCGACCCCACTCCCCTGCTGGCAGCGTACTTCCACCCCTACGCCGCCGCGATGACCGAGGCGGTCGAGGCACGCATCGCCGCCGCCGGCCGCGCGGTGGTCATCGACGTCCACTCGTACCCGACCGAGCCACTCCCGTACGAGCTCCACGGCACCGGCCCCCGCCCGCCCGTCTGCCTGGGCACCGACCCGTTCCACACCCCGCCGGAACTCCTCGCGGCGGCGGAGGCGGCGTTCAAGGGCCGCGTCGGCCATGACGGCGTCGGGCACGACACGCCGTTCGCCGGTACGTACGTTCCTCTCCGGCACTACGGAACGGACCGCCGGGTCACCGCGCTGATGATCGAGATCCGCCGCGACACGTACATGAGCGAGCCGGGCGGGCCTGCGGGACCGGGACTCGACACGCTGGCGGAGGCGCTGGCGGAGCTGGTGGGGAGCGTCACTGCCCGGTGACCGGCCCCCTGCGGCGAGGTCCGGCCCGGCCGCAAAGGCGCTCAGCCGATCTCCACCACGCGCGCCCACGCCGGCGGCCGTCGAGGGACGTAGTCGGGGTTGTCCTCGTTCCAGGAGTTGCGCCTGTGGTCCCTCGGGAACAGGCCGATGACCGTGCGGCACGACGGTTGTGCCGAGGGCCACGGTGTCTGGCCGTCCGTCAGAACGACGATGGCGTCGGGGCGGGGGTGGGAGCGGAGCGCCTTGGCGAAGCCCGTACGCAGATCCGTGCCGCCACCGCCGACCAGCGGGATGCCTTCCGCCTGGCACAGCGGGTGGACCACCCGGGTCGCCGCGTCGCACGCGAGGACGGTGACCAGGTCGCGTCGGCCGCCCACCGCGCGGGAGATGGCGGCGACTTCGAGGAGGGCGCTGCCGAGTTCGGCGTCGCTGACCGAGCCGGAGGTGTCGATGACGACGGAGACCCGGGGCGGTCGGCGGCGGAGGCTCGGCAGGACGACGCCGGGGAGTCCGGTGGAGCGGCGCGAGGGCCGCCCGTACGTGTAGTCCTCCCCCGCGCCGGGGCCCGAGGCGGCCGAGCGGACGGCGGCGCCCAGCAGCTCCCGCCAGGGCTGCGGAGGGTGGAACGCCTCCTCCGCCCACCGCTTCCACCCCTTCGAGGCGTTTCCCGGGCGGCCGGTGATGCCCTGGGCAACGCGGAAGCGGACGGCGTCCTGTTCGTGTGCGCTGAGCCCGTGCGCGCCGTCGGGCCCCAGGTCCCATTCCCTCTCCAGTCCGTCGGCGCCGCTGCCGCAGTCCAGCCAGGCGAGGTTCTGGGTGCGCGGGCCGAGGCGGAACTGGTACAGGTAGTCCTCCATGAGCTCCCCGGACTGGAGGTGCAGCGTCGACGGATAGACGGCGCCCTTGGGCCGGGCCAGGCCGTCGCCGTACACGTCGTCGTTGATCTCGCAGTCGGCGGCGATGTTCATCCGCAGCCGGTTCCCCGGGCCGGTCAGCCCCCGCTGCCGGGCGACCCGGTCGCTGCGCCCGTGGTGGTCGCGCAGCAGGTGCGACACCTCGTGGACCCAGACCCCGGCCAGCTCCTCGACCGGGGTGCGGGCGACGAAGGACGGGGAGACGTAGCACCGCCAGTACCGGTCGACGGCCATGGTCGGGACCTCCCGCGACTCCACGGTGTGCAGGGCGAACAGGGCTGTGGCCAGGTAGGGGCGGGCCCGGGCGGCCTGCAGACGTGCGGCGAAGAGTTTGTCCAGGTCCAGGTCGAGCGCGCCCGGCGCGTCCGCCGTCGTCATCGGCCCGCCTTCGCTCCGACGCGGGCCACCCGGTCCGCCGCCCGGTCCGCCCGCTGGGACAGGGAGACCACTCCGGCGAGGTGCTCGATGGCGGCCGGTACGTCCCAGTCCTCCTGGCGCAGCGAGGCGAGAGTGGTGGCGGGGACGACCACCAGGTCGGGGGCTCCGGTCTCCAGCGCCCGGACGAGCAGCGCCCACGCCGCGTCCCAGCGTGCCCGGTCCGGGCGGGTACGGACCGCGGCGACGGCCCCGTCCAGTGCGGCCTGCCGGAGATCGCCGCGCTCGGGCAGGGCAGCGTTCGCCGGATCGGCGAGGAGGTCCTCGGGGTCGGGAAGGTCCATCCGGTCCAGGCTGGCCAGCAGTTCAAGGCCCGGGCCATCCCCCACCGTTCCCCTGACCAGCAGGGACAGCACCTCCCTGGAGGATCCGGCGGCGGTCGCGAAGGCGATCAGGTTCAGCGTCATGTCCCAGCTGCGCGGCGACGGCCACGGGCCGCCCCGGCGGGTCTCCGTGGTGGGCAGCCGGTGGACGAGCGTGGGGCGGGCGGAGAGGAGCCCGCATACCGCGCGCCGGGCGAAGTCCACCGCCTCGGGCAGCTTCTCGGGGTCGAGGCGGGGCAGCGTCGCGCGGGGCCAGGTGCCGGCGAGTCCGCGGACGACGACCTCGTGGTCGTGGGTCCACTGGAGGTGGACGAACCGGTTGGCGAGCGGCGGGCTCAGCTCCCAGCCGTCGGCCGCGGACGAACGCGGATTGGCCGCCGCCACGATCCGTACGCCGGGCGGGAGTTGCAGCGCACCGATCCGCCGCTCCAGTACGAGGCGCAGCAGCGCGGCCTGGACGGCGGGCGGTGCGGTGGAGAGTTCGTCGAGAAACAGCAGGCCCTTTCCCGCCCGTACGAGGCGGACGGCCCAGTCCGGCGGGGCCATCGGCACGCCCTGTTCGGCCGGATCGTCGCCGACGATGGGCAGCCCGGAGAAGTCGGACGGCTCGTGCACGCTGGCGATGACGGTGGTGAGCGGCAGGTCCAGGGAGACGGCGAGCTGGGTCAGGGCCGCGGTCTTGCCGATCCCCGGCTCGCCCCACAGCAGGACGGGCAGATCGGCGGAGACCGCCAGGGTCAGCGCCTCCAGCTGGATGTCGGGGCGCGGCTCGGTCGTGGTGTCGCGGAGCAGGCTCATCAGCACGTCGGCGACGGCGAGTTGGGAGCCGGGAGCGGGGGTCGTGGGCGCGGAGGGCGGCGTGTTCGTGAGCATGAGTGATCACCTGAGGGTGTGCGAGAGGGCGAGTGGGAGCGGGGCGGGCAGAGGTGGCCCCTGGGGTCGTGAACCCCGTATCAGCTGACGGTTGTTGTGTGGCGCGGTCGTCGGGCCCTGCGCGGGCGCGGGTCGACGAGGCGGCGGGGGTCCGAGCGGCGGCGGATCGGGCCGGGGCCGAGCAGGTCGGCCCGGAACAGTCCGTAGGTGATCCGACGTCGGGCCGCGGCTTCCAGTTCGTCCCGCAGGGGGCCGTCGCGGAGCACCGCCTCGGGGCCGAGCAGCCCCTCGACGACGGCCAGCGCACCGGCGATGTCCCCGTGGTCGAGGCGTTCGCGCACACCGGTGAGGCAGTCGGGCCGTCGGTGTGCCTCGTCGATGACCTGGAGGCAGGGCAACGGCGTACCGGTGAGGGCGACCAGCAGTTCTTCGCGGCGGATCTCGGCCGGGTCGTGGTCCAGCGGCGCGAGGGCCCCTTCGACCAGGCCGATCCTGTGCTGGGCTCCCCGGCATTCCACCAGGCGCGTGGCTCCGGCCCCGCCGCCGGTACGTGAACGGGTCGGGGCCGAAGCCGGCGGCGGGAGGTCCGGCACGAGCGCCCGCGCGACCAGTGGGTGCAGTTGCCCGGCCTCGATCGCCCCGGTGCGGAGCAGGTCGAGGTCGGGCAGCACCCAGGTCGCCGCGTCCGGCAGCACCGGTGCCGTGGACGAACCCGAATCCGGCAGCAGCGCCGCGAGCCGCGCGGCGGGTGTGCCCGGGCCGTCCCCGTCGGCCTCCACGCGGAGAAGCAGCCGGCGTCGGCCGCCCAGCCGCACACTCACCGTGCCGCCCGGCCCCCGCCCCTCGGCTCGGAGCAGGGTCGCCGCCTCCACCGCCCACCGGTCGACGGCACAGCGGAGGTCCGGTGGCACGGCGCTCCACAGATCCGGGTCAACGGCCTGATCAGCGTGCCCGGTTGACCGGTCGTCGGCCCCGGAGCGGTGCCGCAGCTCATGGGCCCTGCGCGCATCCCACAGGTGGCGGTGCAGATCGAGGCGGAAGCGGCGGTTCGGATGCGGGTGGGGGTGTCGGCGGGCGTTGGGATCGGTGTGCGAGCCGTCCCACAGCGCGAGGCTGATCCGCTGCCCGGCGTCCGCCCAGGCGGGCGGGGTCCGCACGACCAGGTGCAGCGGGCCCGGCCCGTCACGGCCCGGTGGGTCGTAGCGGGCCAGGTCGATCGTCAGCCCCGGGCGCAGCAGTCCGTGCGGGGCGATTCTCGGCATGTGCCAGCGCAGCAGGTCGGGTGCCAGGTGGCGGAGGTCCGCCCGGATGCGGGCGGCGAGGGCCCGGCCGTGGCTGCGTGCCACGGAACGGAGTTGGAGATCGACGTCGACGCCTGCCGCGGCGCACGCTCCTGCCCAGTCCCCGGCCTCGCGGCGGGCGGTCGCAGTCTCGATCATCGAAGCCGGCACGGCGAACTCACGCACGCGCGGCCAGAAGGAGGGGGAAGGAGAAGAGGACGGGCGGGAATCCCGGTTCGCGGTCGAAGGGAGCATCAGCACTCACCTTGCGCGGACGGGTCCCCCAATCTGTTCATGGAGTGGGTCATCGCGGGGAGCTTAGCTCCGGTCACCGGGATCTGCCAGAAGTTTCTTCAGCGCCATGGACGGCTCACTCCGCCGAACGCTTTCAGCGCAACGCGCTCATCTCCTGCCACGCGGCCCACGAGAGATTCCACGCGCCGAAGCCGTTCCCGGGCGCGACGACGCCCTTGGTGTCCTTGCCGGTGATCTCGAACGGATCGCCCGGCCGTACCTGCCCGTAGAACCAGGCCGCGTCCGCGTCGCTCATGCCGATGCACCCGGAACTCCGGTTGGCCCTGCCGAGATGGCGGGCGTTCCACGGGGCGGCGTGGGCGTACATGCCGGACCAGGTCAGCCGCATCGAGTGGTCGACCATCTTGTCGTAGGCGTCGGCGAGGCCCACGGTCTCGGAGTTCATGTTGATCGTGCCCTCCTTGGACATGAGGACGGCGGTTCCGCGCCAGGATCGTTTGTCGCCGCCGGGCGTGCCGCCGGAGACCGGGATCCGGCGGACCGTCTCGCCGTCGCGGACGAGGGCGAGCTCGTGGCGGTCGAGGTCGACCTTCGCGATCTGCTCGTCACCGATGGTGAAGGCCGTCGTGTAGTCGCGTACGAACCAGCCGCCGCCGGGCCCCGAGTCGGTGCCGTTCAGTTCGGCCTTCAGCGTGACCTCGGTCCCCGGCTTCCAGTACGTCCTGGGCCGCCAGTCCACCCGGTCCCGGCCCGACCAGTCGCGCATCCAGCCCCAGGAGCCCTCGGTGTCGTTCGACGTGGTGACCTTGAGCTGCTTCTCGACCTCGGCCCGGTTCTTGACCGGGTGGTCGAAGACCAGCGAGACGGGCTGGGCGACGCCGACGGTGGTGCCGGTGCCCGGTCGCCAGTCGACCTTATTGACCTTGTCCGCCTTCGCCGTGGTGAAGGCGGCCCGGGCGGTCCGGGCGGTTCCGCCCGCGCTCCGGGTCGCGGCCGTCACCTCGTACGCCGTACCGGGTACGGCCTTGCGGTCGGAGACCCAGGACCGGCCGTCGGCGGCGGTCTTTCCGGCGAGCCGGTGGCCGTCGGCGTCGGTGACGGTCACCGAGGTGAGGCGGCCGCCCGAGACCGTGACCCGTACGGGCTCACCGGCCGGGACCTGCTTGCCCGTCGGCGTGACGGAGACCGTGACGGGCCGGTCGTCGGGGCTCGCTGTCGCCTCGGCGGCCGGGGGGCCGGAAGAGGCGCTCGACGAGCAGGCGGCGAGCGGTGCCACGAGGGCGGCGACCACGGCGGCGCGGACGCGGGCGTGGATGTGCACGGGTATGTGTGACGAGCGGGACAACAGGACCTCCGGGAGAGCCGCGAGAGAGCCGGACGAGTCGGCGATGCTGCGACTGTAGAGGCGGAAAACCCCAGTTCAGATGCCATGGGGCGATGTGACGGCGACTGGTGAGGAACGGTCATGGTCCGGTCACATTCGCCGCTCGGAGCGGTCATGAGGCGCTGTGAGCATCCTCGGTGTCCCCGCGGCCGGTCCCGGGGAGAAGGAGAGGCCAGACCGTGTCAGCGCTGCTCGTGCCGTCGTCGTCCAGCCCCGTGCGCCGCGCACGGAACCAGGGCCCGGCCCTGGGCACCATCACCCCGGAGACCTACCGCGCCTTCCTCGCGTCCCCGGAAGGGCGGGCCCTCGGCCCGGGCTTCCTCCAATGCCCGTCCTGGGCCGACGTCAAGGAGGGCTGGCGCGCCCACCTGATCGGCTGGGGGCCCGATCCGCAGGCGGGCGCGCTGGCGGGGGCGGCCTTGGTGCTGCTGCGTCAGTTTCCCGGTACGCGGAAGTACTTCGCCTACCTTCCCGAAGGGCCCGTCGCGGACTGGAGCGACCCCGACGTCGACGCATGGCTCGATCCGCTGCTGGACCACCTGCGCCGGGCGGGGGCCTTCGCCGTGCGCATCGGCCCCTCGCCCGCCTACCGGCGCTGGGACGCCGCCCGGCTCAAGCCGCTCGCCGGCCCGGGCCGCCGTCTCGGCGACGTCCTGGCCAGCGAGGTCGACCCCCTCGGCTCCGCCGTCGCGGACCGGCTGCGGCTCCGGGGCTGGCGGCGCTGCGGCGGCGACGGGACAGGCCAGGGCGGGGACGCCCAGCCGCGCCACGTCTTTCAGGTACCGCTCGCCGGACGCACCCCGGACGACCTGTGGGCCGGGCTCAACCAGGAGTGGCGCCGGAATGTGCGCCGGGCCCGGAAGGAGGGGGTGGAGGTGGTGGTCGGCAGTGCGGCGGACCTGCCCGAGTTCAGTCGCCTGCTCACCCTCACCGAGCGTCGCGACGGATTCCGTCTCGGCCGCTCACTCGCGTACTTCGAGCGTCAGTACGCCGCTCTCAACGCCGAGGAACCGGGCCGCATGAAGCTGTATCTGGCCCGGCACCGGGGCGAGATCCTGGCCGCTCACACGATGATCACCGTGGGCCGCCGGACCTGGTACCAGACCGGCGCGTCGGCCGACCACCGCCGCGATGTGCGGCCCTCCAACGCCCTTCAGTGGCGGATGCTGCTGGACGCCCACGCGACCGGGGCGGACGTCTACGACATGCGCGGGGTACCCTCCACTCTCGATCCGGAAGAACGTGCGTACGGATTGCTGCGGTGGAAGCTCGGCACCGGTGGTCAGGTCGTCGAGACGTTGGGGGAATGGGAGAGGCCAGTGGGCGGCAGCACCAACCATGCGCTTCACCGTGCCTTCCAGGCGTACCTGAACCGCCGATGAAGCAGACGTCACCGACGACGCGCACCGCCCGCGCCGCCGTGGTCCCGCCGGATGCGAAGGCGGCGGTCACCGCTCCGCGCGGAGTTGCGGTCATGGCCGCCGGATCCGTCGTCGCCCGCGCCACCGGCTTCGCCCGGTCCGCCGTGGTCGCGGCGGCCCTCGGCACCATCGGGCCGGCCGCCGACGGCTACGCGGTCGGCAACGCCCTGCCCACCATCGTCTACATGCTGCTGCTGGGCGGCGCGCTGAACGCCGTCTTCGTCCCGGAGCTGGTGCGGGCCGCGAAGGAGCACCCCGACAAGGGCGTCGCGTACACCGACCGGCTCGTCACCGTCTGCGTCGTCGCGCTGCTGGTCATCACCGCGGCCGCGGTGTGGGCCGCCCCCGCCATCGTCGACGCCTACACCGACTACACCGGACGGCAGGCGGCGATGACCGTCGCGCTGGCCCGCTACTGCCTGCCCCAGATCTTCTTCCTGGGACTCTTCACCCTGCTCGGCCAAGTCCTCAACGCCCGGGGCAGGTTCGGGGCGATGATGTGGACCCCGGTCCTGAACAACGTCGTCGTCATCGCCGTCTTCGGCCTCTACCTCGCTCTGTCCCTGGGGGGCGGGGACACCCTCACACCGACCGGGACCGCCCTGCTCGGCTGGGGTACGACCGCCGGTATCGCCGTCCAGACGCTCGCCCTCGTCCCGGCCCTGCGCGCCACCCGCTTCCGCTGGCGGCCCCGTTTCGACTGGCGCGGCAGCGGCCTGACCCGGCCCCTGCGGGCAGCCGGCTGGCTGGTGCTGCTGGTCCTCGCCAACCAGGCCGCCTACTGGGTCACCACCCGCCTCGCCACGAGCGCCGGTCTCGAGGGCGGACCGGGGTTCGGCGCCTACAACAACGCCTACGTTCTGTGGGTCGTGCCGCACGGCATCATCACCGTGTCCGTGGTGACGGCGCTCCTGCCGGGGATGAGCGCGGCGGCGGCCGACGGGGACCTCGCCGGCGTGCGGCGCGATGTCTCCCACGCCCTGCGGGTCTGCGCCGCCGCCGTCGTACCCGCCGCCTGCGCACTGCTCGCCCTCGCCGGGCCGGTGACGGCCCTCGTCTTCGGGTACGGCAGGACCAGTGCCGCCGACACGGCCGCCCTGGCCGGAATCCTCATGGCCTTCGCGCCGGGGCTGATCGCCCTGTCCGGCCAGTACGTCCTGTCCCGCGCCTTCTACGCGCTCTCCGACACCCGTACGCCGTTCCTGCTCAACCTGGTGATCGTCGCGCTCAACGCGGGTCTGTCCCTGGCCGCCGCGCACCTGCTGCCGGCCCGGTGGGCCGTCACGGGCATGGCAGCGGCCTATTCGCTGGCCCTGTGCGCGGGCTGGGCACTGACCGGCAGGGTGCTGTGCCGCCGGCTCGGCGTCGTACAGCCCCTCCGGTCGTCCCCCGTGGCCGCCCACGCACGCCTGCTGCTCGCCGCTGTCCCCGCCGTCGTGTTCGGCCACCTCGCGTCCGTCGGCGCGGGACGGGCGGGAGCCCTCGCCGCCGCCGTCGCGGGCGCGGCCGCCCTCGGCCTCACCTTCGCCCTGCTCGCCCGTCCGCTGCGACTCGCCGAACTGAACGCGCTCCTCCTGCGTGTACGCAGTCGGCGGGTCCGGACCTGACCCGCCGACCACCGAAGGAGAACAGCCGATGTCCCGCGTGCTCCTCGTCGAGGACGACCCCTTCGTACGTGAGGGGGTCCAACTCGGTCTGCGCCGACGCGGCCACGACGTACGAGCAGCCGGAACCGGCGAGGACGGCCTCACCGCGCTGGCCGAGTTCCGCCCCGATCTGCTGCTGCTGGACCTGATGCTGCCCGGCATGACCGGCGTACAGGTCTGCCGGCGGATCCGGGAGCACAGCCAGTTGCCGATCATCATGCTCACCGCGCGCGGCGACGACTTCGACGTGGTCATCGGCCTGGAGGCCGGTGCCGACGACTACATCGTCAAGCCCGCCCGGCCCGAGGTGATCGACGCCCGGATCCGGGCGGTGCTGCGCCGTATGGACGACGGCGCGACGGGCCGCCCGGCCATCGAGGTCTACGGCGACCTCACCATCGACCGGGTCGGACTGACGGTGTCCAAGGCCGGCCGGCCCCTGTCGCTCGCTCCCTCGGAGCTCCGTCTGCTGCTGCACCTGTCCGCCGCTCCCGAGCAGGTGTTCAGCAGACAGCAGCTCCTGGAGAACGTCTGGGAGCACACCTTCCACGCCGACGGCCGGCTGGTCGACGCCTGCGTCGCCCGGCTGCGCGGAAAGATCGAGGACGAGGTCGGCAACCCGCGTTACGTCCAGACTCTGCGGGGCTTCGGCTACCGCTTCGGCCCGCTGTGATCACCGTCCCCCGCCCCGGCCGCCCGCGCGACGGCGGAAACGAGCGAGCGGACGGCGCGGGGCCGGCCGCACCCACCCGCAGGCGTTCGCGGGTCAGGGCGTTCGGTCTGCGCACCCGGCTGCTGGCCGCCTTCCTTCTGGTCGCCGCGGTCAGCGCCGGCACGACGTCCGCCCTGACCTACCGCGAGGCCCGCAACGCGCTGCTGAAGACCGCCCAGGACACCGCCGTCTCGACCTTCCGCGACCAGGTCGAGCGGACGGGCTGGAGGCTGCCCGTCGAGGAGGAGGGGATCGAGGAGATCCTGCGCGACCTCGCCCGCACGGGCAAGCCGCGCCCCTGGGTGGTGTTCGCCGAGTACGGTTCGATCCGCGCGTCCTCGGGCGAGAACCCGGTCTCCTTTGTCATCACCCCCGAACTGCGCCGGGCGGCGACGGCCGACCGCTACGGCAGCTTCGAGAGGGTGGTCAAGGACGGCGTCCCCTACCTGACCATCGGCATGCCCACGGTCTTCAAGACCGGCCCCGACAGCACGCTGCCCACCGGGCTCGTCCTGTACGCCGTCATGCGGTTGACCGACGAGCAGGTCAACGTGGACGCCCTCCTCGTCGCCGCCCGGAACGGCGCCCTGCCCGGCCTCGCGGTCGCGCTCGTCCCAGCCCTGCTCGCGGCGCGCAGCGTGCTGCGTCCGGTACGGGAGCTGCGCCGTGCGGCCCGGAGCATGGGCAGCGGGAGACTCGACACCCGTATCCCGGTACGCGGCAGGGACGAACTGGCCGACCTGGCCGAGACGTTCAACGAGTCGGCGGGCCAACTGGAGCGCTCCGTCGGTGAGCTGCGCGATGCCGAGGCGCGTGCGCGCCGCTTCGCCTCCGACGTCTCGCACGAACTGCGCACTCCTCTCGCCGGGATGCTCGCCGTCACCGAGGTCCTCGACGAGGACGCGGACCGGCTGGACCCCGACACCGCCCAGGCGGTCCGGCTGGTCAGCGCGGAGACCGGAAAGCTGGCCGTGCTCGTCGAGGACCTGATGGAGATCTCCCGCTTCGACGCCCGCGCGGCCGAGCTGAACGCCGACGAGATCGATGTCGCCGAGGCCATCCGCAAGACCCTCCAGGCCCGGCACTGGGCGGACGACACCCGGATCCGCACCGAACTCCCCCCGGACATCCGGGCCCGGCTCGACCCGCGCCGCTTCGACGTCGTGATCGCCAACCTCCTCGGGAACGCGCTGCGGCACGGCGGAGCGCCCGTCACCGTGCTCCTGCGCACCGAGGCGAGCTCCTCGGGCACGCTCGTGCTCGTCGTCGAGGTCGCGGACCGCGGCCCCGGCATCCCCGCCGCCGCGCTGCCGCACATCTTCGACCGCTTCTACAAGGCCGACGCGGCCCGTACGCGCTCGCCCGGCAGTGGCCTGGGCCTGGCGATCACCCTGGAGAACGTGAACCTGCACGACGGCACGATCCGCGCGGGCAACCTGCCCGGCGGCGGTGCCGTCTTCACCGTCGAGATACCGCTCCGGGCCGAGGAGGCCGGCAGATGAGGCGTGGGGGGCGGCGCGGTGCCGCGAGGACGCGTACGTGGTGGCGCGGCCTCGCCACGGCCGTCGTCGCCGCGGTCGGCGTACCGCTGGCGGGCGGCTGCGGGATCCAGGACTCCGACGTCATCGAGGCGGGCGGCCCCGCCACGGTCGAGGCCTTCCTCAACCGAGACGCCGACATGCTGCTCTTCTTCCGTTCCCCGGACGGCGGATTGAGCCCCGTGGTCCGTGAGGTCAGGCCCTCGGCCGGTTTCGGCGACGAGTACATCGAGCCGGGCACCGTCGCCCGGGACCCCTCCGGGCCCGCGGGTCCCGCCCCCACGGAGAAGGTCGTCCTGGCGCTGCTCTCCGGCCCGGGCGAGGCGGACCGGGCCGCCGGTCTGACCACGGCGCTTCCCGCTCTCCGCGAGAAGGAAGCCGTGCAGGTGGAGGTCGGATCGGACGGCGGGATCACCGCCCGCCTGCCCCTCGCCGTGCAGGACCTGGACGCCACGGCCGTACGCCAGTTGACCTGCACGATCGCGTACAACCAGGCCAAGGACGGCCGGGGGGTCGTGACACTGAGGGGACAGGACGGGGCGCAGAGGACCGGCTCCTGCGGACTCGCCCCGGGTGCGTCCGGCTGAGAACAGCTCCTCGGCCGGACGCACAGCCCCGCAGCGGCCTTCAAGCCGGTGTCAGAAGAACACCCCGCACCGCAGCAGGACGTTCGCGTACGGCCGTGCCTCCCCCGTACGGACCACCAGGCGGGCCGTCGACGTCAGCGCCTTCAGGTCGTCGTGCGGGACCGACTCCAGCCAGGGGAAGTGGGTGTCGAGGAGCGCCGCGGCCGCCGGGTTGGCGTCGCGGATCTCCTCGGCGGCCGTCGCGCCCTCGACGACCAGTTCGTCGAGAAGGCCGTCCAGTACCTCGGCGAACGACGGGGTGCCGGCGCGGAAGGCCAGGTCGACGACGCGGGGGCCGGACGGTATCGGCATCCCGGCGTCGCAGATCAGGACGGTGTCGCCGTGGCCGAGTTCGGCGATCGCGCCCGCCAGGTGGCGGTTGAGGATGCCCGACTTCTTCACAGCGCGTCGACCTCCTCCAGCGTCGGGAACGACTCCTGCGCCCCTTGTGCCGTGACCGCCGCAGCGCCCACGCGCACGGCGAAGGCCGCCGCCTCCCGCAGATCGTCGCCCCGGCCGAGACGCCAGGCCAGGGCGGCCGTGAACGCGTCCCCGGCGCCGGTCGTGTCGACGGCCTCGACCTTCGGGCTGACGAGGTGGTCCAGGGAGCCCGTACGGCTGTCCGCGACCAGGGCCCCAGCGGCGCCCAGGGTGATGACGACCGAGCGCGGGCCGAGCGCGAGGAGCGCAGGGGCCCAGTCGTGCGGCCCCTCCCCCGCGTCCTCGCCCAGGATGTACCGCGCCTCGTGCTCGTTGACCACCAGCGGATCGCAGGCGGCGAGCACCTCCCCCGGGAGCGGGGCGGGCGGCGACGGGTTGAGGACGAGCCGGGTGTCCGGCCCCCGGCCCCGCACCGTCTCGGCCACCGTGTCGAGCGGGATCTCCAGCTGTACGGAGATGACCCGGGCGGCGACCAGCAGCGGGGCCGCCGCCCGGACGTCCTCGGGCGTGAGGCGGCCGTTGGCCCCCGGGGACACCACGATGCTGTTGTCGCCCGAGGGGTCGACGGTGATCAGCGCGACACCGGTGGGGGCTCCGCCGACCAGGACGCCGTCCGTGTCCACACCCGCCGCCCGCTGGGAATCCAGCAGCAGGCGCCCGTGGTCGTCGTCGCCGACCCGGGCGAGCAGAGCCGTCCTGGCGCCGAGGCGGGCGGCGGCCAGCGACTGGTTGGCGCCCTTGCCGCCGGGGTGGACGGCCAGGTCGGAGCCGAGGACCGTCTCGCCGGGGGCGGGGCGGCGCTCGACGCCGATCACCAGGTCGGCGTTGGCCGACCCGACGACCAGCAGGTCGTACCGGTCGTCGGGGGCGTTGTCGTGCATGGGCGTGCTTCCTGCTTTCGTCGGTCCGGGTTCGACAGTCCGGTGTGCGGGGCGGGTTCAGGAGAAGTCGGCGACATTCTCCCGGGTGACCACCTTGACCGGCACCTTCACCGTGCTCGCGACCTTCTCGTCCTTCGCGGCCTTGACCGCGTTCTGCACCGCGATCTTCCCGAGTTCGGAGGGCTGTTGGGCGACCGACGCGTAGAGCGTGCCGGCTTCGACCGCCTTCAGGCCGTCCGGGGTGCCGTCGAAGCCGACGACGGAGACGGACTTCCCGGCCTTGCTGCCGAGCGCCTTGACCGCGCCGAGCGCCATCTCGTCGTTCTCGGCGAAGACGCCGGTGACACCGGGGTGCGACTGGATGAGGTTCGTCATGACGTCCAGGCCCTTGGTGCGGTCGAAGTCCGCGGGCTGCTTGGCGACCACCTTGATGTCCGGGTACGCCTTCAGCCCCTCGGCGAATCCGGCCCCGCGCTCACGGCTGGCGGAGGTGCCCGCGGTGCCCTGGAGGATGACGATGCTGCCCTTGCCGCCGAGCTTGTCGGCCAGCGCGTCGGCGGCGAGCTTGCCACCCGCCACGTTGTCGGAGGCGACGAGGGTGGCGGTGTCGGCCTTGTTGACGCCACGGTCGGCGGCGATCACGGGGATGTCCGCCTTGTTGGCGCTGCGGACGCCCGGTCCGACGGCGTCCGAGTCCACCGGGTTGACGATGATCGAGGAGACTCCCGAACTGGTGAAGTTCTGAAGCTGGTTGGCCTGCTGGGAGGCGTCGTTCTGGGCGTCGGTGACGGTGAGGTCGATGCCCGCCTTCTCCGCTTCCGCCTGTGCGCCTTCCTTCATCTGCACGAAGAAGGGGTTGTTGAGCGTGGAGAGGGACATGCCGACCTTCTTCGTGCCTCCGGACGAACCGGAGTTGAAGTAGGAGACAGCGCCGACGACGAGGGCAACGGCTAGCGCCGCCCCGGCGAACTTGAGCGCTCCCCTGCGCCCCGAGCCCGGTGCGCCGGGTGCCGTTCCGGCCGACGAGGCCGCCCCCGAACCGGCCTTGCGGCGCAGCGTGTCGAGCAGGACGGCCAGCGCGATGACGACGCCGATGACGACCTGCTGCCAGAACGCCGATACGGAGAGGAGGTTGAGGCCGTTGCGGAGGACGGCGAGGATCAGTGCGCCGATCAGGGTGCCGGACGCCTTGCCCACGCCGCCGGCCAGGCTGGCGCCCCCGATGACGACGGCGGCGATGGCGTCGAGTTCGTACCCCTGGGCGGCCTGCGGCTGGGCGGAGACGAGGCGCGAGGCCAGGACGATGCCCGCGACGGCGGCGAAGAGGCCGGACAGCGCGTAGATGACGATCTTCTGGCGCTTGACGCGGAGACCGGAGAGCCGGGCCGCCTCCTCGTTGCCGCCGATCGCGTACATCGAGCGGCCGATGAAGGTGCGGCCGAGGATCAGTGCGGTGATCAGGCCCATCGCGATCATCACGAGGACCGGTACGGGGAGCCAGCCGCCGAGCGTGTCACCGAGCCGCGAGACGGAGTCGGGGAAGGCGATCGGGCTGCCCTGCGAGATGACCAGCGAGAGACCGCGGGCGATCGAGAGCATGGCCAACGTCGCGATGAACGGCGGGAGTTTCCCGTAGGAGATCAGGGCGCCGTTCACGAAGCCGCAGGCGATGCCGGTGACGATCGCGAGGACGACGGCCAGGACGACGGGTACGCCCGCCGAGGTCGCCGACCAGGCGAGGACCGTCGCGGACAGGGCGGCCACCGAGCCGACGGACAGGTCGATGCCCGCCGAGACGATGACGAAGGTGACGCCGAACGCGAGGATGGCGGTGACGGCCGCCTGGACGCCGACGTTCAGCAGGTTCTGGGTGGTGAGGAAGTCGCCGGAGAGCAGCGACATCGCCACCACCAGGACGACCAGGGCGCTCAGGGCTCCGTTGTCGAGCAGGATGCGGCGTATCACGGAGGTGCCCCCTGCGCCCGTGTCACTCTTGAGTGTCTCAGTGGCCACGGGGGCCCTCCTCTTCGTTCTTCGGTGCGGGGTGTTCGTGGGGAGCGGAGGTGGAGACCGCGAGGGCCATCACCGCGTCCTGGGTGGCTTCTTCGGCGGGGAGTTCCCCGGCGATCCGGCCCTGGGCCATGACGAGGACGCGGTCGCTCATGCCGAGTACCTCGGGCAGATCGCTGGAGATCATCAGGACGGCGTGGCCGGAGGCGGTCAGTTCGTTGATGAGCTGGTAGATCTCGACCTTGGCGCCGACGTCGATGCCCCGGGTGGGCTCGTCGAGGATGAGGACCCGGGTGTCGGCCAGCAGCCATTTGCCGATGACGACCTTCTGCTGGTTGCCGCCGGAGAGGGTGCGTACGTGCTGGCCGATGCCGGACATGCGGACGCCGAGCTGCTTCGCGATGCGGGCGGCGGCCGTGCGCTGGCCCTTGAGGTCGACGAGCCCGGAGCGGGTGGCGGACCGCAGGGTGACCAGGCCCAGGTTCTCCTGCACGGAGGCGTCGAGCACCAGCCCCTGACCTTTGCGGTCCTCCGGTACGAGGCCTATCCCGGCGCTCATCGCGGCGGGGACGTCGTGCCGGGCGAGGCGTTCGCCGCGTACGTCGACGGTGCCCGCGTCGTACGGGTCAGCGCCGAAGACCGCGCGCGCCACCTCCGTACGCCCGGCGCCGACGAGTCCGGCGAGGCCGACGACTTCGCCGGCGTGCACGTCGAAGCTGATGTCGTGGAAGACGCCGTTACGGGTCAGCCCCCGCACGGACAGCAACGCGTCGCCCGTGTCGGGGCGTTCACGCGGGTACTGCTGCTCGATGCTGCGGCCGACCATGAGCTGGACGAGTTCGTCCTCGGGGGTGGAGGCCGGGACCTGGTCGATGCTGCGACCGTCACGGAGGACGGTGACGCGGTCGCCGAGTGCGGCGATCTCTTCCAGGTGGTGGGTGATGAAGACGATCCCGACGCCGTCCGCACGGAGTTGGCGGACGATCGCGAAGAGCTTGTCGACCTCCTCGGAGGTGAGCACGGCGGTCGGCTCGTCCATGATCAGGACGCGGGCGTCCAGGCTGAGCGCCTTGGCGATCTCCACCATCTGGAGCCGGGCGATGCCCAGTTCACGCACCTTGGCGTCGGGGCGCACGTCGACGCCGACCCGGCGCAGCAGCTCTGCGGCGTCCTGACGCATCCGACGGTGGTCGACGAGCCCGTAGCGGCGGGGCTGGCGGCCGAGGAAGATGTTCTCGGCCACCGTCAGATCGGGGACGAGGTTGAACTCCTGGTAGATGGTGGCGATCCCGAGCCGTTCGGCGTCCTGGGCGCCGTCGATGCGCACCTCGCGGCCGTCGGCCAGGATGCGGCCGTGGTCGGGGCGGTAGGCGCCGGAGAGCATCTTGATGAGGGTGCTCTTGCCCGCGCCGTTCTCGCCGAGCAGGACATGGACCTCGCCTCTGCGGAGGTCGAAGTCGACGTTGTCGAGCGCCACCACACCGGGGAAGGTCTTACGCAGACCCTCGATGCGCAGCAACTCGTCGGGCGCGGTGGTCGGTTGCTCCTCCGGTGCGGTCACCGGTCGCTCCTCTGGTTCGTTGCGGCCCCGCCGCACGAGCGGCGTACGACGAGGCGGGCGGGCAGGGTGACGGACTGCGGGGTCCGCCCTTCGATCAGGTCGGCCAGTGCGCGCACGGCGGCCCGTGCCAGGTCGGCGGTGGGCTGGGCGATGGCGGTGATCGGCGGATCGGTGTGGACGAACCACGGGATGTCGTCGAAGGCGGCGAGCGCGATGTCGTCGGGCACGCGCAGGCCGTGCGCCCGGATCGCGTCGAGCGCGCCGAGGGCCATCAGGTTGTCGGCGGCGAACACGACCTCGGGCGGTTCGGCCAGGGCGAGGAACCGCTCGGTGGCCCGCCGCCCGCTGGCGGCCTGGAAGTCGCCCTGCCCGATGTAGGCGTCGGGCAGGGCGAGCCCGAGCCCCCGCATGGCCTCCCGGAACGCCTCGACACGCTCGTTGCCGGTGGTGGTGGCGGCGGGCCCGGCGATGATGGCGAGCCTGCGGTGACCGAGTCCGTGCAGATGGGCGACGAGATCCTTGACGGCGCCCGTACCGTCGGCCCGGACTACGGGCACGTCGATGGCGGGGATCCAGCGGTCGACGAAGACCATCGGCGTACCGCCCCGGGCGACCTCCCGCATCAGTGGGGAGCCGCCGTCGGCGGGCGAGACGAGGAGCCCGTCGATCCTGCGGTCGATGAGCGTGCGGATGTGGTGGTCCTGGAGCTCGGGCCGCTCGTCGGCGTTGCCGATGATGACGCTGTAGCCGAGCGCGCGGGCCTCCTCCTCGACGAAGCGGGCCAGCTCGGTGAAGTACGGGTTGAGCACATCGCTGATGACCAGGCCGAGGGTGCGGGTCTGCGCCGTGCGCAACGAGCGGGCCACCGCGTTCGGCCGGTAGCCGAGCGCCTCGACGGCGGCGAGGACACGGGTGCGCGCCTCTTCGCTGACGGACGGATGGCTGTTCAGCACCCGCGAGACCGTGGCGACGGACACCCCCGCCTCGGCCGCGACATCTTTGATGCTCGCCATGTCCGGACCACCTCCTTGTGGTTTCCGTACAACCTCGAAACCTGGGAGCCGACCGGTGGGGACCGGACCACGACGCCGTGGAATCGATTACACGGATGATTGGAATCGATTACATGGCTCGAATCAAGACCCCTCCCGTGGCCGAGACCGGATCGTGACAGGAGGGGTGCAGCGTGACGGGAGGAGCGCGGCGAGTGAGGGGGAGAGGCGGTTCTCCCAGGCACCGCGCGGGCCGGTGCCGCCGCCGATTCTTTCGGCGACGGCTCCGCCCGGCCGGAGTCAGGTGCGGCGACGCCCGCGGGACGTCGGACCGGTCCTCAGAACGCCTCCTCCGGAAGTTCCATCAGCGAGAGGTCGGCCTGCTCCACGATCGTTCGCTGCGGAGGCACGAGCGGCAGGACCTCGCGGGCGAAGAACTGCGCGGCGGCCACCTTGCCCCGGTAGAACGCCTGGTCCCGGGTGGAGGCGGTCGGCAGCTTCCGCAGCGCCACTTCCGCCTGCCGCTGGAGCAGGTACGCCACGACGACGTCCCCGGCGGCGAACAGCAGCCTGGTGGTGTGCTGCCCGACCCTGTGCATGTTCCGCGGCTCCGACTGGGCCTCGGCGAGCCGCCCCAGCATCGACCCGAGCATCCCCTCGAGACCGTCCAACGCGGCGGTCAGCAGCTCGCGTGCGGTTTCGGTCTCCGCACCGCCGGGCTCCCGCCCGACGAACGCGCGGATCTCTTCGACCAGAGCGGTGAAGGCCTGACCGGAATCCTTGACGATCTTCCGGAAGAAGAAGTCCATGCCCTGGATGGCCGTGGTGCCCTCGTAGAGGCTGTCGATCTTGGCGTCCCGGATGTACTGCTCGATCGGGTAGTCCTGGAGATAGCCCGAGCCTCCCAGGGTCTGGAGGCACTCCGTCAGCTGGTCGTACGACTTCTCCGAGCCGTAGCCCTTGACGATCGGCAGCAGCAGGTCGTTCATGCGCCGCAGCCGGTCGGCGGGCTCCCCTCGGTGTTCGGCCTCGGCGATCCGGTCCTGGACGGTGGCGGTGTGGAGCATCAGGGCGCGCATGCCCTCGGCGTACGCCTTCTGGCCCAGCAGTGAGCGCCGCACGTCGGGGTGGCGGGTGATCGCGACCCGGGGCGAGTCCTTGTCGGCGAACGCGGCCAGGTCCGGGCCCTGCACCCTGGACTTGGCGTAGTCGAGTGCGTTGAGGTAGCCGGTCGAGAGCGTGGCTATGGCCTTGGTCCCGACCAGCATCCGGGCGAACTCGATGATCGTGAACATCTGCCGGATGCCGTCGTGCCGCTCGCCGAGCTGCCAGCCCTTGGCGGGCCGGTCGGCGCCGAAGGTCAGTTCACAGGTGGTGGACGCCTTGAGGCCCATCTTGCGTTCGACGTTGGTGGCGCACACCCCGTTCCGCTCGCCGAGCTCACCGGTGTCCCAGTCGAACGTGAACTTCGGCACCAGGAAGAGCGAGAGGCCCTTGGTCCCCGCGCCCGCGCCCTCGGGACGCGCCAGGACGAAGTGGACGATGTTCTCCGCGAGATCGTGCTCACCACCGGTGATGAAGCGCTTGACGCCCTCCAGGTGCCACGACCCGTCCTCCTGGCGGCGGGCCGTCGTACGAGCGGCGCCGACGTCCGATCCCGCGTCCGGCTCGGTGAGGACCATCGTGGCGCCCCAGCGCCCGTCCACCATCCGCCGGGCGATCTTCCGCTGCTCCTCGGTTCCCAAGCGGAAGATCACCGAGGCGAAGGACGGGAAGCCGGTGTACATCCACAGCGCCGGGTTGGCGCCGAGGACCAGCTCCCCCATCGACCAGAACAGCGACGGAGGACAGGGCTCGCCGCCCAGCCCCTCCGCCAGGCCGAGCCGCCACCATTCGGAGTCGAGGAACGCCTTGTAGGACTTCTTGAACCCCTCGGGAAGGCAGGCGGAGCCGGTCTGCGGATCGAAGACCGGAGGTGTGCGGTCCGCTTCGGCGAAGGAGCCGGCCAGTTCGCCGACCGCCAGCCGCTCCACCTCGACCAGGACGTTCCGTGCGGTGTCCTGGTCCATCTCGGCGAACGGGCCGACTCCGTACCGCTCCTGGGCGCCGAACACCTCGAAGAGGTTGAACTCCAGGTCGCGCAGGTTGGACTTGTAGTGCCCCATGGTTCCTCCGACGCCTCGGAGCGCTGCCCTGCGCAGCACCCCTACCGACAGGTAGCTTTCTCGCTACCCAGCAGTAGCACAGCGGCGGACCACTGTCCCGGCCCGTGTCCGCTTCCTGCCAGAGCCCTGTTCGGATCCGGGAGTCGACGGCACGAGCGGGCGCGCGGGGCGGACGGCACGAGCAGGTGTGCGGCGCGGAGTCGGCGGGTCAGCCGCGCTTCGGCCGGAACGAGAACCAGATGACGACGGCGCCGAGGACCGCCACGCCGGCTGCGACGACGGAGGTCACATGCATGGCGTGCAGGAAGCTGTCGTTGGCCGCTCCCACCAGCTCGGGCAGCGACGCCTCCGCGGCCACCTGGCGGGTGGCCTCGGCGGACTGCTCCGCCGTCTCCTTCACCGGGCCGGGAAGGGCCGCCAGGTCGGGGGCGACATCGGCCGCGTACACGCTGCTGAGCAGGGATCCCAGGATCGCGACGCCGAGCACGCCGCCGATCTGGCGCATGGAGTTGTTGACCGCGGATCCGGCCCCGGTGCGGTCGGGCGGCAGCACCGCCATGATGGCTTCCGTGGTCGGCGCGACAGCCGAGCCCATCGCCAGGCCCTGCGCCGCCAGGAGCAGCCAGAACCACGGCATGGCGGTGGTCAGGTCGAGCCAGGTGTAGGCGAGGAAGGTGAGCGCCGCCACCATCATCGCCAGGGCCACCACGGGTCCGAGCCCCAGCTTGCGGACCAGGGCCGCGGAGACGGGGGCGCCCAGCAGGACCCCGACCGCCACCGGGATCAGGTTCAGCCCCGCCTCGAACGGAGTCTGCCCCAGCGCCCCCTGCAGGTAGAAGGAGGTGTAGAACATCGAGCCGCTGAGGCTGAAGAAGGTGAGCATCACGGCGACGCTGGCCCCCGTGAACTTGCCACTGCGGAAGAGCCGCATGTCGAAACTCGGGTTCTGTACCCGGAGTTCGATCCGTACGAACACCACCAGCACGAGCAGGCCGCCGGCCAGGGAGCCCACGACGAGCGGGCTGGTCCACTCGTTGCGGTGCCCGCCCTCGATCAATCCGTACACCAGGGCGAGCAGGCCGATCATCGAAAGGAGAACACCGAGCGGGTCGAGCTTGACCCGGTTCGCGCTCCTGGCCGCCGGCAGCAGGAACATCACGCCCAGCAGGGCGGCGCCGACGATGGGGAGGTTCACCACGAAGACCGAACCCCACCAGAACCTCTCCAGCAGCGCGCCGCCGACCAGAGGTCCGGCGGCGATGGCGAGCCCGCTGGCGCCGGACCAGATCGCGATGGCCATCGGACGCTCGCGCTCGCTGAAGACGGCGGAGATCAGGGACAGGGTGGCGGGCATGATCAGCGCGCTGCCCACCCCCATCGCGCCGCGCGCGATGATCAGTTCGGTGACACCGGTCGACATTCCGGCCCAGAGCGATGCCGCGCCGAACAGCGCCATGCCGATGACCAGCAGCCGGCGGTGGCCGTAGCGGTCGCCCAGGGCACCGCCGGTGAACAGCATGACGGCGAAGACCAGGGTGTAGGAGCTGATGCTCCACTGGAGTTCATTGGTCGTGGCCCCGAGGCCCTCGGTCGGGGAAGCCAGCGTGTTGAGCGCGACGTTGAGGATCGTGTTGTCGAGCCAGACGGTGAACTGGGCGAGCATCAGGACGCCCAGCGCCAGCCACCGGCGGGCTCCCGATCCCTCCGCCGTGTTCGGCGGGTCCTGGTCCGACGCGAGCCCGTCGAGTTGCTGAGCCATGTGTGTAGAGCCCTCTCCGCATCCGGGTGTGCGGTCCCGACCCGCGAGATGCTCACCCGGGGCGGCGCTCCGCTGCGGAGCCGTCACCGCATGTGAACGATCGTCCGGGCGCCGTCGCCGGAGAGTCAACAAACGGCAGATGCTTGGCAGTTAACTGCCAAGGAGTTCCCGGCGGCCGGTACGGACGACCTGTGCGGAACGGCACAGCCCCGGTCGCGGGCACCGGACCGGCGCTCGCGACCGGGGCGCGTGGCCACCCGGGCGACGGCTATCG
This sequence comes from Streptomyces globisporus C-1027, assembly GCF_000261345.2. Classification (NCBI taxonomy): domain Bacteria; kingdom Bacillati; phylum Actinomycetota; class Actinomycetes; order Kitasatosporales; family Streptomycetaceae; genus Streptomyces; species Streptomyces globisporus. Next base: position 6,809,137 of record NZ_CP013738.1, on the reverse strand, counting down.
GCCGACCGTCTCGGCCAGGTCGCGGAGCGTCTTCAACTGGCACCGCATCATCATGAGGTCGCCCCAGGCCATCCCCCGGCCGCGGAGCGAACGGATCGGCCCGGAGCCGGTGCGCACCAGCAGCTTCACCACCAGCCGGGTGGCGTCCCGCCCCTCGTCCCGCACGGTGTAGCTCAACGCGAAGCCGCCGAACGCCCGGCGCGCCCAGGGCGTGTCGAGCAGCATCGTGAGGTGGCGGTCCTGCTCGAAGCCGGTGAGCTCGAAGATGGTCATGACCCGTTGCCCGGTTTCCAGCGCGTCCGCCCCCGGAGTCAGCTCCCTGGGGCTTCGGCGACCGAAGTTGTCGAGCAGGTCGTAGCTGTAGGGAGCGACCTTCAACTGGCACAGCCAACGGAAGACCGTCGCCCGGTCGGCCCGGACGGTGACCGCCCGGTACCACTCCTCGACGGCACCGGTGAGCAGCCCGTCGCAGGGGTAGGCGGCCGCCATCTCCTCGGGACGGGCGCCCCAGGCTCGCGGATCCGGCAGCGCGGGGCTCATCCGAACGCCCGCTTGAGGAAGTCCAGTACGGCCTCCTGGTACTGCTCGGGGCAGGACTTCATCCCCTGCAGGTGGTCCGTCTCCGGCAACACCCGCACCTCCGCCTTCGGGTAGCGGTCGGCGAGGGCGCGCACGCTCTCGACCGGAATGATCCGGTCGCTGTCCCCCACCATCATGAGCACCGGCGTCCGCGTGTACGCGCCCTCGGCCGGCGGCGGCCACTGGGCCTGGAGCATCGCGGTGCCGACCGAGCCGAACACCCGGCTCAACAGCCCGAGCGAAGGAGCCGTGCGCAGCGGAGCGGGCACCGGAACGCCCTTGGCCGCGATGAAGTTGCGGAACAGCGGCGGCAGTTCCAGCGCCGGACCGCTGTCGCAGACGATGGCCTCGATGCCGCTCTCCGGTCGCCGCAGCAGGTAGAACGACGGGAAGGTGGAGAAGGAGAACCCGAAGACCGCGAATTTCGCCGCCGCGTAACCGCCCTGTTCCCGCAGGTGGGTCAGGACGCGTTCCACGTCGTCGGTGTGCCGGCGGCTCAGCCCCCAGAAAGCGCGGTCGGTGCCGCTCAGGCCGTGGTTGCGGTGGTCGAACATCGCGACGGTGTACCCGGCCTCGTGCAGGAACCTGGCCTGGGCCAGACTCGCCGACTTGCTGAGCCCGATCCCGTGGCCGATCACCACGACCCGGTCCTCGCTCCCGGGGCAGAGCCAGACGTGCAGGCTCCGCCCCGGGCCCTTCCCGTCGGTCCACGGGATGGTCAACTCCGTTGCGGGGAGCCCGAACTCCTCCGGGCTCCGGTGGTGCGGCCGGCGCGGCGGGTGGTAGACGAGGTAGGAGAGGAAGGCGGCGTACAGCGGAGCCGCCGGCAGGGCGAGCACGGCTGACGCGCGCCTCAACAGTGACGGCCGACGGGTTCGGGGCGCCGCCGCCCCGCCAGCGGAATCCTTGCTCTCCATCAGGTTCCCCCAAGATCCGGGCGGCGGCCGCCGCCGCCCTCGATGCTACAGACGCGGGGCCTCCCCTTCAGCTCAACCGCAGCCGCCCGCATGTCCGCCGTCACCCCCTCGCTCTGTGGCGGTGGCGGCGGGCTCCGAAGCCTGAGCGCCGGGCGCCGCGTCCGGTCGCGGCGTACCGTCCACCGCCGCGGCAAAGGCGGCCAACCGGTCGACACCCCAGAACTTCTCGCGGCGGTGGACGAAGAACGGCACCCCGAAGACCCCGTCCCGGTCCATCGCGAGCAGCGCCGCCACGCCCCGGGACCGCAGCTGCGGATCGTCCGCCGCCCGGGCCAACCTCCCAGGGACGAGGCCGAGTTCCTCGGCCAGTTCGCCCATGACCGTACGGTCGCAGATGTCGCGGCCCTCCTCCCACCGGGCCCGGTGGGCGAGTTCGATGAACCGTGCCCCGCACCCCTGGTCGTCCGCCGCCAGATACGCCAGGTGCGGCACCTCCCAGCACGGGTCCCGGTCGACCGGCCAGGTGATCTCCAGCCCGCGCTCCCGGGTGAGCCGTCGCACGTCCTGGAGGATGTAGAGGTGCTTCTCGCGGGACATCGCGACGTACGAGAAGCCGCCACCCGCCTCCGCCAGTGCCTTCGCGCTCCGCTCGTCCGGCTCGAAGAACGGCCGCCACTCCAGGCGGCCCGCCAGCTCGGCGTGCCTCTCCATGAGGTCGCGGTAGGCGAGCCAGGAGTACGGGCTGCGCAAGGAGAAGTAGAACCGCGGGGGCACGGGGGTGCGTCCCTTCGCGGGACGCGCCCCCTTCTCCCCGCTCCCGGCCTCAGACAACGATGCCTCCGTCGACCTGGAGGACCGCGCCCGTCACGTACGCGGCGCTGACCAGGAAGGACACCGAGTCGGCGACCTCCTCGGGCCGGCCCAGGCGGCGGAGCGGCACATTCTTCACGGCCTGCTCCCTGACCTTGTCGGAGAGGGCCGCCGTCATGTCCGTCTCGATGAAGCCGGGCGCCACCACGTTGGCGCGGATCCCGTACTGCCCGACCTCCTTGGCCAGGGCTTTGGTGAACCCGATGATCCCGGCCTTGGAGGCGGAGTAGTTGCTCTGCGTCGGGTTGCCGTAGACACCCGCCACCGACGAGATGTTCACGATGCAGCCGGACTTGCGCTTCATCATCTCGAAGACCACCGAGCGGCACAGGTGGTACGTGCCGTCCAGGTTGGTATCGAGGACGTCGTTCCAGTCCTCGTCCTTCATCAGCAGCAGCGGCTGGTCACGGACGATGCCCGCCGAGGTCACCGCGATGTCGACCGCGCCCAGCCGGTCCTCGGTGGCGGCGACGAGCTCCCGCACCGAGTCGGCCACGGAGACGTCCGCCTGGTGGCTGTAGACGCGGACACCGTGCTCGGACACCTCCTTCTCCAGCTCCCGGGCGGCGTCCGGCCGCGACCGGTAGCAGAACGCCACGTCGTGGCCGTCCTGCGCGAGGCGCAGGACCGTGGCCCGGCCGATACCCCGGGACCCGCCGGTGACCAGCGCCACCTTGCCTGTTTGCGCGCTCATGCGACTCTCCTTCACTCGGTTGCAGCTCTCACTCGGTCCGCGCGCTCACGGCGCGCCGGGGGACCCGCCGGCGTCGCCCGCCGCCCCGACCAGTTCACTTGCCGGACGCATGGCCATGACCACCCGGCCGACCTCCAGCACCGTCTCGCCGTCCACCCGGGCCTCGCCCTCGAAGATCACGGTGTCGCTGAGCTCGCGGAACAGCCGGACCCGGTGCTCCAGCACGTCGCCGGGGAGGACCGGGCGGCGGAACACCACCTCCGAGATGCTGCCGAAGAGCATCACCTGCCCGTCGAGCACGTCGGGGTTGGGGTTCTTCCAGGCGGCCAGCACGCCGGCCGCCTGGCACCACGACTCGATGAGCAGGGCCGACGGGTAGTGGTGCTGCTCATCGGTGGCGTCGGCGGGGAGGTCCCGGTACCAGGGCTCGTTGGCGGTGACCGCCTTGCGGGCGGTCAGGCTCTCCCCCGGCACCAGTTCGTCCACGCGGTCCACGAGCAGCATCGGGTAGCGGTGCGGAAGCACCCGCTTGATCCCGCTGATGGCCGTCACCGGTACTGCGCTCACTGGTCCTGTCCTTCCGAAAAGCGGAGGCGCACCTTCGCGGAGTCCCCGCGTGCGGTCGCCGCCACGGCCTTGCAGCGCCACTTCTCCCCCTTGCGCTCCCACGTGAGGTCGATCGCCAGGCGGTCGCCGGGGAACACGGGGCTCAGGAACCGGGTCGACTCGATGGCCTCCACCCTCAGGCCCGGCTCGGGCGCGGTCGCCAGGGCGCTGAGGTGGATGTGCTCCACGACGCAGACGCCGGGAAAGATCGGGAATCCCGGGTAGTGGCCGGGGAAGACCTGCTCCCCGGCGTCGACGGTCACCCGGGTGGCCGCCCTGTCCGGGGCGTGGTCCACGATCTCGGCCGTGCCCTGGACCGGGGTGGCCTGGCGCGGGGGCATTCAGGACTCCTTGAGCTTCGTGGCGAGAAGGTCGTACGCACGCTGGAGGCAGGTGACCTCCTTGAGCTCGGACTCGCCGAGCTTGACGCCGTACTTCTTCTCCAGGACCACCATCACCTCCAGGGCCATCAGCGAGTCGACGCCGAGGTCCCCGACGAACTGGGCCTCGTCGGTCAGTTCGGACTCGCTCACGTCGAGGACGTCGGCGACAGTGCTCCGCAGGTCTTCCTTCTCCAGGACGGCTGCCGTGTTGTTCGTCATGTTCAGCTCTCTTCTCTGTGTGGTTCGTACGGTCCGTGTCGTCCGTACGAGGGACTTCGGGGGTCGGGGCGGCGCGGGTCAGCAGAGCCGGAGCACGGCGCAGCCGACGACTCCGTCGCGGTCGACGGAGGTGATCAGCGCGATCCGGCCCCTGGCGTCCTCGCGCCCTTCCGCCGCCACGAGTACCGCGGCGATCTGGAAGGCGGCGGCTGCCGCGTGGGTGTCACCGATCAGTTCCGAGCAGCGCACCGGCTCGGGCTCGTGGTCCCCGAGCACCGCGGCCAGGGCGTCCCGTTCGGCGGCCGCCCCCGAGGTGGAGAGGTAGCGCACCTCGTCGGGCCGGACGCCGGTCCTCGCCAGGACGCGCCGGACGCAGTCGGCGAGCACGGTGGCCTCGGTGCCGGGTTCGTGGTGGACGCCGCTCTCCAGGCCGAGCACCTCGGCCAGGCCGTCCCTGCCGTGCTGCTCGGCGACGTCGTCGGACTCCAGCAGCAGGACCGCCGCGCCCTCGCCGAGGACGGTGTCGCTCTCGTCCTGGCCGCGGGTGTGCCACTCCAGCCAGGCCCGGGCGGAGGAGAACTCCTCGACCGCGCCGAAGAGGACGGTGCCGGCGTGGCCGGACTTCTTGAGCCGCAGGGCGTAGTTGAGGGCCAGGAGCCCGGAGGCACGCCCGCCGGCGATGGTCGTGTTGGGGCCCTTGAGCTGGTGCCAGATCGCCGACTGACCGGCGGCGCAGTTCATCACCGTGTTCGGGAACCGCATCGGGTCCACGAAGAACGGCTTCTCCTGGACCAGCGAGTCACGGGTGAAGTCCATGATGCTCTGTGCGCTGCCGGTGCTGGTGCCCAGCACCAGGGCCGCGTCCTGGCCCACGCCGGAGATGCGTTCGCCCTCGGAGTCCTGGAGCAGCCGGCCGACGGCCGCCACGGCGAGGCCGGTCACCCGGTCCATCGAACGGGTGCCCTTGCGGCCCAGGACCTCGCGGTTGCTGAACCCCTCCACGAGGCAGGCACTGTCGAACGGCACCTTCCATTCCCCGGCGTCGAGCGCCGTGGTGGCGGCGGCGCCCGAGCGCAGCCCGTTGCCGAAGGCGGAGTCGTCCATGCCGAAGGGGGAGACGACCGACCAGGCGGTGATGAGCGGGCCGCGTACGGCAGTGGCAACTTCCATGGGACGTGCTCCTTCGCTGACTGTCGGATTCACTGGGTTCGGGGCGCCGGCTGCCGGGCGCCGGTCGGGCGGATCACAGGAAATAGACGCCCCGGTATGTGGACCAGGCCGGCAGGGCGTTCGACGGGCCGCCCCGTCGTACACCGGGCAGCAGCCAGTCGGGGCCCGTCGCGAAGAGGGCGATGTCGTCCTCCTCGGCCCAGATCACCGCGCCCTCCTCGATCAGGGTGCGCACCGACCGCCTCGGGTCGGGCAGGGTGTCGACCGTCCGGCCGCCGGCCACCACGGCGGGAGTCGGCCGGGCCCCGGCCGCCGCGTAGGTGACGGCGAGCCCGCGCAGCAGGATGTCGGTGCCGCCCTGCTGCCGGTTCAGTTCGCGCGCCAGGTACAGCACGTCGGCGAACTGGGTCTCCAGCGCGCCCCGGTAGGCCCGTTCGATGATCAGGAGCCGCCTGCGGCCGTCCTCGCTCATCAGCACACCCCCAGGAACAGTGCGGAGTCCACGGCGTCCAGGTGCTCGGTGAACTTGAACGGCGGCCGCTGCTTGATCCGCGACATGTGCGGCGCGGAGCCGCGTTCCTCGGTGCAGAAGCGGCAGGAGTACCAGCTGAGCCGGTCGGGGAAGGCGTCCAGCAGCTCCGCGGCCAGAGCCGCGCCGGAGGGGTAGTCGTACGACCAGTTCACGACGTTGCGCGGCTTGGAGTCGCCCAGGGCGGCGCTGGTCAGACCGGTGGCGTGGCCGCAGGTCCAGATGTGGACGGTGGCGCCGCGTTCCAGCAGCGCCTGGGCGAGCCGGACGGCGCTGGTGACCATGTCGCTGATGTGCGGCGGCCCCATGATCGCCAGGAGCACGTCCGCGCGCGGGAGTCGTCGGTCCATCAGTGCCACACCCCTCGTACGCCGGGTTCGAGCAGCTTTCCGGCCACCTCGTCCATGTCGACCAGCCTGGCTCCGGGCATCAGCCGGTCCGGGGCGAAGGCCCGGTGGGTCATGGAGAAGGTGTCGACCCACACCTGGCCGCCGGCGTCCAGGAGTTCGCGCAGTGCCTCGTCGGCGCCGGTGAAGGCGGCCGACGTACCGTTCTCGATGAGGAACAGCGCGACCCGGTGGCCGGCTCTGCGGAGCCTGGCCGCGTCGGCCACGAAACGGTCCGCGCCGGGGCCGCCCCACGGGCCCTGGGACTCGATCAGCAGATACTCATCCATGGATGTCGGCCCTCTTGTCCTGTGGCCCGTCCGGGTCCGCCGGCCCCGCCTCGCCGAAGCTGCGCTTCAGGAAGCCGAGCACGCGTTCGCGGTACTCCTCACGGTCGAACCTCAGCCCGTTCATGTGCAGGGCGTTGGGCGCCGTCCACCGTTCGGAGTCGGGGTAGTGCCGGGCGGCCGGCGCGATCCGGGCGGCGGGGACGACGGTGTCCTGTCCGCCCGCCACGAACATCAGCCGGGTCGTGAACCGGCTGAGGTCCGGCGGCCATGAGCGGACGGCCAGCATGTGCCCGCACAGGGCGCTGAAGCAGGCGCGGTAGACCGAGAACGCCGCTCCCCCACGCACCGAACGGGGCAGTGCCGACCTCCGCAGGACCGCGAACCCCCGCAGGGCGGAGTCGATCTCGAACGCCGGGCCGCTGTCGCAGATCACCGCCGCCAGGCGGTCGTCGATCCGTTTCAGCACGCTGAGGGCCACCCAGGTGGAGAACGAGAACCCGTAGACCGCGATCTCTCCCCCGCCGAGGCCGGGTTCCGCCCGCACCCACCGCAGGACGTCCGCGAGGTCCTCGGTGTAGCGCTCCGCCATGCTGCCGTACCGCTTGTCCCGGCCGCTCTCCCCGTGGTTGCGCATGTCGTACGCGACGACGTTCCAGCCGGCCCGGTGCAGCATCTCGATGTGTCCGAGGGTGCTGGACCTGGTCCGGCCCATGCCGTGGCAGAGCACCACGGTGTGCGGCCCCTCGCCGGGGACCACCCAGCCGCGGAGCGTGATCCGGTCCCGGCGGGTGACGACGGTGAACTCGCGCATCGGCAGGTTCTTGTTGCGCGGGGTGCGGCCGGGCTTCGACCGCGGCGGGTGGTAGAGCTCGTACGCGTGCCGGGCCGCCAGCACGACGGCCGGGAGGACGCCGACCAGGGGCAGGGCGCGCCTCTTGCCGTCCGGTTCCTCTTCGGCGGGGGCGGGGGCGGTGGGGTCGGGGAGCGGCATCAGGTGGTCAGCGCCTCTCCGCCGTCCACGCCGATGATGTTCCCGGTGATCCAGGAGGAGTGGCTCCGCGACAGCAGGACGACGGCTTCGGCGACGTCCTCGGCCCGGGTGAGCCGCTGGTGGGGGTTGTTCCCCGCCGCGAGCTCGACCAGCTTCTCGTGCCCGGGTATGCGCTCCAGCGACGGCGTCAGGGTGACGCCGGCCCGCAGCGAGTTGACCGCCACTCCGCTCGGCGCGAGTTCGAGCGCCAGCTGCCGGACGTGGGACTCCAGCGCGCACTTGGCGGCGGACACGGCGCCGTAGCTTGCGGTGACCTTCTGGTCGCCCGCGCTCGTCATCGCGTAGATCTTGGAGCCGCCGCCGAGCAGCCCGGCCCGGTGCAGGTCCTGGGCCCAGTACACGAGGGAGTGCGCCATCACGTTGAGCGTCATGTCCATCTGACGCTGCGTCAGCGCCTGGCCGGGATCGTCCGCCAGGTAGGGCGAGAGGCTGCCGAAGGCCAGCGAGTGCAGCAGGACCTTCAGGGGGCGGCCGCCGGTCAGATCGGCGATCTTCGGGACCAGTTCGGACCGGGTGGCGGCGCTCGCGGCGTTCAGGTTGAAGAAGTGCGCGGCCACCCCGGCCGATCGCAGTTCCGTCGCGGCCGCCTCGGCCCTCTCCTGCCCCTCGGCGGTGTCGAAGTGCACCCCCAGGATGTTGGCCCCTTCCAGCGCGAGGGCCTTGGCAGTGGCCAGTCCGATCCCGCTGGAAGCTCCGAGGACGAGGTTCCAGGTGCCCTCAAGTGGCTTCGTCATGACTCTCTTCTGCTTTCTCACGTCGAGGCAGGCCGTCGGTCGACGGGCCTGGTGGTGACGGGCGGATCAGACCGCGTCCGCCGGGGTGAGCAGGGCGACGGCCAGATTGCCCTCGCGTGCGGCGGTGACGACCACGACGGTGCCGGACAGATCGCTGAGTGCCCCGGCGATCTGCAACAGGGGCTCCAACGCCCCCGATCCGGCGGGAACCGGCTTCGCCCGCGGCCCGACGGCGGCCGCCACGGCGGCGGAGACCGGCGAGTCGTCGAGCACGGCGATCACCTGGTACGCGTCGCCGGGCCGGAGGCCCAGTGCGGTGAGCGCGGAGTCGATCCGTTCCCGTGCGCGGTCGGCTCCCCGGGGCGTGGCCGCGACCTCGGGCGGCAGGAAGAAACTGCGGGCCCGGCAGCGGCCGTAGCCGGCCGCGCCCCGCTCCAGCACCCTCGCCGCAGGCTCCATGACCAGGGCGACGGCCCCCCGCTCGGAAGCGCCGGCGCCGGGGTGCCCGGCGGGCAGCGCCTCCTCGGTGGACCCGGCCAGCAGCCAGGACGCCCGCCCTGCCGCGAGGGACCTGGTCCCGGTCTCGAGCGCTTCCAGGCCCGCCACCCGCGGTGAGGTCAGGGTGAGGTTGAAGGCGCGGAACAGGTGCTCGGTGGCCAGTCGGCTGCCGAAGAGGTTGATCGAGAAGTACGGCGCGGTGGCCGGGCTGAGCGCGTCGGCGCCCTCGGCCATCACGGTGCGGTCCATCGACTCGTGCAGCGCCACGGCCGCGCTGTTCGTCCCGACCATCGCACCGCGCCGCTGCTCGTCCGAGATGTCGGACTCGGGGCGCGTCTCGCCCGTGTCGGCGAGCGCGCTCCTGGCCGCCGCGAGAAAGTACTGGGTGGCGGTGGGCAGGTATTTGTAGCCGCGGCGGCCGAGCCGCTCACGGTGGTCGAACCAGTCGCCCGGTTCGGACGGTCTGCCGGTCGCGACCGCTGCGTCGGCCGGGGTGTCCGCCCAGGGTGTGACGACTCCGATGCCCGAGACCACCAGGTCGCCGACCCGGTCCGGGGCGATGCGCGTCGCGCTCATGCCGACGCCTCCTCAAGTACGAGTGACACGTTGTTGCCGCCGAACGCATAGGCGTTGACCAGCACGTACTCCCCCTCCAGCGGCGCTTCGTCGAGGGGCAGACGGATCGTGCAGTCGGGGTCCTGCTCGTCCGGCGCGATGTTCGGCGGAACGGTCTTGCGGTGCAGGATCTGGGCCGCCGCCACCACCGCCAGCGCGGCGGCGGCTCCGCCGGTGTGCCCCAGCAGGGCTTTGAGGCTGTAGACCGGCGGCCGGTCCACCCGGCCACCGTCCAGAACCTCGTTGAGCACCTGGCTCTCGACGGTGTCGTTGAGCTGGGTACCGGTGCCGTGCGGGATGACGCAGCCGACCCGGTCGCCGCCGGCCCCGGCCTCGGCCAGTGCCTCGCGCATGGCGCGGGATATCTGGGCTCCGGTCGGCTCCGGCGCCGTGGTGTGGAAGGCGTCGCAGCTCCATCCCGTACCGGACAGCTTGGCGTAGACCTGCGGAGCACTGCGGGCCCGGGCATGGGACGCCGACTCCAGGATCACCATCCCGGCGCCCTCCCCGAAGAGGGTTCCCCGGCGGTGCAGGTCGAAGGGCCTGCACCGCACGGGGTCGATCGCGCCGAGCCGGTTGAAGCAGCCGAGGGCGACCCGGGAGTACGCCTCGGCCCCGCCGGCGATGACCACGTCGGCCTCGCCCGTGCGGATCAGGTCGGCCGCCATGGACAGGCCGAAGCCGCTGGCCGCGCAGGCGTTGCTGACGCTGGAGTTCGCCCCCTCGGCCCCGAGCAGCGAGCCGACGGCCGAGGCGACCGAGAAGGTGGGCGACCAGTGGCCGCCCTCGGGCCCGGTCCCCGAGCGCCAGTCCTCGTGCAGCCCCGAGTCGCCCATCCCGGTGCCGATGACCACGGCGATCCGGTCCGGCGCGACGCCCTCCAGCGCCGCGTCGGCCACCGCCTGCCGTGCCGCTTCGACGGCCAGCCGGGAGCCGCGCCCCAGAACCAGGTCTCCGTGGCGTTCGGGGCCTGCGGGGACATCCTCCGCGGGGACCTCGTACATCAGCGGCAGGCTCATGCGTGCGTACGGGTCGGCGGCCGTGGTCGGCGTGCTCCGCGCCGCCGAGAGCCCCTTCCAGAATGCGTCGACTCCCCTGCCCAGGTGGGAGATCACGCCCATACCGGTGATCAGCACATCGTCCATCGGTTCCCTCTCCGGGGTGCGGTTTCAGGTGGGGCTGCTCGCGGCCGTCCCGGGGTCAGCCGGCTGCGGTCTCGCCCTTGAAGGCGCGGATCACGTGGTCGTCGAAGCTCACCAGGCTCCAGTCGCTGCGGTTCTGGAACACCGCGTAGCCGTGGGTGATCCGGCCGGTCGCGGTCTGCACCAGGCGGCCGTCGCGGACCACGTAGAAGTCCGTCCTGGCGGTGTAGGTGAAGTCCTTGAAGACCTCCTCCACCGTGAAGACGGTGTAGAGGTCCTCCTCCATGAGCGCCTCGCCGAGGACCTGGATGTGCGAGCGCGGCACCACCGGGATCCACTTGCGGTCGTCCAGAAGCGTCTTGATGGAGATGCCCCGGTCGGCGAGGAAGAGGTCCACGACCTCCTCGACCTGCCGGAGGTAGCCCGACATCGCCAGGCGCTCGTTGAAGTGGCAGTACGGGTAGGGGATGCGCCACTTCCAGCCGAAGGCGTTGTCGCCGCCGATGAGCTGGGCCAGGACCGGGTCGGCGTCGCCCGTCGTGCCGCGGCCGGCGGACAGCGCGGTGTTGGCCGCCTCGGTCACCTCGGCCCCGTGGTGGGGGCCGGCCTGGGCGGAGCCGCCGAGCTCGGCCGCGGCGTAGCGGGCCAGCGGCTCCGGTACGCCGACCCGGTCGAGGTAGCCGTCGATCCGCAGCGAGACCTTCACCTTCGACGTGACGGCCTTCAGCTCCTTGCCGTCGCGCTCGACGTACAGCGTCACGTCGAAGCCGAGCACGTCGGCGTCGCCCTTGGTGCGCGGGGCCACGAGCGCCCGGGCCTCGTCGTCCTGGTGGAAGGCGTGCAGGATCCGGGTGTCGAGGTCGACGAGGTCGACGCCGAGGCCGTGCTCCTCGAACAGAAGGCGGGAGCCCAGGCCGGATGCCCGGAAGTGCTCCAGGACCGCTTCCTCGACCATGTAGTTGACGTGCTTGAAGCCGATCCAGGTGTTGATGTTGGAGCCCTCGTAGCGAGGCCGCACCCGCAGGCTGGTCTCGGTCTCCAGCAGGGCCTTCACGGCCTCGGTGGTCACTTCAGTCATCTGTACCGCTCCCTCGTGGGCTGATGGGCTTGGTCCGCCGGGTCGGCCGTGGCCGGGACGCGGCGGATTCCAGGAAGTCGTTGGTGAGTTGGGCGAACCCGTCCGCCTGCTCGATCATCGCCAGGTGACCGCAGTCGCCCAGGATCTTCACCGTGGCGTCCGGGAGCGCGGCCCCCAGCGCCTCGCTGTCGGAGGGGAAGGACGAGAAGTCCGCCTCTCCTCCGATGACCAGGCAGGGGCCCCGCAGGCGTTCGGTCCGCAGGTAGGGGGTTCGGAGGTAGGTGTCGAAGAAGGCGGTCCAGCCGTACGGGCCCACCCTTTCGCGCACCTTCAGAGCCATGTCCTGCCGCAGCTCGCCGGTGACCCGGCCGCCGGACTGGACCCGCAGGCCCTCCGCCAGGATGCGGTCGAACCCGTTGAGGTAGTAGGAGATGGACTCCCAGGTGAACTCCTCGGGGGTGGCCCGGTAGAACGGGGAGACCAGGACGACGCCCCGCAGCCGGTGCCGGGCGAACGCGTCCGGCCCCTCGTCCTCGGGGTGGTCCGGGTCCGAGCCCTGGCCGTCCAGCGCCGCGAGGAGCGCGCACGATCCGAAGGAGTGCGCCACCACCACGTCGGGCCCGTCGGGCACCTGGGCCATCGCCCGCGCCACCCAGTGGGCCGGAGACCTCTCGGTCCAGCCTCTCTCCTGCTCCGCCCGCCACGGCAGTTCCGCCGTCCACACCTCGTGCGGCTGGTCCTGGGAGAGGGCCAGATACCGGTCCCAGACGTTTCCCCCGCTGGCGAGCCCGTGCAGCATCAGGACCCGCAGCGGCGACGCCCCGCGACCGGGCTTCCGCAGGGACACGGTCACCGGCAAAACCGCCCCGCTCATGCCCCGGGCCCGGCGGAGGCGAGCAGGAGCCCGGCCACCGCGTCGTCCCGGCCGGTGCCCGCCATCACCAGCGCCCGGCCGCCGGCGTCCGGCTCACCGGCGCCGAACCAGCTGACGGCCGCCGCGACCTGGAGCACGCCCAGCGCGCCCGAGGCGCGGCCGAACACCTCGCTGAGGTCCGTACGCGGCACGTCCCCGGGGAGCCGGCCGCCGGAACCATGGCCTTCCGGCACGAACCAGTTGCCCGGCGCCTCTCCCCCTTCGGGCACCAGCCGCTCCAGGCACTGGTCGATCCCGCCCTCCCGGGCGTACCGGCCGAGCACGGCGCTGCCGGTGACCCCGCGTGCGGCGGCCGCGTCGGCCCGCTCGACCACCAGGGCCACCGCTCCGTCGAGGAGCTGCCCGGCGGGATCGCCCAGCAGTCCCCGGACGTAGCGGTTGTCGGTCTCGACACCGATCACCACGAACCGCTCGGCACGTCCCGCGGCGAGCGAGGAAGCGGCCCAGTGGACCGCGTCGAGCCCGGAGGTCGCTCCGTTGCAGACCATCAGGTTCGGTCCGCGCAGTCCGTAGCGGATCGCCACCGTCGAGGCGATCACGTTGCTGGAGGCGTTCGGCAGGCCCATCGGGCTGATGCCGTCGACGCCGGTCTCCTTGATCCCGTCCGCCACTTCGCAGACGGTGTCCAGGTTGCCCAGGTTGGAGCTCGCCACCACACCGACCGTGCTGCCGGGGACCGTGAGGCCGTCCGTCAGCAGTCCCGCCGCCCGCAGTCCGTCGGCCGAGGCGCAGAGGGCGAGCTGGGAGGCCCGGTCCTTGTAGCGCAGGCCGCGCTTGCCGAGCCGTGCCGCCGGGTCCACCAGGGGCTCCCCGCCGGTGGGCCCGGTCCTCAGCAGGTCCGCGGGCCCGTCCACACCGGGCAGCGCGAGACCGACACCGGTCACCAGAATGTCCGACGTACTCACTTCTCCGCCCTCTCCACGACGGCCACGGCGTTGACGCCGCCGAAGCCGAACGCGTTGACCTGGGCGAGCCGCAGCTCGGCCTCCGCGTGCTCACCTCGTACGAAGCGGAAGCCTGCGGCCTCCTCGACCGGCTCGCGCAGCCCGACGGTCGGCGGGACCCGGCCCGACTCCAGCGAACTCAGGGCCACGATCAGACCGAGCAGGCCGGAGCCGCCCGAGGTGTGGCCGGTCATCGACTTCACGGCGGTCATCAGCGGATTTCCGGCGTGGGCGCCGAAGACCTGGCCGATCGCCAGGGCCTCGGCCTCGTCGTTGAGGAGCGTCCCGGTGCCGTGCAGCATCACCAGGTCGATGTCCTCGGACTTCACCCCGGCGAGCCGGTGCGCGCCCACCAGCGCCTCCGCGACCCCGGCCACGTCCGGCGCGGTCACGTGGTACCCGTCGCAGTTGACGTAGACCGAGCGGAGCAGGCCGCGGACCGCTGAGCCGGCCGCCCTGTCGCCGCGCCGGAGGACAATCGCGGCGGCTCCGTCGCCCATCAGGACGCCCTTGCGGTCCTTGTCGAACGGCCTTACCTGGTCCGGGGGTTGCATGTGCACCCGGTCCAGCAGGCCGTACATGCTCTCGGTGAGGGTGTCGACGCCGGCGACGATGACGGTGTCGGCTCCCCCGGCGGCCAGCAGATCGCTGCCCATCGCCAACGCGTAGAGCGAGGCCGAGCAGGCGTTGGAGAAGGTGTAGGTCCGCACCGCGCCGAACCGTTCCCGCAGGGCCGTGCCGAAGTGGAGCTCCGACACGTCGAACGCGGCGCCGTCCCGCCAGCCCAGCTCGGCGGAGCGCAGCTCGCGCAGCCCGGTGCCGATCAGGATCGGCACCTCGCCGAGGTCGTCCCCGAGACCGGCGTCCCGGGCCGCCTCCTCGATGGCCCGGACGAGCCACCGGGTGGCCCGGCCCGTGACGTCGTCGCCCGGTTCCGGCCGGTCGTCGATCTCGTAGGCGTGCTGGGCCCGGAAGCGGTCCCGGTCGAAGCCGCGCAGCTCCGCGCGGCCGGTGCGGCCGGCGCACAGGGAGGCGAAGACCTCGTCCGCCGATCCGCCGACGCTGTTGACGGCGCCGACTCCGACGACGGCCTGGGGAAGCACGGGGGTGTCCGCCGCGAGCAGGTCCGTCGTGAGGGGCTCCGTCATGAACGCACCGCCTCGTACTTGCCGAAGATCACGACCGAGTTGTTGCCGCCGAACGCGAGCCCGTTGTTCTGCACCACCCGCAGATCGGCCTCGATGGCCTCGTTGGGGACGCAGTCGACGTTGCACTCGGGGTCGGTCTCGACGTGGTTGATGGTCGGCGGAATGAAGCCCTCGGTGATCGCCAGGGCGCAGGCGATGGAGGACAGCGCGCTCGCGGCCCCCATGCTGTGGCCCAGCATCGATTTGATCGAGACGGTCCGGGGGGTGTCGTCGCCGAAGACCTGGCGGATCGCCCGCGCTTCGGTGACGTCGTTGGCCTTGGTTCCGGTGCCGTGCGCCGAGACGAAATCCACGTCCTCGGGTTTGACGCCCGCCCCGTCGAGCGCCAGCTGCATGCACTGCGCCACGCTGTCCTGGTTCGGGGCCACGGGGTGGTAGGCGTCGCAGTTGAGGCCGTAGCCGAGCACCTCCGCGTAGATGCGCGCGTTGCGGGCCAGCGCCGACTCCAGGCTCTCCAGCAGGAGGACGCCGGCGCCCTCGCCGGTCAGGATGCCCTGGCGGTTGACGTCGAAGGGCCGGCAGACCTCCGGGGCGATGGTGCCCAGTCGGTAGAAACCGGTGAACGTCTTCCGGCACATGGCGTCGGCGCCGCCGCACAGGGCGAATTCGACCTCTCCCGTGCGGATGGCGTCGTAGCCGTAGCCGATCGCGTAGTTCCCCGCGGCGCACGCCGTGGGCAACGTCACCGCCTCGACCTGCGTGAGCTTGAACTCCCGTGCCACGGTGGCCGACAGCCGTCCGGCCGGCACCCGGGCGGCGACCCGGCGGTCCATGCGCTCGGGTCCTTCGCGAACCTCGGTCTCCACCAGCTGGTCGAGGTCCCTGGACTCGCCGTCGGTGGTGCCGATGGAGATCAGGCACCTCCGGGCGGCCAGGTACTCCTCGTCCAGGTCGGCGTCCTCGAGCGCCATCCTCGAAGCCGCGACCGAGAACTGGCTCGCCCGTCCCAGGTCCTCGATGTCGAAGTTGCGGATCCACTTGCCTGGATCGAAATCGACGATCTCGCAGCCGTTGGCGTGTTCGAACCCCTGGGTGTCGAACGCGGTGATGGGCTTGGCGGCGCTGCGGCCGGAACGAAGTCCGGCCAGGAACTCGGAGGTCCCCAGTCCGATGCCGGAAACCGCACCGAGCCCGGTTATGACTACTCTGTTCGACGATACGTCAGACATTTTCACCCCCATATATGGCGGGCCTTGCGGCGACCACCAAAAGGTCATTCATCCACGGGCGCAGCGCCACTTGCCGCTACTTCCAGTCGGCCGATTCCGCGACAACCTCGTAGACGCCCTTGAGGTTGACCATCCGGCCGAGTTCGGACTGGTTGATGACCACGTTGAAGGCCTTCTCCAGGGAGGCCAGGATCTCGATGGCGCGCAACGAGTCCGCGTCGTGGTCCTCCTTGAAGAGGCTTTCCTGGGTGACGTCGTCCGGCTCGATCTCCAGGATGTCGCAGACGATTTCCTTGATGGTTTCCTGGCGCTCCGCGGTCACGGTGGACACAGTGGACCCCTCATTTCTGATGCTCAACCGACGGGAGACGAGATGGCGTACAGAGGCCCCTCGCATGACCATCAAGCTATTCAGCAGGTTTCGGCACGACAAGCGGACCGACAACTACCTGCCAGCCGGCCCGGGAGCGGCCGAACATTCGGCCCCCCTGGCATTTAACTGACAGCGTCGGCAGGGAACCGGGGCCCCTGTCCTGTCAGCAAGCTGCCGACCCTGGCAGCAAGCTGTGCCGTCGTCGCCCCCGTCGGGACCACCGTGCTTCGATACCTGGCACTCCGGAGCCACCACGCCTCAGGACGGTCCACGGAAGGGCATCCCATGACCCAGTCCGCCGCTTCACCCACCTCGCGTGTGCCGCGTCTTCCCGGCCGCGCGCTCATCGGGAACACCTGGGAGTTCAAACGGGACCGGCTCGCGCTGTTCTCCCGTACGTTCGCGGAGTGCGGAGACCTCGGCGTCTACACGATCGCCGGCCAGGACCTCTACCTCGCGAACTCGGTCGAGCTGGTCCACGAGATCCTCATCAGGAACGGCGGTCTGTTCGAGAAGACGGACCGGTTCCGCTCCTTCGCCCGGCCCCTGCTCGGCGACGGCCTGCTCACCGCGACGAACGAACAGCACAGGCCGAACCGCCGGATGATCCAGCCGCGGTTCCACTCCGCCGCCGTGAAGACCTCCGCGGACATCGCCGCGCGGGTCACCCGGACCGTCGCGGACCGCTGGAGCGACGGGGCCGTGGTCGACGTCCGGCGCGAGATGGTCGCGGTGACGCTCGGCATCGTCGGTCAGAACCTCTTCAGCCGGGACGTGCTGGGCGAGGCCGATGAACTGGGCAACGCCCTGACCGACGCCATCCACGGGTTCGACTCCCAGGCCAGCGCCCTGATCCCGCTCACGATCGAGTGGCCGACCCCGGCGAACCTGCGCTACCGGAGGGCGATCGAGCGTCTGGAGCGGACCTTCTACGACCTGCTGGCAGAACGCCGCGCCGCCGTCCGGAGGCCCGACGACTGGCTCAACCTCCTCATGGAGTCCACGTACGAGGACGGCACCCCGATCGGCGACCGGCAGATCCGGGACGAGGCGCTCAACATGTTCATGCCTGGTCACGAGACCACCGCCACGGCGCTGAGCTGGAGTTTCCACCTTCTCGCCGAGCACCCGGAGGTCTACGACAGGCTCCTCGCGGAGGTGGACGAGGTCCTCGGCGGCCGGAGGCCGACCCTGGAGGACCTGCCGCGGCTCCCCTACGCCCTGCAGGTGTTCAAGGAGACCATGCGCCTCTATCCGCCGGTCTACATGTTCACCCGGCAGGCGACCGTGGACGTCGAGGTGCTCGGCCATGTCCTCCCGGCCGGCGCGGCCGTCGTGTTCAGCCCGTACGCACTGCACCGCAGGGCGGACTACTTCCACGACCCGGAGCGGTTCGATCCCGAGCGGTTCTCGCCCGAGCGCGAGGCGGGGCTGCCCCGGCACGCCTATCTGCCGTTCGGGGCAGGTCACCGCGTCTGCATCGGAAACCACCACGCCCTGCTCAACGGCCACATCGCGCTGGTGACGCTCGCACAACAGGTGCGTCTGAGCAGCGTGCCGGGGGCGTCACCGGTCATGGAACCCATGGTCACCCTGCGCCCCAGGGGCAGTCTGCCCATGCGGGTCGAACGGCGGTCGCGGCCCGCCGCGCACGACGGCCCGCCGACGACGTGGGAGAGGCCGGCGCACGGCGAAGCCCCCGCCGCCTGCCCGTACGCCGACAACTCGTAGGCCCTGCCCTCACACCGCCCCCCACCCGGACACAGAAGGCACCTCATGTCCCGACCAGACGCCAGGCCCGTCATCCGATCAGCCACCAGCAGCCTCCCCGAGGCTCCGCGACAGCTCACCGCGGCCGACCACGCGATGCCGCTCGACAGCTCCGCCGACCTGGTCAACGCCATTCTGGCGTCGGCCCGTCGCTCGCTCGCCGGAAAGCCGCTCCATCAGGTATCGCCCCGCCCCGGAGCGGCAGCCGCCCACCCGGCGCGACGGGGAACCGGACCGGTCACCACCGCGTACGCGACGGTGTCGACCACCGCCGAGGTCCTCCACCATCCGGCGGCGCGCGAAAGCCTGCTGACTCCGGTGGAACGGCGGCGGGCCGCGCGGTTCCGGCACGAGGCATCACGGCTCGACTTCGTCGCGGCCCACCTGCTGGTACGGCTGTGCGCGGCACGGTCGCTGGGCGTCGCGGCGCATGACATCGAGCTCGCGCAGTACTGCGACGAGTGCCGGGAGCACGGCCACGGCAGACCGTATGTGACGGGCCGTCATGACGTACAGGTCAGCCTCTCGCACACCCGGGGCGTGGTGGCGGCGGCGGCCGGCCCCGCCGCCGTGGGGATCGACGTCGAGCTGCTGGGCCGCAGGAGCGTGGCCCCCTCGGTGCTCGAACAGGTGCTGACCCAGCGCGAGCTGGGTGTCTCCGGCCGGTCGCGCGACCCGCAGGGCGTCTTCATGCGGCAGTGGGTGCGGAAGGAGGCGCTGGTCAAGGTCGGCCGGACGTCCAGGGCGACGATGCGCGAGGTCGACCTCTCCGGGCTGCCGCCGGTCCCCGCCGGGTCGGGGACCTCGGTGCAGCGCAGCCGGTTCGAGAAATTCCACGTCCTGGACCTGGCGGACAAGCGGCGGGGGGCGCTGGCCAGTGTGGTGTGCGCCGTCCCCGTCCTGCTCACCGGCGAAGTCCGGCCGCCGGTTCCGCTCAGGGGGCGCTGAGGGACGTGGCGCCGGTCCGACGCGACGGGGCCGCCGGGAGTTCCCTCCCGGCGGCCCCGTCGCGTTCCCCGCGCCTCAGGCGACGGCACTCGCCCGGAGCGTCTTCGGATCGTTCAGGGACACGGCCTCGACCTCGGGGGCGATCCGCTTGATCAGCCCGGTCAGCGTCTTTCCGGGTCCGAGTTCGACCAGCTTCCGGCAGCCGAGCTCCTCGCTCAGGGTGCGCACGCTCCGCTCCCACAGCACCGGCGAGGTCAGCTGCCTGACGCCCAGCTCGACCCAGTCGGCGTCGCCGCCGTGTGCTTCGGCGTCGACGTTGGCCACCACGGGCAGGTGCGCGGCAGCGAACGCCGTGTCCTTGAGCGCTCGGTGCAGAGGCGCCACCGCCGGCTCCATGTAGAGGCTGTGGAAGGCGCCGCCCACCTGGAGCCGGATCATCTTCGCACCGATCGAGTGCGCGTACTCCTCCACCAGGGCGACGCCTTCGGGCGACCCGGACACCACGGTCTGGCCCGGGGCGTTCACGTTGGCGACCCACACCTCGGGGCCGGCCGCCCGCACGACGGCGACCAGGTCCTCCACTTCGTCCAGCTGCGCTCCGACCAGGACCCCCATGGCGCCCGGTCGCCGCTCGGCAGCGTCCCTCATGGCCCGCCCCCGGGCGGCCACCAGGACGGCGGCGTCGCTCACGGTCAGTGCGCCGGCCGCGGTGAGGGCCGCGTACTCGCCCAGGCTGTGTCCGGCGCAGGCGACGACGGTGGGGCCGAGGGCGTCGCACCGTACCGCTTCGGCATGGGCCATTACCGCGACGGAGAAGACCGCGAGCTGCGCCAGATCGGTGCGCCTCAGCTGCTCGGTGGGCGTACTCAGCAGTAGCTCGGGGACATTCTCCCCGGTGGCTTCGGATATCCGCTCCGTGAGCTCCCACGACGGGGTTTCCCGCCACACCTCACCCATACCCTGCCGCTGGGTGCCCTGGCCGGGAAATACCAGACCGATGGGCTGATCATTCATGGAACCGCCTTCTGACCGGCCTGCCCGAAAGGGGCTGGCATTGGGTTGCTGGCCGTTCATGAAAGGTCCTGTAACCGGCCCTCCGCAAGGGGTCTTTCAGGAAGGTGCCACGATCGGTGGCGGCGGACCGGAGGAGCCTGTGTCCACTAGATGTCAGGATGTGTCCACTCAATGCCATCTAGCGCCGTTCGCGGCGAGTGGGACCTACTGTTCTCCCCGAGACCCGCACGACCGGCCGACGTGCGACAGGAACGGAGAGGACCGGAGAGAAAGTGACCGATTCGCCGCCACGCAATATCGCCGGCCTTCTGACCCGGGCTGCGCGGAACCGACCGGATTCAGGCCTTGACTACTGTCAGGGCGGTGCAGGGGGTCCGTATGTCTCCCAGAGTTATGCGGATTTGTTGACCAGGTCCCGCGAATTCCTCGCCGCACTGCGTTCCCTGGGCGCCGTCGCACAGGACAGGGTCGTACTGTGTCTGGAGAATCCGCAGGAATTCCTCACCGCGTTCTGGGCGTGCGTGCTGGGCGGCCTCATTCCCTGCCCGCTCGCTCCCGTGCACGGCGACCCGGACCGCTGGACCACGCAGCTCCGCCATGTGGACCGGCTGCTGGACCGCCCTCTGGTGCTCACCGACGCCGTGCTCGCCGCCGAACTCCCCCGGGTGGACGGCGTCCGTGTGATCACGCTGGACGCGCTGTACGGGCATGAGCCGGCCGCCGAGCTGCACGAGGCGGCGCCCGGCGACACGGCCGTACTGGTCCTGACGTCGGGTTCCACCGGCAGCCCCAAGGCGGTGACCCTCACGCACGCCAATCTGCTGGCGGCCATGGCGGGCAAGAACGGCTACCACCGGCTCACCGCGGCGGACACCACCCTCAACTGGATCTCCTTCGACCATGTGGCGGCCCTGCTGGAATGCCATCTGCTGCCGATCTACGCGGGCTGCCGCCAACTGCACGTCGAATCGGCCGTCATACTCGGCGAGCCCTTGGAATTCCTGCGGCTCGTCTCGCTGCACGGCGTGACGATGACCTTCACCCCCAACTTCCTGCTGGGCCTGTTGACCGCCTCCCGCCCCGGCGCCGAAACCTTCGACCTGAGCCGGGTACGGCACATCGTCAGCGGGGGCGAGGCCGTCGTCGTCGCCACCGGCCGCGCCTTCCTGGATCGCTTCGCGGCCCACGGTCTCGCGCCCGACGCCCTGTGGCCGGCCTTCGGGATGACCGAGACCTGCGCGGGGAGCATCTACTCCCTGCACTTCCCCCAAGCGGACTCCGACGCGGAGTTCGCCAACCTCGGGGCACCCGTCGAAGGGCTGAGCATCCGCGTCGTCGACGAGCAGGACCGGCCGGTGCCCGCGGGCCATGTCGGCGAGCTCCAGCTGTCCGGCCCCATGATCAGCCCCGGCTACCACCAGGACGAACGGGCCACCGCGGACTCACGCGCCGAGGGCGGCTGGTTCCGCAGCGGCGACCTCGGGCGTATCGACAACGGCCGGCTGACCCTGGTGGGCCGCAGCAAGGACAGCGTCGTCGTCAACGGGGTCAGCTACTTCAGCCACGAACTCGAAGCCGCTCTCCAAGAGTTGGACGGGGTGTCGCGCTCGTACGTCGCCGCCTTCCCGACCCGGCCCACCGGAAGCGACACGGAACATCTGGTGATCGCCTTCCACCACGCGCGGGAGATGGCCGACGAGGACGACGACACGCACCTCTTCCGAGCGCTGGCCGCTGTGCGCGCCACCGCGGTCATGCACTGGGGGTTCCGGCCGTCCCTGATCCTCCCGCTGCCGAAGGACGCCTTCCCCAAGACCAGCCTCGGCAAGATCCGGCGCGCGCTGATGCGTGAGCGGCTGGAGGCGGGCGCCTACGACGACGTCGTACGGCAGGTGGCCGAGCTCACCCGGCGCAGACTCGGCGGCTACACGGCGCCCGAGGGCGGGACCGAGCAGGCGCTGGCCGAGATCTACGCCGAACTGTTCGACACCGGCCCGGGCTCGGTCAGCGCCCATGCGAACTTCTTCGACCTGGGCGGGACGTCCCTGGACATCCTGCGGCTGCGCACCAGGGTCGCCCAGCGCCTGGGCGCCCACGGACTGCGGATCATCGACGTGCTGAGGGCCCCCACCGTGCGCGCGCTCGCCGCGCAGCTGTCCGAGGACGTCCGGCCGGAGGAACAGCCGTACGACCCCGTCGTGCCGATGCAGCTCAGCGGCGAGAAGACCCCGCTGTTCTGTGTGCACCCCGGGGTCGGCGAGGTACTGGTCTTCGTCAACCTCGCCCAGTACTTCGTGGGCGACCGCCCCTTCTACGCGCTGCGCGCCCGCGGCCTCAACGAGGGCGAGAAGCCCTTCACCTCCTTCGCGGAGATGGTCGAGACGTACGTGGCGGCCATCCGGGAGCGTCAGCCGCACGGCCCGTACGCCGTCGCCGGGTACTCCTTCGGCGGCGCGGTGGCCTTCGAGATCGCGAAGGTCCTGGAGGCCGCCGGCGAACGGGTCGACTTCGTCGGCAGCTTCAACCTCCCCCCGCACATCAGACGCCGCATGAACGAACTCGACTTCGTCGAGACGGCGGTGAACCTCGCCTTCTTCCTGGGCCTGATCGACAGGAAGCGGTCCGTCGAACTGCCCGGGCGGCTGCGGGGACTGCCACAGAAGGAGCAGCTTTCCCGTCTCCTCGATCTCGCCCCACCGGGCAGGATCACCGAACTGGACCTCGATCCGGGCAAGTTCGGTGCCTGGGCGCGACTGGCAGCCGACCTCACGCGTCTCGGCCGCGACTACGAGCCGAGCGGCAGCGTCCGGTCCATGACCGTCTTCTACGCCATCCCCCTGCGGGGCTCCAAGGAGGACTGGCTGCGCGACGAACTGCGCCGCTGGGACGAGCACGCCACCGGGAACAACCGCTACGTCGACGTGCCGGGTGAGCACTACACGCTCATGGGCCCCCGCCACGTGGCCGCGTTCCAGGCGGTCCTGCGCCGTGAACTCGACCGGTCCATGGGCGATGCGGAGGGACGGCCGTGAACGCGAAGAAGATCCTCGTCACGGGCGGCACGGGCCAGGTGGCCCGCCCCCTGGCCGAAGCGCTCGCCGCCGGGAACGAAGTCTGGTGTCTGGGCAGGTTCGGCACACCGGGCGTCGAGCGCCAGTTGAACGTCCTGGGGATCAACACCTGGCGCTGGGACATGGACGACGTCGCCCGGGACGGCCTCATCGGCCTGCCGCGGGACTTCACCCATGTCGTGCACTCCGCGGTCCGCCGCGGCGAGGACGGCGACTTCAACGCCGCCATCGAAGTGAACTCGCTCGCCGCGGGGCGGCTGATGGCGCACTGCCGGACCGCCGAGGCGTTCCTGTACATCTCCAGCGGCGCCGTCTACGCCCGGCAGACCCTGGACCACGCGTACACCGAGACCGATCCCGTCGACGGGGTGGCCGACTGGCTGCCCGCCTACCCGGTCGGGAAGATCGCGACCGAGGGCACCGTGCGCACGTTCGCCAGGATGCTCGGCCTGCCCACCACCATCGCCCGGCTGAACATCGCCTACGGGCCCGGTGGTTACGGTGGCGTCCCGATGCTGTACTTCAAGCGGATGCTCGCCGGCGAGACCATCCCCGTGCCGTTGGACGGACAGCAGAACTGGTTCTCCCCGCTGTACACGGACGACCTCGTGGCCCAGGTCCCCGCACTGTGGGAGGCGGCTTCGGTCGCGACCACGCTGGTCAACTGGGGCGGGGACGAATCGGTGGGGATGACCGACTGCCTGCGGCACCTGGAGCGCCTGACCGGCGTCCCGGCCAAGCTCGTGGAGAGCGAAGTGACCCGGGAGACCTACCGGTTCGACCCGACACTGCGCCGCAGCCTGACCGGCCCCTGCACGACGACCTGGCGCGAGGGCATACGGCGCACCCTCGGCGCGCTCCATCCCGAACACCTGGAGCGGTGATGAACGCAAGGGCAGACCGGCCCGTGCCGCACCGGACGGACCATCTCGAAACGATTCACGCCGCGTACCGCGCCTTCCACCGCCGCGATGTGGAGGCTCTGCTGGCGCAGCTCGACCCTGCGGTCGAGTGGGTGCACCCCGCCGGACTGGCGGACCACGGCCTCGGCGGGACCAGGACCGGCCACGCCGGCGTACGGGAGTTCCTGGCCGGAGTCCCGGCCGTGCTGGGCGGAATGCGCCTGGAACCGCGGGAGTTCATCAGCTCGGGCGACCGCGTGGTCGTGTTCGGTGTACGTCAGGTCACGTCGTTGAGCGGCCGCACCGAGACGCTCGACTTCGTCCACTCCTGGACGCTGCGCGACGGCAGAGCCATCCGGATGGAGGACATCTTCGACACGGTGCGGTTCGTTCGGCTGATCGAGTCCTGAGAGCGTCCGGTGGTCTCCAGGAGTGCGGGGGTGGTTCCCAGAAGAAGGAGGAGCGGTGCGGACGTCACCCGGTCGGCCGTTCCTCCGACCTGCCGAGTTCCCGGTACGCCGATGCGACCTTGGTGAGCCAGGCCACCTCGGCGGCGAAGCTGACCGTGTCGGGGTGGCCCAGGTCCCCAGGGTCCTTGCTGTCGTGAGGACGGGCGCCGGCCCGTCTGACCTGCAGCGCCCGCCTGATCCGCGCCGCTTCGGCGAAGGCCTGCCGTTCCTCGTCGTCGGCCTCCGCTCCGGCCGCGCCTTCGGGGGCGGGGCCGGTGTAGGGCCGCAGCGCCCTCCGGCCGTCCCGTATCTCCACGGTCCTGCGGTGCAGCCGGTAGCGGAGGTGGAGGAGCGAGGCGGAGCGGGGCGGTTCCAGCGCTATGCCCGGGAAGGACTCGTACAGGTCCCGCCAGAGGGGGTACAGGGTGCGGTGGGAACGGTAGCGGGAGCGCCACTGGGCCGCGCTGGCCGCCATGCCCTCCCAGGCGGGCGTGGTCAGCCCCAGCGACAGGACGACGATGCCCGCCGCGCTGAGGACGGAGGCCGCGCCCTGCCAGGCCCCGATGTCGATCCCGCAGGCCGAGGTCAGCACGTTGACGGCCCTGGCCACGCAGTAGAGGAACAGGATCGCGGCGGCCGCCGAGAGCAGGCGCAGCGCCTGCCGCACCTGGGCTTTGGGCGTCGAACGGGTGTAGACCCGGAACTGCCGGAGGATGGTGACGCAGGGAACTGTCTGGGACCCGATGAACACCAGGAGGTAGACGAGTACCCAGGGATGTCCGCTGCCGGTGTTGAAGTCCGACGCCGGGCGGCCCGGGCCGTCGGCGAGGAGGAACAGCCCGGTCAGAAGCGCGCCGAGGACGAGGCCCGTGGCCATCCAGCGGCGGGCCCCGCTCCTGGCCTCCCGCTGTTCCGTCGCCCAGCGCAGCAGGATGATCTGGGCGCCCACGCAGAACGCGACCGCCGACACGTGCATCACCAGCACGGCCAGGTTCGGGACTCCCAGGAAGCTGTCGCCCACTGTGGCGACGATGCCCATCGAGAAGGTCAGGCACTGCAACAGCAGAGTGACGACCAGGACGCGGCGGGAGCTGTCGTGGCGGCAGCGCCGCAGCTGCACCGACCGGTAGGCCAGGGCCGCGTAGGAGGAGAGCGCCGCGACGACGAAGCAGAGCGTTTTCACGGTGTTCACAGCATGGCTCCCGACCGGTGCCGCACGGGCACGTGGCTCAGTCGATCTCGGTGTTCTCCCCCTCGGCGCGACCGCCGGCCGGCCGTGCCGAGCCGTCGCCACGAGGGGGCGGGTCGCGACGTCCGACCGGTCGCGGGAGCGGCCGCGGCACGCTCCCGGCCGGTCGGCCGGGTGGTCCGGGCAGGCCGGGCCTCCGTGGGCCCGGCGGATTCAGCTGTCCGGGCGGCTGCGCGAAGGGCGGTTGGCGTAGGACTGCGGGGCCGGGAGCAGGCCGAGTTCGGCGGCCCTCACTCCGGCCTGGAAACGGGAGGTCGCCCCGAGAAACGCCATCACCTCGGCGACATGGCGCCGGTAGGTCCGCACGGACACGGCGTTCTCACGGGCCGCTATCTCGTCGGTGACTCCGCTCTCCAGCGCGGCCAGAACACGGTGGACGAGGGCCGGCCAGCCCCGTCCGTCGAAGGCGGTGCTGTCCCCGGCGGGTGTCGCGTCGCTCCACACGCTCTGGAAGAAGGCCTGGAGCGTGCGCAGCACCTCCGGTTCCCGGACCACCGAGCACCTGCGGCCCACGGCGGACTCGGTGACCACGAAGGCGGCGGCGCCGTCGACGATCAGCGCCTGCAGCGGAGGCATCCGCGCGACGCGGACCGCCACCGGCCTTTCCCTGCCGACCTGTTCGCGTACGAAGTCGACGTCGAGGAGGGCCGGTGTGGTGAGCAGACGGATCGCGATGCCGTCGGCCGCCGTGCGGAGCAGTTCTCGCTCGACCCGGTCCGACCGGCGCGCGGCCTGGTCCGCCGCGCTCGGTCGGCGTGCGTGAACGATGTCGATGCTGCGCGTGGCCCCGTTGATCAGGTTCTGGGCGGTTTCCAGCACCGCACCGTACTCACCGGCCACCGATGCGATCAGTTGCTCCTGGGCCGTGTGCGCACGGTGCATGGCGACGGACGACTCGATGAGCGCCTGCACCTCGAGCAACGCCAGTTCGAGTTTGTCCTCGCGTCGGTCCAGCACGTCTCCGCGTCCTTTCCCGATGCGCCCCACGCCTGGGCGGCGCACCCTGTTCAGTGCGATTCACGGGCGGGCGGCCGGGCGGCCGGGCCCACTCGGTCACGCGGGCAGCAGGCCGAGCTGCACCGCGCGAGCACCGGCCTGGAACCGGGAAATGGCGTCGAGGTCACGCAGTATCTCCGCGACGTATCGCCGGTAGGTGCGCAGCGACACATTGATCTCGTGGGCGGCGGCCTCGTCCGTGTGCCCCGCGCGCAGCCGCTCCAGGATCGTCCGGACGAGCTCCAGGCGCAGGCGCGGGCTGAGCCGCAGATGGTCCTCCAGCCTGCGGGCCGCGCCCCAGGTACCGGCGAAGAGGAGCTCCAGGGCGCGGACCGTGGCCATGTCGTTGACGACGGCGAACTGCTCCCCGCCGCCGACGCAGTTGGCCGGCATCAGGGCCGCGAAACCGTCGACGACGAGCACGGCGCGCAGAGCGCTGTCGGAGACCCGGACCTCCGTCCGCTCGGCCGGGAGACCGGCCAGCCTCTCGGCCACGTCCGACGCGATCTCGGCCGTGCACAGCACGCGTACGACCGCCCGGCCCGGCTTTTCGCCCAGCACCCGCAGAACCGATTCGGTGAACTCGCCGTGCCCGACCAGGGTGACCGAGACCGCGTGGCGTCCCCGGGCGATCAGGCGCTCGACGGACTCGCCCAGGTGTGCCGCGCCGTTCCGCGCGACCGCAACCGTGTCGGCCACCGAGCGGCGACGGTGCAGCACGACGGTGGACTCGATCAGAGTTCTGGCTTGAAGCAGTGCCTGTTCCACTTGAACCGCGTGTTCACTTTCCACCCGGTTTCCCGCCACGTTCAGGTCAGGCTGGTCCACTGCCATTCCCACGGTGCTTTCCCCCCGTTGCGCCGACGAGCGCTCTCTCGTCCGGCCCACCCCGTGACGGCCCCCCTGGCCTTCACGGTTCGCTGTCAACTTCGGCCCTCATCAAGGGAGTCACTGACAGTTACTCGCAGGCCCAAGATTGGCGGAATCTCGCTGGATTGTCAACTGACAGCTAATCCGGGAAACCCGTGAGTAACTGTCCGCTAAACTACTTAGGCGGAAGGAGATGATCGGTGTCGAAAACAGATGAACGCCCCGTCCTGGCCGTGCGCTTGGACGACATCTTCAAGTCGGTGCGCCCCAAGGGCAGAACCTGGACGAATGCCGAGGTCGCGGCGGAGCTGAAGCAGATCAACCCGGCACTCAAGGTCGGCGGCGTGTACTTGTCGCAGCTGCGGACGGGTGCGCGTTCCAACCCCTCACCCGACCTGCTGGCCGCTCTGTCCCGGTTCTTCGGTGTCTCCGTCGCGTACTTCTTCGACGACAAGGTCGCGGAATCCGTTCTGTCCGAGGCCGCCGCCATCGAGGCGCTCCGACAGGCCGGCGTCCGCTCCGTGGCCATGCGAGCCGCCGGCATGGAGAAGGAGAGCCTTCAGGCCGTCATGGCGGTCATGGACCAGTACCGCAAGATGCAGGGGCTGCCGCCGGTCACCGACGTCGCGGAGGCCGAATGAGGGCCTCGGACCGCAAGCGGCGTAGCCAGCTCAGGAGGCTCCGCAAGGACGGCGCACGGCGCATAGCCGAACTCGGCCTTCCGGCGGGAGCGGGGGTCTCCGAGCTCTGCCGCCACCTCGGCGAGATCCGCAACCGCCCCATCAAACTGATCCGGATGCGCATGCCCGCCTTCCACCCCTGCGGCATGTGGGTGGCCGCCTGCGACGAGGACCTGATCTTCTACGACGCCAACACCAACAGCGCCCATCAGGACCACATCATCCTGCACGAACTGGGCCACATCATCTGCTGCCACCGAGGGGCCGGCTGGCTGGACGAGGCGAGCGCCCGCTCGCTCTTCCCCAACCTCGACCCCGATCTCGTACGGGACATGCTTCAGCGCACCACCTACGACGATGTGCAGGAACAGGAGGCCGAGCTCATCGCCTACCTCCTCTCCCGGCCGAGCACCGGCGCCGGGGAACGCCTCGGTGACGGCCCGGTCCCCGCCGACAGCGGCGCGCACGGGCAGTCCGCCGCGCTGCTGCGCGTCGAACG
Organism: Streptomyces globisporus C-1027; assembly: GCF_000261345.2. Classification (NCBI taxonomy): domain Bacteria; kingdom Bacillati; phylum Actinomycetota; class Actinomycetes; order Kitasatosporales; family Streptomycetaceae; genus Streptomyces; species Streptomyces globisporus. Next base: position 6,780,300 of record NZ_CP013738.1, on the reverse strand, counting down.
GACGCTGTTCTGAGGCAGGCGCCCCGCCAAACCGTCGGGCGGCTCTCCCCGGGCCGCCGCCGACGACATCAGTCACCACGGGAAGCCACCTCCTCGGCCAGGATGCGCACCGCTCGGCCGATGTCGTCCACACGGTGTTCGCTGGTGATGAAGAACCGCAGCCGCGCCTGCCCCTCCTCGACCGCCGGATGGAATATCGCGTCGGCGATGACCCCCCTGGCGTAGATCCGGTCGGCGACGCGCAGCGTCCGGTCCGAGTCGCCGAGGACACACGGCACGATCGGCGTGTGGCGGCTGGTCCCGATCGGCAGACCGGCCGATACGGCCAGGTCACGGAAGAGGTCCGCGTTGTGCCGCAGGGCACGCACCCGTCCGGGCTCCGCGACGATCACCTCGGCCGCCGCCAGCGCCGCGGCGGCGTTGGCCGGACTCAGCCCGACGCTGTAGACGAAACCGGGCAGCGTGTGGCGCAGCCAGCGCACCGTCCGCGCCGAGCCCCCCAGGTACCCTCCGCAGCTGGCGAACGCTTTGGAGAGCGTGCCCATCCACAGGTCGACATCGGAACGCTCGACGCCGAAGAACTCCCCCACGCCGCGCCCGCACTCCCCCACCGTGCCGACGCTGTGCGCCTCGTCCACCATCAGCAGGGCACCGTAACGCTTCTTCAGCTCGATGACGGCGGGCAGATCGACCAGATCACCGTCCATGCTGTAGGCGCCCTCGACCACGATGAGCACTCTCCGGTACCGGGCCCGGTTGGCCCGGAGCAGGCGCTCCAGCGCAGCCGTGTCGTTGTGCGCGAAGGGACGCCGCGCCGCTCCCGACAGCGCGCAGCCCCGCAGGATGCTGTTGTGCGCGAGCGCGTCGTGCAGCACCAGGTCGTCCGGTCCGAGGAGGTGCCCCAGCGCCGTCACGTTGGTGGAGTAGCCGCTCACCAGGACGAGGCAGTCCTCCACCCCGAGGAAATCGGCGAGAGTCCGCTCGAGTCGTACGGTCAGCTCCCGCTCGCCGGACAGCACCCTGCTCGCCGAGACCGACGTGCCGTACCGGTCCACCGCACGACGCGCGGCCTCGCCGACCTCCGGATGGCCCGACAGGCCGAGGTAGTTGTAGCTGCCGAAGGAGAGGAACTCCCGGCCCCCGACCACAGTCCTGTCCAGGATGTTTCCCTCGTGGACCCGGAAGTACGGGAAGTCGGCGCCGCCGCGGAGGAGGGCGTCCGCCCGCTCCTCGAACCGGGCCACCTCCGGGAAGTCGTCGATGCACGCGGTCGCCGCGCTCCAGCGTCCCGGCTCCTCGGACGTGAACGGCTCGGGCTGTGCGGCCTCCCCCTCCGTCCGAGCCGGGCGGAGCGGTGGCGAACCGGAAACCGAGTCCGGCACCCCGTGGGCCTCGACCAGCGCGATCAGCCGCTCGACGGTCAGGCCCGTCGCGTACATCTCGTCGGTGGTGAAGCCCGGGACTCTCTTGCCGAGGCCGGCCTCCAGCTCCTGGAGCATGAGGGAGTCGAACCCGAGGTCGCTCGTCAGCGCCATCCGGCGGTTCAGATCGTGGAGGGGGAGAACGCTCGTGCGCGAGACCTCCTCGAGGACGACCGACACCGCGGGCCCGTCCCCGGCGGCCGGGCCGCGGGGGACGGGCGCCGGGCACGGGGCCTCCCCGAGATCCCGGGCCGACAGGTCCACCACCCAGTGGTGGCGGGGAGCGAGGGGGCTCGGCGGCAGCGTGCACGGGCTCAGCGGCCCCGGCGCCGCGCGAAGCCCCTGACCGGTGACGGCCCGCAGCGCGAGATCGGCCGGTGGCATCGCGCCGCCCCGGTCGGGCGTCGGCGGGGCCGGGAGCACGGTATCGGCGGACCAGCCGCCGGCAGGCGCCGTACCAGCCGCCTGCCCGGGGCCGAGCTCTCCGCTGCGGCCCGCTTCCAGGGCGGCCGCCGCCGACAGAAGCGCGTCGGCGGCGGTCGCGGCGTCCCGTGCCACCACGGCCAGGCGCTCCGTGAGCGGCGCGCGCCGCGCCAGGGTGTCCGCCACTTGGGCCGCGGGCAGTCCGTCGGCGCCGATGGTGTGGGCCACCTCCCGGGCGAAGCGGGCCAGCCCGGCCCGGTCGCGGGCGTCGAGCACCAGCAACTGGTCGCCCCGCTCCGCCGCAGCGCCGGCCGTGGGCCCGTGGGCCGCCACCGGGGAAGGGGGGCTCTCCTCCACCACCAGGTGCACACCCATGCCGCCGAACCCGAACGCGCTCACTCCCGCTCGGCGCGGCTGCCCCGCGCCGCCCCACTCGGTCGGCGCCCGGGGAACGACAAGACCGGCGGCCCGAAGTCCGGCGGGCTCCGCCGTCTCGAACGGCGGCTGCGGAGGTATCACGCCCCGGTGCACCGCCAGGACCGTCTTGATGAGTCCGGCCATCCCCGCCGCCGCGAGCGAGTGCCCCAGGACCGCCTTCACGGCGCCGAGATGGGCCGGGGCGTGCCACCCTGCCCGCAGTTGCCGCAGGGCGTCCCTCTCGACGGGATCACCGACCTCGGTCCCGGTCCCGTGCGCTTCCAGGTAGCCCACGGAGTCCGGGGCCAGATCCGCGTCACGGTAGGCCCTTCGCAGGGCGCGCAGTTGACCGGCCGCCTGCGGACGCATGCCTCCCGGGACGGCTCCGTCGTTTGCGGCTCCCACACCCCGGATCACGGCGTAGACCCGGTCATCGGCCGCCTGTGCGTCGGCCAGCGGGCGCAGGACCAGGAGGCCCGCCCCCTCGCCGAGGACGAACCCGTCGGCCTGCGCGCCGAACGGCAGGCACCGTCCGGTGCGCGAGACGGCCCCGATCCGGCACAGCCCCACGAGCAGGTCGGGCGTGAGGATCAACTGCGCGCCACCGGCCAGGGCGATACGGCAGCGCCCCGCGCGCAGCGCGTACACGGCGTTGGCCACGGCGGTGAGACCTCCGGAGCAGGCCGAGTCGAGCGCGAAGCTCTCGCCGTGCAGGCCGAAGATCGAACTGATGCTGTTCGGCCCCATGTTGAGGAGGAGCCCGGCCGCGGACGAACCGTGCAGCTCGTCCACCGCCCCGACGCTCTCCTGCCACTTCGTGCCCGTGGCCCGCGCCCCGAACTCGCCACCGGCGAGCTGGCGCATCCGGATCCCCATGGTGCTGAGCTGGCGGTATCCGGACTCGGTGAGCGCGGTGATCACCGACGTCTCCTCCCGGTCGAACCCGCCGGTCTCCCATCCCGCGTCCTGGATCGCCTCGCGCGCCAGATCGATGAGCAGCCGGTGCTGTGGGTCCAGCGACCTGGCCCGGCGTGGCGGCACCCCGTAGTGCTCCGCGTCGAAGTGGCCCACGTCCGGCAGAAGTGCCATCGTGTCCGTATAGGCGGCGGACGCGTCGCGGGGGTCGTCGCTGAACAGAGCGGCCCTGCGCCACCTCGTGTCGGGCACCCTGCCGAACTGCGCGCGCGGGTCCATCAGGAGCCGCCAGTACTGATTCACGTTCAGCGCTCCCGGGAACCGGCAGGCCATCCCCACGATCGCGATGTCGTCGCGCATCGATCCCGTTGAACCCACCGTGCAGTCCCCTCACTTGTCACGCCGGAACGTACGCAACATTAATGTGATCAATGCACCGTGGTCCGGTACATCATCAAAAGCGAGACCGCTCGGGGGCCGAGAGCTACCGCGGCCCCCTGCCGACGAGTTCCGCGCGCCTCGGCCCGGGAAGTGCCGCATGCCCCGGCCCGGGAGATCCTGCCGGCCTCAGCCGGGGGAATCCCCCCGGCCCAGTCCGGCCGCGACCGACCGCATCGCCGCGGCGGCGGGGTCACCGGCCGCGACGGCGAAGTCCTGGATCATGGCGGCCAGCACCCGGTCCGGACCGTGCACCCCCACCAGGTAGCCGACGTGGTCCAGCTGAGCCAGCCCGTGCATCTGGCAGAAGAGCTGGCGCACCAGGAGGTCGGGGTCGGCGTTCCGGCGGAAGCGCCCGGCGGCGATGCAGCGCCGGATGGCGTCCCGCGGGTGGCGCAGAACGGCCACGCCCATCGCGCGGTCCTCGTCGGTGAGTGTGAAGCCGAGCAGGGTGGACCCGCCGAAGAGGACGGCGTAGACGTCGCGTTCGGCCCGGGCGAACGCCTGGTAGACACCGCAGAGTTCGGCCAGCTCGGCCACCGGGTCGTCGTTCCGGGGCACGGCCTCCACGCGCACCAGGAAGCGGTCGAACCCCTCTCGCGTCAGGGCCCGCACCAGTTCGGGCATCGAACCGAAATGGGTGTAGACGGCCATGGTCGAGGTCTCGGCCTCCTTGGCCAGCCTACGGGCGCTGAGTGCGGCGGGACCTCCCTCGGACAGAACGCGGGCCGCCTCGTTCAGCAGGCGGCGGCGCACCTCGGAAGGGTCTCTCTTGGGGGTTGACACCAGCCCACTGTAACGCTGTTATGAAGCGGACACATAACGCCGTTATGGGCCGGAGAAGGGTGTGGGGAATGTTCGAGCTGCCACCGCGAAGAGGGACGCCGCTCGCCGAGGCCGACGGTGACGTCCACGGGACCACCGAAGGCCACGGGCCTCCGATGCGCCTCGCCGTCCTCGGCGACTCGGCGGCCGCCGGCGTCGGCGCGCTCAGCCACCGGGAGGCGCTCGCCGGGCAACTCGCCCCCGCGCTGACGGCACTGACCGGCCAGGGCGTGTCCTGGCGGGTGACTGCGAAGGCCGGAGCCACCGCGGAGGCGGTCCGCCGAGGTCTGGTACCGCAGCTGACCGATCCGCTGACACGCTGGACGCCCGACCTCGTCCTGGTGGCGGTGGGCATCGCCGACGCACGGCAACTGCGCGGTCCCATCGCCTTCCGGCGCGATGTGACACGCCTGGTGCGCGACATCCGCCTGCGCCTGGGCCACCACGTGCCCGTCGTGTTCGCCGGGTTGCCCTCCCTCGACCCCTCCGAGGACGCGGAGCCGGGCGTCGACCGCATCATGAGGGGCTACCTGTGGCTCCTGGACCGGCAGTTGATGGCCGTGGCGGCCCATCACACCGCTACGTATCACCTGCCTGCGGGACTGCCTCCCCGCATCCCCGCGGAATGGCTGGCGGCGGACCGCTTCAACCTCTCGCCGCAGGGCTACCGGGCCTGGGGCCGGACACTTGCCGCGGGCATCGCCCCCCTGGCGGAGCGGACCGCCTCCGGCCCCCGGCCCCAGCCGCTCGACGGATCCCACCATCGGCGCGACGGGGTCTCCGGTCCCCCGCACCCCGCGCCGTCGACGCGGAGCCGCTGACCCGCCGGGCGCCGGGCGCCGGGCGCCGGGCCGGCCCCTACTCGGTGCGGGCCGGGGCAAACGATTCGCCTCGGAGCCCTGGCCAGCCCGGTCACCCTGGCCTGGCGGTCGCCACGCTCCCCGCCATGACGCCCGGGCTGCGCCATCGCGGGGCCGGACGGTGGCGCGGCCGGCCGCGCCACCGTCCGGAAAAGCGAAAGACCCCTGATCAACAGGGGTCTCAGCTGGTGTCCGAGGGGGGACTTGAACCCCCACGCCCGATAAAGGGCACTAGCACCTCAAGCTAGCGCGTCTGCCATTCCGCCACCCGGACAAGGTGTCTGTCGTTCGCGGTGTGTTCCCCGCGGCGACATGGAAAACAATACCAGGGGTTCGGCGTGCCCTTCACCCGTATATCCGGTGGTCAGTGCGGTGCGGCGGGCCGATGGGCGGTCGGCCTGCCCGGTCCGTGGGGGTCGCGGGGCTACCTTCGCGTTCATGAGTGATCGCGGCTACCGCCGGCCCCGCCCGCTGTCCCCTCTGCGCGAGCATCTGCGCGACACGTTCTGGTTCGCCCCGACCATGGGGTTCGTCTGCGTGTTCGTCCTGTGGTTCGTCGCCACCGAACTCGACGACGCGATCGTCCGGCTGTTCCAGCGGGAGGAGGCCTACGACGAGCTGGGGGACCTCATCGGTTTCTCCCAGGACACGAAGACCGTGGTGACCACAGTCAGCTCGGCGATGATGACCTTCATCGGTGTGGTCTTCAGTATCTCGCTGGTCGCGGTGCAGATGGCCAGCGGCCAGCTCACCCCCCGCGTGGTGCGGATCTTCGTCAGGAGCCGGATCAGCAAGCTCACGATGACGGTGTTCCTGGCGACGTTCCTCGTGTCGCTGCTGGTGCTCTCCTCGTACGAGAGCGAGACGGACCCGCGCCGGGTGGTGTCGGTCCCCCTGGTGCAGAGCCTGCTGATCCTGGTGCTCGTCGGGATGAGTCTGCTGCTCTTCGTCGTCTACGTGAGCTCGACGCTGCGGCTGATGCAGGTGGGGCCGGTCGTCGACCGGATCGCGCGGGACTCGTTCCGGGTTCTCGGCAGGATGCCGCGGGGGCCTCAGGGGGACGACGAGGTGGGGCCCGAGACGGCGCGCGTGGTGTACGAGGGGCGGGCCGGGGTGCTGCGGGACGTGAACACGGCGCGGCTGGTCCGGGCCGCGCGGCGGCAGGGCGTGGTGTTGCGGGTGATCCCCCGGATCGGGGACTTCGTCGTGCCGGGGACGCCGATGCTCGCCGTTCACGGCGGGGCCGTGCCGCCCCGCCTCCGGCTGCGGTACGCCGTCTCCGTATCGGTGGAGCGCACGCTGCACCAGGATCTGGCGTTCGGGCTGCGTCAGCTCGTGGACATCGCGCTGCGGGCGCTCTCCACGTCCGTGAACGATCCGACCACCGCTGTGCAGTGCCTGGACCGGATCGTGCAGTTCCTCGCGGCCGTGGCGCATCTGCCGCTCGGCACCGTGTATCACCGGGACCGGGGCGGGCGGGTGCGGCTCGTGCAGGACGGTCCGGGCTGGGACGACCTGGTGGATCTCGCCTTCGAGGAGATCCGCTGGTGTCTCGCCGGGAGCCCTCAGGTCTCGCGGCGGCTCATGGCGGGGCTCGACGATCTGCTGCTGATCGTTCCCGAGGACCGGAGGACATCCCTGGCCAGACATCGTGAGCTGCTCGTCCAGACCATGGAGCGGGGCGTTCCGGTGGCCGCCGACCGCGCGTTCGCCCTGCTTCCGGACCGGCAGGGCATCGGGTAGGGGCGCAGGCACGGGGGCGGTGCGGCCCTGCCCGCCGAGATCCCTCCGGCGGGCCGGGCCTGGCGCATCAGTCGCCGCAGCGGCCCTCGCGCAGCGAGTGCAGGTGCTCGCTGGACTTGCGGGCGAAGGCGAGCGACTCGACCGGGTTGTCGTGCTCGGCCTGCCAGTGGTGGTAGGTCCGGCCGTGGTGGGTGCGCTTGGTGACCTTGGACAGGAACGTCTTGTAGTCGATGTCCCCGTCGCCCACGTCCGACATGCGGTAGCCGTCGCGGGTCGTCTCGTCGCGGACCCCGTCCTTCACGTGGAAGAGGGGGTAGCGGCTGGGGTACTTCAGGACGTACTTCAGCGGGTCGAGCGGGGCCCGGGTGCCGTCCACGCGCTTGCTGAAGCGGAACTGGGCGCAGTACGCCCAGTAGATGTCCATCTCCAGGTAGACGAGGTCCGGGTCGGTCTCGGCGAGCAGGACGTCGTAGAGGCGGACGTTCGGCTTGTCGGTCGCGAAGGAGAACTCCTCGGCGTGGTTGTGCTGGTAGAACTTCATGCCCCGCTTGCGGGCGGCGGCGCCGTACCTGTTGAAGTCGTCGGCCGCGCGCTTCCAGCCGTCCACCGTGGAGCCGTAGCGGAACGGTCCTGAGGCCGTGCCGATGTGCTTGAGGCCGAGCGCCTGGGCGTCGTCGAGGACCTTCTCCAGGTTCTGGGCGAAGGTGTACGCGCCGGGGTTGTTGTCGTCGTAGTAGCCGACGTGGCTGCCGATCGGGTTGAGGCCGTGGTCCCGGGCCAGCCGCTTGAGCCGGTCCAGGGTGATGGGGCCGGCCGAGCCCTGGGTGTAGCCCGCGAGTTCGATCTCGTCGTAGCCGTACTTCTCCAGTTCGGCGAAGACCGGCGCGAAGCCCAGCGTGGAGATCTGGTCGCGGAGGCTGTAGAGCTGGATGCCGAGGCGGCCGGGGGGCAGGACGGGCTTGCCCTTGCCGTGGCCGTGGCCGTGCCCATGGCCGTGGTCGTCGCCGTGGCCGTGGCCCTGACCCCGGTCGGCTGCCTGGGCGTTCGCGGTTCCGATGATCGTGGCGGCGGTGGCTCCGGCGGCGACACCGAGGATGTTGCGGCGGCTCAGTCTGCGGGCGAGTTCGGTGTCCTTGGAGGGGCGGCTCATTTTCGCGTGACTCCCTTGGGTGACGTGGGGTGAGCAGTGCGGTGCCGGGGCGTTGTCAGTGCAGTCCGGCAAGCTGGAGGAGCAGGGACTTCACTTCGGTGGCCCTGACCCGGTCGGTGAACGCGTGGGGGGTGGAGCAGAGGATGAGCGGACCTTCGTCGTCGCTCTCGGGGAGGCGGCCGTGGCTGCCGCGAATAGGTGAGGGGTCCAGCGGGACGACCGCCATGCGGTAGCGCATGCCGAGCTTCTTGCGGGCGACCGCCGAGACGGCCTTGACCCGGACGTAGGGGTCCTCGGGGTCCATGAAGAGCTCGACGGGGTCGTAGCCGGGCTTGCGGTGGATCTCGACGAGCTGGGCGAAGTCGGGGGCGCGCGCGTCGTCGAGCCAGTAGTAGTACGTGAACCACGCGTCCTTCTCCGCGACGGCGACCAGTTCGCCGGAGCGGGGGTGGTCCAGGTGGTGCTCCTTCTTGCCCTCGTCGTCGAGGAGCTGCTCGATGCCGGGCAGGTCCGCGAGGGCGGCCCGGGTCGCCTCCAGGTCCTCGGGGCGGCGTACGTAGATGTGGGCGAGCTGGTGGTCGGCGACGGCGAAGGCGCGTGAGGCCATCGGGTCCAGGTATTCCATGCCGTCCTGGGTGTGGACCTCCAGCAGGCCCGCCCGGCGCAGGGCCCGGTTGATGTCGATCGGGCGGTTCACGCGGGTGATGCCGTATTCGGAGAGCGCCACGACCGTACGGCCTTCGGCGCGGGCGTCGGCCAGCAGCGGGGCGACGGCCCGGTCGAGGTCGGCGGCGGCCCGGTGGGAGCGGGGGTCGTCGGGGCCGAAGCGCTGGAGGTCGTAGTCCAGGTGCGGCAGGTAGCAGAGGGCGAGGTCGGGGGTGCGGGTGGCGATGATGTGCCGGGTGGCGTCGATGATCCACTGGGAGGAGACCAGGTCGGCGCCGGGGCCCCAGAAGTGGAAGAGGGGGAACGTGCCGAGTTTGTCGGTCAGTTCGTCGTGCAGGGCGGGCGGCCGGGTGTAGCAGTCGGGTTCCTTGCGGCCGTCGGCGTAGTAGACGGGGCGCGGGGTGACGGTCCAGTCGGTGTCGGCGCCCATCGCGTACCACCAGCAGATGTTGGCGACCGTGTAGCCGGGGTGGGCGCGGCGGGCGGCGTCCCAGAGTTTGTCGCCCTCGACGAGTCCGTTGTGCTGGCGCCAGAGAAGGACGTCGCCGAGTTCCCGGAAGTACCAGCCGTTGGCGACGATGCCGTGTTCGGCGGGCATCGCGCCGGTGAGGAAGGTGGACTGGGCGGCGCAGGTGACGGCGGGCAGCACGGTGGACAGCGGGGCCTGCGCGCCCTGTTCCCCCAGGGCCCGGAGGTTCGGCATGTGGGCCAGCAGCTGCGGGGTGAGGCCGACGACGTCGAGGACGAGGAGGGGGGTGGGGCCGCCGGTCCCCTGTGCGGTTTCCGTGCCGGGTTCGGGCGTGCTCATGGCAGTTCCTTGAGGCCGAGGTCGACCAGGAGGTCGCGGGCGAGGGTGAGTTCGGCGGCGATGCCGTCGGCGAGCTGGGTGCGGGTGCGGGGCCGCAGCTCCGCGGGCAGCGCCTGCCAGGTGTACGTCTCGACCTCCAGGTGCCGGGTCAGCGGCGCGGGTCCGCCGACGAGCCGGGCGAGCGCGTCCCGGAGCACGGGGAGCGTCGAGGTCAGCGGGGGCGCCGGGGGTGCGTGCAGCGGTACGTGGAAGTGGGCGCGCCAGGGGGTGGAGTCCGGGAGCGCCCGGCCGGCGACGGCCTCGTCGAGGTCGTCGGTGCCGCGCAGTCCGGCGGCGGTGCTGGTGCGGGTCTGGTGCAGGAAACGGGGTTCGGCGAACGCGGCGAGCGCCGTGCGGACCTCGGGCAGATGCGGGTCCTCGGCGTGCAGGGCGGCGGAGAGCTGGGACTTGACGATGCGGACACCGGCGGCGGCCAGGGCGTCGAGCGCGGTCGCGGGGTCCTCGAAGGAGGTGGCGAGGTGGCAGGTGTCGACACAGATGCCGATGCGGTCGTGGCCGACGTCGGTGAGCGGGGCGATCGCGTCGGCGGTGGTCTCGACCGTGCAGCCCGGTTCCGGTTCGAGGCCGATGCGGATGGACTTGCCCGTCATCTCGGCCAGGGCGTCGAGGCGCTGGGCGAGGGTGGTGAGGGCGGAGCGCGCGGTGCGGGCCGCCTCGGGGTCGCCGTCGTAGGGAGTGCGCCAGGCGAGGGGCAGGGTGGAGATGGTGCCCTCGGTGGCGTCGTCGGGGAGCAGGGCGGCCAGGAGGCGGGCGAGGTCGGTGGTGTGGGCGAGGCGGTCGGGGTCGGTCCAGTCCGGCCGGTAGACCCGGTACTTGACCTCGTCGGCGCCGAACCCTTCGTAAGGGAAGCCGTTGAGGGTGACCACTTCCAGGCCGCGGCTGTCGAGTTCGGAGCGCAGGGCGCGCAGTTCCGCGGGGTCGTTGATCAGGGTGCGGGCGGCGTCCCGGGCGAGCCAGAGGCCGATGCCGAGCCGGTCCCGGCCGAGTCGGCGGCGGACGGGTTCGCAGTGGTCGCGGAGCTGGGCGCGGACGCCGTCGAGGGTTTCGGCGGGGTGGACGTTGGTGCAGTAGGCGAGGTGGACGGTCGAGCCGTCCGGGTGGCGGAAGCGCATGGCCGCCTCACTCCCCGCCGCGCAGGATGGAGTTGCCCTCGTGGAGCGGGTCGGGGGTGAGCACGTCCAGCTGGAGACGGCCGCTCTGGCCGTAGAAGGCGACCGGGTTGCGCCACAGGACCTGGTCGACGTCGTCCTCCGTGAACCCGGCCTTCAGCATCGCGTCGGCGACCTTGCGGGTCTTCAGAGGGTCGCTCTTGCCCCAGTCCGCGGCCGAGTTGACGAGGATCTTCTCGGTGCCGTGGTTCTGAAGGATGGTGACCATCCGGTCCTCGTCCATCTTGGTGTCCGGGTAGATGGAGAACCCGGCCCAGCAGCCGCTGTCGGTGGCGGCCTTTACGGTTGTTTCATTGAGGTGGTCGAGCAGGACGAACTCCGGGGGGAGGTTCGATTCGCGGATGACGTCGATGGTGCGGTGGAGACCCGCGAGCTTGTCGCGGTGCGGGGTGTGGACGAGGGCGGGCAGAGCGTGGTCGGCGGCGAGCTGGAGCTGAGCCGCGAGCGCGTGGTCCTCGGCCGGGGTCATGGAGTCGTAGCCGATCTCGCCGACGGCGACGACGGAGTCCTTCACGAGATAGCGGGGCAGCGCGTCCAGGACGGGAGTGCAGCGGGGGTCGTTCGCCTCCTTGGGGTTGAGGGCGAGCGTGCAGTGGTGGGCTATGCCGTACTGGGAGGCGCGGAAGGGCTCCCAGCCGAGCAGCGCGTCGAAGTAGTCGAAGAAGCTGGCGGGCGAGGTGCGGGGCTGGCCGAGCCAGAAGGAGGGTTCGACGAGCGCACGGACGCCCGCGTCGTACATCGCCTGGTAGTCGTCCGTGGTGCGGGAGGTCATGTGGATGTGGGGGTCGAAGATGCGCATCAGGACTCCTCCGTGAGGGCGGGGGCTGCGGGAGCTGCGGTCGGGTCGGCCGGGTGGCCGCCCTCGCCGGTCGGGGCGGTGAGGGCCCGGGCATGCCCCAGGACCGTGCGCAGGTCTTCGGGGACGGGGCGGCCCGCCGCTGTGCGTTCGGCGGCGAAGTCGTCGAGCATGCGGGCGAGTTCGGCGTCTCCGCGGGCGCGGTCGTCGAGCCGGGCCACGGCCGTGACGGGCACCTCGGTGAACAGGCACTTCAGTACGGCGTGCCGCCAGGCGTGCGCGTCCAGGTGCTCGGCGGCGTAGGGGCCCACGGCCGCGGCGACCAGCCGGGGGTCGTTGGCGCGCAGTGCGTCCTCGACGAGCGGGAGGGCGGTGTCGCCGAGGTCGAGGAGGTGCAGGGTGAGCAGGACGGCGCGGCGTTCGGCGGCGGTGCCCTGTTCGTAGAGCCGGGTGAGGGAGGGCAGGGAGGCGCGGGCCTCGACGAGGAGGAGGGAGCGTACGGCGTCGGCGTTCTCCTGGCCGCAGTGCCGGCCGGCGGCGGCGTAGCGAAGTTCCCAGGGCGGGGAGGCGTACGGGCTCACCTCGGGGCGGGGGGTGCCGGAGGCGGCTGGCGCGCGGACCGCGTCGTGGGCGGCTTCGGCGAGTGCCTCGTCCAGCCAGGCGCGGGCGGCCCCGCCGAGTTCGGCGTCCAGTTCCTTGCGGGACTTCAGCACGGTGCGGCTCCCTTCGTCGCGGTACCGCGCGTCATCGCGTCGCGCAGGAAGTCGATCGACGCGCGGGCCAGCTCGGGGCCGGCGTGGGAGTGGCGGGGCAGTTCGACGACGGTGAGTCCCCGGTAGTCCGAGGCGGCCAGGGCGGCGAGCACGGGCGGGAAGTCGATCTCCCCCTCACCGAACGGCAGGTGCTCGTGGACTCCGCGCCGCATGTCCTCGATCTGGACGTGCCGGAGCCAGGGGGCGGAGTCCCTGATGCACTCGACGGGCGAGGCGTCCTCCAGGCACTGGCAGTGGCCGATGTCGAGGGTGAGGCCGAGCGGTCCCGGGTCGCCCAGGAGACCGCGCAGGTGGTGGAAGTCGGCGAGGGTGGCGAGGAGGTGACCGGGTTCGGGTTCGATCGCGAGGGGGATGCCGGAACGGTCGGCGGCTTCGAGGACGGGGGTGAGCGCTTCGGTGAGCCGTTTCCACGCGGTGTCCGTCGAGGTGCCGGGCGGGGTGATGCCGCTGAAGCAGTGGACGGCGTGCGCGCCGAGTTCGGCCGCCACGTCGACGGCGCGGACCAGCAGCGCGGTGCGGGCGGCCCGGGCGTCGGGGTCCGGGTCGAGGAGGGAGGGGCCGTGCTTGCGGCGCGGGTCGAGGACATAGCGGGCGCCGGTCTCCACGGTGACCCGGAGCCCGAGGGAGGTGAGCCTGCGGCGGACCTGGCGGGTGCGCTCGGTGAGGTCCGGGGCCATCGGGTCCAGGTGCATGTGGTCGAGGGTCAGGCCGACGCCCTCGTAGCCGAGGTCGGCGAGCAGGCCGAGGGCGTCGTCGAGGCGGAGGTCGGTGAGCCCGTTGGTGCCGTATCCGAGGTGGAGGGTCATGTGAGGCTCACCTTCCGGGCGAGGCTGCGGGCGAGGGGGACGAGCCCCATGACGGCGAGACCGGTGACGGGTGATCCGGCACGGGCGGCGAGCGCGGCCTGGAGCGGGATCATGGCCCGGATGCCGCCGCCGACCGCCCGCTGTGTCAGGGGCGGCGACGGGTTCAGCGCGGCGTGCAGGAGGGGTGGTCCGGCGGTACGGAGGTAGGCGCCGGTGAGTGCGAGGGTCAGGAGGCGGGTGGGGTCGGCGACGGTCCGGCCGAGCAGGCTTCCGGGCCGTTCCGCAGGGTCCGTGCCGGCGGTGGGGCCGACCACACTGGCGAGGCGTGCCATAGGGTGCGGGGCCGTTCCTCGGGCGGCGGGGCTCGTCGCCGTCATGGCGGGGCCGCCGGGGCTCCGCCCCCGCCACTCCCCCGGCACTGCTGCCGCGAGTGCCGTCGTCGTGGCCAGGACCGCGAGCGGCGTCGCCGTGGAGCCGCCCTGCGTCTCGTGGCGCGACACGGCGGTGACACCGTAGGTGTGCGCCCCGAGCACCAGGGCGGCGGGGAGCGCGGCCAGGCCGGGCAGGGCGGTCGGGGATGACTTCGGCGTGCCCGGTGCCGGTATCACTCGTGCGGTGGCCGACGCTCCGGCAACGTTGTCGGGTCGACCTCCCCCGCCCGGCGTACCGGTGCACGTGGCCGTGGCCGTCGCGCCCAGCAGCAGGTCCAGCGAGCGGGCCGCCGCCATGGCCGCCGGGCCCGCCTGCGTGTGCTTCAGGTGCAGGTCGTAGGCCCAGACCGTGGCGGCCAGGCCCGTGGCGACCGCCAGCGCGGGGCGGCCCGCCCGGGCCGCCAGGGCGAGGCCCGCGGCGGTCAGCACCCCGGCCGCGCCCAGTGCCGCCGCCGGGCTGATGCGGCCCGAGGGGATCGGGCGGTGCGGGCGGTCGACGGCGTCCTCGTCGCGGTCGGCCCAGTCGTTCAGGGCCATCCCGGCCTCGTACAGGCAGAGCGACGCGCCGATCGCCAGCGCGGTGCCCCGGCCGGGCCGTCGGCCCACTGCGGCCGCGCCCGCCAGGGCGTCCCCGGGCACGGAGAACAGGGCGGAGACACGCAGCAGTTCCGCCCAGGCCCGCAGGCGCTGCCGGGGCGCGCCCGGGGCTGTACCCGCTCCGGCAACCGAGCCGCTGCCGGGTCCGGCAACCGAGCCGGCACCCGGCCCCGTGCCCGATCCGGCACCCGGCCCTGAGTCCGCGGCCGGCCGGCCCGGGCCCGCTTCCGCGCCCTGTTCCCCGTTCCGGCCCGTGGGGGGCGGTCCGGGCCTGTCCGGTGCGGGCGCAGTCCCACCCGCGCCGGACAGGCTGTCATGGGTCACGGCGTCCTTCCGCACGCCGTGCACAAAACCGTTCCGTCGCCCGGGCCCCGCCGGGAGGGCCGCCAGGGCGGCCAGGGCCACGGCCAGCGCGCCCGGAAGGGCTCGCCCCCGCCGCCTCACGCCTGGTCCCGCAGCCGCTCGGCGAAGGTGAGCAAGGTGGCGTACTGCTCGGCGAGTGCCGCCGATGTGCCGCCGTCCGGGTCCTTGAAGTAGAAGCCCAGCTCCGGCAGGGGGCCGCTGATCCCGGCCTCGTGGGCGCGGGCGAGGAGCCGTGCCAGGTCCAGGACCAGCGGGGCGGCGAGGGCGGAGTCGCAGCCCTGCCAGATGGTCTGGAGGATCATGCGGGAGCCGAGGAAGCCGTCGAAGGCGATGTGGTCCCAGGCGGTCTTCCAGTCGCCCATGGCGGGCACGTCGTCGATGTGCACCTCGCCCTCGGGGGCGGTGCCGAAGGTGTCGGCGAGGACGCGTTCCTTGCCCGCGTTCTTGGCGGCGGCCGCCGCCGGATCGGCCAGCGCCGCCCCGTCCCCGCCGCCCAGGAGGTTCGACCCGGACCACGCCCGTACGGCGAGGGCGCGCTGGAGGAACATCGGGGCGAGCACGGAGCGGAGCAGCGTCTGGCCGGTCTTGCCGTCGCGTCCGGCGTGGGGAAGTCCGCTGGAGGCGACGGTGTCGGTGAGCGCGGGGATGCGCAGCCCGGTGGACGGGGTGAAGTTGGCGTAGGAGCAGCCTGCGCGCAGGGCGGCGGCCGCGTAGAGGGAGCTGGCGGGCAGCCGGGTGTCGCCGGGTCCGGGGGCGGGTTCGGTGGAGGCGACGTTGATCACGACGGTGCGGGCCAGGTCGTGGCGGTGGGCGAAGTCGGTCAGGTCGGCGGCGAACGCGGCGATGAGGTCCTGGTCGGTGCGGGCGTCGCCGGGGAGGGGGCCGCCGGGGCGGATCTCGGCGTCGGCGGCGTCGAGTTCGGCGCGTACGGCCGAGGGGAGCCCGTGCGGGAGCACGCCGCCGTCGGCGAGCGCCTCGGCTCGCTTGGACAGCGGGCAGTCCAGGGTGTCGTGGCCTCCGAAGACCAGGTCGGTCAGGGCGGGCAGGCCGCTGTCGGCGAAGGGGGGCGTCTCGGTGACCATGCCGGTCGGCGGGTGGAGGCCCGCGGCGATGGCGGCGCAGCCCGCGGTGGCGGTGGTCGCCACGGAGCCGCGTGCTCCGATGAACCAGACGCCGGTGCGGCCCGCGGCCCCCGCGAGGCCGGGGGCCTCGGAGGTGAGCGGCGCGTCGGTGCGGCCTGGGGCGTCGGTTCGGCCTTCACGATCGGCGTGTGCGGTCACGGCCTGCCTCCTGGGGATGGGTCGGGGTGGAGGACGACGGGCGGGGGAAGGTGCGTGCTTCCCCCGCCCGTCGTCGGCAGAGGCGGCTGCCCTACTTCGAGGGCAGCTCCTTCAGTTGGATGTTGCGGAAGGACACCTGGTCGTCGGCTCCGTGGTTCTGGAGGCCGATGTAGCCGTCCTTCAGACTGCGGGCGGGGTCGGTGTTGGTGAAGTCGTTGATCTTCACTCCGTTGAGGAAGATCTGCAGACGTTCACCCTGGACCTTGATCTCGTAGCTGTTCCACTGTCCCGGCGGCCGCAGGACGCGGTCGCGGGCCTTGATGTTGGCGGACTTGAAGGTGTAGACGGCGCCGGTGGTGCGGTCGGCGGCGTCGGTGGCGTCGATCTGGATCTCGTACCCGTTGTTGACCGCCGACCAGGGGTCGTCGGACTCCGGGAAGCCGACGAAGATGCCGGAGTTGTCGTCGCCGGCCATCTTCCAGTCGAGCTTCAGCGAGTACGACTTCAGCTCCTTGGCCTGGTAGGTGAGGAGACCCATGCCGCCCTCGGAGTGCAGGGCGCCGTCACTGACGGAGAACTTCCCCGGGCCCGCCTGCTTCCACCCCTCCAGCGTCTTGCCGTTGAAGATCGGCCGGTAGTCGGTGTCCGGCTTGCAGTCGGCCTTGACCTGGCCGGTGGCGTAGCGCAGCCCGCCCAGGACGTGGCTGCGGAAGGCCGGTTCGGCGTAGGACTCCTTGGTGTGGCCGAGACCCGTGTAGAAGGAGCGGCCGCCCTGGTAGGTCTGGCACCAGGAGATCGGGTGGTCGCCCTTCATGTTGCCGCCGGTGTAGGTGGTCTCGTCGAGTGTGGCGAGAACCTTGGCCTTGTCCCGGGGGTTGGTGCGGTAGTTGTACCACTCGTCGGTGCGCTCCCACTCCTCGTCCAGATGGGCGGTGGCGGGGTGGTCGTGGTCCTCGACGCGGACGGTGGCGGGCTGGATCTGCGGGTGCGAGTCGAAGTAGGCGCCGACGAGGCCGCCGTAGAACTCCCAGTCGTACTCGGTGTCGGCGGCCGCGTGGATGCCGACGTAACCGCCGCCGGTGGCCACGTAGTTCTCGAACGCCTTCTGCTGTTCGGCGTTGAGCACGTCACCGGTGGTGGAGAGGAACGCGACGGCGTCGTAGCGGGCCAGGTTGCTGGTGGTGAACTGTGCGGCGGACTCGGTGGAGTCGACCGTGATGTTGGTGTCCTTGCCGATCTCCTTCAGGGCCTCGATGCCCGCGGGGATCGAGTCGTGGCGGAAGCCGGCGGTCTTGGAGAAGACCAGGACGCGCTTGGCGGTCTTGTCGACGGGGGTGTTGGACAGTTCGAAGTCGTCGACGTCGTAGAGCGCTCCGTCGCCGCCCTTGAAGACGAGGAAGAGTTCGGTCTGCTTCTTGGGCGCGCCGCGCAGCGGGATGTCGACGTCCTGGAAGGTGTCCCAGCTGCCGGTCACCGGGACGGGCCCGGAGCCGAGGATCTTGCCGGTGGGCGAGCCCGCGCGGACTTCGAGGAAGCCGCCGGAGCCGGCCGAGGAGATCCGGGCGGTGAGCTTGGTGGTGTTACCGAGGACGTAGGTGTCGAAGGAGATCCAGTCGTCGTTGTGGATGTCGCCGACGGTCTTTCCGCCGTGCGCGCCGGCCTTGCTCGGCGTGGTGACGCCGGAGGAGTCGTCGAAGTGCTCGGCCTGGCGGTGCTTGGGCTGGAGCCGGGAGGCGTCCTTGCCGGTCAGCTTGGCCTGGCCGCCACCGCCGTTGTCGGTGTAGGAGGCCGAAATGCCGCCGTAGATGTTGGCGTTGGGGTCGTGGCCGCCTTCCATGGCGGTCTTGATGGTGCCTTCGCAGCCGTGCTCGGTGGTGATGTCGTGGCCGTGGCTGTCGTGGCCCAGGGTGAACTTGACCTCGACCTTGGTGCAGTCGATGGTCCCGTCCTCCGGGTCGCTGACGTTCACCTTGAACGGCACGGAGTCGCCGAACTCGAAGAGCTGCCCGTCCTCGGGAAGCACCAGCTCCACGGTCGGGGCGGTGTTGCCGACGGTGACGTGGACGCTGGCGGAGCCGGTGCGGCCGGTCGGGTCCTCGGCGGTCAGAGTCGCGACGTACGTGCCGTTCTTCCTGTACGTGTACGTGGGGTTGGCGGCGGTGGAGGTGCCGCCGTCACCGAAGTCCCAGGAGTAGGTCAGCGGGTCGCCGTCGCCGTCCGCCGTGCCGGCCGAGGAGAACTTCACCTTCAGCGGCGCGGTGCCCGAGGTCTTGTTCGCCGAGGCCTCGGCGATGGGCGAGCGGCCTCCGGTGGCGTTCTCGATGCGGTAGAGCGCGGAGTTCTCGTCGCCGCCGAACCAGGCGAGGCCGTAGTCGAGGACGTACAGCGCCCCGTCCGGGCCGAAGGCCATGTCCATGATCTGGGTGCCGGACCACGGCACGTCGTTGATGGACTGGACTCCGCCGTCGGCGTCCTGCTCGATGCGCTTGATCCACTGGCGGCCGAACTCACCGGCGAAGAAGTCGCCGTCGTAGGCCTCGGGGAACTTGACCGGGGAGTCGAGGTCCGCGTCGTAGCGGTAGACGGGTCCGCCCATCGGGGACTCGGAGCCGGAGCCGAACTCGGGCACCGATCCTCCGTCGTACGGGATCCACGCGGCCTCGGCCGGCGGCAGGTCGACGAGTCCGGTGTTGTGCGGCGACTCGTTCTTCGGGGCGGCGCAGTCGAAGGCCGCACCCGATGCCTTGGTGGCGAAGTCGTAGTCGATGTACGGCTCGTTGTCGCCGACGCAGAAGGGCCAGCCGAAGTTGGCGGCCTTCGTCACACGGGCGAACTCGACCTTCCCGGCCGGTCCGCGCTTGGGGTCGGCAGCGCCCGCGTCGGGGCCGTAGTCACCGACGTACACGGTGCCGGTGGCCTGGTCGACGGAGAAGCGGAAGGGGTTGCGGAAGCCCATCGCGTAGATCTCGGGGCGGGTCTTGTCCGTGCCCGGCTCGAAGAGGTTGCCGTCGGGGACGGTGTACGAGCCGTCGTCGGCGACCTTGATGCGCAGGATCTTGCCGCGCAGGTCGTTGGTGTTGCCCGAGGTGCGGCGGGCGTCGAACGCCGGGTTGCGGTCGGGGCGTTCGTCGATCGGGGTGAACCCGTCGGAGGCGAAGGGGTTGGTGTCGTCGCCGGTCGAGAGGTAGAGGTTGCCGTCCTTGTCGAAGTCGATGTCACCGCCGACATGGCAGCAGATGCCGCGCGAGGTGGGGACGTCCAGGACCTTCTTCTCGCTGGCGGTGTCGAGGGTGCCGTCCTCGTTGAGGACGAAGCGGGAGAGCCGGTTGACGCCGTCGAACTTCGCGAAGTCGGCGGCGGTTCCGGTCTCCGGGGCGTCGCCCGCCGGGGTGTCCATCGGGGGCGCGTAGAAGAGGTAGATCGCCCGGTTCTCGGCGAAGTCCGGGTCGACGCCGACGCCTTGGAGGCCTTCCTCGTCGTGCGTGTACACGGGGAGGGTGCCGGAGATCCTGGTGTTGCCGGCGCTGTCGGTGATCCGCAGCTCGCCGCCGCGCGAGGTGTGCAGCACGCTGCGGTCGGGGAGGACGGCGAGCGACATGGGCTCGCCGGTCTCCTCGGCACCCTTGGCGAGGGTGACTTGCTGGAAGTCCTCCGCCACGGGCTCCTCGTGCCCGGGGTGGCCCGGGTGGGCGGTGGCGCCGGGGGCGGAGCCGAGGGTCAGGGTGGCGGCGGCGAGCAGGCCGCCGGTGAACAGCGCGAGGGTTTTACGGACGCGGGTCCGGGCCAGGAGCCGCTTTCTGGTTCTGTGCACGTTGGTCCTCCGGAGAGTGCCGGTTGTACGGGCGGGTGTAGCCGTGCCGTGCCGCGCGGGGACTGCCGCGCGTGCGTCACCGGAGACGGGAGCGACCCCGGTGACGCGAGTCATGTCGTGTACACGTGGTGGACGGTAGACCTGTTCGTCCTCGACGGAAAGCCCTTGTGCAACAGGTAAGTCGAACTTCTGCTTCCGGCAGGACAAAGAGATTTCCGGGCAGGGCGAGGCAGCCCCGGGGGCGGGGCCGGTGCGGCGCATCAGGCCCCCGGGGCTTGGCAGTCCGCCCTACTCGCCGCCGCCGAAGGCCGCGTCGAAGGAGGCGGACGGCGGGTCGAAGTCGAACCGCTTGAGGCTGGCAAGCGCTTCCGGAGCGCCGGTGAGCCGGTCCATCCCGGCGTCCTCCCACTCGACCGAGACCGGTCCTTCGTAGCCGATGGACCGGAGCATCCGGAAGACGTCCTCCCAGGGGACGTCGCCGTGGCCGGCGGAGACGAAGTCCCAGCCGCGCCGGGGGTCACCCCACGGCAGATGCGAGCCGAGGCGGCCGTTGCGGCCGTCGAGGCGCTTGCGGGCCTCCTTGCAGTCGACGTGGTAGATCCGGTCGCGGAAGTCGTAGAGGAAGCCGACCGGGTCCAGGTCCTGCCAGACGAAGTGGCTCGGGTCGAAGTTCAGGCCGAACGCGGGCCGGTGGTCCACCGCTTCGAGCGCGCGCTTGGTGGTCCAGTAGTCGTACGCGATCTCGCTCGGATGCACCTCGTGGGCGAAGCGCACCCCCTCGGCGTCGAAGACGTCCAGGATCGGGTTCCAGCGCTCGGCGAAGTCCTCGTAGCCGCGTTGGATCATGTGCGGCGGGACGGGCGGGAACATCGCGACGAGGTGCCAGATCGACGAACCGGTGAACCCGATGACCGTGTCGACCCCGAAGGCGGCGGCGGCCCGCGCGGTGTCGGCGATCTCGGCGGCGGCCCGCTGCCGTACGCCTTCGGGCTCGCCGTCGCCCCAGATACGGGCGGGCAGGATCCCCTGGTGGCGCTCGTCGATCGGGCTGTCGCAGACGGCCTGTCCGACCAGGTGGTTGGAGATCGCGAAGCACTTCAGCCCGTACTTGTCGAGCAGTTGGTGCCGGGTGTCCAGGTAGCCGGGGTCGGCCAGGGCCTTGTCGACCCCGAAGTGGTCTCCCCAGCAGGCGAGTTCGAGCCCGTCATAGCCGAAGTCCCGGGCGTGCTTGCAGACCTCCTCCAGCGGGAGGTCGGCCCACTGGCCGGTGAAGAGGGTGAAGGGGCGGGGCATGGGCGGCAGTCTCCTAGGACGAGGACGGGACCGGGGTGTGGACGGAGTTCTTGGCGGCACTCTCCTCGACGGCGGCGAGCACCCGCTGCACCTGGAGGCCGTCCGCGAACGACGGGACGGGCGGGGCCCCTTCGGCGATCGTGCGGACCACGTCGCGGGCCTGGTGGACGAAGGTGTGCTCGTAGCCGAGGCCGTGGCCCGGCGGCCACCAGGCCTCCAGATAGGGGTGCTCGGGTTCGGTGACGAGGATGCGGCGGAAGCCCGCGGTGGCGGCGGGTTCGGTGTGGTCGTGGAAGGACAGCTCGTTGAGCCGCTCCAGGTCGAAGGCGAGCGAGCCCAGCTCCCCGTTGATCTCCAGGCGCAGGGCGTTCTTGCGCCCGGCAGCCATCCGGGTCGCCTCGAAGGAGGCGAGAGCGCCGGAGGCGAGGCGGCCGGTGAAGATCGCCGCGTCGTCGACGGTCACCTCGCCCCGCTCCACCGTGTCGGCGCTGCCGGAGAGCCCGGCCGACGCCCCGGCGAGCAGGGGCCTCTCGCGTACGAAGGTCTCGCTGACGGCGGAGACTCCGGTGAGCAGCTCGCCCGCGAGGTACTGCGCGAGGTCGACGATGTGCGCCCCGAGGTCGCCGAGCGCGCCGGAGCCGGCGTGCTCGCGCTTGAGCCGCCAGGTGAGCGGGGAGGCCGGGTCGACCAGCCAGTCCTGGAGGTAGGTGGCCCGCACATGGCGCAGGGGGCCGAGCCGGCCCTCGGCGATGAGCTGCCGGGCGTAGGAGATCGCGGGCACCTTGCGGTAGTTGAAGCCCACCATCGCCACCTGGCCGCGAGCGGCGGCCGCTTCGGCTGCGCGGACCATGGCCTCGGCCTCGGCGACGTTGTTGGCGAGCGGCTTCTCGCACAGGACGTGCTTGCCGGCCTCCAGGGCGGCGATGGCGATCTCCGCGTGGCTGTCGCCGGGGGTGCAGATGTCGATCAGCTGGACGTCGTCCCGGGCGATCAGGGCCCGCCAGTCGGTCTCCGCCGCCGCCCAGCCGTGCCGGGCGGCGGCGGCGTCGACCGCCGCACGGTCGCGTCCGCAGATCGCGGCGAGAGCGGGCCGCAGCGGCAGATCGAAGACGTGTCCTGCGGTGCGCCACCCCTGGGAGTGGGCGGCGCCCATGAACGCGTATCCGACCATGCCGACCCCGAGCGTTCCCGGCGCCTGCCGCGGCGGCGGTGCTGGGGTGTGCGTTTCCGTCTCTTGACTACGGGCCATGCGGACTTCCTCCTCATCGGTGTGCGGTAACGGGCCGGGGGACGCGCTCTCCGCCTCCCCCGGAGTCCCGGTCAGTTGAAGCCCGTCGGCAGGTACTGGTCGATGTTGTCCTTGGTCACGACCGCGGAGTACAGGGTCAGGGAGGTCGGGATCTCCATCTCGGAGAGCCCGCTGATGCCCTTGGACTGGCCGAGCGCCCGGGCCAGGTCGATGGCGGACGCGGCCATCGTCGGCGGGTAGAGGACGGTCGCCTTGATGACCGAGTTGTCGGCCTTGATGGCGTCCATCGCGGACTTGGCGCCGGCGCCGCCGACCATGATGAACTCGTCGCGGCCCGCCTGCTTGATGGCGCGCAGCGCGCCGACGCCCTGGTCGTCGTCGTGGTTCCACAGGGCGTCGAACTGCTTCTGCGCCTGGAGGAGTTGGGCCATCTTCGCCTGGCCGGACTCGACGGTGAAGTCGGCTGCCTGACGGGCCACCAGCTTGATGTTGGAGTAGTTCTTGAGGGCGTCGGCGAAGCCCTGGCTGCGCTGTTTGGTCAGCTCCAGGTTGTCGATCCCGGCGAGCTCGACGACCTTGGCGTTCGGCTTGTCCTTGAGCTGCTCGCCGATGTAGTGCCCGGCGTTGAGGCCCATGCCGTAGTTGTCGCCGCCGACCCAGCAGCGGTACGCCTGCGGGGAGGCGAAGATGCGGTCCAGGTTGACGACGGGGATGCCCGCCTTCATCGCCTCCAGGCCGACCTGGGTGAGCGCCTTGCCGTCGGCGGGGAGGATGACGAGGACGTCGACCTTCTTGTTGATGAGGGTCTTGACCTGGCCGATCTGGGCGGCGGTGTCGTTGGAGCCCTCGGTGATCTCCAGGGTGACGTCGGAGTACGTCTCCGCCCGGGACTTGGCGTTCACGTTGATCGCGTTGAGCCAGCCGTGGTCGGCCTGCGGTCCGGCGAAGCCGATGGTGACGGCCTTGCCGGGCTTGTCGTCGGCCGGGGCGCTGTTGGCCGCGGACTCGGTCTTCTTGGGCTCGTTGCTGGTACAGGCGGTGAGGAGCGCGCCCGCGGAGACGGCGGCGGTTCCGAACAGCAGCCCTCTGCGGCTGGTTTCTGGCATGGCGGTCTGACCCTTCATCCGGTGGGTGCGTACGAGGTGCGGGTGCGGGGGGTTCGTATCGGTGCCGGGGTGTCCGGTCGGTCGGGGCCGCTCAGGTCTCCCGGCCGCGCATGGTGCGGCCCTGGACGAGGACGGCGGCGACGATGATGGCGCCCTTGGCGATCTGCTGGACGTCGCTCTGGAGGTTGTTGAGCGCGAAGATGTTGGTGATCGTGGTGAAGATCAGGACGCCGAGGACGGAGCCGACGATGGTGCCCCGGCCGCCGCTGAGCAGGGTTCCGCCGATGATCGCGGCGGCGATGGCGTCGAGCTCGTACAGGTTGCCGTTGGTGTTCTGGCCGGAGCCGGCCAGCACGATCAGCATGAAGGCGGCGATGCCGCAGCAGAGCCCGGACAGCAGGTAGAGGTACAGGCGCTGGCGGCGGACGTCGATCCCGGCGAGCCGGGCGGCCTCCGCGTTGCCGCCGACGGCGACCGTGCGGCGGCCGAAGGTGGTCCGGTTGAGAATCAGCCAGCCGACGATGACGACCACCGCGAACATGATGACCAGCGGCGGGATCCCGAGGATGTAGGAGTCCGGCAGACCGAGGTCCAGGACCGAGTCGACGGTGACGATCTGGGTCTTGCCGTCGGTGATCTGGAGGGCGAGTCCGCGGGCCGAGGCGAGCATGGCCAGCGTCGCGATGAACGGGACCATGTTCCCGTACGCGATGAGGACGCCGTTCACGAGTCCCGCGGCGAGGCCGACGATCACCGCGGTGAACGCGATGCCCGCGAAGCCGTACTCCTGGGTGGCCAGGGTCGTCGCCCACACCGAGGCGAGGGCGACCATCGCCCCGACCGAGAGGTCGATGCCGCCGCTGATGATGACGAAGGTCATGCCGACGGTGACGACGCCGATGACGGACGCCTGGGTCAGGATCAGCTGGAGGTTCCCGGTGTCCAGGAAGGCGTCCGGTTCGGTGATGCCGCCGACCAGGACCAGCGCGGCGAGGACGCCGAGCAGGGACAGGATCCGGACGTCGAGCCGCAGACCGAGGGCCGGCATGCCCCCGCCCGACTTCGAGGGCGGCGTGTCGGAGGGGGCCGCGACGGCCCCCTTGTCCGGCCCGTTGTGCTGCGCCGACGGGGCGGGCTGTGTCATGGCGTCGGGCTCCCTTCCATCACGAGGTCGAGTACGCGGTGCTCGTCGAGCTCCTGGGCGGGGGCCGTGTGGACCACTTCGCCCTCGCGGAGGACCAGCACCCGGTCGGCGAGGCCCAGGACTTCGGGCACTTCGCTGGAGACGAGCAGGACGGCGAGGCCTTCATCGGCCAGCCGGCGGATCACGGCGTAGAGCTCGGCGCGGGCGCCGACGTCGACGCCACGGGTGGGTTCGTCCAGCAGCAGGACCCGGCAGCCGCGCAGCAGCCAGCGGGCGAGGACGGCTTTCTGCTGGTTGCCGCCGGAGAGGGTGCGGACCGCGGCGTCCGGGTTGTCGGGCCGCATCTGCAGTTCCCGGGTGGCGCTCCGTGCGGCCTTCCGCTCCCCGCCCCGGTCGATCCAGCCGATGCGGGCGAAGCGGGAGAGGGAGGAGACGGAGACGTTACGGGTGACCGACTCGGTCATCAGCAGGGCCTGCGCCTTGCGTTCCTCCGGGGCGAGGCCGATCCCGGCGGCGACGGCGGCGCGGACGCTGCCGGGGCGGAGCTGCTTGCCCGCGACGGTGACGGTTCCGGTGCTCGCCTTGCGGGCCCCGTAGATCGTCTCCAGGATCTCCGAGCGGCCCGAGCCGACGAGTCCCGCCAGGCCGACGATCTCGCCGGGCCGCAGTTCGAGGTCGACGGGGGCGAACTCGCCCTTGCGGGAGAGACCTTGGACCCGGAGCACCGGTTCGCCGGTGGTGGCGGCCGGCTCCTCGGGACGGGGCGGGAAGACATAGGCGACGTCTCGGCCGGTCATCATGGCAACGATGTCGCGCGTGGGCGTGTCCGCTGCGGGCAGCCCGACGGCCACGGTCCGGCCGTCCTTGATGACAGTGACCCGGTCGCCGATGCGGCGGATCTCCTCAAGACGGTGCGAGATGTAGACGACGGCCACCCCGTCGGCGGTGAGGCCTTCGACGATGCGGAAGAGGTTGTCGACCTCGTCGGGGTCGAGGGCGGCGGAGGGCTCGTCCATCACGATGAGCCGGACCTCGTGGGAGAGCGCCCGCGCCATGGAGACGATCTGCTGCTGGGCGGCGGAGAGGTCCCCGACGTGCCGGGCGGGGTCGATCTCCGGGTGCCCGAGACGGGCCAGCAGCGCCTTGGCAGCCGCGCGCCCCTCGCCCGTACGGACGATGAATCCGGCGCTGGTCGGCTCGTGGCCCAGGAAGACGTTCTCGGCGACCGACAGGTCCTCGACCAGGTCGAGTTCCTGGTAGATGGTGGCGATGCCCAGGCGCATGGCGGCGATCGGCGACTTGAGCTGGACCTTGTCGCCGCGCCAGGTGATCTCGCCGTCGTTGGGCTGGTGGGCTCCGGCGAGCACCTTGATGAGGGTGGACTTGCCCGCACCGTTCTGGCCGAGGAGGCAGTGGACCTCGCCGGCCTGGACCTCCAGGTCGACGCCGTCCAGGGCGCGGACGCCCGGGAAGAGCTTGGTGATGCCGGACATGGTGAGCAGGGGTGGTTCTGGTGCCATGACGAATCCCCTCGGCGAATGGGGTCTCCCCTGCTCGGGCGGGTGCCGAGGGCCGGGGAGGGCCGGTGAGCGGACAGGGCGCAGGGCTGGAGGTGCCGTGGAGCCGGCGGCACCGCGAACGGCTGCTGACAGGAGGTGCTTGCGAGACGCGTGGAGCAAACGGCTGCTGACGGGGTGGTTCCGTGGAGCGGGGTGCGTACGGCCTGGGGTCAGGCCGGGGAGAAGAGGTGGTCGCTGATGAGCCGGGCCGCGCCGATCACTCCGGCGGTGGGCCCCAACTCGCCCAGGACGATGGGGAGATTGCCGGTGGCCAGAGGCAGGGACTGCTTGTAGACCTGCGTGCGGACACTGGCGAGGAGGTTGTGACCGAGGCCGGTTACCCCGCCGCCGATCACCACCAGACCGGGATTGAAGAAGCTGACCAGGCTCGCGATCACCTGGCCGAGCCGGTTGCCGCCTTCGCGGATGAGGTCGAGCGCCGCGGCGTCCCCGGCAGCGGCGGCCGCCGCCACGTCGGCCGCGGTGGGGCGGCCCGCCGTCTCCAGCCGGACGGCGAGTTCGGGTGAGCGGCCCTCCCGGGCGGCGTCCTCCGCGTCGCGGGCGAGCGCCGCGCCGCTGAAGTGGGCTTCCAGGCAGCCCTTGTTGCCGCAGGCGCAGGGCCGGCCGTCGGGGTCGACCTGGATGTGCCCGATGTCCCCGGCGCTGCCGGTCGTACCGCGGTAGACCTCGCCGCCGACGACGATGCCGCAGCCGATACCCGTACCGATCTTGACGCACAGGAAGTCGCCCACGGAGCGGGCCACGCCCGCGTGCTGCTCCCCCATCGCCATGAGGTTCACGTCGTTGTCGACCATGACGGGGCAGCCCAGCTCCTGGCTGAGCGCCTCGCGGACCGGGAACCCGTCCCAGCCGGGCATGATCGGCGGTGCGACCGGCACGCCCTCGGGGAAGCGGACGGGGCCGGGGACCCCGATGCCCGCGCCGTCGAAGCCTTCGGCGAGCCCGGAGGCCCGCAGTTTGGCGGCGAGTGACAGGACCTGCTCGAAGACGGCGACAGGCCCTTCACGCACGTCCATCGGGTGGTTGAGGTGTCCCAGTACCTCCAGCTCCGCGTTGGTGACGGCCACATCGACCGAGGTGGCGCCGATGTCGACGCCGAGGAAGCGCAGTTCGGGGGCGAGCCGGATGTTGTGCGAGCGGCGCCCGCCGCGCGATGCGGCGAGTCCGTCGGCCACCACCAGACCGGTCTCCAGGAGCCGGTCCACCTCGACGGCGAGCTTCGAGCGCGACAGATCGACCTGATCGCCCAGCTGTGCGCGGGAGTTGGGACCCCCGTCGCGCAACAGCCGGAGCAGCCGCGCCTGATGCGCGTTCGCGGGTCGTGCCGTCATACGTCTCACGCGTCCCTCCCCGCCACATCGGCCAGTCCGTCGGGCTTTCGAGGGGAACGTAGCAGCGCTTTCCCGGAGTGGGAAGAAGTTGCGCAGGAATCCGCCCCAACTTTTTCCACACTCAGGACAAAGGTCGGCAGGGAGGTGTCACGGGACCCGGCAGGGAGGTGTCACGGAGACCGGCGGGAAGGGGTCACGGAGATCCCCGGAGGGTGGTCAGGGGCAGCGGATGACCTGGCCCGCGTAGGAGAGGTTGCCGCCGAATCCGAAGAGCAGGACGGGCGCGCCGGAGACGATCTCGCCGCGCTCGACCAGCTTGGACAGGGCCATCGGGATGGAGGCGGCGGAGGTGTTGCCGGAGTCCACGACGTCCCGGGCGATGACGGCGTTGACCGCGCCGATCTTGCGGGCGACCGGCTCGATGATCCGCAGGTTGGCCTGGTGCAGGACGACCGCTCCCAGGTCCTCCGGGGCGATGCCCGCCTTCTCGCAGACCCGGCGGGCGATCGGGGGGAGCTGGGTGGTGGCCCAGCGGTAGACGGACTGCCCCTCCTGCGCGAAGCGCGGCGGCGTCCCCTCGATCCGGACGGCGTTGCCCATCTCCGGTACGGAACCCCACAGCACCGGTCCGATGCCGGGCCCGCCCGGGGCGTCGTCGGCGGACGGGTCGGCGGTGACGACCGCGGCGCCCGCGCCGTCGCCGAGCAGGACGCAGGTGGAGCGGTCGGTCCAGTCCGCGATGTCGGCCATCTTGTCGGCGCCGATGACCAGCGCCCGGGTCGCCGCACCGGCCCGGATCGCGTGGTCGGCGGTGGCCAGCGCGTGCGTGAAGCCGGAGCAGACGACGTTGATGTCCATGACGGCGGGCGAGCCCATGCCGAGCCGGGCCGCGACCCGGGCCGCCATGCTCGGGGACCGGTCCATGGCGGTGGAGGTGGCCACGAGGACCAGATCGATGTCCGAGGCCCCGAGACCGGCCGTGGCCAGCGCCTTGGCTCCCGCGTGCGCGGCCATCTCGTCCACCGGCTCGTCGGGTCCACCCACGTGACGGGTCTTGATGCCGACCCGGCTGGTGATCCACTCGTCGCTGGTGTCGACCATCGCCGCGAGATCGTCGTTGGTGAGCACCTTGGCGGGCTGGTAGTGGCCGAGCGCCACGACACGTGAGCCGGTCATACGGGTTCCCATCGTCGGGTGGGGGCAGGAAACAAACACAGTCTTGGTCGCTACCGCCGGGTACGAGGGCACGTGATCCCACAGGAATCGGGCCCACACGTTGGAGCATTGACAACAGCCTGGTCAGCGTGCTGAACAGCTCGCTGCGACACGCCGGTGCGCGTGCCGGACAATGACCCGGGGGAAACGAACAGCCGCACACGGACAGAATCGGGTTCAGTTTTATGGGACGGGTCACCGAACGCCGCCGCACCCTCCGTATCCGGGACGGTGCCGTCTCCTCCCGGCCGGACACACTGGTGGCGGAGGAGCCCCTGGAGATCCGGCTGAACGGCAAGCCGCTGGCCATCACCATGCGGACGCCGGGCGACGACTTCGCGCTGGCCGCGGGCTTCCTGGTCAGCGAGGGGGTGATAGCCGAGGGGGACGAGGTCCAGTCGATCGTCTACTGCGCCGGGGCGACGGCGGACGGCGTGAACACCTACAACGTGGTGGACGTGAAGCTCGCGCCCGGGGTCGAGGTCCCCGACATCACGCTGGAGCGCAACGTCTACACGACCTCCTCGTGCGGCCTGTGCGGCAAGGCCAGCCTGGACGCGGTGCGTACCACGACCCGGCACCCGGTGGCCGACGCTCCGCCGGTGCGGATCACGCCCGAGCTGCTGTCCGCGCTCCCGGACCGGCTGCGGGCCTCGCAGCGGGTGTTCGACCGGACAGGCGGCCTGCACGCCGCGGCCCTGTTCTCCGAGGAGGGCGAGCTGCTGGACGTACGGGAGGACGTCGGCCGGCACAACGCGGTCGACAAGCTGGTGGGCCGGGCGCTGACGGACGGGCGGCTGCCCCTGTCCCGGGCGGTGCTGCTGGTGTCGGGGCGGGCCTCGTTCGAGCTGGCGCAGAAGGCCGTGATGGCGGGCATCCCGGTGCTCGCGGCGGTCTCCGCACCGTCGTCGCTCGCCGTGGACCTGGCGGCGGAGAGCGGACTGACGCTGGTCGGCTTCCTGCGCGGCCCCTCGATGAACGTGTACGCCGGTGAGCACCGGATCGCGCTGGAGGCGGCGGCCCCGCGGGGCTGAGCCCAAGGCCGCTCGCACGCGGGGCGTCGTACGGGTCCCTCGCTCACTCCCCCGCGAAGGCCAGGCCCTCGGCGGCCAGCGCCTCGCGGAGCACCCGGATCGCCTTCGGGCCGACCCCGTGGAGGGCGAGCACCTCGGCAGCGGTCACGGTGGTGAGCTGGGCGAGGCGGGTGTAGCCCGCCGCGCGCAGAGCGCCGCGGGCCGGGTTGCCCGCCCCGTGCGGAAAGTCGTCGGCAGGCGTCCCACCCTGGTCACTCATGACACGTCCTCGCTGTGGCTCCACCTGGGCTACCCGCTACCGGCCAACCGTAACGGCCGGGTCGGACAGGGGGCCGGAGGCGGCGGCCCCTGCCGAGTCGTCCCGGGCCGGCGGCTCCTCGGGGTCACGCGCACGGCGCTTGGCGATCACCGCGCAGACCATCAGCTGCATCTGGTGGAACAGCATGAGCGGCAGCACGGCCAGGCTCGTGTGCGCCCCGAAGATCACGCTCGCCATCGGCAGCCCGGCCGCCAGGCTCTTCTTCGACCCGGCGAACTGGATGGCGATCCGGTCCGCCCGGCCGAACCCGAGCTTCCGTGCCCCGTACCAGCTCAGGGTGAGCATCAGCGCCAGCAGGACCGCCTCGGCGGCGAGCAGCGCGCCGAGCCGGGCGGGGGTGACCTGGTGCCAGACACCGGCGACCATCCCCTCGCTGAACGCGGTGTAGACGACGAGCAGGATCGACCCCCGGTCGACCAGGCCGAGCACCTTCTTGTGCCGGGTGAGGAAACCGCCGACCCAGCGGCGCAGGAGCTGTCCGGCCAGGAACGGGACGAGCAGCTGGAACACGATCTTCAGCAGGGAGTCCACGGAGAACCCGCCCCCGGTGGATCCGAGGAGCAGGGCGGCGAGCAGCGGGGTCACCAGGATCCCGGCGAGGCTGGAGAAGGACCCGGCGCAGATCGCGGCGGGCACGTTGCCCCGGGCGATCGAGGTGAAGGCGATGGAGGACTGGATCGTGGACGGGACCAGGCACAGGAAGAGGAAGCCCGCCTGGAGCTCGGGCGTCAGCACGTACGGCACCAGCCCGCCGCTCGCCAGCCCCAGCAGCGGGAAGACGACGAAGGTGCAGGCCAGGACGGTGAGGTGGAGGCGCCAGTGCTTGAGCCCGTCGAGCGCCTCGGCGGTGGAGAGCCGCGCCCCGTAGAGGAAGAACAGCAGGGCGACGGCGCCGGTGGAGGCCCCGCCCGCCACGTCGGCGGCGGTGCCGCGGGCGGGCAGCAGTGCCGCGAGGGCCACGGTGGCGGCCAGCGCCAGGAGGTAGGCGTCGAACGGCAGCCAGGACGGCAGACGCGGGATACGGCGGGACATGTGCGGGGGCGCTCCGGCGGTCGGGGATCCGTTTCGGCGTCCATCCTGCTCCCGTACGGCACCATCGGGAATCCCGCACACCGCTCTGACTGTCATCACACTTCCCGATAACGTGCAGCCATGGACAACGCGGACAGGGCGAGCGCGGACCGGATGATCGTGCACCGGACGGACGCCACGTACGACCCCGCCCAGCTGCGGACCTTCCTCGCCGTCGCCCAGACGCTGAGCTTCACGCAGGCGGCGCGCAGACTCGGGATCCGTCAGTCCACGGTCAGCCAGCATGTACGCCGGCTGGAGGAGGCGACCGGGCGGCAGTTGTTCGCCCGGGACACCCATCGCGTCGACCTCACGGACGACGGAGAGGCGATGCTCGGCTTCGCGGGGTCGATCCTGTCGGCCCACGAGCGGGCCGCGGCGTTCTTCGCGGGCACCCGGCTGCGCGGGCGGCTGCGGTTCGGGGCCTCCGAGGACTTCGTGCTGACCCGGCTCCCCGAGATCCTGGAGTCCTTCCGCCGCGACCACCCCGAGGTCGAGCTCCAGCTCACCGTGGAGCTGTCGGGGACGCTGCACCGGCAGCTCGCAGCGGGCCGGCTGGACCTGGTGCTGGCCAAGCGGCGGACCGGGGACACCCACGGAGAACTGATGTGGCAGGACGCCCTGGACTGGATCGGCGCGCCGCAGCTGCGCATCGATCCGGAGCGCCCCGTACCGCTGGTCGTCTTTCCGCCGCCGGCCATCACGCGGGCCCGCGCCCTGGAGGTGCTGGAGGAGCACGGGCGGGCCTGGCGGATCGCCTGTACGAGTACGAGCCTGAGCGGCCTGGTCGCGGCGGCGCGGGCGGGCCTGGGGGTGATGGCGCACTCCCGTGGGATGATCCCGCCGGGTCTGGTGCCGGTTCCGGCCAGGGCGGGGCTGCCGGAGCTCGGCGGGGTCGACTTCGTCCTGCTGCACGGGGACCGGCGGGGCGCGGCCCAGGAGGCGGCCGACGCGCTGGCCTCGGCGATCCTGGCGGGCGGCGACCGGCTGCACCGCGGTACGGGCGGTGCGGAGGTGCCGTAGCGGCGCGGACGGACCGTAGCGGGTCGCCGGACCGCTGGTGGCTGCCGTGGCGGGGCCGGCGGTGACGCAGCCCGGCCCAGCCCGGCGCGGCCAGGCCCCCGGCCGCTCCGCGGGCCTGCATCGGCCCCGGTGCTCGCGGGGGTCGGATTCGGTGGAGATTCCGGCGCGAGCCGCTTACCCCTCCGGCAGAACTGGGCCCCCGTGCGCCCGAGCCTTGCCCATCTGGCCGGATTTCGACGGTTGACCTGGGGGCTTGTCCTGGTGTGCGGAGGTTCCGGACCTCTCCCGCCGGGCCCCCGCTTGGGGTAGCGTCGCGGCGCTGTGCGGAGCGCCACGAGGAGCATGTCATTGCGCGAATTCACTGTCCCACCCATGGCGGCGCCGCCTCAGGTCGGCGGTCTGGCCGATGTGGTCTTCGACCACGCGGAGGATGATCCGCACCACGTCGCGCTCGGCCGCAAGGACGCCGGGGGCCAGTGGCGCGATGTGACCTCCGGGGAGTTCCGCGATGCTGTGCTGGCCCTGGCCAAGGGGCTGATCGCGCACGGCGTGCGGTTCGGCGACCGGGTCGCGCTGATGTCCCGTACGCGGTACGAGTGGACGCTCTTCGACTTCGCGCTCTGGACCGTCGGGGCCCAGTCGGTGCCGATCTACCCGACCTCCTCCGCCGAGCAGGTCCTGTGGATGCTGCACGACGCCGAGGCGGTGGCGGTGATGGTCGAGCACGAGGACCACGCGATGACGGTCGGCTCGGTGATCGACCGGCTGCCGCATCTGAAGCGGCTGTGGCAGCTGGACGCCGGGGCGGTGGACGAGCTGCTCGGGGCAGGCGTGGACATCGACGACGAGGTGGTGCAGCGGCACCGGCGCGCGGTGACGCCCGACTCCGTGGCGACCGTCATCTACACCTCGGGAACGACGGGCCGCCCCAAGGGATGCGTGATCACCCACGCGAGCTTCATGTTCGAGAGCGACACGATGGTGGGCCGCTGGGAGCCGGTGTTCCACTCCAAGCCGGGCGACGAGGCGGCCACCCTCCTCTTCCTGCCGCTGGCCCATGTCTTCGGGCGGATGGTGGAGATCGCCGCGATCCGTGGCCGGGTCAAGCTCGGCCATCAGCCGGAGCCGTCCGCGAACGCGCTGATGCCGGATCTGATGTCGTTCCGGCCGACGTTCATCCTGGCGGTTCCGTACATCTTCGAGAAGGTGTTCAACGGGGCCCGGCGCAAGGCCGAGACGGAGGGCAGGTCGGGGCCGTTCGACAAGGCCGTCGACATCGCGGTGAAGTACGCCGAGGCCATGGAGCTCAAGGCGTTCGGGGACGGTCCCGGCCCGTCGGCCGGGCTGCGGATGCAGCACCAGTTCTTCGACAAGGTCGTGTACAAGAAGGTCCGCGACGCGATGGGCGGCCGGGTGCGGCACGCGATGTCGGGCGGCTCCGGCATGGACCGCCGGCTCGGGCTGTTCTTCGCGGGCGCCGGGGTGACGGTCTTCGAGGGGTACGGGCTGACCGAGTCGACCGCGGCGGCGACGGCGAACCCGCCCGAGCGCACCCGGTACGGGACGGTCGGGCAGCCGATTCCGGGGACGTCGGTGCACATCGCGGACGACGGCGAGGTGTGGGTGCACGGGCCGAACGTGTTCTCCGGCTACCTCGGCAACCCCGAGGCCACCCGGGCGGTGCTCCAGGACGGCTGGCTGGCGACCGGGGATCTCGGTGCGCTGGACGAGGACGGCTATCTGACGATCACCGGACGGAAGAAGGAGATCCTGGTGACGTCCGGCGGCAAGAGCGTCTCCCCGGCCGGTCTGGAGGAGCGCGTACGGGCGCATCCGCTGGTGGCGCAGTGCATCGTCGTCGGCAACGACCGCCCGTACATCGCGGCGCTCGTCACCGTGGACCAGGAGTCCGTGGACCACTGGCTGTCGATGCAGGGCCGCTCCCCACTCGGCCCGGCCGAGCTGGTGCGGGACCCGGACCTGGAGATGGAGGTCCGCCGGGCGGTGGTGGCCGCCAACACGGCCGTGTCCCAGGCCGAGTCCATCCGTACGTTCCGGATCCTGGCCCATCCCTTCACCGAGGACCTCGGGCTGCTGACGCCTTCGCTGAAGCTGAAGCGGAAGGCGATCGAGACGGCGTACGCGGTCGAGGTCGACGCGCTCTACCACTGACCGGCGACAACGGGAATGCCTGGACCCGCCCGGTCGTTGTCGTGGGGAGTTATCAACCGACGACGTTAGGATCGACCGCTCGTGAGCAAGGTCCCCTCCCTCACCCTCAACAACGGCCTTGACATGCCGCAGCTCGGTTTCGGCGTCTGGCAGGTGCCGGACGACGAGGCGGAGAAGGCGGTGGCCACGGCCATCGAGACCGGGTACCGGAGCATCGACACCGCCGCGATCTACGAGAACGAGAAGGGCACCGGCAAGGCCATCGCCGCCTCCGGTGTCGCGCGTGACGAGCTCTTCGTCACCACGAAGCTGTGGAACAGCGAGCAGGGCCACGACAGCACGCTGCGCGCCTTCGACGCCTCGCTCGACAAGCTCGGCCTGGACTACGTCGACCTGTATCTGATCCACTGGCCGGTCCCGGCGAAGGACGCGTACACCGACACGTACAAGGCGTTCGAGAAGATCCTCGCGGACGGCCGCGCGAAGGCCATCGGCGTGTCGAACTTCCACCCCGAGCACCTGAAGCGGCTGCTCGCCGAGACCTCCGTGGTCCCCGCCGTCAACCAGATCGAGCTGCACCCGCAGCTCCAGCAGGCCGAGGCCCGGGCCTTCCACGCCGAACACGGCATCGCCACCGAGGCCTGGTCGCCGCTGGGCCAGGGCAAGGGCCTGCTGGAGGTGCCGACGGTCGTCGCCGTCTCCCAGAAGCACGGCCGCACCCCCGCCCAGGTGGTGCTGCGCTGGCATCTGCAGACCGGCAACATCGTGATCCCGAAGTCCGTGACCCCGTCGCGGATCAGGGAGAACCTGGACGTGTTCGACTTCGAACTGGACGCCGACGACCTCGCCGCCTTCGCGGCCCTGGACGAGGGCAAGCGCCTCGGCCCGGACCCGGCGGAGTTCAACGCCGGCGCCTGAGCGCGCCCGGCCGACGACGGCGCCCCCACCGCGATCATGGTAGGGGCGCCGTCGTCGGCACCCGGACGGGCGGCAGCCCGCATCACGCATCCATCGGGGAGACTGGAAACATGAGCGGCGAACTCGCGCCCGTCGTCGAGGCGGGCCCGTACCGCCTGCGCAACGTCGGCAGCAAGCTGGTGCTGGAGGTGTACAGCGCGGCGAAGGGCAGCGGGGCCCGGGTCCAGCAGGGCGCGGACGACGGGACGGCCGCGCAGGTGTGGCGGCTGTCCCCGGTGCACGAGGGCGCGGCCCTCTTCCACCTGGTCAACGAGCACAGCGGTAAGCGGCTGGACGTGGCGAACGCCGACACGTCGAACGGCACCCGGATCCAGCAGTGGAAGGCCAACAACTTCGGCGCCCAGGAGTGGCTGATCGAACAGCATCCGGAGACTCCCGGGACGGTGACACTGGTGAGTTTCATCAGCGGGCTCGTCATGGAGGTCGCGGACGGTTCCACCGAGGCCGGGGGCACGGTTCAGCAGTGGGAGGACACCGACTCCCCCTTCCAGTGGTGGCAGTTGGAGCCGGTGGCGTAGGTCGGGGGAAGCCAGTGGCGTAGGTCCGGCTGAGCGGCCCGGGGCCAGGTCGCCCGCTCAGCCGCGGCGGCCGAGGTGCACCGTGCGGGCGGCGAGCAGGTGGACGTCGGGGCGGTGGTGAAGCCCTTCGGGGTCCTCGGGGTCCAGCAGCCGGTCCAGTACGGCGCTGTCCTCGGCCGTCAGCAGGTCGCCGAGCACCTCGCGCTCCCGGGTGATGCTCGCGACGACGTGGTCGCGGACCGGGCGGGAGACGGGAGCAGGCAGGTCGAGGAGGAAGCTGCGGGTGCCCTGCGGGGCGAGGCCGACCGCGGTGAAGAGCGCGGCCCAGTCCTCGGTCTCCCGCTTCGCGCCCGGGAGTTCGGACCGCATGTGCTCGAATCGGGTAGCGGCGGCCGCGCCCATGCGGGCCTCCAGCCCGGGCTCTCCGATACCGATGTCGCGGGGCAACCGCCGGGTGGGCAGGCCGCCTTCGACGAGCGCGACCGTTCCGCCGGCCCGCAGGAGCCCGGCGAAGCCCGCCAGCGCCGCGCGCTGGTCGCCCAGGTGATGCAGGGAGTTGCCCGCCCAGATCAGATCGGCCTCGCCCAACCGGTCGACGTCTGCGGGGAGTTCGGCCTCAAGAGTCCGGAAGCGGTCGATCACCCCGAGGCGGCGCGCACGGTTGCTCGCGCGTTCCAGGAGCGCGGGCGTGGCGTCGACGGCCACCACCTCGGCCTCCGGAAAGACCTCCGCCAGCAGACAGGAGACGACCCCGGGGCCGCTGCCGATGTCGAGGACCCGGCGGACCTCGGGCGCGGTGGGCAGGGCGGCGATCCAGCGGGCCGCCTCCTCGTACTGCGTACCGTTGAGTTCGGCTTCCTGCTCCAACAGGGGACCCAGGACGTCCCAGTCGATGTCGGCGGTGTGCGTGTCGTGGTGGCCGTGACCGGCGTGGCTGCTCATGGGGCCAGCCTCCTCACGGGCCGGTCGTGCGGCAAGGTTCGTTGCCGATCCGGCAAATCGAGGGGGTCCTACGGCGGACCGAGGGAGTCCCCCGGCGTGCCCAGCGGGTCCCCCGGCGTACCGCCGAGGTACTCCTGCGGGCCCACCCCCCTCACCCGCTTGAACGCGGCGCTGAAGGCGAAGGGGGCGCTGTAGCCGACCTTCCGGGCCACGGCCTCCACCGTGGCATCGCTCTCGCGCAGCAGGTCGGCCGCGACGGCGAGCCGCCAGCCGGTGAGGCACGCCATCGGCGGCTCCCCGACCAGTTCGGCGAACCGGCGGGCCAGGCCGGCCCGGGACACCCCCGCGCGGGCGGCGAGCGAGGCGACGGTCCAGGGGTGCGCCGGGTCGTCCTGGAGCAGCTGGGCCGGGCGGCGGGCAGGCCGGTGCGGTACGTGCCGGTGACGGGGCCTGGCACGGCTGAAACGGAACGTCGCGCCGGGCCGCTCGGGCCCGGCGGCGTACGGGCCGTGTACACCGACCGAACGGTAGGCGGAGCACGTGTATTGCCGGGGTGCCTTGGGGGCCATAACTTGCCCTTATGGAGCTGGAGTTGCGCCATCTGCGAACGGTCCGTGCGATAGCCGACACGGGCAGCCTCACCAAGGCCGCCGCCACGCTGGGGCTCGCCCAGCCCGCTCTCAGCGCTCAGCTGCGGCGGATCGAGAAGGCCCTCGGCGGCGCTCTCTTCGACCGCGACCACACCGGAGCCCGTGCCACGCCGCTCGGCGAACTGGTGCTGGAGCGGGCCCGGGTGGTGCTGCCCGCGGTCAGTGAACTGCAGGCCGAGGCCGTGCGGTTCGCCAATGCCCGGGGGGCGCTGGACCGGTTCCGGCTGGGCGGCACGCACGGTCCGCTGCTCGGCGGTCTGGTGGACCGGATGGCGGCCGCGCACCCGTCGGCGGCGGTGTCGACGTACACCTCGTGGTCGGTCGACGAGATCGCCTCGCTGGTGGTCGACGGGCGGCTGGACTTCGCGCTGATCGGGACGTGCGGCGAGAGCCCGCCGCCGCTGGCGGACCGGCTGGTCTGGGAGGTCGTCGGGGTGGACCCGGTCTTCGTGATGCTGCCGGAGAACCACCCCCTGACCGCTGAAGCGGAATTGGATCTGGCCGCCCTCGCGGACGAGAGCTGGGCGGATGTGCCGGGCGACGGCTGCTTCGCGGACTGCTTCACCGCGGCCTGCGCGCGGTCGGGCTTCACCCCGGTGTCGGTTTTCGAGACGGACACCTCGTCCGTCGTCCATCTGGTGCAGGTGGGGCGGGCGATCGGGCTGTGCCGGGCGACGTTCCCGCCGGCGCCGGGCGTGGTGACCCGACCGCTGGCGGGCGCCCCGCTCAGCTGGCGTCATCTGGTGGGCTGGCATCCGCACTCCCCCGCCGCCGACGCGGCGGCGGGGACGGTGGCGGGGGCGACCCGCGAGGCGTACGCGGAGGCGGTGTCGCGCAGCCCGAGCTACGCGCGGTGGCTCGGCGCGCACCCGCGGTTCGGCACGGTGGCCTGAGCGGGAAGGGGCGGGTGGGCCGTTCCGCCGACCGGCGGCTGTTGGGCTCCGCGAACCGGTGGCTGTTGGGCTCCGGGGACCGGTGGCTGTTCGACTCTGTGGGCGGTGGCTGTTCGGCCCCGTGGGGCCGGTGGCTGTTCCGCTCCGTGGGCCGGTGGCTATTCGGCTCCGTGGGCCGGGGCGGCGGCCGCCACCCGGGCGGCGAGCGTCAGGTCCTTCTCGGTGATGGCGCCGCCCGCGGAGTGGGTGTGGACGGCGAGGGCCACCGTGTTGTAGCCGAGCGTCAGATCGGAGTGGTGGTTCAGCTCGTCCTGGATCTGCGCGATGTGGACCGTCAGCGCGGCGGCGGCGAAGTGGGAGGGCAGCCGGAAGGTCCGGGTGATCCGGTCCCCTTCCAGCGCCCAGCCGGGCAGGCTATCCAGCCGGATCTCGGTCTCGGACGGCGACAGCGGTTCGGCGCTCATGGGACGGCTCCCGTGGGTCTCGGTGGATCGGCGTAGGCGTCACGAAGGCCGGGCGGCCCGTACCGGCACCGTGACCGGCCCGCCGGTGACGTTACGGTCTGAGCATGACGACTGTCTTGCCCGACACGGAAGTGGGACCGCTGCTGCGGGACTGGCGGGAACAGCGGCGCATCAGCCAGTTGGAGCTGGCCCTGCGCGCGGACTCCTCGGCCCGCCACATCTCGTTCATCGAGACGGGCCGCTCCCGGCCCAGCGAGGACATGGTCCTGCGGCTGGCCGAACAGCTGGACATCCCGGTCCGGGAACGCAACGCCCTCCTCGTGATCGCCGGTTACGCGCCCCGCTACCCGCAGACGTCCCTCGACGACCCCGCGATGGCCTCCCTCCGCGAGAGCCTGGAGCGCCTGCTCGCGGCGTACGAGCCGTATCCGGCCCTCGTGGTGGACGGCACCTACGGGGTGGTGGCGGCCAACCGCGGGGTCGCGCTGCTGCTGGAAGGCGTACCGGAGAAGCTGCTGACCCCGCCGCTGAACGCCATGCGGCTCACCCTCCACCCGGAGGGGCTCGCCCCGCGCATCCTGAACCTCCCCGAGTGGCGGGCGGACCTGCTGGCGCAGATGGACCGTCAGATCGCCCTCGTACGCTCACCGGCCCTGCGCGAGCTGTACGACGAGGTGGCCGCCTATCCGCCCCCCGCCCGGGCCGACGGCACGGACCGCACCGCCGAGGGAACGGGCGGTGCGGTCCCCGCCGCCGACCGGGCGGACGGGGCGGGGCGGGAGCGGGACCGGGCCGCCGCGTTCGCGCTGCCGATGCTGCTCGAACACGGGGGCCGGGTCCTGTCGTTCGTGTCGTCGATCGCGACGTTCAACACGCCGATGGACGTGACGGTGGCCGAGCTGGCCATCGAGACGTTCCTCCCGGCGGACCGGGAGACCGCCGCCTATCTGCACGCCCGCGTCCCGTCCTGACCCGGCCCCTTCCCGCTCCCCTCCCTCTCCCTAGACGCGGGCTCCGTTGTCGAGCGGGTCGCGGCGTGCCGCACGGGCCTTTCCGCGCGGTGTGCCCTTCCCCTTCCCCGGTGCGGGCGGCGGCGGGGCCTTGGCGCTGCGCTCCAGGGCGAGGGCCCCGGGTACGGCGGTGAACACCGAGGACCAGGTGCCGACGACGATGCCGATGAGGAGGGCGAGCGCGAAGTCAGCCAGCGAATCGCCACCCAGCACCGCGAGGGCGGCCAGGATGAACAGGGCGCCCATGCCGGTGTTCACCGTACGGGGGACGGTCTGCAGGACGGCCCGGCGGGCGATGGTGTCCAGCGGGGTCCGCCGGTTCGCCCCCCACAGCTCCCGGACCCGGTCGAAGACCACCACCGAGTCGTTGACCGAGTAGCCGATCACGGTGAGCAGGGCGGCCAGGAAAATGCCGTCCACCGGCCGCCCCAGCCAGGCGAAGGCCCCCACCACCAGGATCACGTCGTGCACCATCGCCACGACGGACGCCACCGCGAACGTCCAGCGGAACCGGACCGCCAGGTAGGCCAACTGCACGGCCACCGCGACGCCCAGGGCGATCAGCGCGTTGCGGCGCAGTTCGTCGCCGAGGCTCGGGCCGATCAGCTCGTCCCGTACCTTCGTCGTCTCACCGCCCTCCTCGGCGAGGGCGGCGCGCAGGGCGTGTTCGCCGTCGTTGTCGAGCTTCCCCGTGCGGACGGACAGGTCGCCGTCGCCCGCCGTGGTGACCTCGGCGTCCCCGAACCCGGCGGCGGCGATGCTGTCCCGGGCCGTCTCGACGTCGACCGGGCGGCTGGTGGAGTACTCGACCAGCCGGCCCCCGGTGAACTCGACGCCCAGATCGACCCCGCGCACCACGATCCCGGCCACCGCGACGACGACCAGCGCCGCCGAGACGACGAGCCATCGGGCCGACCTCCGGAGGAGCTTCGGGTCCCTGCGGACCAGCCATGTGCGTACGGCCCCGGGTCGCCCGATGCCGTTGACGCCCCGGTAGTCGCTGACGAAGCGGGAGTTCGCCGCGATCTCGGTGAGCGCGCGGGCGATGACCAGGGCGGAGAACATCGAGGCGACGACCCCGATGGCGAGCGTGACGCCGAAGCCCTTGACCGGGCCCGAGCCCAGGAAGAAGAGCAGTCCGGCCGCGATCAGCGTGGTCGCGTTGGAGTCGGCGACCGCGCTCCACGCCTTCCGGAACCCGGTGGTCAGCGCGGAGCGCAGGGAGCGTGCCGGCCGGTCGGCGCATTCCTCCCTGGCCCGTTCGAAGACCAGGACGTTGGCGTCGACCGCCATCCCGATCGCGAGGACGAACCCGGCGAGCCCGGGAAGGGTCAGGGTGACGCCGAGGGCGACGAGCGCGGCGTACGAGATCACTCCGTACGCACCGAGCGCCACGGCGGCCAGCGCGCCGAAGAGGCGGTAGACGACGGTGATGAAGAGCGCGGTGGCGGCGGCTCCGATGAGGGCGGCCTGCGCGCTCGCTTCGATGGCCGCCGCGCCGAGCGTCGGGCCGACGGTCCGCTGCTCGACGATCTCGACGGGCACGGGCAGGGCCCCGCCCTTGATGAGCAGCGCCAGGTCACGCGCCTCGTCCGCGCTGAACGATCCGGTGATCTGGGTGGCCCCGGACGGCAGTCCGGCCCGGCAGCCGACCGAGGGGTCGACCTGCGGCGAGGAGATGACCTTCTCGTCGAGGACGATGGCGACCCTCCGCCGGTCGTCCCCGGCGGGGTGGCAGGCGGCCTCGCCGGTGAGCTTCTTCCAGTCCTGCCCGGCGCCCTTGCGGAACTCCAGCGAGACGGTCCAGCCCGCTCCCCCCTGCGAGTCGAACGCGGCGGTGGCGTCCTCGACGCCCGCGCCGGAGAGCCGGGGTTCGCCGAGGGCGAGGAGACGGCCCTGCTCGTCAGGGAGCGTCAGCCGGTTCGAGTCCGGACCAGGGTCGGGGTCGGTGGTGGAGTCGGGGGCGGGCTCGGGGGTGGAGTCGGGGGCGGTGGTGGATTCGGGAGCCGGGGTCTTCTTCCCCGGTTGGTCCGTCCCCTCGCCCTCCACCGCGTGGAAGGTGAGTTGGGCGGTCCTGCCGATCACCTCGGCGGCCTGGCGCGGATCCTGTACGTCGGGCAGTTCGACGATGATCCGGTCCTCGCCGGAACGGGTCAGCGTCGGTTCGGAGACGCCCAGCGAGTCGATCCGCTGCCGCAGCACCTCCAGGGTGCGGTCGGTGGTCTCCCGGTCCGCCTCGACGGTGGCGGTGTCCCGGGCCTGGAGCACGATACGGGTGCCGCCCTGGAGATCGAGGCCGAGTCTGGGCGACATGGTCAGGGTGATGAAGACGGAGGCGAGCAGCACGGCGACAGCCAGAACCGCCCGCACCGCGGTGGCGCGAGTCATGGAAATCCTCCGGTGGGGCGTCGAGCGCCCTCACCTCAGCGAGGACGCGACGCCGGAACGGCAGAACAGGACGGCGGATGACCGGTCGTGGGACCGGTGGTCCTGCCCGGAGGTCCCCGGACGCCGGGAAGCGCGCCCCGGCGGCTGCCCGGTGCGTCGAAGGAGTCCGCGGCGACGTACTGGACGCCGCCGCGCGGCTCGGCCGTCCCCGGCGGAGCGGGGGTCAGCGCGTCGTGCGGAGGCGGTGGCGCGTGGAGGAGCAGATACGCCCGGCCGGTGCCCGCCCGGGGAGCCTGCGCCGGATCGGCCGCCGCCGTGGGCTGCTCGTGCGTGGCCTGCGCCACGAGATGCCGGACGTCGTGCTCGGTGCCGTGACCGGCCTGGTGCCGGACGTCGTGTGCGATGCCGTGACCGGCCTGGTGCCGGACGTCGTGACCGGCCTGGTGCCGGGAGTCGAGTGCGCCGCCAAAGCAGGTGCGGTGCCGGGACGCCGGTGCGCTGTCGTACCCCACTCGATGCGCGGTCCGGTGGATCTGGGGTGCGGCGGGCGGCGGAGCGGTGGCGACCGCGACGGCGGGCGGGAGGCTTCGGGTGGCCAGAGCGGCGGGTGCCGCCCCGTTCGCCGTGGCCGTACCGCCGACCAGGGTGAGCACGGCGAGGAGCAGCGCGGCCACCAC
This sequence comes from Streptomyces globisporus C-1027, assembly GCF_000261345.2. NCBI lineage: Bacteria > Bacillati > Actinomycetota > Actinomycetes > Kitasatosporales > Streptomycetaceae > Streptomyces > Streptomyces globisporus. Next base: position 6,737,491 of record NZ_CP013738.1, on the reverse strand, counting down.
ACACCGCACCCGGGGCCGTCCCCGGTACGGCGTCACCTCGGGTGGCCGGATCGCTCGGGCGGCGTCGGCCGGTGGCGGAGCACGGAGCTGAGGATCTGTCCGGCGCCCCGGACGACCGTGGTCGACGGGTCGTCGGCCAGCCGCACCCGGGTGCCGAGGCAGCGGGCGAGGTGATCGGTGACGTCGGACCGCAGCGCGCCGCCGCCCGCGAGCACGGGCCCCTTGCGCAGGGCTCCCCGGATCGCGCCGTGCCGGTCGTGCCGCCACATGGACGTGATCATGTCGAGCACCGTGCGGCCGAGGACAGTCGGGAGCATCGCCGGATCGAGGCCGTCGAGGTCGTCGAGTCCGCTCTCGGCCTGCCGGGCGTCGGCGACCAGGCCGCCCACGAGGAGCGTGACCTCGGTCAGTTCGGCTCCCATGTCGACGACGAGAAGGGGGCCCGTCTCCCTCGGTCCCGCATACGCGGCGGCTGCCCGGGCGCTGCTGAGGACCAGGACGCGCGTCGTCCCGAGACCGGCGAGCAGGGCGCGCGCGGCGGTGCGGTGTTCGGCGCCGGCGAGCACGGGGTGGCTGAGCACGATCACGCTGTCGCTGCGGTCGGGCCCCAGGGCCGCGTCGGCGATCCGGCCGAGCAGCCGGCCGCAGGACTCGGGGTCGACGATGCGCCCGCGCCGGACCGGTCGCTCGGCACCCCCGTCGGGGCCGGAGCCGGGCAACGGGTCGAGGAGCAGCCCCCGGCCGGGCACCCAGGCCCGGGTGCGGGAGCTGCCGAGGTCCAGGGCCAGTCCCCGCGCGACCGGGGCGCCGTTTCCCGCACCGTACTGAGGCCGTCGCTCGTGCTGGTGACGCGTCCGGAGATCGCCTCGGGAATCCCGGGAACGTCCCGCCCCGAACGCCCCGGCACCGCTTCCGTCACGAAGCGGTCCGGGGCCCTTCCCCCATGGGCCCGCCCCCGGGCGGAACGGCCCTCGCCGCTCGCCGGTTGCGGAAGTGATCGGGACGGCCGGAGCAGGAGTCGGAGCAGGCTCACGATGGGGCGCGGAGAGGACAGCGGCACTCAGGGCCGGAACGTTCCGGGCGGGTCCGGACCACGGGGAGACGGCGCGAGCCGGTCGCTGTCCGTCGTGCACAGAACGCATCGTCCCTCACCCCCGGTCGGCCGTCTCCGCCGCCCACGCACCCGTCGGCCCACTGATAGTGAGGCACGACCGAGCCCTCACTATGCAATACGGGGTGGTGGAACGCCACTTCCTCGCTGATTCACAGGCGCGCCGACACGCCCTGTGCGGCCGTCAACGGCTCAGGCGTCCTCCCTCGCCGCCAGGAACGCGCCGACCAGCTCCGCGAACTCCTCCGGCACCGCGATCCGGACCCCCAGGTCCTCCGCCTTGGTGCGCTTGGATCCGGCCTTGTCCCCGGCGACCAGCAGGCTCGTGCGCTTGGAGACGCTGGAGGACGACTTGCCGCCCGCTCGCTCGATCAGCTCGTTCATCTGGTTGCGCGACAGCTTCTCCAGCGCTCCGGACATCGCGCCCGTCACCACCACGGTCATCCCTGCCAGCGGCAGCGTGGAGCCGGTGCCGGCGTCACCGACGGCCTCCGCGCCTGCCCCTGCCGCCGCTTCCTCCTCCGTCCCGGGCTCCGGGGGCGGGGTGGCGCCCGGCTCGGTCATCGACACCCCGGCCGTGACGAGCTTGTCGATCAGCGGAGCGAGCTCCGCCAGCTCGGCAACCACCGCTGCGGCCTTCTCCTTGCCGATGCCGTCCACCCGCTGGAGCGTCTCGACGTCGGCGGCGACGATCCGGTCCATCGTGGCGAAATACCGGGCGATCCGGCGTGACATGGAGCGTCCCGTGCCCCGTACGCCCAAGGCGCAGAAGACCCGGGAGAGCGGCCGGGTACGGGCGGTCTCGATGGCCGCCAGGAGATTGTCCGTGGAGGTCTGGCCCATCCGGTCGAGGGCGAGCAACTGCTCGCGCTCCAGGGTGAAGAGATCGGCGAAGTCCGCGACGAGCCCCGCGTCGACGAGCTGGACGACCCGGGTGGCGCCGAGGCCCTCGATGTCGAGCTGGTCGCGGCCCGCCGCATACGAGACGGAGGCGACGAGACGGCAGTTGCGGCCCCGGGTGCAGCGCCAGCGCTGTTCGCTCGTGTCGATGTCGGAGCCGCACTGCGGACAGCTCTCGGGGAAGTCGATGGGCGTCTCGTCGCCGGTGCGCAGGTGGACGACGGGGGCCTCGATGCGCGGGATGATGTCGCCGGCCTTGTAGACCATGACCCGGTCCCCCAGCCGCAGGTCGCGCCGGGTGATGTCGGCCGGGTTGTGCAGGGTGGCGTACCCGACGGTGGAGCCGTCGATCACCACGGGCTCCAGGACGGCACGCGGCGCGATGATGCCCGTGCGCCCGACGTTCCACTCGACGGACAGCAGGCGGGTGATCTTCTCCACGGCGGGCAGCTTGTAGGCGATGGCCCAGCGGGGCGCGCGGGTGCCGGAGCCCGCCTCGCGCTGGTCGGCCGCCAGGTCGGCCTTGATCACGATCCCGTCGATGCCGAACGGCAGCGTCGCGCGCAGGGAGCCTATGGCGTCCACCCGCGCCTGGACCTCCTCGACCGTGGCGGCCAGGACCGGCGCGACGTCGGTGCCCGCGGCCGTGTGCACGCCGAGGCCGGCGACGTACGACAGGACCTCGCCGTGGGGCAGTTCGGCGAGGGTTTCGCCCAGCTCCCCGGAATCGGGCAGCGGCAGCGCGCCGTAGGCGAAGAAGGTCGTCTCCACCCGGTAGGCGCGGTCCTTGGCCCGCAGGGTGCCGGCCGCCCCGTTGCGCGGGTTGGCGAAGGGGGCGCCGCCGTGTTCCGTACGGATCGCGTTGCCCTGGTCGAACTGGTCGTTCGTCATGAGGATCTCGCCGCGCACCTCGATGGTGACCGGTTCGGCCAGCCGCTCCGGCAGTCCGACGACGGCGCCCGCCGCATGCGAGACGTCCTCGCCCGCCGTGCCGTCGCCCCGCGTGATGAGACGTTCGAACCGGCCGTCGCGGTAGCGCGCGGCGACCGCCAGGCCGTCGAGCTTCGGCTCGACGCTCCACGCGGTCACCGGTCTGCCGATGCGCCGCTCCAGCGAAGCGGTCCAGGTCGCGAACTGCTCGGCCGAGAACACGTTGTCCAGCGAGAGCATGGGAACCGTGTGCGGCACGTCGCCGACGGCGGCCCCGCCCGCGACCTTGCCGGTCGGCGAGGCGGCGAGCACCTCCTCCGGATGGTCCGCCTCGTAAGCGGCTATGCCGCGCGCCAGCCGGTCGTAGGCGTCGTCGTCCAACGCGCTCTCGCCCGTGGCGTAGTACGCGGCGGCGGCGACGGAGGCCTGTTCCACGGCGGCGGCGTAGGCGGCGGCATCGGCGAGCACAGCAGCTGAGTTCGTCATGGCCACCATTCTTCCGCCCACCACTGACAACGGCCCCGATCACCTTCCCGCCCCCCTTCAGGGAGAGCGCTCTCCCTCGCCATGGAATACAACTCGCCCTTCTTCGCGCTGATTTATCGAGCCTGCGCGATCCCTTGACATGCACAGGAGGCACTTCTACGTTCCTTCGAGAGAGCGCTCTCTGACTGACCCAGGAATCCCCCACTTCCCCGAACAGGAGTGCCGTGCTCTTCCGTCACCGACGCAACCCCGACCACCGCCGCCAACGGTCCCTGCCGCCCTGGCGGTACAGAATCGCCGGGCTCGCCGCGGCGGCCCTCGCCCTCTCCTTCCTCCAGAGCAACGTCGGCAACGCCGCGGGCGAGCGGGCCGCCGCCGACGCCGCGCCGAAGGCCGCCGCGGATGTCGTGCGGGTGGCCGAGTTCCTCGCCGAGTGCCCGTACACCCACCGGCTCCCCGACGACCCGATCGTCTTCCCCGGGCTGCCGGGCGCCTCCCACATGCACAGCTTCTTCGGCAACGACACCACGCACGCCGGCTCCGACCTGGCCTCCCTGGAGAAGGGCCGTACGTCGTGCTCCCCCGACACCGACCTGTCGTCGTACTGGGTGCCCACCCTCTACGACGGCGACAAGGAGGTGGAGCCCACCGGGACCACCTTCTACTACCTGGGCGAGGGCGTGCGCGACGACGTCATCCGCCAGATCAAGCCCTTCCCCCGGGGCCTGCGCATCGTGGCGGGCAACGCGAAGGCGACCGGCCCGCAGGACAACACGATCGCCCGCTGGTCGTGCCTGCACGCCGGTGAGGTGAACCCCTCGCAGAACTTCGTGAACTGTCCGCCCGGCACGATGATGGAGTCCTACCTGGACTTCCCGCAGTGCTGGAACGGTACGGACCTCGACTCCCCCGACCACAAGAGCCACATGGCGTACCCGGTGAACGGCGGCTGCCCGTCCACCCACCCGGTGCCGGTGCCCAAGCTCCGGCAGGTGCTGCGCTACCCGGTGAACGGTGACCCGGCCCGCTTCCGGCTGGCGTCCGGGCCCGGCTACACCATGCACGGCGACTTCTTCAACGTATGGCCGGAGGAGGAGATGGCGCAGCGCGTCCGCGACTGCATCAACGCAATCATCAAGTGCGGCTCCGACGGCAAGCCCTGACCGGCCGTCACCACCGCGCTCGACCCACCCCCCACGCACCACCGTGTCCGCCCCGGGGCGTCGGCTCCGGGGCGGAGACCCTCCCCCTCCCCGTACGAGGACACGCCATGAACCCCATCGACCTCACGCTTCCGCCGCTCCACCGGGCCGCCGCCCTCGTCCTGCTCGGCGCGCTGGCTGTCGGCGGCACGGCCGGCTGCTCCCCGGCGGCGGAGTCCACGCCCCGTACGGCACAGGCGCGCGAGTCCCCACCGGCCGGCACCCCCGCAGCCACCTCACTCTCCACCTCGACCGCCACCGATGTCGGCTGGGTCCAGCTGATGACTCCCATGAACCAGCAGGCCGTGAAGCTCCTGGCCCTGGCCGCCGAGCGGGCGGCCGAACCGCGGGTGCGTGACTTCGCGGTGCGGCTGCGCACCGGGCAGGAGGCCGAACTCGTCCGTCTGAGACGCCTGTTGACCCACTTGGGGCTGCCCGGGACCGATGTGCACGCGGGGCACGACATGCCCGGCATGGTGACGGCACGGGACCTGGCGGCGGCGCGCGCCGCCGAGGGGTCCGCCTTCGACCGGCTCGTCCTCGTCCAGATCCGGGACCATCTGCGGCAGTCCGCGCAGGTGTCGCGTTCCGAGATCACCTCGGGCGGCCGGGCGGACGCCCGCGAGCTGGCCGCCGCCCTCGTGACGGAGCGCGAGACGTCCCTCGCCGAGCTGGAACGGCTGCCGGGCGCGGTGCGGGCCCTCGGCTGAACAGGGCGGCCTGCCTGCGGGTATAAAGGGCTGCATGACAGCCGAAGTGCCGCAGCCCGTACGCCCCACGACCCTGGAGGACGTGGCGGCCGTGGCCGGTGTGTCACGGGCGACCGTGTCCCGGGTGATCAACGGGGCGACCACGGTGGACCCGGCCCTGCGCACCGTCGTCGAGCAGGCGGTGGCGACCACCGGCTATGTGCCCAACCGGGCCGCGCGCTCGCTGGTGACGCGGCGGACCGACTCGGTGGCCCTGGTGGTCTCCGAGCGGGAACGGCGGCCGATGTCCGAGCCGTTCGTCGGCCGGATGTTCTCCGACCCGTACTTCGGGCGGGTCGTCAGCGGGCTGCTGGAGGTGCTGCGCCCGGCGGGGATCCAGATGGTCGTGATGCTGGCCGACGACGAGGCGTCCCGCGGCCAGTTGCTCTCCTATCTGCGGCACGGCCATGTCGACGGGGTCGTGCTGATCACGACGCACGCCGACGACCCGCTGCCCGGGCTGCTCCAGGAGACCCGGATGCCCGCCGTCCTCGCGGGCCGTCCGCACAAGCCGTCGCCGCTGGCCTATGTGGAGGTGGACCAGCACGCCGGAGCGCGGCTGGCGGCCGATCACCTGGCCGCGCAGGGGCGGCGGCGCATCGGCACGATCACCGGACCGCAGGACATGCCCGCAGGCCAGGTCCGGCTCACCGGGTTCCTGGAGGCCTGCGCCGCCCACGGCATCGAGGACGTGGCCTGCGCCGAGGGGGACTTCACGCATCTGGGCGGGGCTGCGGCGATGCGCCGGCTGCTGGCGGACCGCCCGGATCTGGACGGGGTGTTCATCGCCTCCGACCTGATGGCGCTGGGGGCCCTGCCGGTGCTGCTCCGGGCCGGCCGCGACGTGCCGTCCGACGTCGCGGTGGTCGGCTTCGACGACAGCAGCGCCGCCGCGGCCTGCGACCCGCCGCTGACGACGGTCCGGCAGCCGGTGGAGGAGATGGCGGCGGAGATGGCCCGGTTGCTGCTGAAGCAGATCGGCGAGCCGGGCGGCCCGTCGCCCTCGGTGCTCTTCCCGGCGGCGCTGGTACGGCGGCAGTCGGCCTGAACCGCGAGGCCTCCCGGAGGGGCGAGCGGCCGGCGGGGCGGAGGCGCGAGCGCTCGGTCAGGCCCTCGTATCCGGCCTGTCCGGCACAGGAGCCTCCGTCGTCGCGGGAGTCCCCGTCGGCGCGGGAGTCCCCGGCGGCGTCGAGTTCTTCTCCGGGACCGGAGTGTCCGCCGGGAACGGCTCGTCCGCCCGGTCCGCCCCTGCGAAGCCCTCCGCGCGCACCGGGACCTGGGGGCCCGAGGACTCCTGAAGCCAGCGGGTGAGCACCCGGTGGACCGTTTCGGCGCCCACCAGACCGCCGCCCGGCGGCGGAGGCGCGCCTTCCGCGGTCTCGGCGGCCACGATGTCGAGGGGGTCCGTGAGTCCGCGCGGCCAGAGCAGGAAGGGCCGGGACTGTTCGCCGCCGAGGCCTCCGTGCGAGCCGATCTGCTCCTCGAAGGCGTGCACGGTCCCGGTGCCGGGGTCGTACATGGAGTTGACCATGACGTCGGCGACGTGCGGGAAGGTGTCCGTACGGCGTACGGCGTCGGCCGCCCCGATGTCGAAGCCCGCGAGCGGACCCTCGCCGTCCGTCAGTTCGGCGACCGGGACCTCGGCGCCGCCGTGCCCGAGGACCACGGAGCCGTCCTCCCCGCCGACGAGGAGGAAGCCGATCCCCGGGTGGTTGGCGAGCGTGGAGAGCAGCGCCGGGTGGCGGCGCTCGATGTGTTCGCGGGAGGCGCGGCCCTCGATGTCGGGGAAGGAGATGAGACCGAGGTTGCCGGAGGCCAGCACGATCGGGTCGGAGAGCTTGGCCGGGTGCTCGTCCTGCTGCCCCTCGACGGGCCGGTGCAGCGCGATGCGCACCGCGTCGCGGGCCTCGGAGGCGCTGCGGGTGCGCTGGGCCCGGCGGGGCACGGGCAGCCCGCAGCCCGCCCGGACGAGGTCCTTGAGCGTGAGCCCGTACTTCCCCGCGAAGGTCTCCCCGGGGCTCTGGCCGTGGTCGGAGAGGAGCACGATCCGGTAGGCGCGCGGGGTGTGGTCGGCGATCTTGGCGATCAGGGCGAGGGAGCGGTCGAGCCGTACGAGGACCTTCTCGGCATCGCGGCTGTGGGGTCCTGAGTGGTGGGCGACCTCGTCGTAGGCGACGAGGTCGGCGTAGACGGCGGTGCGTCCGGCGAACATGTCGCCGAGGACGGCGGCGACGACCACGTCGCGCTCCACGACGGTGGCGAAGGCGCGGATGAAGGGGTAGAGCCCGCCACGCTTGATCCGGGGGGTGACCTTCCGGGCGCGGGCCCGGGTCGACTGGCCGATCTCGCGGAGGACCTCGGCGACGAAGGAGAGGGCGGTACGGGTGGCGTTGGCCGGGTCGGAGAAGTAGGCGAAGTATCCGGCGCGCGAGCGGCGGCCCTTGCCGCGCCGGGCGGCCATGGAGAGCACCAGGGCGAGCTGGCCCGCGCCGCCGCTGAAGAGGTTGCCGCGGCTCGCCCCGTCGACGGTGAGGAGCCCGCCGTCGTGGGTGCGCCGGACGGCCCGCCGCTGCATTTCGAGGGCGCTCGCGGGGCGGCTGGAGACCATGACGGTGCGGGTCTCCTTCTCGTACCAGCGGAACGCGGGCACGTCGTGGTTGCTGCCGTGCAGGATGGCGAGCTGGCTGGCGCCGGTCTGGCTGGACCAGTCGGTACGCCACGGGGTGAGGCGGTGTCCGGAGGAGTCGGCGAGCCATCGGGCGACGGTCGGCATGAGACCGGCGGCCGCCGCCTTGACCAGGACGTCGTGGCCGACGCCGTCGAGCTGGAGGAAGACCGTGCCGGGCGGCCCGTCGCGGCCGGGCTCGGCCGGATCCGGCGATCTGCCGCGTCTGCGCCGCCGGTCGGCGAGCCGGGACAGCCGGCGGCGGTAGGCCTCGTCGTCGCGGACGGCGAGGGCGGTGGAGGTGGCGGAGGCGACGGCGGACATCACGGCGGCGACGACGACCGCGGTCTCCGGCGCGGCGTCACCGCGCCCGTCCGGGATCAGGCGCAGCGCTATCAGCAGCAGCGAACCGTTGAGGAAGAAGACCAGTGCGCCGAGGACCAAGGCGGGCACGATGAGCAGGGCCCGGACGAGGACGGGCCACACCAGGGCGGAGAGCAGGCCGAACGCGCCCGCGCCCCAGGCCGCGGTGAACGCCGTCCTGGTGATCGTGTCGCCGTCGTCGGACTGGAGCTGGAAGTCGGGCAGGGCGCCGGCCAGCACGAGCAGGGTGACGGTCGACACGGCCCAGACCGCGATCACGCGCATCAGGGTCCTGCCCGCCGTACGCCACTTCCCGTCACCCACGCCGGTCCACCTCACGCCCTCTCCGCCCCCGGGCCCGGTGCGTCCGGGGCCCGCCCTTCAGCTTTTCACAGGGTCGCTCCCGGTCAGCGGCTTCGGCGACAGGACCAGGGCCCGGCGCGACGGTACGGGGGGCGCATAGGCTCGTACCGGCAGCGCACCCGGTCACGGGCCACGCGGGCGGTACACCGGGGCGCGGGGATCGGACGAGGACCGGACGGGGGCAGGATGAGGACCGACCGGAGCCGGGCAGGAACCGGACGGGGATCGAGCGAGGAGGCGGACGGGCCGGTGGAGGTCACCTGGTGGGGTCATGCCACCTGCACGATCGAGGACTCGGGGGTGCGGGTGCTGACCGACCCCCTGTTCGTACGGCGCTTCGCGCATCTGCGCCGCCGCCGGGGCGAGGTGCCGCCGCCGGAGGCCGCGGTCGCCGAGGTGGTGCTGGTATCCCATCTGCACTCGGACCATCTCCATCTGCCGTCGCTGGCCCGCCTCGCCCCCGGCAGCCGGCTGATCGTGCCGAGCGGCGCGGTGGCGGCCGTACCGGGGCTGCGGATGTTGCGGCGGGTGCGGCAGCTGCGCATCACCGAGGTGCGGCCGGGTGACACGGTGCGGATCGGCGAGGTGCGGGTACGGGCGGTCCCCGCGCTGCACGACGGGCGGCGGCTGCCGGTCGGACCGCACCGGTCGCCCGCGCTCGGCTATGTCGTCGAGGGCGAGGCCCGGACGTACTTCGCCGGGGACACCGGGCTCTTCGACGCGATGGCCGACGAGGTGGGTCCCGTGGACGTGGCGCTGCTGCCGGTCGGCGGGTGGGGGCCCTATCTGGGGCACAGCCATCTGGACCCGGTCCGGGCCGCCGAGGCGCTGACCCGGCTCGCGCCCCGGTCGGCGGTGCCGGTGCACTACGGGACGTACTGGCCGATCGGCCTGGACGCGGTGCGGCCGCACGAGTTCCACGCACCGGGCGACGAGTTCGTCCGGCATGCGGCGAAGCAGGCGCCGGAGGTGGCCGTGCATCTGCTGGGGCACGGCGAGCGGGTCAGACCGGAGGCCGGCCGGTGATCCAGGAGATCCAACAGGTGGTGCGGGAGCTGCCCACCGAGTCGACCCAGCAGGCGGTCGGCTATCCGACGCTGTTCGCCCTGGTGTCGCTGGGGTCTCTGGTGCCCGTGGTGCCGACGGGGGCTCTGGTGAGTTCGGCTGCGGTGGTGGCCTTCCACCAGACGTCACCGCTCGCGCTGCTCTTCGTGTTCCTGGTGGCGTCGTCCGCCGCGTTCCTCGGGGACATCTGCCTGTACTGGCTGGGGCAGCGCGGGGTGCGGTCGAATCACGGCTCGAAGTGGCTGGCGGCGATAACCCGCCGGGCCGCGCCGGAGCGGCTGGCCCAGGCGCAGGAGAAGCTGGCGGAGCACGGCGGAACCGTGCTGGTGCTGTCCCGGCTGGTGCCGGCCGGGCGGATCCCGGTGATGCTGGCGTGTCTGCTGGGCCGGATGCCTCTGCGGCAGTTCGCCCGGGGCGATGTTCCGGCGTGCCTGGCGTGGGCGGCGACGTACCAGCTGATCGGGATCCTGGGCGGTTCGCTGTTCCCGGAGCCGTGGCAGGGGGTGGTCGCGGCGGTCGCCCTGACGCTGCTGATCAGCGGGGCACCGGCGGTGTGGCGGAGGCTGCGGGCGCGGTTCGGGCCCGCGTCCTCGTAGCCGTCCTCGGCGGCCGTGACCCATAGCCGTACTCGGCGCGGCCGTACGCAGCGCAGCCGTACGCAGCGCAGCCGTAGTCAGCGCAGTTCGGCGAAGACCGCCGCGAAGCCGTCCAGGGCCTGTGCAACGTGCGGGAGCTCCAGAGGCTTCGCCGCGGCGAGGGACTCCGTCTGCTGCTGCGGCGTGGCCCCCAGCAGGGGACCCGTGCCCAGGCGTACGCGCAGGGCGCCGAGCTCGTCCCCGAAGCGGTGTCCGCCCGGGGCCGGTGCGCCGAGCCGGTCGGTGAGGTACTCCTCCAGCTCCATGGAGTCCGTGACGCCCAGGCCCGCCAGCCGGGAGCGGAGCGGGCCGAGGTCGGCGTAGAGGTGGCGGCCCGCCTGCGGGGGGCGGGCCAGCGCGCCGGAGCCGAGGACCGCGCGGTGGGCGGCTGCGGCGACCTCGGTCTGGAGCGCGGCGGCCCGCAGGATCCGGTCGCGTACGGAGTCGGGCTCGCCCAGGGCGTGCGCGGCGGCGTGGGCGACCGGACCGGCGACGAGGGCGCCGAGTGCGGTGAGGATGTCCAGGGTGCGGGCGTGCCGGACGGCGGCGCGGGGGGTGTCGGGGAAGCGGGCGACGGCGACCGGCCAGGCGGCGGGTGCGAGGGCTCCGGACAGGTCGGCGATCACCGTGACATCGTCCGGGCACATCTCGGCCGGGCTGAGCAGGACGGTGTCGCGCGGGCGGTGCACGGTGTCGCGCCAGGTCTCGTCGCTGATGATGTGCAGTCCCTCGTCGACGGCCGCCTCGCACGCCTCACGTACCAGCTCGGGCGGGGCGACGGTGGCGGTGGGGTCGTCCACGACGGACAGCAGCAGCAGTTTCGGCCGCCCGCCCTCCGCACGGACCCGGCGGACGGTCTCCAGCAGGGCGTACGGGTCGGGGATGCCGCCGCATTCGGCCGGGGTGGGCACGTGGTAGGCGGGGCGGCCCAGCAGCCGGGCCTGCGGCATCCAGGCGGCGGGGCAGGGGCGCGGCATGAGGACGTCGCCGCCGTGTGCGCCGATGAGGGCCAGCAGGAGCGGCTGGGCCCCGGGGGCGGCGGCGATCCCGCCCGCCGTGCCGTGCAGCCCCCGCCGGTCCCAGTAGCGCCGGGCCGCCTCCCGCAGGACCGGCCCGCCGCCGGGAGGCTCGGGCCGGGTCCGGGCCGAGGCGGCGGCGAGCACGGCGGCCAGCTCGGGAAGGACGGGCAGCCCAGGGTCGGGGGCGGGCGGCCCGTACCGGACGGGGCCGTGATCCTCGTGCGGGCGGGCGGCGGCCGGGTGACCGGGCCGGTGGGCCAGGTCACCCGGGGCGCGGGCTGCGTCCTGCCCGCCGGCCGGATCCTGCCCGGGCGCAACGCCCTCAGGCCCCCGAGCCGCGTCCGGCGCAGCGGCCCGCTCCCCCGCCGGGCCGGCGTCCTCGGTCCCCTGCATCCGGGCCTCCTTCGCCGCTCGCCGACTCGCCCCGTGCCCGGGGTCCGGGTGCCCGGGCAGACGGTCTCCGGCTTCTTCGGCTTCTTCGGCTTCTTCGGCTTCTTCGGCTTCTTCGGCTTCCTTGGCTTCCTTGGCTTCTTTATACGGAGGTTCCGGACGGCCCGCCCGCCCAATCGCGCGCCCGCGCCGGGGGCGTCACCGCGTCGGCCGTTCCGCCGGTCGGTGGTGGCGCGTGGCCGGAGTCTCAGCGCGCCTGCTGGTTCAGCGTGGCCCCGGCGGGTATTCGCTGACCCATGGCAACACCGCGAACCTCACCCACCGCTTCCTCCGCCCCCGCCGTCGCCCGGATGCGCGGCTGGCTGCAGGGGCGCGACCTGGCCGTCTTCCGGAGCGTCGCGGACCGGCACTGGCCGGGGGCCGATCCGCTGCTGCCCCGGCTGAGCCGGAGCGCCAACCACGGGCTGCTCTGGTTCGGGACGGCGGCCGGGATCGCCGTCCTCGGCAGCAGCGCGCGGTCGCGCCGGGCCGCGCTGCGCGGGGTGGCGTCCCTCGCCGTGGCCTCGGCGGCGATCAACACGGTCGGCAAGGGCGCGGTGCGCCGTGACCGGCCGATCCTGGACGCGGTGCCGGTGATGCGGCAGCTCAAGCGGCAGCCGGTCACCACCTCCTTCCCCTCCGGCCACGCGGCGTCGGCGGCCGCCTTCGCCACCGGGGTGGCCCTGGAGTCCAAGGGCTGGGGCGCGGTCGTGGCCCCGGTCGCGGCGGCCGTGGCGGCCTCCCGCGTCTACACCGGGGTGCACTATCCGAGCGATGTACTCGCGGGCGCGGCGCTGGGCATAGGAGCCGCGTTCGCCCTGCGCGGGGTCGTCCCCACCCGGGGCCAGCTGCCCGCTCCCGGCCGCCCGCCCGGCGAGGCCCCCGCGCTGCCCGCGGGCCAGGGCCTCGTCGTCGTCGTGAACCGGGAGTCGGGCACGGCCACCGCGACCGCCTCGCTGGTGCGCGACATGCTGCCGATGGCCACCGTCATGGAGGTCGCACCCGCCGATCTGCCGGCCGCCTTCGCCGACGCGGCGGACCAGGGCCGGGCCCTGGGCGTCTGCGGGGGCGACGGCACGGTGAACCTGGCGGCCTCCGTGGCCGCGACGCACGGGATGCCCCTGGCGGTCTTCCCCGGTGGCACGCTCAACCACTTCGCCTACGACCTGGGCATCGAGACCGTCCACGACACCGCCACCGCGCTCACGGCGGGCGATGCCATCCGGGTGGACCTCGGCCGCTTCCGGCCGGGACCCAAGGGCCCGGACGGAGCCGACGGCTACTTCCTCAACGCCTTCTCGCTGGGGGTGTACCCGGAACTGGTGAACACCCGGGAACACTGGTCGCCGCGGATCGGCGGCTGGCCCGCGGGCGTGCTCGCCGCGTTCCAGGTGCTGCGCGGCCAGCGCCCGCTGGAGGCCGAGTTCCAGGGCCGCAGGCGTCCGTTGTGGCTGGTCTTCGTCGGCAACGGGCTCTTCCGGCGCGTGGGTCCCAACCCGGGCCGTCGCCACAACCTGGCCGACGGGCTGCTGGACGTCCGGGTCATCCACGGCGGCCGCGGGCCGGCGCTGCGGTTGCTGGCGGCGGCGGTGGCGGGTCCGCTGACCCGTTCCCCCGTCCACGCCGCGGTGCGGCGGCGCCGGGTCCGGATCGGTGGACTGGCGCCGGGGACTTCGTACGCGTACGACGGCGAAGTGGCCCACTCCGGAACGGAACTGATGATCGACAAGCTGCCGGAGGCGCTGACGGTCTACTGCCCGATGCCGGTCTGACACGCCAAGGACTCCAGTCCGTATAGCGAGACGCCTATCTCACGATCCGACATTGCGGCGTACGGTGGTTCCGTCGCCGCGCTCCTCGGCGCGGGTTTCCGGGAAAGGGAGAGGGCGTCACGCCATGCCGAAGGACACCGCCGTGTACACGCACGGCCATCACGAGTCCGTCCTGCGCTCGCACCGCTGGCGGACCGCCGCCAACTCGGCCGCCTATCTCCTCGACGAACTCCGTCCCGGCCTGGCCGTGTTGGACGTCGGCTGCGGCCCCGGGACCATCACCGCCGATCTGGCCGCACTGGTCGCGCCGGGCCGGGTGACCGCGGTGGACGCCGCCACCGACATCCTGGGCCAGGCCGCCGCGGTGGCGGACGAACGGGGCCTGGAGAACGTCGAGTTCGCCGTGGCCGACGTGCACGCCCTGGAGTTCCCCGACGACTCCTTCGACGTGGTCCACGCCCACCAGGTGCTCCAGCACGTGGGCGACCCGGTCCAGGCGCTGCGCGAGATGCGGCGGGTCTGCCGGCCCGGCGGTGTGGTCGCGGCCAGGGACAGCGACTACGCGGCGATGACCTGGTATCCGGAGACACCCGGCCTCGACACCTGGCTGGACGTGTACGGGCGGGTGGCGCGTGGCAACGGCGGCGAGCCCGACGCCGGCCGCCGCCTCCTCTCCTGGGCGCGGCAGGCCGGGTTCACCGACATCACCCCGACCGCCGCCGCCTGGTGTTTCGCCACTCCGGAGAGCCGCGCCTGGTGGAGCGGCCTGTGGGCGGACCGTACGACGGACTCGGTCTACGCCGAGCTGGCGGTGGCGGGCGGCCATGCGAGCGCCGGGCAGCTCACGGAGATCTCCGGGGCGTGGCGCTCCTGGGGCGTGGAGGGCGACGGCTGGTTCATGGTCCCGCATGGTGAGGTGCTGTGCCGGGTGTGAGGTGAAGCGGGGCTCCGGCCGGCCCGGAATCGATCACACCGGTCCCGGCGGCCAACTACCCTCGTACGCATGGAGATCCTCGGAACCACGCTGCGTATCTGCGTCGACGACCTGGAGGCCGCGGTGGCCTTCTACGAGGGGCTGACCGGCACGTCGGCCCTGCGCTTCGAGCGCGGTGGGGTGTCGGTGGCCGCGATCGGCTGCTTCCTGCTGATGAGCGGGCCGGAGTCGGAGCTGGAGGTGCTGCGGAAGGTGGGGGCGACCATCGCCGTCAAGGACGTCGACGAGGCGAATGAGGCGCTGACCCGGGCGGGCGCGCGGGTCATCGCGGGGCCGGTGCCGACCCCGGCGGGCCGCAACCTCATCGCGCTGCACCCGGACGGCTCGGTCTTCGAGTACGTGGACCGCAACGTCACCGTCTGAATCACCGGAACCGGCCGACCGGCCGCCCGGGCGCGTTGTTCACGCCCCCGGCGGGCTCATGCGGAAGTCGTAGGCGTCCGGCAGCGGTTCGTCACTGACCAGCGCCCACAGCTCGCCGAGGATGCCGGCCCCTTCGCGCAGGTCGGCGACCTCGAATCCGGCGTCGAAGATCGCGCGGGCCGCCCCCGTGTCGCCCTCGGCGACCAGGGCCCGGGCCAGGAGCAGCCGGAAGCGTCCGCGCTCCCGTACCGCCTCGGGCAGCCCCGCGAGCAGCGCCCGGGCCTCCCCGGGCCGGCCTGCGGACAGGTGCGCCTCGACGGTCTCGCGGGCCAGGGCGACGAGGAGCGCCCCGCCCGCTTCCGACGCGGCGAGGTCCCTCGTACCCGGGGCACCGAGGTCCGCGAAGGCCTCGGCGTACAGCTCGGCGGCGTGGTCCGGCCTGCCGCTCTCCTCGGCGGCGACGGCGAGGCAGCGCAGCAGGGGCCAGCTCGGTACGGGACCCTTCTCCAGCCCGCGTTCCCAGCTGCGGACCGCCTGGGCCCGGTCGTCGGCGTGCCACTGCGCGATGCCGAGGTGGTACTCGGTGTGCGGGTCGGCGTCGGCGGTCTCCAGCATGTCGCGCCAGGGCCGTGAGACCGGGGTCGGGCAGGGCGGTTCCTCCGGGTCCGGCTTCGGCAGGATGCCGTGCTCCAGCAACTCCCGCCAGGGCTTCTGCTGTTCACCGAGGGTGGCGGTGGGGAACGGGGTTCCGGGCAGCCGGAGTCCGCCCCTCAGCACCTCCAGCGCGCCCCAGCCGGACCCGGTCGCGAGCACCTCTCCCGGTTCGGTGTCGGCGTACGGCAGCCAGGCCGCGTACGCCTCCTCCACCGCCGCGCGCGGCAGGGCCTCCTCCAGCCGTGCGGCGGCCTCCCCCGTGGCGGCCGCCCAGTCGCCGCCGTGCACGGCGGCCGGGTCGGCGGAGAGCGGACCGTAGGACTCCAGCCAGCTGAACGCGGCGCCCGGTTCGAGGGGGACGTGTTCCAGTTGGGTGCGGGCGAGACCGGCCTGGATCTCCGCGTAGCCGCCTCCCTCGGGGCCGTTCAGCCACTCCTGCCAGCGGCGGCCGCCCTTCCCGTGGCCCCAGCGGAACAGCTTGCGGCCGCGCAGCAGGTCCGTGGAGGTCTGGGCGAGCCCGTGGCCGTCCGCGTCCAGCGCGGCGATCCAGCGCCGGGCGCCGTCGGGCAGCTCGTAGAAGTGGTCGGCGGGGTACTCGGAGCGCAGCGGATAGGTGTGGTCGAGGCCGCCCGACTCCGGGACGGCGACCCGGGTGAGGGTGTGGTCGTAGCCGAAGTGCCAGGCCTCGTCGGCCGGGACCAGGGCCCGGGTGTCCGGCGTCTCGGGGACGGCGATGTTGGACCACCAGTAGACGGGTGCGCTCTGTTCGTGCGGGTTGCGTATCCGTACGCCGACGTGCAGGAAGTCGGAGTCGTCGGGGAGCCAGAGGTCCACCTGGAAGGGCAGGTCGCGCAGCCGCTCCCACTCCCAGAGCCGCACCATCGTCCCGCCGTCGGGGGCGGGCACCAGCGCGGCGTGCAGAGGTGCGCAGGTCAGGGTGGTGTGGCCGGTGGCGCCGATGTTCCACTCGATCCCGCCGGAGAACCAGGCCCCGTTGAGGGCGAAGGCGGCGGGCTGGAGGACCGGGTTGCGGTGGAGCAGTTCGCGGCCGGTGGGCTTGTGGTGCAGGGAGTGGATCCGGCCGCCGAGTCCGGGGAGTACGGTGATGCGCAGCCGGTCGTTCTCGATGACGACGGCGTCGAGATCGGCGGGGATGCGCTCGCGCCCGTAGCCGTCGAGCAGCCGGGTGGGCAGGAGGGTGCGCAGCGGCCGGTGGCCCAGTTGCCGGGCCATGTCGCGGGGCAGGCCCGCGCGTTCACGGGGGTCGAGCACGGGTGGCGGGGCGGGCGTCCGCAGGGGCGGGAGCGGATTCTCCGGCCCGAGCGGCGCTGCGGGCAGGTTCAGCACGGTACGTCGTACGGTCGTGGCCAAAGCACCCTCGTTCCCTCGCGACGGGCCGCCGCAGGTCCGGGCGCCCCCGGTGACCATGGAACACGCAGGTGGCCGGGTGGGCCAGAGTCCCGTCGGTCAGACTTGCGCACACTCGGAGGCCGCCCGCATCCGGTGACCGGCTTCTCACGCCTCCTTCAGCGCGCCGACGACGAGGTCGGCGAGCAGCGCGCCCGCCGTGCCGTCCGGGTCGAGATCGGGGTCGTAGATGGTGACGTTGAGCCCGACGCAGCGCGGGGAGGAGACCAGCGTCCGCAGCAGCGGGGCGAGTTCGTCCGGGAGGAGGCCGCCGTCGTCCGGGCTGTCGACGGCGGGCATGACGCTCGGGTCCAGGACATCGGCGTCCAGGTGGACCCAGAAGCCGTCGAGGGCGGGCGTCTCCAGGCTCTCCACGGTGGCCCGCGCGAGTTCGACCGCTCCCCGCTCGCGGATCTGGCCGACGGTGGCGTTGGGGATCTCCAGCGCGGCCAGTTCGGCCTGGTCCTCGTCCTCGTCGCGCATGCCGAAGAGGCGGACATCCTCGTCCTTGAGGTAGGGGCCGAGCCCCTCGATGTCACTGAGGTCCGCCTGTCCCCGGCCGGTGGCGAAGGCCAGCTCCTCGCCGCCCGCCGCGCCGATCCGGTCGCTGTTGCCGGTGTGCCGGAAGTCGGCGGATCCGTCGACGGCGGCGAGACCGTACCGGCCGATGCGGCGCAGGGCGAGGGCCGCGCCGAGCTGGATGGAGCAGTCGCCGCCGAGGACGAGGGCGAACTCACCGGCCCGTACGTGCCCTTCGATGCGGTCGGCGAGGGTGTGGGTGTAGCGGGCGATGGCGGCGGCGTTGAACACCCCGTCGCCCTCCTGCCAGTGGCCGAGGTCGTAGCGCGGCGGCACCACGACGCCGCCTTCGAGTGCGCCGAGGCGGGCCACGATCCGTTGCTCGCGCAGCGCGCCGGCCAGCTTGTAGCAGCCCGGTACGGTCCCGGGAGCCGGAGGCCGCAGGCCGAGGTTGGACGGGGCGTCGAGGACCACGATCGTACGCATGCGGATCATCCTCGCCGCGGTGGCGCACACCCCTCAAGCGGTGTCGCCGACAGCGTGCGGAGTCTGGAACGGTCGTGAGCCCGTCGTCACTTCCCCCGGCGGCGGAAGAGGTAGCCGCCGCAGCCGAGCCCGATCAGGAACATGGCGGCCAGCGCGGACCACAGCGGCATCGTCACCTCAGGGATCAGCACCCGGATGGTGACGTCGTCGGTGTTCACGCAGATGAACACGATGACGAGCACGACTACCACGCCGACCGCGATGCGCCCCGGAGTGAGCCACCCCTGGGCACGCCCGCTGTCGCTCGATACGTCCTTGGGGCTCATGGTCCGGCCCTTCCGCTCGTTGCTCACCCGTCCGGCCCGCCGTCGTGCACGCGGCCGCCCCCCGGGGTTCCAGCATGAGCGGTTGCCGGGCCCGGGGGGCGGTGCTGTTGCGCCGTTCGGGTGAACGGGCGGGTGGGGGCCTCAGCCCGCCGGGACCACCGGGAGCTCCAGTACGCCGGTGTCCTCGGGGGCGTGCAGGACGGTGACGGGCTTGATGCCCCGGTTGCCGAAGTACGCGGTGTCGCTGGCGGCGATCGCGAACTCCAGGCGGTGCCCCTTCTCGTACCGGTGGACGATGCCGGGCAGCTCGACCGTGAAGGGCCGGGTGACGTCGGGGACCCGCACCGGGGAGACGAGCCGGTTCACCAGCTTCCGGCTGCCGTCGGGGGCGACGTCGTAGACCTTGGCGAACAGGACGAGCTTGTCGGAGGCGTCGCCGCTGTTCTGGACCCGCTCCGCCTTCGGCGAGACGACCTTGAGGGTGGCCTTCGGCGCGCCGACGACGTCGAGGGGTGCGGTGAGGGGTTCGCTGCGCCAGCCGAGGTAGGTGCCCTTCGTGTCGTACGGCTTCGGGTCGGGCAGTCCGATCAGCGGGGCGATGGAGCTCTCGGAGTGGCTGGTGGGCACGAGCCAGTTGGTGTATTGGCGGCTGCCGCGCGCGACCTTGGAGCGGTTGTCGACGAGTTTGCCGTCGCCGGAGAGGTAGAGGGACTGCGAGAGGGCGGGGACGCCGGCGGCGGTGCCGTAGCCGCTCTGCCAGTCGCGGTAGTAGGAGAAAGCGGGTCCGGTGTCGGCGCCCGTGTTCTTGTGGAGGTAGCGGTCGAACCAGGCCAGCACCCGCTGTCCGACGTGGCTGGTCTCCAGGTTGCCCTGGCTCAGGTCGAGTTCGCCGGGGACCTGGCCGCCGCTGTGCCCCCAGGACTGCCAGATCATCTTGGTCTCGGTGCCCTGCGCCTTGAGCGTCCGGTAGGTGGCGGTGGCCTCGTTGAGGTTGAAGAGGCTGTCGGCCTGGCCCTGGACGATGAGGGTGGGGGCCTTGACCCGGTCGAGGTAGGAGACGGGCGAGACGCTGCGCGCGTACGCGAGCATCTCCTGCGCCTTGTCGGCCGGGTAGCGGCCGGAGTTGAGCAGCCGGATCGTATCGCAGGCGCGGGTGGCGAAGTGCAGGCAGTCGAGACGGTTGATCCGGGAGGGGTCCAGGCTCGGATTGAGAAGCGGCTGCCCTTCGCCGATCAGATAGAAGCCGTTGGCCCACTGCCACTTGAAGACGCCGGGGGTGTCGGAGGTGACACCGGTGCGCGCCCCGGTGTTGTTGGGGGCGAGGGCGTAGCCGAGGTCGTTCCAGGTGATCAGGGGGACGAGGGCGTCGACGCGGGGGTCGACGGCGGCGGTAGCCAGCTGGATCGCGCCGCCGTAGGAGCCGCCGATCATGCCGACGCGCGGGTCGCCGTCGGCGTCCCGGGTGACGTAGTCGGCCTTCGTCCCGTCGTCGGCTGCGCGAACTCCCCCGAGGAAGTCGAGGAGTTCGCTCGCCGCCTGCCCGTCGACGGCGGGGTCGTCGAGGCTGATCAGACAGCCGGACTTGCCGAAGCCGAGGCCGGAGTAGACGAGGCCGACATAGCCGCGTTCGGCGAAGGCCTTGCCGATGGCGTCGGTGGAGCCGTCGGACTTGCTGCCGCCGAAGCCGTTGGTGGCGAGGACGGCGGGGGCCGGGTTGTCGGCGTCGGCCCCGGCGGGCCGGTAGAGATCGGCGTCCACCGTGCAGGTACGGTCGCCCGCCTCGACGGTGAACGTCAGCGGGGTGACGGTGTACGGGGCGGCGTCGGCCCGGGCCGGGCCGGCGAGGACGAGGGGGGCGACGAGGGCCGCCCCGGCGACCGCGACGAGCGGGCCGCGCACTCTGGAAACAGCACCTGACACGAAGACCTCCACACCGAGGACACCTTACCGACCGGTAAGTATTGGTCGCGCTCATGCTGTGACACAGCTCATAGCCGTGTCAACGCATCGGACAGCGGTTCTTGACGGATGTTCACGTTCCCCGCGCGAAACACACAGGCTCGCGCCCGGGCACCGGAGGCGGTGCGGGCGCGGATCGGGGAGGAGAGGCCGAGGAGGCTCAGAGGAGGGCGGGCACCTGGACGGTGAGCGTGCAACGCCCGCCGTCCGCCGGTGCGTCGAGCACCGCGGGCAGACCCAGGGGAATCGTCAGCGCGGTCGCCCCGTGGCCGAACCCCAGCTCCTCGACCACGGGTATGCCCAGCGGGCCGAACCGGTCGGCGAGCACGGCGCGGATCTTCTCGTACGGGCCGCACTCCTGCCAGGAGCCGCAGGCCACTCCGGCGACCCCGGTCAGGGCGCCGGAGCGCAGGAGCCGGGTGAGGATGCCGTCGAGCCGGTAGGGCTCCTCCCCGGTGTCCTCGATCACCAGCAGATTACCCCGGGCGTGGGACCGGCCGCCCGGAGTGCCGGTGTCGGCGGCCAGGAGGCTGACGCATCCGCCGTAGAGGACGCCTTCGGCCCCGCCGGGGACCAGGGCCCCGGCCGATGTGAGGCCGAGGGTGCGTACGGTCTCCGGCTCGAAGAGGGTGGCGCGCAGGTGCTCGCGGGTCGGCGCGTCCTTGAGGAACGTCTCGGTGGCGACCATCGGTCCGTGCAGGGTGGCGAACCCGGCCCGCAGGGCGAACGCCTCGTGCAGCACGGTGATGTCGCTGTAGCCGACGAACACCTTGGGCCCGGAGGCCCGGATCGCCGCCCAGTCGACGAGGTCGACCATCCGGTGTGCGCCGAAGCCGCCCCGGGCGCAGAGCACGGCCTCCACGGACGGGTCGCACCACGCGGCCTGAAGGTCCGCCGCCCGGTCCGCGTCCGTCCCCGCGAGGTATTCCAACTCCGGGTGCGTGGAGCGGACATGCGGCCCGACGACGGGTTCGAGGCCCCAGTCGCGCAGGACGGCGAGGCCTTCCTCCAGCCGGTCGGCGGGGACCGGTCCGCTGGGCGCGACGACGGCGACCCGGGAGCCGGGACGCAGCCGGGCCGGCCGGGCGAGCGGGGTGGCCGGGCCGGGGTCCTGGCGGGTCATGTGGTCAGCTCCAGGGGCGGTACGTCGGGCCGGTCGATGCCGAATGTCTGTGCGTAGAGGGAGAGTTCGGCCTCCAGTGCGCGGATCAGCGTCTCCACACGCCGGAATCCGTGGCTCTCCCCGGCGAAGGCGACGTAGGCGTGGGCGATGCCCCGACCGGCCACGGCGGCGAGGAACCGCTCGCTCTGGGCGGGCGGGCAGATCACGTCGTCGAGGCCCTGGAGCAGCAGGAACGGGGTGTTCAGCCGGTCGGTGCGGTTCATCGGGGAACGTTCCCGGTAGCGCTCGGGCACCTCGGCGAACGGGCCGACGAGCGACTCCAGATACCGCGATTCGAAGTCGTGGGTCTCGTCGGTGGCCCACCCTTCGAGGTCCAGGATCGGGTAGAGGATCGTCCCGCAGGCGTAGAGGTCGGTGCTGGTCAGGGAGGCGGCGGTGGTCCAGCCGCCCGCGCTGCCGCCCCGGATCGCGAGCCGGTCCGGATCGGCGGCGCCCTCCTCGACCAGGGCCGAGGCGACGGCCGCGCAGTCCGCCACGTCGACCAGGCCCCAGGCGCCGCGGAGCCGTTCGCGGTAAGCGCGTCCGTAGCCGGTGGAGCCGCCGTAGTTCACCTCGGCGACGCCGATGCCGCGCGAGGTGAAGTAGGCGATCTCCAGGTCGAGGACGAGCGGGGAGTGGCCGGTGGGACCGCCGTGCGCCCAGACGACGTACGGGGGCTTCTCGCCCTTGGGTCCTGTGTGTTCTGGGTGGTGCGGCGGGTGGATGTGGGCGTGGATCTCGCGGCCGTCGGGACCGGTGAAGGTCCGCTGCTCGGGCGCCGGGTAGTACGCGGGGTCCACCGCGTCCCGGTGGGGTGCGCCGATGGCGCGGCTGCGTCCGGTCGTGGTGTCCAGCTCGACGACCTCGGGCGCGCTGCGGGGGCTCGCCGCGACGCCGACGACCCGGCTGCCGTGCACGGTGAGCGTGTCGGACCAGGCGGTCCAGGGGCCCGGGGCGTCGGCGAGTTCGCCGGTCTCCGGGTCGAGGACGCCGAGGCGGTGGTCGCCCTTGCCGTGCAGGACGGCGATCAGCCCGTTGTCCAGCGGGTGGAACCAGCGCAGCCCGATCTTCCAGAGCGGTCCGCCGAACTCCTCGCCCCTGGGCGGCAGGAGGCGGCTGCTGGGGACCACGCCGCCCGCGACGGCGTCGGGGCGGATGCGCTGCAGCTCCCACCAGCCGGAGAGGTCGGAGACGAACAGGAGGCTGCCGTCGCGGTCCCACTCCACCTGGCAGACCGATTCGTCGAGGTCCCCGACGAGCGGCCGGACCCCGGTGAATTCGCCCGCTTCGGTGATGTCGGCCAGCATGACCACCGTGCCGTCCCAGGGCATCGCCGGGTGGTCCCAGGCGATCCAGGCGGCCCGCCGCCCGTGGTGGGAGACCTTGGGTCCGGTGACGAACCGGTGCCGGTCGTCGGAGAGTTCACGGACCGCCGTGCGGTCGTCGGCCGCCGAGCCGTCCAGCGGTACGGCGGCGACGACCCGTCGCACATCGGTGGGGGCGGGTCCGGTGAACTCCTCCAGCACGCACCAGACTTCGCCCGCAGCGCCCTGCTCCGGGCGCACCTGCGGGTCCACCCAGCGCAGCCCGCCGCCGACCTCGGAGAGGGGGGTGAGCGGCCAGGGATCCTCCGGCCCGTCGGGGGCGTAGGCGTAGAGCCGCTGGTCCGTGAAGTGCACGAACACCACGAGGAGTTCGCCGTCCGCTCGGACCGTTCCGGCCCAGGGCTGTCCGCCGTACTCGATCACCCGGCTGCGGGCGTTCCAGGGGGCTGGCAGCGCGGGTGCGGTGGTGCCGTCCGCGCGGCGGCGGATCAGCGCGCGGCGGCCGCCCTCGGCGGGGCGCGGCTCGGTCCACCAGAGCTCGTCGCCGACGGTGCCGAGGTGGTCGGGCCGGCCGTCGTGCGAGGCGGCGAGCGCCGCGTCGATCGGCGACGGCCAGGTGCCGTACGGCGCTGCTGCTGCGGGCACGGTGTTCACGTAGGTCGTTCCCCCCGGGGACAGGTCGGTCAGGCCGTGCGCAGGTAGTGGTCGAGGACGCGGACGCCGAAGTGGAGGGCGTCGACGGGGACACGCTCGTCGACGCCGTGGAAGAGCCGCTGGTAGTCGAAGCCGGCGGGCAGCTTCAGCGGGGTGAAACCGTAGCCGGTGATGCCGAGCCGGGAGAACTGCTTGGCGTCGGTGCCGCCCGACATGCAGTACGGGACGGTGTGCGCGCCCGGGTCGAACCGCTCGACGGCGGCCCGCAGCTTGGCGTACGTCGGTGAGTCGACCGGGGCCGTCAGAGCCTCCTCGCGGTGGTAGAACTCCCAGTCGACGAGCGGGCCGGTGAGCCGGTCCAGGGTGGCGTGGAACTCCTCGTCGCCGCCCGGGACCGTCCGGCCGTCGATGAAGGCGGAGGCGTGACCGGGGATGACGTTGACCTTGTAACCGGCTTCCAGCATCGTCGGGTTGCTGCTGTTGCGGACGGTGTTCTCGACGAGGGAAGCGGCCGGGCCGAGCTTGCCGAGGAGCTGGGCGACGTCGAAGCCGGGGTCGTCGAGGTCGGCGGTGATGCCGTGCAGGGCGGCGATCTCGGTGATCGCGGCCCGGACGGTCGGGGTGAGGCGGATGGGCCACTCGTGCTCGCCGATCCGGGCGACGGCGGCGGCCAGCGCGCTCACCGCGTTCTCCCGGTTGACCTTGGAGCCGTGCCCGGCCCGGCCCTCGGCGGTCAGCTTCAGCCAGCCGGTGCCGCGCTCGCCCGCCGCGATCGGGTACAGCGAGAGGCCGTCGCCCGCGTGGAAGGTGAAGGCCCCGGACTCGCTGATCCCCTCCGTACAGCCCTCGAACAGGTCGGCGTGCTGCTCGGTGAGGAAGCCGGAGCCGTCGGCGGCGCTGTCCTCCTCGTCGGCGGTGTAGGCGATGACGATGTCGCGCGCCGGGCGGAAGCCCTCGCGGGCCCAGTTCCGTACGACGGAGAGGACCATCGCGTCCATGTTCTTCATGTCGACGGCGCCCCTCCCCCAGACGACCCCGTCGCGCACCTCGCCGGAGAACGGGTGCACGGTCCAGTCGGCGGGTTCGGCGGGCACCACGTCCAGGTGACCGTGGACGAGCAGCGCGTCGGCCGAGGGGTCGGTGCCGGGGATCCGGGCGACCACGTTGGTCCGACCGGGGGTGCGCTCCAGCAGCGTCGGCTCGATCCCGGCGTCGGCGAGCCGCTCGGCGACGTACTCGGCGGCCGGGCGCTCACGGCAGTCGCCGCCGCCCCGGTTGGTGGTGTCGATCCGGATCAGCCCGGAGGTGAACGCCACCACTTCGTCGAGGGCCTGCCGGTCCACGGGTCCGAGCAGGTCGGGGGCCTCAGCCATACTGTTCCTCCACAGCGGCCGACACGATCGTCGTCACCGCCTTGAACGTGCGAATTCCTTCGTACATCGTCGCGCTGGTGTACGCGACGCGCCTCTCGCCGCTCGGCGCCACGCCGGGGACGACGGTCGCCGCCGCCGCCAGATGCTCGGCGTCGAACTCCAGCTCGACGGTGAACGTCTTCCCGGCGACGGGGTCCCGACGCCCCGCGAGCGCGGTGGCCGCATTCGCCGCCGCCCTGATGTCGGCGGCGGTACGGGCCGGGGTACGGCAGACGGCCGCGTACCGGGAGACGTAGTCCTTCACGGCGACCTTCCGGGCGCCGGGGGCATACCCTTCGGCGTCCACGCAGGTCAGGTCGTCGCCGGTGACGAGGACGACGGGCACCCCGTACTCGGCGGCGACGTGCGCGTTGAGCAGGCCCTCACTGGCCCGTACGCCGTCGAGCCAGACGCCGGTGATGGAGTTGGCGAGGTAGGTGTGGGCGAGGACGCCCTCCGTACCGGCCCCCGTGTGGTAGCCGACGAAGGCCACCGCGTCCACGTCGCCGTGCTGGATGCCCTCCACCATGGACAGCGACTTGTGCTTGCCGGTCAGCATCTGGACCCGTTCGTCCATGTGCTCCAGCAGCAGATTGCGCATCGACCAGTGGGCCTCGTTCACCAGGACCTCGTCGGCGCCGCCGTCGTAGAAGCCGAGCGCGGCGGCGTTCACGTCCGAGGTGAACATCGACCGGCAGCGCTCCCACTGCGGGGTCCCCGGCAGCACGTCGGCCGGCCAGGTGACTCCGGTGGCGCCTTCCATGTCGGCGCTGATGAGGATCTTCATGCAGCCACACCGTACGCCCCGTGAGCGACGCGGGCCAGGGAGGGGCGGGCGCGCCAGGGCCTGTCCGGTGACGCCTGACGAGCCCCTGCGCCGCAGTGCCCTATGGCATCGCCGCCGGTCGTGCCGCGATACTGCGGGGCCCCACCCGGTGAAACGAAAGGGACCCGTGTGACCCACCAACTCCCCGCAACGGCCCGGATCGGTCTGGGCGGTATGGCGCTCCTGCTCACCCTGGCGGGTTCGGCCCTGCCCGCCACCGCCTCCCCCGCGGACACCTCCCGCACCCCCGCGGAGGCGACCGTCGAGGAGCAGCGCCTCGACCGGGCCGCCCCGCAGGAGATCTTGCGGCGCAGCGGATTCGACACCTTCGCCCCGCGCTTCGAGCGAGCCCTGAAGCACGCGAAGAGTTATGCGCAGGCCGAGCGCACCGTGACCCGCCACGCCTCGGCGCTGTGGCAGCGCGCCGTGGACCGCGCCCAGGGGCGAGGACCCGCCACGGGCGACCTGAGCCGGGGCGACGACCGCCCGCTGTACTGGGCCCGGCTCGCGCTCAGCCGCGAACTGCGCGCCTGGACACCCCGGTTCGATCTCGACGACCGACGACGCGAAGCCCTGCACTCCGCCCTGGAGACCGCGTCACGCGGCCAGAGCGACATCCGCTACCCGGGCCACCGCACGAAGCGGGTCCTGGTCACCGGCTTCGACCCGTTCACGCTGGACCGGGACGTCCGGATCGGCAACCCCTCGGGCGCGAGCGCGCTCGCCCTGGACGGCACCCTGGTGCAGACGCCGGACGGGCCGGCCCGGATCGAGACCGTCGTCTTCCCGGTGCGCTGGGCGGACTTCGCCGACGGCGTCGTCGAGCGGGCCCTCGCCCGGCAGCTGCCGCACCTGGACCTGTTCACCACGGTCAGCCAGGGCCGCCAGGGCCGCTTCGACGTGGAACGCACCAACGGGGCCTGGCGCGGCGGCTTCGCCGACAACGAGAACGCCTCCAGCACCGGGCTCGTCCCTGTCACCGACCCGGCCACGCAGCCGCAGTGGACGTCCACGACCCTCCCGTACCGGCAGCTCACCGAGGCGGACACGGGCCGCTTCCCGGTGTACGACAACACCGAGGTCACCGAGATCCCGGCGGGCGGCACCCAGCCCGTGACCAGGCCCGACGGCCCCACCCCGGGCTCGGCGGCACGGGCCGGGGGCGGTGGCGACTACCTCTCCAACGAGATCGCCTACCGGGTCACCCTGCTGCGCGACCGGCTCCGCCTGCCGGACCTGCCGGGCGGCCATCTGCACACCCCGGTCCTCCAGTTCGGTGCGGCGAACACGAACCCGCAGACGGGCACGGTCACCGACCCGGACTTCGAGCGCAACCGCGCGGACATCGTGGGCCAGGTGATGGAGCTGGTGAGGACGGCGGTGACGGCCGCCGGCTGAGCAGCGCCGGCTGAGCGAGGCGGCGGCCTGGCGGCGCGCAACGCGGCGGGCCGCGGGCGTGTGCTGCGGCCCGCCGGGGCGAACACTATGAACGCAATGCGCGCGGGGCTTCTCCGCCGGGTGCGGCGCTTCCTAGCATCCCGGCATCCCGGCACACCCCGTGCCGGGGCAGCCGCACAGACCGTTCCGGTGGCAGCGCCCGCGGGCGCTGCCACCTGTGCAGAACCGCCAGGAGCCGCCCCCGTGAACTCCCCCCATGTCCCCGTCCGCGCCCTGCCGCTGTACCGCCGCCACCGGCTGCGCTCCGCCGCGCTGGCCGCCACGGTCGCGGCCCTGCTCCTCGGGTCGGCGGGCCGGGCCCCGGCGGCGCCCGCCCCGGCCGGAAGCCCGGCCCCCGCCCCGGCCGCGGCCGACTGCCCGGAGGCGCTGGCCGGAAAGGCGCGGTGTTACACCGGCCAGGACGGGAACGGGGCGCACTACGCGCTCGCCGTCCCGATCCGCTGGAACGGCTCCCTGGTGGTGCACGCCCACGGCGGGCCCGACCTGGGCGACGCGTCGGACCCGGCCCGTTCGACCGAGGACCTGGAGCGCTGGTCCGTCATGGTGGAGGAGGGGTACGCCTGGGCGGGCTCCTCGTACCGGCGCGGCGGCTACGGGACGCGGATGGCGGCGGCCGACACCGAGAGCGTGCGCCGGGTCTTCGTCGACCGGTTCGGGAAGCCGGGGCGGACCTATCTGCACGGCCAGTCCTGGGGCGGGAACGTCGCCGCCAAGGTCGCGGAGACGTACGGCAGGAAGCCCGGGGCCTACGACGGGGTGCTGCTGACCAACGGCGTCCTGGGCGGCGGTTCGCGCGGCTACGACTACCGGGTGGACCTGCGCGTGGTCTACCAGTACTACTGCGGCAACCACCCGCGCCCCACCGAGCCGCAGTACCCGCTGTGGCAGGGGCTGCGTCCGGGCTCCACGATGACGTCCGCCGGGCTGAGCGCCCGGCTGCGGGAGTGCACGGGGTTCGACGCCGACCCTGCCGCCCGGACCGCGCTCCAGCAGCGCAACCTGGACGACATCCTGGCCGTCACCGGGATCCCGGAGCGGTCCCTGGAGTCGCATCTGCGGTTCGCGACGTTCACCTTCCGCGACATCGTCTCGACCCGGCTGGAGGGACGTAACCCCTTCTCCAACCGGGGCGTGCGGTATACCGGCTCGCACGACGACCGGGCGCTGAACGCGGGCGTGGAGCGGTTCTCGGCGGATCCGGCCGCGCGCCGGGACCTCTCGTGGGACAGCGACCTGACCGGGCGGGTGTCCCTGCCCGTCCTGACCCTGCACGCGATCGACGACCCCACGGCGTTCGTGGAGCACGAGGCCGCCTACCGGGCCACGCTGCGGGGCGCGGGCCGGGAGCACCGGCTCGTGCAGTCCTTCACCCGGGAGAGCGAGCACAGCGGGCTGAGCAGCGCGGAGTACTCCAACTCCGTTGCCGCTCTTGACCGTTGGGTCCGCAGCGGCCGCAAGCCCACCGCGCGTTCGCTGGCCGCCTCGTGTGCCGCCTTCGACCGGACGTACGGCACCGGGTGCTTCTACGACCCGGGGTTCCGGCCCTCGTCGTACGCCTCCCGGGTGCTGCCCCGGCCGGGCGGGCTCGGCTGGCCCGCCATGACCGCCGGTCAGGAGCGGGCCTGGAGCCGGATCGACGGGGTGGGCATCGCTCCCTGAGGCGCGGGGAGGAAACCCCTGCCCTCCCGCACCCCCTGACGTCCCGTTGGTATACCGTAACGCCGCCTTCACACCGGCCGTACGCGCGGGAAACGGCGGCTGCCTAGCGTCCCCCGCCATGGATACCCGCACGCAACTCGCCGAACCGTCCCCGCCGGACCCCGCACCGCCCGCCGTCCCCGACGAACCCCAGGCGGTGCGGGAGACGCTGGAGGACTACACCCTCCGCTTCGCGCCGCGCAGTTACCGCCGCTGGACCCCGATGGTCGTCGCGACCACCGCGCTCGGCGGCATCGCCTACATGGCCGACTTCTCCATCGGCGCCGGGATCGCCATGGCCCACGGCACCGGCAACGCCCTGGTCGCGATCACCGTCGCGGCGGCCCTCATCTTCATCACCGGTTTCCCGCTCGCCTACTACGCGGCCCGCTACAACATCGACCTGGACCTGATCACCCGCGGCTCCGGCTTCGGCTACTACGGATCGGTCCTCACCGGTGTCATCTTCGCCAGCTTCACCGTCATCTTCTTCGCCCTCGAAGGCGCGATCATGGCCCAGGGCCTCAAGCTCGGCTTCGGGCTGCCGCTGTGGCTCGGCTACGCCGTCTCCACCCTGATGGTCATCCCCCTCGTCATCTACGGGATGAAGGCGCTCAGCAAGCTCCAGGTGTGGACCACCCCCATATGGCTGCTGCTGATGGTCGGCCCGCTGGTCTATCTGGTCGCCACCGACCCCGGCACGGTCGACAGCTTCCTCGCCTACGCGGGCACCGACGGCGAGGGCAGCCTGAACACGGCCTCCGTGCTGCTCGGCGCGGGCGTCTGCCTCTCGCTCATCGCACAGATCGGTGAGCAGATCGACTATCTGCGCTTCATGCCGCCGAAGACCGAGGCGAACCGGCGCAGTTGGTGGACGGCGATGGTCATGGCCGGGCCCGGCTGGGTGGTGCTCGGGGCGATCAAGCAGGCCATCGGGGTCTTCCTCGCCGTCTACATCCTCTCCGAGGTGGGACCGGCCGCGGCGACCGAGCCGATCCAGCAGTTCCGCGGGGCGTTCGAGGCGATGATGCCGTCCTGGCTGGTGGTGCCGCTGGCCGTGGTGCTGGTCGTGATCAGCCAGATCAAGATCAACGTGACCAACGCCTACTCCGGCTCGCTGGCGTGGACGAACTCCTTCACCCGGGTCACCAAGCACTACCCCGGCCGCATGATCTTCGTCCTGGTCAACCTGGCCTTCGCGCTGATCCTGATGGAGGCCGACATGTTCAGCTTCCTCAACAGCATCCTGGGCTTCTACTCCAACTGCGCCATCGCCTGGGTGGTCACCGTCGCCACCGACATCGGGGTCAACAAGTACCTGCTGAAGCTCTCCCCGCACGCGCCGGAGTTCCGCCGGGGCATGCTCCACGCGGTCAACCCGGTCGGCGTGACCGCGTTCACCGCCGCCTCCGGGCTGTCCATCGCGATGTACTTCCACGCCTTCGGCGACACGGTCCAGCCCTACTCCCCCGTGGCCGCCGTGGTGATCGCCTTCGTCCTCACCCCGGTCATGGCGGTCGTCACCCGGGGCCGGTACTACCTGCGGCGCGGCGACGACGGCATCCCGGTGCCGCTGCTGGACGACGAGGGCAACCCGAGCCCGGTCACGTACGACTGCCATGTGTGCCGGCAGACCTTCGAGCGCCCGGATCTGGCCGCCTGCCCGGCCCATGACGCCATGGTCTGCTCGCTGTGCCTGAGCACGGACAAGGCGGGCGACCATGTGCTGCCGGCCGCACCGCCCGTCCCGCTCTCCGGCGCCTGACCTGCTGTCCGTACCCGCTGTCCGTACGCGACCGGAGTCAGCCCGTCTTCGCGTCCCGCAGCAGCTCCTCGATCCGGGACAGCTCGTCCTCGGTGAAGTCCAGGTTCCGGGCGGCCTCGACGCTGTTCTCCAGTTGCGCGACGCTGCTCGCGCCGACGACGGCGGAGGTGAGCCGGCCGCCGCGCAGCACCCACGCCAGGGCCAGCTGCGCGAGCGACTGGCCACGCTCCTTCGCCAGCGCGTCCAGCGCGCGCAGCCGCTCCACCAGCTGCGGGGTGACGGCGTCGGCGGACAGGAAGGGGCTGTCCCCTGCCGCCCGGGACCCGGCCGGAATGCCGTTCAGATAGCGGTCGGTGAGGATGCCCTGCTCCAGCGGGGAGTAGGCGATGGACCCGGCGCCCAGCTCGTCCAGGACGTCCGGCAGCCCGTCGTCCTCGATGCGGCGGTCGAGCATCGAGTAGCGGGGCTGGTGGATGAGGAGCGGGGTGCCGAGGTCCTTCAGGATCGCCGCGGCCTCACGGGTCTGCGCGGCGGAGTA
This sequence comes from Streptomyces globisporus C-1027, assembly GCF_000261345.2. Taxonomy (NCBI): domain Bacteria; kingdom Bacillati; phylum Actinomycetota; class Actinomycetes; order Kitasatosporales; family Streptomycetaceae; genus Streptomyces; species Streptomyces globisporus. The sequence continues at coordinate 6,706,256 of NZ_CP013738.1, read as the reverse complement.
GTTGGAGAGGCCGACGTAGAGGGTCTTGCCCTGCCGGACGGCGGAGTCGAGCGCGCCCATGGTCTCTTCGAGCGGGGTGTCCGGGTCGGGGCGGTGGGAGTAGAAGATGTCGACGTACTCGACACCGAGGCGCTTGAGGCTCTGGTCGAGCGAGGAGCGCAGGTACTTCCGCGAGCCCCACTCCCCGTACGGCCCCTCCCACATGTGGTAGCCGGCCTTGGTGGAGATGACGAGTTCGTCGCGCAGCCGGGCGAAGTCGGTCGCCAGGGCGCGGCCCAGGGTCTCTTCGGCGGAGCCGGGCGGCGGGCCGTAGTTGTTGGCCAGGTCGAAGTGGGTGATCCCGAGGTCGAAGGCGCGGCGCAGGATGGCGCCCTGCGTCTCGGGCGTCCTGTCTCCCCCGAAGTTGTGCCAGAGGCCGAGGGAGAGCGCGGGCAGCAGCAGACCGCTGCGGCCGGTGCGCCGGTAGGGCATGGCGGTGTAGCGGTCGGGGGACGGCAGGTACATGGGCAGGCTCCGCTGGAGAGATCCGGGGACTGAGGGGAACGGCTCCAGGCTTCCGCAGATCGATCCAGCAGTCCAACAGGAGATTCCGCTCAGATTCATCGCCTACATTGCTCAATCATGGAATTGCGTCAGCTGGAGCACTTCGTCGCCGTGGCGGAGGAGCAGCACTTCACCCGCGCCGCCGAGCGCCTCGCCGTCTCGCAGTCCGGGCTCTCCGCCTCCGTACGGGCCCTGGAGCAGGAGCTGCGGACCCCGTTGTTCAGCCGCACCACGCGCACGGTCCGGCTCACCGAGGCAGGGCGGGCGCTGCTGGTGGAGGCGGAGCGCACGCTGGCCGGGGCGCGGGCGGCGCGGGACGCGGTCGACGCCGTACGGGGGCTGCTGCGCGGGACGCTGACGGTGGGGGTCGAGCAGTGCGTGGCGGGGGTGAGTCCGGCGCGGCTGCTGGCGGCGTTCCACCGGGAGCATCCGCAGATGGAGCTGAGGCTGCGGCAGGAGGGCACCAGCAGCCTGCTGGACGGGGTGGCGGGCGGGCGGCTCGACCTGGCGTTCGCGGCGACGGTCAGCCCGGCGGAGTGGCGCGGGGAGCTGGTGCCGCTGGCCCGGGAGCCGATGGTGCTGCTGTGTGCGGGGGGGCACCCGTTCGCCGGGCGGGCCGAGGTGGCGTGGGAGGAGCTGCCCGGGGCGTCGTTCATCGACTTCCACCCGGACTGGGGGCCGCGCCGGGCCGCCGACGAGGCGTTCGCGGCGGCGGGGGTGCGGCGGACGGTGGGCCTGGAGGTCAACGATGTGCACAGCCTGCTGGAGCTGGTGCAGGAGGGGCTGGGGATCGCGGTGGTCCCGCACCACTTCTCGCGTAAGCCGGAGGCGGCGCTACTGGTCGCGGTGGAGCTGGCGGGCCCGCACCGGCCGGTGTACGAGAGCGTGGTGGTGCTGCCGGGGGCGCGGAGCCTGAGCCCGGGGGCGCGGTCGCTGATGCGGCTGGTGCGTGAGGACCCGGTACGGGAGCGGGACGGGGCCGAAGCGGGGCGGGCGTAACTCCGGGGCTGAGCCCTGAAGCCCCGCCGGCCCCCGCCCCGTACGCCTCAGTCCTCGTGGCCCAGCTGGAGGTCGCGCTCGGTGCGGCCGCCGCCCGCGACCTGGAGGACGGTGGCGACCGGCGGGTACCCGGCGGCGATCACGGTGTACTCGCCGGACGACAGGTCGACGAACCGGAACGACCCGTCGGACCCGGTGGTGAGGGTGTCCACCACATTGCCCGCCGCGTCGAGCAGGGTGACCCGGGCGTCCTCGACGGGCCGTCCGCCGGTGGCCCGGACCACGCCGCGCAGCACGGCCCCGCCCGCCAGCTCGATGTCCTGCCGGGTCTCGCGGGCGGCCTGCACGCTGACCGGGAGGGCGGCGGGGCGGAAGGCGGGGGCGCTGGCGGCGAGGGTGTACTCGCCCGCGATCAGCTCGCCGATGACATAGCCGCCCTCGCGGCCGGTACGGGTCGAGGCGACGACCTCGCCCCGTACGTCGGTGAGGGTGACGGCCGCGTCGCGTACGGGGGCGCCGTCGGGGGTGAGGACGGATCCGGCGAGGCGTCCGGCGCCGCCGAGCACCACGTCCAGCTCGACGGGGCGTTCGCCCACGGTGACGCTGACGGCCTGGGGCTGGTGGCCGCCCGCCGCGGCGATCAGGACGTAGGAGCCGGCGCCCGGGACGCTGAGCGCGTACCGCCCGTCCTCGCCGCTGGCCCCGCGCCCGATCTGCTGCCCCTGGACGTCGATGAGGGTGAGGGCGGCCCGGGGGACGGTCGTGCCGTCGGGGTGCTGGACACTGCCGTGCACCGGGACCCCGGCGAGGTGGCCGGAGTCGGCGCGGGCGGCGGGGATCTGCGTGGTGGTCTCGGCGGCTTCGGGGCTGTGGTGGGACACCAGCGGTTTCTCCTTGAGGAAGAAGGCGAGGATCAGGCCGAGCACGAGGACCGGCACGAGGTAGAGGAAGATGCGCGGCATCGCGTCGACGTACGCCTGGATGTAGGCGTCGCGCAGCGCGGGTTCCATCGTGTGGACGATCTGCGGGGTGATCGACTCGGGGTCGGGCAGCTCCGCGCCGGTGGGCAGCCGGACGCCGAGCGCGTCGGAGAGCCGCCCGGCGAGCAGCGTGCCGAAGATCGCCGCGCCGACGCTGCCGCCGATCTGCCGGAAGTAGTTGTTGGCGCTGGTGGCGGTGCCGAGGTCCGAGGGGCGTACGGAGTTCTGCACGGCGAGCACGAGGACGGACATGACCAGTCCGATGCCGAGGCCGAGGACGGCCTGGTAGAGGCTGTACACCAGCGGGGAGGTGTCCGCCTCCAGCAGGGACAGCAGACCCATGCCGACCACCGAGACGGCGCTGCCGACGATCGGGTAGATCCGGTAGCGGCCGGTGCGGGTGACGAGCTGGCCCGAGACGATGGAGCCGCCGACGATGCCCATCATCATCGGGAGCATCAGCAGCCCGGATTCGGTGGCGCTGACCCCGTCGACCATCTGGAGATAGGTCGGGAGGTAGCTGGCGGCCCCGAAGAGCGCGATGCCGACGACCGCGCCGACCAGGCCGGTGACGTTGAAGACGGAGTCACGGAACAGCCGTAGCGGAATGATCGGTTCTGCGGCCCGGTGTTCCACGGCGACGAAGAGCACCGTCGTGACGACCGCGCCCGCCGTCAGGCCCAGGATGGTGCGCGAGCCCCAGGCGTACTCGGTGCCGCCCCAACTGGTCACCAGCACCAGGCAGGTGGAGGCGGCGGCGAGGAGCGCCGCTCCCAGGACGTCGAGCCGGGGGCGTACGGCGGGCCGGGGCAGCTTGAGGACGACCGCGATGACGGCCAGGGTGACCAGGCCGAAGGGGACGTTGATGTAGAAGCACCAGCGCCAGGAGGCGTGGTCGGTGAAGAAGCCGCCGAGCAGGGGTCCGGCGACCGAGGCGAGGCCGAAGACCGCGCCGATGAGGCCCATGTAGCGGCCGCGCTCCCGGGCGGGGACGATGTCCGCGATGATCGCCTGGACGCCGATCATGAGACCGCCGCCGCCGATGCCCTGGAGGGCGCGGAAGGCGATCAGTTCGTCCATGGTGCGCGACCAGCCCGCGAGGGCGGAGCCGATGATGAAGACGACGATGGCGAACTGGAAGACGCCCTTGCGGCCGAAGAGGTCGCCGAGCTTGCCGTAGAGCGGCAGGACGATGGTGGAGGCGAGGAGATAGGCGGTGACCGCCCAGGACATCTTCTCCAGGCCGTGCAGCTCACCGACGATCCTGGGCAGCGCGGTGGCGACGATCATCTGGTCGAGCGCCGCGAGCAGCAGGGTGAGCATCAGCCCGAGGAAGACCATGCGGACCTTGCGGGGGCTGATCTCCACGGCCGCCTGCCCGGGTCCGGGTCCGGCCGGAGGGGGTGGCAGGGGCGGTGCGGCGGTTTCGACGGCCGCCGTCGTGCCGTCCGGATCCGGGCCGTCGGGTCCGGTGCCGTCCGGCTCGTCCTTCACCAGCGTGATTCCGCCCACCACGTAACGCTCCCCTCGTCGCACCTGCGCCGCCCATTTGTCGCATCGCGCGGCAAGGCGGGGCAAACGTGACGAGGGGCGTACGCGGCGCGCACGGAGGGCTTATGCGCCGGTGGGAGCCACTACGGCGCACAACCGGTCGTTCCGGAAAACCACTCGTTCCGGTGAGGCCGGTCGTCGTGCGGGGGCCGGACGGGCCGGCCCCCGATCGCCGGTCGGCCCTACTTCTCGACCTCGGTGGCGAGGTTCTGGAGCAGCTCGTCGTAGATACGGGCGAGGCCCTTGGGGGCGAAGGTCCGCTCGAAGAACCCGCCGATGCCGCCCGCGCCGTCCCAGACCGTGACCACGACGGCCTTGGACTTCCCCTCACCGGCCGGGGTGACGGTCCAGGTGGTGACCATGGAGGAGTTGCGGTCCTTCTCGACGAGCTGCCCGTCGGTCGGCTCGCTGACCTCCAGCAGGCAGTCGCGGACGCGCTTGCTGGTCGCCTGGAGCTTCCAGTGCACGAGGGTGCCCTCGCCGTCGCCGCCCTCCCGGACCTCGTACTCGCTGAAGTGCCCGGTCAGCACCTTGCCGCGGACGTCCTTGTAGTCGGCCAGCGCGTCGAACACCGCCTCTGCGTCCGCCGCGATGATCCGCTCCGTCGTCGCCTCGACCTGCGCCATGGCTGTTCCTCCAGCAATCCGTGGTTCGGGGGGTGTGCTGAGCCAACCACCTCGGGTACGGCCGCTCAAAATCGGGGCCGGACGGGGTCAGGGACAGCGGGTCGCGAGGACGCAGAACTCGTTGCCCTCCGGGTCGGTGAGGACGACCCAGCTCGCCCCGCCCTGTCCGACGTCGGCGCGCCGGGCGCCGAGCGCGAGCAGCCGTTCGACCTCCTCGTGCTGCTCCCGGTCGGTGGGGTTGACGTCGATGTGGAGCCGGTTCTTGACGGTCTTGCCCTCGGGGACGCGCGCGAAGGTCAGCGCCGGCGGCACCGGGCCGGGCCGGTTCTTCCCCTCGGGCACCGAGGGCGGGCCGATGGTGACGACCTCCTCCCCCTCCTCCACTCCCTGCACCTCGTAGTCGAGGACCGAGCACCAGAAGCGGGCCAGGGCCACGGGGTCGGCGCAGTCGATCGCGAGCTCGGTGAACTTGCCGGCCATGGTCGGGACCTCCCGGTCCGGTAGGGGCTTCTCGGTGCGCCACAGGCTAGCCCTGGGGCCGCCTCGCACGATCAAGGGAACAAGTGTTCTATTCTGCGAGGAGTGCTACCGAGGAGGCGTCCATGCGCTGGGACAATTTGGTCGAGAACGACTCGACGACCAGGGACAGCGCGCTCTTCGCCGCGGACGCGGTGACCACGCGCACGTTCGACACCCCGGAGTTCCGGGGCATCACGTTCCACGAGATCCGGGCCCGTTCGATCCTGAACCGGGTGCCCGGGGCCTCGCGGATGCCGTTCGAATGGACGGTGAACCCGTACCGGGGCTGCTCGCACGCCTGTGTGTACTGCTTCGCCCGCAAGACCCACGGCTATCTGGACCTGGACACCGGCATCGGCTTCGACTCGCAGATCGTCGTCAAGATCAACGCCGCAGAGCTGCTCCAGCGGGAGCTGGCCTCCCGGCACTGGCGGGGCGAGCACATCGCCATGGGCACGAACGTGGACTGCTACCAGCGGGCCGAGGGCCGGTACCGGCTCATGCCCGGCATCATCACCGCCCTGCGGGACCGGGCCAACCCGTTCTCCATCCTGACCAAGGGCACGCTCATCCTGCGGGACCTGGAGCTGCTGCGGCAGGCCGCCGAGGTCACCGAGATCGGCGTCTCGGTCTCCGTGGGCTTCACCGACCGGGAGCTGTGGCGGACGGTCGAGCCGGGCACCCCCTCCCCCGGCCGCCGCCTCGACGCCGTCCACACGCTGACGCAGGCCGGGATCGGCTGCTCGGTCCTGATGGCGCCCGTCATCCCCTTCCTCGGCGACAGCCCGGAGCAGCTGCGCGCCACGGTCTCCGCGATCGCGGCGGCCGGGGCCGTCTCGGTGACCCCGCTCGTCCTGCATCTGCGCCCCGGCGCCCGCGAGTGGTATCTGCGCTGGCTGGGCCTGCACCACCCGCACCTGGTGGAGCGGTACGAGCGGATGTACGGGGGCGGGGCGTACGCCCCCACCTGGTACCAGCGCCGGATCACCCGTCAGGTGCACGAGCTGGCGGACGAGTTCGGGATCGGCCCGGCGCACCGGGGCGAGGCCCGCCGGATCGCCCCGGCGGCCCCGCCCGCCCCGGCAGCCATCACGGAGCCCGGACCGACCCAGCTGACCCTGCTCTGAAGGCCGCCGGTGGGGCCGGCGGGGCCTGAAGGTCACCGGTGGGACTCGTGGGGCCGATGGCGTGACCGTACAGGTCGACTCCGCGCGGAACGGGCCCTTCCGCGAGGGAATTCGGGGAGCATGCGGCGGGGACCGGTGATCCGGCGCCGCGTCCCGCCACTCCGGGAGGCCCCATGACGAAACGTGCAGGAATTCTGGTCGCCGTCGGCGCGACCGTCGCCGGTCTGCTGACCGCCGCGCCCGGTCCGGCCGCCGCCACCTCGGCGAGCACGCCGCCCGCCCCGAAGCTGAAGTGGACCGACTGTCCGACCGAGAGCTACCCGACGCTCCAGTGCGCGAAGGTCCGCGCCCCGCTGGACCACCGCCGCCCGTCGGGCCGTCAGGTCACGCTCGCCCTGTCCCGCGTCCCCCACACCGCGAAGACCTTCCAGGGCCCTCTGCTGGTCAACCCGGGCGGTCCGGGCGGCAGCGGTCTGTCGATGGCCGGGTTCGTGGCGTCCTCGCTGCCGAAGAAGGTGGCCGCGCAGTACGACGTGATCGGCTTCGACCCACGCGGCGTCGGCAAGAGCACGCCCGCCCTGAACTGCCTGCCCGGACACTTCGATCCGGTGCGCCCGGACTCGGTGCCCACGTCCTACCGGGCCGAGCGGGTCAACCGCGACCGGGCCGAGTCCTTCGCCCGGGCCTGCGGCGAGAAGCACGGCGACGTGCTGCCGTACATGGACACGGTCAGCGCGGCCGAGGACCTCGACGTGATCCGCCGGGCGCTGGGCTCGCGGCAGCTCAACTACTTCGGCTACTCCTACGGCACCTACCTGGGCGCGGTCTACGCCAAGCTGTACCCGGAGCGCGTGCGCCGGCTGGTGCTGGACTCGGTCGTCGACCCGGACGACGTCTGGTACGAGGGCAACCTCGGCCAGGACCACGCGTTCGACGACCGGCACAAGGCCTTCGCCGCCTGGGTCGCGAAGAACGACGCCACCTACGGCCTGGGCACCGACCCCGCACGGGTCGAGGCCGCCTGGTACCGGATGCGGGCGGACGTGGCACGCAAGCCCGCGGGCGGCACGGTCGGCGCGAGCGAGCTGGAGGACACCTTCCTGCCCGGCGGGTACTACAACGGCTACTGGCCCTACCTCGCCGAGGCGTTCGCCGCGTACGTGAAGAACCGGGACGCCGAGGCGCTGGTCGAGGTGTACGAGAACTTCGGCGCGGTCGACGCGAGCGGCGACAACGGCTACTCGGTCTACACGGCCGTCCAGTGCCGTGACGCCGGCTGGCCCGAGCACTGGAGCACCTGGCGCAACGACAGCCGCCGGATCCACAAGAAGGCGCCGTTCATGACCTGGAACAACACCTGGTACAACGCGCCGTGCGCGAACTGGCCGGTGCCTCCGCTGCGGCCCCTCCCGGTGAACAACCGGCAGCTGCCCCCGGCGCTCATCCTCCAGGCCACCGACGACGCGGCGACCCCGTACGGCGGCGCGGTCAGCATGCACCGCAAGCTCAAGGGCTCCAGCCTCGTCGTGGAGGAGGGCGGCGGCAACCACGGCATCACGCTGAGCGGCAACGACTGCCTGGACAAGCATCTGACGGCCTATCTGACCGACGGCACGGTCCCGCGCGGCCGGGGCGAGGCGGACGCGGTCTGCGCCGCTCTGCCGGAGCCGAAGCCGCTGCCCGCCGAGAAGGCGGCGGCCCAGTCGGTGGACAACAGCAAGGGCAGCCGTCTGCACGGGCTGCTGGGCTTCCGCCGCTGAGCCGGACGGGCCGCCCGCGCACTCCGCGACAAGGGGTGCGCGGGCGGCCCGGCGAAAACAAGGGCGCGCGGTGCGAGGGAGCACGCGAGGATGGATGCGCATGAGGCACTCCACGACTCCCCCGGACCCGTCCCCGTCCTCGCCCGGCACCTTGATCCGCGACATGCGGATCGACGACTGCGAGGCGGTCGCCACGATCCGGGTGCGCGGCTGGCAGCACGCCTACCGGGGCCTGCTGCCGCAGCCGTATCTGGACCGGATGGACATCGCCGAGGAGACCGGGCAGCGGCGCCGGTACTTCGAGGAGCGCGGCGAGACCGTGAACGTGGTCGCCGAACGGCCCGACGGGACCGTCACCGGCTGGGCCTGCGTCGGCCCGCACCGCGCCGAGGACCACGGGCTCCCCGGCTGCGAGCTCTACGCGATCTACGTCCTGCCCGAGCAGATCGGGACCGGGACCGGGCGCGCTCTGCTGGCCGAGCTGACGGACCGGGCCACCGACGCGGGTCACGCGGACATGGCGCTGTGGGTGCTCCGGGGCAACGGCCCGGCGCGCCGGTTCTACGAGCGGGCCGGGTTCCGGCCGGACGGGGGCGAGGACACGTTCCTGGCGGGCGGGACCCTGGTGACCGAGGTGCGCTACGTTCGCCCGCTCACTCCCCCGGCCGTCCGCCCGCTCACTCCTCCGGCAGCCGACTGAGCGCCGCCGCGGCGGCCGCGGCCAGTCGCGGGTGCGGGAGGGCCGCCGTGAGGACCGGGCGGGCCTGTTCGTCGGCGAGCCGGCCGAGGCCCTCGACGCAGGCCAGGGCGACGCGCCAGTGGGGTTCGCCCGGGGCCAGCAGGCGTTGCAGGGTGGCGACCAGGGCGGGCACCGACTCGGGGGCCCGCAGGTCGGTCAGCAGGCGCACCGGGTGCAGGGCGTAGGCGGTGCGCAGGGCGTTGGTGGCGAGCGCGGCGGCGGCCCGGGGCGTTCGGGGGTCGTTCAGACGGGCCAGGGCATGCGCGGCGGAGACGCAGCGTTCGGGGTCGCGGTGGTTGAGCAGGAGCACCAGCGCCTCGAAGGCCCGCCGGTCGCCCGCGCAGCCGAGCCGGAAGGCGGCCATCTCCCGGGCCCACAGCGGCTGGTGCGGCTCCACCAGGACCCGGGCCAGCTCCTCGGGGTCCTCGGCGGCGACGAGCCGGGCGTACCGCGGCGATCCGGCCGCCTCTGGCTCCAGCCGGTCCATGAGCGAACGGAACTCCTCGTCCATGACGTCATCCATGACGCTCAGCGTATCGACGGACACACTCCGTACGGCGCGGGACGGCCGAGCCCGTGTGGCCCAGGGCACACGGATGCAGGGGTGGCGCGCTCGTTACCCGCCGGTTAATCTCATCTGAGCGGGGCACACTCCCCGCAGGCTCCGGTGGCCTGGTGACGCAGCCACCCGGAGTGCTTGTCGGTTCGGCTCTACGTGCGACGCGACTCCGGGACAGAGTCCGTCACCCCTCACGGCCGGGCGCGCGCTCCTCGCGCCTCGGCCCCGTGCTCCACGACACGCAGCTTCCGTACGCCGCGCGCCGCTCCCTCATCGCCGCGCGCGCTGTGCTCCCACAGTCGTCACTCACCCTGGAGTCCCGTGATGGACACCCCTCTCTCCACCATCGCCGTCGTCGGCCTCGGCACCATGGGCACCGGCATCGCCGAGGTCCTGGCCCTGGCGGGCCGTGAGGTCATCGGCATCGACATCAGCGAGGCGGCCGCCCTCGGGGCCGTCGCCTCCCTCGAAGCGTCCACCGCACGGGCCGTGGGCCGCGGGCGGATCACCGAGGAGGAGCGGGCCGCCGCGCTCGCCCGGTTCCGTACCGCGGACGCGCTCCAGGCCGCCGCCGATGCCGAGCTGGTCATCGAGGTGGTGCCGGAGTCGTACGAGATCAAGCAGCAGGTGTTCCGGGAGCTGGACGCGGTCGTCTCGCCCACCGCGATCCTGGCGACCGGCACCAACGCCCTGTCGGTGACCCGGCTGGCCGCCGAGTCGCAGCGCCCCGAGCGCGTGCTCGGCCTGCACTTCTTCAACCCGGCGCCCGCGATGAAGCTGGTCGAGGTGGTCTCCTCGGTGCTGACCGCGCCGCCCGCCGTCGAGGCCGTCACCGCGCTGGCCCGGGAACTGGGCAAGGAGCCCGTCGCGGTCGGCGACCGGCCGGGGTTCGTCGCGGACGGGCTGCTCTTCGGCTACCTCAACCAGGCCGCCGCGATGTACGAGGCGAACTACGCGTCCCGCGAGGACATCGACGCGGCGATGAAGCTGGGCTGCGGGCTGCCGATGGGCCCGCTCGCCCTGCTGGACCTGATCGGCATCGACACCGCGCGTACGGTCCTGGAGGCCATGTACGCCGAGTCCCACGACCGGCTGCACGCCCCGGCCCCGATCCTCGGGCAGCTCAGCAGCGCGGGCCTGACCGGCCGGAAGGCCGGGCGCGGCTTCTACACGTACGACGCCCCGGGCGGCCAGGACGTGGTGCCCGACGCGCTGACCCCGGCGGCCGGCGCCGAGGCGGGCGCGGGGCGCGCGGTGGCGTCGGTGGGCGTCGCGGGCTCCGGCACCATGGCGTCCGGGATCGCCGAGGTCTTCGCGAAGGCCGGTTACGGCGTCGTGCTGGCGGCCAGGACCCAGGAGAAGGCGGACCTCGCCAAGGGGCGGATCGCGAAGTCCCTGGAGCGCTCGGTGTCCAAGGGGCGGCTGAGCGCCGAGGCCCGGGACGAGACGCTGGCGCGGATCACGGCGGCGGGTTCGCTGGACGCGTTCGCCGAGGTCGACCTCACGGTCGAGGCGGTCGCCGAGGACCTGGAGGTCAAGCAGCAGCTGTTCGCCGCCCTGGACAAGGTCTGCCGTCCCGGCGCGGTGCTCGCCACCACCACCTCCTCGCTGCCGGTCGTCGCGGTCGCCCGGGCGACCGCGCGCCCCGAGGACGTCATCGGGATGCACTTCTTCAACCCGGCGCCCGCGATGAAGCTGGTCGAGGTGGTCCGTACGGTCCTGACCGCCGACGAGGTGCACGCCACGGTCCGCGCGGTCTGCGGGAAGATCCGCAAGCACCCGGTGGACTGCGGGGACCGGGCCGGGTTCATCGTGAACGCGCTGCTGTTCCCGTACCTCAACAACGCGATCAAGATGGTCGAGCAGCACTACGCCTCGCTGGACGACATCGACGCGGCGATGAAGCTGGGCGGCGGCTATCCGATGGGCCCGTTCGAACTGCTCGACGTGGTCGGCCTGGACGTCTCGCTGGCCATCGAGAAGGTGCTGCACAAGGAGTTCCGCGACCCGGGCCTGGCGCCCGCGCCGCTGCTGGAGCACCTGGTCGCCGCGGGCTGCCTCGGCCGCAAGACGGGGCGCGGCTTCCGCGAATATGCCCGTCGCTGACCCGGGAGCCGGGTGGGGCGGGCTGCTGGGACCCTCCGGCGGCCCGCCCCCGCAGGCGCGCTCTCCTGCACCGATGCGTTACGTTCATGCCATGTCCCAGCCCGCCAAGTCACCCCGTGCCACCGCCGCGACCGACGCCCCGGAGACCACCGCGGGATCGCGCGCGGCCGCCCAACGGCTCAAGATGCGCCGCGAACTGGCCGCCGCCGCGATGGAACTCTTCGCCACGAAGGGCTACGAGGCGACGACCGTCGACGAGATCGCGGGCGCCGCGGGCGTGGCCCGCCGGACCTTCTTCCGCCACTTCCGCTCCAAGGAAGAGGCCATCTTCCCGGACCACGACGACACCCTCGTCAGGGCCGAGGCCGTCCTGAACGCCGCCCCCGCGCACGAGCACCCGCTCGACACCGTCTGCCGCGGCATCAAGGAAGTCATGAAGATGTACGCGGCCAAGCCCGCCGTCTCCGTGGCCCGTTACAAACTGACCCGCGAGGTGCCCACCCTGAGGGAGGCCGAGATCGCGTCGGTGGCCCGCTACGAGCGGCTGTTCACCCGCTATCTCCTGGGCCACTTCGACGAGCGCGACCACCATGTGGGCAACGACGACCCGCTGCTCGCGGAGGTCGCCGCGTCCGCCGTCGTCACCGCGCACAACCATGTTCTGCGCCGCTGGCTGCGGGCGGGCGGACAGGGCGATGTGGAGGCCCAGCTCGACCGGGCCTTCGCCATCGTGCGCGACACCTTCGGCACGGGCATCGGGGCCGGGCGGACCGCCCAGGCCGAGCCCGAGCGCGCCCCGGCCGCCTCGGTGACCACGGACGGCGAGGTGCTCGTCGCGGTGGCGCGTACGGACGCCCCGCTGGACGAGGTCATGCGGACGATCCAGCAGGCACTGAAGGACCGCTGAGACCGGGCGGGGGACCCGCGGCGCACGGGGCCGTAAACCGTTCGCGGCCATCACGGTCCCGTGGTGGGGTTCCGCCATGCGAACCGACGACGTACGCGCCCTGTACGACCGCACGATGCGCGAGCAGGCCCGTCCCGACGGCCCCGGTGTCCGGGTCGAGCGGGACGGGCCCCTCGTGCGCCAGGTGGGCGGCCCCGACGACTGGAACGGGGTCGTCTGGTCGTCCCCGGACCTGGACGCGGAGGGGGCCGACGCGGCGATCGCGGCCCAGATCGCGCACTGCGCGGCGCTCGGCCTCCCGGAGTTCGAGTGGAAGCTCTACGGGCACGACCGGCCGGCCGACCTGGGCGACCGGCTGCGGGCGGCCGGGTTCGTCCCGGAGCCGCCGGAAACCCTGCTGGTGGCCCCGGCGGAGCTGTTCACCGGGCCTTTCGCCCTGCCCGAGGGCGTCACGCTGCGCCCGGTGACGGACGCGGCGGGGGCGGAGCTGATGGCGCTGGCCCATGAGCGGGCGTTCGGCACGGACGGGACCCGGCTGCTGCACCAGGTCGTGAAGCGGCTGGCGGAGGCCCCCGAGGACGTCGTGGCGCTCGTCGTCCTGGCGGACGGGGAGCCGGTCAGCTCGGCCCGTATGGAGCTGTACCCGGGGACGGACTTCGCAGGGCTCTGGGGCGGCGGGACGGTCGCCGAGTGGCGCGGCAGGGGCATCTACCGGGCCCTGGTGGCGTACCGGGCACGGATCGCGGCCGACCGCGGCTACCGCTACCTCCAGGCCGACGCGAGCGCCATGTCCGCCCCGATCCTGGCCCGGCTCGGCTTCACGGCGCTCGGGACGACGACGCCGTATGTGTATCGGGCGGGGCGGTAACCGCCTGCCAGCAGGACAGAACGTCTCGTAACGCCCATCGTGTTGCTCATGCGTGCCCACGAGATGACAAGTGAGAGAAATTGTTGGCACTGGGTGCCTTGTCAGGTGTCACGGAGTGCCATACGTTGAAGGTGTCCGGGCGGCCGGCGTGCTGCGAACTCACACGTACGCCGGCTGTCCCCGCAACCACCGTGCTGCGCGCCCGGACGCCTGCGTCACAGGCACCTTCTGCTCCACCGAGCAAAGCCAGCTCCACCTGCCGAACCGACGGCAACACCTCCACACCGCACCGCTCCCCCTGCCAGCAGGGCCCCTCAAGCGTTCCCTCGACGCCGCATCACCGGAGGCAACACCGTGAAGGAAATCCTGGACGCCATTCAGTCGCAGGACAGCACGGCCGCGGACTTCGCGGCCCTGTCCCTCCCCGAGTCCTACCGCGCGATCACCGTGCACAAGGACGAGGCGGAGATGTTCGCCGGTCTCGAGACCCGCGACAAGGACCCCCGCAAGTCGATCCACCTCGACGACGTCCCGGTCCCCGAACTCGGCCCCGGCGAGGCCCTCGTCGCCGTGATGGCCAGTTCGGTGAACTACAACTCCGTGTGGACGTCGATCTTCGAGCCGGTCTCGACGTTCAGCTTCCTGGAGCGCTACGGGAAGTTGAGCGAGCTCACCAAGCGTCATGACCTGCCGTACCACGTCATCGGCTCCGACCTGGCGGGCGTCGTCCTGCGCACCGGCCCCGGCGTGAACGCCTGGAACCCGGGCGACGAGGTCGTCGCGCACTGCCTGTCGGTCGAGCTGGAGTCCTCCGACGGCCACAACGACACGATGCTCGACCCCGAGCAGCGGATCTGGGGCTTCGAGACGAACTTCGGCGGCCTGGCGGAGATCGCCCTGGTGAAGTCCAACCAGCTGATGCCGAAGCCGAAGCACCTCAGCTGGGAGGAGGCCGCCGCCCCGGGCCTGGTCAACTCCACCGCCTACCGCCAGCTCGTCTCGCGCAACGGCGCGGGCATGAAGCAGGGCGACAACGTCCTGATCTGGGGCGCCAGCGGCGGCCTCGGCTCCTACGCCACCCAGTTCGCGCTGGCCGGCGGCGCCAACCCGATCTGTGTCGTCTCCTCCCCCGAGAAGGCCGAGATCTGCCGGGCCATGGGTGCCGAGGCGGTCATCGACCGCAGCGCCGAGGGCTACCGGTTCTGGAAGGACGAGCGCACCCAGGACCCGAAGGAGTGGAAGCGCTTCGGCAAGCGCATCCGCGAGTTCACCGGTGGCGAGGACATCGACATCGTCTTCGAGCACCCCGGCCGCGAGACCTTCGGCGCCTCCGTCTACGTCACCCGCAAGGGCGGCACGATCACCACCTGCGCCTCCACCTCGGGCTACATGCACGAGTACGACAACCGCTACCTGTGGATGTCGCTGAAGCGCATCATCGGCTCCCACTTCGCCAACTACCGCGAGGCCTGGGAAGCCAACCGCCTCATCGCCAAGGGGAAGATCCACCCGACGCTCTCCAAGACGTACTCCCTGGAGGACACCGGCCAGGCGGCGTACGACGTCCACCGCAACCTCCACCAGGGCAAGGTCGGCGTCCTCGCCCTCGCCCCCCGCGAGGGTCTGGGCGTCCGCGACCAGGAAATGCGCGAGCAGCACATCGACGCCATCAACCGCTTCCGCAACGTCTGAGGTTCTCCGATGAACGAACGTCAGAAGGACCGGCCCTGGCTCATGCGGACGTACGCCGGTCACTCGACCGCCGAGGCGTCCAACGAGCTGTACCGCCGCAACCTCGCCAAGGGCCAGACAGGTCTCTCGGTCGCCTTCGATCTGCCGACGCAGACCGGATACGACCCGGACCACATTCTCGCCCGCGGCGAGGTGGGCCGTGTCGGTGTTCCCGTGTCGCACCTCGGTGACATGCGGCGGCTGTTCCAGGACATCCCCCTGGAGCAGATGAACACCTCGATGACGATCAACGCGACCGCCATGTGGCTGCTGGCGCTCTACCAGGTGGTCGCGGAGGAGCAGGGGGCCGACACGGCCAAGCTCCAGGGGACGACGCAGAACGACATCGTGAAGGAGTACCTCTCGCGCGGGACGCACGTCTTCCCGCCGGTGCCCTCGCTGCGGCTGACCACGGACATGATCACGTACACGGTCAACCGCATCCCCAAGTGGAACCCGATCAACATCTGCAGCTACCACCTCCAGGAGGCGGGGGCCACCCCGGTCCAGGAGATCGCGTACGCCATGTCGACCGCCATCGCGGTGCTCGACGCGGTCCGCGACTCGGGCCAGGTGCCCGAGGAGAAGTTCGGTGACGTGGTCGCCCGCATCTCGTTCTTCGTGAACGCGGGCGTCCGCTTCGTCGAGGAGATGTGCAAGATGCGCGCCTTCGGCCGCATCTGGGACCGCGTCACCCGCGAGCGGTACGGCATCGCCGACGCCAAGCAGCGCCGCTTCCGCTACGGCGTCCAGGTCAACTCCCTCGGCCTGACCGAGGCGCAGCCGGAGAACAACGTCCAGCGCATCGTCCTGGAGATGCTGGCCGTCACCCTCTCCAAGGACGCCCGGGCGCGCGCGGTGCAGCTGCCGGCCTGGAACGAGGCGCTGGGGCTGCCCCGGCCCTGGGACCAGCAGTGGTCGCTGCGGATCCAGCAGGTGCTGGCGCACGAGAGCGATCTGCTGGAGTACGAGGACATCTTCGCCGGTTCGCACGTCATCGAGGCCAAGGTGGACGCCCTGGTCGAGGAGTCGCTGGCGGAGATCGACCGGATCCAGCAGATGGGCGGCGCGATGGCGGCCGTCGAGTCCGGCTATCTCAAGTCCGAGCTGGTCTCCTCGCACGCGGCCCGGCGGGCCCGGATCGAGGCGGGCGACGAGAAGATCGTCGGCGTCAACATCTACGAGTCCACCGAGCCCAACCCGCTCACCTCCGACCTCGACGGCGCGATCATGACCGTCGACCCGGAGAACGAGGCCCGGGTCGTCGCG
This sequence comes from Streptomyces globisporus C-1027, assembly GCF_000261345.2. NCBI lineage: Bacteria > Bacillati > Actinomycetota > Actinomycetes > Kitasatosporales > Streptomycetaceae > Streptomyces > Streptomyces globisporus. The sequence continues at coordinate 6,689,972 of NZ_CP013738.1, read as the reverse complement.
GCCCTGCACGAGTGGCGGGACAACCGCGACGAGGCGCGGGCGTCGGAGGCGCTGGCCGCGCTGAAGAAGGCCGCCGCGGGCACCGAGAACATGATGGAAGCCACCGTCGAGTGCGCCCGCGCGGGCGTCACCACCGGCGAGTGGTCCTGGGCGCTGCGGGACGTCTTCGGCGAGTTCCGCGCCCCCACCGGGGTCTCCTCCGCCCCGGTCGCGGTCACCGCGGAGCCGGGGAGCACGCTCGCCCTGGTCCGCGAGAAGGTCACCCGGACCGCCGCCGACCTGGGTGTCGGGCGACTGCGTCTGCTCGTCGGCAAGCCGGGCCTGGACGGGCACTCCAACGGGGCCGAGCAGATCGCCGTACGGGCCAGGGACGCCGGGTTCGAGGTGGTCTACCAGGGGATCCGGCTGACCCCCGAGCAGATCACCGACGCGGCGCTGGCCGAGGACGTGCACTGTGTGGGCCTGTCCATCCTGTCCGGCTCGCACGCGGAGCTGGTCCCCGACGTGCTGCACCGACTGCGTGAGGCCGGGGCGCCGGACATCCCGGTGATCGCGGGTGGCATCATCCCGCCGGCCGACGCCGCCGCACTCATCGAAGCCGGAGTGGCCGCCGTCTTCACCCCGAAGGACTTCGGCATCACGGAGATCATCGGCCGTATCGTCGACGAGATCCGGAAAGCGAACAAGCTCGACCCTCTGGAGGTCCCCGCATGACCACGCCCACCCCCTCGGTCAACCGTCTGCGCCCGCGCCGCTCGTGTCTGGCCGTGCCGGGCTCGAACCCGCGCTTCCTGGAGAAGGCCCAGGGCCTCCCGGCCGACCAGGTCTTCCTGGACCTGGAGGACGCCTGCGCGCCGCTCGCCAAGGAGGGCGCCCGCCACACCATCGTGGACGCGCTCAACAACGGTGACTGGAGCGGCAAGACCCGGGTCGTGCGGGTCAACGACTGGACGACGCACTGGACGTACCGGGACGTCATCACGGTCGTCGAGGGCGCGGGCCCCAACCTCGACTGCATCATGCTGCCGAAGGTCCAGGACGCCCAGCAGGTCGTGGCGCTGGACCTGCTGCTGACCCAGATCGAGAAGACGATGGGCTTCGAGGTCGGGAAGATCGGCATCGAGGCGCAGATCGAGAACGCCAAGGGTCTGGTGAACATCGACGAGATCGCCGCCGCCTCGCCGCGCCTGGAGACGCTGATCTTCGGCCCGGCCGACTTCATGGCGTCGATCAACATGAAGACCCTGGTCGTCGGCCAGCAGCCGCCCGGCTACCCGGCGGACGCCTACCACTACATCCTGATGCGCATCCTGATGGCGGCCCGTACGCACGACCTCCAGGCGATCGACGGCCCGTTCCTCCAGATCCGTGACGTGGACGCCTACCGCGAGGTGGCCGGCCGCGCCGCCGCCCTCGGCTTCGACGGCAAGTGGGTGCTGCACCCGGGCCAGGTCGACGCGGCGAACGAGGTGTTCTCGCCCTCGCAGGAGGACTACGACCACGCCGAGCTGATCCTCGACGCCTACGACTGGTGCACCTCCGAGGAGGGCGGCAAGAAGGGCTCCGCGATGCTCGGCGACGAGATGATCGACGAGGCCAGCCGCAAGATGGCCCTGGTCATCGCGGGCAAGGGCCGGGCCGCCGGAATGCAGCGCACGTCCAAGTTCGAAGCCCCGGAGGCCTGATCATGCAGTTCGGACGCACTTTTGAGGAGTTCGAGGTCGGTGCCGTCTACAAGCACTGGCCCGGAAAGACGGTCACGGAGTACGACGACCACCTCTTCTGTCTGCTGACCATGAATCACCACCCGTTGCACATGGACAGCAACTACGCGGAGAAGACGACCGACTTCGGTAAGAACGTGGTCGTCGGCAACTACATCTACTCGCTGCTGCTCGGCATGTCGGTGCCGGACGTCTCCGGAAAGGCCATCGCCAATCTGGAGGTCGAATCGCTCAAGCACATCGCCCCGACCTTCCACGGCGACACGATCTACGGCGAGACGACCGTGCTGGACAAGACCCCGTCGAAGTCCAAGAACGACCGCGGCATCGTGTACGTGGAGACCAAGGGCTACAAGCAGGACGGCACGGTCGTGTGCGTGTTCCGGCGCAAGGTGATGGTTCCCACCGAGACGTACATCAAGGAGCGGGGCGGCGAGCAGCCCGGCCGCCCGACGCCCGCCAAGTAACTGCGTGAAGCCTTAAGGCCATCCGCGTGAAGCCACAGGAGAAGCAGCCATGACGCGACTCGCCCAGACCGCCGGTCTGAACGACATCCAGCGGGAAATCCTTTCCACGGTCCGGGATTTCGTCGACAAGGAGATCATTCCGGTCGCGACCCAGCTGGAGCACCGCGACGAGTACCCCACGGAAATCGTCGAGGGGCTCAAGGAACTCGGCCTGTTCGGGCTGATGATCCCCGAGGAGTACGGGGGGCTGGGTGAGTCGCTGCTCACCTACGCACTGTGCGTGGAGGAGATCGCACGCGGCTGGATGAGCGTGTCGGGCATCATCAACACGCATTTCATCGTGGCCTACATGCTCAAGCAGCACGGTACGCAGGAGCAGAAGGACACGTTCCTGCCGCGGATGGCGCTCGGCGAGGTGCGCGGGGCCTTCTCGATGTCCGAGCCGGCGCTCGGCTCGGACGTCTCGGCGATCTCGTCCAAGGGCGTGAAGGACGGCGACGAATACGTTCTCAACGGCCAGAAGATGTGGCTGACGAATGGCGGAACGTCTACTTTGGTGGCTGTTCTGGCCCGGAGTGACGAAGGCCACCCCGAGGGCACCGCGCCGCACAAGTCGATGACGACCTTCCTGGTGGAGAAGGAGCCCGGCTTCGGAGAGGTCCGGCCCGGTCTGACCATCCCCGGGAAGATCGACAAGATGGGCTATAAGGGCGTCGACACGACCGAGCTCATCATGGACGACCTGCGCATTCCGGCCAATCGTGTTCTCGGGGGCACGACCGGCCGAGGGTTTTACCAAATGATGGACGGCGTCGAGGTCGGCCGGGTGAATGTCGCCGCGCGTGGCTGCGGCGTCGCGCAGCGTGCGTTCGAACTGGGCGTTTCGTACGCCCAGCAGCGTCACACCTTCGGCAAACCGATCGCCCAGCACCAGGCGATCCAGTTCAAACTGGCCGAAATGGCCACCAAGGTCGAAGCCGCTCATGCGATGATGGTCAATGCAGCACGCAAAAAGGACTCCGGGGAGCGTAACGACCTGGAGGCAGGGATGGCGAAGTACCTCGCCTCCGAGTACTGCAAGGAAGTCGTCGAGGACGCCTTCCGCATCCACGGCGGCTACGGCTTCTCCAAGGAGTACGAGATCGAGCGCCTCTACCGTGAGGCGCCGATGCTGCTGATCGGTGAAGGTACCGCCGAGATCCAGAAAATGATCATTGGCCGGCGACTCCTGGAGGAGTACCGATTCCAGGGCTGATTGTCCGTTTCAGGGTGATTTGGTGGCGAAGAACATCACACCGGGTCACCCTCGACGGGCGGCGTTCGACAGTCCGACTCGGCTGCTGGCTTGCCCAGTTGCGCCCGGCAACCGATAGCATCTTCGGAAAGCCGCCGTCCCCCGTTGCCAGCGCGGCATCATCCGCTACGAAGGTCATTCATGCCCGACAGCACTTCCACCGCATCCCGCGGCGGGGTCCGCATCGCCCGCGGAGCATCGCCGTGGCTCCTGCCGACCGTCGCCACCGCAGCCCTCAGCCTGGCCCGCGCCCGCAAGTCGGGGCGCTGGGCAGCAGCGGCCGTGCCCACCACCGCGCTCGCGGCGGGCATGCTGTGGTTCTTCCGTGACCCCGAGCGCGAGATCACCGAAGGCCGGGTCATCTCCCCGGCCGACGGCGTGGTGCAGAGCATCATGCCGTGGAAGGACGGGCGCACCCGCGTCGCGATCTTCATGAGCCCGCTCAACGTCCACGTCAACCGCGCGCCGCTGGCGGGCACCGTGACGTCGGTCGAGCACATCCCGGGCGGGTTCGTTCCGGCGTTCAACAAGGAGAGCGAGAACAACGAGCGCGTTGTGTGGCACTTCGACACCGAGCTCGGCGACATCGAGATGGTGCAGATCGCGGGAGCGGTCGCCCGTCGGATCGTGCCGTACCTCCCCGAGGGCACGAAGGTGGAGCAGGGCGAGCGCATCGGCCTGATCCGCTTCGGCTCGCGCGTGGACATCTACCTCCCGGAAGGGATCGATGTCGCGGTCGAGGTCGGTCAGGCCACTACCGCGGGGGTGACTCGAATTGACCGTGATTGATCCTGACAGTAAGGCCGACTGGGTTCCGGAGGCCGACAGCGAGAACGACGTCGACGGCGACGACATGCCGCTGTCGATGCGCCTGTCGATAGCGGACACGCTCACGCTCGGTAACGCGACGTGCGGGTTCATGGCGGTGTACTTCACCACCACGGGCATTCTGATCCCGCACCTCACGGGCAGCGACGAGACGGGCATGGCCCGGCACTCGGCCGCCACCGCCGTGATCCTCATGCTGATGGCCGCGATCTTCGACCTGTTCGACGGACTCGTGGCGCGCAAGCTGCGGTCCTCGCCGATGGGCGCCGAGCTGGACAACCTCTCGGACCTCATCAGCTTCGGGCTCGCACCGGCCTACTTCGTGCTCGTGTACGGCATGGTCGCCGACGACGCCCACCAGCGGGTGTCGGCACTGGCGGCGATCGTCGTGCTGCTGGCGGTGGTGCTCAGGCTGGCCAGATTCTCCTGCGTGACACTGAAGGACGGCATGTTCCAGGGCATGCCGAGCCCCTTCGGAGCGCTGACGGTCGTCTCGATCGTGCTCCTGGAGCTGCCCTTCGTGCCGACGCTCCTCGCGATCGTCGGCGTGGCCTGGCTCATGGTGAGCCGGGTGGAGTACCCCAAGCCGCGGGGCGTCCTCGCGGTGGCGATGCTCGGCTGGATCGTGGCCGCGATGGGGCTGCTCGCCGCCTGGGCGTTCGACGCCCCCGGCGGTCAGCTGCTGCTCCAGACGGGCTGCGCGCTCCAGGTGGTGCTCGGCGCGGTGATCCCGCTGTTCGCCACGGCGCGACGGGTGAACACGTTCCGTGACAACCGGCGCGAGGCGCGGGCGGCGCAGCTGCCGTAGCGGTACGCGATGTGACGGCAGGTCCTCAGGGCCCGGATGCTCCCCGGCATCCGGGCCCTCGTGCGTTTCCGCCGCGCAGGGTGCCCCTAGGGCCTGTCGTCAAACTGCCGCCTGCCGCGCTCCGGGCGACGACGGCAGCTTGGCGACAGGCCCTAGCACCGCGCGCGTCCGGCCGCCAGAGGCGATGCCCTCGCCGTGGCTGAGAATTTTCGGCATCGGGGTGAGTACCAGGTTCCCGTCCCCCCGCCGGAGCGGGCTTCTAGAATCTCCTCGCAACCGACACCCGGGCCATTTCGGCCAGGGGGCGGTCCGGGGGACCGGGGGGTCCGAGATGAAGCTGATGCTGGTGGGGACACGCGTGGCGGCGGTCGCGGCGGCGGGGGTGCTGTTGGCCGGATGCGGCGGGTCGGCCTCGAAGGACAAGGACGGGCCCGACCCGAAGCCGAGCGGATCGGCGAAGCAGGGCGGCCCGGCGACCGGCGGGGAGAAGACCGGAGCGTCGAAGAAGCCCGACCCGAAGCAGTCCACGCTCCCGGGCGCGCTGCCCAGCGCCTACGACTTCACGCCGAACCCGGACCGGGTCCCGAAGAACGCGGCCCAGGCGCGGAAGCTGACCCGTGACGCCGCGCTCGGGGAGAACGACTGGACGGCGGGGATGGTCCGGCACACCCCGTACGAGAGCGGCGGCAGCTGGCCCGTGCTTCCGGACTCCTGCGTCTGGACCCGGGCCGCGCTGCCCTCGGGCATCCTGGACAGCTTCACGCGGCGGCTCGACATCCCGGCGCAGGGCGGTAAGGGCCGGGTGCAGGGGGCGGTGACCGTGACCGTGCACCGGACGGAGGCGGGGGCCGACCGGGAGATCAAGGACACCGTCCAGGAGAGCTTCCGGTGCCCGAACCAGGAGCTGGGCGGCGGGCAGCGCCTCAGCGGACTGATGTCCCTCCAGTTCGACCAGAAGGACGTGCGCAACGCCGACGCCTCGCTGTTCGAGGCGGGGAAGTACACCGGGCCGGAGTCGGGCGGGGTCCAGGACTACGTATGGTCCAAGTCCCGGATCGGCCCGGTGACGACGGCCGTGTCGGTCAAGGGCGCCAAGGGCTACACCAACACCGACCTGCTGCGGATCGCCGCCGAGGGCGGCGCCAAGGTGCTCTACCGCGTCGAGCTGGAACTGAAGTGACCGCGGGCCTGGAACCGAAGTGACCGCGCGCCCGGACGAAAGGCACTGACTCCTGATGGAACCGCTCCGTTCCACCGACCCGGCACGGATCGCCGGGTACCGCGTCCTCGGCCGCCTCGGCGCCGGGGGCATGGGCGTGGTGCTGCTGGGCCGGTCGCCCGGCGGCGCGCTGGTGGCGATCAAGCTGATCCGCGCGGAGTACGCCGACGACTCCGGCTTCCGGGCCCGCTTCCGGCGGGAGGTGGCGATCGCCCGGCAGGTCCGCAACCGGTGGGCGGTGCCGGTGGTCGACGCCGACACCGAGGCGCCGGCCCCGTGGCTGGCCACCGAGTTCGTGCCGGGGCCCGCCCTGAGCGAGGCGGTCGGCACCGGGGGGCCGCTGCCGGAGCGCGGGGTGCGGGCGCTGGGCTCGATGCTCGCGGAGGCGCTGGAGGCCGTCCACGCGGCGGGCCTGGTGCACCGGGACGTCAAGCCCGGGAACGTCCTGCTGGGTCTGGACGGCCCCCGGCTGATCGACTTCGGAATCGCGCGGGCCCTGGACGACACCGTCCTCACGGCGACAGACGTGATCGTCGGCTCCCCCGGCTTCCTCTCGCCCGAGCAGGCGCAGGGGCGGCGGATCGGTCCGGCGAGCGATGTGTTCTCGCTGGGCTGCGTCCTGGTGTACGCGGCGACCGGCGGGCGGCCGTTCGGCACCGGCCCGGTGGAGGCGATGCTGTTCCGCACCGTGCACGACACGGCGGACCTGAGCGCGCTGCCGCCCGGGCTGCTCCCGGTCGTCGAGGCGTGCCTCGCGAAGGAGCCCGAGGACCGTCCGACGGCGGCGGACATCCGGCAGGCGTTCGCCGAGGACCTGTCGGGCGGCAGCTGGCTGCCCGGCCCGGTCACCCATCTGATCGCCGAGCGCTCGGCGCGGATGCTCGCCCTGCCCGACATCGACGCGACGAGCCTGGACGCGGGCGGGGACGGCGGTCCGGGCAGGGGCGCGGACGGTGGCCCGTTCGGCGGCCCTGACACGGGCACCGGGGCCGGGACCGGGGTTGGCGGCCGGGACACGACGGCCGTGGCCCCCTCCCCCGGCCGCCGTCGCTTCCTCGCGTACGTCACCGGGGGCGCGGCCCTCGCCGCGACGGGCGGCACCGCCGCGTGGCTGGTCTCCTCCGGCGACGACAAGGACCCGGGCGGCGAGGGGGACGGCGACGGTATGACGGCCCGCCCCGAGCTGCACATCGGGCTCCAGGCCGACCTCAGCGGCCCCTCCGCGGCCGTCGGCAAGGGGCAGGACCGGGCGGCCCGGCTCGCGGTGGCCGAGCACAACGCGCGGGGCGACGCGCCGTTCACGCTGCGGCTGACCACGGTCGACGACGGGGGCGACGAGGAGCGGGCGAAGGCGGCGGTCCGCCGGTTCGCCGAGGACCCGCTCCTGGTGGCGGCGATCGGGGCGACCGGCACGGACGCGGCCCGGGAGGCGCTGGTCGCGTACGACGAGGCGGCGCTCCCGCTGCTCAGCGTGGTCGACGGGGACATCCGCCATCTGAACCGGATCTTCCTGTGCGCCCGGCCGCGCAACGACATGCAGATGCTGCCGGTGGCGGAGTTCCTCGGGGCGTACGAGATCGACAAGGTCGCGCTGGTCGACGACGGTACCGAGTACGGTCGGCAGACCACCCGCTTCCTCGACGCGGGGCTGCGGGGCAACGGCCGCACGGTGCTGGCGGAGACCGTCCGCGAAGGTACGCGCGACCTGGACGCGGAGGCCGAGCGGATCGCCGCGAAGCGGCCGGGGGCGGTGGTGTACGGGGGCGGGTGGCGGGACGCCGGACGGTTCGCGAAGGCGCTGAACAGGGCCGGATTCCTGGGGCCGAAGATCGGCACCCAGGCCGTGCACGATCCGCGGTTCCTGGCGGAGGCGGGCGAGGACGCGGCGGGCTGGCTGGTCGTCTCGACGGCCGCCGACCCCGCCTCCGTACCCTCGGTGCATCCGTTCGCCGCCGCCTACCGCAAGCGCTTCGACGGCGCGCCGCCGCTGTTCGCGGCCGAGGCGTACGACGCGGTGGGGCTGATCGCCTCCTGCGCCCAGGGGCTGGGCCGGGAGAAGCTGACCCGCCAGGACCTGCTGCCCGCGCTGCGGACGACCTCGTACAAGGGCGTGTCCAAGAGCTACGCCTTCGAGTCCGCCAACGGGATGTACACCGGGACCGGGGTCTTCATCTACCGGGTGGAGCGGGGCCGCTTCCGGTACATCGGGATGGACGGCCGGGAGGTCTGACCGGGCAGCCCGGTCAGACCTCCGTCAGCCTCCGGTCAGCCCTCCGGTCGCGAGGCTCAGTCGCCGATGGTGAAGGACTCGGCCGCCGGGGCGACCTCGGCCGGCCGGACCACCTTCAGCCCGCCGGCGGCACCGGCGTCGGGCTTCATGATGACGCTCTCCCGGGTGGACGGCGCCTTCGGGTCCGAGAAGTCGTGCGTCACCCCGAACTCGGTCCCGTACCCCTTGATCGTGAGGAGCGCCTTGTCGATGCCCTCACGGGTGAGGTCCTTGTCGTCGCAGGCCTTGGACAGGGCCTCGCCGAAGAGGGAGGCCGCCGTGTAGCCGGCGACGACGCCGTTGTCGAGGACGTCCTTCGGGTACTGGGCGGCGTACTCCTTGGCGAGCTTGGCGGGTCCGTCGCCCGGATCGCCGATGGGCAGCGTGGAGGAGGCGACGTAGTAGTCCTTCAGCAGGGCCGGGCCCGCCTGGGTCTTCAACAGCTGAGGGGCGAAGGCCGAGTTGTTGCCGACGACCGGGACGTCGAAGCCGGTGGCCGCGGCGACGCCGACGAGCGAGGCGGCCTGGCGGGGTCCTGCGCTGACGACCACGGCCTTGACCCCGGCCTGCTTGAGGGCGGCGACCTGGGCCGTCATGTCGTTGTCGGTCGGCTTGATCTTCTGCTCGACGACGGTGAGCCCGGCCTCCTTCGCCGCGTGCTTCGAGCCGACGAGCGCGTTCTCGCCGTAGTCGCCCTCGAAGTAGACGTGACCGATCTTGTCGCCCTTCGCGATGCGCTTCTCGGCGAGGAGGTAGTCGATGAGGTTGATCGTCTCGACGTCGTAGGTGGCGCCGATGACCCGGATGTACGGGGAGCCCAGCAGGTTCGCCGACCAGGCCTGCGGCAGCACCAGGCCCTTGTCCTGGCCGTCGATGCGCTGTTCGACGGCGGCGACGAACGGGGAGCCGATGAACTGGGCGAAGCCCGCCACGTCCGGCACCAGTTCGGTGTACGCGGCGATCGCCTTCTGCGGATCGTATCCGTGGTCGCGGACCGTCAGTTCGATCTTCCGGTCGCAGATGCCGCCCGCGTCGTTGGTCTGCTTCACCCACAGCTGCTGGGCCTGGGTGACGCTCTTGCCCAGCGAGGCGTAGACGCCGGTCATGTCGGTCAGCACCCCGAGGGAGATCGTCGAGGAGGAGACCCCGGGACCCGTCTTGACCCCGCCCTTGCCCTCCTCGTCCGCCTTTCCTTCGGTCGCCTTGCCACTGCACCCGACGAGGGTGACGGCGAGGGCCGCGACGACGGCCGTGAGCACTCTCAGTTTCATGACTTCTCCCCTGGATTCTTCGGAGCCGCTGGTTGCTTCGGAACAGCCGGATTCTTCGGAGCCTGCGGCTTCTTCGTGCGGGCGAGGCCGAGGCGGGCGAGGCCGCCGGGCAGGAACAGGACCACCGCGACCACCGCGGCGCCGTACAGGTAGCGGGACGCCTCACCGGGTGCCAGACCGCCCGTGCCGGGGGCGGAGACCAGCGGCAGGGAGTCGCTGTAGTGCGTGAACACCTGCGGGAGCAGGGAGACGAAGGCGGCGCCGATCACGGCTCCCGCGACACTGCCGAGACCGCCGATGACGATCATGGCGAGGTACTCGAGGGACAGGATCATGCCGAAGTACTCGGGCACGGTCCGCTGGAAGACCAGGGCGAGCAGGACGCCCGCGAGACCCGCGTACATCGAGGACAGGACGAAGACCCCGGCCCGGTAGCGGGCCACCGGCACGCCCATCACCCCGGCGGCGATCCGATGGTCGCGGATGGCGTTCATGGCGCGTCCGGGCCGGCCGCGCAGCACACCCCGGGCGAACAGGGCGCTCAGCAGGAGCGCGAGCAGACCCGCGTACCAGAGCTTCTCCGAGGAGCCGAACGGGACGGCGGCGACGACGAGTTCGGAGTCGTCGAAGGTGAACCCGAAGACGGACAGCGGCGGTACGGATCGGCCGTTGTAACCACCGGTCAGCGAGCCCGCGTTGAACAGGACGTGCTGCCCGATGAAGATCAGCGCGAGGGTCGCGATACCGAGGTAGGCGCCGCGCAGCCGCCCGGCGATGGGGCTGAAGATGCCGCCCGCCGCCCCGGCGAGCAGCACCGCGAGGATCGCGGCCAGCCAGGTGGGAAGCCCGAGGCCGGTCAGTGAGTGTCCGTTCTCGGTGCTGCTCTCCCCCGCGAGGACGCAGTAGCCGTAAGCGCCGACGGCGAGGAAGAACGCGTGTCCCATGGAGAGTTGGCCGGTGGCGCCGGTGAGCATGTTGAGCCCGATGGCGCCGATCGCCGCCGCCATCGCGAACAGTCCGGCCTGGAGCCAGAAGCGGTCCAGGTAGAAGGGGAGGGCGAGGAGCAGGAGGGAGCCGATGAGGACGGCGTAGGTACGGGGGCTGCGCAGTCGGTCCGTGATGCTCTCCGGTCCGCCGCCGCGTACGGGAGCGGTCACGGCGGGGGCGGCGGGGGCTTCGGCGGTGGTGTCAGACACGGGCCAGCTCCTTCGTGCCGAGGAGTCCCGCGGGGCGGATCAGCAGGACGGCCACCATCACCAGGTAGGGCGCCAGATCGCCGATGCCCCGGCCGAGGAAGGAGAGATCGCTCTGGTAGCCGGTGGCGAGCGATTCGGTGACGCCGACGATGAGTCCGCCGGCCAGCGCCCCGGTGGTGGAGTCGAGCCCGCCGAGGATGGCGGCGGGGAACGCCTTGAGTGCGGCGAGCGAGGTGGCGCGTTCCAGGCCCGGGGTCGGGAACACGGTGAGGAAGAGCGCGGCGACGGCGGCCAGCGCCCCGGCGACCGCCCAGGCGGCGAGCGAGACCCGCCCCAGCCTGATGCCCATGAGCGCCGCCGTCTGCGGGTTCTCGGCGGCGGCCCGCATCGACACACCCCACGAGGTGTAGCGGAAGGCGAGCAGGAACACCGTGATCAGCAGCCCGGCGGCGAGGAACGCGGCGATACGGGTCTGGGCGAGGGTGATGCCGCCGATCTGGACGACCTCGTTGCCCCAGGGGTCGCCGAGGGCGAGGACGTCCGTGCCCATGCGGCGGGTGAGTTCGGTGATGAGGAGGATGTCGACGCCGATGGTGACGATGGCGAGGACACTGTGGTCGCTGCCCCGGTAGCGGCGCATCACGAAGAACTCGATGGCCGCGCCGACGGCCGCGGCGCCGGCGGTCCCGACGAGCAGGGCGGGCCAGAACCCGATGTCGTCGTGGAGCACGGCGGTGACGTAGCCGCCCGCCAGCAGCAGCGACGCGTGGGCGAAGTTGACGACCTCGGTGGCCTTGAAGATGACGACGAACCCGAGCGCGATGAGTGCGTAGACCGAGCCGATCGAGAGGCCGCCGAGGAGGAGTTCGACGAACGTGGTCATTGAGGTGCTCCCAAGTAGGCCTGGACGACGGCCGGATCGTTCTGGACCTCGGCGGGGGTGCCCCCGGCGATCCGCCGTCCGAAGTCGAGTACGGTAACCGCGTCCGCGAGCCGCATCACCACCCCCATGTCGTGCTCGACCAGCACGATGGAGATGCCGAGGCTGTCGCGTACGTCGGCCACGACGGCGGCGGTGCGACGGCGCTCGTCGGCCGTCATCCCGGCGATCGGCTCGTCGAGCAGCAGGACCTTCGGCTCCATGCACAGGGCGCGGCCGAGCTCGACGAGCTTCTGCTGCCCGTACGGGAGCGATCCGGCGGGCCGCTCCAACTCCTGCTCCAGCCCGATGAATGCGGCGATCTCGTGGACCCGCTCGCGGTGGCGTCGTTCCTCGCGGACGGCGGAGGGCAGCCGCAGGCCGGTGGCGAGGAACCCGGAGCGGGTCAGCCGGTGGCGGCCGAGGAGGAGGCTGTCGGCGACGGTGGCGTGCGGGGGCAGCGCCAGGTTCTGGAAGGTGCGGGCGACCCCGAGGTCCGCGATGGCGTGCGGCGGGAGTCCGGTGAGCTCGGTGTCGCCGAGCCGGACGTGCCCGGAGGAGGCGCGGTAGACGCCGGACAGGACGTTGAAGCAGGTGGACTTGCCGGCGCCGTTGGGCCCGATGACGGCGTGCACGCTGCCGGGTTCGACGGTGAAGGAGACGGCGTCGAGGGCGGTGAGTCCGGCGAAGCGGACGGTGACGTCCTGGACGCCGAGGGCGGCCGTGGTGCTGGGCGCGGTGGTCGTCACGCGGACCACCTGCTCAGGGTGCGCCGGGTGCGGGCCGCCGGGTCGGCGTCCGCCGCCGCGTCCTCGTCGACGACGCCGAGATAGCGGCGGCGCACCTCGTCGGAGGCGGCGAGTTCACCGGCGGGCCCGGACAGGGCGACCTCGCCGACGTCGAGGACGTACGCCGTGGAGGCGAGGCGCAGGGCGATCGCGGCGTTCTGCTCGACGAGCATGACGGAGGTGCCGCCCGCGTTGATCTCCTGCACGGTCTCGGCGATCCTGGCCGCCATCAGCGGGGCGAGGCCGAGCGAGGGTTCGTCCAGCAGGAGCAGCCGGGGTCCCGCCATCAGGGCGCGGCCCATGGCCAGCATCTGCTGCTCGCCGCCGGACAGCAGCCCGGCTCGCTGGTGCGCGCGGTCGGCGAGCACCGGGAACAGTTCGTGCACCCGGGCGAGCGCCGCGCCGGTCTCCTTGCGCCCGCCGCGTGCCCCGAGGGCGCCCGCCCGCAGGTTGTCGGCCACCGTCATCCGGGCGAAGACCTGCCGGCCCTCCGGTACCTGGACCACTCCCGCGGCCACCACCTGGGCGGGCCGCAGCCCTTCCAGGGGGCGGCCGTCGAACCGGACGGTCCCGGTGCCCGTTCCGCGGTGGAAGCCGAGGGTCCGCGACACGGCCCGCAGCAGCGTGGTCTTGCCCGCGCCGTTGCCGCCGAGCACGGCGGTGATCCCACCGTCCGGTACGTCGACCGAGATGTCGCGCAGGGCCCGGACCGGGCCGTAGCCGACGGACAGCGAGCGGATCTCCAGCGTTGCCATGCGTCCTCCTCCTTCCGCCATGTGTGTCGTGCTGGTCTGTGGGGGTGGTGCCACAGACCAGCACCGGGCGGGACGCGCGTCCACGGGGCGGGGCCGACTCGATGCGGGTGACCAGCGAACGAAGGGCCTCGTTGTGCACGCGCACAGACGCCGTGACGGGCGGGCGCCCGGTGCCGGGGCCGGTGGCATCCTCATCGGTCATCAGGAGCGCCCGGACCCGGGGACGGAGCGGCGGATGCGGCGTGGAACGCGGTACGGGGCGCTGCTCGGCCCACTGCTGGCGGGCGGGGCCACGCCGGCCCTGGTGACCCGTGCGGCGCGCGGCCTCGGGCTGCCGGAGCGGGGCCGTTACGCCGTGGTGGTGCTGGGCACACCGGTGCCGGAAGCGGCGGTGGTCGAGGGCCCGGACCCGGACGGGTCGCGCTGGTGGTGGGGCGCGGCGGAGGGTTCGCCGGGCGAGGTGGAGGCCCGGGAGGGCGGCCGGGAGGTGGCGGTGGTGCTGCTGGGCCCGGCGGGCCCGGCCCGGGCGGCGGCGCGGCTCAGGGAGCAGGGTGCCGGGCCGGGAGGGGTGAGCCCGGTGGTGGGCTCCCTGGCGGAGGTGGGCGCCGCACGCCGGCTGGCGGGTACGGCGCTGCTGACGTGCGAGCCGGGCAGCCGGGAGATCGTCCGGCTGGACGAGCGGCTTCCGGCGGCCCTGCTGGTGAGCCGCCCGGAGCTGTCCACCCGGCTGCTGGCGGAGGTGTTCGGCCCGCTGCTGACGCTGGTACCGGCGGAGCGGTCACTGCTCGTGGAGACGCTGGAGACCTGGCTGGAATGCGGGGGTTCGGTGGGCCGGGCGGCGGCCCGGCTGGGCTGTCATCGCAACACGGTCTTCAACCGGCTGCGCCGCCTGGAACGCCTGACCGCACGCTCGCTGTCCCGGCCGCGTGAACTGGTGGACCTGGTGCTGGCGCTGGACGTGCTGCGGCTGTCGTCGGCCCCGCCGGGGCCCGGGGGCGTGGGCTGAGGGGGCGGGGCCGGTCGTTGCCCCGGCCCCGCCGTGAGGGGGAGGCCGCCACGGGCGGCCCCGCCCCCACCCGGTCGTACAGTCGTCAGCCCGCCAGGAAGTCCCGCGCGATCGACTCCGCCGCCCGCTCCAGCAGCGGACCGGCCTGGGCCATGGACACCGCCGGGTCCGGTTCCAGTTCGGCCAGGGCGTAGGCGCGGCGGATGCCGGCCTTCTCCAGGGCCTCCGGGGGCAGGGCGAGGCGGCCGCAGACCGCGACGACCTCGATTCCGGCCGCGCGGGCTGCCGCGGCGACACCGGCCGGGGCCTTGCCGTGGAGGGTCTGCTCGTCGAGCGAGCCCTCGCCCGTGATCACCAGCGTGGCGCGGGCGAGCGCGGGCGCGAAGCCGAGCACGTCGAGCATGACCTCGATGCCGGGGCGGAAGCGGGCGCCGAGGGCGACGAGCGCCCCGTAGCCGATGCCTCCGGCCGCGCCCGCGCCGGGCAGGGCCGCCGTCTCCGGCCCCAGGATCGAGGCGTAGTGCGTGAGGGCCGCGTCGAGGACCGCGATGTCCTCCTCGCTCGCGCCCTTCTGCCGCCCGTAGACCTCGGGCGCCCCCTTGGGCCCGGTCAGCGGGTTGTCCACGTCGCTGGCCAGGATCAGGTCGACGTCCTTCAGGCGCGGGTCGAGCCCCGAGAGGTCCGCCTCGGCCAGCGTCGCGAGCGGTCCGCCGCCGGGGCCGACGGGCTTGCCGTCCGCGTCCAGGAACCGGGCGCCCAGGGCGGCGAGCATGCCCGCGCCGCCGTCGGTGGTGGCGCTGCCGCCGACCCCGAAGACGATCGTCGTCGCCCCCGCCTCCAGGGCGGCCTTCAGCAGCTCACCCGAGCCGTACGTGGTGGCCGTGAGCGGGGCGAACACCCCGTCGGGCAGGTGCTGGAGGCCCGAGGCCTCGGCCATCTCCACCACGGCGGTGTCCCCGCGCAGCGCGTACGCCGCCGTCACCGGGTCGCCGATGGGGCCGGTCACCCGCGCCTCGCGGCGCTCGAATCCGGCGGCCACCGCCGCCGCGACCGTACCGTCGCCGCCGTCCGCGACCGGCAGGGTCTCCACCGCCAGGCCGGGGACGACGCGCCGCAGCCCGGCCGTCACCCGCTCCGCGACCTGTACGGCCGTGAGCGAGCCCTTGAACTTGTCCGCCGCCACGAGCACGCGGGCGGTCTCCACATCTGCTCCGTCCGTCACCTTGCATCCCTTGCTTTCGAACAGGCAGTCGCGCCGCCCCGACCCTATCCGCACGACCCCTGATCTGCCCATGGCCGTCCACGGCCGTGCGGTCCGGACCCGGCCACTACGCTGTCGGCCGTGACGACTCCCGATGCCGACTACGCCACGTACATCGCCGGACTCCCCCGGGTCCTCGCCGGTGCCGCCTCGCTCTTCCGCGATGCGGACGGGCGGATCCTGCTGGTCGAGCCGAACTACCGCAAGGGCTGGGCGCTGCCCGGCGGGACCGTCGAGTCGGAGACGGGCGAAGGCCCCCGGCAGGGCGCCCGCCGCGAGACGGCGGAGGAGATCGGACTCGACGTGGCCCCGGGACGGCTGCTCGCCGTGGACTGGGTGCGGGGCGCGGGCCGGCCGCCGATCGTGGCGTACGTGTACGACGGCGGGGTGCTGACCGCCGGGCAGCTGGCGGCGATCCGGCTCCAGGAGGAGGAGCTGCTGTCCTGGCGGCTGGTGGACCCCGCCGACCTGGACGCCTACCTGCTGGGCACGCTCTGCGGCCGGGTCCGGGCAGCGCTGGAGACCCTGGCGTCGGGCGGCGGTCCGGTGGAGCTGGAGGACGGCGAGCCGGTCGCGTAGGGGCGCCGGCTGCTCACCGGTGGCCGGGCGGGGCGGTCAGCCCTGCTGCGCCTCGGGCTTGATCTCCACCTCGCGCGCCGCGCCCTCCCGCTCGGCGACGAGGGCCTCGGTGCGGTGGCCTCGCGCGATGTAGTCGCGCACCACGAGTTCGACGGCGTCCTGCGGGTTCCCCACCCCCGCGAGGACCATCGCTTCGACGACGAGCTCGGCATCCAGACTGACGGTCACCTTGGCCATGCGCGGACCCTACCCCGGCGTGTTCCGACCGGGGCCCGGTTCCCCGAAGAGCGCCGCGTCCCACCGGGTGCCGGATCGCCGTCGCCCCCATCCGGGCAGGTCCCGGTGTGTGGCCGTCCACCATCGCCGGGGGGCGTCCCGGATTCCTAGTCTCGTGCGCAGTCGATGCGGCGAGAGGTGGACGGATGAGCAGGGACAAGGTGGTCGCCGACGCGGCGGACGCGATCGCGGACGTGGGGCGCGGGGCGTCGCTGGCCGTGGGCGGTTTCGGACTGTGCGGTATACCCGGAGTGCTGATCCACGCTCTGCTGGAGCGGGGAGCCGGTGGGCTCAGGGTGGTGTCCAACAACTGCGGGGTGGACGACTGGGGCCTGGGGCTTCTGCTGCGGGCGGGGCTGATCGCGCGGATGACCAGCTCCTACGTCGGGGAGAACAAGGAGTTCGCGCGCCAGTATCTCCAGGGCGAGCTGGAGGTGGAGCTCGTCCCCCAGGGCACCCTGGCGGAACGGCTGCGGGCGGGCGGTTCGGGCATCCCGGCGTTCTACACACCGGCCGGGGCGGGCACCGTGATCGCCGAGGGCGGGCTGGCCTGGCGGCACGGCGCGGACGGCTCCGTCGCGGTCGCCTCGCCGCCCAGGGAGACCCGGGTCTTCGGCGGTCGGGAGCATCTGCTGGAGGAGGGCATCACCACCGATTTCGCGCTGGTGCGCGCCGCCGTGGGCGACCGGCACGGAAACCTCCGCTTCGACTCCTCCGCCCGCAACTTCAACCCTCTCGCCGCGATGGCCGGGCGCATCACCGTGGCGGAGGTCGAGGAACTCGTCGAGCCGGGCGAACTCGCCCCCGACGACGTGCATCTGCCCGGGATCTTCGTCCAGCGGGTCGTCCCCATCGGGACGGACGATCCGCGCGCCGAGAAGCGCGTCGAGCGCCTGACCGTCCGCCCTGCCCACTCCGCCGCTGCCGTCCCCGCGGTTCACGAAGGGAACCACTGACATGCCGCTGACGCGTACGCAGATGGCGGCCCGCGCCGCACGGGAGCTGCCCGACGGCTCCTACGTCAACCTCGGCATCGGTCTGCCGACGCTCATCCCCGACCACCTGCCGGACGGCGTCGAGGCCGTGTTCCAGTCGGAGAACGGCATCCTCGGCGTCGGTCCCTACCCCGTGGCGTCCGAGGTCAGGGCCGACCTGATCAACGCGGGCAAGGAGACGGTGACCCTGCTGCCCGGGGGGTCCTGTGTCGACTCCGCGCTCTCCTTCGCGATGATCCGGGGCGGGCACATCGACGTGGCGGTCCTGGGGGCGATGCAGGTGTCCGCCTCCGGCGATCTGGCGAACTGGGTGATCCCCGGCAGGATGGTCAAGGGGATGGGCGGTGCCATGGATCTCGTCCACGGGGCCCGGCACGTCATCGTGTTGACGGAGCACACGGCACGTGACGGCTCCCCCAAGCTCCTCGCGGAGTGTTCCCTGCCGCTGACCGGCCGGAGCGTCGTACACCGGATCATCACCGATCTCGCGGTGCTGGACGTCACCCCCGACGGCTTCCTGCTGCGGGAGGTGACGGCCGGGGTGACGGTGGATCAGGTGCGGGCCGCGACCGGGGCGGAGCTGACCGTGGCGCCCGACCTGGCATCGGTACCCCAAGTGGCCTGATCGAAAGGCGCGTTGACCGGGAGGTACTTGACCTCTCCCCCCTTAGCAGCCGGGCGTGCTCCCGGCAACAGGTCGTGGCCCCCGGCTCCCGGGCCGGTTGTGGAGGGCATCGCCATTACCCGGCCGCCCGCCCGCTTCCTACGGTGACCGCACCTCGGCCGCACCCACCGCCACACGGCGAGCTCCGGCCGGGGTCACGGGATCACGGGCGATCCCGTGCACCGTCCCACGGGAGGTCACCATGTCGTACGCCGTACCTTCACCCCCTGCTCCGCCCGGCGCCCCGCCGCCCGGGCCGGGGCGCGGCGGGCGGTGGAGCCGTACCGTCCGCCGCCTCGCCGCCGTCGTCGCCCTGGCCACCGGGGCGGCCCTGGCAGGACCGGGGGTCGCCGGGGCGGCGCCGGAGGGGCCCGTGGCCGCCGAGGCGCGGGCGGCCGCCGCCCTGGAGCGGGTCGCCTCGTTCGGGGCCAACCCCGGCGGCCTGAACATGTACGTGTACCGGCCCGCGGCCCTGCCCGCGAACGCGCCCGTGGTCGTCGCCCTGCACGGCTGCACCCAGAGCGCGCAGGTCTACTCCGACAACGCCGGTCTGAACACCTTCGCCGACCGCCACGGCTTCCTGGTCGTGTACGCCGAGACCACCACCGCCAACAACGCCAACAAGTGCTTCAACTGGTTCCAGCCGGGCGACACCCGGCGGGGCCAGGGCGAGGCCGCGTCGATCCGGCAGATGGTCGCGCACGCCGCGACCGCCTACGGCGCGGACACCGGCCGGGTCCAGGTCACGGGCCTCTCCGCGGGCGGGGCGATGACCTCCGTCATGCTGGCCGCCTACCCGGACGTGTTCGCCGCGGGCGCGGTCGTCGCCGGAATCCCGTACGGCTGCGGGGTCGACGTCGTCTCGGCGTTCGGCTGTATGAGCCCCGGTGCGGACCGCACTCCGGCGGCGTGGGCGCAGGCGGTACGGGCCGCGCACCCCGGTTTCGCGGGCCCCTGGCCCCGGGTGGCGATCTGGCACGGGGACAACGACGCGACCGTCGCCCCGAGGAACGCCGACGAGCTGCGGGACCAGTGGACCGCGGTGCACGGGCTCGGCCAGACCCCGGACCGTACCTCGACGATCGGCCCCGACAGCACCCGCAGGAGCGAGTATCTGGCGGCGGACGGCGGCGCGAGCATCGTCGAGGTGAACCGGGTGCCCGGCATCGGGCACGGCACCCCGGTCGATCCGGGCAGCGGCACGGAGCAGTGCGGCACGACCGGCACCCAGCACTTCATCGACTCGATCTGTTCCTCGTACTGGATCACCAGGTTCTTCGGACTTGACGGCACCACCACCCCCGAGCCGCCCGTGGACCCGCCCACCGAGCCCGCCGCCTGCTGGACGGCGAGCAACTACGAGCACGTGCGTGCCGGCCGGGCCACCACCACCGGAGGCCAGGTGTACGCCAAGGGCTCCGGCCAGCATCTGGGGCTCTACAACACCTTCGTGACCCACACCCTCAAGGAGTCCCCGGCGGGCCACTACGTCCTCGCCGACGGCTCCTGCCCCTGATATCGGCCACCCAGCACATCGGCCACCCGCACATCGCCCACCTGACGGAGGCACCTCTCATGCTGACCCCATCTCCGGCACCACCGGCACCCCGGCGCGCCGGACCACGACACGACGCCGCCCGCCGCCCGCCACGGGGCCGGTGGCTGCGCGGGGCGGCGGTCGCGGCGGCCGTCCTGACGGCCTGGACGGCGGCCCCGTCCGCCGCGGCCCCACCGGACCGGGACTCCGGCAGGCACAGGCACTGCGCCCGCCTGGACGTCCTCCGGGTACCCGGGGCCGACCGCCAACAGGCCGACTGCCTGACGGAGTTGACGACAGCGGGGACGGTGGCCTCCGGGCACACGGACCCGGCGGACTGGGCGGGGCTCACCCCGGAAGGACTGGCCACTCCCAGGGGCGTACCGGGCATCCAGATCGACGGCCACTTCCCCGACACGTCGACCGGCAACACCAACCACGGCTGGAACCACGACTCCCAGTTCGTGATCCGGCTCCCCGACCGCTGGAACGGCGGCCTGGTGGTGGCCGGTTCGCCGGGGGTGCGCGAGCAGTACGCCAACGACCGGGCCTTCGGCGACTGGGCGCTCGCCCGGGGCTACGCGTTCGCCGCCACCGACAAGGGCAACACGTCGGCCGCGTTCCACCGGGACGGCCGGGCGCCCGGTGACGCCGTCGCCGAGTGGAACACCCGGTTCACCCAGCTCACCCGCGCGGCCCGCCTGGTGGTCGCCCAGCGCTATCTGCGGCCCCCTTCCCGCACGTTGGCGATGGGCATGTCCAACGGCGGCTATCTGGTGCGCTGGCAGCTGGAGAACCATCCCGGGCTGTACGACGGCGGAGTGGACTGGGAGGGCGCGCTCTGGCGGGCGGACGGGCCGAATCTGCTCACCTTCCTGCCGCCCGCCCTGCGCGCCTACCCGCGCTACGCGGCCGGGGGTGCGGACGCCGAGGACGCCCACCGGACCATGACAGCCGCCGGATACCCGGCCGGTTCGGAGTTCCTGTGGCCGTACCACCACCAGTACTACTGGGACCTGACCCAGCGGATCTACCGGGAGGAACTCGATCCCGGTTTCGACGGCGCGGCCGAGGCCGGCACGCCCTTCTGCGCGCCGGGTACACCCGCCTGCGACGCCGACTACGCGTACGCGGAGCGGCCGGACGAGGTCCGCGACGCGGTCGCGAAGATCGCGCTGACCGGCCGGATCGGGAAACCGCTGATCAGCTTCCACGGCACCCTGGACGTGCTGCTCCCGATCTCCCGGACCTCGGACACGTACGCGCGGATGGTGCGGCAGCAGGGGCGTGGTGCGCTCCACCGCTACTACCGCGTGGAGGGCGGCACGCATGTGGACTCGCTCGTCGACAGCTTCCCCGACCGGCTGCGTCCGCTCGTGCCGTGCCACCGTTCGGCGGCCGAGGCGCTGGAACGCTGGCTGGACGACGGCCGGCGTCCCCCGTCGAGCCGCACCCTGGAGCTGCCGGCGGATGCCACCCCCGCCGAGCGGCTCACCCGGTGCCCGCTGACCGGAGAGCCGGCCGGGTAGCGGAGTCCGCCACTTCCTTCGGGCTCACTGTGGAGCTTCACGCCATGGGATGTCCGGGCAGGTGTCTCTAGCGTTCCGGCCATGACGAGCCAATTTCACGCAGCCTACGCTTCCCCGGCGCCGGGCGCCGGGGCCGTGGACCTCAGGGGTCGTACCGCCCTCGTCACCGGCGGCGGCAGCGGCATCGGGCGGGCCACCGCCGAGGCGCTCGCCGCCGCCGGGGCCCTGGTGCACGTGGTCGACCGGGAGGCGGAGAGCGCCAAGTCCGTCGCCGCCGCGATCGGCGGGGTGGCCCACGTCGTGGACCTGGCCGACGCGGAGGCGGCCGGGACGCTGCCGACCGGGGTGGACGTCCTGGTCAACAACGCCGGACTGCAGCACGTGTCCCCCATCGAGGAGTTCCCGCCGGCCCGCTTCGCGCTGATCCAGCAGGTGATGGTGACCGCCCCGTTCCTGCTGATGCGGCAGTGCCTTCCGCACATGTACGCCGGCGGGTGGGGCCGGATCGTCAACGTCTCCAGCATGCACGGGCTGCGGGCCAGCGCCTTCAAGTCCGCCTACGTCGCCGCCAAGCACGGCCTGGAGGGGCTGAGCAAGGTGGCCGCTCTGGAGGGCGCCCCGCACGGGGTGACCAGCAACTGCGTCAATCCCGGCTACGTCCGCACCCCCCTGGTGGAGGGCCAGATCGCGGGCCAGGCCGCCGCGCACGGGATCCCCGCGGAGGAGGTCGTCACCGACGTCCTCCTGGAGCGCTCCGCGATCAAGCGGCTGATCGAGCCCGACGAGGTCGCCGCGGTCTGTCTCTGGCTCTGCGGCCCCCACACCGGATACATCACCGGCGCCTCGCTCCCCGTGGACGGGGGCTGGGGCGCCCGCTGACGGGGCCGGGCGGGGGGGGGGGGCGGGGGCCCCCGCTGACGGGGCCGGGCGGGGGGGGCGGCTCGGCCGGGAGTGCGGGGGAGCGCCGGGAGCGCCGGGAGGCTTCTACCGCCCGGTACTCCCGGACGTTATGGGCCGCTGACATTGGCGGGCGGACGCGAGGGCCTCACACACTCCTGTGGACGGCAGGTTGACGGTTCACGAACAAGCAGGAACCGCGACAAGGACCGGCCGGCCACCCCCTCACCCCCCATGCCACCCTCACGGAGGATCTCCCATGCTCCTGCCCCGCTCCCTGGTCGCCGCGGGCATCGCCCTCGGTGTGGCCGTCGCCGCCCCGGCCTTCACCGGTACCGCGTCAGCCGCCCCGAAACCGATCGTCGGCGGCGAACAGGCCACCTCCACCAGCCGATGAGACCTGGCTGCTCCCGCCGTACGACGCGGGCTGCGACGACTACGGCGCCCTCGCCGACGCCTGCGCCCCGGCCGGCTTCGCCCCCCGGGTGTCCCCCCACCGGATCGGGGACCTCAGCGTCCTCTGCGACCTGATCGCCCAGGGCGTCGGCGTCTCCCTGGCCCAGGGGGCCGCACGGGCGCGCGAGGGCGTGGTCATGCGCAGATGCACGGGCGACCCGCTGCTCGGGAGACACCTCCTCGCCGTGCACCGCGACTCGCCCCTCGTCGGGGCCCGCCCCCTCCTCCTCGAACTCGTCCGGGCCGCGTTCGAGGCCCGCTGCGTCACCCCGGGCTGAGCCGCCCGGCACCGGTGTGCCGCCGCGGACCGGGCGCTTCCTGTGGCGTACAGGGGTGCCGGGGCCCCCGAAGCGGGGGATCATCGGAGTATGAGTGGCGATGATCCACTGGTCCCGGCGGCGGAGGGCCCGGCCCTGAACGAGGAACGCCTCCTCAGGCGGTACCAGGCGCTCATGGGCGCGGTGCCGCAGTCGGTGTGGGTGATGTCGCCCGGCGGCGAGGTCACCCTGTTGGCGGGAGGCGGCATCGCCCAGAAGCTCTGGCACCCCGACGCCGGCACCTCGTGGATGGACGCCGTGCACCCCAAGGACCGGGAGTGGTTCCAGCGGGCCTGGCGCGGGGCCACGCGGAAGCGCTCTCCTCTCGACACGATCGTGCGGGTGCGGCTCGACGGCGTTCTCGACCGCTTCCGGCACATCAAGATCGTCGCCGCGCCCGTCGTCGAGGGTGACGGGGAGGTGGAGTGGGTCGGCACCGCCACCGACGCGGAGGAGCACTGGCGCAGCCGTATGCGGGAGAAGCTGCTGGCCAGGATGGCGGCGGTGCCCGCGGCCCACGATCTCTCGGAGGCCTTTCTGACGACGGCGGCGGCCGTGGTGCCGGAACTCGCCGACGCCGTGGCCATCTTCCGCGTACGGGACGGTGTGCAGGCCGTCGGAGGCCCTTCCGGCGCATCGGCCGCGGCGCTGCCCGAGCGGGTGGGACTCGCTCCCGGGCTGCCCGCCCTTCCCCCGCTGGACGCCGGCTTCCTGCTCGGGCCGGTCGCCCGGCGGGCCATCGAGAGCCAGGAGGCGCGGCTGCTGGTCTTCCCGCCCGGTGGGCCCACCGGGGAAGGCCTCTCGGACGTCTCCGTCCGCTGGCTGCGCGAGGCCGGGGCGACCGGCGTCGCCCTGCTGCCCGTGGTGGTGGACGGCCGGACCGTCGCGCTGGCGACCATCGCGACCTGCCGGGGCAACCCGCCGCCGGACGAGGCCGACCTCTCCCTGCTGCGGGACGTCTTCCAGCAGATGAGCGGGCCGCTGCGGCGGACGATGGAGCTGCAGAGCATCCGCGGCACGACGCTCGCGCTCCAGCAGTCCTTCCTGGCGCCACCGCCGTCCGTCGAGGGTCTCGCCATCGCCGCGCTCTACCATCCGGCGGACTCGGCGGCGGAGGTCGGCGGGGACTGGTACGACGCCGTCCGGCTCTCGGCCGACGCGCTCGCCCTGTCCATCGGCGACATCGCGGGCCACGACCTCGAAGCGGCCACGGCGATGGGACGGGTCAACAGCATCCTGAGGGGGCTCGCGTACGACAGTGGCCCGGCAGCCAGCCCGGCCCGGACGCTGAACCGGCTCGACCGGATCGTCCAGGCGCTCGACAGTCCGTCGATGGTCACGGTGGTGCACGCGATCCTGCACCGGAGGGAGCACGGCGGCTGGCACATGGCCCTGTCCAACGCCGGCCACCCGCCGCCCCTGCTGATCCCGGCCGACGCCCCGGCACGGTTCCTGCACGGCCTCACGGCCCCGGACCCGCCGCTCTGCGTCGCCGACTGTCTGCCCCGCTCCACGCTCCACGCGATCCTGCAAAAGGGCGACATCCTGGTGTGCTACACCGACGGTCTGGTGGAGACGCCGGACTCGGACATCACCGACAACCTCCGGGGCCTGCGCGAACGCTCCGACGCACTGGCCCGCCGGGGCCTGCCGCTGCCGTCCCTGATCCACGGCCTGCTGCCCCCGTTGCACCACCGCCGGGACGACATCGTCGTCATCGCCCTGGAGGCGGAGCCGGACGGATGAGCGCCTCGGACGACGGCAGCACCGTTTGCGGCCGCAGGAGCGTCTCCCTACCCTCGATGAAGCCGTCCTCGGACGAAAGAAGCCCCGCATGAACGCGCCGAACGACCCCACGGCCGGACTCGTGACCTCCCGCGCCCACTCCGCCCGGGTGTACGACTACATCCTGGGCGGCAAGGACCACTACCCCGCGGACATCGAGGCGGGCGACGCCATGTGCCGGCACTGGCCCGCCCTTCCCGTCCACATGATGGAGAACCGCCGGTTCATGCACCGCGCCGCCCGCTTCCTCGCGGAGGAACACGGCGTCCGGCAGTTCCTGGACATCGGGACCGGTCTGCCGACGTCCCCGAACCTGCACGAGATCGTGCAGGAGGTGGCACCGGAGTCGCACGTGGTCTACGTCGACAACGACCCCATCGTCCTCGCTCACGCCCGCGCACTCCTGCAGAGTTCCCCCGAAGGCGCCACCGCCTACGTGGACGCGAACATGCACGACCCGGACACCATCCTGAACAGCCCGGAGTTCCGCGAACTCATCGATCTGAACCGTCCCGTCGGCCTCATGGTCATCGGCATCATGCACTTCATCGAGCCGCCGGACGACCGGAGGCTGGTCCAGCACCTGCTGGACCCGCTGCCGTCGGGCAGTCATCTCGCGATGACCATCGGCACGGCGGACTTCGCGCCCGAGGAGGTCAACCGGGTGGCCGAGGAGTACCGCCGGCAGGGCATGCCCTTCGTCCTGCGCGACCTGCCCACCGCCGCCTCCTTCTTCGGCGGCCTGGAGTTGGCGGAACCGGGGATCGCCCAGGTGCACGCGTGGCACCCCGGTCCGGAGCAGGACGGCATCGACGGCCGCGACATCGCCATGTACGGGGCGGTCGCCCGGAAGCCCTGACGCCGGCGGCCACCGGGGCTCCCCGCCGGATCAGACGGCCGACCAGCCGTCGTCCACGGGCAGCACCGCGCCGTTGACGAAGGACGCCGCGTCGGAGGCGAGCCAGACGATGGCGGCGGCCTGCTCGTCCGCCGAACCGAGGCGGCCCATGCCGGCGCCGATGAGGCTCTTGACGACGGCGGGGCCGTGCGCGTCGGGGCGGGCGTCGACCCCGATGCCGGTCGCGGTGGGGCCCGGCGCGACGACGTTGGCCCGGATGCCCTGCCCCCGGTACATCACCGCCAGGTTCTTCACGAGACCGGTGACCCCGTGCTTGGCGGCGGTGTACGCGGCTCCGGCGGCACCGCCGCGCAGGCCGGCCTCGGAGCCGGTGAAGACCAGGGACCCGCGGCCGGCGGCCAGCATGTGGGGAAGGACGGCACGGGTGAGGAGGAAGGGGGCCGTGAGGTCGACCCGCAGCACCCGCTCCCACTCGGCGTCGTCGGTCTCGTGGGCGGCCGACATCCGGTCCATGACACCCGCGTTGTTGACCAGGACGTCGATCCCGCCGAACTCCGCCACCGCCTGCTCCACCAGGAGGTCCACCGTCCGCTGCTCGGCCAGATCGCCGACCGCCGTCAGGGCGGCGCCCCCGGCGGCGGTGATCTGCCGTACGGTCTCCTCCACCCCGCTCGCGTCCAGGTCGGCGGCCAGGATGTGGTCCCCCTGGGCGGCGAAGGCCAGGGCGGCGGCGCGGCCGATGCCGGAGGCGGCCCCGGTGACGATCACGCCGCGGTACGGGCGGGCGGTGGCGTCCTTGCCGGATGCGACTGCGTTCATGGTGAAGTCCTCTCGATCGAAGGGGAGTTGTCCGGGCGTGCGCGGAACGGGGCGGGTCAGGCGCGCGGAACGGTCCGGGAACGCAGGACCTCCGTCAGGGACTTCTCCCGCCATTCCTCCAGGAGTTGGTGGAAGGCGACGGCCCCGTGCGGATAGGCGATCGGGCCGTTGGGCCTGCCCCGGCCCTCCCGGTTGTAGTAGCCGGGGGTGCACTCGGCGTGGAACCACTCGTGGTCGGGAGCGCCTTCGGCCAGGACGGCGAGCCAGGCGTCCTCGGACGCGGAAGAGGGCTCGATGAGGGCGTCGTCCGCCTCGGCGGCCGCGACGAGAGCGGCGGCGTGGACGGCCTGCTCGTCCAGGATGTGGGTGAAGTTGACGCTGCTCGCGTTCTGGAGGGTCCCCAGCTGGATGAGGTTGGGGAAGCCGTTGCTCGTGAACCCGTGCAGCGTACGGGGGCCCTGCCGCCGCCACCGGTCGAGCAGGTGGACGCCGCCCCGGCCGCGTACGGGCAGCCGGCCCGAGTGGATGCCGGAGGTGCCGACGTTGAAGCCGGTGGCGAAGATCAGGCAGTCCAGTGCGTACGCGGTGCCGCCGACGACGACCCCGCCCTCGGTGACACGCTCGATGCCGTGGGTGTCGGCGGTGTCGACCAGGGTGACGTTGTCGCGGTTGAACGCCGGGTAGTACAGGTCGGAGAAGGTGGGCCGCTTGCAGGCGTAGCGGTACCAGGGCTTGAGCTTCTCCGCCGCCTCCGGGTCCGTGACGCACCGGTCGACCCGGGCGCGCAGCTCGTTCATCTTGGCGGCGTCGGCCGCCTCGTAGGCCGCTTCGAAGGTCTGCCGGTCGCCGTGGCGGCGGAAGCTCGGCAGGAGCTTCTCCAGCAGCCCCGCCGACGTCGTCCAGCGGTCCGCCACGAGGTCCCGCCCGGCGCTCTCGCCGGAGACGATGCGCAGGAAGTTGTCCCGCCGTTCGCGGGCCCAGCCCGCACGGCCGGCGCCCACATCCTCAGGGGCGGTACGGCGGTTGGCGCGCTCGTCCACGGTGGAGGGGGTGCGCTGGAAGACGTAGAGGTGTCCGGCGTCCTCGGCCAGCATCGGGATGGCCTGAATGCCGGTGGCGCCGGTCCCCACGATCCCCACCCGCTTGTCCGCGAGATGGGTCATGCCGCCCTCCGGGGTGCCGCCGGTGTAGGCGTAGTCCCACCGCGAGGTGTGGAACGTGTGGCCCGCGAAGTCCTCGACACCGGGGATGCCGGGAAGCTTCGGGTCGGTGAGGGTGCCGGTGGCGCTGACGACGTAGACCGCCCGGAAATCGTCCCCGCGATCCGTGGAGACGAGCCAGGTCTCCGACACCTCGTCCCAGGTCAGAGCGGTGACTCCGGTGGAGAACAGTGCATCGGCGTAGAGGTCGAACCGGTGCGCGATCCGTACCGCGTGGCGGCGGATCTCGTCCCCGGGGGCGTACTTCCACTCGGGGACGTACCCGGTCTCGTCGAGCAGCGGCAGATACACGTGGGACTCGACGTCGCAGTGGACGCCCGGGTAGCGGTTCCAGTACCAGGTGCCCCCGAAGTCGCCGCCCTTCTCGACGATCCGGACCCGGGCCACCCCCCGCTGCCGCAGGCGGGCCCCGGCGAGGATGCCGCCGAACCCGCCGCCTATGACGGCGACGTCGACGAGGTCGTGGAGGGGGGCGCGTTCCGCCGGCCCCTCGGTGTACGGATCGGCCGCGTAGTAGCCGAACTCGGCTTCGGCGTCCCGGTACTGGGCCGCGCCGTCGGAACGGACGCGCCGTTCCCGTTCGAGGCGGTAGCACTCGCGCAGGGCGGCGAGCTCGTGGGGGTCCGGGGTGTGAGGAGTCGTCATGGGGGTCCTCGATCCGTGCGGTGGGGCGGCTCTGGGCGGGCCGGCATCCGCTACGGTAGCAACTACCGGACAACACTGTCCGGTTGGTGTCCGGCAGTCCGGCGCTGCCCGGCCGGGGCGCTCCCCCGGCCCCGTACTCCGCGCTTCCGGCCCCACCCCGCCCCGTGAACAGGAAGAGCGATCCCCTCATGCGGCTCACGCAGCGACGAACGGCCCGGCCCCTTTCCGTGCTCGCCACCCTCGGCGCGCTGGTCCTCACCGGTTGCGGCACCCAGAGCGGCGCGCCCGGAGGGGAGACGGGCTCCGCCTCCGGAAGCCGGACGATCCGGGCCCAGCAGTTCGTGCACCTGACCGAGGTGCACGGCGAGACGGGGATGACCCTGCTGGAAGGGCCGGTGTTCGGCGAGGACGGCGGCCTGTACGTCGTCGACGTCACCGCGCCCGAGGGCAAGCCCAAGGTCATGCGCGTCGACGTCCGGCGGAAGACCTCCCGGGCGGTCCACACCGACGGCCGAGGGGCCTACACCTCGGCCCAGTTCAGCCCGTACGACGGACGGCTCCACCTCAGCGACTTCGCGCACGGCGAGATCGTGAGCCTTTCCCCCGGCGGCGGCGACCCGCGGACCGTCTTCTCCGGCGATGTCGGCGGAGAGCCGATGGACCCCGACGACATCGCCTTCGACCAGCGGGGCAATCTGTACGTCAGCGACTCACGCGGCCTGTCCGAGGGCACGGCGCGCGGGCGGGTGGTCCGGATCGACCGGAAGAGCGGCGAGGCCACCGTGCTGGCCGACGACCTGGCCGCGCCGAACGGGATCAGCTTCGACGCCGACTACCGGGGGCTCTGGTTCAGCGAGCTCACCGAGAACCGGATCTCCTACCTGCGCCTCGACGAGGCGGGCGCGGTGACCTCCCGGCACACCGCCATCCGCGTCGACGGGGGGATCGCCCAGACCGACTCCATCGCCGTGGACGCGGACGGCAACCTCTACCAGGGGCTGCACGGCCGGGCGGCCATGGCCGTCTTCAGCCCGCACGGTGAGCGGCTGGCGACGGTCGAACTGCCCGCGCGGGCCAAGGGCCTGGAGTCGGCGACGAACGTGGCCATCACGCCCGGCGGGACGAAGGCGTACCTGACGGTGAGCGGTCCCGCCGGGGGCTACCTCTACACCTTCGACGCGCTCGCCGAGGGCACCCGTCAGTCCAACGGCGGCTGAGCGCGTCCGCCGCTGCGGCCCCTCGTCACTCGCCGACGGCGCGGACAGGTCCCACCTCGACGCCGAGCAGCCGCCAGGCGGCCAGCGCCCTGAGTTCTCGCTCCGCGCGGGTCGGGCCGATCACCGCGGCGGAGACCATGGCGACGGCGAGCGCGAGATCGTCCCCGCCGCTCAGCCGGTGCTCGGCGGGGAGG
Organism: Streptomyces globisporus C-1027; assembly: GCF_000261345.2. NCBI lineage: Bacteria > Bacillati > Actinomycetota > Actinomycetes > Kitasatosporales > Streptomycetaceae > Streptomyces > Streptomyces globisporus. The sequence goes on along the minus strand of NZ_CP013738.1, from coordinate 6,660,178 downwards.
TGCCGCCGCAGGGCGCGCTCCACCCGCTCGGACAGTCCGAGGACGTATGCGCGGATGCCCGAGCGGCTGCCCACCCGCTCGGCGTGGAGGAGGCCGATGAAGGCCGCCGAGTCCGCGAGATGCCACGTCAGCACCCCGAGCACCCCGGCGAAGGTCGCGTCCCGGCCCGCCGCCTCCTGCTCGATCTGCCGCACGTTCTCCTCCAGGACCGCCGCGACCGCCGCGGCCCGGTCGGGGAAGTGCCGGTAGAGAACGCCCTGCCCGACCCCGGCCCGGCGCGCTATCGCCGAAAGCGGGGCTTCCAGGCCGTGCTCCGCGAAGACCTCCCGGGCGGCGGTGACGAGAGCGGACCGGTTCCGGGCGGCGGCCTTCGGCCCGTCGTTCGCGGGCCGTCGCCCGTGCTGCTCGCTGTGCTCCACCACCCCGGCAGCCTACCGGCGGGCCCCGTCCGGCCTCCCCCGCGGCCTCTCCGACGGCGTCGGGGCGGCCTCGCCATGGTGGAGGCACTCACTCTCGCGCCCCTAACTATGGTGTTCCGCCATATACGCCTCTGAACTGCGTGTTTCTACGGTATGGCGACACCGAATCGTCCCCGCACACGCCTGGAAGTGGTGCACATGGTCGCCGCAACTCCCTCCCCGAAGTCATCAGGATCCATCAGGCGCATCGTCGCGGCCAGCCTCGTCGGCACCACCATCGAGTGGTACGACTTCTTCCTCTACGGCTCGGCCGCCGCCCTCGTGTTCAACTCGCTCTTCTTCCCCAGCAGCGATCCGCTGGTCGGCACACTGCTCGCGTTCCTGACGTACGCGGTCGGCTTCGCCGCCCGTCCCCTCGGCGGCATCGTCTTCGGCCACTACGGCGACAAGATCGGCCGCAAGAAGCTGCTCGTGCTCAGCCTGCTCATGATGGGCGGCGCGACCTTCGCCATGGGTCTGCTGCCCACCCACGCGAGCATCGGGGTGTGGGCGCCGATCCTGCTGACCGTCCTGCGCCTGGTGCAGGGGTTCGCGCTGGGCGGCGAGTGGGGCGGCGCGGTGCTGCTCGTCTCCGAGCACGGCGGCGACGCACGGCGCGGCTTCTGGGCCTCCTGGCCGCAGTCCGGTGCGCCCGGCGGCAATCTGCTGGCGACCGGCGTCCTGGCGCTGCTCGCGGCCGTCCAGTCCGACGAGGCGTTCCTCGCCTGGGGCTGGCGCATCCCGTTCCTGCTGTCCGGCGTCCTCGTCATGATCGGCCTGTGGATCCGGATCTCGGTCGAGGAGTCCCCGGTCTTCCTGGAGGCGCAGCGCAAGTCGGCCGAGGCGGCCGACCGGGGCGAGAAGGAACAGCCCCCGGTCGTCGAGGTGTTCCGCAAGAGCTGGCGCGAGGTGCTCCTCGCGATCGGTACGCGCTTCGGCGAGAACATCTCGTACTACATCCTCACCGCCTTCCTGCTCGTCTACGTGACCGTGCACCTGGAGATGTCCAAGAGCGACGCCCTCAACGCCGTCCTGATCGGCTCCGCGGTGCACTTCGTCACCATCCCGCTGTGGGGTGCGCTCTCGGACCGGCTGGGCCGCCGCCCGGTCACCCTGATCGGCGCGGTGGGCATGGCGGCCTGGGCGTTCGGGTTCTTCGCGCTCCTGGACACCCAGTCGTTCCCCGTCATCGTCCTCGCGGTCACCCTCGGACTGCTGCTGCACGGCGCGATGTACGGTCCGCAGGCGGCGTTCATCTCGGAGCTGTTCGACACGAAGGTCCGCTACTCCGGCGCCTCGATGGGCTCCCAGCTGGCCTCGATCATCGGTGGCGCGCTCGCCCCGCTGATCGCGGTCGAACTGCTCAAGGACTACGAGTCGTCCTTCCCGATCTCCGTCTATCTCTGCTTCGCCTCCCTGGTCACCGCGGTGACGGTCTGGGTGGCCAGGGAGACCCGTGGCCGCGACCTGACGAAGGACGGGCTGGACCGTTCCGTCCCGGCCGCGCCGGACGCGACCGTCAAGGACTCGGTCCCCCTGGGCCGTTGATGCCCCGCCCTCCCGCGCGCCGGACCGCTTCGTACGCGGTGTGCGGGAGGGCTGTCCCCGTAGGCCCCTCCCGGGAGGCGAGCACCGTATGCTCACCGGCGTGACACGCCCCGCCCAGCACTCCGCGCCCGCCCTGCGGCACCTTCTCGACCTGCTGGCGCAGGGTGCGGCGGCCGAGGAGTTCGACCGGCCGGCCGCCGACGCCCGGCAGGCGGGGGCCTCCGCGGCCGAGCTGGCCGAGATCACCGAGGCCGCCGCCGTGGCGCTGCGCATCCGGCGCACGCTCGGCCAGCACCGGGTGCGCGAGGCGCAGCTCACCGCCCTGTTCGACACGGCCAGCGACCTGGCGGCCCTGCGGGACCTGGACGCCGTGCTGCGGGCCATCGTCCACCGGGCGAAGCTGCTGCTCGGCACCGACGTCACGTATCTCTCGCTCAACGACGACGCCGCGGGCGACACGTACATGCGGGTCACCGACGGGTCGGTGGCCGAGGCGTTCCAGCGGGTGCGACTCGGCATGGGCGAGGGCCTGGGCGGACTGGTGGCCCAGACCGCCCGCCCGTACGCGACCGGGGACTACCAGGCCGACACCCGCTTCCACCACACCACCACCATCGACAGCGCGGTCCTGGACGAGGGCCTGCGGGCCATCCTCGGCGTCCCGCTGCGCCTCGGCGCCCGCATCATCGGGGTGCTGTACGCGGCCGACCGGTCGCCCCGCGAGTTCACCGCCACCGAGGTGGCGCTGCTGTCCTCCCTGGCCGACCACGCCGCGATCGCCATCGACGGGGCCCGGCTGCTGGAGGAGACGCGGGCCGCGCTGGTCGATCTGAACGCCGCGTCGGAGACCATCCGGACCCACAGCGAGGCGATGCGCCGCGCCGAGGAGGCCCACGACCAGCTCACCGACCTGGTGCTCCAGGGCGGCGGGGCCGACGACGTGGCTGCGGCGCTCGCGGACATCCTGGACGGCGGGATCCTCATCCATGACGCGGACGGCGCGGAGCTGGCCCGGGCCCGGGCCGAACCGTTGCCGCAGCCGATCCCGGCGGTGTCGGCCTCCCGGGCCCGGGGCCGGGCGGTGCCGCTGGACGGCACCTGGGTCTGCGCCGTCCTCGCCGGGCCCGAGCTCCTCGGCTCCATCGCCCTGACCGGCCGGGCCGGGCTCGCGGACGCCGACCGGCTGCTGTTCGAGCGGGCCGGCGTCGTCACCGCGCTGCTCATGCTGCTGCGCCGCTCGGTCGCCGAGACGGAGGACCGGGTACGGGGAGAGCTGCTGGGTGATCTGCTCGCGCGCACCGGCGACCCGGGCACCCTCGCGGCGCGTGCCCGCCGCCTCGGCGTCAACCTGAACCGCCGCCACAGCGTGTTCGTCGCGCACAGTGAGGTGGCCCCCCGCCACCGGCTGCTGGCCGCGTCCGCGCGCAGCGCGCAGGCCCTCAACGGTCTGGCCGGGCTCCACCACGACCACGTCGTCCTGGTCGCGCCGTCGGACGCACCGGGTCCGTCCGCGCAGACCCTCGCCGCCGAGCTGGGCCAGGCGGTCGGCTTCCCGGTCACGGTGGGCGCGGCGGGCCCGGCGACGGGTCCGGCCGAACTGCCCGACGCGCACCGCGAGGCCGACCGCTGCCTCTCCGCGCTGCGCGCCCTCGGCCGCACCGGGAGCGGCGGGGCCGTCGCGGACCTGGGATTCATCGGCGTACTGCTGGGAGACCAGGCGGACCTGGGAGGTTATGTCCGGCGAACGCTGGGGCCCGTGCTCGACTACGACAGCCGGCGCGGCACCGACCTCGTCACGACGCTGGACGCCTATTTCGCCGAGGGTGCGAGCTTGACCCGGACCAAGACGCTGCTCCATGTGCATGTGAACACGGTGGTGCAGCGACTGGAGCGCATCGGCCGGCTCCTGGGCCCGGACTGGAACGCGCCCGCCCGCACGCTGGAGATCCAGCTGGCCCTGCGGCTCCACCGGCTGACGCAGGGCCCGCGCCCCTGAGAGCCTCCGGCGGGAAGGGGCTCAGCCGTCCAGGCCCGCCGAGACCCGCCGCGAGGGCTTGAAGACGTACAGGTCGAGGATGTCCGGCGCGTCCGCGAGCCCCGGGCCGCCCGCGGCCGCCCAGGTCACGATGTCCTGCTCGGCGTGCTCGTCGTTGACCAGGCCCAGCCAGACGGGCCGGCCCCCGGCCCTGCGCCCCTCGGCCGAGGGCTGCACGACGATCACGTTGCCCTGCTCACAGGCGTCCAGGCACTCGACCGCCCGTACGGTGGCGGCGCCTTCCAGACCGGAGCGCAGCCGGGCCAGCTGGGCCGCGTGGTCGACGCCCGGGATCTTCTCGGTGCCGCAGCAGCAGCCCCGGCAGACGCTGACGGTGGGGCGGCCGGCGCCCTGGGCGGGCACGTCCTTGCGGGGGCGGCGGCTCATCGGGGCACTTCCCGTCGCGGAGAGAGGGGTGAGGGGTGATCTCAGCTGAGGACCAGCACCGGTCCCGGTGATCACCACGACTCTACCGAGGCGTCCGCGGTTCGAACACCAGCACCCTCGCCGGGCCGGGTGGGGTATCGTTGACGGCTGCGAAGGGGAGTAGCCCCGCAAACCGGTCGTCGACACACTGGAGCCCTCGGGTTCCCGGTGGCCGGGCTCGTGGATCCTGAGAGGGATTCCCGGGCGGGCGAGACCTTCGGTCCTGTATGACACGCCCACGCCCTGTGGGCGCTGCCGTCATGCCGGGCCGAGTGGTCCTCCGAAAAGCCCGTGCGGCGCTTCGCGAAGACCCGGGGCCCGGCTCGCACAGAAAGCCACCCGGAATGCATCTCGACCTCCTGGCGATCCTCACCGCCTTCGGGCTGATCTTCCTCGCGGAGCTCCCCGACAAGACGATGTTCGCCTCGCTGGCCATGGGCACGCGGATGCGCCCGCTCTACGTGTGGTTCGGCACGTCGTCCGCGTTCATCGTGCACGTCGCCATCGCCGTCGGTGCGGGCAGCCTCATCGGGCTGCTGCCCGACTGGATCGTCAAGCTCGTCTCGGCCTCGCTCTTCGCGCTCGGCGCGTTCCTCCTGCTGCGCGGGAGCGGCGGGGACGACGATGACGAGGCCGAGGTGAAGACGGTGACCGGTTTCTGGCCGGTCTACTCGACCGCGTTCATGGCGGTCTTCATCAGCGAGTGGGGCGATCTGACGCAGATCACCACCGCCAACCTCGCGGCGAGCAACGGGACCTGGTCCACGGCGATCGGTTCGGCCGCCGCCCTGATGTCGGTGTCGGCCCTGGCGCTGCTGGCGGGGAAGTTCATCGCGAAGCGCGTACCGCTGAAGACCGTGCAGCGCATCGGCGGCCTCTGCATGCTCGGCCTCGCCATCTGGACGGTCGTGGAGATCTTCACCGGCTGAGCGGCTCGGGTCACCGGCCGGGACAGCGCGGGCGTGCCGGGGGCGTGCCGGTTTCGGCACTTCCCCGGCCCGCGCTGTCTCAGCTGTCTCAGAAGAGAACCTGAACGCCGTCCTCCCCCGTCCCGCCGCTCTCGAAGGCGAGGAGCCGCTGCTTGCGGTCCAGGCCGCCGCCGTATCCGGTGAGGCTCCCGGAGGCGCCGATCACGCGGTGGCACGGGACGATGATCCCGACCGGATTCTTGCCGTTGGCCAGACCGACGGCCCGCGAGGCGCCCGGCTTGCCGAGCTCCTCGGCCAGTTCGCCGTACGTCCGGGTCTCGCCGTACGGGATCTTCAGCAGCTCCGCCCAGACGCTCCGCAGGAACGGGGTGCCCGCGAGGTTCAGCGGGAGGTCGAAGGCGGTGCGGTCGCCCGCGAAGTACTCGCCGAGCTGCCGGATCACCTCGCCGAAGGGCTCCGGGTCCGGTACGCCGAAGGTCTCCTCGGGCGGGCGGTGGCGCTGGTCGGTCATGTAGAGGGCCGACAGGACGCCGTCGGTGGCGACGAGTGTCAGCGGGCCGTAGGGGCTGTCGACGACCGTGTGCTGCTTGGCCGCCGGGGTCGTGGTGGCGGCGGGTGTTGCGCTCATTGCGGTGCTCCTTCAGGCGGGCAGGTGGTTGACGGGGTGGTCGTCCACCGTCCAGAGGTACTGCACGGCGTACGCCCGCCAGGGGCGCCAGTCGGCGGCCCGTGCGGTGAGGGCGGCGGGGGTGGCCCGCAGGCCGAGCCGTTCGGCGGCGCGGCGGATGCCGAGGTCGGTGGGGAGGAAGGCGTCGGGGTCGCCGAGGGACCGCATGGCGATGGACTCGACCGTCCAGGGGCCGAAGCCGGGCAGCGCGGACAGTTCGGCGCGGGCCCGCTCCCAGTCGGTGTCGGTGTCGAGCCGCAGCCGGTCCTCCGCGAGGGCGGCGACGAGCGTGGTGAGGGTGGTACGGCGGGTCCGCGGCAGCGCGAGGGTCTCCGGGTCGAGGTCCGCGAGCGCCTGGGGGGTCGGGAAGAGGTGGGTGAGCCCGCCCTCGGGGTCGTCGACCGGGACGCCGTGGGCCGTGACCAGCCGGGCCGCGTGGGTGCGGGCGGCGGCGGTGGAGACCTGCTGGCCGAGCACCGCGCGTACGGCGAACTCGGCGCCGTCCACGGTGCGCGGCACCCGGCGGCCGGGCCCCGCGTCGACCAGCGGGGCCAGCAGCGGGTCGGAGCGCAGCTGGGCGTCGACGGCGACCGGGTCCGCGTCCAGGTCGAGAAGCCAGCGGCAGCGGCTGATGGCCCGGGTGAGGTCGCGGGGGTCGGTGAGGAAGAGCCGGCAGGCGATGTGGTCGGGTTTCGGCGTGAGCGAGACGACGCCGTGCCCGTACGGGAGGGTCAGCGTGCGCCGGTACGCGCCCTCGCGCCACTCCTCGACACCGGGGACCGCGGTCGCGGCGAGGTGGCCGAAGAGGTTGCTGGGGTTGAGCGGGGCCCGGTACGGCAGGCGGAGTGCGATGACGCCCGGTACGGCGGTGGTCCGCGGGCCCCGGGCGGCGCGGGTGCGCAGCTCGCCGGGGGCCAGGGCGAAGACCTCGCGGACCGTCTCGTTGAAGGTGCGGATCGAGGAGAAGCCGGCGGCGAACGCCACCTGGGCCATGGGCAGTTCGGTGGTCTCGATGAGGAGGCGGGCGGTCTGCGCCCGTTGGGCGCGGGCCAGGGCCAGCGGTCCGGCGCCCAGCTCGGCCAGCAGTTGGCGTTCGATCTGGCGGGCGGAGTAGCCGAGCCGGACGGCGAGCCCGGGCACGCCCTCGCGGTCGACGACCCCGTCCCGGATGAGGCGCATGGCGCGGGCGACCGAGTCGGCGCGGGCGTTCCACTCCGGGGACCCGGGGCTGGTGTCGGGGCGACACCGCTTGCAGGCCCGGAATCCGGCCTGCTGGCAGGCGGCGGCGCTCGGGTAGAAGGTCATGTTGCGGGTCTTGGGCGGCACGACGGGGCAGCTGGGGCGGCAGTAGATCCGGGTGGTGAGGACCGCGGTGAAGAACCAGCCGTCGAAGCGGGCGTCCTTCGACCGGACGGCCCGCACGCAGCGCTCGGTGTCGGTGTGCATGGTTCCAGGATGGTGCACCGGTCAGGGGCTTGGCTGGCGGAAATCCGACACGGAGGTCGCGCGGAAATCCGACAGCCGTTCGCACCTTCGTGGCGGCCACCGGGTGTGGTGTCAGCGCATCGCGAGGACTTCCTCGAACTCCACGTACGCGTGCGCGTCGAAGAGCACGAAGCGCACCTCCTCGACCGGCTCCACGGTCTCCGCCAGGACCGTGCGCACCGCGATCCGGGCCCCGTCGTCCATCGGCCAGCCGTAGATACCGGTGGAGATCGCCGGGAACGCGATGGACTTGGCCCCCAACTCGGCGGCCAGGCGCAGGGATTCGCGGTAGCAGGAGGCGAGCAGGGCGGAGCGGTCCTGGGCGCCGGAGAAGACCGGGCCGACCGTGTGCACGATCCACTGCGCGTCCAGGCGTCCGGCGGTGGTGGCGACGGCCTGCCCGGTGGGCAGCCCCTTTCCGTACTGGGAGGCACGCAGTTCACGGCAGGCGGCGAGGATGTCGGGGCCGCCGCGCCGGTGGATGGCGCCGTCGACTCCGCCGCCGCCGAGCAGCGAGGAGTTCGCCGCGTTGACGATGACGTCGACGGACTGGTCGGTGATGTCGCCGCGGACCAGACGTACGGCGGGAGAGACAGAGGTGCTCATGCGGACATCATGCCGCGCGCCGGGGGCCTTCGCCGCCCGGTCGGGGCGACCCACCGGGCGGACCCGCGGCGCGCTCCGGGACGAAGGACGGGCGGCCGCCTCAGGAGGCCGCCCGCAGCCGCCGCCATACGGCCTTGGCGGCGTGGTGACCTGACATGCCGTGCACCCCCGGTCCGGGCGGGGTGGCCGAGGAGCAGAGGAACACCGCGGGGTGCGCGGTGGCGTACGGGACGCGGGCGAGCTTCGGGCGGATCAGGGTCTGCAGGCCGGCGAAGGCGCCGCAGGCGATGTCGCCGCCGACGTAATTGGCGTTGCGCGCGGCGAGTTCCGGCGGTCCGGCGACCGCGCGGGCGAGGACCAGATCGCGGAACCCGGGGGCGAATCGCTCCAGTTGGCGTTCGATGACGTCGGTGGCGTCGCCCTCCCAGCCCGCCGGGACATGTCCGTACACCCAGAAGACATGGCGTCCTTCGGGAGCCCGGGAGGGGTCGGTCAGGGTGGGCTGGGCGGTGATGAGGAAGGGAGTGCTGGGGTCGCGGCCGTCGACGGCGGCCTGCAGCGCGGCGTCGATGGCGGTGGCGGTGGGGCCGATGTGGACGGTGCCCGCGCGGCGGGCCTCGGGCGCGGTCCAGGGGACGGGGCCGGACAGCGCGTAGTCGATCTTGAAGGCGGAGGCGCCGTAGCGGTAGCGGTGGTAGGCGCTGCCCAGTCCGGCGATGCGGGCGAGGGCCGAGGGCGAGGTGTCGAAGATGTAGGCGCGGGCGGGCGGCAGTTCGTCCAGGCGCTTGACCTCGCTGCCGGTGCGGATCGTGCCGCCGTGCTCCCGGAGCAGGGAGGCGAGGGCGTCGGAGATGGCCTGGGAGCCGCCGCGCGGCACCGGCCAGCCGTTCTCGTGGGCGGCGAGCGCGAAGACGAGGGCGATGGCCGAGGTGGCGAAGCCGCTGGTGGGAGCTATGGCGTGGGCGGCGAGTCCGGCGAAGAGGCCACGGGCCTTCTCGCCCTGGAAGCGCCGGGAGACCCAGGTGGCGGGCTGGAGGCCGAGCAGACCGAAGCGGGCCAGCCGGTACGGGTCGCGGGGCAGGCTCTCCCAGGGGGTGCGCAGGAAGTCGGCGGCCAGGGTGTCCCAGCGGCCGAGGAAGGGGGCCACGAGGCGGCGGTAGGCGCCGGCATCGGCGGCCCCCAGCGTCATGGCGCTCTCGCCGACGGAGCGGGTGAGGGCGGCGGCCGTGCCGTCGGGGAAGGGGTGGGCGAGGTCGACCTCGGGGTGCAGCCATTCCAGGCCGTGCCGCTCCAGGGGCATCGCCCGGAACGCGGGCGAGCCGATCCCTAGGGGGTGCACGGCGGAACACGGGTCGTGCCGGAACCCCGGGAGGGTCAGCTCCTCGGTACGGGCGCCTCCGCCGACGGTGTCGTGCGCCTCGTGGACCTCCACGGAGAAGCCCCGGCGGGCCAGTTCGGCCGCGGCGGTCAGTCCGTTGGGCCCGGCGCCCACCACGACCGCATCGAGCATCGACGGCACCTTGGGACTCCTTCGTCGGCCGGCAGGCGGACTTCCAGGGTATGCGGCCCCACCGACAGCGCGGATGCGGACCCCCGCAGTTCCGCGTGCCGGTCGGGCCGGTCGGGCCGGAGCCGCGTGCCGGTCGGGCCGGGTGCTCGGCGGCCCCGGCCCCGTCTCCGTCAGCCGCCCGCGCGCAACGCCGTCAGGATCCGTTGCGCGGTGGCCTCGTCGCGGGCCGCCGTGAACGGCAGGTCGTTGCCGCCCGCGATCCGGAACGGGACGCCCGCCAGGGTCGACTGGGCGCCGCCCGCCTCGGTGACCAGGAGCAGTCCGGCCGCGTGGTCCCAGGCGTACTCCCAGTTGAACGCGGTGGCGTCCAGCTCCCCGCGCGCCACCGCGAGGTACTCCAGGCCCGCCGAGCCGCAGGGCCGGGCCGCGATGCCTTCGGTGCGCAGGCCGAGCAGGGCCCGCTTCTGGGCGTCGGTGGTGTAGTCGGGGTGGGACATCGCCACGTTCAGTACGGCGCCGGAGGCGGGCGCGCCGGCGCGTATCGGGGTGCCGTTGAGCGTGGCGCCCCGGCCCCGCACGGCGACGGCCATCTCGCCCAGGACCGGTGCGTACGTCCAGGAGGCGTGGACCTCGCCGTGCTGGGCGAGGGCGACCAGGGTGCAGAAGCCGGCCTCCCCGCGGACGAACTGGCGGGTGCCGTCGACCGGGTCGACGATCCAGACCGGGGCGTCGCCGCCCAGGGCGTCGTAGACCGCCGGGTCGGCGTGGACGGACTCCTCGCCGACGACGACCGAGCCGGGCAGCAGCTTGGTGAGGGCGGCCGTGAGGTGTTCCTCGGCCAGCCGATCCGCGGCGGTGACCAGGTCGTGCGGGCCGCTCTTCTCGATGATCTCGTGGGCGGCGAGCTTCCGGTGGCGGGGCACGATCTCGGCCGCGGCGGCGGCGCGCACGGCGGCCTCGACCTCGGCCAGCGGTCCGGTGTCCCCGGCGGTCCCGTACAGGAAGTCATCGATCATGGCTCCACCCAATCACGGTCGCCCGGCGAGGCTGCCGCCGGGCGTTCGAAGGTCCTGGTCAGCGCGGTGCGGGGGCGCCGGCCGGCAGCGTTGCGCGGCGCCGGCGGGCACGGTCCCGCAGTGTCGGTCAGCGGCCGACGGCGTACCCCTGCATGCCGCGCGGGTTGGCGGCTGCGGACAGGATGCCGGTCGCGGGGTCCCGGGCCACGGCGCACAGCCGCCCCTCCGACCAGGGCTCGCCGACCGTGACGTCGTGGCCCCGGCGGCGCAGTTCCGCGATCACCCCGGGGTCCGTGCGGCCTTCCACGGTGACGCTGCCGGGGTGCATGGCGCGCGGGTGGAACGAGCCGGGGAAGCTGTCGTTGTGCCAGTTCGGCTCGTCGATCGCGCCCTGGAGGTCGAGCCCGCCGCGGACCCGGGCGCGCCGGGCGACGGCGAGGAAGAAGTGCACCTGCCACTGGTCCTGCTGGTCGCCGCCGGGGGTGCCGAACGCCATCACGGGGACGCCGTCGCGCAGGGCGAGGGAGGGCGTGAGGGTGGTGCGGGGGCGGCGGCCGGGCGTGAGGGAATTGGGCAGCCCCTCGTCCAGCCAGGCCATCTGGAGCCGGGTGCCCAGCGGGAAGCCCAGCTCGGGCACGACCGGGTTGGACTGGAGCCAGCCGCCGCTGGGCGTCGCGGAGACCATGTTGCCCCAGCGGTCGACGACGTCCAGGTGACAGGTGTCTCCCCGGGTGGCCCCGTCGGAACCGACCAGCTCGTCGGGGCCGTGGCGGGTGCCGCGCGCCATGGTGGGCTCACCGGCGCCGGGCGCGGGGACGAAGCCGGGCCCGGCGGCCCCGGGCTTCCCGGCGGCGACGGCGCGGACGTGGGCGGACAGGAGCGGGGTACGGCCGCCGGGGCTGCCGGGGCGCAGTTCCGTGGACGCGGTGTCCGTGATGAGCGCGCGGCGACCGGTGTTGTACGGGGCGGAGAGCAGCTCGTCCAGGGGGACGTCGGCGGCGTCCCCGTACCAGGCCTCGCGGTCGGCCATGGCGAGCTTGCAGCCCTCGACGAGCAGGTGGACGTAGTCGGCGGAGCCGGACGGCGGCAGCTCGTCCGGGAGGAGCGCCAGCTGCTGGAGGAGGACGGGCCCCTGGCTCCAGCCGCCCGCCTTGGCCAGCGTCCAGCCGTTCCAGTCGTACGTGACGGGGGCTTCGTACGACGCGGACCAGCCGGCCAGGTCGGCGGCGGTGAGCGTGCCGGTGTGCCGGTCGCCGCTGGTGTCCAGGGTGGGGACCGCCGCCTGCCGTACGAGGGCCTCGGCCACGAACCCTTCACGCCAGATGGTGCGGGCGGCCTCGATCCGGGCGTCGCGGTCCGCTCCCCCGGTGGCCGACGCCTCGGCGATGAGGCGTCGCCAGGTGGCGGCCAGGGCGGGGTTGCGGAACAGCTCGCCGGGGCGCGGGGAGCGACCGCCGGGAAGATAGACGGCGGCGGAGGTGGTCCACTCGGTCTCGAAGAGTCCGCGCACGGCCTCCACGGTCTCGCCGACCCGTTCGACGGGGGCGTGGCCGTGCTCGGCGTATCCGATCGCGTAGCGCAGCACCTCGGCCAGGTCCTTGGTGCCGTGGTCGCGCAGGAGCAGCATCCAGGCGTCGAAGGCGCCGGGGACGGCGGCGGCGAGCGGCCCGGTACCGGGGACGAGCCCGAGGCCGAGGGAGCGGTAGTGGGCGACGGTGGCGCCGGCCGGAGCGGTCCCCTGACCGCACAGCACCCACACCTCACCGTCCCCGCTCGCCAGGATCATCGGCACCTCGCCGGCCGGGCCGTTGAGGTGCGGCTCGACGACATGGAGGACGAACCCGGCGGCGACGGCGGCGTCATAGGCGTTGCCGCCGTCCTCCAGAACCGCCATCGCGGACTGGGAGGCCAGCCAGTGGGTGGAGGACACCATGCCGAAAGTGCCCTGGAGGGTGGGCCGGGTGGTGAACATACGGACTCTCACCTCGTTCTGCGCGCGCCGGACGGTCGAATTCGGGCTCAGGACCTGGCGGGCGATACCTGCTTGTCGCCATTGCGGTGGGCGCTGCTCGGGCCGGTCCTGCCTGCCGGCCGTGCGGACCATTCCCCCTATGGGGCCCGCCCGTTCTTCCCCCTGTTGATGAAAAAGCAGCCGATGGCGGAGATGCACCCAATAATCGCCAGGAGCGCCCACCCACCGCTGCTGCCGGAAACAATCAGAAAAATGGCGAGGGCGATACCCACGAATGCACATGCGGAGGCGAACTGAACGTACCGCTTGACGCCGGCGCGCTGCTCCATTGTCCACCCGACGTGCGGCTCCGACATTCTCATTCCTTTCTTGTGTCCAGGGGGAAGAGATCTCCCCCTGGGCGCGAGTCATGGACTTCCGCGTGCCCCCGGGTTCGCGGTTGAATCCCTTGTCCGTTCCGGCCGTTGACGTGGCCGACAGGCCGAGGTGACCGGCGCGGAGAAGGTGTCGCCGGGCTTGATGCGCGTGGACTGGGGGAGGTGGCGACGGTCTCGTTGCCGAGCGCCACCCAGAGGGGTTCCGGTACCCCCGCGTGCCGGCCCAGCGGGCGGGCACGGGTTCGGTGCGGGAGCTGATGCCGTCGATGACGGTGAGCGGCCGCGCAGCGGGGAGCCGTCGTCAGACGAGACCCGCGGCGATGGCGAGCCGGGCGGCTTCCACACGGCTGCGGACGCCGGCCTTCGCGAAGAGATTGTTGATGTGGGTTTTCACGGTGGCCTCACTGATGAACAACCGTTCGGCGATGGCTCGGTTGGGGAGGCCCTGTCCGATGAGGGCAAGCACCTCGCGCTCCCGTTGAGTGAGGGCGTCCGGGAGCTCCGCGGGCCGGACGGCAGAGCGGTCCGACGGAGAACCGGAGGGCTGAGGGGTGGTAGCGGCTGCCAGGAGGCGGGCCTGGACCTCTCGGTCGAGCACCGACTGGCCGGCGGCGGCCGCGCGGACCGCCCTGGCGATGTCCCGGCGACCGGCGCTCTTGGTGAGGTAGCCGCGAGCTCCCGCGCTCAGCGCGGCCATGATGGATTCGTCGTCCGCGAAGGTGGTGAGGACGACCACCGCTACTTCGGGATGGTCCGTGCTGAGCCGCTTGGTCGCCTCGGTGCCGTCCATTCCGGGCATGCGGAGGTCCATGAGGACGACGTCGACGGGGCCCGCGGCGACCGCTGCCAGCACGTCGTGCCCGTCGGCAGCCGCCGCCACCACCTCCAAGCCGGGCACCAGGGCGAGAACCGCGGCGAGGGGTTCGCGCACGGCGGCCTGGTCGTCGGCCACCACCACCCGGACGCGTCCTGTCTCCTCGGCCGGAACGTTCATCGTGGTACCTCCGCCCTTACCCGCCAGCCTCCCCGGCCCGGTCCCTCGGTGACCGGACCGGTGGTGATTCTTCCGCCCAGGAGCGCGACGCGCTCCCGCATGCCGACCAGCCCCAGCCCGCTGCCCGGGACCGTGGCCTCCGGCAGCGTGGGGGGCCCGTTGAGGACGGTCAGGATCGCGGTGGCGTCGGTGCACTCGAGCCGTACGGTTACTGCGCTGCCCGGTGCGTGTCGTGCGGCATTGGTCAGTGCCTCCTGCGCAACCCGCAGCAGTCCCTGAGTGACCCGGACGGGCAGTGTCCCTGCCTCCCCCTCGATCGTGAGGGCGTCACGGTGGCCCGAGGACTCCAGCATGGCCGTCAGGCTGTCCACCAGGGACAGGGAATCCTCGCGCAGCGAGTGGACGGTCCACCGGGCCTGCTTCAGGCTCTCCCGGACCAGGTCGTGGGCCTTGCCGTTCGCTGCCCTGATGCGGTCCAGATCGCCGGTGTCGACGAGTGCGTCGACCAGTTCCAGTTGCATGTTGATCCCGGCGAGGGAGTGAGCGAGGACGTCGTGGACGTCCCGCGCGATCCGGGTGCGTTCGGCGAGGACGGCCGTGCGTGCCTCGGCACGTGCGGCCTTCCCCGCGGACGCGGCTGCCTCGATCGCGGCCCGGGTCGCCTGGGCGCGGCTTCGTCCCGCCATACCCGCCAGCACGGCTGCGCCGGTGGACAGCCCGAGGAGCGTGGCGGCGAACCGCTCGTCGGGCTCGGCGCGCAGATTCAGCGCACCGGCGCACAGGACGCTGCTGAGGACGGCCAGCGCCAGGGCGGGACGGGTATCGAAGCGGCTCCCGATGAGTCCGACGAGGAAGAAGGCGAAGAGATAGGACGATCCGGAGTCCGCTGCGGCGATCAGGCCGGCCGCCGCCACGACCGCGAGGGCGGCCCAGCCCGTACGGAACGGAGAATCCGGCCACGTGGTGGGCAGGCTCTCTTCGGGCACCAATCGGACGGCCAGCACGGCGCAGTTGACCCCGAAGAGCACGATGACGAGGAGCCCTTGGCTGCCGGGACCCATCGGCCGGATCGTCGCGATCCCCGCACCCGCCACCGCGACCGTGACAATCCACTGGGCCACGGTTCCGCCGCGTGCTGTGAGAGGGACGGCAGCATCGGCGGCCCGCTGAGCGCCCGGTTCCGGCATGGCGTGACCATAACCCATGATCAGTACTCGCGACCGGCGGGGACGGGCCGGGGCGCCGCGGTCGCCCCGGGGTCGGCCGGCACCATGCGGCTCCGCGCGTAGATCGTGGCCAGACGGGTCACCACCTCGGTCAAGGCCATGAGCACCAGAGCGGCCACCCACGCATCGGAACCTGTGATCCGGTGGTCCGCGCTGAAGCGCGCCACCGTGCCGGCGCCACCGTGATCGACCCACAGCTGGAAACCGAGCCGGGCCCCCATGCCGAGGATCCAGAGCATCGCCGAGACCGCACCGGCCTTGATCAGAATGTGCCCGTCCAAGCGCCTCATCCGTGTGAAGACTCCGCCGGCGATGCCCAGCGCCGCGCCGATGCCCATCAGTACGCCGATCAGAACGAGGTCGTTGCCGTCCGTGGGGACCGTGTCGAGGTAGCTGAAGCCCACGAAGGTGACGATGGCAAGCGGCAGCAGGTAGGAACGAGGCCCGAGAGGACCTTCCCGCAACTGCCGGAAGACGATCAGGATGAGGGCGATGTCGATGATCCAGGTGGTGGTGTCCATGCCCTCAAGCCTGCTGAGACCAGGCTCGGAGCGCCTGCACCCAGGGGTGGAGATGCGGGTGGAGACCGGACGATGGACACGCCCCCGGCGTGCCCGGAGCCACACTGGTTCGGCTGCGGGCGGCATACCTCCGGCCAGATCTTCCGCCAGAGTGCATGCCGGACGCGAGCGTCCAGGTACTCCGCCTCCTGCAGCCGGTACGCCGGCAACGTCGTCGCTCACGCCGCTCTCACCGGAAGCCCGCCGCGCCCGGGAAAACGGCCGCCCTGTTGTGGGGCGCCCAGGAGAGTGGCGCCCCACAACAGCCGCCCTCCGCGGGCCTTCCACCGCGGGAGCGAGGCGAGGATCCCCGCAGCCGCCGGGGAACCTCGTCGTGCGCGGTGCCTCCTCCTGACAGCCGCTCACATCGGGTATTCGCCACAGCCAGTGCGCCGGATTGGTCGGTCCCGGCACGACACCCGGTCGGGCTAATCCCCGGGCAGGCACCAGACGCCGCGGCGCGACCGGATGAAGTTTCTTCCCCGCTGACCAATCCGACCGCCCGGCGGCTCCGGATAGCTGACATGACGATCAGAGCCGCCCAACCGATCCGCCGCACAGCGGACGTCGCGCGCGACCCGCTTGGCGGACGAGCGCTCTGACCCGAGTCACCCCGCACCGGGGCGACACCCGACCCGACATCAGCACTGCGGACCATCACCACCCGGTCGCCGGACCACACCCCCCGGCGAACACGCAGCGCTACCGACCGAACACGCAGGAGATACTTCGTGACTGCCTTCCGCTACCGCCGCGCCGCCCTCGCCCTCACCGCCGCCGCTGTTCTGCCCCTCACGCTGACCGCCTGCGGCGGGGACGACAGCTCCTCCGACGCGGCCGCCGACAAGGCCTCGTCCTCCGCCCCCGCGGAGGAGAAGTCGAGCGCACCCGCCGAGGGCACCCCCGCGGACGGCCCGTTCGGTCCGGCCTGCGCCACCGTCCCCAAGGACGGTGCGGGCTCCTTCGACGGCATGGCCCAGGACCCGGTCGCGACCGCCGCCTCCAACAACCCGGCCCTGTCCACCCTGGTCACG
The DNA here is from genome assembly GCF_000261345.2 of Streptomyces globisporus C-1027. NCBI lineage: Bacteria > Bacillati > Actinomycetota > Actinomycetes > Kitasatosporales > Streptomycetaceae > Streptomyces > Streptomyces globisporus. The sequence goes on along the minus strand of NZ_CP013738.1, from coordinate 6,643,335 downwards.
GCGGTGAAGAAGGCCGGCCTCGTCGACACGCTCAACAACGCCCAGAACATCACCGTGTTCGCGCCGACCAACGACGCCTTCGCCAAGATCCCCAAGGCCGACCTCGACAAGGTCCTGGCCGACAAGGAGATGCTCACCAACATCCTCACCTACCACGTCGTCGGCGAGAAGCTCTCCCCCACGCAGCTGGAGAGCGGCACCTACGACACCCTCCAGAAGTCCTCGCTCACCACCAAGGGCTCCGGCGAGAACTACACCGTCAACGACACCTCCAAGGTCGTCTGCGGCAACGTCCCCACCGCCAACGCCACCGTCTACATCGTCGACACCGTCCTCATGCCCAAGAGCTGACACACACCCCACGCACCGCGCGGGAAACCCCGAACGGGCCGGGCCCCGAGTCATCTTCACCGACTCGGGGCCCTCCGCCAGTCCTGCGGCTCGTGCTGATGGTGCGAGTGCGTCAGCTCTGGTTGAGCGGCAGGGCCACGTCGGTGACCTGGTGAGCCTTGGGGAAGGCGCCGATGCCCACGGCCTGTCCGGTGAGGAGGTTGACGTCGTAGAAGCGGTGGGCGCCGTTGACGCTGAGCGCGGCGAAGCCGTGGTTGGTCCGCGTCCGGTGGGAGAAGTAGATGTCGAATCCGGCGTTCGGGCCGGCGTTGACGCCGAGGTTCCCGGTGGGGGCGAGGGTGCCGGAGTTGGCGGGCGACTGGAGCGAGACACGGTCGTTCGTCGTGTCGATGTCGAAGAGGGACGTCGCGGTCTCGGCGTTGAGGTCGTTGTTCGTGTACGCAGCGCCGGTTACCCCTTTGGCCGTCGAAGGGGGCGTCGTGGGGTTGGTCAGCGGGGTGTCGGCGGTGGTGGTTCGGGGGACCGCCGGGTCGTCGATGTTGTGGCGCAGGTTCTGGCCGGTGTCGCTGATCACACGCAGGCGGTTGGCCGCCGGGTTGAAGTCGACCCCGAAGTACGTGCCGGCCAGGGCGACGGTCAGTTGCGACACCTTGGCCGCCTTGGCGTTGCGGGTCTCCAGGGTGTAGATGCCGCCCTTGTCGCCGACTCCGTACAGCTTGGTGTTCTGCACCCGGAAGTCGATGCCGACCAGTTCGGTGTCCTTCTTGAGGCCGCTGACCTTGCCCAGCTGCCACGGCCTGGAGGGCTCGCCGCTACGGAAGCCCACCAGCCGCTGACCGCTGGTCAGGCCGATGACCGCCAGGTCACCGTCCACGGCCGCCCGCTGCCCGGCCTCTCCCGGTCCCGAACCCTCCTGGGAGGTCCGGTCGGATGACGGGACGGCGGCCCAGGCCCCTGCCGAAGCCGGGACGACCGAGGACACCGCCGCGGCGAGGGCGACGGTGACAACTGCTGCACGCATGCGTATCTCCTACGAGGCGGGACTCCCGCCCATCGGGAGTCACCAGCGACGAGAACACGCGCGCACCCGAGCCGCCCGCCGCGCAGGACCATCCGGCTCGCAGCCGCACAAGAGCCTGCCGATGCCCGGAGGCGGGCAGAACCGCCATGCCGGTGCATGCCCGTTGCCATGCCTCCGTGTACGGGAGGCCAGGACCGCGCGACATACGGAGCACCGACACCACCCCGGCGAGTGACGGCCTACGGCTCGTACACCGCGTCCTGGCCGTAGAGCTCCCTGGTGAAGGCGGAGACGTCGGTGCTGCGGTCGCTGCCGTCGAGGTTGTAGGTGAGGAAGACGCCGTACCCCTCGTCGACCGTACGGCGGGCCAGGGCGGCGACCGTGCTCGGTGAGGTCGCACCGATGTGCACGGCCGCGGGGGACAGCTGGGACTTGGGGAGGCCGATGCGGGGCACCTGCCAGGTGCCGTAGTACGGGTTCCAGGCGTAGTCGAAGACGGTGGCCAGATCCACGCCTCCGTAGGAGAGGCGGGCGGCGGCCGGGCCGATGTTGTACAGGCTGATGATCTTGTCCGGCAGGTTGCCGCGCAGTGCGGTCACCAGGTGCACGAAGGAGCTGTCGTTGGGCTGGCCGGTACCGTTCTTGCCGTACTCGGCGTACTCGTCGTCGAAGTCGATGCCGTCCAGGCCGTACCGGGTCACGGCGTCCGAGAGCAGTTCGGCGTAGTCCGCGGCCGCCTGCTGGGACGGGAAGTTGGCGAAGCCGGCGCCCTGGTGGTTGCCGAGGACGGAGAGGACGACCTTGATGCCCTTGTCCTGGAGCGGGCGGATCTCGGTGGCGGCGTTGTCGAGGACGCGCTGCACGTTCTCGTTGAAGTGCAGCGTGGCCTTCTTGGTGCCGGTGTCGTAGTTGATGTTGGCGGCGAAGATCACGGCCACGTCGAAGACGTTGTCGCCGCCTGCCAGGGTGTACTTGCCGACGTTCGCCATGCTGTGGTTGTTCACCTCGACATAGGCCACCGAGGTGGGGCCCGCCTTGGTGAGGTGAGGGGTCTCGTCGGCGGGCGCCGGGGCCGCTGTCGCGCCGGTGGGAAGGAGTGCGCCGGAGGCGAGGGCCGCGACGGCGGAGAGGGCGAGCGCGGCCACCCGGACTCTGCGCGGTATGAGCGTCTTCATGCTCGATCGGTCTCCCATCTCACTTTCGGAGCCCGCCAGTTGGCGGGCACCGCGTCAGCGCCCACGAGTATCCGCCGGTCGGGCGAGACTCCGGAGACCGCACCCGAACCCCTCACGATTCCCCCTCATGCCGCGGTCCTCAGCTTCCGGGCCCGTGGCCGGCGACCGAGACCAGGAGGACACGGGTGTCGGGGCCGGCCGCACGCCACCGGTGCCGCACCCCGCCGGTGAGGTAGAGCGTGTCGCCGCGCTCCAGACGGAAGGTGCGGCCGTCCGCCTCGACCTCGGCGGCGCCGTCCGCGACGTACATCAACTCATCGTTCCCGTGCAGGAATTCGCGGTCCGCGTGCTGGGCTCCGGTGAACTCCAGCGCATGCATCTGGTGGCTGCCCCGGACCAGCGGGCGCACCCCCGTATCGGTGGCGAGACCCGAGTCGTCCTTGGCGCGGACGACGTCGACGGACCGGTCCGCGGCGCTGGAGGCGGCGAGGAGTTCGACCGCTGTCGTCCGCAGGCCGTCGGCGATGCGCTGGAGGGACCGCATGCTGGGCCGGGCGCGCTCGTTCTCGATCTGGCTGAGGAAGGGCACCGAGAGTCCGCTGCGTTCGGCGACCGCGGCCAGCGTCAGATCGAGGGCGCGCCGCCGCCGGCGCACGGCGTTCCCGAGTCCGGCGCCCGGCTCACCGGACCCCGCCCGCCCGTCGCCGTCCGGCCGCGTGTCGCTCATGATCGTGTCTCCTCCCCGGGGGCAGCCACCTTACGCAGGGGCGCGGGAGGTTTCGTACGCCCGTCACACCGCTGACACACTCCACCCCTAGCTTCAAAGGAGTTCGATCCCATCAAAGAAACTTTGATCCCCTGAAGCGAGGTTGTTGTGTCCACCGTCGACCAGAATCAGCGCCGCCGCCGCGGCACCGGTCTCATCGCTCTCGACGCCGAACGGGCCTTCGCGGGCTACACGCTCTTCGCCCCGCTCACCGGCGGCGGCGCGGTCCATCTGATCGATCTGCGCGGCGAGGAGGTGCACACCTGGCGGCTGCCCTACCGCCCGGGCCGGCACGCCCGGATCCTCCCCGGCGGGAATCTCGCGTACAACGGCGTCCTGCCCGGCGAGAAGGCGCTCTTCCCGATGTGGCACAAGTACCGCGGCGGGGTCCTCGGCGTGTACGCCCCCGACGGCACGGTCCTGCGCGAGCACCGCGACCCGCTCCAGCACCACGACGCGCACCACCTGGACGACGGCGGAGTCCTGTACACCGCGCTGGAGCCTCTCTCGGGCACGGAGGCGGCCGGGGTAAGCGGCGGGGTGCCCGGATCGGAGGCGGCGGGCGGGACCGTGTGGGCGGACACGATCAAGGAGGTCGACGCCGAGGGGAAGGAGGTGTGGTCGTGGCGCGCGGCCGATCACCTCGACCGGGAGGCGTTCGCCCTGCACCCGGACTACGCGCGGGAGCACTGGCCGCTGATCAACTCGGTCACGCCGCTCGCGGACGGGAACATCCTGGCGAGCCTGCGCAGCGTCTCGGCGGTCGTCGTGATCAGCCGCGCGACGGGCGGGATCCTGTGGCGCACGGCGCCCGGCACCGTCTCGCAGCAGCACCATCCCACCGAGCTGCGAGACGGCAACTTTCTCGTCTTCGACAACGGCGTCTTCCGCCCGGGGCACGACGTGCCGTACTCGCGCGTGATCGAGATCGACCGGGCCGGGACCATCGCGTGGGAGTACCACGATCCCGCCCGCGAGTCCTTCTTCGCACCGTTCATGGGGTCGGCCCAACGCCTCCCGAACGGCAACACGTTGGTGACCGACTCCCCCGCCGGACGGCTCTTCGAGGTCACCGCCGACGGGCTCCTGGTGTGGGAGTACGTCGTCCCGTACTTCGGCGGCTACGAGGAGGCCGAGGTGCGCGGCCTGTTCCCGGCCGAGCCGAACGCGGTGTTCCGGGCCTACCGGTACGCCGCCGACGAGCTGCCCTGGCTGGAGGCCGGACGGTGACGGCGCCGATCGCGCCCGTCGACGAACGGGTCCCCGTCGGGCGGCTGGTTCCGCTGGCGCTCCAGCACGTCCTGGCGATGGCCGCCGCTCCCGTGTCGACCGTCTTCCTCACGGCCACCGCCCTGCGTCTGAGCCCGGCGGAGACGGCTTCGGTGCTCAGCGCGGTGCTCGTCCTGTGCGGGGCCGGATCGCTGCTCCAGTCGCTCGGCGTCGGGAACGTCGGGGCGCGGCTGCCGTTCGTCATGCTGCCGGGCGGGGCCGCCACCGCGCTGTTCATCCAGATCTCCGCCGATCACGGTCCGGCCGTGGCCGGCGGCTCGGTGCTCCTGGCAGCCGCTCTGCTGCTGGCCGTGGTTCCGCTGTACGGCCGGATCGTGCGGCTCTTCCCGCCGCTGGTGATGGGCGTGACGGTGCTGCTGATCGGGATCGCCATGGTCCGGGTGGCCGCGCAGCTGATCACCGGTCCGACCGGGGAGACGGCGCGGGGCTCGGTCGTCCTGGCGGGTGCCACGGTGGCGGGCACGCTGGCCGCGTATCTCTTCCTGCGAGGTGTGTGGCGGCAGAGCGCGGTGCTCATCGGCATGGTGGCGGGCACGGCGATCGCGGTGGTCGGCGGGCTCGGCACCTTCAGCCCGGCCCCGGGCAGCGGCTTCTCGCTCCCGGCGCTCTTCCCGTACGGAGCACCGCGCTTCGACGTCCTCGCCGCGCTGCCCCTGCTGGTCTTCAGCCTCAGCACGCTCGCCGAGATCACCGGCCAGACCGTCCTGAACAGCGAGACCTCGGGACGGAAACCCGACCCCGGCCGGGACGTGCCGAGGGTCGCCCGCGCCGACGCGCTGATGTCGCTCTTCGCCGGGACGCTGGGGGCTTCGCTGATGGTGACCAGCTCCGAGAACATCGGGATCAGCCGGCTGACCGGGGTCCGCAGCCGCTTCGTGACGGCGGCCGCCGGTGGCCTCCTCGTCGCCGTGGGGCTGCTCTCCCCGCTCTCGCGTGCGGTCGCCGGCCTGCCGCCCGCCGTGGTCGGGGGATCCGCGCTGGTCGTGTACGCGGTCATCGCCGTGATGGGCGTCCAGATGCTCGCCCGGTCCGAACTGGCCGAGCGGGGCCACTCGATGATCGCGGCGCCGGCGCTGGCCGTGGGGCTCCTGCCGATCGTCGCCCCCACGCTCTACGACGGTTTCCCCGGCTGGATCCGTACGCTCCTGGGGTCCGGGGTCGTCGCGGGAACCCTGACGGCCGTCCTGCTGCACGCACTCTTCGCCGTCGCCGACAGGCCACCGCGCACCGGGGCCGGGGCGGGGCAGTCCGGAGAGCGGCAAGCCGGGGAGCGACCGCCGCTCACCACGCGCGGGCGGCCTCGATCAGCAGATCGCGCACCCGGGCCACCTGAGGGTTGACGGCGGAACCGGGGCGCTGCACGAGGTACGCGGTGTTGATCGGCGGGTCCTCGGGGGCGCACAGCTCGACGAGGGCGCCCGAGGCCAGCTCGTCCGCGCAGAGATAGCGCGGCAGCACCGAGAAGCCCGCCCCGGCCATCACGGCGGCGAGCACCCCGCGCAGGTCGGGCACGGTGACGGCGGCCCGGCAGTCGAGGCGGCGGCCGAAGACGTGGCGCCAGTAGCGGCGGGCGATGGGCAGGTCCTCGGCGTACGTCACCAGGGGCAGGCCGTGCAGCGCACCCGGCCCCCGGGCGGCGAGGTTCTCCGGTCCCCCGGTCCGGGCGGCCCAGCCCGGGGCGGCCGTCAGCACGAACTCCTCATCCATCAACGGCACCGCGGACAGCGCCCGGCCGCGCGGCCGGGCGGTCGCGACGACCAGGTCGTGGCGGCCCGCACGCAGCTCGTCCAGGAGCGGATCGGTGAGCCCGGTCGCGGCGCGCAGCAGCAGCCCGTCCGCGACGAGCGGGGCCAGCGCGGGCAGCACCCGCAGGCACATCAGCTCGGCGGGGCCCGCCAGATGGACGGGATCGGCCGGGCGTCCCCCGGCCGGGACCGTATCGCCCGTGACCTGGGCCAGGGCGTCCAGCGGGGCGACGACGCGGGCCGCCAGCTCGTCCGCGTACGGCGAGGGGGCGACCCCGCGCGGCAGCCGCTCGAACAGCTCCCGGCCCACCTGCCGCTCCAGGGAGCGCATCTGGGCGGTGACGGTCGGCTGGGAGAGGCCGAGCAGGCGGGCGGCGGCGGTGAAGGACCCCGACCGGTGCACGGCGAGAAAGGTCCGCAGCAGATTCAGATCGGCCGGACCCGGGGGTGCGTCCGCCGGACGGCCCAGCCCGGCGAACCCATCGGGATCCTTATTTCTCATAGCTGCCAGCCTATTGGAAACCTATGGAGGATCCGGCCTACCGTCACACAGGTCAGCACTTCACGATCCCCCGAGAACCCTCTCGATCTACGGAGACGTACGACATGGCAAAGATCCTTTTCGTGGTGACCGGCGCGGACCACTGGACCCTGGCGGACGGCACGAAGCACCCCACGGGTTTCTGGGCCGAGGAGGCCGTGACCCCGTACGAGACCCTCACCGCCTCCGGTCACGAGGTGGTCGTCGCCACCCCGGGCGGCGTCGTCCCGACCGTGGACCGCGGCAGCCTGGCGCCCGAGTTCAACGGCGGCCAGGAGGGCGCCGACCGGGTCGCGGCCGCGCTGGACGCGTTCGAGGAGCTGCGGCGGCCCGTCGCGCTGGAGGACGTGGACCTGGACGGGTACGACGCGGTGTTCTACCCCGGCGGCCATGGCCCGATGGAGGACCTCGCGGTGAACGAGTCCTCCGGCCGGCTGCTCACCGCCGCCCTCGCCTCGGGCAAGCCGCTGGGCGTGGTCTGCCACGGTCCGGCGGCGCTGCTGGCCGCGACCGGCCCCGACGGCGCCAACGCGTTCGCCGGGTACCGGCTGACCGGCTTCACCAACACCGAGGAGACCCAGGCAGGCCTCGCGGAGAAGGCCAAGTGGCTGCTCCAGGACCGGCTGGTGGCGGCGGGCGCGGAGTTCCAGGAGGGTGAGCCCTGGGCGCCGTTCATCATCACCGACCGGAATCTGATCACCGGTCAGAACCCCGCCTCGTCCGCCCCGTTGGCCGCCGAACTGGTCAACCGGCTCGGCTGACCGCCCACGCGGCGGCCGGGTCCGATCAGATCCAGTCCTGCCGTGCGGCGGGCGGCTCGCAGAGCTCCAGCACCACCTCGCCCGTCTCCGGCTCGTCCCCGGAGACGGGCCGGACGCGTGCCCCGACCGCCACCAGGTGCGGGGCCGCCCCCACGATCCGGCAGCGGAAGACGAACCCTTCGGAGAACCGGACCAGGGACTCGTTGCGCGCCGCGTCGGTGTAGCGGTGGATCACGGCGGTCCGGACGACCACGCCGTGACCGGTGGTGCGTTCGGGCTCCAGTTCGCTGGACGCGCACACCGGGCACAGCAGCCGCCGGAAGGAGGCGGTGCCGCACCAGCGGCACCGGTGGTAGGCAAGGCCGCACTCCTCGTGCGCCTTCTGGACGGTACCCATTCCTGTCTGGGACACGGCTCGACCCCCTGCGCTCGACTCGGACGCGCCGCACCTGCACTGCCGGCGCGTCCGCACCATATGGCACTCAGTGCCGGAGAGTAAAGGCACTGAGTGCCCATTGGTACTCAGTTCTCGCCGACGGCCGCCTCGATCTGCTGCACGACGCGCCACATCGGGGTGCCTTTCCGCGCGACCATCACGACCACCTCACCGTCACCGTCACCGCCACCGGAGACCGCAAAGGGGACGACAGGAGCGGCGGAGACCTCGGTGACGGCAGGGGCAGCCGGGGCGGCGGAGGCCGCGGGCCGCCCCCACGCCTCACGCACCAGGGCGAGCGCGTGGTCGACCGCCACCTCGGGATCGCCCTCCCCGCCCGAACGCAGCCACAGCCGCAGCCCGTTGTTGTGCGCGGCGACCACGGACGCGGCGATCACCTCGGCCCGCAGCGCCCCGTCACCGTCCTCGCCGAACCGGCTCCGCAGATGACCGGCGAGGGTCTGCTCGTAGCGGCGCACCACGGACAGTTCGTACGTCCGCAGTCCGGGCACCTCCCGGGTGAGCCGGTAGCGCTGCACGGAGAACTCGGGGTTGGCCGCGTACATCCGCAGCACGATGCGCGCGGCGTCGGACACCGCGCCGACCGGATCGCTGTCGTCGGCGGCGGCCAGGAATTCGGTCATCTCGGCGAGGCAGCGCTCATGGTCCGGGAAGACCGCGTCCTCCTTCGACGGGAAGTAGCGGAAGAACGAACGCCGACCCACACCGGCCCGCGCCACGATGTCGTCCACGGTCGTCCGCTCGAAGCCCCGTTCCAGGAAGAGCTGGAAGGCCGCCTGCGCCAGCACCTCCCGCATGGGTGCTTTCTTCTCGGGTCCTCGCGCCTCGCTCATGCGGCGAAACGTAGCACCGGAAGAGGCGTTTTGGCACTGGGTACCTTTACAGAGGGTACTGAGTGCCATAGTCTCTTCATCAGTACGAATGACACCCAGGTGGGACCACACCCAGGTAGGCAGGAGAGCCGGCGTGAGCTTGAGGATCGTTGTCTGTGTGAAGTACGTGCCCGACGCGACCGGTGACCGGCGTTTCGCCGATGACCTGACGCTGGACCGTGAGGATGTCGACGGTCTGCTGTCGGAGCTGGACGAGTACGCGGTCGAGCAGGCGTTGCAGATCGCGGACGAGGCGGACGATGCGGAGATCACCGTGGTGACGGTGGGTCCGGAGGATGCCAAGGACGCGTTGCGCAAGGCGTTGTCGATGGGTGCGGACAAGGCGGTTCACGTCGAGGACGACGATCTGCACGGCACGGATGTGATGGGGACGTCGCTGGTGCTGGCGAAGGCGGTCGAGAAGACCGGTTATGACCTGGTGATCTGCGGGATGGCGTCGACGGACGGTGTGATGGGTGTGCTGTCGGCGCTGCTGGCGGAGCGGTTGGGTGTGCCGCAGGTGACGCTGCTGTCCGAGGTGTCGGTGAACGACGGTGTGGTGACCGGGCGGCGTGACGGTGACACGGCGACCGAGCAGCTTGAGGCGTCGCTGCCGGCGGTGGTGTCGGTGACCGACCAGTCCGGTGAGGCGCGTTACCCCTCGTTCAAGGGGATCATGGCGGCGAAGAAGAAGCCGGTGGAGTCGCTGGATCTGGAGGATCTGGAGCTGGACGCGGACGAGGTGGGTCTGGCGGGTGCGTGGACGGCGGTCGATTCGGCGACCGAGCGTCCGGCGCGTACGGCGGGCACGATCGTGAAGGACGAGGGTGAGGGCGGCAAGCAGCTCGCCGAGTTCCTCGTGGGCCGGAAGTTCATCTAGGCCCCACCGCCCGGGGAGCCCGGAGCGAGCCCCCCTTCCTGCCTCTCTTTCTCTTCTTCTCGTCTGGAGTGCGTTGTCATGGCTGAAGTTCTGGTTCTGGTCGATCATGTGGATGGTGCGGTCCGTAAGCCCACGCTGGAGCTGCTGACGCTGGCGCGTCGGATCGGTGACCCGGTCGCCGTGGCGCTGGGTGCGGGTGCCGAGGCGACTGCGGGTGTGCTGGGTGAGCACGGTGCGGTGAAGGTGCTGACCTCCGACGCCGCGGAGTTCGCGGACTACCTGGTGGTACCGAAGGTGGACGCGCTGCAGGCCGCGTTCGAGGCGGTGTCCCCGGTGGCGGTGCTGGTGGTGTCCTCGGCCGAGGGCAAGGAGATCGCCGCCAGGCTGGCGCTGCGGATCGGCTCCGGCATCATCACCGATGCCACCGACCTGGAGGCCGGGGATGAGGGTCCGGTGGCGACGCAGGCGGTGTTCGCCGCTTCGTTCACCACCAAGTCCCGGGTTTCCAGGGGTGTTCCGGTGATCACGGTCAAGCCGAACTCGGCCCCGGTCGAGGCGGCGGCCGCCGCCGGTGCGGTCGAAGCCCTGACGGTGTCGTTCGGTGAGAGCGCGACGGGCACGAAGGTGACCTCGCGGACGCCGCGTGAGTCGACCGGGCGCCCGGAGCTGACCGAGGCCGCGATCGTCGTCTCGGGTGGCCGTGGGGTCAACGGTGCGGAGAACTTCCCGCTGATCGAGGCCCTCGCGGACTCGCTGGGTGCTGCGGTGGGTGCGTCGCGTGCGGCGGTGGACGCGGGCTGGTACCCGCACACCTCGCAGGTCGGGCAGACGGGTAAGTCGGTCTCGCCGCAGCTGTACATCGCCTCGGGTATCTCCGGTGCCATCCAGCACCGGGCGGGGATGCAGACCTCGAAGACGATCGTCGCGATCAACAAGGACGCCGAGGCCCCGATCTTCGAACTCGTCGACTACGGCGTCGTCGGCGACCTCTTCACGGTCGTTCCCCAGCTCACCGAGGAGATCAACACCCGCAAGGGCTGACCTCCTGGTGCACAGAACGCGGCCGGGCCGCACGGTGAGCTTCTCCCCGTGCGGCCCGGCCGCGTTCTGTCAGCGTCGGTCTTCGGCCGGGCGTGCCGACGTGCTGCGGTCGTCAGGGTCCCGGCCGTCCCGGTCCTGCGTGCCGAGGCCGAACGTGGTGAAGGCCGTGCGCTCCGGCAGCGGGTAGAACTCCTTGCCCGTCAGCGCGTTGACGATGACGGCCGACCGCCAGGCGGCCAGGCCCAGGTCCGGTGTGCCGACGCCGTGCGTGTGCCGTTCGGCGTTCTGCACGAAGACGGAGCCCGCGATCTCCGGTGCGAGCACGAGCCGTTGGGCCGCGTCGACCTGTGGACGCCCCGCCTCGTCACGGACGACGTACGGGTCGAGGGCCGCGAGCAGCTGGTCGACCGGGCGCTCCCGGTAGCCGGTGGCGAGCACGACGGCGTCCGTGACGAGTCGGCCCCGCGTCTCCTGCTGGCCGTGCTCGACGCTCAGTTCGATCCTCCCCGCGCCCGTGGTGGCGGCACCGGTGACCTCGATGCCGGGCGTGAGCGTGACGTCGGGCCACTCGCCGCCGAGACTACGCCGGTACAGCTCGTCGTGGATGTCCCCGAGCGTGTCCCCGCTGACGCCCTTGTACAGCTGCCACTGGCGGGGCAGCAGCCGGTCCCGGGTGGCCTGCGGAAGGCCGTGGAAGTAGCGGGTGTAGTCGGGGGTGAACTGCTCCAGGCCGATCTTGCTGTACTCCATGGGCGCGAAGGCCGGCGTACGGGCCAGCCAGGTCAGCCCCTCCGCCCCCTCGGGCCGGGAGCGCAGCAGGTCCAGCAGGACCTCGGCGCCCGACTGGCCCGAGCCGACGACGGTGATGTGGCGGGCGGCCAGCAGCCGGTCCCGCTGGGCGAGATAGTCCGCCGAGTGCAGCACGACGGCGGCAGGGTCGCGGACCAGCTTCCGCAGCGGTTCGGGGACATGGGGTGCCGTGCCGACACCGAGGGCGAGGTTACGGGCATGGGTCAGCCCGCTCGTGAGCGTCTCCCCGTCGGGGCCGAGCCGGCTGAACTCCACGGTGAACGCGCCCTGTCCGGGGTCCCAGGCGACCGTGTCGACGCGGTGGCCGAAGCGGGTGGAGGGAAGTTCGGTGCTGACCCAGCGCAGGTAGTTGTCGAACTCCGAGCGGTGGATGTGGAAGCGCTCGGCGAAGTAGAACGGGAAGAGCCTGCGGCGGACCTTGATGTAATTGAGGTACGACCAAGGGCTTGTGGGCTCGACGAGGCTCACCAGGTCGGCCAGGAAGGGCACTTGCAGGGTGGCGCCCTCGATGAGCAGCCCCGGGTGCCAGTGGAACGCGGCGCGCTGCTCGTGAAAGGCGGTGCGCAGCCCGGGAACACCGTCGGCCAGTGCGGCGAGGGAAAGATTGAAGGGCCCTGCCCCCACCCCCAGCAGATCGAGGGGCGGCGTGCGCGGTCCGGGTGTCATCGGGTTCCTCCGGCGGGGGTCGCGGGTGCGGCGGGGGTCGGTCCCGGGCGAGTCGTGCGCATCGTCGACGTCATGGCGACAGCCTTTCCGTCTCGGGAACCTCGGTACCTTCGGCCGCCGAAGCATCCCGCAGGGCACGGTCCGCCGCCGCCGTGACGAGGTCGAACAGCGGGAGCAGATCGGCCGTCGCGGCGTCCGGGTGCAGCAGGGTGGCCTTCAGCCAGAGGCGGCTGCGGCCGTCGCCGTCCGCCGCCACCGCCCGGCCGAGGACGGCGCGCCCCTCGGCGAGCAGGATGCGGCGGACGGCGGCGACCACGGCGTCGCCCGTCTCGTCTCCCAGCGCGTCGGCCACGGCGGGGCGGAACAGCACGGTGCTGATCCCGATCCCGCCGGGGCGCAGGCGGAGCCGGGGGTGCGCGTCGACGGCCCGGCCGAATTCTTCAGCCGTCCGCACACAGTGCTCGACCAGTTTCCCCAGTCCCCGGCGCCCGAGGGCCCGGAAGGTGACCGCCATCTTCAGGGCGTCGGGGCGTCGGGTGGTGCGGATCGAGCGGCCCAGCAGGTCCGGGAGCCCGGCCTCGGTGTCGTCGTCGGCGTTGAGGTAGTCGGCGCGCAGGGACAGCGGGGCGAGCATCGCGGCGTCGGCGACGGCCAGCACCCCGGCGGCGACCGGCTGCCAGCCGAGTTTGTGCAGGTCGAACGTGACGGTGGCGGCGTGCTCCAGACCCGCGAGCTGAGGAGCCAGCCGCTCGCTGAACAGCAGCGGACCGCCGTACGCGGCATCGACATGGAGCTGGGCCGTGTGCCGTTCGGCGATGCGGGCGATCTCCGGGAGCGGGTCGATGCGCCCTTCGTCGGTGGTCCCGGCGGTGGCGACGACCAGGAGCGGCGATCCGGCGAGCCCGGTCAGCACACAGTCGAGGGCCGCCGGGTCGATCCGGCCCTCGTGGCAGGCGACGACCGTGGGAGCGGGCAGGCCGAGCATCCAGGCGGCGCGGTGGACGCTGTGGTGGGCGTTGGTGCCGGTCACCACACGCAGCGGACCGCCTGCCGCCCGTTCCCGGGCGAGGAGCAGGGCGACCAGGTTGGACTCGGTGCCGCCGCTGGTGATGAGCGCATCGGGGGCGGGGGCCGTGGGGTGGACGAGCCGGGCCAGGGCGGCCGTGGTCAGCTCCTCGATCACCCCGGCGGCGGGCGCCTGGTCCCAGGAGTCCATCGAGGGGTTGAGGGCCGCCCCCGCCAGCTCCGCCGCGGCGGCCACGGCGAGCGGCGGGCAGTGCAGATGGGCGACGCAGGCGGGATCGGCCGGGTCCGCCGCCCCTTCCGCGACCGCGCGCACGAGATCCCCGAGCGCGGCTTCGGGCCCGATGCCCTCCTCCGGCAGGACCGGGGAGCAGAGGGCGCGCGTGTTCTGCTCCACGGCCTCGGGCCCTCCGGCGGGCAGCGGCCCGCCCCGGGCCCGGGCGGCCTCGCCCAAGGCGTCCAGGACGACGGCGGTGAGGGGCCGCAGGTGCTCCGGTCCCTGCGCACCGCCCGCGACGAGTCCTCCCCGTACGCCTTCGGCGCCGGGACTCGACGGCGTACCGGCCCTCGCGCCCAACCCTCCACGTTCCACGGAGGGTTCACCGGGGGTCGGGAGGGGGGCAGACGGCATGGCGAGGACCTTCGGTCGTGGTGCGGACACGTCGTACGGAAGCGGGGGGCCGCGGGGCGACTCCGGTGGCGGAAAGATCCACCACCGGGGCTCGCTGGTTAGGCTAACCTAACTTCAAGGGTGTGAACGACGCGCGATCCGCCTGCCCAGGGAGGCTACTTCGCGTACCAGGGGCCCAAGTTGCTGGATTCCGACTCCGCCGCCCGGCGCAGTGCGTCCGGGGAGCCCAGCAGTTCCGCCGGCAGGTACCCGGAGCGGACGCCCAGTTCCCATCCGTGCACCTGGACGGCGAGCGCGGCCAGGGCGAGGGTGTCGAGCGGCAGAAGGCTGCGGGGCGCGGGAGCGGGCCCGACGCTCTCCCGGTAGGCGTCGAGCCGTTCCGCCAACGCCTGCTCGAACGCCGCCTGTTGGTCGTCGAGGAGCACCCGCAGAAGTTGCTGATCGAAGGGCAGCGCGCCCGCGGCGTCCAGCGCGGCGGCCGCCTGTGCCCGCTCGGCGTCATCGGGCTTGCGCAGGGTCACCGTGGGCCAGTGGCGGGGCTGGTGCCCGGGCGCCTCGGTCAGATACAGGCACAGAGCGTCCATCGCGGCGAGGTCCGCCGGGGTCGATGCCGAGGCGAGTGAGGAGTAGGGCACTCCTTGGTGGATCGCGGGCGCGTAGTCGCTCCGCAGCAGCAGTCCGGTCACCCGCTGCCAGTCCCACACGAGGCCGCTGACGAGACAGGCCGCGAAGAGGTCGAGCCAGGTACGGGCCGAAGGGGCCTGCTCCCGCGAGGAGGCGACGACGTCGCCGAAGGATATGTCCTCGGTGCTGAGGTTCTCCCCGATCAGCGGGAAGAAGATCTCCTGGTCACCGTCGGGGAAGCAGCCGACGCTCATCTCCCCCAGCCGGCACTCCGCCGCCGTGAGCAGCGCGGAGCGCGCCACGTCGTCGAGCGCTGCCCCCTGCCCGGTGCGGGCGGCGACATGGTCGAGCAGCTCCCCGGCGAGTTCGCGCATGCGCCGCGGGGCCGGGTCGTCGTAGCGCATGCCGTGCCACCGCCCCACCGCCCGCCCGACGATGTCTTCCGACGCCTCGTCCAAGCGCCGGGCGTCCACCTCATGGCAGGTCACTTCCCGCACGTACCGCGTCCTTTCGTGATCATCGGTCCGGAAGCGGCACGCTATCAGCGGGCTCGGACACGCACCGGTACGGACGGTACGGCCCGGTGCGGGAGCGGCGGTGGCCGCTCCCGCACCGGGCCCGGATCACGCCGCTCCGGTGGGCAGCTCCGCGCGGATCTCCCGCGCGGCGGCGACCAGGTTCTCCAGGGAGGCCCGGGTCTCGGGCCAGCCACGGGTCTTCAGGCCGCAGTCGGGGTTCACCCACAGCCGCTCGGCCGGGATGGCCTCAAGTCCCTTGCGGAGCAGGGCTGCTGCCTCCTCGGTGCTGGGGATGCGGGGAGAGTGGATGTCGTAGACGCCGGGTCCGGCCTCGCGCGGGTAGCCGTGGCCGGCCAGTTCGCGGGCGACCTGCATGTGGGAGCGGGCGGCTTCCAGGCTGATGACGTCGGCGTCGAGGTCGTCGATGGCCTGGACGATGTCACCGAACTCGGCATAGCACATGTGGGTGTGGATCTGGGTCTCCGGCCGCACCCCGCTGGTGCTCAGCCGGAAGGACTCCGTCGCCCACTCCAGGTACGCGGCGTGGTCTGCGGTGCGCAGCGGGAGCGTCTCGCGCAGCGCGGGTTCGTCGACCTGGATCACCGAAGTGCCGTTCGCCTCCAGGTCGTTCACCTCGTCGCGCAGGGCGAGGGCGACCTGGCGGGCGGTCTCGCCGAGCGGCTGGTCGTCGCGGACGAAGGACCAGGCGAGCATGGTGACCGGCCCGGTGAGCATGCCCTTGACCGGGCGGTCGGTGAGCGACTGCGCGTACGCGGTCCAGCGCACCGTCATCGGCTCGGGTCGCGAGATGTCCCCGGCGAGGACCGGCGGGCGGACGTAACGGGTGCCGTAGGACTGGACCCAGCCGTGCTGGGTGGCGAGGTAACCGGTGAGCTGTTCGGCGAAGTACTGCACCATGTCGTTGCGTTCGGGCTCGCCGTGCACGAGGACGTCGATCCCGGCCTTCTCCTGGAAGGAGAGGACCTCGCGGATCTCGTCCTTGATGCGCTCCTCGTACCCGGCCTCGTCGATCCGTCCCGCACGCAGGTCGGCCCGCGCGGTGCGCAGTTCGGTGGTCTGCGGGAACGACCCGATGGTGGTGGTCGGCAGCAGCGGCAGCCCCAGGTGCGCCCGCTGGGCGAGCGTCCGCTCGGTGTACGGCTGGGAACGGCGCCCGTCCGCGTCGGTGATGGCGGCCGTACGGGCGCGTACGGCCGGGTCGCGGGTGATCGCGGCATCGGCGCGGGAGGCCAGGTCGGCCCGGTTGGCGGCGAGTTCGCCCGCGATGGCGTCCGTGCCGGAGGCCAGACCGCGGGCCAGGACGACGATCTCCTCGGTCTTCTGCCGGGCGAAGGCGAGCCAGCGGGAGATCTGCGGGTCGATGTCGCGTTCGGCCTTCGCGTCCAGCGGGACGTGCAGCAGGGAGCAGGAGGCGGAGACGTCGACCCGGTCGGCGAGGCCGAGCAGGGTACCGAGGGTCGCGAGGGACTTCTCGTAGTCGTTGATCCAGATGTTGCGGCCGTTGACGACACCGGCGACCAGCCGCTTGCCGGGCAGCCCCCCGGCGGCCGCGAGGTCGTCGAGATTGCCCGCGCCGGTCTCGGTGAAGTCGAGCGCGAGCCCGTCGACGGGGGCCTTGGCCAGGACCGCCAGTGCCTCGCCGAGCCGCCCGAAGTAGGAGGCGACCAGCAGCTTGGGCCGGTCGGTGAGTCCGCCGAGGTCGCGGTAGGCACGGGCGGCGGCGTTCAACTCGGCCGGGGTGCGGTCCTGGACGAGGGCGGGCTCGTCCAGCTGGACCCACTCGGCGCCCGCCGCACGCAGATCGGCGAGGACCTCGGCGTACACGGGCAGGAGCCGGTCCAGCAGGGTCAGCGGCTCGAAGTCGGCGGCCACACCGGGGGCTGCCTTGGCGAGCAGGAGGTAGGTGACGGGACCGACGAGGACCGGGCGCGGGGTGTGGCCGAGCGCGAGGGCCTCCTTGAACTCGGCGACCTGCTTGGCGGAGTCGGCGGTGAACACCGTGTCCGGGCCCAACTCGGGCACCAGGTAGTGGTAGTTGGTGTCGAACCACTTGGTCATCTCCAGCGGCGCGACGTCCTGCGTACCGCGGGCCATGGCGAAGTAGCCGTCGAGGGCGTCGGCGCGGACCGCGTCGCGGTGCCGCTCGGGGACAGCGCCGACCATGACGCTGGTGTCCAGGACATGGTCGTAGTACGAGAAATCACCGGTCGGCACTTCGTGGACACCGGCCTCGGCGAGCTGCTGCCAGGTTCCCCGGCGCAGTTCGGCGGCGGTCTGCCGGAGGGCGTCCGCGGTGACGCGGCCCTTCCAGTAGCCCTCGATGGCCTTCTTCAGTTCACGGTTCTGACCCTGGCGGGGGTAGCCGTACACGGTGGCCCGTGCTGCCGCGGCTGCGGGCTTCGCTGTCACGTGACTCTCCTTCGCGAGCGTGTCTGCGGTGCAGATCCCGGGACGGGACGCGGACGCGAAGGGATGACGCATCGGGCGGACTCCGGGCCACGTCGAACCGTGCCCGTCCACCTGATGGTTCCGCCGACCCGCCCACGAGGTCACCGAGATCTCCGCACGCGAACGGTCGCGTGCGGGCAACGGGCAGGTCTTCGGACTCGCGGGCACGTCTGCCGGGGCAGACACCTAGTGGCCGTCGCTTCCCGGACCCGGTCGGGTCCAGTGCTGATGACGGCGGTCGTTCCCACTCACCGCTGCGGGGCAGTCCCGGATTCCCACCGGGTTCCCTCTTACGACACCCTGTCTGGCGGACAGGGCGAACCAGCTGCACCGGTCAGCCTAAGCGGACGACCGCCGGGCGCACATCGTTGTTCACACTTCGGACGGTGATGTGAGACACGGGGCGGCCTTTTCCGGCCGTCCCCGGCCCGTGTCGCCCGGGGGCGGTCCGGTGCGCGCGCCCGGCAGCAACGCGGCCGGGACCAGCGCGAGCGCGGCCGTCGCGGCGAGCACCAGGAGCGCCGTACTCATCGCCCCCTCCCAACTCTGAGCCCGTACGCCGCCGGCCGCGGGCAGCAGACCGGCGGCGACGGCGATGCCGAGCACGGGACCGATGTTCACGGCGGTCTGCTTGAGACCGCCCACCACTCCGGCGTATCCGGTCGGCGCGTCGCCCACCACCGTCCCGGTGGCCGTGACCATCACCGTGGCGTATCCGGCGCCCAGCAGCGCGAATGCCGCGCCCATCACCACCGGTCCGGTGCCGCTGCCGGTCCCGGCCAGCCATCCGGTACCGAGAACGACCAGCAGGACGCCGCCGAGCGCGGTGGTCCGCGCCCCCAGCACGCGCAGCAGCCGCCCCGCGAGCGGGGCGCCGACGATCATCATCGCCGTCAGGGGCAGGCTGCGCAGGACGCTGTCGAGCGGGTCCAGGCCCAGCGCGTACTGCAGGAAGTACGTGCTGACGAAGAGTGCGCCGAACATGCCGCTCGCGGTGAACAGCAGCATCGCCATGGAGGCGGTGACCGGCACCGACCGGGCGACCGCGGCGGGCACCAGGGGATGGTGGCTGCGGCGTTGGTGGCGGACGAGGACAGCCGCGGCGGCGGACGCGGCGAGCAGCCCTCCCACCGTGCGCCCGTCGGTCCAGCCGTGCAGTTCCACTCCGGCCAGGGCGTTCACGAGAAGGGCGAGGGCGACCGCGAGCAGGAGAGCTCCGCCCGCCTCCAGGCGGTGGGATGCGTCCCGGTCACCCCTGGCCGCCGGGACGCGGGCCGCCAGGCAGAGCAGGCCGATCACGAGCGCGGCGGGCACGTTGATGACGAACACGGACCGCCAGCCGAACTGCTCCACCAGGAAGCCGCCGAGCAGCGGACCGGCGGCTGCCGCTGCCCCGATGGCACTGGTCCGCAGGGCGACCGGCGGGCCGAGCCGGTCGGGCGGGTAGACCTGGCGCAGCAGCGCCAGCGTCGCGGGCTGCAGCAGGGCTCCGCACACGCCTTGTACGGCGCGCAGCGCGATGACCCAGCCGACCGAGGGCGCCACGGCGATGCCCGCGGACGCGGCCCCGAAGCCGAGCGATCCGGTGAGGAGCAGACGGGTGTGGCCGTACCGGTCCCCCAGCCGTCCGGCGAGGACGAGAAGACTCGCCACCGCGAGGAGGTAGGCCGTACTCGTCCACTGCACCTGGGCGAGGCTCGCGGAGAGATCGCGCTGCAGGCTGGGCTGGGCCACGAAGAGGACGGAGCCGTCGAGCGCGACGATCATCGCCCCGGCGATGCTGCCCGCGAGGGCGAGGCGGGGCCGGACGGAGGCGGTCGCGGCGCCGGTCACGGGTTCGCCGGTCCGAGGTGGGCGTCGACGGTCCGGGCGATCAGCGGCGCCAGGCTCTCGTGGGCGTGCGGGTCGCCCGGCGAGGGGGCGTCGAGGGTGAGCGACAGGCTTCCCCAGCTCCACAGTTGGGCGACGCCGTGGAGGTTCGCCCAGAGGGCGGCGGCCACGACATCCGGGGCGGGCTCGGGTCCGGGGGACGGCCGGCGGGCGGCTCCGGTCTGCTGGTGCCGGGCGACCAGGGCGACGAGCGACGCGAACAGCGGGAGGGTCTTCTCCCGCAGCCTGGGCCGGCCGTCGGCCTCGTCGCCGCCGTCCAGCAGGTCGTGGCGGAACATCAGCTCGAACATCGGGCGGTGCTCGACGGCGAAACCGACGTAGACGTCGGCGAGGAGACACACCTGGGCGCGCGGGTCGCCGTCCGGCCGGAGGGAGGTGTCGAGCCGGTCCTTCAAGGCGTCGAACCCGCGTCCCGCGATGGCGGAGAGCAGCGAGCGGTGGGTCGGGAAGTAGCGGCGCGGAGCACCGTGCGAGACACCGGCACGCCGGGCGATCTCCCGCAGCCCCAGCGCCGCGGTCCCCTCGGCCGCCACGATCTCGACGCCGATGTCCACCAGTCGTTCCCGCAGCGGGGTTCCGTCCTCCATGGAGAACTTCTAGCACCACCGAGTAGACAGTGTCTACCCAGTGGTGTGCGTCATGGGTTCCCCGACCGTTCGACTGTTCGCCACCCGCTCCCTGACTGTCGGTCAGGTCGCCCGTCTCGACTGTGCGGAGGCAGTGACCCAGATGTAACCGAATGGCGTAGGGGAATGCGGAACCACGGAGCGTCACAAGCCGTTCTTCTTCCCACTACACGGCCCTGCCGATCCCCGGAGGGCCGATCGAGGAACGGAAGACGTCATATGAAGAAGACAGTCGGGTGGGCCCAGGACGGCGACGACTGGACGATCACCGTGAACGGCACGCAGTACCGCGCCGTCGAGCGGCCGACGGACGGCCGGGTGGACAACTACCTGGTGCGCGGTGACGACCTGAGCGCCGAGTGCCCGAGCCTCGGTCATGGGCTGGGCGTCATCCGGGAACACGAGTCCCGACGCTGACGCCGGCCGGTCAGCCGAGCGGGCCGCCCACCGAACCGTCCGCGCCGTCCGCCGGGCGGCCCGCCGTCTCCTCGCCGGCCGCCGCCTTCTCATCGCTCGGCCCCTGCCGCAGCAGATAGGTGTCCATGATCCAGCCGTGCCGTTCGCGGGCCTCCGCGCGCACGCGGCTGATCTCGTCGGCCACCTCGTCGAGCGGGCCCGAGACCAGGATCTCGTCGGGGGTGCCGATGTACGCGCCCCAGTGGATCCACAGGCCCCGGCCCGTCAGACGGGTGAAGGTCTCATGGCCGTCGAGCATCACGACGATGTCGCCGTCGTCCTCGGGGAAGCCCTGGGCCAGCCGTCTGCCGGGGGTGATGTGGATGGGGCGGCCGACCTGGTTCAGGGTGACGCGGTGCCGGGCGGCGAGGGCGGAGACGCTGCTGATGCCGGGAATCACCTCGTGGCCGAACTCCACCGTGCCGCGCCCCCGGATGTCGTCGAGGATCGCGAGGGTGCTGTCGTACAGGGCCGGGTCGCCCCACACCAGGAAGGCTCCGCACTGCCCCGGTGCGAGCTCCTCGATGATCAGGCGTTCGCAGATGTCGGCGCGGCGGTGGCGCCAGTCGTGCACCGCCGAGGTGTAGCGCGCGGCATCCTCCTGGGTGCGGTCGCGCCACGGGTCACCGGCCTCCACCACGCGGTAGGGGCCGGTGAGGTGTTCGTCGAGGATGTCGCGCCGCAGCCGGGTCAGCGACTCCTTCTCCCTGCCCTTGCCGAGCACGAAGAAGACGTCGGCCCGGCGCATGGCCTTCACCGCGGCGAGGGTCAGGTGGTCGGGGTCACCGGCGCCGATGCCGATGACGAGGACGTGCCGGGGGGCCTCGCCGGCATGTGCCATGTCTGCCTTGTCTGCCATGTCGGCCGATCATGCCAGGGGCGAGGCGGGGTGGACTTACTAGGACGTCCAACTATATGTTCGTGAGCAGCGGGGTGGTCGGTGTGCAGCTGATCGCCCTCAAGGCCCGTGGTGTCAGGGAAGCCGGTGTGATTCCGGCGCGGTCCCGCCACTGTGACCGGGGAGTCCGTCCTCGCAGGACACGCCACTGACGGTGCAGCAGCCGTCGGGAAGGCAGGGGGACGGGCGTCGATCCGGGAGTCAGGATACCGGCCGCGGGATGTTCCGTGTTTCCACGAGGATGGAGCAGACACGCATGGCACCGGTCCGCACCCACGGCCCCGCAGGCACGTCCCGGCGAGCGGTTCTCCCCGCCCCCTGACGGCCTCCGCCCTTCGCGCCCCCCTCCGGCGGCAGCCCTTCCGCGCCCCCGTGCACCCGACCGGTGCGTGGGCCGGTGGCAGCCGTGCGCCATCCCCGGATCTCTCCTGACGATCTCACCGACGAGAGCAGGTCTCCATGGTCCGCGAACTCACCCATTTCATCGGCGGCAAGCACACGTCCGGCACCTCGGGCGGCTATGGCGATGTCTTCGATCCCAACACCGGCCGGGTGCAGGCCCGGGTTCCTCTGGCCGACCGGGCCGAGACCGAGGCGGCGGTCGCCGACGCCGTCGAGGCGCAGCGCGAGTGGGGCGAGTGGAACCCCCAGCGCCGCGCCCGTGTGCTGCTGCGCTTCCTCCAGCTGGTGGAGAAGGAGAAGGACTCCCTGGCCCGGCTGCTCTCCTCCGAGCACGGCAAGACCGTGGCCGACGCGCACGGCGACATCGCGCGCGGAATGGACGTGGTGGAGTTCGCCGCGGGCGTCCCCCATCTGCTGAAGGGCGAGTTCAGCGACAACGCGGGCGCCGGGATAGACGTCCACTCGCTGCGCCGGCCGCTCGGAGTGGTCGCGGGCATCACCCCGTTCAACTTCCCCGCGATGATCCCGCTGTGGAAGGCGGCCCCCGCCCTGGCCTGCGGAAACGCCTTCATCCTGAAGCCGTCGGAGCGCGACCCGTCGGTTCCGCTGCGGCTGGCCGAACTGTTCCTGGAGGCGGGGCTTCCGCCGGGCGTCCTCAATGTCGTCAACGGCGGCAAGGAGGCCGTTGACACCCTTCTGGAGGACCCGCGCGTCAAGGCGCTCGGCTTCGTCGGCTCGACGCCGATCGCCGCGCACATCTACGCCACCGCCGCCGCCCACGGCAAGCGGGCGCAGTGTTTCGGCGGGGCGAAGAACCACATGATCGTGATGCCGGACGCCGACCTGGACCAGGCGGTGGACGCGCTGATCGGCGCCGGCTACGGCTCGGCGGGCGAGCGGTGCATGGCGATCTCGGTGGCCGTGCCGGTCGGCGAGGCCACCGCCGACGCGCTCGTCGCCCGGCTCACCGAGCGGATCGCCGAGCTGCGGATCGGCCGCTCGGACGACCCGGACGCCGACTTCGGGCCGCTGGTGGGCCGGGACGCGGTGGACCGGGTCCGCGGCTATGTCGACCTCGGCGTCGAGGAGGGCGCCGAACTGGTCGTGGACGGGCGGGACTTCACCCTGAAGGGCCACGAGGACGGCTTCTTCGCGGGCGCTTCCCTCTTCGACCGGGTCACCCCGGACATGCGGATCTACCAGGAGGAGATCTTCGGCCCGGTGGTGTCCGTCGTCCGTGCGGCGGACTACGAGGAGGCCCTGCGGCTGCCCTCGGAGCACCCGTACGGCAACGGCGTCGCGCTCTTCACCCGCGACGGCGACACCGCCCGCGACTTCACGCGCCGCGTCGACACCGGCATGGTCGGCGTCAACGTGCCGATCCCGGTGCCGGTGGCGTACCACACGTTCGGCGGGTGGAAGCGGTCCGGCTTCGGCGATCTGAACCAGCACGGCCCGGACGCCATCCGCTTCTACACCCGTACCAAGACCGTCACTTCGCGCTGGCCCGCCTCGGGAATCCGGGACGGCGCGAGCTTCACGATTCCGACCATGGGATGAGCACCGTGACCACGCTCCTCACCGACGACCAGTTCGCCGTCGTCGAGACGACCCTGGACTTCGCCCAGGAGCACCTCGCCCCGCACGCGGTGGCCTGGGACCAGGACAAGCACTTCCCCGTCGACGTCCTGCGAAAAGCTGCGGGGCTCGGCCTCGGCGGCGTCTACGTACGGGAGGACCTCGGCGGGTCGGAGCTGACCCGCTCCGACGGGGTCCTCGTCTTCGAGGCCCTGGCCACCGGCTGCCCCTCCATCGCGGGCTATCTGTCCATCCACAACATGGTCGGCTGGATGATCGACCGTTACGGCACCGAGGACCAGCGGGCCCGCTACCTGCCGGGGCTCTGCACCATGGAGCGGCTCGGCAGCTACTGCCTGACCGAGCCGGGCGCCGGGTCCGACGCGGCGGCGCTGCGCACCCGCGCGGTGCGCGACGGCGACCACTACGTGCTGACGGGGACGAAGCAGTTCATCTCCGGGGCGGGCGCCTCGCACGTCTACATCGTGCTGGCCCGCACCGGCGAGGACGGGCCGCGCGGCATCTCCGCGTTCGTCGTCGAACGGGACGATCCCGGGATGTCGTTCGGGGCCAACGAGAAGAAGATGGGGTGGAACGCGCAGCCCACCCGGCAGGTCCTGCTGGACGGGGTGCGCATCCCGGCCGACCGGCTGCTCGGCGAGGAGGGCGGCGGCTTCCGCATCGCGATGAACGGGCTGAACGGCGGCCGGCTCGGCATCGCCGCCTGCTCGTTGGGCGGCGCGCAGAACGCCCTGGACCGCAGCCTGGCCCACCTCGCGGACCGGGAGGCGTTCGGCGGCCGGCTGCTGGACGCGCAGGCGCTGCAGTTCCGGCTGGCCGACATGGCGACCGAACTGGCCGCCGCCCGGGCCCTGGTGCGGCAGGCCGCCGAGGCGCTCGACCGGAACACCGTCGGCGCACCGCAGTTGTGCGCGATGGCCAAGCACTTCGCGACGGACACCGGCTACTCGGTGGCCGACCGGGCGCTCCAACTGCACGGCGGCTACGGCTATCTGGCCGAGTACGGCATCGAGAAGATCGTCCGGGACCTGCGGGTCCACCAGATCCTGGAAGGGACCAACGAGATCATGCGCGTCATGGTGGCCCGGAGC
Organism: Streptomyces globisporus C-1027; assembly: GCF_000261345.2. Taxonomy (NCBI): domain Bacteria; kingdom Bacillati; phylum Actinomycetota; class Actinomycetes; order Kitasatosporales; family Streptomycetaceae; genus Streptomyces; species Streptomyces globisporus. Next base: position 6,618,732 of record NZ_CP013738.1, on the reverse strand, counting down.
CTGACGGGAGCCCTGCGATGACCGAGGAGCACGTGCTCGTGCACACCGAGGGGCGTACGGGGATGGTGACCCTGAACCGCCCGAAGGCGCTGAACGCCCTCACCCACACGATGGTGGAGACGATCGCGGCGGCGCTCGACCGGTGGGAGCACGACCCCGAGGTGGGGACCGTCGTCATCACCGGGGCCGGGGAGCGCGGTCTGTGCGCGGGCGGCGACATCCGGTCGATCTACGAGGACGCCCGCGTGGGCGGGAAGGCCTCGGCGGCGTTCTGGCGCGACGAGTACCGGCTCAACGCCCGGATCGCCCGCTACCCCAAGCCGTACGTGGCGGTCATGGACGGCATCGTGATGGGCGGCGGGGTCGGCGTCTCGGCGCACGGCAGCGTCCGGATCGTCACCGAGCGGTCCAAGGTGGCCATGCCGGAGACCGGGATCGGCTTCGTGCCGGATGTCGGCGGGACGTATCTGCTGGCGCTGGCCCCCGGGGAGCTGGGCACCCATCTCGCCCTGACGGGCGCGGTGGTGGGGGCCCGGGACGCGCTGCTGTGCGGGCTCGCCGACCACTTCGTACCGGCGGACGAGCTGCCCGCGTTCCTCGCCGCGCTGCGGACGGAGGAGGTCCCCCAGGTGCTGCACCGCCATGTACGGGAGGCGCCCCCCGGGGTGCTGGAGGACAACCGGGCCTGGATCGAGGACTGTTACGCCGCCGACACGGTCGAGGAGATCGTGGGGCGGCTGGTCGCCTCCGACGCCTCGGCGGCCCAGGAGGCGGCTGCCACGGTCCTCGGCCGCTCCCCCACCGCACTGAAGGTCACCCTCGCCGCGCTGCGCCGGGCCCGCGAACTCGGCCCGCTGGAACAGGTGCTGGAGCAGGAGTACCGCGTCTCCGGTGCCGCCCTCTCCTCCCCCGACCTGGTGGAGGGCATCCGGGCCCAGGTGATCGACAAGGACCGGACGCCCCGGTGGTCGCCCGGCACGCTCGTGGAGGTCACGGACGCGGACGTGGCCCGGTACTTCGCACCGACCGGCGACGAGGGGCTGTCCCTCGCCGTACCCGACTCACCGCAGGAGGTGCCCTGGTGACCACGACCGTCGCCTTCATCGGACTGGGCCACATGGGCGGCCCGATGGCCGCCAACCTCGTCCGCGCCGGACACCGGGTGCTCGGCCACGATCTCGTCGAGTCAGCCCTGGCGGATGCCGCGGCGAACGGGGTGGAGCGGGCGGCCGGCGCCGCCGAGGCCGCCGCGATCGCCGACGTGGTGATCACGATGCTGCCCGCGGGCCGCCATGTCCTCTCCCTGTACGGGCCGGAGGGGCTGCTCGCCGCCGCCCGGCCGGGCACCTTGTTCGTCGACTGCTCGACCATCGATGTGGCCGACTCCCGTGCTGCCCACGCGGCGGCCTCGGCGGCCGGTCACCGCTCCCTGGACGCCCCGGTCTCCGGCGGGGTGGTCGGGGCCGAGGCGGGCACACTCACCTTCATGGCCGGGGGTGAGCAGGGAGCGTTCGCGGAGGCCGAACCGCTGCTGTCGGTGATGGGGAAGAAGGCGGTGCTCTGCGGGGCGGCGGGCGCCGGGCAGGCCGCGAAGATCTGCAACAACATGATCCTCGGCGTCTCGATGATCGCCGTGAGCGAGGCGTTCGTGCTCGCCGAGAGCCTCGGCCTCTCCGATCAGGCGCTGTTCGACGTGGCGTCGGCGGCGTCCGGCCAGTGCTGGGCGCTGACCGTCAACTGCCCGGTCCCCGGCCCGGTCCCGGGCAGCCCGGCCAACCGCGACTACCGCCCCGGGTTCGCCGCCCCGCTGATGGCCAAGGATCTCGGGCTGGCCGCCAACGCGGTGCGCGCGGGCGGGGTCGACGCCGAACTGGGGCTGCGGGCAGCCGAGTTGTACGCCAAGTTCGCGGAAGGCGACGGAGCGGACCAGGACTTCTCCGGGATCGTCCGGGCCATCCGGGCCGCTTCCGCCACCACCGGCGACACAGAGAAGGGCGCCACCCCGTGAGCGAGAACGACAAGCACGCGTCCACCCCGGGCCCGTACAGCACCATCCTCGTCGAGCGACGCGGCCGTACCGCCCTGCTCACCCTGAACCGCCCCAAGGCGCTCAACGCGCTGAGCCTGGACGTCATGCGGGAGACCGTCGAGGCCACGGAGGCGCTCGACCGCGACCCGGACGTCGGCTGCATCGTCATCACCGGCAGCGGGGAGAAGGCGTTCGCGGCCGGGGCGGACATCAAGGAGATGCAGCCGCAGAGCTACATGGACATGTATCTCAGCGACTGGTTCACCGCCTGGGACCGGCTCGGTCAGCTGCGCACGCCCACCATCGCCGCCGTACGGGGCTACGCCCTGGGCGGCGGCTGCGAGTTGGCGATGCTGTGCGACCTGGTGATCGCCTCGGAGTCGGCGGTCTTCGGCCAGCCGGAGATCCGGCTCGGCGTGATCCCGGGCATCGGCGGCTCCCAGCGGCTGACCCGGGCGGTCGGCAAGGCGAAGGCGATGGACCTCTGCCTGACCGGCCGGAACATGGCCGCCGAGGAGGCGGAGCGGGCCGGGCTCGTCTCCCGGATCGTGCCCGACGCGGATCTGCTGGAGGAGGCGCTCGCGGTCGCGGGGACGGTCTCGGGCATGTCGGCGCCGGTCGCGATGATGGCGAAGGAGGCGGTGAACCGGGCCTTCGAGACGACGCTCGCGGAGGGTGTGCGTTTCGAACGCCGTCTGTTCCACTCGGTGTTCGCGACGGCCGATCAGAAGGAGGGCATGAAGGCGTTCACCGAGAAGCGGCCCGCGGAGTTCACGCACCGCTGAGCCCGCCCTCGGTGCGCGGCGACGCGGACCCGCCGCACCGCTGAGCTCGCCTTCCGTGCGCGGCGACGCGACCCGCCACGCCGGTGAATCCACCGCTGACCCGCGCCGCCGCAGAGGCCGGCGCGGGTCGGGTACCGGGATGATTCACTCCGCGATGAGCGTTGTATCCGGTTGTGTCCGGCTCCATGCGGCGAGCCGGACCATCGGAGAGAGCTGGAGGCGGCGCTGTGCACGGTGAGTACAAGGTTCCCGGCGGCAAGCTGGTCGTGGTGGACCTGGAGGTGGCGGGCGGGGCGCTGCGGAACGTCCGGGTCGCCGGGGACTTCTTCCTCGAACCGGACGAGGCGATCCTCGCGATCGACGCGGCGCTGGAGGGCGCCCCCGCCCACACGGACACCGCCGGGCTCGCGGCCCGGATCGAGGCGGCACTGCCCGACTCCACGGTGATGCTGGGACTGAGCGCGGAGGGCGTCGCCGTCGCCGTACGCCGGGCGCTGGCGCAGGCCACGGAGTGGAGCGACTACGACTGGCAGCTGATCCACGACGCGCCTCAGTCTCCCGCGCTGCACATGGCGCTGGACGAGGTGATCACCGCCGAGGTGGCGGCGGGGCTGCGGCCGCCGACCCTGCGGGTCTGGGAGTGGGACTCCCCCGCCGTGATCATCGGCAGCTTCCAGTCGCTGCGCAACGAGGTGGACCCGACGGGCGTGGAGCGGCACGGCGTGGACGTCGTACGCCGGATCTCGGGCGGCGGCGCGATGTTCGCCGAACCCAGCTCCACCATCACGTACTCGCTCGCCGTGCCGCAGGCGCTGGTGTCGGGGCTGTCCTTCGCCGACAGTTACGCCTATCTGGACGACTGGGTCCTGGAAGCCCTCGCGGACATGGGCATCAAGGCCTGGTACCAGCCGCTCAACGACATCGCCACGGAGGTCGGCAAGATCGCGGGGGCCGCGCAGAAGCGGGTGGTCGGGCCGGACGGCGGGCCGGGGGCCGTGCTGCACCACGTGACGATGGCGTACGACATCGACGCCGACAAGATGCTGGAGGTGCTCCGCATCGGCAAGGAGAAGATGTCGGACAAGGGCACCCGGTCGGCCAAGAAGCGCGTGGACCCGCTGCGCCGGCAGACCGGACTGCCGCGCCAGGTGGTGATCGAGCGGATGATCGACTCGTTCCGCAGGCGTCACGGCCTGACCACCGGAAGCGTGACCGACGCCGAGCTGGCCCGCGCCGAGGAACTCGTACGGACCAAGTTCGCCACGCCGGAGTGGACGGCCAGGGTGCCGTAGGGCTCCCTGGGCGGGCGGGCGCCGCCGCATACTGGGTCGTATGGACAAGACCGCGTCCGGCTCCGGAGTACGGGAACGGCTCGGCAGGAGCCTCTTCGCCCGGGTGGCGGGGCCTTCCGGGCCGGAGAACCGCGCCCGGATCCACCAGACCCCCGGCCCCCGCTGGTTCGGCCCGGACCGGCCGGTGCGCCGGGTGCACGGGGACGCGTCCATGTTCATCGGCGGGCTGCGCGCCCTGCTCCTCCAGTCGCTGCACCCCCTCGCCATGGCCGCCGTCGCGGGCCACTCGGGCTTCAAGGGCGATCCGTGGGGGCGGCTCCAGCGGACCAGCACGTTCCTGGCGGTGACCACGTTCGGCACGGCCGAGCACGCGCAGGAGGCGGTGGACCGCGTACGGTCCGTGCACGAGCGGGTGCGGGGGACCGCGTCCTCCGGGGAGCCCTACCACGCGGCCGATCCGCACCTCCTGTGCTGGGTGCACGTCGCCGAGGTGGACAGCTTCCTCCGCGCCCATCAGCGCTACGGGGCACGGCCGCTGGACGGTGCCGGGTGCGACGGGTACATCCACGACATGGCGACGGTGGCCCACGCCCTCGGCGTCCCCGACCCGCCGCACGACCGGGCGGAGCTGGCGGAACGCATCGCCGCCTACCGCCCGGAGCTGCGCGCCACCCGGGAGGCCCTGGACGCGGCCCGCTTCATCCTTCTGCACCCGCCACTGCCCTGGCCGGTCCGTCCCCCGTACGCCGTACTCGCCGCGAACGCCGTGGCCGCGCTCCCGCCGTGGGCCCGGGAGCCGTTGCGGCTGCCCCGGGTGCCGGGGGTCGAGGAGGTGTGCGTACGGCCCGCCGGGAAGGCCCTGACCAGGACCATCCGGTGGGCGATGACCCCGCCTGCGGGAGGCTGAGCGCCGCCCGGGTGCCGGGTGCCGCCGATGGCAGGACGATGGAGGGGACCGTACGCGGGGGGCCCACGACGGGAGACCCCGGTGCCACGCAGCGAATCGACCGACGTTCTCGTGGTGGGTGCGGGCCCGGTCGGCCTGACGCTCGCCGCTGAGCTGCGGCGGGCCGGGGTGGCCTGCCGGATCGTGGACCGGCTGCCCGCCCGGCTGCCGTACGCCAAGGCGGTGGGCATCCAGCCGCGCACCCTGGAGCTCTTCGAGCGGATGGGCCTGGTGCGGGAGGTGCTGGACGCGGCGGTCCCGATGCGCGGGCAGCTGACCTACGAGAACGGGGCCGAGCAGGGCCGGGTCGAGCTGGTCCTGCCGCCCGAGGTGCCGTACGGCTTCGCCGCGCTGCCGCAGTGCGACACGGAACGGCTTCTGGAGGAGTTCCTCGGGCGCTACGGGACCGGGATCGAGCGGTCGACCGCGCTGGTGGGGTTCGCCCAGGATCCGGCCGGGGTGACCAGCCGGCTGACGACGACGTCCGGGGACGAGGTGGAGGTCCGCTCGCGGTTCCTGGTGGGGTGCGACGGGGCGCACTCGGCGGTGCGCAAGGGGCTCGGGCTCACCTTCGAGGGCGGCGCGTTCCCCGAGGAGTACATGCTCGCCGATGTGGAGGTGGGGTGGGATCTGCCGGCCGGGTACGGGGTGCGCTCGACGCACCGCGGCGAGGACGGGGCGATCGACGATCTGCTGGTCTGCATTCCCCTGCCGGGGAACGGCCGCTACCGGATGTCGATGCTCGTGCCGCCGGAGCTGTCCGCCGCGCGGCAGGCGGAGGCGGCCGGGACGGCGGGCGGCGGTGACGGGGTGGCGCACGGCCTGGAGGGCGGTACGGCCCCCGCGCTCCCCGACATCCAGAAGGTCCTGGACCGGCTCGCGCCGGAGCCGGTCACCGCGTCCGCGCTGCGCTGGTCGTCGGTGTTCCGGATCAGCCACCGGCTGGTGGACCGGTACGGGGAGGGCCGGGTGTTCGTCGCCGGGGACGCGGCGCACATCCATCCGCCGACCGGCGCCCAGGGCATGAACACCGGGATCCAGGACGCCTGCAACCTGGCGTGGAAGCTGGCGCTCGCCGTCGAGGGCGCGGCGGGGCCGCAGGTGCTCCCCGGTTACGACGCCGAGCGGCACCCGGTCGGCGAGGAGGTGGTGGGCCGGACCGTCCGGCACGCCGCCGAGGGGGTGCAGGCGGACCCGACGGACCGGGAGACGCTGCTGCTGCGCGAGGCCCAGCTCCTGGTCGGCTACCGGGAGAGCCCACTGGTGACGCCCCTCGCCCCGGACGACCCGGCCCCGCTGCGGCCGGGCGACCGGGCCCCGGACTGCGGCGGCCTCACGGGGGACATCGCCGCCCACCCGGTGCGCCTCTTCGACGTGCTGCGCGGCCGCGGGCACGTGCTGCTGGTGTACGGGGACCACCCGGCCGGCGAGACGCCCCTCGATCTCGCCTCCGCCGCACGGGAGTTGACCGGCGGCCGGTTGGACACGCACCGGATCCTGCCCGCCGGCGCCCCGGACCGGTGGACGGGCATCCCGCATCACCACGACAGCCGGGGCGAGTTCGCGCTCCAGTACGGGGCGGGCGAGGGTGCGGCGTTCGTGGTACGCCCGGACGGACATCTGACGGCCTGTCTCCGCCCGCCGACGGTGGCCGGGTTGAAGGAGGCCGTGGGGAGGATCTTCCTCCCGTGAGGGCCGTCGCGGTCAGTCGACGCTGACGACCACCGAGTGCCACCCGCTCGCCCCGTCCGGGACGGTCTTGGTGCGCTTCTCGGTCTGCGTCTCGCCCGTCCCGTCCGTGGCGCGGACGGTGAGGGTGTGGCTGCCGGGGGTCGCCTTCCAGGGGTAGGTCCACTGGCGCCAGGTGTCGACGGTGGCCTGCTCGGCGAGTTGTGCGGGCTTCCAAGGGCCGTCGTCGACCCGGATCTCGACCTTCTCGATGCCCCGGTGCTGGGCCCACGCCACCCCGGCGACGATGACGGTGCCCGCCTCGGGGCGCCCGAAAGGCTTGGGGGTGTCGATGCGGGACTGGGTCTTGATCGGGGCCTCCCGGGCCCAGGTGCGCTTCACCCAGTACGCGTCGTAGTCGTCGAACGTGGTGAGCTCGATGTCCTCGATCCACTTGCAGGCCGAGACGTACCCGTACAGTCCGGGCACGAGCATCCGGACGGGGAACCCGTTGACGAACGGCAGCGGTTCGCCGTTCATGCCGACGGCGAGCATCGCGTCCCGGCCGTCCATGACGTCCTCGACGGGGGTGCCGAGCGTCATGCCGTCCACCGAACGGGCGATGATCTGGTCCGCCTCGCCGCCCCGGGACGGCGGCTTCACCCCGGCCTCCTTGAGCAGATCGGCCAGGCGGACGCCGATCCACCGGGCGTGGCCGATGTAGGGGCCGCCGACCTCGTTGGAGACGCAGCACAGGGTGATCTCGCGTTCGATCAGCGGGCGGTTCAGCAGGTCCTGGTAGCTGAACTCCAGATCCCGGCGTACGCCCTTTCCGTGGATGCGCAGCCGCCAGGTGTTCGCGTCGACCTTGGGGACCACGAGGGCGGTGTCGACCCGGTAGAACTTGTCGTTGGGCGTGGTGAACGAGCTGATGCCACGGGCCCTCGGCTGTGCTCCCGCCGGGATCGGCTGTGCGCGCGAAGCCGGGGCGGGCAGGCGTACGGCATCCCGGGAGGCGACCGCGTCCTGGGCGCTGCGGCCGTTGAGCGCCCGGCCGACGGCTCCGGCGGCGGTGGAGGCGGCGGCCGCCGCGGTGGCGGCGATGAGGAAGCCCCGCCGGTCCCAGCCGCTCTCGCCCTCCTCCCCGGCGACCGTGCGCGGCCGGGTGAGCCTGCCGACGAGGACGTACAGCAGGATCGCCCCGGCCACCGCGCCGACCAGGGACGGCAGCCCGTCGGTGAACCCGGTGGAGTCCGGCCTGCTGACGGCGGCCGCCGTGCCGACCGCGCCGAAGACCAGGACGGCGGCGGAGCCCGTACGCCGGTGGCGCAGCGCCAGCAGGCCGACGGCGACGGCGAAGAGGGCGAGCGTGGCGACGATGCCGAGCTGGAGGACGATCTTGTCGTTCTCGCCGAACGTGCGGATCGCCCAGTCCTTCACCCCCGTGGGAGTGCGGTCGATGGCGGCTCCGCCGACCGCCGTGACGGGGCTCGCCTCGGGTCTGACGGCGGCCGAGACGAGTTCGGCGACGGTCAGCGCGGCGAAGCCGGCGAGCAGTCCGCTCAGGGCGGCGAGGGTGTTGCGGGTCAGGGCGGTGCGATTGATCCTCACGGTCCTCATTCGGAACCGGAAGGCCGCCGGATTGCTCCGAACCCCGTACGGCTCCGCGATCCCACCCGCTCGGGGGCGCGCACACGCGAACCGCCCCGGCCGGCACCAGGGCCGACCGGGGCGGTCACGGACGGGGGCGGCGCGGCCGCCCCCGGCTCACGTCACCTCAGGCGAGGGACGCGATCGCGTTGTTGAACGTGGCGGACGGGCGCATGACCGCCGCGGCCTTGGCCGGGTCGGGCTGGAAGTAGCCGCCGATCTCGGCCGGGGAGCCCTGCACCGCGACCAGCTCGGCGACGATGGTCTCCTCCTGCTCGGCCAGGGTCTTGGCGAGCGGCGCGAACGCCTCGGCGAGCTTGGCGTCGTCGGTCTGCTGCGCCAGCTCCTGGGCCCAGTAGAGGGCCAGGTAGAAGTGGCTGCCGCGGTTGTCGATGCCGCCGAGGCGACGGCTCGGCGACTTGTCCTCGTTGAGGAAGGTGCCCGTGGCCCGGTCCAGGGTGTCGGCGAGGACCTGGGCCCGCGCGTTGTCCGTGGTGGTGGCCAGGTGCTCGAAGCTGACCGCGAGGGCCAGGAACTCGCCCAGGCTGTCCCAGCGGAGGTAGTTCTCCTTGACGAGCTGCTGGACGTGCTTGGGGGCCGAGCCGCCCGCGCCGGTCTCGAAAAGGCCGCCGCCGTTCATCAGCGGGACCACGGAGAGCATCTTGGCGCTGGTGCCCAGCTCCAGGATCGGGAAGAGGTCCGTGAGGTAGTCGCGGAGCACGTTGCCGGTGACGGAGATGGTGTCCTCGCCGCGGCGGATGCGCTCCAGGGAGAAGGCGGTGGCCTCTTCCGGGGACTTGACGGAGATGTCCAGGCCGTCCGTGTCGTGGTCGGCGAGGTACGTCGTCACCTTGGCGATCAGGTTGGCGTCGTGCGCGCGGGTCTCGTCCAGCCAGAACACGGCCGGGTTGCCGGTGGCGCGGGCGCGGGTGACGGCGAGCTTGACCCAGTCCTGGATCGGCAGGTCCTTGGTCTGGCACATGCGGAAGATGTCGCCGGCGCCGACGGCCTGCTCCAGCACGACCGCGCCGCTCGCGTCGACGACGCGCACGGTGCCGGTGGCGGGGATCTCGAAGGTCTTGTCGTGGCTGCCGTACTCCTCGGCCTTCTGCGCCATCAGACCGACGTTGGGCACCGAGCCCATGGTGGCGGGGTCGAAGGCGCCGTTGGCGCGGCAGTCGTCGATGACGACCTGGTAGACACCGGCGTAGCTGCTGTCCGGGAGGACGGCGATGGTGTCGGCCTCGTTGCCGTCCGGGCCCCACATGTGACCCGAGGTGCGGATCATGGCGGGCATGGAGGCGTCGACGATGACGTCGCTGGGGACGTGCAGGTTGGTGATGCCCTTGTCGGAGTCGACCATCGCGAGGGCGGGGCCCTCGGCGAGCTCGGCCTCGAAGGACGCCTGGATCTCGGCGCCGACGTCCGGCAGCGAGCCGAGGCCCTTGAGGATGCCGCCCAGACCGTCGTTGGGGGTGAGGCCGGCGGCGGCGAGCTGGTCGCCGTACTTGGCGAAGGTGTTCGGGAAGAAGGCGCGGACCGCGTGGCCGAAGATGATCGGGTCGGAGACCTTCATCATGGTGGCCTTGAGGTGCAGGGAGAACAGCACGCCCTCGGCCTTGGCGCGGGCGACCTGCGCGGTGAAGAACTCGCGCAGCGCGGCGACGCGCATGACGGCCGCGTCGACGACCTCGCCCTTCAGGACGGGTACGGACTCGCGGAGCACGGTGGTGGTGCCGTCGTCGCCGTGCAGCTCGATGCGGAGCGTGCCGTCCTCGGCGACGACCGCGGACTTCTCGGTGGAGCGGAAGTCGTCGACGCCCATGGTGGCGACGTTCGTCTTCGAGTCGGCCGTCCAGGCGCCCATGCGGTGCGGGTGGGCCTTGGCGTAGTTCTTGACGGAGGCGGGGGCGCGGCGGTCGGAGTTGCCCTCGCGCAGCACCGGGTTCACGGCGCTGCCCTTGACCTTGTCGTAGCGGGCGCGGACGTCCTTCTCCGCGTCGGTCCGCGGGTCGTCCGGGTAGTCCGGAAGCGCGTAGCCCTGCTCCTGCAGCTCGGCGATGGCCGCCTTGAGCTGCGGGATCGACGCCGAGATGTTCGGCAGCTTGATGATGTTCGCGCCGGGCGTCCTGGCCAGCTCGCCCAGCTCGGCGAGTGCGTCATCGATACGCTGCTCGGCCTTGAGGTGCTCCGGGAAACTGGCGATGATCCGGCCCGCGAGGGAGATGTCACGGCGCTCGACCGTGACACCCGCGGTCGAGGCGTAGGCCTCGACGACGGGCAGGAACGAGTAGGTCGCCAGGGCAGGGGCCTCGTCGGTGTGCGTATAGATGATGGTCGAGTCAGTCACCGGGTGCTCCGCTCCACGTCTGCAACATTGCTTGACATCAAGATATCTCTTCGGCGTGCCGGGCTCCACAAGGCCCCCGCACGGCTTCGCGGCCGGGACGCCGGGCGGGCGAGCGATGCTGTGACCGCGCGCTCACGGCGCGTGAGAACGTCCCGGCGGGCCCTGGGCACCGAACGTCAGCGTGAACAGCGCCCCGCCGCCCGGCGCCGCCCCCGCCGTCAGCTCCGCCCCGTGCGCGCGGGCGATCTGCCGGGCCATCGCCAGACCGAGACCCGAGCCGGGCAGGGCGCGTGCCGCCTCGGCACGGTAGAAGCGGTCGAAGACGTACGGGAGGTCTTCGGCGGGAATCCCCGGACCGTGGTCCCGGACGGTCAGCTCCAGGCCGTCGTCGTGGGCGGTCAGGCCGACCTCCACCGGAGTGCCCGGCGGGCTGAACTTGGCCGCGTTGTCCAGCAGGTTCGTCAGCAGCCGGGCCAGCCGGGCCGGGACCCCCGGCCGGACCGCCTCCGCCGCGCCCGCCCCCACCTCCAGCGGGAACGGGGTCTGCGGCCAGTGCCTCCGCGCCACGGCCACCGCGTGCTCCACCACCTCCGCGATCCGCACGTCCTCCAGGAGCGGCAGCGGCTCCTCGTCCCGGGCCAGCTCGATCAGATCGTTGACCAGGCCGGTCACCTCCCGGATGCCCCGCCCCAGCGCCCCCGACGCCCGCTCGCGCTGCGCGGGCGTCAGCCGGTCGCCGCGCGCCAGCAGCTCCGCGTTGGTGCGCAGCGCCGTCAGCGGGGTCCGCAGCTCGTGCGAGGCGTCCGCGACCAGCCGGCGCTGGGAGCTCACCGACTGCTCCAGCTCCCCGAGCATCGTGTTGAAGCTGGCCGCCAGCCGGGTCACCTCGTCCTGGCGTCCCGGCGGGCCCGGCGGCAGCTCGATGCGGTGGCGCGGGTCCCGGGTGGCCGCGATCCGCTCGGCGGTCGAGGTCAGCCGGGCCACCGGGGCCAGGCCCGTCCGCGAGACGGCGTACCCGAGCAGCCCCGCCAGGAGCACCCCCGCCCCGCCGACCGCCGCCAGCAGCACGGCCGCCTGCCGCACGCCCTTCTCCACCGGGTCCGCCCGCAGCGCCACCTGGAGCGCCCTCCCGTCCCCGAACGGGGTCGTCAGCATCCTGAGCGGCTGCCCGAAGCGGCTGACGTTGCTGTAGTACGGGGCCCGCGTCCCCGCCGCCACCTCGCGTACGGGGGTGGCGACGGGCAGCAGATACGCCGCGTCCGGATCCGCCGCCGGGTCGGCCGGGACGATCTGGGCGCAGGCGGGCGCGGAGAGGTAGCGGCACTCGCCCGCCACGGTCTGCGGGCCCTCGCCCCGGTTCTCCTGGATCACCCGGGTCGCGGCCTGGGTGAGGGACAGGTCGAGCTGGTGCAGCAGCTCGTAGCGGATGACGAAGAACGCCGCCGCACACACCCCGACCGCGACCAGCGCCACCGCCGCCGATGCCGCCACCGCGAGCCGCGTCCGCAGGGGCCGCCTGCGCCGCCAGCGGGCGCCCAGCCGCCGCACCCCGCTCACGCCACGTCCAGCCGGTAGCCGAGCCCGTGCACGGTGTGGACGAGGCGCGGCTCGCCGCCCGCCTCCAGTTTCCGCCGCAGATAACCCACGTACACCGCCAGCGAGTTGGAGTCGGGCCCGAAGTCCTGGCCCCAGACCCGCTCCAGGATCACCTCACGCGCCAGAACCTGGCCCGGGTGGCGCAGCAGCAGCTCCAGCAGGGCGGCCTCGGTGCGGCTGAACTCGACCGGGCGGCCGCCGCGCCGCCCGGTCCGCGTCACCGGGTCCAGCGTCAGATCCGCGAAGGCCAGGTCCCGGTCCGGGGCGGGTGGCGCGGCCCGCCGCAGCAGCGCCCTGACCCGCGCGACCAGTTCGTCCAGGGCGAAGGGTTTCACCAGATAGTCGTCGGCCCCCGCCTCAAGACCGTCCACCCGCTCGCTCACCGACGACAGCGCGGTCAGTACCAGCACCGGTGTCCGGTCCTCCATCGCCCGCAGCCTCCGGCAGACCGCAAGACCGTCGAGCACCGGCATCATCACGTCCAGCACCAGCGCGTCCGGCTCCCAGGCGGCCACCGCCGACAGGGCCGCCAGGCCGTCGCAGACGCCGCGGACCTCGTACCCCTCGACGCTCAGCCCGTCCTCGACGGCGGCCCGTACGTCCGGCTCGTCCTCGGCCACCAGAATCCTGCCCGCTCCGCGCATGCCACTCGTGCCACTCCTGCCGCTCATGCCTGAAGCCTGCCAAACCGGACTCTTAGAACCCTCTTAAGCCGCTTCCCGAGAGTGGCGGCCATGCGCACACCACTCTCCGTCGTGATCGGTGCGGGCGGCACCGGCGGCCATATCTACCCGGGCCTCGCCCTCGCCGAGGCCCTGCGCCGCTCCGACCCGGACGCGGTCATCTCCTTCATCGGCACCGAGCGCGGTCTGGAGACGGCCCTCATCCCGGCGGCCGGATACCGGCTGCACACCGTCGACATGATCCCCTTCGACCCCGCGCTCGGCGCGAAACGCTTCCTCCTCCCGGCCGCCCTCCTGCGCTCGGGTGCCCAGGCCCGTTCGGTCCTGCGCACCCAGAAGGCTCAGGTCGTCGTCGGGATGGGCGGCTACCCGAGCGCCCCGGCGATCGTCGGGGCGAAGATGGCCGGGCTGCCCAGCGTGATCCACGAGTCCAACGCGGTCCCGGGCCGGGCCAACCAGTTCGCCGCCCGGCTCACCGAACACCTCACCGTCGCCTTCGACGGCAGCCGTGCCCATCTGTCGGGCGGCGAGCGGGCGCGGACCGTCGGCATGCCGATCGCCGCGTCCCTGGCCGCCCTCGACCGGCCGGCTCTGCGCGAGGAGGCCCGGCGCGCCTTCCGGATACCCGAGGGGGCGCGGGTCGTCCTCTTCAACGGCGGCAGCCTCGGCGCGGCCCGGCTCACCGCCGCCGCCGTGGGCCTCGCCGCCCGCTGGCGGGGCCGCGGGGACGTCCACCTCCTGGTCAAGACGGGCCCGGCCGCGCTCGCGGAGACCCGGCAGAAGCTCATCGACGCCGGAGCGGGGCCCGTCGCGCAGGCCGTGCCGTACCTCGACCGGATGGACCTCGCCTACGCGGTCGCCGACCTGGTGGTCTGCCGGGCGGGCTCGGCCACGATCGCGGAGCTGGCGACGACCGGGGTGCCCGCCGTCCTCGTGCCGTACCCGCACGCCCCCGGCGACCACCAGACGCACAACGCCCGGGTCCTCTCCGACGCGGGCGCGGCCCACCTCGTCCCCGACGCGGAGACCACCGCCGACCGCCTCGCCGAGATCGTCGAACCGCTGCTCGCCGACCCCGCACGGCTCGCCGCGATGGGGCGCGCCGCCGACCCGGGACACCACGCCCGGGCGGCCGACCTGCTCGCGGAGACCGTCATCCGCCTCGCCGGACAACCCACCACAGCAAGGGAGTTCACCTCATGACCAGCACCACCGCCGGCATGGCCGGCACCGCCGTCGACTGGACCGGCCGTACCGTCCTCGTCACCGGGGCCGAAGGCTTCATCGGCTCCACCCTCGTGGACCTGCTCGTCGAACGCGGCGCGCGCGTCCGGGCGTTCGTCCACTACAAGCCGTACGCCGACAAGGGCCACCTGGCCCGCTACCTCGACGACCCGCACGGCCCGGTCGAGTTCATCGCCGGGGACGTCGGCGACGCGGGCCGCGTGATGGACGCGGTCCAGGGCTGCGACACGGTCTTCCACCTCGCCGCGCTCATCGGCATCCCCTACAGCTACGACTCCCCGGGCGCCTACGTCCGGACCAACGTCGTCGGTACCGAGAACATCGCCGAGGCCTGCCGCCGCCACTCCGTCCGGCGTCTCCTGCACACCTCCACCAGCGAGGTGTACGGGACCGCCCTGACGGCGCCGATCGGCGAGGACCACCCCCTCCAGCCGCAGTCGCCCTACTCCGCCTCGAAGATCGGCGCGGACATGATGGCCCTGTCCCACTGGCATGCCTTCGAGCTCCCGGTGACGGTCGTACGGCCGTTCAACACCTACGGGCCCCGCCAGTCGGCCCGGGCCGTGATCCCGGCCATCCTCGCCCAGCTGCACTCCGGGGCACGGGAGATCCGCCTCGGCTCGCTGACCCCGACCCGCGACTTCACCTATGTCACCGACACCGCCGCCGGATTCCTGGCCCTGGCCGGCTGCGACCGGGCGCTGGGACAGAGCGTCAACCTCGGCACCGGCCGGGAGATCTCGGTCGGGGACCTCGCGAAGGCCCTCATCACCGCCTCCGGCCGGGACGCCGAGATCGTCGTGGACCCGGCGCGGCTGCGGCCCTCCGGCAGCGAGGTCCACCGCCTGCTCTCCGACAACACCCGCGCCCGCACCTGGGCGGGCTGGGAACCGGAGGTCGGCCTGAAGGAGGGCCTGGAACGGACGTCCGCCTGGGTGGCGGAGCATCTGCACCTCTTCGCACCGGGGCGCTACCAGGTCTGAAGCCCTCTGTCGGGGCCCGACACAGGATCCGCCGGGCCCCAACAGGGAACGGGGAAACGGCTGGGTTTGAGAGCACCGATCGGGGACAGAAGCGGAACCAGCGTGCTTAGGCAGATAGGCACACACTCATGGGAGCGGCATCGGCCGCCGTGAGGTGTTCCCTGTCGGTGCCCTCCCGTGTTGTCCACACACATCCGTCACCGGGAGACTCTCGTGCCGACCACTACGCAGCACCCTCGGCTCTCCACCGCTCCGGAACACGACATGCCCGCCGCTCCCGCGGCCCTTCCGCTCATCGATGACCCCGGGAAGATCGCACCGAAGGACGCACGGAAGCTGGCGGTTCTGTTCTTCGACCAGCTGCAGGTGCTGGAAGAAGGCACACACGAGTACCAGTACGCGCGGAACACCCTGATCGAGATGAACCTCTCGCTGGTGCACTTCGCGGCGAAGCGCTTCCGCAACCGTGGCAGCGGTGAGATGGAGGACATCATCCAGGTCGGCACGATCGGGCTGATCAAGGCGATCGACCGGTTCGAGCTGAGCCGGGAGGTCGAGTTCACCTCGTTCGCCATCCCTTACATCGTCGGCGAGATCAAGCGGTTCTTCCGCGACTCGACGTGGGCCGTCCACGTGCCGCGCCGTCTGCAGGAACTGCGCGTGACCCTGGCCAAGACCCGCGAGGCGCTCTCCACCCGTCTCGACCGCGAGCCCACGGTCGCCGAACTCGCCCAGCATCTGGAACTCACCGAAGAAGAGGTCATCGAGGGGCTCATAGCCGCCAACGGCTACACGGCGGGCTCCCTCGACCTGCCCATCGGCGCGGACCAGAACAGCGCCGAGACGGTCACCTACGGCGACATCAAGGGGGACGTCGACCCAGCCATCGAACTGGTCGAGGACCTGCACACCCTGGCTCCGCTGCTGGAGCAGCTGGACGAACGGGAGCGGGAGATCGTCGCGATGCGGTTCGGCCAGGAGATGACACAGGCCCAGATCGGCGAGCACCTCGGCATCTCCCAGATGCATGTCTCCCGGCTGCTGTCCCGGCTGCTCACGAAGCTCCGCAAGGACATGCTCACCGAGAAGTGACCAGCACGAGGGAAAGGTGACGCGGGGCGGCGCTCACGCCCGGGCCGGCGGCCCGGGCGTGAGCGTCATCTGTCAGACCGGCGGCCGGTGCTCGAACCAGCGCCGGTCGTCCTCCAGTTGGGCGGCGAGCGCGATCAGCCGCTCCTCGCTGCGGGAGGGGCCGAGCAGCTGGGCCCCGACCGGGAGGCCGGAGCGGGTGAAGCCGGCCGGGACGTTCACCCCGGGCCAGCCGAGGACGTTCCACGGCCAGGCGTAGGGGCAGGCGGCGGCCATCGCGACGTCGGTGCGCCAGGCGCTCAGGTCGTCGAACCTGCCGATCCGGGGCGGCGGCGCGGCCGTGGTCGGGGTGAGGAGCACGTCGAACCCGGAGGTGTCGAAGAGGGCGCCGATCCTGCGGTGCTGGCGTACTTCGCGGGCGCGGGCGGCCCGTACCACCCGGCCGCCCAGCCGCGTACCGGTGCGCAGGGCGCTGCGGGTGCGCGGGTCGAGCAGGGCCGGTTCGGGGTGCCGGGCGGCGAATTCGGCGATGCCCACGGTGGCGCGGGGCACGAAGGCGAGGCCGATCAGCCCGTACCGGGGGCGGGCCTCCTCGACGTGGTGGCCGAGCCGGGCGAGGGTGTCGGCGAGCGCGGTGACGGCCCGGCGCACCTCCGGGTCCGGTCCGGCGCCGGTGAGGGTGAGCGGGGGACGCCAGGCGAGCGCGATGCGCAGGCGGCCCGGCTCGCGACGGGCTGCGTCGGCGGCGCGCACGGCGGGCGGGCGGTGGAAGTCCTCGGGGTGGGCTCCGGCGACGGCGTCGAGGAGCAGCGCGGCGTCGGCGACCGTTCGGGCGAGGGGGCCGTTCACGGTGAGCCCCTGGAAGGCGTCGCTGTGCGGGTGGACCGAGATGCGCCCGCGCTGCGGTTTGATGCCGACGAGGTGCGTCCACGCGGCGGGGATGCGCACGGAGCCGGCGCCGTCCGACCCGAGGGCGGCGGGGACGAGCCCGGCGGCGACAGCGGCGGCCGAACCGCCGGACGAGCCGCCCGGGGTGTGCGCGGTGTTCCACGGGTTGCGGGTGGCGCCGAAGGCGGTTCCCTCGGTGAAGGGCCACTGGCCCAGTTCGCAGGAGTTGGTCTTGCCGACGACGACGGCTCCGGCGGCGCGCAGCCGGCGGACCGCCTCGCTGTCGGACGCGGCCGGGGGCCGCTCGCCGTCGCAGCCGAAGTGCGTGGGCAGGCCCGCCACATCGGTGTCGTCCTTGACGGCGACGGGCACGCCCAGGAGCGGCAGCCGCTCCCCCGCCGCGAGCCTGCGGTCGGCCTCCGCGGCCTCGGCGAGCGCGGCTTGGGCCCGCAGGTGCCGGAAGGCGTTGAGGGTGGGCTGGGTGGCCTCGATCCGGGCGAGGGCGTCGGCCACGAGTGCGGTGGAGGTGGTGGTGGCGTCGGCGAGCAGGCGGGCACTCTCCGCGAGTCCGGGGAGCGGCGACGGGACGGGGGCCGCCGGACGGGGGGCGCGACCGGGCTCCCGTACGGCCGGGCCGGTCTGCTCGGTGGGTCCCGCTTCGGTCGGCTCCGCTTCGGTGGGCTCCGCTGAGGACATGGGCGTGCCGCCTCCCTCGTGTCGCGGGGCCGGCCGGTCGTCCCGGCTGCGCCCACATCTCCTTACTGGAGGGTAACGAGAGGAGGCGGCACGCTCAACCGTTCGGGCCGTCCGGGCCGT
This sequence comes from Streptomyces globisporus C-1027, assembly GCF_000261345.2. NCBI lineage: Bacteria > Bacillati > Actinomycetota > Actinomycetes > Kitasatosporales > Streptomycetaceae > Streptomyces > Streptomyces globisporus. The sequence goes on along the minus strand of NZ_CP013738.1, from coordinate 6,600,712 downwards.
TGCGGGTATTGCCGCTGCAGCAGATGCTGCCGGATCTCACAGCCCCGGCATCAGGGGCGTACGTGGATCTCGCCGATTCCGGTGCCGATCTTCCCGCAGTGGGCGGTGGACTGGCCGGACTCGCCGGGCCTCAGAGTGACGTGGTTGCCGTCGACGTCCGGGGCCCAGCCGCAGACCAGATGGACCCAGAAGGTCTGCGTCTGGCTGCCGTTGTTACGACAGAGCGCGAAGCCCGTGTACTCGTCGATGGCGTGCTTGCCGGTGTCGCAGGACAGTCCGGGCGGAATCGCGGCCGGGGCGGCGCTCGCGGTCGCCGACGTGACGGAAACCGCCAGTGCGGCCACCGTCGCCGTGGCGGCGAGCGCCCGCAGGACGGACCGGGAGCGCTTCCCCACGGCCCTGCCGCCCTTGCGCCTCGTCCCCGTGAGCAGGTTCATCGATGGTCTCCTCCATGCTGCGTGCGTACGTGACCCCGGGCGGGATCACCGCAGCTTTGCCCACGCTCCGTGGTCGAAAACACCGTGGCGCTTCACTCTCCGTACGTGTGCCGGGCGGCGCCCCCTTTCCCGGCGTACGCTCGAATGTGCCGGTCATCCTGGTTCGTACGCCCTGACCGGGGCCTTTTTGAGGAGGCGACGTGAGCGGACACCGATGGGCCGCCCGGGCGGCCGCAGGTGCGGCGGCCGTCGCTCTCACCGTGACGGGTGGCACCCTCGCGCAGGCTGACGACGACATCGACACGCTCCCCGCCGAAGAGATCGCCGAACGCGCCCGCGACGCCCTGGTCGACGTCCGGTCCCTGCATCTGAGCGCACGCGGCAGCATCGACGGGACCGGGGAGAACATGAGCATCGACCTCACGCTGGACCGCGAGGGGAACTGCGCGGGCGGGGTGGACATGGGCGACGACGGTTCGGTGGAGATCGTGAAACGCGGCGACGACGTCTGGCTGAAGCCGGACGCCGCCTTCTGGAAAAACCATGTGCCGATCGGCGGTTCCACCTTCGACGCGATCCTCGACGGCCGCTACATGAAGGCCTCCGCCGACGACCCCCGGCTGCTGGAGGTGACCGAGGTCTGCGACCTCGACACGTTCCGCGAGCTGCTCACGGACAACGTCGGCACCGCCGACGTCGACACGCTGACGAAGGGCGCGAAGACCGACGTGAACGGCGCGCCGACCGTCCCGGTGACCCGGGCCGAGGGCGGTGAGCGCCTGACGGCCTATGTCGCCGCCGAGGGCACCCCGTACCCGGTGCGGATCACCGTGCGGAACGCGGACGGGGAAGGGACCGTGGACTTCTCCGGCTTCGACCGGCCGGTGCCCACGGCCACTCCCTCGGCGGGCGAGACGGTGGACGTCACGGCTCTGCTGGGTCGCAGCGTCAAGCCGGTGTGACCGGCCGGGTCGTCGACCGCCGCGTCAGCGCCACGTACAGCAGCAGCGAGGAGGCGAGCCCGACCGCCCAGCCGTAATCGGCCAGCGGCTTGAGGAACGGGATCAGGCCGTCGGCGGGGAACGGGCCCTTCCCGGGGGCCGAGTGCGAACCGCCCACCGCGAGGACACCGCCGGCCGCGAAGGCCACCACCGCCCGCCAGTTCCAACCGCTCCGGTACCAGTACCGGCCGCCCGGCCGGTAGAGGTCGGGGAGGTCGAGGACCGTGCGGCGGACGATCCAGTAGTCGGCGATCAGGATGCCCGCGACCGTGCCGAGCAGGCCGCCGACCAGGCCGAGCCAGGTGAAGATGTACAGCTCGGGCGTCTCGGTGAGCTTCCACGGCATGATGACGACCCCGATCACGCCCGTGACCAACGCTCCGGTCCGGAAGCTGATGAGCTTCGGCGCGAGGTTCGCCAGGTCGTACGCGGGTGAGACCACGTTCGCCGCGATGTTCACGGAGACCGTCGCGATCAGCACGGTGACCAGACCGAAGACGAGACCGAAGACGTTGTCCGTTCGGGCGACGAGCTGGACCGGGTCCCAGAGGGCCACCCCGTACACCGCCTGCGACCCGGAGGTGACGAAGACGGAGAGCAGGGCGAAGAACGTCATCGTGGTCGGAAGACCTAGCGACTGGCCCCGGATCGGGGCGCGTTGGCCCGCGCCGAAGCGGGTGAAGTCGGGGATGTTGAGGGAGAGCGTCGACCAGAAGGCGATCATGCCCATCAGCGAGGGGAAGAAGACCGGCCAGAAGTCGGCGCCCCAGCCGAGTGCGGACGGCTGGTCCAGCAGCGGACCGAACCCGCCCGCCTTGCCCGCGACCCAGACGAGCAGTACGACCGCGCCGACCAGGACGAAGGGTGCCGCCCAGTTCTCGAAGCGGCGCAGGGTGTCCATCCCCCGGTAGATGATGGCCAGTTCGAGGGCCCAGAAGAGGACGAAGCAGAGCCAGAGCGTCCAGGGCTGCCCGCCGATCTCCGCCGCGCCGGCCCAGCCGCCGAAGATCTTGCCGAGCAGCGTGAAGATGCCGACGCCGCCGATCCAGGTCTGGATGCCGAACCACGCGCAGGCGACGGCGGCCCGGATCAGGGCGGGCAGATTGGCGCCGCGCAGCCCGAAGGAGGCGCGGGCCAGCACGGGGAAGGGGATGCCGTACTTGGGCCCGGCGTGGCCGGTCAGCAGCATCGGGGCCAACACGATCACATTGGCGAGCGCGATGGTGAACACGGCCTGTTTCCAGTCCATGCCGAGCGCCACCAGACCGGAGGCGAGCAACCAGGACGGGATGTTGTGGGCCATCCCGATCCACAGGGCCGCGAAGTTGTACGTCGTCCAGGTGCGCCGCTCCACGGGGACGGGCAGCAGGTCGTCGTTGGCGAAGCGGGGGTCGTCGGGGAGCTGTCCGGGGGCGAGTTCGACGCGGCCGGACGTGGCGGCGGGCGCGGGTATCGCGTCCGGGGGCGGGGTGGGCGGGACGGTGGCGGTCATGGCGGTGGAGCCCTTCGCTCGGGAGCGGTGCCGTGCGGGGCGATGCGGGCGGGGCGCGTGCGGGCGGGGCGCGTGCGGGCGGGGCGCGTGTGCGGATGGGGCGCGCGGACGGCCGGGGCACGTGTACGGACGGGCAGCGGAAGGTGGAGGCGAGGCTCAGTCGGTCAGTGCGGGGATGATCTCGGCCCCGTAAGCATCGATGGTCGCCTCGCGGGCGTCGTGCATGTTGTAGACGGCGAACTGGTCGACGCCGAGGTCCTTGAGATGGCGCAGCTTCTCGATGTGCGCCTCGGCGGGCCCGAGGAGGCAGAACCGGTCGACGATCTCGTCGGGGACGAAGGCGGTGTCCGGGTTTCCGGTGCGGCCGTGGTGGCTGTAGTCGTAGCCGGAGCGTCCTGCGATGTACGCGGTCAGCTCGTCCGGCACCATGCCCGAGTGTTCGCCGTAGCGGGCGACCAGGTCGGCGACGTGGTTGCCGACCATCCCGCCGAACCAGCGGCACTGCTCCCGGGCGTGGTCGAGGTCGTCGCCGACGTAGGCGGGGGCCGCGACGCAGATGGTGACGGAGTCGGGGTCGCGTCCGGCCTCGGCCGCCGCGTCCCGTACCGCTTTGATCATCCACTCGGTGAGGAAGGGGTCGGCGAGCTGGAGGATGAAGCCGTCGGCCTTCTGCCCGGCCAGCGCCAGGGCCTTGGGCCCGTACGCCGCCATCCACACCGGCAGTCGCCCGTCCTTCACCCAGGGGATCCGCACCGGCTGCCCGTCGACCGTCGCCTCCCGGCCCTCGGCGAGGTCCCGGATGACGTCGGTGGCCTCGCCGAGGCGGGCCAGGGTGTTGGGGCGGCGGCCCGCGACGCGCATCGCGGAGTCGCCGCGCCCGATGCCGCAGACGGTGCGGTTGCCGTACATGTCGTTGAGGGTGGCGAAGGTGGAGGCGGTGACCTCCCAGGTGCGGGTGCCCGGGTTGGTGACCATCGGGCCCACGATCAGCTTCTCCGTGTGCTCCAGGATGCGGCTGTAGATGACGAACGGCTCCTGCCAGAGCACCGCCGAATCGAAGGTCCAGCCGTAGCGGAACCCGTTGCGTTCGGCGCGCCGCATCAGGCCGACGACGGCGGAGGCGGGCGGGTCCGTCTGGAGGACGAGGCCGAAGTCCATGGCGGGATCTCCTAGTCGAGGTACTGACAGGTGGCGCGGGGGGTGTAGCTGCCGTGTCCGGCGCGGCCGGTGAACTTCCGCCCGTCGATGACGACTTCGCCGCGGGAGAGGACGGTCTCGACCTGACCGGTGATGCGTTTGCCCTCGTACGCCGAGTAGTCGACGTTCATGTGGTGGGTCTCGGCGGAGAGGGTCTGTTCGGCTTCCGGGTCGTAGATGACGATGTCGGCGTCGGCCCCCGGCGCGATGGTGCCCTTCTTCGGGTAGAGGCCGAACATCCGGGCCGGGGAGGCGCAGGCGATCTCGATCCAGCGGCGGCGGGTGATGTGTCCGTCCACGACCGCCTGGTGCAGCAGGTCCATGCGGTGTTCGACGCCGGGCATGCCGTTGGGGATCTTGGAGAAGTCGCCGCGGCCCATCTCCTTCTGCCCGGAGAAGCAGAAGGGGCAGTGGTCGGTGGAGACGACCTGGAGTTCGTCGTTGCGCAGGCCCCGCCACAGGGTTTCCTGGTGTTCCTTGGGGCGCAGCGGGGTGGAGCAGACGTATTTGGCGCCCTCGAAGTCGGGCTCGGCGAGGTTGTCGGTGGAGAGGAACAGGTACTGCGGGCAGGTCTCGCCGAAGACGGGGAGGCCCTTGTGGCGGGCGGCGGCGATCTCCTCCACGGCCTCGTCGGCGGAGACGTGGACGACGTAGAGGGGGGATCCCGCGACCCGGGCGAGCTGGACGGCGCGGTGGGTGGCCTCGGCCTCCAGGGCGACCTTGCGGACGTCGCCGTGGTAGCGGGGGTCGGTATGCCCGGCGGCGAGGGCCTGCTCGACCAGGACGTCGATGGCGATCCCGTTCTCCGCGTGCATCATGATCAACCCGCCGTTGCCGGAGGCCTGTTGCATGGCGCGCAGGATCTGGCCGTCGTCGCTGTAGAAGACCCCCGGATACGCCATGAACAGCTTGAAGGAGGTGACGCCTTCGGCGACGAGGCGGTCCATCTCCTTGAGCGAGGACGGGTTCACGTCCGCGAGGATCATGTGGAAGGCGTAGTCGATGGCGCAGTTGCCGTCGGCCTTGGCGTACCAGGTGTCGAGCCCTTCACGCAGGGACTTGCCCACGCTCTGGATGGCGAAGTCGACGATGGTGGTCGTGCCGCCCCAGGCTGCGGCGCGGGTGCCGGTCTCGAAGGTGTCGGCGGCGTACGTTCCACCGAACGGCATCTCCATGTGGGTGTGGCCGTCGACGCCGCCCGGGATGACGTACTTGCCCGTCGCGTCGATCCGCCGGTCGGCGCTCCAGCTCTCGGCGGCGTCGGTTCCGTGGGCGGCGAGCGCGACGATCCGGCCGCCCTCGACGAGCACGTCGGCGTGGATCTCGTCGGACGCGGTGATGACCAGGCCGCCGTGGATGACGGTGCGACTCATGGGGTCTCCTCAACTCGGGGCGCCCCGGCCGGTCCTGGAGGTGTTCGGCCGGGGCGGCCCCGCGTGGTTCGGTGGGCGTACGGGGCCGTGGTGGGCGGAGGTCAGCCCGCCGCGTGCAGGGCGTCCGCGAGGATCGCCGCGCCTTCCTCGGCCTCGGCGACGGTCAGGGTCAGCGGCGGGGCGATGCGGAGCACGCTGGTGTTGTGGCCGCCGCCCTTGCCGATGAGGAGCCCGCCCGCGCGGGCCGCTTCCAGGACGGCTGCGGCGGCCTCCGGGTCGGCCTCGTCGGTGCCGGGCTTCGCCAGTTCGATGCCGATCATCAGGCCCCGGCCGCGCACTTCGCGTACGGCGGGGGAAGCGGCGGCGACGGACCGCAGCCGCTCGATGAGGAGTCCGCCGACGCGCCGGGCGTTGCCCTGGAGGTCGTGTTCCAGGAGGTACGAGAGGTTGGCGAGCGAGGCAGCCATGGTGACCGGTGAACCACCGAAGGTGGAGATGGAGTTGGCGTCGAGGCAGTTCATCACCTCGGCGCGGGCCACCACTCCCCCGACCGACATGCCGTTGCCGATGCCCTTGGCGAAGGTGAGGATGTCCGGCGGCCCGTTCTCGGCGTGCGCCTGCCAGCCCCAGAAGTGCTCACCGGTCCGGCCCCAGCCCGTCTGCACCTCGTCGGAGATCCACAACACCCCGTGCTGGTCCAGCACTTCGCGGAACGCGGCGAACAGCCCGTCGGGCGGGGAGGTGAACCCGCCGACGCCCTGGATGGGTTCGGCGATCAGGGCCGCCGGGTTGCGGGTGTGCCCGAGGAGATCCTCCAGATCGGCGACGCAGGCCCGGATGAACGCCTCGTCGCTCAACTCGGCGTACGGCCCCCGGGTGCGGACGCCGCCGTGGACGTACAGCGTCTGGAGCGGGGACAGACTCGTGGGCGACCAGGCCTGGTTGCCGGTGATCGAGACGGTGGAGAACGACCGGCCGTGGTAGCTGTTGCGCATCGCGAGGATCTGGTTGGACCTGCGGTACGCGGTGGCGAGCAGGAGGGCCGTGTCGTTGGCCTCGGTGCCGGAGGTGGTGAAGAAGACCCGGGCGTCGGGGATGCCGGAGAGGGTGGCGATCCGCTCGGCCATCTCCACCATGGGGCGGTTGAGGTAGAGCGTGGAGGAGTGGATGATCCGCCCGGCCTGCTCGGCGACCGCCTTGGTCACCTCGGGCAGGGCGTGGGCGGTCATGGTGGTGAGGATGCCGCCGAAGAAGTCGAGGTAGCGGTTGCCGTCGGCGTCCCAGACGTGGCGGCCCTCACCGTGGGTGAGTTCGATGGGGTGGCGGTAGTAGAGGGCCAGCCACTCGGGACTGACGGCGAGATGGCGCTCGTACAGTCCGCTCACGGGTCCACCAGCCCGTCGTAGGCGTCGGGCCGTCGGTCCCGGTAGAAGGCCCACTGGGTGCGGACCTCCTCGATCAGGTCGAAGTCCAGGTCGCGGACGACGAGTTCCTCCTCCTTGTCGCTGGCGACCTCCCCGACGAACTGGCCGCGCGGGTCGACGAAGTAGCTCGTGCCGTAGAAGTCGTTGTCGCCGTACTCCTCGCGGCCGACGCGGTTGATCGCGGCGACGAAGTACTCGTTGGCGACGGCGGAGGCGGGCTGCTCCAACTGCCAGAGGTGGCTGGAGAGTCCCCGCGAGGTGGCCGACGGGTTGTACACCAACTGGGCTCCGCCGAGTCCGAGTTGCCGCCAGCCCTCAGGGAAGTGCCGGTCGTAGCAGATGTAGACGCCGACCTTGCCGACGGCGGTGTCGAAGACCGGCCAGCCGGCGTTGCCGGGCTTGAAGTAGTACTTCTCCCAGAACCCCTTGACCTGCGGGATGTGGTGCTTGCGGTACTTGCCGAGGTAGGAGCCGTCGGCGTCGATCACGGCCGCGGTGTTGTAGTAGAAGCCGGACTGCTCGATCTCGAAGACCGGGACGACGATGACCATGCCGGTCTCCCGGGCCAGGTCCTGCATACGCCTGACGGTCGGCCCGTCGGGGACCGGCTCGGCCCAGCGGTAGTGCTCGGGCTCCTGGACCTGGCAGAAGTAGGGGGCGTTGAACACCTCCTGGAAGCCGATGATCTTCGCCCCCTGCCGGGCGGCCTCGCGCGCGTGCTCCTCGTGCTTGGCAATCATCGATTCGGTGTCGCCGGTCCAGGTCGCCTGGACGAGTGCGGCGCGTACGACGTGGGACATGAGCTGCTCCTTCGACGCGGCGTCAGAGAGCCTGCACGCGTTCTCTACGCACGTAGATCGGTGCATGGATGGAGAACGTAAGCCCCTCCGTCCGGCGGGGCAAGACCATCGCCGTGAACCGGCGGAGTCGATCATGTTTCGCACCCGACCGGTCCACAACGGACACGCTTCGATCTTCGACGGTGTTCCGGCGGCCTCAGACCCCCGGGACACCCGCCACCCGCAGCGCGTGGACCAGGTCCCACTCGGCCTCCCCCGACACCTCACGGGCCGCCCCCAGGAGGAGCGGGAGCAACCGGGTCCCGCCGGACAGGGCAAGCTCGGCGGCTTCCTGCGGAGTCCGTACGCGGACGAAGGCGCCGAGCAGGTCCCGCGCCCGGTCGTCACGGCCAGCGCCGTCCAGGGCGAGCGCCGCATCGGCCACCTCGGCGGCGGGCCGGGCCACCCCCTGGCGCAGAAGCAGGCCGCAGTCCGCCTCGCGCCCGGCAGCCGCCAGCGCACCCGCCGCGGCGGCGAATCCGGCGGGCGGGAGCGAGGACACCTCCCAGAGCAGGGTCGTCCAGTCGGCGGCGAGGCCGGCGCGGTGCAGGGCGAGGGCGAGCAGCGGCAGCCGGGGCGCGGGCCAGGCCGCGACCTCGCAGAGCACGACGTGCGCCTCACCGCTGCGGCCCTCGGCGCGCAGCCGGACCAGTTGGGCCACGGCCCCGGTGACGGCCTGCCCGGCGGCCGGATCCGGGGCGACCGGATCCGCAGCCCCGTCCCCCGGCCGGTCCCGCCCGGCGCGTCCCCGGCCCCGGCCCGCGTGACCCCCCTGGCCTCCTCGGCCTCCGTGGCCCTCCGCCTCCGCCGCCGCACCGCCGAAGCGGGCGCCGCGTGGGGCGGGTGCGCCGGAGCGATCGGGTACGGGCGGGCCGGGCAGCGGCGAGGGGGCGTATCCGGCTGCCTCTTCGTCGTCGACCTCCAGCCCGGCGAACCGGGCGCCGCGGGGTTTCTTGCGGCGGGGGGTGGGGGTGGAGGCGTCCGGGTGCCTGGGGGACTCGGGCGCCCCGTGGGGCTCGGTGGCCCATGAAGGCTCGGCAGGCCCGGACGGCTCAGTGCCCGCGTAGGGCCCGGCGGCCAGGCGGGCTCGGGCCTCGGAAGCCTCGGGGCCCCAGCCCCTGGGGGGCTCCGGGGCAAAAGTCTCGGCGGGGCCGTCCCGGGCCGGGTCATCGGCCCACGCCGGTTCACCCTCGGCCCCCGTACCCCGGCCGTGCGGGCGCCCGCCCATCGCGCCCCCGGCCCCGGCGCGCGGCCGCGGAACTCTGCCCGCCCCGGCGGACCCGGAGACTGAAGCCCCGTCCACCCCCGCGCGCTGCCCCTCGCCGTCCTCCGACCGCAACCAGCCCTCGGGGGCCGCCACCGCCGCCAGCCGCTTGCGGAGCTCCGCGCAGCGGGCGGAGGCCCGTTCGTGGTCGTCGCGGGCCCAGGCCAGGGCGTCCGGTTCGGCCGGGTCCGGGCCGCCGGGTCCCGACCCGCGCAGGCGCTCCGCCGCCCGGTGCTGCTCGCGGACCATCAACTCCAGCCGGTGGACGAGCTCCTGGCGCCCGCCGGGGCGCCGGTCGTGGGCGGCGGCGGACGCGGAGTAGAGCGCGGCGGCGCGGACCGAGACCTGCTCGGCGAACCGGGCGCCGTGCAGGGCCGCGAGGTCCGCGAGCAGCGACTCCACGACGTCCCAGGGCGGGATCTCCACCCCGTCGAGGCAGGACCGCATACCCGCGGGGTCGCGCCGGGCGAAGATCCCGTACCATCCCCGCCCGGGGTCCAGGCGCGCCACCAGATCCCGCAGGTATTCCGCGAACGCCCCTACTTCGTACGCCTGCTGATGCACCGTCATCGTCGCCCTCGCCGACCGCCGACCGTCGACTGGAGCCTTCCAGTCCGGAGGCATTCGACCGCAGCCGTGTTACAGGGCGGCTACGCGCAGCTTTCGGGCGCGCTGCGGCGGGAGCACGGCCGCCGGGGCGCGCCCCGGCACTCAGAAGGTGATGGCGATCCCGGTGTGCGGCCGCTTGCCGAGCCGGGCGACGGTGGCCGGCCAGTCGACGAGCCAGAACTTCCAGGTGTACTTGCGGGCCAGGAGCTTGCGCGCCGCCCGGGTGCCGTCCTCGTCGAGGAGCCGGGCCTCGCCCTCCGCGCTGGGGGCTCCTTCGGCGATCCTGCCGCGTACGTCGCAGACGGTGACGAGGACCTTGCCGTTGTTGCGGAGCCGCTTCACCTTCCACGAGTCGGAGCGGGTCCAGACGTACAGCACGTCCCCCTCGGCGGCGGCCCAGACGGGCGTGGCGACGGGTGTGCCGTTCTTCCGGTACGTGGTCAGGCTGACGTACTCGCTGCGCGCGAAGTCCTGGAGAGTCACGGGCGTGACCCTACGCCCTGCCCGTTCCGGCCGCCGAGCCGCTACGCGATCAGCGGCACCGCAGCAGGGACCGGAGCCGGCGCCACGGCCGGTTCCGCCGCGCAGCTGCCGAGGATCTCGTCCAGCGAGAGACCCAGCGCGCCGGCGAGGGCCGCCACGGTGAAGAAGGCGGGCGTGGGCGCGCGGCCGGTCTCGATCTTCCGGAGGGTCTCCGCGGAGATTCCGGCGCTCGCGGCGACGGCGGCCATGCTGCGCTCCCCGCGCGCCGCGCGGAGCAGTGCGCCGAGCCGTTCGCCGCGCAGGCGCTCTTCGGGGGTGAGAGGGGTGCGGACCATGGACCCATCCTACTACGGGATGCCATTTCTATACCGTCATTACTATACCGCTCCGACCGGTATAGTAATGGGCATGGTGCACATCAAGACAGACACACAGATCGACGCGATGCGCGAGGCCGGCCGGGTCGTCGCGCAGATCCTCACCCGGGCGCGGGAGGTGGCGGCGGTCGGCGTGACCCCCCGCCGGCTGGACGAGGCCGCCCGCGAGGTGCTGAGCAAGGCCGGAGCCGCCTCCCCCTTCCTGAACTACAAGCCGCACTTCGCGCCCACCCCGTTCCCGGCCGTCATCTGCGTCTCGGTCAACGACGCGGTCGTGCACGGCATCCCGTCCGCCGAGCCGCTGCGGGACGGGGACCTGGTCAGCGTGGACGCGGGCGCCCTCCTCGACGGCTGGGCCGGCGACTCGGCGATCAGCTTCACGGTGGGCGAGGCCCGCCCGGAGGACACCCGGCTCATCGCCACCGCGAACGAGGCCCTGGCCGCCGGGATCACCGCGGCCGTGGCCGGCAACCGGATCGGCGACATCGCCCACGCCATCGGCACGGTCTGCCGCGACGCGGGCTACGGCATCCTGGAGGGTTACGGCGGCCACGGCATCGGCCGGTCCATGCACGAGGACCCCTCGGTGCCGAACGAGGGACGGCCGGGGCGCGGCATGGTGCTGCGGCACGGCATGGTCCTGGCGATCGAGCCGATGCTGCTCGCCGGAGGCCTCGACGAGTTCCGCCACGACCGGGACGGCTGGACGCTGCGGACGACGGACGGCAGCCGGGCCTCGCACGCCGAGCACACGGTGGCGATCACGAACGAGGGCCCGCGCGTCCTGACCGCACTCTGAGCATCCCTCCGGGAAGGCCCGGCCACGGGCGGGCTACGAGCGCCCGACGAACTCCCGGGCCAGGGCCGCTCCCCGGCTCTGCGCCCGCGCGCGGCTCTCGATCGGGGAGATGCGGGAGTTCTTGAACGCGATGTAGGTGACGCCGGACTCGGCGCCTCCGGTCGACGGGTCGGGGTCGATGCCCAGCGACTTCGCCATCGCGTACGACGCCTCGCCGATGATGCCCGTGGGGCCGGTGTCGCCGATCACGCCGTACCGCACCCGGTCCCGGTACACGACCGCCACGACGCTGCCGCCGGTGAGCCCCGACTTCCGGTAGTCCCAGACCTTGCTCGGGCCCGGTACGACCACATGGGGCAGGGCGGCGGAGTCGAGGGGTTCGCCGCGGGAGCTCTGGAACGCGGTCTCCGGCAGGAAGTACGGATCGGTCTTCCGGTTGCACGCCCTGGTCTTCCGGCCGTCGCAGTCGATGTCCATGTCCGCCTTCCAGAACACGGCGTCCCGCGTGCCGCAGACCGGGACCGTGGCCTTCGCGCTGCCGCTGTCGGTGCGGTACCTGCCTTTCGAGATCCGGGAACAGGCGCGGACCTCGGCGAGCAGTTCGGCGGCGGTCACGACACCCGCGTCCGCTTCCGGCTCCTGCGCGGAGCCGGAAGCGGACCCGGAAGCGGACGCGGACGCGGGCGGCGCCGCCGCTCCGAGGAGCGCGGCGCCGCAGACGGCGGATGTCAGGGCGAGCATGCGGGTGCGCATGGTGCGGAAGGACCCTTCCCGTAGGCGAGGGGCCCGTACGGGTCCCCTTGACGACGCGTCCGGTGGCGCACCCCTCCCGTCTCAGTGCCTGCCGCCCGGATGCACCACCATGGCCGAGCCGCCGCCCCGGCGCACCTTTTCCGCCGCCGCCAGCCAGCGGCCGTCGGGCAGCCGCTGCACCCCGGTGGCGGCGCCGATCTCCGGGTTCTGCTTGAAGGCGTGACCGAGCTTCTCCAGCTCCGCGCGGACCGGGCTGTTCCACAGGTCCGGCTCGATCTCGGTCGTCGGCGCGTTGCGCTGGCTGGCGCGCGGCGCGGCGATCGCGTCGACCAGCGGGAGCCCCCGGTCCAGGTGTCCGGTGAGCGACTGGAGCACGGTCGTGATGATCGTGGCCCCGCCCGGCGAGCCGAGGGCGAGCACCGGCTTGCCGTGCTTCAGCACGATGGTCGGGGAGATCGAGGAGCGCGGCCGCTTGCCCGGTCCCGGCAGGTTCGGGTCGTGGACCGCCGGGTTGGCGGGGGCGAAGGAGAAGTCGGTCAGCTCGTTGTTGAGCAGGAAGCCGCGCCCGGGCACCGTGATGGCGCTGCCGCCGGTGGACTCGATCGTCAGGGTGTAGGCGACGACGTTGCCCCACTTGTCGGCCGTCGTCAGGTGGGTGGTGTTCTCGCCCTCGTACGTCGTCGGCGCGGCAGTGCCGCCGCTGCCGCACCGCTGCGGGTCGCGTGGGTCACCCGGCGCCAGCGGACTGGTCAGCGCCTTGTCGTCGCGGATCAGGCACTCCCGGGCGTCCGCGAACCGCTGACTCAGCAGCTCCTTCGTCGGTACGTCCTCGAAGGCGGGGTCGCCGACCCAGCGGCCCCGGTCGGCGAACGCGATCCGGCTCGCCTCGATGAGCCGGTGGAGGTACTGGGTCCGGTCGGCCCGGGAGAGGTCCGTGGACTCCAGGATGTTGAGGGCCTCGCCGACGCTGGTGCCGCCGGACGAGGAGGGGGCCATGCCGTAGACGTCCAGGCCCCGGTAGTTCACCTTGGTCGGGTCCTTGCGCAGGGTCCGGTAGGAGGCCAGGTCCTTGCGGGTGAGATCGCCGGGGCGGACGACCCGGGTGGCGTCCGGGTCGACGGGCGGCTTGCGCACCGTACGGACGATGTCGTCGGCCAACGCACCCCGGTAGAGAGCGCCGACGCCCTCGCGGCCGAGCTTCTCGTACGTACGCGCCAGGTCGGGGTTCTTGAACACCGAGCCGACGACGGGGAGTTCGCCGCCCGGCAGGAAGAGTTTCGCGGAGGCCGGGAAGTCGGCGAACCGGGCCTGGTTGGAGGCCGTCTGCGAGCGGAAGGTGCCGTCGACGACGAAGCCGTCCCGGGCGAGGCGTTCGGCCGGTTTCAGCAGCGTACGCAGGGACTTGGAGCCCCAGGCATCAAGCGCCCGCTCCCAGGTGGCCGGGGTGCCGGGGGTGCCGACGCCGAGGCCGCTGGTCACCCCCTCCTCGAACGGGATCGGCTTGCCGTTCTCCAGGAACAGGGAGGCGTCCGCGCTGCGCGGGGCGGTCTCGCGGCCGTCGACGGTCCGCACCTGGCGCGTCTTCGCGTCGTAGTGGACGAAGTAGCCACCGCCGCCGATGCCCGCCGAATAGGGCTCCGTCACACCGAGCGCCGCCGCGGTGGCCACGGCCGCGTCGACCGCGTTGCCGCCCTTGCGCAGCACCTCGATCCCGGCGGCCGAGGCGTCCGGGTCGACACTGGCGACCGCTCCCCCATGCCCCACCGCCACCGGGGACTTGGGCGGCGCGGGGCGCGACGTGGCGGTCGCCGCCGAGGTCGCCGGGGCGGAGGCCCCGACCGAGGCGACCACGGCGAGTACGGCCAGCAGGGATGTGTTCCGACCGACGGAACGGCGCATACGTACCTCCAGTCAACGGATCTCCGCCGCAGGGTAGCCCCGGGAAACCCGGATCGTCAGGACCGCCTCGAACGGATACCCGAATGACCGATACCATGCGCGCCCATGACGGACGACGTGCGCAACATCGTGCTGGGCGTGGTAGCCGCCGGGATCAGTGCCTCGCTGGGCTGGATCGCCCGAACGTACCTCTGGCGGCGGGGACTCCGCCGCAGACAGGCCTTCTTCGGGCTGCCGACGAACTCCGAATGCCTGCTGGTCGTCAACCGCTACGCGGGCGCCGAGGGTGCGGTGCACCGGCACGACGCCTTCGCCCTGCTCGAACTCTCCGCGCTCATCAAGGACTGCGGGGCCCATGCGCAGATCGTCACCCACGACACGGCCCAGCAGGGGTTCGGGGAGCGTACGGAGTACTGCGTCGGCGGCCCGACGTCCAACCAGCGGATGGCGGCGCATCTGCGGACCCTGCTGCCCGGGATACGGATCAACGTCGAGCAGGACCCGGGGCCGGACCGGGTGGCGTTCCAGGTCGGCTCGGAGCGCTACCGGATGGAGCCGGGCACCGCGGAGTACGTCCTGCTGGCACGCCTGACGGGCGGTCAGGAGTCGCGCCCGGTCTTCCTGTTCTGCGGCCAGCGGGCCATCACCAACCAGGCGGCCACCCGTTACGTCGCCCGCAACTACGACAAGCTGCGCCGCAAGCACGGGAACAAGTCGTTCTGCCTGCTGCTGAAGGTCGTCAACTCCCAGGCGTACGGCCCCGATGTGGTCGAACTGGTCGGCGACGTGACCCGCGAGGCCCAGGCCCCCACCCCCAGCACGCCCGCCTCGCACCGGGCGGGCAGCTGACCGGACCGACCCGCCTCGGCGGCGCAGCCGTGCCCGGTCGGCCAGCCGGCGGGCGGGGAGGCAGGCAGGCGGGCAGGCAGGCCGGCCGGCAGATTTTCCGGTGCACGGAAGGAACCCGACATGGGGGAAATCGCCTCTCCCCTGCTGAGCACCCAGCCCTGGAGGTCTTTCCGTGAGTTCCGCACGCCCGCGCATCCGTCGTTCCGCCCCGGCCGGCCGGAGGACCCGGCTCGCCCTGGCCGGGCCCGCGGCGCTGCTCGCCGCCGCGCTCACCGCGTGCTCGGGCGGCGCTTCGGGCTCCGCCGAGGTGGGCGGGGACGGCAAGGCCCCCGACACCAGCATCACGGTGAACCTCCGGGGCGAGGCGGCGGCGGCCGGCGAGCCGGTGAAGGTGACGCTGGCGCACGGCAAGCTGAAGGCCGTGTCGGTGAAGCCGGGCGAGGGCGGCCCGCTGGCCGGGAAGATATCCGCCGACGGCCGGACCTGGACGTCCGACCGGGTCGCCGCGCCGGGCACCGCGTACACGGTCGAGGCGACGGACGCGGACGGCGGCAGCGACCGGGCGACGTTCGCCACCGCCGAGGCCGAGAAGGTCAACAAGCTGTCGCTGGCGCCGGGCAAGAACACGACCGTGGGCATCGCGCAGCCCCTGTCCGTCGTCTTCGACCATCCGGTGAAGGACAAGGCGGCCGTGGAGAAGGCCCTCAAGGTCTCGACCTCCAACGACACCGAGGGTTCATGGGGCTGGCTGCAGGACTACTCGGGCAAGGACCGTGTCGACTGGCGGCCCAAGGACTACTGGAAGCCCGGCACGAAGGTCACCCTGGACGCGCAGCTGAACGGCGTCGACACGGGGGCGGACGGCGGCTGGTTCGTCCGCGACTACGCGACGACGTTCACGATCGGCGCGGCCCAGGTGGTCAAGGTCGACCTCGACGGGCACCGTCTCGCCCTGCACCGGGACGGGAAGCAGGTCATGGACCTGCCGATGTCGGCGGGCACGCCGGGCGGCGAGAAGGCTTCCTGGCGGGGCACGGCGGTCCTGATGTCGAAGGAGGGCACCATCAACATGCGCTCCGAGACGGTGGGCCTCGGCGACGCCTACGACAAGATGGTCGACTACTCGATGCGGCTGACCTGGTCGGGGATGTACGCCCACGCGGCGCCCTGGAACGCGAACCACTTCGGCCAGGCCAACCGGAGTTCCGGCTGCCTCGGGATGAGCGACGCCAACGCCTCCGCGCTGTACGGGCAGGTACGGGTGGGCGACCCGTTCGAGATCACCGGCGCGGAGTCCAAGGGCACGGTCGCCGAGGGCAACGGCTACGGCGCGTGGAACGCCTCGTGGGCGGACTGGCAGGCCAAGAGCGCCCTGAAGTGACCCGGTAGCGCCCGTTCCGCACGGGGCACGCTACTGACGCCACGTCCAACAATCGTTACCTTCGCGCAACACGCCGAGTAGTTACCAGGGGTAAACAACCGGGGTTACCGTCGGGTCACTTTGCACTGACACGCGTGAGGAGTGACCCGTGGTACGTCCGAAACCGGCACTGCGCACCACCGCTTCGATCACCACCGCCGCCGCCCTGCTCGCCGGGGGCGCGCTCGTCGCCGCGCCCTCGGCGGGCGCCGCCCCCGCCCCTCCCGCCGCGCCCGCGAGCACGACGGGCGGCGACCTGACGTTCCACGACATCCCCGGGTCCGGGGGCATCACGCTCAAGGGCAACGTGTTCACCCCGGCCGGAGCCTCCGCCGGGTCCTCCGCCGGGGCGAAGCACCCCCTCATCGTCTTCCCGACGAGCTGGGCCATGCCTCAGATCGAGTATCTGGCGCAGGCCCAGAAGCTCGCCGACTCCGGCTACGTCGTGGTGAGTTACACCTCGCGCGGCTTCTGGCGTTCCGGCGGGAAGATCGAGGTGGCGGGTCCGCCGGACATCGCGGACGCCTCCGCCGTCATCGACTGGGCGCTGGAGCACACCTCCGCCGACCCGGACCGCATCGGCATGGGCGGCGTCTCGTACGGGGCGGGCATCAGCCTGCTGGCGGCCGGGCACGACCCGCGGATCAAGGCGGTCGCCGCGCTGAGCGGCTGGGCCGATCTGATCGACTCGATCTACAGCGGGCGCACCCAGCATCTCCAGGCCGCCGCCCTGCTCGGCGGCGCGGGTGTCCTCACCGGGCGGCCCAGCGACGAACTGACGCAGACGCTCAAGGACTTCCTCGGCTCCAAGCTGGACAAGGAGCCGGAGATGATCGCCTGGGGGAAGAAGCGCTCCCCTCTGACGTATCTGGACCGGATCAACGCCAACGGTGCGGCGATCATGATGGGCAACGCCTGGGGCGACACCATCTTCCCGCCCAACCAGTACGCCTCGTTCTACGACAAGCTCACCGGCCCCAAGCGCCTGGAGTTCCGCCCCGGCGACCACGCCACCGCCGAGGCCACCGGACTGCTCGGGCTGCCCAACGACACCTGGACGAGCACCCGCCGCTGGTTCGACCGCTACCTCAAGGGCGAGCGCAACGGCATCGACACCGAGCAGCCCGTCCAGCTCAAGTCCCGCACGGACAAGGGGTACGAGGGCTACCCGGACTGGAAGTCGGTCGGCGCGCTGAAGAACCGGATCCCGCTGGACGGCACCAAGAAGGTGTGGGCCAACGTCGACTCCGGTGCGAACGGGGGCATCTCGATCCTGTCCAACGCGCTGGACCAGTTCCTGAAACTGCCGCCGACGGTCTCCGTACCGCTGCTGCCGCGGACGTTCGCGAGCGTGTGGCAGTCGGAGCGGTACGCCACCGAGCAGCGGATCCGGGGGACCTCCACGCTGCACACCACGGTCACCAGCACGAAACCGAGCGGCACCCTCGTCGCGTATCTCTACGACGTGGGGCCGCTCGGCATCGGCAAACTGGTCAGCAACGCTCCGTACACGTTCCACGGACAGACGCCGGGCCGGCCGTTCCCCGTCGACCTGGAGCTGTTCTCCACGGCCTACGACGTCCCGGCCGGTCACCGGCTCGCCCTGGTGATCGACACTGTCGATCCGCTGTACATCGAGCACAACCCGACCGGCGCGCAGCTGACCTTCTCCTCGCCCGGCACGGACCCGAGTCATCTCTCGGTCCCGCTGCGCGAGAAGTGATCACCGACTGCTGCCGGGCGGGTACTGCCCGGCTACTGCCCTCCCGGCAGCAGCGTTCCTGGTTCGGCCGGGGCCACCCCGACCGCTCGGGTCTTCAGGTTGCGCCGCTGCCGCTTGGCCACCCAGGTGGCGAACCACGAGAGCAGCATGCACATCCCGATGTAGATCGGAGAGATCACCATCACGACGGGGATGAAGGGAAGATCGTAGTCGAGATTCGACGCGATCAGCTTTCCGGCGTGGAGGAATTCCTCGTAAGTGATCAGATAGCCCAGTGAGGTGTCCTTCAGCGCGACCACCAGCTGGCTGATGATGGTCGGCAGCATGGCGCGTACCGCCTGGGGCGCCAGCACGTACGTGGTGACCTGGGTCTTGCGCATCCCGAGCGCGTACGCCGCCTCGCGCTGGCCCCGGTCCACGGAGTTGATCCCGGTACGGAACACCTCCGCGAGGACCGAGCCGTTGTAGAGGGTCAGCCCGGCGACGAGGGCGGGCAGCGGCTGGACCTTCAGCGCCACGAAGATGAAGAAGATCATCACGAGCACGGGCATGGCCCGGAAGAACTCGACCAGCAGGGTGGAGATCCAGCGCAGCACCCGGTGTTCGGAGAGCCGGCCGACCGCGAGGACGGCGCCGAGCGCGAGCGAGAGGACCGCCGCGTACGCGAACGCCTTGAGCGTGTTGCCGAGCCCGCGCAGCAGCAGTTCCTGAATGCCCTTGTACTCGAAGGGCGTCCACTTCTGCGCGGTGAACTGGTCGGTGTCGAACAGCAGATAGACGATCCAGCCGAACAGCGCCACGATCAGGACCGTGGAGGCGATCCCGTACATCAGGTGCCGTCTGCGGGTCACCGGTCCCGGGATGTCGTAGAGCGCGGTGGCCTCGGGCAGCGAGGCCCGGGACGGCTTGCGGGTGAGGGTCTTGGTCATCGTGCCACTCCCCAGCGCTTCTCCATCACGTTGAACACGGCGCTGATGGTCAGGGTGATGATCAGGTAGCCGACGGCGATCCAGATGAAGGACCAGATGATGCTGTAGCCCAGTTCGTTGAGCGTCTTGTAGGTGCCGAGGAGTTCGGTGACGCTGAACGCCCCGGCGATGGCGGAGTTCTTCGCCAGCGCGATCAGGGTCGAGCCGACCGGCGGGATCACCGACCGGAACGCCTGCGGCAGGACCACGGTGCTCAGGGTCTGGCCGAAGTTCATGCCGAGGCTGCGGGCGGCCTCGCCCTGCCCCTTGGGCACGGTGTTGATGCCGGAGCGCAGCACCTCGCAGATGAACGCGGAGGTGTAGCAGCCGAGCGCGATGACGGCGAAGAGCTGGAACGGCAGGACGAGCCCGAAGCGGGGCAGGCCGAGCAGGACCGCGAAGAACAGCAGCGTCAGCGGGGTGTTGCGGAGCACGGTGACCCAGACCGTGCCCAGCACCCGGAAGGAGCCGACGGGCGCGACCCGGAAGGACGCCATCAGGAAGCCGAGGACGAGCGCCAGCGCCGAGGCGTAGACGGTCAGTTCGACGGTGCCGAGGAAGCCCTTGCCGTAGAGGGAGAAGTTCTCTGTCAGTACATCCATGGGTGGGGCCGTCCCCTCAGGTCGCCGGGTAGCGGTCGATGGGCGGCGGGGTCGGCGCGGGTGCTCCGGAGAGGCCGAGCGTCGCGTCGTACGCCTTCTTCCAGTTGCCGTTCTTCTCGTTGGCCTCCAGGGCGTCGTTGAGGGCGTTGCGCAGGGCGTTGTCGCTGCGCGGGACGCCGATGCCGTACGGCTCCTCGGAGAAGGGTTTGCCGACGACCTTCATCTCGTCGGGCGCCTTGGCCGCGAAGCCCAGCAGGATCGCGTCGTCGGTGGTGACGGCGTCGACCTGGTAGGTGAGGAGGTTGTCGACGCAGATCGAGTACGTGTCGTACGCGACGAGGGTCGCCTTGGGGTAGTCGGCGGCGATCCGCTGGTAGGGCGTGGAGCCGGCCGCGGAGCAGACGGTCTTGCCCGACAGGTCCTGGGGCCCCTTGATGTCGTTCTCGTCGGTGCGCACCAGCAGTCCCTGGCCGGCCATGTAGTACGGGCCGGCGAAGCCGACGAGCTTCTTGCGCATGTCGTTGATGGTGTAGGTGCCGACGTAGTAGTCGATCTGGCCGTTCTGCAGGGCCGTCTCGCGGTTGGCGGAGGCGATCGTGCGGAAGCGGATCGTGTCCGGTTCGAAGCCGAGCGAGGCCGCCATCATGCGGGCGATCTCGATGTCGAACCCGGAGTAGATTCCGCTCGCCGGGTCCTTCTCCCCCAGGTAGGGCTGGTCCTCCTTGGCGCCGACGATGAGATAGCCGCGCCGCTTCGCCTTGGTCCAGGTGCGGGAGTCGGGCAGTTCGAAGCCGGTGTCGACCTGGTACACCGGCAGGGCCTCGGCCTTGGGCCCCTTGACCGGCGGGCTGCCGTCCTTGCCGCAGCCCGCGGCGAGCAGGAGACCGGCCACGAGGGCGACGGCCCTGCCCGTACGCGTGTTCCTCGTACGCAACATGGAATCCCCCCTCAGTGCTTGAGGATCTTGGACAGGAAGTCCTTGGCGCGGTCGCTCGACGGGGACGTGAAGAAGTCCTCCGGGACGCGGTCCTCGACGACGCAGCCGTCGGCCATGAACACCACGCGGTTGGCGGCGGAGCGGGCGAAGCCCATCTCGTGGGTGACGACGATCATCGTCATGCCGTCCCTGGCCAGCTGCTGCATGACCTCCAGGACCTCGTTGATCATCTCCGGGTCGAGCGCCGAGGTCGGCTCGTCGAACAGGAGCGCCTTGGGATCCATGGCCAGGGCGCGGGCGATGGCCACGCGCTGCTGCTGGCCCCCGGAGAGCTGGGCGGGGAACTTCTCCGCGTGGGCGGCCAGGCCGACCCGCTCCAGCAGTTCCCTCGAACGCCTGTCGGCCTCGTCCTTCTTGCGCTTGCGGACCTTGAGCTGGGCCAGCGAGACGTTGTCCAGCACGGTCTTGTGGGCGAAGAGGTTGAACGACTGGAAGACCATGCCGACTTCGGCGCGGAGCTGGGCCAGGCCCTTGCCCTCCTCGGGGAGGGGTCTGCCGTCGATCGTGATGCTGCCGGACTCGATCGTCTCCAGCCGGTTGATCGCCCGGCACAGGGTGGATTTCCCTGAGCCGGAGGGGCCGATGACCACCACCACCTCCCCGCGGCCGACGGTGAGGTTGATGTCCTGAAGTACGTGCAACTCTCCGAAGTGTTTGTTGACGTCCCTCAGTTCGATCAGAGGATCGACGGCCATGCGCTGCCCTACCCACTTGTCGCTGTGTCGAGGTCAGCGCAAACTATCCATCGCAAAAAGGGACTTCGCACCCGACACGCGTAAATGGCGCAAAAGGCTTTTTAACTGGATTAGACGCGGAGAGCGGGGCGGTCGTGCGGCGGGGACGGGGGGCCGGCGGCTCCCCGCTCAGTTCTCGGCGGACTCCGCGTACACCTGGGAGAGCTCCGGGCTGCCCGCCATCGCCCAGTCGAGTCCGGCCGCGACGACGTCGATCTCCCGCCCGGAGTCCAGCCGCACCACGGGCTGGCCGCTCGGCCAGATGTCCCACGCGGCGCCCGGCACCGTCCGCACGATCACCGTGCCGAGATAGAGGCCGGCGTCGTTGCCGAGCCAGGGCAGTTCCTCGGGGTCGTCGCGCCAGCGGGGCGGCAGCTGGTCGAGCGCGGCCAACGACGCGGGAGAGTCGTCGAGTTCAAGTCCTTGCTGCCCCGCCCGGACGCGCAGCAGTTCGCATTCGGCGAGCAGCTCGGCCACACCGTCGGGGTCCGTCTCGACGGCGGCGGCGAGCGTGCCCGGCTGCGTACCACCCTGACGCTTACGCCAGTTGTCCAAGAAAGGGATGTTCATACCACTAGGGTCCCATCCCGGCCAGGTTCCGCACCACAGGGCGCGCGGCGTTCACCGGTCCCCCACCCCGCCCCGGCCGTGAATCCGAGCGCATATCTAAGGTGCGTACATGAGTGCACAGACCTACATCGCGGAACTGTTCTCGCTGGAGGGCCGGGTGGCGGTGGTCACCGGAGGCAGCTCCGGCATCGGCCGGGCGATCACCGGCGCCCTGGCCCGGGCCGGTGCGAGCGTCGTCGTGGTGGCCCGCCGGGAGGCGGAGCTGCGGGAGACCGTGGACGAGCTGACCGCCGAGGGCTGCCGGGCGGCCTGGGTGAGCGCGGATCTGAGCACCGCCGAGGGGGTGCGCGTGGGGGCGGAGGAGGCCGCGGCGGCGTTCGGGGAGCCGGACATCCTGGTGAACTGCGCGGGGATCAATCTGCGCCCGCCGATGAGCGAGCTCGGCGAGGACGTCTGGGACACCACGATGGCGGTGAACCTGAAGGCGCCGTTCCTGCTCGGGCAGCGGTTCGGACCGGGCATGGCCGAGCGGGGGTACGGGCGGATCATCCACATCACGTCGCAGCAGGCGCACCGGGCCTTCGTGAGCAGCGGCGCCTACGGGGTGTCCAAGGGCGGCCTGGAGTCGCTGACCCGGTCGCAGGCCGAGGCGTGGTCGCCGCACGGCGT
Organism: Streptomyces globisporus C-1027; assembly: GCF_000261345.2. Lineage (NCBI taxonomy): Bacteria > Bacillati > Actinomycetota > Actinomycetes > Kitasatosporales > Streptomycetaceae > Streptomyces > Streptomyces globisporus. The sequence goes on along the minus strand of NZ_CP013738.1, from coordinate 6,578,233 downwards.
CACCGTGAACAGCCTGGTGCCCGGGTTCGTGCTGACCCCACTGAACGCGCGCCTCCAGTCGGACCCGGAGAAGGTGGCATCACTGGCGGCCCGGACGATGGTCGGCCGGAACGGGCTCGCGGAGGACTTCGCCGGGGCCGCGGTGTTCCTGGCGGGGCGATCGTCGGCGTACATCACCGGGCAGTCGTTGTTCGTGGACGGCGGGTTCTCGGTGCACTGAGGCCGCCGTCCACGATCACGGGGTCGCGCGGGAGCTCAGGGATTCTGCTGCCGGAGGGCCCCCGCCGCCTCGCTCACCGCCCGCTCCACCGAGGCGGACACGGCCTCCTTGTCCAGGCCGAGGCCGGTCAGCACGCCGGAGCCGTCCTCGAACTCCAGCAGGGCCAGCAGGATGTGCTCGGTGCCTACGTAGTTGTGGCCGAGGCGCAGCGCCTCGCGGAAGGTCAGTTCCAGGACCTTGCGGGAGTCGGGGTCGTACGGGATCAGCTCGGGCACCTCGTCCACCGGGGCGGGCAGCGCCGCGGTCGCCGCCTCGCGGAGGGCGTCCGGCTCCACGCCCTGCCCGACGAGGACGCGGGCGGCGATGGCCTCGGGTTCGGCGAGCAGGCCGAGGATCAGGTGGGCGGGGACGATCTCGGCGTGCGGGGCGGCCTGGGCCTCGTTGTGGGAGGCGACCACCACGTTGCGGGCGCGCGGGGTGAAGCGGTTGAAGCCCTCGTTCGGATCCAGGTCCGATGAGCCCTCGCCCCTCTTGGGCACGAAGCGCTTCTGGGCGGCCTGGCGGGTGACCCCCATGCTGCGGCCGATGTCGGTCCAGGAGGCGCCGGAGCGGCGGGCCTGGTCCACGAAGTGGCCGATGAGGTGGTCGGCCACGTCTCCGAGGTGGTCGGCGGCGAGGACCGCGCCGGAGAGCTGCTCCAGGGCGTCGTCGTTGGTCTTCTTGATGGCCTCGATCAGATCGTCGAGGCGTACCGAAGGGGTGACGGGAAGAGGCTGCGTCATGTGACAACCGTAGGTTGACACTCAGCGGGTGTCAACCTTGGGTTGTCACGTGCTGCGCGGCCCCTCGCCCGCCTCCGTCCGCCCCTGCTCAGAGGTCGAGGTCGACGACCACCGGGGCGTGGTCGGACGCGCCCTTGCCCTTGCGCTCCTCACGGTCGACGTAACTGTCCTTGACGGCGGCGGTGAACGGTGCGTTGCCGAAGGTCAGGTCGATCCGCATGCCCTTGTTCTTGGGGAACCGCAGCTCGCGGTAGTCCCAGAAGGTGTAGGCGCGGTCGTACTTGAGGGGGCGGGGGTGGACCTCGCTCAGGCCCTCCGCCTCCAGGGCCGCGAGGGCGGCGCGCTCGGCGGGCGTCACATGCGTGGCACCCTCGAACAGTGCCGGGTCCCAGACGTCCTCGTCGGTCGGGGCCACATTGAAGTCACCCAGGACCGCGAAGGGCAGGGCCCCCGCGGCGTCCGCCGCCACGGCCTTCCGCAGGGCCTCCAGCCAGCGCAGCTTGTAGGCGTAGTGCTCGTGCTCGACCTCGCGGCCGTTGGGCACGTACACCGACCAGAGGCGCAGCGGGCCGCAGGTCGCCGAGATCGCGCGGGGCTCCTGCACGCCGTCGTACTCCGGGCCGCCGGGCAGCCCGGTGACGACGTCGGTGAGACCCACGCGGGAGAGCAGCGCGACCCCGTTCCACCGGCCCGTGGCGTTGACGGCGGACTCGTACCCCGCCTCGCGCAGGGCTTCGGCGGGGAACTGCTCCGCCGTGCACTTGGTCTCCTGGATGCACAGCACATCGGTGCCGCTGCTCTCCAGCCAGGCCAGAAGCCTCGGCAGCCGGGCGGTGATCGAATTGACGTTATAGGTGGCGATGCGCATGGCAGCCAACCTAGCCGCTCCCACTGACAGCGGCCGCCGGGCTCACAGCTCGGTGGTGCCGCCCGGGGCCAGCCGGCCGTGGTCCGCGCCGCCCAGGGCCCCGATCTGGTTGTCGTAGACGGGGCGGGCCAGATCGGTCAGCAGAGCGTCGTGGACGTCGATGGCGCGCCGCGGCTTCACCTCGCGTACGTAGTCGATGACCTCGGAGATCTTGCTCCAGGGGGCCATCACCGGCAGCAGCAGCGTGTCCACGGGGCGCTCGGGAACGGTGAGCGCGTCGCCGGGGTGGAAGACCGAACCGTCCACGAGGAAGCCGACGTTGGTGATCCTCGGGATGTCCGGGTGGATCACCGCGTGCAGCTCGCCGTGCACGGTGACGTCGAATCCGGCGGCGGAGAACGCGTCCCCGTCGCCCACGGTGTGCACCCGGCCCGGGAAGGCGGCCGAGAGCTGCTCGGCGACGCTGCGCAGCGTCCAGATCTCGGCCGCCGGGTTCGCCTCCAGACCCGCGCGCAGCCGCGCCTCGTTGAAGTGGTCCGGGTGCTCGTGCGTCACCAGCATGACGTCCGCGCCGAGCGCCGCGTCGTCCTCGGAGAAGCCCCCGGGGTCGATGACCAGGACGCGCCCCTCCTTCTCGATCCGGACGCAGGAGTGGGTCTTCTTGGTGAGGGTGAGTACCCCGGGCGATGCGTTCATGGCCCCATCCTGCTACGCGGGCGGCGTGGTTTCCTCCTGGATCACCTTCTGCGCCAGAGCGAAGGCGGCTCCGGCGGCCGGGATGCCGCAGTAGACGGCGGTCTGGAGGAGAACTTCCTTGATCTCGGCGGGCGTCAGACCGTTGCGCAGGGCGGCCCGGGTGTGCGCGGCCAGGCCCTCCAGGTGGCCGGAGGTGACGAGCGCGGTGAGCGTGATGACGCTGCGGGTGCGGCGGTCGAGGCCGTCGCGGCTCCAGACCTCGCCCCAGGCGTACCGGGTGACCAGCTCCTGGAAGTCCTCGGTGAAGACGTCGGCCGTGTCGTTCACCGCGTCGACATGGGCGTCACCCAGCACTTCGCGGCGCACCTTCGTGCCCTGCTCGTACCGGTCGTCCGGGGTCGGCGCGACGGCGTCGGGCGTGGCGGCGGCCGGGGCGATCTCGGCCACGGGGACGAACGGCGTGCTGGGGGCGGCGGGCGCGGCGATGTGGGGCAGTACGGGGATCGCGGCCGAGGTGTCCTGCTGCCAGGCGGTGGAGAAGTGCATCAGCAGCAGGTCGCTGACGGCGGCGGGCTGCTCGACGGGCGCGAGGTGGGAGGCGCCCGGGACGAGCGCGAGGCGGGCGTCCGGTATCCCGGCGACCAGTGTGCGGGCCTCGGCGGGCCCGGTGACCTGGTCCTCCGCCCCGACCAGCACGAGGGTGGGGACGCCGATCCGGCCCAGCGCTCCACGGATGTCGAACGCCGCGAGGGCCTCGCAGGCGGCGATGTAGCAGCCGGGGTCGGTGGTGCGGACCATCTGCACGGCCCATTCCACGATGGCGGGCTGGGCCGCGGCGAAGCCGGGGGTGAACCAGCGCTCGGGCGCGGTGCGGGCCATCGGCTCCAGGCCGTTGGTGCGGACGATCACGCCGCGCTGGCGGAACTCGTCGGCCGTGCCGAACCGGGGCGAGGAGGCGACGAGCGCCAGCGAGGCCACCCGGTGCGGGTGACGCAGGGCCAGGTCCGCGCCGACCGCCCCGCCGATCGAGCAGCCCGCGTAGCCGAAGCGCTGGACGCCGAGGCCGTCCAGGGTCGCGAGCAACCGGTCGCCCAGCTCGGCGACGGAGACGGCGGCGTGGGCGGGCGCGCCGCCGTGGCCGGGCAGGTCGTAGCGGAAGACCCGCCAGTGCTGGGACAGCTCGGGTATCTGGCGATCCCACATGTGCCACGTCGTGCCGAGCGAGGGCCCGATGACCAGGACCGGGGCGTCCTCGGGCCCGTCGAAGCGGTACTGCATGGATTCCGTCGGCTTGTCACTCACCGTTCACACGCTCCCACATCTCTCCGGGCCGGTAACAGCCGGGGGCGGGACGGGGACCCCGCCGCGCCGAGCGGGGTGGAGAAAAGGGGTGCGTGGCACACACAGGTGATTCCCCTGCACCGAACGAACAGAGGAATCATGCTGTGCGAAAGCAAATCCACCGGAGTGGATGTGAATATGGTGCGCGTATGCAAGGGAAAAGGTGAAGCGATTACTCGGCTTCCCCGTTATCCGAGCGCCGACGGGGTTTCCGGCTTTCCGTACCGGAGCAGAGCGGCACAGAGAGCGCCCAGACTCAGGACGCAGAAAAGGGTCCGGAATACGTTCACCGGCACCCATACCGCTTTGAAATCGTCGATCACCGCGTGGACGTCCTGGGCGGACGCGGGGTCACCGAGCGCCGCGAGGTCCGCGTTGAGAGGAAGGCTGACCGCGACGGTGACGACGAGCACCAGCAGATAGCAGGCTGCCGCGACGGCCAGCGGCAGGGCCACCGCGCGGCGCTTGCGGCGGAAGGCCACGATCGCGGCGGCGACCGTGAGGCCAAGCGTGGCGAGGAAGACCAGGCCGAACAGCGCGCTGCCGTCGATCGCCGCGTTGAACCGCTGCATGGCCGCCGCGTAGGCGGTGTCGTCCAGCTCGGCCAGACCCGGCATGACGGAGATGTCATAGGCGAAGAACAACCCCGCCATCAGCCCCGTGCAGAGCACCGATGCCACGAGGAGCGGCGCGGTGATCCGGTCGCCGCCGGGCGGACGGCCGCCGGGCCGGGCCGGGCCCGTCGGGTAGGGGGCGGCGTGGGGAGGGTAGTGGCTCATGTCGCAGTCCTGTCGATCGGATGGACTCTCCCGGGCGGTTGCGCGCGGTGCGCGCCGCGAGACGCAGCGTGCGCACGGCGCGCGATCATCCCAGCAGGTTCAGGGGCCAAAGGTCCATACCTCACACGCTCACGCGCATACGCGCGCGTCACCCCGGGCCGTCGGAGGAGGCCGCCAGACACTCTTCGAGAAACGCCAGCGCCCGTGCGTGGTAGAGCGGGGCGGCCAGTCCGAGGCTGAGGTTGTGTCCGGCCTCCGGCAGGCGTTCGACGGCCGGGCGGTGCGTGCCCGTGAAACTGGCGGCCACCGCCGCCAGTTCGTCCCGGTCCAGGCGCCACCAGCCCTCGTACGCGCCGAAGGTGAGCCGCACCGGGCAGCGCACCCGGGCGGCGGCAGCGGGGAACCGGGCGGGCCACCGCCCCGTCTCCGCCTCCTCCGCCGCCGGAACCTCGCGGAGCAGGGCGCGGCTGGCCCGGAAGGTTCCGCCCGGATAGAGGCGCAGCGGACCCCAGTTGAGCTCTCCCGCCCCACCTGCCAGCGTGTCCGGGAAATGGGCGGCTGCCGGTGCGTAGTGCCAGCCACAGCCGTTGAGGTCGAGTCCGAGCAACCGGTCGAGGGGGGTCGCACCACTCCAGGACTCCCCTGCCAGGTGCAGGGCGGTCTTGCCGCCGTCGGAGTGCCCGAGCAGGAAGAAGCCGGCCCCGACCGGGTGATGGTCGGCATAGTCGGCGAGCGCTCGGCGCAGCAGCCCGGCCTGTTCGGCGAGGGGGAGACCGTGCGGGAGAGCGGCCCGGGACAGGCCGTAGCCGGGCCGTTCCACCGCGAGGACGGTGTGACCCAGCGAGGTGGCGAGAGCGAGCAGCGAGGTGTGCGGGGCGACCGGACCGGCGAAGTATCCGGGTGACATGGCCCGGCCGTGAACAGCTACGAGCACGGACCTGGTCGCCCCGGAGGCCGGTGCGGCCCGCCAGGCGCCGAGGCGGCATCGGCCGTGGCCCAGCACGATCTGCTCGACCCCGGCCGGGGCGCTGGCGTGCCCGGCCGGGGCGACGTCCGCCGTGGCCACCGGCCCCGTCGGAGCGGCACTCACGCGGGCACGCCCTCGGCCTCGCCGGCGGGAGTGGCCGGGGGCACCGTCCCGCCGGCCACCGTGCCGGGCACGGGGGCGGGGTGCGGCAGCACCGGTGGTGCCTCGACGGTCAGCGGTACCACGACGTGCCCGGTCTTCCCGGTGCTCGCCGCGCGGTGGGTGTCGAACTCGGCCAGCCAGGCCTCGACGCTCGGGGCACGCAGCAGTGAGGTCCCGATGAGCAGGCCCCGGTAGCCCTCGGCCAGCAGACCGGCCGCGGTGGCCGGGCTGCTCACCGCACTGGCGCTGACGGGACAGAGCGTGCCCGCGGCCCGTACGGCGGGGAGCAGCGCGCGGCTGCGGTCCAGGTCCCCGGCGTCCCGCTCGCGTGCGGTGATGTCCTTGTTGTTGACCGCGACGACGCAGTCCCGCGGGTTCGGCAGACCGATCGCCTCCTCGGCGTCTGTGATCTCCACGAACGGAGTCAGCCCGTGCGCCTGGCACTGGCGGGCCAGGTCGTGCAGGGACTCCCGGGGCAGCAGCGCCGCGGTCAGCAGAACCGCCGAGACGCCCGCGTGGGCGGCGGCGGTGATCTGGTCGCGACGCGTCACGAAGTCCTTGAGCAGGACCGGGACGTCCACGCGGGCGGTCACCTCGTGCAGCATGGCGGCCGACCCACCGAACCACCGGCCGGTCACGACGGACACGCACGGGGCTCCCGCCTGCTGGTAGGCGGCGGCGACATCGCCGGGAAGGCGGCCCCGCAGCAGGTCGGCGCCGTGTGCGTCGCGGGACTTCACTTCCATGATCACGGGGCGCTCCGCGCCGAGGAGCGCGGAGAGGAAGGACTGCGTCATCGGGCTTTCCTCACGGGGTGTCGGGCTTCTCTCACGGGACGGGAGGCTTCAGGGCGCGGCCGCGGAAGTGCCGGTCCAGGCGCGGTCCAGGGCGGCGACCCGGACCGGGTCGAGAGGGCCGCCGTCGGTACGGGCGGCGTTGTCGATGTCGACGCCCCGGTAGCCGGGATGAGCGGCGAAGGCCCGGCCCGGCGCATCGGCCTCGCCGAGGCCGCCCGCCAGGACGAACGGCCGGGGAAGGGCGGGGAGCAGCGACTCCAGCGCCGCCGCCGGCACGCGGTGGCCGGTGCTGCCGACCGCCCCGCCCCGGGTCGCCGTGTCGACGAGGAACAGGTCCGCCCCGGCGCGGGCGTACGCCGAGAGGAAGGGCCGCTCGACGCACACCCCGTCGAGCACGTGCACGGCCTTGACCAGCACCGCGTCGGGCATCGCCCTGCGCAGGGCCGCCACGGCCGCCGGCGGCTGGTAGGCGTGGAGCTGGATCCAGCTCACCCCGGCGGCGCGGGCGGCAGCGGAGATCTGTTCGGCGTCGTGCAGGAAGGTGACGAGCACCGGCTCGGCCCGGCCCGCCGTGCGGACGGCGTCGGCCACGGCCGTGAGCCGGGTGCGGGTCAGGTCACGGGCCCCGTTCTCCACCCCGTACCAGAGGCCGACGAGATCGGCCCGTGGTGCCACGGCGGCGGCCTCCTCGGGAGAGGTGGCCCCGCACACCTTGAGCAGCGGCCGGCGCGCTCCGGCCGGGGCGCTCATCCGCCCAGCCCCAGGGTCGAGGCGACGTGGTTGTACTGGATGTCGTTGGTGCCGGAGTACAGGGTGCCCGCGACCGCGGCACGTACCTCCTTCTCCAGTCCGACCTCGGTGAGGTAGCCCGCGCCGCCGAAGACGCGGACCGCCGAGAGGCTGGTGGCCAGTGCGGCCTCGCTGGCGAGGATCTTCGTCATGGCGAGGTCAGCGGTGACGTCCTCGCCCGCGGCGAGCCGCTCGGCGGTGTCGTAGAGCCACTTGGCGGCGGTCTCGGTGCGTATCTTCATGTCGACGACGCGGTGCGACACCGCCTGGTAGTCACCGATGGGATGGCCGAAGGCCCGGCGTTCCCGGGCGTAGGCGACGGTGCGCTCCAGCCGGTGGCGCATCTCGCCGAGCTGGACGGTGAATCCGAACAGGATCTCGCGCTTCATCACATGGTCCAGGACGAGCAGTCCGCCACCGGACCGGCCCAGCACCCGGTCGGCGGGTATCCGGCAGCCGTCGAGGTGGAGGGTGGACAACGGGGCGGTACGCAGGCCCATCTTGGCGGTGGGCCCGCCGACGGAGAGCCCGGGGGTGTCCCGGTCGACGAGGAAGGCGGTGGTCCCGAGCGGCCCGCCCTCGGGGCGGGTACGCGCGTAGACGACGAAGACGTCGGCGATGGGTCCGTTGCTGACGAAGGCCTTGCTGCCGGTGAGGACGTAGTGCGTGCCGTCGCGCTCGGCACGGGTGGTCATGGCCATGGCGTCGGAGCCGCTGTCGGGTTCGGTGATGGCATGCGCGCCGATCAGCTCGCCCGAGCAGATGCCGGGCAGATACCGCTCGCGCAAGGCGTCGCTGCCGAAGGCGGTGAGGGGTACGCCGGTGCTGGCCATCGACGTGGTGGCGCAGAAGTTCAGACCCGACTCCCGGCAACTCTCGCCGAGGGTCTCCAGGACGTGCAGGGTGGTGAGGAGGGACTGGCCCGCACCGCCCCACTGTTGGGGGAACGGCAGTCCGAGGACGCCGCTGTCGGCCAGAGACCGCCAGCGGCCGGGTTCGAAGGCGGACCGGGCGTCCGCGTCGATATGCCCCTCGCTCAGGATCTTGCCCCACTGGGCCATGCCTGCGCAGAGCGCCTGCTGGTCTGCGTCGCGGTTCCTCATGGCGGACCTTCCGTACGGGCCGTGCGGGTGGCCTCGGTCGATGGCGGGCGGGGAGGTGACGGCGGTGTCCCGTCCTCAGGTCGGCGGGCGCCCGCGGTTCAGGCGCCCGTCGGGTGAGCGGCGGTCCGGCCTAGTAGGCCGAGGAGACGCCCTCGGCCAGGCTGTGCACCTCGTCGCCTCGGAGCGCCGGGGCGAAGACGCAGACCAGACGCAGGTCCTCGTGCGGCGAGGCGATCAGGAAGTGCGGGTCGTTGTTGTCGAGCGAGTAGAGGACGCCCGGAGTCAGCGGATGACTGGTGCCGTCGAGTTCCACCACCTCGCCGGAGCCCTCGATGCAGTAGCAGGTCTCCAGGTGGTTGCGGTACTCCAGGCGGGACTTGGTCCCCGCCCGCACCGTGGTGTCGGTGACGCTGTAGCCCAGGCCGTCGGCGTCCAGGATGAATCTGCGGCTGAGTCCGTTGCCCCAGTCGACGGTCTTGACGGTCTCGATGTTACGGATGAGCACGGGTGTCCTCCTTCGGACGGGTGGAGAGGGGACGGCCGAGGTCGGCGAGGAAGGAGCGGTAGCCGTCGACCGGGTCGGACCCGGCCTCCAGTGCCCGTTCCAGCGCGGCAACTCCGGCGGAGCCGACGATCGCCGCGTCCGCGCCGCTGCGGGCGACGGAGAGGAGATCCTCGGCGGTGGACACCCCGAAGCCGACGGCTATCGGGGAGACGGTGAGGTCGCGCAGGGAGGCGACGAACGGCGCCAGAACGGCGTGGCCGCCGTCGGGCGTTCCGGCGCCGCTGCGCCCGTAGCGCGCGACCAGGTAGAGGTATCCGGAGGCGTGGGCCGCCGCCTCGGCGACGGTGGCCGGTGAACTGGCCGGGTAGCAGGTGGTGACCTCGGGCAGGTCCGCCGCGCGCAGCGCCTCGTGGTGGGCCTGCCGCAGCCGGGGCGGCAGGCCGTGGGCCAGCAGGGCGTCGGCGCCGCTGTCCGCGACGGCGCGGGCGTACTCGGCGGGCGCGGCGGTGCGCAGGCTGTGGCTCCAGTCCGCCAGCACCGCGATCCGCAGCCGCTTCAGCCCCGGTCGTACGGCGGCGACGAAGTCCAGGGTCTCGCGCAGGCCTGTGCCCCGGGCCAGGCCCCGGCCGGCGGAGCGGCGCACCACGGGCCCGTCGGTGGGTGAGTCGGGGAAGGGAACGGCCAGTTCGAGGCAGTCGACGCCCGATGCGTCCAGCAGGGCGACGAGGTCGGTGAGGACGGGCAGCGGCGGGTCGCCCGCGTTGAGGAAGACGGCCAGGCCGAGTTCCTCCCGCGCACGGGCCCCGGCGAAGAAGTCAGCCGGCACGGTCCGCCCCCCTCAGCCGCTCCACCAGGTCGAGCGCCGCCCCGTCGTCGAGCGCCGCGCCCGCCTCGGCGACTGCCTTCGCCCAGTCGTCGCGGTGTCCGGAGGCCAGGGCGAGCGCCGCCGCGTTGAGTTGCAGGGTGGCGCGCAGGGGCCCGCCCGCGCGGCCGGTGAGAACGGAGCGGAAGTGCTCGGCGGCAGCCTCCCGGGGGACGGGCGCCAGATCGTCGGGGGTTCCGCCGGCGGGGACGAGTTCGCCCGCGCGGAGCGTGCATGTACCGCCGTCGGGGAGGTGGATCGTGTTGTCGCACATGCTGAGCAGTTCGTCGGCGCCCAGCGGGTTGGTGACCAGCCACGTGACCGGGCTGCCGGGCCGGGACGCGAGGGCCCGCAGGGCGGGCGGGACCCGGCCTCCGCTGACGCCGGTGACCTGCGCGGAGACCGGGACCGCCGCGAGGAACGGGCCCAGGGTGTTGAGGAAGCGGCCGAACACCCGCATCGGCGTCGGCACGGCCAGCAGGGCGAGCCTGGCCAGTTGGACCGGGTAGACGAACGGTCCGGTGAAGGCGATGCCGTGGGTGTCCAGGTGACGGGATGCCTGGTCGAACGAGGTGGCGAACGGGGCGCCCAGCCGGTCCAGGAGGTCGATCGAACCGGTACGCGCGGTATGGGCGCGGGAGCCGGACTTGACGACCCGGACCCCGCAGGCGGCGGCGACCAGCGCGGCGCCGGTGGACAGGTTCACGGTGGGCGGTCCGCCGCCGGTGCCCACCACGTTGACGGTGCCGGCCCACGGCGTCGCGGGCCGCGCCGGCCGCCGCCGGTCCAGCGCGTCGACCATGGCGAGCAGGCTGTCCTCCTCGGGCAGGGCCGCGGTGAGCGAGGCGAGGAGCGCCAGCGCGTCACCGCGGTCCAGCGCGCCGTCGGCCAGCGCCTGCCACAGCGCGTCCCACTGCTCGGGGCCGGCCGGGGCGCGCCGGTCGACCACCGGGACGAGAGCCGGGTGCACGGCTCAGCCCCCCGTGGCAGCGATGCTCTGGGAGCGCGCGACGTAGGCGTCGATGGCGTTGACGCTGCGGAAGTTCTCGGGGTCGAGGTCGGTGTCGCCGACCGCCAGCCGGAAGTGGTGCTCGACCCAGGCGATCAGCTTGAGGACGCCGAGGCTGTCGATCGCCCCGTCGGCCAGGAGGTCCAGGTCGGGCGGGAGTTGGGAGGGGGTGAGATCGGGAAGGAACTCCCGGACGATGTACTCGCTGATCTGGTCGGCGTTGCTCACGGAATGCTCCTTGGCGGGTTGTTCGTGAAGGGGCCTCGGACAGCGCGGGACGCGCCGACGACTGCCGGGGTGTGCGGAGACAGGTCAGGACGCGGTGGCGGCGGGTGTTGCCACGGTCCGCGCGATCAGGCGGCGGTCCACCTTGCCGGTGCTGGTGCGCGGGAGGGGCTCGGTCACGGGCGTGAGGAGACCGGGCACCCAGCCGCGGGCCAGCCGGGCGGTGCAGTGCCGCTTGAGGTCGAGGCTGGTGGCGGTGGAGGCGTCCGCCAGCCGTACGACGGCGATCAGGCGACGGCCCTCGACCGGGTCGGGCACGGTGGTCACCCCGGCCTCCAGCACCTCGGGGTGTTCCAGCAGCACCTGTTCGACCTCGCCGGTGTTGACGGCGACGCCTCGGATCTTGACCTGGTGGTCCAGACGGCCGATGAGCCTGAGGGTGCCGTCGGCGTCCCTCGCGACCAGGTCCCCGGTGCGGAACCACCGGGTGCACGGGCCGCCGTCCGCCGCCGCCTCCAGGACGAACTTCTCGGCGGCTCGGCTCGGATCGGCGTACCCGGTGCTCTGGAAGGGCGTGGAGACCTCCAGTTCGCCGCTCGCCGGCCCGTCCAGCACCCGCCCTTCGGTGTCCCGCAGTCTCAGGCGTACGCCCGGGAGCGGGCGGCCCAGCGGCATCGGGGCGGACTGCGGGAGGCTCCGGTCGACCTCGTGGATCAGGCTGTCGTTGGTCTCGGTGCAGCCGTAGATGTTGTGCAGCCGGGCGCCGGGCGCCAGGTCCGCGAGATCGGCGAGCGCCTGCTCGGGCATCACGTCACCGGTGAACGCCGCGTGCCGGACGGATTCCAGGGGGCCGCAGCTCTCCACCCGGACCTGCGCGCCGATCAGAGCGTAGAAGAGAGGGACCGCCTGGACCACCTCGACGCGGTGGGTGCGCAGCAGGCGGAGCAGTCCCCGGCCGCTCGCCGCTGTCGACGGGGCCACCAGGACCACCTGTCCGCCGTGGGCGAGAGTGGTCCAGACGTCCAGCAGGCAGAGGTCGAAGTTGAGTGGCGCGTAGTTGAGTACAGGGGTGGACTCGGCGATGCCGAAGGCGTCCGCGGCCCAGTCGGTGAAGGCGTCCACGGCCCGGTGCGGGAGAGGGACGGCCTTGGGGACGCCGGTGGAACCGGAAGTGGTGAGCACGAGTGCGGTTCCCCGCGGTACCGCTCCCCCGCCATGTCCGCCGTGCGCCGGGGCCGTCACCGTGACGGCCGGCCCGGTGAGCGCGTACCGGCAGTGCGCCTCGGCCATCACGGCCGCGACCTGGTCGGGCGGCAGGGTGGGCGAGGGCAACAGCGCGGGACGTCCCGTGGCCAGGCAGGCCAGGACGGTGGCGATGGTGCCGGGCGACTTGTCGTCGAGGACGGCCACCGTGGCGCCGGCGGGGACCTGTCCGGCGAGCCGGGCGCGGGCGTCCGTGGTCGCGTCGGCCAGTTCCCGGTAGCTGGTGGGGGTGCCGTTCCACCACAGGGCGGGGGCGTCCGGAGTCTTGTCGGCCCAGCGGAGAACGGAGTCGGCCATCTCGCCGTGCCGCCGGATACCGGTCATCGGCCCGCTCCCGTCGCCGGGGCCAGCCGGAGCCAGCCGCCCTTGACGGCGACGGCACCCCGTGACCGTACGGTGAACACGACGGTGTCCCCGTCGGCGACGGGCGTGAGGTCGAGGGACGTCCCCTCGCCGGGCAGGACCGGGCGGGCGAAGCGCGCACCGATGGCCCGGACCCGGTCGACGTCTCCGTCCGCGTACCGCTCGGCGGCCTCCTCCACGGCGAGTGCCACGAGGCTCATACCGTGGGCGATGACATCCTCGAACCCCGCTGACCGGGCGGTCTCGGTGTCGAGATGGACGGGGTTGAGGTCTCCGGCCGCGTGGCCGTAGTCGGCGATCCACTCCCGGTCGATCCCGAGGTCGCTGCTGAGCGTGGCGCCCGGCGTCTCCTGCCTCACCGCGGCCATGGGTACGAGAGTCCCGCGCGGTTCGGCCGCCCGGATGCCGACGAGCAGGATGTGGGCGGTGAGCCGCGCCTGTTCGGCGCCGGTCGCCCGGTCGGCGAGCGTGGTGGTCAGGACGAGCCGGGTGCCCTTGGGCTCGACGCGTACGGCGTCCAGTTCGGCGGTCGCGTCGAGCGGGGCGCCGGGGCGCGGTGGGTGGTGCAGTTCGATCTCCTGGGCGAGGTGGACCAGGGAGTAGGGGCCGTGGCCGGCGGCGAGGTCGGCGACCGTGCGCTCGGCGAGCGGGTGGGTGAGGACGAAGGCGGCGAGAGGACCCGCCACGGCCCGGCCGGGTGCCGGACGGCTCAGCGCCCGGCGGGTGACGGTCCGGTAGCGGAGGGCGGCGTCCGCGTCGAGGGACGGTGCGGACGGATCGAGTGCGGAGTCGGGCAGGGTCGTCATGCGGGGGCCACCACCAGGCTGCTGTTGTGGCCGCCGAAGCCGAAGGAGTTGGTCAGCGCGGGCCCGATGTGGACAGGTCGCGGGGTGCCGTGGACCACGTCGATCTCCATCTCTGGTTCCGTTCGTGTGTGGTTGGCGGTGGGCGGCACCGCTCCGGCGTTCATCGACAGCACGGCGACCACGAGTTCGACGGCTCCGGCCGCCCCGATCAGGTGGCCCAGCACGCCCTTGCTGGCGGTGACCGGCGGCCCGTCCGGTCCGAAGACCTTGGCCAGGGCCGTGGCTTCGGCGCGGTCGTTGTGCACGGTCGCGGTGCCGTGGGCGTTGACGTGGGCGATGTCCGAGGGGACGAGACCGGCGTCGGCGAGCGCACCGGCCATGGCCTCGGCGGCGTACGCGCCGTCGGGGTGCGGGGCCGAGAGGTGGTGGGCGTCCGAGGTTGCGGCGTATCCGGCGACCAGGCCGTGCGCCCGGGCGCCCCGGGCGCGTACGTCGGCTGCCCGTTCCAGCACCACGAAGGCGGCGCCCTCGCCCATCACGAAGCCGTCCCGGCTCTCGTCGAAGGGCCGGCACGCGGTGGCCGCCTCGGTGCGGAGGGAGGCGGCGTTGAGGTTGCCGAACCCCGCGAGAGTGATCGGCGTGAGGGTCGCCTCGCAGCCTCCCGCGATCACCACGTCGGCACGGTGGTCGCGGAGCATGCCCGCGCCGATCCCGATGGCATCGGCTCCGCTGGCGCAGGTGGTGGAGATGGTCAGCGCCGGCCCGTGCCAGCCCAGTTGGAGGGCTATCTGGGCGGCGGCCGCGTTCGGCATCGTCATCAGGGGCATCAGCGGACGGACCCCGCCGGGCCCCCTCGTCGCGAAGTTGACGGACTCGGCATCGCTGGTGCTGCGCCCTCCGACGGCGTTGCCGACGACGATGGCGCAGCGGGCGGCGGGCGCCTGCGGCAGCCCGGCGTCGGCGTGGGCGGCCAGCGCCGCGGCGAGCCCGAAGCGGGCGAAGGGGTCGAGCCGCCGGGCGGCCTTGGTGGCCAGCGCCTCCTGCCAGGGCAGACCGTGGCCGGTGAGTTCGGGGACCCGGCAGCCGATCCTGATGCGGTGGCCGGTGGTGTCGAAGTGGGTGAGGTCGACCGCGAGGGACCGGCCGGCCGACACCGCTGTCCACAGTTCCCCGGTGGTGTGCCCGGCGGGAGTGACGGCGCCGATCCCGCTGATAGCGATGTCCGGCCGGGCGACGCGTTCGGCTGTGGTGCGCATGGTCGTGTGGTTCCTTCCCGTTCCGGTGACCGGCCGTCGGCCGTGGGCGAGGGTGCTGTGCTGGGGGTCGTTGTGCGACGGCGTCGGGCGGGGTCAGCCCGCCAGGAGTCCGCACTCCCCGGCGGCCTTGAGGAACGCCTCCGCGGCGAGTTCCACGTCCGCGTCCGTGTGCCGTGCGGTGACGGCGATCCGCAGCCGCGCAAGGTCGCGCGGTACGGCGGGGGTCACCACGGGCAGCCCGATCACGCCCAGGCGGCGAGCGGTGGTGGCCAGGTCGTAGGCCGACTCGTCGCTGCCGGCGATGAGCGGGACGACGGCCGTCTCGCTGTCGCCGGTCCGCATGCCGCCCGCGCTCACCAGCTCCCGGAACCGGGTGCCGTGCCCCTGGATCCGGGTGACGCGCTCCGGCTCGGCGCGCAGCACGCGCAGCGCCTCCAGGGCGGCGCCCGCCGAGGCCGGCGCGAGGGCGGCGGAGAAGAGGAACGGCCTCGCGGCGTAACGAAGATGTCCGATCAGCTCGGCCGGTCCCGCGACCCAGCCGCCCATGGAGGGGATGGCCTTGGACAGGGTGCCGAGCTTGACGTCCACCCGTACCCGCCGGTCGAAGTGCTCCTCCACGCCCAGGCCGGTGCGGCCGATGACGCCGAGGGCGTGGGCCTCGTCGGTCATCAGGAGCGCCTCGTGGACGTCGCACACCTCGCGCAGCCGGGGCAGCGGCGCGATGTCACCGTCCATGGAGTAAACGCTGTCGACGATGACCAGGCGGACTCCGCCGGGGGCGGCGGCCTCCATGCGGCGGGCCAGGTGGTCGGTGTCGTTGTGCCGGAAGCGGACCACGGTCGCCCCGCTGAGGCGGCAGCCGTCGACGATGCTGGCGTGGGCGTACTTGTCGACGAAGACGGTGTCGCCGGGGCCGACCAGGGCTCCGATCGTTCCCACGTTGGCGGCGTAGCCGGAACCGAAGACGATGGCGGCCTCCCGCTCGGCGACGGTGGCGACCTCGGCCTCCAGCTCCTCGTGGAGCGGGATGGACCCGGCCAGGGCGCGTACTCCGTGGTTACCGGTGCCGTAACGGGCCGCGGCGGCCTGGGCCGCGGCGACCACGCGCTCGTCCCCGGCGAGGCCCAGGTAGCTGTAGCCGGACATCATCAGCAGCCGCCGGCCGTCGAGGTCGACGTAGGCCGTGTCGCGCTCGGCGGTGTAGGGGACGAAGCTGTTGCGGCGCTCGGGCTCCCACTCCAGCGACGCCACGCGCCGTCCTGTCGCCTCCAGTTTGGGCGCGATTCTCCCCCACGCTGCGAATGCCATCGGCCGTCCTCTCCTTTGTGACTGCCATTGCACACAGGTGCAACGAATCTGATGCGCCTCGAATTCAACGGGCCGCTCGCAATCGAGACGCAACACGGGAGCAAGATCAAACAGGCGTCGAAGGATTTGCACGCATCAGGCTTCCGATTCACCGGGCGTTAACTGATGCAACTTAACGAGGTAGTTGACATACACCCTTTTTAAACGAGAATGCTGTTTACCCAGCCATGGAGAAGAATTGACCAAGCTCCTGCCGGATCACCGCAGACCTCCCACGGGATCCCCACCGCGGCTCACCCGACGCACGAGCCACACGCTGGGCCACGTACGGAACCGCACGCACTGCCGGACAGTCGACTTCCGTCACCCATGCCGCCGGGGAAGTCGACTCAACCTTCCACTGGGGGGATCGATCGTGCTCATCAGGCTTATCGGCCTCGTCTCCATCGAACATGAATCCGAGGCCCCGCGGGTGCTGGCCAGCCATCAGGCGCAGATAGCCCTGGCCCGGCTCTGCCTGGAACGCCCTTCTGGCATAGGCCGCGAGCAACTTGCCGACACCATATGGCCGGATGGTCTGCCCAGCACGTGGGCTTCGGCTTTACGCAGTGTCATCAGCCGCCTCAGAACCTCCCTCTCGGAAGGGGAGGGCGCCGAACCGTCGGTCATAGCTCGCGGGGGACGCTATCTGCTGCACCTGCCGGAGGACGCGCAGCTGGACGTGGAGCGCGCCGAGCAGGCAGCGTTCACCGCAGCCGCCGCCCACCGCGAGGGCGACCACAGCACCGCGCAGCGGCTTGCCGCCACCGCGGTACCCCTGCTGCGGGGTCCCTTTCTCGCCTCCCACGAGGGCGAGTGGGTGGAGTCCGTACGGCGCCACCTCAAGGACCTGCGGGTCTCGGCCCTGGAGACCGCGAGCAGTTCCTCGTCCGCTCTCGGCGACACCCACCACGCCCTGCGCTACGCCGCGGAGGCGGTGCGCCAGGCCCCGTTCCGCGAGAGCGCCTACCGCTGCCAGATGACAGCCCACCGCTTGGCCGGCAACAGGGCCGAAGCCCTGCGGATATACCAGCAGTTGCGCGCCGTGCTGGCGGAGGAGCTGGGCTGCGACCCCAGCCCCGAGAGCGAGGCCGCCTACCTCGGCCTGCTGGACCGGAACCGTCTTCCGGTGGCCCCGCGGGCTGAGTGGGAAACGATGTCAGCCCACCGGCTGAGCTGAGCCCCGCACGGCAGTGGGGAGGGACACGCGATCGTGTCCCTCCCCACTGCCGTGCAACGGCTCACATGATGGAGACACCGCTGTCGATGCTGATCACCTGCCCGGTCATGCAGTCCTGGTCGAGGAAGAGGGAGACGCTTCGGGCGACCTCCTCGACGGTGACGAACCGCGGGACCGGAGCCTTGCGCGCCATGTCCGACACGATGCTCTCCGGCAGCTGATCGGTCATGCCCGTGATCATGAACCCGGGTGACAGCGCGTTGACCGTGACCCCTCGCCGGCCACACTCCGCCGCCAGCGCACGGGTCATCCCCATCACTCCGGCCTTGGACGCGGAGTACGCGGTCTGTCCCGCGGTGGCGATGAAGCCCGAGGGCGAGACGACGTTGATGATCCGGCCCCAGCGCTGCCGCAGCATGTACGGCAGCGCGGCCCGGCTGGTGTGGAACGACCCCAGCAGGTTGGTGCGGATGACCTCGTGCCAGTCCTCCGGGGACTGCATGGCCATCAGGGCGTCCTTGCGGACGGCTCCGTTGTTGACCACCACGTCGATGGGGCCGAGAGTCCGCTCGACCTCCTGGCAGAGGCGCTGTGTCTCCTCCCACGAGCCGACGTCCGCGCCGACGACGACCGAGTCGTTCGTCAGCTTCTCGCTCACGGCCCGGGCCTGGTCGGCCGAGCTGCGGTAGTGGACGGCCACCCGGCAGCCCAGTGCGTCCAGTTCGACCGCCAGCGCCTGTCCGAGGCCGCCCGACGCGCCGGTGACCAGGGCCACCGGCGCGTCGGGGCGCTTGCCCGCCTTCTGTGCTCCGCTCACGTGGCGCCTCCCCAGCGCATCAGGACCGAACCCCAGGTCATGCCCGCCCCGAAACCGGCGAGCAGGACCAGCTCTCCCGTCTTGATCCGATCCGCCTCCAGCGCCTCGGTGAGGGCCAGCGGGATCGAGGCCGACGCGGTGTTTCCGTACCGGTCCAGGTTGGTGATCAGGGACTCCGGGCGCAGACCCGAGTGCTGCATGACCGAGTTGATGATGCGGATGTTCGCCTGGTGCGGGATCACGTGATGAACCTCCGCCGGAGCGACCTTCGCGCTCTCCAGCGTCTCGCGCACCGTGCGCACGGTGTAGCGGACGGCGTTGAGGTAGATCTCGTTGCCCTTGATCTGTGCGAAGTGGAGCCCCTGGGCGACCGTTTCCGGTGTTGTGGGCATCCGACTTCCGCCCGCTTGCACCTTGAGTGCATCTGCACACGATCCGTCGGCGCCCAGGTTCCAGGCCAGAACGGGATCTTCCGGACCCGGTACGAGGACCACAGCGGCCGCTCCGTCGCCGACCAGGATGGACAGGTCCCGGTCGGCGGGGTTGGCGGTCAGGGTGTGCGTGTCCGAGCCGATCAGCAGGATCGGACGACGGTCCATGCGCAGGATGCCCATGGCCGCTACCAGCCCGTAGACGAACCCCGCGCATTCGGAGTTGACGTCCATCGCCCCGCCGGCGATCCCCAGATCATGGTGGACGAAGGCGGAGGTGGCGGGAGAGGGCTGCTCGGGTGTGGCCGTGGCCACGATCAGGTGGGCGATGTCGGCACCGGTCAGGCCGGCTTTGGCCAGAGCCGCACGGCCCGCGTCGACGGCCAGGGAGGCGGTCGTCTGGCCCGGGTCGACCGCCCGCCGCTCCTGGATACCGCAACGGCTGACGACCCAGTGCTCGTCGACGCCGAAGCGCTCGGCCAGTTCCGTGCTGGTGACGACCCGCTCGGGCAGGGCCTTGCCCCACCCCGCGATGGCGAATCCACTCATGGTCCCGCCTCAGGCCTCGGCCGGCTGCGGCGCCAGGTCGACCAGCTTCGCGTAGACGTCCCGCATCGTCGTGCTGTCGTCCAGCTCCGCGAAGAGCGACTCGTCGGCGGGGATGTCGGGGTGCTCGTTCTGGAAGTTGTACAGCCACTCCATCAGGTCGAGCGAGTCCACACCCGGGATGTGCCGGATCGGCGCGTCGGGCGTCACTTCGGTGGCTCCGGAGACGGCGGCGAGCTGCTCCGAGAGAACCTCGACAGTCGGCAGTGCCATGATTTGTTCCTCTCTCAACGCGGCGTACGGTCGTGACGGCATGCAAGCCGCTCCTCGCAATCGGTCCGCAACAAGGCGGTCACACGCTGCTGTTGCGGACCGATTGCACAGGTCCGCTTGGCTCCCTCTCAGCACGGTTCGGAACCCGAAAGCCGACCCAGCGCTTTCGCGCCCGGTCGGCAGAAGCTGCGAGGAGAGGGCGAGGATGGCGACGATTGCCTCCCACACCGCGGAGCCGGAGGTGGACGCAGTCCGCCACCACTACGAGGTGGGAAACGAGTTCTACCGGCTGCTGCTGGGGCCCAGCATGATGTACAGCGGCGGTTACTGGCAGGAGGACGAGGGCCTCACCGAAGCCCTGGACCTGGCACAGGAGCGTAAGCTCGATGCGTTCGCCGAGCTCGCGGACGCCGCGGGCAAGGACCGGGTCCTGGACATCGGCTGCGGCTGGGGCACCCTGATGGACCGGCTGACGCGGAAGCACGGCGTGCGCGAGGCGGTCGGTCTGACCCTGAGCCGCACCCAGGCCGACTTCATCGCGGGCCTGGACAACCCGGCCCTCACCACCCGGGTGGAGAGCTGGTCGGAGCACAGCGCTCCAGGCGCCTACGACGCTGCGTTCTGTGTCAACGCGCTGGAACACTTCGTGCCCTCCAGCCTGTCACCGAAGGAGCGCACCAAGCGCTACCGCTTCTTCTTCCAGCAGGTCCATGAGGCGCTGGTACCGGACGGCCGGTTCGTCCTGCACACGATGACCGCCGAGGCCCAGCCGATCGGCCGGAAGATCCTGGCGGACCTCAAGTTCCTCCAGCGTTCCGAGTTCGCCGGCATGCACATCCCGCACCTGCATGAGCTGGCGGCCGCTGCCGAGGGCCTGTTCGAGGTGGTGGAACTGGTCAACGAGCGCGAGGCGTTCGCCCGTGCCTGCCGCGCCTGGCTGGTGCTGCTCGCCGAGCGGCGCGAGGAGGCCGTGGCGCTGGAGAGCGAGGAGGTGGTGGCTCGCTTCGAGCGTTACCTGGACATCTTCGCCTACACGCTGGAGGACCGCTTCTTCAACAACTTCCGTCTGACGCTGGCCCGTAAGGGGTGACCGGGATGGCTCAGGCACCCCTGGACCCGGCCCGCGACCTGCGGGTGGCGGTGATCGGCAGCGGCTTCTCCGGGCTCGGCACCGCGATCCGGCTGATGCAGCAGGGCATCGACGACTTCCTTGTCTTCGAGCGGGCCGACGAGGTCGGCGGCACCTGGCGCGACAACACCTACCCGGGCTGCGCCTGCGATGTGATGTCGCATCTCTACTCGTTCTCGTTCGCGCCCAACCCGAACTGGAAGAGCACCTTCGGCAAGCAGCGGGAACTCTTCGACTACCTGCGCGACTGCGCCGACCGGTTCGGGGTGCGCTCACGCATCCGCTTCCGGCACGAGCTGACCGAGGCACGCTGGGACGACCTGCGCAAACGGTGGCTGATCTCCACCACCGGCGGTGACTACACCGCCCGGGTCCTCGTCACCGGCACCGGCTACCTCAGCGAGCCGGCCGTCCCGGACATACCCGGTCTCTCCGAGTTCCAGGGCGAGGTGTTCCACTCGTCGCGGTGGCGGCACGACCTGGACCTCACCGGCCGCCGAGTCGCCGTCATCGGCACCGGGGCGTCCGCCATCCAGTTCGTCCCCGCCATCCAGCCGGAGGTCGGACAACTGGACCTCTACCAGCGCACCCCGCCCTGGATCGGCCCCAAGAACGACAAGGCCAACAGCGCCCTCCAGACCAAGCTGCTGACCTCGGTCCCCGGTTACCAGCGCTTCCGCCGCAACTTCAACATGTGGGGCCGGGAGATCCTGGCGTTCGTGATGGCGCGCCCCGCCGTCGCCGGGAAGATGCAGAAGATGGCGTCCGACCACCTCAAGAAGAGCGTGCCGGACGAGGCGCTGCGGGCCCGGCTCACCCCGGACTACGTGATGGCCTGCAAGCGCCTGCTCTTCTCCAACACGTACTACCCGGCGATCCAGCAGCCCAACGTGGAGCTGGTCACCGACGGCATCGCCAAGGTCACTCCCGACGCGGTGGTCACGGCCGACGGCCGGGAGCGCCCGGTGGACACCATCGTCCTGGGCACGGGGTTCGAGGCGGTACGCCGCCCGATCGCCGAGCGCGTCTTCGGCCGGAACGGCGTCGCCCTCAAGGATGCCTGGAGCGAGGGCATGAGCGCACTGCGCGGTACGGGCGTCGCCGGCTTCCCCAACCTCTTCATGCTGCTCGGGCCGAACACCACGCTGGGCCACTCCTCGCAGGTGATCATGATCGAGGCTCAGATCGCCTATCTGCTCGACGCCCTCAAGACGATGGACAAGCGCGGCCTGGCCAGCGTCGAGGCGCTGCCCGAGGCCCAGCGCGCCTACAACGACAAGCTGGACCAGCGGCTGGACGGCACGGTGTGGAACGCCGGGAACTGCCGCAGCTGGTATCTCGACGAGCACGGCCGCAACCCGTCCATCTGGCCGACCTACACCTGGCGCTTCCGCCGGGCCACCAGCCGGTTCGACCCCGCCGAGCACCTGCTGAGCACCAGCGAGGACCTGCGGGCGACCGCGCCCGCCGCTTCCTGACAGCCGTCCGCGTGACCGACGAGACATGGAGTCCTTCCCCGTGAACCTGCACACCCCTTCCCGAAGAGCAGTGCTCGGCACGGTCGGCGCCGCCGCCACGGTGATCGGCTGGAACGCCACCACCGGCAGCTGGGCCCACGCAGCCGATCCGGCACGCCGTCCCGGCGACCGCGTCGTGTCCGTTCCGCAGCTGGACGGCACGCTCACCACGGACACCAGCCAGTTCGGGTCCTACAGCCACGACTTCGGCCGGCTCGTCAACGGCACCGTTCCGTGGGCGGTCCTCACCCCCGGCTCGGTCCAGGACATCGCCAAGATGATCGGCTACGCCCGGGCCAACCGGCTGAAGCTGGCGGTCAACGGCCGCAGCGGCACCGGCGGCGACCTGGAGTCCCACTCCTGCTACGGGCAGGCCGCGGTTCCCGGCGGGATATCGGTCAACGCCCGCGGTATGGCGCGCATCCTGTCGACCGGGAGCGACTCCATCACCGTGGAGGCCGGGGCGACGTGGGCGGAGATCACCGACCATCTGCTCCCCCGCGGCCGCACCCTGCCCGCCCTGCCCGACTACCTGCCGCTCTCGGTGGGCGGCACGATCAGCGTCGGCGGCATCGGGCTCACCATGGGCTCCGAGGGCCTCATCGCGGACACCGTGACCTCGATGACCGTGGTGACCGGAACCGGCGAGGTGGTCACCACCTCCAAGAACCGGCGCTCGGACCTCTTCCGCGCCGCGCTGGCCGGCGGCGGTCAGGTCGGTGTCATCGTCAGCGTGACGCTGCGGACGGTGCCGTCCGCCGAACGGGCCACCGTCTTCAGCCTCTTCTACAGCGACGTCACGGCCTTCATGAAGGACTCGGAGATCCTCCTCGCCGACCGCCGCTTCCAGATGCAGGGCGGCGAGATGGTCCGCAAGCCGGACGACTCGGGCTGGCGCTACAAGATCGAGGCGGTCGCCACGTACTCCGGCGGACGCGTCCCGGACCGGGCGAAGCTGTTGAAGGGCCTCAAGGACCTGCGCGCCGAGGCCCACATCGAGGACTACGCGCTGCGTGACTACCTCTTCCGGCTGGACGGCTACGAGGCCTTCCTCAAGGAGGCCGGGCACTGGTTCGAGGCCAAGCCGTGGCTGAGCCTCTTCCTGCCGCGTTCCTCGGCAGCCCGCTTCCTGCGCCTGGTGGAGAGCCAGCTCACCCCGGAGAGCCTGGGTGCCGGGGTGCTGCTCACCTACCCGTACCCGACGTCCAAGGTCACCGCGCCGATGGCGGTGCAGCCGAAGGACCAAACCGGATACCTCTTCGACCTGCTGCGCTTCCCGAACCCGGGGACCAGCGACGCGGAGATCGCGCGGATGGTCGAGCAGAACCGCTGGCTGTACGACCGGGCTGTGGAGCTGGGCGCCAAGCGCTACCTCGTCGGGGCTGTGCCCGATCTGACCGCCGCGGACTGGCGGCGCCACTTCGGCAGGAGCTACGGGGCGCTGTGCGATGCGAAGCGCCGCTTCGACCCCGGCAACGTCCTCACCCCCGGCCAGGGCTTCTTCGGCTGACCGAGCACGGCCCGGGGCCGCTCCTGCGGGAGCGGCCCTTCCCGTTCATCCCCCTGGAGGAGCAGTTGAAGACATACGAGCTGGTCGACGAGGCATGGCTCACCGCGGGTCCGGACGCGGTCTGGGAGGCCCTGCTGGGCGAGCTCTCCGGCGAGGCGCGGTGGTGGGTGCCGGACAACACCTTCGAGCCGGTGGACGGCGCCCCGGACCGGGTCGGCGCGCTGACCCGGATCACCGTCCACACCAAGGGCGTCGACAAGGGCGGCAAGAAGCTCCGGTTCACCGCGCGCACCACCGCCGTGCAGCGGGCGGAGCGGCTGGCGCTGGAGTACGTGGAGGGGGCCTTCCGGGGCACTGCGGAGTTCACCCTCACCCGGCTGGAGGACGGCGGTACCCGGCTCGTGATGTTCTTCCGGGCCAGCCCGCAGGGCCAACTAGCTTTCCTCGCACGCCTGGTGGACGTCGGCGCGATGCACACCCGGGCCACCCGCGCCGCGTTCGGCAGGCTCAACCAGTTGCTGTCCACCGGTACGCCCGCCGCCTCCACCGCCGGAGGTGCGCGGTGACGACACCCGAAGCCGGGGAGGTCTTCCTCGACGCCGGCGACGGCGGACGTCTGGCGCTCTCCGTGCTGCACCCGCTGGAACGGAACGACGAGGAGCCTCCCGTGGCCGTGCTGGCCCACGGGTGGGGCGGCGGTCGCCGGATCTGGAGCCTGGTGACCGACCGCCTGCTGCGCAGCGGTTTCGCTGTGGTCTCCTACGATCTGCGCGGCCACGGCGCTTCGACCGTGGGCTCCTCGGGCGTGAGTGCCGATGCCATGACCGCCGACCTCGCGACAGTCGTCTCGTATGCCGGTGGCGCGCCGATCGTCGTCGGCCACTCCGGGGGCGGGTTCGCGGCCCTGTCTCTGACGGCAGCGGCGGGGCCGGGCTCCGGACCGGCGGGCCTGGTCCTGGTCGCCTCGGCGGCGCACGACCAGGACACCCCGGAGAAGGAGGCCGCCATGATGGAGGCCCCGCTCTTCTCCTGGGCTCTGCGGCGGCCGGCGCTCGGGCGGCTGCTGCTCGGGCAGATGACGGGTACGGGGCTGGATTCGCGGTCCCGGGAGGTGAACCGCCAGGTGTTCGCCGGGACCGCGCCGGCGGTGCGCGCCGCCTGTTTCCGTTCCTCCCGGGGCATGGACCTCCGGGCAGCGGCGGCCTCCCTGCGGATTCCGGCCGAGGTCCTGGCCGGGGAGAAGGACAAGGTCATCCGGCCGGAGCTGGGGCGGGAGCTGGCTGCCGCGCTGCCGGACGCCACGTTCACCTCCCTGCCCGGTGCCGGGCACGTCCTGCCGCTGGAGAGCCCGGACGCGGTGGTCGCGGCGGTCCTGCGGGTCCACGGGGCGTCCGCCGGCCGGTCCCGGAGCAGTGACACCGTGCAGCGGACGGGCTCCCGGTGAACGGTGGCCCACGGCGCGCCACACCTCTGGGCCGGGGCCGGAAGAACGTGCCGGGCGCACGTTCTGCCCGCCCCGGCCCGGAGGGGCTCCCGGCGGGCGGCAGGCCGTGATCGAGCGGGTCGTCCCGGAGACCGTCGCGCGGGCGGAGGCGTTCGACGACGCGCTGCCCGGCCTGCCCGACCCCCGGGAGCTGGCGCTGCTGCGCGGGCAGCCCGAGGCGATCGTCCGACGGTTCGCCGCCGCACGGTCCTGCGCCCATCACTGCCTGGACCAACTGGCGGTGCCCCCGGGCCCGTTGCTGCGTACCCCGGACGGCGGGCCGAAGTGGCCGCCCGGTGTCGTCGGGAGCATCACGCACTGCGCCGGGTACCGGGGCGCGGTGGCCGCCCGCGCCGGCCGGTGGGCGGCGCTCGGTGTGGACGCCGAACCGGCCCTGCCGTTGCCGACGGGGGTGCTGGACCTGGTGACGACGGCTCCGGAGCGGCGCATGGTCGCCGGGCTGTCCCGTCGAAGTCCGGAAGTCCCGTGGGACCGCCTGCTGTTCAGTGCGAAGGAATCGGTGTACAAGGCCTGGCACCCGGCCACGGGCCGATGGATCGGGACCCGGGCCATCGAGGTGACGCTCACCGCCGACGGCCTCCTCACAGCCCTGGTGCGTCCGGAACGGACACAACCGCCCCGGGCGCGAGGGCGATCCGCCGCGACCGGAGACGGCGTACCACGGCCGAGGGGCGGGGCGTACCCCTACCGGGGCCGCTGGCACTCGGGGGACGGTCTGCTGCTCACGGCGGTCGCCGTGCCGGGCGTCGAAACCGTCGGCCGGCCCGATCCCCGGCCGACGGCACGGCTCAGCGTCTGAGCATCACCGTCCGGCCGTCGGAAACGGTGGCCAGGGCCTCCTCCGACCGCTTGCCCCGGCGATACTCCTGGGGGCTGACGCCGCGCTCGCGTTTGAAGGCGGCGCTCAGCGCGAACGGCCCCGAATAGCCGACCTGTTCGGCGATCTTGGCGACTGAGAGGTCGGGGTCGCGCAGCAGGTCGGAGGCGAGCGTGAGCCGCCATCCGGTCAGGTAGGACATCGGCGGCTCGCCGACCAGCTCGGTGAAGTGACGCGCCAGTTTCGCCCGGGAGACCTCCACGGCGGTGGCGAGCGAGGCGACCGTCCACGCTTCGCTCGGCCGGTCGTGCAGCAGCATCAGCGCACGGCCGACGACGGGATCGCTCTGGGCCCGGAACCAGAGCGGGGCGCCGGTGCCGGGCTCGGCCAGCCAGGAGCGCAGCACGTTGATCAGCAAGAGGTCGAGCAGCCGGTCCAGCACCACCTCCTGGCCGATGTCCTCCTGGTCCATCTCGGCGGCCAGCATGCCGATCAGCGGGGTCCGGGCGGCTGAGGCGGGCTGCACCAGCAAGGCCGGCAGGCTGGCGAGCAGTCGGCGGCCGACCTCGTTGGGCGCCTGGTAGGTACCGCTGAGCATCACCGTGGAGCCGGAGCGGTGCGGTTCGCCCCAGGTCCGCACGCCCAGTGACATCGTCTCCGTGACGTCCTCTCCGTCGGTGGTGCTGCAGCGCTGTTCGGCGGCGACCGTGACGCCGGGCGGAGTGGCCGGGTCGTCGGCGAGGGTGTACGGCTCGGGGCCCCGGAGGACCGCGACGTCCCCGGCCGCCAGCTTGACCGGCTCGCCGCCTTCGCGGAGCACCCACGCCGACCCGTGCAACAGGGTGACGAGCGACAGGGGGGCACGGTCCTCGACCCGCAGGCCCCACGGGGGGTTGAACACGGACTTCAGCAGAAAGGCCCCCCGTGCCTTGGGGCTTCCCAGCAGGCCGCTGAACGCATCCACCACAGTCACCTCATTCCGTCTCGACGTCGTGGTCTCCGAGCGCGTCTCGCCCCGGCGGCCGCCGGGTCCCGTAAGGGATCGCCGACCACCGCACGGACCGCTCCGTGACGTTCGGTCACCCCCCAGAGCCTTCCTGCCAACGGCCCGCGACTCACGGCGGTTCCCGATTCCCGGCTCGACACTTCCCGTCATCACGCCCGGGAACCCGCCCGCCGCCGGGCCGTGTCGCCGAGCAGCGCGAGAGCTCCCAGGCAGGCGGCCGTACGGACGGTGTTCGCCCTCCGCCACGGCCTTTCGTAGGCGGTCCTGGCGGCCGTCGCCGCGGCCGACGACGCGGTCACCGGAGCGCTGCGGAGAGCGCGGTTCAGCGGCAGGTTGGCACCGACGGTGACCGCGATGCTCAGGCCGTAGAGGACCGCGGCGGCCGTGGCCCGCCGTGCCGCCCTGGCCTGCTCCGCTCGGCGGAGCCGCCGGGCCGCGACACCGGTGGCCACGAACACTCCGAGAAAGAGCGCCCCGAAGGAGGCGCTGTCGTCAAGGGCGTCGTTGAACCGCCGCATCGCGCTCACGAACGCCTCGTCGTCGCGGCGCGCCAGCGCGGGCATCACACCGACGTCGAAGGCGAGGTAGAGACCGGTCATCAGGCCGGTGCCGACGGTGGCCACGAGAAGCGCGGGGTCAGGGCGGGAGGAGCTGGGACTCATGATGTCTCTCCGGTCGTTCTGTGGTTCGGACCGCCGGCACCGGCGGAGGGTCCGGGTCAGGTGGGCTCCAGAAGCCCGGTGACGGAGCGGCGGTAGCTCTTCGCGAGCAAGGTGCGGCCGATCAGCCGTACCGGCCCCGGCATCACCCCGCCCGGGTCGGGAAGTCCGTCCAGCAGCCAGGGCGGCAGGATCCGCTTGACACCGAAGGGTGCCGCGGCCAGGACCCGGCGTTCCAGGGCGGTGAAGACGTCCGGCGGCACCCGGGTGAAGACGGGGAACGTCAGCTCCTCCTCCTCGTGCAGGTGCTGGTGAAGGACCGAGTCGAACATGCCGACGGGACCGTCCAGCGCCTCCGCCCGGCCTGTTTCCAGAGCCCGGGTCACCCGCAGCATGGAGTCGTCGAGGGCCACGTGGTCCTGGACCATGAGGTGCGATCCGGCGGCGATCTCGGGGGCGTGCTCGATCAGCCCCGGCCAGAGGATCTCGTCCTCGGTACGGTGGTGCCAGTCGACGATGCCCCTGAACTGCCGCCACCACTCCGCGACCGCGGGCAGACCGGAGGAGGTCAACAGCGGTACCGCGGCGACCAGTCGGCGAGAGTCACGTCGCAGCGCGAGATGCGTCTGCGCGAATCCGCGGAGGTGGCGGGGCAGCGCGCCCACGCCTCTTCCCTCCCACGCCGGCCCGTCCATCGCGTCCCTCTTTTCTTCGGTCGCTCCGGCGCTGCGCTGCCGGGCCCCCGACTTGTCGGTATGTGGCAACACACACGGTCCACGGGGTGGTCCGCGGTCCGGTCTCCCGGTCCCGCGGACCACCACTGGTCGAACAGGAACGGTCAGGCGTTCCAGGCGCCGGCCGCGGCCGCTTCCTTGGCGTAGTCCGCGAAGTCTTTCGGCTCCCGCCCGAGCGCTTCGCGGACACCGTGCACCACGCTCGCGTTCCGACCGTCCACGATCAGCGTGAAGAGGTCGGCGAACTCCTCCGGCTCACCCAGCTGCCGCAGCGCTGCACGGTAGTCGTCGACACTGACCGGGATGTAGGTGATGGTCCGGCCGGTGGCGGCCGACAGCTCGCGGGCCACGTCGTGGAAGCTCAGCAGCCGCGGGCCGGAGAGCTCGTACGTCTTGCCGATGTGGCGGTCGTCGGTGAGCGCGGCCACCGCCACATCGGCGATGTCGTCGGCGTCCACGAAGGGCTCGACGGCGTCACCGGTCGGCAGCGCCAGCTCACCGGCGAGAACCGGGTCGAGGAAGAAGCTCTCGCTGAAGTTCTGGTTGAACCAGTTGCAGCGGACGACGGTCCAGTCACAGCCGGACGCCTTGAGCGCGTCCTCGCTCGCGACCGCCCCTTCCTCGCCCCGGCCGGAGAGCAGCACGAGGCGCTTGACACCCCGCTCCACCGCGACGGCGGCGAACCGTCCGATGGCTTCCTTGGCGCCGGGGAACGCCAGGTCCGGGTAGTAGGTGACGTAGACGGCGGAGACTCCGGCGAGAGCGGCCTCCCAGGTGTTCTCGTCCTCCCAGACGAAGGGGGTCTCGCTGGAGCGCGAGCCGACGCGGGTCGGGCGGCCGAGCGTCTCCAGACGCTCGACGACGCGCCGCCCGGTCTTGCCGGTGCCGCCGATGACGAGGATGGGCTCTGTGTTCTGTCCGTTAGTGCTCATGACTTCATTAAAGTCTCCATGGCGCAGACGGTGAATAGCTCACAGACTCAGTTTCATTCGCCATCGTCTCATTCTCGCGCAGCTTCACGTAGGCATCACGTCGCAGCGCGGTCGTCGGCGCCCGCTCAGCCGGTGACGGCCACCGCGACAAGGACGAAGGCAGCGGTCGCGAACAGGGTGCGCAGGGCGTGCAGAGCGGTCCACCGCCCCTCGAAGGCGGTACGGGCATCCCGGTCACCACCCCGCCCCTTCGACGCCTCCAGGGCGTTGTTCAGCGGGACGTTCCCACCGGAGGTGATCAGGTGTCCCACCAGAGCGCATACCGCCGCGACACCCACCAGGGTCGTGTCGCCGCCGCCCCTGCCGTCCGGCTCGACGAAGAACGAGGCCGCGGGGAACGCGAGCGATCCGAGGAAGAGAAGCAGGAAGAGCGGGCCGGGAACTTTGCGGTTCACCGCCCGCATGACCTGGGTGAACGACGCGTCGTCCACCTCTTTGAGCGCGGGCATGACGCCCGACATGAAAGCGGCCATGTATCCGGCGTACAGACCGGTACAGGCGAGGGCGAGGATCTCCAGAGCTTCGGGCATGGCGATCATCATCGCCGTCCGGGGCAGTCCTTCGCAGGACATCTTTGAGACGAGCCGGGGACACGCGGCCGATTCCCGGCCCCTTGTGGCCCGTCCGCGCGGCAGCCCTGCCCAGGGGGTCGAATCAGGGGGTCGCCGCCGAGACGACATACACGACGGGACTGGCCGGATCGGTCATGTTGACCGTGATGTTCTGGGTGGGGCGCGGCTTCTTGTTGCTGTGCGTGGTGCCGGCCCAGTGCTCGCCCGGACCGAAGGACCAGCCGGTGATCTTGATGTCCCGCGGACTGATCGTGACCCTGTCCGGCTCCAGTGCCGCGCGTCCCGTGCCCACCCCGGTCAGGAAGCGGTCGAGACCGGCGGAGGTGGTCCGGAACTTCGCGTACATCCGGCTGGCTTTCCAGTTGTTCGTCTCGTAGTACTGGACGCCCTGTCCGTTGCCCGGGATCGGGATCTCGAAGATCCGGCGCTGCATCTTGGAGGGCCAGCCCTCGCGCAGCCCCGAGGCGGCCGCCTCGGTCTCCTTGTCCATGCCCGAGCGGCGGCTCTGCCCGGCCGAGATCAGCAGATAGCCGGCCGGGATGCCGATCAGCAGCACGATGATCGTGGCGGTGATGAAGCGCCGCTTGAACACACGCCGGCGGTCCTCGGGCGGTTTGCCCTCGCCGTCGCCCGGAGACTCCGACTGGTGCGGCACCACGGGGTGCCCGGCTGCGATCATGATCAGGTGGTCCCTAGGTGCTGCGGCGACGTGAGGCGTATGGAGGGGTGGACGCCGGAAAGGGCGGTCGCGGTTCAGTCGGCGGTGCGGGTGGACCGCGTGTTGCGGATGGTGCTCGCCGCCTGGTCGTAGATCTGGGCGTACCGCTCGTACCGCTCGACGCGCCGCCGGTTGGTCCGGCGGAAGCGCCGGGCGACCAGCCGCGCCAGGTCCGCGGCGCCGACCATACCCGCCTCGGGACCGAGCTGCGCCTTGGCGATCCTGGCCTCGGGGCGGTACCCGCGGCCGGTGAGGTGGCGCTTGAAGGCGTCCCGGGCGGGGTTGATCAGGAGGTCGTCGGCGGCGCTGACACCGCCTCCGATCACAAAGCAGGAGGGGTCGAGCGCGGCGGCCAGATTGGCGATGCCGATGCCGAGCCACTGGCCGATGTCCTGGAGGAGTTCGATGCACATCGCATCGCCCTCGCGGGCCAGTTCGGTGATGAGCGGTCCGGTGATGTCGAAGACGTTCCCCTTCACCCGGTCCAGCAGGTAGTGGGCGACCGGGGAGTCGGCGGCGGCCAGCTCCCTGGCCTCGCGGACGAGGGCGTTGCCGGAGCTGTACTGCTCCCAGCAGCCCCGGTTGCCGCAGGGACAGCGGTGGCCCGAGGGCACGACCTGCATGTGGCCGAACTCACCGGCGACCCCGTACTTGCCGCGCTTGACCTGGCCGTCCTCCAGGATCGCGCCGCCGATGCCCGTACCGAGGGTGATCATGACGAGGTGGTCCTCGCCGCGGCCCGCGCCGAAGCGCCACTCCGCCCAGGCGGCGGTGTTGGCGTCGTTGTCGACCATGACGGGGACGACGAGGCGGGAGGCGATGGCGTCGCGCAGGGGCTCGTCGCGCCAGGCGAGGTGCGGGGCGAAGAGGACCTTGGAGCGGTCTGCGTCGACCCAGCCCGCCGCACCGATGCCCACCGCGTGGACGTCGTGCCGGTCGGAGAGGTCCAGGACCAGCTCGACGATGGTGTCCTCGACGACCTTGGGGCTCTTGGACTTGTCGGGCGTCTCGGTGCGGACCTTCTCCAGGATGTTGCCGTCGGCGTCGACGACGCCCGCCATCACCTTCGTACCGCCGATGTCGATCCCGACCGTGGGGACGCGGGGCGCGGACAGGTGCGAGCGGCGTTCCTTGGTGCCGACCGTCTTGAGGACGGTGGCGCGGGCGGAGCCGCGGTGGGCGAAGTCGCGGTACGTGCTCATCGTCCCTGCGGGGTCTGGGGGGCCGGGCCGCTGTCGCGGCCGGCGGCGGACGGCGCCCGCCGCGCTCGATTCTGCCACTGCCCGGACCCGGCGGGCCGATGGGCGGGGTCGGCCGCGCCGGGACGGTCGGGGCTCAGGAAGTCCCGCCCTTCGCGCCGTGGCTGCCCGGGAGGGTGGGCGTCGGGGTGCGTTCCAGCTCGTGGCTGAGTTCCTCCAGCTCGCTGCCGCCCGCCATCTGCCGGGTCAGCTCGTCGAGCGTGATGTCGTCCTTGGTGTGGCTGCCGGACATCACTCCGCGCTTGAGGAGGACGAACCGGTCGCCGACGAGGTGGGCGTGGTGCGGGTTGTGCGTGATGAGGACCACGCCGAGCCCCGCGTCGCGGGCGGCCGCGACGTACTTGAGCACCACACCGGACTGCTTGACGCCGAGGGCGGCGGTCGGCTCGTCCAGGACGAGGACCTTGGCGCCGAAGTAGACGGCGCGGGCGATGGCCACGCACTGGCGCTCGCCGCCGGACAGGGTGCCGATGGGCTGGTCGACGTCGCGCAGGTCGATGCCCATGCGGAGCAGTTCCGTACGGGTCGTCTCGCGCATCTTCCGGACGTCGAGGCGCTTGAAGGGGCCGACGCCCGTCGTGGGCTCGGAGCCGAGGAAGAAGTTCCGCCAGACCGGCATCAGCGGGACGACGGCGAGGTCCTGGTAGACGGTGGCGATGCCCCGGTCCAGGGCGTCGCGCGGGTTGGCGAGGGTGGTCTCCTCGCCCTCGATCAGGAAGCGTCCGGCGTCGTGTCCGTGCAGCCCTGCGATGATCTTGATGAGGGTGGACTTGCCGGCGCCGTTGTCACCGAGGACGCAGGTGATCTCGCCCGCGTGGACCTCCAGCGAGACGTGTTCCAGGGCCTTGATGTTGCCGTAGAACTTGGACACGTCGTCCAGCTCGACGAGAGGGCCGGCGGTCTCTTCAGGGGTGGCCGTCATGCCGTCGCCTCCGCGCGCTTGCGCACCCACGCGTTGAGCAGGGTGGCCAGGAGCAGCATCGCTCCCAGGAAGAATTTGAACCAGTCCGGGTTCCACTCGGCGTAGACGATGCCCTTGCTGGTCATGCCGAAGATGAAGGCGCCGACCGCCGAGCCGATCGCGGAGCCGTAGCCGCCGGTGATCAGGCAGCCGCCGATGACGGCGGCGATGATGTACGTCAGCTCGTTGCCGACGCCCTCGCCGGACTGGACGACGTCGTAGCTGAACAGCAGGTGCTGGCCGGAGATCCAGGCGGCGAAGGCGACGCCGAGGTAGAGCCCGATCTTGGTGCGGATGACCGGGACGCCGACCGCGCGGGCCGCGTCGGCCTCGCCGCCGACGGCGAAGATCCAGTTGCCGAAGCGGGTACGGAGCAGGATCCAGGTGGCGAGGGCGACGAGGGCGATCCACCACAGGATGGTCACCTTGAACTCGACGCTGCCGACGGTCAGGGTCGAGGCGAACAGGGCGTGGGCCGAGTCGAAGCCCTCCATGTCGCCGATCGCCTTGGTGGAGACGGTGCCGCTGATGAGCTTGGTGAAGCCGAGGTTCAGACCGGTCAGCATCAGGAACGTGCCGAGCGTGATGATGAAGCTCGGCAGTTTGGTGCGGGTCAGCATGAAGCCGTTGAACGCGCCGATGGCGAGCGTGACCAGCAGGGACACGAGGACGCCGACCCAGACGTTGGCCGTCATCTGGTAGCTGAACATCGACGAGATCAGCGCGGAGCTGGTCACCAGGACGCCCGCGGAGAGGTCGAACTCACCGCCGATCATCAGCAGGGCGACGGGGGCGGCCATGATGCCGAGGACCGAGGCCGCGTACAGGACGGTGCCGAAGCTGGAGGCCTGGAGGAAACTGTCGGCGACGATCGCGAAGAACAGGAAGACGGCTGCCGCGCCGACGACCGAGCCCAGCTCGGGGCGGCCGAGCAGCTTGCGGAGCGGCGAGGTGTGCACGAGGCGCTCGTCGGGCTGCGCGGGCTTCTCCGGGGCGGCGGTGGAGCCGCTCATCGGGTGCCCCGCTTGGTGAAGTCGGCCAGGGCGTCGGCGTCGTCCTTGGTGATCACCTGCGGGCCGGTCAGGACGGGCTGGCCGCCGCCGAGCACGTTGCGGTTGTAGCGGTAGAGCCAGAGCAGGTCGACGGCCTGGTACCCCTGGAGATAGGGCTGCTGGTCGACGGCGAAGCCGAGCTTGTCGCTCTGGAGCCCGGTGGCGACCTTGGCGTTGAGGTCGAAGGTGTCGATCTCGGCCTTGCTGCCCGCCGTCTGCTTGGCCTGGACGGCCGCGTCGGCGAAGGGGGCGCCGAGGGTGACGACCGCGTCGATGCTCTTGTCGGACTGGAGCTTGGCCTCGATGGACGCGGTGACGTCGGGCATGTTGGTGCCGTCGACGTACAGGTTCTGCATGGTGCCGTCGAAGGTCTTCTTCGCCCCGGCGCAGCGCTGCTCGTGGCCCACGTTGCCCTGCTCGTGCAGGACGCACAGGACCTTCTTGCGGTCGCGGCTGTTCAGCTCGTCGCCGACGGCCTCACCGGCGATGGTCTCGTCCTGGCCGATGTGGGTGAGCGCCCCGAACTCCTTCGACTCGGCGGAGCCGGAGTTCACGGTGACGACCGGGATGCCCGCCTTGACGGCCTTGGCGACCACGGCCTTCATCGCGTCCGGCTTGGCCAGCGAGACGATCAGCCCGTCGACCTTCTTGTCGATCGCGGTCTGGACGAGCTGCGCCTGCTGGTTGGCCTCGTCGTTGTGCGAGTAGAGGAAGTTGATGTTGTCCTTGACGGCCGCCTGCTCGGCGCCCTTCTGGACGATGTCCCAGAACGTGTCGCCGTCTCCCGAGTGGGTGACCATGGCGAAGGTCCAGCGCGGAGTGTTCACCGCGGCCCGCCCCTCGGCGGCCTCGGCCGCGCGTTCTTCCGCCCGCTTGCCGCCGGTGCTGCTGCATCCCGCGGCTGCCAGCATCACTGCCAGCACGGCGCCCATC
The DNA here is from genome assembly GCF_000261345.2 of Streptomyces globisporus C-1027. Taxonomy (NCBI): domain Bacteria; kingdom Bacillati; phylum Actinomycetota; class Actinomycetes; order Kitasatosporales; family Streptomycetaceae; genus Streptomyces; species Streptomyces globisporus. The sequence goes on along the minus strand of NZ_CP013738.1, from coordinate 6,543,483 downwards.
GCGCGTACCCCTGTCCGAACCCTTGCCACGACACCGTGCCCTTCTTCTGCTGCTGTGCGCTTCGCCCGGCCGGGCCGGGTGTACGGTCCGGGGCCGACTGCCCAGTATCCCCGAGCCCTGCCCAGGGGCCTTGCGCGGGTGGCCGACGGTCACAGGAGCCTGGGGCACGGGGCGGCCGAGCGCAACCCGTGTGCCCGGACCCATTCGGCCCGCCCGCGGGTCCGGGGGGGGCCGGCCCCCTTGAGCCCGTCCGGCGGGCCTGGGCGGGCCCGCGCCCCTTTCAAGCCCGTCCGGGAACGAACTGGAGGGAGACGCCGGACGGGCTGGAGTGGGCGCCGGACGGGCTGATATGCGCGGCTACGGGCGGACCAGGAGCTGGAACTCGAACGCGTAGCGCGCCGCCCGGTAGACGTGGGAGCCGAACTCCACCACCCGCCCCGTGTCGTCGTACGTCACCCGCTCCATCGTCAGCAGCGGCGCCCCCGGCTCCTCGTCCAGGGCATCCGCCTCCCCCGTCGTCGCGGCGCGCGCCCCCACCGACTGGCGGGCGCTGTGCAGGGTGATGCCACCGGCGCGCATCAGCCGGTAGAGGCCGGTGGCCACCAGCTCCTCGGTGCGCAGGGGCACCAGCCCCGGCGGCAGGTGGTTGCGCAGGAGCGCCACCGGTTCGCCGTGCGCGCTGCGCAGCCGCTCCACGAGGTGGACCTCGCTGCCCTCGGCGACCCCGAGCGCGGCGGCGACCTCGGCCGTGGCCGGTTCCGTCGTGTTGCGCAGGACCTCGGTGGCGGGGCGCTGGCCCGCCGCCTCCAGGTCGTCGTAGAGCGAGCTGAGCTCCAGCGGGCGGCGGACCTGGCTGTGGACGACCTGGGTGCCGACCCCCCTCCGGCGCACCATCAGGCCCTTGTCGACGAGCGTCTGGATGGCCTGGCGGACGGTCGGCCGGGACAGGCCGAGGCGGGCGGCGAGGTCGATCTCGTTCCCGAGCAGGGCGCCGGGGGCCAGCCGGCCCTGCTCCACGGCCGCCTCCAGCTGCTGCGCCAGCTGGAAGTAGAGCGGCACCGGGCTGGTGCGGTCCACGCTCAGCGGCAGCGGCCGGTCGGTTCCATGTGCGGTCACGGGGCGAGCGTAGTTCGCTTGTCCGGACATAGCCATGGCATGGCATTTGTCAGGACAAACGCTTGACATGACGACCGGGCGAACGCCACCTTGGGGCCCATGCGCATCGGATTGATCGGAACGGGACGGATCGGCACATTCCATGCGGAGGTGCTGAGCCGTCACCCCGCCGTGGGCGCCCTGCTGCTGGCGGACGCGGACCCCGAGCGAGCGGCCGCCGCAGCCGGGCGGACGGGGGCCGCGGCCGTCTCCGTGGACGACCTGTTCACGGGAGCGGGCGAGGCCCGGGGCCTGCCCGACGCCGTCGTGATCTGTTCGGCGACCGCCGCCCACGCGGGGCTCATCGCGCGGGCCGCCCGCGCCGGGCTGCCGGTCTTCTGCGAGAAGCCGATCGCGCTGGACCTGCCCGGCACGCTCGCCGCGCTGGCGGAGGTCGAGGCGGCGGGGAGCCTGCTCCAGCTCGGCTTCATGCGGCGCTTCGACGCCGGGTACGGCGAGGCCAGGGCCGCCGTGCGGGACGGGCGGCTGGGCCGGCTGCACACCGTGCGGGCGGTCACCTCCGATCCCACGCCGCCGCCCGCCGCCTACCTCCCGCTCTCCGGCGGGCTGTACCGCGACTGCCTGGTCCACGACTTCGACATCCTGCGCTGGGTGACGGGCCGCGAGGTGAGCGAGGTGTACGCCACCGGCTCCGACACCGGGCCCGCGATGTTCCGGGAGGCCGGGGACGTGGACACGGCCGCTGCCCTGCTCACCCTCGACGACGGCACGCTCGCCACCGCAACCGCGACCCGCTGCAACGGCGCCGGGTACGACGTACGGATGGAGCTGGCCGGCGAGCTGGACCAGATCGCCGTCGGCCTGGACGACCGTACGCCGCTGACCTCGGCCGAGCCGGGCGGCCCCGGCGCCCCGGCGAAGCCCTGGCCGGGCTTCCTGGAACGGTTCGCCCCGGCGTACGAGGCGGAGCTGGACGCGTTCCTGCGCGTGGTCCGCGGCGAGCTGGCCAATCCGTGCGACGGGCGGGAGGCCCTGCACGCCCTGCGGATCGCCGAGGCGTGCGAGGTCTCCCGCCGTGAACGCCGGCCGGTTGCGATGACCGAGGTCCCCGGCGGCTGAGCCGCCGGGGACCGCCCGCTACCAGGCGACCGGAAGGCTCAGCGGGCCCCGCATCAGCATCCCGGCGCGCCAGGTCAGCGTCGCCGGGTCGGCGGTCAGCCGCAGCTCCGGGCAGCGCTCCAGCAGCGACCGGATGGCGATCCGCGCCTCGATGCGGGCCAGCGGCGCGCCCAGGCAGTAGTGGATGCCGTGCCCGAAGGCGATGTGGCCCCGGGCGTCCCGGGTGATGTCGAAGCGGTCCCCGCCGGGGTAGCGATCAGGGTCCCGGTTGGCGTCCGACATCGCGACCAGGACCAGTTCGCCGCCGCCGGGGATCACCGTGCCGCCCACCTCGATCGGCTCGGTGGTGAAGCGGTACGTGGGGGTCTCCACCGGCCCCTCGAAGCGCAGGATCTCCTCGACGGCGTTGTCGATCAGGGAGAAGTCCGCGCGCAGGGCCGCCAGTTGACCGGGGTGCGCGAGGAGGTTGTGCACGCCGTTGGTGATGAGGTTGACGGTGGTCTCGTGTCCGGCGACGAGCAACAGCCACGCCATGCCGATCAGTTCCTCGCCGGACAGCCGGTCGCCGCCCTCGTCGGCGGTGTGGATCAGCGCGCTCAGCAGGTCCTCTCCGGGCTTCTCCCGCTTGTCGGCCAGCAGACCGGCGATGTACGCGGTCATGGCCTGGGTCGAGGAGGCCCGCACGGACGGGTCGATGGAGGAGACCGCCTGGCCCGACCAGGTGCGGAAGTCCTCGCGGTCCAGGAACGGCACGCCGAGCAGCTCGCAGATCACCGACATCGGCAGCGGGAAGGACAGCGCCTCGACGAGATCGGCCGAGCGGTCCGGAGCCGCGAGCATCGCGTCCAGCAGGTCGTCGGTCATCTCCTGTATCCGCGGCGCCAGTTCCTCCATGCGGCGCGGGGTGAACTCACGGGCGACCAGCTTGCGCAGCCGGGTGTGGTCGGGGGCGTCGGAGCCGAGCATCGAGGAGCCCGCGGACACCTTGCTGACCCCGAGCGTGGGCGAGGCACGGCTCCAGTGTTTGGAGAGCCGCTGGTCGGCGAGGAGGGCGCGACCCGCCTCGTACCCGACGACGAGCCAGGCGTCCGCGCCCTCGGGGATCCGGACCCGGTGGACCGGGCCCTGGGCGCGCAGGGCGGCGTAGGCGGGGTAGGGATCGCGGGTGAACTGCTCGCCGAGCGCGGCGAGATCGACCAGGGGTTCGGTGGTCAACACGGTTCCCTTCAGGAGGAGTTGTGGCGACTCTTCACGGCGTTGCTGCGCTCAGGGGGTTGCGGCGGTCACCCGGTTGCGGCCCCCCTCACCAGCGCACCGGCAGACCCCGGGTGCCGCGCATCAGCAGACCCGGGAGCCAGTCCAGCTCGCCGCCGGACTCGTCGCGGGCGAGGCCGGGGCAGCGTTCCAGCAGGGCGCCGATCGCGATACGGGCCTCCATCCGGGCGAGCGGTGCGCCCAGGCAGTAGTGGGCGCCGTGGCCGAAGGCCAGGTGCCCCTGGGGCTCGCGGCGGATGTCGAAGGTGTCCGGGGCCGGGAAGCGGTCGGGGTCACGGTCGGCGGAGGCCAGGGCGACGAGCACCACGGCGTCGCGCGGGATCACGGTGGAGCCGACGGTGACCGGCTCCCGGGCGAAGCGGAAGGTGGCGTTCTCCACGGGCCCGTCGTAGCGCAGCATCTCCTCCACCGCGCCGTCGACGAGCCCCGGGTCGGTGCGCAGCAGGGCGAGTTGCTCGGGGTGGTCGAGCAGGGCCCGGACCCCGTTGGCGATCAGGTTGACGGTGGTCTCGTGGCCCGCGACGAGCAGCAGGAAGGCCATGCCGACCAGTTCGGCGGAGGACAGGCTGTCGCCGTCCTCGTCCGTGGCCCGGATCAGCGCGCTCAGCAGGTCCTCGCCGGGGGAACGGCGTTTGTCCGCGATGAGGTCGACGAGGTAGGCGCTCATCGCGCCGACCGGGTCGGCGTCCCGCTGCTCCGGGGTGGGCGTGACGATGCCGTTCGACAGCACCCGGAAGGCGTCCCGGTCGATGTCCGGGACGCCCAGGAGTTCGCAGATCACGGTCATCGGCAGCGGGAAGGCGAGGGCGTCGACCAGGTCGGCGGAGCCCTGTGGCACCATCGCGTCGAGGAGCCGGTCGGTGACCTCGGTGACGCGCGGGCGCAGCGCCTCGATGCGCCGGGCGGTGAACTCGCGGACGACGAGCCGGCGCAGCCGGGTGTGGTGCGGGGCGTCCAGCTCCAGCATGTTGGCGTTGAGCTGGGCCTCGGAGGCCTTCCAGCCCCCTCCGGGGCGCCAGTCCTTGCCCAGCCGCTGGTCGGCGAGGGCGGCGCGGCCCTCCTCGTATCCGACGATCAGCCAGAGCCGCTCCAGGTGCTCGGTGCGCACGGTGTGCACCGGCCCTTCGGCGCGGAGCTCGGCGTAGTACGGGTAGGGGTCGGCGGTGAAGTCCGGCAGGTCGCGCAGATCGAGCTCGGCCATGGTGAGCGGCCCCTCTCCCGTCGCGGCCCGCTCCGTTCCGGGCCGTCTTCCTTCACCCTAGGCGGCTCCCCTCCCCGTCGTCCGTGTCGAGGAGCCCCGCATCGTGGACCAACAGCGCGATCTGGACACGGTTGTTGAGTTCGAGCTTGGCGAGAATGCGAGAGACATGGGTCTTGACGGTGGCGACGCTGAGGTAGAGGGAGGCCGCGATCTCCGCGTTGGAGGCGCCGCGCCCGACGGCGACGGCGACTTCCTGCTCCCGCTCGGCGAGTTGGCCGAAACGCCTGCGTGCGCGGTGGGCGCGGTCGGCCCGGTCGTCGCGCCCGCCCCCGGCGGCGCGGGCCATCAGCTGGCGGGTGACGGCGGGTGAGAGGACCGGGTCCCCGGCGGCGACCCGGCGGACCGAGTCGACGATCCGGGCCGGCGGGGTGTCTTTCAGGACGAATCCCGCCGCCCCGGCCCGGATGGCCCGGAGCACCTGTTCATCGGCGTGGAAGGTGGTCAGGACGACGACTTCGGGGGCGTCGGGCCGGCGGCGCAGCCGCTCGGTCGCGGTGAGTCCGTCCATGACCGGCATCCGGATGTCCATCAGGACGACATCGGGGCGCAGCCGCTCGACCAGCTCCTCGACCTCGACGCCGTCCGCGCCCTCGCCGACGATGTCGATGCTCTGGTCCCCGCCGAGCATCAGGGTCAGTCCCGCCCGGACCAGCGGGTCGTCGTCGACGATCAGCAGGCGGACGGGCGCGGAGGAGGCCGGGGGTGTCGGGGACGCCGGGGTGTTCATGACGGCCACCGTAGCCAGCCGGTGCGCGGCGCCGGAACGGCGGGCGTCGCTCGTACTCGTATGCCGGGCATCGCTCGCTCCCGTACGGCGGCGCTCACGCGGCGGGCCACGGCAGGCGGGCCCGGACCGCGAAGCCGCCGTCCTTCGTCGGGCCGTGCTCCAGCTCTCCCCCGGCGAGGGTGGCGCGTTCGGTGAGGCCGATGAGCCCCTGGCCGGAGCCGGGGACCCGTTCGAAGGGTTCGGTGGGGGCCGGGTTCACCACCTCGACGGTGAGGTCGTCGCCGGGGCCGCCGGTCACGGTGAGGGAGACCTCGGTGCCGGGCGCGTGCTTGCGGGCGTTGGTCAGGGCCTCCTGCGCGATGCGGTAGACGGTGCGGCCGGTCGCGGCGGGGGCGGCCTGGGGTTCGGCGACCCGGTTGTCGACGGCGACCTTCATGCCCGCGAGCCGGGATTCGGCGACGAGGGCGTCCAGCGTGGCGAGGGTGGGCTGCGGCCGGTGGGCCTCGTCGGTGTCGCCGGGTCCGCGCAGGACGCCGATGATCTCGCGGAGGTCCTGGAGGGCCTCGTGGGCGCTGTCCCGGATGACGCCGGCCGCCCGGCCGACCTCGGCTGCGGGGGCGTCGGGCCGGAACTCCAGGGCCCCGGCGTGCACGCTGAGCAGGGTCAGCCGGTGGGCCAGGACGTCGTGCATCTCGCGGGCGATGGCCTCCCGGGCGAGGCGCTGGGCCTGTTCGGCGCGCAGTTCCGCCTCGGCCTCGGCGCGGCGGGCCCGCTCGCGGAGGCTGACGACGAGCTGGCGCCGGGACCGTACGGCCATGCCCCAGCTGATCACCAGGAGGATCAGCAGGGCCCCGAAGAGGACCGAGGCGAGGAAGGACGTCGTCGGGTCGGGGCGCAGGAACGGCTGCACGGGCACCAGGGCCAGGGCGAGCGCCCCGACCATCGCGACCGGCTTGAACGGGCGGTGGACGGCCAGGCTGAAGAGGGCGACCAGCAGGGCCCCGGCGGCCACGGGCTCGATGACGGACACGAGGGTCAGGGCGACGGCGAGCGCGACGGGCCAGCGGCGCCGGAGCCAGAGGGCGCAGCAGGCCAGCGCGCCGACGATCGAGTCCACGAAGACGACGACGTCGGCCGTGGTGTCGTCGGCCTCGATCGTGCCGAGGGCCAGCAGGCCGATACCCGCGGCGATGAGGAAGGCCGTGATGTCGACGGCCCAGTCCCGCACGGTCCGCCGCGTCCGGACCCGGTCGTCCGGCAGCTCGGGGCCGGCCATCGCCGACGGGAGCAGCCAGCGGTACTCGGTGCGCGTCATGTCGACAAAGTTACGCAGCCGGACGGCCCGAAAGCGGTCCGGGCGGCGCGGGAGCTACCAAAGTCGCACCCTGCGCTACTTTCGGCGCGGCGGACGGGACCGGTGGCCGACGCGGCGGGCGCGGGGCGGGCGGGAGGCTCGGCCCATGAAGAAAATCGTCGAGACGATCGGGTTCCTCGTCTTCATCCAGGGCGCGGGTGGGCTGCTGTACGAGTGGACTGGCTGGTTCCGGTTCTGGACGCTGGTGCGGCACATCGACTTCCTCAGCGACCGCACGCTGTTCGTCAACATCGTGCTGATCGTGGCGGGGGCCGCCGTGATGATCGCGGCGGATTCGATCAGGACCTGACCAGGGGCGTCCGGCGGATCAGGGCCGCACACCCCCGAGGGCGGCGCGCCGTCCCCACGCGGTGCCCGCCAGGACGAGAACGGCCCCGGCCACCCCCAGGGCGCCAAGGTGTTCCCCGCCCAGGCTGATGCCGACGGCGGCGGCCCACAGCGGTTCCGTACCGAGCAGCAGACTGACCCGGGACGGCGAGGTGCGGCGTACGGACCACATCTGCACGAAGAACGCGAACAGCGTGCAGAACACCGAGAGGAAGACGAGGCCCGCCCACTCCCGGACGCCGAAGCCCACGGCCGTGCTCCACGGCGAGGCCCCGGTGCCGGGGAGGGCGGCGAGTACGGCGAAGACGGCGACCGCGCCGCCGAGCTGGACGGTCGTCAGGGAGAGCGAGTCGGCGTCCCGTACCGCCTTGATCCGGGCCATGGCCAGGACGTGGACCGTACGGGCGAGGGCGGCGAGGAGCATCAGGAGGTCGCCGGCCGAGGGGCTGGTGAATCCGCCGCCCTGGGTCAGCAGGACGACCCCGGCGACGGAGAGCCCGGCCGCGGCGACGAATCCGGCCGAGGGGCGGACGCGCGTCACGGCGGCCTCGGCCAGCGGTGTGAAGATCATGGTCAGGCTGATGATCAGCCCGGCGTTGGTGGCGGAGGTGTGCACCACTCCGTACGTCTCCAGCAGGAAGATCCCGCTCAGCACCAGACCCAGCACTCCGGCGCCCCGCCACTGCGCACCGGTCAGCGCCCGCAGCTTGCGCCATCCGACCGCCACGAGCACCGGCAGCACGATCGCGAAGCGCAGGACGAGGACGGCGACGACGGTGTGTGTGGTGGTGATGCCCTTGGCGGCGAGATAGCTCGCGCCCCAGACGACGGCGACGGCCAGCACGGGCAGGTCGGTGACCCAGGCGCGGCGCGGGGAGACGCCTCCCATGGCGGGCACGGCGGCAGCGGACATCTGGTTCTCCCGGATTCTCCACGGAACGTGTTGTGGAGACCGCACCGGCTCGCACGCGAAGTGATCACGCTACCCGCCGCCTTCCCGGAAAGGGAACACCTGTCCAGGCGGCCGGATCGTTCCCGGGCGCCTCCCGCCGCTCCCTAGACTGACGCATCGGTAACGCTGAGGCACGGAGTGGTCACATGGCGTCGGTAAGAGCGGACGGGCGGGTCGAGCGGGGGAACCAGACCCGGCAGTTGGTCCTGGGGCGGGCGGTGCAGATCGCCTCGGTCGAAGGTCTTGAGGGCCTGTCGCTGGGACGGCTGGCCACCGAGCTGGGGCTGAGCAAGAGCGGGGTGTTCGCGCTGTTCGGCTCGAAGGAGGGGCTCCAGCTGGCCACCGTGCGGGGAGCGGTGGCCGTCTACGTCGACCATGTGCTGCGCCCCACCCGGTCGGTGCCGCCGGGACTCGGACGGGTCTGGCGGATGTGCGAGGCGTGGATCGCGTACTCCCGCGAGCGGGTGTTCCGGGGCGGGTGCTTCTTCTACGCCGCCACCGCCGAGTTCGACGCCCGCAGCGGCCGGGTGCACGACGCCCTGGCGTCCGCGCAGACGGGTTGGGTCACCTTCGTGGAGGAGACCATCGAGGAGGCCAGGGCCGCCGGGGAGCTGGCCGGGGACACCGACGTGTGCCAGCTGGCGTTCGAGGTGATCGCCCTGCTGGAGCTGGCCAACGCCGAGTCGGTGCTCCAGAACAACAACCTCGGCTACGACAAGGCGGCCCGCGCCATCCTGGCCCGTCTGCGGGCGGCGGCGACGGACCCCGCGCGGCTGCCGTTACGGTGAGCGGCCCGGCCTGCGGTAGGCGTCCGATACCCGCCGGTGCGCGGGCCCCGGCGCGCGTTTGCTGGGGGATGCCGTCGGAGCGACGGCATCCCCGTCAGCGAGGAACAGCCATGTCCAGCAACGCTTCCAGCACCCCTTCCGGAACCCTGTCCGGCACCGCCCCCGCCGCTGCTTCCGCCGACGTTCCCGTCGGCCTTCCGCCCCGGGCCGCGCTGGTCACCGGGGGCAGCCGGGGCATCGGCGCCGCGATCGCGCTGCGGCTCGCCCAGGACGGCGCGGACGTCGCCGTCACCTACGTCCAGGACGAGGAGGCGGCCCGTGCGGTCGTCGCGAAGATCGAGGGCTTCGGCCGCCGGGGCGTCGCCCTGCGCTGCGACGCGGCGGACGCCGACGCGGCCGCCGACGCCGTGCAGCGGGCAGCGGACGCGCTCGGCCGGCTGGACATCCTGGTCAACAACGCGGGCATCGGCGTCCTCGGTCCGATCGCCGCACTCGCCGGTCCTGACGTGGACCGGACGCTGACGGTGAACGTACGAGCGGTCTTCCTCGCCTGCCGGGCGGCGGCGGAGCGACTGGCCGACGGCGGCCGCATCGTCTCCGTGGGTTCCGCCCTGAGCCGGTACGCGGGCGGGCCCGGCTCCACCCTCTACGGGCTCAGCAAGTCCGCGCTGACCGGGCTGACCAAGCCGCTCGCCCGGGAGCTGGGGCCGCGTGGCATCACCGTGAACGTGATCCAGCCGGGCGCCGTGGACACCGATCTCAACCCGGCCGACGGGCCGTTGGCCGAGGGCCAGCGCGCGGCGAACGCGCTGGGCCGCTTCGGCACGACGGAGGAGATCGCCTCGCTCGTCGCCTACCTGGTGAGTGCGGAGGCGGGCTTCATCACGGGCACGGAGCTCGTCGCGGACGGCGGCCACGCGGCCTGAGCCCCGGCGCCGCGCGGGCGGCGGTGCACTCCCGGCTCACCCCTGGTCCGCCGCCCGGGCGTGCGCCGGAGCGCGCTCCCTTGGCGGCCGCGTCCGGCTGCCCCGTACCGGCCGCGCCCCTACGCTGGCCGGGACGGGGCAGCGACGGGAAGGACAGGACCAGCACATGTCCGGTACACCGGTTCACACGCTCAACGACGGCACACGGCTCCCCGCGGTGGGGCTCGGCACCTACCCGCTGGACGACGCGGCGGCCGAGGAGGCCGTCGCCGGGGCCCTGGAGCTGGGCTACCGGCTGGTCGACACGGCCCTCAACTACGGCAACGAGACCGGCACCGGCCGGGGCATCGCCCGCAGCGGCGTCCCCCGCGAGGAGGTCGTCGTCACCACGAAGGTGCCCGGCCGGCATCAGGGGTACGAGGAGACACTCGCCTCGTTCGAGGAGTCACGGGCCCGCCTGGGCGTCGAGTACGTCGACCTGTATCTGATCCACTGGCCGCTCCCCCGCGTGGACCAGTACGTGGACACCTGGAAGGCGATGATCCGGCTCCGCGAGGACGGTCTCGTCCGCTCGATCGGCGTCTCCAACTTCACCGCCGCACATCTGGAGCGGCTGGAGCGGGAGACGGGGGTGCTGCCCTCGGTGAACCAGATCGAGATGCATCCGCTGCTTCCGCAGGAGGAGCTGCGGGCGGTGCACGCGGCGAAGGGCATCGTCACGGAGAGCTGGAGCCCGCTGGCCCGGGGCCGGGAGGTGCTGGAGGACCCCTCGATCGTGGCGGTCGCGGACGACCACGGCGTGACACCCGGCCAGGTGGTGCTGCGCTGGCACACCCAGCTGGGCGCGGTGCCGATCCCGAAGTCGGCGGATCCGGGACGGCAGCGCGAGAACCTGGATCTGTTCGGGTTCGAGCTGACGGCACAGGAGTTGACGACGATCGCCTCCGGCCGGCAGCGGCGGTTCGGCGGCGACCCGGAGTCCCACGAGGAGTTCTGAGCTCCTGCGGGTCCCCGCCCTCGCGCAACGACCGGCCGGGCGCACCGCGATCCCCCTGCGATCGCGGTGCGCCCGGCCCCGTGCCCTGCTCGGGTCAGCCGCCGAGCTCCCGGTGACGGGCCGCCAGCGCGGCCGCGCCCTCGTCGGTGAGCGATCCGTACAGCCGGAGCCGGGAGATGCCGCCGTCCGGGAAGATGTCGATCCGTACGTGGGTGGCACGGACGGTCCCGTCGAGCACGAAGCGGTGGTTGGTGTCGGGCTGGAGGCGGGTCCGGGGCAGGACCTCGGTCCAGTCGCCGTCCTCGCCGTCCCGTACCGAAAGGCTCGCCCAGCCCGCCGAGTTGCCCTTGAGGTAGGCGGTGTCGATCTCGACGGCCCGGATCCCGGACTGTGCGGCGAGGCGGTAGCTGATCCAGTCGTTGCCCTTGTCGCGCCGGCGGCGGGTCTCCCAGCCGTCGTCCATCTTGCGGGAGCGGCCGGGCTGGATGGTGTTGGTGGCCGGGGAGTAGAAGCGGTCGGAGGCGTCCTCGACCTGGCCGCCGTTCTCCAGGGCCGCGAGGTCGAACGTACCGAGGGCGGCGAGCCACGCGGGGTCCGGGGCGACCTCTCCGTACACGCGCAGCCGGGCGATGCCGCCGTCGGGGTGCTGGTTGACCCGCAGGTGGGTGAAGCGCTGCTCGGCGTCGACGGCGAACCCGTTGGCCGCGTGGCCGCCGACCGCTGTACGGGGGACGAGCGTCGTCCACTTCACGTCGGGGGCGAGGAGGTCCTCGGGGGACGGGGAGCCGGGCAGGGCGACGCCCTCGACGGAGACGGCCTGCGGGTAGTTGCCCCGGAAATGGGCGGTGTCCAGGACGATGCCCCGGATGACGCCGGGCGCACCGAGGCGGACGAGGGCCCAGTCGTGGTCGTCGGCGGTGGGGTGCGGTTCGGCGGCGCTGACGCCCCGGCGGCGGCGGGTCTCCCAGCCGTCCATGATCTTGCCCTTGTGCCCGAAGTGCTCCGGGTCGAAGACGGCGGGCTCGGGCTTGAGGAGGTTCTCCCGCTCGGCGAAGAACTCGTCGTTGGCCGCGATGACGCCCGCGCCGAGGCGGCGGTCGGCGAGGTCGACGAGGTGGGTGAAGGGGAAGTCGGCGGTGCGGTGGTCGGCGTACGGGTCGCCGCCCGCATACGGGCTGGCGTCGCCGGTGAAGCGGGGTATCGAGGCGTCCGTCATGGTCGGCGGGTCCTTTCGGGCACGGTCGGGGGGCGCGTTCGAGGAGGGGGCCGCTCGGGCCGGTCAGCGGTACCGGTCGAGGGGGGGGTGAGGCCGGTTCAGCGGTCCCGTTCCAGGAGGCGGCCGGTGGGCTCGGCGAGGACGCCGTCGGACACGATGCGGACGCCGCGCAGCCAGCTGGAGCGGACCACGCCGTGCAGGGTCTTCCCGGCGTAGGCGGTGACCTGGTTGCGGTGGAAGAGCTCGGCGGGGTCGACGGTGAAGGTCGCCTCGGGGGCGAGGACGGCGAAGTCGGCGTCGCGGCCTGCCTCGATGGCTCCCTTGCGGGTGAGCCCGGCGAGTTCGGCGGGTGCCGCGGACATCCAGCGGGCGACGTCGTCGAGGGTGTGGCCGCGCCGGCGGGCCTCGGTCCAGATGGCGGGCAGGCCGAGCTGGAGGGAGGAGATGCCGCCCCAGGCGGAGGCGAAGTCCGGGGTCTTGAGGTCCGTGGTGCACGGGGAGTGGTCGCTGACGATGCAGTCGATCGTGCCGTCGGCGAGCCCGGCCCACAGGGTGTCCTGGTTGGCGGCCTCGCGGATCGGCGGGCAGCACTTGAACTCGGTGGCCCCGTCCGGGACTTCCTCGGCGGTGAGGGTCAGGAAGTGCGGGCAGGACTCGACGGTGACCCGGACACCCTCGCGCTTCGCGGCGGCGATCAGCGGCAGCGCGTCGGAGGACGACAGGTGCAGGACGTGAACGCGGGCGTTCAGCCGCTTGGCGTGGGCGATGAGGTTCTCGATCGCGGTGTTCTCGGCGTCGCGCGGGCGGGAGGCCAGGAAGTCGGCGTAGGCGGGGCCGGGGCGCTGCGGGGCGTCGGCCAGGTGGTGCGGGTCCTCGGCGTGGACGATGAGCAGTCCGCCGAATCCAGCGATCTCCGCCATGGAGCGGGCCAGTTGCTCCTGGTCCAGCTCCGGGAACTCCTCCACCCCGGAGGGCGACAGGAAGCACTTGAAGCCGAAGACCCCGGCCTCGTACAGCGGGCGCAGGTCCTTGACGTTGGACGGGATCGCACCGCCCCAGAAGCCGGTGTCGACGTGCGCCTTGGGGGCGGCGACCTGCTGCTTGGTCCGCAGGTGGTCGACGGTGGTGGTCGGCGGGAGGGAGTTGAGCGGCATGTCCAGGAGCGTGGTGATGCCACCGGCGGCGGCCGCGCGGGTGGCGGTCCAGAAGCCCTCCCACTCGGTGCGGCCGGGGTCGTTCACATGGACGTGGGTGTCGACCAGGCCCGGCAGCAGGACGTCGTCGCCGAAGTCCTCCAGACGGGCGCCCGCGGGCACATCGGCGTCGTACGGCAGGACCGCGTCGATCGTCCCGCCCGCGACGGCGACCGCCGCCGGGCGGGTGCCCTCGGGGGTGACGACGCGCGTCGAGCGCAGTACCAGGTTCACGTCCACACCGGACACCTGTGCTCCTTCACTCCAGGATGATCAAAAGGATGATCACAACAGCAATTCAACGAACTGTTGAAGCTCTGATGGAGTCTTCACTCGGGAAACCTCCTCGTCAAGACCCACCTTCCGGCACGGGGATCGGACGGGCCAGCCCTGCCGCCACGACTGGAGGTTTCCACAAAGTAAAAGTCTGATTTCGAACTGCGGAACGTAGCATGGGCCAGAAGGGACGGCGCCGAGCCGTCCGAACCGACCGGCGGCACCCGGACAAAACAGGCCCTGACCGGCACGGACGCCGACCGGGGAGCTGTGGGCCCCATCGGAACCGCCCGGTAGGCTGCTGCCTTGCCTTCCGCTTCGAAAGGACCGTTGACGTGCCGCCGTCCCACGCCAGCACAGCCGACTCCAAGCCCTCCGGTACCAGCGGTGGGGTGCAGTCCCTTGAGCGCGCCTTCGATCTGCTGGAGCGGATGGCCGACGCCGGGGGCGAGGTCGGGCTGAGCGAGCTGTCCGCGAGCAGCGGTCTGCCCCTGCCGACCATCCACCGGCTGATGCGCACCCTGGTCGTCTGCGGATACGTACGCCAGCAGCCCAACCGCCGTTACGCGCTGGGCCCCCGGCTGATCCGGCTCGGCGAGTCCGCCTCCCGGCTGCTGGGCACCTGGGCGAGGCCCTACCTCAGCCGGCTGGTGGAGGAGACCGGCGAGACGGCGAACATGGCGCTGCTGGACGGGGACGAGATCGTGTACGTCGCCCAGGTGCCGTCCAAGCACTCGATGCGGATGTTCACCGAGGTCGGCCGGCGCGTCCTGCCCCACTCCACCGGCGTGGGCAAGGCGCTCCTCGCGCACACCCCCGCCGACGAGGTCCGCGCGCTCCTGGCCCGTACGGGCATGCCCGCCGCCACGGAGAAGACGATCACCACGCCCGAGGGCTTCCTCGACGCCCTGGAGCAGGTGCGGCGCGCCGGATACGCGGTGGACGACAACGAGCAGGAGATCGGGGTGCGGTGCCTCGCGGTCTCCGTGCCGAACTCCCCCACCTCGGCCGCGATCTCCATCTCGGGCCCTGCGGGACGGGTGACGGAGGCGGCCACGGAGCGGATCGTGCCGATCCTCCAGCAGGTCGCGGGCGAGCTGTCGGAGGCCCTGGCGAGCAGTGGGACGAACGGGGGCTGAACCCCCGGCGTTTCACACCCCGGCCGGGACCGTGAGCCGTCCGTCGTCCATCGTCACCGTGCGGTCCACCCGGTCCAGGTGGGCCCGGTCGTGCGTGACCAGCACTGTGGCGGTGGCGCGCTCCCGGGTCAGGGTGACGATCAGGTCCAGCACGGCCCCGCCGCGTACGTGGTCGAGCGCGCTGGTCGGCTCGTCGACGAGCAGGACCGCCGGTTCGTTCATCAGGGCCCGCGCGATGTTGACGCGCTGGCGCTGACCGCCGGAGAGCTGGTGCGGCCGCCGGCCGGCGCGGTCGGCGAGCCCGACCGCGTCGAGCAGTTCCAGGGCCCGGCGCCGGGCGCCGCGGGCGGACCCCCCGGACAGGTGGCACATGACCTGGAGTTGTTCGGCGGCGGTCAGCGAGGGCAGCAGGCTGGGCTGCTGGAAGACGATGCCGATCCGGTCCCGGCGCAGCGCCGCCCGCCCCGCGCGGCTCAGCCCGGCGGTCGGTGTCCCGGCCACCACGACCTCGCCGGAGTCCGGGGTGACCAGGGTGGCGGCGGCCGCGAGCAGGCTCGACTTGCCCGAGCCGGACGGCCCGACGACGGCGGTGAGCGTGCCCGGCGGTACGTCCAGCGACACCCGGTCCAGGGCGATGAGCCGGCCCTCGCCGTCCGGGTAGGTGAGGGTGACGTCGGTCAGGGTGAGCGTCATCGGGCACTCCCGAGTGCGGTGAGCGGGTCGACGGCGGTGATCCGCCGGACGGACAGGGCGGCCCCGAGGGCGCCGAGGGTGATCATCACGGCGGCCGGGACGAGGACGGTCGCCGCGTCCAGGACGAACGGCACGGCTCCCCCGCCGATCAAGGCACCGGCCCCGGCGGCGAGGGCGGCGCCCAGTCCCGTACCGAGGACGAGCATCACGACGGCCTGTCCCAGCGCGTCGCGCAGGAGGTACGGGGTCGACGCGCCGAGCGCCTTCAGTACGGCGACGTCGCCGCTGCGCTGGATCGTCCAGACGGTGAAGAACGCCCCGATGACGAGCGCGGAGATGGCGAAGAGGAAGCCGCGCATCAGTTGGAGCGAACCGTTCTCCGCCTGGTAGGAGCCGATGGCGGTGAGGGAGTCGTCGAGGGTGAGGGTGCTGGTCCCCGCCGCCGCGTCCCCCGCCGCGAGGTCCGCCCCGCCGGTGGTGGTCAGCGCGATCACGGTCGCCTGTTCGGCGGGCCCGGCGCCGTCGTGGCCGATCCGCTGCCAGTCGTCGAGCGTGGTCCAGACGACGGGCGTGTGGCTGTACGAGGCGTCGGTGGCCAAGGCGGCGACCTCGCGTTCGGTCCCGCCGAGCGCGATCCGGTCACCGGCGGCGGCGCCCAGCTCCTCGGCCGCCTCCTCGGAGAGCACGACCCGCCCGGGGCCGATCCCGTCCGGCCCGAGCGTGCCGTCCGGTTCGACGCCGAAGGCCGACACGGCGGCGCTCCGCTCACCGGCGGTGGCGTTCAGGGTGCGGATGCCGACCGGCTGCGCGGCCTCGACCCCGGGCCGGGTGGCCCAGGCCCGCCAGTCGTCCTCCCGGACGGTCGAGTCGGCGAACGACTCCGCCTGCCCGTCCGGGGGCGCGGCGAAGGCCAGGTGGTCGGCGTCGAGCCCGGTGACGGCCGAGGTGTTCTCCCGGGCGAGCCCGGCGGTGAGGCCGGACAGCAGGCCCACGAGCAGCGTGATCAGCACCACGACCGAGCCCATGAGCGCGAACCGGCCCTTGGCGAAGCGGAGGTCTCTCCATGCGACGAACATGGCCCCAGCGTCGTCCGGGACTGACGGGAGAACATCGCGCGGCGGACGGGCCTGGGATCAACCTTTCGATTGACCGGGTCCGGAGAGCCTGCGGCTACGCTGGACGGACCATGGATTCGCGATCGCACACCCACGTCACGGCTGCCCTGCGGCTCTGTCTGCACGCGCTGCTGGCGGGGCTGCTGGCCCTGGTGGTGGTGCGCGCGGTGGGCGAGGGCGCGCCGGACACGGCGGCGGTCGTTTCCGTGACGCTGCTGACGGCGGCCCTGTACGCGGCGGGGGCGGCGCGCTCGTCCTCCGAACGGCCGGGCACCTCCGTCGCGCAGCCTGGCGTCTCCGTACGGCCGCCGGTCTCCGTACAGCCGGGAACGCCGGCGGGGGCGTGGTGGCTGGGCGGGTTGTGGGCGCTGTGGGCGGTGCTGCTGGTGCTGTCGCCGGACGCCCTGTGGGTGGCCTTCCCGCTCTACTTCCTCCAGCTCCACTTCCTGCCGATGCGCTGGGCGCTGCCCGCCGTCGTGGTCACCGCAGCCGCCGCGATCACGAGCTTCGCCGTGCACCGGCAGGAGATCGAACCCGGCGCGTTCATCGGGCCGCTGATCGGCGCGGCGGTCGCCGTCGCCACGGTCCTCGGGTACGACGCGCTCTTCCGGGAGAGCGAACGCCGGCGGGAGCTGATCGTGGAGCTGGTCGCCACCCGGGCGGACCTAGCCGAGGCGGAACGTACCGCCGGGACGCTCGCCGAGCGCGAGCGCCTGGCCCGGGAGATCCACGACACGCTGGCCCAGGGGCTGTCCAGCATCCAGTTGCTGCTGCGCGCCGCCGAACGCTCGCTGCCCGGGAACGCCCCGGCCGCCCCGCACGTACGGGCCGCCCGTGAGGCGGCGCAGGCCAATCTGGCCGAGGCTCGCTCCTTCGTGCGGGCGCTGACCCCGCCGGACCTGGAGCGCGGGTCGCTGGCCGCCGCGCTGGAGCGGCTCTGCGCGCGGACGACCGCCCCGGAGCTGACCGTGCGGTTCGCGGTCAGCGGCACCCCGGTGGAGCTGCCGACCCCGTACGAGGTGGCGCTGCTGCGGACCGCCCAGTCGGCGCTGGCCAACACGGTGCGCCACGCGGCGGCCCGTCGGGCGGAGATCACCCTGAGCTTCATGGACACCTCGGTGGCGCTGGACGTCGTGGACGACGGGCGGGGGTTCGACCCGTCGGGGGCTCCGGTCCAGGAGCGGGGCGAGGGCGGTGACGGCGGCTTCGGGCTGCCGGCGATGCGGGCGCGCGCCGGATCGCTCGGCGGTGCGCTGAGCGTGGAGTCGGCGCCCGGCCAGGGCACGGCGGTGGCGCTCACGCTGCCGCTGCCCGTCGCGGAAGCGGAGCGTGCGGCGTGACCCGGGGCTCGGGCGCGGGCGGGGGCGAGGGCGGGGACACGGTCCGGCTGCTGCTCGCGGACGACCATCCGGTGGTCCGGGCGGGGCTGCGCGCGCTGCTGGACACCGAGCCGGGCTTCCGGGTCGCCGGTGAGGCCGCCACCGCCGAGGAGGCCGTCGCCCTGGCGGCGGCGGGCGGCTTCGACGTGGTCCTGATGGACCTGCAGTTCGGTGCGGGGATGCACGGTGCGGAGGCCACGGCGACGATCACCGCCGCACCGGACGGCCCCCGGGTCCTGATCCTCACGACGTACGACTCCGACGCGGACATCCTGGCGGCGGTCGAGGCCGGGGCGAGCGGCTATCTGCTGAAGGACGCGCCGCCGCGGGAGCTGGCGGCCGCCGTGCGCACGGCGGCGGCGGGGCGTTCGGCGCTGGCGCCCTCGGTGGCGCACCGGCTGATGGACCGGATGCGCACCCCGGCCGAGGCGCTGACGCGGCGGGAGCTGGAGGTGCTCCAGCTGGTCGGGGAGGGCCTGTCGAACCTGCGGATCAGCAAGCGGCTGTTCCTGAGCCAGGCCACGGTGAAGTCCCACCTGGTCCACATCTACGCCAAGCTGGGCGTCGACTCCCGTACGTCGGCGGTCGCGGCGGCCACGGCCCGCCGGCTCATCCGCCGCTGACGGGACATGCCCGGCGGGTCACCCGGCGGGTCATCCGGCCGGGCGCTCCGCGGGGGCGTTCAGCCGCGCGGGGGCTCGCCGAAGAGGTCGACCGCGTTGCGCACCTCGCGCAGGGCCGCCGCCACCGCGCTCACCGAGCCGATCGCCCCCGCGATCAGCAGCAGGGAACGGCGCATACGGGGGATCTCCGGGACACCGCTGACGGCCATCGCGTCCAGGGCCGCCAGCTCGTCCTCGGCGATCGGCCGGTCGGGGAAGTCGGTCCAGAGACCGGCCAGCTCCCGGCGCAGCCGCGAGACGGCCATCCGCAGCTCGGCCACTCTCGGGTCCTCGCCGCTGCCGGTCAGCGGCTTCTGTCCCACGCTTCGCAACACAGCACTCCCCCTCGCACGTCCTTGTGCCGGTGTCTCCCCCGAATCCGGGGTGGTGGCCAAGTCCCCGGGTTCGCCCGCAAGTTAACGCCATAACAGGCAGTGCGCGCCAGCCCACGGAAAGAAATCAGGGTTACCCCTGAGGGTGACATGCGTGTCGCGTGTGCGAAGGACTCAGTGGTATCCAGACCTCATGGTTGAGGACATGGCGACGGACAGGCCGCACAGGGCGACGAACCCCGAGGTCGCGGGGGTGCTACTGGCCGCCGGAGGGGGCCGTCGGCTCGGCGGCCGCCCGAAGGCGCTGCTGGAGCACCGGGGCCGCCCGCTGATCGAGCACGCGGTGCGCTCCCTGCGCAACGGCGGCTGCGGCCCGCTCCACGTGGTGCTGGGCGCGGCGGCCGAGGAGGTGCGGGCCCGGGCGGATCTCACGGGCTGCTCGGTGAGCGTGAACCCGGGCTGGGAGGAGGGGATGGGCTCCTCGCTCCGGCTGGGTCTGGCGGCCCTGACGGCGACGGACGCGGATGCGGCGCTCGTCCTCCTGGTCGATCAGCCGGGGATCGGCGCGGAGGCGGTGGCGCGGGTGCGGCTCGCGTACAGCTCGCGCACGAGCCTGGCGGCAGCCTCGTACGGCGGGGAGCGGAGCCATCCGGTGCTGTTCGGGGCCGACCGGTGGCCGGACATCGCGGCGGCGGCCGTCGGCGACCAGGGCGCGCGGAGCTATCTGCGGGAGCACCGCGATGCGATCACGCTCGTGGAGTGTTCGGATGTGGCCGAGGCGTACGACATCGACACCTCGCAGGACCTCAAGCACCTGGAGTGACGCGAAGCCGCCGTCGGCGGGGCGGTCCGTCGAGGGCGGTCAACCGTGCGTGGCCGCACTGGCACGCTGCGCCGCCGTCGGCCCGTTTCTGTCGACCCGGAGAATCTCGACATCAACAAACCATTGAACTTCCACCATGAGGAAACTACTATCCACTGGTCAGAAGCCCTCTGAACCTCAGACGGCACCCACGGCCGTATCTCGGAGCCATGGCACGCCGTGCCGTCTCAGGCGACCCGGCGGCCGTCGAGACGCCGCCGCCCGCTGAAGGAGTGACAGCTCATGTCCGCACCAGCGCCGTCCACGCTGGCCATCGTCGATGCCGAGCCCCTGCCCCGGCAGGAAGAGGTCCTGACCGACGCGGCCCTCGCGTTCGTGGCCGAGCTGCACCGGCAGTTCACCCCGCGCCGCAATGAGCTGCTCGCCCGGCGCGGTGAGCGCCGCGCCGAGATCGCCCGCACCTCCACGCTGGACTTCCTGCCCGAGACGGCGGCGGTCCGCGCGGACGACTCCTGGAAGGTCGCGTCCGCCCCGGCGGCGCTGAACGACCGCCGGGTGGAGATCACCGGTCCGACCGACCGCAAGATGACCATCAACGCCCTGAACTCGGGCGCGAAGGTCTGGCTCGCCGACTTCGAGGACGCGTCCGCCCCCACGTGGGAGAACGTCGTCCTCGGCCAGCTCAACCTCACCGACGCCTACGAGCGCCGCATCGACTTCACCGACCCGAAGTCCGGCAAGTCGTACGCGCTGAAGTCCGCCGACGAGCTGGCCACGGTGGTCATGCGGCCGCGCGGCTGGCACCTGGAGGAGCGTCACCTCCAGCTGGACGGCGTCTCCGTGCCCGGCGCGCTGGTCGACTTCGGCCTCTACTTCTTCCACAACGCGCAGCGGCTGATCGACCTCGGCAAGGGCCCGTACTTCTACCTGCCGAAGACGGAGTCGCACCTGGAGGCCCGCCTCTGGAACGACATCTTCGTCTTCGCCCAGGACTACGTCGGCATCCCGCAGGGCACGGTCCGCGCGACGGTCCTGATCGAGACGATCACCGCCGCGTACGAGATGGAGGAGATCCTCTACGAGCTGCGCGACCACGCCGCCGGGCTGAACGCGGGCCGCTGGGACTACCTCTTCTCCATCGTCAAGAACTTCCGTGACGGCGGCGCCAAGTTCGTCCTGCCGGACCGCAACGCGGTCACGATGACCGCCCCGTTCATGCGGGCGTACACCGAACTCCTGGTCCGCACCTGCCACAAGCGCGGTGCGCACGCGATCGGCGGCATGGCTGCCTTCATCCCCTCGCGCCGCGACGCCGAGGTCAACAAGGTGGCCTTCGAGAAGGTCAAGGCGGACAAGGACCGCGAGGCGAACGACGGCTTCGACGGCTCCTGGGTCGCCCACCCCGACCTGGTCCCGATCGCCCTGGCCTCCTTCGACGCGGTCCTCGGCGAGAAGCCCAACCAGAAGGACCGGCTGCGTGAGGACGTCTCGGTGGCCCCGGGCGACCTGATCGCCATCGACTCGCTCGACGCGAGCCCCACGTACGACGGCCTGCGCAACGCCGTCGCGGTCGGCATCCGCTACATCGAGGCCTGGCTGCGCGGCCTGGGCGCGGTCGCCATCTTCAACCTGATGGAGGACGCGGCCACCGCCGAGATCTCCCGCTCCCAGATCTGGCAGTGGATCAACGCGGACGTGGTCTTCGAGAACGGCGAGCACGCCACCGCGGACCTGGCCCGCAAGGTCGCCGCCGAGGAACTGGCCGCCATCCGCGAGGAGATCGGCGAGGAGACCTTCACCGCCGGCAAGTGGCAGCAGGCCCACGACCTCCTGCTCCAGGTCTCCCTGGACCAGGACTACGCGGACTTCCTGACGCTGCCCGCGTACGAGCAGCTGCGCTGATCCGAACCGCGTGAACGAAGCACGGCCCCGTCCCCGGCACCGCACAGCGCCAGGGACGGGGCTGTCGCCTGACCCCTTGTGAGGATGACCTGCTGCCTGCCCCCTGGATCGTCAGTCCGCCAGGACCACCGTCCGCTGGGCCGAGAAGTCGCCCCACTTGCCGTCCGGGAGCTTCGCCCTGAGCTTCACCGAGTAGCGGGTGCCCGCCGGGTCGGGGAGGTCGAGCCGGTAGGTGGCACGGCCCTTGGGGGGCGTACCGCCCCAGACGATGGTGGTGGTCAGCTTGCCGTTCATGTACAGCTCGTAGGCGGGGATGGTCCCGCCCGTGTCGGGCTGGTCCCAGGACAGGTCCAGGGTGAACAGGTCGCCCGCCTTGGCCGCTTCGGTCCGCAGGCCGGTGGGGGCGGTGCTCGCGGGGGCGCCGGGGGCGGACGCGGTGGTGAGGTCGAGGGTGTTGCTGTCGGCCGAGGACTTGTCGGAGGCGTCCCGGGCCCGGACGGTGAAGGTGTAGACGGTCCCCGGGCGCAGCCCCGTGAGCTTCGCCGTGGTCGCGGAGGCGGGGACGCTGTGGATCCGGGAGTCCTCCTGGTAGATGTCGTACGAGGTGACACCGACGTCGTCCTTGGCCGCACCCCAGGTGAGCGTGGCTCCACGGCTTCCGTCGGCGCGGCCCGTCAGCTTCGCCGGGGTGGTGGGGGGCTCGTCGTCCTTGGGCGGGGTGGCCTGGGTGGTGACGGGGACGGCCTTGCTGGGCGCGGAGAGGTTCCCGGCCGTGTCCTTGGCCCGGACGCTGAAGGTGTAGTCCGTCGAGGCGGTGAGACCGTCGACGTCGATCATGGTCTTCGTCACCGGGACGCTCTTGACCTTGCTCTTTCCCCGGTAGACCTCGTACCCGGCGACCTTCTCGTCGTCGGGGGCGGCCTTCCACATGACGTGCACCGAGGTGGAGCTGCTGGCCTGGGCGGTCACGTTCTCCGGCGTGCCGGGCGGCTGGGTGTCGGCTTCGGCGGAACCACCGCAGGCGGCGAGGAGGGGGGTGAGAAGCAGGGCGGAACAGGCCAACGCGGCAGATATGTGGGGGCGTTGCACGGTGGTGCCTTCCATCCGGACAGCAATGGTCCAGACCTGTATGACATGACGTGGGGGCCTCCGACAAGAGTCCGGCCGGGAACCTTCCGCTATGTGCCGGGTTGCGTCACCCGCCGCGCCTCTCCGGGCGGTCCGTCGACCGATGAGTTTCCGGTGGTGGAGGTGTCTTCTCTGTATGGACACGCATGAGACCCCCGCGCCTGCCGCACATGAGACCGCCCCGTCGGCCGCCGGCCTGCCCGACCTGGAACCGGCCGCCCGGCGGATCACCGAACTGCTCGGAACGGTCGGCGACGGCGCGCTGGACGGCCCCACCCCCTGCCCCGACTACGCCGTACGGGAACTGCTCGGCCATCTCACCGGGCTGGCCACCGCCTTCCGCGACGCCGCCCGCAAGGACCTCGGGCCGAGCACGGCCACCTCCCCCGACGCGGCCCTCCCCGTCCTCGACGACGACTGGCGCGAGGTGCTGCCCCGGCGGCTGGAGGAGGTGGCGGCGGCCTGGCGCTCGCCCGACGCCTGGACGGGCATGACCCGGGCGGGCGGGATCGAACTGCCCGGCGAGGTGGCCGGGGCCGTCGCGCTCAACGAACTCGTGATCCACGGCTGGGACCTGGCCCGCTCGACCGGCCGGCCGTACGGGGCGGGCGAGGACGAGCTGCGGTCCTGCGAGGTGCTGCTCGCCCCGGACGAGGACGACCCGGACCGCGGAGGCATCTTCGCGCCACCCGTCCCGGTGCCGGCCGACGCCCCGCTGCTGGACCGGGTGATCGCGCTCAGCGGCCGGCGTCCGGACTGGCGGCCGGGCGGCTGAGACCAGCCGCCGCCACGCGGACCGGGGGGCGCCGCTCGGTTTCGTCCAGGTGCCTCTCTCACCGAAAAGTGCCTTCTTCCCCGTGAAGGACCTGCCCGCCTACGGTTTCCAGGGCACGGGACAGCACACGGGAAAGACCGCTGGGAGCGCCCCCTCATGACCATCCTCAAAACCTACGCACGCCTCTGGGCCGACGACCTCGACCAGGCACTGCCGCTGCTGGAGGAACTGACCGGCGAGCAGCCCCATCTGCGCACGGCCTTCGAGGAGATCGCCCTCGCCGCCATCGGGAACTTCCTGGTCATCGCGGGCCCGGCCGAGGAGCGCGCGCGGTACGCCCACGCCTCCGCGACGGTCGTCGTCGACGACCTGGGCGCTCTGCAGGCCACCCTGAAGCGCGCCGACGCCACGATCACCACTCCGGAGACCGCCGGGCCGACGGGGCGGTTCCTCTACGCCCGGCACGCCGACGGAGCGGAGATCGAGTACGTCGAGTGGACGCCGGAACTGGTCCGCCGGATCATCCGCCCCTGACCCGCCGCCGCGCGCACCCGGGCGGGGCCGAGCCACTCAGCTGGTGAAGAACTCCGTGATGTGCGCCGCCACCTGGTCCGCCCGGGTCTCGTGCATCCGGTGGCCGCCCGGGACCGTGATCAGACGGCAGTCCGGGACGAGGGCGGCCACGTCCGCCTGGCGGTGCTGTTCCATCTCGCTCTCCGGGCCCCCGGTGATGATCAGCGTCGGGGAGACGATGTCGCCGAGGTGCTCGGCCGCGTCCGGGCCGGGATCGGCGAGCTGGTCGTGGACGGCGGGGACCGCGTTCTCGTCGTAGTCCACCGGGCCCTCGGCACGGCCGGCCGGGCCCGGGTCGCCGGGGAACGGTGCCGGGGTCTCCACCAGCACCAGCCGCTCCACCCGGTCGGAGTGCTCCTGGGCCACCAGCCGGGCGACGACGCCGCCCATACCGTGGCCGACGAGGCCGACGCGGTCCAGCTCCAGTTCGTCGAGGAAGCCCACGACGTCCTCGGCCATCAGCTCCAGGTCGTAGTCGTCGGGCCAGTCGCTCTCGCCGTGGCCCCGCAGGTCCAGGGCGTAGACCCGCCACTCCTGGCCCAGCAGGGTGCCGGCCGCCTCCCAGTTCGCGGCCGAACCGCCGAGGCCGTGCAGCAGCACGACGGGCGAGCCGAACGCGTCGCCCCAGGCCCGGTACGCGAGGCGCACATCGCCGACATCCACAACAGACTGATCTTCCATGCCCCCGACGCTACCGCCGACCGGCGGCGGGCCGTGCCACGGCCCCCGGACGCGCGCCGGCCCGGCGGGACCGTGCGGGGTCCCACCGGGCCGCTGTCACGAGGCGGACATCCCCCAGGGATCAGTGGACGCCCACCCCGGCGGCCGCCGGCACCACGTGTTCGCCGGGCTGCTGCTCCTCGTCCGCCGCGTCCGGCTTGCGGCCGAAGTGGTTGAAGGCGAGGTTCAGCACGATCGCCACCACGCAGCCGGTGGAGATGCCCGAGTCGAGGACGACCAGCAGGCTCTCCGGGAAGGCGTGGTAGAACTGCGGCGCCGCGATCGGGATCAGGCCGATACCGAGGGCCGCCGCCACGATCAGCGCGTTCTCGCCCTTCTCCATGGCAGCGGTCGCGAGGGTCTGGATGCCGCTGGCCGCGACCGTACCGAAGAGGACGATGCCCGCGCCGCCGAGCACCGGCAGCGGTACGAGGGCGATGACCGAGGCCGCGACGGGGACCAGGCCGAGGACGATGAGGATGCCGCCGCCCGCCGCGACGACGAAGCGGCTGCGGATCTTCGTCATGGCGACGAGGCCGACGTTCTGCGCGAAGGCGCTGCACATGAAGCCGTTGAAGAGCGGGCTGATGGCGCTGCCGAGCGTGTCGGCGCGCAGACCGCCCTCGATGATCTTCTCGTCCGCCGGGCGGCCGACGATCTTGCCGAGGGCCAGCATGTCGGCCGTGGACTCGGTCATGCAGACGAGCATCACGATGCACATGGAGATGATGGCCGCGATCTCGAACTGCGGGGCGCCGAAGGCGAACGGGGTCGGGAAGCCCACCACGTCGGCTTCCTTGATGGCGCCGAAGTCGGTGATACCGGCGGGGATGGCGATGAGCGTGCCGATGACCAGGCCGAGCAGGATCGCGATCTGCTGGAGGAAGCCGCGCAGCAGCTTGCGCAGGGCCAGCACGATGACCAGGGTCACCGCGGCCATGGTGATGTTGGTCATCGAACCGTAGTCGTCGGCCGTGGCGTTGCCGCCCTGGGACCAGTTGAAGGCGACCGGGAGGAGCGAGACGCCGATCAGGGTGATCACGGTGCCGGTGACGACCGGCGGGAAGAAGCGCACCAGTTTGCAGAAGTACGGGGCGAGGACGAAGCCCAGAAGACTCGCGACGATGATCGCGCCGAAGATCACGGCTATCCCGTCGTGGCCCCGGTCCTTGCCTATCGCGATCATCGGGGCGACCCCGGCGAACGAGACGCCGTTGACGAAGGGCAGCCGGGCGCCGACCTTCCAGAAGCCGATGGTCTGGAGCAGGGTGGCGATGCCCGCGGTGAACAGGCTCGCCCCCATCAGGAAGGCGGTCTCCTTGGCGGTGAGGCCGACGGCCGGCCCCACGATGAGCGGCGGGGCCACCACGCCCGCGTACATGGCGGCCACGTGCTGGAGGCCGCTGGTGAACATCTTCAGTGGGGGGAGGGTTTCGTCGACCGGATGTTTCCGGCCGTCACCCGCTTCTGCTTCCGTGACGGCGTCGTCCGTCACGTCGGGGGAGGCTGCGTCTGCGTCTTTGCGAAACCTGGGCTTAGCGGCCACGGCGGTTCCTCCGGTCGGTTACACGTCGTCGGCGACGTGGGGGTCAAGGAGGTGGTGCGTAAGTGGTGCAGCGGTGCTTGCGGCTCTCTCAGGTGGTGCAGGTCGTGCAGAGGGGGGTGCGGAAGGGGCGCGCACGGGGGTGTGTGCGGGCAGCGTTCATCACCGGTCCGGCGGACGCGCACCATGCGTGCGTCCGCCGGACCGGCTGCCGTGGACCCCGCTCGGGCCCACGGCGGCCGGTCTCGGGCCGTCCCCCTCGACCGGCCGGTCGGGGATACCGCCGGGGGTCAGGCCCCGGCGGCGATCTGCGCGAGGCGGCGGGCCTCGTCGCGGGTGACGCGGGCGATCGCGTCCTCGTCCACCGTGGTGAGGTGGTTGCCCTCGACGACCGGCTTGCCGTCGACGAGGGAGAGGGTCACCGGGGCGGCCGCGCCGAAGATGAGCGCGGTCACCGGGTCGGCGATCGAGGAGTGGGCCAGGGTGTCCAGCTTCCACAGGACGAGGTCGGCGAGCTTGCCGGCCTCCAGGGAGCCGATCTGGTCGGCGCGGCCCAGGACCTGGGCCCCTCCGAAGGTCCCGAGGCGCAGGGCCTGACGGGCGTTCAGGGCGGCCTCGCGGTGGGCGCCGAGGCGGTTGATGAGCAGCGCGTTGCGCAGCTCGGTGTGGAGTTCGCCGGACTCGTTGGACGCGGTGCCGTCCACACCGAGGCCGACGGGTACACCGGCGGCGAGCATGTCGGGGACCCGGGCGATGCCGGCGGCGAGGCGGGCGTTGGAGGACGGGCAGTGGGCGACGCCGGTTCCCGTACGGGCGAAGGCGGCGATGTCCGAGTCGTTCATGTGGACGCAGTGGGCCATCCACACGTCGCTGCCGAGCCAGCCGGTGGACTCGAAGTACTCGGTCGGGCCCATCCCGAACAGCTCCTTGCAGAACTGCTCCTCCTCGACGGTCTCCGAGCCGTGGGTGTGCAGCCGCACACCCTTGCGGCGGGCCAGCTCGGCGCCCTGGCGCATCAGTTCGGTGGAGACCGAGAAGGGCGAGCAGGGCGCGACGGCGACCTGGGTCATCGCGTCGAAGGAGACGTCGTGGTGGGCGTCGATCGTCGCCTCGGTGGCGGCGAGCGCACCCTCCAGGGTCTCGACGGCGAAGTCCGGGGGCAGGCCGCCGTCCTTCTCGCTGCGGTCCATGGAGCCCCGGGCGAGGGTGAACCGTACGCCCATCTCACGGGCGGCCCCGATGATGGCGCCGGACAGGTCGCCGGAGCCCTTCGGGAAGACGTAGTGGTGGTCCATGGCGGTGGTGACCCCGCCGCGGGCCATCATCGCGAGCGAGCCCTGCGCGGCGGCGCGGGCCATCGGCTCGTCGATGCGCGCCCAGGTCGGGTAGAGGGCGACCAGCCAGTTGAAGAGGTTGTGGTCGGTGGCCAGGCCCCGGGTGATCCACTGGTAGAAGTGGTGGTGGGTGTTGACCAGGCCGGGGGTGGCGAGGTGCCCGGTGCCGTCGATGCGGCGGACGACACCGGTCAGGCCCTCCGGTGCCTTGCCCGCGCCGATGGACTCGATGCGGTTGTCCGCCACGACGATGTACCCGGAGGCGTATTCCGTGTCGTGGGCGTCGACGGTGGCGATCGAACAGTTCTCGATGACGATGCGCTGAGGGTCTGCCGAAGCTGCCATGGCGCTTCCTTCTTCTCTCTGTGGCGATGTGGGCACGGCAGGACCCTAGGAGGATTTGAGTGCCACAGCGTTACGGCTGTGGGTGCCGAGATGATGGAAGAACAGGTTGAGCACGACCGCGACCAGTGCTCCCGCGCTGATCCCGGAGCCGAGGACGGTCTGCGCCCAGGCCGGGAAACCGGCGTAGAAGGTGGGCGCGGCGAGCGGGATGATGCCCGCGCCGAGGGCGACGGCCACCAGGATGATGTTGGAGCTGTCGTCGAGGCCCGCCTCGGAGAGCGTACGGATGCCGCTCACGGCGATGGAGCCGAAGAGGACGATGCCGGCGCCGCCGAGGACGGGCATGGGCACGAGCGAGACGACCGCGCCGAGCACCGGGAAGGCACCGAGGATCAGCAGGGCTCCGCCCGCCGCCGCGACGACGTACCGGCTGCGGACGCGGGTCAGTGAGACGACCCCGACGTTCTGGGCGAAGGCGCTGGTGGGAAAGCCGCCGAAGACCGGACCGAGGAGGGTGGCGATGCCGTCGGTGCGCAGGCCGCGGGTGATCGTACGCCCGTCGGTGCGGCGCTCGCAGATCTCGCCGAGGGCGAGCATCCCGGCGGAGGACTCCGTCATCAGGACGAGCATGACGATGCAGAGCGAGAGGATCGCGGCGGGCTGGAACTCCGGCGCTCCGAAGGCGAAGGGGGTCGGCAGGGCGGCGAGCGGGGCGGACTTCAGCGCGGAGAAGTCGGCGAGTCCGAACGGGATCGCGGCCAGCGTGCCGACGAACATGCCCACCAGCAGAGCGACTTGCTTGAGGAAGCCGCGGCCGAAGCGCTGGACGAGCAGGATGACGACGAGGGTGAAGGCGGCCAGCGCCAGGTACTTCATGGCGCCGAAGTCGTCGGCGGTGGCGTCGCCGCCCTGCGCCCAGGCGACGGGCACGGGCATGAGGGTGACGCCGATGAGGGTGATGACCACGCCGGTGACGAGCGGGGGGAAGAAGCGCAGCAGCCGGCCGAAGAAGGGACCGACGGCCAGGCAGAACACTCCGGCGACGAGCACCGCCCCGTAGATCGCGGGGAGTTGGTGGCCCGGTGCGCTGGTCTCGGCGATGGCGAGCATCGGCGCGATCCCGGCGGAGGAGGCGGCGTTGACGAAGGGGAGCCGGTTTCCGGCGAAGGGGCCGAGGCCGATCGTCTGGAGGATGGTGGCGAGTCCGGCGATCAGGAGGCTGGCCGCGATGAGCCGGGTCATGCCGGCGGTGTCCAGGCCGACGGCCTGGCCGATGATGAGCGGAGGGGTGACGACGCCCGCGTACATGGCGGCGATGTGCTGGAGCGCGGCGGGGACGAGCCGCGCGGGGGGAAGCTTTTCGTCGACCGGGTGAACCGCCGAGTCGACGAGGGTTTTCGAGGGGTCTTTGCCTGGGCTTTCGGCCGGCCCCGTTGCAGGCTGTGCCATGGGTGTTCCCTCCGGGATGACCGGCCGCCGCCCGTCTGCGGGCGGACGGCGGCCGGTTCAGTGCCGCGTCAGAGGTTGGTCATGTCGACCGGGATCTTCGGCTCGACGCCGTCCCGGAGCACGGTGGCCTCGATCAGACCGTAGGGACGGTCCGCCGCGAAGTAGACCTCGTTGTCGTTCTTGAGGCCGAACGGTTCGAGGTCCACCAGGAAGTGGTGGTTGTTCGGCAGCGAGAAGCGGATCTCGTCGATCTCGCTGCGGCTGTTGATGATGCGCGAACCCATTTGGTAGAGGGTCTGCTGGAGCGAGAGGGAGTACGTCTCGGCGAAGGCGTGGAGCATGTGCTTGCGCGCCTGCTCGTAGGACTTCTCCCAGTTCGGCATGCGCTGCTCGTCGCTGGTCCAGTTGTAGCGCCAGCGGGCCGAGACGTCCGTCGCGAGGATGCGGTCGTACGCCTCCTTGAGCGTCGTGTACTTGTCCTTGACGTAGCCCCAGAACTCGGAGTTGGTCGAGTTCATCACCGTCAGGTCCTTGAGGCCCGAGATGACCTCCCAGTTCTCACCGTCGTAGGTGATCTGGGAGACGCGGGTCTCCATGCCCTTGCGGGCGAAGGAGTGCCTGACCTCGTCGGCGCCGATGAACTTGGAGTTGCCGTCGGAGGTCGCGATGCGCTCCCAGCTGTACTCCTCGATCCGGATCCGGGCGCGGTGGATCGGCTCCTGCGAGGAGACGAAGTGCCGGGCGAGGTGGATGCCGAACTGCTCGGCGGACTCGATCCCGTGCTCCTTGGCGAACGCGAACACCGTGTTCTTGGTGGTGTCGGTCGGCAGGACGTTGGCGTTGGAGCCGGAGTAGTGCACGTCGTCCATGTCGCCGGAGAGGGCGACAGAGACGTTCAGGTCCTTGATGTGGTGGGTGTCGCCGTCCCGCGTGATCTTGACGACGCGGTTCTCTGCTTTGCCGTACTGGTTCTGGCCGAGAATCGTGGGCATGTCGGTGCTAGCTCCCTCGGTAAACGGAGTAGCCGAACGGGTTGAGCAGCAGCGGTACGTGGTAGTGCTCGCCCGGAGAGACCGCGAACGCGATGGTCACCTCGGGGAAAAACGCACCGCTGTCCCTTACGCGGGGGGCGTCCTGCTGCGCCTCGGCTTGCTTCTTGGAAAAGTACGTCTCGGTGTCGAATGCGAGACGCACATGGGTGGTGCCCTCCGGCAGCGCCGGCAGGTCCTTGCAACGCCCGTCCGCATCGGTCGCGGACGCTCCGAGCGTCACGTACGGCGCGTCGCTTCCGCTGCGGGCGGCGAGCGAGACGGCGACGGACGCGGCGGGGCGGCCGATGCTGGTGTCCAGGATGTGGGTGGACACCGATGCGGTCGTGTCGGTACTCAAGACCGTCACTCTCCTAGATCTCAAGAGTCCTGTGCGGGGGCGTCCTCTGCGAGGGCCTCCGTCACGAGACGGGTCAGCCGGATGCGGTTGATCTTGCCCAGTTCGGTGCGCACGATCTCCTGCTCCTGCTCGGGCGAGTTCCCGATCCGGGACTTCACCGCGTCGCGCATCTGCTCACCGGTGGCGCCGGTGGCGCAGATCAGGAAGACATGTCCGAACCGCTCCTGGTAGGCCAGGTTCAGTTCGAGCATCTCGGTCTTGAGCTCCTCGGAGGCGCCGGCCATCCCCCGCTGCTCGCGGGAGGAGGTCGGGTCGCCGGGCTTCGGGCGGCCGATCGGCGGGTGGCCGGCCATCGCTTCGGCCAGATCCTCCGCGGTGAGCGTCGCCATCGCGGCGTCGCTCGCGGAGAGCAGGGCTTCTTCGGTGGCGTACGGACGCCCGGCGAGGATCGCGTTTCCCCAGGTCGCACTGGCACACACCTCGTGCAGTGCGGGGGTGGCCTCGCCGTCCGCCAGGGTGTTGAACCGGGCCAGGCCCGGTGTGGAGCTCGAAGTCACGGGAGCCTCCGTGGCTGTTTTTCGCTGTGCGTTGTTCGGGCTGCGGATAGCTAACGCCCTCCGCAACACGACGTCAACACTTTGTTGAAATCTCGCGAACGAAGAAAGCCGCCGTCCCGGCATGCGGACGGCGGCTTTCCTGTGTGTTCGGCGGGTTCGGCCAACTACTCACCCTTGGCCGAATGTTCCCGGTTCAGATAGTTGTACACGGTGAACCGGGATACGCCCAGGGCGCCGGCCACGGTCTCCACGCCGTGCCGTACGGAGAAGGCACCGCGTGCCTCCAGGGTCCGGACGACGCTCTGCTTGGCCTTGCGGTCCAGGTCGGAGAGCGGCATCCCGTGCCGTCGCTCCATCGCGGCGAGGATGTGGTCCAGCGAGTCGGAGAGCTGGGGCAGGCGTACGGCTATGACGTCCTGGCCCTCCCAGGCGAGCACCACATCGTCCGGCTGGGCCTGCTCGGGGCCCAGCAGCTCGGCGCCCATCGCGTCGACGAGCGGCTTGACGGCCGATACGAAGGGGTGGTCGACGGTGACCGGAACGTTATCGGCGGATTCGGTCACCGGATCTCCTCCTCGATCACGTTCACCTGGAGCGAGACCCGGGTGGCGCCCGAGGCCAGGGCCTGGCGCAGCAGGGAGTCCACGGCGGTGAGCACCTCGTCCGCGCCCCCTTCCGCGGTGTTGCCGAAGGGGCCGACGTCGACGGCGTCCAGCTCGGCGCCCTGGATCACCTCCCGGGCCACCACCGCGTGGGTGGGCGCCTCGTCGAGATCGAAGGGCTCGGTGGTGAATTCCACCCTCAAGCGCACTGTGCCTCCCTGATGTCCTCGCCGCGGGTGCGGGCGCGCGGCTCGGCCACGACTGTAACCGCTGCCCGGTGCCCCGCCCCCGGTGTGCGCGGGGCCCCGTACGGCGGTGGTCACGGGAGCGGCAGGACGCAGACCGCGACCGGCGACGGGAAGGGGTCGCCGACGGCGGTGAGGGAGCCGTCGGGGCCGACGCCGAAGACGGTGACGGTGGAGGAGCGCTGGTTGGCGGCGAAGAGCAGGGTGCTGTCCGGGGACAGGGCGAGCTGCCGGGGCCAGTCGCCGCCGACGGGCACGGCGTCCAGCAGCCGGAGGGCCGCCCCGTCGTTTTCCACGGCGTAACGGGTGAGGCTGTTGGGGCCCCGGTTGGCGAGGTAGACGTACGCCCCGTCGCCGGTGACGACCGGCTGGGCGGGGTAGCTGGTGCCGGATCCCGTGCCGGTGGACTGACCCCGCCCCGGGGTGAGGGCTCCGGTGGCGGGGTCGTACGCGCAGACGACCAGGGTGTTGTCCAGCTCGCAGGCCAGGTAGGCGAAGCGCCCGCCGGGGTGGAAGGCCAGGTGGCGGGGGCCGGAGCCGGGCGCCAGAGCGGCGCGGGAGACCTCGGTGAGCGTCCCGGCGGACTCGTCGAGTGCGTACGTGTACACGGTGTCGGTGCCCAGGTCGACGGCGAGGACATGGCCTCCGTCGGGGTCCGTGACGATCTGGTGGGCGTGCGGTCCGCCCTGGCCGGGTCCGGGCGGCGGCGAGCTATGGGTGACCAGGTCGGTGCGCTCGCCCAGCGAGCCGTCCCCGGCGATCGGGTGCACGGCGACGCTGCCGGAGCCGTAGTTCGCGCTCAGCAGCCAGCGCCCGGACGGGTGGACGGAGAGGTGGGTGGTCCCGGAACCGCCGGTGGAGCGGCTGCCGAGCACCTCGTACGCCCCGTCCGGCGCGCGTCCCACGGCGGTGACCGCGCCGGCTTCCTGCTCGGCGACTGCGTAGACGGTGGAGCCGGAGGGGTGGAGGGCCAGGTAGGAGGGGTTGTCGACGCCGGTGATCACGGGGCCCGGAGTGATCGCACTGGTGGCCGTGTCGTACGCGGCGGTGCCGATGCCGGTGCCGCCTCCCGCCTCGGAGGTGTACGTGCCGAGGAGCAGCGGGCGGGCGGCGCGCGGGGCGGGCGCGGGGGCCGGGCGGGCTACGGCGCGGGCGGGGGTGGCGAGGGCGGGCCCCGCGGCTGCCAGGGCGGCGGTGGCCAGCAGGCCGCCGAGGAAGCCCCGGCGACCGGGAAGGGCGGGGAGGGCGGGCGCGGGGCGTTCGGGGCCGGAGGACGGGTGGGGGGACGGCTTCATGCGAGGCACCTCGGGTGGGGGTCGGCTGCTTCGGATGCGTCCGCCACCCTGGCCCGCCGAAGCCCGCACGGCAAGAGGCGCAACATGAGTTGCATCCTCTGCAACGCCGGGAGGTGACGGGCGATCAGCCTGCCGCCTGGATGTCCCCCCTGGTCGACGAGGCGATGGGGTCGCCGTGGGCGAAGTCGCCGGGCGGGATACCCGGGTGGTGCCCCTCCAGGTCGGGGGCCACCTCGGCCGCCGGGCCGAGCGCGAGCCGGGAGACGATCCGGTAGCGGTCGCCCCGGTAGAGCGAGTGGACGTACTCCACCGGCCGGCCCGTGGTGTCGGACGTCAGCCGCTCGAAGAGCAGCGCCGGGGACAGCTCCGGGACGTCGAGCAGTCCGGCCTCGGCGCGGGTGACGACGGTGGGTTCGATCGCCTGCACCGCCTCGTGGACGTGCACGCCGTGGGTGGCGCGCAGATGCTCGTACAGATCGCCGCTCTCCAGCTCCTGCGCGCTGAGCCCCGGCACCAGCTCCGCCCGGATGTGCAGGTGCTCGATGGCCATCGGCGCACCGTCGACCAGCCGCAGCCGCGCCACGTAGACGATCTCGGCGGCCGGTGACATGCGCAGCTTGCGGCCGACGCGGGCCCCCGCCTGGAGCGTGGTGAACTCCAGCAGCCGGCTCGACCAGGCGCCCGCCGCCTGCGGCACGCTGAGCGCGCGGTCCCCGGAGACCAGCTCCTGGGTGATCTTGGCGGGGGCGACGAACATGCCCCGGCCGTGCTCGCGCACCAGGAGCCCGGCGGCGACCAGCTCGTCGACCGCCGCGCGCACCGTGGGCCGGGAGACGCCGAGCAGGGCGCACAGGGCGCGCTCCGAGGGGATGGCGTCCCCGGGGCTGCGCGACTCGATCAGCTCCAGTACGGCATCGCGGGTCCGCTCCCGTTTGAGCACCGTCCCCGGCACATCCGTGTCCATGGTCTCCCCTCCCGACGACCGGCATTTTCCTTACCAGTTGACCATCCCGCCACCCCAACTGGCCTGCTGGTCAGGTGAAGTGTAGCGCTTGCCACGGCAGGATCAGATGCCTGCGTTACGGCGAGATCACCAATTCCCCGTTGTACGCGAGGGGTTGACGACCCCATTGGTCTATGCCACCTTCATCCACCACCGACAGGCGAGCTGTCCAGTGAGGCTCACTGGTCAGGTGGTCAGGCCTCGTCAGGTCCGTCCGATCCGCTCTGCTTCCCGATCCGTATCGCTTCCGAGGTGAACCGTGAAGTACCGCTTGCTCGCCGGTGGGTCCGTGCTTGCCCTGACCGCCGCGCTCAGTGCCTGTAGTTCGTCGTCCGGACCGGACTCCGCGAACGGGGACGGCCGGACGACGGTGGATGTGTGGCTGATGCGCGACAGTGTCTCGGCGCAGTTCCAGAAGGAGTTCACCGCGGACTTCGAGAAACGCCACCCGACGATCGACGTGAAGATCCAGATCCAGGAGTGGGACGGGATCGGCCAGAAGATCACAGCCGCCCTGGCCAGCAACGACGCCCCGGACGTCATCGAGGCGGGCAACACCCAGGTGGCCCAGTTCGCGGAGAGCGGCGGACTGCTCGACCTGAGCGACCGGAAGGACGAGCTGAACGGCGAGGACTGGCTGAGCGGCCTGGCCGAGCCGGGCTCGTACGGGGGCAAGCAGTACGGCATCCCGTACTACGCGGCGAACCGGGTGGTCATCTACCGCACCGACCTGTTCGAGAAGGCGGGCGTCGACGCGGCCGGGATCACGACCCGCGAGCAGTGGATCGACGCCACGACGAAGCTCAACAAGGGCGGCACGCAGGGCATCTACCTGCCGGGACAGATGTGGTACGCGCTGGCCGGGTTCATCTGGGACGAGGGCGGCGACCTCGCAGCCGAGTCCGGCGGGAAGTGGTCCGGCGCGCTCGACACCCCCGAGGCGCTGCGCGGCATGGCGTTCTACGAGGAGCTCCAGGCGCTCGGCAAGGGCCCCAAGGACTCCGACGAGGACGATCCGCCGCAGGCCGAGGTGATGGCGCAGGGCCAGGTGGCCCAGGTCATCTCCACTCCGGGCGGGGCCAACGTCATCGCGGAGAACAACCCCGAACTCAAGGGCAAGCTCGCCTTCTTCCCGATCCCGGGCAAGTCGGCGGACACCCCGGGCGCGGTCTTCACCGGCGGCTCCGACCTGGTCGTGCCGGCCGCCGCGGCCCACCCCGACGAGGCGGTCACCTTCATCAAGGAGCTGACCGGGGACACCTGGCAGAAGAAGCTCGCCGTCGCCATGAGCTACGTACCGAACCGGACCTCGCTGGCCTCCGCCGTGGCCGACGATCCGGGGGCCGCCGCGATGGCGGTCGGCGCGGCCAACGGGCACGCCACACCCAACACCCCGGGCTGGGCGGCGGTCGAGGCGGAGAACCCGATCAAGGACTACATGACGGCGGTGCTCACCGGAGGCGATCCGGCGAAGGAGGCCGCGAAGGCCTCGCAGGACATCACCCGGGCCATGAACGCCGGTTCCTGACCCCGATCCGCCCTCTCCCCGCTTCGAGAAAGGAGGCGTGCCGTGCCGGTCGTCGACCAGCGGACCGTACCCAGCGCCCCCCGGCGACGCCCGGCCCCGCGCCTCGCCGTGCGCACGTCCCCGCCCCGCCGCGGGGGAACGGGCAGGGCCAGGAACCTCTGGCCGTACGCCCTGGTCGCCCCCGCGGTCGGCGGCATGCTCTATCTGCTGGTCTACCCGCTGGTGCGGGCCGTCCTGATCTCGTTCCAGGACTTCCGGCTGCGCCAACTGATCGCCGGTGACGGGGACTTCGTCGGCCTGCGGAACTACCGGACGCTGCTGACGGACCCGCGCTTCTGGGAGGTGGTCCGCCGCACCTTCCTCTTCATGGCGGTCAACGTCGTCCTGATCATGGTGATCGCCACCCTGGTCGCCCTGATGGTGGAGCGGCTGGGCCGGATCGGGCGGACGGTGGTGCTGTGCTCGCTCGTGCTGGCCTGGGCGATGCCGGTGGTCGCGGCGACCACCGTCTTCCAGTGGCTGTTCCACTCCGAGTTCGGCATCGTCAACTGGTCGCTGACCTCGCTCGGCCTCGACTCCTTCGACCGCTATCCGTGGTTCGCCAACGGCACAGCGGCCTTCGCGATCCTGGTCACGCTCATCGTCTGGCAGTCGGTGCCGTTCGCCGCGATCACCCTGTACTCGGCACTGACCACCGTCTCCCCCGAGCTGTACGAGTCGGCGCGGCTGGACGGGGCGGGCGCGGGGCGGATCTTCCGCTCGGTCACCTTCCCGATCCTGCGGCCGATCTTCCTGCTGGTGGTGTCGCTGGAGGTGATCTGGACGTTCAAGGCTTTCGTCCAGATCTGGGTGATGACCCGGGGCGGGCCGGGCGACGCCACGACGATCCTGCCGGTCTACGCCGTGCAGACCGCGCTCTCCAGCCAGCGCTACGACCTGGGTTCCGCAGCCTCGATGGTCACCGTGGTCCTGATGTCCGGGGTGCTCGTCCTCTACTTCCGCCAGATGCTCCGCCAGGAGGACGAGACCCGATGAACTCACCTGTCGTACGCCTTCGGCTCCGGCGCCTTCCGCTGCACATCGCCGCCGCCGTCACCGTCGTGATCTGCCTCTTCCCCGTGTACTGGATGATCTCCACGGCCTTCAAGCCGTCGAAGGACATCCAGTCGTCGGACCCGCAGCTCTTCCCGCACACCTGGACCGTCGCCCACTTCCAACGGGCCGTGGACGCCGACGGGTTCGCGCTGTTCTGGCGCAACAGCATCCTCGTGACGCTGGGGGCGGTCCTGCTGGCGCTGCTGGTGGCGCTGGGCGCGGCGTACGCCGTGGCGCGGCTGCGGTGGCGGGGCCGGCGGCAGTTCATGCTGATGATCTTCATCGCGCAGATGGCGCCCTGGGAGTCGCTGATCATCCCCGTCTACATCATCTCCCGGGACACGAACATGCTCGACCGGCTGCCGACGCTGACGCTGATCTACTTCATGATCACGCTGCCGTTCACCGTCGTGGTGCTGCGGGGCTTCATCGGGACGATCCCGCCGGAGCTGGAGGAGGCGGCGCAGGTCGACGGCTGCACCCGGACCGGGGCGTTCTGGCGGGTGGCGATGCCGCTGCTGGCCCCGGGGCTGATGGCGACCTCACTGTTCGGTTTCATCACCGCCTGGAACGAGTTCGCCTACGCCAACTTCCTGATCATCAAGCAGCAGGACAACCGGACGCTGCCGGTCTGGCTGTCCTCCTTCCAGAACACCTTCGGCACCGACTGGGGCGCCACGATGGCCGCCTCCACCCTCTTCGCGCTGCCCGCCCTGGTGATCTTCCTGCTGCTCCAGCGCCATGTCACGTCCGGCTTCGCCGCCGGTGCCGTGAAGGGCTGAGCGGCGGAGAACGCCGATCGGCCCCCCTCGCCCCCGTCCGCGAACCGAACACGGAGACGCCCGTGCCCGCACCGCACCCCGCTCCCGCCCTGCTCCCCCACCCCGGCAAGGTCTCCTCGCTCGGCGGCCGGCTCACCCTGGACCGGGACACCACCGTCCGCGCGCTGCCGGGGGCGGAACCGGCGGCGGACCTGCTGCGCACCCTGGTCGGCCGCCCCGCGGGACTGCCGCTCACACCGTCGCCCGACGGCCGGGTCGTCCTCGCCCTGGACGACCGGCTCGGCGGACTCGGCGAGGAGGGATACGGGCTGACGGTCGCCCCGCAGGCCCTCCAGCTGCGCGCCGCCCACCGCACCGGGCTGCTCCGGGGCATCCAGACGATCCGCCAACTCCTGCCCGCCGAAGCCCTGTCGGGTGGGGCGACGGGCACCGGCTCCTGGCAGCTGCCCTGCGTCGAGATCACCGACGTACCGGACCGGCCGTGGCGCGGGGCGATGCTGGACGTGGCGCGCCGCTTCCAGCCGATCGGCTATCTGCACCGGTACGTGGACCTGCTGGCGCTGCACAAGCTGAACGTCCTGCACCTCCACCTCACCGACGACCAGGGCTGGCGGATGCCGGTCGACGCCTACCCCCGGCTGATCTCGGTCGGCTCCCGGCGGGCGCGGTCGCAGAAGGGCCCGACCGGCCCGGACGGGGCGCACTTCGACGCGGTGCCGCACGAAGGGCATTACACCAAGGGGGAGTTGAGGGGCCTGGTGCGGTACGCGGCGGAGCGCGGGATCACCGTCGTGCCGGAGATCGAGATGCCCGGCCATGTGCGGGCTGCGCTCGCCGCCTACCCGGAGCTGGGCAACCATCCGGGCCGGCGGCTGGATGTGTGGACCCGCTGGGGGGTGTGCGACACGATCCTCGGCGTCCACGAGGGGGTCTTCGACTTCTGCCGGGCGGTGCTGGAGGAGGTGATGGACGTCTTCCCGTCGCCGTACATCCACATCGGCGGCGAGGAATGCCCGACCACCGAGTGGGAGGACAGCCCGGCCGCCCGGGAGCGTGCGGCGGCGCTGGGACTCGCGGGCCCGGCGGAACTGCACGGCTGGTTCATGGGCCGGGTCGGGGCGTTCCTGGTCGAGCGTGGCCGGATCCCGCTCGGCTGGGTGGAGAACGGCGCCGAACTCCCTCCGGAATTTACGGTGATGACCTGGCGCGACGCCACGCACGCCCGGGCCGCCGCCCGCCGCGGCCATCAGGTGATCGCCGCGCACCACCGGGCGACCTATCTCGACTACGCCCAGTCCACGGACCCGTCCGAGCCGGTCGCCCAGCCCGGCGCGCCGGTCCCCCTGCACACGGTTCACGGCTACGAACCGGCCCCGCACGACTGGCCGGAGGCGGAGCGGGCCCGGGTGCTCGGGACCCAGGTCCAGCTGTGGACGGAGTATGCCCGCACCCCCGAGGAGATCGAGTACCTCAGCTTTCCCCGGCTCTGCGCGCTGGCCGACCGTTCCTGGTCCGGCGGGCGCGGCGACTGGCCGGGGTTCGTCGAGCGGCTGCGCCACCACACCGCCCGGCTGGACGCCCTGGGCGTCCCCTACCGCCCCCTGGACGCGCGGTCGCTCGCGACGGCCGTGTCCGCGTCCCCCTCCGCAGGAACAGCGCGACTCCACCCGTAACCCGTCCCCCACCACCGTTCCGGAGAGGAACACGCCTGTGAACACATCGCCCGCCCACCCCCGCCGGAGCAGGCTGCGCACCGCCGCCGCATCGGCCGCAGCCGTGGCGCTGGCCGCCACCGGTCTGGCCACCCTGCCGTCCTCGGCGTCCGCCGCTGCCGACGGGATCGTGGTCCAGTACCGGACGAGCGCGTCCGGTGCGAGCGCCGACCAGAGCGAGCCGTGGCTGAAGGTCCGCAACGCCGGCTCCACCTCCGTACCGCTGAGCGGCGTCAAGATCCGCTACTACTTCAAGGCCGACTCGCCCTCCGCCGCCTACCGGTTCGCCTGTTCCTGGGCGGTGAAGGGGTGCGCGAACATCACCGGTACGTTCGGGACGCTCGCGAACCCGACCGCCACCGCCGACCGCTACCTGGAGATCGGCTTCACCGCCGGGGCGGGCTCACTCGCACCGGGCGCGGACACCGGGGACATGCAACTCCGGTTCCACCAGAGCTCCTGGGCCTCGCTCGTCCAGTCCGACGACTACTCCTTCGGCCCGGACCGGACCGCGTACGGCGACTGGTCCAAGGCGACGGCCCACGTGAACGGTGCGACCGTGTGGGGCGAGGCGCCCGGAGGCAACGGCCCGACCGACCCGCCGGACCCGACCGACCCGCCGACCGACGGCCCCCGGCTCTTCGACGACTTCCATTACAGCTCCCACACCGACCCGAAGATCAACGCCAACGGCTGGAGCGTACGGTCCAACTCCGGCGGCCCCGGGGTGCCGGGCGCGACCTGGGCGCCCGAGAACGTCACCTTCGCCTCGCAGAGCGGGAACTCGGTGATGAACCTGGAGACGTCGACGGCGGGCACAGGCGCTTCGACGAAGCACACCGAGATCCTGACCAAGTCGATGAAGTTCAAGAACGGGACCTACGCGTCCCGGGTGAAGTTCAGCGACGCCCCGCGCTCGGGCCCGGACGGCGACCGGATCGTGCA
This sequence comes from Streptomyces globisporus C-1027, assembly GCF_000261345.2. Taxonomy (NCBI): domain Bacteria; kingdom Bacillati; phylum Actinomycetota; class Actinomycetes; order Kitasatosporales; family Streptomycetaceae; genus Streptomyces; species Streptomyces globisporus. The sequence goes on along the minus strand of NZ_CP013738.1, from coordinate 6,502,870 downwards.
GACGTTCTTCACCATCAACGACCTCAAGGCGCCGATGGCGGACGACTACGCGGAGTACGACTTCGAGTATCTGCCGAACGGCGGCTGGGGCGAGCCGGCCAACATCCTCTACACGACCTCGTGGGAGACCTATCGGCCCGACCCGTGGGAGGCGGTCAACGCGCACAGCGAGGTCCGGGCGTCGTACGCGGGCTGGCACGACCTGGTGGTGACGATCGACGACAACCAGATCACGTACTACGTCGACGGTCAGCACTTCGGCACGCACGGGGCGGCGTATCTGCCCGAGCGGCCGATGTCGATCAACTTCAACCAGTGGCTGATCGATCTGGAGGGCCAGCCGAGCACGACACCCCGCGCCTACGACCAGCAGGTGGACTACGTCCTGCATGTGAAGGACCAGGTGCTCACCCCCTCCCAGGTGAACGCGATGGTCGGGGCGTACCGCAGTGCGGGGACGAGCTTCGAGGACACGGTTCCGGGCAGCTAGGGGCAGTCCGTACGGCGTGAGAGCCGGGCGGGGCGGGGGTCGACGGCGGCCCCCGCCCCGCTTTCGTATGCCCGGAGGGGCTCCGGCCACCGATTCCGTACGCCGTCGACCGGGGCGAATTTTGCGGCACCCCCTTGACAGCCCTGCCCCCCTCCGGGCAATCTTCCGTTAAGCAGAAACTAACTTCCGCAATACGGAAGGAGCGCCGACATCCTCATGGGATACCCGGACCAGCGCTTCGATGTGAACCTCTCGATACTCTTCACGGAACTCCCGCTCCTGGAGCGTCCTGCGGCAGCCGCCGCGGCGGGCTTCACCGCGGTCGAGCTGTGGTGGCCCTGGATCGAGACCCCCACCCCCATCCGAGCTGAGCTCGACGCCCTCAAGAAGGCGCTCGACGACGCCGGCACCCAGCTCGTGGGACTGAACTTCTACGCCGGACAGCTGCCCGGCCCCGACCGCGGCGCGCTCTCCGTGCCCGGCTCGGAGTCGGACCGCTTCCGGGAGAACATCGAGGTGGCGGCCGACTTCGCCGCCTCGGTCGGCTGCACGGCGCTCAACGCGCTGTACGGCAACCGCGTCGAGGGCGTGGACCCGCAGGTCCAGGACGCGCTCGCGCTGGAGAACCTGGTGCTGGCCGCCCGCGCGGCGGACCGCGTCGGGGCGATCCTCCTGATCGAGACCCTGAACAAGCCGGAATCGCCGCTCTATCCGCTGGTCAGCGCACCGGCCGCGATCGAGGTGGTCGACAAGGTCAACGCGGCGACGGGCCTCGGGAACGCGAAGTTCCTGCTGGACCTGTACCACCTCTCGATGAACGGCGAGGACCTCAGCCAGGTCATCAAGGCGTACGCCGCCAAGACCGGCCACGTCCAGATCGCCGACAACCCGGGACGCGGCGCGCCGGGCACCGGCTCGCTCCCGCTGGAGCGGCTCCTGGACGAGCTGAAGGACGCCGGTTACGCGGGCTGGGTCGGCCTGGAGTACAAGCCGGGCGACCGGCCGAGCACGGAGGCCTTCGACTGGCTTCCGGCCTCGGCCCGAGCCGCCGGCTGACCGGCCGGGTCCACCACGGGGTGAGTCCAACCCCCTTACGTACACACGTTTTTCAGGAAGGCACGCTCATGAGCAACAACCTCCCCAAGGTCGCCTGGATCGGTCTCGGCATCATGGGCTCCCCCATGTCGGAGAACCTGATCAAGGCCGGTTACTCCGTCACCGGATACACCCTGGAGCAGGACAAGATCGACCGGCTGGTCGCGGCCGGCGGCACCGGCGCCTCCTCGATCGCGGACGCGGTCGAGGAGGCGGATGTCGTCATCACGATGGTGCCCGCGTCGCCGCAGGTCGAGGCCATCGCGTACGGCCCGGACGGCATCCTGGAGAACGCGAAGCGCGGCGCGCTGCTGGTGGACATGTCCTCCATCACCCCGCAGACCTCGGTCGACCTCGCCAAGAACGCGGCCGAGAAGGGCATCCGGGTCCTGGACGCGCCGGTCTCCGGCGGCGAGGCCGGCGCCATCGAGGCGGTCCTGTCCATCATGGTCGGCGGCGAGCAGGCGGACTTCGACGCCGCGAAGCCGCTCCTGGACGCGCTGGGCAAGACCATCGTGCTCTGCGGCCCGCACGGCTCCGGCCAGACGGTGAAGGCGGCCAACCAGCTGATCGTCGCGGTCAACATCCAGGCCTGCGCCGAGGCCGTGGTCTTCCTGGAGAAGTCCGGGGTCGACCTCACCGCCGCGCTCGACGTCCTCAACGGGGGCCTCGCCGGCTCGACCGTGCTGACCCGCAAGAAGGACAACTTCCTGAAGCGGGACTTCGCCCCGGGCTTCCGGATCGACCTGCACCACAAGGACATGGGCATCGTCACGGACGCCGCCCGCAACGTCGGCGCGGCCCTGCCCGTCGGCGGTGTGGTCGCCCAGCTGGTCGCCTCGCTGCGCGCCCAGGGCGACGGCGGCCTCGACCACTCGGCGCTGCTGCGCTCGGTCGAGCGGCTCTCCGGCTCCCAGGTCTGACCTCTCCCCGGGCGCCGCGAGGCGCCCCGGCCCGCACGGCGGGCCCTCTGATCTCCGGGCCGCGGTGGCGCTGACACCTGTCCTGTCGCGCCCAGGCGCTGCCGCGGCCCGGAACCACACACTTCGTTTTCAACAAACTGTTGACGTTCTCTCCGCGGCGAATCTACGCTCCTCAAGCCGTCAGCAGCTCGTACGAAAGGTCATCCCGCCACATGGCTAAGCGTGTGCTCACGACCGAGTCAGGCGCCCCGGTCGCCGACAACCAGAACTCCGCCACCGCCGGTGTCGGTGGACCGATCCTCCTCCAGGACCAGCACCTCCTGGAGAAGCTCGCCCGCTTCAACCGTGAGCGCATCCCGGAGCGCGTGGTCCACGCCCGTGGTTCCGGCGCGTACGGCTACTTCGAGGTGACCGACGACGTCACCGGCTTCACCAGCGCCGACTTCCTCTCATCGGTCGGCAAACGCACCGAGACGTTCCTCCGCTTCTCGACCGTCGCCGACTCGCTCGGCGGCGCGGACGCGGTCCGCGACCCGCGCGGCTTCGCCCTCAAGTTCTACACGGACGAGGGCAATTACGACCTGGTCGGCAACAACACCCCGGTGTTCTTCATCAAGGACCCGATCAAGTTTCCCGACTTCATCCACTCGCAGAAGCGCGACCCGTTCACGGGCAAGCAGGAGCCGGACAACGTCTGGGACTTCTGGGCGCACGCCCCCGAGGCGACGCACCAGGTCACCTGGCTGATGGGCGACCGCGGCATCCCCGCCTCGTACCGTCACATGAACGGCTACGGCTCGCACACCTACCAGTGGACGAACGCCGAGGGCGAGGCCTTCTTCGTCAAGTACCACTTCAAGACGAACCAGGGCGTGCGGTCCCTCTCCGCCGACCAGGCCGCCGAGCTCGTCGGCAAGGACGCCAACTCGCACCAGACGGACCTGCTCCAGGCCATCGAGCGCGGCGTCAACCCGTCCTGGACGCTGCACGTCCAGGTGATGCCGGCCGCCGAGGCCGCGGACTACCGGTTCAACCCGTTCGACCTCACCAAGGTGTGGCCGCACAGCGACTACCCGCTCCAGCGGGTCGGCCGTCTGGTCCTGGACCGGAACCCGGACAACGTCTTCGCCGAGGTCGAGCAGGCCGCGTTCTCCCCGAACAACTTCGTGCCCGGCATCGGTCCCTCCCCGGACAAGATGCTCCAGGGCCGGCTGTTCGCCTACGCGGACGCGCACCGCTACCGTCTGGGCGTCAACCACACCCACCTGCCGGTGAACGCGCCGCGCACGGCGGTCGTCGACAACTACGGCCGCGACGGGCTGCACGCGACCCGCAACGGCTCGCGCCACGACAAGAACTACGAGCCCAACTCGTACGCCGGTCCGGCGCAGACCGACGCGGCGCTCGCCGCGCCGCTCGCGATCCACGGCTGGACGGGCACACACGAGGCGCCCGCCCACACCAAGGACGACGACTTCTTCCAGGCGGGCGAACTCTTCCGGCTCATGTCGGAGGACGAGAAGGGCCGCCTGGTCGCGAACATCGCCGGAGGCCTCTCGCAGGTCACCCGCGACGACGTGATCGAGAAGAACCTCGCCCACTTCCACGCCGCCGACGCCGACTACGGCAAGCGCGTGGAGGAGGCGGTCCGCGCCCTGCGCGAGGACTGAGCCTCCCTCAGATCCCTGCCCGTACCGCGTACCCGGATGAGGGGTGTCGCGCGGTGGGGGCAGGACGACGAGGCCGCGGCGGCTGTGCGATGCCAGTGCGGTGGTGAAGGCCCGGGGACCGTCTTCTGACCTGAAGAAGACGCCCTCGCCCGGGCCGATCGCCGCCGCCGCGGTCCCTGTCACCCCCTGAACGAGGGCGTGGAGTACGGATACGGTCCCGTACTCCACGCCCTTCTGCGTACCCGCACCCATTCAGCCCGTCTCCTCGCGATGGTCCGAGCCCGGAAATCCAGCCCGTCCGGCGTTTGAGGACGGAACCCTCGCGGTGGTGGGGCCGCACCCTCCATGCAGGGACACGGGCGATTCGCTCCCCGAAGGGCTTCAGGCCCACCAAGCCCAGGGTTCCGCCCTCAAACGCCGGGCAGGCTGGGGTTCGGGACCAAGCCGCCCCGCAGCAAAGCGAGATACGCCTCAGCCGCCGCCCCCCTCCGCTCCACCGGATGCTCCCCCACCGCATGCACAGCCCACACAGCAGCTTCAGCAGATTCTCACCGGTGAGAGCGGGACCGGGCGCACCAGCCCGAGGAGCCGGGAGACCGCCGCGACCAGCTTCCCCTTGGCCCGGCTCAGGGACTCCGTCTCGTCGGACCCGGTGATCAGCACGTCGATGAGACCGGGCCGGGCCAGGGCCGCCGCGAGGGCCGTGCGCAGAAAGTCCACGAGGGCCGAGGCGGGATCGGGCCGCCCGTGGGCCTCCTCGGCCGCGTCGGTGAGCCGGCGCACCTCCTCCTCCAGGACGCTCTCCAGCATCGCCCGCTGCGTGGGGAGGACCCGGTAGACCGTCCCCACGCCCACGCCCGCCCTGCGTGCGAGTTCGTTGAGGGTGAGACCGGTCTCCCCGTCGGCAAGGGCCCGCCGGGCCTCGTCGAAGACCTTCTCTGCCAGGAGCCGTCATGACCGTCGTGTTCGTCCACGGGGTGCCGGAAACCCCCGCCGCCTGGAACGCCCTCCGGGAGCGGATCGACCGCCCCGCCCTGGCCCTGCCGCTGCCCGGCTTCGGCAGCCCCCGACCGGCCGGCCTGGCGGACAAGGAGGCGTACGCCGCCTGGCTGGCGGACGAACTGCGGGCGCTCGGCGGACCGGTGGACCTGGTCGGCCACGACTGGGGGGCGCACCTGGCGATGCGGGTCGTCTCCGCGTACGACGTTCCGGTGCGCAGCTGGGTCTCGGACGTGGCCCACGGCTGGCACCCCGGCTACCGGTGGCACGAGGCGGCCGTCCTCTTCCAGCAGAGCCCGCAGGGCGAGGAACTGCTCGCGTCGCTGCGCGCCGACTCCCCCGGCAGCCCGTCCTTCGGGGACTTCCTGCGCCCCCGCGGGATGAGCGCCGAACTGGCGACCGAGGTCGACGCCGTGCACGACGAGGTGATGAGCGCGGCCGTCCTCGCGCTCTACCGATCGGCGCGCCCCCACCTCCACGCCGACTGGGGCCGGGAGTTCGACGGCCCCGCCTCGGAGCGCGGACGAAGGAACTGGACGGACTCACCCACTACTGGACGCTCCAGGACCCCGGCCGGGGAGCGGAGGCGCTGGAGCGCTTCCGGGCGGCGTGCGAAGCAAGCTGAACCCGAACGCACGGAGGGCCCTTGCCCCGGAGCCGTGCTCCGGGGCAAGGGCCCTCGTGGGTGACGGATCCGTCAGGAAGCCGTCAGCGGGCGGATCGCCGTCGGGGCGTGGGACGGGTCCGTCGCCAGGTCCTCGAACTCGTTCACCGACGCGATGTCACTCCCGCTCATCGCGATGTTCGTGACCCGCTCCAGGATCGCCTCGACGACGACCGGGACACGGAACTCCGCCGCCAGCTTCTTCGCCTCCTCGAAGGCCGGCAGCAGCTGGTCCGGCTCGGTGACCCGGATCGCCTTGCAGCCGAGGCCCTCGACGACCTTGACGTGGTCGACGCCGTAGACGCCCAGCTCCGGGGAGTTGAGGTTCTCGAACTCCAGGTTGACCTGGAAGTCGATGTCGAAGTTGCGCTGCGCCTGGCGGATGAGCCCCAGGTAGGAGTTGTTCACCAGGACGTGGACGTACGGGATGCGGTGCTGCGCGCCGACGGCCAGCTCCTCCAGCATGAACTGGAAGTCGTAGTCGCCGGAGAGGGCGACGACGGTGCCCTCCGGGTCCGCGGTGGCGACGCCCAGGGCGGCCGGGATCGTCCAGCCGAGGGGGCCCGCCTGGCCGCAGTTGATCCAGTGGCGCGGCTTGTAGACGTGCAGCATCTGCGCGCCCGCGATCTGGGAGAGCCCGATCGTGGTGACGTAACGGGTCTCGGGGCCGAACGCCCGGTTCATCTCCTCGTACACGCGCTGCGGCTTGAGCGGCACGTTGTCGAAGTGCGTCTTGCGCTGGAGGGTCGCCTTGCGCTCCTGCGTGGAGCCGGCCCAGGCCGAGCGGTCCTTCAGCTCGCCCGCCGCCTTCAGCTCGCGCGCCACCTCGACGAAGAGCTCCAGCGCGGCCTTGGCGTCGGAGGCGATGCCGAGGTCGGGGGCGAAGATCTTGCCGATCTGGGTGGGCTCGATGTCGACGTGGACGAAGGTGCGGCCCTGGGTGTAGACGTCCAGCTTTCCGGTGTGGCGGTTGGCCCAGCGGTTGCCGATGCCGAGGACGAAGTCGGACTCCAGGAAGTTCGCGTTGCCGTAGCGGTGCGAGGTCTGGAGGCCCACCATGCCGGCGTTCAGCTCGTGGTCGTCAGGGAGGATGCCCCAGCCCATCAGGGTCGGGATGACCGGGACGCCGGTCAGCTCGGCGAACTCCACGAGCAGCTCGGAGGCGTCGGCGTTGATGATGCCGCCGCCCGCGACGAGCACCGGGCGCTCCGAGGCGTTCAGCATCTGCACGGCCCGCTCGATCTGCTTGCGGGAGGCCGCGGGCTTGTGCACCGGGATGGGCTCGTACAGCTCGGGGTCGAACTCGATCTCGGTGAGCTGGACGTCGATCGGCAGGTCGATGAGGACCGGTCCGGGGCGGCCGGTGCGCATCAGGTGGAAGGCCTGCTGGAAGACGCCGGGGACCTGCGCGGCCTCCAGGACGGTGGTCGCGGCCTTGGTGACCGGCTTGGCGATCGAGGAGATGTCGACGGCCTGGAAGTCCTCCTTGTGCAGGACCGCTGTCGGCGCCTGGCCGGTGATGCAGAGGATCGGGATGGAGTCGGCGATGGCCGAGTACAGCCCGGTGATCATGTCGGTGCCCGCCGGGCCCGACGTACCGATGCAGACGCCGATGTTGCCGGCCTTGGCCCGGGTGTACCCCTCCGCCATGTGGGAGGCGCCCTCGACGTGGCGGGCCAGCGTGTGGTGGACCCCGCCCGAGGCCTTGAGGGCCGCGTAGAAGGGGTTGATCGCCGCGCCCGGAACGCCGAACGCGTTGCTGACGCCTTCGCGCTTCAGGATCTCAACTGCCGCTCGGGCAGCGGTCATACGAGGCATGGAAGCTCCTGCTCGGGATTGGTGGAGTCGGGCTCTGTCGCGCCACCTGAGAGCACCAATTCCGTATTACGGAAACTTAGTTCTGCTATATGGAAGCAATCTAGAAGCTGGGGCGATCGCCGTCAAGGGCGCGCACCGCCGCACGCACTGCATGAAGTACGTCGATCCCCTCCCCAGAGCCTCGCTCCTGGTGGACGATGGGGTGACGAGTCAGGCACGGAGCGGAGTCGGTCGCGCGGCCGTGCCGGAGGGAGAGATACGTGGAGTCCGTGCCGGTCCGGTGCCCCGTCTGCAACCGGGACCACGCCTACAGCACCCCGGCCTACCCCTGCCCGTGCGGCATGCCCACCGCCCCGCCGCTGCTGGCCGGCGCCCCGGCGGTCCGGGTCGGCCACCGCAGCTGGAACGACGTCTGGGTCACCGTCCGCTGCTCGTCCTGCGCCCGGGAGGACCAGTGGCCGCAGCCCGAGCTGTGCTGCCCGTGCGGCACCGTCCTGCGGATACCGGTACGCCCCGTGGCCACCGCCGAGGCCCCCGCCGCACCGGTCTCGCCGGCCCACATCCCCCTGCCGCGCACCGCCGCGCACCCGCGCCCGACGTTCCGCCCGATGACCATCCGTACGGGCCACGACGCGGTGAGCACGGCCGGCCTGTATCTGACCTGGCTCGGCTACCGGGACGTCGGTCGGCCCGGCGCGGGCCCGGCCTCCGGCATCGATCTGCGGGGCGACGGCGTCATCGCCCGGGTCGACTCCAGCACCCGCCCGGCCACGCTGCGCGCGGTCGAGACCCTCTGGCTCAACGCGCTGGGCACCTCGGCGACCGGAGTGTTCTTCTCCCTCGCGGGGTACGCCCCCGACGCCCGGGCCCGCGCGGACGGCGTCGGTCTTCCGCTCTTCGTGCTGGACCTGACCGGGACCCCGCAGCCGGTGAACAGCCCGGCCGACGAGCTGGTCAGCACGGGCGCCTGAACGGACGACCCGGGCACCGCCCGGAGAGGCGGATCCGGCCACCCGCGTACCGGTCCGGCTTCCGGCGCGGCACACTGAGTACATGCGTATCCGCTCCGCCAGACGCTCGGATCTCCCGGTGCTCCAGGACATCGAGCGCGCCGCAGGGGAACCGTTCCGCGCCCTGGGCATGGCCTTCGTGGCCGACGACGATCCGCCCCCGCTCGACCTGCTGGAGAGCTACCGGCAGGCAGGCCGTTGCTGGGTGGCCACCGACCCCCTCTCCGCCACCGGCGACCGGCCGCTCGGCTATGTGCTCGCCGATCCCGTCGACGACGCCCTGCACATCGAGCAGGTCTCGGTCGACCCCGCCGCCGCCCGCCGGGGTATCGGCCGGGACCTCATCGCCCATCTCGCCGCCCTGGCCGCGCGGCGGGGCATGACGGCGCTCACCCTGACCACCTTCACCGACGTGCCGTGGAACGCCCCGTACTACGCCCGGATCGGCTTCCGGGTCCTGGCCGAGGGCGAGCTCACCGACGGTCTCCGCGCGATCCGCGCCGAGGAGGCCCAGCACGGCCTCGACCGCTGGCCCCGGGTCTGCATGCGGCGCGAACTGTCGCCCGTCCCCCGGCCGTCGCCGGCCCCGAAGCCCGCGAAGGCCCCACCGGTTCCGGACACTTCGGGGGCCGCCGACGATTCGGGAGCCCTCGCTGTCAGTGGTGGCGCGTAAGCTGTGCGCATGGCTTTACTCCCCGACAGCTCCCACCCCGCAGACCGCCCCGCGCCCGCCGCCGAGCAGGCGAACGAGGCCATCCGCGCGCTCGTCGACGCCACAGGACCGGACTGGTCCGCCGTGGAGGCGGCGACGTACGAGGTGCTGCTCGTCGAGTGGGCGGCGGCGACCCGGGGCGACCCCGACATCATCGAAGCCGCCTGAACCAACGTCCCGCACGCCCACCTCTCAGTCCGCGTACGTCTCGCGCAGTTCGATCTTGCGGACCTTCCCGCTGACCGTCATCGGGAAGGTCTCCAGGATCCGCAGCCTGCGCGGGATCTTGTAGTGCGCGAGCCGCTCCCGGCAGTGCTCGGTGAGCTCCTCCAGGGTGGGCGGGTCGGCCGGGTCCCGGGGGATGACGCAGGCCAGGATCTCCTCGCCGTAGCGCTCGTCCGGGACTCCGACCACCTGCACATCGGCGATCTTCGGGTGGCCGTGCAGGAACTCCTCGATCTCCCTCGGGTACACGTTCTCGCCGCCCCGGATGATCATGTCCTTGATCCGGCCGACGACCTGGACGTACCCGTCCTCGCCCATCACCGCGAGGTCGCCCGTGTGCATCCACCGCCCCGCGTCGATCACCTCGGCGGTGCGGTCGGGCTGGTCCCAGTAGCCGAGCATCACGCTGTAGCCCCGGGTGCGCAGTTCGCCCGAGCTGCCGCGCGGCAGGGTGACGCCGGTGACCGGGTCGACGACCTTGACCTCGATGTGCGGCAGCACACGGCCCACCGTGCCGGTGCGGCGCTCCAGGTCGTCGTCGCGGCGGGTCTGGGTGGAGACGGGTGAGGTCTCCGTCATCCCGTAGCAGATGGACACCTCGGCCATGTGCATCTCGGCGACGACCCGCTTCATCACCTCGGCCGGGCAGGGGGAACCGGCCATGATCCCGGTGCGCAGCGAGGAGAGGTCGTAGGCGGCGAAGTCCGGCAGATTCAGTTCGGCGATGAACATGGTGGGCACCCCGTACAGCGAGGTGCAGCGCTCCTGCTGCACGGCGGCGAGCACGGTGGCGGGTTCGAAGGACGGGCCGGGGATCACGATGCAGGCGCCGTGCGAGGTGCAGGCGAGGTTGCCCATCACCATGCCGAAGCAGTGGTAGAAGGGCACCGGGAGGCAGACCCGGTCCGCCTCGGTGTAGGCGATCGTCTCCCCCACGAAATAGCCGTTGTTGAGGATGTTGTGGTGGGAGAGCGTCGCCCCCTTGGGGAAGCCGGTGGTGCCCGAGGTGTACTGGATGTTGATCGGGTCGTCGCAGGACAGCTCCGCCTCGCGGGCCGCCAGTTGGTCGCGCGTCACGGCGGGGGCGGCTGCGGTCAGCTCCGCCCAGGACGGGTCGCCGATGTAGTGGACGGCCCGCAGGCCGGGGCAGTTGACGCGGACCTCCTCGACCAGGGCGCGGTAGTCGCTGGTGCGGTGGGAGAGCGAGGCGACCAGCAGGGAGATGCCCGCCTGCTTCAGGACGAACTCCACCTCGTGGGCGCGGTAGGCCGGGTTGACCGTGACCATGACGGCCCCGATCCGGGCCGTGGCGTACTGGACGAGCACCCACTCGGGGCAGTTGACCGCCCAGATGCCGACCCGGTCGCCCTTCGCCACCCCCGACGCCATCAGGGCCCGGGCCAGTTCGTCGACGTCCGCGACGAATTCCGTATACGTCCAGCGCCGGCCCGTTGCCACGTCAACCAGGGCCTCACGGTCGCCGTGCGCGGCGGCCGTCCGGTCGAGGTTGCGGCCGATGGTGTCGCCGAGCAGCGCGGTGTCGCCGATGCCGTGCGCGTACGAGAGCAGGCTCATTTCAGGTCTCCCTCGTCGTACTCGGCGCCGGTGCCGAGAGCGGTGCGTTCGCGGAGTTCGATGCGGCGGATCTTGCCCGAGACGGTCTTGGGCAGCTCCGCGAACTCCAGCCTGCGGATGCGTTTGTACGGGGCGAGGACCGCCCGGGAGTGCTCGAAGAGGACCTTCGCGGTGTCCGGTCCCGGCTCCCAGCCCTCCGCGAGCACGACGTACGCCTTCGGGACGGCGAGGCGGAGCGGGTCGGGGGCGGGTACGACGGCGGCCTCGGCGACCGCCTCGTGTTCGAGCAGGGCGCTCTCCAGCTCGAACGGCGAGATCTTGTAGTCGGAGGCCTTGAACACGTCGTCGGCGCGGCCGACATAGGTGATGTAGCCGTCCTCGTCGCGGGCGCCGATGTCACCGGTGCGGTAGTAGCCGCCGGCCATCGACTCGGCGGTGCGGTCGGGGTCGCCGTGGTAGCCGGTCATCAGGCCGACGGGGCGGTCGGCGAGGTCGAGGGCGATCTCCCCCTCGGCCGCCCCGGGCTGCCCGGTCACCGGGTCGAGCAGCTCGACGGTGTAACCGGGGCTCGGGCGGCCCATGGAGCCGGTCTTGAGGGGCTGGCCGGGGCTGTTGGCGACCTGGACGGCGGTCTCGGTCTGCCCGAAGCCGTCCCGGATGGTGACGCCCCACTCCCGCCGGACCGTCTCGATGACCTCCGGGTTCAGCGGCTCACCGGCCGCGACGACCTCGCGCGGCGGGGTGGCCAGCTGGCCCAGGTCCGCCTGGATGAGCATCCGCCAGACCGTGGGCGGGGCACAGAAACTGGTGATGCCCGAGCGGTCCATCTCGGCCATCAGCCGGCCCGCGTCGAAGCGGGTGTAGTTGAAGATGAAGACGGTGGCCTCGGCGGTCCACGGGGCGAAGAGGTTGGACCAGGCGTGCTTGGCCCAGCCGGGCGAGGAGATGTTCAGATGGACGTCGCCGGGCTTCAGGCCGATCCAGTACATCGTCGCCAAGTGGCCCACGGGATAGGACACATGGGTGTGCTCGACCAGCTTAGGACTGGCGGTGGTGCCGGAGGTGAAGTACAGCATCAGCGGTTCGTCCGCGTCCGTCTCCCGGCCGGGCGTGAAACCGGCGGGCGCGTCGGCCGCCTCGGCGTACGACCGCCAGCCCGCCACCTCCTCGCCGACCGCGATCCGGGTGTAGCGGCCGGGGACCTCGTCGAACTTCGCGGTGTCCGCGTCCCGCACCAGCACATGGCGCACCCGGCCGCGCTCCACCCGGTCGCGCAGGTCGGCGGGGCCGAGCAGCGGGGTGGCGGGGATGACGACGGCCCGCAGCTTCATCGCGGCGAGAGCGGTCTCCCACAGCTCGACCTGGTTGCCGAGCATCACGAGGATGCGGTCGCCCTCCCGTACGCCCTGTGCCTTCAGCCAGTTGGCGGTCCGGTCGGAGCGCGTCGACATCGCGGCGAAGGACACCTCGGTGCGCCGGCCGTCCTCCTCCACGATGTGCAGGGCGGTCCGGTCGTTGTTCTCGGCGATGACGTCGAACCAGTCCAGCGCCCAGTTGAAGTGGTCCGCCCGCGGCCAGCGGAAGCCGGCGTACGCCCGCTCGTAGTCCTCGCGGTGCTCCAGCAGGAAGTCCCGGGCGGCCCGGAACGTCTCGGTCGCGCTGGTTGCCGACATGTGCCCTCCTCATTACGGACCCGTCGCCTAACATCATGTAAACAGTGACCCAGGTCTCACCACCCCCGGACGGGGGTGGTCCGCTCCCCCGTCCGGAGGAGTTGCGCGGGCCGGGTGGAGGGGCGTCGGAGTGCCGGAAGCGGTCGATGCGGTGGAGATGCAGGCAGCGCTGCTGAGGCTGCGCCGCACGAGCGGACTTCCCGTGGTGTTCGGCGGGCTGCTGTCGGACGCGCGCCACGCACGGATCGCCGAGCTGAACGGGGCGCAGACCAGCGCCCTGCGGGGCCTCGTCATCTCCGCCGGGAGCGGCCTCGGCGGCAAGGCCATCGCGCTGTCCCGGCCCTGCGCGGTGACGGACTACGCCACCTCCCGCCACATCAGCCATGAGTACGACGCGGCGGTGGCGGCGGAGGGCCTGCGTTCGGTCGTCGCGGTCCCCGTCGTCGTCCGGCGCGCGGTGCGGGGCGTGCTGTACGGGGCGCTGCGGACGCCGGTGACGCTCGGCGACCGGACGTTCGACGCGGTGGTGGCGGCGGCCCGTGATGTGGAGCAGTCGCTCGCGGTACGGGACTCGGCGCGGCAGTTGCTGGCGGCGGGCCGGGAGCGGGTGAGCGATCCGGACGCGGTGCCGGGTGCGTGGGAGGACGTGCGCGAGGCCCACCGCGACCTGCGCGCCCTGGTCCCGAGGGTCGTCGATCCGGACCTGCGCGATGAGCTGCTGGAGGTCTGCGGGCGGCTCGCCTCGGCGTCGGGGGCCAAGGCGTCCACGGCCCGGGAGGTGCGCCTCGCGCCGCGCGAGGTGGACGTGGTGGCGTGCGTGGCGGCCGGCGCGACGAACGCGGCGGCGGCCGAGCGGCTGGGGCTGCGGCCCGAGACGGTGAAGGGGTATCTGCGGTCCGCGATGCGGAAGTTGGGAGCGCACACCCGGCTGGAGGCGGTGGTGGCGGCCCGCCGGGCGGGGCTGCTGCCCTGACCTGGGCCGGTCGCGCGGGGCTCAGTCCCCGAAGTCCAGGAACGTGCCGAACCGGACGTCGTGGTCCGTGGCGTCCGTCATCACCGTCATCATCCGCGCCGCCTCCTCGGCCATCTCCGTGCGCTGCGCGCGGGACGGTTTCCGCAGTGCCTGCACGGTCAGGATCACGGTCCCGCCCTCGCGGTCCACGCGCCAGAGGGCGTCGAGGAAGCCGTCGACGAGGACACTCCCGTACGTCTGGTTGCCCTTCCCGTTGCGCCCCTTGTTGACCTCGGGGATGACCCGGGCGCGGTCGGCGTGGCCGAGCAGGACGTTGTCGAACTCGGGCAGGAAACGCGGTGGGGCCGGGGTGTCCGGGGCGGGGCGCGGGGCGTCCGGGAGGTCGAACAGCTCGACGCCCCGCTCGTCGCGGAAGGTGAGCAGCCTTGGCCGCAGCCGTTCGAAGACCTCCTTGGTGCGGGTGAGGCCCGCCCACGCCTGGAAGTCCATCACCGAGGCGGGGCCGAACGCGCCCAGGTAGCGCAGCACGGTGGCGTCCAGCCCGGGCGCCGGTCCGGCGGACCGGCCGAGCCAGTGCTCGACGGTGGTCAGGGCCACCTGTCCGCTGCGGCCCCACAGTCCGCGCGGGGTGACCTGGACCAGGGGCAGGAGACAGCGTGCGGCGACGGAGAGCGCGAGGGGGTCGGCGTCCGGCCAGTGGTTGAGGAGCTCCTCGCGCAGTTCCCCCAGCGGGCGCGGGCGCTCCTCGACGAACTCCTCGGTCACCGCCGCCAGCCGGTCCAGGTCCACCCCTTCCAGCCCGCGCCTAAAACCCTTCAGCTCCCGGTCGCGCGGCGCCCGCACCAGCGGGACCAGGCTGAGCGCGTCGTCCGCCGTATGGGTGTGGAGGGTGGAGCGCAGGGAGACGGTCCGGACGGCCTCCCGGGACTCCATCAGGGCGGACAGCTCCTCGGGGTCGAAGTCCGTGAGCCGGGCGTACAGCTGGAAGTACGGGGGCTTGGTGTTCTGGGCCTGGAGTCCGACGAGGTGGGTGACCGCGTCCATCGCGGACATCGGTGACCGGCGCAGCAGGAGCTGCCGGTCCAGGGTCGCCCGGTTCAGCGCCCGGGTGGTGAGGACGGCGGGCGGTGCGGCGGTGCGGTGCGTCTTCGCGGCCATGGTCCGCACGCTACCGGGGCTTGCGGTCGGTTACGGTCCGCACGTCGCGGAGTACGGGCGTTACGCCCACCGGACCTGTGCGCCGCGCGCCCCGGGCGGGCCGCCGCCATGATGGGCCGGGTGATCAGTGTCCTGTTCGCCGTCCTGACCGCCCTCAGCAACGGCTGCGCCTCGGTGCTCCAGCGCCGGGCGGCGATGGAGGTACCCGACAGCGAGGCGATGCGGCTGTCGCTGATGACCCGTCTGGTGCGGCAGAAGGTGTGGCTGGCGGGGATCGGGCTGGTGATCGTGGCGGCGGTCTGCCAGGCGATCGCGCTGGCCACCGGGCCGATCGCGGTGGTCCAGCCGATCTTCGTGATCGAGCTGCCGCTGACGCTGCTGGTCGCCGGTCTGGTGATGCGGGTGCGGGCGGACGCGGTCGTCTGGTCCGGGGTCGCGGCGGTCACGGCGGGCCTGGCGCTCGGTATGGCGGCGGCCGCCCCGGTCGAGGGACGCGACACGGTGGAGGACTTCGCGTGGATTCCGGCGCTGCTGGTGACCGGGGTGTTCGAGGCGGGGCTGATCGTCGCCGCGCTCCGCAGCCGGGGCAACGCCCGGGCGGCGCTGCTGGGTCTGGCAGCCGCCTGCGGGTACGCGCTGACGGCCGCGCTGATGAAGGACGCGATGGCGAACCTGGACGACGGCGGGGTGGTCGCGCTGCTGGCGTCCTGGCAGCTGTACGCCACGGCGGCGGCCGGGGTGGGTGCGCTGTTCCTGCTCCAGAACGCCCTGCAGGCGGGCAGTCTGGTGGCCGTTCAGCCGATGCTGACGCTGGGGGACGCGCTGATCAGCATCCTGTACGGGGTGACGCTGTTCGACGAGGAGCTGCGGACCGGGTGGTGGCTGCTGCCCGAGCTGGTCGCGCTGGCCCTGATCGCCACGGGCTGCGTGCGCCTGGCCCGTACGCCACTGGCCAGGGGCACGCTCGCGCCGCCACCGCCGCCCGCGCCTCGGTGAACGCCCGGGTCAGACGGCGTCCGGCGGGGTGACCCGCTCGCCCGACGGTACCGGGCCCGGGGGTGTGCCGTCGCCGAAGGGCCGCCCGCCGAGCTGTTCGCGGTGGTGCGGGGTGGTCCAGCCGGAGAGGTCGGGTCCTGCGGGGACGATGCCGGTCGGGTTGATGCCCGTGTGCACCTGGTAGTAGTGGCGCTTGATGTGGTCGAAGTCGACCGTGTCGCCGAATCCGGGCGTCTGGTAGAGGTCGCGGGCGTACGCCCACAGGACGGGGTCCTCGGTCAGCTTGTTCCGGTTGCACTTGAAGTGGCCGTGGTAGACGGGGTCGAAGCGGACCAGGGTGGTGAAGAGGCGGATGTCGGCCTCGGTGATGGTGTCGCCGACCAGGTAGCGGCGGTCGGCGAGGCGGGCGGAGACCTGGTCCAGGCGGGCGAAGAGGGCCTCGTACGCCTCCTCGTACTCCTGCTGCGAGCTGGCGAAACCGCACTTGTAGACGCCGTTGTTGATGTCCCGGTAGATGCCCTCCATCACCTCGTCGATCTCCGCGCGCAGCGGTGCGGGGTAGAGGTCGGGGGCGCCGGGGCGGTGCAGGGCGGTCCACTCGGTGGCGAGGTCGAGGGTGATCTGCTGGTAGTCGTTGGTGACGAGCTGCCCGCTCGGTACGTCCACGATCGCGGGCACGCTGACACCGCCGGGGTAGTCGCTCTCCCGGGCGTCGTAGGCCTCGCTGAGGTGGCGGATGCCGAGGACGGGGTCCTTGCCCTCCGGGTCGAGGGTGAAGCGCCAGCTGCGGTCGTCCTGGATCGGGTCGGCGACGGCGAGGGAGAGTGCGTCCTCCAGGCCGAGGAGCCGCCGGGAGACCAGGGCGCGGCTGGCCCAGGGACAGGCCCGGCTGACGGCGAGCCGGTAGCGGCCGGGTTCGACGGGCCATCCGTCACGGCCGTCCGCGGTGATGCGGTCGGCGAAGTGGCTCTTGGACCGCTTGAACGGCTTGTGGCCGTAGGAGTTGTTGCCGCTGGTCCCGGCGCTGTCGCCGGTGGTCGTGTCGTTCATGCCGTACTCCTCGATGCGTCGGTGTCCTGTCGCTCGTCACGTCGTCTGCCCCGTCGTCCGGCCCCGACATCTGCCACCGCCACGATCAGGGCGGCCAGCACGAAGGCGACGGAGACGATGAGCCCGTGGTCGTAGGCGTCGGCCCAGCCGTCCGGGCCGACCTGGGCGAAGAACACCGCGCCGACGGCGGCGATGCCGATCGCGGAGCCGACCCGCTGGCCGGTCTGCAGGGTGCCCCCGGCGCTGCCCGCCTGGTGGACGGGGACCTCCGCCAGCGTCAGGGTCTGGTTCGGGGCGATGACCAGACCGCTGCCGAGGCCGGCGAACAGCAGCGGGGCGGCCATGGCCCAGCCGGCGCCGGGGCCGGGGACCAGGTGGACGGCGAGGGCGGTGCCCGCGAGGCCGAGCGCGACCATGGCCAGGCCCGCCACCACCAGCGGGCGGCCGAAGCGGCCGACGAGCCGGCCACCGATGGACGCGGCGACGCCGGAGCCGAGGGCGAAGGGGGTGATGGCGAGTCCGGCCAGCAGGGCGGAGTAGCCGAGGCCGGACTGGAGGTAGAGGGTCGTGACGAAGAAGATCGAGGTGAACCCGGCGAAGTAGAGCAGGATCAGCAGGCAGCCCAGCCAGTAGGAGCGCAGCCGGAACAGCGACAGGTCCAGGACCGGCTGGACGCGTCCGCCCGTGCACCGCGACTCCCAGGCGACGAACCCCGTGAGCAGGGCGGCGGCCAGGAGCAGCAGCAGCCATTTCGTGTTGCCGGGCCACTGCTGGGCCTGGACGAACGGCAGCAGCAGGGCCAGGACCCCGGCGCCCAGGAGCAGCACGCCGAACGGGTCCAGGTCGCGGGGTCGGACCCGGGTCGCGGAGGGGGTGTCGGGCAGCAGCCGGTGGGCGAGCAGGAGGCAGACGACGCCGAGCGGGAGGTTGACGTAGAAGACCCAGCGCCAGCCGTGCTCGGGCCCGGCGGCCTGGATGAGGAGTCCGCCGAGCAGCGGGCCGACGGCCGTGGAGATGCCGACGACCGTGCCGAACATGCCGAAGGCCCGGCCGCGCTCGCGCCCGGAGAACATCTGCTGGATCAGGGCGGAGATCTGCGGGGAGATCAGACCGCCCGCGATGCCCTGCACCAGACGGGCGATCACCAGCCACAGGCTGGACTGGGCGGCGCCGCAGGCGGCGGAGGCCAGCGTGAAGAGGGCGAGTCCGGCCATGAAGACCGCCCGGCGGCCCCGTGCGTCGCCGAGGCGTCCGGCCGGGATGAGGAAGAGGCCGAAGGCGAGGGCGTAGCCGGAGAGCACCCATTGGAGGTCGGACTCGGGGGTGTTCAGGCCCTCCCGGATGGAGGGGAGGGCGACATTGACGATGGAGACGTCCAGCAGGGTCATGAAGCCCGCGACCAGGCAGACGGCGAGTGCCTGCCAACGCCGGGGGTCGGGGCCGTCCGGGGCGGCGTCGCCCCCGGTCGGCCCGGGCTGCGCCGCGCTCCGTGCCATGGTTCGCACCTTAGGTCGCCTGGGGTGTTTCCTCATCCGGGACGCGGCCGCACCGGTGGCCCGGATTCCGGTTTCCGGGACGGACCCCGGCACGGCGTGCCGGGGTCCGCCGGGGGTAGGGGTTCCCGCATGACTGTGGAGAAAACGAGCGTCCTCGTCCTTGACTGTGCCGAACCCATGGAGCTGGCCGAGTTCTACGCCGGTCTGCTCGGCGCGGAGACCCGGATCGGCACCGACCCCGACTTCGTCGAGATCGTCGGCAACGACGGCGTCCGGCTCGCGATCCGCCGCGACCACGGCTACGCCCCGCCGAGCTGGCCGCGTCCGGAGGACTCGCAGCAGGCGCATCTGCGGATCCTGGTGGCGCGGGAGGACATCGACGAGGCCGAGCGGGAGGCGATATCGCTCGGCGCCCGGCCCGTCGACACCGGTGAGAGCAACAGCGGGCCCCGGGACGTGCGGGTGTACGGGGATCCGGCGGGGCACTCGTTCTCGTTGGCGGTCTATCCGCTGCGGGAGGACTGAGCGGACCTCGGCGCACCGGCGCACCGGCACATCCAGGACGGACGCTTGGCGGAAGGGCCCCAACGGGCGCTTCCGCCAAGCGCGTTAATAGGAAGGAAAGTTTCCCACCACCGTTGACGCCAATTGGAAGGAAGCTTTACTTTCAGTTCTGCCGACATGGCGCCTCCCACCCCCCTCCGAAGGGAGCACCACCATGCACCAGCGCCCCACTCCCCCCACCGGCCCCACCGTCACGACCGGCCGCCGCAGAATGGCCCGCAAGGCCCTGCTCGCCGCGTCCGCGCTCGGTGTCGTCACCGCGCTGATGGCTCCCGTCCGCGCCGGAGCCGCACCGGCGCCCGCCGCTCCCACCGCCGCCACCCCGCTCGCCGCCAACGGGCAGCTCTCGGTCTGCGGCCGCCAGCTCTGCAACGCCTCCGGCCAGGCGGTCGCGCTCAACGGCATGAGCACGCACGGCACCCAGTGGTACGCCCAGTGCGTCACCGACGGCTCGCTCGACGCGCTCGCCCAGGACTGGCGCTCCGACGTACTGCGCGTCTCCACCTACGTACAGGAGGGCGGCTACGAGACGGACCCGGCCGGATTCACCGCCCGTGCGCAGAAGTTCGTCGACGCGGCGCACGCGCGCGGCATGTACGCGGTGATCGACTGGCACATGCTGACGCCGGGCGATCCGAACGCGAACCTGGCGCGGGCCAAGACCTTCTTCACGGCGATGGCGAAGAAGTACAAGAACCACCCGGGCGTGCTCTACGAGATCGCCAACGAACCCTCGGGGGTGAGCTGGTCGGCCATCAAGTCGTACGCCGAGCAGATCATCCCGGTGATCCGGGCCGAGGACCCCGACGCGGTCGTCCTGGTCGGCACGCGGGCCTGGTCGTCCTTCGGGGTGTCCGAGGGCTCCGACGAGTCCGAGGTGGTGAACAACCCCGTCAACGCCTCGAACATCATGTACACCTTCCACTTCTACGCGGCCTCGCACCGCGAGGAGTACCTCAACACCCTCGACCGGGCCTCCGACCGGCTGCCCGTTTTCGTCACGGAGTTCGGGACGCAGAACTACGCGGGCGAGGGCGCCAACGACTTCGCCATGTCGCAGCGCTACCTCGACCTGATGAAGCGCAAGAAGATCTCCTGGACCAACTGGAACTACTCCGACGACCACCGCTCAGGCGCCGTCTTCAAGACCGGCACCTGCAACGGCGGCACGTGGGCGGGGACCGGGGTCCTGAAGGAGGCCGGGGTCTGGATCCGCGACCGTATCCGCCAGTGACCGGGAACCCTCGCGACGCGCCCGGTCGCGGTCCTCTCCAGGACCGCGACCGGGCGTGTTGTTGTCACGATCACCATGGATACGCGGGGAATTAACCTCCAGCGCCTTGTCATGCCCCGTTCTACGCGCATAGCTTTTGCCCCTACTACTCAGTTCAGTTGGGGGCTCCTCCCGTGCAGATATACAGATCCGGTTCCGTCCTGCTGACCGGCGCCGTCGCCGTCGCTCTCGCGGTGACCGCCCTGCCCGCCGCCCAGGCGGCACCGTCGGCCACCGCCGTCATCTCCGAGGTGTACGGCGGCGGGGGCAACTCCGGCGCGACGCTGACCCGGGACTTCGTCGAGCTGGCCAACGCCGGCTCGGCGCCGTTCGAGGTCGGCGGCCTCAGCGTCCAGTACCTGCCGGGCACCCCGTCGGCCGGATCGCAGTGGCAGGTCTCCGAACTGTCCGGGTCGATCGCGCCCGGCGGCCGCTATCTGGTCGCGCAGGCCGCGGGCACCGGCGGTACGGTCGCGCTGCCCACCGCGGACGCCACCGGAACCGTCGCCATGGCGGCGGGCAGCGGCACCGTCGCCCTGGTCTCCGGGACGGCCCCGCTGACCTGCAAGTCGGCGGCGGACTGCGCGGCGGACACCCGGATCGTCGATCTGGTCGGGTACGGCTCCGCGGTCGTCCGGGAGGGCAGCGGCCCGGTCCCCGGCGCCTCGGCCAGCGCGTCCGTCGCGCGGGCCGCCTCGCTCGCCGACACCGACGACAACGCCGCCGACCTCACCGCGGGCGCGCCCACCCCGGTCAACGCCAAGGGCGAGACGTCCGGCGGCGGGCAGCCGCCGGAGGAGCCCGGCCCGACCGAGCCCGGCGACGTCCGGATCCACGACATCCAGGGCACCACCCGCGTCTCCCCGCTGGAGGGCACGGCGGTCACCGGCGTCCCGGGCATCGTCACGGGTGTCCGGAGCAGCGGCTCGCGCGGCTTCTGGATCCAGGACACGGCACCCGACAACGACCCGCGCACCGGCGAGGGCCTGTTCGTCTACACGGGCTCCACCGCACCGACCGTGAAGGCCGGGGACTCCGTCCTGGTCAGCGGCAAGGTCGCGGAGTACTACCCGGGCACCGGCACCCAGTCGCTCACCCAGATCACCGCGCCCCGCGTCACCGTGCTCTCCTCCGGCAACGCGCTGCCCGCCCCGGTCGTCCTCGACGCCCGCTCGGTGCCCGGCCGTTACGTGCCCTCGGCGGACGGCGGGGCGATCGACGCGCTCCCGCTGGACCCGGCCACGTACGCCCTGGATCTGTACGAGGCGCTGGAGGGCTCCCGGATCCAGATCGCCGACACCCGGGTGACCGGGGCGACGACCGCGTACGACGAGATCTGGGTGACGGTCAAGCCGAAGGAGAACCCGACCCGGCGCGGCGGCACGCTCTACTCCTCGTACGAGGACCAGAACACCGGCCGCCTCAAGGTGATGTCGCTGGACCCGGCGCAGCCGGTTCCGACGGCGAACGTGGGCGACGTGCTGAAGGGCCGTACCACCGGCGTACTCGACTACGCGAGCTACGGCGGCTACAACGTGCAGGCCACCGAGCTGGGCACGGTGGTCGACAACAAGCTGCGGCGCGAGGTGACCCGCAAGCAGAAGAAGGACGAGCTGGCGGTCGCCACGTACAACGTGGAGAACCTCGACGCGGGCGACGACCAGGCCAAGTTCGACACCCTGGCCGAGGGCGTCGCGGTCAACCTGTCCTCCCCCGACATCGTCTCGCTGGAGGAGATCCAGGACGACAACGGTGCGGTGAACGACGGCACGACGGGTTCCGAGGCGACACTGAAGCGGTTCACGGACGCGGTCGTGGCGAAGGGCGGGCCGCGCTACGCCTGGCGCTATATCGCTCCCGAGAACAACAAGGACGGCGGCGAGCCGGGCGGCAACATCCGCAACGTCTTCCTCTACAACCCCAAGCGGGTCTCCTTCACCGACCGGCCGGGCGGCGACGCCACCACGCCGGTGCGGGCCGTCGACACCTGGCTGGGCGTCAAGCTGTCCGCGTCCCCGGGCCGGATCAACCCGGCGAGCCCGGCGTGGGCGGACAGCCGCAAGCCGCTGGTGGGCGAGTTCGTCTTCCGGGGCAAGCCGGTCTTCGTCATCGGCAACCACTTCGCTTCCAAGGGCGGCGACCAGCCGCTGCACGGCCGTTACCAGGAGCCGACGCGGTCCTCGGAGACGAAGCGGATCCAGCAGGCCGCCGAGGTCAACACCTTCGTCACCTCGCTGCTGAAGGCGGACCGGTCGGCGCGGGTCGTCGCGCTCGGGGACTTCAACGACTTCGAGTTCTCCCCGACGATGAAGGCGCTGACCAAGGGCAAGGCGCTGAAGCCGCTGATCAGCACGCTGCCCGTCGGCGAGCGGTACAGCTATGTCTTCGACGGCAACTCGCAGACGCTGGACCACATCCTGACGAGCCCCGGCGTCCGCCGCCTCGACTACGACGTGGTGCACATCAACGCCGAGTTCGCGGACCAGGCGAGCGACCATGACCCGCAGGTGGTGCGGATCAAGGTCGGCGGCCTCTGGCCCTGGTAGGACGCGGGGCACACGGCCCCGGCCGGCGGACCGAAGCTCAGGTCCGCCCGGCCGGGGCCGTGGCCTGACGCGGCAGCACAACAGCGCCGGTCGCACGAGAAGTTGCGGCCACCGGCTCCTCCCGTCCGGTGAAGAACCCGGTGACCAGCGAGGCCACCTCCTCGGCCCGTTCCAGGACCACCCAGTGGTCGGACTCCCCGATCGTCAGGAACCGGCTCCCCTCGATCGTCGCGGCGAACTCCCGCTGCCGCTCGGGCGAGGTGACCGTGTCGTGCTCCCCCGCGAAGACCAGCGCCGGTACGCCGGTGAGCCCCCCGGTGAAGCCGGGCCGGTCGGCCAGCGCCCGGTGGAGCGAGTCCGCCGCGTGGGGCGAGTGGGTGAGCGCGTGGAGGAAGGAGCGCCGCACATAACGCCGGGCCAACTCCCGCCGGTATACCGGGCGTTCGGGGTCGAGGCACATCAGCGCGTCGGCCGCCGTGGCGGCGAAGCCCTCGCTGTCCCCGACGGCCAGTTGCCGCCGGGCCCGCTCCCAGCAGGCGACCTGGGCGGCGTCGATGTGGGCCGGCACTCCGCCGAGGGCGAGCCGGGCCACCCGGTCCGGATGGTGCTGGGCGAAGCCGAAGGCGATGGCGGTGCCGTAGGAGAAGCCGAAGACGTTGAGCCGGGGGGCGCCGAGGTCGTCGGCGATGCCGAGGACGGCGCGGCGCAGCAGATCGGCGCTGGGGCCTGGCGGGAGCGGGTCGGCGCCGCCCATGCCGGGCAGGTCGGCGGTGACCACGTCGGTGGCGGGGCCCAGGTGGTCGTCCATCTGGGGCCAGCCGAACATGCCCTGGAGCGCGCCGCCGAGAATGAGCGTCGGTTCGGTACGGGGGACGGCCCCGCCGCTCCGGTCGTACGGCAGGACGCGGTAGCCGTAGCGCACTCCGTCGGCCGACAGGGTCCGGATGATCTCCTCGGGCATGGGGTGCTGCGTTCCCTTCCGCTCAGGGCCTGGTGAGGACGAGTGCCGCGTTGTGCCCGCCGAAGCCGAGCGAGGTCTTGACGGCGCAGTCGAAGGAGGCGGCGCGGGCTTCCTTGGCGACCACCTCGATCGGGATCTGCGGGTCGGGTACGTCCAGGTTGACCGTCGGCGGGACCAGTTGGTGCTGGAGAGCGAGCACGGTGAGCGCGGTCTCGATACCGCCCGCCGCGCCGAGGGTGTGGCCGGTCATCGCCTTGGTGGAGGTCACCAGGGGGCTGTCGCCGAGGACGCGGCGCAGCATCGTCGCCTCGATCAGGTCGTTGGAAAGCGTCGAGGTGCCGTGGGCGTTGACGTGCCCGACGTCGTCCGGGGAGAGGCCGGCGTCGGCGAGCGCGGTGCGCAGGGCGCGTTCGATGCCGAGTCCTTCCGGGTCCGGGGCGACGGCGGAGTGGGCGTCGCTGGAGGCCCCGTAACCGTTCACGTGGGCACGGACGGTGGCGCCCCGGGCGCGGGCGTGCTCCGGGTGTTCCAGGACGAGCAGGCCCGCGCCCTCGCCGACGACGAAGCCGTCGCGGTGGGTGTCGAAGGGGCGGCAGGCGGCCGCGGGGTCCTCGCGGCGGGTGGAGACGGCCTTGAGGCTGCAGGCGCTGGCGATCAGGAGGCGGGTGCAGGTGGATTCCGCGCCGCCCGTGATGACGATGTCGCAGGCACCGGAGCGGAGCATCTGGTGGGCGGTGCCGATGGCGACGGTGCCGGAGGAGCAGGCGGTGGAGACGGCCTGGCTGGGTCCGTGGACGCCGAGGTCCAGGCTGACGCTGCTGGCCGCGCCGTTGACGACGCTGAGCGGGGCGAGCTTCGGGGAGACGCGGCGGGGGCCGCGCGCGGCGAGCGCGGCGGCCTGTTCGTCGTAGAAGGGCAGGCCGCCGTGGGCGGAGCCGATGACGACGCCGACGCGGCCGCTGTCCCAGACCGCCGGGGCGAGCCCGGCGTCGGCGACGGCCTCACGTGCGGCGATGACGGCGAGCTGGGCGAAGCGGTCCATCAGCCGCTGGGTGGCCACGCCGAGGACGGCCCCCGGGTCGCAGTCGGTGACGGAGTAGAAGAAGTCGCAGGGCAGACCGTCGAGTTCGGGCCGGGGTGCGGCGGACGGCGCGAGGCCCTCGGTGACGCCGTGCCAGGCGGCGGCCGTGCCCGTACCGGCCGAGGTGACCAGGCCGACGCCGGTGACGGCGGCGGCGAACGGGGCGAGCGGGGTCCGGCGGTAGGGGGCTGCGGCGGCCGCGCTCATGCCGTGACCTTCCCCTGCACGGCCTCGACGAGGCGGCCGACGGTGTCGCGCGAGGTGAGCGCGACGTCCTCCAGGTCCACGTCCAGCCGGTCCTCGATGTGCAGCCGCAGCTCCTCCAGGGCGAGGGAGTCCAGCCGCAGCCGGTGCAGCGGAACATCGGGGCGGATGGCCTCGGGGTCGGTTCCGAACTTCGTCACCAGCAGCGTGCTGATCTCTTCCGACGTGCTCATTCGGCTCTCCTGGGCTCGGTGACGCGGTGACGCCTGCCGCGTGGTGAGGGGAGGTGGGGGGAGGGGCCATCGGGGGACGCCGGCTGCTCCGGAAGGAACCTTTATACGCCTTCGCGGGCGGACCCCCGGCCCGCGTTCCCCCGTGCGGTGGGCGGCCTGTCCAGGTGTACGAATCCGGGGTGCGGTGACGAGGGAGGGTAGGGGACGGGGATGCCAGGATGGAGGCGCAGCCCGTACGGGGCGCCACGAGAGAAGGAGAAACCCATGACGGCCGAGCAGGACGGCAATGCGGAGGTCGCGCTGAGCCCCGCCGACTGGGTCGCCCGGCAGGCCGAGCTGTACGAGTCCTCCGGCGGCACGAAGGGCACGACCCAGCTCGGTGTCCCCTGCCTGCTGATGGACTACGTCGGTCGGCGCAGCGGGACGGTGCGGCGCACGGTGCTGATGTACGGGCGGGACGGCGAGGACTACCTGATCGTGGCGTCCAACGGCGGCTCGGACCGTCCGCCGCTGTGGTATCTGAACCTCCAGGCGAACCCGGAGGTCCAGCTGCGGGTGAACACCGAGCGGTTCGGGGCGGTCGCGGCGACGCTGCCGGCCGAGGAGAAGGCACGGGTCTGGCCGGGCCTGGTGGAGCTGTTCCCGCGCTACGGGGAGTACCAGGCGGGCACCGAGCGGGACATCCCGGTCGTGCGGCTGACACGGACCTGAGCCGGGGGCCCCGGAGGCGGGACGACGGATGCGGAGGCCGCGAAGTCCGGCTGCCGGGAGCCCTTCTGGCGCGCCGGTCGGAACCGTAAACTCCGCGATCATGACCATGGAAACGGTTCAGGCCGACCCGTCCGCCCTCGGCGGCCCTGCTCTCTTCGACACGATGTCCACGATGCGCGCCATGCGCCGGCTCAAGCCGGACGCGGTGCCGGACAAGACGATCGAGCAGCTCATACAGGCCGCCGTCTGGGGTCCCAGCGGCGGCAACATGCAGTGTTACGAGTACGTGGTGGTGACCGACCGCCAGGTGATGGCGCGGCTCGCTCCGCTGTGGAAGCGGTGCGTGGACGCGTATCTGGCGACGACCGGGAAGTACGCACCCGAGGGCATGGACGAGGCGGCGTACGGCCGGATGGTCGCGGCGATCGAATATCAGCGCGACCACTTCGCCGACACCCCGGTGCTGATCGTGCCGTGCTACCGGTTCCCGGAGCCGCGCCTGGACGAGGAGGGTCTCGCCGCGTCGGCGCGGGCGCTCGGTCCGGCGGGCACGGAGCACATGATGAACACGCAGACCCGGTTCCAGGCGCTGGCGGAGGGCTCCTGCGTCTATCCGGGGGTACAGAACCTGCTGCTGGCGGCCCGGGGGCTGGGGCTGGCGGCGAACATCACCATCTGGCATCTGATGCTGGAGCAGGAGTGGAAGAAGGAGCTGGGCATCCCGGAGGACATGGCGACGTTCGCCGCCGTCCCGGTGGGGTGGCCCGCGGGTAACTTCGGGCCCGTCCGGCGGCGTCCCGTGGCGGACGTCATCCACCGCGACCGCTGGTAGCCGCCGGGCCGCGTCAACCGGCGGCCGCACCCCTGTCGGGTGACGCTCGATGTCACCCGACAGGCTCAGCGGCCCGAGCAACTCCCTTCAGTTTGCAGGATGTTGCCAGCGGGATCGGCGGTGCACCCCTTTGTCATGTCCCATTCAGATCGATAGCCTGGCCGGGTTCGGCATTCCCTCTGGCCCACCCGGGCCCGAGGGCTTTTTACTTCCTCCCACAGAGCAGGAGCCCTCATGCGCCTACGCACCGCAGCCCGAACCCGGGCCCGCGCCTGTGCCGTGGCGGCCCTCACCGCCGCGGCCCTCCTCGCCACCGGGCAGCCGGCGAACGCCGCCCCGCTCGCGGACACGGCCGACCCGATGAACCGCGCCTTCGCCGAGGCGTCCCAGGAGTACGGCGTACCGCGCGATCTGCTGGCCGCCGTGGGCTACGGCGAGTCCCGGCTGAACGGACACGCGGGCAAGCCGAGCCAGGCGAACGGCTACGGCGTCATGCACCTGGCGAGCAACCCCACGAACCGTTCGCTGGAGAAGGCCGCCGAGCTGACCGGCGAGAGCGCGGCCCGGCTGCGACGGGACACGACGGCCAACATCCTCGGCGGCGCGGCCGTCCTGCGCGACCACGCCGACGCGCTGGGGCTGGACGCGGCCGAGCGCCGGGACGTGAACGCCTGGTATCCGGCGGTGGCCCGCTACAGCGCCGCCGACGGGCCGGCGGCCGCGCTCTACGCGGACGCGGTCTTCACCTTCCTCGCCGAGGGCGTGTCCGCGACGGTGACCGGCGGCGAGGAGGTGCTCGTGCCCTCCCGCCCGGTCGCCCCGGAAAAGGGCGAGGTGTCGGCGTCCGACGTCTACGCGCAGAGCGAGGACTACCCCTCGGCGCGCTGGGTGCCCGCCTACTCCGGGAACTTCGTCGTCGATCGCAAGGCGGCCGTCGAGAAGGTGGTCATCCACACCACCCAGGGGTCGTACGCCGGTTCCATCAGCTGGTACCAGAATCCGTCGTCGAAGGTCAGCGCGCACTACACGATCCGCTCGTCGGACGGCGAGGTCACCCAGTCGGTGCGGGAGAAGGACACCGCCTGGCACGCGGGCAGCGTCAACTCCTCGTCCGTGGGCATCGAGCACGAGGGCTACGTCGACGACCCCGCCTGGTACACGGAAGCGATGTACCGTTCGTCTGCCGCCCTGACGAAACACCTCGCGGCGCGGTACGCCATCCCGAAGGACCGGTCGCACATCATCGGGCACAGCGAGGCACCCGGCGCCACCCACACGGACCCCGGCCCCAACTGGGACTGGAACCACTACATGCAGCTCATCGACGGGGACCCGGGCAGCGGTGGCGACGCCCTGACCTTCCCCGTGTACACCACGCAGCAGTCCGGCTCCTCGGGCCCGCAGGTGGCCGCCGTCCAGACGCTGCTCACCGCGCAGAAGTACGACCCGGGCACGGTGGACGGCCTCTTCGGCGCCACCACCAAGAGCGCTGTCCAGGCGTTCCAGCGGGCCCGCTCCCTCGACGCGGACGGCACGGTCGGGCCGAAGACCTGGACGGCCCTGCTGTCGGCGGGCACGACGCCCCTGCTGAAGCAGGGCAGTTCGGGCGATGCGGTGAAGCGGCTCCAGCGCGCCCTGACGGCGGCGCTCGGCAAGACCGTGGGCGTCGACGGCAGCTTCGGCCCGACCACGGACACGGCGGTCCGCAGCTACCAGACCACCCGCAAGCTGGGCGTCGACGGCCAGGTGGGCCCGGCCACGTGGACGGCTCTGCAGAACGGCAAGTGAGTACGTCCCCGGGCGGTCCCTCCCCGAGCACGGAGGGGCCCGCCCGGGCCTGTACACGGACAAGACGCCACCGGGGAATGCCCGCCGGACCGTACGCGGACAAGATCCCGCCGGGGTGCCTGCCCGGGCCTGTCGGGTGCCGGACCGGCCCGGTAGCGTCGCCGCGTGTGCTTCTACGCGATGGTCCACTACAAGCTGCACTACGCCTGCGTCTCCTGCCGCGTCAGCTTCAAGCGGTTCCCCCTGGACAGCGGCGCCCCGCCATGCCCGAACTGCGGCCGTGGGCTCGTCTGCGCGGGGCACGACTTCGCTCCCCCGCCGCGCCGTGACACCGACGCCTGGAGCGCGGTGGCGGCGGTCCTGGGGGCGGGCCTGCGCTACGAGGGCCTGGAGCCGTGCGGCTGCGGCAAGCGGCCACGCTTCCGCCCGCGCACCGGCGCGGAGGTCCGGGCCCGCCTGGCCGTGGCTGCCCGGAACGGGGTGCCGGTGGCGGAGGCACTGGCCAGGCGGGATCCGGCGGTCCCGGAGGAGGACGACTGAACCCACGGCCACCGACAGGCCGGCCCCGAAGGGCTCACCGGCTCACTCGCCCGCGCCGGCCGGATACCCGATCTCCTTGATGTCCTTGGCCAGTTCGGCGGGAACTCGCTCCGGGTTGATCGCGGCGACGATCTCGTCCGTCAGCGGTCGCAGCGCGTAGACATGGCGTACGGCTTCGAGGTCGATGTCCACCTCGAAGTAGTCCTCGGCCCACTCCTGGTACGACTCGGGGGTCCCGATGACGAGGAGCTGGAAGAGCCAGTCGGCCCCGTCGGAGTCCTCCCCGTCCTCCGGGAACTCCACGGCCCCCGCCCGCCAGCGGTCGTCCCCGCTCTCGCGCCAGAGACAGGCGGTGACGACGGGCATGCCGAACTCGTCGCTGAACGACGGCTCGTCCACGTACCGGCGGAACACCTCGGGCACCTCGTCGAGCACCCCGGGCCAGGGCCCGTCGTCCACGTACGGGCTCATCGGCGACTCGTGGTCGAAACCGCGCGCGTAGGCGCCGTCGGCGGAGAAGACGATGGAGTACTCCCCGCCCTGCCCGTCCTGCATCGAGGCCATCGCCTCGGTCGGCGACCACTGCGCGTCGAAGCTGTGCCAGCGGTGGTCCCATTCCGGGGACAGGATCGCGTCGAGCATCGCCAGGGAACGGCAGAGTTCGGTGAGGGCGGATATGCCGGGCAGCCGACGGGCCACGTCGTGAACGCTCATGAGGCCATCCAACCGCACCCGCTGCGGGTTGGCGCACCTGGTCCCGCACTCCCGTCGCAGGGAGTGCGGGACCAGGTCAGGGGGTCACTTCAGGCCGAAGGCCCGGATGATCTCCTGGTCGACGACGAGGCCGCCGGGGCCCTCCGCGTGGGCCTTGAGCGAGACCGAGGTCGCGCCCTTCGACGGGGTGCGGAACTTCGCGGTCCACTCGCCGGTCCTCTTCCTGCGCAGCTCCAGCTTCGTCCAGCTCTTGCCGTCGTCGTAACTGACGGACAGGGACGCCTTGTCGGCCTTCGCCGCGCCCGGCAGCCATTCCTGGGTGCCGGAGGTGAGACCGATCTCCGTCGTACGGCCGGAGCGGACGTCACCCGCCAGGTCGGTGTCGACGGCGTAGTCCAGCTGGAGCAGCGGGATGTCGGCCTGGTGGGGGCCGGCCTCGTCCAGGGCGCCGGAGACGAAGCCCCACTCGGAGTGCGTACGGGTCGACGTCTTCCAGGTCTTCGCGTCGCGTGCCGAGTCGATGACCAGGCGGTAGGAGTGCTTCTCGGCGGAGAGGTCACCGATGTAACCCGCCCTGCCTGCGCCCTTCTTGAGCTCGGTGTCGCCCTGGTAGAAGGCGTACGAGGTGGTGTCGTACTCGTTCTCGGGCATCGAGCCGGAGTGACCGGCGCCGGCGTCCGTCCACGGGGTGATGTTGAACTGGAGGTCGTTGTCGACCGTGCGGAACGGGCCCCAGTAGCCGGTGCCCAGGCGGGGGCGGGTCACCGGGGCGAACCACTCGGCGCGGTAGTCCTGGCCCGCCCGGTAGTCCAGTTCGGCGCTGCGCATCTCATGGGCCCGGTCGGACTCCTCGGCGTTGAGGACCGAGTGGTTCTCGTACCAGAACGAGTCACCCGGCAGCGGATTGACCCATTCGGTGCGGACGTCCGGGAACTGCTCGTACTCCTCGAAGCCGAGGCCGGGACCGTAGTCAGGGATGTCGTAGCGGTAGCCGCCGCCGAGCGTCTTCCTGTGGCCGTAGAAGGTGTTCTCCACCTCCGCCAGCTGACGGGTCGAGGGTGCGAAGGCCAGCGAACGGTCAGGGATCGTGCCGTCGTGGCGGTCCACCAGGTCGTAGAGGTAGTCCGCGAACCTCTTCTGGTCGATCTCGACCTTCTTGCCTCGCTGCGCGGCCCGGATCAGGTCCTCACCCGCCGTCCTCCGGACCGAGGCGACCGGAATCGTCGTCTCCTCGCCCCACGGGGTGTAGCTCTCCATCGCCACGCCGCGCTCGTCGTTGACGACGAACAGCGCCTCGGCACCGGCGGCCAGGGCGGCCGCGAGACGCTCGGCGGGGGTGACATCCGCGCTGCGGGTGATCACGACGGCCTTGCCGCGCGCGTTCAGGCCCCTGTAGTCCGCCGGTGCGCCCTTGCCCGCGTACACCGCGTTCAGCTTCTGCTCGCGGTCCTCGGCGATCGCCGCGCCGCCCTGGACGTGGACCGGTACGTCACGGCCGTCGGCCTCGACGTCGATCAGCTCCTCGCCCTGCCGCCAGCGGGTCAGGAAGCTGAAGTCGCCCTCCTTCACCTTCTTGGTGGGGCTCGCCCACAACTGGTCGTAGGTGAGCGGTATCTGGTACGCGTCACGCTGGACCGTGCCGTCCGGTGCGGTGCGCGCCATGTCGTAGCGGAGCTGGCGGGTCTCGGTCTCCTTCGGGGTGCGCACGCTGACCTTGCGGGCCTTGGACGCGTCGAGGGTGACCGTGGTGGAGCCGGTGAGGATCGTCTCGGGGGCCGCGAGGAACGCGACGGCCTGGGAGTCGGGGCGGTCGCCGTCGACGTCCACGGAGGCCCAGGCGGTGTAGTTGCCGGGCGGCAGGCGCAGCGTGGTCTCGCCGCCGCTGATCTGGACGAGGCCGAGCTGCGGGTCGCCCAGTTCACCGAGGACGACCAGGCCGTCCATCGGCTTGCCCGACCGGTCGCGGAGCTTCAGCGTCAGATCGTGCAGCTCCCTCTCCTTGGTGAGCGCGAACCCGGTGTGCGCGACCGTCGTGCCCGCCGCGTCGGTGGCGACGACCTGGCCGGAGAAGGTCGTGTCGTTGGCGACCTTCTCCGGGTCCAGGGACAGCACCGCCTCGGCGGTGGAGCCCGCCGGGACGGTCAGCGTGTCGGTGGAGAGGGTGTAGGCCGCCTCGTCCGTGTCGGTGGCCAGGTTCAGCGTGACGTCCGCGTCACCCGTGTTGCGGTACGTGATCGTATGCTCGGCGACCTCGTCGGAGGGGCTGTGCGGCCAGGCGTAGGAGGCGACCTCGACCGAGCCGGTGGCCTCGATCGTGGTGTCGATCGCCGCCTTCACGTCGAGGCGGCCGGTGCCCTGCTGGTACGGGGTGTACGCGTCGAGCTTCTCGGACGAGGTCATCAGCGCGTCCTTGATGCGCTGGCCGGTCCAGTCGGGGTGACGCTGCTTCAGAATGGCGGCGGCTCCCGCGACATGAGGGGTGGCCATCGACGTACCGGACATCGACCGGTACATGCCCTCGGTGCCGGGGACGGACTGCGAGGCCGCGGCGTCGATGTCGACGCCGGGGGCCGACAGGTCGGGCTTCAGTCCGTGCGAGCGGACCAGCGGGCCCATCGAGGAGAAGTCGGCGCGGCCGTCCTGCTTGTCGACGGCGGCGATGGTGAGCGCCTGCTCCGCCGAGCCGGGCGAGCCGATCGTGCCCGCCCCGTACGCGTTGCCCGCCGCGATCACGAAGAGCGGACCGCCGTCCGCCGAAAGGGAGTTGACCGCCTGGGACATCGGGTCGGTGCCGTCGTCGGGCACCGGGGAGCCGAGGCTCATGGAGACGATGTCGGCCCCCTCGGCCTTCGCCCACTCCATGGCCTCGATGATCCCGGAGTCCGCGCCGGAGCCCTCGTCGCTGAGGACCTTGCCGACGAGCAGGTCGGCCGCCGGGGCGACGCCCTTGTTCGCGCCGTCGGACGCCGCGCCGGATCCGGCGATGGTGGAGGCGACGTGGGTGCCATGGCCGTTCTTGTCGTCGACCTCCTCGCCGGGAATGAAGCTGCGGGTGCCGACGAGGCGGTCCTTGACGTCCGGGTGGCCGGCGTCGATGCCGGTGTCCAGGACGGCGACCTTGGTGCCCTTGCCGTCGAAGCCCGCGGCCCACGCCTCGGGGGCCTTCACCTGCGGCACGGACTCGGCGAGCAGCGCCTCGGAGCGGCCGTCCAGCCAGAGCTTCGCGATCCCGCTGTCGAGCGAACGGGCGCCCGGGGTACGGGTGATGGCGTCCCAGAAGGTGCGCGCCCCGTCCTTGTCGGCGCTGAGCGCGGCCCCGTGGATGGAGGCGAGGGTGCGGACCTTCTTCGCTCCGCGCGGGGCGGCGGGCAGGGCCTTGGCGCGCGCGGGCGGATAGGTGGCGATGACCGGTATGGCGCCGGTGCCCTCGTCGTCGTAGCCCATCCTCACCAGGGCCGAGACGTTGAACAGCCGCCGGTCCAGGGTGCCCGCCGCGATCAGCGTGGTGGCCTCGTCGGGCAGCACGTACACGTCCTCGCCCGCCTGCTGGATGCGGACACCGCCGCTCGCACCGTCGGGTCGGTCCACGGTGACGGTGTCCCGGTCGCCGGGGCCGTCCACGTACCGCACGACGTCGCCGGTGACCAGGGTGACCGTGTGGCTCTCGGTGGTGACGTCCGAGCTCGGGGCACCGGGGCGCGGCACGGGGGCGGCGCCGGCGGTGCCCGCACCGGCGAAGGGGACCAGCATGCCGCCCAGGAGGGCCGCCGAGGTCGCCAGGAGCAGGGCTCTGCGTCCTGGGCGGGCGGATCTCGCCCGGCCGGGAACGGAGGAGGGGGAAGAAGTCATGCAGCTGATCTACCGGTAAAGCCGGGGCGACCGCTGCGTTCCGGGTGGGCGGGAAACCGCCGTGGCGGTAACCCGCCCGGGGTGGACGGGGTGTTGACGCCGCCGGTTCAGGCCACCGAGGCGAGCTGCTGTCCGCTGCTGTCGTGGTGGATGGGGGTGTGGGCCCCGGTGAGCGGTACGCCGCTGCCGCCGCGCCGGACCGCGACGATCTCGGCCGCGATGGACAGGGCCGTCTCCTCCGGCGTACGGGCGCCGAGGTCGAGGCCGATCGGCGAGTGCAGCCGGGCCAGTTCGCGGTCGGTGAGGCCGATTTCGCGCAGCCGGTCGTTGCGCTCCAGGTGGGTGCGGCGCGAGCCCATCGCGCCGACGTAGGCGACCGGGAGCCGGAGGGCCGCCTCCAGCAGCGGTACGTCGAACTTGGCGTCGTGGGTGAGGACGCAGAGCACGGTGCGGGCGTCGGTCTCGGTCCCGGCGAGGTAGCGGTGGGGCCATTCGACGACGATCTCGTCGGCCTCGGGGAAGCGGGCAGCGGTGGCGAAGACCGGGCGGGCGTCGCAGACGGTGACCCGGTAGCCGAGGAACTTCCCGGCGCGCACGAGGGCCGCCGCGAAGTCGATGGCACCGAAGACGATCATGCGGGGCGGCGGCACGCTGGACTCGACCAGCAGCTCGATGGGCCGGCCGCAGCGGGAGCCCTCCGCGCCGATGGCGAGCGGTCCGGTGCGGCCCGCGTCGAGCAGGGCCCGGGTCTCGGCGGCGGCGGTCCGGTCGAGCGCCGGGTGGCCGCCGAGCCCGCCCTCGTAACTCCCGTCGGGGCGGACCAGGAGCGGCAGGCCGAGCAGTTCCTCGGGGCCGTCCGTGACCCGGGCCAGTGCGGCCGCCGTCCCCTCGGCGGCGGCCGCGAGCGCGGCGGCGAACACCGGCCGGGCAGGGTCGTCCGCCCGGACCGGGGTCACCAGGATGTCGATGATGCCGCCACAGGTCAGGCCGACCGCGAAGGCGTCCTCGTCGCTGTAGCCGAAGCGCTCCCGGACGGGCCGACCGTCCTCCATGGCCTGTTGGCACAGTTCGTACACGGCCCCCTCCACGCATCCGCCGGAGACCGACCCGACGGCCGTGCCGTCGCGGTCGACGGCGAGGGCCGCGCCGGGCTGCCGGGGCGCGCTGCCGCCGACCGCCACCACGGTGGCGACGGCGAACTCGCGTCCCTGCGAGACCCACCGGTGCAGCTCTTCGGCGATGTCCAGCATGGCGTTATCTCCTTAAGCGGGAAGGGGGCCCGGGCGTCAGTGGACGCCCAGCCAGCTCTCGATCGGGTTGAGGGCGAAGAAGACGATGAAGATCACCGTCAGCCCCCACATGAAGGCCCCGACCTCGCGGGCCCGGCCCTGGGCGAGCTTGATGGCGGAGTAGGAGATGACACCCGCGGCGACACCGGTGGTGATGGTGTACGTGAAGGGCATCAGGACCACGGTCAGGAAGACCGGGATGGCGACGGATCGGTCGCCCCAGTCCACGTGCCGGGCGTTCTGCATCATCATCGCGCCGATGACGACGAGGGCGGCGGAGGCCACCTCGGTCGGCACGATCGCGGTGAGCGGGGTGAAGAAGAGGCAGGCGGCGAAGAAGAGGCCGGTGACGGCGGAGGCGAGCCCGGTCCGGGCCCCTTCACCGACGCCGGTGGCCGATTCGACGAAGACCGTCTGGCCGGAGCCGGAGGCGACACCGCCGATGACGCCGCCGGCGCCGTCGATGAACAGCGCCTTGGACAGGCCCGGCATACGGCCCTTGTCGTCGGCGAGCTTGGCTTCGGTGCCGACGCCGATGATGGTGGCCATCGCGTCGAAGAAGCCGGCCAGCACCAGGGTGAAGACGATCATGCCGACGGTCATCACGCCGACGTCGCCCCAGCCGCCGAACTCGACGTTCCCGAAGAGGGAGAAGTCCGGGGTGGAGACCGCACTGCCGTCCAGCTCGGGCGGGCCGCTGCTCCACGACTTGGGGTCGATGTCGACGATCACGTTGATGACGATCGCGACCAGTGTGCCGACGACGATGCCGATCAGGATCGCGCCGGGGATGTTGCGCGCCTGGAGCATGAAGATGAGCAGCAGGGTCACGCAGAAGATCAGAACGGGCCAGCCGGCGAGTTCACCGGCCGGGCCGAGGGTGACGGGGGTCGCCTCGCCCTGGTGGACGAATCCGGCCTTGTAGAGGCCGATGAGGGCGATGAAGAGCCCGATGCCCATGGTGATGCCGTGCTTGAGCGCGAGCGGGATCGCGTTCATGATCATCTCGCGGAGGCCGGTGACCACCAGGAGACAGATCACCACACCGTAGATCACACACATGCCCATGGCCTGCGGCCAGGTCATGTTGGGCGCGACCTGCGAGGCGAGCACACCGGAGACGCTGAGCCCGGCGGCGAGCGCCAGGGGCACCTTGCCGACGAAGCCCATGAGCAGGGTCGTCGCGGCCGCCGCCAGGGCGGTCGCGGTGATCAGGCCGGGCTGGCTGAGGAGGTTGCCGTTGACGTCCTCCCCGCCCAGGATCAGCGGGTTGAGCAGGAGGATGTACGCCATGGCCATGAAGGTCGTGACGCCGCCGCGCACCTCGCGCGCGACCGTGGATCCTCGTTCGGATATGTGGAAGTACCGGTCGAGCCATGATCTTCCGGCGGGGACGCGTGAGCCGGGGCCCGCACTTTCCGGACTGGTTTTCGGTTCCACTGACTGCTGGGTCATGATGCCTGACTCCCAAGGTTCACAGGGGCACCCGCTTGGAGATTCCTGAATGCGGGATTTGGGATGACTGCGTCGGCTGCACGACCCGGGGACGGCCGGGACGAACTGTTGAAGCAGAACGGATGTGCCGGCGGCACGGATGATCCGTGAGGCGCTGCCGTGCTCTTGGGCACGGCGGGGAAGAACCGCGAGCGGTGCGGTACTTGGGCCTCCGGGCGGTGTGGGGTGCGGAGAAGTGTGACGTTCTCGGCTGCGCACCGCCCGGAGAGATGGGGGGACCGCTCGGAGGCTGCCGGGTGACGACAGGTGAGAGGTCACCCGGCAGGCTCTCAGGTGGTGGTGAGGTGTTCGGGCCGCACCGGTGTCCTGTTGAGCTCAAGGCCCGTCGCGTTCCGGATCGCCGCGAGGACGGCCGGGGTGGACGACAGGGTGGGGGCCTCGCCGATACCGCGCAGCCCGTAGGGGGCGTGCTCGTCGGCGAGTTCGAGCACGTCGACCGGGATCGTCGGCGTGTCGAGGATCGTGGGGAGCAGGTAGTCCGTGAAGGAGGGGTTGCGCACCTTCGCGGTCTTCGGGTCGACGATGATCTCCTCCATCACCGCGACGCCCATGCCCTGGAGGGTGCCGCCCTGGATCTGGCCGAGCACGGAGAGCGGGTTGAGCGCCTTGCCGACGTCCTGGGCGCAGGCCAGTTCGATGACCTTGACCAGGCCGAGCTCGGTGTCGACCTCGACGACCGCGCGGTGGGCGGCGAAGGAGTACTGGACGTGGCCGTTGCCCTGCCCGGTACGGAGGTCGAAGGCCTCGGTGGGCCGGTGGCGCCACTCCAGCTCGATGTCGATGGCCTCGTCCTCCAGCACGTCGGCCAGGTCCGCGAGGACCTCGCCGCCGTCGGTGACGACCTTGCCGCCCTCCAGGAGGAGTTCGGCGGTGGCCCAGGCCGGGTGGTAGGTGCCGAACTTGGTGCGGCCCAGCTCCAGGACCTTCTCCCGTACGGCTTCGCAGGAGTTCTTGACCGCGCCGCCGGTGACGTACGTCTGACGGGAGGCGGAGGTGGAACCGGCGGAGCCGACACGGGTGTCGGCCGGGTGGATGGTGACCTGGTTGACACCGAGTTCGGTACGGGCGATCTGGGCGTGCACGGTGACGCCGCCCTGGCCGACCTCGGCCATCGCGGTGTGCACGGTCGCCACCGGCTCGCCGTTGATGACCTCCATCCGCACCCGGGCGGTGGAGTAGTCGTCGAAGCCCTCGGAGAAGCCGACGTTCTTCAGGCCGACCGCGTAGCCGACACCACGGACGACGCCTTCGCCGTGGGTGGTGTTGGAGAGGCCGCCGGGCAGGGCGCGCACGTCGACGGAGGTGCCGCCGGCACCGGCCGTCAGCCATTCCTGCTCGGGCGGCAGCGGGCGGGCCTTGACCCGGCGCAGCAGCTCGGCGACCGGGGCCGGCGAGTCGCAGGCCTGGCCGGTGGGCAGCAGGGTGCCCTGCTCCATGGCGTTGAGCTGCCGGAACTCCACCGGGTCCATGTCCAGCTTCGCGGCGAGCTTGTCCATCTGCGCCTCGTAGGCGAAGCACGCCTGGACGGCGCCGAAGCCGCGCATCGCGCCGCAGGGCGGGTTGTTGGTGTAGAGGGCGACCGCCTCGATGTCGACGTCCTCGATCTTGTACGGGCCGACCGAGAGCGAGGAGGCGTTGCCGACGACCGCCGGGGAGGCGGAGGCGTAGGCCCCGCCGTCCAGGACGATGCGGCACTTCATGTGCGTGAGCTTGCCGTCCTTGGTGGCGCCGTGCTCGTAGTGGAGCTTGGCCGGGTGCCGGTGGACGTGGCCGAAGAAGGACTCGAACCGGTTGTAGACGATCTTGACCGGCTTGCCGGTGCGGAGCGCCAGCAGGCAGGCGTGGATCTGCATCGAGATGTCCTCGCGGCCGCCGAAGGCCCCGCCGACGCCGGAGAGCGTCATGCGGACCTTGTCCTCGGGCAGGCCGAGGACGGGGGCGATCTGGCCGAGGTCCGAGTGCAGCCACTGGGTGGCGACGTACAGCTCGACGCCGCCGTCCTCGGAGGGCACCGCGAGCCCGGACTCGGGGCCGAGGAAGGCCTGGTCCTGCATGCCGAAGACGTACTCGCCCGTGACGATGACGTCGGCGCGCTTGGCGGCCTCGTCGGCGTCGCCGCGGATGATCGGCTGGCGGTGCACGATGTTGGGGTGCGGGACGTGGCCGATGTGGTGGTCGTCCCGGCCCTCGTGGACGAGTACGGCGTCGGGGGCGGTCGCCGAGGCCTCGTCGGTGATGAGCGGCAGCTCGCGGTACTCGATCTTGATCTTGGCGGCGGCGCGGCGGGCCGTCTCCGGGTGGTCGGCGGCCACGATGGCGACCGGCTCACCGTGGTGGCGGACCTTGCCGTTCGCGAGAACCGGGGTGTCCTGGATCTCCAGGCCGTAGTTCTTCATCGCGGCGGGCAGGTCGTCGTACGTCATCACCGCGTAGACGCCGGAGGTGGCGAGCGCCTCGGAGGTGTCGATGGAGACGATCTCCGCGTGGGCGACGGTGGAGCGCAGGGTCTGGCCCCACAGCATGTCCTCGTGCCACATGTCGGAGGAGTACGCGAACTCGCCGGTGACCTTGAGGGTGCCGTCGGGGCGGAGCGTGGACTCGCCGATGCCGCCCTTGGTGGGCGACCCCTGGGTGATCTTGGTCGGGGTGCCGGACGGTGTGCTCTGGGCCTTCGGCATCGTGGCCGCGGGGCGCGTGGTGGCTTCGGGGCGCGTCGTCATGACTGGACCGCCTCTCCCTGGCGGGCGGCCGCGAGGCGGACCGCGTCGAGGATCTTCTCGTAACCGGTGCAGCGGCAGAGGTTGCCGGAGAGCGCCTCGCGGATGTCCTGGTCGGACGGGGAGGGGGTGTTCTCCAGCAGCTCGTCGGCGGCGACCAGCAGGCCGGGGGTGCAGAAGCCGCACTGGACGGCTCCGGCGTCGATGAACGCCTGCTGGATCGGGGCCAGTTCGACGGCCTCGCCGGTCTGGCCGTCGGTGGGCCGGGCCTGCCAGCGCTTGGCGGAGTCGAGGGTGGTGCCGCAGGCGCCGGAGGCGCAGCCGCCGCCGGGGTGGGCGTCCTCGCGGTGCTTGGCGTAGTCGGCGAGACCCTCGACGGTGACGACCTCGCGGCCCTCGACCTGTCCGGCGGCCACCAGGCACGCGCAGACCGGGACGCCGTCCAGACGGACGGTGCAGGAACCGCACTCGCCCTGCTCGCAGGCGTTCTTGGAGCCGGGCAGGCCCATGCGCTCACGCAGGACATAGAGGAGGGACTCGCCCTCCCAGACGTCGTCGGCTTCCTGCTGACGGCCGTTGACCGTGAAATTGACTCGCATGGTTACGCAGCTCCTTCCAGCGTGCGGCCCGCGCCGCGGTACTGCTCCCAGGTCCAGCCGAGCGTGCGGCGGGCCATGATGCCGACCGCGTGCCTGCGGTACTTCGCCGTGCCGCGCACGTCGTCGATCGGGTTGCAGGCGCCGGACGCGAGGGCGGCGAACTGCTTGGCGATCGCGGGGGTGATGATCTTTCCGTTCTCCCAGAAACCGCCCTCTTCGAGCGCGGCGTTCAGGAAGTCCTCCGCCTCCTTGGCCCGGATGGGCGTCGGGGCGGCGGAGCCGATGCCGGTGCGCACGGTGCGGGTCTCGGGGTGCAGGGCGATCCCGAACGCGCAGACCGCGATGACCATGGCGTTACGGGTGCCGACCTTGGAGTACTGCTGCGGTCCGTCGGCCTTCTTGATGTGCACGGCGCGGATCAGCTCGTCCGGCTCCAGGGCGTTGCGCTTGACGCCTGTGTAGAAAGCGTCGATGGGAATCAGCCGCGTGCCGCGAACGGATTCGGCCTCGACCTCGCAGTCGGCGGCGAGCAGGGCGGGGTGCGCGTCACCGGCCGGCGAGGCGGTGCCGAGGTTGCCGCCGACACCCCCGCGGTTGCGGATCTGCGGCGAGGCGACCGTGTGCGAGGCCAGCGCCAGGCCGGGCAGCTCGGCGCGCAGGTGGTCCATGATGCTGCTGTACGGCACGGAGGCGCCGAGCCGCACCTTCTCCTGGCCCACCTCCCACTCGGACAGCTCACCGATGCGGTTCAGGTCCAGGAGGTACTCGGGCCGCCGGTGGTCGAAGTTGATCTCGACCATCACATCGGTGCCGCCCGCGATGGGCACAGCCGTGGGGTGCTCGGCCTTGGCGGCGAGCGCCT
The DNA here is from genome assembly GCF_000261345.2 of Streptomyces globisporus C-1027. Classification (NCBI taxonomy): domain Bacteria; kingdom Bacillati; phylum Actinomycetota; class Actinomycetes; order Kitasatosporales; family Streptomycetaceae; genus Streptomyces; species Streptomyces globisporus. The sequence continues at coordinate 6,462,065 of NZ_CP013738.1, read as the reverse complement.
CCTCCCAGCTGGCGGGGCGAAGGAAGTCCATGAGTGGCTCTCTTCTTCTCAATCGGTCGTTCGCCGGGGCCGGGGACGGCCTGCCTCGACTGGCTCGTTCATGTGGTGTTCACGTGGTGTGTGGCCCAGTACACAAGCCCGGCCCCGGCGGGTGCAGTCACCGAAACACTGAAGGAGTTGGCTGGTCTCCGTCCTCGTCTTGTAGATTCGAACGAATGACGGGGATCGGTAACCTCACCGCAATTCACAGATACCCCGTCCGCCCCACCGCTCCTCCCACCCCACGACCTCCTTCACCCACTTCCCCCTCACCTGTCCCTCGGCGAACCTCACCTGTTCCCCTACGAAAGATCGGCGGCGACGAGATGCGGCTGCGCGCACTGCTGGAGACCGATGCGCTGGGCCTGCGGCTGCTCGGCGGCGAGGACGAGCTGGACCGCACGGTCCGGGGCGTCATGACGACCGATCTGCGCGACCCCAGCCGCTACCTCTCCGGCGGCGAACTGGTGCTCACGGGCCTCGCCTGGCGCCGGGACGCGGCGGACTCCGAGCCGTTCGTCCGGATCCTGGCGGGCGCCGGGGTGGCCGGTCTCGCGGCCGGCGAGGCAGAGCTCGGTGACATCCCCGCCGACCTCGTCGAGGCGTGCCTGCACCACCGGCTGCCCCTCTTCGCCGTGCACGAGACCGTCGCGTTCGCAACGATCACCGAGTACGTCGTACGTCAGGTCTCCGGCGAGCGGGCGGGCGATCTGGCCGCCGTGGTGGACCGGCACCGGCGACTGATGACCTCGGGCCCGGCGGGCGGCGGCCCCGAGGTGGTCCTGGACCTCCTCACCTCCGACCTGGACCTGCGGGCCTGGGTCCTGTCCCCCACCGGCCGCCAGATCGCCGGGGCGGGCGCGCCGCTGCCGGGCCCGCTGGGCGCCACACTGGCCGGGCACCACCTGGCCGCGACCCGGACCGGCCGCCGGGCCCCGCACCGGGCGGCGGTCGGGGGTACGACGTATTCGCTCTTCCCGATCCGGAACACCGGCCGAGGTGCCGTGCCGGCCGCCCGTGACGTACGGGAGTCGGTGCTCTCCGACTGGCTGCTGGCGGTCGAGGCGGACGCCTCGGACTGGCCCGCAGCGCGGCTCGACCTGCTCCAGGGCGTCACCCAGCTGATCGCGGTCGAACGCGACCGCCGCGACGCGGCCCGTACGGTACGCCGCAGGCTCGCCCAGGAGGTGCTGGAGCTGGTCCAGGCGGGGGGCGCCCCCGCCGAGATCGCGGCCCGGCTGCGGGTCGCCGCACCGGTCCTGCTGCCCGGCCTCGGCGTCGCCCCGCAGTGGCAGGTCGTGGTGGCCCGGGTCGACTGGAGCGCCTCGGGCCAGGCCGCAGCGGCGGGCGAGATCGCGAGCGGTCCAGTGGCCCAGGCGCTGCTGGAGGAGATCCTCGTCGACCCTGCGGTCAGCAGCCCCGACTCCGCCGACCGCATCGCCGTCGCCCACACGGGCGACGAGGCCATCGCCCTGGTGCCGCTGCCCGCGATTCTCACCGCGCTCCCGGAGTCCGAGAGCGGGGAGGGCGATGCGGGACGGGCGGACGGCGAGGACGCCGACGCCCTCGCCGGAGAGCCCGGACTCCACGCCGACGCGCTGCTCGCCTCCGTACGCGAACCGCTCTCGGCGGGGCTCGCCGACGACGGCCGTCTGACACTGGGTGTCAGCGCGGCTGTGCATTCCGCCGAAGGGCTGCGCGGCGCGCTGGAGGAGGCCCGGCACGCCCGCCGGGTGGCCGCCGCCCGGCCGGGGCGCGTCTGCGCCGCCGGTCACCACGAGCTGGCCTCGCACGTGCTGCTGCTGCCGTTCGTCCCCGACGACGTCCGGCGCGCCTTCACCGCCCGGCTGCTGGACCCGCTGCGCGACTACGACCGGCGCCACCGGGCGGAGCTGATCGAGACGCTGGAAGCCTTCCTGGACTGCGACGGTTCCTGGACCCGCTGCGCGGCCCGGCTGCACCTGCACGTCAACACGCTGCGCTATCGCGTCGGCCGCATCGAGCAGTTGACGGGGCGTGACCTTTCGCGCCTGGAGGACAAGCTCGACTTCTTCCTCGCCCTGCGCATGAGCTGATCTTCCGGCCGCGCACGGGGTCCGCCGGGACCCCGTCACCCTTCGAGTGATTGTGAAATCTTTCACCTGACATTGCCCGGACCTCTTGGCCCGGAGTGCCGATCCGTGCTGAGATGCGGCATCACTCAAGCACTCAACAGCACAATGGCGCGCTCGGGGAGGGCAATGTGGCGCATACCGCCATGTCTGGTTCCGGAACGACAGCAGATGACGATCCGCCGCTCCAGACCGCGGTATGGCGGCTGCGGTCCCGCGCCTGCTGGACGGACGCGGCCGCCCTGCTGGAGCACGACGCGGGCACCGTTCCGGCCGCGGCACTCCAGCGCACCGCGCTGCTGACCGAGCGGTGTCTCTACACCGGGCAGGGGTGGACCGAGGCCGAGGACGCCCTGCGCACGGCGGAGGCCATCGCCCGCAGCGACGACGAGCGGGGCGCCGCCGCCTCCGAGCGGGGCCATCTGGCGTACGCCTCCACCCTCCTGGCGGTACGGGACCGGGCCGACGAGGCGAGCGTGGCGCTGAGCCGGTCGGCGGCCCTGCTGGCTCCCGCGTCACCAGCCCGGCCGCTGCTGGACTTCCGGCGCGGGCTGATCGCCCAGAACATCGCGGATTCGCCGCAGGCCGCGCGCGCCGCCTTCCGCCGGGCGCACGCCGGTGCGGGGACGCTGGGCGACGAGCTGCTGCTGTCGTCCACCTGGCGGCATCTGGCCGCGCTCGCGCTGCGCGAGGGGGAGCTGGCCGAGGCCCGGCACGGCTTCGCGGAGTCGCTGCGGATCCGGGAGGAGCTGGGATTCCTGGTCGGCACGGCCCCGGCGCTGATCTCGCTCGCGGAGGCGGAGGACGAACCGGAGGCGGCCCGGCTGCGGGCCGAGGCCGGCCGTCTTTTCCGGCTCCTGGGCGGCGTGCCGACCTGGCTGGCCCCGTATCTGGGGCCCCCGGCCCAGCGCACCGCCGAGGCGAGCTGAGCGGAGGCTGACCGGTGGCGGGGGCCGCGGGCCCCGCCCGGTCAGCCGTCGGCGCCGGCGAAGTGTTCGCGGACCAGGGCCTGGACGACGGTGAGGTCCTGGGCGATCAGGGCGTCGAGCAGAGCGGTGTGCTCGGCGGCGTCGGCCAGCAGCTCGGCCCGGCGGGTGGCGGGGCCCGCGACCAGGGGCCACTGGGAGCGCCGGTGCAGCTCGTCGGCGATGGTCACGAGCTGCTCGTTGCCCGACAGCGTGAGGACCGCGCGGTGGAAGGCCCGGTCCGATTCGGCGTAGGCGGCCCGGTCGCCCACGGCAGCCGCGGCGACCGTGGCCTCCGCCAGCGGGCGCAGGACGCTCCAGCGGTGCGCCGGGACCGTACGGGCCAGGCTCAGCATCACCGGGACCTCGATCAGGGCCCGCACCTCGGCCAGCTCGGCCAGCTCGCGGGGGCCGCGCTCGGTGACCCGGAAGCCGCGGTTCGGCACGACCTCGACGGCGCCCTCGACGGCCAGCCGCTGCATGGCCTCGCGCACCGGCGTGGCGGAGACCCCGAAGCGGGCGCCGAGCGCGGGGGCGGAGTACACCTGGCCGGGCACCAGCTCCCCGTCGACGAGGGCGGCGCGCAGGGCGTCCAGGATCTGGCCGCGGACGGAGTGGCGCCGCACGGCACGCGGCGCGGGGGGCTCGCTGTGGGTGTGCTCGCCCCGGGCCTGCTCTTCCTCGCCCTGCCGGCCCCGGGCCTGCTCCGGCACCCGGTCCTGCGGTACGCGGGCGGCGTTCCCCGGGGCGTGCGGGAACGCTTCAGGGGCGTTCGCCGGACGTGCCCCCTCGCGCGCGCTGCCCTGCTCCACCCGGTCCCCCTCCATCTGCCGCGGGCCGACTCGCGTGCGCCGGACCTCCTGTGCACGATAGAAGACCGAGGCTGCAGTTCAAACATCGATGGCATCGGGTAAGGTAAGCCTTACCTGCAAACGATCCCGATTCGGTGGTCCCCTGCATGACCCTCTCCCCGCCGTTCACCGGTGCCGCGACGTCCCCCGTGACCGCCGCGTACACCCGCCTGACCGAGGTGTTCCCCGGTCTGCGGGCCGATGTGCTCGACGGCGACGCCGTCGCCCCGTCCGGCGCGGGCTGGGTCGGCGCGGCGGAGCTGGCAGCCGGCGGAGCCGCGGTGGACACCTTCCTGGCCTGGGACGACGCCCAGGTGCTGCGCGACTACGGCCAGCAGGCCCGCCCGGACGTGGTGGCGAGCTTCGGTCTGCACCGGTACGCGTGGCCCGCCTGTCTGCTGGTGACCGTGCCGTGGTTCCTGCAGCGCCGGGTGCCGCGGATCCCGGTGGAGGACGTGGCCTTCCAGCGGGCGCTGGGGCACCTGACCGTGCGGGTGAGGGAGTTCGCCTGTCTGCCGGACGACCCGGCGGCCACGCTGCCGGGGGCCCGGGTCGTGCCGGACGAGGCGGCACTGCGGGCCGAGGTCCTCGCCTCGCTGACCGAGCACCTCGGTCCGGTGCTGGAGGGCTTCGGTCCGCGCATGCGGCGCGGGAAGCGGGCCCTGTGGGGGATGGCGACGGACGAGATCGTCGAGGGCCTCTGGTACGTGGCGCATCTGATGGGCGAGGAGCGCCGCGCGATGGCCGAGCTGGAGCTGCTGCTCCCCGGCACGACGAAGCCGTACGTCGGCACAGCGGGCTTCCGCGAGCTGACCGGGCCCGACGGGCAGTCGCTGCCGACCCGGGACCGGGCGAGCTGCTGCCTCTTCTACACCCTGCGCCCCGAGGACACCTGTGTGACCTGCCCGCGCACCTGTGACGCGGACCGGGTGCGGAAGCTCGCCGCGGCTTCCTGATCCACACCGCCCGTCCGGGGGACGTGGAATCGAACACAACTCGGCTTGAACGGGCGGGAGTTCGAGAAGATTCCACCCATCGATAGCCTCTCCTTCCCCCATGGCGTGCTCTTGTCCCGAAACCACCGGAGCGGGACGGGAATTCCGTCACGATGGCGTACGAAACGCCCTACGTGACGCAAGGGACCGCGCATGAGACTGACCGACATATCGCTTGACTGGCTGCTTCCGGGCGCCGTACTGCTCGTGGGGGTCATGGCGGCGGTGACGGTGGTCGCACGCGGTAAGCGTGCCAAGGCCGCGGCCGACGACTCCTGGGAACGCAGCGAGGAGCGCCGCAGACGCAAGGAAGCGCTGTACGCCACCGCCAGTTACGTCCTGCTGTTCTGCTGCGCGGCGGTAGCCGCCGCGCTCTCCTTCCACGGGCTCGTCGGCTTCGGCCGGCAGAACCTGAACCTCAGCGGCGGCTGGGAGTATCTGGTCCCGTTCGGGCTGGACGGGGCCGCCATGTTCTGTTCCGTGCTGGCCGTACGGGAGGCGAGCCACGGTGACGCGGCGCTCGGCTCCCGGCTGCTGGTGTGGACGTTCGCCGGGGCCGCCGCCTGGTTCAACTGGGTGCACGCCCCCCGGGGCATGGACCACGCGGGCGCTCCGCACTTCTTCGCGGGGATGTCCCTCTCGGCCGCGGTGCTCTTCGACCGCGCGCTGAAGCAGACCCGCCGCGCGGCGCTGCGTGAACAGGGCCTGGTGCCCCGTCCGTTGCCGCAGATCCGGATCGTCCGCTGGCTGCGGGCCCCCCGGGAGACCTTCGGCGCCTGGTCGCTGATGCTCCTGGAGGGAGTCCGCACCCTGGACGAGGCGGTGGACGAGGTGCGGGAGGACCGGAAGGAGCAGGAGCAGGACCGGCTGCGCCGCAGGGACCAGGCCAAGCTGGACCGGGCCCGCATCAAGGCCCTGAACCGGCAGAACCGGGTCTGGGGACGCGGCCGGAGCGGGCAGCAGGTCGATGTGCCCGCCCTCGCCCCGGCTTCGGGAGGCGCGGCGCCGGCCGTCGCGGAGCCTGCCATAGCAGAGCCGGGTCAGCTGCCTCTGCGACCCCGGCCATCCCTGCAAGCCGTCGGCCCGAAGCCGACCGCCGATGGTTCGAGCCCGAAGAGTCTGGACGCATCGAACCAGGGAAGTGATCCGCGGACCGTCGACCTCACCGCCGAGGACGACACCCAGACACTCCCCCGGCTCGACTCGCTGGAACAGAAACTGAAGGATCTGGAGCAGCAGTTCGGCTGATCCTCCCGCGCGGTGGAGGGCCCTCAGGGCCTTCCGCCGTGCAGTTCGAACCAGACGACCTTGCCCAGGGCCTGTGCCTCCACGCCCCAGGCGTCGGCCAGGCTCCGGACCAGGATCAGGCCCCTGCCGTGCGTACCGTCGTCGGCGTTCGGTACGTACGGCGCGGGCAGATCCTCGGACGCGAAATCCTGTACTTCCACCCGCAGTCGGGCGGCCGTCGCCGTGGCGGTGACCACGGCCCCGTGCCGGGTGTGGATGAGCGCGTTGGTCACCAGCTCGCTCACCAGCAGCTCGGCCGCGTCGGTCTGCTCCTGGCCGGAGCGGTGCCGGAGGAACTCCCGCAGCTCCCGGCGGACCTCCCCCACCGCCGACCGTTCGGTGTGCCCCACTCTGCGGCGCATCCGGGCCGGCTGCGACGCCTCACCCGGTCTCCGGCCCCGGGGGCCGCGCCCCTCGACGACCGTGGTCCTCTTCTGACGCTTCGCCATTTCCCCCGCCCGCACAGTGAACCGACCTCCTTCGATCCGGCTGCCCGTCGAACAGCCTCACGGGATGCATGCCCCTGTACGCACACGGTCACGCTTGCGGGTCCATCAATAGGTGAAGGGGCGGGAGCGGCGAGGGGCGCACGGAACATCCCACCCGCGCACGCCATCACCACATAGGCGCAGCTCCGGTTAACGTCCGGCGAATACGCCCGAGTTGACGTTGACGACCCGACTTCTACGCGCGTCATCATGATGGTATGCGCATCCCCCCACGCATCACCCGGCTCGGCGGCTCGGCCGCCCTCCTGTCCCTTCTCCTCGCCTCGGGCCCGGTCACCGCCCAGGCCGCCACCCCGGCGACGACCTCCACCACCGCCTACTCCGCGACCGCGTTCCGGGCGGCGGCGGTGGGCAGCATCTGCTACTCCGCCCTGCCGTCCCAGGCGCACGACACCCTGGATCTGATCGAGCAGGGCGGGCCGTTCCCGTACGAGCAGGACCGCACCGTCTTCCAGAACCGCGAGGGCCTGCTGCCCGATCAGTCCACCGGCTACTACCACGAGTACACGGTCATCACGCCCGGTTCCGACGACCGGGGCGCCCGTCGGATCGTCACCGGCGAGCAGAACGAGGAGGACTACTACACCGCCGACCACTACGCCTCCTTCGACCTGGTCGACCACGGCTGCTGACCCCCGTTTCCGAGGGGTGCTCCGCGCGCTCCCGGGGAAGGAACCTGAGCCCCACCCCTTCCCGAGGAGCTGTGTGATGCACGACGACCGCACCCTGGTGGAGGGCCGCCTGGAGAGGGCCCTCCACCAGTTCGTCCGCCCGGCCCAGTACGCCGCCCGCACCCCGCTCACCGTGTCCGTGTGGCACGTTCCGGGGGAGCCGGTGCCGGTGGCGGAGGCCCTCGGGGCGGACTTCGCGCCGTTCACGGCCGGTACGGAGTGGGGGAAGCCCTGGTCCACCAGCTGGTTCCGGCTGCGGGGAGCGGTGCCCGGGGAGTGGTCGGGGCGCCGGGTGGAGGTGGTCGTCGACCCGGGGTTCACGGGCCAGGGTCCGGGATTCCAGGCCGAGGGGATGCTGTACGACCATCTGGGCATCCCCCTGAAGGGTGTTCATCCCCGGAACCGGCATCTGGCGCTCGCGCACCCGGCGGCGGGCGGGGAGCCGGTCGATCTGCTGCTGGAGGCGGCCGCCAATCCGGCGGTCCTGGAGCACGGGTTCGCTCCGACCCCGCTCGGTGATGTGCTGACGTCCGGCGACCGCCCCCTGTACCGCTTCGCCTCCGCCGATCTCGCGGTCCTCGACGAGGAGGTCTGGCATCTGGTCCTGGACATCGAGGTGCTGTCGGAGCTGATGCACGAACTGCCCGACGACCGGTCGCGGCGGCACGAGATCCTGCGGGCGCTGGAGTCGATGCTCGACGCGCTGGATCTGCACGATGTCTCCGGCACCGCGGCGGCGGGCCGGGCGGCGCTGGCCGAGGTGCTGGCGCGGCCCGCATCCGCGAGCGCGCACCGGATCTCGGCGGCCGGGCACGCGCACATCGACTCGGCGTGGCTGTGGCCGCTGCGCGAGACCGTCCGCAAGGCGTCCCGTACGTTCGCCAATGTCACCGCCCTCGCGCGGGACTACCCGGAGCTGGTCTTCGCCTGTGCGCAGGCCCAGCAGTACGCCTGGGTGAAGGAGCACCAGCCGCACATCTGGGAGCGGATCAAGGAGGCGGTGGCGGCGGGCCAGTGGTCGCCGGTCGGCTCGATGTGGGTGGAGTCGGACGCCAATATGCCGGGCGGCGAGGCGCTGGCCCGCCAACTCGTCCACGGAAAGCGGTTCTTCGAGGAGGAGCTGGGCGTCGAGACGGAGGAGATCTGGCTGCCGGACTCCTTCGGCTACACCGCCGCATTCCCCCAACTGGCGAAACTGGCAGGAGTGAAGTGGTTCCTCACCCAGAAGCTGTCCTGGAACCAGCACAACAAGATGCCGCACCACACCTTCTGGTGGGAGGGCATCGACGGCACCCGGGTCTTCACCCACTTCCCGCCGGTCGACACCTACAACGCCCAGCTCCACGCCCGGCAACTGGCCCACGCCGAAAGGAATTTCGCCGACAAGGGCCGGGCGACGCGTTCGCTGGTTCCGTTCGGCTGGGGCGACGGCGGGGGCGGTCCGACCCGCGAGATGCTGGAGCGGGCTCGCCGACTGCGGGATCTGGAGGGCTCGCCGCGCGTGACGGTCGAGAAGCCCTCGGCGTTCTTCGCGGCGGCCGAGGAGGAGTACGGGGAGCGGGCGCCCGTCTGGTCGGGCGAGCTGTATCTGGAGCTGCACCGGGCCACGTACACCACGCAGGCGAAGACCAAGCAGGGCAACCGGCGCAGCGAACATCTGCTGCGCGAGGCCGAGTTGTGGGCGACGGCGGCCGCCCTGCGCTCCCCCGCCTACCGCTATCCGTACGAGCGTCTCGACCGGGTGTGGAAGACGGTGCTGCTGCACCAGTTCCACGACATCCTGCCCGGTTCGTCGATCGCCTGGGTGCACCGTGAGGCCCGGGACACCTACGAGGAGGTCCGCGCCGAGCTGGCGGACCTGGTGGCCGACGCGGTGACGTCACTGGGCGCGGCCGAGGGCCTGGTGGCGCTCAACTCATCGCCGTACGAACGGGTCCAGGTGATCGAGCTGGACGCGGAGGCGGCCGGGGTGCTGCCGTCGGGGGCCTACGTCCAGGAGCTGGGCGAGGGCAGGGCGGCGGTGCTGGCGCGGAGTCCCGGGCTCGGGGCGGGTCTGCTGGACGGGGCAGCGGTCCCGGAGCACGTGGTGACGGCGGAGACTTCGGACGCAGGTGCCATCGTCCTGGACAACGGGCTGTTGCGGGTCGTGGTGGACGGCGACGGGCTGGTCTCCTCGGTCCACGATCTGGTCGCCGGGCGCGAGGTGCTGGTGCCGGGCGCCCGCGCCAACCTCCTCCAGCTGCACCCGGACCACCCCAACCACTGGGACGCGTGGGACATCGACCGGCACTACCGGAACACCCGCACCGACCTCACCGACGCCGACTCCGTGACCCTGGTGGAGGAGGGGCCGCTGCGGGCGGCCGTGCGGGTGGTGCGTTCGTTCGGGAAGTCGACCGTCGTGCAGGAGCTGCGGCTCGCGGCGGGGGCCCGGCAGCTCGACATCGAGACCGAGGTGGACTGGCAGGAGTCGGAGAAGGTCCTCAAGGCGGCCTTCCCGCTCGATGTGCACGCCGAACGGTCCACCGCCGAGATCCAGTTCGGCCATGTGCACCGGGCGACCCACGACAACACGTCCTGGGACGCGGCCCGTTTCGAGATCTGCGCCCACCGCTGGCTCCGGGTCGCCGAGCCGGACTACGGGGTCGCGCTGCTCAACGACTCGACGTACGGCCACGATGTGACCCGCTCCCCGCACCCGGGCGGCCTCGGCACGACCGTCCGGCTCACGCTCCTGCGCGCCCCGCACAGCCCGGACCCGCACACCGACCTGGGCGTCCACCGCTTCCGCTACGCGCTCGCGCCCGGCGGGGAGGTGACGGACACCGTACGGGAGGGCCTGGCGCTGAACCTCCCGCTGCGGGCGGCGGTGGCCCCGGCGGTGCCCGCGCTGGTGTCGACGGGGCATCCGGCGGTGACGGTCGAGTCGGTCAAGCTCGCCGAGGACCGGAACGGGGACGTGATCGTACGGCTCCACGAGTCGGCGGGCGGCCGGGCGCGGACCCGTCTGAAGGTGGCGTTCCCGGTCACGGAGGCCCGGATCACCGATCTGCTGGAGCGGCCGCTGCACCCGGCGGAGACCGACGAGGAGGGCCTGGTCCTCGACCTGCGGCCGTTCCAGATCCTGACGGTGCGCCTCACGCCCGCCTGAATGACTCAGGGACGCGGCACGTTGCGAAGGTTGGAGCGGGCCATCTGGAGCATCCGGCCCACTCCGCCGTCCAGCACGATCTTGCTCGCGGAGAGCGCGAAGCCGGTGACCATCTCGGCGCTGATCTTCGGCGGGATGGAGAGCGCGTTCGGGTCGGTGACGACGTCGACGAGTGCGGGCCCCTTGTGCTTGAACGCGTCCTTGAGCGCGGACTGCAACTGCTTGGGCTTCTCCACCCGTACGCCGTAGGCCCCGGCCGCCCGGGCGATGGCGGCGTAGTCGGTGTTCGCGTTGGTCGTCCCGTACGACGGCAGGCCCGCCACCAGCATCTCCAACTCGACCATGCCGAGCGAGGAGTTGTTGAACAGGACGACCTTCACCGGCAGGTCGTACTGGACCAGGGTGAGGAAGTCGCCCATCAGCATGGAGAATCCGCCGTCGCCGGACATCGCGACGACCTGCCGGTTCAGGTCGGTGAACTGGGCACCGATCGCCTGCGGCAGGGCGTTGGCCATGGAGCCGTGGCTGAACGAACCGATCACCCGGCGCTTGCCGTTGGGCGTCAGATAGCGGGCGGCCCACACATTGTTCATTCCGGTGTCGACGGTGAACACGGCGTCCTCGTCGGCCATGTCGTCCAGCACGGAGGCGACATACTCGGGATGGATCGGGACATGCTTCTCGACCTTGCGGGTGTAGGCCTTGACCACGCCTTCCAGGGCGTTCGCGTGCTTCTTCAGCATCCGGTCGAGGAACTTGCGGTCGGACTTGGGCTTCACCCGGGGGGTGAGACAGCGCAGGGTCTCGCGCACGTCGCCCCAGACCGCGAGGTCGAGCTTGGAGCGGCGGCCCAGGTGTTCGGGGCGCACATCGACCTGGACGATCTTCACGTCGTCCGGGAGGAAGGCGTTGTAGGGGAAGTCGGTGCCGAGCAGGATGAGGAGGTCGCACTCGTGGGTCGCCTCGTACGCGGCGCCGTAGCCGAGCAGCCCGCTCATCCCGACGTCGTACGGATTGTCGTACTGGATCCATTCCTTGCCGCGCAGCGCGTGCCCGACCGGGGACTTGATCTTCTCGGCGAACTCCATGACCTCGGCGTGCGCCCCGGCCGTGCCGCTGCCGCAGAACAGCGTCACCCGTTTGGCCTCGTCCACCATGCGGCAGAGCTTGTCGATCTCGTCGTCGCCGGGGCGCACGGTGGGCCGCGCGGTGACGAGGGCGTGCTCGATCGACTTCTCGGGGGCCGGCTTGGAGGCGACGTCGCCCGGCATCGTGACGACACTGACGCCGCCGCGCCCGATCGCGTGCTGGATCGCCGTCTGGAGCAGCCTCGGCATCTGCTCCGGGTGGGAGATCATCTCGTTGTAGTGGCTGCACTCCTGGAACAGCAGCTCGGGATGGGTCTCCTGGAAGTAGCCGAGGCCGATCTCGCTGGAGGGGATGTGCGAGGCGAGGGCCAGCACCGGGGCCATGGAGCGGTGCGCGTCGTACAGGCCGTTGATCAGATGCAGATTGCCCGGCCCGCAGGAGCCGGCGCAGGCCGCGAGCGAGCCGGTGACCTGCGCTTCGGCTCCGGCGGCGAAGGCGGCGGTCTCCTCGTGCCGGACATGGACCCAGTCGACGGACGGGTTACGCCGGATGGCGTCCACAACGGGGTTCAGGCTGTCGCCGACGACGCCGTACAGACGTTTCACACCCGCCCTGGCGAGGATGTCGACGAACTGCTCCGCCACGTTCTGCTTGGCCATGGGTGCGCGCCCTTCCTTGCCCGTGCTCCGTGCACGTCGGTTGTCCGGACTCCGGAGCCCGAAACGCCGTTCGCCGAGCTCCGGAATCCATCAACCCACGGGGCGAGCGGTTACGCCTCCCAGACGGCGGCGCAGGTGCGGTCGTCGGCGTACCCCTTGATCCGGAGCTGGGTGTCGGCGAGGAAGGCGGGCAGTCCGGGCGGTCCCGCGCTCCAGCGCGCGGCGAGCTCGCCGGGGAGGGCGGGCTCGCCGCGCATGGGCTCGGCGAGTCCGTTGCTGCACAGCATCAGCGTGTCGCCGGGGCGCGCCACGGAGGCCCGGAACCGGAAGGGCCGGCCGGGGGGCTGCGGGGGTCCCTCGACGTTCGAGGACGCCGCTCCGGTGATCTGGAGGTCCATGGTCAGCCGGTCGCCGTCCGGTCCCGCCTCGGGCTCGTCGCCGGGCCGCGCGGCCGGGCCGCTCTCCGGGATGAAGGGCTCCAGGTCCTGCCAGAGCCCGTCGCGGAGCCGGAAGAGGCCGCCGCTGCCGACGCCGAAGAAGACCCGGGTGCGGCAGTCGGGGTCGGCGGACAGCAGGAGGCAGCGGAGGCTCGCGGTGTACGCGTCGGGTTCGACGCCCAGTTCGGCGGCGCGGGCGCGCAGCTTGCCGTACGTACGGTCGGTGAGCCGGTGCAGCCCCGATTTCAGGTCGCCCCGGCGCCCCGCTCTTATGTCCTCGGACAGCCGGAGGTGGCTGCGGGCGACGGCCCCGCCGATCCAGCGGCAGGCGTCGGCCGCGGCGAGGTGGGCCGCCTCGCCGTCCCGCCTGCCGCCCGCCACGGCGACGAGGACGAGGGCGCTCTCGGCGGCCCCGAAGCGGGCGGTGAGCAGCCCATCGCGCCGGGGTTCGCCGCGGAACCGCGCCGAGTCGCCGCGCACGGAGGCGGTGCGCAGGGTGTACGTCCCGTAGCGCGCGCCGTCCAGAACGGTATCGGCGACGAGGCCGTCCAGATTCTCCGAGGTGGCGGAGGGCAGGGCGGCGGGTTCGGCGTCGTAGGTGGGCGGCCGGTCCCCGAGATGTCCGACGGCCGGCCGTGCGTCGGCGGCGACCGCGGGCTCGGGCGGCAGTTCGTGCAGCGCGCTGGGGTCGGGGGCGAGACCGGGTTCGGGCTGCCCGTCGGGCGCCGCCGGCACCTGCGGCGCGGCGAAGGTCCGGGGCCCGGCCTGCCCGCCGGGCGCTTCCCAGGGGGCGGGGAAGGGGGTGGTGGGTGGCGGCGGGGGCGAGATACGGGGGTCCGGTACGAGGCCGGGAGGCGGGGCGGAGGGCTGGGCGGGCACGGCTGCCGGGATCGAAGCCGGTGCCGGAGCCGGCGGTGGGCCCGGAACGGCTGCCGAGGGCGCTGCCGAAGGCGACGACCCGGGTGGGTCCGGCACAAGGTCCGGGGCTGGTCCGGCTGTGGAAGCCGGGGTACGGTCCGGGGCCGGTCCGGCTGCGGAAGCCGGGGTACGGTCCGGGGCCGGTCCGGCTGCGGAAGCCGGGGTACGGTCCGGGGCCGGTCCGGCTGCGGAAGCCGGGGTACGGTCCGGGGCCGGTCCGGCTGCGGAAGCCGGGGTACGGTCCGGGGCCACTGACGGTTCCGGGATCGAGTCCGGCGCCGCTGCCCGGCCCGGTCTCCGCTCCTCGACCGCCCCCGATGCCACTGTCGGGTCCGGGATCACCACCGGGGCCTGCCCCGGTGGTGGCGGAGCCGGGACCACCGGCGGATCCGGGAACGGGCCCGAGGCCGCCGGGTCACCGGCAGGGTGGGGGTCCTCGAAGCCGTCGGCGTCCGGGGACTCGTAGCGGTCCGCGAACGGGTCCTCGTAAGCGTCCGCGTACGGGTCGCGGAGCGTTTCGGGTGCGGTGGCCCGGCGGGTGTCCCCCGGGCCGCTCACCGTGTCCGACACGGAGTCGAAGCGGTCGTCGAGGCTGTCGGCCGCGCGGCCGGGACCGGTGTCCGGCGCGGACTCGTCGTACAGCTTGCGCCACCAGTCGTCCTCGTGGGCGGCGGGCTTCTCCCCCTGCTGACTCATGCCCCTATTGTCGACCGCGAAGGCGGCCCGAAAACGGGGCATCGGGAAAAAGTGACCCGTAAACAGGGCCCGCCGGGCGGCCCCACCCCCCACGGGAAGGACGCCCGGCGGACCGGTCGGAGCGATCGGCATCTCGGCGTTCAAGCCGGTCATATGCTCAGCCGATCTTCGGTTCAGCGGCTCAGTGATTCCCTGGGCCCGCCCTCTCAGCGCACGGCGTACGCGTCGTCGACGGTCTGGACGACAGAGGTGCCGTTCGCGTCGGCCAGTTCCGTCCGCAGGGTGACGGACTCGCCGGCCGCGTCCGCGTGGTCGACGGTCGCGCTCCAGCGGCCGCCCTGCTGCGCGGTGGTGGCCGCGTGCCAGGTCTCGCCGCCGTCGTAGCTGAACGAGACCTTCGCAGCGGTGAGTTGACCGGGGGCGTACCCGGCGTGCCCGGTCGCGGCGAGCCCGATCCGCTGCCCGTTCTTCGCGGGCACCGTCTTCATGCCGTCGGTGGGCACGTCGTAGCGCGGGAAGAGCAGCGGGAGCCCCTGCGACGCCACGTCCGGCTTCCGCTCGGACCGGAAGGCCCAGGTGGTCTCCGTCCGCGTGGACCGCTTCCAGAACGCGGCGGGCGAGCCGATCTTCGTGGTCGTCAGGGTGAGCTCGTACGCGGCGTCCTCCGCGGGCACGGTGAAGACGCCGAACGGATAGCCGCTCTCGCCGATGACGTCGCCGTCGCGCTTGAGCCGCATGGAGCCGATGTCACCGAACGAGCCCTGTTGGCCGACGTGTTCGGTGTCGGTCATGAAGGCGGGGGCGACGCCGATGAGATCGTCCTGCCGTTCACCGGCGAGAGCCTCCTCGCCCTGGGCGTCGCGCGGGGCGCCGGGGACCAGCAAGCCCCGGTACCACTGCTCCGTCGTGGTCCGACCCGCCTGGTACATACGGGCGTTGCCCGTCATCAGCTCGCCCCACGGGAAGCTGGAGCAGAGCGTCTTCTGCCAGAGGGTGTCCCCCGCCGTGTAGTACTCGGTGCGCTTTCCGGGGGCGGCGACGAGGGCGAGGGCGGACGCGCTGTAGGTCGCGCCGTAGGGGCGGGAGACGAGGAGCGTGTCGATGAAGTCGGCGGCCACGCCCATGGATTCATGGGTGGAGACGACCGACCCGAGCTTCTTGTCGCGGACGTGGTAGGTGCGGTCGGAGGTGAGCTGCCCCTTCTCCGGGAACGCGAGGTTGCAGACGAACGGGCTGACGGCGGTGGCGGCCCAGGAGACCTTCGCCTTGCCCTTGCCGAGGGCCGTCTTCAGTACGGCGGCCTCGTCAGCGCGCAGACCGAGGACCGGCAGCGGCGCCGCCCCGTAGCCGAGGCCCGGCTGCCAGTCGCCGGCCGAGGGGCGGTGCACCAGGAGCGCCTTCGCCCCGGCGGCCTGGGCGGCCCGTGCCTGGGCCAGGACGTTCGACGCGTCGTCGCCCACCTTCACCAGGGCGATCCGGTCCTTCGCTCCGGCGGCCTCCAGCTCGGCGGCGCTGCCCGCACCGGCGTCGACGACCTCGGCGCGGCCGGTGCCGTCCAGGTTGACCGAGCCCGTGGTGGCGGGCCGGGGGTGCAGGGCGGCTCCGCCGACGAGGGAGAACTTCTGGATCTGCGGGGCGTAGGCGCGCCAGAAGGAGGTGAACTCGAATTCCCCGTCATGGGCCTTGCCCCGGACGTCGACCAGGTAGTCCTTGATGATCCCGGTGCCGGAGATGGATCCGGAGTGCAGCCAGGTGTCGTCCCAGGAGCGCCCGAACGCGAGGGTCGCGCCGCGTGTCTCGGCGGCCCGGTCCTCGGTCCGCACCTTCAGGCGGTGGGCCTTGCGGGCGTCGAGGACGAGGGTGGTCTCCTTGGTGAGGTTCAGCTGGGGGCGGGCCAGATAGCCGACGGAACCGACGAGCCGGCCGGTCGGGTCGGTGGCGTCGGGCGTCGCGATGAAGCTGGAGACGGAGTACGCGCCGGGCCGGACCTGGAAGGTCTGGTCGGTGGCGCCCTCGTTGAAGCGGCGTTCGCCGGAGGCGGTGTCGGTGCCGATGAGGTCGAGGGAGGAGACGCCGTCGGCGGGCTTGCCGGTGCGGTCGACGAGCTTGACGCGCAGGGTGACGGTCTCCGGTGCCACGTACAGGGAGAACGGGGTGGAGACCTTCACTCCCCCGGTGGCCGTGGCGAGCACGCGGCCGGTGACGTCGCCGTACTGGGCGGCGGTGAGCCGGGCGGCGGAGTCGAGGGCGAGGGGCACCTCGACGCTCTCCCCGGCGGGCACGGTGACGGACGTACGGCCGAGCGAGGCGATCTTCGAGCGTACGGCCGAGCCGTCGTTGCCGGTGACCCCCGCGACCTTCAGCGACAGCTTCACCTGCTTGCCGCTCGTGTTGGTGTAGGGGACGGTGACGGTGGTGCGATCGCTCGTGCCCTGCGGCCAGTTGAAGGTTCCGCCCCGTACGGCGGGGGCGCCGGTCACGGGCGTACGCACGGCCCGGTCGACATCGAGGCGGCCGCCTCCGCTCTCGCGTACGTCACCGGGGACGGCGCTGCTCGCCGAGGAGACGCGGGCCGCCTTGATCCGCTGGGCGGTCCACCCGGGGTGGCGCTGCTTCACCACGGCCGCCGCGCCCGCGACATGCGGGGTCGCCATCGACGTACCGGACATGGAGCGGTACGCCTGTGGGCCCCGGCCGCCCGCTGCTGCGGCGGAGATCGCGACGCCGGGTGCGGCGAGCTCGGGCTTGAGCGTGTGCGAGACGATCGCGGGGCCGCGGCTGGAGAAGCTGGCGGTGGAGTCGTCGCGGTCCACCGTGCCCACGGTCAGGACGCCGGGGGCGCAGCCGGGCGAGGAGACGGTGTCGAGGGACGGGCCGAGGTTTCCGGCGGCGACCACGAACAACGTGTCCTTGTTCTTGCCGAGTTCGGCGGCGGCCTGGCTCATCGGGTCGGTGCAGTCGGTGGGTTCGGCGCTGCCGAGGCTCATGGAGACGACGTCGGCCTTGTTGTCGACGGCCCACTGCATGCCCGCGATGATCCAGGAGGCGGCGCCGGAGCCGCTGTCGTTGAGGACTTTCCCGACCATCAGGTCGGCGCCGGGTGCGACGCCCTTGTTCTACCCGTCGCTCGCCGCGCCGGACCCGCCGACGGTGGAGGCGACATGGGTGCCGTGGCCCTGGCGGTCGTCGGTGTCGGCGGAGTCGGTGAAGTTCTCCGACGCGGTGATCCGGTCCCGGAGATCGGGGTGTTCGGCGTCGGCCCCGGTGTCCAGGACGGCGACCTTGGTGCCGGTGCCGTCGTAGCCGGCGGCCCAGGCGCGGTCCGCGCCGAACTGCTTCGTCGACTTGTCGAGACTGGCCTGAACCTTGCGGTCGAGCCAGAGTTTCTTGAGGCCGGAGCCCGCACGGGAGCGCGGCGCGGTGAGGTCGGCCCAGAAGTCGGCGGCGCGCTTCTTGTCGGCCGTGAGCGCCAGTCCGCCGATGATGTCGAGGGCCGCTCCGCGCTCGGCCCCGCGCGGGGTGACGAGGGTGCGGCGGGCGGTGTCGCCGGTGTAGGTGGCGATCAGCGGGACGGAGTCGGCGCGGCTGTCGTCGTACCCCTGGCGGATCAGCCCGGTGACGTTGAACAGCTCCTCGTCCACGGTGCCGGCGGCGAGCGCGGACACGGCGGCCTCGGGGTAGACGTACAGGTCCGGGCCGGACTGCCGGGTCTGGACGAGGGGAACGCTGCCGTCCGCGCGGGGCAGGGCGGTGGCGGCGGCCGCGCCCGAGGCGTCCGTGGTCACCAGTACCCGGCCGCCGGTGACGAGCGTCAGCGTGACGGGCTTCGGGTCCGTGGCGGCGGTCGCCGCGCTCCCGGTGATCGGTCTCTTCGCGTCTCGCCCGCCCGGTGGCGCGGCCACCGACGGCGCGATCACCGTGACGGCGAGCACGGCGGCGGTCGCCGTTCCGAGTGCCGTACGCGATATCGGGCGCATCGCTCTCCCCAGGTCATTCCGGAACGAAGCAGCCCAAGCAGCCTCATTCCGGAGGTTGTTGGTGCTGCGGTGGCGCCACACTGGCAGAGGGGCCAGGGGTACGGGGGATGATGTGGACGGCGGGTTTACGCCGTGGCCCTTTCCCACAACGCGGAGCCCGCCGCAGGGGCGCCGCGATGCGCGATCAGCCACGTCCGGGGAGGTCGGAGAATGCTGGGGGCCATTGGTCTCGACGAGAGACAGGAGACCGCGTACCGCGCGCTCGTCGCGGCGGGGGCCGCGGAGCTGACCGACCTCGCGCACCGGCTGGCGCTTCCGGAGGCGGACGCCGAACGCGTGCTGCGGCGGCTGGAGCAGCAGGGTCTCGCCGCCCAGTCGTCGGCCCGGCCAGGACGCTGGGTGGCGGCGCCGCCCGGGGTGGCGCTCGGCGCGCTGCTGATCCAGCAGCGGCACGAGCTGGAGCAGGCGGAGCTGGCGTCGGCGCTGCTCGCCGAGGAGTACCGGGCGGAGGCGAGCGAACCGGCGGTGCACGATCTGGTGGAGGTGGTGACGGGGGCGAGCGCGGTCACCCAGCGTTTCCACCAGTTGCAGCTGGGCGCGGTGTCCGAGGTGTGCGCCCTGGTGACGGGGAAGCCGATCGCGGTGACCGGGATGGAGAACGAGTCCGAGGAGCGGGCCGCCTCGCGCGGGGTGAGCTACCGGGTGGTGGTCGAGCGCGAGGTGCTGTCGACGCCCTACGGGATCCTGGAGCTGTCGGCGGCGCTGAGCCGGGACGAGCGGTGCCGGGTGGTGGACCGGGTGCCGACGAAGCTGGTGGTGGCCGACGGAAGCCTCGCGATGGTCCCGCTGACCGCGCGGGGCGCGGAGCCCGCGGCCCTGGTGGTGCACGCCAGCGGTCTGCTGGAGTCGCTGATGGGCCTGTTCGAGGCGGTGTGGCGCGATGCCATGCCGTTGCGTCTCGGCGAGGGCGGCGGGGTGCGCGAGGACGGCGTCGGGCCGGATCCGACGGACCTGGAGATCCTGTCCCTGCTGCTGGCGGGGCTGACCGACGCGAGTGTGGCCAAGCAGCTGGATCTGGGCCTGCGGACCGTGCAGCGCCGGGTCAAGGGCCTGATGGAGCTGACGGGCGTCTCGACCCGGCTCCAGCTGGGCTGGCACGCGTACGAGCGCGGCTGGGTGGCCCGTACCGGGTCGCAGGGCTGAAGGGTCCCGCCGCCTCATCGCCGCAGGTGGCCGGGGTGCGCTGACGGGCGGAGCCGGACACTCTCCGGCACGCTGGTCAGATGAGTGTGTGGCAGCTCGTCGCCGTCGGCCTGGTCATGCTGCTGGGTCTGGTCGGCGTACTGCTGCCGGGGGTGCCGGGTCAGGCGATCGTGTGGGCGGCGGTGCTGTGGTGGGCGCTCACCGACATGACCCCGGCCGCCTGGGGCGTCCTGATCGGTGCGACCGGGCTGATGCTGCTGAACCAGGCCCTCAAACCGCTGCTGCCCCCGCGCCGCCCGGGTGAGTCGGGGGCGCCCCGCCGGACGCTGATGATCGGCGGGGTCGCGGGGATCGTCGGCTTCTTCGTGGTGCCCGTGGTGGGCGGGGTCCTCGGATACGTGGGGGCCATCTTCGGGGCGGAGCGGCTGCGTCTGGGCGGCCGGGGCGCGGCCTGGACGTCGGTGCGCTCGGTGATGCGGGCGACGGGCTACGCGGTTCTGGTGGAGCTGTTCTGCTGCCTGCTGGTGGCGGGCGCCTGGCTGGGCGCGGTGCTCTGGGGCTGACCCGGGGGTGTCAGGCGGCCCGCGTCAGCTCAGCGCCGCCCCCGCCGTCTCCAGATGGCGTACGGCGTACGAGCGCCAGGGCCGCCACCGCTCCGCGCCCGGTGTTCCGTACGGGTCCACATCGGGGTCGCCGAGCGCCCGTATCCGGATCAGGGCGGCGGTGGACCGGCCGATCCCGGGCAGCGTCAGCAGCGTCTCCTCCGCCTCGTCCCGGTCGGCCCCGGCGTCCAGCCGCAGCCGGCCGTCGGCGAGCGCGGTGGCCAGGGCCCGCAGCGCCGGGTCCTCGGCGGACCCGGCGAGCACGCCGGGCTCCGGGAACAGGTGTGTGAGCCCGCCGCAGGGCACGTCCAGCGCCTTCCCGTACCGCTCGACCAGCTCCCCGGCCGCGGCGCGCCCCACCAGGGTCCGTACCGCGGCCTCCTCCGGGTCGGCCGCGCCCGGCGAGCGCAGCCCGGGGCGGGCGGCGACCAGCGGGGCGAGCCGGGGGTCGGCGGCCAGTGCCTCGTCCACGGCGTACGGGTCGGCGTCGAGGTCGAACAGGCGGCGCACCCGCTGGACGGCGGTGGTCAGGTCGCGCAGGTCGGTGAGCTGGATGCGGGCCTCCAGCCAGGGGCCGCCGGGCGACGCCTCGTCGACCGCGACGAGCCCGGAGCCGTACGGCAGCCGCAGGGTGCGCCGGTAGGTGCGCGAGCCGGGTGTGCCGGCCACCTCCTCGACCCGGGCGACCGCCTCGGCGGCCAGCAGGTCGAACAGGGCGGCGGTGGCGTACGGGCCCCGGTGGGCGAGCCGCAGCGGGATCCCGGCCCGCAGCCCCTCGCGGCGGCCGCCGCCGAGCCCCGTACCCGCTTCGGCGCGCAGGGCGCTGGGGGTGCGGGCGTAGATCTGCCGGATGGTGTCGTTGAACTGCCGCACGCTGGCGAACCCGGCGGCGAAGGCGATCTCGGTGACCGGCAGCGGGGTGGTCTGGAGGAGCACCCGGGCGGTGTGGGAGCGCTGGGCGCGGGCGAGCGCGACGGGCCCGGCACCCAGCTCGGCGTTGAGCTGGCGCTGGACCTGCCGGGCGCTGTAGCCGAGCCGCCCGGCGAGTCCGGGGACCCCTTCGCGGTCGACGACGCCGTCGCCGATCAGGCGCATGGCCCGGCCGACGACGTCCGCGCGGACGTTCCACTCGGCGGAGCCGGGCACGGCGTCCGGACGGCAGCGGCGGCAGGCCCGGAAGCCGCCCGCCTGGGCCGCCGCCGCGGTGGGGTAGAAGCGCACGTTGGCGCGTTTGGGGGTGACGGCGGGGCAGCTGGGCCGGCAGTAGATGCCGGTGGTCACGACGGCGAAGAAGAACGCGCCGTCGAACCGTGCGTCGCGGCTGCTCACCGCCTCGTACCGGGTCCGATCGTCCATCACACCGTCCAGTGTGCGGCAGCCCGGGCCACCGCACTCGCGGTTTTCGGACGTCGAACCCGGTAGTGGCGGCTACCGGACCCGGCCGCGCTTGGCCTGCATGGCCGCGCGCCCCTCCGCGCCCTTGCGCTTCCAGTCCCGCAGGATCTCGGCGCGTACCCGGGCGTCGGTCTTGGCCACGATCCGCTGGTTCTCGCGGATCAGCTTGCGGTAGCTCTCCAGCCGCCGCTCGGGCAGGGTCCCGTCCTCCAGGGCGCCGAGGACGGCGCACCCCGGCTCGGCCTCGTGGGCGCAGTCGTGGAACCGGCATTCCCCGGCCAGCTCCTCGATCTCGGAGAACACCTCCCCGATCCCGGTTTCGGCGTCGAAGAGGCCGACGCCGCGCAGCCCGGGGGTGTCGATGAGGACGCCTCCCTGCGGCAGGAGCAGGAGGTTGCGGGTCGTGGTGGTGTGCCGGCCCTTGCCGTCGACGTCACGGGCCGCCCGTACGTCCATCACGTCCTGGCCGAGCAGGGTGTTGGCCAGGGTGGACTTGCCGGCGCCGGAGATGCCGAGCAGCACGCTCGTGCCGCCGGAGACGATGGCGCCGAAGACGTCGAGCCCCTCGCCGGTGGTGGAGCTGACGGGCAGCACCTGGACGCCGGGCGCGATGGCCTCGATGTCCTGGACGAGGTGGGAGAGGGTGACCGCGTCGGGCACCAGGTCGGCCTTGGTCAGGACCACGATCGGCTGGGGCTGCCGCTCCCCGCCGGAACCGTCGCCCAGCAGCGCGGCTCCCTCGGAGCTGGACAGGGCGAGTGCGAGGAACCGCTCGACCCGCCCGAGGTCCAGCTCGACGGCGAGCGAGACGCAGATGGCGATGTGGTCGATGTTGGTGGCGAGCACCTGGCCCTCGGACCGCTGCGAGGAGGTCGAGCGGACGAAGGCGGTACGGCGCGGCAGCAGCGTACGGACGAAGCGCGGGTCGCCGTCGGCGTCGAGCGCCACCCAGTCGCCGGTGCAGACGATCCGCATCGGGTCGCGGGGTACGACGAACGCGGTGTCGGCGCGGACCGTGCCGTCGGCGGTGATCACGTCGCACCGGCCGCGGTCCACGCGCACGACCCGGCCCGGCACGAGCCCCTGCTCGGCGTACGGGGAGAAGACCGCCGCCCAGTCCTCGTCCCAGCCGTACGGAGTCAGCGGGTGCGAGGAGGAGACAGCGGAGGAAAGCGGGAAAGACAAGGGAAACCCTTCACAGGGTGGCCCCGGCGCGCGCGCTCGGCGCGGAAAGGAGAGAAGTGGTCAGCCGGTGGCCACGGGGATGAGGACGATGCTCTTCCGGTTGTGGGCAGTGCCCATCGCAACGACAGTCATCAATGTCCTCACCTCCTGATTCCTCTGGTTCTCGGTTCCCGGAACTGGCTTCCGGGGGAACGGTGATCACCCTAGCCCGCCCCCCGGGAACACCGTCAACCGATTTATTCCGGACCACGGTCGAGGGACGTTCGAGCAGACTTATTCGCGAGGAATGGCCGCAATCTCCCTCGATCGGGTGATACGTGTGCATGGGCCCCGGTCCGGGGCCGTTAGGGTGCCGAGCATGACCACACCCCAGGCCTCCACCGGCATGTTCACCCCGGCCCAGTTGGGCACCCAGATCCTGATCGGCTGGAGCGGCCGGCAGCCCGACGCGGACCAGGACACCGCCTATCTCCTCGCGTACTCGCTGGGCGACGGGCAGGACGGCCCGGTGGTCGGCCGCGAGGCCATGCGCGCCGCGCTGGAACGTGCGGGCCTCCATGTCGGCGGCTCGATCCAGGACGCCGCCGAGAGCCCGGGCATCCAGGCGAAGCTTCTCGTCCAGGCGGGCCAGGCCGTCCTGACCCTGCCTCACCTCAGCGCGCAGTACCCGGCCCCCGCGGAGTGGCTGGCCGCGGCCCAGGCGCAGGGCCAGGTGTACGGGATGTTCGCCACGACCCCGTGGCCGGAGGCCGTTCCCGGGCAGCCGGTCAGCGAGGACCAGTTGCGGGCCTTCGCCGCCGACGAGGAGGTCGTCCGCGCCGCCGCCCACTGCCTGCTCCCGGTCCGCTCCCTGGGCTGAGGCGCTCCGCCTCCCCGCACAAGACGAGGCCCACCACCCCCCGTGGAGTGGTGGGCCTCGTCGTCTGCCCGATGCCGGGCCGAACGAGAACGGGCGGTCCGAGGGGTGACCCTCGGACCGCCCGCGCCGACTGCGTCAGGCTGTGGTGCGTCAGTTGTTGCCGACACCGTTGCCCGAGAGGACCGGGATGTCGTCCAGGATGTGCGACAGCGGCTCGTCGCCCTTGGCCTGGGTGGAGTTGTCGGCGCACTGCTGGTTCTGCGGGTTGGACAGGACGTTGACGTCCTGGACCGCGACCGGCACGAGGCCGACGAGCGAACCGACGTTCGCCTTGAGGGGCAGGCCGACGCAGAGCTTGTTCAGGGTGCCCTGAACGAGCTGGTTCTGCGGGCTCCAGTCGCCCTTCGTCTCCGCGTTGCCGATCTCCGACTCGGCGCCGTTCCCGTTGACGGTGGTGGTGCCGCCGTCGTTGCCGATCGCCATGGCCGTGGGAGCCGCGACTGCGGACAGACCGAGCAGGGACACGGCCACTGCAGCGCCGGCCATCATCTTCTTCATCAACTTCACCTTTCGGAGCGTCCCGTTGTGGAACGTACTGATCAACTGCCGTTGCCCCTGATCGGTTGCGCAGTACCACTCATATGGGTTCGTTCCGGCGCAAAGTAGACGCTTCTGGTCAGTTTCCGGGCGCCTCGGGCCCGGGGACCTGGTCCGCGGTGCGCGCCGCCGGCACGAATCCACCGCGGCGGGGGGCGGGGCCGGGCTGCGGTTCCGCCAGGGGGTGGTCACCTCCGGCCGCCTGCCATTCGGCGACGAGCCGGTCGTAGATCGGTGTGCCGCCGCCCGGCGCGGGCCGCCGTTCGGCGCTCTGCGAGATCTGACTGTCGTACGGATCCATGCCGATGCCCTACCCGGCCCGGCACGAACCGTCAGCCGGGGTTACGGCATCCGGCCCAACCGGTTGCCCCGAGGGGAGACACCGGCACACGACTCGGCACATGACGAGGGGCCGGTCCGTCCGGTCCGGCGAAGAACGGTCGCCGTACGGATGGACCGGCCCCGGGTGGTCACCGGGAGCGGACCGGGGTCACGCGGTCTCAGCTGTTGCCGGCGCCGTTGCCCGAGAGGATCGGGATGTCGTTCAGCAGGTGCGACAGAGCCTCGTCACCCTTGGCCTGGGTGGAGTTCTCGGTGCACTGCTGGTTCTGCGGGGACGACAGGACGTTGATGTCCTGGACGGAGATCGGCACGACGCCGAGCAGCGAGCCGACGTTCGCCTTGGCCGGGAGGGCGATGCAGGGCTTGTTCAGCGAGCCCTGGATGAGCGCGAACTGCGGGCTCCAGTCACCGTGGGTCTCGGAGTTGCCGTACGCCTGGGAGGCGCCGTTGCCGTTGACCGTGGTGGTGCCGCCGTCGTTGGCGATGGCCATGGCGGACGGGGCGGCCGCGGCGGAGACGCCGACGATGGAGACGGCGACGGCCGCCGTGGACATGAACTTCTTGAACATGGAAGAGCCCTTCTGGGAAGTGATGCGTATCAGGCGGAGAAGCCCTGAGGGATGGTCGTGGTGCGGCCGTCAGCCGCCGAGGGGAACACCGCCGAGCAGCGGGGCGGCACCCTCGACCGCACCGGTTGCCTGGCCCGCCACCTTGCCGACCGTGCCGTCCTCCGAGAGCGTCTCGGTGGTCTCGGCGGCCGTGTCCACCAGCGGGTCGACGACCTGCGGGGCACTGGCCATCACCTGGTTGAGGCCGCTGTCGAGGCTGAAGTTGGGGGCCGTGGGGGTGGGAGCCGCGAAGGCGGGAGCGGCCGATCCGAGGGCAGCCACGGAACCGACAACGAGGGCGGCGGTCTTCGCGTACTTCACTTTTCTGGTTCCCTTCTGCGCGGCGTCTGCTTTCGGTCACGTCTCCGTGCCGCACACAAGCTTTCTTTACCTGTGACTTCTGCCGCTTTCTTCCTGATCAACGATCAGGCCGCTTCCGGGAAACTGTGGGGCACGGAATTTCTCCGGCGCCGTTCACGAGTCACTCGGGCAGCGAAAAGGCCCCGGACGGCGTGTGCCGTCCGGGGCCCACCGAACTGCGGGCCGGAGGCCCAGCAGATCGGAGAGAGTTACTTGTTGATGCAGGTGTTGCCGAACGCCGGGTTCAGCGCGCCGATCACGTTGACGGTGTTACCGCAGAGGTTGACCGGAATGTGGACCGGGACCTGCAGGATGTTGCCCGACAGCACACCCGGGGAACCCGCGGCGATGGCCTCGGCGCCCGAGTCGGCCATGGCCGGCGCGGCGACGCCCATCGCCAGGAACGTACCGGCGGCGACGGCGGCAACCTTGGTGAACTTCACGTTTCTTCCCTTTCCTCGGCGGAGTCCGGCGCGGTCACGACTGTCGTGCCCCGCCCGAGCCGGATACTGCATCGCTCACGACTCCTGCACTGTCCTACGTAACGATGAACGACCGGAATCGGAACTGTTCGTCGGGCGGATTTCCGGATATCCGCCCGAATGCAGCAGCCTTGTCCAGGGAAAGCAACGGGCCCGGGCCGCTCGGTGGAGGAACTCCGAGGGCCCGGGCCCGAGTAGGGCGGCTGCGGGTCAGTTGTTGCCGACGCCGTTGCCGGAGAGGACCGGGATGTCCTCCAGGATGTGCGACAGCGCCTCGTCACCCTTGGCCTGGGTGGAGTTCTCGGTGCACTGCTGGTTCTGCGGGGAGGACAGGACGTTGATGTCCTGGACCGCGACCGGCACGAGACCGATGAGCGAACCGACGTTCGCCTTGGCCGGGAGGGCGATGCAGGGCTTGTTCAGCGAACCCTGGACGAGCGCGAACTGCGGGCTCCAGTCACCGTGGGTCTCGGAGTTGCCGTACGACTGCGAGGCACCGTTGCCGTTGACCGAGGTGGTGCCGCCGTCGTTGGCGATGGCCATGGCCTGCGTCGCACCGAGACCGAGGATGGAGGCGGCGACAGCGCCCGTAGCCAGAACCTTCTTGATCACGATTAACCCTTCTCGTACTGGTTGCCCCGCGGCGGAGCCCCCTGGTCAACTCACCACGCGACGTTAGGTTCCGCCCATTCACCCGAATGCCGGACACGGGGAGATCCCCGCCTCCCCTTCGTACGGCGATTTCGTACGGCAACCCGTTCGTGAAGGAATTGCACAGACCTCTCGGACTCATTTCGCCCGAACGAGTGGGCGAGCACCGACGGCCGTGACGCCGCGCCGTAGCCGTGACGGATACCCGAACGCAGTCAACACCGGCGAAGAACGACGGAGTTGAGGGCGAATCGTTTTTCTTGTTCTGCGAAACGGGATGGACGGGATACGGCGACACCACCCGTTCGGGTGATTACACATTTTCCACGCAACTCCAAGTTTCCCGCGTGACGTCTGTGTCGTTATGGCAGTCGTCCAGCGCGCACGTCTCCACCACTTTCACCTTGGCTTCCCGCCGGATCCGGCTGTGCAGCGGCTCCGCCCGATGGCTGCCCGTTGTCCGCGCGCGAAGCACCCACGCGATGTCCTCGCGAATGTCCTCAGAAAGGGCAAGTAATGCGACAGGTCTTGAATAAGAGCATGATCGTCATGGCGGCCGCCTCGGGCCTCCTGGCGGCGGTGGGCGGCACCGCGCACGCCGATGCGTCGGCCGAGGGTGCGGCGGTCGGTTCGCCGGGGGTCGGTTCGGGCAACGCCGTGCAGGTGCCGGTGCACGTCCCGGTCAATGTGTGCGGCAACACCGTCAATGTGATCGCTCTGCTGAACCCGGCCTTCGGCAACAAGTGCGTGAACGCCGACGGCCCGAAGCACGAACACCCGCCGGTCAAGCCGCCGGTGGACGAGCCCCCGGTGGACGAGCCGCCGGTGGACGAACCCCCGGTCGATGAGCCCCCGGTGGACGAGCCGCCCGTCGATGAACCGCCGGTGGACGAGCCTCCGGTCGACGAGCCGCCCGTGGACGAGCCCCCGGTCGACGAGCCGCCCGTGGACCAGCCGCCCGTGGACCAGCCGCCCGTCGACGAGCCGCCGACCGACACGCCCGGTACCGACACGCCCGGTTCGGACACTCCCGGTTCGGACACTCCCGGGTCCGGCACGCCGGGGTCCAACACCCCGGGCGCGCACCTGGCCGACACCGGCGCCGCCGACCTGGGTCTGGCCGCCGGCGCGAGTGCCGCGCTCCTGCTCGGCGGTGCGGTGCTGATGCGCCGCACCCGCAACGCGCGGGACTGATTGCAGCTCCTGCGGGAGAACGAGGTCCGGCCGGACAGCGGGGACTGCCCGGCCGGACCTTCCGCGTGTTCTGCGGTCCGTTCGCCGGAAAGGCCGGGCCGGGCGATGCAACGACGACCACGGCACCGCGCACCGCGCGGACCGCAGGGGCGACGAACGGGAAGGGCCGGGGACGTGGCGGCAGCGTTGCGCATCGGGGTGATCGGCGGCAGCATCGCGGGGTGCGCGGCGGCCGTCGCGGGCTCGCGGGCCGGGGCGGACGTCACCGTGTACGAACGGAGCGGCGCCGAACTACAGGACCGGGGGTTCGGCACCGTGATCCCGCCGCCGCTCCACGCGGAACTGGTCGGGTCCGGCTATCTGGGCCCGGACATGCCGACGGCTCCCGTCGGGACGCGGGTCTGGCTGACGCGGGAGCCGGGCGGAAGGTCCGCGCGCGAACTGGCCCGCCAGCCCTCCCCCGTGAGCCCGTGCAACTGGGGTCTGCTGTGGCGGTCGTTGCGCGCGAGCGCCGGGTCCGTGCGGTATCTCCGGGGGCAGCCGGTGGCCTCGGTCCGGGCGGACGCGGCCGGGCGGGCGGTGATCACCTCCGCGCGGGGCGGCCGCCGGGCGACAGCCTGCCACCCGGTCGCCGATGTGCAGGCCCCCCGGGTCGCCCGCCCGCCCCTGCTGCTGGCCGGGGACGCGGCGGGGTGACCAGATCGCACACCGCCACGGGGGCGGTCAAGGCGCTGCAGGCCGCCCTGTGCCTGGAGCGGGTCCTGCGCGAGGGGCCGGATCCCGCCACGGCGCTGGAGCGGTACGCGGACGAACGCACGGCGGCGGGAGCCCGGTCGGTGGAGCTGGGCCGCCGGATGGGACGTTCCCTGGTCGAGGAGGTCCCCGACTGGCCGGCGATGGGGCAGGACGAGGTGGACGTGTGGTTCCGCGGGGTGCTGGCCGGGACGTGGCACTACCTCTACGAGGAGCCCGGGGAGGCCGCCGCCGAACCGGATGCGGGCCCGGAGGCGACCGTCGCCCGGTGAGGCGGCTCCGCGCGAACGGCCCTCAGTCCGCGATGCGTTCGAAGACGGCGGCGAGGCCTTGGCCGCCGCCGATGCACATCGTCTCCAGGCCGTACCGGGCCTCGCGGCGGTGCAGTTCGCGGGTGAGGGTGGCGAGGATGCGGGCCCCGGTGGCGCCGACCGGGTGACCCAGCGAGATGCCCGAGCCGTTGACGTTGATCCGCTGCTCGTGGTCCTTCTCGCCGAGGCCCAACTCCCGTGTGCAAGCCAGCACCTGGGCGGCGAACGCCTCGTTCAGCTCGATCAGGTCGAGGTCGGCGAGCGTGAGGCCCGCCCGGTCGAGGGCGGTGCGGGTGGCGGCGACGGGGGCGATGCCCATCGTCGCGGCGGGCACCCCGGCGCGGGCGAACGAGACGAGGCGGACGAGCGGGGTGAGGCCGAGGCGCTCGGCCGTCTCGGCGCTGGTGACCAGGCAGGCCGCGGCAGCGTCGTTCTGGCCGCTGGCGTTGCCCGCGGTGACGGTGGCGTCCGGGTCGGACTTCGCCATCACGGGCTGGAGGGCGGCGAGTTGCCCGGCCGTCGTGTCGGGGCGGGGGTGCTCGTCGGCGGTGACCGTCGTCTCGCCCTTGCGGGTGCGTACGGCGACGGGGACGGTCTCCGCGTCGTAGCGGCCCTCGGCGGCGGCGCGGGCGGCCCGCGCTTGCGACCGCAGCGCCAGGGCGTCCTGGTCGGCGCGGCTGATGCCGTACTCCCGGCGCAGGTTCTCCGCCGTCTCGATCATGCCGCCGGGGACCGGGTGGTTGACGCCTCCGGCGGTCACGCGGCCGCGGGCGAGGGCGTCGTGGAGCTGGAGCCCGGGGCCCTTGATGCCCCAGCGTCCGTCGTGGGTGTAGTAGGGGGCTGCGCTCATCACGTCGACGCCGCCCGCGATCACGACATCGCTGAACCCGGCCCGGATCTGCATCGCCGCGTCCAGCACCGCCTGGAGCCCGGAGCCGCAGCGGCGGTCGACCTGCGAGCCGGTGACCGTGGTGGGCAGTCCGGCGTCCAGGGCGGCGACCCGGCCGATGGCGGGGGCCTCGCTGGTCGGGTAGGCGTGTCCGAGGATCACCTCGTCGACCCGGTCGGGGTCGATGCCGGTGCGGGTGACGATCTCCGCGATGACGCGTGCGGCCAGCGCGGCCGGGGTCTGCTGGGCGAAGGCCCCGCCGAACCGGCCGATGGGGGTGCGCAGGGGTTCGCAGATGACGACGTCGAGCGGCACGGAAAGCCTTCCCTGGGGTCGGGGGCGGGGAACAGGGGCCCGTCGAGGTGGACGAGTGGTGCGGTGGGACGACCTTCGCATCCGGCACTGAGTCGGTCCAATATTGAATCCGCACCGGGTTGAGAGGCAGTACGTCTCAATCGAGCGTACGCGCGGGTGTCGGCAGCGCTTCCTCCGCCACGGCGAGCACCGCGCGCAGGGCGGCGGAGGGATTGTCGGCGCGCCAGGCCAGGGCGGCGCGGAGGCGGACGGCCGGACCGGCGAGGGGGCGGTAGACGAGGCCGTTCTGCTGGATGTGCTGGACGGAGGTCACCGTGAGGGTGACGCCGACCCCGGCGGCGACCAGGGCGAGGATCGTGTAGGAATCGGGGGCCTCCTGGACGATGCGCGGGGTGAACCCGGCGTTCTCGCAGGCCTCGGTCATGGCGTCGCGCACGGTGGAGCCGGAGTTGGCGGGGAAGGAGACGAACGGTTCGCCGGCGAGTACGTCGAGCGGGACGGTCTCCCGCCGGGCGAGCGGGTGGTCGGAGGGCAGGGCGCAGACCAGTTCCTCCTCGTCGATCACCCGGTGGGCGACGCCGGGCCGGGCAACCGGGAGCCGGACGAAGCCGAGGTCGAGCGAGCCGTCGGCGACCCGGGACAGGGCGGTGTTGGCGTACGTCTGTCCGGTCATGACGAGTTCGAGCCCGGGGTGAGCGGCGCGCACGGCGCGGGTGAGCCGGGGCAGCGTCTCGTGGCTGGAGGCACCGGCGAAGCCGATGGTGACCCGGCCGTACTCGCCGATCCCCGCCGATCTGGCCGCGCGGACGGCGGTGTCCAGGTCGTCCAGGACGGTCCGTACCGGTTCGAGGAAGGTCTCCCCCGCGCTGGTGAGCCGGACCGAGCGGGTGTTGCGGTGGAAGAGCTGGACGCCGAGCTCCTTCTCCAGCTGGCGGATCTGCTGGCTCAGCGGAGGCTGGGCCATCTGGAGCCGCTTGGCGGCCCGGCCGAAGTGCAGCTCCTCGGCGACGGCGAGGAAGGCGTTGAGGTGGCGCAGTTCCATAGTGATACTCCTGGCGTCTCAATCCGACCTTAATTCGGTATTGGACAGCCATCAATGGTGCTGGCACCGTGGGGTCGGCGCATACGGAGGGTGAGGGGCACGGTGGAGCGGACGGCCGGGGCGGGCGGAGGGGCCGGCAAGGTCCTGTCGATGCGGGAGGCGGTCGCCGCCTTCGTCCACGACGGGGACACCGTGAGCCTCGAAGGGTTCACCCATCTCATCCCGACCGCCGCCGGGCACGAGATCATCCGGCAGGGCCGCCGGGATCTGACGGTCGTCCGGATGACGGCGGACATCGTGGTGGACCAGATGCTGGCCGCCGGGTGCGTGACGCGGCTGGTCTCCTCGTTCGTGGGCAACTCCTCCGCCGGTTCGCTCGGTGAGCTGCGGCGGCGCATCGAGCACGCCGATCCCGAGCCGCTGGTGTTCGAGGAGTACAGCCACTACGGGATGGTGTGCCGGTATCTCGCCGGTGCGCAGCGGCTGCCGTTCCACCCGCTGCGCAGTTACGCGGGCAGCGATCTGCCGTCGGTCAACCCCGGGATCCGCAAGGTCACTTCGCCCTACCCGGCCGCCGACGGATCCACCGAGGAGATCTACGTCGTACCGCCCGTCCACCCGGACGTGACGTTCATCCACGCCCAGCGTGCCGACCGCCGGGGCAACACCCAGATCTGGGGGCTGACCGGGGTCCAGGCCGAGGCGGTGTACGCGGCGCAGAAGGCGGTCGTGGTGGTGGAGGAACTGGTGGCGGACGAGGTGATCCGCGCGGACCCGAACCGCACCCTCGTCCCCGCCCACGCGGTGGACGCGGTGGTCCTGTGCCCGCGCGGGGCGCACCCGTCCTTCGCGCAGGGCTACTACGACCGGGACAACGCCTTCTACCGGGCCTGGTCCGCGATCAGCAAGGACCCGGCGCGGCTGCGGGGATGGCTGGAGGAGTGGGTGTACGGGACCGCCGACCACGCCGCGTACGTGGCGAAGCTGGGCGAGGAGTTCTGGGCGGGGCTGGCGGTCGGCGAGGCGCCGAGCGGGTCGGTGGACTACGGGAGGCGGCTGTGAGCGGGCAGCCCGGGGAGGAGACACGGCCCGTCACCCCGTCCGAGCTGCTCTCGGTCCTCGCCGCGCGCGAACTGGCCGGGCGGCGGACCGTGTTCGCGGGGATCGGGCTGCCGACGCTCGCGACCGAGCTGGCGCGGCTGACCGTCGCTCCGGGCATCGAGGTGGTGTACGAGTCCGGGGTCTGCGGGGCGCACCCCTCCCATCTGCCGGAGACCATCGCGGACGCCGTCCTGATCACGGGGGCCGAGGCGGTGGTGTCCATGGCCACGCTGTTCGGCTCGGTGCTCCAGGGCGGGCACATCGACGTCGGCTTCCTGGGGGCGGCGCAGATCGACCGGTGGGGCAGCCTCAACACCTCGGTGATCGGGGAATGGGAGAGTCCCTCGGTGCGGCTGCCGGGTTCCGGGGGCGCGGTCGAGGTGATGGCGAACGCCCGGGAGGTGTTCGTGGTGATGCGCCGCCACACCCCGCGCTCCTTCTCTGACGTGCTGGACTTCTGTACGACGCCGGGTCCCG
Organism: Streptomyces globisporus C-1027; assembly: GCF_000261345.2. Taxonomy (NCBI): domain Bacteria; kingdom Bacillati; phylum Actinomycetota; class Actinomycetes; order Kitasatosporales; family Streptomycetaceae; genus Streptomyces; species Streptomyces globisporus. Next base: position 6,429,344 of record NZ_CP013738.1, on the reverse strand, counting down.
ACCGGGCGCTGGCGGACGGCATCCGCCCGCTCGGCGCCGGGGTCACCCGGGTCATCACCGAACTGGGCGTCCTCGCCCGGGAGGGGGTCGGGGACGAGCTGCGGCTGGTCGCCGTGCATCCCGGGGTGAGCGTCGAGCAGGTGCGGGCCGCGACCGGCTGGGAGCTGAAGACCGCCGACCGGCTCACGACGACGGCCCCGCCCACCTCCGCGGAGCTGCGGCTCCTGCGCGACGATGTCGACCCGAACCGTGTCTACCTCCGCTGAAAGGGCCCTAACTGCCATGCGTATCAGGATCGTCGGAGCCGGGGCCATGGGCCGGGGCATCGCCCAGTGGGCGGCGAGCGCGGGACACACCGTGGAGCTGGGTGACGTACGGCCCGAGGCGGTGAAGGAGGCCCTGGACTTCATCGCGTCGATGCTGGACCGGGCGGTCGCGAAGGGCCGGACGACCGCCGCCGGCCGGGACGCGGCGGTGGCCCGGCTGGTGCCGCTCGCCGAGCCGTGGGCGGCGGGCCCGGACGTGGAACTGGTGATCGAGGCGGTCCGGGAGGACCTGGAGACGAAGGCCGAGGTGTTCGGGAGGCTGGAGCGGGCGCTGCCCGCCTCCGCCGTCTTCGCGACGAACACCTCCTCCCTGTCGGTGACCCGGATCGCGGCGACGCTCCGGGACCCGTCGCGCCTGGCGGGGCTGCACTTCTTCAACCCGGTGCCGCTGATGCGGATCGTCGAGGTGGTGCCGGGCGCGGCCACCCGCCCGGAGATCCCGGTCCTGCTGACCGAGCTGGTCGAGGGCTGCGGGCACCGGGCGGTGACCGTCGCCGACACCCCCGGTTTCCTGGTCAACCACGCCGGCCGGGGGCTGGTGACCGAGGCGCTCGCGCTGCTGGAGGAGTCGGTGGCGGACCCGGCGGAGATCGACCGGATCGCCCGGGACGTGCTGGGGCTGCGCATGGGCCCCTTCGAACTGATGGACCTGACCGGTCTCGACGTGACGGCCGCGGTGATCGACTCGATCTGGCAGGGCTTCCGGTACGAGGACCGGCTGCGCCCGTCCTTCCTGACCCCGAACCGGGTGGTGGCCGGGCTGCACGGCCGTAAGACGGGCCGGGGGTGGTACGCGTACGGCGACGGGCCGTCCGGCCCCGCACCGGAGAGCCCGGTGACCGGGGACGCCGACCGCCCGGTGTTCCTGGCCTCGGCGAGGCGGCCGGAGACGGCGTCGTGCGAGGAGGAGCTGACCGCGTCGCTGGAGGCGGCGGGGGTCCGCGTCGAGCGGGGCGTGGGGCCGTCGGCGGAGGCCGTGGTGCTGGTGCCCGTCTGGGGGACGCCGGTGTCGGCGGCGGTCGCGGACGGCGGGCTGCCCCGGGAGCGTACGTTCGGCGTGGAGGTGCTGCCCCCGGCGGGGCGGCGGCGGGTCCTGGCGGTGACGGCGGCCGGTGATCCGGCGGCCGCCCGGGACGCGCGGGCGGTCCTGGCACGGGCGGCCGGAAGCGAGGAGCCGTACGGGGTGTCGGTGGTGCGGGACACCGCGGGCTCGGTCGCGCAGCGGCTGCTGTCCTCCGTCGTCGCGGTCGGCTGCTCGATCGCGGAACGCTCCCTGGCCGCGCCCGCCGACATCGATCTCGCGGTGACCACGGGCCTCGGCTATCCGGCCGGGCCGCTGGCGTGGGGCGAGCGGATCGGGGCCGTGCGGATGCTGGCGCTGCAGCGGGCGCTGCACGCGTCGACCGGCGATCCGCGCCACCGCCCGGCGCGGTGGATCACGGAGCGGGCGGCCCTGGGTCTCGCGCTGACCGATCCGGGGACGTCGCCGGCGGACTGCCTGGGGTGAACCCTGGAGTGGACCCGCGGATGACCGATTCGTACAAGACGGCCGCGGCGCCGCGTGCCTACGGTCGGGGCATGACTCCACGACTCGACGCCATCAGCATCATCACCTCCGACCTCGCGGCCTCACTCGCCTTCTACCGGCGGCTGGGCCTCGGCATCCCCGACGGGGCGGAGTCCGCGCCCCATGTCGAAGTGGCCCTGCCGGGCGGGCAGCGGCTGCTGTGGGACACGGAGGAGGTCATCGCCTCGTTCGACCCGGACTGGCAGCGTCCGGCGGGCGGGGGTGAGCGGGTCGCCCTGGCGTTCGTCTGCGACAGTCCGCAGGAGGTGGACACGTTGTACGCGGAGCTGGTCGACGCCGGGTACACCGGGCATCTGAAGCCGTGGGACGCGGTGTGGGGGCAGCGCTACGCGGTGGTGCTGGACCCGGACGGGTGCGGGGTGTCGTTGTTCGCCGCCGCCTCCCCTGCCGCGAAGTAGGCCCCCAGGGTCGTGCCGGCCAGGTCGCGCATCTCCCGGGCCAGGTGCGCCTGGTCGGTGCAGCCCGCCGCGCAGGCGGCCTCGGCGTAGGGCAGGCCGGTGCGGACCAGGGCCAGGGCGCGTTGCAGGCGGAGGATGCGGGCCAGCGTCTTCGGGCCGTAGCCGAAGGCGGCCAGGGAGCGGCGGTGCAGCTGGCGGGCGCCGAGGCCGACCTCGGCGGCCGTCGACGCGACGCTCCTGCCGCGCCGCAGCCCGTCGGCGACGGCCGCCGTGAGCGGGTCCGGCGGTCCCGTGTCGGCGGACCTGGCGAGCGCGAACTCCTCCAGTGCCGCGGAGGGGTCGGCGGACCGGGCGAGCCGGCCGGTGAGCGCGGCGACGGCTCTACGGGGCCAGAGCTCGGTCAGGTCGATCCGGTGGTCGCGCAGCTCGTGCGCCGGTACGCCGAGGAGGACGGGGGCGGTGCCGGGCGCGAACCGGATCGCGGCGCAGGAGCCCCGGTTGCGCGGGTCGACCTCGAACGCGTGGGTGTCGGGCCCGGCGACGACCAGGCGGCCGGCGGTCCAGATCAGGTCCATGCAGCCGTCGGGGAGCACGGACCGGGCGGGCCGCCCGGGGCCCGGCGGGACGTCCAGGGTCCAGACGACGGCCCCGTCCAGCCGGGAGGGCCGCTCCTGGTACCGCTGGTGTCGCCGGGGCATGCCTCCACGCTAGCGCGGTCAGCGGGTGGGCGGTTCCCTGGTGTCGGCGGGCTCCCCCGACTCCTTGGTCTCCCTGGGCTCCTTCGCGTCCTTGGGCTCCTTCTCCCAGGTCGCGTGCAGCCGGGACTTCACGTCGTCGGGCGGGAGGAAGCGGGACCAGCGCTCGGGGAACTCGGAGGGCATGTACGCGGGGCCGTCGTCCTCGTCATCGTCGTCGTCCGTGCCGTCGTAGGCGCCCGAGCGGGTGCGGGCGACGAACTCGGCGGCCTGTGCGGCCCTGACGCGTTCGGTGGCCTCGCGGGCGGCGGCCGTGGCGAGCGAGGGCCACACCCGGTCGATGGCCGCGTTGACCGCGGCGCCGACCAGGACCGCGAAGGCGGAGATGCCGATCCACAGCAGTACGGCGATCGGCGCCGCCAAGGAGCCGTAGATGGTCGGGCCCTCGACCGTGCTGGTCAGGTAGATCCGGAGCAGGAAGCTGCCGAGGACCCACATACCGAGCGCCACCAGCGCCCCGGGGACGTCCTCGATCCAGGGCGAACGGACGGGCACGGACACGTGGTAGAGCGTCGTGAGGAACGCGATGGTGAGCAGTATGACGAGCGGCCAGTACAGGACGGCTATGACCTCGGTGCCCCAGGGCACGAACTCGACCACCCGGTCCGGGCCGACGACCAGCAGCGGCAGCACCACCGCGCCGAGGAGCAGGGCGACGACGTACAGCAGGAAGGCGAGCAGCCGGGTCTTGACGATGCCGCGGTGGCCGTCGAGGCCGTACATCACGGTGATGGTGTCGATGAAGACGTTGACCGCACGGGAGCCCGACCACAGGGCGATGGCGAAGCCGAGGGAGATGACGTCGGGGCGGGCCCCGGTCGTGACGTCGGCGAGCAGCGGTTTGGCGAAGTCGTTGACCCCGCGCTCGGACAGCACCGTCTGGGAGGCGGAGAGGATGTTGCGCTCGATGGAGGCGACCGTGGTGGTGGTCGTCCACTCGTCGACGTAACCGAGCAGTCCGATCATGCCGAGCAGCAGCGGGGGCAGCGAGAGCAGGGTGAAGAACGCCGCCTCGGCAGCGAGGCCCAGAATGCGGTACTCGATGCACGAGTTGACGGTGTCCTTGAGCAAGTGCCACGCCATACGCCTTTTGGAGACGTTGCGGTAGAGCACTCGCGCCCGGTGGAGCCGGCCCGGTGGCCGCTCGGGTGTTTCATTTGCTGCCTGCACCTCCTTACCGTATCCGTATGGCAGCCACCACCCACACCGTGACCAATCAGGTTCCGCCGCTGGTCGGCCATGACGTCTTCGCCACCGACCGGGTCCTGTCCGAGGCCGTCGAGCGGCACATCGAGCCCGGGGTCCTGCCCGTGGCGCTGGAGGAGCTCGGCGAGCTCGGCCGGGCCGCGGGCTCCGCCCAGGCCCAGGAGTGGGGTGCGCAGGCGAACGCGCATCCGCCCGTTCTGCGGACGCATGACCGCTACGGGCATCGCGTCGACGAGGTGGAGTTCCATCCGTCCTGGCACCGGCTGCTGGGCCATGCCGTGTCCGCCGGACTGACGGACGCCTGGGGACGGCCGGCCGGTCATGTCCGTCGTGCGGCGGGGTTCCTGGTCTGGACGCAGACCGAGGCGGGGCACGGCTGCCCGCTGTCGATGACGCATGCCGCGGTGCCCGCGCTGCGCACCGATCCGGCGCTGGCCGCCGTGTGGGAGCCGCTGCTGACCTCGCACACGTACGTGGAGGGGCTGCAAAATCCGCGCGAGAAGGCCGGGGTGCTCTTCGGGATGGGCATGACGGAGAAGCAGGGCGGCACCGACGTACGCTCCAACACGACCCGGGCGGAACCGCTGGCCGGCGAAGGCGAGTACCTGCTCACCGGGCACAAGTGGTTCTGCTCGGCGCCGATGTCGGACGGTTTCCTGGTGCTGGCGCAGGCGCCGGGCGGGCTGAGCTGCTTCCTGGTCCCGCGGGTGCTCCCGGACGGCACGCGCAACGTGTTCCTGATCCAGCGGCTGAAGGACAAGCTGGGCAACCGGTCCAACGCGTCCGCCGAGGTCGAGTTCGACGGGACCCGGGCCCGCCTCGTCGGTGAGGAGGGGCGCGGAGTGCGCACCATCATCGAGATGGTGGCGGCCACCCGTCTCGACTGCGTGGTGGGTTCGGCGGGGCTGATGCGGCAGGCGGTGGCGCAGGCGCTCCATCACAGCGCGTACCGCGGCGCGTTCGGCGGGCCGCTGATCGACAAGCCCCTGATGCGCAACGTCCTGGCCGACCTGGCCCTGGAGTCGGAGGCGGCGACGGTGCTGGCGATGCGGCTGGCGGCGGCGTACGACGCGGACACCGAGGAGGAGCGGGCGTTCCTGCGGCTCGCGCTGCCCGCCGCGAAGTTCTGGGTCACCAAGCGCTGCACCGCCGTGGTGGGCGAGGCGTTGGAGTGCCTGGGCGGGAACGGGTACGTCGAGGAGTCGGGGATGCCCAGGCTGCTGCGCGAGGCGCCGCTCAACTCGATCTGGGAGGGTTCGGGGAACGTCCAGGCGCTGGATGTGCTCCGGGCGCTCCAGCGGGAGCCGCGGGCGCTGGACGCGTTCCTGCGGGAGGTCGGGCAGGCGCGCGGGGCGGATCACCGGCTGGACGCGGCGATCAAGGCGCTGCTGACGGAGCTGGCCGATCTGGACGGCATCGAGGCGCGGGCGCGGCGGCTGGTGGAGCGGTTCGCGCTGGTGCTCCAGGGTTCGCTGCTGGTGCGCTGGGCTCCGCCGGAGGTGGCCGACGCGTTCTGCGCGTCGCGGCTCGGCGGGGACGCGGGCGCGGTGTTCGGGACGCTGCCGCACAGTCTGGACCTGGCCTCGGTGGTGGCACGGGCCCGGCCGTCCGTGAACTGAAGCCTCACGCGAGAGGACCCGCCCGGAGGCCGGGTGGATCCTCTCGCGCGCGGGCTCAGGAGAGGCGCTTGCGGGCGGCCTCGACGGAGTGCGTGACACTGTCGACGGTCGCGCCCGCCGCGTTCCCCACCTGATGGGAGACGGCATGGGCACGGTGGCTGACCGCGTCGGACGCGTGGGCCGCCGTCCGACGGGTCCGGTAGGCCAGCGAGGGCTTGCCGTGGGTGTCGGCCGCGGCGATCAGCAGCCCGCCGAGCAGGGACAGGTCGGTGAGGAGATCCACGCGCCGCGCCCCGGAACCGTCGTCCGTCCCGCGGCCGCCGGCCGTGAGGGCGGAGGACACCAGGGTCACCGCGAGGGCCGCGGACGCCAGCCGTGGCGCGCGCCCCAGGGCGAGCAGGACACCGGCCCCGAGCTGCACCGCGCCCTGAAGGCGGACGAGCTGCTCGGGATCCTCGGGCAGGAACGGGACGCGCGTGGCGAGTGCGGGGGCCTCCCGCTCACCCCGGGTGTCCTCCGGCGGGTCGGGGAGGGCGGGATCGCGGACCGCCGCGATCCCGTCACGGATGAATTTCGCGGCCAGCAGGGGCCGGGCGACTCTGCGCAGAACAGCCATGACCGTTCCGTTGCCCCGTCAGGGCCGGACCACACCCCTCGCCGTACCGGCGTACTCCGGGATGGGGACGGCCGATCGGCGGTCGGCAGGTGTCGTACGGACAGGGCGGGGGAACCCGTGATCCGTCGCGACGATCGCGACGATGCATTCGCGTCGGCGACTGGATGCCGATGGACGCATGTCGGTGGATACCTGAGGAGGACGCGGTGGGAGCTTGGCCGGTGCGGTGGGCGGGTGCGGCGACCGCCGCCTACGGGGTGGGCATTCTGCTACGCCCGCAGCTGATGGCCCGCCCGTGCGGGCTGGACGACGAGGACGGGTCCGTGCCGGCGGCGACCGCGCTGCTGATCCGAGCCGTCGGAGCCAGGGACCTCGCGTCCGGGCTCGCCATGCTGGCAGCGAAGGAGGGTGCCGCGCTGCGGGCGGCGACCGTGTGCAGGGTCGCGTCCGACCTCGGTGACGCGGTGCTCTTCGGTACGCAGCTCCCCGATCCGGCCGCTCGGCGGAAGGCCGCCGCGGTCGCGGGAGGCTGGGGCGCGCTGTGCGCGGTGGCGGGCCTGGCGTCGCGGAGCGTGCGGACGTAGGGCGAGGGCCGAAGGAAACAGGGGTGCCCGCTCGACCGGAGCGGGCACCCCGCATTCTTATTCTCATCACGCCTTTCCGTATTACCTCGCCGGGAACGGCGATTCCGCGAGGCACCGCACTCAACACTCCTCCGGGACATGTAGGTTCACGGTGAAAATGTTCGCCACACCGCCCGGAAAGGTGCCATGAGGGCTCTTATCGGAATCTCTGCAACAGCTCCGACAGCAGGGAATGATTTTCCGACCGGTCAGGAACTGATGGACCACCCGTCGGCAGACGCGCGGGAAATCAGCCGACTGCTCTTCGAACAGCTCGCCGCCCTGGACGAGGGAACAGCCGCATTCCAGTACGCCCGCAACACGCTCGTCGAAGCACACATGTACCTGGTGCGCTACGCGGCCAGGCGCTATCGCACGCTGCGGAACGGGCAGTTCGAAGATGTCCTGCAAGTGGGCACCATCGGTCTCATCAAAGCCATCGAACGCTTCGAGCTCGCGCGCGAAGTGGAATTCCCCGCCTTCGCTCTCCCCTATATCAGCGGCGAGATCAAGCGGCTCTTCCGGGACACCACCTGGTCCGTACAGGTTCCGCGGCGGCTCAAGGAACTGAGGTCCGTGGTCGAGGCCGGCCACGAGGATCTGGCGGCGCGTCTCGACCGCTCCCCCACCCGTGCGGAACTGGCCCGTCATCTGGGCCTGCCCAGGGAAGAGGTGGCGGAGGCCGAGATCGCCGCGAACGGCTACAGCGCCGGGTCCCTCGACGCCCCCCTGCGCAACGACTCCGATTCCGGGGGGCCCGCGCCGGCCTGGTCCGACCTTCTGAGGGACGAGGACGGCCGACTGGAGCACGTGGAGGATCTGCACGCCCTGGCGCCCCTGCTGGCCGCGCTCGACGACCGCCGGCGCACGCTGCTGGAACTCCGCTACGGCCAGGAGCTGACCCAGACGCAGATCGGCGCACGGCTCGGCATCTCGCAGATGCACGTCTCCCGCATGCTCAGGAGCACCCTCGCGGAACTGCGGGCCGGAATGCTCTGCTGAGCCGCCCCGGCGCCCCCGCCGGAAGCGAAGGAGGGTGGTGCTGCGCCGACACGGCACCACCCTCCATGCTTCTTCACACCGGGCGGCCGGATCAGGTCCGGCACCCAGTGTCCTCCCACTCTCGTACGGGCCCGATGCGCATCGCCAGAGTTGCAAAGGGTTGCAACCATTGTGTGGACTGCACCGCAACCGGCCCTGGTGAACGGCAGGATGGGCGGGGAGGCGTCCGGGGGGAACGGGGACCATGACGGAGACAGGTTCGGCGGGGGTGCTGCGGGTGACGGGCCAGGGGGCGGGCCGCCGGGCCACCCGGTTGCTCCACCACGCGCGGGAGGCCCGGCTGGCGGGCGAGCCGTCCGGTGTCGCGCCCCGGGCGGAGATCGACGCCTCCTGGGACCGGGTGGTGCGCAGCGGCATCGACCCCGGCCAGTCGCCGGAGAGCGAGCTGCTGGAGGCGGACGAGATCGAGCACCGGCGGCGCAGCACGGCGCTCGGCGAACTGATGCCGTTACTGCGGGCGGGACTGGCCTCGATCGCGGACGCCGCGCAGCAGATCATGGTGGTGACCGACACAGAGGGCCGGGTGCTGTGGCGGCAGGGCAACACGGGGGTGCTGCGCCGGGCCCACGACATCTGCCTGGAGGAAGGCGCGGCCTGGGCCGAGGCGGCGACCGGGACGAACGCGATCGGGACGGCGCTGGCCGCCCGGGTCCCCATCCAGGTGCACTCCGCCGAGCACTTCATCCGGGCGCTGCACGGCTGGACCTGCGCGGCGGCCCCGGTGCGGGATCCGCGCGACGGGCGGCTGATCGGGATCGTCGACATCAGCGGTCCCGCGTCCACGTTCCATCCGGCGACGCTGACCCTGGTCGACTCGGTGGCCCGGCTCGCCGAGGGGGAGATCCGCACCCGGCACCTGGCGGAGATCGAGCGGCTGCGCGCGGTGGCCGCGCCGATCCTGTGCCGGATCGGCGGGCGGGCGCTGGCGGTGGACGTGCACGGGCGGCTGGCGGCGGTGACCGGCATACCTCCGGTGGACCGGCTGCCGCTGCCGAAGTCGCTGCGGCCGGGTCCGGTGTGGCTGCCCTCGCTCGGCATGTGCCAGGTCGAGCCGCTGCCGGGCGGCTGGCTGGTGCAGGTGGACGACGTCGGGAGGACGTCGGGGGCGCCGCGCCGGGTGGTGCTGGACCTGAGCCGGCCCCGGGCGCTCGCCGTGCATCTGACGGGGCCGCTGGGCAGCGTGAAGCAGCGGCTCTCGCCGCGCCACGCGGAGCTGCTGTACGCGCTGGCGGTGCACCGGCAGGGGCGGACGGCCTCGGAGCTGGCGCGGGACATCTTCGGGGACGCGACCCGGACGGTGACGGTCCGGGCCGAGATCTCCCGGCTGCGGCGGCATCTGGCGGAGGTCCTGGCCCACCGCCCGTACCGCTTCGGGGACGGGGTGGAGGTGGAGGTGATCCATCCGGAGCACGGCGCGGATCTGCTGCCGCACTCCCTGGCACCGGTGGTGGCGGAGGCCCGCAGGGCGGCCCGGACCACCTGAGAGGACCCGCTGCGGCGCGTGCGGGCGGTCCGGGGCGGGGCCGCTGTGCGCCGGTGTCCGGCTCCATGGTTTTCTGGCCGTCATGAGCGACATCCCGCAGCCCGCAGCGCCGACCACCGAGGTGACCGTCTGGTCCCTGGAGCAGACATCGCCCGCCGACCTGCGCCCGGCGCGCGCGCCGGAGGGCGATGTCCGCATCGTCCGGTCCGAGGTTCCGCTGCCGGAGTTCAGCCGCTTCCTCTACTCCGCGGTGGGCGGGGACATCCGGTGGACCGACCGGCTGAGCCTGACGTACGCCCAGTGGCAGGAGGTCCTGGAGCGGCCCGGCGCGGAGACCTGGGTGGCGTACGAGAACGGGACGCCGGCCGGGTACGTCGAGCTGGACCCGCAGGACGACGGCGTGGTCGAGATCATGTACTTCGGGCTGATCCCCGCGTTCCGGGGGCGGCGGATCGGCGGCCATCTCCTCAGTCACGGCGTGGCGCGCGCCTGGGATCTGGCGGAGCGCTGGCCGGGGCGGCCGCAGACGAAGCGGGTGTGGCTGCACACCTGCTCCAAGGACGGGCCGCACGCCATGGACAACTACCTGCGGCGCGGCTTCCGGCTCTTCGACACGAAGACCGAGGTGGAGCCGGAGGTGGCGACGCCCGGTCCGTGGCCCGGGGCGTACGCCTCCTGACCGTCCGGAGGCCCGGAGGGGGCGGTGGCATCACCGCCCCCCGTCGTTGCGTCCCCCCATCCGGCCTTTCGGGCCCTGCGCAGGCGATTTGTCGGTAATGCCGATGAAGCACTCCGTGACCGGCACCACCTCGTCCCACTCTTCGAGACTCAGCCGTCCACATAGCGGATAGTGGTGGACTGTCCCGAGATGCGCGTGACACGCTTCCGTCATGTCTGGAACTGGAATTGCCTTGGTGAGTCGACGCCACGTCGACCTCGGCCGCATGTCCAGCGCCATCTGTCCGGCGAGCTGAGAGACCCAGCACCGCCGCTCTTCTCTTACCTCTGAACCGCCTGCGCACCGCCGCGCCTCCGCGCGAGTGTGCCGCTCAGAGCCGCCCTCCCGCAGTCCCGAAGGACGTATTGCCATGGCCGCTACCCCGGAACAGCCTGCGACCGCCACGCCCCGCCGCAAGGCCGGACGCCACCGTGGTGAAGGTCAGTGGGCCGTGGGCCACCACACGCCCCTCAACGGGAACGAGCAGTTCAAGAAGGACGACGACGGTCTCAACGTACGGACACGTATTGAGACGATCTACTCGAAGCGCGGCTTCGACTCGATCGACCCGAACGACCTGCGCGGACGTATGCGCTGGTGGGGTCTTTACACCCAGCGCAAGCCCGGCATCGACGGCGGCAAGACCGCCGTGCTGGAGCCGGAGGAGCTGGACGACAAGTACTTCATGCTGCGGGTCCGGATCGACGGCGGCCGGCTGACCACGCAGCAGCTGCGGGTGGTCGGGGAGATCTCGCAGGAGTTCGCGCGCGGGACCGCCGACCTCACCGACCGGCAGAACGTGCAGTACCACTGGATCCGCATCGAGGACGTGCCGGAGATCTGGCGGCGGCTGGAAGAGGTGGGCCTGTCCACCACCGAGGCCTGCGGTGACACGCCCCGTGTGATCCTCGGCTCCCCCGTCGCGGGCATCGCCGAGAACGAGATCATCGACGGCACCCCCGCGATCGACGAGATCCAGCGCCGGTTCATCGGCAACCCCGACTTCTCCAACCTGCCCCGCAAGTTCAAGTCCGCCGTCTCCGGCTCCCCGCACCTGGACGTGGCGCACGAGATCAACGACATCGCCTTCGTCGGCGTGAACCACCCGGAGCACGGCCCCGGCTTCGACCTCTGGGTCGGCGGCGGCCTCTCCACCAACCCCAAGCTCGGGGTGCGTCTCGGCGCCTGGGTGCCGCTGGACGAGGTGGCGGACGTGTACGGCGGGGTCATCGGGATCTTCCGCGACTACGGCTACCGGCGGCTGCGCACCCGCGCCCGGCTGAAGTTCCTGGTCGCGGACTGGGGCGCGGAGAAGTTCCGCCAGATCCTGGAGGACGAGTACCTGAAGCGGAAGCTGGTCGACGGGCCCGCGCCCGAGCAGCCCGCCCAGACCTGGCGCGACCACCTCGGGGTGCACCGGCAGAAGGACGGCCGTTTCTACGTCGGCTTCGCCGCGCGGGTGGGCCGGGTCGACGGCTCCACGCTCACCAAGATCGCCGACCTGGCGGACGCGCACGGCTCCGGCCGGGTGCGGACCACCGCCGAGCAGAAGATGATCGTGCTGGACGTGGCCGAGGAGCAGGTGGAATCCCTGGTCGCCGGTCTGGAGGCACTGGACCTGCGGGTCACCCCCTCTCCGTTCCGGCGCGGCACGATGGCCTGCACCGGCATCGAGTTCTGCAAGCTGGCGATCGTCGAGACGAAGGCGCGCGGCGCCTCCCTGATCGACGAACTGGAGCGCCGCATCCCGGAGTTCGACCAGCCGATCACCATCAACATCAACGGCTGCCCGAACGCCTGCGCCCGTATCCAGGTCGCGGACATCGGTCTCAAGGGCCAGCTGATGCTGGACGAGAACGGCGAGCAGGTCGAGGGCTACCAGGTGCACCTCGGCGGCGCGCTCGGTCTGGAGGCCGGGTTCGGCCGCAAGGTCCGTGGTCTGAAGGTCACGTCGGCCGAACTGCCGGACTACGTCGAGCGGGTGCTCGGCCGGTTCCAGGAGGAGCGCGAGGACGGCGAGCGCTTCGCGACCTGGGCGGCGCGCGCCAGTGCGGAGTCGCTGTCATGAGCGAGCGAGCCGCGCCGTTCTACTGCCCGTACTGCGGCGACGAGGACCTGCGCCCCAACGAGACCGGTCACGGCGCCTGGGAATGTGCCTCCTGCAACCGTGCGTTCCAGCTGAAGTTCCTGGGTCTGCTGACCCGGGGCGTTCAGCGCAACGACGGTGAAGGGGACGCGATATGACGGACACTCTGCTGAGCGGAGAGCTGACCGACGAGGAGCTCCGGGAGCTGGCCGAGCGGGCCGGACGGGAGCTGGAGGACGCCTCCGCCATCGAGATCCTGAAGTGGGCGACCGACACCTTCGGGCCCCGCTTCTGCGTGACCTCCTCGATGGAGGACGCGGTGGTCGCGCACCTGGCCTCCCGGGTGCTGCCAGGCGTGGACGTGGTCTTCCTGGACACCGGCTACCACTTCCCGGAGACCATCGGCACCCGGGACGCGGTGGACGCCGTGATGGACGTCAACGTCATCACGATCACCCCGCGGCAGACGGTCGCCGAACAGGACGCGGAGCACGGCGAGAAGCTGCACGACCGGGACCCCGATCTGTGCTGCGCGCTGCGCAAGGTGAAGCCGTTGGAGGACGGCCTGACCGCGTACGCCGCGTGGGCGACGGGGCTGCGCCGTGACGAGTCGCCGACCCGGGCGAACACCCCGGTCGTCGGCTGGGACGCCAAGCGCCGCAAGGTGAAGGTCTCCCCCATCGCCCGCTGGACGCAGGACGACGTGGACGCCTACGTCGCCGAGCACGGCGTGCTCACCAACCCGCTGCTGATGGACGGTTACGCCTCCGTCGGCTGCGCGCCCTGCACCCGCCGGGTGCTGGAGGGCGAGGACGCACGGGCCGGCCGCTGGGCCGGACGGGGCAAGACCGAATGCGGGCTGCACGGCTGATGACGACTGATCAGGAGACTTCGATGAGCGTGACGGAGACGGGGGCCACGATCTGGCTCACCGGTCTGCCGAGCGCGGGCAAGACCACCATCGCGTACGAGCTGGCGGGCCGGCTGCGGACCGAGGGCCACAAGGTGGAGGTGCTCGACGGCGACGAGATCCGCGAGTTCCTCTCCGCGGGCCTCGGCTTCTCCCGCGAGGACCGGCACACCAACGTGGCCCGGATCGGCTTCGTCGCCGAACTCCTCGCCGCCAACGGCGTGAAGGTGCTGGTCCCCGTCATCGCCCCGTTCGCCGACAGCCGCGAGGCCGTCCGCAAGCGGCACGCCGCCGAGTCCACCACCTACCTGGAGGTGCACGTCGCGACGCCCGTCGAGGTGTGCTCCGTACGCGATGTGAAGGGCCTTTACGCCAAGCAGGCGGCCGGCGAGATCAGCGGGCTCACCGGGGTCGACGACCCCTACGAGGCCCCCGAATCGCCCGACCTGCGGATCGAGTCGCACCAGCAGACCGTGCAGGAGTCAGCGGCGGCGCTCCACGCGCTGCTCACCGAGAGGGGCCTGGCGTGAGTGCCGTCACCACCACCGTGTCCGAGGGCACAGCGAACCCGTACGCGCTCAGCCACCTGGACTCCCTGGAGTCCGAGGCGGTCCATATCTTCCGCGAGGTGGCGGGCGAGTTCGAGCGGCCGGTGATCCTGTTCTCCGGCGGCAAGGACTCCATCGTGATGCTGCACCTGGCGCTCAAGGCGTTCGCGCCCGCGCCGGTGCCGTTCACGCTGCTGCACGTGGACACCGGGCACAATTTCCCCGAGGTCCTCGACTACCGCGACCGCACGGTCGAGAAGCACGGGCTGCGGCTGCACGTCGCCTCCGTGCAGGAGTACATCGACGCCGGGAAGCTCCGCGAGCGACCCGACGGCACCCGCAACCCGCTCCAGACCGTCCCGCTCACCGAGGCGATCCAGCAACACCGCTTCGACGCGGTGTTCGGCGGCGGGCGGCGCGACGAGGAGAAGGCGCGCGCCAAGGAGCGGGTCTTCTCGCTGCGCGACGAGTTCTCCCAGTGGGATCCGCGCCGCCAGCGGCCCGAGCTGTGGCAGCTGTACAACGGCCGGCACGCCCCCGGTGAGCACGTCCGGGTCTTCCCGATCTCCAACTGGACCGAGCTGGACGTCTGGCAGTACATCGAGCGCGAGGCCATCGAGCTGCCGGAGATCTACTTCGCTCACGAGCGCGAGGTGTTCAACCGCAACGGCATGTGGCTGACGGCGGGTCACTGGGGCGGGCCGAAGGAGCACGAGGCCACCGAGACCCGGCTCGTGCGCTACCGCACGGTCGGCGACATGTCCTGCACCGGGGCCGTCGACTCCGACGCCACCACGCTGGACGCCGTGATCACCGAGATCGCCGCCTCCCGGCTCACCGAGCGGGGCGCGACCCGCGCCGACGACAAGATGTCCGAGGCCGCGATGGAAGACCGCAAGCGCGAGGGGTACTTCTAAATGACCACCACAGCTGAGCAGTTGAGCGCCACCACCCTGCTGCGCTTCGCCACCGCCGGGTCCGTCGACGACGGCAAGTCCACCCTCGTGGGCCGACTGCTCCACGACTCCAAGTCGGTCCTCACCGACCAGCTGGAGGCCGTCGAGCAGGCCTCCATCAACCGCGGGCAGGAGGCACCGGACCTGGCGCTGCTGACCGACGGGCTGCGCGCCGAGCGCGAGCAGGGCATCACCATCGACGTCGCCTACCGCTACTTCGCCACCACCCGGCGGCGGTTCATCCTCGCCGACACCCCGGGCCACGTGCAGTACACCCGGAACATGGTGACCGGCGCCTCCACGGCCGAGCTGGCCGTGGTGCTGGTCGACGCCCGCAACGGGGTCGTCGAACAGACCCGCCGGCACGCCGCCGTCGCGGCCCTGCTGCGCGTCCCGCACGTCGTGCTGGCGGTCAACAAGATGGACCTCGTCGACTACGCGGAGCCCGTGTTCGCCGCGATAGCCGAGGAGTTCACCGCGTACGCCGCGTCGCTCGGCGTTCCGGAGATCACCGCGATCCCGATCTCGGCGCTGGCCGGGGACAACGTGGTCGAGCCGTCCGCGCACATGGACTGGTACGGCGGGCCGACCGTCCTGGAGCACCTGGAGACGGTCCCGGTCAGCCACGACCTCACCGCCTGCCACGCGCGCTTCCCCGTGCAGTACGTGATCCGCCCGCAGTCCGCCGAGCACCCCGACTACCGGGGGTACGCCGGTCAGATCGCCGCCGGGGTGTTCCGGGTCGGCGAGTCCGTCTCCGTCCTCCCCTCGGGGCGTACGACGACGATCACCGGCATCGACGCGCTCGGCGAGAGCGTGGACATCGCCTGGGCCCCGCAGTCGGTGACGCTCCGGCTGGCCGACGACATCGACATCTCGCGCGGCGACCTGATCGCCCCCGCCGACGACGCCCCGCCGACCACGCAGGACGTCGAGGCGACCGTCTGCCATGTGGCCGACCAGCCGCTCTCGGTGGGCCAGCGGGTGCTGCTCAAGCACACCACTCGCACCGTCAAGGCGATCGTCAAGGACATCCCGTCGAGGCTGACCCTGGACGACCTCTCCCAGCACCCGGCCCCCGGGCAGCTGGTCGCCAACGACATCGGGCGGGTCGTCGTGCGCACCGCCGAGCCGCTGGCGCTCGACTCCTACGAGGACTCCCGGCGCACCGGATCGTTCCTGCTGATCGACCCGGCGGACGGGACGACCCTGAGCGCCGGAATGGCGGGTGCCGCGTTCGCCGCCGCCGCCGAGGCCGTCGTGGCGGCCGACGACGACGCCGAATGGGACTTCTGATGGCCACCGACTTCTTCTCCTCCTTCGCGAAGGAGGGCGGCCGGGTGGGCAGCGGCGCCCTCGGCAGCGGCCAGGGCGGGGTCGGGCGATGTGCGTGATGACGTACGCGCACCGCTCGCGCGCCCTGAACCCCCCGCACCCGTACCGCCGAAGACCTGCCGACCTCCCGGCCACGCCCCCCTGAACAGACAGCGGGACGTGAGACCGGGCCAACGAGAGGACAGCCTCCCGTGCCTGCCCCCCGTTCCACCGTTCGCCGCGGCCTCGCCGCCGTCGCCGCCCTGCCGCTGCTCGCCCTGGCGGCCACCGCCTGCGGCTACGGCTCCGAGGCGAAGGACGACGACGCGAAGACGAACGTCTCCGCCGGAGGGAAGAAGCTCTCCTCCGACACCGTGAAGATCGGGTACTTCCCGAACCTCACGCACGCCACCGCCCTGGTCGGTATCCAGGAAGGCACCATCCAGAAGGAACTGGGCGGCACCAAGGTCGAGTCCACGACCTTCAACGCGGGCCCGTCCGAGATCGAGGCGCTGAACGCCGGCTCCATCGACATCGGCTTCATCGGCCCCTCCCCCTCCATCAACGGCTACAGCAAGTCCCAGGGCAAGGGGCTGCGGATCATCTCCGGTTCGGCCTCCGGCGGGGTGAAGCTGGTCGTCAACCCGGACAAGATCAAGACCCTGGACGACCTCAAGGGCAAGAAGATCGCCACCCCGCAGCTCGGCAACACCCAGGACGTGGCGTTCCTCAACTGGATCTCCGAGAAGGGCTGGAAGGTCGACGCCCAGAGCGGCAAGGGCGATGTCTCCGTGGTCCGCTCGGACAACAAGGTGACCCCCGACGCCTACAAGTCCGGTGACCTGGACGGCGCGTGGGTGCCCGAGCCGACGGCGTCCAAGCTGGTCTCCGAGGGTGCGAAGGTGCTCCTCGACGAGAAGGACCTGTGGCCGGACAAGAAGTTCGTGATCACGAACATCATCGTGTCGCAGAAGTTCCTCGACGAGCACCCGGACGTGGTCGAGGCGGTACTGAAGGGTTCGGTGTCCACCAACAAGTGGATCAACGCCAACCCGGACGAGGCCAAGGCGTCGGCGAACAAGGCGCTGGAGAAGCTGAGCGGCAAGCCGCTGCCGAAGGAGATCCTCGACCCGGCGTGGGAGTCCATCGAGATCACGGATGACCCGCTGGCCGAGACGCTGAAGACGCAGGCCGGGTACTCGGTCAAGTCGGGTCTGCTCAAGGAGCCGAACCTCCAGGGCATCTACGACCTGGGTCCGCTGAACAAGATCCTCAAGGCCGAGGGCCTGCCCGAGGTCGCCGACGCCGGTCTCGGCGTCAAGTAGCCCGCTCGATCCGCAGCAGGACGTAAGGAATCCCAGGAGGTGACGACCATGGCGACCCCTACCCTCACCAAGGCCGAGGACCGTACGACGGTCGAGCACGCGGCCCGTCTCGCACATGTCTCGAAGTCCTTCGCCGGACCCACGGGGCAGCAGCTCGTGCTGGACGACATCACCCTCGATGTCGCTCCGGGTGAGTTCGTCACCCTCCTGGGAGCGTCCGGGTGCGGAAAGTCGACGCTGCTCAATCTGGTGGCCGGACTCGACCGCCCGTCGAAGGGGTCCATCGAGACCCCCGGCGGGCGGCCGGCCCTGATGTTCCAGGAGCACGCCCTCTTCCCGTGGCTGACCGCGGGCAAGAACATCGAACTGGCCCTGCGGCTGCGCGGGGTGGCGAAGTCGGAGCGCCGCACCGAGGCGGATCGGCTGCTCGAACTGGTCCGGCTCGGCGGGGCGTACGGCAAGCGGGTGCACGAGCTGTCCGGCGGTATGCGCCAGCGGGTGGCGATGGCCCGGGCGCTCGCGCAGGACAGCCAGCTGCTGCTGATGGACGAGCCGTTCGCGGCGCTGGACGCCATCACCCGCGATGTGCTGCACGACGAGCTGACCCGGATCTGGGCGGAGACGAACGCCTCGGTCCTGTTCGTCACCCACAACGTGCGTGAGGCCGTACGGCTCGCGCAGCGCGTCGTGCTGCTCTCGTCCCGGCCGGGCCGGATCGCCCGGGAGTGGACGGTCGACATCGAGCAGCCGCGCCGCATCGAGGACACCGCCGTGGCGGAGCTGTCCGTCGAGATCACCGAAGAACTGCGTGGGGAGATCCGCCGACATGGCCAGCACTGACATCACGTCCGACCGGAAGCGGCCGGACGAGGCGGCCGGACCGGTCGACAAGAAGCCCGACGATTTGGCGGGCCTGGAGGCCGGCCTCGACGCGCTCGACGCCGTACAGATCCGCCGCACCCCGGTACGCGAGGTGCTCCTGCAGAAGGTGCTGCCGCCGGTCGTGGCGGTGGCGCTGGTCCTGGTGGTCTGGGAGCTGCTGGTCCGCGCCGAGGTCACCGAGGTGTACAAGCTGCCGCCGCCGTCCGCGGTGTGGGACAGCGCCAGGGACATGTGGCTGGCGGGCACCCTGCTGGAGGTCGTCTGGACCAGCGTCTCGCGCGGCCTGTTCGGCTTCCTGCTCGCGGTCGCCATCGGCACGCCACTGGGGCTGCTGGTCGCCCGGGTGAAGCTGGTCCGGGCCGCGATCGGCCCGATCCTGTCCGGGCTTCAGTCGCTGCCCTCGGTGGCGTGGGTGGCCCCGGCGGTGATCTGGCTCGGGCTGAACGACCAGATGATGTTCGCGGTGATCCTGCTGGGCGCGGTGCCCTCGATCGCCAACGGTCTGGTCTCCGGCGTCGACCAGGTGCCGCCGCTGTTCCTCCGGGCGGGCCGCACGCTGGGCGCGACCGGGCTGCGCGGGACGTGGCACATCGTGCTCCCGGCGGCGCTGCCCGGCTATCTGGCGGGCCTCAAGCAGGGCTGGGCGTTCTCCTGGCGCTCCCTGATGGCCGCCGAGATCATCGCCTCGTCACCCGAACTTGGCCTGGGTCTTGGCCAGTTGCTGGAGAACGGCCGCAGCAACTTCGACATGCCCGGGATCTTCCTGTCGATCCTGCTCATCCTGTTCGTCGGCATCGCCATCGACCTGCTCATCTTCAGTCCGCTGGAGGGGTGGGTGCTGCGCAGCCGCGGTCTCCTCGTCAAGAACTGAGCCTTCCCATGACGCATCCCACGCTCCTCGTCATCGCCCACGGCAGCCGCGACCCGCGGCACGCCGCGACCGTGCACGCGCTCACCGAGCGGGTCCGCACCGAGCGGCCGGGACTGCGGGTGGAGACGGCGTTCCTGGAGTTCAACGCCCCGTCGGTACCCCGGGTGCTGGAGCGCCTGGCCGGTGAGGGGGCGGACGAAGTCGTCGCCCTCCCCCTCCTGCTGACCCGGGCGTTCCACGCCAAGACCGACATCCCCTCGGTCCTGCGCGAGGCCCGCGCCCGGCTGCCGAGGCTGCACATCCGGCAGGCCGACGTCCTCGGCCCGTCCCCGCTGCTCAACGCCACTCTGGGACGGCGGCTGCGGGAGGCCGGGGTACGTCCCGGCGACCTCCCCCGGACCGGGCTCGTCCTGGCGTCGGCGGGATCCTCAGACCCGGAGGCGATCGCAGTGATCGCTGAAATCGCGCGGGAGCTGCGGCACACCGGTTGGTGCGCCGTGCGGCCTGCGTTCGCCTCCGCACTCCTTCCCCGTACCGAGGACGTGGTACGGGACCTGCGCGCCGAGGGCGTGGAGCGGGTGGCGGTGGCCCCGTACGTCATCGCGCCCGGCCAGCTTCCCGACCGCATCGCGGCGGGCGCCGAGGCGGCCGGAGCGGACGTTCTGGCCGATGTGCTGGGCCCCGCCCCGGAGTTGGCTCGGCTGCTGCTGAACCGGTTCGACGAGGCGCGGATGCCGGTGGGGGCGTCGCTGTCGGCGTGAGGGGCCGGGCCTGCCCCGGCACCGGGCGGTGCCCGGAAAACCGGGAGGCGCCGCTGCCGTACGTCTCGTACGATCGGCCCGCACCGACCCTTCGCGTACCACCAAGGATTCTGTGAATCGCTCCGATCTCCCCGCCAGGGCCCCCTCGCTCGCGGCCGGCATGGCCGCCGCCGATCACAGCCCGGACGGCCAGCTCGTCCAGACCCGTCACCGCGCCACGCTCGTGGCGAGCTGGGACATCGGGCCAGGCTCGACCGTCCTGGAACTGGGCTGCGGTCAGGGTGACATGACCGCTGTCCTCGCGGAGGCGGTCGGGCCGGAGGGGCGCGTGGTGGCCATCGATGTGGCCGCCCCCTCCTACGGCTCACCGGTCACGCTCGGGGAGTCGGCGGACCGGCTCGCGGCGGGCCCTCTCGGCCCCCGCATCGACTTCCGTTTCGGCACCGACGTCCTCGCCCCGTCCGTCGACTTCCCCGTCGGCTCTTTCGACCATGTGGTGCTCGCGCACTGTTCTTGGTACTTCGCCTCGCTCGGGCAGCTGCGGGACACACTGGCCCGGGTACGGCGGTGGGCGGGGCGGCTGTGGTTCACCGAGTGGGACGTGACGCCCACGTCCGGCGACCAGTTGGCCCACCTCCTCGCCGTGCTGATCCAGGGGCAGATCGAGGCTGCCGGATCGCGTGGCCAGGGCAATGTGCGCACGCCTTTCTCCCGTGAGGAGTTGCTGCGGCTCCTGTCCGAGTCCGGCTGGACGGCCGAGGGCAACTGGCCGGTCGACACCGAAGGTCTTCAGGACGGCGACTGGGAGGTCGCCGCCTGTCTCGACCTGGTCGGAGCGGAGGAGCATCTGGCGTCGCTGCCCGAGCCGGTGCGCCGGCTCGTCCTCAGCCAGGCCGACGTCCTGCGGGCCGTTGCCGTGGAGCGCGGCAACCGTCCGCTCGCCGCGTACTCGGTCACCGCGCGCTGACCTTCGCCTCAGCGGCGGCTCAGTCGTAGGACAGCCCGCCGGACCGGGCGCGCTTGAGTTCGAAGAAGCCCGGGTGGTTCGCGAGGACCCGGAAGCTGTCGAAGAGTTCGGCCGCCTCCTCGCCGCGCGGGATCGCGTTCAGGACCGGGCCGAACCAGACCGTGCCGTCGACGTGGATCGTCGGCGTCCCCACGTAGGCGCCCTGCTCCGGGTCCTTGCCCGCGTCGTGGTGGCGGGCGACCTCGGTGTCGTACGCCGTGGAGTGGGCCGCTTCCGCCAGGGCGGCGGGCAGGTCCAGTTCGGCCAGGGAGGCGGCGATCACGGCGTCGAAGCCCTCCTCCTTGTGCTGGTGGATGCGGGTGCCGAGCGCGGTGTACAGATCGCGCAGGACTCCGTCGCCGTGGGCGGCCGCAGCGGCGACGGCCACCCGGACCGGTCCGATCGACTTGTCGACGAGCTCGCGGTACCCGTCGGGCAGCTCGTTGCCCTCGTTGTGCAGGTAGAGGCTCATGGGGCGGAAGCGCAGGTCGATGTCCCGGTGCCGCTCCACCTCCAGCATCCAGCGGGAGGTGATCCACGCGAACGGGCAGGCGGGGTCGAAGAAGAAGTCGACGGCGGTGCGGGCGGCGGGCCCGGTCGTGGGGTGCTGTGTGCTCATGCGCCTCAGCCTAGGCAGCGAGTGGCCTGGACTCCCGGGCCAATCCGACGCTGATGCGGTGGGCCACTCGCCGGGGGCCCGGCCCGTCAGCCGAGGGCGTTGGCCGGCTCCTCGGACTCCGGCTCCGGGGCGTGGTGACGGCCGACCGGGATCACCAGCGGGGTGCGGCTGACCGGGTCCGTGGTCACCTGGCAGCGCAGGCCGAAGACGTCCTCGACCGTCTCGGCCGTGATCACGTCGGCGGGGGCGCCCTCGGCGACGATGGCGCCCTTCTTCATCGCGATGACGTGGTCCGCGTACCGGCAGGCCTGGTTGAGGTCGTGCAGGACCATGACGATCGTGCGTCCCTCGCGCCGGTTCAGGTCGACGACGAGGTCCAGCACGTCGATCTGGTGGGCGAGGTCGAGATACGTCGTCGGCTCGTCGAGGAGGAGGACCGGGGTGCCCTGGGCGACGGCCATGGCGATCCAGGCGCGCTGGCGCTGACCGCCGGAGAGTTCGTCGACGGCACGGTCGGCGAGGTCGGTGGTGCCGGTGGCGGCGAGCGCGTCGTGCACCGCCTGCTCGTCCGCCTTGGTCCACTGCCGCCACCACGTCTGGTGCGGGGAGCGGCCCCGGTTGACCAGGTCGATGACGGTGAGGCCGTCGGGGGCGACCGGCGACTGCGGGAGGATGCCGAGCTGCTGGGCCAGCTCCCGGGTGGGGATGGAGTGCAGGGCCCGTCCGTCCAGGCTGACCGCGCCGTCGCGCGGGGCGAGCAGCCGGGCCAGGGCGCGCAGCAGGGTCGACTTGCCGCAGGCGTTGGCGCCGACGATGGCGGTGATCCGGCCCGGCGGCACGGCCAGGTCGAGGCCGCTGACGACGGCTCGGTCGTCGTAGCCCAGGTGCAGGCCCTCGGCCCGCAGGTCGGGTTCGGCGGTGGACATCGGTCAGCCTCCTGAGCCCGCGCGGTTGACGCGGATGAGCAGCCAGAGCAGCACCGGGGCGCCGAGCACTCCGGTGACGATCCCGACGGGTAGTTCGGTGCCGGGGATCAGTTCGCGTGCGACGACGTCGGACGCGAGGACGACGAGGGCGCCGGTGAGTCCGGCGGCGAGCGGCGGCGGCCAGGCGGTGCGGCACAGCCGCTGGGCGATCTGCGGGGCGGCGAGCGCCACGAACGCCACGGGTCCGGCCGCCGCGGTGGCGAAGGCGACCAGACCGACACCGGTGAGCAGAACGGTGAGGCGGACGGTCTGGACGCGGGTGCCGAGCCCCTTGGCCACGTCGTCGCCGAGTTGCAGCGTCCGCATGAGGCGGCCGATGAGCAGGGCGGTGGGGACCAGGACGACAAGGGCGCACGCGAGGGGCTCGGCCTGTTGCCAGTCACGGCCGTTGAGGTTGCCGACGAGCCAGCCGAGGGCGGCCTGGGCCTGGAAGCGGCCGCCCCGGGCGAGCAGGTAGTCGGTGGCGCTGAGGCAGATCCAGGAGACGCCGATGCCGACGAGGATGATGCGGTAGCCGGTGGTGCCGCGCCGCCAGGCGAGCCCGTAGACGATCAGGGCGCTGGCGAGGGCGCCGAAGAGACCGAGTGCCTGGGTGCCGAGGCCGAAGTCCCAGCCGAGCACGATGCCCGCGACGACGGCCGTTCCGGCGCCCTGGGTGAGGCCGATCATGTCGGGGCTGGCCAGGGGGTTGCGGGTCATCGTCTGCAGGAGCGCGCCGGACATGCCGAACGCGATGCCCGCCAGCAGGCCCGTCATGGCGCGGGGCAGCCGCAGTTCCTGGACGACGAGGAGGGTGCCCGCGTCCCCGGAACCGGTCAGCGCCCGGGCGACGTCGGCGAGCGGGATCCCGTACTCGCCGATGGAGACGTGCCAGCACAGCGCCGCGAACACGGCGACGACGAGCCCCGCGCTGACGGCGAGCTGACGGGGGCGCAGGGTGCCGGAGAGCGGCGGGAAGGCGAGGCGGAAGGGGCGGGAGGCGGCCTTCGGGAGCGGGCCGGTGCTGGTCTTCCCGGCCACGGTGTCGGTGGTTCCGGTGAGCCCGGTGTTCCCGTTGGTCCCTGTGGTCCCGGTGGTCTTCGAGGGCGGGGTGTCCGGTGTCATGGTCAGATCTCCGCGAGGCGACGTCGGCGGACCAGGGCGATGAAGAACGGTCCGCCGATGAAGGCGACGATGATCCCGGCCTGCACCTCGACGGGCCGGGCGATCACCCGGCCGAGGATGTCCGCGCCGAGCAGCAGCCCCGCGGCGAGCGCGGCCGAGAGCGGCAGCAGCCAGCGGTGGTCGGGGCCGAGTCCGGCGTACTGGGCGAGGACCCGGGCGACGTGCGGGACGACCAGGCCGATGAAGACGACGGGCCCGATCACCGCGACGGCCGCCCCGGTGAGCAGCGTGACGGCGACGACGCCCTGGAGGCGGACGAGGCCGAGCTTGCGGCCAAGGGACGCGGCCACGTCGTCGCCGAGGGCGAGGCTGTTGAGGGCGGGGGCGCTCGCCAGGGCGAGGAGGGCGCCGAGCCCGAGGAAGGGCAGGATCCGCAGCACGGTGGAGGCGTCCTGGTCGGCGAGCGAGCCGGCCGACCAGAACCGGAAGCGGTCCAGTGCGGCCGGGTCGGTGAGGACGACGGCGCTGGTCAGCGAGGACAGCACGGCGGTGACGGCGACTCCGGCGAGGGCCAGCTTCACCGGGGTCGACCCCGAACGCCCCATCCGGCCCAGCAGATAGACGACGACGCTGGCCGCCATGGCCCCGGCGAAGGCGAACCAGATGTAGCCGAACAGCGAGCCGATCCCGGCGACCCCGGCGGCGATGACGATGGCGAACGCGGCCCCGGCGCTGACGCCGAGGATGCCGGGGTCGGCCAGCGGGTTGCGGGTCAGGGCCTGCATCACGCAGCCGGAGAGGCCGAGCGCCGCTCCGGCGGCCAGGCCCAGCGCCGTACGCGGGATGCGCACGGACCAGATGACGTCCTCGATCCGGGGGCCGGTCGGCTGTCCCGTCAGGGCCTTGATCACGTCGCCGGGCGGGATGCTGAGCGCCCCGAGGCCGATCGAGAGCAGGCAGAGCACGGCCAGCAGCGCGGCGAGCGCGGCCACGAGCAGGGCGGGACGCCATCGGGCGGGGCGGGTCACGGGGCTGGCTCCACGGTCCGGTTCCTCACGGGAGGGGTGGATGAGCCGCCCCGCAGGCGCGGGGTGGCCCGGAGAGAACAAGGCGTCAGGACGCGGGGTGGACGACCTTCGTGTCGGTCTTGCCGTCGACGGCGGCCGACAGCATCGGGACCAGGCGGTCGACGGTGTACGGGATGCTCAGCGGGGTCACGAAGGAGATGGCGCTGCCGAAGTGGCTGCTCTCCTTGATCATGACCTCGCGGCCCTCCTTGACCGCGTCGAGCTTGCCGTACAGCGGGTCGGCGTGGAGCTTCTTGGTGTCCTTGGCCGGGTCGGTGACGATCCAGGCGACGGCGTCCGTGTCGAGGAGGTCGGTGCGCTCCTTGCTGATGTTGGCGCCGAACGCCTCACCGACGACCTTGTCGAGGCCCGTCGGAAGCTGGAAGCCGAGGCCGGTCAGCACGCGCGAGCGGTTGTCCTGCGGGCCGTAGACGTACATGCCCTCGTACGGGGTCGCCATGACCGCGGTCTTGCCCTTGAACTCGGGGTGCGCGGCCGCGGCGTCGGCGATGTGCTTCTCGGTCGTGGCGACCAGCGCCTTCGCCTCGTCGCTCTTGCCGAGGGCCTTGCCGACCTGCGTGGTCTGGTCCTGCCAGGAGATGCCCCAGTCGGCGCCCTCCTTCGGCTGGGCGACGACCGGCGCGATCTTGGAGAGGGTGCGGTACTGGTCCTTGGTGAGGCCCGAGTACAGCGCGAGGATCAGGTCGGGGCGCAGCGAGGCGATCTTCTCGACCTGCGGGCCGGTGCCGTCGTCGTGCAGGACGGTGGGGCGCGCCTTGTCGCCGAGCGCCTTCTCGGCCCACGGGCCGATGGCACCCTTGAACTCGCCGAACCACTCGGTCGTGCCGACGGGCACCTTCCCGAGGGCGAGGACCGCGTCCTGGTCGGAGAGGCCGACGGTGACGATGCGCTGCGGGTCCTTCTTGACGGTGGTGGTGCCGTACTTGTGGTCGAGGGTGACCGGGAAGGCCCCCTTCGGCGCGCTGTCGCCGGACGGCGCGGCCTGGTCGTCGCTCTCGCCGGACCCGCAGGCGGCGGCTCCGAACAGCAGCAGGGCGGACGCGGCCACGGCGGTCAGCCGGGTGCGCTGGATCATGCGGAACATGACGGATTCCTTCGGGAGCGTCGGCATTCGCCGGGGACGGGGGGCGGGGGGCGGGTGGTGCGTGGGGTCAGGGGTGCGGTGCGGTGGTGCGGCTGCCGGACCAGGCGCGCCAGAGGGCGGCGTACGGGCCCTCCGCGTCGCGCAGTTCGTCGTGCGGGCCGCTCTCGACGACGCGGCCGGCCTCCAGCACGACGACCCGGTCGGCGGCGACGGCCTGGGTGAGGCGGTGGGCGACGACCAGGGCGGTGCGGCCGGCGAGTGCGGCCTCGGCGGAGCGTTCGAGGACCCGGGCGCCCGCGCTGCCCGCCTCGGCGGTCGCCTCGTCGAGGACGGCGAGGGCGGGGTCGGCCAGGACGAGCCGGGCGAGGGCGAGTTGCTGGGCGCGGGCGGGGTCGAGGCGGTGGCCGCCCTCGCCGACGACGGTGGCGAGCCCGTCGGGGAGCGCCTCGGCCCAGTCCAGGGCGTGCACGGTGGACAGGGCGGTGCGCAGGTCGGCGTCGGTGGCTTCGGGGCGGGCGAGCCGGAGGTCCTCGGCGAGGGTGCCGGTGAAGACGTGGACTTCCTGGGTGACCAGGACGACCGGGTGTTCCCCCGCGCCGGCAGGTGCGGAACCCTCGCCCCCCGGTGAGGTGACCGTGCCCGAGGTGGGCTGCTGGACGCCCGCGACGATCCGGGCGAGGGTCGACTTCCCGGCCCCGCTGGTCCCGACGAGCGCCACGTGTTCGCCGGGCTCCAGGGTGAGGGAGACCTCGTGCAGTACGGGGCGGCCGGGTCCGTAGGCGTGGCTGACGGCGTGCACGGTGACGGCGGCTTCCGAAGGAGCGATGCGCTGACGCGGTACGGAGGCGGGCGCGGCTTTTCCGGCCGCCGTCTTTCCGACCTCCGGCTTCCCGGCCTCCGGCTTTCCGGCCGCCGGCTTTCCGGCCGCCGGCTCCGGCTGCTCCGCGAGGTCGGTCACGCCGACCAGCCGGGCCAGTCCCGCCGCCGCCGACTGGGCGTCGTCGAGCAGCACGAGGGCGGCGTTGACGGGTCCGAAGAGGCTGTGGAAGTAGAGGGCGGCGGCCGTGGCCGTACCGATCGACACCGCGCCGTCGCGGACCAGCCAGAATCCGGCGATCAGGACGGCGGCCAGGCCGATGTACTCGGCGATGTGCAGCCGCCCGTAGAAGCCGAGCACCAGGTTGACGCTGCGCATGGTGAGGTCGACGGCCTTGCGCGAGCGTCCGGCGCTGCGCTCGGTGTGCTGCTCCTCCAGCCGGTGGCCGCGTAGGGTCACGGCGCCGCCGATGGTCTCCAGGAGCTGTTGCTGCTGGGCCCCGTTGGCGACCCGCTGGTCGGCGTAGAGGGTGAGGGCGCGACGTACGTACCAGCGGGCGGTGAGCAGTTGGACGGGGACGGCGAGAAGCGCGGCGAGCAGGAACCGTACGTCCAGGAGGGCCAGCGCGCCGAGGGTGAGAAGGATCGCGAGGACGGAGCGGGCCATTTCGGGCAGCGCGGAGCGCACGGCTTCGGCTACCCGGGCGACATCGCCGGTGACGCGGGCGGTGAGGTCGCCTGCCCCGGCGCGTTCCAGCCGGTCGGCGGGGAGGTTCAGGGCGCGTTCGACGAACCGCTCGCGCAGCCGGGCCAGTACGGTCTCGCCGAGCCGGGCGATCCGGGTGAGCCCGAGTGTCGTGGTGAGGCCCTGGACGACGGCGACCGCGACGAGGAGGACGACCGGGAGGGTCAGGTCACCGGCGGGGCGGCCGTCGGCGACGATGTCGACGATCCGGCCCAGCAGCGGCTGGACGAGGAGGCCGACGGCGGTGGCCGCGACCAGGATGCCGATGCCGGTCAGGGCGAGACCGCGGTCGGGGCGGATCAGCGTGCGCAGGGCGGCCCGGGTGCGGGCGGGGGTGGCGATGGGGAGCAGCTCGGCGCCGGTGTCCGCTGTGGGCGGGGGAGTGGTCATGTGAGCACCGCCGTGCGGTAGACGGGATGGTCGCGTACGAGGTCCTCGTGCGGGGCCTCGGCGGTGATCGTGCCGCCGTCGACGAGGACGACGCGGTCGGTGGCGGCGAGCAGGGCGGGGCTGCTGGTGACCAGGACGGTGGTGCGGCCGGTGCGGGCGCGCCGGATGCCGGCGGCGATCCGGGCCTCGGTGGCGGCGTCGACCGCGGTGGTCGGGTCGTGGACGACGAGGACGCCGCGGTCGGCGGCGAGGGCGCGGGCCAGGGCGACGCGCTGGCGCTGGCCGCCGGAGAGCGAACTGCCGCGCTCGCCGATCCGGCCGCCGGTGCCGCCGGCCAGGGCGGAGGCCACCTCGTCGACGGCGGCGGCGTCCATCGCCGCGTGCGGGTCGGCCCCGGCGGGGGCGGCGGCGGTGACGTTCTCCAGGAGGGTGCCGTCGAAGAGCTGGGCGTCGTGCTCGGCGACGAGCAGCACGGAGCGCAGGGCGGCCGGGGCCAGTTCGGTGAGCGGTACGCCGTCCAGTTCGACGCTCCCCCGCTCCGGGTCGCAGCGGCGGGCCAGACAGTGCAGCAGGGTGGCGGCGTCGGCCGGGTCGGTGACGACGATGCCGAGGTGTTCGCCGGGGCGGACGGTCAGGTCGAGGGCGTCGAGTCCGCCGTGGCCGAGGCCGTTCAGGCGCAGTTCGCCGGGGGCGGGGGCGGCCGGTTCGGCGGTGCCGCCGGTCGTCTCGCCCGGGGCGGCCAGCACGTCGGCGATCCGGGCGGCGGAGGCGCGGCCCTTGGCCAGTTCGGCGCCGACCCAGGCCAGCACGCTGATCGGTCCGGGGAGGAAGAGGGCGAGGCCGACGGCGGAGACGAGGGCGCCGAGGCCGATGGAGTCGCTGAGGACCAGGCGGCCGCCGACGAGGGCGACGAGCGCGATGAACGAGCCGGTCAGCGTGAGCATCAGGCCGGTCTGGAGGGCGGCGGCGCGGGCGGCGCGCACATTGGCGTGGCGGGAGGCCTGGCTGGTGGCGCGGTAGCGGTCGACGGCGGCGCGCTCGGCCCGCAGGCCCTTGAGCACCCGGACCCCGGCGACGAGGTCGGCGGCCACCCCGGAGGCGTGGGCGGCCTGTTCCTGTTCGGCCTCGCTACGGTGTTCCAGGGGCCGGGCCAGGAAGTGGCCGAGCGCCATCAGGACCGGGGCGCCGATCAGGACGAGGAGCCCGAGGGGCAGGGAGGCGCGGAGCAGGAGCACCGCGCCCGCGGCAACGCCGACGACCGCGGCGATGCCGAGGGTCAGGGCCATGTTGACGGCACCGACGCGGCGGGCGTCCTCGGTGGCAACGTTCACCAGCGCCCCGGGCGGACGGCCGGCCTCCGCGCCCCCGTGCGGGGCGAGGACCCGGCGGACGACGTCCAGGCGGAGCTGGTGGGCGGCCTGTTCGGCGGCGCGTTCACCGGCGCGGGCGCCGAAGCGGAAGCCGAAGGAGAGCAGGGTGTAGACGACGGCGAGGACCACCAGCCAGATCGCCAGCGCTCCCCCGTCGGGGCGCACCACGGCGCGGTCGACGATCAGCCCGATGAGTACGGGGACGAGCGCCTCGCCGATCTGATGGCAGGCGCCCAGGACCGATCCGACGGTCACGTCCCGACGCTGTCCCGCGACAGCACGGCGTATGACGCCGCGCCCGGCGCTGTCAGCCCCCACTCACCTGCTCCTCAGCATGTCTACGAACAGCGGAGGGGGGATTTCAGGCCACCTGCCTCCAGCCAAACGAAGGCAAGGCTAACCTGTCGCGCCGGGGGTGACTCGGTGCGGGTCGGGATCGCCGCTGTGATCCTGCTCGCCTTTCCCGTCCCGGCCGTCCCCGTCCGCGCCGCCGTCCGCCTCCTCCTGTTCGAGCAGGTCGTGCAGATGGCGGAGGACACCGAGCTGGGCCTCGTTGTAGAACGTGATCAGGGCCTGCGTGACGACGGACCGGGTGAGCTTCCCGTTCCGGCGGGACGCGGCGTCCAGGTCCGTGATGAAGGAGTGGTCCGCCCGCTGGGCCCGGACCTCGGCCGCCAGGTGCGCCGCCAGTCTGCGGCGCACGTCCTCGGGGGCGTCGGCCGGCAGCTGCTCGAACTCCTCGGCGACCTCGTCCCGGGGGCGCGTGTACTGGTCCCGGATGACGGACATCGCCGTCGGCGTGAGGACGCTCGAATACGCCACCAGGAGGTCCTGCTGCGCCCGGGGCAGCGTGGCGGCGGCGGCCCCGAAGTCCGCGGGCAGGTCGAGCGAGGCCCCGTCCTGCAGGATCGCGGCCAGTTGGCGGCGCATGTGCTGCTGGCGCTCGATGTTCGCCGCGAGTTCGGCGTCCAGAGCGCGGAGGATCTCCGTCGACCGTGCATCGGCGGCGGCCACCGTGGGGATGTCGGAGAGCGGCACGCCGAGGTCGGTCAGCCGGCGGATGCCCATCAGCCGGACCAGGTGCCGTACGTCGTACCGCTTGTAGCCGCTCGGTGCGCGCTCCGGCTCCTCCAGCAGACCCAGTTTGTGGTAGTGCCGGACCGTCTTGAGCGTCGTGCCCGCGAGTTCCGCCAGCTGACGCGTGCTCCATGTCACGGGAGTCCCTTTCCGGGGTTCCGTCGCCGGGAGGGGCCCCTGCCTCTCCCCTGCCCCCTGGCCGCCGGGTCGACCCCGGCGGCGCGGACTTGACTGTGCCCTTGGGGCACGGAGTGCGATGGGCGCGGTCAACCACCTTCAGCCCATGGGGAGATGCGGATATGACACGAGGACGCGGTATCCGGCGGAGCGCGGCCCTGGCGGTCGCCCTCGGCCTCGGCCTGAGCGGGTCGCTCGTCGCGGGCCCTGCGGGCGCCGAGGAGAAGGAGGGACCGGCCGTACGGTGGGGCACCTGCCCCGAGGACGTGGCCGCCGAGGCCGCGCCGGTCGTCCTGGAGTGCGGCACCGTCTCCGTACCGAAGGACTACTCTGCCCCGGGCGGTGACCGGATCGAGCTGATGATCTCCCGGCTGGCGAGCACGGACCCCGGCAAGCGGCGCGGCACGCTGATGCTCAACCCGGGCGGTCCCGGCGGCTCGGGGCTGTCGCAGCCCGCGTTCCTGGCGAACCGGGGCATCCCCTCCGAGGTGCTGGACACCTACGACGTGATCGGCATGGACACCCGGGGTATCGGGCGCTCGGCACCGGTGGCCTGCGGATTCACCCCGGAGGGTCCCTACTTCGCCAACATCCCGCCGTACGCGGTCGACGACGCGGCGGTCACCGCGCGGGCGAAGGTGGTGAAGGAGGTGGCCGAGCAGTGCGCGCGGCGCGACAAGGACGGGGTCCTGCGCCACCTGACCACGGCCAACACCGCCCGCGACCTGGACCGCATCCGGGCGGCTCTCGGGGAGGAGAGGACCAGCTTCCTGGGCTACTCCTACGGGACCGCGCTCGGGGCCGCCTACGCGTCGATGTTCCCCGAGCGCTCCGACCGCATCGTGCTCGACAGCAACATCGGCGACACCCACCTCGACCGTGACGGCATGCGCCGCTACGCGCTCGGGGTGGAGCAGACGTTCCCCGACTTCGCCCGGTGGGCGGCCGCCCGTCATGGCAGCTACGGTCTCGGCCGCACCCCCGCCGAGGTCCGCCGCACCTACTTCACCCTCGCAAAACGGCTCGACGAGAAACCGGTCGACGGCTTCGACGGCAACGTGCTGCGCCAGCTCACCTTCGGCTACCTGTTCAAGGAGGTGCAGTACGCCAAGCTGGCCCAGCACTGGCAGGCGCTGAAGAGCGGTGACACCGCGTCCGTGCGCGCGGCGGACGCCGGCGGCCAGGCGGCGGACACCCCGCCGTCGCTGGACAACCAGCTCTCCGTCTTCCTCGCCGTGAGCTGCAACGACATCGCGTGGCCGACGAGCGTGGACACCTACCGCAAGGGCGTCGCCGAGGACCGCGCGCGCTACCCGATGTTCGGCGCCGCTGCCGCCAACATCACCCCGTGCGCCTACTGGCCGTACGCCCGGGCGGAGAAGCCGGTGGCGATCGACGACGAGGGGCCGCGCAACATCCTGCTCGTCCAGAACCTGCGCGACGTGCCGACCCCGCACGTCGGCGGGAAGCTGCTGCGGAAGAAGTTCGCCAACCGGTCCCGGCTGGTCAGCGTGGACGACAGCGGTCACGGGGTCTATGTGTACGGCGACAATCCCTGCGCGCTGAACACCGCCACGCGCTACCTCGTCGACGGAACGACGCCCCGGAAGGACACGTTCTGCCGGGCGGGCTGAGCCCGGAGGCTCAGTCCCGGGTCAGCTCCACCAGTTTCGCCACGGTGTTCCAGTTACGGGTGGTGGCGACGATGCCTTTGACATGGCGGGGGCGGCCCAGCTCGACGGCCAGCTTGGAGCGGCCGAGGCCGTCGGGGGCGTACAGGTACACGCAGCGGTCACCGAGCCGGAACTCCTCCGGCAGGAAGGCTTCCGCGTCCAGGTCCGCGAAGCGTTCGGGGTCCAGGGGCCGGTCGACGTAGGTGACGTGGAGCTGCCTGCCCTCCAGTTCGGCGGCGGGGAAGGGGCAGGCGTCGGCGACGGCCGCGAGATACGCGGCGTTGCGGACGAGGCAGTCGACGGCGAACCCGAACCGCTCCCGCAGGGCCTGTTCCAGGGCTGCGGCGAGGGCGTCGGCGTCCTCGCTGTCGCTGCGGAAGACGGCGTTGCCGCTCTGCAGGTGGGTGGCGATGCCGGTGTGCCCCAGTCCGGCGAGCACCTCGCGCAGTTCGGGCATCGGGACCTTCTTGCTGCCGCCCACGTTGATCCCGCGCAGGAGCGCCGCATACGTCGTCGTCATGGCGCCCCACCCTAGAGCGCTTCCCCGGACACGCCGCAGCCGCCGCGCCCCGTGGGGGCGAGCGCGGCGGCTGCTGGGTGCGGCGGTGGCCGGGCGGCGGGGTGTGGGGCCACCGCCGCCCGGCATCCGGTCGGAACCGGATACTTACCGGGGTGTTACTCGACGACCTTGAGGAGCTTGTTGGCCGTGCCCTCGGTGGCGTTGCTGATGGCGTCCGGGGTGGCTCCCTCGGTGAGCGCCGTGGCGACGGCCTCCGGGGTGGCGTCCTGGTGGCCCGCCAGGTAGACGGCGGCCGCGCCGACGACGTGCGGGGTGGCCATGGACGTACCGGAGATGGTGTTGGTGCCGCTGTCGCTGTCGTTCCAGGTGGACGTGATGTCCGAGCCCGGGGCGTAGATGTCGACGACCGAGCCGAAGTTGGAGAAGTCGGACTGCTCGTCGGCCTCCGTGGACGAGGCGACGGTGATCGCCTCGGGGACGCGGGAGGGCGAACCCTGACCGGCGTCGCTGGACTCGTTGCCGGCGGCCACACCGAAGGTGATGCCCGCGGCGATGGCCTTCTGGACCGCCTCGTCGAGAGCCGGGTCGGCCCCGCCGCCGAGGCTCATGTTGGCGACGGACGGGCCCTTGGCGTTGGCGGCGACCCAGTCGATCCCGGCGATGACCTGCTCGGTGGTGCCCGAGCCGTTGTCGTCCAGGACGCGGACGGCCACGATGTTCGCCTTCTTGGCGACGCCGTGCGCGGCCCCGGCTATGGTGCCCGCCACGTGGGTGCCGTGCCCGTTGCCGTCGTCGGCGTCGTCGTCGTTGTCGACGGCGTCGAAGCCGGAGGTGGCGCGGCCCTCGAAGTCCTCGTGGGTGACGCGGACACCGGTGTCGATGACGTACGCGGTGACGCCCTCGCCCGCGGCGTCGGGGTAGTTGTACGCCTTGTCACCGGCGGTCTCGGTCTGGTCGATGCGGTCCAGACCCCACGACGGCGGGTTCTCCTGGGTGGCGTTGATGCTGAACTTCTTGTTCTGCACCACCTTGGCGACGGCCGGGTCGGCGGCGAGGCGCTTGGCCTCGGTCTCCGAAAGGCCGCTGGCGGAGAATCCGTTGATGCTGGAGTTGTAGTCGCGCTTGAGCTTGCCGCCGTACTCCTTGGCCAGCTCGGACTTGTCGGCCTTCTTCTCGTCCAGCATGACGATGTAGCTGCCGGAGACGGCGGTCGCGGCGTCCGCGCCGTAGACCGTGCCCATGGGGGCGGGTGCGGCCCCCGCGAACGAGGTCCCGAGAAGAGTGACTCCTGCGGCGGCCGCCACGGCGGTGATCGCGGCAGTGAGCTTGATGCGACGGGTGCGCTGGTGCTTGGCCATGAAGAGGGTTCTCCTCGTCAGTCTTTGTGGGGGGATTGGCCCTCGGCCGGAAGATCTCCGGGGGCTGGCTCGAAACCCTGACCGATTGACGAGCGCAGATCAAGACCTTCATGGAGGCGTGACTTGCTCAACAAGGTTTCGTAATAAGAAATCGGCCATGGCTGGTCACATCAGCCGCGGCGGCCGGTCGAGTAGTTACCTCGCCGGAATCGATGATTCCGTGACCACCCCGTGAAGGCCCTCCCACCTTGCATTCCGCCTGTTCAGAGCGGCACTTGAGGCATCGGGCGCTCCTCGCCCGACCACCGCCCGCGGCCGCCTCGTGCCCTCCGGGGCAGGAGTGACCATGCGTGAAGACATGTGAAGACCCGTGAAGGTGTGCGCAAGGGGGGTGAACGCCCGGTCCCGGGTGTGAAATCGCAAGGGCGTGCGTGCAGATGCGCCGACCACCCCCGCCGCGATATCGGGTTCACGGAGCCGTAACAGAAGCGCCCCGCCCCGGGTAACCGCAGGTCGGAGCGGTCGGGGCGGGACGGAGAACGTCCGGATATCAGTCAGGCGGGTCCGCTCAGCGCGACAGCTCCGCCTCGATGAGGTCGGCGGCCCTCGGCGTGCCGCCCTCCCGCGCCATCTGCTCGCTCAGGCGCGCACACCGGGCGGCCACTTCGGGATCGTCCGCCAGGGCGAGCACCGCCTCGCGCAGACTCGCGGCGTTCACTTCCTCCATCGGCAGATGCCGGGCCACCCCCAGGGACTGGAGCATGTCCGCGTTGCCGAACTGATCGACCGCCTGCGGCACGGCGACCATCGGGGTGCCCGTGGCGAGCCCCTCCTGGCTGCCGCCCGCACCGGCGTGGGTGATGAAGGCGTCGGCCTGCTTGAGGACGGCCAGCTGCGGCACCCAGGTGCGTACCTCCACCTGGCCCGGCACGTCACCGAGTTCGGCGGGGTCGACGTGCGCACCGATCTGGAGCACCACATGCCAGCCGGGCAGGTCGCCGAAGGCCGCCACGCACTCGCGGTAGAAGGCGGGCTGCTTGGTGAACGAGGAGCCGAGCGAGACCAGCAGCACCTTCTCTGCGTCGGCGGGCCGCTGCCACTCCCCCTGGTCGGCGCGGTCGCCCTGGCAGGCGCCGACGAAGGCGTACATCTCGCGGTTCACCCGGTCCGCGTTCGGCTGGAGCGCCTCGGGGATGAGGACGAGGCCGCGGCGCGGCCGGGAGACGAAGTCGTCGGCGGGGACGTGACCGAGGCCGTTCTCGGCGAGCCAGCCCTCGAAGCGCGCGTAGTACGCCTGGCCGCGCTCGGTCTGCCTCAGCTCGGCAGTCATCGGCTCCGCCACCTCCTTCTCGTACCCCTCCCAGGGGACCAGGTTGGGCCAGAGGGAGACGGCGGGGACGCCCCAGCGGTGGGCGAGAACGCGGGCGGGATAGGAGGTGATGTCGTGCAGGACGAGGTCGGGCTCGTCGCCCGCGAAGGCCTCCGCGAGCTGCGGGAGGGCCTGGATGGCGTCGGCGAGGAAGGGTTCGATGTTGTCGATCAGCTCCGTCCCCCAGGCGTCGGGGTCGTCGTCGGTCGGCAGGGTCGAGGTCCAGATCACCGGCTCGGCGCCGGTGGCGGCGACCTTCTCCGCGAAGGAGGCGGGGATGGCGTAGCTGACGCGGTGTCCACGGTCGACGAGCTCGCGGATCACGTCGAGGCTCGGGTTCACATGTCCGTGGGCGGCGATGGAGAACATGGCGATGTGGGCACGCGGGGATTCCGTCATGTCGGCGACCCTAGGCGAGACGAGACGTCTCGTGCAACCTCTTTCCGTACCGGGATCTCTCCGTACCGGGATCAGCGCTGGTAGCGGGCCAGCACCCGATTCCCGTCCTCCACCAGCCTCTTGCTCAGCTCGTCGGTGTCGATCGCACCGCTGTAGAACTCCTGGTACGCGGGGGTCGCCACTTTGTCCTTCCACTCGGGATAGCCGCGCACCGCCTGGGCGGGCGCCGGCCGCAGGCCCTCGGCGAGCGCGGTGCCGACGGCCCACCCGTGCTCGGCGGAGCGCAGCGACGGATCGGCCAGCGCCTCGGTCCCGGTGGGCAGCATCCAGTCGCCCCGGGCGAGGCGCACCATGTTCGCGGGGCGCAGCAGGAAGTCGATGAACGCGACGGCCTCCTTCTTGTACGGGCTCTCCTCGGCGACCGACAGCGTCTGCGGGCTCACGCCCTGGACCGCGCCGCCCGCGCCCGCGGGCATCGGCAGGACCGTCCAGTCGAACCCTTCGGGGGCCTGCTGGATGATCTGCTGGCGGTAGGAGAAGCCGAGCGGCAGCATCGCGTACTTACCGCCGAAGAACCCGGGCAGCGCGTCCGACCCGCCCATTCCCAGCGCGCTGCGGGCCGCGCTGTTGTCGGTGTTGACCTGGTCGTGGATGGTGCCGGTGACCACACCGTCGCCCGGTTCGAAGCGCAGGACCGCCTTGCCGTCACCGTCGCGGTGGAAGAGCCGGCCACCGCCGGACAGGCCCAGGTTGAGGGTGACGGAGACCGGCTCCTTGAGCGGCCAGGCGATCCCGTACCGCCCCTTCCCCGTCAGCTCCTTCGTCACCTGCCGGAACTCCTCCCAGCTCCAGGGGCGCCCCGGGGTCGGAACGCGCGCACCCGAGGCCTTCAGCAGCTTCGTGTTGGCGATCAGGACCCGGGGCTCCTGGAGGAAGGGCACCCCGTGGACGCCCTCGCCGAACGTGGTGGTGCGCCAGGACTGTTCGGGGATGTCGGCCTTGAGCCGGGTGGGCAGGAGGGGGCGCAGGTCGGCGAGGTAGCCCCCGTACGCGAAGTCGGCCAGGTCGTCGGAGGCGTCGTGGATGATGTCGGGTGCCTCGCCGCCCTCGAAGGAGGTGAGGAGCTGGTCGTGGACGCTGTCCCAGCTGCCCTGGACGTACTCCACCTGGACGTCGGGGTGGGCGGCGTTCCACTCCTTCACCAGCTGCTTGTTGGCGTCGACGGACTCCTTCTGCCAGGCCAGCGACTGGAAGCGGAGCCGGATCGTGCCGTCCGCGTCCCGCCCGTCACCGTCGCCGCCGGAGCAGCCGGTGAGCAGCAGGGCCAGGACGGCGACGGCGGTGGCCGCCCGCCGGAGAGTGGCGCGCATCAGTGCTTCACCGCCCCGGCCGTCATCCCGCCGGTGATCCGCCGCTGGATGAAGGCGAAGAGCACGAGGGAGGGGAGGGTGGCGAGGAACGCGGCGGCGGCGAGCGGTCCGAGGTCCGCCACGCCCTCCGCGCCGAGGAAGTGGGTGAGGACGACCGGCAAGGTCTGCTTCTCCGGGGTCTTGAGCAGGACGAGCGCGAAGAAGAACTCGTTCCATGCGGTGATGAACGCGAACAGCGCGGTGGCGACGATGCCGGGGGCGAGCAGCGGGGCGACGACCGAGACGAGGGTACGGACGCGGCCCGCGCCGTCCACGGCGGCGGCCTCCTCCAGCTCGGTGGGTACGGCGCGCACGTACCCGGCGAGCATCCACAGCGCGAAGGGCAGCGACCAGACGACGTAGACGAGGATCAGCCCCCACAGGGTGTTGACCAGATGCAGGTTCTTGAGGATCAGGAAGAGCGGGATGATCACCAGGACGAACGGGAACGCCTGGCTGACCACGACCCAGCCGGTCGCCGCGGTGGCGAGGCGGCCCCGGTGGCGGGCCATCACATAGGCCATGGGGGTCGCGATCACGACGGCGATCAGGGCGGCGGAGACGGCGGCGACCAGCGAGTTGCCCGCGGCCTGGAGCAGCGGCTGCTCGTCGAAGGCCTGCCGGAAGTTGTCCGGGGTGGGGTGCTCGGGGATCCAGGTGGGGTGCAGCGAGCCCAGTTCGCGGGCGGGTTTGAAGGCGGTCGAGATCAGCCACACGAACGGGAACGCGAGGAAGACCAGATACGCCAGGAGGGCAAGGTACTGCCCGGTGCGCGCGGCCCGGCCGGTACGCAGCCCGGTGGACTCACGGGCGACGGCTCCGCGCCTCATCGGTCCTCACCTCCCCTGAGCCGGCCGACGAGATAGAGGGCGAGGAGTACGGAGATCACCGCGACCATCACACAGCCCATCGCCGCGGCGTAGCCGAACTGCCCGTAGCGGAAGGCCTCCTCGTAGGCGAAGAGCATCGGCAGCCGGGTCCGGCCGCCGGGTCCGCCGCTGGTCAGGACGTAGACCAGGGCGAACGAGTTGAAGTTCCAGATCAGGTTGAGCGCGGAGATCGCGAGCGCGATGGGCTTGATCGCGGGCCAGGTGACCGTACGGAACCGGCGCCAGGCGCCCGCCCCGTCCAGGGCGGCCGCCTCGTGGAGTTCGCGCGGCGTGTTCTGGAGTCCGGCGAGCAGGGCCACGGTGGTCTGGGGCATGCCCGCCCAGATGCCGACGAGGATCACGGCGGGCAGCGCGGTGGCCAGGCCGGTCAGCCAGTCCCGGCCGTCGCCGAGTCCGAGGTCGCGGATGGTCTCGTTGAGGATGCCGGCGTCCGGGTTGTAGACGAGCCGCCACATGATGCCGACGACGACCTCGGGCATCGCCCAGGGGACGATCGCCAGCGCCCGGGCGAGCCAGCGCAGCCGCAGGTTCTGGTTGAGCAGCAGGGCGAGGCCGAGGGCAAGGAGGAACTGCGGGACGGTGACGCCGACGGCCCAGACCAGGCCGATCCGGAACGAGTCCCAGAACAGGGTGTCGTGCAGCAGGTCCTGGAAGTTGAGGGTGCCGATCCACTGGGTGGAGCGGGTCCGGCCGGACTGGGCGTCGGTGAAGGCGAGCGCGATGCCGTAGAGGAGCGGTCCGACGCTGAGGATCAGGATCGGGATGAGCGCGGGCAGGACCAGGAACCAGGCGGCCCGGTCCCCGAAGGCCTTGCCCCGGGGCGGCGGCCCGGAGGGGCCCGGCCGCCAGGACCTCCGCGGTCGCCCTCCCTGTCCGCCGTGTCCGTCCCGTCCGCTGTGCCCGCCGTGCGGGTCGTCCGGTCCGGACCGCTTCGTCGCGGTCACCGATGTCACGAGGAGACCCCTCTGTCGCGTTGCTACCTGATATGTACCTGAGGCGGACTTCATCCCGTTCCGGCTGCCCGGGAGGCCTCCGTCATCGTGCTGACGGGCCGTCGGTTCGTCAAGGTGGCCTGCGAGGATGCGAAAATCGCACCCATGGACGAGATGCGTGCGCGCGAGGTGCTGACGGCGGCCGGGTTCTCCGGTGCGGCGGAGCTGCTCGCGCTGGGCGAGAACGCGGTGTTCACCACCGGCGACCTGGTGATCAAGGTCGGCCGGGACGCCACCGGCCATCCCGAGCTGCGCGCGCGGGCGGAGCGGGAGGTGGCGCTCGCCGACTGGCTCGCCGCGTCCGGTGTCCCGGCCGTCCGCGCGGCCGAGCGTGAGCCGCGCCTGGTCGAGGGCCACCCCGTGACGCTGTGGCACCGGCTCCCGGACGCCGTACGCCCCGCCGAACCGCGCGACCTCGCCCCGCTGCTGACCCGGGTGCACGCGCTGCCCGCTCCGACGGACTTCACGCTGCCGCGCCGCGAGCTGCTCGGCGGGGTCGAGCGCTGGCTGACCCTGGCGGGCGACGCGATCGACCCGGCGGACGCGGACTACCTCCGCGAGCGCCGCGACGGCTTCGCGGCCGCGGCCGCCGCGCTGGTCCCCCACCTCCCTCCGGGGCCGATCCACGGCGACGCGCTCCCGCGCAACGTCCATGTCGGCCCGGACGGCCCGGTCCTGGTCGACCTGGAGACGTTCTCAGCCGACCTGCGGGAACACGACCTGGTCGTCCTCGCCCTCTCCCGCGACCGCTACGGCCTCGACCCGGCGGCCTACGACGCCTTCACCGCCGCGTACGGCTGGGACGTCCGGGAGTGGGAGGGCTGCGCGGTCCTGCGCGGCGCCCGTGAGACGGCGAGCTGCGCCTGGGTCTCCCAGCACGCCCCGGCCAACCCGAAGGCACTCGCGGAGTTCCGCCGCCGGGTGGCGTCGCTGCGCGAGGGCGACTCCGAGGTCCGCTGGTACCCGTTCTGAACGACCGGGGGCGTACGGTTCCGGGCCCTGCCATCCCCTAGGTTGACCTCATGGGATTCTTCGACAAGCTGACCGGAACGAAGCACCCCGAGGCCGGGGTTGCGCCTCGATCGGCCGAGGAGTTGCGGAAGGCCCTGCTCGCTCTGAACGGCCCGGACGTCCCCTACGTCATCAGCCACGGCTCGGCGCACGGCGCCGATCTGGTGGCCGAGTGGCGGATCGCCGAGCCCACCTGGCAGCACGTCTTCGTCCAGTCCCAGCTGACCCACGCCATCCGGATCCGGATGCGCCTCGCCGAGGACGTCCCCGAGGTACGCGCCGTCGAGGAGAGCTGGGAAGTCACCCGCGTCGGGAATCCTCCGCGCCTGAAGGCTTCGGGGACGTACGGGCGTGGCGGGGGCAGGACCATCTCGCGCCAGTACACCCTGCGCCGGGGGGAGAGCGGTCGTCTGGAGATGACCGAGTCCTTCAGCTTCGACAGCGCGCAACTGACCAACCCGCTCCGGAACACCACCCTGGACGCGGGCTGGACCTGGCGCGGCGTGGTCTTCGGCAAGCTCTGAGCGGCCCGTCGGCCACGTGGACGACCGCCGGCTCGGCGACTGTCCGGCTCAGGCGCCGCGGGGAATGACCGGCCAGGCCGACTCCACCACCGCCGCCGGATCCGTGGTGCGCCGCAGATAGGCCTGGAGCGAGGCCGACTGTTCGGCCGCCGCCCGTATCTGAAGGGCGTGCAGTTCGTCGGGCGGCAGGGTGGCGACGGGCCGGTGGCGCTCTCCCATCCGGCGTACCACGCGCACCGCGGCCACCGCGTCGGCGGTCGCGTCGTGGGCTCCGTCGAGCGTGACCCCGTAGTGGTCGCACAGCGCCTGGAGGGCCCGCTTGCCCTTGCGGTACTTGTCGACGTGCTTGTCGATGACCAGCGGGTCGATGACGGGTGACGGCGCGCCGCCGACGCGCTCCTCGACCGACGGCAGTCCGTACCTGCGGCATTCGCGGTCCAGCAGCGAGAGGTCGTAGCGGGCGTTCATCACCACCAGCGGGACGTCCGAGCACAGCACTTCGGCGACCGCCCGGGCGATCTCCTCGACCGCGGAGGCGGCCCGCGCCCCGTGCTTGCGGGCGTGGTCGGTGCCGATGCCGTGGATCGCGGAGGCCTGCTCCGGTATCACCACGCCCGGATCGAGCAGCCAGGTCCGCTGCCCGGCGACCGTGCCGTCCGGGTCCAGCCGGACGAGTGCGGCGGTGACGATCCGGTCGCTCTCGACGTCGGTCCCCGTCGTCTCCAGGTCGAAGCCGACCAGTGTGCCCCGGTGCCAGCTCATCCCGATACCTCCTTCGTGGTGCTCCCCCGTGGTGCTCCCCCGAGTGATGACCACCTTCGCACGGGGCACTGACAACGCCGGTGGAGGGTCAGGCGGGTCACGAGACCGGCCGGGAGTCCGTCCAGACCGATTCGAACTCCTCGCGGTACGTCTCGAAGAGCCCGTGCTCGTTGTCCTGGCCCTCCCGCACCACCGTGCGTCTGCCCCCGCCGCGCAGCACCAGCACCGGCGCCTCCATGCCCCGGGCCCGCCGCAGATAGGGCTGGACGACGCCCACCGCGTCCGGGCCGTCGCCGTCCACCAGGTAGGCGGTGAAGCGCGGGGTCTCGTCGAAGACCTGGATCTGGAACGCGCCGGGGTCGCGGAGCTTGGAACGGACGCGGCGCATGTGCAGGATGTTCATCTCCACCGAGCGGCTCAGCTCGCCCTTCTTGAGGCCGAGTTCCCGCTCCCTGCGGCGCACCGCGCTGCTGGCCGGGTTGATGAACAGCAGCCGGACCCGGCAGCCCGACTCCGCGAGCCGGACGAGCCGGCGGCCGGAGAAGTTCTGCACGAGCAGGTTGAGGCCTATGCCGATGGCGTCGAGCCGCCGCGCCCCGCCGAAGAGATCCTCGGCGGGCAGCTGGCGCTGGAGCCGGACCCGGTCGGGGTGGACGGAGACCACGTCCGCGTACCGGTCGCCGACCAGCTCCTCCACCGCGTCCACCGGCAGCCGGTCGGCCGACGGCACCCCGGCCCCGCTGCCGAGGATGTCGAGCAGGCGGGCGGAGGCCCGCTCGGCCTGGGCGAGGACCGCCTCGTTCAGCGCGCGGTTGCGGGAGACCACGTTGCGCGCGACCTCCAGCTCGTCCAGGGCCAGCTCGACATCGCGCCGGTCGTCGAAGTACGGCTCGAAGCACGGCCAGTGCTGGACCATCAGCTCACGCAGCTGCGGCAGCGTCAGGAAGCTGAGGACGTTGTCGTCGGCCGGGTCGAGCAGATAGCCCTTGCGGCGCGAGACCTCGCGTACGGCGACGGCGCGCTGCACCCACTCCTGCCCGGCCGGCCCGGCCGCGGCCACCACCCACTCCTCGCCGTGCACCGGCTCGTAGATCGGCCGGAGCACCGCGGCGACGACGGCCCGTAGGCGTTGTTCGACCAGATTCAGCCAGATATAGGCCCGCCCGGCGCGCTGGGCGCGCGTGCGCACCTCGCCCCAGGCCTCCGATCCCCAGTCCAGCTCGGCGCCTATCTCCATGGGCTGCGCGAGGGACACCGCCCCGGGCGGGGCATCGGTCGATTCCCCCTCGTGACCTGCGTCACCTGGGGGTAGCTCGAACCCTCCCGAGCTCACCCGCGTACCGCCTTCCACTCCCCCACCCAACGATCAAGGAAGGGTACTCCGGGAGCGTGATCCGACGCAGCCCGATGCGCAGGCGACTTTCTCAACTCCCCTGATCGTAAGGCTTGTTCCTTGCGGCGAGATCGGGTGGAGTGAGCGGATTCATAGTGATTGGGACCCCGCCACAGAGCGGAATCCGGACGCTCACCGAACGCCGGGGTCCGCAAGCACGTCCGGGGCGGCACGGGGGTGTCCGAAGTTGACCGGTCGGCCGGACAGGGGCGACGGAGTCCGACGTACCGCGTGACGTCCTAGGTGGGCATCGCGTTTTCGGGGAACATGCGGGGAGTGAAGGACCGCGGAAAGCCCCCGAACCCGGATCAGGAATGGAAGAGTTCTCATCATGCAGGTCTGGCCGGGACACGCTTATCCCCTCGGCGCCACGTATGACGGCGCCGGAACCAACTTCGCGGTCTTCTCCGAGGCCGCCCACCGGATCGAGTTGTGCCTCTTGCACGACGACGGTTCAGAAACGGCGGTGGAACTCCGCGAGTCGGACGCGTTCGTGCGCCACGCCTACCTTCCCGGGATCATGCCGGGGCAGCGGTACGGCTTCCGGGTGCACGGCCCCTACGAACCACAGAACGGGACGCGCTGCAACTCCGCGAAGCTGCTGCTCGACCCGTACGCCCGTGCGATCGCCGGGAAGATCGAGTGGGGCGAGGCGGTGTACGGCTACCCCTTCGGCAAGCCGGACGCCCGCAACGACCTCGACTCCGCGCCGCACACCATGAGCTCGGTGGTGGTCAACCCGTACTTCGACTGGGGCGACGACCGCCTCCCCCGTACGGACTACCACCGGACCGTCATCTACGAGGCCCATGTGAAGGGCCTGACCATGCTCCATCCGGCGCTCCCGCCCGAACTGCGCGGCACCTACGCGGGGCTCGCGCACCCGGAGGTGATCGCCCACCTCACCGAACTGGGCGTCACCGCTATCGAGCTGATGCCGGTCCACCAGTTCGTCCAGGACCACCGCCTCGCGGACATGGGGCTGGCCAACTACTGGGGCTACAACACGATCGGCTTCTTCGCCCCGCACAACACCTACGCCTCCTGGGGCGACCGCGGCGAACAGGTGCTG
This sequence comes from Streptomyces globisporus C-1027, assembly GCF_000261345.2. Classification (NCBI taxonomy): domain Bacteria; kingdom Bacillati; phylum Actinomycetota; class Actinomycetes; order Kitasatosporales; family Streptomycetaceae; genus Streptomyces; species Streptomyces globisporus. The sequence continues at coordinate 6,385,463 of NZ_CP013738.1, read as the reverse complement.
GAGTTCAAGCAAGCCGTGAAGGCGCTGCACCAGGCGGGCATCGAGGTCATCCTCGACGTGGTCTACAACCACACCGCCGAGGGGAACCACCTCGGGCCCACGCTCTCCTTCCGCGGTCTCGACAACGCCTCCTACTACCGGCTGACCGACGATCAGCGCTATTACATGGACACCACGGGCACGGGAAACTCCCTGCTCATGCGGTCCCCGCACGTCCTCCAGATGATCATGGACTCCCTGCGGTACTGGGTGACCGAGATGCATGTGGACGGCTTCCGCTTCGATCTGGCGGCCACGCTCGCCCGCCAGTTCCACGAGGTGGACCGGCTGTCCTCGTTCTTCGACCTGGTGCAGCAGGATCCGGTGGTCAGCCAGGTGAAGCTGATCGCGGAGCCGTGGGACGTCGGCGAGGGCGGCTATCAGGTGGGCAACTTCCCGCCGCTGTGGACCGAGTGGAACGGCAAGTACCGCGACACGGTGCGCGATCTGTGGCGGGGCGAGCCGCGCACGCTCGCGGAGTTCGCCGGGCGGCTCACCGGTTCGTCCGACCTCTACCAGGACGACGGCCGCCGCCCGCTCGCCTCGATCAACTTCACCACCTGCCATGACGGCTTCACGCTGCACGACATGGTCTCGTACAACGAGAAGCGCAACGACGCCAACGGCGAGGACAACCGGGACGGCGAGAGCCACAACCGCTCGTGGAACTGCGGCGCCGAGGGCGAGACCGACGATCCGGAGATCCTGGAGCTGCGGGCCCGCCAGATGCGGAACTTCATCGCCACGCTGATGCTGTCGCAGGGCGTGCCGATGCTGAGCCACGGCGACGAGTTCGCCCGTACGCAGAAGGGCAACAACAACGCCTACTGCCAGGACAACGAGCTGGCCTGGGTGCACTGGCCCGATCCCAACGAGCCGGCCGACGCCCCGGCGTCCACCCTGCTGGAGTTCACCCGGGCCATGGTGTGGCTGCGCCGCGACCACCCGGTCTTCCGGCGCCGCCGCTTCTTCCACGGACGGCCGGTGGAGGGCACGCACGACGACCTGTCCGACATCGCGTGGTTCACGCCCGACGGCGAGGAGATGACCCAGGAGGACTGGCAGGCGGCCCATGCCAAGGCACTGACCGTGTTCCTGAACGGCCATGCGATCTCCGAGCCCGGGCCACGCGGCGAGCGGATCTCCGACGACTCGTTCCTGCTGATGTTCAACGCGAGCGCCGAGACGCTGGACTTCGCCGTCCCGGTCGCCCACGGAGAGCAGTGGCAGGTCGTCGTCGACACGGCGGTCCCCGACGGGGTGCCGCCCGGCACGGGGCCGAAGGTGGCCGAGGGCGAGCAGGTGACCCTGATCGGGCGCAGCCTGACCGTGCTGAAGCGTCCCGCCTGAGGGCGACGAGGGTGAGCGTCCCGCCCGGGGTGACACAGATCGCCCCGGGCGGGGTACGTAGAAGTCCATGACGCCCTCCGCCACGTACCGGCTTCAGCTCCAGCCCGACTTCCCGTTCGCCGCCGCCGAGAAGGCCGTGCCGTATCTCGCCGCGCTCGGCGTCTCGCACCTCCACCTCTCCCCCGTCCTGGAGGCGGTCCCCGGCTCCACCCACGGGTACGACGTGGTCGACCACAGCCGGGTCCGGGCCGAGCTGGGCGGTGAGGAGGGGCTGCGGTCGCTGGCCTCGGCCGCCCGGGAGCACGGGCTCGGGCTGGTCCTGGACATCGTGCCCAACCACATGGCCGCCTCGCCCCGGCACAACCGCCGGCTGTGGGAGGTGCTGCGCGAGGGCGCGGCCTCCCCGTACGCCCACTGGTTCGACATCGACTGGGCGGCGGGCGGGGACCAGGTGCTCCTGCCGGTGCTCGCCGGGCCGCTCGGCCAGGAGCTGGAGCACCTGGCCGTGGACGGGGAGGTGCTGCGCTACCACGACCTGGAGTTCCCGCTCCGGGCCGGCACGGCGGACCTCCCGCTGCCCGAGCTGCTGGAGGAGCAGCACTACCGGCTCGGCTGGTGGCGGCTGGCCCGCACCGAGCTGAACTACCGGCGGTTCTTCACCGTGCCGGAGCTGATCGGGGTCCGCGTCGAGCATCCGGAGGTCTTCGAGGACACCCACGCCAAGGTCCTCGAACTGCTCCGCGACGGCGTCCTCGACGGGCTGCGCATCGACCACCCCGACGGTCTCGCCGCCCCCGCCGCCTATCTGGAGCGGCTGAACGAGGCCACCGGCGGGCGCTGGACGGTGGTGGAGAAGATCCTCACCGGCGACGAGCACCTCCCGGCGGAGTGGGCGGTCGCGGGCACCACCGGGTACGACGCCCTGCACCGGATCGACGGGCTGTTCACCGACCCGTCCGGGGCGGAGGAACTGGTCGGCCACTACCGGGAGTTCGCGGGCCCGCCCGGCGACCGGGGTGGTGACTGGACGGCGACGGTGCGCCGGGCCGCGTACCGGGTGGCGACGCACGAACTGGCCGCCGAGACCGCGTGGCTGACCCGGCTGGCGGCCGCGATCTGCGACCGGGACCCGGCGCTGCGGGACCACGCCCCGTGGGCGCTGCGGACCGCGATCCGGGAACTGCTCGTGCGCATCCCGGTCTACCGGCCGTACGTCACGGCGGGCGAGCCGCCGACCCGGATCGCCGAGGAGACGCTGACCGATACGGCGGTGCGGGACGCGAAGACGGTGTTCTCCGTGCCGGAGGAGGCGGCGGCCGTCGACGTCGTACGGGATCTGGCGCTCGGCAGGCTGGGTGGCGGGGAGGAACAGGCGGCGTTCTGTGCCCGGTTCGCCCAGACCGCGTCCGCGCTGCACGCCAAGTCGGAGGAGGACACCGCGTTCTACCGGTACGTCCCGCTGATCTCGGCCACCGAGGTGGGTGGCGACCCGGGGCAACCCGCCGTGTCACCGGAGGAGTTCCACTCCTTCGCCGCCCGGATCGCCCGCGACTGGCCCGCCACCGGCACGGTCCTGACCACGCACGACACGAAGCGCAGCGCGGACGTCCGGGCCCGGATCGCGGTGCTGTCGCAGTGCCCGGAGCGGTGGGCGGAGCTGATGGCGGAGCTGACGGCGGCGACGCCGGTCGCCGCCCCGGACCCGCAACTGGCTTGGGCGGCCTGGCAGTCGGCGTACGGCTGCGCGGAGCTGCCGCCCGACGAGCTGGGCGGGCGGCTGGAGCCCGCACTGCTGAAGGCGGTGCGCGAGGCGGGGCTTTTCACCAGCTGGACGGAGTCGGACCCGGCCTACGAGCGCGCGGTGTCGGACTTCGTCGCGGCCGGGCCGGGGCGCGGGGAGGGCGCGCCCCGGAGGCTGATCGCCGAGTTCGCGGACGCGCTCGCCCCGCATGTCCGGGCCCAGGTGCTGGGGGCGGCGCTGGTGCACCTGACGATGCCGGGAGTGCCGGATCTCTACCAGGGCACGGAGAGCGAGTACCTGGCCCTGGTCGACCCGGACAACCGGCGGCCGTTCCGGCGGCCGGACGTTCCGGACGAGAAGCAGGCACTGACGGCGACCGCGCTGGGGCTGCGCCGCGAACTGCCGGGCTTGTTCGGCGAGTCCGGGACGTACGCACCGCTGACGGCGACGGGCCCGGCCGCCCCGCATCTGCTGGCTTTCTGCCGCTCGGGCGAGGTGGTCACGGCGGTGACCCGTCTGTCGCTGCGGCTGGCCGAGAGCGGGGGCTGGCGGGACACGGTGCTGGAACTGCCGGACGGGGGCCCGTGGCGGAATGTGCTGTCGGCGTCGCCCGGCCGGGAGTTCACGGGGGGCACGGTGGCGGCCGGCGAACTGTTCGCCGAACGGCCGGTGGCGCTGCTGCGGCGGGTGGGCGGCTGAGGAGCAGGCCCCGGAGAGCGGCCGCGCGTCGCCGGGGAGGTGCCCGCCCGGGGCGTGCGCGGGCGGCCCGCGCTCCCGCCCTCAGGACGGGCGTACGAGCAGGGCGCGCGGCCCGCGGGTGAGAAGCCCGCCCGCCACCGGGCGGAAGCCGTCGGCCCAGCGGATCCCGGGCATCGCCGTCAGCAGGGCGCGCAGGCCGTGTTCGGCCTCCAGCCTGCCGAGGAGGGCGGCGGGGCAGCCGGCCGGACCGATGAGCAGCGGGTCGCCGTCGGCGCGCAGCGGGTCGAACCGGTCGGGTGCGGCGAACCGGGCCGGGTCGCGGCCCGCCGCGCCGATGAGGCAGGCGACGGGTGCGTCGGCGGGGAGCGTGCCGCCACTGACGGCGACCTCGGTGCGGGTGCGGCGCAGCACGATCTGGACGGGCGGATCGCGGCGCAGCGTCTCGGCCCAGGCCCGCCCGATCAGCGACCCGGAGCCATCGCCGCGCGCTGCTCCGGCGGTCGCGGCGGCCAGCAGGTCGGGGTCGTCGAGCATGTTCGCGAGGAACGAGGCGAGGGCGTGCTCGCGGAGCGCGGTGGACCCGGTGCAGTCACCGGCTCCCGTGAGGGCACGCCGATGGCGGGCGCCCCGGTGCAGGGCGCTCAGGTCCGGGTGGGCGAGCCCGGCCGCGGCGGCGGCGGCCCCGGCGGGCAGCCACCGGCAGAAGTCGGCGACCAGATCCGCCCGGTCGCGCCCGGCGATCCGGCGGGCCAGGACGTACGCCGTCCGCTCGACGGCGGGGGCGGCGGTGCTCCACGGCACGGTGAGCGGGCCGCAGACCAGGCTGCCCCGGCAGAGGCCGAGCGGGACGGGGGCCCGGCCGCGCGGGGCCCCGTCGTGCGGATAGCCGGTGAACCGGGGATCCGTGAGGGCCAGGGCCACATCCCCGTACCGGCTCAGCAGCCAGGCGCCGAGGGCCGGGTCGTAGCCGAGGGGGTAGTCGGTGCGCAGCAGGCGGTACAGGCGCAGCCGGTAGGGATCCGTCGTGGCCCCCGGTGCCAGCAGGCCCGGCAGGCCGCCCGAGAGCCGGTGCGGACGACGGGCGGCGGGCAGGGCGTCGGGGCGGTCGACCGGCATCCCGCACCCCCTGGAGTCGGTGCGCCGGTGGTCGGCGCGCGTCCTCTCAGCGGACCACCGACGGGGGCGCGCCGCAGTCGGCGTACGGCCGTTCGGGTGAGGGTTCGCCGCTCTGGAGGCAGACACCCGGACAGACGGGACGCCCGGATTCTGCGGCGGAAGGCCTGAATCCTGAATCAGCCGGGCGGGAGGCCGGGCCCCTGCGGCGGGCGGTCGGAGCCGGGCTGCGGGCGGCCGGGCCCGTCCGACAGGGGTTCGGGGGCGTGCGGCGGGAGCTGGGGCGGGGCGGCGGCGGACGGCGGGGGTGCGTGCGGGGGCAGTTCGGGCAGGCGGTCCTGCGGGCGGGACAGCTGCGCCGGAAGGCGGTCCGGGGCGGTCAGGCGGAAGCTCATCCGGCCGAAGCTCACCTGGTCGCCGTCGCGCACCGGGATGGAGCCGACGAGCCGCTGGCCGTTGACGCAGGTGCCGTTGGTGGAGCCGAGGTCGCGCAGCACCCAGCGGCCGTTCTGCCCGGAGAGTTCGGCGTGCAGACGGGAGACCGTCTCGTGGTTGAGGCGCAGCCCGTTCGCCGGGTCGCGGCCGATCAGCAGCGGATACGGGCCGGGCGCGGGGAGCAGCAGCTTGGGGAGCCGCTCGGTCTGCCAGGCGCGGCGCAGCCGCCCGGGGAAGGCGGAGATCCCGCCCACCGCGCGGACCAGCCCCGTCGACCAGCGGCCGCCGCTCTCCAGATCGGCGGTGAGGGCCGCCAGCTCCTCCGGGCGACGGGCGACGAGGGCGAGTTCCATGCGGCGCATGAAGGTGTCGTGCGACAGCTTGCCCTGTGCGGCACCTTCTCTGAGCACGCCGACGACACGGTCGCGCTGGGCGTCCGACAGCCGCGCGGCACTCGTGTGGAACTCGAAGGAGGATGTCACGTCGACGATTGTCGGGCCGAAGGGCCCGGAGTGTCCAGACGAGGCCGTGTTTCCTCCCGCGCTGACCTGCGCCGCTTTATCGCGCGACGGCCGCCGGGCCCCTTGCTAGGGTCTGCCGCTCCCCGTCACGAGGAGACCGTGTGCCCCCTGCGCCATCCCGCCTGACGACCCGTCCGCTGTCCGGGCCCGGCGAACTCGACCTGTTCCGCCGCCTTTCGTACGTACTCGACCACGAGCTGGCCGACGACCTCGCCGCCGGGCGCCGCCTCCCGGAGTGGATGTGGGTCGCCCTGGACGGCGAGCGGGTCGTCGCCAGGGCCGCTTGGTGGACGAACGCGCCGGGCGGCGAGCCGCTGGCGCTGGACTTCTTCGACCTGGACGACGCGCTGCCCGCCCCGGAGCGGGTCGGGATCGGCGTCCGGCTGCTGGAGACGGCGACGGCTGCTGTGGTTCCGACCGGGTGCGCAGCGGCCCGAGTACGGGCGGTTCGTCCCGCCGGACTGGCGCGAGGACCCGGCGGTCCGGGAGGCCGTCGGGGCCCGGATCGCGGCGGCGGAGGCGACCGGGGCGCGGATGCTGGTGGAGCGGCTGCGGCTGGAGTGGCGGGCCGGTACGCCGGTGCCGGAGGACTCCGGGCGGCTGGTGTTCCGCCCGGTCACCGGCCGGGAGGATCTGCTGGCGCTGATGACGCCGGTGATGGAGGCACCCCCGACGCCCGCGGGCAGGAGGACCTGGCGTCCGGCCTCGACACCCGCGCGGCGGCCGAGAAGCACTACAACAAGAAGTTGGCGGGCTATGCGACCCCGGTGGCCTGGTGGCGAATAGCCGAACTGCCCACCGGCGAACCGGTCGGCTTCGTGATCCCCTCGCGCAACAACTACCACCCGATCATCGCGTACATCGGGGTGCTGCCCACCCGGCGCGGCCAGGGGTACATCGACGATCTCCTCGCCGAGGGCACCCGGGTGCTGGCGGCCGAGGGCGTGGAGCGGATCCGGGCGGCGACCGACCTCGGCAACGTACCGATGGCGACGTCCTTCGAGCGGCTCGGGTACGTCAACTTCGAGCGGGCGTTCACCATGGTGTGGGACGTGGAGAAGGGTCAGGCCGAGGGCTAGGACCAGGACGGGGGCGGATCCCCAACGGCTTTCCGGATATGCGGTGGACGGCGGGCGTCGGCGGCGGCTACGGTCTGCTTCGACATCCGACGCCCGTCGTGGAAGGAGGCGAGAGACATGCGCGCCGACAGCCGCACCACCACCCGCAGTAACTCCCTCTCGCGCTCCCGTCCCGTCCACCGGGCGGTGTCGGACCTCGTCTGACCGGGAGCGCGGCATTCCGTCCCGGAGGACACCTTCATGACCGAGCTGGTCATCCGCGCGCTCACGCCGAGCGACGCCGCACTCTTCACCACGTTCCAGGACAGCCCCTTCGTCGGCCGGGCCGCCTTCGGCCACCACTACACCTCGACCGCCGACGGCGGCGAGTACCGCCCCGACTGGACCTGGGTCGCCCTGCGCGACGGCAAGGTGGTCGCCAGGGCCGCCTGGTGGGGCGGGCCCGAGGACACCCAGCCCGTCGTCCTCAACTGGTTCGACTTCGCGGACGGCGAGGCGGAGGCGGGCGCCGAACTCCTGCGCCGCGCCCCGTTCGACAAGGAGTACGAGCTGATCGCGCCCGCCGGATGGCGGGACGATCCGGCGGTGCGGGCCGCCGTCGAGGAGCGGGTCGCCGCCGCGACGGCCGCCGGGATGAAGCCGCTGGTCGAGCGCTACCGCTACCGCTGGACCCCCGGCTGCCCCCTGCCCGAGCGGACGGGCCGGCTCACCTACCGCCCGGAGCCGGACGACGAGGTCATCCTCGATGTGCTGCGCCGGGTGCACTCGGCCACGCTGGACGCCCACGCCCGCAAGGCCATCGAGGGCCCCGGCGGTCTGGAGGCGGCGGCGCGCGAGGAGTTGGAGTTCTTCCACTGGTGCCCCTCGCCGAGGGAGTGGTGGCGGCTCGCGTACACCCCGGACGGGGAGGTGGCGGGCATCCAGGTGCCCGCGCACAACCCGTCGGGGCCCTGCGTCGGCTTCATCGGGGTCGTGCCCGAGGTGCGCGGGCACGGCTACGGCTACGACCTTCTGGTGGAGTGCACCCGCTTCCTGGTCGAGCAGGGCGCCGAGTTCGTCGCGGGTGCCACGGACCAGGGGAACGCGCCGATGGCCGCCGCGTTCGCCCGCGCCGGATACCCGGTCATCCAGGAGTGGGTCCATCTGGCGTGAGGGCGCCGGCCTCCTCGGCCAGCCACTCCAGGCGGAGCCGCTGCTCGGCGGGGATCGTCGCGTCCTCCCCGCGCGGCCCCACGTTGAGCAGCACGTTCCCGCCGTCGGCCGCCGTGTCGCGGACCAGTGAGGTCAGGGTCGCGCGGTCGATGAAGGCGTCCGGGCCGGAGTTGCGGTTGTAGCCGAAGCTGTGGTCGACGCCCCGGGTGATCTCGTACGGGTCGGAGCCCTCGTAGCGGGCGTACTCCGGCGTACGGAAGTCGAAGACGGGCGGTGTGCGCGGGACGAAGCCCTCGCCCTGCGCCACCGTCCGGCGGTCCCACCAGTTGTACAGCGCCTTCGCGCCCGGCAGGCCCAGGCCCCGCCAGTGCGGTGCGTAGGGCAGCAGGCGGTCGTTGACGACGCCGTGCGGGACGGTGAAGCGGTAGAAGTCGACGAGTGAGCGGATCTCGTCGGCGGGGGCGGGCCAGGCGATGTCGTTCCAGAGGATGTCGGGCCGGTAGCGGCGGATCAGCTCCCGCATCTGCGCGTCGGCGTAGGCGGGGTAGCGTCCGCGCGGGACGGCGGAGAACATGTCGGCCGCCGTGCCGATGGGCCGGTCGTCGAAGGTCCAGTCGAGCCCGCCGGAGTAGTAGACGCCGAAGCGCAGGCCCTCGGCCCGTACGGCTTCGGTGAACTCGCCGACGACGTCCCGGGTGGTGTGCCAGCCGGTGCGGTGCGGGTTCTCCGTCTCCGAGGGCCAGAGGCAGAACCCGTCGTGGTGCTTGGTGACGAGGACGGCGTATCCGGCCCCCGCCTCACGGAAGGAGCGGGCCCAGGCGGCCGGGTCCCAGCCGGCGAGCCCGTCCTCGAAGTCGCGGCCGAAGTCCGTGTAGGGGCGGTTCCCGTAGGTGGCGCGGTGGTGGGCGGCGCCCGGGGAGCCCGGGAAGCGGAGCGCGTTCTCGTACCACTCCGCGTACGAGGTCCAGCCCAGCGGCGCACGCCGTCCCGCCGCCGGGAGTTCGGCGGCGGGGACGTAGGGCGGGGCCCAGCCGGGGACGGATGCGGGTGTCCAGTGAACGAAGATCCCCAGCCGGGCCCGGGACCACCATGAAGCGACCATGGCGGGAAGTATTGATCACTCGGGGGGTGCCGCGTAAGCCCCCTCGACCGCCGGGTTCCGCTTCTGTGTCGTCTGTTTCTGTGTCTTCTGTGCGCGGATCAGGTCGCGGTACCAGGCGTACGAGGCCTTCGGCGTACGGGTCAGGGTCTCGTAGTCGATGTGGACCAGGCCGAACCGCTGCGACGCCCCTTCCGTCCACTCCACGTTGTCGGTCAGCGACCAGGTGAAGTAGCCGCGTACGTCCACCCCGGCGTCCATCGCCGCGCGCAGGGCGGTGAGGTGGCTCTCCAGGTAGGCGATCCGGCGGTCGTCGGCGTGCGGTTCCTCCAGGGCGCAGCCGTTCTCCGTGATGTAGAGCGGCGGGAGGCGGTCGCCGTAGCGGGTGTGCAGGGTGGTGACGATCTCGGTGAGGCCCTCGGGGACGACGGGCCAGCCGAAGCCGGTCTTCTCGTACCCCTCGATCTCGCGTATGCCGAAGGGGAGTTCGGCGGGCATGGTGAAGCCGGAGAAGGTTTCCAGGGCCTCCGGTCGGGGGGCGCCGACGAGGGTCGGGTTGTAGTAGTTGATGCCGTACCAGTCGAGCAAGGTGGAGATGACCTTCAGGTCCTCGGCGACCGGGCCCGGCATCAGGGCGGCGAGGCCGTCGTCCGGGTAGCGGCCGGTGAGGACGGGGTCGGCGAAGAGCCAGTTGGTGAGCGTGTCGTACAGCTCCGCGCCGAAGCGGTCCTCCTCGCTGTCCCCGGCCGTCCAGACCGGGGCGTGCGAGAAGGCGGCCCCGATGTTGTCGGCGCCCGCCGCGCGCAGGGCGCGGACGGCGAGGCCGTGGGCGAGGAGCTGGTGGTGGGCGGCGGGCAGGGCGTCGAACAGGAGGGTGCGGCCGGGGGCGTGCTCGCCCAGGGCGTAGCCGAGGAGGGTGACCTCGGCGGGTTCGTTGATCGTGATCCACATGGGGACCCGGTCGGCGAGGCGTTCGGCGACGATGCCGGCGTACTCGGCGAAGCGGTAGGCGGTGTCCCGGTCGAGCCAGCCGCCCGCCTCCTCCAGCGGGAGCGGGGTGTCCCAGTGGTAGAGGGTCGGGGCGGGGGTGATGCCGTGGGCGCACAGTTCGTCGACGAGCCGGTCGTAGAAGTCGAGCCCGTCGGCGTTGACGGCCCCGCTGCCGCCGGGCACCACGCGGGGCCAGCTGACGGAGAACCGGAAGGCGTCGGCGCCGAGCCCGGCCAGCAGGGCGACGTCCTCGCGGTAGCGGGCGTGGAAGCCGGTGCCCCGGGTGGTGTCGGTGCCGTCCTTGATCCGGCCGGGCAGCGCGGCGAAGGCGTCCCAGCCCGAGGGGCCCTTGCCGTCCGCGTCCACCGCCCCCTCGGTCTGGAACGCGGAGGCGGAGGCTCCCCAGAGGAAGCCGGGCGGGAAGATCGGCAGGGACATCGCGGCCTCCAGCAGCCGTACGTGGGAATCCGTATGAGCGGGCGCCTCGCCGGGCAATGATCAGGACCAGACCTTAATCGCCGGTGGCGGGCGGCAACAGAGCCTGTCGCGAGGATCGTGGAGCCCGGGCCCCGGGCGACCGCGCGCCCCGCCCAGGGACGAGGAGTGGTGGATGCAGTTCGAGGTGTGGGCCCCCGACGCGGACTCGGTCGTGCTGGAGGCGGCGGACGTCCGGTCCCCCATGGAGCGTGACGCGGAGCGCGAGGGGTGGTGGACGGCTCGGGCGGAGGCCTCGGACGGGGACCGGTACGGCTTCCGGGTGGACGACGGGCCCCTCCTGCCGGACCCCCGTTCGCGGCGGCAGCCGGACGGGCCCGACGGTCCGAGCGCGGTCGTCGACCAGGAGGCGTACGCCTGGCGCAACGGGTGGGCGGGGCGCCGGCTGAACCGGGCGGTGCTGTACGAGCTGCACGTGGGGACGTACACGCCGGAGGGCACGTTCGACGCGGCGGCGGCCCGGTTGGGCCATCTGGCGGAGCTGGGGGTCACCCATGTGTCGCTGATGCCGGTGTGCCCGTTCCCGGGGGTCAACGGCTGGGGGTACGAGGGCGTCTCGCTGTGGGCGGTGCACGAGCCGTACGGCGGGCCGGAGGGCCTTAAACGCTTTGTCGACACAGCGCACGGGCTCGGGCTCGGGGTGGTCCTGGACGTCGTCCACAACCATCTGGGCCCCTCCGGCAACTACCTGCCCGCCTTCGGTCCGTACTTCACCGACACCCACCACACCCCGTGGGGCGCGGCGGTCAACCTGGACGCGCCGGGCTCGGACGAGGTGCGGGCGTTCCTGCTGGGGAGCGCCCTGGCCTGGCTGCGCGACTACCGGCTGGACGGGCTGCGGCTCGACGCGGTGCACGCACTGGCCGACACCCGGGCGCTCACCTTCCTGGAGGAGCTGTCGGCGGCGGTGGACGCGCTGGCGGTGGAGCTGGGCCGGCCGCTCGGGCTGATCGCCGAGTCCGACCTCTGCGACCCGCGCACCACGACCCCGCGCCCGGCGGGCGGCCTCGGGCTGCACGCCCAGTGGAACGACGACTTCCACCACGCCCTGCACACCGCGCTCACCGGCGAGTCCCAGGGCTACTACGCCGACTTCGCCCGCGCCCCGCTGGCCGCCCTCGCCAAGACGGTGACGTCGGCGTTCTTCCACAACGGGACGTGGTCCAGCTTCCGGGGCCGCACCCACGGCCGCCCGGTCGACGTGTCCCGCACCCCGGCGCACCGCTTCGTCGGGTACGCGCAGACGCACGACCAGATCGGCAACCGGGCGCTGGGCGACCGGCTTGCCTCCTCCCTCTCCCCCGGCCTCCAGGCGTGCGCCGCCGCGCTCGTGCTGACCGGGCCCTTCACCCCGATGCTGTTCATGGGCGAGGAGTGGGGGGCGCGCACCCCGTGGCAGTTCTTCACCGACCACACGGATCGGGAGCTGGCCGAGGCCGTACGCAACGGCAGGCGGCGGGAGTTCGGGGCGCACGGCTGGGCGGAGGAGGAGATCCCCGACCCGCAGGACCCGGCGACCCGGGACCGGTCCTGCCTCGACTGGTCCGAGCCGGAGCGTGAACCGCACGCACGCCTGCTCGCCTGGTACCGCGAACTGATCGCGCTGCGGCGCACGTTGCCCGATCTGCACGATCCCGACCTGGCGGCGGTGAAGACCGCGTTCGACGAGGACGCGCGGTGGTTCGCTTACCGCAGGGGGGATCTGCGGGTCGTGGTGAACCTGGCGGACGAGCCGGCCGCGATCCCGCTCGGCCTCGGACGCCACCGCCGCTCCGGCGGCAGGGTGTTGGCGGCCTGGGAGCCGGTCGAGGCGCCGGGGCCTGACGGGGTGCTGCACCTGCCGCCGGAGTCGTGCGTGGTGCTGGCGGACGACTGAACTCCCTCATCCGCGCTCCTGCTCCTACTCCACGACGGCCAGTTCGCGGGCGGTGGTGTTGAGCCGCCGCCCGCCGTCCTCGGTGACCGCCACGATGTCCTCGATCCGGACCCCGAAGCGGCCGGGGAGGTAGATGCCCGGCTCCACGGAGAAGCACATGCCGGGGACGAGCGGCTGCTCCTCGCCCTCGATCATGTAGGGCGGCTCGTGGGTGGTGACGCCGATGCCGTGGCCGGTGCGGTGGATGAACCGGTCGCCGTAGCCGAACTCGGTGATCACCGCGCGCGCGGCCCGGTCGATCTCCTGGCAGGCGACACCGGGCCGGACGGCGGCGCAGCCCGCCTGCTGGGCCTCGCGGACGATGTCGTGGACCCGCTGCTCCTCGGCGGTGGGCTCGCCGACGTGGACGGTACGGGAGGTGTCGGAGCCGTAGCCGTGCTTCAGGCCGCCGAAGTCGAGGACGACCATGTCGCCTCGCTCGATGGTGCGTTCGCCCGCCTCGTGGTGCGGGTTGGCCCCGTTGGGGCCGGATCCGACGACGGTGAAGTCCACCTGGGAGTGCCCGAACTCCCGCAGCAGCGCGGCGAGATCCATGGCCACGTCGACCTCCCGGCGGCCGGAGAAGCGCACCTTGAGGATTTCCTCGTACGTGGCGTCGGCGGCGGCCCCGGCGGCGGCGAGCCGTTCCAGCTCGGCGGTGTCCTTCACCGCGCGGAGCATCGGCAGGGCTTCGGTGAGCGCGGTGTAGGAGGTGCCGGGCAACTGCCGCTGGAGGCCCAGCAGATGCATCGCCCAGGCGTTGTCGCTGACGCCGAAGCGGCCCTCGGCCGCCAGCAGCGGGGCGGTCACCTCGTACGGGTCCTTGCCGTCGGTCCAGTCCCGCAGGGTCAGCGCGGGCGCCCCGGTGGCGGCGGCCGCGTCGGGGGCCTCCAGGGTAGGCACCACCAGCACCGGGTCGTGGCCGGCCCGCAGCACGAGGAGGGTGAGGCGCTCGGTGCTCACGGGGCGGTAGCCGGTGAGGTGGACGAGGTCGGGGCCCGGCGCGACGATCACCCCGGCGAGCCCGGCCTCGGCGGCGGACTCGGCGGCCCGTGCCATCCGGGCCCGGTAGTCGCCGACGGTGAAGGGCGCGGGCGGAGCGGACGGCTGGACGAAGGGGCTCGGGCTCGACATCAGGACCTCCTGGCGGTGCGACACGGCACACAGCATCCTGCCCGCCGGGCGGGGGGTACGCGACCGACTTCGGGCCGCGTGTCAGGGCTCGGCGTGTCCGCGACCGGCTTCCGGCCCGGCGTGCCTGGCCGGTGGCCGGTGGCTGGTGGCTGGTCGCCGTCAGACCTCGGTCGCCACCGGCCGTCGGTCGCGCCGGTCACCGTCAGACCTCGGCCGCCGTCGACCGTCGCCCGTCGGGCAGCCGCACGACCAGGTCCGCCCGGTCGCGGCCCCGCTCGACCAGCCGGGCGTTCACCTCGTCGGACCGGGCCACCCACTCCTCCGCGTCGCGCCGGAGCCTGCCGTGGTGCACATGCCGGTCGACAAGTCGACGCACCCGGACCTCCGGGTCGAGATCCAGGAACCACACCTCGTCCAGCAGTCCGCGCACCGGGGCCCAGGGCCCGTCGTCGTACAGCAGGTAGTTGCCCTCGGTGACGACGAGCGGGACGTCCGGCGGGACGGGCAGCGACCCGGCGACCGGCTCCTCCAGGGACCGGTCGAAGGCCGGGGCGTAGACCGCGTGCACCGGGTCCGGCGACCGCAGCCGCCGCAGCAGGGCCGCGTACCCGGCCGCGTCGAAGGTGTCGGGCGCGCCCTTGCGGTCGGCGCGGCCGAGGCGGTCCAGCTCGGCGGCGGCCAGATGGAAGCCGTCCATCGGGACGAGCGCGGCGCGTCCGTCCAGGGCCGCGACCAGCCGGTCCGCCAGAGTGGACTTCCCGGCACCGGGCGGGCCCGCGATCCCGAGGATGCGCCGTTGTCCGGTGTCCGCGAGGGCGCGGGCCCGGTCGTTCAGCGCGGCCCGGCCGCCGGTGCTCGTAGCGTCCACGAAGTCCATGCGGCGCATTGTGCCCGGCGGCCGGGGACCGAAGCGCTAGTGTTACGTATAACGTCATCGCTCCCGGACCCTCGCCGCCCTGGAGCTTCCGAAAGGCCCCCCATGTCCCACATCGCCCTGGTCACCCTGGTCGTCCGCGACTACGACGAGGCGCTCGCGTTCTACCGCGACGCGCTCGGCTTCGAACTGGTGGAGGACACCGACTGGGGCGACGGCACCCGCTGGGTGGTGGTGCGCCCGCGCGGGGCGGCGGACGGCACGGGGCTGCTGCTGGCCCGGGCGAAGGACGAGGCGCAGGCCGGAGCGGTGGGGTCGCAGACGGGCGGCCGGGTCGGCTTCTTCCTGCACACCGAGGACTTCGCGGCCGAGCACGCGCGGATGCGCGCGGCCGGGGTGCGCTTCCTGGAGGAGCCGCGCCACGAGACGTACGGCTCGGTCGCGGTCTTCGAGGACCTGTACGGCAACCGGTGGGATCTGCTCCAGCCGGCCGGCTAACACCGACCTCGGCCTGCCCGGGCGGCGTACGTTCGGCGGCCCGGTGTTCGCCAATCTCCTGGCGATGTTCGCCACCGTGGGGATGGCCGTCTTCCTCACCCAGTACCTGCAGTCCGTCCTCGGTCTGCACCCGTTCCGGGCCGCCCTGTGGAGTCTGGTGCCGGCCGTCGGCGCGGCCGTCGCGGCTCCGGTGGCGGCCGCGCTCGCCCAGCGCGTCGACCGCGCGTACGTCATGGGCGGCGGCTTCCTCGTCTCCGCCTGCGGGCTTCTGTGGATGACCCAGGTGCGGGCCGACTCGGCGCTCTGGTTCGCCCTGACCGGCGCCGCCGTCTACGCGGGAGGTCTGGTCGCCGCGATGGCCCTCGCCAACGAACTCGCCCTCGGCGCGGCGCCACCGGAGCGTGCCGGTTCGGCCGCGGCCGTGCTGGAGTCGGGGCAGGAGCTCGGCGGAGCGCTGGGGATGGCCGTCCTCGGATCCATCGGCGCGGCGGTCTACAGCCGGGAGATGGCCGACGCCCTGCCCGCCGGGATGCCGCACGCCGAAGCCGTACGCGAGACGCTGGGCGGCGCGACGGCCGCGGCGGCCCGGCTGCCCGGCGAGACCGCCGATGCCGTACTGACGGCCGCGCGCGACGCCTTCACCCGCGGGATGAGCTTCGCGGCGGTCGGCGCGGCCGTCGTCATGGCCGCGGCGGGTCTCTTCTCCATCGCCTGGCTGCGGGGTACGGGCCGGGCGGAGCCCCCGGCGGAACCGGCCGGCTCCCGGCCCGCCGCACTCCCGTCGTGAGGGCCGACGCCCCTGGTCCGGACCGCCGGGGGCGTCGGCAGTCGGCATTCGGCCCACAGCCGAGGCGCGGCCGAACGCCCTTTGACGACCATGGGTCCATGGAGGCCAAGGAGTCCACGGTGAGCGCCGCACCGGCCGAGCGGCACGCCGGCTGGAACGAGCTGTTCTTCGACCTCGTCGTCGTCGCCGGGGCGGGCCAGCTGGCCCGTCTGCTGCACGACGGCCCCGAGCCGGCGGACCTCGCCCTGTACGCGGTGGTCTACCTGGCCTTCTGGACCACCTGGGCCGGGTTCGCCGTCTACGGGGACATCGCGGCCTCCGAGACCCGGGTCCGTACGCTGCTGATCGCGATGTTCGGCATGGCCGTGATGGCCGCCTCCGTGCACACGGTCCAGTCGAGCCACGCGACCGCCTTCGTCATCGCCTATGTGGCGCTGCGGTGGCAGGCGGGCCAGGTCTGGCGGCGGGGCAGCATCGTGGTGGACTGGCCGCTGGCCCAGTTCGGCGCGGGCGCGGTGCCGTGGCTCGTCTCGCTCTTCGTGGACACCCCGCTGCGCTACTGGCTCTGGGCGCTCGGCATCGCGCTGGACATCGTCACCCTGCTGGTCTCCACCCGCGAGCGCACCCTGCGGCGGGCGGGCGAGCGGGCCGCGCGTCGCCGCGACGGCCGCCCGCCGCCGGGCCCCGCACACGGTCCGGTCGCCGAACCGCCCCGGCTCGGCGAGTCACGGATCGACGCCGCGCACATGGGCGAACGCCTCGGGCTGTACGTGATCATCGTGCTGGGCGAGGGCGTCATCCAGATCATCGACGCGGCGTCCGAGCGCGACGGCTGGGACGGGCCGCTCGCCGCCACCGGCCTCGGGGCGTTCGGGCTGCTGGCCGCGATCTGCACGCTGAGCCTGCTCTACGGCACCAACGGCATCCCCCACCTGCGCAAGGGAGCGCTCGCGCCGAGGCTGGCGATGCTGCTGCACGCGGTGATGACCGGCTTCCTGGTCGCGCTGGCCACGGCGTTGGGTTCGGCGGTCGCGCATGTCGACGACGTGCTGCCGAAGGGCCAGCACTGGCTGCTGTGCGGGGCGATGGCCGGGTATTTCGCGGCCGGTCTGGTGGCGGCGCTGCCGCTCGCGGACCGGTCCGACCGGATCTGGCTGCTGGGCTGGGCGGTGCCGTGCGTGGCGGTGTCGATCGCGCTGGCCCCGCTCGGGGCGGCGCTGCCGGCCTGGGCGACGATCTGGATCCTGGTGGCGCTGGTCTGCTGGCAGATCGCCTACGACCCGGGGGCGCCGGGAGCGGGTCCGTCGGGGCGGCGGTGGCGCAGGCTCCGACGGTCGGTGCCTCGGGTTGCCTGAGCGGGGGCCCGGAGCCCTCAGGCCAGGACTGGGTGTACTGGCGCCCTGGGGTCAGGCCCGGGCGGCCAGCCCCGCCTCGCGTACGGCCACCGCCTCCATCGCGTCCAGCACCGGCCGGATCAGCGGATGGCCCTCGGCCCCCTGGCGTACGGCCGCGAAGACCCGGCGGGTGGGGGCGCTGCCCTCGACCGGGCGGACGACGACCCCGGTCAGCTCCATCCCGCGCAGCGCGGAGCGGGGCACCAGCGCCACCCCGGCGTCCGCCCCGGCCAGGGCGACCACCGCGTGGAAGTCGTCCGACGAGTGGTCCAGGCGCGGGGCGAAACCGGCGTACTCGCAGGCCAGGACCACCACGTCATGGCAGGGGTTGCCCGGGTAAGGACCGATCCACGGGTCCTTCGCCAGGTCGGCGACCGCCACCTGGACCTGGCCGGCGAGGCGGTGGCCCACCGGGAGCACCGCGTCGAACGGCTCCGAGTACAGCGGGACGCGGGTGAGCCGGCGGTCGTCCTCGGCGGGCGCGCCCCGGTATTCGACGGCGACCGCCACGTCCACCTGCCGGTCCAGCACCATCGGCACGCTGGCGTCGCCCTCCGCGTCCTGGACCTTGACCCGGATGCCGGGCGCGGTGCGGGCCAGCTCGGTGAGGGTGGGGGCGAGGACGAGGCCGATGCCGGTGGCGAACGCGGCGACCGTGACCGTACCGGCGATGCCCGCGCTGTAGTCGGCCAGCTCCGCCTCGGCCCGCTCCAGCTGGGCGAGGACCAGGTTGGTGTGGCTGAGCAGGATCTCCCCGGCGGCGGTGAGCCGGGCACCGCGTGCCCCGCGTTCGACGAGGCGGTGGCCGGTCTCCTGTTCCAGGGCGGCGAGCTGCTGGGAGACGGCGGAGGGCGTCAGGTACAACGCGGCGGCGGCCGCGGTCACGGTGCGGTGGTCGGCCACCGCACGGAGGATTCGCAGCCGCCGCGCATCGATCATGTGCCCATTGTCCCAGGTGGTGGCGGAACCACCGACCCGGTTCGCGGGTCAGGCGGCTTCCGCCTCCAGCGCGGCCCGGGCGTCGACGAACGCGTCCACGGCGCGGTTCACATCGGCGGTGGAGTGCGCGGCCGAGAGCTGGACGCGGATGCGGGCCGCGCCCTGCGGGACGACGGGGTACGAGAAGCCGATCACGTACACACCGCGCTCCAGGAGCAGTTCCGCCATCCGGCCCGCCTTGCCCGCGTCGCCGATCATGACGGGGGCGATGGCGTGGTCCCCGGGCAGGATGTCGAAGCCCTCGGCGGTCATCCGGGTGCGGAACAGCTCGGTGTTGGCGGCGAGCTGCTCGCGCAGGTCCCCGGCGGACTCCAGCAGGTCGATGACCTTGAGGGAGGCGGCGGCGATGACCGGGGCGAGGGTGTTGGAGAAGAGGTACGGGCGCGAGCGCTGGCGCAGCAGGGCGACGATCTCCGCGCGGGCGGCGACGTAACCGCCGGAGGCTCCGCCGAGCGCCTTGCCGAGGGTGCCGGTGATGATGTCGACCCGGTCCATCACGCCGTGCAGCTCGGGCGTGCCGCGGCCGCCGGGGCCGACGAAGCCGACGGCGTGCGAGTCGTCGACCATGACCATGGCGTCGTAGCGGTCGGCCAGGTCGCAGATCTCCTGGAGCGGGGCGACGTACCCGTCCATGGAGAAGACACCGTCGGTGACGATGAGGCGGCGGCGCGCGCCGGACGCCTCCTTGAGCTGCGTCTCCAGTTCGGCCATGTCGCGGTTGGCGTAGCGGTGGCGCTTGGCCTTGGAGAGCCGGATGCCGTCGATGATGGAGGCGTGGTTGAGGGCGTCGGAGATGACGGCGTCCTCGGGGCCGAGCAGGGTCTCGAAGACTCCGCCGTTGGCGTCGAAGCAGGAGGAGTAGAGGATCGTGTCCTCCTGGCCGAGGAAGGCCGAGAGCCGCTGCTCCAGCTCCTTGTGGACCTCCTGGGTGCCGCAGATGAAGCGGACCGAGGCCATCCCGTAGCCCCAGCGGTCCAGCGCCGCGTGGGCGGCGGCGATGACCTCGGGGTGGTCGGCGAGGCCGAGGTAGTTGTTGGCGCAGAAGTTGAGGACCTCGCCGGGGCGGCCGCCGGAGGTGACCTCGACGGTCGCGGACTGCGGGGTGCCGATCACGCGCTCGGGCTTGTGCAGCCCGGCGGCGCGGATCTCGTCGAGGGTGGTGCGCAGATCGTCGCGTACGGAGTCGAACATGCGGATTCCTTAAGAGATCAGGTAACGGACCAGGTGGGAGGCGGTCAGGCGGTCCAGTCGAGGATGACCTTGCCGCCGAGGCCGCTCGCCGCGTCGTCGAAGGCGGCCTCGAAGTCGCGGAAGCCGTACCGGCCGGTGATCACGGGGGCGAGGTCGAGGCCGCCCTCCAGCAGGACGGACATGGCGTACCAGGTCTCGAACATCTCGCGGCCGTAGATGCCCTTGATGGTGATCATCGAGGTGACGATGCGGGCCCAGTCGACGGCGAACTCCTCGGCGGGCAGGCCGAGCATGGCGATCCGGCCGCCGTGCGTCATGTTCGCGACCATGTCGCGCATCGCCTCGGGGCGGCCGGACATCTCCAGGCCGATGTCGAAGCCCTCGCGCAGGCCGAGTTCGCGCTGCCCGTCCGCGATGGTGCTCTCCGCGACGTTCAGGGCGAGGCTGACACCGACCTTGCGGGCCAGGGCGAGGCGGGCCTCGCTGACGTCGGTGATGACGACGTTGCGGGCGCCTGCGTGCTTGGCGACGGCGGCGGCCATGATGCCGATCGGGCCCGCGCCGGTGATCAGGACGTCCTCGCCGACCAGCGGGAAGGAGAGCGCGGTGTGCACGGCGTTGCCGAACGGGTCGAAGATCGCCGCGATGTCGTGGTCGACGGGAACCCGGTGCACCCACACGTTGGAGGCGGGCAGGACGACGTACTCCGCGAACGCCCCGTCGCGACCGACCCCGAGGCCGATCGTGGAGCGGCAGAGGTGGCGGCGGCCTGCGAGACAGTTGCGGCACTTGCCGCAGACGAGGTGGCCCTCGGCGCTGACCAGGTCGCCGGTGGCGATGTCGGCGACGTCGGAGCCGGTCGCGGCGACCTCGCCGACGAACTCGTGGCCGAGGATCAGCGGGGTGGTGACCGCCTGCTGGGCCCAGCCGTCATAGGCGCGGATGTGCAGGTCGGTGCCGCAGATGCCGGTGCGCAGGACCTTGATCAGGACGTCGGTGGGGCCGTACTCCGGCTCCGGCACGTCCATCAGCCACAGTCCGGGCTCGGCCTTCTGCTTGACGAGTGCCTTCACGGCTGTGGCTCCCTGACGTCGGTACGCGAGTGAATACCCCGGGCCGCGGGGCATGTCGGAGAACCCTGTGGCCCGGGGTGGTCTTGGGTGTCACCCCCCATGGTGGGGGTTCGGCGGGACGGGACGGAGCATCTCGGAAAGCTCCACGCGCCGTCCCCGGCCGTCACCGAGAAGGCTGCCGTACGGCGGGGCCCCGGTCCATCGAGGATTTCTTAAGCGCCGCCGCAGGAGATCTTCACACCTGGCCGGGGCTTCACCGACCGCTGCCGCCGGACGCCTCCCGGACCTCTCCGTACGGGCCCAGGAAGCGGGGCGGCCGTGCTCGGCCCTTCACCTCGACGGCGGTGAGCGACCCGCGCCTCAGCTCTTCGGCTCCGGAGCGGGGCCGAGGTAGCGGAGGCTGCGGTCCTCCACCCGGTACAGGTGGGCGTCCCGGCCGACGAGCTGCCGGCGCTCGTCGTCGAAGGCGTAGGAGCGCGAGACCCCCTCGTACCGGGCGGCGGCGATCGCGGCGGTGAGGGCCGACCGGTCGGGCAGGCCGTCGCCGGAGGGCGTGACGCCCGCGGACGCCTCCTTGACCGCCGCCTCGGCGAGCGCGGCCAGCTCGCGGGCGACGAGCCCCGCCACGTCGTACGCCTCGGCGGACCAGGCGGCGGGCGCGGCGCCGAAGCGTTTGCGGTGGGCGGCGGCGAACGTCGCGGCGGCCGGGGCCGTGGCGTCGGTGAAGGGGGCGACGAACTCCCAGCCATCGGCCGCCGCGCCCGCCAGTTCGAGGAACTCCGGCCCCATAACGGTGTGTTGAGCCATCCGCGGTCCGGCGTAGGAGCGGCCGGCCAGGATGCGGGCGACCCGGGCGGCGCCGGCCGCGTCACCGGCGTAGAAGAGGGCGTCGCTCCGTTGCGAGAGGAGGTCGGTGATGACCGGTCCGAAGGCGGTGGTCCCGGCCGGCACCACGCGGGGGTGGGCGGTGCCGGCGGTGAGCCTGGGGGTCAGCTGGTTGGCCGAGTAGCCCGACTGGTAGGCCGCCTGCCCGCCGGACCGGTCGATCAGGACGCCCAGCCGGTCGGCGTCGGAGCGCAGGAGAAGGCGGTTGACGATGGGCACGGCGAGCGAGGCGTAGGAGGGGACGGCCTGGAAGAAGGAGGCGTTGGCGCGGCGCGGGAAGGTCGTGTGGAGGGCCGAGACCGTCAGGAGCGGCATCACGGCTTCGTCGTACGCGGACAGGGCGGCCCCCGCCGCCTCGTCGCCCGTGGGACCGATGACCGCGACGACCTCCTGGTCGTGGGCGAACTCCTCGGCGACCCGGACCGAGCGGGTGAGGTCCCCCTGGTCGTCGAGGACCTTCACGGCGAGCCGGAAGGGCCGTCCGTCGAGGGAGTTGAAGCGGTCGACGGCGAGCCGGACGCCGCGTTCCTGGGCGCGCCCGGCGGCGCTGAGGGGCCCGGTGAGGTCGGCGTGCACGCCGATGATCAGGCGCCGTCCGCCGGGAGCCCCGTCGCCTCCCGCACCCTCCGCTTCGTCGCCGGCGGGCCGTAGGGCGGCGAAGGCTCCGCCGCCGAGGGCGAGAGCACCCCCGGCCGCGAGGAGCAGGAACCGCCGTCGGGCGGGGTCGGCGGGTCGCAGGTCGTCCATCGCCGGGCCTCAGTTCTGCTTTTCGACGGCGGATTCCAGCCGGGCCGGCAGGGCGGCCTGTGCCTGGACGACCAGGTCGTCGATCTCGTCCCGGGTGCGCCCCTTCGCCCCCTCGCCGGTCACGGCGACGGTGAACTGGAGGGTCGGCGCCTGCTGCCAGGCGTAGGGGTGCGGCCCGCCGAGTTCAAAGCTCCGGTACTCCCCCACCTCGTCGAGCCCGTCCCCGGAGCCCGGGGACGGGCTCGACGAGGTGGGGGGCCGCTGCGCCGTCCCGTGTTCGTCCGCCGCACCCGCGCAACCGGTCAGCAGCACAGCGGCCGGGGCGCGGGACGGCGCGAACCGGCCTCCTCTTAACGGCACGTGACAGGTCACAGCGCTTCCCCCGCTCCTCCTCGACGCCGTATCGATCATAGGTTCGGCGGGCCGTCGCCGTGGAGGGGTACGGGCACTGTTGCCTCATCGGGGCATGCAGGCGCTCCGCCTCACCCGGAGCCTTCTCGGCTCCGGGTCAGCCGGTCTCCGCCAGAAAGGCGCGGAGGTGCTCGACGAGGGCGTCCGGCCGGTCCTGGGGAAGGAGCGTGTAGCTGTCGGCCACCTCCACCAGCCGTCCCTGCGGGCGGATGTCGGCGAGGCGCCGCCCATGGTCCGGCGGCATGACACGGTCCTCGGTCGCCCAGACCACCAGCGCGGGCCGGTCGAAGGCACTCAGTTCCTCGGCCCAGCGCAGGAGTTCGGCCTTCTCCGGTACGCCGAGGACCTAGGCGCGCAGATCGCGCCGGATCTCGGCCGAGGTCAGCAGCGGCCGGAACCAGTCGTCCATCGTGGCGTGCGGGACAGGCCGTTTGCTCATCCATCCCCAGGTCATGGGCAGCCGCCGGGCGGGCACCCCGTCGCCGAGTCCGGCGACGACCTCGTCCCACAGCGAACCGTTCATGGCCACGCCGTGCAGGAGGACCACGACGGGCCCGTAGCCACCGGTGTCGCGGTACTCGATCACGCCCGCCGAAAGCCTCACATCGCCCATGCGGTCAACATAGTCCGGCCGCCCTCGGGCCAGCACCTGACGCAGCGTAGGGATTACCTCCCCGTCCTTGATAACGTCGCCCCCGCGGCTGCGGACTTCTCCCCCGACCCAGCCGTACGGGGTGGGCACGGGGACCGGGCGCGGCAGGACGAAGAGGGCCGACAGATGAGCCTTGCACAGGTGCACTACACCTCCGCCGCGCCGGGGGACGAGGGAACGGCGGGCCGGTTCACGGTGGTGGGCCCCGGGGTGTCCGGTGCCCTGCTGGCGGAGCTCGAGCCCCTGCTGCGCTACGAACTGCCCGAGGGTGTCGCCGACCACCCGTCGGACGGCGAACTGCGTTCGCTGCCGCAGGCGTTCACGTACGCCGCACTCTCCGACGGCAGCCGTCTGGTGTCCCGGTCGGTCCCGGTACGGGCCACGGGTGGCGGCGTGGGGCCGGGGGTCCGGTTCCACGCGCACGGGGTGCATCTGCCGCCGGGGGTGCCGCTGCCGGGCGACCGGCTGCCCGTCGAGGCGTGGCGGTCGCCGCACTGGGTGGCGGTGACGCCCGGCGGCGCGATACCGGACCCGCTGACGCTGCCGCCGGGACCGACGGCGGTCTCGGAGGGGCTGGACGACTTCGCCGTGTCGCGCGGGCCCTGGCTCGCGGCCGTCCTGGCGGATCTGCGCCGGGCGAGCGAGCCGACGGAGTCCGGCGGGCGGCCGGTGGTGCTGGTGGAGCGGCAATGCGCGGACGTGGCCCGGTGGCTGGGGCTCGCGTCCGTGACCCTGCCGAGGGAGAGCGCGGAGCGGCTGACGTTCACCACGTACACCCGGCGGCCGGGGAGTTCGGCGGCGCGGGTGGTGGGGGTGCTGCCCGAGGACGCGGAGGCGGCCCGCGCGGCGGGCCTGCGGGTGCATGTGTGCGCGGGGCAGCCCCCGTCGGGCGGCGGTACGGGCGACGCGTGGGCGGCGACGGCGGCGCGGGTCTGGCGTAGCCGGTCGCCGGAGCTGTTCCGGGAGGCGCGGGAACTGCCCGGGGAGCCGTTCGCGGCGGGCCCGTTGGCGGTGACGGCCCTGTGCGCGGGGATCGCGCTCGGGCCGGACGAGCGTGCGGCGGCGGCCGGTTGGGCGGCGGACCGGCCGTACGCCCTGGACGCCAAACGCACGGGCCAGCTGGTGGAGGCCCTCACCTCCCCCGGGATCGACGACCGTACGGGCCTCGAATTCGACGCGGCGGGACGGCTGTTCGGTGCTCTGGAGGGCCGCTGCCCCGCAGCGGTGACCGCTCCGCTGGCGGCGATGCTGGTGACGGAGGCCGTACGGGGCGGCAACGGCTCGCTGGAACTGCCGCGCCGGGACGCGTTCGTGGGGCCGGAGGGCGCGGCGGTCGCGGAGCGGCTCGCCCCGGAGATCCTCACCGAGCTGAGCGACGCAGCCGGGACCCGTTCGGCGGAGCGAACCGTACAACTGCTGCGGGTGGCGCGGCTGCTGGGCGTGGACGGTACGGATGCGCTGCCAGGCGTCGTGGACCGCCTGGCCCCGGCGCTACTGGCGGAGGCTGCGGCCGAGGCAGGAACGGACACCCCGGACTTCGCCCCGGCTCTGCTGGAGCTGCTGGACGAGCAGTTCGAGGTGCGGACCGCGTTGCTGGGCGCGCTGGACCGGATCGCCCCCCAGGACCCCGGGGCGGTGGCCCGGTTCCTGGAGCGGGTGACACTGCCGTTCACGGGGACGCAGGCGTTGCCGCACCTGCGGATGTGCGCCGAGGTACCGGGGGCGATGGCGACGCTGGGCGGGGACCGGGCGGCGGTGTGGCACCGGGTGCTGCGGGCGGCCGGCCTCTCCCCCTTCGCCGAGCCGCTGGTCCTGCGCACGGCGGTGGGCCTGGTGTGGGAGGACCGGGCCCCGACGGTCGAGGAGGCCCGCCTCCTGCTGGACGCGGCCACCTCGGACTCGCACCGCGTGGCCGGTACGTGGGCCCGCCTGGTCGACGCGGCACTGGGCGCGCCCGCCGCCGAGCCGTCCGCCACCGGAACGCCCGCCGGCCCGCCCGCTGCGAGCACCGACGAGGCGGCCGCCCTCGCCCACGACCTGCTGCGCGGCTTCCCCGGGGAGATAGGCGGCCGGGAGCGGGCGGGTCTCCTGCTGCTGGACCTGGTCCGCGAACTGCGTACGGGCGCACCGGAACCCGGCTGGGCGGAGACGGTCCGCACCCTGTGTGCCCAGGCGGAACCGGTCGAACCGGCACTGAGGGAGCGGGCCCACGCGGCCCTGGTCGAACGGCTGCTGGCCCCGGACCGCCCGGGTGCCGAGCTGTACGACTTCGTCCACGGCGACGACGCCGAGCTGATCGCCGCGTACGACCGCACCGCCCGGACGGAGACGGTACGGACCCGGCTGCGCACCCAGCCCGCCTACGCGGCGGACTGCTTCACCGTCTGGACGGCCCACCCGCACGCGGGCAGGACCTGGCCCCCGGTCGCCGCCGCACTCCTCGACGAGGTCCTGCGCCCGGCCGTCCGCGCCATGTCGGCCGAGGACGTCGCGGAGGTCGAGGCGACGGTGGGCCGCACGGGCAGCAGCGGCCGGGCCGACGCCTTCCGCACCTGGAACCGTTCGAGCACGCTGGGCCGTCTGGGCCGCCGGATCGCGGGGCGGGTGCGGCGGGGGTGAGCCCCGAGAGCCATCCGACCGTGTGGGGTCAGCGGGTGAATCCCTTCACCTGAACGGCACTTCCGTAACTGTGCGCGTCCGCCTTCTCCACCTGGAACCCTGCCGAGGCAAGAATGCCCAGGACGGCGTCCCGCATACAGGTCTGCACAGTTTCGAAGTGGCGGATCTCCCAGGGCAGATGCGACGGATCAACACCCCGCTCCAGAAGGTCTACCGCTGCGGCCGTCAGTTCCGCCTGGACATTCCAGTCCACCAGGACACCACCGTCCGCCAGAGGATCCACCCGGACGTGCGCACCGGGTCTGCCGCCAGAATCCGCGTCGAGCTTCTCTCCGCAGGCGGAGATACCCGCCCGAACCAGTGCACGGCAGGCCTCGTCGGCCAGTTGCTCGCGCTCAGCGATGACCTCCGGGGTGGCTTTCGACGGCAGATCGAAGTTGTTCCCGCTCACGCGTCTCTCCCACTGGAACCGGCCTGCCGACTGTCTCGAAGTCACACACGCATACGTTTCCTCTGCGCGCCCGGGATAGGTTGGCGTTCTGGGCTCTCGACCTCTCGGGGGCGGCACTCGGGGGCTACACACTTCGACGGGCGGCCGGAGAGCACTGCCTCCTTCGTCGACCGCTACGGGGATTCAGGGGACATAAGTGAACGACAGGAAATACTTCGAAGGCGTAAAGGCCCGCCCCGGTCTTTACGGCATCGAAGGTTCGTACAGAAATACGGTCATTTTCCTCACAGGATTTGACGAGGCTCGCTCGGGTGGACTTCTGCGCGGATTCACGGAGTGGCTGGTCGTGCGCAAGGGTGAGTGCTCCAGCTTCGGCTGGCAGGCACTCGCCCTTGACGAGGCACTTCCCGACGCCGAAGGGTGGGGCTGGAGCAAGCTGTACAACTCGAATTCACAGCAGGAGAAGGAGGCCGTGCGGCTGCTCCTCTCCCTGCTGCACGAGTTCCTGACGATGCGGGATGACGTGATGGCGTTGGCTCGCATGTACGGGAAATACCACTCACTCCACTCGCAGGCCGAAGGCTCTGGTGGCGCATGAACGACAAGCAGTTCGTCGAACAGGTCCGGGACCATCCGGAGATGCATGGCCTGGGCAGCACCTACCACCCGACCGCCGCCCTTCTCCTGGGGTTCAACCAGGCGCGTTCCGGCGGCTTGCTTCGCGGGTTCCACGAGTGGCTGGCCGTACGCGAGGGAGAGCTGTCGAGTCAGCACTGGATGGTGAGGGTCCTCACCCAAGCGCTACCGGGGTTCACGTTCCGAGGATTCGACAGCCTCCGGTTCGAGCCGGAGCAGGAGCGGCAGGCCGTGGACCACCTGTTCTCGCTGGTCCTCGAGTTCTTGGAAGTGCGCGACGACCCTTGGGCGCTCACCACCACGTACGCCCAGTACCACCACATGCGGATTTCCCTGTATGGGGGTGATCCCGCGGAGATGTCGTGACGCGCCTCCGCGGGGTCACCCCTATACAGGACCGGCCCGTCACGCACGATCGTGCAGCGTGACGTGGTAGCCGTCCGGGTCCGCGAAGGTGAACGTCCGGCCGAAGGGGCCGTCGATCGGTGCCGAGACGACGGTGTGGCCGTCGGCGGCGAGCGCGTCGTGGATGGTCTGGACGTCCGTGGCATGGAGCCAGATCGCGGCGCCGATGCCGGGCTGGGCGACCGACGCGAGATCCGTCCCGGGAATGACCTCGCGCAGGGCGAACGCGATCGGCTTCGTCTCGAAGACGACGGCGTGCGGAGGTCCGGCCGGTGAGCGGACGAGGCCGAGGTACTGCTCGTAGAACGCCTGCGAGGCGGCGAGGTCGCGCGCCTGGAACGAGATGAAGTCGGGACCGGTGGCGGGCATGGTGGCACTCCTTCGATTCGTGTCAGCTTCCTGACACACAACACCGTATGTCAGACTTCTGACATGAGCAAAGAGGGCGCTGGCGTCGACCTGGACAAGTCACTGGGCTACCTGTTGAAAGAGGCTTCCACCGCCCTGCGGGTAGCCATGGAGGAGGTCCTGCGCCCCCTCGGGATGACCGTGACGCACTACTCCTGCCTCGAACTGCTGGCGCAAAGGCCGGGCATGTCGAACTCCGAGCTCGCGCGCGGTGCGTTCGTGACACGCCAGTCGATGAACGTGCTGCTCCAGGCCCTGGAGCGGGACGGCTACGTGACCAGACCCGCCGAGGCGGCAGTGGGGAAGGCTCTTCCCGCACAGCTCACACGTCGAGGACGAGAGAGCCTGGAGGAAGCGTCCGCGGCGGTCAGGGCCGTCGAGGTCAGAATGCTGGCCGGCATGACCGAGGGCGAGCAGGAGAACGCGTTCCGGGCCCTCCGGAGCATGATCCATTCACTGCGCGGCCCCGCATAGCCCACCAGCCCCTGGGTCACGCCCCCAGCTCGTCCGCCACCGGCACGCACTCGGCGAGCAGGTCGACGACGTCGCGCCAGGCGCGTCGCGCGTGCCGGGGGTGGTGGCCGACGCCGGGGACTGTGGCGTGGTCGACCGTCGGGTGGTGGAAGGCGTGCAAGGCGCCGCCGTAGACCGTGAGGCGCCAGTCGACGCCCGCGGCCTGCATCTCGGCGGTGAACGCGTTCCGCTGCTCGGGCGACATGATCGGATCCTCCGACCCGACCCCGGCCCACACCGGGCAGCGGATGTTCGCCGCCTCGCCCGGTCGGCCCGTGGTCGTCGCGTTGACCGTCCCGATCGCACGCAGGTCGACACCGTCGCGCCCAAGTTCCAGCCCGATGGCCCCTCCGGTGCCGTAGCCGACGGCGGCGATCCGGTCGGGGTCGGTCCGTGGTCCGGCGTGCAACACGTCGAGCGCCGCGTGACCGATGGCCCGCATCCGGTCCGGGTCGGCGAGCAGCGGCAGGCAACGGGCCAGCATCTCCTCCGGATCGCCCACGTAGCGCCCGCCGTGCAGGTCGAACGCCAGCGTTACGTAGCCCAGTTCGGCCAGCGCGTCGGCCCGGCGGCGTTCGACGTCGCTGAGCCCCATGCCCTCCGGCCCGAGCAGAACGGCGGGCCGGGGGTCGGCACCGGCCGGGAGAGCGAGGTACCCGACCATCGTCAAACCGTCGGCCGGGTACTCGACCGTACGCGTCGTCACCGCTGCCTTCGCCGTCGTAGTTGCCATAAGACGGGACCGTACCGACCGTCGAGCCCGGGCAGGCCGCTGTTCTGCCACTGGCAGAACAGCCCGGGAGCCCACCCGCCGCACGTCCGGCTCCGTCGCTCAGTACAGCAGGTCCAGTTCCGCCCGGACCGTCTTGCCCGGGCTGCGGTCGAGCACCGCCCAGCGGTCCGCCAGGGCCTCCACGATCAGCAGCCCGCGCCCGCTGTCGGAGCCGTCCGCCGGGGCTGTGACCTCGCCGGGCCCCGGCGGTCGGCGCTCGCCCCGGGTGTCGGAGACCTCGATCCGCAGGAGGCCCGGCGTCTCCGGGTCGCCCGGCATGTGCGACAAGCGCAGTTCGAAGTTGCGGCCGGCGACGCGGCCGTGGGTCACCGCGTTGGCCGTCAGCTCCCCGATGATCAGGGCCGCCGACTCCGAGGCGTCACCGAGGTACGGGATGCCCCAGGTGTGCAGCTTGTGCAGGCCGACGCGGCGGGCGAGCCGGGCGCCGCGTGGTTCCGACACGAATTGCCGGTTGAACACACGTACGGTTACGGGAGGTTGAGTCGTCGTAGGCGCTTCCATGCCCCTAGATTCCGGGGCGCGGGCCTCACTCACCAGGTCAGCAACCCGTACGCTGCGTCAGCGTACGGGCACGAAGGGTAGACGGTACGGGTCACGTTCCGTGAGCATGGACGGGTTGCGAACCAGGAACGCGCACGGGGAGGTGGCCGTACATGACGCACGGCACGGACAGCATGGACAGCCCGATCCACGGGACCTTCGGCAACGGCGGCGTGCGCAGCGCCGAGCCCGAACCGCAGTACAGCCTCAAGATGTTCGGGGAAGTCGTCAAGACCTTCCGCAAGCGGGCACGGCTGACGCAGGAACAGTTCGCCCCGCTCGTCGGGTACTCCCCCGAGACCGTCGCCTCCATCGAGCAGGGCCGCCGCCTCCCGCCGCCGGACTTCGCGGAGCGGGCGGACAGCATCCTCGACGCCTTCGGGGTGATCCTGGCGGCGGCGAAGCATCTGACGCGGCGGAAGGGGCTGGCGAGTTGGTTCCGGCAGTGGGCGGAGCTGGAGCTGTCGGCGCTGAGCCTGTACACGTACGAGTGCCGGTTGATTCCGGGGCTGTTGCAGACACCGGCGTACGCCCGGACGTTGTTCGCGGATCGGTTGCCGTCACTCACAGACGAGCAGATCGAGGCGCAGCTCGCAGCCCGGCTCGAGCGTCAACAACTGCTGCACGAGCGGCCGAACACCGCATTTACTTTCATCCTCGAAGAACATCTGCTGCTGCGGGACTTGGGCGGTGAGGAGGTCACGCGAGAGTTGATCGACCACATCCTCGCCCTGTCCGAGCTACGCAACGTCGGGATCCAGATCATGCCGCTGGTACGGCATCATCACGCTGGACTGGACGGACCGATGCGGCTGTTGGAGACACCAGATCACCAGTGGTACGCCTACTCCGAAGGACAGATGTACGGCCAGTTCATCGCCGACCCCAAAGTGGTCAGCGTGATCCAGAAGCGGTGTGCCAGTATGCGTTCACAGGCTCTCTCGTTGGAAGACTCCCAGAGCCTGATGCGGCGGATGCGAGGAGCGAGATGAGCACCACACCCCTGGCCTGGTTCAAGAGCAGCTACAGCAGCGGCTCCGGCGACTCGTGTGTGGAGATCGCCCTGGAGTGGCGCAAGTCGAGCTATAGCGGTAGCTCCGGCGACGACTGCGTCGAGGTCGCCACCTGCCCCTCCACCGTCCACGTCCGCGACTCCAAGCTCGACGAGAGCCCGCAGCTCGCCCTCGCCCCGGCAGCTTGGACGCACTTCCTCTCATACGCCGTCCAGAACTGACCTCCGGGGCGGGTCAGGAACCGCTACGCATTACGAGCGAGAGCGCGGGCACCCGGGGGGCATGGGAATGGTCGGGAAAGGTCGGTTCGAAGCTGTTCGGCGACGCTGGGCGCGCAAGCGGGTTCTCGCGCGCCTGCTGGACCGCCTGGAGTGGACGCCCTGTGCGCCCTCGGCCGGGTCCAGTGAGCATCATCTGCTCCTGGTCCACCACCGCAGAGTCGTCGGGGAGTTCTCCTACCGGCTCTGCGACCGGTGCCCGGCCGGCCAGATGACCACCACGCGCGTTCCTCTGTCCCTGTCCGAGGGGCGCGTGGTGCGCCGTGCCATGTCGCACCTGCGGTTCCGGCACCCCGACCGGTCCTGGCTGCCCCAGCCCGACGCCGCCGGGACCGGCCCGGGGCGCCGTCGGTATCTGGCGGACAGCCGCTTCTGCGAGGGCCACGACGCTGCGGGGTACTCCCTCCCCGCGTCCACCCCCTTCGCCTCGGAGCCGTCCGCCAGGGCCACCGCGACGGTCAGGCCCCCGGCGGTCGCTCCCGCGCGGTAGCGCCACCCGAATCCGGCAGGAGCCCCGGCCCTAACGGCCTGCGAACGCCTCCTTCAAGGCTTCGTCCAGTGCCTCGGCCGCCCCGTCGAGATCAGGGGACTCCACTGTCAGGAGTCCGTGCACCGTCGATTGCAAGGCCCGAGTGAACGCCCCGTAGTACGGCGTGCGCGGGCGTTGCACCGCTTCCTCCAGCGCCCGCCGTATGCTCCCGATGTACTCGGACCGTTCCCGCTCGGACGGGATGCGGGCACTGCCCTCCCGTGCCGCCGGGTCTCCGGAGGCCGTGCCCGGCCGCAGCGCCTCGGTGACCGCCTCCCAGCAGGTCGGCGACCCGGTCTTCTCCGAGCTGTAGGACGAAAGGCGGGTGGCGGCGAACCCGGCGTCCAGCAGGCACCGTTCGCTGCGGGGCCCGGTGAGGAAGGCGAGCAGCTCACGGGCGGCGGTGGAGCGCGGTGACGCGGCGGAGACGGCGAGGTTCTGGCCCCCGAGCACCGAGCGGCCGGGCAGCGGGACGACGGCGTACTGCTCCGGGGCCAGGCGGCTCTGGAGCGCGCCGAACGCATAGGGCCAGTTCCGCATGTACGCCACCCGCCCCTGCGCGAAGTCGTCCAGGGTGGCGTCCTCGTTCGACGTCAGCGCTCTGGGCCGCAGCGTGCGGTTGCCGTCGACATGGGTGAGGAACTCCTTCAGCCCCCTCCTCAGGGTGTCCGGCGTGGCGGTGTACCTGCCGTCGGCGCTCGCGAGCTGGACATCGGCGGCTGCGAAGGCGTCCATCACGTTGACCGTCAGCCCCTCGTAAGGGGCGAGTTGTGTGGTCCAGCCCTTCTCCGGCCGCCAGGACCAGTCGCCCGTCGGCTGGCGGTTCTCGTTGATGCCGCTCTGCTCGATCAGGTCCTTGCGGTAGTAGAGCAGGCCGACGTCCGTGTTGAAGGGCAGGGCGTAGGTCCGGCTCTTCCACCGAGTCGTGCTCAGTACCTCGGGGATGACGTCGGGGTCCTCGACATCGGGGCCCGGCAGCGCCTGGATCAGTCCGGCCTCGGCGAACTCCGGTATCCAGGTGACGTCGAGGTTGACGAGGTCGTACGCGGCGCTGCCGGACTGGAGTGCGCCGAGCAACTGGCTGCGTTGCTGGTCGGCGCCGCCGGGCAGCTCGACGAGCTGGGCCCGCAGAGCGGGTTCGTCCTCGTGTTGGCGGTTCCACTCGGCGATGAGCTGTTGGCGCACCCCGCCGGATCCGGTCACGTCGAGGCCGCTGGCCACGATGATCGGGCCCGGTGCCTGCGTCCCGGCCGTCGGTGACGGGCTGTCGGTGCCGCCCTCCCTACAGGCGGCCACCAGGGTGAGCAGCAGGCACCCCAGTACGAGGAGGCGACGCGGGCGACGGGTCCGCGTGCCGCTCACCGGGCGTCCCCCGTCCCGGTCTTGGCGACCTCGGCGGTCAGCTCGGTGGCCAGGTCGTCTGCGGCGTCCAGGCAACGGC
Organism: Streptomyces globisporus C-1027; assembly: GCF_000261345.2. Classification (NCBI taxonomy): domain Bacteria; kingdom Bacillati; phylum Actinomycetota; class Actinomycetes; order Kitasatosporales; family Streptomycetaceae; genus Streptomyces; species Streptomyces globisporus. Next base: position 6,352,564 of record NZ_CP013738.1, on the reverse strand, counting down.
CGCCGGTCGCCTCGGCGAGCCGGTGGTTCAGCAGGCCGGGTGCGCATCCGCCCCCGCGCAGGGAGACCGTGACCACGCGGACCGGCGGCCCATCGGTCGCGGTCTCCACCAGGGCGCGGACGTCCTCGCCCCGGAGATCGGCGGAGTCCTCGTCGTCCGTGACCAGCACGAGCAGCCGGGGGACGGGGCCCTCCTGGCCCGACCGGAGCTCGGACAGCCCGTCGCGCAGGCCGTCCAGGACGCGCGCGTTCTTGTTCACCGCCGGGGCCCGGCCGATCGCCTCGCGGGCCGGGCCCGGGTCCGGGTCGGGGCGGCCGAAGGGGACCGGTTCCGTGTGGTTCGCGGCGTCTCCGGGTGAGAGCCCCCACACCCCGAAGGTGTCGTCGGGACCGATCGAGGCGGTGGACCGGGCCACCAGGTCCTTGGCCCGGCCCGGCCCCGACCAGACCCGGTTGTCCTCCATCGAGGTCGAGTCGTCCAGCAGGTAGAGGACCCGGCCGGGACCGAGCGCCTGGCGGTAGTCGCGCAGCGTCTCGGTGACCTCGGAGGCCGAGGTCGGCGGGTTCGAGGGCGGCAGGAGGAGGCTCACCGCCCCCTTCGTTGGCCTTCGCCGTGAGCGGAGAGGCGGCGGAGGGAAGCGACGGCTTCCCGCTCGGTCCGGTGCGGAAGCCGTCCCGCACGAAGACCGCGCGGGCCTCGGGGTCCTCGGCCAGCCAGTCGTAGAAGTCCCGCACGACCTGCTCGCGCGCGGCCGCGTCCCGGTCCGCCCCGGACCAGGTGACATGGAAGAAGGGAAGGTCGAGTACGGGAACGTCGGTGGGGTAGCGGGCCGCACGGTGCTCCAGGACGTCGCTGGCGCAGGCCGGCCGTCCCACGGGGCCTGCCTCCCCGCTCGCGGAAGGCAGGTTGAACAGGGCCATGGTCTGCTCGGGAATCAGCACCGCGGCCCGGTCCTCCAGTTCGTTCCGGGACCCGTCGGCGAGGCCGCACATCAGATCGCGCGCCGTGGGCTGCGGGGGAAGCCGGTCATCGGTGAGGACGGCCTCGACGTCGGTGGGGCGGCGGTCGTCGGTCCCGTACAGCGCGGTGGTCGACAGCAGCGCGCCGTCTCCGCCCTCGGGGTCGGGACGTAACACCTGGTAGGGCTCCGTACCGTCCGCGCCGGCGTCCCGGATTCCGGCGACCAGGTCGGCCAGCGGTGCGGGGCGGTCGGCAGGGTCGGGCTTCCGGCCCGCTTCGGCGGGTACGGCGAGGACCATGGGGGTGTACGCGACAGAGCCCAACGGGTCGAGCTTCGCGGCTGTTCCGGCCGCCGCGCTCTGCTCGGCGAGCACGCGCAGCGAGGTGATCGAGGCGGCGGGGATCCAGACGTCGGGCTGAGCCCCGAGATCGCGTTGCGGCAGCAGGCAGTCGCCGGAGGTCGGGGATGAGGCGGGCGGGGCACCACTGCACCGTCACGTCCCGTCGGCTTCCAGATCCAGGTCCTTGAGCGCGTTCTCGACGACCTCGGTGAGCGCCGGGTGGATCCACAGTGGCTGCTCGGCGAGCTCACGTACGGTCATGCCGTTGGCCAGCGCGATGACCAACGGCTGCACCAGGGTGGCCGCCTGCGGCCCGAGGATGTGTGCGCCCAGCAGGCGGGCGGTGCGACGGTCGGCCAGCACCTTGCAGAATCCCTCGGTCTCTTCCAGCGCCCAGCCGTACGCCACGTCCGCGTACCGGTGGACCGCCACGGCGTAGTCCAGGCCCTGCTCGCGGGCCTCCTGCTCGGTCAGCCCGACCTGGGCGATCTGCGGGCGGGTGAAGACGGCCGACGGCACCGCGTCGTAGGACATGGTCCGCCGGTCGTCGGGGTGGAGCAGGTTGTGGGCGACGATCTCCGCCTCGCGGTTGGCGACGTGCTTCAGCGGGACCTGCGTGGAGATGTCGCCGAGGGCCCAGATCCCGTCGGCGGTGGTCCTCAGGTGTTCGTCGACGATGATGCGCCCGTCCTCGCCGGTCTCGACGCCCGCGGCGGCCACGCCCAGCCGGTCGCTGTTCGGCCGCCGCCCCACGGCCACCAGCAGGGTGTCGGCGGTCAGTTCGGAGCCGTCGTCCAGGGTGAGGCGGAGATCGCCGGGGCTGCCGGAGACCTCGGTCAGCTCGCGCCCGAGCCGCAGATCCCACTCGTCGCGCACGAGGTCGGAGAAGGTCCGGGAGACCAGTTCGTCCTGCTGCTGTGCGAGCAACCGGTCCGCCTGCTCGATGACGGTGACCCGGCTGCCGAGGGAGTGGAAGACGTGGGACAGCTCGGCGGCGATGTACCCGCCGCCGAGGACGACGAGCCGTCGCGGCACCTCGTCCAGGCGCATCACCGTGTCCGACGTCTCGTACGGCAGACCGGAGTCGGCCACCACCGGAGGAACGACGGGCCGCCCGCCCGCGGCGATCACGATCCGTTCCGCCTCGATCTCGACGGGCCCGTCCTCGGTCTCCACGGTGAGCCGGCGCGGACCGGTGAAGCGGGCCGTGCCCCGGTAGACGGTGATGTGCTCGGACTCGCGGCGGCCCTTCTCGCCCTCCTCGGCCGCCGCGTCGAGCCGGTCGAAGACGCGGCGGCGGATGTCCCGCCAGCGGACCCCCCGCAGTTCGGCGTCGACGTCATGGCGTCCCGACTCCCGGACGGAGTCCGCCACATCGGCCGTGGCGGCGAGCATCTTGCTCGGGATGCAGCCCGCGTTCAGGCAGGTGCCGCCGAAAGGCCCGGCCGAGACCAGGGCGATGTCGAAGCCGGCGAAGCGGTCGTCGATGAGGGCGTTGCCCGTACCGGCGCCGAGAACGATCAGGTCATGTCGTCGCATAGCGGGAAAGTAACCGCTGTACCCGCCGCTACACCTGTCATTCACTTCCTACCCTTCTTCGGGCCGCACACCCGCCCCGTACCCGGTGCCGTCGGTGGTACGACCAGGTCACCGCCGCCAGCAGCGGGCCCCACAGCAGGAGCGGGGCGTACGAGGCGACGAAGAGGACCTCACCCGCCGATACGCCGGGGTCCGGGCTCGGCGCGGTCAGCAGACCGCCGAGGAAGAGGATCCACCACAGGACCGTGACCGCGAGGGCTCCCAGCGCAGCGGCGAGGACCGCGAACCGGTGGTCCACAGGGCGCCCGCCGAGGAGCGGAATCCAGCGCGGGACCCCCTCGCCCCAGGGGCGTACCAGGCCGAGCGTGAGGTACGAGGCGGTCTCGGCGACCGCGCCGATCAGCAGGACGTACGCCATCGCGATCAACGGCGAGTGGTCGGGGAACCCAGCGAGGAACTCCTCCCGCTCCATCACCCCCACCGGCACCCCGAGGACGAGCGCGATCCGCCACACCCCGGAGGGGGCGGTCGACCAGGCCACGACCTGCGCGGCGCGTACCGCCCACCGCGGAGGCGGCGGCACCCGGGAAGGGGGTGAGGTGGAATTCGTCGTCATGACCCGAACCTCCCGCACCGCCCGGCCCGGCACGTCGCGCCCCGTGATGATCCGCCTCCGCCGCACGGGGGAGGCGGGAGCGCCCGGGCCGGGCCGGTACCGTAAAGGGAGATCCGTACGACTCGTGAGCCTCCTGACGGGCTGCGTGCACCCAGACCCAGGAGGACCTGCCCCACCATGACGACCAACCGTGGACGCAAGGACGTCATCCGCGACCGGATGGCCGCCACCGGCGAGTCGTACAACGTCGCCGCCCGCAATCTCAAGGCCATGAAGGACACCGCCGCCACCCGCGACGCCGTCCTCGTGCAGCGCTGGACGCCCGCCGATTCGCTCGACGTGCCCTGCCCCTGCGGCGGGACCTGCGAGCCGGGCGAGACCTGCGACCACTGCCACGCCCGCCACCGCCACGTGAAGCGCTACCCGGGCTCCACCACCGAGGTCGAGACCTGGGCCGACCGCTACGAGTGCACCGGCTGCTCCTCCTCGTACACGATCAACGTCCACCTGGCCGGGCGGCCCTGGGGCGTCGCCGAGACCGTCGTCAAGGGCGGGGCCGCCGAGGAGGTCGTGCAGGCGACCGTCTTCCCAGGGGTCATTCACCCGCTGCTGCGGTCGGAGGCGGCCGAGGGCCCCGGCCAGGAGTAACGGCCAGGACAGCCGGCTGCAGGTGAGGCGTGCCCCTCGGTGAAGACGCCGTCACCGTGGGCGTGCGACCGGGCGATTACGGGGTAGGCGAGAGGCAGACGCCCCCGAGGAGGAACCATGTCCCGCCTGATCGCCCGCATCACCCAGTTCACCCGCAGCCCCCAGGGCCGGCGGACCATCGCGTCGGCCCGGCGCGCCGCGGCCGACCCCCGCAAGCGCGCCCAGGCTCGCGGCCTGCTCGGACGGCTGCGCGGGCGGCGGTGACCCCGGCGCTCCGGCGGACGGCCGGAGCGGCGCCGGGAAGCGTACGCAGAAGATGCCCGCACAGGTCTCCCTGTGCGGGCATCGTCGCGTTCCACTCCGCCGGCGTACGGCTCCGTCGGCGTACGGCTCAGCTCCCGTCGGGCGCCAGCGTCAGCGAGATCGAGTTGATGCAGTAACGCTGGTCCGTCGGGGTGGGGTAGCCCTCGCCCTCGAAGACGTGGCCCAGGTGCGAGCCGCAGCGGGCGCAGCGCACCTCGGTGCGGAGCATGCCGTGGCTGCGGTCCTCGATCAGCTCGACCGCGTCGGTGTCCTTCGGGTCGTAGAAGGACGGCCAGCCGCAGTGCGACTCGAACTTGGTGTCGGAGCGGAACAGCTCCGCCCCACAGGCCCGGCAGGAGTAGACGCCCGCCGTCTTGGTGTCCGTGTACTCACCGCGGAAGGCGGGCTCGGTGCCGGCCTGGCGCAGCACCGCGTACTCGGCGGGGGTCAGCTCTTCCCGCCACTGCTCGTCCGGCTTCTCGACGTCGTACGGCACGGCTCGCTCCTCAGCTCGACAGGTGGTCGCTCGCTCCGGTCGCCCCTCGGCTACCGGGCGCTCGACAGGTGGTCCAGGATGCGCGGGCCGAGGTCGGTGACGTCGCCCGCTCCCATGGTGAGAACGAGATCGCCGGGCTTCGCCATTCCCGCGATCGCGGCGGGTACGTCGGCCTGGTCATGGACGGCGGCGACCTCGGCGCCCGCCGCATTCGCCGCGTCGATGATCAGGGCGCTGGTGATGCCGGGGATCGGGTCCTCGCGGGCCGGGTAGATGTCCAGGACCACGGAGGCGTCGGCCAGGGCGAGGGCCTGGCCCATCTCGGTGCCCAGCTCCTGCGTACGGGAGAACAGGTGCGGCTGGAAGACGACCAGGATGCGGGCGTCGGCGGCCGCGCCGCGCATGGCCTCCAGGTCGGCGGTCATCTCGGTCGGGTGGTGCGCGTACGAGTCGATGACCTGCACGCCCGCCGCCTCGCCCTTGAGCTGGAGGCGGCGCTTGACCCCGGTGTAGCTGCCGAGGGCGGAGGCCAGGTTGTGCGCCGGGATGCCGAGGGCGACCCCGGCGGCGAGCGCGGCGACCGCGTTGTGGGCGTAGTGGGCGCCGGGGACCGAGACCGTGAAGGTGAGGAACTTGCCGTTGAGGAGGACCGTGACCTCGCTGGTCAGGCCGCGCGGGGTGACCTTGTGGACGCGTACGTCGGCGTCCTCGGCCGAGCCGTAGGTGACGACCTTCAGGTCGGAGAGGTCGCGCACCCGGCGGGTCAGCTCGACCGCGCCGGGCTGGTCGGCGGAGATGACCAGGGTGCCGCCGGGGACGATCTTGCCGACGAAGGTCTCGAAGGAGTCGTAGATCTCGTCCATCGAGGCGTAGTTCGCGTGGTGGTCCAGCTCGACGTTGAGGACGATCGCGACCTCGGGGTCGTACTTCTGGAAGCTGCGGTCGCTCTCGTCCGCCTCCGCGACGAAGATGTCCCCTTCGCCGTGCGTGGCGTTGGTGCCGGGGCCCTCCAGGTCGCCGCCGATGGCGTACGAGGGGGCCAGGCTCAGCGAGGAGAGGGCGACGGCCAGCATGGAGGTGGTGGTCGTCTTGCCGTGCGTGCCGGCCACCGCGATGGCCCGCAGGCCGTTCATCAGGGAGGCCAGGGCGTCCGAGCGGTGGACGACCGGGACGGCCAGCTCGTTGGCCCGCAGCAGCTCCGGGTTGTCGGCGCGGATGGCGCTGGAGACGACCACGCAGGACGCGTCCTCGGCCAGGTGCCCGGCCTCGTGCCCGATGTGCACGGTCGCCCCCAGCGCCCGCAGCGACTCGGCGGTGGCGGACTCCTTGGCGTCGCTGCCCGCCACCTTCGCTCCGCGCTGGGCGAGGATCTTCGCGATGCCCGACATTCCGGCGCCGCCGATGCCGATGAAGTGGGGTCGTTCCATGGCGGCGGGAATGCCGGGTGCCATCTGTGCTCCTCTGGGGTGTGCGCTGCGTACGCGGGCCCGGTGCCACTCCGGTCCGCGAGCCCAGCCTATTCGCTGTGCGCGAAGAGCTTGAGCACCGGGACGCCCACCTTGTGGCGGGCCCGGGAGGCCCAGTCGCGGTGGAAGAACTCCTCCACGTAGTGCGGGGCCGTCAGGACGATGACCTCGTCCGCGCCCGACTCCTCGACGACGGTCGTCAGTTTGTCCAGAGGGTGATCCTCGACCACCTGTCCGACGGCTTCGGAGCCCGCCTGGCGCAGGGCCCGTAGGGAGTACTCCAGGCCGATCTCGGCGGGTTCACGGGCCTCGCTGCCCTCCGGCTCCTCCCCCTCGCGCACCGCTTCCTTCAGCTCTCCCATCGCCACGTCGTCGATCGCGCGCAGCAGAACATCGGCCTGGTCACCGCGCGGCTGCAACAGAACGACGAACGAGATCCGCTCCTCGCCGTGGAGCGTGGTGACGAAGTCCACGTCCTCGGGAGTGAGCGGCTTCTCGATCATCAAAACGCTTGTGAACACGACAGGCGCCCTTCCGCTTCTTCGTCTCGTCGACCGCCGGCTCGACCGTCGACGGTCGTTTGCTGAAACCATCCTTCCCCGCGCTTCCACGGGGTTGCAGGGGTAAGTGTGCCCAGCCGAGGCTAAGCGGAACGGTAAATTCCGCTAACTGTCGGTCCGACGGTACCGAGAGAAGAGGAAACCGGCCTCTTCCAGCAGCGATGCCAGGAAAAAACGTTCCGGCACGGCGACCCCGGGGCCCCCGGCGATGCGCTGAGCGTCACCCGCGGTGAGCATCGGGGAGAGCGTCAGGCAGAGCTCGTCCAGCGCGCCGGCCGCCACGAACTGGCCGAGCAGCCGGGGCCCGCCCTCGGTGAGCTGGCGGCGCAGCCCCCGGGCGGTCAGCTCGCGCACCACGCGGGCCGGGTCCACCCGGGTCCCGTCGCCCGCGATCACCACGTCGGCGCCCGCCTTCCGGGCCGCCTCGATCCGGTCGGCGGGGGCTCCGGCGGCGGTCACGACGAGGGTCGGGACGAGCGGCTCGGTGAACAGCGGCAGCGAGAAGTCCAGGTCCAGGGAGCCGGTCACCACCGCGACGGCGGGCGCGGGACCCTGCCCGGCGGCCGCCCGGCGCTCCGCGAACGCCTCCCGGGCGCGGGCCGGGCGGTATCCCTCCTGCCGTACGGTCTCGGCCCCGGCGATCACCACGTCGGCCAGGCCTCGCAGGGTGCCGAAGATCCGCATGTCGGCGGCGCAGGAGATGGGCTGCGAGCGGCCGTCGTGCTGGGCGGCCCCGTCGAGGGTGGAGACCATGTTGGCGCGCAGCCAGGAGGTCCCGGCGGGGAGGGCGGCGGGGTAGGCGTACGCCTCCGCCAGCTCGTCGAGGCTCCACTCGCGGTCGGGGGCGGCGGCGCCCGTCGTTGTCAGGTCCGTCACAGGGAACAGGCTTCGCATGGGTTGCAGTCTGGCACGGGCCTTAGGGTGGAGAGTTGTGTCGTCATCCACCGCGTTTCCGGGGCAGAGCCCCCTTGCCGAAACGGCCCCGCTGTCCCTGTGCGCCCGCGAGCCGCACGTCCCCGCCGACCGTCTGGTCGCCGAGATGGTGCCGCCGCCGCGCTTCGATTCGGTGCGCTTCGACACGTACGTACCGGACCCGAACCAGCCCAGCCAGAGCGAGGCGGTCACGGTCCTGGAGGGGTTCGCCGCCGGGCTCGGCGGGGCGCACGCGACGGGTTCCGGCCGCCGCAAGTGGTTCGGGAGCAAGAAGCCGGCGGCGCCGGCCGGTCCGCGCGGGGTGTATCTCGACGGCGGCTACGGCGTCGGCAAGACCCACCTGCTGGCCTCCCTCTGGCACGCCACGCCCGCCGAGCCGTCGCTGAAGGCGTTCGGGACGTTCGTGGAACTGACCAACCTGGTGGGCGCGCTGGGGTTCCAGCAGACCGTGCGGACGCTCAGCGGTCACCGGCTGCTGTGCATCGACGAGTTCGAGCTGGACGACCCGGGCGACACCGTGCTGGTGTCCTCGCTGCTCAGCCGGCTGGTGGAGTCGGGGGTGGCGCTGGCGGCGACCTCGAACACGCTGCCGGGCAAGCTCGGCGAGGGCCGGTTCGCCGCGGCCGACTTCCTGCGCGAGATCCAGGGCCTGTCCGCGCACTTCCGCCCGCTGCGCATCGACGGTGAGGACTACCGGCACCGCGGTCTGCCCGAGGCCCCGCCGCCGTACAGCGACGAGCAGGTGACCCGGGCCGCGTACGCCACGGCGGGCGCGTCGCTGGACGACTTCCCGGGGCTGCTGGACCACCTGGCGAAGGTGCACCCGAGCCGGTACGGCGCGCTCACCGACGAGCTGGGCGCGGTCTGCCTGACCGGGGTGACGGCGGTGCCCGACCAGTCGACCGCGTTGCGCCTGGTGGTGCTGGCCGACCGGCTGTACGACCGGGAGGTCCCGGTACTCGCCTCCGGGCTGCCGTTCGACCGGCTGTTCAGCGACGAGATGCTGAACGGCGGGTACCGGAAGAAGTACTTCCGGGCGATCTCCCGGCTGACGGCGCTGGCGCGTGACGCGAAGGGACTGGTGGCGCAGTAGGTTCGGGGGCGTAACGCAACGGGACACCGCGAGGTGCCCGGTGTTATCCCGTACAACCGCGCACACCGTTCGAAGGGATCCAGCATGGCTACCACGCGTCAGGCGCACACGGTCTGGGAAGGCAACCTGATCGAGGGCAAGGGGGTCGTCACCTTCGACTCCTCCGGCATCGGTGAGTACGACGTCTCCTGGCCGTCCCGCTCCGAGGCGGCGAACGGCAAGACCAGCCCGGAGGAGCTGATCGCCGCCGCGCACTCCAGCTGCTTCTCGATGGCGCTCTCGCACGGTCTTGCCCAGGCCGGCACCGCGCCGACCAAGCTGGAGACGAAGGCGGATGTCACCTTCCAGCCCGGCACCGGTATCACCGGAATCCACCTCAGTGTCGTGGGTGAGGTCCCCGGTCTCGACGAGGCCGGCTTCGTGAAGGCGGCCGAGGACGCCAAGGCGAACTGCCCGGTCAGCCAGGCGCTGACGGGCACGACGATCACGCTGTCGGCTTCGCTGGCCTGACCGGCCGGGGCAGGCCGGCCTGACCTGTCGGCTTCGCCGGCCCGACCGGTCCACGGGCGGCCCTTCCTCTCTGGGCCGTCCCAGCAGCAACACGGGGCGCGGGGGCGCGCATGGTTCCCCCGCGCCTCTGTGCGTGCTACACACGTGCGGGTCACTTCACCTGTCCGCCAACAGGGAGTCACCTCATGTCAACCGCACCCCGCACCACCGCAACCCGACGTCAGGTCCTGGCAGGCAGCGGCGCAGCCGCAGCGATCGCCTTCACGGGGGCCTTCTCCGAACTCTTCGCGGGCACGGCAGCCGCGCGCGGCCACAACGGTTACGGCCCCCTCGTCCCCGATCCGGACGGTCTGCTCGACCTGCCGAAAGGATTCCGCTACCGGGTGCTGTCCCGGGAGGGCGAGCCGCTGCGCTCCGGCGAGGGCCCGGTGCCGAGCAACCACGACGGCATGGCGGCCCTGCGGGGCCGTAACGGGCGGATCCACCTGGTCCGCAATCACGAGAACCGGCACACGGCCGAGATCGGCGTGCCGACGATTCCGGGGCTGACGTACGACCCGGCGGCCAAGGGCGGCTGTACGTCGCTGGAGCTGGACGGCCGCAACAAGGTGCTCGGCGAGCGGGTCGCCATCGCGGGTACGGCGGTCAACTGCGCGGGCGGGCCCACCCCCTGGCGCACCTGGCTGACCTGCGAGGAGAACGAGGACAAGGCCGGGACCAACGGGTACACCAAGGACCACGGCTTCATCTTCGAGGTGGACGGCGCCGATCCGCGCCGCACCGGGGCCGTCCCGCTGACCGCGATGGGCCGCTTCCAGCACGAGGCGATCGCCGTCGACCCGAAGTCGGGGATCGTGTACGAGACGGAGGACGCGTTCGAGAAGCCGTTCGGGCTCTTCTACCGCTTCCTCCCCGAGAAGCCGCTCGGCGGCACCGGTTCGCTCCGGGCCGGCGGGGAGCTGGAGGCGATGCGGGTCCCGGGCGTGCCCGATCTCTCCGTCGTCCAGGAGACCGGCACGACCTTCGACCGGATCGAGTGGGTCCCCGTACCGGACCCGCTGGCGAAGGAGACGGCGATCCGCCTCCAGGACTTCGGGCCCAAGGGGATCACGCACGCGCAGAAGCTGGAGGGCTGCTACTGGGGCGGCTCCTCGGTCTACTTCGTCTCCAGCTTCGCCCACCGCGACGAGGGCTCGGCGGCCGACCACTACGGGCAGGTGTGGCGCTACGAGCCGAAGAAGCGAAGGCTCACCCTGGTGGTGATCTTCGGCCCGGACACCGACATCCAGCTGCCCGGCGAGTCCCCCGACAACATCTGCCTGGCGGCCGACGGCGGGCTGATGGTCTGCGAGGACGGCGGCGGCGCGCAGCACGTGCTCGGGGTGACCCGGCGCGGCGAGGTGTACGCGATGGCGCGCGGGCGGCAGAACATCGGGACGCCCGAGGAACCGGAGTGGGGCGAGTTCGCGGGGGTCACGTTCTCACCGGACGGCTCGACGATGTACGTGAACTGCTACACGCCGGGGACGACGTTCGCCGTGACGGGGCCGTGGTGCTGAGGTAACCCCTTCCCTGCTCCCACCCTCGGAGCGCCGTCGACCGATATATCCATATTGTCGGATATTTTCCGTGGGTGATCACTGCTGCGCGGAAGACGCGGAAGACCCGGCAGACGACGGTTCTGGCGGTCGCGGGGGTACTGACGGGCACCGCCCTGAGTGGGTGCGGGGGCGAGCCCCCCGCACCCACTCCCCCACCCCCGGCCGCCGCCTCGGCCTCCCCCACCCCGAAGAAACCGCCGACGATGGCCCCCGGCCCGGCGGGCCGCACCCCGGTCTTCGAACGGAGAACGACGGACGGGGGCGCGGGCGGCGGCTCGGCGGAGAAGGTCGTGGCACTCACGTTCGACGCCGACATGACAGCCGATCAGGGCCCCCGGGCCGCCTCGGGCGAGCGGTTCGACAATCCGGAGCTGGTCGCGCTGCTGCGCCGGCTGAAGGTGCCCTCCACGGTCTTCATGACCGGCCGCTGGGCCGAGGAGTACCCGGCCCAGGCGAAGGCCATCGGCGCCGACCCCCTGTTCGAGGTCGCCAACCACTCCTACAGCCACCACGCGTTCAGCTCCCCCTGCTACGGGCTGCCGGTGGTCGGCAAGGACGCGATGACCCAGGACGTCGAACGCGCCTTCGCCGCGTTCCGGAAGGCGGGGGTACGGAACGTGGTGCCGTACTTCCGCTTCCCCGGCGGCTGTTACGACGACACGGCCCTGCGCGCTCTGGCCCCGGCGAACGTGACGGCCGTCCAGTGGGACGTGGTCAGCGGCGACGCCTTCGCCACGGACGCGGGCGCGGTCGCCGAGCAGGTGCTGGACGGGGTCCGGCCGGGCTCGCTCGTGGTGATGCACTGCACCCGCAGCGCGGCCCCGGCCACCGAGGCGGCGGTACGCCGGATCGTGCCGGAGCTGCGGGAGCGCGGGTTCCGCTTCGTGAAGGTGTCGGAGCTGATGGAGGACGGCAGCTGAGCCGGGGCCGGGTCGCCGGTCAGCCGGAACACGCCGTGCGGCCCGCCTCCTGCCAGGCGCAGACCGGGCAGAGCGTGGCGCCCTTCGTCGACTCCGGGTACTCGGTCGGCTCGCGGCACAGCACGCACTCGGCGTACGGAGGGCCCTCGGCGGTTCCGGCGGGCGGGGCGGTCGTGCTCGGCTCCGGGGAGTCGCAGTACGTGCCCCCGTCGTACGGGTCGTCCGTTTCCCGGCTCAATTGGCGGTCTTCTCGGGCCGGGCCTCGCTCGGGCGGACGATGACGAAGCCCTCGCCCTGGAGCATCAGCTGGACGGCCTCGCCGGAGCCGCCGCGGACCATCGAGCCGACGCTCTGGGAGCGGTTCAGGCTGGTCGTGAGCTGCTGGCTCCAGCCGACGACCGCGTCCGTGTCCACGTACACCGGCTGGGCGGCCGTCACGGGGATCACGATCGGGGTGCCCTCGCACATCAGGCCGAGCTTGCCGTAACCCGTGAAGACGCTGTTGAAGAGGCCGCCGCCGACCATTCCGGCGCCCTTCACGGTCTTGATCTCGTAGGAGAGCGTGGGGTCGAAGCAGAGGACGTTGCGGCCGTTGATGGTGATCGAGTCGCCCTGGTCCAGCTCCACGATGAAACAGTTCGCCGCCTCGTGCGCGAACCATGCCTCGCCCTGGCCCCGGACGGCCATCAGCGCGAGGCCCTCGCCGGTGACGGCGCGCTTGAGCATCCCGCCGATGCCCTGGCCCTTGCGCTCGAACTGGAGGTTGCCGCGGAAGGCGATCATCGAGCCCTGCCGGGCGTGCATCTCCCCGTTGACGGCGTACTTGATGGATTTCGCGTTCTGCAGGGTCATCCCCGGGGCGGTGGCCGGCTGGGCCATGTGCTCGCTGGAAAAGAGATCGCTCTTCATGCGGAGCATCCTCACCCGGACCCGGTCGTTCCGCCAAGCAGGTGACCTCGGCCGCCTGGCAGACTGGGACGGTGACCAGCCATGACACCCCCTCCCCCGCCCCCGGGAGCCCGTTCCGCAGCGGCCCGACCGACCGCGATCAGGCGCCGCAGTTCGTGCTGCCTCTGGTACTGCACCTGGAGAAGACGGACCCGCCCGCCCGCACCGACGCGCTGCGGGCCGCCGCCCGGGCGGTGCTGACCATCCTCTCCGACGAGCGGTCCCTCGGCGACGGCGAGTGGGCCGCGGCCATGCGGGACTGGCAGGACGCGCGGATCCGCAAGGTCGTGCGCCGGGCACGCGGTGCGGAGTGGCGCAAGGCGGCGGCGCTCGACGGCATCACGGTGACCGGCGAGGACGGCGCGGAAGTACGGGTGTTCCCGCCGATCCCGCTGGACGGCTGGCCCAAGGAGCTGGCCAAGCTCCAGGTGTCGGGCACCGACCTGGACGACCCCGAGCCGCCCGCCGCCCCGGACCTCTCGGGCCCGGTGCTGTGGCTGAACCCCGATGTCGACATGTCGGCGGGCAAGACGATGGCCCAGGCCGGGCACGGTGCGCAGCTCGCCTGGTGGGAGCTGTCCGACACCGAGCGCAAGGCCTGGCGCGAGGCCGGGTTCCCGCTCTCCGTGGCCACCCCCGGGGCGGAGCGCTGGCGGGAGCTGACGGCCAGCGGGCTGCCGGTGGTGCGCGACGCGGGGTTCACCGAGATCGCCCCGGGCTCCTGCACGGTGATCGCCGACCACCCGGCGCTGCGCCGCTGAACGGGACGGCGACCGCAGCGGGCCCCCGTCGCGGAGCCGCGACCACATCTCCCGCGCGCTGAACGCTTCCGGTTCCTCTGACGTATCTCCCGGTACTGCCCCATCGGCATTACCGCCAAGTAGCCTGCACAGCCAGTCGATTGGCGGTTGATTGACGCCTGTTCGATCGACGCTGCCACGCCTCGGCCCGGGAGACACCTTGTTGCGACGCATCAACGGCACGGCCCTCATCATCGCGGCACTGGTCGCCACACTCGGCGCGATCGCGTTCCCCGTCTGGTCCTACGCGGACCGTTCGGGCACCGGCGAGGCGAATCTCAACGCCTCCAGCGTCGCCACCCAGTGGGGGCCGCTCTCCGCGACCGACCGGGACTTCCTGGTCAAGGTGCGGCTCGCCGGGCTGTGGGAGCTGCCCGCCGGGCAGCAGGCGATCGAGCGGGCGCCCAGCGAGGCGACGAAGGCCGCCGGGGACCACCTCGTCGTCGGGCACACGGACCTGGACCGGCGAGCCCGGGACGTGGCGGCGAAGCTCGGGGTGGAGCTGCCGAACCAGCCGACCGCCCAGCAGCAGGAGTGGCTGCGGGAGCTGACGGCGGCAAGCGGGGACGCGTACGAGCGGAAGTTCGCCAACATCCTGCGCGCCGCCCACGGCAAGGTCTTCGGCCTGATCGGCCAGGTCCGCCACACCACCCGGAACACGCTGATCCGGCAGCTGGCGAGCGATGCCAACCAGACCGTGCTGGACCACATCACCATGCTGGAGGCGACCGGGTTCGTCGACTTCGACGCCCTGGCGCGCGAAGCGGTGAGCGGGTCGACGTCGAGTCCTTCCGGCCCGTCGATGCCCCGGGACGGCCAGGCCCCGCTGGCCCCGGTGCCGGTGACGCCGACCGGCGACCAGTCCTTCACCTCGCGCCCGGTGCCGCCCACGATGATGCCGATGCCATAACGACGGCGGCGGGTCCGGAACCTCAAATGAAGCTCTGAACGTCCCCCCGGTCGGGTTCATCGCCGCGCGACGGGGCCATGACCCCTGAACAGAACGAGGTGAGCAGGGGGACGGGGGCGTCATGGAACTGGGGATCGGTATCGGCTGGCGGCCGGAGATCGCGGCCGAGGTGGAGTCGCTGAGCGGGATCGACTGGGTGGAGGCGGTCGCGGAGAACCTCTGCGCCGACCACCTCCCGGACTCCCTGGTGCGGCTCCGCGAGCGCGGGGTCACGGTCGTGCCGCACGGGGTGGCGCTCGGCCTCGGCGGCGCGGACCGCCCCGCCCCCGACCGGCTCGCCGGTCTCGCGGCGCGCGCCGAACTGCTGGGGGCGCCCCTGGTGACCGAGCACATCGCGTTCGTACGGGCCGGGGGGCCGCTGACCGCGTCGCCGAGGCTGGAGGCGGGGCATCTGCTGCCGGTGCCCCGCACCTGGGACGCGCTGGACGTGCTGTGCGAGAACGTGCGGATCGCGCAGGACTCGCTGCCGGTGCCGCTCGCCCTGGAGAACATCGCCGCGCTGATCACCTGGCCGGGCGAGGAGCTCACCGAGGGGCAGTTCCTGGCGGAGCTGGTCGAGCGGACCGGGGTGCGGCTGCTGATCGACGTGGCCAATCTGCACACCAACCACGTCAACCTCGACCAGGACCCGGCGAAGGCGCTGGACGAGCTGCCGGTTGAGGCCATCGCGTACGTCCATGTGGCGGGCGGGGTCGAGAAGAACGGTGTCTGGCACGACACGCACGCCCACCCGGTGTCCGAACCCGTCCTGGAGGTGCTGGCCGAGCTGCGCTCCCGGGTCGATCCGCCCGGCGTGCTGCTGGAGCGGGACGACGCCTTCCCGCCGGGCGCGGAGCTGGCGGGCGAACTGGACGCGATCCGGGCGACGCTGCGGAAGGCGGCGCCCTCGGCGGACGCGGGACCGGACCGGGCGGCGGCCCGGAAGGCCGCCCCTTCGGCGGCCCGGGGGCCGGTCGCAGGCCCGGACCTGGCTCCCGCGTCCGACGACGGCGCCGGGGCCCGTACGGCCGCATCCGCCCCCGTGCCCGCCGGCACCCGTGACCGTACCGCCGTCGCACAGACCGCCCTGCTCTCCGCCCTGGTCGCCGGAACGCCCGCCCCCGAGGGCTTCGACCACCGGCGGCTGCGGGTGCAGAGCCGGGCGCTGGCCGCCAAGCGTGCCGACGTCGTCGCCAAGGTGGCCCCCGATCTGCCGGAGATCCTCGGCGACGGCTACCGCGCCGCGTTCCTCGCGTACGCCGGGAGCCGCCCGATGTCCGGTGGCTACCGCCGTGACGCCCTGGACTTCGCGGAGCACGTGCTCATCGCGGGCGGTCCCGCCGATCCGGTGGCGCGCCGCCGGCTGACGTACTGGTGGCAGGACCGGTCGGGTGCCCGGCCCCCGCGCCGTACCACCCGCCTGGTCCGGGCGGCCCGTGCCGTCCTCGTGGGGAAGTGACCGCCATGAACACGATCGCTCTGCTGGCGACCCTCGCGGTCGTCGTCTCGTCGGTGCTGCTCGTCGTCCAAGCGGTGGTCGAGCGGTCCCGCCGCCCCTCTCCGGGCTCCGGCGTCGCCCTGCACGACCTGTACGAGGTCGCGTTCCTGAACGGCGGTCCGGCGAGGGTCGTGGACACCGCTCTGACCGCCCTGCACGCGGATGGCCGGCTGGCCGTCGGCGGGCCCGGCATCGTCGCCGTCCAGCGGGCTCAGGCGAACGACCCGGTGGAACGCGCGGTGCTCCAGGAGCTGGCCGCCGCCCCGAACGGCGCCCTGCACGTCCTGCGGGAAGCGGTGATGCGGCACCCTGCGGTCCAGGAGGTCGGCGACGGGCTCGCGGCGCGCGGGCTGCTGGTGCCGCCCCACCGGCTCCGCCCACTGCGGCGGTGGGGGCTGACCCAGGCCATCGTGTGCATGATCGCGCTGCCGCTGAGCCTGCTGCTCACGTTCGTCCAGTTCGCCACGGACGACTCCCTGGACTTCTCGGTCCCGTTCATCATGAAGATGCTGCCCGCGATCGTGATCGGCTCGTTCACCGGGCTGATCGTCGCCAACTCCTCGGCAGGCCGCCTCACGGCATCGGGGCGCCACGCCTCCCAGTCGTTCCGGACCGCCTACGCCCACGTGGTGACCCCGGCCCACCTCGTCGCCACCCTGGGCCTGCGCGCCCTGCCGGACCCGGTGTTCCAGGCGCAGTTGCTGGCCGCGGCACGGCTGAGCGCTCCGCGTCGGCGGTCCTCCGGGCGCGTCGGCGGAGCCACGGCGACGGGGGTCACCGCCGTCGGTGTGGCGACGGTCTGGTGCGCCGCGTCCGGTCCGGGCGGCTCCAGTTGCGGCGGGTCGACCGGGGGCGGCTCCGGATCGAGCTGCGGGGGCGGCTCGGGGTGCTCCTCGGGGTCCGGGTGCGGAGGCGGCGGCGGGTCGAGCTGCGGCAGCTCCGGCGGCTCCAGTTGCGGAGGCGGGGGCGGCGGGGGCGGCTGTGGGGGCGGGGGCTCCTGAAGCGGCCCCCGCGGGCCTGAATCATTCGCGCACGTAAGGACTTTGATCGGCCGTCAGGGTGGATTCCGGTGACATTCCGGGGCGGTGCTGGACATATCCGCCTGACCGCCCGACCCTTCCTCTCCGCATCCGCAGAGAGGCCCCCGCGCGTGAGAACTGCTGCGCTCTACACATCGATCGGCTCCCTGGTCCTGTCCGCCCTCGCCGCCGCTCCGGCGGGGGCCTGGGAACGCCCTGGCTCCGCCGAGGCCCGGGGCACCGCGATCGCCGCCGCCCGGGCCACCGCCGCCGGGATCGACTTCGCCGCCTGCCCGGAGGAGGAGATGCTCCCGGACTCCCTGAAGTGCGGCACGGTGAAGGTGCCCCTCGACTACGCGGAGCCGGACGGGCGGCAGCTCGAACTGACCGTCAGCCGGACGCCCGCCACCGGCCCGGCGCAGGAGCGGCAGGGCGCGTTCGTCTACAACCCGGGCGGCCCCGGCGCGTCCAGCATCACCTTCCCGCTGGCCGGGGAGCTGCCGGAGTGGAAGGAGATCGCCGAGGCGTACGACCTGGTCGGCTACGCCCCGCGCGGGGTGAACGGCTCTTCCGCGTCGCTGAGTTGCCAGGACCCCGCCGCGTACACGAAGGGCCCGACCGAGGCGCCGACGCACCCGGCCCAGGAGTACAAGGAGCGGCGCGTCGCCCGGGCGAAGGCGTACGCGCAGGGGTGCGCGGAGCACGCGGGCGAGACGCTGCGGCACTACACCTCGCTGAACAACGCCCGGGACCTGGACGTGCTGCGGGCCGCGCTCGGCGAGAGCCGGCTGACGTTCATGGGGGCGTCGTACGGGACGTACTTCGGGGCGCTGTACGCGACGCTGTTCCCCTCCCACGTACGCCGCATGGTCTTCGATTCGGCGGTGGACCCGGACCCGGAGCAGATCTGGTACCGCTCCAACATGGGCCAGTCGCTGGCCTTCGAGACGCGCTGGGAGGACTTCCGCCGCTGGGTCGCCAAGCACGACGACGTGTACCACCTGGGGACCACCCCCGAGGCGGTGCAGCGGCGCTACGACGAGGTGCGCGCCGAGCTGGCGGTGAAGCCGGCGGGCGGCAAGGTCGGGCCCGGGCAGCTGCACTCGGCGTTCCTGGGGGCCGGTTACTACGACGACTACTGGGCGATGCGGGCGACGGCGCTGTCGGAGTACGTCCGGGGCAATCCGGAGCCGCTGGTCGCGCAGGCGTCGCCGCGCGCGGTGGCGGCGAAGGACAACGAGAACGCCCAGGCGGTGTACACGGCCGTCGAGTGCAACGACGCGCCCTGGCCCGAGGACTTCGAGATCTGGGACCGCGACCACACGGAACTGGCACGCGTCGCGCCCTTCGAGACCTGGGACAATGCCTTCTCGAACCTGCCGTGCGCCTTCTGGCCGGCTCCCCGGCAGCGGCCGCTGGACGTCCGCGTGGGGTGGGGCGAGCTGCCGCCCACGCTGATCCTGGCGGCGGAGCGGGACGCGGCGACCCCGTACAAGGGGGCGCTGGAGCTGCGGAAGCGGCTGCCCGGCTCGTCGCTGGTGACGGAGCGGGACGCGGGGACGCATGGCATCGGCGGGGCCGGGAACACCTGCGTCGACGATCATCTGCGCCGGTATCTGCTGACCGGCGAGGTGCCGGGGCGGGGTGCGGACTGTGCGGCGCACCCGGAGCCCAACCCCGTGTCGCTGGACTGACGTCGGGAGAGAACGGAGCGGGGGCCGCCGCACCTTTACGGTGCGACGGCCCCCGAAGCCGAACCCGGTGTCGCTGGAGAGGCGGACGGCACGATCGGTGCCCGGTGCCCGACTCTCTGATCTTCCGGGTTGGGGTGGTGCGGGACTCGCTGGTTATGCGAGCCCGGCCACCAGGTCTGCGACGCTCTTCCTGCGGCCCGTGTAGAACGGGACCTCCTCGCGCACGTGGAGCCGTGCCTCGGAGGCGCGCAGGTGACGCATCAGGTCGACGATGCGGTACAGCTCGTCCGCCTCGAAGGCGAGGATCCACTCGTAGTCGCCGAGCGAGAACGAGGCGACGGTGTTGGCGCGGACGTCCGGGTAGCCCCGGGCCATCTTGCCGTGGTCCGCGAGCATGCGGCGACGGTCCTCGTCGGGCAGCAGGTACCAGTCGTAGGACCGGACGAAGGGGTAGACGCTGATGTAGTCGCGGGGCGTCTCGTCGGCGAGGAACGCCGGGATGTGCGACTTGTTGAACTCGGCGGGGCGGTGCAGCGCCATGTTCGACCAGACCGGGTCGAGCGCGCGGCCGAGCTTGGTGCGCCTGAAGAGGTTGTACGCGTCCTGGAGCTGGTCCGCGGTCTCGGCGTGCCACCAGATCATGATGTCCGCGTCGGCCCGCAGCCCGGACAGGTCGTAGGTGCCCCGGACGGTGATGTCCTTGGCCGCGAGCTGGTCGAAAAGCTCCTGGACCTCGTCGGCGTAGCCCGCGCGGTCCAGCGGGAGGACGTCGCGCAGTTTGAAGACCGACCACAGGGTGTAGCGGATGACCTCGTTGAGGTCCTTGGCCTTCTTGCCGGCGTTCGGACTCTTGCTTGATGTCACAGTCTCAGGAGCACTCATACGGCTATTGTCCCGCCTCGCTCCCCGTGCCCCGAACCAGGGTCGGCGTGGCGATGATCTCGCTCGCGATCTCGTCGGCCGCGCGGCGGGCGCTCGCGATGCAGGCGGGGATGCCCACCCCGTCGTAGACCGCGCCGCAGACCCGCAGGGCGGGCAGCTTGGCGACCTCGTCGCGGATGCGGGCGACCCGGGTCAGATGGCCGACCGGGTACTGCGGCAGGCCGCCGATCCAGCGGGTGACCTCGGTGTCGACGGGCCGGGCGGTGAGGCCGGTGGCGGCGGCGAGGTCGCGCAGGGAGACGGCGACGAGTTCCTCGTCCTCGCGGTGGAGGTGGTCCTCCTCGCCGTAGCGGCCGACGGACGTACGGAGCACGAACAGGTCGGGGGCGGCGTCGGCGACCCACTGCCACTTGTTGCTGGAGAACGTGGACGCCTTGATCGTGTGCCCGTCGACCGGCGGCACCAGGAAGCCGGAGCGGCCGCGCAGGGCCTCGTACGCCTCGATGTCGGTACGCCGGAAGGCCAGGGTGACCAGGGCCATCGACGCGTACTCGACACCGGACAGCTCGGCGGAGGCGGCCGGGGACTCGGCGGCCAGCAGGGTGCCGGCCGACCAGGCGGGGGTGGCCAGGACGATGCCGTCGGCGGCGATGGTCCGGGTGTCGGTGCGGACGGCCCAGCCCGATTCCGTACGGGTCAGACCGAGGACGGGAGTCTCGGTGAGGATGTCGCCGCCCCCGGCCCGTACGGCGTCGCCGACGGCGGCCGGGAGGGTGCCGATGCCGCCCGCGATCCCCTGGAAGACGGGGCCGGTCTGCTGCCGGGTGGCGGCCCGCTCCTGGATGCGGCGGACGCCGTCGAGCAGCGGGCCGCCCTCCTTCACCGCCTCGAAGAGCTGGGGTACGGCGGCGCGCATCGAGATCCGGTAGGCGTCGCCGGCGTAGACCCCGCCGAGGAGGGGCTCCACCAGCCGGTCCACGACCTCGCGGCCGAGCCGGTCGGCGACGTACGCGCCGACCGCGACGTCGTCGCCGACGTGGGTCGGGGTGAGGTCGCGGTCCTCGGCGATCCGGGCCAGGCCTTCGGGGGACAGCACCTCGCCGAGGACCGCCGGGTCGCCGGGGACGCCCATGACGTGGCCCTTGGGCATGGGGCGCAGCGCGTCGCGCGTCCAGAGCGACGCGGTGGCGGTGGCGGGCGGCTGGAGCCGGTCGCCGAGGCCCACCGCCTCGGCCAGCGCGACCGCCTCGGGGCGCCGGGCGAGCATCGACTCGGCCCCCAGGTCGACCTGGACGCCCGCGATCTCGCCGGTCATGAGCTTGCCGCCGAGCCGGTCCGTGGCCTCCAGGAGGGTGACCCGCAGGCCGGTGGCGACCAGGTGGTGGGCGGCCGCCAGACCGGCGATGCCGCCGCCGATGACGACGACGTGCCCCGGGGGCGTTTCCGCACGCTGTTGAGAACGCTGCATGGGTCCACTCTCTCAAACCCGTACCGAGTCCCGACCGTGACCGCTTCGAAACCACCTCCCGGCAACCGGTGCCGGAGCCGCCGCGTCGAACGTTCACCATCAACGAACGTCCTGGGGGGACCAGTTATGGATGTGGAAGGCAAGAGCGGGCGATCGTTCGTCCGCGCACGTGCGGCGCTCGTGGCCGGGTCGCTCGGCCTGCTGCTCGCCGTCGGCGGCTGCGGGGCGTCGGGCGACTCGTCGGACGGCGCGAAGGCGGCGGACGGAAAGGCCGCGCCGCGCGAGGGGTTCACGGACGAGGGCGGGGCAGCCGCCTCCGCCGCGCCCGAGGAGCAGGCGGACGGGAAGGCGGCCGGGAAGAAGGCGGCGCCGAAGCCGGGGGGCACCCATGTGATCCGTACGGCCACGCTGTCCGTCGAGGTGAAGAGCGTCCCGAAAGCCGTGGCCGCCGCGCGCGGTGCGGCCGAGGGCGCGGGGGGCCTGGTCGCGTCGGAGAACACCGAGCGGCTCGACGACACCTATGAGACCTCGCATCTGGTGCTGCGGGTGCCGCAGGAGCGGTTCCAGGAGGTGCTGCGGGAGCTGGCGGGTTCCGGGAAGCTGCTGTCGCGCACCTCGAACGCGAAGGACGTCACCGATCAGGTGGTCGACGTGGAGAGCCGGATCTCCACCCAGCGCGCGAGTGTGGCGCGGGTGCGGGAGCTGATGGACCAGGCGGAGAAGATCAGCGATGTGGTGGCCCTGGAGGGCGAGCTGAGCAGCCGTCAGTCCGATCTGGAGTCGCTGCTGGCCCAGCAGGCGAGCCTGAAGGACCGGACCTCGCTGGCGACGATCACGCTGGACCTGACGCCGCCGGACGCCCCGGGCGACGACGGGTCGAAGGACGAGGACCCCGGGTTCCTGGACGCGCTGGGCGGCGGCTGGGACGCGTTCGTGACGATGCTGCGGTGGATCGCGGTGGCGTTCGGGGCCGCGTTCCCGTTCCTGCTCACAGCGGCCCTGGCGGTCGTGGTGTGGCGGGTGCTGCGGAAGCGCAAGGCCGACCGCCGTGCGGCTCCGGCGGTTACGGCGGCCCCGGCCGGGAAGGACGGTGCCTCGGCCTCCTGAAACGCTCCGGCGTCGTAGCGTGGGGCCCTGATTCGCCGATGCGGCGAACCGGCGGAAGGGACCCGGCATGGCAGCGGAGCGACTGGTGGTCATCGGCGGTGACGCGGCGGGCATGTCCGCCGCGTCCCAGGCCCGCAGGCTGAAGGGGCCGGACGCCCTGGAGATCGTCGCCTTCGAGCGCGGCCACTTCACCTCGTACTCCGCCTGCGGCATCCCGTACTGGGTGGGCGGCGACGTCGAGGCCCGGGACGACCTGATCGCGCGCACTCCCGAGGAGCACCGCGAGCGGGACATCGATCTGCGGATGCGGACCGAGGTGACCGAGCTGGACGTGGCCGGTCAGCGGGTGAAGGCGCTGGACCGGGAGAGCGGCGAGACGTACTGGACGGGCTTCGACAAGCTGGTGATCGCCACCGGCGCCCGTCCGGTGCGCCCGGCGCTGCCGGGGATGGACGCGGCCGGGGTGCACGGGGTGCAGACCCTGGACGACGGGCAGGCGCTGCTGGACTCGCTGGACGCGCTCGGCTCCCAGGAGCGGCCCCGGCGGGCGGTCGTGGTGGGCGCGGGGTACATCGGCGTGGAGATGGCCGAGGCGATGCTCAAGCGGGGCTTCGAGGTGACCGTCCTGAACCGGGGCGAGCAGCCGATGGCGACGCTGGACGCGGACATGGGGCGCCTCGTCCACGATGCGATGGACGGTCTCGGCATCACCACGGTCAACGGGGCGGCCGTGACGAAGATCCTCACGGGGCCCGACGGCCGGGTCACCGAGGTGGCGACGGACGCGGGGACGTATCCGGCGGACGTGGTGGTCCTCGGTATCGGCGTGGAGCCGGAGACGGGGCTCGCGCGCGACGCGGGCCTGCCGGTGGGGCCGCACGGCGGACTGCTGACGGACCTGGCGATGCGGGTCGTGGGCCACGACAACATCTGGGCGGGCGGCGACTGCGTGGAGGTCCTGGACCTGGTGGCGGGCCGCACCCGGCACATCGCGCTGGGCACCCATGCCAACAAGCACGGCCAGGTGATCGGTTCCAACATCGGGGGCGGCTACGGCACGTTCCCCGGTGTGGTCGGTACGGCGGTGAGCAAGGTCTGCGACCTGGAGATCGCCCGGACCGGGCTGCGGGAGAAGGACGCCCGCGCGGTGGGGCTGCGCTATGTCACGGCGACGATCGAGTCGACGGGGCGGGCGGGGTACTACCCGGGGGCGAAGCCGATGACGGTGAAGATGATCGCGGAGCTGCGTACGGGCCGACTGCTCGGGGTGCAGATCGTCGGCCGGGACGGGGCGGCGAAGCGGGTGGACGTGGCGGCGGTGGCGCTGACGGCCGGGATGACAGTGGAGCAGATGACGGCGCTCGACCTCGGCTACGCCCCGCCGTTCTCGCCGGTCTGGGACCCGGTGCTGGTGGCCGCCCGCAAGACGGTGGCGGCGGTGCGGGGCGCGGGGAACTGAACGCACCGGGGGCCGGCCTTCCGGCCGGCCCCCGAGGTATTTCAGCGCGCGGTCTGCTCGTGGACGTACCCCACGAGGCGGGTGAGCGCGTCCGGGTCCATGTTCGGCATGACGCCGTGGCCCAGGTTGAAGATGTGGCCCTCCAGTCCGGCGGCGGCGTCCAGCACCTCGCGGGTCTTGGCCTCGACGGCCGGGGTCGGCGCGAAGAGCACCGCCGGGTCGAGGTTGCCCTGGAGCGCCTTGCCGGGGCCGACGCGGCGGGCGGCCTCGTCCAGCGGGACCCGCCAGTCGACGCCGACGACGTCCGCGCCGGCCTCGCCCATCAGGCCGAGCAGCTCGCCGGTGCCGACGCCGAAGTGGATGCGGGGGACGTCGTAGGGGGCGACGGCGTCGAAGACCTTCGCGGAGGCGGGGAGCACCGCGCGGCGGTAGTCGGCGGGGGCCAGCGCGCCGACCCAGGAGTCGAAGAGCTGGACGGCGGAGGCCCCGGCCTCGATCTGCACCTTGAGGAAGGCGCCGGTGATCTCCGCGAGCCGGTCCACGAGGTCGGTCCAGAGCTGCGGGTCGCCGTACATCATGGCCTTGGTGCGCTCGTGGTTGCGCGAGGGGCCGCCCTCGACGAGGTAGCTGGCGAGCGTGAACGGGGCCCCGGCGAAGCCGATGAGCGGGGTGGCGCCCAGCTCGGCGGTGAGCATCCCGATGGCCTCGGTGACGTACGGGACGTCCTCGGGGGTGAGGTCGCGCAGCCGGGCCAGGTCGGCGCGGGTGCGGATCGGCTCGGCGATGACGGGGCCGACGCCGGGCTTGATGTCGAGGTCGATGCCGATGGCCTTCAGGGGCACGACGATGTCGCTGAAGTAGATCGCGGCGTCGACCTTGTGGCGGCGTACGGGCTGCAGGGTGATCTCGGCCACCAGCTCCGGCATCATGCAGGAGTCGAGCATCGCGATGCCCTCACGGACCTTCAGGTACTCGGGCAGCGAGCGTCCCGCCTGGCGCATGAACCAGACCGGTGTGTGCGGTACGGGTTCGCGCCGGCAGGCCTTCAGGAACGCCGAGTCGTGGGTGGCGTTGCGGACCGCGTCGAGGCTGGCGGAGGTCGTCGTCTGCTGGCCCGAAGGGCTGTCGTTGGCACTCACGCACAGAATCTTCGCACGCGCGCCGAAGGAGCCCGGCCCCGCACGGGTGTCTCTCCCTGCGCGCGGCCCGCCTTCCGCCTACTCTTCCCCGCATGGCTCCGGCTCAGGGACAGTTTTCCGATCATTCCGACGGCGTTGAAAGCAAGGACCGCGCGGAGGAGGGCCCTCCCGTGCCTCCCGCGTTCCTGGCGGCGGTCGACGCGCTGCGCTCGGCGCGGCTGCGACCGGAGCTGGAGGTGGAGGCGACCAGGCCGCCCCAGCGCCTCGCGCCGCACGCGTACGCCCTGGAGGCGGCGGTGGTGGACGGCGAGGACGATCTCGCGGACGGCAGACTGGTCCTGCTGCACGACCCGGCGGGGCACGACGCCTGGCAGGGCACGTTCCGGCTGGTGACCCTGGTCCGCGCGGAGCTGGAGCCGGAGATGGCGGCGGACCCGCTGCTGCCGGAGGTGTGCTGGTCCTGGCTGACGGGTGCGCTCGACGCGCGCGGCCTGTCGTACGGGGAGGCCGGCGGGACGGTGACACGCGCCGGATCGCACTACTTCGGTGCGCTCTCCGCGCGCCGTCCGGCGACCCAGATCGAGATCCGCGCCTCGTGGACGCCGAGGGAGTGGCGCGGCGGCATCCCGGACACCGCGTCACACCTGATGGCCTGGGGCGATCTGCTGTGCCAGATCGCGGGGCTGCCGCCGACCGATCTGTCCGACGCGGCGGTGGTGACGCTGCCGCAGCGGCGCGGGCCGCAGGTTTCGTAACACTCCGTCACCCGTATCGCACATACGCCGGATCTCTTTTCGTACAATCGATCGCGCGTCCTATTTGCCCGAATTGTTACTCACCAAATCGTGATCTTCCCCTAAAGGAGGACGGGTCCGCTGCCGAAGAGGTCAATGACCCTTCAAGCACGGTTCGCCCCCGGCTTCACCCCCGAGCCGGCCCGTCCCGCCACTCCCCCAGGAGGCCTGGTGTCCGTTCTCCTTGAGCAGCCCGCAAGCCTGGTCGCCTACCGCCCGAACAAGCCGACGGCCATGGTCGTCGTGGCCGACCCGCGCGTCCGTTCCACCGTCACCCGCCATCTGTGGGCCCTCGGAGTACGTGACGTCATCGAGGCGTCGTCCATCGCGGAGGCACGTCCCCGCGTCGGCAACCCGCGCGACATCTGCATTGCCGACGTCCACCTGCCCGACGGTTCCGGGCTGACCCTGCTGTCCGAGACCCGCGCCGCAGGCTGGCCCAACGGTCTCGCCCTCTCCGCCGCCGACGACATCGGCGCCGTTCGCAACGCCCTCGCGGGCGGCGTGAAGGGCTACGTCGTCACCGGCACCCGAACCAACATCGGCCACCCCACCCGCCCCGGCGTCGCCCCCATCGGCGCCAACGCGGCCCGGATGCACCGCAGGCCTCCCGGCTCCCCGAGCCACCCGGGCGGCTACCGCGAACTCTCCGGACGTGAGGTGGAGGTCCTCCGCCTGGTCGCCGAAGGCCAGTCCAACAAGGCCATCGGTGTCTCGATGGGCCTCTCCGCCCTGACCGTCAAGTCCCACCTCGCCCGCATCGCCCGCAAGCTCGGCACCGGAGACCGCGCCGGAATGGTCGCCGTCGCCCTGCGAACGGGCATCATCCACTGACCGCACCCCCGCCGGGACGTGCACCGATGCGCCTCCGGCTGGATTACGTGCATGGCCGCCCGTCGACGGAACGTTCCGTCGACGGGCTCCGTGCATACACAGATACCCTTGACACGTGACCGACGCCCAAGAGACCGCAGCAGACACTTCACTGCGAACCACCGGGGGCGCTCCCCCGGACGACGTCGCCCCGGCGCCGATCCCCTTGCTGGAGCCGCGCGAGGGCATTCCCCCGGTGGTGACGTCCGACGACGCCCTGGCCCGGGTGATCGCCGCCTTCGCCGCGGGCACCGGCCCCGTGGCCGTCGACGCCGAGCGCGCCTCGGGGTACCGCTACGGCCAGCGCGCCTATCTCGTACAGCTGCGCCGCGAGGGCGCGGGCAGCGCCCTGGTCGACCCGGTCGGCTGCCCCGACCTCTCCGGTCTCGGCACCGCGCTGGACGGCACCGAGTGGATCCTGCACGCCGCGACCCAGGACCTGCCGTGCCTGCGGGACATAGGCATGACCCCCACCTCGCTGTTCGACACGGAGCTGGCGGGGCGGCTCGCGGGCTTCCCGCGTGTCGGCCTCGGCGCGATGGTGGAGAACGTCCTCGGATACGCCCTGGAGAAGGGCCACTCCGCGGTCGACTGGTCCACCCGCCCGCTGCCCGAGCCCTGGCTGCGCTACGCCGCCCTCGACGTCGAGCTCCTGATCGACCTGCGCGACGCGCTGGAGGAGGAGCTGGAGCGGCAGGGCAAGCTGGAGTGGGCCCGCGAGGAGTTCGACGCCATCGCCGCCGCGCCGCCGGCCCCGCCGCGCAAGGACCCCTGGCGCCGTACGTCGGGCATGCACAAGGTGCGCCGCCGCCGTCAGATGGCCGTCGTCCGGGAGCTGTGGACCACCCGTGACCAGGTCGCCCAGCGCCGGGACGTCTCGCCGGGCAAGGTGCTCGGCGACGCGGCGATCGTCGAGGCCGCGCTCGCGCTGCCGGCCGACGTGCAGGCCCTGACCGCGCTGCCGGGATTCGGCCACCGCATGGGCCGCCGTCAGCTGGAGCAGTGGCAGGCGGCCGTGGACCGGGCCAAGGCGCTGCCGGAGTCGGCGCTGCCGCAGCCGGGCCAGCAGCCGGCCGGGCCGCCCCCGCCGCGCTCCTGGGCCGACAAGGACCCGGCCGCCGCCGCCCGGCTCTCGGCCGCCCGCACGGCGGTCTCCGAGCTGGCGGAGCGCCTGCACATGCCCCAGGAGAACCTGATCACCCCGGACACCGTGCGCCGACTCTGCTGGGAGCCCCCGAAGAACCCGACCCCGGGCGCCGTCGAGGACACCCTCGCCGGGTACGGGGCGCGGAACTGGCAGATCCAGCAGGTCGCCCCGCTCCTGGTCCGGGCGCTGGACGCCACCGCCTGACACCCGCGAGGAGCTGACCCGGGGGGGGCGGGCATGGGGACCACGGCGTACGGGGACTGGATACGCGACTTCGAGGCGGCGCGCGACGAGCGCACCGAGCGGGGCGATCCGGATTGGCGGACCGCGGTCGCCCTGGCGCCCTCGATCCGGCGCAGCGTCCAGCGTTTCCAGGTCGGCGAGGACGGTGACGGGGCCGAGCTGATCACCAAAGCGGAGGCGGCCGGTGACGCGGAGTACGCGTCGGCGGTGCGGATGTTCGTCGCGGAGGAGCGAAATCACGCCAGGTTGCTGGCGCTTCTGCTGGCCTCCGGCGGCGCGCCGGTGATCGCCTCGCACTGGAGCGACCGGGTCTTCGTGACGCTCCGCCGGGCCCTGGGGCTCCGCCTCGAACTGCTCGTCCTGATGATCGCGGAGGTCGTCGCGCTGCGGTACTACCGGGCGCTGCGGGACGGGGCGGACGATGCCCTGACGCGGGAGGTGGCGGGGCGGATCCTCGCCGACGAGGAGCGGCACGTGCCCTTCCACTGCCACCGCCTGCGCCGCGCGCTGCGCCCGCTGCCGCCGCCGGTGCGGGTGCTGGTCACCTCCGGGTGGCGGGCAGCCCTGGCCGCGGTCGCGCTGGTGGTGGCCGTGGACCACGGGCCTGCGCTGCGGCGGCTGGGGGCGGGCCGGTTCCGGTTCGCCCGTGAGGTGGTCCGGTCCTCGGGGCCGATCGCGGCGACGATGCGGTGAGGGGAAGTCCGCCCGGGGCGGTGTGACCTTCGACGCTCCGGCCGTGGGGGGTGGGCAGTCTGGTTACCCGCAAGTAGCATGAGGGCAGGCGGTGCGTCCCCGTGGCGCGCCCCGCAGCAGTGCCATCCCGCACCCTGGAGGAGAGCCACCGTGCCTCGTACCATCCGGGACGTCGTCTTCGTCGACGGCGTCCGCACCCCGTTCGGCAAAGCGGGCCCGAAGGGCATCTACCACGAGACCCGCGCCGACGACCTCGTCGTAAAGGCCATCCGGGAGCTGCTGCGCCGCAACCCGGACCTGGACCCCAAGAAGATCGACGAGGTCGCCATCGCCGCGACCACGCAGATCGGGGACCAGGGCCTGACGCTGGGCCGCACCGCCGGAATCCTGGCCGGTCTGCCGCAGTCCGTCCCCGGCTACTCGATCGACCGCATGTGCGCGGGCGCACTGACCGCCGTCACCTCGACGGCCGGTTCCATCGCCTTCGGCGCGTACGACGTCGTCGTGGCCGGTGGCGTCGAGCACATGGGCCGCCACCCGATGGGCGAGGGCGTCGACCCGAACCCGCGCTTCGTGTCGGAGAAGCTGGTCGACGAGTCCGCCCTTTTCATGGGCATGACGGCGGAGAACCTGCACGACCGCTACCCCACGATCACCAAGCAGCGCGCCGACGAGTACGCGGTGCGTTCGCAGGAGAAGGCCGCCAAGGCGTACGCCAACGGCAAGATCCAGCAGGACCTGGTACCGGTCTCGGTGCGCCGCACCAACGCCGAGGCGGGCGAGACGGGCTGGGGCCTGGTCACCGCCGACGAGCCGATGCGCCCAGGCACCACCCTGGAGTCGCTGGCCGGCCTCAAGACCCCCTTCCGCGCCCACGGCCGGGTGACGGCCGGTAACGCCGCGGGGCTCAACGACGGCGCCACCGCCTCGCTGCTCGCCGCCGAGGACGTCGCACGCGAGCTGGGCCTCCCGGTCAAGATGCGCCTCGTGTCGTACGCCTTCGCGGGCGTCGAGCCGGAGGTCATGGGGTACGGCCCGATCCCGGCGACCGAGAAGGCGCTGGCCCAGGCCGGTCTGACCATCGACGACATCGGTCTCTTCGAGATCAACGAGGCGTTCGCCGTGCAGGTGCTCGCCTTCCTGGAGCACTACGGCATCGCGGACGACGACGCGCGCGTGAACCAGTACGGCGGCGCGATCGCGTACGGCCACCCGCTGGCCTCCTCCGGTGTCCGGCTCATGACGCAGCTGGCCCGGCAGTTCGAGGAGCAGCCCGAGGTCCGCTACGGCCTGACGACGATGTGCGTCGGCTTCGGCATGGGCGCCACGGTCGTCTGGGAGAACCCGCACTTCAACGCTGACGGAGGCAACAAGTGAGCTCCACCACTGAGCTTCTGAAGGGTGCGGCCGAGCTGTTCCCCGGCGAGGTCGTCACGCAGGCGCACGTACGCCACCTGGACCTGCCGTCCGGTGCCGGGCGGTTCGCGCTCATCACGCTGGACAACGGCCTGGACCACACCAAGCCGACCACCTTCGGACCGCAGTCGCTGGCGAACCTGGACGCCGCGATCGACCAGGTCGAGAAGGAGGCGTCGGAGGGCACCATCACCGGCGTCGGCATCACCGGCAAGCCGTTCATCTTCGCCGTCGGCGCCGACCTCAAGGGCGTCGAGCTGCTCGGCCGCCACGAGGACGCGCTGGCGATCGGCAAGGGCGGCCACGACGTCTTCCGCCGCCTCTCCGGCCTCGCGGTCCCCACCTTCGCCTACTACAACGGCGCGGCGATGGGCGGCGGTGTCGAGGTCGGTCTGCACTGCGCCTACCGCACCGTCTCCACCGCCATCCCGGCATTCTCGCTGCCCGAGGTCTTCCTCGGTCTGGTCCCCGGCTGGGGCGGCTGCGCGCTCCTCCCGAACCTGATCGGCGCGGACCGCGCGGTCTCGGTGATCATCGAGAACTCGCTCAACCAGAACCGTCAGCTCAAGGGCAAGCAGGTCTACGAACTCGGGATCGCCGACGCGATCTTCGAGGGCGCGGACTTCCTGGAGCAGTCGCTCATCTGGACCGCGGCCGTCCTCAAGGGCGAGCTCGCCGTCGAGCGGCCCGAGATCGACCGCGGTGACGCCTGGGACGCGGCTGTCGCCCGCGGCCGGGCCATCGCCGACTCCAAGGTGCACGGCGCGGCCCCGGCGGCGTACCGCGCGCTGGACATCATCGCGGCGGCGAAGGACGGCGACCTGTCCGCCGGCTTCGACGCCGAGGACCAGGCGCTCGCGGACCTGATCATGGGCGGCGAGCTGCGCAGCGGCATCTACGCCTTCAACCTGGTCCAGAAGCGCGCCAAGCGCCCGGCCGGCGCCCCGGACAAGAACCTGGCCCGCCCGGTCACCAAGGTCGGCGTCGTCGGCGCCGGTCTGATGGCCTCGCAGCTGGCGCTGCTGTTCCTGCGCCGCCTGGAGGTCCCGGTCGTCCTCACGGACATCGACCAGGAGCGCGTCGACAAGGGTGTGGGCTACGTCCACGCCGAGATCGAGAAGCTGCTCGGCAAGGGCCGCATCAACCAGGACAAGGCCAACCGCCTCAAGGGCCTGGTCTCCGGTGTCCTCGACAAGGCCGAGGGCTTCGCGGACGCGGACTTCATCATCGAGGCCGTCTTCGAGGAGATCGGCGTCAAGCAGCAGGTGTTCGCGGAGGTCGAGGCGGTCGCCCCGGCGCACGCGATCCTCGCCACCAACACCTCCTCGCTGTCGGTGACCGAGATGGCGTCGAAGCTGAAGAACCCCGAGCGGGTCGTCGGCTTCCACTTCTTCAACCCGGTCGCGATCCTGCCGCTGCTGGAGATCGTGCGCGGCGAGCAGACGGACGACGCGTCGCTGGCCACGGCGTTCGGTGTGGCCCGGAAGCTGAAGAAGACCGCGGTCCTGGTGAAGGACGCCCCGGCGTTCGTCGTCAACCGCATCCTCACCCGCTTCATGGGCGAGATCCAGAACGTCATCGACGAGGGCACCCCGGTCGAGGTCGCGGAGAAGGCCGTCGAGCCGCTCGGCCTGCCGATGTCCCCGCTGGTGCTCCTGGAGCTGGTCGGCCCGGCCATCGGCCTGCACGTCTCCGAGACCCTGAACCGCTCCTTCCCGGAGCGCTTCACCGTCTCGCAGAACCTCGCGGCGGTCGTGAAGGCCGGCAAGCGCGGCTTCTACGTCTACGACTCCGGCGCGCCGGTCCTCGACCCCGAGGTCGCGGCGCTCCTCAAGCAGGGCGACACCGTCCTCACCGAGGAGCAGACCCGCGACCGCGTGCTCGACGCGGTGGCGCAGGAGATCGGCCTGATGCTGGACGAGGGCGTCGTCGCCGAGGCCCAGGACATCGACCTGTGCCTGATCACCGGTGCGGGCTGGCCCTTCCACCTGGGCGGCATCACGCCGTACCTGGACCGTGAGGGCGTCTCCCAGCGGGTGAACGGCAAGCCGTTCCTCGCGCAGGGTGTGGCGAGCGTGCCGGCGTAGCCACTCCGCTGTGGACCAACGAGCTCGGGACGTACGGGATTTCCTTCCTGTACGTCCCGAACCCGTATCGGTACTCGGCCGGGCCGGTCGGCATCCGGGCCACCCACCGCTTGGACAAATGTTCTACACTGATCGGCCAGTCGACCATTCACGGACCGGCCACACCCCCCACCCGAGTCCCCCGTACTCCCCCGCCCCCGCGGGGCATGAGATGTGAGGACTCGCGCACGATGAGCAACGACGAGACGCCCCCGGGCCCCCGCGCCTCCCGACGCGCGGCGAAGCCCCGCAAGCGCCGCCGCGGCCTCAAGATCACGCTCGGTGTCCTGCTCGTCCTGCTGCTCGCCACCGGTGG
This sequence comes from Streptomyces globisporus C-1027, assembly GCF_000261345.2. Classification (NCBI taxonomy): domain Bacteria; kingdom Bacillati; phylum Actinomycetota; class Actinomycetes; order Kitasatosporales; family Streptomycetaceae; genus Streptomyces; species Streptomyces globisporus. The sequence goes on along the minus strand of NZ_CP013738.1, from coordinate 6,320,007 downwards.
CACCCTCTACTGGCTCTACAGTCAGCTCGACGGGAACATCAAGGGCGTCGACATCAACAAGGCGCTCGGTGAGGACCGCCCGGAGAAGCTCCCCACCAGCGGGCAGAACCTGCTGGTCCTCGGCTCGGACTCCCGTGCCGGGGCGGAGAACAAGGAGCTGGGCGGCGGAGGCTCCGTCGGCGGCGCGCGCTCCGACACCGCGATGGTGGTTCACATACCCGAGGGCCGGTCGAAGGCCGTCGCCGTCTCCATCCCGCGCGACACCCTGGTGACCCGGCCCGAGTGCGTCAAGGACGACGGCTCGACGGTGGCGGGCAAGGAGCGCGTCATGTTCAACTCCGTCTACGCGCAGGTCGGTCCGGCCTGTGTCGTGAAGACGGTGGAGAAGATGTCCGGCGTCCGCGTCGACCACTACCTGGAGATCAACTTCGCCGGGTTCAAGGACCTGGTCGACGCGATCGGCGGGGTCACCGTCGACGTACCGCAGGACATCGACGACAAGGCGTCCGGGCTGCACCTCACCGCGGGCCCGCAGAAGCTGGACGGCACCGAGTCCCTGGCGTACGTCCGGACCCGGCACGGCATCGGCGACGGCAGCGACCTCGGCCGTATCGGGCTCCAGCAGCAGTTCCTGATGGCCCTGCTGAGCGAGGTCAAGTCGCAGGACCTGCTGGGCAGCCCGACGAACTCGTACAAGATCGCCAAGTCCGCCACCAAGTCGCTCACCACCGACTCGGGGCTCGCCTCGCTCACCTCGCTGGCGGAGTTCGCCCGCTCCATGAACGGCGTCGACCCGGCCTCCATGGAGACGATCATGCTGCCGGTGGCGTACGACAAGATCGACCCGAACCGGGTGATCGCGTCCGAACCGCAGTCCGGTCAGCTGTGGAAGGCGATCCGCGAGGACAGCACGATCCCCGAGGAAGCGAAGAAGTCCCCCGCCACCGGAGGCTGACGGGCCGTCGCCCCGCTCTCCCCGTGACATCCTGCCGGGATGAGCGAGGACGAAGCGGTGCTGGTGATCGTGGACGCCGCCAATGTGGTCGGGTCCGTGCCCGACGGCTGGTGGCGGGACCGGCGCGGGGCGGCGGTCCGGCTGCGCGACTCCCTGGTCCCGTACGCCGCGGCCGGGCTGCCGGGGCTGCCGGGACCGGTCGAGATCGTGCTCGTGGTCGAGGGAGCCGCCCGGGACGTCGACTCCGTGGCCGGGGTCCGGGTCGTATCGGCCCCGGGGAGCGGTGACGACCTGATCGCCGAACTGGCGGCCGCCGCAGGCCCGGACCGGGAGTGCGTCGTCGTCACCGCCGACCGCGGACTGCGACAGCGCATCGAGGCGTACGGGGCCCGGTGCGTGGGGCCCCGTACGGTACGTCCACCGCGCCGACCGGGGAACGAGAGCATGTCGGGCTGATGAAGATTTCGGGGAAAGGCTGCCCTTTTCAGGATCGAAGAGGCAGACGCGACTCCTGCGGCAGGGTGGACTCCTGTACGGTCGTCCCCGACCCCGTGCCGTCAAGGCGTGCCACGAGCCCCCGCACGTCGGCCCGCGCCCCGCGCTGTGTCCCGTCGGTACGCACGGTCGCACCCGAAGTCGCTTGCCGTGTCCGGCACTTCACTCACCCGGCCTGCGGAGACCGGCCGGGTGAGGCCCTGGGCGAGGTGCACTCGGCGCAGGTTCTCGACACGGCTCCTGATCCAGACGTGAGTAAGGAAAGCGCATGGCACAAGAGCACGATCCTGATAGTCACATACCACCACGGCAGGCCACGTCCGGGACGAGCGGCGGTTCCGGAACCGGGGCTTCCGCGAGTTCACCGGTCTCCGTCCGCCGGGCGGTCACCATGCGAGGCACTGCGGGGGAACCCGGCGGCGCTCTGGCGCCGGCCGCTCAGCGCGGCCGCTCCGAAACCCCGTCCTCGTCGTCCGAACCCGATGCGAGCGCGCACGGCCCGACGAGCGAACCCGAGCAGGACAAGGAAGCCGAGCAGCCGGCGTCGCAGAGGCAAGGGGCGGAGGCCCCTGCCAACGCCGCGGCCCTTCGCGGTAGCGGCACTCCGAAGCCGTCGGAGAGGAAGCCCTCGGCAGAGGCATCAGCCGCCGCCGGGGGAACGGGCGCGGCTTCGGCGGCGGAGCCCACCTCGGAACCGGCCGCGGCAGCCGCCTCCGGCGGATCCCCGGAAGCCGCGACGGCAGTGGCGTCTCCGGGCGGCGGTGCGGGGACGCACACGGACGAGGAGCCACCCGGCAACAGGCCCAAGAAACCGATGCTGGCCGCCGCGGCGATCGTCGGCGCGGTCCTGATCTCGGTGCCGTTCCTCGTAGCGGGGCAGGACGACGACCGCAAGCCGGAGAAGGACCAGACCCAGAACGCGGCGGGCACGGTTCTGGACGCCCAACGTCTCCCTGCCCCGGAGACCTACACCAGCGAGTCGCCGAAACCCTCCGTGAAACCCAGCAAGAAGGAGACGGCGAAGCCCTCCGCCCCGCCGGCGCCCAAGCCGGTGGTCGTGCCTCCGTCCCCGAGCCCTTCGGCGAGCAAACCGGCGGAGACGAAGCCGAAGAAGAAGGCGGCGACGGGCCCACCACCGGGGACGGCGGCCGCCGCACTGGCAGGCCTCGCCAAGAGCGACCCCGAGGGGCGGCACATCTGCTATCGCGCCTTCGTCTCCGGTCAGGGCTGGCAGTCGGCCGTGTGCGACGGGACGATGACCGGGACATCGGGGCAGGGCAAGAAGATCACGGCCCTCAACATCGCGGTCTGGAACGTCGAAGGCTCCTCGGCCAACGCTCTGCTGCACGAAGGGGGTTCGTCGAGCGCGAAATGGGCTCCGAGCTGGACAGCCGTCGTCGGCGACGGCAAGAACAACTACATCGGCAGTTCGAAGCCCGGCGCACCGTTCCTGACGGGCTTCGCCATGAACGTCGGCAAGGGCAGCGTCTGCCACACCGCCAAGATGCAGAACGGCGGCTGGGGGCAGCAGTTCTGCAAGAACGGCCGACCTGAGTACATGTTCGTCGGCACCACCGACAACAACAACTGGTTCGAGGCCGTCAAGCTGACGGTATGACGGCCTCGGCCGATCGCTCTCCCGCGCAGGACGGAGCCCCCCGGGTGTGGACCCGGGGGGCTCCTCCTTGCGGCATCGGCACATCGTCGGCTCCCCCGCCGACGTCGGCCCCTCTCACGACGGACTCCTAGCGCCCCTCCTTGGCCATCCGGCTGTGGGAGCGCCCGTAGACGAAGTAGATGATCACGCCGAGCACCATCCAGGCGCCGAAGCGCACCCAGGTCTCCACCGGCAGGTTCAGCATCAGCCAGACCGACGCTGCTACGGAGACGATCGGGAGCAGCGGGACCAGCGGCGTACGGAAGGCGCGGGGCAGGTCCGGGCGGGTGCGGCGCAGGACGAGGACGCCGAGGGCGACGACGACGAACGCGAAGAGCGTGCCGATGTTCACCAGGGTGGCGAGCTCCTCGATGCTGGTGAATCCGGCGATGATCGCGATCAGCACGCCGAGCAGGATGGTCGGACGGTACGGGGTGTGGAAGCGCGGGTGGGTCTTGGAGAAGAAGCGCGGGAGCAGGCCGTCGCGGCTCATCGCGAAGAAGACCCGGGTCTGGCCGAGCAGCAGGATCATGCAGACCGTCGTGAGCCCGACCGCCGCGCCGAAGCTGATCAGACCGGCGTAGAACGGATGCCCGGTGGCCTTGAAGGCGTCGGCGAGCGGGGCGCTGACGGACAGGTCCTTGTAGTTCTGCATGCCGGTGACCACGATCGAGACCGCCACGTAGAGCACCGTGCAGATGATGAGTGAGCCGAGGATGCCGCGCGGCATGTCGCGCTGGGGCAGCTTGGTCTCCTCGGCGGCGGTGGCGACCACGTCGAAGCCGATGAAGGCGAAGAACACGATGGAGGCGGCGGTGAAGATGCCCATCACGCCGAAGCTGGTGGGTTCGTAACCGAACATCAGCTGCACCAGCGGGGCGTCCCAGCCGCCGCCCGTCTCCTGGCTCTCGGCCGGCGGGATGAACGGCTTGTAGTTCTCGGCCTTGATGAAGAACAGGCCCGCGATGATCACCATGAGGACAACCGCGACCTTGACCGCCACCACGACCGAGGTGACCCGGGCGGAGAGCTTCATGCCGATGACCAGGATGACGGTCAGCACCAGCACCAGGGCGAAGGCGAGGATGTCGAAGCCGAATCCCGCCGCCACGTCCGTCCCCGAGAGCACGTCGGGCAGGGCCCAGCCGGCGTTGTCCATCAGGGACCGGATGTAACCGGACCAGCCGACGGCGACCACCGCGGTGCCGAGCGCGAACTCCAGGACCAGGTCCCAGCCGATGATCCAGGCCACCAGTTCGCCCAGCGAGGCGTAGGAGAAGGTGTACGCGGACCCGGCCACCGGGACGGTGGAGGCGAACTCCGCGTAGCAGAGCGCGGCGAGACCGCAGACGACACCCGCGACGACGAAGGCGATCGCGGTGGCGGGGCCCGCCGTCTCCTTGGCGACCTGGCCGGTGAGGACGAAGATTCCGGTGCCGATGATGACACCGACGCCGAAGACCGTCAGGTCCAGGGCGGAGAGGGACTTCTTGAGCCCGTGTTCCGGCTCCTCGGTGTCGCGGATCGACTGCTCGACGGATTTGGTGCGGAACATGCCTTTTCCGCGGGGTGGTGTGACCTGCGCGCTCACCTGCGTACCTCCACGCACTCGTTGTGAACGCCATGATGAGGACCGAATAGCGCAAGAACACGCCAGTTGGCCCGTTTCATGCGAATGGGCCGGGAGAACCACCCGGACAGGGGTCGTCTTCCCGGCCCATCGGCCCGATAACAGGTCAGTCGCGGGCGGGCTCCACCGCGCGGCTCTCGAAGCGGCCGTCGAGCTTGGCGACCAGGCCCGTGACCTGCCGGGCGATGTCCGGCGCGGTCAGCCCGATGTCGGCCATGACCTCGCCGCGCGAGGCGTGGTCGAGGAAGACCGGCGGGATGCCGAAGTCGCGCAGCGGTACGTCGACACCGGCGTCGCGCAGGGCCTGGGCGACGGCGGAGCCGACACCTCCGGCGCGGCTGTTGTCCTCGACGGTGACGACGACGCGGTGGCGCTCGGCGAGCGGGGCGAGCGCCTCGTCGACGGGCTTGACCCAGCGGGGGTCGACGACGGTGCTGGAGATGCCCTGGGCGTCCAGCAGGTCGGCGATCTCCAGGCACATCGGGGCGAGCGCGCCGACGGAGACGATCAGGACGTCCGGGCGGGCCGCCTTGGGCTTGCGCAGGATGTCCATGCCGCCGGCCTTGCCGACCGCCTGGACGGCGGGGCCGACCGCGCCCTTGGAGAAACGGACCACGGTGGGCGCGTCGTCGACGGCGACGGCCTCGCGCAGCTGGGCGCGGACCTGGTCGGCGTCGCGTGGGGCGGCGATCCGGAGCGTGGGCACGCACTGGAGGATCGACATGTCCCACATGCCGTTGTGCGAGGCGCCGTCCGTGCCGGTGATGCCGGCCCGGTCCAGGACGAAGGTGACGCCGCACTTGTGCAGGGCGACGTCCATCAGGACCTGGTCGAAGGCGCGGTTGAGGAAAGTGGCGTAGACCGCGAAGACCGGGTGGAGGCCGCCGGTGGCGAGGCCGGCCGCGGAGACCGCGCCGTGCTGCTCGGCGATGCCGACATCGTAGATCCGGTCCGGGAAGGCCTCCTGGAACTTGCCGAGGCCGACCGGCTGGAGCATGGCGGCGGTGATCGCGACGATGTCCTCGCGCTCCTGGCCGAGCTTGACCATCTCCTCGCCGAAGACGGAGGTCCAGTCGAGGCCGGAGGTGGAGATCGGCAGGCCGGTGTCCGGGTGGATCTTGCCGACCGCGTGGAAGCGGTCCGCCTCGTCCTCCAGGGCCGGGGTGTAGCCGCGGCCCTTCTCGGTGAGGCAGTGCACGATGACCGGGCCGCCGAAGCGTTTGGCGCGCTGGAGAGCGGATTCCAGGGCCTCGATGTCGTGGCCGTCGATGGGGCCGACGTACTTCAGGCCGAGGTCCTCGAACATGCCCTGCGGGGCGATGAAGTCCTTGAGGCCCTTCTTGGCGCCGTGCAGGGTGTCGTACAGCGGACGGCCGACGACGGGCGTGCGCTCCAGGAAGTCCTTGCCGCGGGCCAGGAACCGTTCGTAACCGTCGGTCGTACGGAGCGTGGCGAGATGGTTGGCCAGGCCGCCGATCGTCGGGGCGTAGGAGCGCTCGTTGTCGTTGACGACGATGACGAGGGGGCGGTCCTTGGCGGCGGCGATGTTGTTCAGCGCCTCCCAGGCCATACCGCCCGTGAGCGCGCCGTCACCGATGACCGCGACGACGTGGTCGTCCTTCTTCAGGACCTCGTTCGCCTTGGCCATGCCGTCGGCCCAGCCGAGGACCCCGGAGGCGTGGCTGTTCTCGATGATGTCGTGGTCGGACTCGGCGCGGGAGGGGTAGCCGGAGAGGCCGCCCTTGCTCTTGAGCCGGGAGAAGTCCTGGCGGCCGGTGAGCAGCTTGTGGACGTAGGCCTGGTGGCCGGTGTCCCACAGCACCTTGTCCTTGGGGGACTCGAAGACCCGGTGCAGGGCGATGGTGAGCTCGACGACGCCCAGGTTGGGTCCGAGGTGGCCGCCGGTCTTGGACACCGCGTCCACCAGGAAGGTGCGGATCTCCTCCGCGAGCTGGTCCAGCTCACCGAGGCTGAGCCGGTCCAGGTCGCGCGGTCCCTTGATGCGGGTCAGCAGATCCACCCGTGCCTCCTTGCGTTTGAGCTGATCGAGCGTGCCGATCCGATGAGTCTAATGTTCCGCTACCGGACGTGAGCAGCGGGCGGGCCTGTTCGTAGCGATACCCGGACACGCGCAGGTGCCCGGCAGCCCCTGTCGGGACGCCGGGCACCTGCGCGAACGTGCGGTCAGGCGCGACCCGCGGTCTTCTGGGTCTTACGGGTGACGGAGTCGATGACGACCGTGGCGAGCAGCACGGCGCCGGTGACCATGTACTGGATCGGCGTGGCGATGCCCTCCAGCGACAGGCCGTACTGGATGGAGACGATCACCATGACGCCGAGCAGGGCGTTCCAGGTGCGGCCGCGGCCGCCGAAGAGGCTGGTGCCGCCGATGACGGCCGCCGCGATGACGTTCATCAGGAGGTCGCCGGTGCCGGAGCCCTGGTTGGCCGCCGCGATCTTGGAGGCCCAGAACAGGCCGCCGATCGCCGCGAAGGTGCCCGCGATGGAGAAGACGGAGATCCGGATCGCGGTGACGTTGATACCGGCACGCCGGGAGGCCTCGACGCTGCCGCCGAGCGCGAAGATCTTCCGCCCGTAGGCCGTCCGGCGGAGCAGGAAGTCCGTGCCGACCAGGACGATCAGGAAGAGGACCAGCGCGAGCGGCAGGCCGCGGTACTGGTTGAACATGTACGCGGCGGCGAAGGCGAACAGCGCGAGGACCGCGGTGCGCACGGCGATGTCGGCGATCGGGCGGGACGGGATGCCCGCGGCCTCGCGGCGGCGGGTGTCCAGGAAGGCGGCGGCGAAGTAGCCGACGACCGCGACGGCGGCGAGCCCGTAGGCGGCGGCGACGTCGGTGAAGTAGTACGTGGTCAGCTGGCCGACCACCCCTTCGCCGTCCAGGTTGATCGTGCCTGAGTCGCCGAGCAGCTGGAGCATGAAGCCGAGCCAGAACAGCAGGCCGGCCAGGGTGACGGCGAAGGCCGGGGCCCCGATCCGGGCGAAGAAGAAGCCGTGGATCGCGCCCATCACCGCGCCGCTGACGATGGCGACGACGATCGCCAGCCATTCGTTCATGCCCTGGGTGACGCTGAGCACCGCGACCAGGGCGCCGGAGACACCGGAGACGGAGCCGACCGAGAGGTCGATCTCGCCGAGCAGCAGGACGAAGATGATGCCCACGGCCATCATGCCGGTGGCGACCATGGTGACCGCGATGTCGCTGATGTTCTTCGCGGAGAGGAACTCGGAGTTCAGGCTCTGGAAGACGATGGCGATGATCGCGAGGCCGATGATCACCGGGATCGAGCCCAGGTCACCGCCGCTGATCTTGCGCTTGAACTCGGTGAGGTAGCCGGCGAAGCCCTGCTCGCGGATGAGCAGCCGGGGGTCGATAACCGTGGCGGCGCCCTCGGCGGCGTCCGGGTTGCCGACCGGCGGCGCGTCCACCGGGTCGCTGCCCTTGTCGAGCGAGGTGCTGCTCTTGTCCACCGTGTTGGTGGTCTCGTCGGTGGTCACTTGGAAACCTCCGCGTTGCGCGCCGCACGTCGGGTCACGGCGTTGTCCGTGGCGCCCGTGATGGCGGAGATGATCTCTTCCTGGGAGGTGGTCTTCACATCGAAGACACCGTTGTTCCGGCCCAGCCGGAGCACGGCGACCTTGTCGGCCACGGCCTTCACGTCGGCCATGTTGTGGCTGATGAGGATGACCGCGTGACCGCGCTCGCGCAGCCGCTCGACGAGGTCGAGGACCTGGGCGGTCTGCTCGACGCCGAGGGCCGCGGTCGGCTCGTCGAGGATGACGAGCTTGGGCTCACCGAGCATCGACCGGGCGATGGCCACGGTCTGGCGCTGGCCGCCGGAGAGCGAGGCGATCGGGATGCGGACGCTCGGGATCCGGATGGAGAGCGTGGAGAGCAGCTCGCGGGAGCGGCGCTCCATCTCCACCTCGTCCAGGATGCCGAACTTGCGCAGCTCCCGGCCCAGGTAGAGGTTGCCGACGACATCGATGTTGTCGCACAGCGCGAGGTCCTGATAGACGGTCGCGACGCCCAGGTTCTGGGAGTCGTGCGGCTTGTTGATCTGCACCGCCCGGCCTTCCCACTCGATGACGCCGTCATCGATGGGGTGCACTCCGGCGATCGTCTTGACCAGCGTTGATTTACCGGCGCCGTTGTCGCCGACCAGGGCGACCACCTCGCCGGCGTGGACCTCAAGCTCTACATCGGTGAGTACCTGGACGGCACCGAAGCGCTTGGAGACCCCTCGCAACGCCAACACGGGCGTAGCGGACACATGAACCATCTCCTTCGCCGCCTGACCGGCGGGGATGCCGCGCCCGGGGGAAGGCGCGGCGGTGTCGAGCAGAAGAGATACGGGAAGAGCGGTGAAGCGTTCCGTCCGGCGCCCCGCCCGGTAGCGGGACGGTTGGTGTGCGGGACGCCGGACAGGCTTCCTGACGCGGGCGGGCCGGGAGCCTGCGCCCGCGCGGGCGGTGGGCCGCCCGGCCCTCACGCGGGGGCGCGGCGGACCGGGTGGCTGTGGAGCGGGCGGGACCCGGCAGCTCGGGGGCGGGCCGGGTCCCTGGGGCCGGAGCCCCGGGGGACTACTTCAGACCGATCTTGTCGCAGTCGGCCTTGTACTTGGCCGAGCAGATCTCGTCCAGCGTCCAGATGCCGTCCTTGAGGACGGTGTCCTGGATGTTGTCCTTGGTCAGCGAGACGACCGGGACGAGGACCGTCGGGATGCCCTTGGTGGTGGCGCTGTCGACCTTGGAGGTGGCGATGGAGTCGAGCTTCTCGCCCTTGGCGAGGGCGACGGCCATCTCCGCGGCGACGATGCCCTCGGCCGGGTAGGACTTGTAGACGCTCATGAACTGCTCACCGGAGACGATGCGCTGCACACCCGCGAGCTCGGCGTCCTGGCCGGTGACCGGCGGGAGCGGCGAGAGGCCGGCGCCCTTGAGGGCGGTGATGATGCCGCCCGCCATGCCGTCGTTGGCGGAGTAGACGCCGTCGATCTTGTCCTTGCCGAGCGCGGTGATCGCCGCTTCCATGTTGGCGTTGGCGTTCTCCGGCTTCCACTCCTTGGTGTCGTACTCCTTGCCGTACTTCACCTTGCCGTCGAGGACGGACTTGGCGCCCTTCTTGAAGAGCGCGGCGTTCGGGTCGGTGATCGCACCGTTCATCATCACGATCGTGCCGCCGTCGGCCTTGTCGCCCAGGGCCTCCAGCAGGGCGGTGCCCTGGGCCCGGCCGACCTCTTCGTTGTCGAAGGAGGTGTAGGCGTCGATGGGGCCCTCGGCGAGGCGGTCGAAGGCGACGACCGGGATGCCGGCGTCCTTGGCCTTCTTGACGCTGTTGGCGATCGCCTTGGAGTCGACCGAGCCCAGGATCAGGGCGTCGACCTTGTTGGTGATCATGGTGTCGACCTGCTGGGCCTGCGTGTTCGCATCCTGCTTGGCGTTGGCGTAGGTGACCTTCGCCTTGCCGTCGGTGAGCTCGCTGATCTTCTTCTCGATGATCGGCCGGTCGAACTTCTCGTAACGGGCCGTCTGGTTCTCGGGAAGGAGCAGACCTATCTTCAGGTCGTCGCCCTTCTTCTCCGAGCCCTGCTCGGCCTTGTCGCCGGACTCCTTGGCGCTCCCGCAAGCGGCCAGCGAGATCGCCATCGTGGTGGCGGCAACGGCAACGGCGGCACGACGCATACGCGTGTTCATTCTCGAACCTCCCTGACGAGGCCGCGACGTTGCGGCCGAGGTGGCTGGAAGTCAACTCGGCCCCAGCGCCAGCGTCAAGGAGTAAATCCTTAACGAGATGACAACGGTGCCATTCGTTATCTAAGTGAAGGCAGGAGTGGCCACGGGGAGGGTGCTCTCCAAAAGGGTTGAATCCCCCATCTCGCTGAGCACCAGGGCGAGTGCGCCCAGCACCTCGGCACGGCCGCCGAGCGCCCCGGGGAGGACCGAGAGCTGCCGGGCGGCGCTGGGGATCGCGTACCGCGACACGGAGTCCCGTATGGGCCCCAGAACCAGCTCCCCGGCCTCCGCCAGCGAGCCGCCGAGCACGACGCGGCTGGGGTTGAGCAGGTTGCACAGGTTGGCCACTCCGCTGCCTATGTGGCGGCCCACGTCCCCGATCACCCGGCGGCACCCCGGATCGCCCTCGCGGGCCAGCTGGACCACCCGCTCCATGGTGAGCCCGGGGCCGTGGCTGGGCTGGAGCAGCGGCAGGACGTAGCGGGCGGCGGTGAAGGTCTCCAGGCAGCCGCGGTTGCCGCAGCGGCAGACCGGGCCCGACTCGTCGAGCGTGATGTGCCCGATCTCGCCGGCCGTGCCGCCGGGACCCCGGTAGATGGTCCCGTCGATCACCAGACCGGCGCCGACCCCGCTGGCCACCTTGATGTACGCGAGGTCCTTGACGCCCCGGCCGCTGCCCCAGACCAGCTCGCCCAGCGCCCCGAGGTTGGCGTCGTTGTCGACGTACACGGGCACGCCGAGGCGGCCGGAGAGCTCCTCGCTGGGGTTGATGCCCGTCCAGCCCGGCAGGATCGAGGTGGAGCCCAGCGTGCCGGACTCGACGTCGATGGGGCCCGGCACGCCGAGACCGACGCCGATCACCTTGTCCGGGCCGATCCCGGTGGCCTCGATCAGCCGGTTGACCAGCACCTCGGCCCGGCCGAAGCCCTCGGCGGACGAGGCGTCGACGTCCAGCGGCTCGGACTCCTCGGCGAGGACCTGGTGGGCGAGGTTGCCGACGGCGACGCGCAGATGCGTATGGCCGAAGTCGACGCCGATGACGATGCCCGCGTCACCGCTGAGCGAGACGCTGCGGGCCCGCCGGCCGCCCGCCGAGGTGGGCGTGACCTCGACCGTTCCGCCTTCCTTCAGCTCCCGGACGATATTGGAGACCGTGGCCGCGGACAGCCCGGTGCTCCGGGCGATCTCCGCCTGGGTGAGCGATCCCGCCATCCGTACGGCGCGGACGACCCGCTCCAGATTGGCCCTGTGCAGTGATGTCTGCGATCCGGGAGTCTCCATCGACTCATCCACTCCTGCCCTTGGCGGGCGGCCCCTGAGGACCGCCCCGGCCGGGGCCGCAGCGATGAGACCCCCGCTTCCTCCAACATGTGAACTCTAAGCTGACCGTTCGGGGGTGCCTCCCGTCAAGACCTGAGCACCGGCGCACCCCATAACGGCCCGGTGCCCCGGCGGATCGAGTCCGCCGGGGCACCGGGCCGTTGTGCATACGTGACCTTCGGGTGGCCTACTTCAGCGCGCCCGCCGTCAGTCCGGAGACGACCTGGCGCTGGAAGATGATGTAGGCGGCCAGCACGGGCAGCATCGCGATCACCAGGCCGGCGAAGAGACCGGAGTAGTCGCCCTTGTACCCCTGGCTGGAGGCCAGCTCCACCAGGCCCTGCGCCAGCACCCGCTTCTCCGGGTCGGTGTTCAGCACCGTCGGCAGCATGTACTGGTTCCACTGCCCCAGGAAGTTGAAGATCCCGACGCTGATCAGGCCGGGCTTGGCCATCGGCAGCATGACCTGGAAGAACGTGCGGGTGTGCGAGGCCCCGTCGATGATCGACGCCTCCGCCACCGAGGTCGGCAGCGTACGGAAGAACGAGGTCAGGAAGAACACGGTGAACGGCAGCGAGTACGCGATGTACACGAGGATCAGGCCGTGGATCGTGTTCAGCAGCCCCATGTTGTCCATGACGTAGAACAGCGGGACCAGCGCCAGCATGATCGGGAAGCTCATGCCGCCGACGAACAAGAAGTAAATGAAGCGGTTCCCGGGGAACTCGAAGCGGGCCAGCACATAGGCGGCCATGGACCCGAGGACCAGGGTGCCGGTGAGCGAGCCGCCCACCACCAGGATGGTGTTCAGGAAGTACTCGCTCATATGGGCCTGGCTCCAGGCCCGGCCCCAGGCGTCGAAGCTCAGCGAACTGGGCAGCGACCAGGGGGTGTTGAAGATGTCCGAGTCGGTCTTGAACGAGGACATCACCGCCCAGAACAGCGGCAGGACGACCATGATCGCCCACAGGATCAGCACCCCGTGCGAGAAGACGTTGAGGACGGTGCCCTCGCTGCTCTTCGCGGGGGCGGAGGCGCCCTTGGAGACCGTGCCGGCCCGCTGGGCCGGGACCTTGGCCGCGTCGGCGTCGGACGGGGTTCCGGAGGGCCCGGACGGAGGGGTGTCAGTGGTCTTCATCAGAACTCCAGCCGCTCGCGCCGGCCCACCCGCATGACGATGGCGGCGAACGCCAGCGTCACGATGAGCAGGGCGACACCGATCGTGGTCGCGTAGCCCGCCTGTCCGTCACGGAACGCCGACTGGTACACGTACAGCGGCAGGACGGTGGTCGAGTAGTCGGGCCCGCCGGGGCCGACGCTCATGATGTGGACGATGGCGAAGCCCTCGGCGCCGAGCGCCAGGATGCCCATGTAGACCCAGCCGGACTGGACCGTGTCCCACAGCAGGGGCAGCGTGATCCGGAAGAAGGTCGTGAAGCGGCTCGCCCCGTCCAGCAGGGCCGCCTCGTAGAAGTCCTTGGGGATGGAGGCCATGCCCGCGGAGAACAGCACCACGAAGAAGCCGGTGGTGCACCAGACGAGGACCGCCATGATGACCCACAGGGCCAGGTTCGGATCGCCCAGCCAGTCCGGTACGTCCGTGAAGCCGACGGCCTTCAGCGTGCCGTTGATCATGCCCTGGGCCGGGTCGAAGGCGAACTGGAACAGGATGGCCACGATCGCGATCGAGAGCACCTGCGGGAAGAAGTACGCGATCTTGTAGAACCCCGAGCCCCGTACGCCGGTGACGGCGGCGCCCTTGCGGCGCCGCCCGCCGACGTTGAGCATGAAGGCGAAGAAGAGCGCGAGGCCCAGCGTCACCAGCGGGAGCAGCACCGCCAGCAGCACACTGTGCTGCAGCGATTTCCAGAAGACGTCGTCGTCGAGCATCTTGGTGTAGTTGTCGAACCCGACCATCTTGAAGTCGGGGCTCAGACCCGTCCAGTCCGTGAACGAGTAGTAGATGGACTGGATGAAGGGCCAGATGACGAAGATGACGTACAACGTCATCGGGACCACCAAGAACCCGACTATGAACCGGTATTTACCGTGTTGCATCGTTACCGACTCCGACCTTCCCGTGCTGCCCGCCGCTGGTGACGCGTGGTCACTGGTGCTTGAAGTGCTTGATGGACTGGTCCTTGGCGGTCGCGTCGGCGAAGGCCTGGATCTTCTTGATGGTCTCGGCCGGCTTGGCGCGGCCCGCCATCATCTCGCCGAGCGCGGCGACACCGATCTGCTCCTTCTGGAGCTTCACGTACCAGTCCTGCAGGCGCGGGTTGACCACGTTGGTTCCGGCCTTCTCCAGCGCGGCGACACCGGACTTGAGGCCGTCGGACAGCTCGATGCCGTCCGTGCCGCCGTTGAAGGCGGACAGCGACTTCGTGCTGGTGGTGAAGGACTTGGAGGAGGCCTCGCTGAGCATGATGCGCAGCTGCTCCATGCCGCCCTCGACGTTCTTCGCCTTGCTCGGGACGATGAACGGCTCGCCACCGGACGCCCAGAGGGTGCCGAAGGGCATCTTGTCGGAGGAGTCGAGGCTGGAGGGGGCGCCCACGGACAGCTTGAAGTCCTTGGGGATGATCGCCGCCTCCTCGTTCTCCACCCAGGAGCCGTTCGGGATGAACAGCGCCTTGCCGCGGGCCCAGGCGCCCTGCGAACCGCGGTGGTCCAGGCCGGGGGTGCCCTTGAGGATGTAGTCCTTGGCGACGAGCTCGTAGTACGCCTCGAAGGCCGCCTTGACCGCGGGGTGCTCCCAGGCCTTCGGCTCCAGGTTGTCGATCGCGTCGAGGACCTCGACACCGCCGATCTTGGCGATGAAGGGGTACAGCGAGAAGGGGAGGTAGTAGGGGTGCTTGCCGGGGTAGGTCCAGCCGGCGATGCCCTGCTTCTTCGCCTTCGCGCAGAGCGCGAGCATGTCGTCCCAGTTCTCCGGGTACGTGGCGTCGAGCTTCTCCAGCGCGGTCTGCGAGTACCAGACGCCGTAGACCGTGTACGCGTAGTACATGATCCAGACCGGGTCGCCGTCGAACTGGCCCATCTCGACGATGCCGGGCCGCAGGGTGTCGCGGACCTTCTTGGCGGGGTCGTCGATGGAGGGGGCGTCGAGGAGCGGGGTCAGGTCGGTCAGCTGCTTCTTGCCGACCAGGACGCCCATGTCCATCTGCTGCGCACCGGAGTTGTCGATCAGGTCCGGCGGGGTGCCACCGTTGAACCGCGGCTGAAGAACCGACTGGATCTTCTGCGTCGCCGAGAACTTGACCTTCGCCTCGGGGTAGGTCTTCTCGTAGACGGCCTTGGCGTCCTCGGCGTACTTGGTACCGAAGCCGCCGTCGAAGATGACGATCTCCAGCGGGGCGCTGCCGTTGACGGCCAGCGGGTTCTTGTCGCTCTTTTCGCCCTTTTCGACCTTGTCGTCGCTGCTGCTGTCGCCGCTCGCGCAGGCGGACAGGAAGCTCATCGTCGGAACAGCGATCAGGCCGAGTGCGGCAGAACGCTTGATCAGATCGCGACGGCCAAGGCCCTCATTGTTGTGGGCGGAGGTGGATCCCATGCTCAAGTCCTCGCCTTCTCCAGGACTCAGGCGGTGTGCCGGTCACCCGTCGAGAATTCGCCTCAGGCGAAGGGCCCCGCCACCGCGGTCAGTTGCGCTTGGGTCATGCGGATATGCAGATGTACCGGACAGGCCGGTGCGATGAGGATGCCGGGAGACCGTACAGCGAGGACGCCCTCGGCGTCCTCGCGACGTTCCTGTTTCCCCCGCGCACACCCGCGTGAAACGGCTGTGCAGATGCCGACAGGTATAGTCCACTTGTCGCCAACTGAGCAAGATCGAAAGCAGGTTTGGGCGGCAGTCTTTCCCGAGTTGAGACCTCACGGATACCTCGGCGCCCCGCCCCCTCCTCCCGCGGCGGCTATTTCACCATTCCGGCCGATTCGCCTACGGGCCGCGCGGCAACACCCTTGACACGTCCCGTCACTTGGCTCCCTACTGGACCTTGCATCCCGCTATGACAACGTTGTCCAGGCATTTTCCCGGGGAGGAACGGCTCGGCATGCAGCCACCACGCGGCCTCAACCACGGCTCCGACACAGCCCCTCACGCGGTCCCCCGCCCGGCCCCCCGCCGGAGACGGACCCCCACAGCAGCCGCCCTCGCGGCATCCCTCGTCCTGGTGGTGATCGCCCCCGCGGTCGCCACCGCACAGCCCTCCTCGCCGGACCGGAAGCCCTCCGGCGACCGGACGTTCACCACCTCCTTCGAGGCGGACGAGAAGCAGCCGGACTGGCGCAACACCGTCGAGGAGGGCCCCGACGGCAAGAAGCGGTCCTCCGGTGTCGACGGGGGCTTCTCCTCCGGCATACCGGGCAATATGACCGACCGGGTGACCGAGGTGCGCGCGAGCGCCGAGAACACCGCGGGCGGCGAGGTCAAGGAGAACCTCGTCGACGTCGAGCCCGGCTCCAAGTGGCTGACGTTCGCGAAGACCGGCTGGGCCGAGTTCGATCTGGACGAACCGGTCAAGGTCGTGACGTACGCGCTCACTTCGGCCAACGACCACGCCGAACGGGACCCGAAGGACTGGACACTCCAGGGCTCGGCGGACGGCAAGGAGTGGACCGACCTCGACACCCGCACCGGCGAGTCCTTCGCCAAGCGGCACGAGACGAAGAGTTACGACTTCGCGGGCGACACCGCCTACCAGCACTTCCGGCTGGAGATCACCAAGAACAACGGCGCGGACGCGCTCCAGCTCGCCGACGTTCAGTTCTCGAACGGTGACACCTCGACCCCGGTGCCCGAGGAGATGCGCAGCCAGCCCGACCGCGGCCCCTCCGGCTCCCCCACCGCGAAGTCGGGTGCGGGATTCACCGGAAAGAAGGCACTGCGTTACGCGGGTACGCACACGCCCGACGGACGCGCGTACTCGTACAACAAGATCTTCGACGTGAACACGGCCGTCACCAAGGACACCGAGCTGTCCTACCTCGTCTATCCGCAGATGGGCGAGACGGATCTGAACTACCCGGCCACGCACGTCGCGGTGGACCTCGCCTTCACCGACGGCACATACCTGAGCGACCTCAAGGCCACCGACAGCCACGGCGGGCTGCTGACCCCGCAGGGCCAGGCGGACGCCAAGCGGCTCTACGTCAACCAGTGGAACAAGGTCGCCGCGCGGCTCGGCACGGTCGCCGCGGGCAAGACGGTCGACCGGATCCTGGTGGCGTACGACTCCCCGAAGGGGAAGGCGAAGTTCCAGGGCTGGATCGACGACATCTCGATCGCCCCGAAGAAGCCGGAGAAGCGCAAGGCGCATCTGTCGGACTACGCGCTCACCACCCGCGGCACCAACTCCAGCGGCGGCTTCTCGCGCGGCAACAACATTCCGGCCACCGCGGTCCCCCATGGCTTCAACTTCTGGACGCCGGTGACCAACGCCGGTTCGCTGAGCTGGCTGTACGACTACCACCGGGGCAACAACGCGGACAACCTCCCCACACTCCAGGCCTTCGGCGCGAGCCATGAGCCGAGTCCGTGGATGGGTGACCGGCAGACCTTCCAGCTGATGCCCTCGGCCGCGAGCGGCACCCCGGACGCCTCCCGCACGGCCCGGGCGCTGCCCTTCCGGCACGAGAACGAGACAGCGAAGCCGCACTACTACGGCGTCACGTTCGAGAACGGCCTCAAGGCCGAGATGACGCCGACCGACCACGCGGCCCGTATGCGGTTCACCTACCCGGGCAAGGACGCCAGCCTGATCTTCGACAACGTCTCGAACGACGGCGGCATCACCCTGGACCCGAAGACCAGCTCGTTCTCCGGTTACACGGACGTCAAGAGCGGCCTGTCCACCGGCGCGACCCGGATGTTCGTGTACGGCGTCTTCGACGCGCCGGTCACCGACAGCGGCAAGCTGAAGGGCGGCGGGGGCGACGACGTCACCGGGTACTTCCGCTTCGACGCGGGCAAGGACCGCACGGTCAACCTGCGCCTGGCCACCTCGCTGATCGGCGTCGACCAGGCGAAGCAGAACCTGGCGATGGAGATCCCGGAGTCGACCTCCTTCGACCGGGTGCAGCGCAAGGCGCAGGGCGCCTGGGACGACATCCTCGGGACCGTCGAGGTCGAGGGCGCGAACGCCGACCAGCTGACGACGCTCTACTCCAGCCTCTACCGGCTCTACCTCTACCCGAACTCCGGCCACGAGAAGGTGAAGGGCAAGAACAAGTACGCCAGCCCCTTCTCCAAGGCGACCGGTGAGAACACCCCGACGCAGACCGGCGCGAAGATCGTCGACGGCGAGGTGTACGTCAACAACGGCTTCTGGGACACCTACCGCACGACCTGGCCCGCCTACTCCTTCTTCTCCCCGAAGAAGGCCGGCGAGCTGGTGGACGGCTTCGTCCAGCACTACAAGGACGGCGGCTGGACCTCGCGCTGGTCCTCCCCCGGCTACGCGGACCTGATGACGGGCACCAGCTCGGACGTGGCGTTCGCCGACGCGTATGTCAAGGGCGTGAAGTTCGACGCCGAGGCGGCCTACGACGCGGCGCTCAAGAACGCCACCGTGGCCCCGCCGTCCTCCGGCGTCGGCCGCAAGGGCCTGGAGACCTCGGTCTTCAAGGGGTACGCCAACACCGCCACCCACGAGGGCCTGTCCTGGTCCCTGGAGGGTTACGTCAACGACTACGGCATCGCCCGCATGGGCCAGGAGCTGTACAAGAAGACGAAGAAGGCGCGGTACAAGGAAGAGTCCGAGTACTTCATGAACCGGGCGCAGAAGTACGTCAAGCTCTTCGACGACAAGGCCGGGTTCTTCCAGGGCAAGAAGCCGAACGGCGACTGGCGCCTGCCCTCGGACCAGTACGACCCGCGCGTCTGGGGCTACGACTACACCGAGACCAACGGCTGGGGCTACGCCTTCACCGCCCCGCAGGACAGCCGGGGCCTGGCCAACCTGTACGGCGGCCGCGCGGGTCTGGGCAAGAAGCTGGACACGTACTTCTCGACGCCGGAGACGGCGGGCCCGGAGTTCGTCGGCAGCTACGGCGGGGTCATCCACGAGATGACCGAGGCGCGGGACGTGCGGATGGGCCAGTACGGCCACAGCAATCAGGTAGCCCACCACGCCACGTACATGTACAACGCGGCCTCGCAGCCGTACAAGACGCAGGAGAAGGTCCGCGAGGTGCTGGGCCGGCTGTACGTCGGCAGCGAGATCGGGCAGGGCATCCACGGCGACGAGGACAACGGCGAGCAGTCGGCCTGGTTCCTCTTCTCCTCGCTCGGCTTCTACCCGCTGGTGATGGGCAGCGGGGAGTACGCGATCGGCTCGCCGCTCTTCAAGAAGGTCACCGTCCGCATGGACAATGGCCGCAAGCTGGTCGTGAAGGCCCCGAAGAACAGCGACAAGAACATCTACGTGCAGGGCGTGAAGGTCAACGGCAAGAAGTGGACCTCCACGGCGCTCCCCCACGACGTGCTGGCCAAGGGCGGCACGCTGGAGTTCGCCATGGGCCCGAAGCCGTCGGCCTGGGGCACGGGCAAGGACGCGGCCCCGGTCTCGGTGCAGAAGGACGACAAGGTCCCGACGCCCAAGAGCGACGCCCTGAAGGGTGACGGCGCGCTGTTCGACGACACCTCGGCCACCTCGGCGACGGTGGAGTCGGTGGAGCTGCCGGTGTCCTCGGCCACGAAGGGCGTCCAGTACACGCTGACCTCGGCGGCGGCGGACAAGGCCCCGAAGGGGTGGACGCTCCAGGGTTCGACGGACGGCAAGAAGTGGAAGGACGTCGACCGCCGCTCCGGCCAGTCCTTCGCCTGGGACAAGCAGACCCGGGTGTTCTCGGTGGCGAAGCCCGGCTCGTACACGCAGTACCGGCTGGTGCTGACGGGTTCGGCGACGCTCGCGGAGGTGGAGCTGCTGTCCTGATCGTGACGCGGTGAGCGTGGGCGGCCGGTACCCCGGAAGGACGGGGTGCCGGCCGCCGGCGTGTCAGCGGTTCTCGCCGAGGCTGTCCAGAGGGCTCTCGGGCAGGCGACGTCGAGCGGGGCTCACTCCGGCTGAAGGCTCTCGGGCAGGGCGACGTTGAGCGCGGCGACGACCGGGCGGCCGTGTTCCGTGCCGAGGCGGGAGACGGCACCCGTGGCGAGCTGAAAGAGCCGCCCCTCGGCCGGGGTCAGCCCGAGGTAGCGGGCGGTGAGGACGCGTAGGAAGTGCGAGTGGGCGACGAGCGCGATGTCCTCCTCGTCCGGAACCTCCTCGGCGGCCGACCGGACGCCCGCGAGCACCTGGTCGGCACGCTGGCCGATCTGGGCGGGGCTCTCGCCGGGGTGCTCGTCGGAGCCGGGGTCGACGCCGTCGGTCCACAGGTTCCAGAAGGGGCGGGTGCGGCGGATCTCCCGGGTGGTGATGCCCTCGTACCCGCCGTAGTCCCACTCCCGCAGCTCGGGGGTGACGCGGGGCGCGGGGAGCCCGGCCAGTTCGGCGGTGCGGCGGGCCCGGATCGACGGGCTGACGAGGGTGAGCCCGATGGTGCGGTCGGCCAGCAGCGGGACGAGGGCGCGGGCCTGGCGCTCCCCGACGTCGGTGAGGGGGAGGTCGGTCCAGCTCGTGTGCTGCCCGGAACGGGACCATTCGGTCTCGCCGTGCCGGATGAGGATCAGCTCGCCCATGGTGGTCCGTTCGCTTTCTGTACAGGTGGTGCGGGTGGGGCCGAGGGGGCCACGTACGGTAAGCCCCTCAGCTGAACACTTTCCCGTGGGGGGACCGCATGTCCGACAACTTTCCGCCTCCGCCGCCCGAACAGCCGGAGCCGGAGCACCGGGCTCCGGTGGGAGCGCCTCCGGCGCAGCCTTCGCCGTGGGCCGCGCCCCCGGGACCGCCGCAGAAGCAGCGTACGGGGCTGATCGTGACGCTCGCCGTGGGCGGTGGGCTCATCGTGGCGGGAGCGGTGGTGGCGCTCGTCCACGCGGCGATGTCCTCGGTCCAGGATTCCATCGCGCTGCCGCCGCGGTCGGAGGCGCCCTACTCGGAGCCGTACGAGGAGGAGCCCTACGAGGAGGACCCGTACGCCGAGGAGCCGATGGACCCCGCGCCGGAGCCCACCATGACCGAACCCGACGCGAAGAAGGACGTCACGGTCATCTCGTGCACGCGGGATCCGCAGATCGGCTGGCAGTCGGCGAAGGTGAAGGTCGTGAACGGCTCGTCCACGAGGGCGAGCTACACCATCATGATGGAGTTTCTCGACAAGGAGGGCGTCAAGGTCGCGGAAGGCGGGGCGGGCGTGGTCGACCTGGAGCCCGGCGGGAGCGCTGTGAAGAAGGCGCAGGGCGTGGGTGAGGTGCCGCGCGGCACGACCTGCCGGATCAGCGACATCTGGCGCACTCCGTCGGACTGACGCGAGGCTTGAGGCCACGGCCGTGGAAACGGCGCGAGGGCCGCGCCCCGGGCATCCCGGGGCGCGGCCCTCGCGCCGTACCACTCGCCGATCAGCTGCGGATCAGGCTGCGGAGCACGTACTGCAGGATGCCGCCATTGCGGTAGTAGTCGGCCTCGCCGGGGGTGTCGATGCGGACGACCGCGTCGAACTCCACACCGGTGTCGGTGGTGACCTTGACCGTACGGGGGGTGGTGCCGTTGTTCAGCTCGGTGACGCCGGTGAAGGAGAAGGCCTCCTCGCCGGTGAGACCGAGGGTCTCGGCGTTCTGGCCCTCGGGGAACTGGAGCGGGAGGACGCCCATGCCGATGAGGTTCGAGCGGTGGATGCGCTCGTAGGACTCGGCGATGACGGCCTTGACGCCGAGGAGCGCGGTGCCCTTGGCGGCCCAGTCGCGGGACGAGCCGGAGCCGTACTCCTTGCCCGCGAGGATCGCGAGCGGGGTGCCGGCGGCCTGGTAGTTCTGCGAGGCGTCGTAGATGAACGACACCGGTCCGTCGGCCTGGGTGAAGTCGCGGGTGTAGCCGCCCTCGGTGCCCGGCGCGATCTGGTTGCGGAGGCGGATGTTGGCGAACGTGCCGCGGATCATGACCTCGTGGTTACCACGGCGCGAGCCGTAGGAGTTGAAGTCACGGCGCTCGATGCCGTGCTCCGTGAGGTACTTGCCGGCCGGGGTGTCGGCCTTGATGGCGCCGGCCGGGGAGATGTGGTCGGTGGTGACCGAGTCGCCGAGCTTGGCGAGGACGCGGGCGCCGGTGATGTCCTCGACCGGGGTCGTCTCCATCGTCATGCCCTCGAAGTACGGGGGCTTGCGCACGTAGGTGGACTCGGAGTCCCACTCGAAGGTGTTGCCGGTCGGGATCGGCAGCGCCTGCCACTGGGCGTCGCCCGCGAAGACGTCCTGGTAGGACTTGTTGAACATGTCCTCGCCGATGGCGTTCGCCACGACGTCGTTGACCTCGGCCTCGGACGGCCAGATGTCGGCCAGGAAGACCGGCTTGCCGTCCTGGTCGGTGCCCAGGGCGTCCTTGGTGATGTCGACCTTCATCGAACCGGCGATGGCGTACGCGACGACCAGCGGCGGGGACGCCAGGTAGTTCATCTTGACGTCGGGGTTGATGCGGCCCTCGAAGTTACGGTTGCCGGAGAGGACCGACGTGACCGCGAGGTCGTTGTCGTTGACGGCCTTGGAGACCTCCTCCGGCAGCGGGCCGGAGTTGCCGATGCAGGTGGTGCAGCCGTAGCCGACGAGGTTGAAGCCGACCTTGTCGAGGTACGGGGTCAGACCCGCCTTGTCGAAGTAGTCGGTGACGACCTTCGAGCCCGGGGCGAGGGTGGTCTTGACCCACGGCTTGCGGGTCAGGCCCTTCTCGACCGCCTTCTTCGCCACGAGCGCGGCGGCGACCATGACATAGGGGTTCGAGGTGTTGGTGCAGGAGGTGATCGCGGCGACGGTGACGGCGCCGTGGTCGATCTCGTACGTCGAGCCGTCGGGGGCCGTCACGGTGGTCGGCTTGGTCGGCACGCCGTTGGAGGAGGCCGGGGCGTCGGAGGCCGGGAAGGACTCCTTGCCCGCCTCCTCGTCGTCCGAGACGTAGTTGCGGACGTCCTGGGCGAACTGCTGCGCGGCGTTGGCGAGGACGATGCGGTCCTGCGGGCGCTTCGGTCCGGCGATGGACGGGACGACCGTGGCGAGGTCGAGCTCCAGCTTCTCGGAGAAGTCGGGCTCGGCCTTCGGGTCCAGCCAGAGGCCCTGCTCCTTGGCGTACGCCTCGACGAGGGCGACCTGCTGGGCGTCGCGGCCGGTCAGGCGCAGGTAGTTCAGGGTCTCGTCGTCGATCGGGAAGATCGCGGCGGTGGAGCCGAACTCCGGCGACATGTTGCCGATGGTGGCGCGGTTGGCGAGCGAGGTGGCGGCGACGCCCTCACCGTAGAACTCGACGAACTTGCCGACGACGCCGTGCTTGCGGAGCATCTCGGTGATGGTCAGCACGAGGTCGGTGGCGGTGGTGCCGGGCTTCAGCTCACCGGTCAGCTTGAAGCCGACGACGCGCGGGATGAGCATGGAGACCGGCTGGCCGAGCATGGCGGCCTCGGCCTCGATGCCGCCGACGCCCCAGCCGAGCACACCGAGGCCGTTGACCATGGTGGTGTGCGAGTCGGTGCCGACGAGGGTGTCGGGGTAGGCCTGGCCACCCCGGACCATGACGGTACGGGCCAGGTGCTCGATGTTCACCTGGTGGACGATGCCGGTGCCCGGGGGGACGACCTTGAACTCGTCGAAGGCGGTCTGGCCCCAGCGCAGGAACTGGTAGCGCTCCTTGTTGCGGCCGTACTCCAGCTCGACGTTCTGGCCGAAGGCCTCCTTCGTACCGAACTTGTCGGCGATGACGGAGTGGTCGATGACCAGCTCGGCCGGGGCCAGCGGGTTGATCTTCGCCGGGTCGCCGCCGAGCTCCTTGACGGCCTCACGCATGGTGGCGAGGTCCACGACACACGGGACGCCGGTGAAGTCCTGCATGATCACGCGGGCCGGCGTGAACTGGATCTCCTGGCTGGGCTGCGCCTGGGAGTCCCAGCCGCCGATGGCCCGGATGTGGTCGGCGGTGATGTTCGCGCCGTCCTCGGTACGGAGCAGGTTCTCCAGCAGGACCTTCAGGCTGTACGGGAGGCGCGCGGAGCCCTCTACCTTGTCCAGCTTGAAGATCTCGTACGACTCGTCGCCCACGCGCAGCGTGCTGCGGGCGTCGAAGCTGTTCGCCGACACGACAGTCTCCTTCTTCAATGTGCGCGTCTACCGCGCCGCGCCTCATTGGCAGCCGGCGCCGCGTTTTGCCACCTACGGCTCCGGCCATCCGCTAAGGTAAGGCTTAGTTAGGTAACCCTTACCGGGCGGCGGCCGTAGTGCGCCTCGGCAGATATCTCGATGTCGAGATAACTCTAGTACATAGCCGCCGCCCGGTCATGCCCAGGTGCCCTGTGACCGCGCCGACACACGGACCGCTTGACGCGCAGCGCTCGACACGGGTGACGGCGCGGAGCGGCGGAGTGGAGCGACGGCGCCTTGACCTTCCAGCCGGGTGGAAGGTTTACGGTCGGTGGCATGACCTCCATGCGGATCTCCCAGCTCGCCGAGCGCAGCGGGGTGCCGGCCACGACCCTCCGGTTCTACGAGAGCGCGGGTCTGCTGTCCGCCGACCGGACCCCCGCCGGGTACCGGATGTACGGCGAGGACGCGGTCGACCGGCTGGCGTTCATCGGCGCGGCCAAGCATCTGGGGCTTGCGCTGGAGGAGATCGGCGAGCTGGTCGGGGTGTGGGAGGCCGGCGCCTGCCGCGATGTGAAAGCCGATCTGCGGCCCCGGATCTCCGCCCGGCTCGCCGAGGCCGAGGTCCGCGCCGCCGAGCTGGCGGCTTTCACCGATTCCCTGCGCGGCTCCCTGGCCCACCTGGACGCACTGCCGGACCGGGCGGGGCGGTGCGATCCGGAGTGCGGGTTCCTGGCACCGGGGGTGGGGGCGAGGACGGGAGCGGGTTCGGTGTCTGCCCGGGCCGCGGTGTCGGGACCAGGCCCGGTCCCGGGACCGGGCTCGTCGACCCCGGGCTCGGGCGCCGTCTCCGGCGGGGCCCGTCGTGCCCAGCCGGTCGATGTCGTCCTGTCGCCCGGGCGGCGGGCCGCCCGGGAGGAGGCGGAGCGATGGCGTACCGCCCCGGTGGCGTGCTCGCTGAGCCGCGACGGGCTGCGCGAGCGCACCGCCCGGTGGCGCGAGGCCGTCACCGGCGCGACCCGGGCCGCCGTACCCGAAGGACTGCGGCTGACCCTGCCCGTCGACCGGGTCACCCGCATCGCCGAGCTGGCGGCCGCGGAGCAGGAGTGCTGCCCGTTCTTCGACTTCCGCATCCACCTCGACGGTCCGCATCTGCACCTGGAGGTCCGCGCGCCCGCCGACGGGGGCGCGCTGCTCACCGACCTCTTCGGCTCCACCGACTGACGCCCCGCCCACCACTCACCAGGAAGCCCTCCACCGTGCTCGTCGCCCGTTCCATCGCCCTGTTCGTCGTCGCCGCGCTGTTCGAGATCGGGGGAGCCTGGCTGATCTGGCAGGGCCTGCGGGAGCACAAGGGCTGTGTGTGGGTCGGGGCCGGCGTCATCGCGCTCGGTCTGTACGGCGTGGTCGCCACCTTCCAGAGCGACGACAACTTCGGCCGCATCCTCGCCGCGTACGGCGGCATCTTCGTCGCCGGGTCGATCGCCTGGGGCATGGTCGCCGACGGCTACCGCCCGGACCGCTTCGACATCATCGGGGCCCTGGTCTGCCTGGCCGGCATGGCCGTGATCATGTACGCGCCGCGCGGCCACTGAACCCCGGCCGCGGCCTGGGGGCGACGTCCTGGCGGCCGTCGGTGCTCAGGACGCGAGCGAGCGCCGCCCGGCCCGCGGGCCCCCAGGCCGGCTTGCCGCCGGGAAGCCCCCGGTCCCCGTTCTGGCCCATGAGCATGAGGAACAGGCTTTTCAGCGCGGCGAGTCCACGGGCGCGCCGGATCGTCGCCCCGTCCGCGTGCGCGTACGCGTCGAAGAACCGTACGGCGGCGCCCTCGGGGAGGACGACCCAGGCGGCCGCGAGGTCCCACGCCGGGTCCCCGGCGAACAGGTCGCCGAAGTCGATCACGCCCGAGAGTGTCCCGGCCGACACGACGACGTTCGCGGGGTGGAGGTCACCGTGCACCCAGACCGGCGGGCCCTCCCACGCGGGGGCGGCGACCGCGTCGTCCCAGACGGCCCGGACCTCGTCGGCCCTGCCGTCGAGGGCGACGGACCGCAAGAAGTGGTCGAAGCCTTCGGTGTACGTGCCCGGGTGAGCGCCCCGGTCCACCACTCCCGGCGCCTCGGCGGGCGCCGCCACGTGGAGCGCCCTCAGGAAGTCCGCCAGGGTGTCCGCCGCGTGGTCGCCGCGGCTGATCGAGGTGCGGTCCAGCGGCTCGCCGGGGACCCACGTCATGATCGTCCACCGCTTCGGGAAACGTGCGGACGGCTCCCCCACCCGCACCGGGCGCGGGACGGGGAGCGGCAGACGCGGAGCGAGGTGGGGCAGCCACCGGCACTCCTTGCGCTGAAGCTCCGGGGCGCGTTCCGTACGCGGCATGCGTACGGCCAGCTCGTCCCCGAGGCGCCACTGCTGGTTGTCCCATCCGCCCGCGACCTCGCGGACGGCCAGCTCCGCGAGGTCCGGATGCTGCTCCCGGAGCAGGTCGCGGACCAGGTCCGCCGTGATCTCGATCTCGGCGGCGGTGCCGGATTCGGAGTCGGAGTCGGTCATGCCGAGCCACGGTACCGGCGCGTGCGCGGCCCGTCAGTCGAGGCAGAACTCATTGCCCTCGATGTCCTGCATCACGAGGCAGGACTCGTTCTCCTCGTCGGCGAGGAGCAGCCGTACGCGCTTCGCGCCGAGCGGCAGAAGGCGTGCGCACTCGGCCTCCAGTGCGGCGAGACGCTCCTCCCCCACGAGCCCGGTGCCGACCCGCACGCAGAGGTGCACCCGGTTCTTGACGACCTTCGCCTCGGGAACGCGCTGGAAGTACATCCGCGGGCCCACCCCCGTGGGGTCCTGGCAGACGAACCCCGCGTCCCGCTTCTCCTGCGGCAGGGAGAGGGAGTAGTCGTCCCAACTGGCGAACCCCTCCGGCGGCGGCGGTACGACGTACCCCAACACCTCGCACCAGAAGTGGGCCACGCGCGTGGGCGACGCGCAGTCGAAGGTGATCTGGACCTGCCTGATCGACGTCATCGGGCCACCCTAGGGGGGGATGCCGTTCGACGGGCATCAGAATTTCCCCGCCGGACGGGTCACTGCACGAGTCGCGACGCGAGCCGCCGTGCGAGCCGCCGTGCGAGCCGCCGTGCAAAAGGAGGGGCGGAATCCGGAGCGCGCTGAAAGGATCACCCCGTACGCAGCCGGCACGCGACGCCCTACTCCGCAGGAGACGCACCCACCGTGACCCGCACCAGCGCCGTTTCGCTGATCCGTTCCCGTACCCTCTCCGGCGTTGCCGAGTACGCCTACGCGGCCACGGCGCCCGCCGGGTCCCGGCTGATCTTCCTCGCCGGTGCGTGCCCGCTCGACGGGCAGGGCGAGACCGTGGCCGTCGGGGACTACGCGGGACAGGCGGCGCAGGCCATCACGAATCTGCGGACCGCGCTCGCCGACGCCGGTGCCTCGGTCGAGGACGTCATCAGCACCCGAGTCCTCGTGGCATCGGCCCGGCAGGAGGATCTCGTGACCGCCTGGCAGGTGGTGCGGGATTCCTTCGGCGAACACGACGTGCCCAGCACCCTGATGGGCGTCACCGTGCTCGGCTACGCCGATCAGCTCGTCGAGATCGAAGCCGTGGCCGCCGTCCTCGACGAGCCGGAGCCCGAAGGACCGGCTTGCCCGCCGTCGGCGTAATGACGGGGTGAGCCTCGTCGCCCCCTCACCCTGAGGCGGGTGAGCGATGCCCGAGCCGCCGACGTGAAGGCCGACGAGAAGAGCGCGGACCGTCTGACGACCCTGTCCGACGGGATCTTCGCCATCGCGATGACCCTGCTGGTCCTGGACCTCCATGTCGAACCGGGCCTGGACAAGGACGCGTTCACCGACGCCGTGCGCCAGGCGCTGCCCGACCTCGGCGCCTATGCCCTGAGTTTCGCGATCCTGGCCGGGTTCTGGCGCGACCATCGGCTGATCGTGCGGCTGGTCCCGCGCTTCGAGGGGGTGGCGCTGCGGTTCGCGCTGCTGTGGCTGGGCGCCATCGCTCTCGTCCCCTTCCCGACCGCCCTGCTGTCCGAGTACGCCGCGCGCCCGCTGGCCGTGGCCGTCTACGCGGGCATGGTCGCCGTCACGAACCTGCTGGAGCTGGCGATGTTCCTTGCGGGCCGGCGGCAGACGGAGCATGCGACGGAGGCCTCCCGCAGCGAAGTGGGCCGGGCGGTCACCGCCGATCTCGCCTCGACCGCCGCGCTCTTCGCCGCGACGGTGCCGGTGGCCTATCTCGTCTCGCCTCCCGCGGCCATGTGGTGCTGGCTCGCGCTGGTCCCGGTCAAGCTCACCCACCGGAAGCGCGCCACCGCCCGCCGGCACGGCCGGGCAAGCTGAGCACCGGCAGGGGCGGGGCCCGGGCCCGTCCCCGTACGGACGCACCGACCGCGCCGTCTCCGCCCGCGCGGGCGACGATGGGGAGACCCGGCGCGCGGAGCCGGTACACACCTGTCACTCGAACGGCACACCCACACAGCATCCTCATCTCATATCTGAGATAGCCTGCCGACATGTCAGACGACTACCTCGCACGTATCGGCAAGCTCATCCGTGACGCCCGTCAGCATCGGGGCTGGACACAGACGCAGTTGGCCGAGGCTCTCGGCACCAGCCAGAGCGCCGTCAACCGCATCGAGCGCGGCAACCAGAACATCAGCCTTGAGATGATCGCCCGCATCGGTGAAGCCCTCGACAGCGAGATCGTGTCGCTCGGGTACGCCGGACCCATGCATCTGCGGGTCGTCGGCGGCCGGCGGCTCTCCGGGGCCATCGACGTCAAGACCAGCAAGAACGCCTGCGTGGCGCTGCTGTGCGCCTCGCTCCTCAACAAGGGGCGTACGGTCCTGCGCCGGGTGGCCCGGATCGAGGAGGTGTTCCGGCTCCTGGAGGTGCTGAACTCCATCGGGGTGCGCACCCGCTGGGTCAACGACGGTGTGGACCTGGAGATCGTGCCGCCCGCGCAGCTGGACCTGGCGGCGATCGATGCCGACGCCGCGCGCCGCACCCGCTCGATCATCATGTTCCTGGGGCCGCTGCTGCACCGGACGGAGCAGTTCACCCTGCCGTACGCGGGCGGCTGCGACCTGGGCACCCGCACGATCGAGCCGCACATGATCGCGCTGCGCCGCTTCGGCCTGGAGATCGCCGCGACGGAGGGCCTCTACCACGCGCAGGTCGACCGGACCGTCACCCCGGACCGCCCCATCGTGCTGACCGAGCGCGGCGACACGGTGACCGAGAACGCCCTGCTGGCCGCCGCCCGCCACGACGGCACGACGGTCATCCGCAACGCCTCGTCCAACTACATGGTCCAGGACCTGTGCTTCTTCCTGGAGGCCCTGGGCGTACGGGTCGACGGGGTCGGCACGACGACGCTCACCGTCCACGGGGTCCCGCAGATCGACGTGGACGTGGACTACTCCCCCTCGGAGGACCCGGTCGAGGCGATGAGCCTGCTGGCCGCCGCCGTGGTGACCGAGTCCGAACTCACCATCCGCCGGGTGCCGATCGAGTTCCTGGAGATCGAGCTCGCCGTCCTGGAGGAGATGGGCGTCGACTGCGACCGCACCCCGGAGTACGCGGCCGACAACGCGCGCACCCGTCTGGTGGACCTGACGGTGCGGCCCTCCAAGCTGGAGGCCCCGATCGACAAGATCCACCCGATGCCGTTCCCCGGCCTCAACATCGACAACGTCCCGTTCTTCGCGGCGATCGCCGCCGCGGCGCACGGCCAGACCCTGATCCACGACTGGGTCTACGACAACCGCGCGATCTACCTCACCGACCTCAACCGCCTCGGCGGCCGCCTCCAACTCCTCGACCCCCACCGGGTCCTGGTCGAGGGCCCGACCCGCTGGCGCGCCGCCGAAATGATGTGCCCGCCCGCCCTGCGGCCCGCCGTGGTGGTGCTGCTGGCGATGATGGCGGCCGAGGGCACCTCCGTACTCCGCAACGTCTATGTGATCAACCGCGGTTACGAGGAGCTGGCGGAGCGGCTCAACTCGGTGGGGGCACAGATCGAAATCTTTCGGGACATCTGACGAGCGGGGTGTCGTGCCCCGTGGGGACTAGTGCACGATGTGGTTCCACAAGGCGAAGCGGTGCTGCGTCTCGGTGCGTGGTCGGGCGCGGTCATCAGATGGCGTCGGGTCCGCCGCATGCAGGAGCAGGTTTCTCCTCCCGCTGGATGGGCGGGTCGGCAGGGCCAACACCTCTGCCCGAAAGGTCTTTTGAGCCCGTGGCCCGGCTGTTGGCGATATCTTCGTACCGCCCGGTCACATTGCCGGGCCGTGCATCGCACGGTGACGCCATGGCATGAGGGACCGGGGGAACGGATGAGCGCAACGCAGCCCGGAGGGGCACCGAACCCGAGGTGGAGGGTCCTGAGGGGCACCACGTTCCGGCTGCTGGGTGCCGCCGTCATCGGGGCGCTCACCGGGCTGGCGGTCTTCAGTCTGACCCAGGTGACGAACCGCAGTCTGTTCGCGATCACCGGTGGTGTGGCGGGCGCGGCGGCGGTGCTGGCGGTCCAGTGGTACCAGCGCACCGCCCGTCTCACCGAGGTGAAGGTGACGGTCCCGCAGCTGAGCGAGCTCACCTTCGCGGTGAACAACGATGCGCGGCAGGTGGCCTGGCAGATGTTCGTGGAGACGGTGACGCGGGTGTCCACCCAGCCGCTCGCCAGCGACCAGGGTGTGGTCCGCGAGGCGCTCAGCTCGATGTACGGGCTCTTCGCGACGACGCGCGAGACGCTCAAGGCCAGCCGCCCCACCGCCACCGTGCCGAGCGGGCAGACCGTGGAGTACCTGGCCATCACGATGCTCAACCAGGCGCTGAGGCCCTTCCTGTCCCAATGGCACCCGCGTCTGCAGGAGTTCGAGCGGGCACACCCCGACGGGCAGGAGTCGGCGTGGCCGGAGAACGCGGCGTGCCGGGCCGCGCTACGGGAGGTCCAGCGGGACATCTACGAGTACGCGATCGGCTTCGCCCGGCTCGCCGGTGTGCGTGAGGCCGAGGCGCTGATCGGGGTCGTTCCCGCTCCCCGCTCGCCCGGAGCCGGTAATGGCAGCGACGACAGGTCCTCGACGGACGGCCTCCCACGTACCCGGAGCTGAGGGGGCGGGTGGGCGCGGACGGCCTGCTCTCGGCGGGGAACCGGGCGTCACCTCGTAGGACTTCTTCCCCGGACCGCAAGGCCCCCCTACGACCGGCAGGGCGCGTCGACGGTCAGATCGGTCAGGTACCGGTCGTGGTCCGCCTTGCTCAGCGGGTCGTCCACGATGCGGCACAGCCTGGCGCGCCAGTCGGCGATGTCGAGGGAGCGGCGCAGAAGGGTCCCGCCGGAGTCCAGGGTGAGGACGTCGCTGCCGGAGCCGGGGGCGAGACGAAGGGCGGGTTCCTCCGCGTCGGTGGGCGGGGTGGGGGTTTCCAGCGGCCACTGCCCCAGGTACTCGCCGTTTCCCGCGTCCCAGAGTTCCAGGCCGCTTCGGGTATCGGTGGTGAAGGCGTGGGCCAGGGTGCGGGCGTCGCGGCTGAAGACGATGTCCTGGGGTCCCGGCGCCTGGACGACGGAGGTGAGGACGACGTGGCCCGTACGGATGTCGAGGAGCGAGACACGGCCGTCGGCGTCCACCGAGGCCAGTCTCTCGCCCCCATGGCTGACGGCTGCTTTCGGGATCCTGAGGGCTGAGGCGAGCCCCCCGGCCGACAGGACCTCCTCGAAGGTGCTGTTGCCCGACCACCTCCATACGTGCACATCGCCCCCGACCGAATCGACGGCCGCCAGGGTCTTCCGGTCGCCGCTCATGGCCAGCAGTTGGAACATGCCGTCCCCGGGGAGGAGGACTTGCTTCACGTTCCAGGTCCGGGTGTCGATGAGGAGAACGCCGCGGGACCAGGCGGTCACCACATGGATGTCGTCCGGCAGATAGAACAGACGCAAGCTCTGGCCCGACTCGGGCTCATAGTCGTCGAAAGCCTTCTCCTCTCCCACCTGTTCCCCGGTGCGGGGGTCCCAGGAGGAGAACACGCCCTGGTCGACCACGGTGACCCGGCTGCCGTCGGCCGTGGCGGCGATCGCCGAGTCCTGTTCGTGGAGCGGGCGGGGGATCCGGCCCAGTCTCCGGAATCCGCCGGAGCCTTCGGATACGGTCCAAAGCTCCGTACCCTCCGGTCCGGACCGGTGGGCGACCCCTCCGTCGGTGCCGAACTCCCCCGCCTTCAGGCGTTCCTGGTTCGGCAGGGTTCGGTGAAGGCCCGCTCCGTCCGCGGAGAAGAGCGAGACGGCCCCGTCACCGGACCCGGCGGCCACCCAGCGGCCGTCGTCCGAGGCCGCGACGCTGCTGACGGCCCAGCTGAACGAGCCCAGGGTGCGCAGCGGGCGCAGCTTCGAGTCCAGGACGGAGACCTGCTTTCCCTGGGCGGCCACGAGCGGACCGGAGCCGTCCGCCGGGAGGACGGCCCGTTGCAGCGAACCCGTGGCCGAGGCGAGCCGCTCGCCGGTGGAGAGATTCCAGAGTTCCGCCTTCTCCTTGTCCGTCGAGCCGAACAGGGCCGTATCGCCGCTGCCTGGGAGGGTGATGGAGCGGGCCTCGGCCGGGATGTCCGGCAGCCTGCCGTCGCTCTTCCACTGCCGGGTTCGCGGATTCCATGTGCTGAGTTCGCCCCGGGAGGCGTCCAGTGCCCTCAGGAGACGGGAGTCCGCGGAGAAGGAGAGCCGAAGATCCCCCTCGGCCCGCCGGTGATCGACGCGCTCGCCGGTGCGTACGTTCCAGACGGTGAGGTGCTGGGTCTCCTCCTCGCCGGGTGTGTGGTACGTGGCCGCGATCCATCGGGCGTCGCGGGACAGCGCGTAGGCGTGCAGGTGCCTGAGCGCCTGGGCGAGATCCTCGCCCTCGCTCGCAGTGATCGTACGGAGCAGCTTCCCTCGCTGGACGTCCCAGATCTGGATTCGGTTGTAGGCGGTCTCCAGCATCAGGATCCGGCCGTCCGCACTCAGCTCCAGTGCTCCTCCGCCCAGGGCCCATCGGGCCTTGAGGGACTTCATCGCCCGGCCCTTGCGGATGTCGTAGACCTGCACGCCCCCGCCCTGTTCCGCCTCACCGCCGAGGTCGGAGAAGTAGGCCAGTGTGCTGCCGTCCCCGCTGACGGCGACCTGGGTGGCGGCGGCGCCTCCCGAGCCCATGTAGTCGGCCGCGGCGCCCAGACCGCCCAGCAGATGCCGGGCGACGCTGCTGTTGGCGTCCACCGCCCGGGCCAGCGCCCGCGTCGACTCGCTGGTCGGCGCGGCCTCCCGCGCGTACAGGGCGAACTGGGCGGCCTTCCGCGGGTCCGCGTCCGCCAGTTCCATGGAATGGGCCGCGAGCGCCTGCGACGCGGAGACACGGGCCCGGTCCAGAGCCTCGCCACGTTTCTGCCAGGCGTAGCCGCCCGCGGCGAGGGAGGTGACGAGGAGCAGCGAGAGGACGGTGACGGCGCCCCGGAGGAGGCGGAGGGCGATGCGACGCTGCTGGAGGTCCTCGCTGTCCAGTTCGTCCTTGCCGCGGCCGTGCAGGGGTGCGGCGAGGGCGGCGACCGCGCTTCTGAACTCCGCCTGGCGCAAGGAGTACTTCCGGCTCCGGCGGACCTCGACCAGATCCACCCAGAGGGGTTCGGCCCGGAACACCCCTTCGAGCATGCGCGGCAGCGCCGTCGTCCGGGACCAGTCGAAGTCACCTGCCGCCGGATCCCAGTGGACGGTCCCGGAGCCGACCGCGATGAGGATGCGGTCCGGCGACCGGTTGTCCAGCCAGAACCGGATCTCCTTCTGGACCCAGCGCGAGGCCGCCGCCTCGGGTGAGGCGAGGTAGATGAAGTACCGGGACCGTTCGAGCTCACCGAGGATGGACGACCACAGGTCGTGGTTGGCGGAGAGGCTCGTGGTGTCCCGGAAGACGCTGAGCACCTGACGGCGTGTCCAGGGCCGGGCGAGTCTGTGCATCCCCCGCTGCAGGGCCTGCGCCAGCTCCCGGTCGCGCGCATGGCTGTACGAGATGAACCCGTCGCGTTCCATCGACCCTTCCCCCCACGTGCCCGGCGCCCCGATGCTTCCGGCGCTCCCCCGTCCGACAACTCGCAGGATGGCACGTGGGGTTCGGTGTCACGGCAGGTTTACCTCGGTGTGCTCCCCGCTCGTGACCGCAGCCGGTCGCCGACCATGGTCACCACCGCCTCCCAGGCGTCGTCGATGAAGAAGTGGTCGCCCGGGAAGGCGGTCAGCTCGAACCGGCCCGTGGTGTGCCGTTGCCAGGCGGCGACCTCGCCCAGGGTCGCGTCCTCGTCCCGTTCGCCGCCCAGAGCGGTGATCGGGCAGGTCAGCGACGGACCCTCCCGGAACGCGTAGGTCTCCGACGCGGTGAAGTCGGCCCGCAGCATGGGCAGGAGGAGTTTGCGGAACTCGGGGTCGGTCAACGCGCCTAGCGTGCGCGGCCGTTCGCTGAGCCTTGTGAGGAACTCCGTGTCCAGCAGGTGGTGAAGTGTCTCCTCGCGCAGGGGGAGGTCGGGAGCCCGGTGGCCCGACACCAGCAGGCGGGCCGGCTGGATGCCGTGCTCGGCCACCAGTCTCCGGGCGCACTCGAAGGCGAGCAGCGCGCCCAGGCTGTGGCCGAACAGGGCGATCGGGCGGTCCGACGGGCTCGTCAGGTCGGCCAGTCGGGTGCGGACGTCGGTCAGCAGGTCGTCCCAGCGGTGGCGGGGCGGCTCGCCGATCCGTTCGCCGTGACCGGGGAGCTGCATGGGGCACACCTCGATGTCCGGTGACAGGTACCGGCGCCATAGGACGTACGTCTGGGCGTTGCCCCCCGCGTAGGACGCCGACAGCGAATCGGCGGTCCAGGAGGCCCTGGCCAACCTGGCGGTGGGCAAGACCGTGATCGCGATCGCCCACCGGCTGCACACCATCGCGGGCGCCGCCCAGATCCTCGTACTCGAGAACGGGCGGCTGGTCGAACAGGGCCGCCACGAAGAACTCCTCGCGCTCGACGGGCTGTACGCCCGCATGTGGGCCGCAAAGGAAGGGGTGCTCGCCTGATCCGCCGCCTGTACCGACTCTGGCCGAATCCGAAACTGCTGGCCCGGCTGTGGCTGCTGACCGCGGCGCAGGCGGTGCTCCAGGGTCTGCTGCTCGCCCTGCTCATCCCGATCCTGGACGCCGTCGTGCGCCCCGAACCGGACATCGGCGCGGCCACGACCTGGCTGGTGCTCGGCGCGGTGGGCGCGGCGGTGTACGCGGTCCTGAGCATCGTCGCCACCCCGGTGGGCTTCGCCGCGGCGGGCGCGCTCGCGGCGCAGCCGCGCCGGCGGCTGATGCACCATGTGAGCACGCTGACGCTGGGCTGGTTCACCGCCGAGCACAAGGCCCGGCTCGCGCGGGCGGTGACCGCGGACGTCGGCAGCGCCGCGCATCTGGCCGTGACGATCGGCGGGCCCGTGATCACCTCGACGCTGCTGCCCGCGACGGTCGTCGTCGTGACGTTCACGGTCGACTGGCGGATGGCGCTGCTGCTGTGCGCGGTCGCCCTGGTCGCCTGTCTGGCGCTGCGCCGTGCCGCGCGGATCTCCGAGATCGCCGAGATCGAGCTGGAGCGGGCGGCGGCCGGGGTCGCCGGCCGGGCGATCGAGCTGGGCCCAGCCGGTCCTGCGGGCCGCCGGGCACGCCGAGGGCACTCCCCGGATGCGCGCCGCGCTGGAGGACCACCGCGAGACGTACCGGGAGGGCATGCGGCGCGCGCGGCAGCCCTTCTTCGTCTTCACCGGTGTGATCATGGCCGGTTTCGTCGCGTGCTCGCCCTGACCGCCGAGCTGATGCTCAGCGGGCGGATCGAGGCCGCCACGGCGATCGTGCTGCTCGTCCTGGCCGCCCGTTTCCCGGAGCCGCTGGGCAATCTCATCGAGCTCATCGGCGCCCTGCGCGCGTTGGGGAACCAGATCGCGCGCATCGAGAAGCTGTCCTCCACTCCGGCGCTGCCGGTTCCGGCCGAGCCGGTGCGGCGGATCGACGAGGCGGAGGTCGAGTTCGCGAACGTCACCTTCACCTATCCGGGCGGCGACACCCCCGCGCTGCGGAACGTCTCCCTGCGCTGTCCGGCGGGCAGCACCACCGCCCGCGTCGGGCCGTCGGGGTCCGGGAAGACGACGGTGACCCGGCTCATCGCCCGCTTCTTCGGCATCGACTCGGGCAAGCTGCGCATCGGTGGCGTCGATGTGCGCCGACTCGACCCGACCACCCTGCTCGACGAGATCGCCATCGTCTTCCAGGACGTCTATCTGTTCGACGTCACCATCGAGGACAACCTGCGGCTGGCCCGCCCGGAGGCCACCTGGGACGAGTTGCGGGAGGCGGCCACCGCGGCGCGGCTCGACGAGGTGATCGAGCGGCTGCCCGCCGGCTGGCAGACCCGGGTGGGTGAGGGCGGCGCGCAGCTGACGGGCGGCGAACGCCAGCGCGTCGCGATCGCCCGGGCGATGCTCAAGCGGGCGCGGATCGTCCTCGTCGACGAGGCCAGTTCCGCTCTCGACCCGGAGAACGAGGCGGCGATCACCCGGGCCATCGCGAACCTGGGCGCCGACCCCGACCGTACGGTGATCGTGATCGCCCACCGCCCCGCCACCCTGGAGGCCGCCGACCTGGTGGTCTCACTCGACGGGGGCCGGGTCGTGGAGTCCGGGACCCGGGAGGAACTGCTGCGCACGGGTGGGACGTTCGCGCGGCTGAGTTCACCGTACGAACGGGCGCGGCACTGGCGCATCGCCGGTGGAAGTCACTGACCGGTAGCCACTGACAGCCGCCGGCCGGGGTTGCGCCCCGACGGGCGCGTCACCGAACCGTTCCGCTGCCGGCGGTCCACAGCCAGGAGCGTCGACGGCGCGGTTCAGACGTCGGAACGCAGATAGCGGTGGGCGAGGTCGGTGATGTCGGCGATGAGCTCGTCGGCCATCCGGTCGATGTCATCGGCCTCGTGGTGCAGCAGGGCATGGGTGCCGCCGTACCAGGCGCTGTGGATCAGCAGCGCCGCCATGGCGGGGTTCGGGGCGTCCGCCGGCGGATCGGGGCGCTCGGTGATGAGCCGCCGGAACGCCTCGACATGCGCGTTCTCGGGGCTGACCTGGATCTCCGTCCTGGCGTTGATCGGTGTGTGGCCGTACAGCACGTCGTGCAGTTCGGCATGTTCCACATAGGCGCGGACCGCGTCGCTGAGCCAGGCGTCCACGCGTCCGGTCCAGTCGTCGGCGGGCAGGTTCTGCACCGCCGCGTGCTGCCGCTCGACCAGCCGGTCGACGAAGCGGGACTGCACGGCGAGCATGATGTCGCGCTTGGAGCTGAAGTGCAGATAGAAGGTGCCGATCGCGACGCCGGCTCGCTCCGTGATCTCGTCGATCCGAGCAGCATCGACTCCCCGCTCGGCGAAGACTCCCTCGGCCGCGTCCAGGAGGTCGGCGCGCCGCTCCTCGGCGGGTTTGGTTCGCGGGCGGCCAGGGGTGATTCGGCGCACACTCATGCCACGGAGATTACGTGTGGGGCGGGGGCGCACCGGCGATGGGGTGGCCCTCGCGCACCGTCGGGTCCGCGTCGGATCGACCGCAGGTGTGCACGTCATCGTGGGGCACCTGACCGGCACCAGACCGCCACCGAACCGGCCGCAGCCCCTCAAAGCGCTTTGTTTTCTGCTCACTTGTGAGCGAAGAAGACTCACCGTTGTGCGATCGGTGTGCATTTTTTCGATGCTTTACCCATCCGAAGGCGCGTCTTACGGCATAGGATCATGCCGCGCGTGCCCCGGGGGCCCCTTCCGTACCACCAGCCTCACTCCCCCAACGGCACGCCGTCGCCGACACCCCCACCGGACCCCCACAACCCGTTAACAGGTATCCGCGTGTCACCGATACTCAAGCCCGGTTCCGGCTATGGAGCCGCGCAGTGAAAATCAATCGTCGCCTCGTCCTCCTCGTCACCGCACCGCTCACCGTGGCCGTCGCCTTCTCCGTACTGGCCCTCGCCCCCGCGACCAATCAGGCGCTCCAGGCAGGACGGCTGACCTCGATGGTCGAAGTCGCGGAGCGGGCGAGTGAGTTGACCTACCGGCTGCAGCGCGAGCGAGCTGCCGCCACCGCCCTGGTCTCCGAGCAGGGAGACGCGGAGGAGTTCCGGTTACGTGCGGAGGAGACCGACCGGAGCATCGCCGGATTCCGCAGCCGGGCCGAGGGGCTCTCCGCCGTACCGGGCAGCGCCAGGGGCGCTCTGGACCGTATCGAACGGTTCGCGGAGGAGATGCCCGGGCTGCGCGCCCAGGTCCGCTCGGGAAGCAGCACCGTCTCCGCGCTCGCCTTCGGCTACCGGATCGTGATCGCCGACCTCAACGGCTACCGCGACGGCATCGCGCAGGCCGACGGCGTCGACGCCGACATCGCGGACCGGATCCGCGCCGCGGCCGCCCTGTCCGAGGCCGCCGAGCACACCGCCCAGCAGCAGGTCACCGTGGCGAGGGCGCAGGCCGCGGGCGGGTTCACGACCGCCTCCCAGCGGACCTTCGACGCCGGCCGGATGGGCTACACCGAGTCGATCGGCGCCATGTTCGACCTCGGCCCGGGCGCCTGGCGGACCTGGCTGGAACGCACCCTGTCCGGGGCGCAGGCCCTGGAGGCCCGGCGTCTTGAGGACGAGATCGGGCGCACGGGCACCGGCAAGGACATCACGGTCACCCCGAAGGAGTGGCAGAAGGCGGCCAACGACCGCCAGGAGCTGCTGCGTTCGGTGGAGAAGCGGGTCGACGCGGCCGTGCGCGCCCAGGTCTCCGACGTCCGCACCACCCTCGTCTGGACGGCCGGGGCCGAGGTCGCCCTGGTGGTGCTGACCCTGGTCGGCGTCGTCGTGGTCGCGATCCGCCTGGGGCGCGTCATGATCCGGCGGCTGCGCGATCTGCGCAACGCCGCGCACGAGGTCGCCCACTCCGGGCTGCCCACGGTGATGAACGAGCTGTCCCAGCCCGGCGCGCTGCGCGGCGCGACGCCCGAGGAAGTGGCCCGGCGCACCGGTGACCCGGTCAGGACCACGGGTCAGGACGAGATCGGCGAGGTCGGTGAGGCGTTCAACGCCGTCCATCACGAAGCCGTCCGACTCGCCGCACAACAGGCGCACTCGCACGAGCAGTTGGCCGAGACGCTGGTCGGTGTCGCGCGCCGGGGCGCCCGGCTCACCGCGGTCATGGTCTCCGAGCTGGACACCGTGCAGCGGGACGAGGCCGACCCGGTACGGATGAAGACCCTCTTCGCTCTCGACCACCTCGCGGTGCGCATGGAGCGGAACACCAACAACCTGTTGGTGCTGGGCGGTTACGGGAACGCCCGGGTCCGCTCGGCCGATGTGGGGTGCTCCACCGTCATCGTGGCGGCCGCGCAGCAGATCGAGCGGTTCGACCGCGTCTCGCTCGGCGTGATCGAGTCGGGCATCGGCATCACCGCCCGCGCCGTCCACGACGTGGCGCACATCCTGGCGGAGCTGCTCGACAACGCGACCCGGTACTCGCCCCCGGACAAGCAGGTCGGGGTCGCCGTCTGGCGGCTGTGGGACCGGGCGGTCGTGCAGATCGTCGACGAGGGGGTGGGCATCACGGCGGAGCGGCGCGCCGTCCACAACGCCGCGCTGCTCGAACCGCAGGCGGGCATCGGCGACGTGCGGTCCATGGGGCTGCATGTGGTGGCGCGGCTCGCCGCGCGCCACGGCATCGTTGTCGAACTGCGCGACTCCTCGGGACCCGGCACCATCGCCGAGGTCACGCTGCCCGCGAAGGTGCTGGCCCTGGACTTCACGGAGGACCGGGGGCCGTCGCAGGGCGACCTCGGCAACGATGTCGGCTACGAGACGCCCCGGCCGATCACACCCCCGGGACAGCAGGGGCGCGGGCAGTCGGCCCGGACGGGGGAACGGCCCGGCCACCACGGCACCCCGGTCGGCGCGGGGATCGGCGCGGGCGCCGGTACGGGCGTGGGCGCGGGAATCGGTACGGGCATGGGTGCGGGGATCGGCGTTGCCGGGGCCGGTGCACCGGCGGACGGCCACGACCGGGAAACCCCGCCCGGCCACGAGAGGCCCCGCGACGACGGGCAGGACGGCGGCGCGCGGGATCGGGGACACGGCACGAAGCCCGCGCCGCGCCCCGCGCACGACGAGCCGGTGTCGCGGGTCGCGGGTGTCAGTTCCTCGGGGCTGCCCCTGCGCCAGCGCCGAGCGCCCCAGCAGTGGCCCGCCGCAGGCCGACGGGACGGCGGCGAACAGCGCCCCGGCACCGGTGCCCCGCGGCCGTCGCCCCGCCGCCGGGACTCCCGGCAGGTCTCCGACGTACTGGCGGCCTATGCCCAGGGGATCAACAGAAGCACGAACCACCGGGGGCGTTCCGCCCCGGACGACCACACCGAACGGACCGAGAAATGACCACCTCCTCCGACCTGAGCTGGATCCTGAGCGACTTCGCCGGGCGCCTCCCGGAAGTCACCCAGGCGATAGCCGTGTCCGTGGACGGACTCGCGCTGGCGTACACCGGCGTGGAACGCGACGACGCGGAGCGGCTGGCCGCCATCGCGTCCGGCGTCGTCAACCTGCTTTCCGCGGCAGCCCAGTTGACCGCCACCGACCCGGTGGAGCACAGCCTCACCGCGATGGAGGGCGGCTACATGTTCTCGATGGCGGTCTCCAGCGGCGCCTCGCTGCTTGTCACCACCACCAGGGACGCGGACATCGGCGAGGTCAGCTACATGATGTCCGAGCTGATCAACCAGGTCGGCGATTCGCTGTCGCCGCAGGTCCGCGACCCGAGCCTGCCGCCCGCGCGCTGAACACCCCCTCCCTGACCGCCCCTTCGCCCCCTCCCCCCCCAGTGAGAGTCCTCATGTTTCCCTTCGCCCCCTCCACCCTCCACCGCCGCAGAGTCCGCCTCCGCCCGGCCGGCGCCGCCGCCCTCGCCCTCGGGCTCGCTGCCGTCACCGGCTGCAGCGGGGGCGGCAGCGGCTCCGCCGACGACACCGTGAAGATCGGCCTGGTGGCCTCCCTGTCGGGCACCTACGAACCGGTCGGCACGGAGCTGCGGGACGGCTTCAAGCTGTATCTCGACACCCACGGCAACAAGCTGGGCGGCCGAAAGGTCGAACTGATCGTGGCGGACGAGGGCGACGGCCCGCCGACCGCCGTGCCCGCGGCCACCAAGCTGGTCAAGAAGGACAAGGTCGACGTGTTGACGGGCCTGGTCGGCGGTGGCTCGGTCAACGGCGTGCTGCCGCTGATCCAGCAGGCCAAGATCCCCTTCCTGGGGTCGAACGCCCGCCCGCCGGTCAAGGACATCGAGTACGTGTGGACCACGAGCTTCCTGTCCGACGAACCGGGCAAGGCCATCGCCCCGTACATCAAGGAGAAGGTCGACGGCCCGGTCTACGCGATCGGCCCCGACTACCAGGGCGGACACGACGAACTCCGCGGCTTCACTGAGGAGTTCAAGCGGGTGAAGGGCAAGCTCGCCAATCCGGACGGCAAGACCACCTGGACGCCGTTCCCGAAGACGACCAACTTCATGCCGTACTTCGCGGAGATAGCCAAGACGGACGCCAAGGCGGTGTACTGCTTCTACGCAGGCAAGGCCGCGATCGACTTCGCCAAGCAGTACGCCCAGTCGGACATCGCCGATCTGCCGCTGTACACGGCCTTCGTCACCGAGGGCAGCGTGCTCCAGGCACAGGGCCCCGCCGCGAAGGACATCTACTCCGTCCTGAACTACGCGGCCGACCTGGACAACGAGGCCAACCGGACGTTCGCCGCCGACTGGACGGCCGAGCACGACACGCAGCCCACCACCTACGCCATGGCGTCGTACGACGCGGCGGCCGTGCTGGACAAGGCGATCGCCGACGCGGCGAAGGACGGCGACGTGACCCCGCAGACCATCAACAAGGCCATCGCGGGGCTCGGCCAGATCGACAGCCCGCGCGGCGCCTGGGAGTTCGGCGACAAGGCCCACTCCCCGGTGCAGACCTGGTACCTGCGCCAAGTGCGGCCGGACGGATCCAAGTTGGCCAACGTCATGGTCCAGGACCTGGCGACGCTCGGCAGCTGACATGGAGCTCCTGGATGCCCACCTCGTACCGGCGGTGGACGGCGTGGCCTTCGGGCTGCTGCTGTTCGTGGTCGCCGCCGGTCTGAGTCTCGCCTTCGGCACGGCGGGGGTGCTGAATCTGTCGCACGGCATGCTCTACGCGATCGGCGCGTACACGGGGGCCGAGCTGAGCGACGGGACCTGGGGCGGTCTCGCCCTCGGTCTGGCCGCCGGGACGGCGGCTGCGTGCGTGGCGGGAGCGGGGCTGTCCGCGGCGACGGCTCCGCTGGCCCGGCGTGGGCATCTCGCGCAGGCGCTGCTGACGTTCGGTCTTGCCCTGATCGGCGGTGACCTGCTCATCCAGTTCTTCGGTGCGGACGAACTCCCCGTCCGCGTACCGGAAGTGCTCGACTCCTCGGTGACGCTGCTGGGGCACCGCTACCCGGCGTACCGGCTCTGCTTCATCGTGATGGCCGTGCTGCTCGCGGCGTTCGGGACCTGGGTGCTGACCCGGACCCGTATGGGTGCGGCGGTACGGGCCGCCGCGGACGATCCGCAGATGCTCGCGGCCACCGGCCACAGCCCCCGGGCGGTGCACACCGGCGTCCTCGCGGCGGCGGGTGCGCTGGCGGGGGCGGCTGGTGTGCTCGGGGCGCCGATCATCGGCCCCGGCCCCGGTACGTCCGAGAACGTGCTGATGCTCTCCCTCGTGGTGGTCGTGCTCGGCGGGCTGCGCTCGCTGTGGGCGACGTTCGCGGCGGCGGTCGCCGTGGGCGAGGTGCAGACGCTGGGTGTCTCGGTGGCGCCGGAGCTGGCGCCGTATCTGCTCTTCGCGGCGATGGCGGCGGTGCTGGTGCTGCGCTCCCGGTTCGCGGAGCCGGCAGGGGCGGGGCACGGCTCCGAGCCATCCGGCCCGGACCCGGTCGCCCGGCTCCGGGGCCGGCTGGCGGGCCGCCTTCCCGGCCCCAAGCGCCCCTCGGTGGTGCTGGACCGGCTCCCCGAGCGGAAGGGTTCCCCGGAGTGGCTCGCCCGACTGCCCGGCAGGGCCGCGTGGTGGCAGGCGGCCCCGCTGCTCGTCCTGCTCGGGGTGCTGATCGCCCTGCCCGCCCTGCTGGACGCGTACAGCATCTCACTGGCCGGCTCCGCCCTGGCCCTGGGGCTGCTCGCGGTCAGCGTCACCGTCCTCACCGGGTACGCCGGACTGCCCACCCTCGGGCAGACCGCACCGTTCGCCGTGGGCGCGTACGCCACCGCGAACCTCGCGGACGCCGGGTGGACCGTGGGGCCCGTCCAGATCGTCCTCTCGGCGCTCGCCGCCGCCGTCTTC
Organism: Streptomyces globisporus C-1027; assembly: GCF_000261345.2. Classification (NCBI taxonomy): domain Bacteria; kingdom Bacillati; phylum Actinomycetota; class Actinomycetes; order Kitasatosporales; family Streptomycetaceae; genus Streptomyces; species Streptomyces globisporus. Next base: position 6,276,512 of record NZ_CP013738.1, on the reverse strand, counting down.
GCGGCGGTGGTGGGGCCCGCGGTGATCCGGGCCCGCGGCACGACCGTCCTGATGATCACGCTCGCGATCGGCGAGCTGACCGGCGCGGTCGTCAACCAGCTCAAGTCCGTCACCGGCGGCGCCGACGGACTCGTCGGATTCCCGGCCACCCAGGCGCTGTGGGGCGGGGAGGGGATGCTGGAGGAGAGCGAGCTGTACACCTACGCACTCGTCGTGGCCGTCGTCGCCGTCGCTCTCACCCTGCTCGTCCTGCGCTCCCCGGCGGGAAAGCTGCTGACCGGCACCCGGGGCGCCGAGGCGCGAATGCGGGCCTCCGGGCACCCGGTGGGGCGGTACCTGCTGGTGGCCCACATCGGCGCGGGCGCGCTGGCCGGCGTGGGCGGTTCGCTGATGGTGACGGTCCAGCAGTACCTCTCCCCCGCCGACGTCGGTTTCGAGATCGCCGCGTTCGCCCTGCTGGCGGTGGTCATCGGCGGGACGACGTCGGTGATCGGCGCACTGCTGGGCGCCGGGCTCATCGTCGCCACCCGGGACTGGGTCGCCGGCTCCTGGCCGGGGCACGGGCCGCTGCTGCTCGGCGTGCTGTTCGTCGCGACGGTGTACCTGCTGCCGCGTGGGCTCGCGGGTCTGCGGGGCGGCGGATCCGGAGACGGCGGGCAATGCGGGCCGCCGTCCGGTACGACAGGCGCTCCCGGAACACCGGGGGCGCCCGGGACCTCCGACACCTCCGGGGCCGAGGACCAGCCCCCGTCCGCGCCCGCCCCGACCTCCGCCGGGAAGGCCTCCCCATGACACCGACACCCGCACCGACCACCCCGCCCCCTCCCGTCCTCGCCCTCGACCGGCTCACCCGGAGGTACGGGACGCTCACCGCCGTCGACGACGTGAGCCTGCGGCTGCCGGCGGGCGCCCGGCACGCCGTCATCGGCCCCAACGGGGCGGGCAAGACCACCCTGCTCAACCTCATCGCGGGCACCGACCGGCCCGACCACGGCACGATCGCCCTCGACGGCGCCGACGTCACCCGCAAGCCCACGGCGAAGCGGAGCCGCCTCGGTATCGCCCGAAGCTTCCAACAGCCATCGGTGATCGCGGAGTTGTCGGTGCTGGACAATGTGGTGCTGGCGGGCTGGCCGCACCATCCCCGGCGTCGCGGAGCATGGCGCAGGCCGTCGCGCCACCGGCTGCACAAGGAGTCCGCGGGCCGCCACCTGGAGACGGTCGGCCTCGCGGACCTCGCCCAGCGGCCGGCCGCCACGCTCTCGCACGGGCAGCGCCGCATGCTCGACCTCGCCGCCGCGCTGGCGGGCGATCCCCGGCTGCTGCTCCTGGACGAGCCGGCGGCCGGGCTGACCGACGGCGACATCGGCCGGCTGCTCGGCATCATCGGCGCGCTGCCGTCGAGCGTCGCGGTCGTCCTGGTCGAGCACCATGTCGAGGTGGTCGCCGAACTCGCCACGTCCGTCACCGTGTTGGCGGCGGGGAAGGTGCTGGTCGACGGACCGACCCAGGAGGTGCTGGCGCATCCGGAGGTCCGGGAGGCGTACCACGGCACCGCCCCGTCGACGGGCCAGGACGACGCCCGTGCCGAGGCGATCCCGACCGTCTGCCCGTCCCCCACCGACGCGAGAGGATGACCGACCCCCGATGCTCGAACTCACCGGCCTGACCGCGGGTTACCACGGCGGCACCGTCCTGCACGGCCTCGACCTGTCGGTGCCCGCCGGCACGGTCCATGCCGTGGTCGGCCACAACGGCGCGGGCAAGACCACGCTCGTCCACACCGTCGCCGGGCTGATGCGGCCGGGCGCCGGAACCGTACGCCTGGACGGCCGGGACGTGACCGGGCAGCCGGCCCACCGGATCGCCCGGGCGGGGATCGGTCTCGTACCGCAGGGCCGCCGGGTGTTCGCCGGGCTCACGGTCGAGGAGCACCTGCGGCTGTCCTACCGTCCGCCGCGCCGGGGCGACACGACCCGTCCCAGCGTGTGGACCCCCCCGCGGGTCCTGGAGCTGCTGCCCCGGCTGGGCGAGCGCCGGGGCAACCGGGGTGCGGACCTGTCCGGCGGCGAGCAGCAGATGCTGGCGCTGGCCCGTGCCCTGCTCGGCTCGCCGCGGGTGCTGCTGCTCGACGAGCCGACGGAGGGGCTCGCGCCCGTACTGGTGCGCCAGATCGACGCGTTGGTGACCACGCTGGCGGCCGAGGGCCTCGCCGTCCTGCTGGTCTCCCCCAGCCCCGCCCAGGCCGTCGCGTGCGCCCGTACACTCACGGTCCTCACGTCGGGGCGGATGACGCTGCGCCTGTCCGGGGAGGCCGCCCGCGCCGACGCGACGGCGCTGCACGCGGCGCTGGAGCTGACGGCGACGGGAACCTGAGGAGCAAGGCGCAAGGCGCAAGCGGCAGGCCGCGCCGACCGGCCCGCCGCCCCCAACACCTACCGCCCTAACCGGCCTTCATGCTGTGCCCGCCGAATCCGCTGCGCCGGTCGGAGCCGCTGTTCTGTGCCTGCCACCACGCGTCGAACCCGGCCTGGTCCATGGCGGTCCAGTCGGGGGTGTTCTCGACCTGCGCGTCGCCCATCCGGCGGGCGAGCGCGACCATGGCGGCCCCGACGGCCCCGCGCCGTTCGTCGTAACCCTCCAGGACCTCCTTCCAGCTCTCCCCCGCCACCCACGCGGCCTCCAGCGCCGTGGCGTCCTGGAGCGCCTTCACGCTGCCGCCGCCGATGTGCGGCCGGGCGACGCTGGCGGCGTCGCCGACAAGCGCCAGGCGGCCCGAGGTGTAGTGCGGCACCTCCAGGTCGTAGATGGGCTGGATGAAGGTGGTCTCGGCGGGGGTGCGGAGCACGCGGGCCGCCCAGTACGGCGGGAAGGTGTCGGCGACCAAGGCACGCAGATGCGCGGTGAGTTCGGAGTTGAGGCGGCCCGGCGGCAGGGAGGTGGGGGTCCGCAGGTCCGGGTGGAGGCCGTCGGTCTGCGGGGGTGCGGTGTAGAGCACCCAGTTGAGCCGGTGCCCGCCGAGGCCGTCCGGGATGCGGTAGATCATGCAATGGCCGCCGGGGAAGACGATGTTGTGCGCGTCGTTGCCGTCCGACGGGAGGCCGGCGACGTCCGGCGAGGTGCCGCGCCAGCCGATGTATCCGGCGTACGTGGCGTCCGCGCCGGGGAACATGGCCTCGCGGACGACGGAGCGGTATCCGTCGGCGCCGATCACGAGGTCGAAGTGCTCCTCGTACCCGTCCGCGAGCCGCAGCGTCGCCCCGTCGGCGTCCGGTTCGACGGCGGTGACGACGGCCCCGGACCGGTAGGACACCCCGTCGGGCACCCGGCGCCGCAGCTCGCTCCACAATGAGCCCCAGCTGTAGGCCCGGAAGGGGAACGGCTGCTCGCCGACGACCCGCCCGTGCTCGGCCTCCCCGTCACGCACGCTCCACACCCGCCGGGTCAGCGGCGCCCAGGGCATCTCCGGGGCCACGTACCCGGCTTCCCGCAGCTCGTCGTACCGGTCGCTGTGGAGGGCGATTCCGACACCTCTGTCACGGAGCCGGTCGTCGGCGCGCTCCAGTACGGTGACCCGCTCGGCCCCGCCGCGCGACGCGGCGAGAGCCGCCGCACACCCCGCTATGCTGCCGCCGACCACGGCGACGCTGCCTCCACGCATGACTGGCACTCCACTCACTCAACGTTGCGGGCGTTGCGGCCGGCGGCAGCGACACCGTTGTCGTGACGGCGGCGCGACCGGCCGTAAATCACCCTGGATCAAGGGCTGTTGCCCCCGAAACCTGCGGTCTGGACCCGGCTTGATCCTATCGGGGCGTCGCGCCCGCCGACCCGAGCCATCGGGAGCACCAGCCACCGAGGAGCACGCCCCTCAGCCGCCCAGGACCCACCTGGTCGCCGCGATCGCAGCGAGGACCAGCGGCGGCGTCAGCCACCGGGGGCCATCGCGCCGCACCGCTTGGGCGATGGCTCCCCTACGCGCCCCTGCCACGATCGGCCGCGCCCGCCATGCGCACCCGCCCCGCCGCCCCTACCGTCTGTGCTGACGTCGTCGCGCAGGGAGCCGGTCGGCGTCGGGACCCGCGCCCGGCGGGGCGCCCGTCCCGGCCCCGTACAGGAGGAGCCCATGCCGGAGCTGTTCATCGATGGGCAGTGGACCGCTGCCGCCGAGGGGCGGACGCGGGAGATCCGCTGTCCGGCCGACGGCACACTGGTGGCCTCCGTCGACGAGGGCGGGGCCCGGGACGCCGACGCCGCCGTCGCCGCCGCCCGGGCCGCGTTCGACCGGGGGCCCTGGCCGGGGACGCCCGCCGCCGAGCGGGGGCGGCTGCTGCTGCGGGTGGCGGAGCTGCTGGAGCGGGACAAGGACGCCTTCGCGCGGGCCGAGTCGCTGGACACGGGCAAGCGGCTCGTCGAGAGCGCCTACGACATGGACGACATCGCGAACTGCTTCCGGTACTTCGGCAACCTCGTCGCGGCCGGGGACGCGGGGCGGGTCGTCGACACCGGGCTCGCGGACGTCGACAGCCGGATCGTGTACGAGCCCGTCGGGGTGTGCGCGCTCATCACCCCGTGGAACTACCCGCTGCTCCAGACCGCCTGGAAGGTCGCCCCGGCGCTCGGGGCCGGCAACACGTTCGTCCTCAAGCCGAGCGAGCTGACCCCGCACACCGCCGTCCTGCTGATGCGGCTGCTGGCCGAGGCGGGGCTGCCGGACGGGGTCGCCAATCTCGTGCTCGGGGCGGGCGGTGTGGTGGGGGCGCCGCTGACCGAGGATCCGCGGGTCGACCTGGTGTCGTTCACCGGGGGGCTGGTGACCGGGCGGCGCATCATGGCGGCCGCCGCGCCCACCGTGAAGAAGGTCGCCCTGGAACTGGGCGGCAAGAATCCCAACATCGTGTTCGCCGACGCCGACTTCGAGACCGCCGTCGACTACGCGCTGATGGCGGTGTTCCTGCACTCGGGGCAGGTCTGCTCCGCCGGGGCGCGGCTCCTCGTACAGGACGAGCTGCACGACCGGTTCGTGGACGAGCTGGTGGCGCGGGCGGGCCGGATCAAGCTCGGCGGGCCGTTCGACGAGGACGCCCGCAGCGGGCCGCTGATCTCCGCCGCGCACCGCGACAAGGTCGAGGCGTACGTGGCGGAGGGCATCGCCGAGGGTGCGGTGCTGCGCTGCGGCGGGGCGCGGCCCGACGATCCGGCGCTGGCGGACGGCTTCTACTATCCGCCCACCGTGCTGGACGAGTGCGCCACCTCGATGTCCGTGGTGCGGGACGAGTCGTTCGGCCCGGTGCTCACCGTCGAGCGGTTCCGCGACGAGGACGACGCGATTCGGCTGGCCAACGACACCGTGTACGGGCTGGCGGGCGCGGTCTGGACGCAGGACGGCGGGCGGGCCCACCGCATGGCGTCGCGGCTGCGGGCCGGCACCGTGTGGATCAACGACTTCCACCCCTACGTACCGCAGGCGGAGTGGGGCGGGATGAAGCAGTCCGGCTTCGGCCGTGAGCTGGGGCCCGCGGGGCTCGCCGAGTACCAGGAGGCCAAGCACATCTGGCGCAATGTCTCCGCGACCCCGCAGCGGTGGTTCGAGTGAACCGCGCCAAGGGGCCCGAGGGGCAGACGGCGGACAGCGGTCACGACGACGACGCGCTCGGCGAGCTGGGCTACAAGCCCGAACTGAAGCGCACACTCGGCAACTTCCACACCTTCGCCGCCGGGATCAGCTACATCTCGATCCTGACCGGCACCTTCCAGCTGTTCTACTTCGGCGTCAGCTTCGGCGGTCCCGCCTACTGGTGGTCGTGGCCGATGGTCTTCTGCGGGCAGCTGATGGTGGCCTTGTGCTTCTGCGAGCTGGCCGCCCGCTATCCGGTGGCCGGTTCGGTCTACAACTGGGCCAAGAAGATGGGCGGTCCGCACGTCGGCTGGCTCGGCGGCTGGATGATGATGACGGCCACCATGGTCACCCTGTCGGCCGTGGCGCTGGCCTACCAGATCACGCTGCCGCAGATCGACGAGTGGTTCCAGTTCGTGGGCGACGGGAGCGGCAAGAACGACCAGGCGGCCAACGCCGTCCTGCTCGGCTCCGTGCTGATCCTGTTCTCCACGCTGGTCAACGCGTTCGGTGTCAAGCTCATGGCCCGGATCAACTCCGCGGGCGTCTTCATCGAGCTGATCGCCGCCGTCGCCCTGATCATCTTCCTGGCCGCACACATCACCCGGGGTCCCAGCACCGCGCTGACGGAGACGTACGGGCTGGGCAGCGGCCAGTCGCTCGGCTACTTCGGGGCGTTCCTCACCGCGTCGCTGGCCTCCGCCTATGTGATGTACGGCTTCGACACCGCGTCCTCGCTCGGCGAGGAGTCGCACAACCCGGGCCGCAACGCGCCCCGCGCCATCCTGCGGGCGCTCATCGCGTCCTTCCTGATCGGCGCGTTCATCCTGCTCTTCGCGCTGCTCTCGGTGCCGGACCTCAAGGCCGAGGAGCTGTCCACCGGCGGACTCCAGTACGTGGTGCTGGCGACGCTCGGTGACACGATCGGGGAGATCTTCCTCTGGGCGGTGGTCGTCGCGATCACGGTGTGCGTGCTGGCCGTGCAGGCCGCCGGGATCCGGCTGATGTTCGCCATGGCGCGGGACAACAACCTGCCCGCCGGATCGGTGCTGGCCCGGGTCAGTCCCCGGTTCAAGACGCCCGTGGTGCCCGCCGTGCTGATCGGGGTGGTGGGCGTCGTCATCCTGGTCGTCAACATCAACCAGCCGCAGATCTTCTCGGTGATCACCAGCATCGCGATCATCATGATCTACGTGGCGTATCTGCTGGTCACCGTGCCCATGCTGCTGCGCCGGCTGCGCGGCGACTGGCAGCCGCGCGAGGGCGCCTTCTCGCTGGGCCGCTGGGGGCTGCCCGTGAACATCGCCGCCGTGCTCTGGGGCACGGCCATGTCGCTCAACCTGGCCTGGCCGCGCGCCGAGGTGTACAACGCGACCGGCCCGCAGCACTGGTATCTGCGCTGGGGCGCGTTCCTGTTCATCGGCGTCGTCGCGCTCGGCGGCTTCGCCTACTACTGGTTCGTCCAGCGGCACCGGACCGGCGTACTCGCCGAGCACCGTGTCGAGTCCGCGGACCCCACCGCTCCGCCGCCGGCCGGCTGAACCCCGGAGACCCGCCGGCCGCCCGGAACCCCGTCGGCTGCCCGAACCCTGGAGACCTGATGCCCGAAGAGAGCTCCGTACCCACGTTCGACTACGTCGTGGTCGGCGGCGGTACGGCCGGTGCCGTCATCGCGGCCCGGCTCACCGAGGACCCTGACGTCACCGTCTGCGTACTGGAGGCGGGCCCCTCGGACGTCGGGGACGACAGCATCCTGCGGCTGGACCGGTGGATGGCGCTGCTGGAGTCCGGATACGACTGGGACTACCCGGTGGAGCCGCAGGAGCGGGGCAACAGCTTCATGCGGCACGCCCGCGCCAAGGTGCTCGGCGGCTGCTCCTCGCACAACTCCTGCATCGCCTTCTGGGCCCCGGCCGAGGACCTCGACGAGTGGGCGGCGCTCGGCTGCACCGGATGGAGCGCGGCGGACTGCTACCCGCTCTACCAACGCCTGGAGACCAACGACGCACCCGGCGACCACCACGGGCGCTCCGGCCCGGTCACCATCCGGACGGTACCGCCCCGCGACCCGTGCGGTACGGCGCTGCTGGAGGCCTGCGCTACGGCGGGCATCCCCACCGTCCCGTTCAACACGGGTTCCACCGTGATCCGGGGCGCGCACTGGTTCCAGATCAACGCCCGCGAGGACGGCACCCGTTCCTCGGCCTCGGTGTCGTATCTGCACCCGGTGCTGGGGAAGCGGCCGAACCTGGAGGTGCGGACCGGGCTCCAGGCGAAACGGCTGCTGTTCGACGGCGAGCGGTGCTCGGGGGTGGAGTACCTGGAGCCGGACACCGTGCACAGCGGGACGGTGCACGCGCGGCGCGAGGTGGTCGTCTCCTGCGGGGCGATCGACTCCCCGAAGCTGCTGATGCTGTCCGGCATCGGTCCGGCGGGGCATCTGCGGGAGACCGGGGTGGAGGTGCGGGTGGACTCCCCCGGCGTCGGCTCGCACCTCCAGGACCACCCGGAGGGGGTGATCATGTGGGAGGCGAAGCAGCCCATGGTCACCGCGTCCACCCAGTGGTGGGAGATCGGGATCTTCGCGGACACCGAGCCGGGGCTCGACCGGCCGGACCTGATGTTCCACTACGGCTCGGTGCCGTTCGACATGAACACCTACCGGCGCGGCTACCCGACCTCCGACAACGCGTTCTGCCTGACCCCGAACGTCACCCGCGCCCGCTCCCTGGGCACGGTGCGGCTGCGGACCCGGGACTTCCGGGACAAGCCCCGGGTCGATCCGCGCTACTTCACCGACGAGCACGACGTACGGGTGATGACGTACGGGCTGCGGCTGGCTCGGGAGATCGTGGCGCAGCCGGAGATGGCCGCGTGGGCGGGGGCCGAGCTGGCCCCGGGACCCGCCGCGACCACGGACGCGGAGCTGTTCGACTACATCCGCGAGACGCACAACACCGTCTACCACCCGGCCGGAACCGTACGGATGGGCCCGCCGGAGGACCCGGAATCGCCGCTCGACCCCCAGCTGCGGGTGAAGGGCGTCACCGGGCTGCGGGTGGCCGACGCGTCGGTCATGCCGTTCCTTCCCGCGGTCAACCCGTGCATCACCACGATGATGATCGGCGAGAAGTGCGCCGATCTGATCAAGGACGGCCCCACCCCTGCCACCCGATAGATATTCGCACATGTGCTCGAATAGCGTTACGCTCTCCCCATGGCCGTACACCTGCAAAGCTCGCTTTTCGACCAGGAGGCCGAGGTCGGCACCCGCCCCCTGAGCGGACTGCGGCGCACCGATCTCGGCCATGGCGCCTGGATCGACGTCCTGCCGCAGTGGCTCCGGGGCGCGGACACGCTGTTCGAGACGCTGGTGCGCGACGTCGCCTGGCGGGCCGAGCAGCGCGTGATGTACGAGCGTGTGGTGGCGGTCCCCCGGCTGCTGGCCTTCTTCGGCCGCCACGACCCCCTGCCCCATCCGGCCCTGGAGGCCGCCCGCACCGAGCTCGGCGAGCATTACGCCGCCGAGCTGGGCGAACCGTTCACCACGGCGGGGCTGTGCTTCTACCGCGACGGGCGGGACGGGGTCGCCTGGCACGGGGACACCGTCGGGCGGGGAAGCAGCGAGGACACGATGGTCGCGATCCTCTCGCTGGGAGCGCCCCGGCATCTGGCGCTGCGGCCGCGCCGCCCGGGCCCCGCCCCCGTCCGCAGGCCGCTCGGCCACGGCGACCTGATCGTCATGGGCGGCAGTTGCCAGCGCACCTGGGAGCACGCGATCCCCAAGACGGCGCGGGCCGTCGGGCCGCGCGTCAGCGTGCAGTTCCGGCCCGACGGGGTGCGCTGACCCCGGCTTTCCGGGGCAGCGCCCCGGGGCATGCGGTTGTGCGGGCCCCGGGCAGGGCCGATTCTGAGAGTGATGAACCGGGCCGGGGTCGCGCCGTGAGCGCGGCGAACACGGCGGAGAGCGCCGATTTCCGTGGCCCCCTGGACATCACCAGGGCGGCCACGATGGTTCTGGACGCCGACAGCACCGTCATCGGCTGGAGTCCCGCGGCGGCCGAGCTCCTCGGCTACGAGCCCGCCGAGGCCCTGGGACGGCCGCTGAGCGCGTTCCTCTCGGTGCACCCGGTCGGCGGCACTCCCCCGGCCGCAGCAGCCCGAGCGTCCGGAGTTTCCGAAGCCTCCGGCGTGTCCGGAGCGCCCGCCTCCAGCGGCATCGGCCCGCCCTCCCTCGTCGGCAACGAGATCCACGTGGCCCACGCCCGGGACGGCCGGGAGCTGCTGGTGGCGACGGCGACGTGCCCGCTGCCGGGCGGGGCGGCGGACCGTGGCCCCGGCGCGCCGGACCGGATCCTGGTGGCGGCAGAGATGGGGGAACTGCGGCACTGGGAGTCGCGGCTCGCCCTGCTCCACGGGCTGGCCACCCAGTCGCCCGTCGGGCTGGCGATCTACGACACGGATCTGCGGCTGACCTGGTGCAACACCGCCTACGAACGGGAGATCGGGCAGCCGCTCACCGCGTTCCGGGGCAAGCGGGCCGACGAGCTGTACGCCGGCGGCTCGTTCGTGACCCCGGGCTATCCGCAGACGCTCGACGGCGTCATGCGCCAGGTCCTCGAGACGGGCGAGCCGGTCCTCGACCTGAACTTCAGGGCGCAGCAGCCGAGCGACCCGGGGCGGGACCATCTGTGGTCCTGCTCCTACTACCGGCTGGAGGACGCCCACGGGCACGTGTTCGGCGTGTGCGAGGACGCGTTCGACGTCACCGACCGCTACCGGGTCCAGGAGCGGCTGGCCCTCCTCGTCGAGGCCGGCCGCCGGATCGGCACCGTCCTGGAGGTGGCCACCACCGCCGAGGAGATCGCCGAGGTGGCCGTGCCGGACTTCGCCGCGACCGTACGGGTCGATGTCACGCGGGCCACGATGACCGGGGAGACCGCGGCGGTGGGCAGCGCGGCGGACATGTCGCTGCTCCGGGTCGCGGCCCGCTCGGAGCCGGGCACCGCCACCCCGGACCCGGGCCTCCCCGACCCGGCCCTCTCCGACGCCGACCAGCCGGACCCGGAAGGGCATGGCCCCGGCCTGCCCGACGATCCCGGCGCGCCCGGCCCGGGCGTCCCCGGGCCCGGACTGCTGGACTCGGGAGGCCCGGAGACCGGCGCGCCCGGCCCCGGCGTCGTGGACCCCGGACCGCTGGATTCCGCAGACGCGGAGGGCGGCTCGCGCGGCGTGCCTGGTGCCGCGGGCTCCCGCGACGGCGACCGGCACCCGTATCCGCCGGTCGTCTATCCGCCCGGATCCCCCCAGCACCGCAGCCTGTCCTCCGGCGGGCTCGTGCTCGACGAGGGCACCCTCGTCGTCCCGCTGCGGGCCGGGGGCGGCATCCTCGGGCTCGTCACCTTCGACCGGGGCGTGGGACCCGACACCTCGGGCCGGCCGCCCGCCCCCGACCGGGCGACCACGTTCGACAACGGCGAGGTCGCCCTCGCCGACGAACTGGCGGCCCGGGCCGCGGTCTGCATCGACAACGCGCGCCGCTACACCCGCGAGCGCACCGCCTCCCTCGCCCTCCAGCGGCAGCTGCTGCCGCATCACCTGCCGCCGCAGTCCGCGGTCCGGACCGCCTACCGCTATCTACCCGCCGACGATGTGACCGGCGTCGGCGGGGACTGGTTCGACGTGATCCCGCTGTCCGGGACCCGGGTCGGCCTGGTGGTGGGCGACGTGGTCGGGCACGGGCTCCAGGCCGCCGCCACCATGGGACGGCTGCGCACCTCCGTACGGGCCTTCGCGCAGCTCGACATGGCTCCCGACGAGCTGCTGACCCGGCTGGACGACCTGGTGGGGCAGCCCGCGGAGGAGCCGCCGGACGCGTACGGCGGGGCCGTCGAGACGTACGACGTGACCACCGGGGCGACCTGCCTGTACGCGGTCTACGACCCGGTCTCCCGGCGGTGCGTCATGGCCCGGGCCGGGCATCTGCCGCCGGCGATCGTCGCCCCCGACGGCACGGTGTCCTTCCCGGACCTGCCCGCCGGGCCGCCGCTGGGCCTCGGCGGTCTGCCGTTCGAGTCGATGGAGTTCGAACTGCCGGTGGGCAGCCTGCTGGCCCTGTTCACCGACGGCCTGGTCGAGGCCCGGGACCACGACATCGGCCACGGCCTCGACACGCTGGGCCGGGTGCTCACCGACCGCTCGGCGTCGCTGGAGGAGCTGTGCGACCGGGCGGTGTCCGAGCTGGTGCCCGGCGGTACGAGCGCCGACGACACGGCCCTGCTCCTGGTCCGCACCCGTGAGCTCGACGCGGAGCGGGTCGCCCACTGGGAGCTGAGCGCGGAGGCGGTGTCGGTGGGCCGCGCCCGCGAGCTGGCCACCGGGCAGCTGGAGGCCTGGGGCCTGGAGGAGCTGGTGTTCGCCACCCAGCTCGTCGTCAGCGAGCTGGTGACCAACGCGGTCCGGTACGCGGGCGGGCCGCTGGGGCTCCGCCTCATCCGGGACCGCACCCTGGTGTGCGAGGTCGCGGACACCGGGCACACCTCCCCCCACCTGCGGCACAGCGCGGAGGACGACGAAGGCGGGCGCGGCCTGTTCATCGTGGCCCAGCTCGTCCAGCGGTGGGGCACCCGGTACACCCCGACCGGGAAGACCATCTGGACCGAGCAGGCGCTGCCGCCGGCCGACGGAGGCTGACCACTCTCCGTACGGGCCGAGTCTCCGTACGGGCCAAGTCCCCGTACGGGCCGAGTGAGCAACTTTGTTGACAACCCAACAGACTTCGACTTAGGTGTGCCTTACCTAAGTCGACTGGGTGTCCGTGGTTCTGGTTACCGATGCCGAGAAAGGTGCTCATCCGTGAGTGCTGTTCCCTCCACCCGTACCGTCGCCCGTACGAGCCTCGCCGCGTTCGCCGCCGCCGCGCTGGCCGTGACCTTCGCCTCCCCCGCCGCCGCCGCGACCGGCACCCGTACCGTCACCGAAGGCGGTACCACCTACAACCTGTCGCTGACGGCCCCCGACAGCGCGGCCGCCTCGGGCGCCAACATCACTGTCACCGGCAGCGGTTACAACACCGCCCAGGGCGTCTACGTGAGCCTGTGCGTGGTGGACGGCGCCCAGGGCGCCAACAAGCCGTCGCCGTGTCTCGGCGGCCAGGACGAGTCCGGCACCACCGGCGCCTCGCACTGGGTATCCGGCCTGGGCGGCGGCCTCCCCAACACCTCGCCGTTCGGCGCGGGCGGCACCTTCAGCGTCCGGATACACGTCAAGGCCGACCTCGGCGGCGGCAACGTCTGCGGCGACACCGTCGAGTGCGCCATCGTGACCCGCGCCGACCACACCGACACCAACGACCGCAAGTACGACGTCCACGCTCCGATCAACTTCGTGTAGCACCGGACGAGTTCTCCAGCCCCTCTGCCCGGTCCCGGCCGTTCGTGCCGGGGCCGGGCTCCCACGCGTCCTGACGAGGAATGACATGACATCCACTCCGGGCACAGCTCCCGGCACCCCGCCCGGCGGCCCGAGCAGGCTCAGACGCCGCGCGGGCACGGCCGCCGTCGCCGCCCTGCTGCTCGCGGGGATCCCCGTCGGCGCGGCGGTCAGCGCCGACGCCGGCACCCCGAAGACCGCCACCGGCCCCCGGGGACAGAAGCTCACCGTCTCGGCCACCACCGGCCTCGACCCGGCCCAGCAGAAGGTCCGGGTCCAGGGCGAGGGGTACGGCCTCACCACCGGCATCTACGTCGCCCTGTGCAAGGACAACGGCGACAACCGCGTGCCCTCCCCCTGCCTCGGCGGCGCGGACATGAGCGGCGGTTCGAGGACCTCGCAGTGGATCGTGCCCTCGGGCGACCCGTACGAGGGTGATCTCGCGCAGGCCTTCGGGCCCGGCGGCACCTTCGACGTGGAGATCGAGATCGCGCAGAAGGGCGACGGCCTCGACTGCGCCGAGGTGGCCTGCTCCGTCGTCACCCGCGCCGACCACCGCGCCGCCGGCGACCGTACGCAGGACGTGCGCATACCCGTCGCCTTCGCCGGCCAGGACCCCGGCGACGGGGGCGGCGAAGGTGTCGACGTCCCCGCGGGGACCGTCTCGTACAAGTCCGCCGCCGACTTCACCACCGCCGGCAAACCGCTGGACCTGCTGCTGCACCCCGACTCGAAGAAGCTGTACGTCGGTGCGGACAACCTCCCCGACACGGCCGACGTCGACGAGCGCGGGCTCCATGTGCTGAACCCCGAGAACGGGGCGTCCGAGAGCCGGATCAGCCAGGCCCCCGGCTCCACCGGTGCGCTGCGGGCCTCGGCCGCCGCGCGCATCGCGGGACCGCTGCCGGGCGACGGCGTCGTCTACAACTACCCGCTGCGGGGCGTCGGCAGCGCCAAGTCGGGCGACGAGGCCGCCACGGGCGTCTGGCTCGCCGGGTCCACGATCACCGACATCGCCCCCGGCACCACCCCGGACACGGTCCTGGTCGCCCAGGGCGCGACGCTCTCCGAGACCGAGCGGGCCACCGGCACGGCGACCCGCACCCTCACGCTGCCGGGCGGCGCCCAGTTCGCCGCCGACCCCGAGCGGGGCGCTCTCTGGTACACCGATTTCGCCGCCGGGAAACTGCACCGCGTGGACCTCGCGTCGTTCACCGTCAGCGGCTCCTTCGACCTGCCCGGCGGGCCGGGGGGCATGGCCGGATTCACCGAGACGGACCCGGCCACCGGCGCGGTGTGGGTCGGGGTCGACCGGTCGGTGCTGGTCTTCGACGCCGCGGGCACCCTGGTGAAGACGCTCGTCGGCAAGGACCTGGCCCGTGACGCCGCCTTCGACACGGCGTCGGGCCGCGCCTATGTCGTCTGGCAGGACGGCGGGGACCTCTCCGACCCGGCCAACGACAACAACGGCACGCTGACCGTGTACGGCACCGAGGGCTTCGCCGTGGCCGCGAAGGACCTGTCGCTGCCCGGCAACCACTCCCAGGCCGGCGCGGCCTCGCTCGCCGTCGAACCGGGCGGCGCCACCGTCTTCGTGACCAGCCCCGCCGAAGGGAAGATCACCAAGCTGGTCCGGCAGGTCTCGCCCCTGGTGACCCGCGCGCCCGCCGACCGCACGGTGAAGGAGGACGAGGAGGTCGCCCTCACCGCCGAGGCGGAGGGCACCCCGGAGCCCACGGTCCGCTGGCAGGTCAGCACCGATGACGCGCAGACCTGGAAGGACGTCGAGGGCGCGACGGAGTCCGCCCTCACGTTCACCGCGCGCACCGCGCAGGACGGCTACCGCTACCGCGCCGAGTTCCGCAACGACGTCGGCACCACCCGCACCGCCGCCGTGACGCTCACCGTCACCGCGTCCACCGGCGGTGGGGATACCGGCGGGGACACGGGCGGCAACGGTGACGCCTCGAATGGTGCCGACAGTACGGGAAGTGAGGGATCGACAGGTGGTGACGGCGGTACGCAGTCGAGCGGCGGCTCCACCACGGGCGACTCCGACTCCACCGGCGGCTCCGGATCCACGGGCACGTCCGGAGGCTCCACGGGCACGTCCGGAGGCTCCACCGGTACGGCCGACGGCTCCGGTTCCACGGTCGGCGGGGGTGTCGCGGGCGGCACCGGAACCGCCACCCCGTCCGGCGGCGGCAGCCTGGCAGCCACCGGGGCCACTGTGATGTCGGTAACTCTCGCGGCAGCGGGCCTTGTTGGCGCAGGGGTGCTGGTCCACCGGCGCGCCAGGAGGCGCACGGAGGGCGCACTCTGACGTCGTAGCAGCCCCCGCACCCCTCGCGGCACCGAGGGAGATGCGTGAACCCCCTGGCCGGGCACACCGCCCGCCAGGGGGTTCACGCATCTCCCGCCCGTGCGCGGCCGGGCCGGACCCTCCGCGAACCGCCCACTCGGCACCACCGGACACAAGCGCTTACCCAGCTGGCACTCCATCAATATCCTTGTCCATCAGGCGACATCGGCCGGTTCCGGTCGATCGGAGATGTCTGGACCGAGCCGTCTGAACTTCACGAGAACTCCAGCGAAATGGCACGTGTGTGGATATCGTGCACCGAGCGAGGGCGCATCCGTCAGTCCATGGGATCGGCGGATGCGTCCCGTTTGTGGGGGTGCAACTGTGGCTGGGGGGCTCATGGGGCATGTCGAAATACCTGATACCGACCTATCCGGACCGGTGGGGCTCCGGGGCGCACCGCGCCCTCGCACCGCCGCCTCCCGGAATCGCACGGCGGCCCTGGAGCAGCCCTGGAGCAGCCCTGGAGGGCCCCGACGGCTCAGCGCGACCCGGTCGGCCCGGTGCCGGCCCGGCGGCTGCCCGCGGGCGGCCCGGTCCTCGCCGCACTGACCGACCTGCTGGGTCTGGCCGGTCCCGCCTGGCTGCTGCTGCGCGCGGGGGACCAGCCCCGCCCGTTGGCGGCCGCCGCGGTCGCGGGGCTGCTGTGGGCCGGACTGCGCGGCACGCGGGGGCGGTACACCGACCGGCTGCGGACCGCTCCCGGCGGCGCGGCCTGCGCGGTCGGGGCGGTCGGCGACTGGCTCGTGCTCATCGGCCTGCTGGCCGTGCTGCACACGGCGGCGGGGAGTCCGGTGGACCCGGCCACGGCCGTCGTGGCCGTCGCGCCGGGGCTGCTGATCGCCGCCGCTGTGGCGGGGCTGCGGCGGTGGCCGCGCTCCGCCCGGCGGGCCGGCCGGGTCCGCAGGGTGCTGCTGGTCGGCGAGGCGCCGGGGGTGGGCCGGGCGGCCGGGCTGCTCAACTCCCGTACCGATCACGACTACATGCTGGTCGCCGCCGTTCCCGTGGGCGCCGCACGGCTGGAGCTGGAGGGCGTACAGGTGGCGGGGCACCTCGCCTCCTGCCCGGCCGACGACGACGTGTCGACGGTGCTCGGCGGGGTCTACGCCCATGAAGCGGACCTGGTGCTGGTGGCTCCCGGGCCCCAGTTGACCGGTGACCGGCTGCGACATCTCGGCTGGGGGCTGCACGACCGGGGCGTCGCCCTGTCCGTGCTCTCCGAGGTGTCGGGGGTGGCGGCCGAGCGGGTGCGTCCCGTCACCGCGGCCGGGCTCACCCTGCTGCACATCGCGCCGCCGCTGCGCGGAGGGCCGCAGGCGATGGTCAAGAACGTGCTGGACCGTACGGGCGCCCTGTTCGGACTGCTGGCACTGGCACCGCTGTTGCTGGCGGTCGCGTTGAGCGTCCGGCTGTCCTCCCGGGGGCCGGTCTTCCACCGGCAGGTCCGGCAGGGGCAGCACAACCGGCCGTTCACCATGTGGAAGTTCCGCACGATGGTGGCGGACGCCGAGCAGCTCAAGGCACAGCTCGCCGTGGTCAACGAGGTCGACGGGCCGCTGTTCAAGATGCGCAGCGACCCCCGGGTGACTCCGGTCGGCCGGATGCTGCGGCGTACGTCGATCGACGAACTCCCGCAGTTGGTCAATGTGTTGCTGGGCCACATGTCCTTGGTGGGGCCGAGACCGCCGCTGCCGGAGGAGGCGTCCCGCTACGACGAGCGGGAGCACCGACGGCTCACCGTGAAGCCGGGACTCACGGGCCTGTGGCAGGTGAGCGGGCGCTCCGACCTGACGTGGCAGGAGACCGTCTCGCTCGACCTCTGGTACGTGGACAACTGGTCGGTCGCCGCCGACATGGGACTTCTCGCCCGCACCGTGCGCGCCGTCACCGACGGCCGCGGGGCGTACTGAATGGCGGCGGGCGGACGGATGCGAGGAGCACCACCGGTGCGCCGCCGGGAGAGCTCTCCCGGCGGCGGGCGGTCACTGTCCGGGCGGGAGCTGTCCGAGCCACCAGGCGTAGGTGCGGGCGACACCGTCGCGCAGCGGGATCTTCGGCGTGAAGCCGAGGGCGTTCAGCCGGGTGACGTCGAGCAGCTTGCGGGGGGTCCCGTCCGGCTTCGAGGTGTCCCAGGCGATGCGCCCCTCGTAGCCCGTCACATCCTGCACGGTTTCCGCCAGTTCACGGATGGTGAGGTCCTCGCCGCAGCCGATGTTGACGGGTTCGTCACCGTCGTAGGCCTCCAGCAGGGTCACGCAGGCAGCGGCGAGGTCGTCGACGTGGAGGAACTCCCGGCGCGGCGAGCCGGAGCCCCACAGGGTCACCTCGGGGGCCCCGTCCCTGCGCGCTTCGTGGAAGCGGCGGATCAGCGCGGGCAGGACGTGCGAGGTCTCCAGGTCGAAGTTGTCGCCGGGCCCGTAGAGATTGGTGGGCATGGCGCTGATGTAGGAGGCGCCGTACTGCCGCCGGTAGGACTGGGTCTGGACGATTCCGGCGATCTTGGCGAGGGCGTACGCCTCGTTGGTGGGCTCCAGCTCCCCGGTGAGCAGCGACTCCTCCCGGATCGGCTGGGGTGCGAGCCGGGGGTAGATGCACGACGAGCCGAGGAAGAGCAGCCGCTGTGTCCCGGCCGCGTGCGCGCCCGCGATCACGCTGAGCTGGATGCGCAGGTTGTCCTCCAGGAACTGCACCGGGTACGTGCTGTTGGCCATGATCCCGCCCACCTTGGCGGCGGCCAGCACCACGGCGTCCGGGCGGACCTCCTTCAGATACGTCTCGGTCCGCGCGGCGTCGCGCAGGTCGAGGAGGTCGCGGCCGCGGGTGAGCACCTCGTGGCCGTCGTCGGCGAGGCGGCGGGCCACCGCCGAGCCGACCAGGCCGCGGTGTCCCGCGACGAATATGCGGGAGCCGGGCCGCAGTAGGGAACGGGCGGATTCCTGGGACGGGACGGGGAGTTCGGTCGTCATGGCTCGGATTGTGCCAGCAGAAAAGGACTGCGGTGACGCTTTGCCGCAGAACGCTCCAATTCCGGAATATCGGTGAACATCGCCACCGAGGCGATCAGCAGAGAAGGGGGAATCGTGGCGAAGACCGCGCTCATCACCGGAGTGACAGGCCAGGACGGTTCGTATCTGGCCGAGTTGTTGCTCGACAAGGGATACACGGTGCACGGGCTCATACGCCGTTCCTCAAGCTTCAACACCGAGCGGATAGACCACATCTACCAGGGTCCCGAGGAGCCGGAGCGCTCCTTCGTCCTGCATCACGCGGACCTGTCCGACGGTGTGGCGCTGGTGAACCTGCTGCGCGACATCCAGCCCGACGAGGTCTACAACCTGGGCGCGCAGTCGCATGTGCGGGTGTCCTTCGACGCCCCGCTGTACACCGGTGACGTCACCGGGCTCGGCACCATCCGGCTCCTGGAGGCGGTCCGGGCCAGCGGTATCCAGACCAGGATCTACCAGGCGTCGTCCTCCGAGATGTTCGGGGCCAGCCCGCCCCCGCAGAACGAGAAGACCCCGTTCCACCCGCGCAGCCCGTACAGCGTGGCGAAGGTCTACTCCTACTGGGCCACGGTCAACTACCGCGAGGCGTACGACATGTTCGCGGTGAACGGGATCCTCTTCAACCATGAGTCGCCGCGCCGGGGCGAGACCTTCGTGACCCGGAAGATCACTCGCGGCGTCGCCCGGATCAAGGCGGGGCTCCAGGACCGGCTGCACCTGGGCAACCTGGACGCGGTCCGGGACTGGGGGTACGCGCCGGAGTACGTGGACGCCATGTGGCGGATGCTCCAGTGCGACACCCCCGACGACTTCGTGATCGCCACCGGCGAGGGCGTCAGCGTCCGGGACTTCCTGGAGTACGCCTTCGAGCACGCGGGCCTCGACTGGCGCGAGCACGTGCGCTATGACCCGAAATACGAACGCCCCAGCGAGGTCGACGCGTTGATCGGCGACGCCTCGAAGGCCGAGGAGCTGCTGGGGTGGAAGCCCGAGGTGAAGTCCCGGGAGCTGGCCCGGATCATGGTCGACGCCGATATCCGCAAGCTGGCCGACCAGTTGTCCGGGGCCGCCGTCCGGGTGGACCGGTGACAGGGCACGGCCGCCGTGCGCGCGGGCCGGTGAACGGCCCCGCCGGCTGTCCGGGTGGGCCGGCGGACCGGCGTCGCCGTGACGGGCGCCGCTCCCCCGGCGGCCGGGCCGGCCTGCTCCGCCGCCGGCCCGCCATCCCGTTACCGGACCGACAGGACCGTGTGACCGCCGACGCCCCCACCGGGCCGGCGGCCACCCATGACTCCCGGCCGGCGCTCAGCGCGCCCGTGCCCGGGAAGATCACCGGCGCCTCCCCCGATCTCCATCGACCGCTCGGTGGAGATCGACGCGCCGGCCACGGGCGGGGCCCCGGCCCCGCCTCCCCACTCGCCCCGGCCCCCGGGGGGACGCACCGTCCCCCCGGCCGTTCGGGCGAGGCAGCATCCGCGGCTTTCGGGCCGCAGCGCGAATCTCACCTTCGGAGCTGAATGATGAACGGAAGTACGGGGCGCAGAAGCGGGGGGCGCGGCCGTGTGCGGGCCGCCTCCGCCGCTCTCGGCCTGCTGGCCGGAGTCCTGACCGCGACCACGGTCGGGGCCTCTCCGGCCGCGGCGCTGACACCGCCGGTCGCCCTCACCGCGGACGACCTCACCACCTGGCAGACCAACGGGATCGTCTGGTCGATGGCCGCCGGCGACGGCGTCGTCTACGCGGGCGGCACCTTCTCCACCCTGCGGCCCCCCACCGCGGCCCCCGGTACGAACGAGCAGCCCGCGGTGAACTTCGCCGCGTTCGACGCGGCGACCGGGGCGCCCACCGACTGCTCGCTGTCCTTCACCATCTCCTCGGGGACCGCGACCGTCCGGGCTCTCGCCCTCTCCCCCGACGGCGAAACCCTCTACGCGGGCGGCCAGTTCGGCGCGGTGAACGGTGTCGGCGTGAGTAACATCGCGGCGATCGACACCGAGACCTGCACGGTCAGCAACACCTTCAAGATCGGGGTGTCGGCGACCGTGCGGGGTCTCGCCGTCACCGACGACACGGTCTATCTGGCGGGCGACTTCACCACGGTCGGAGGCCAGACCAGGAGCCACTTCGCCGCCGTCACGACCGGAGCCTCACTGCTGCCCTTCACGGCCAACGCCGACGAGGTCGCACGGGCCGTCGAGGTGACTCCGGACGGGCAGAACGTGCTGCTCGGCGGGGACTTCTTCCGGATCAACGGCACGAACACCCACGCCCTGGCCGTCGTCAACGCGACGACGGGCCAGCTCACCAAGTCCTACCCGGGGTTCATCCACAACAACTCCACGGTCCAGGACATCACCACGGACGCGGGCGGCTTCTACACGGGCAACGAGGGCACCGGCGGTGGCGTGTTCGACGGACGCATCGCGCTGAACCTGAACAACTTCGAGCAGCGCTGGCGGGACACCTGCCTGGGCGCGACCCAGTCCGTGCTGGTGTACTCCGGGGTGCTGTACAGCGGCAGCCACGCCCACGACTGCGCCAGCATGGGCGCGTTCCCGGACCAGCCGCGCAAGCACCTGCTGGCCCAGTCGGTCGACGACCCGAAGCTGCTGCCCTGGTTCCCGGACACCAACGACGGGATCGGGGAGCCGGTCGGGCCGCGTGTGATGGCCCAGACGAGCAGCGGCGGGCGCCACTACCTGTGGGTGGGCGGCGAGTTCACCACCGTCAACACCAAGCCGCAGCAGGGTCTGACCCGGTTCGCGGACGGCCCGGACACGGGTGCGCCCTGGGTGCCCAACGTCAGCCTCTCCACGCTCACCCCCGGGCAGATCGACGTGAACTGGCAGACCAGCTTCGACACCGACGACGGGGAGCTGACCTACCGGATCTACAAGGACGGCTCCAACACCCCGATCCACACGACGACCGGCTACTCGGTCTTCTGGGACCGTCCGCAGCTGACCTGGACGGACACCGACGTCGCGGCGGGCGAGACCCACTCGTACCGGATCACCGCGAGCGACGGCACCAACACCAGCGTCAAGTCCCCGGCCCAGTCCGCCACCGTGGCGAGCGCGACGGAGGCGTACCCGGCGCGGGTCAGGTCCGACGGGGCGAGCCTCTACTGGCGCTGGGACGAGGGCACCTCCACGTTCGCGCACGACAGCAGCGGCAATCTGAACAACGGCTTCCTGCGCAACGGCCCCGCCTACCGGCAGACCCCGGCGGCGGTCGCCGGGCCCTCGACGGCGATCGGGTTCAACGGCACCGACGAGTACGCGTACAGCAACCGGCTGCACACCCAGCCGGCCCGCTTCACCATCGAGACGTGGATCAAGACGACCACGACCCGGGGCGGGAAGATCGTCGGCTTCGGCAACATGACCCAGCAGAACAGCACCCGTCACGACAAGCACATCTACATGCGCAACGACGGGCGCCTCGTGTTCGGCGTCCAGAGCGGCGGGGCCCGCACCGTCGCCACCTCGGGGGCGTACAACGACGGCCAGTGGCACCACGTCGTCGCCACCCAGGGCCCGCTGGGTCAGGGCATGTCGCTGTACGTCGACGGGCAGCTGCGCGCGTCGAACATCCTGGTCTCCGGCAACGAGAGCCAGCCGGGCTACTGGCGGGTCGGCGGGGACAACCTGTCCGGCTGGCCGAACCGCCCCACCAGCAACTTCTTCGAGGGGCAGATCGACGAGACCGCCATCTACCCGACCGCGCTGAGCGGGTCCACCATCAGCGCGCACTACGCCCTGAGGAACGGCTGAGCAATGAGAAACCCGTTCCTGGCCTGCGCCGCCGTCGTCCTGACGGCGGCGGCGCTGGCCGCCTGCGGCTCGTCCGCGGACGGGAACGACCCGGAGGCCGCGGCCGCCCAGCGCCCCGCGGCCTCCGGGCCCGCCGTCCCCGGCCCCTCCGCCACCCCGGCCACCGAGCCCGCCACGCCGCCCACCGAGGAGCCGTCGGCCCCGGGGGCGTCCGCTCCGGCCGCCACGGCCGAGGGCCCGAAGACGCCCGTCGACGAGATCACCCCGGCCACGGGGACGTTCACGAAGAAACAGAAGGAGTATCTGAAGGACCGGGTGCCGAAGGGCATGGACCCGGCGGCCGTGCTCCAGACCGGCCAGGAGACCTGCGACAAGCTGCGCTATCTCGTCAAGGCCGACCGGGACACGGCGGTCGGCGCGATCGTGACGGGCGAGATCCCCGACGCGAAGGACGCGGTCGCCGGGCTGTGCACCCAGCACCAGGCCCTGGTCGACGAGGCGGCGTACGGCTACCCGGACGGCAAGCACTCCGGGAAGAAGCTCCGGCCGGGCGTGTACCGCTCGGCCTCCCCCACCACGGACTGCTCCTGGCAGATCGAGGGGGCGGGCGGCAAGGAGCTGGCCTCCGGCACCTCCGGCACCGGGAAGTCCCGGAAGATCACCATCCCCGATTCCGCCGTCACGTTCACGTCCACAGGCTGCTACGCCTGGCTGCCCGAAGGAGCCGCGGGATGACCGCAGGTACGCCGAAACTCCCGATAGCCGTGGCGATCCCCACGAAGAACGAGGGACTGAACATCGCGGAGGCGGTGAGGTCGGTGCTCGGCCACTTCGAGGCGGTCGTCGTGGTGGACTCCCACAGCACCGACGACACCGTGAAGATCGCCGAGGAGTGCGGGGCCGAGGTGGTCACGTACACCTGGGACGGCGGGCACCCCCGGAAGAAGCAGTGGTGCCTGGAGAACGTCCGCACCGACCTGGACTGGATCCTGCTCCTCGACGGCGACGAGCGGCTCAGCCCCGGGCTGCTGGCCGAGCTGCGGGAGACCTTCCGGAACCCGGACGCGCCGAAGCCGGCGGCGTACGACATACCGCTCGGCTACTGGTTCTCCGGGAAGCGGCTGCGGCACGGATACACCATCCGCAAGCGGTCGTTGACCGACCGGACCCGCTGCCACTACCCGGAGGTCGGGGACCTGGACGCGCCGGGGATCGGGGAGGTGGAGGGCCACTACCAGCCGGTCGCGGCGAGCGCGGGCACCCTCACCCACCCCATCGAGCACCAGGACCTCGACCCGGTGACCGCCTGGTTCGAGCGGCACAACCGCTACTCGGACTGGGAGGCCTGGCTGGAGCACCACCCCCGGGTCAAGGAGCAGGTGCGCCAGGTCAAGTCGCGCCAGGGGCAGTTGTTCCACAAGGCGCCGTTCAAGCCGGTGGTGTCCTTCGCCTACATGTATCTCTACAAGCGGGGATTTCTGGACGGCCGGGCGGGCTTCGACTTCGCGCTGGCGATGAGCTTCTACCGCTGGCAGATCGCGCTCAAATCCCGCGAGAAGCCCGTACGTTGACAAGTATGCCGCTCATCCTCGCCTCCGGCGGACCACGTCCTCGTAGGTCTGCCGGAGGGTGGCGGTGACGGCCTCGATGGTGAACTGCTCGTTCACCAGCTCCCAGGCGGCCTTGCCCGCCTGCTCGGCGGCCTCGGGCTCCAGCAGCTCCAGGATCGCGTCGGCGACCTTGCGGGCGTTGGCCGCGTCCTCGCCGACCCGGCTGTCGATGACCCGACCCGAGCCGGCCCCGGCCACATCGGGCGCCTGTCCGCAGGTGCGGGTGATGACGACCGGGGTGCCGACCGACATCGCCTCCAGCACCGAGACCGGGAACGGCTCCTCGATCGCGGGCAGCACATACACATCGGCCTCGCGATCGGCGGCCAGCACCTCGTCGTGCTCCAACGGGCCTACATGGTGCAGGGATTCGGCCACCCCGAGCTGCCGGGCGAGCCCGAGGGTGCCGGCGAGCGCTCCCGTGTCGGGACCGGCCAGCACGAAGCGGGCGTCCGGGTGGCGGGTGAGGACGTGCGGCATCGCGGCGACGAAGTCCTCGGGCCGCTTGCGCTCCTGGATCCGGGCCAGATACAGCACGGTGGGCGGGCGGCCGGGCTCGCGGGCGGGCTTGCGCTCCTGCGGGCGCACGCCGTTGACCAGCCGGACGGTGCGGGTGAGCGGGACGGGCGCGGCGACGGCGTTCACGTCGACGCGCTCCATCTCGGTGAGGTGCAGCACGGCGTCCGCCTCGCGCAGCACCTTGCGGACCCCGAGGAGGTCGGTGAGCTGGGCGACCTTCTTCTCGGTGGGGTCGATCATGCCGTGGGTCTGGACGACCAGGGGCGTACGGGTCGCGAGTGCGAGGAGCGCCGCGGGGAGGGTCACCAGGTCCCGCATCAGATGCACGTGGACGAGGTCGGCGCCGCGCATCATGCGGCGGGCGGTGTTCAGCAGTCCGGCGGAGGTGATGCCACTGACCTCGAACATGGGGAGGATGTGCCGGGCCTGGAAGAGATGGACCGGAACTCCTTCCACTTCACGAGGCAGTTCGCCATCGGGGAAGCCGTCGCCGAGGGCCATGACGCGCGCGTCGTCGCCGTGCGCGCGCTGCACCTTGGAGAGGTTGAACGCCACTCGCGTCGGACCGCCGAAGGCGTGGTCCGGGGTGTGGAGCGTGACAACGTGCAGGATTTTCACCAGAGTTCCCCTCGACTATGGCCAAGTATTCACAGCGTAGTCATCGGCCCCCCTCAAGTGGGCTGATTCGTTAGAGTGTTCAGCGGTTCACTGATCCCGGGGGGGCGCATGACGTCGGTGCACACGTCGGCGCGGGAGCAGGCCGCTCCCACCGTCACGGGCCCACGGGGGTCCGGGGGGCCCGGTGGCCCTCCGGAGCGGCCGATCGCCTGGTCGATGCTGTCGCGGGCGCTGTCCGTGCCGCTCGTCCTGGGCCTGGTCTGCTTCCTGCCCGCGGTGATCGCCGCCCAGCCCGGCAGCGGGGTCCGGGACACGGCGTACTGGCTCCAGCTGGTGCTGACCTGCTACGCGGGCGCCCGTCTGGCGACGATGATCCTCTCGACCCGGCGGCGGCTGCTCCAGGGCGTCTTCTGGATGTTCGTGTACATCGCGATGGGCGTGGCGCCGTTCGCCCAGGTGGTGATCGGGCAGACGCCGACACCGATGGTGGGGCCGCGCCAGGACCTGGTCACGGCCATCGCGATGGTTCTGGTGGGGTGTGCCGCCTACGACCTGGGGGCACTGCTGGCCTCCCGGCGGCCGCTGCGCCGCCGGACGCCCTCCGCGCGGGGGGCGGTCAGCGGGCCGGCGGTCGCCCATCCGCTGCGGCTCCGCCTGCTGGTGCTGCTGGCGTTCACGGCGAGCGCCTTCTACGTGCTGAAGCTGGGCGGTCCCTCGGTCTTCTTCGCCAGCCGGCAGGAGATCAACGAGACCGTCGCCGCGAGCGGGGTGGTCGCGGAGGGGTCCAATGTGGGCTCGGCGTTCCTCAAGGGCTTCGGGCAGGTCCCGGCTCTGCTGGCGCTGCTCTTCTACACCCGCCGTCTGGCGACCTCCTACCGGGCCCGGCGCAGACCGTCGACGGTGCTGGTGTGGGTGGCACTGGCGGCACTGAACCTGCTGGTGAACAACCCGGTCTCCAACGCCCGTTACTGGTTCCTGACGGTGGTGGTGGCGTTCGTGTTCGCCGCGTTCCCGAGCAGTGCGGCGGTCTACCGGACGGTCCTCACGGCGGGCGTGGTGGGGGCGCTGGTGCTGTTCCCGTACGCGGACAGGTTCCGGTACGAGGAGGGGAGCCAGCGGTCCGTGCAGTCGGCCTCGGTCTTCGATCCGCTGGTGACCAAGGACTACGACCAGATGGTGATGTTCGCCAACACCATCTCCTGGGTCGACACCCGGGGCCATACCTACGGCCGCCAACTGGCGGGCTCCGGGCTGTTCTTCGTGCCGCGCGCGGTGTGGAGCGGGAAGCCGGAGGACACCGGGGTCCGGGTCGGGCAGTGGATGGGGCTGCGGATGACCAACCTGTCGGCGCCGCTGTGGACCGAGTTCTGGGTCGATGTCGGTGCGGCCGGCATGATCGGCGGGATGGCACTGATCGGCTACGCGTCGGCCCGCACCGACCGCCGCTACGCCCTGGCCGTCACTCGGGCGGGGCCCGGCCCGGGGAGTGTGCTGGCCATCGCCGCGCCGCTGATCGCCGGGTACACCTTCATCCTGCTGCGCGGCCCGCTCCTCCAGGCGGCGGGGAAGCTGGCCATCGCCGCGCTGTGCCTGGTCGCGATCAGTACGTACCGGGAGCGGCGGGCAGGGCGTCGGCGGTGACGCCCTCGTCGCCCGCCACCGTACGCCGACGCAGCCGGGCCACCCTGATCCAGGTCGCGGTGGCTTTGCAGAGCGAGCCCAGGAACAGCCCCCAGGCGGCGCCCGGGACGCCCCCGACGACGTAACCGCCCGCGAGGAACGCCACGGCGGTGAGCGAGAAGACGACCTGGATGGCGAGCGTGGTGCGCGGGTCGAGCATGCGCAGGGCGAGCAGCCCGCAGGTGCCGACGGCCATCGCCGCGTACTGGCTGCCTGTTGCCGGGAGCAGGTCGGCGGCCACCGGCCAGGTGTCGCCCAGGAGTTGGCGTCCGGCGGTGTCGGGCAGCAGGGCGAGCACCGTGGCCCAGAGCACGGCGGTCCCCGCGAGGGCGGCGGCGAGAGCGGCGGTGGCCCGGATCCGGCGGCGCTCGTCGCCGATGCGGCCGAGGATCGGCGGGCCGAAGGAGGTGGCCGAGGTGAACAGCACGTTGAGCGGGCCGAACAAGGTGGTCGCCCCGCGCAGCGCCCCGACCAGGAGAGGATTGCCGACCGCACCGAGGCCGAGGACGGACAACTGGCCGGTCGCGTTGCCGACGCCGAACTCGACGGTGAAGCGCTGCCCGAGGTGGCCGCGCCGCAGCATCGGGCGCAGCCGCAGCGGGGATCCGGCGGTGGCGCGGTGCAGGAGGGTGGCGGAGAGGAGCAGCGCGGGGAGGGCGGACAAGCCCCAGACGGCGATCAGCCGGGCCGGGGACGCCCCGTAGTCCTGTACGGAGAGGGCCCCGAGCACACAGCCCAGCCGCAACAGGTCCGAGGCCAGGGCGAGATGGGGCTGCTGGAGGGTGGAGAAGGCGTACCGTACGGCGTCCTGTCCCAGCACCACGGGCAGGACGAGGCCGAGCATCAGCAGGGCGCGGGCGGTGTCGCCGGGGACGAGGGCGCAGACGGCCGCGAGCAGCGCGCCGAACACGGCGGCGGCGAGCACCGTGAAGACCGCGGCGGACCGGCAGGCGCCCCGGGTCTCCTCCCCCGCGCCGCGCTTGAGGACCAGCGGCTGTCCGGTGTATGCCCCCGAGACGCCGAGCAGCACCGTGAAGACCAGGTAGACCGCGGAGAAGCGGGCGAAGTCGGCGAGGGTGGAGAGCCGGGCGGCGGCCACCAGCACCAGGATGTTGGTGAGCGCCGCCACGCCCTGGTCCGCGACCGAGCAGAGGACGGCGGTGCGGGCTCTCACCGGCGGGATGCCGGAAGGGTCAGGGAGCGCAGGCCGAGGGTCTCGGTGGGGTCTCCGGTGGTCTCGGGCCTGTCCGGCTCCGCCGTGGGGGCGGTGGGTCCGCCGCCTCCGGAGCGGCGACGGGCGGACTTCGGGCGGCGCTCGGCGCGGCGCAGCCGGCCCCGGGACGGGTGGAGCAGGGCGCCGAGGACGGAGCCGCCGGAGGCGCTGATGATCTCGCGGATGCGCTCCAGGTCGCTGCGGTGCACCTCGCGCGGGTCGCACACGATCATGACCCCGGTGACCCGGTCGACGAGGGCGACCGCGTCCGCGTAGGCGAGAACGGGCGGGGCGAGCACGATGACGACGGTGCCCGGGCTGTCGGCCTCGCCGACGATCCGGCCGACGGGCGGGGAGGTGAGGGCGCGCGGGACGTTGTCGACGGTGGCGCCGGGGATCAGGGTGAAGGCCCCGGAGCCGGGGACGTCGACGCCCGAGCGGGTGCCGGTGGGCCAGCTGCCGTCGCCCTCCTCGGCGGCCCAGCGCGGCGAACGCGTCTCGTGGGCGGCGGAGCCCAGCTCCCGGGCGAGGGTCGGGGTGCGCAGGTCGGCCTCGACGAGCAGGACGTCCCGGCCCATCTCGGCGAAGGCGGCGGCGAGGTTGGCGGCAGCGGCGGCGGCTGCCGCGTTGTCCCCGCGCGGGGCGGTGACGAGCAGGCGGCGGCTCTCGGCGAACGACGGGTCGTAGGCGAGCCGGAAGGCGACCGCGCGGTACTCCTCGGCGAGCCGGGAGCCGCCGCGGCCGATGGCGAGCATCCCTGCCCCGGCGGCGCGCTCCCGGGGCAGCGTGCCCAGCAGGGGGGCGCCGAGCGAGCGGACCAGCTCGCGGTCGGAGCGTACGGCGGGGTCGAAGACGAGCCGCACCCAGGACAGCAGCAGCCCGAGCGCCAGGCCGACGACGCCGCCGAGGCCGAGGAGCAGGGGCAGGCCCGCGCCGGTGGGCGAGGTCGGGGCGACCGGCTTCTTGTTGAGGTAGCCGGGGGTGGTGTCCAGGGCCTTCAGCTCGGAGATCTTCCGGCTCAGCTCGGAGATGGAGACGATGATGTTGGCGCGGGCGCTGGTGACGTCGTCGGCCGCTCCGACGCCGGCCTGTTCCTCCAACTGGTCGCGCTTCTCCTCCAGCGGCTTCAGCTGGGCGCGGTAGCCGCCCGCCATGTTCTCGATGCTCTCCTCGGTGCGCGCCTTGCGGTGGGCGAGATAGGCGCCTGCGAGGGCTTCGGCGCGGGCGCGGGACTGTTCGGGGGTGGCGCCGGTGTAGGAGAAGCGGAGGGTGAGGGTGTTGGGCGGGTTGGTGACCTGGAGTCCGGCGAGCAGTTTGCGGGCGGTGACGTCGTCGCCCGCCTTGAGGAGGGTGCCGGCGGCCAGGGTGCCGACGGTGTCGCTGACGGCGGTCTGGCGTTCGGAGCCGATGTTGATGCCCTTGTCGGCGGTGGCTCCGGCGGCGAAGGGGTCGGAGATGGCGGACCGGACCTGGACCTCACCGGTGGCGGTGTACGTCTTCTCGCCGCCGAGGGCGAGATAGCCGCCGCCGAGCAGTCCGACGACCACGCCGACGGCCAGCAGGGCTCGGTAGCGCAGGAGTTGGCGGAACTGGTCGCGCAGGAGCGCCGGCTCGTCGTGGTCGTCCGGGACCCGGTTCACAGATGTCATCGGCGGCCACTGTCCTGTCCGTCCCGCAGGACCTCGGCGAGCAGGTCGTCGAAGCGGGCGAGTCCCGCCTCCCGGCTCAGATGGCGTGCGACGTACCGCGGCCCCTCGGCCCCGAGGGCGTCGGCGGCGGCCGGGTCGGCGGCGAGCTTCTGTACGGCTTCCAGCAGGGCGGCCGGGTCCTCGGGGGCGACGAGGACTCCGGCGCCGGAGCGGCGGACC
The DNA here is from genome assembly GCF_000261345.2 of Streptomyces globisporus C-1027. Classification (NCBI taxonomy): domain Bacteria; kingdom Bacillati; phylum Actinomycetota; class Actinomycetes; order Kitasatosporales; family Streptomycetaceae; genus Streptomyces; species Streptomyces globisporus. Next base: position 6,246,813 of record NZ_CP013738.1, on the reverse strand, counting down.
TCGTCGGCGGTGCCGCCCTCGTCGGCGACGGAGGCGACCACGGGGCGGCCGGAGGTGAAGTAGGAGGTGAGCTTGGAGGGGACGCTCATGTCGAGGACCGAGGCGCGCTGGGTGACCGCGAGGACGTCGGCGGCGGCCAGCACGTCGGTGAACTCCTCGGCCCCCGCGGGCTCCAGGAACTCCACGTTGGCGAGCCCCTCGGCGCGGGCGCGCAGGGCGTCGCGCTGGTTGCCGTCGCCCATCAGGACGACGCGGACGCCGGGGGCGAGGCGGGCGGCCTCCACCAGGACCTCCAGGCCCTGCTTGAGGCCCATGTTGCCGGAGTGCAGGATCACCGGGACGCCGTCGGGCCAGCCGAGCCGGGCCCGGGTCGCGGCCCGGTCGGCGGTGGGGCCCTGCACATGGGTCCAGTTGGGGACGAGGCGGATGCGGCCGGGGTCGACACCGAGGGCCCGGACGCCGGGGACGAAGCTCTCGTGGATGACGCCGACGAGGGCGGCCCCGCGCAGTGCGTACCGCTCGGCGGCCGCGGCGACGGCTGCGGCCCGCCCCCCGCCCCGGATGCCGCTCTGCGCGGCGGCGGCGCCCATCAGGTCCTGGACGACAGGGAGGTAGGGCACGCGGTGGTGCCGGGCGAGGCGGGCTCCGATGACCCCGCCGGCGAGGCTGGGCATCTGGGAGATCACGATGTCGGGGCGGCCGGGCGGCGGGGCGATCAGTCCCGTGGCGAGGATGCTGGCCTCGAAAGCGGCGCGTTTCAGGGCAGTCTGACGGGGTGGCACGTAGTGGCGGCGGCGGTGCACGCCGACGCCGCCACGTATCTCCACCGTCCGCCACACGCCCCGATAGCCCTCCTCCAGCCGCCAGGAGGGGTAGTGCGGCATGCCGGTGAGCGCCCGGACGCGGGCGCCGGACGCGGCCCAGTGCTCGGCGAGTTGGGTGGCGTACGGGCCTATGCCGGTCAGCTCCGGCGCGTAGTTGGTCGAGACCAGCAGAAGTCGGCGGCCCCGGATCGGACCCGGCCTTGCAGCATCGGACATCGGACGATCGCCTTCCCCCCACGACAGCCGCTGTTCCCGGCGAGGAACAGCCCCCGTCGAGCTTATCCGTTCACGGCTTGCACAAGTGTTCTTCACAGTAAGGTCGTTGGAACATCACCGGATCACGTTCACCGTGGGGGGAGAGATACGGATGGTGCAGCACAGGGTGGGTTACGCACCCGGGGTGTACGACCTGTTCCACGTCGGGCACCTCAACATCCTGCGTCATGCCCGCAGTCAGTGCGACTACCTGGTCGCGGGGGTCGTGTCGGACGAGATGGCCGCGCTCGCCAAGGGCCATACGCCGATGATCCCGCTCCGCGAACGACTGGAGATCGTCCGCAGCGTGCGCTTCGTGGACGCCGCGTTCGTGGAGACCGTGCCGGACAAGGTCGAGACCTGGCAGCAGGTCCGGTTCGACGTGATCTTCAAGGGCGACGACTGGCGGGGCACGGAGAAGGGGATGAAGCTGGAGCGCGACTTCGCCGAAGTGGGCGTGGAGGTCGTCTACTTCCCGTACACCGTGCATACGTCCAGCACCCAGTTGCGGCGAGCGCTGGACGTCCTCGTCAGCCGGCCCGGAGCGCTTTCAGCTCCCTGAACCACTTGGCGAGGAAGGCCGCCAGGAACAGCGTGTGCACGAGCGCGAGCACGGCGTACCCGGCGCGGAAGGCCCCGGGTGCGCCGAGCAGCAGGAACACCAGGCAGAACACCCCGTAGTCGGCGGGCAGCAGGGCCACGGCCCGTACCCGGGAGACGGGCGCCGCCGGGGGCGCCGCCCAGGACGGGCCCCGGGCACTCGCCGCCGCCTTGCCGAGGTGTTCGCGCAGGAGCCCCGCACAGAAGGTGACCACGGCGGCCAGCTGAAAGCCGAGCGGCAGCAACAGCCATGCTTCCGAGGGCAGTTCACCGAAGCGGTAGAAGGAGATCAGGACCGCGGTGTGGACGAGCAGCAGCTTCCCGCAGTCCACGACATGGTCCAGCCACTCCCCGTCGGGCCCGCCCCGGCCGGTGAGCCGGGCGAGCTGCCCGTCGGCGGAGTCGAAGGCGAAGCCGACCGCGAGGGCCGCGTAGACCAGGACGGCGAGCGTCCAGGACGGCTCGACGAGCGCGACCGACGCCACCGCGCCGCAGGTGAACAGCGCGCTGATCAACGTGACTTGATTGGGCGTCAGACCCGCCCGGTAGGCCCCGGCCGCGAGCACGCGGCCGGCGGGCCGGTTCACGTACCGCGAGTAGAGCGAGACGCCCTTGGCGCTCTTCTGTGCGCCGCGCAATTCGCGCAGCACGGTGCCCGTGCTTCCCACTACGCCCCCCAGCGTCCGGCAGTGCCCGCATCATGGCACGCGGTTCCGGGGCCTGGGGGTGTTTGGCCGCGACGGGGTGGGAGTACGCGCTTACTTCCTGTCGGTGAGCTGCTCGTCGAGCTCGTCGAAGAGCAGCTCGCCGTGGTCGACCTGGCCGGTGCGGTAGGCGGAGCGGGCCACCAGGTGCGAGGCGACCGGCCCGGTGAGCATCTGGAAGAAGGCGATGAGGCCGAGGGTGGCGAGGTCCATGCCGCTGCGCAGCCGCAGCGCGACCCCGGCCAGCACCAGGATCAGGCCGAGGGTCTGCGGCTTGGTGGCGGCGTGGCTGCGGGAGAGGACGTCGGGCAGCCGCAGCATGCCGATCACCCCGAGCAGCGAGATCGCGGCGCCGACCAGGACGAGAAGGGCGCCCGCCGTGTCGAGGAGCTGGAGCCAGACGTTCACTTGGGGTCCTCCTTGGTCGCTCCGGAGCCGGCGTCGGAACCGGTGTCGGCCCCTGGGCGGCTGCCGGTCCCGGGAGCCGCCCCGGGAGACGGGGCGGTCGCCGTCACGGCCTGGGGCCGGTCGCGCACAGCGATGAAGCGGGCGATGCCCACCGAGCCGGTGAACCCCAGGAAGGCCAGCACCAGCATGATCGGAAAGTAGAACGAGTCCAGCGCCACGGCGGACTTGGCGCCCAGCCCGGCGATGATCAGCGCCGCGATGACGTCCAGCGAGATCGCCCGGTCGAGCATGGAGGGCCCGCGCCAGATCCGGACCATCAGCAGGAGCCCGGCTGCCAGAACCAGGACGATGGCGGCGGTCAGCAGGACGCGGTCGATCTGTTCGAAGACGCTCATGGTGCGGGCCTTCCGGCGGCGAGCTGCGGTGGTGGGGGCGGTTCGGCGACCCGGGCGATCTCGTCGGCGGTTCCGAAGGCCCGTACGGTCAGTTCCTCCAGCCGCCAGACCTGGCGCCGGGCCGCTTCCAGTTCCTCGGGCCGGTCGGCGTCCAGGACGTGCAGGAAGACGGTCGCGGTGGCTCGGCGCATCTCGATGACGGAACCGCCCGGGACATTCGAGACGGCGACGGCGACGGCGGCCAGCATCAGGTCACTGCGGCAGCGCAGCGGTACGCCGATGACGGCGGCCCGGTGCGGCACCCCGGCGAAGATCTGCCGGGTGACCTTCACGCCCGAGGTGTACATGTCGTAGAGCAGATACCCGGCCAGTCGGAGGATGCCCCAGGGATGGAGCCGGAGGCCGAGGTCGACCGGGGGCAGCGGGAAGGCCAGACAGACGGCGGCCGCGACGATCACGCCCGTGATGATGTTGGCCAGATTGAACGTGGACCAGAGCAGCACCCAGATGAGCGTGAGCCAGGCGATCAGCGGCAGGTCCAGCACGCGTCCGCGACGGCCGACCCGGCAGCTCAGCGGCGGCAGGTCGGTGTCGCGGAACGAGAACCGCAGGAAACGGCTCACCGGCCCAGCACCTCCTCGATGTAGGGCGTCCGCTCCAGCAGTTCCACGGCCGAGCGGTCGGTGAAGGCGGTGAGCGGTCCGGCGAACACCGTGAAGGACAGGGCCAGCGCGACGGTCGCCGCGGTGGCTGCCATCATGGGCCGGGGCAGGCGGTTGGTCGTGGTGACCGCTCGCGCCCGAAGCGTGGCGGTGGCCGCGCCCTCGGACGGACGGTCGAGCACCGCGATGCCCTCGTCACCGGTGCCCGGAACGCCGTCGGGACCCTCGTCGGTGTCGTCGTCGCTGTCGTCCCCGGACTCCAGGATCGTGCCCGACTCGGCCTGTCCGGGCGGCGCCGCCCGCCAGAAGGCAAGGTTCCACACCTTGGCGGTGACGTACAGCGTCAAGAGGCTGGTGACGACCGAGCCCGCGACCAGGATCCAGGCCCAGGCGCTGCCGTCGGCGACGCCCGCCCGCATCAGACCCAGCTTTCCGATGAAGCCGGAGAGCGGGGGGATGCCCGCCAGGTTCATGGCGGGGACGAAGAAGAGGAGGGCCAGTATCGGTGCGGCCTTGGCCAGTCCGCCGAGCCGGGTCAGCTCCGTGGTGCCGCCCCGGCGTTCGATGAGTCCCGCCACCAGGAACAGGGTGGTCTGGACGGTGATGTGGTGGACGACGTAGACGATGGCACCGCCGTACGCCTCCCGGGTGGCGAGGCCGATACCGAAGATCATGAAGCCGATGTGGCTGATCAGGGTGAAGGAGAGCAGCCGCTTCAGGTCGGTCTGGGCGACCGCGCCGAGGATGCCGATCACCATGGAGGCCAGCGCCACGGCCATCAGGAGGTCGCCGATCCGGTTGCCCGGGAAGAGCAGGGTCTCGGTCCGCATCATGCAGTAGACGCCCACCTTGGTCAGCAGCCCCGCGAAGACGGCGGTCACCGGTGCGGGCGCCGTCGGGTAGGAGTCGGGCAGCCATGCGGCCAGCGGGAAGACGGCGGCTTTGATCGCGAAGACCGTGAGCAGCATCGCCTGGATCAGGGTCTGCACGCCGAGCGAGAGGTCGGGCAGCCGTTCGGCGAGCTGCGCGAGGTTCACGGTGCCCAGGGCCGCGTAGGTCATCGCGATGGCGATGAGGAAGACCATCGACGAGAACAACGAGATGATCACGTAGGTCGATCCGGCGCGCATCCGGGGGCCTGTGCCGCCGAGGGTGAGCAGCACGAAGCTGGCCACCAGCATGATCTCGAAGCTGACGAAGAGGTTGACCAGGTCGCCGGCGAGGAAGGTGCAGGAGACCCCGGCCACGAGGATCAGGTAGGCCGGGTGGAAGACCGCCAGCGGGGTCTCCTTGTCCCGGTCGGTCATGCCCTGGCCGAGGGAGTAGACCAGTACGCAGAGCGTGACGGCCGAGGAGACGGTCAGCATCAGTCCGGAGAGCCGGTCGGCGACCAGGGTGATGCCGAGCGGAGGCGCGAAGTCGCCGAGGTGGACGGAGAGCGGGCCCTGCCGGTCGGCGGCGATCATCAGGGTGACCGAGAGCCCCAGGACCGCGGTGAGCACGGCGACGCTGATGAAGCGCTGGAAGCGCTGCAGCCGGGTGCCGAAGGTGAGGCTGAGTCCGGTGGCGCACAGCGGCAGGAGCACCGGCAGCGGGACGAGCGCGTTCATCCGGCGGCTCCTCGTTCGTCTCGGGGGTAGCGGTCGTCGGCCTTGGCGTCGCCGTCGCGTGCGTAGTCCTCGGGGTCGGCGCCGATGATGTCGTTCCAGAGGTCGCCGGAGGCGTCGCGGCCCCGGGCCTGGCGGGCCCGGTCGGCGCGGAGCCGGTCGCGGAGCCGGCGGCGCTCCTCGCGGTAGCGTTCGCGCTCGTCCGCCGTCGGCTCGGATCCGGAGCGGAACTCCTCCCGCAGCTGGGCGCGTTCGGAGAGCACTTCGGCCCGTAGCACGATGCGCCGGTCCTCCAGGTCGTCGTGCACCTCGTCGGTGCCGGTGATCTGGTGACTGCGATAGGCCATGGCGAGCAGGAAGGCGGTGGTGCCGAGGGTGATCACGATCGCGGTCAGAGCGATCGCCTGGGGCAGCGGGTCGGTGACCCGGCGCAGATCGACCCCGTAGAGAAGGGGCGCGGCACCTGCGGTACCGGTCGAGGCGAGGATCAGCAGGTTGACCCCGTTGCTCAGAATGACGGCGCCGAGCAGGATCCGTGTCAACGGTCGGGTCAGCATGAGAATGCCGCCCACGGCGCAGAGGACCACGGCCGTGAGGAGGAGTGCGGCGCTGACGGTCATCGGGGGTCCCCTTCCGCCTCGGGGCCGCCCGTGGCGCTCAGCGCGCCGGCGGCCCGCTCGATCTGCCGGTCGATCTTGGCTCCGAGGGCCCGGACGATGTCCAGGACGACGCCCAGCACCAGCAGGTAGACCCCGAAGTCGAACAGGATCGGCGTGCTCATGTGGAAGTCGCCGAACACCGGCAGATGTCCGTGGTAGGTGAAGGCGTGCAGAACGGTTCCGTCGATCAGGCCGAGGAGGCCCACCCCGGTCGAGATGAAGAGGCCGAGTCCGGTGAAGAGCCCCGGTTGCAGGGGGGCGGCCTGGGCCAGTTCGAAGCGACCGCCCGCCAGATAGCGGGTGATGAGGGCGACCCCGGCGACCAGTCCGGCGACGAAGCCGCCGCCGGGCATGTTCTCGGCGCAGAACAGCAGGTAGACCGAGAGGATCAGGATCGGGTGGAAGAGCAGCCGCGCCACCACCTCGAAGACGATCGAGCGGTGTTCGGGGGCGAGGGTGGATCCGGCGGCGAGCCAGTCGCGCTCCGGGGCCACCTCGTCGCCCTGCGGCAGCCGTGCGGTGTGCTCGGCCGCGATGGACCAGGCGGTACGGCCCTTCAGCTCGTCCGCCGTCATCGGTCCCTCGCTGCGGCGGTGCAGGTAGATGAGGCTGGTGACCCCGATCGCCGCGGCGGCCAGCACCGCGGATTCCCCGAGGGTGTCCCAGGCGCGCAGGTCGACGAGGATGGTGGCGACCACGTCCTTGTACCCGTGTTCCTGGACCTCCTCGACCATGGCCGCGCCCGCCGGTTCGGCCGTACGCGCGGCGGCGGCCGCCCAGACGGCGACGCCGACGGTACCGGCCGCGACGAGCGCCACCGGGATCCGGATCGCGCGCCGCCAGGGTGAGACGGTCTCCTCGAAGTGGACGGGCATCCGGCGCAGCACGAGGACGAAGACGATCATCGCGACGGTCTCGACGCAGAACTGGGTGAGTGCCAGGTCCGGTGCGCCCTGGACGACGAAGAGCAGCGCGGTGCCGTAGCCGATCAGCCCGCTGAGGACCACGGCCTTCATCCGGCGCCGTACGGTCAGGCAGAGGAAGGCGGCGACGCAGGTGAGCACGGCGATGCCGCCCTGGAGCGCGTTGTCCCACAGCCGAGGGGCCGGAGCGCCCTGCCAGGGCTGGTCGGTGGCGAACACGGCGAGCTGGCCGCCGGCCATCACGAGCAGCGTCGTCGCCAGGTAGACCGAGAGGGAGCCCCGCTGGACGAAGCCGGTGACCTGGAGGGCGAGACGTTCCTGCCCGAGCAGCAGATGGCCGAAGACGCTGTCGGCGGTGGGCCAGGCGACGCGTCGGGACACGCCGGCGACGGTGTCCCGGGCGAGGAAGAGGGCCGCTCCCGCGATCCAGGCGATGGCGGAGAGCAGCAGGGCGACGCCGAAGCCGTGCCAGAGCGCGAGGTGGTAGGGGTCGGAGGAAGCCGGATAGCTGTCGGCGTAGGCGCTGAACAGCCGGTCGGTCAGGCCGACGCCGGGGCCGAGCACCAGGCCGAGCACCGCGAGCAGGGCGGGCGGGGCCAGGAAGGCCCAGCCGACCCGGTGGACGGGGGTGTCGGGGACGCCGGGCTTGCGGGCGAAGGCCCCCCAGACGAACCGCAGGGTGTAAGCGGTGGTGAGGGCGGAGCCCGCGACGACGGCGGCGAGCGCCCAGCGGTCGGCGGCCGAGCCGTGCAGCAGCGCCTCGAAGGCCGCTTCCTTCGCGGCGAATCCGAGCAGCGGAGGCAGGGCTGCCATGGAGGCGGCGGCGAGGACGGCGACCCCCGCGACGTACGGCAGGGAGCGGCCGACACCGGAGAGTCTCCGCAGATCCCGGGTACCGGTGGAGTGGTCGACGATGCCGGTGACGAGGAAGAGCGGGGCCTTGAACAGGGCGTGGCCGAGGATCATCGCAACGGCGGCCAGGGCTGCGTCCCGGTTGCCGGTCCCGGCGAGCAAGGTGAGGAAGCCGAGCTGGCTGACGGTCCCGTAGGCGAGGACCAGCTTCAGGTCGTTGAGGCGCAGGGCGCGCCAGCCGCCCAGCAGCATGGTCGCGCCTCCGAGCACGATGACCACCGGTTTCCACACCGGGACGTCGGCGAAGGCAGGGGAGAGCCGGGCCACCAGGTAGACCCCGGCCTTGACCATCGCGGCGGCATGCAGATAGGCGCTGACCGGGGTTGGGGCGGCCATGGCGTTCGGAAGCCACATGGAGAACGGCCAGATCGCAGACTTCGACAGCGCCCCCGCGAGGATCAGCACCAGGGCGACGGAGATGGCGAGGCCGGTCTCCGGGGGGTCGGCGACGATCTCGGAGATGCGGTAGGTGCCCGCGGCATGACCGACGATCAGGAAGCCGACCAGCATGGCGAGGCCGCCGAGCGTGGTGACGGTGAGCGCCTGGAGCGCGGAGCGTCTGCTGTGCCGGTGTTCGCTGCTGTGCCCGATCAGCAGGAAGGAGAAGACCGTGGTCAGCTCCCAGAACACGTAGAGCGTGATCAGGTCGTCGGCGAGCACCAGGGCGAGCATCGCGCCCGCGAAGGCGAGGAGGTTCCCGGCGAACCGGGCCAGTTGCGGGGTGTCGTCCCTGAAGTACGAGGCGCAGTAGACGAGGACGAGGGCACCGACCCCGGCGGCCATCAGGACCATCAGCTCGGAGAGTGCGTCCAGCCGCAGATCGAGGCCGACGTCGTAGTCCGGAATCCACTTCCAGCTCCAGGTGACCGCGTCACCGGCGGCGGCGGTGCTCCACTGGGTGAACGCCCAGACGGTGGCCGCCGCCGGGGGCAGCGCCAGCACGAGGAAGGCGCGCCGACCGAGCCGGTGCATCAGGGGGCCCGCGAAGGCGGCCAGGAGGAAGTGGCCGATGATGAGCCCGATCACAGCGCGGTGTCCGGGTCGGGCGGCGAACAGACCGGAGTAAAGGGCACCGAATACAGATATACGCCCCCGCTGGATTCCCCGGACCGGCACGCCGCGTGCCTACCGGCAGGCTGAGACCGGACGCCGTCCCGAGAAAGCGTCAGCTGGGGACGGGTGGATGGCTGCGCCAGGAGTTTGAGGCGTTCCGCGTCGTACCGCACGGGAAGAGCCTAGCGCGAGCATTTTGACGACTTCTTTACGGGGGTCTTTCCGTCCTTTGAACGAGTGCGGCGGGTCTCCCCGCCCCGCCCTGAACGCGGTTCACGGGAGAACCGCGACCCCGTCGATCTCGACCATCGCCTGTGCGTCCCAGAGCCGGGCGACCCCGATGACGGCCATCGCCGGGTAGTCGCGGCCCGCGAGCCTGCGCCAGATCCGGCCCAGTTCGCCGGAGTGGGAGCGGTAGTCGTCCACGTCGGTGGCGTAGACGGTGACCCGGGCGAGGTCGGCGGGGGCGCCGCCGGCCGCGTGGAGAGCGGTGAGCAGATTGCCGAGCGCGAGCGCGAACTGCTCGGGCAGGGTGGCCCCGACGACCTTGCCCTCCGGGTCGAGCGCGGTCTGCCCGGCGAGGAAGACCAGGTGCCCGCCGGTGGCGACGACGGCGTGGCTGAAGCCGGTGGGCGGGGAGAGTTCGGCCGGGTTGATCCGGTGGGACGGACTCATGCGGGCGGCTCCTGGGTCGGGGAGGTCCGGACGGCTGCTGGGCAGGAGGTTACGGGGCCGGGGAGGCGTCGGGGTGCTGGGCCGCGTTCGCGTACAGCTCCTTGGCGATGATGGTGCGCTGCACTTCGCTCGCGCCCTCGTAGATGCGCGGCGCGCGGACCTCGCGGTAGAGGTGTTCGAGCAGATGGCCCCGGCGCAGGGCGCGGGCGCCGTGCAGTTGGACGGCGGCGTCGACGACGTACTGCGCGGTCTCGGTGGCGTACAGCTTGGCCATCGCCGCGCGGCGCGCCACCCCGCTCTCCCCCGCGTCGTACGCCGCTGCCGCCGCGTACACCAGCAGGCGGGCGGCCTCGGTGCGGGTGGCCATCTCGGCGACCTGGTGCGAGACGGCCTGGAGGTCGCTCAGCGGTCCGCCGAACGCGGTGCGGTGGGCGGTGTGGTCCAGGGTCGCGTCGAGGGCGGCGCGGGCCATCCCGACGGCGAAGGCCCCGACGCTGGGGCGGAGGAGGTTGAGGGTGTTCATGGCGACCCGGAAGCCCCGGTCCGGTTCGCCGAGGACGTCGTCGGCGGTGACCGGTACGCCGTCGAACTCCAGGGTGCCGATGGGGTGCGGGGAGAGCATGTCGAGTGCGGAGCCGGTGAGTCCGGGGCGGTCGGACGGGACCAGGAACGCGGTGATGCCCCGGGACCCGGCGCCGGGGGTGGTGCGGGCGAAGACCACGGCGAAGTCGGCTTCGGGGGCGTTGGAGATCCAGCACTTCTCGCCGCTCAGCGCCCAGCCCGCCGGAGTCGGCTCGGCGGTCAGGCTCAGGGCTGCCGCGTCGGAGCCCGCCCCCGGCTCGCTCAGCGCGAACGCGGCGACGGCCCGGCCGGCCCGGACTTCGGGGAGCCAGCGTTCGCGGTGGGCGGGGGTACCCGCCTGGACGATCGGGGTGGCGCCGAGGCCCTGCAGGGCGAGCGCGGTCTCGGCCTCAGTGCAGCCCCGGGCCAGCGACTCCCGCAGCAGGCACAGGTCCAGCGCGCCGGAGCCCAGCATCCGGCCGAGGAGGCCCAGCTCGCCGAGGGCGGCCAGCAGGGGACGGTTGACCCGCCCGGGCTCCCCCTTCTCCGCCAGCGGGCGCAGTTCCCGCACGGCGAGCGTACGGAGCTCCTCGCACCAGGCGGTTTGTTCCGGTTCGAGGGAGAATGCCGTCATGGCGGCGCCTCTCTTGTCGCGTCGTGTCGCGTGCCCCGTCGCGTCGGGTGGCATCTCGTCGCAGCGCATCGCACGCCATGGCTTATCGCGGACCGTTGACTACCGTCACCCAAACGATACGCTCCAGAGGTGACAAGGGGGCGATCCTTCATGGAGCCGAATTCCTCGCCGAGCACGCCCGCAGCCGCCGCCGACGCGTCCGTACGCGTCCCAGGCGCGCCTCACGAGCCGACCGGGCGCGCCACCGGCGCCCACACCGACACCTTCGCTCGCGACCATCTCCCGCCGCCGGAGCAGTGGCCGGAACTCCTCCTGGACGATCCGGCGCCGCGTTACCCCGACCGGCTGAACTGCGGACACGAGCTGCTGGACCGCACGGTCGAGGAGTACGGCGCCGGCCGTCCCGCGCTGCGCTCCGGCGACGGCGTCGTCTGGAGCTACGGCGAGCTGCGGGAGACCGTGGACCGCATCGCCCGTGTCCTGACGGACGATCTGGGCGTGGTGCCGGGCAACCGGGTGCTGCTGCGCGGGCCGACCGCGCCCTGGCTGGCCGCCTGCTGGCTCGCCGTCATGAAGGCGGGCGCGGTCGCCGTCACCGTACTGGCGCAGGCGCGCGCCACGGAGCTGGCCACCATCTGCTCGCTGGCGCGCATCGGCCACGCGCTGTGCGACGCCCGGTCCGCGGAGGACCTGGCGAAGGCGGATGTGGACGGGCTGCGGATCACCCTGTTCGGCGGGGACGGGCCCGACGACCTCACCCGGCTGGTGGAGGGCAGGACCGGTCCGTACCGGGCGGTGGACACGGCCGCCGACGAGGTCGCGCTCATCGCGTTCACCTCGGGGACCACCGGGCGCCCCAAGGGCTGTATGCATCTGCACCGGGACCTCCTGGCCATCGCCGACACCTTCTCCCGCCATGTCCTGCGCCCCTCGGCCGACGACGTGTTCGCGGGCAGCCCGCCGCTGGGCTTCACGTTCGGCCTGGGCGGGCTGCTGGTCTTCCCGCTGCGGGCCGGGGCCTCGACGCTGCTGCTGGAACAGGCGGGTCCGCAGCATCTGCTGCCCGCGCTGGTCCACCACCGGGTGTCGGTGCTGTTCACCGCGCCGACGGCCTACCGCACGATGCTCGGCCAGCTGAACGGCCGCGACCTGTCGGCGCTGCGGCGCTGCGTGTCGGCCGGGGAGAACCTGCCGGAGGCGACCTGGCGGGCCTGGTACGACGCCACGGGGCTGCGCATCATCAACGGCATCGGGGCCACGGAACTCCTGCACATCTTCATCTCGGCGGCCGACGACGCGATCCGGCCGGGCATGACCGGGGTGCCCGTGCCGGGCTGGCAGGCCCGGGTGGTGGACGAGCACGGAGATGAGCTGCCGGACGGCGAGCCGGGGCTGCTCGCCGTACGCGGCCCGGTCGGCTGCCGCTATCTCGCCGACCCCCGCCAGACCGAGTACGTCCGGCGTGGCTGGAACCTCACCGGCGACACCTTCGTCCGCGAACCCGACGGCTACTTCCGTTACGTGGCCCGCGCCGACGACATGATCATCTCCTCCGGGTACAACATCGCGGGCCCCGAGGTGGAGGACGCCCTGCTGCGCCATCCGGAGGTCGCGGAGGCGGCCGTGGTGGGCCGGCCGGACGAGCTGCGCGGCGAGATCGTGGTGGCGCACGTGGTGCTGAGCGAGGGCGCGGAGCAGACGGCGGACTCGCTGCGCACCCACATGAAGGCCAACCTGGCCCCGCACAAGTGCCCGCGCGTCTTCGTGTTCGAGGAGTCCCTGCCGCGCACCGCGACCGGCAAGCTCCAGCGGTTCCTGCTCCGGGAAGACCTTCGGCAAGACCTCCGGAGAGACAGAGCCTAGAGTGATCACGTGGCCGAGTTGCGCACCCCCCGCTCCCTGATCATCACGCTCTACGGCGCCTACGGCCGTCCGGCGGACGGTGCCCCGTTCGCGGTGTCGGAGCTGATCCGCCTGCTGCACGCGGTGGGCGTCGACGCCCCGTCCGTACGCTCGTGCGTCTCGCGGCTGAAACGACGCGGGCTGCTGGTGGCCGCCCGGGCCTCGGACGGCTCGGCGGGGTACGCGCTGTCGCCCGACGCCCGGCAGCTGCTGGACGACGGGGACCGGCGGATCTACCGGCACCCCGCGCCGAGCCTGGCCGACGGCTGGGTGCTCGCGGTGTTCTCCGTGCCCGAGGCGGAGCGCAGCAAGCGCCATGTGCTGCGCTCGCGGCTGGCCCGGCTGGGCTTCGGCACGGCGGCGCCCGGGGTGTGGATCGCGCCGGGCGGGCTGTACGAGGAGACCCGGCACACCCTGGAGCGGCTCGAACTCGACCCGTACGTCGACCTGTTCCGGGGCGAGCACCTCGGCTTCGCCGCCACCCGCGAGGCGGTCGCCCGCTGGTGGGACCTGGACACGGTGGCGCGGCTGCACCACGACTTCCTGGAACTGCACGAGCCGGTGCTGCGGGACTGGGAGGCGTCCGGGGCCGACGGCCCGCCCCGCCCGCAGACCGCCTACCGGGACTATCTGCTGGCGCTGGACTCCTGGCGCCAACTCCCTTACGCGGACCCGGGACTTCCCACGGAGCTGCTGCCCGCGGACTGGCCGGGCGGCCGCTCGGCGGAGGTGTTCGGCCGGCTGCACGAGCGGCTGCGGGACGCCGGGGAGCGGTTCGTCCGGGAGTGACCTCTCGGCGGACGGGAAATCCGGGTGCCCCGGCCGCCCGCCCCCGGGCAGGATGAGGCATGACCTGGACCTTCACCCCTGACGTCGACGTGTTCCTCGCCTCGGCGGGCCCGTCGCTCGCCGCGGGGCCCGTGGAGCACACCGTGGTGCTGAGCGTCACCGAGCGGCTGAGGCGCTCGGGCGCGCATCACTACGGCGACGACGATCCGGTCCTCGGCTGGTGGCGCGGGGCGGACGGGGCGGTGGCGGGAACGCTCGTGCGCACGCCGCCGCACGTGGCGATGCTCACCGCGCTGCCCCCGGAGGCGGTCGAGCCGCTGGTGGAGGCCCTGGGGGCGGGCCCCGACCTCGACGGTGTCAACGCGGACCGGGACATCGCGGCGCTACTGGCCGCCCGGCTGCCGGGCTACCGGACCGTGCAGGAGCAGCGGCTGTACCGGCTGGGCGCGCTGCGACCGCCCTCCCCCGCGCCGGAGGGCCGGGCCAGGGCGGCGACGCGGGCGGACCGGGCGCTGCTGGTGGCATGGGTGGAGGGGTTCGCGGAGGCGACCGGGCAGCCCAAGTCCTCGGCGGAGTGGCTGGTGGACGAGGGCACGGAACGCGGGTCGCTCGCCCTCTGGGAGAGCGGCGGTACGCCGCTGGCCCTGGCGGGGCGCTCGCTGATGCTGGCGGGCATGGTGCGGGTGACGTCGGTGTACACCCCGCGGAGTTCCGCGGCCGGGGGTACGGGGCCGCCGTGACGGCCGAGGCCTCGCGGGCCGCCCTGGCGGAGGGCGCGGCGGAGGTGCTGCTCTTCACGGACCTCGCCAACCCGACGAGCAACGGCGTGTACCTGCGCATCGGTTACGAGCCGGTGGCGGACCGGGTGCAGTTGAGGAGGAACACGTGACGGTGGAGTCCGTGGAGCCGGAGCCGATGTGGCTCGCCGCCGCGAACGTGGTGCGGTGGCGGCGGTACGGGGACGGCGGGCAGGAGTTGCGGCCGGGGACGACGTCGTACCGGGGCGGGGCGAAGGTGTACGTCGTCGACACCTACCCGGGCATGGGACACGAGCAGGTGACCACCATCGGGCGGGCCCGCTCCGGCCGTTGGATCACCGTCGACACGGGCTCGCGCCATCTGCACTCCTTCCGGGCCAAGCAGGTGTTCGCGCCGGCCGTGCTGCGGCGGGCCGACGCGGTCGGGGTGCGCCCGCGGTCCCGGGAGGAGGCCGAGGAGCTGGCCGCCCAGCTGGAGCGGCTCGCCGCCGAGTACCGCGAGACCCACCACGGCGCACCCCACCCCACGCCCTGCCTCTGCCACACGTGCCTGACGGCCGCCGGGTCCGAGGGCGTCAGCCCAGGGTGAGCCGGGGCTTCGGTCCGTCGGCGCGGCCGGTGGGCGGGGTGCGGCTGCCGGCGGCGTACGGGAGGGGCCAGGGCGCGCCCGGTCCCGTGTAGGCCTGTTCGGCGGCCGCGTGGAGGGTCCAGTGCGGGTCGTACAGGTGGGGGCGGGCCAGAGCGCAGAGGTCGGCGCGGCCCGCCAGGAGCAGGGAGTTGACGTCGTCCCAGGACGAGATCGCGCCGACCGCGATGACGGGAACGTCCACGGTGTTGCGGATCCGGTCGGCGTACGGGGTCTGGTAGGAGCGGCCGAACTCGGGGCGCTCCTCGGGCACGACCTGGCCGGTGGAGACGTCGATGGCGTCGGCCCCGTGCTCGGCGAAGGCGCGGGCGATCGTGACCGCGTCCTCGGCGTCGGTGCCGCCCTCGGCCCAGTCGGTGGCGGAGATCCGCACGGTCATCGGCCGCTCCTGCGGCCAGACTTCGCGCACGGCGTCGAAGACTTCGAGGGGGAAGCGGAGGCGGCCGGCCAGGGATCCGCCATAGGCGTCGGTGCGGTGGTTGGTGAGCGGGGAGAGGAAGCCGGAGAGCAGATAGCCGTGGGCGCAGTGCAGTTCGAGGAGGTCGAAGCCACTGCTCGCGGCGCGCCGGGCGGCCGCCACGAACTGCTCGCGTACGGCGTCGAGTCCGGCCCGGTCCAGCTCGGCCGGGACCTGGCTGACGCCGGGGGTGTACGGGAGCGGGGAGGCGGCCGCCAGGGGCCAGTTGCCGCTGTCCAAAGGCTGGTCGATGCCCTCCCACATCAGCTTGGTGGAGCCCTTGCGGCCGGAGTGGCCGAGCTGGACGCCGATGGCCGCGCCGGGGGCGGAGGTGTGGACGAAGTCGGTGATCCGCCGCCAGGCCAGGGCCTGTTCGTCGTTCCACAGACCCGTGCAGCCGGGGGTGATGCGGCCCTCGGGGCTGACGCAGACCATCTCGGTCATGGTGAGTCCGGCGCCGCCGAGCGCACGGGCCCCGAGGTGGACGAGGTGGAAGTCGCCGGGGAGCCCGTCGGTGGCGGAGTACATGTCCATGGGTGAGACGACGACCCGGTTGCGCAGCTCCAGACCGCGCAGCCGGAACGGGGTGAACATCGGCGGGGTGCCGGGCGGGCAGCCGAACTCCTCCTCGACGGCGGCGGTGAACGAGGCTTCGCGCAGCCGGAGGTTGTCGTGGGTGACCCGGCGGCTGCGGGTGAGCAGGTTGAACGCGAAGCGCCGGGGCGGCTGGTCGACGTAGTGGGCCAGCTCCTCGAACCAGCGCAGACTGGCGGCGGCCGCGCGCTGGGTCGAGGCGACGACCGGGCGGCGCTCGGCCTCGTACGCCGTCAACGCGGACGGCAGGTCGGGCTGTTCCTCGATACAGGCGGCGAGCGCGAGGGCGTCCTCGACGGCGAGCTTGGTGCCGGAGCCGATGGAGAAGTGGGCGGTGTGGGCCGCGTCGCCGATGAGCACGGTGTTGCCGTGGGACCAGCGGGAGTTGGTGACCGTACGGAAGGCGAGCCAGGAGGACCGGTTGGAGCGCAGGGGGCGGCCGTCCAGGGCTTCGGTGAAGAACTTGGCGCAGCGGGTGGTGGATTCGGCCGGGTCGCAGGTGTCGAGTCCGGCGGCGCGCCACACCTCCTCGCGCATCTCGACGATGACGGTGGAGGCGTCGGCGGCGTACGGGTAGCCGTGCAACTGCATGACACCGTAGGGCGTTTCGGCGATCTCGAAGCGGAAGGCATCGAACGCGAAGTCGGCGGCGAGCCAGATGTAGCGGTTGCGGTGTTCGGTGATGCCCGGGCCGAAGGCGTCGGCGTGCGCCGCGCGGGTGGCGCTGTGCACCCCGTCGGCGGCGATGACCAGGTCGTGGTGGGCGGCGAGCTCGGCGGCGGGCGGGGCCGGGGTGCGGAAGCGGAGGTCGACGCCGAGACCGGCGCAGCGCTCGTGCAGGATCTCCAGGAGCCGGCGGCGGCCGAGGGCGGCGAAGCCGTGTCCGCCGGAGGTGTGGGTCCGGCCGCGGTGGGCGATGTCGATGGTGTCCCAGCGGACGAACTCGCGGCCGAGGGCGCGGTAGACCTCGGGGTCGGCGTGCTCGATGCCGCCGAGGGTCTCGTCGGAGAGGACGACGCCGAAGCCGAAGGTGTCGTCGGGGGCGTTGCGCTCGAAGACGGTGATCTCGCGGTCCGGGTCGAGCCGTTTGAGCAGGGACGCGGCGTAGAGCCCGCCGGGGCCGCCGCCGATGACCGCGATGCGCCGGACGGACGTGCCGCTGCCCGCCACGGCTATCGCCCCTGCCACTTCGGGGGCCGCTTCTCGGTGAAGGCGGCGTGGAACTCGGCGTAGTCCTCGCCGTGCATCAGGAGGGCCTGGGTGTTGGCGTCCAGCTCGACGGATGCGGCGAGCGGCATGTCCAGCTCGGCGGTGAGCAGGGCCTTGGTCTGGGCGAGCGCCAGGGCGGGTCCGTCGGCGAGGCGGCGGGCCAGCTCGGCGGCGCGTCCGTCGGCCCTCCCCTCCTCGGCCAGCTCGCTGATCAGGCCGATCCGCTCCGCCTCGGGGGCGCGGACGGCTTCGCCGAGCATCAGGAGCCGGGTGGCGTGGCCGAGACCGACGACCCGGGGCAGCAGGTAGGCCGCGCCCATGTCGCCGCCGGAGAGGCCGACCCGGGTGAAGAGGAAGGCGAAGCGGGCCGAGGGGTCGGCGACCCGGAAGTCGGCGGCGAGGGCCAGGACGGCCCCGGCTCCGGCGGCGACCCCGTGGATGGCGGCGACGACGGGGAAAGGGCACTCCCGCAGGGCCCGGACGACCTGGCCGGTCATCCGGTTGAAGTCGAGGAGCTGCGCGGTGTCCATGGCCAGGGTGGCGCCGATGATCTCGTCGACGTCACCGCCGGAGCAGAAGCCGCGCCCCTCCCCGGCGAGGACGAGGGCGCGGACGGAGCGTTCCCGGGAGAGCTCGGCGAGGAGGTCGCGCAGATCGGCGTAGGCGCCGAAGGTGAGCGCGTTGAGTTTTTCGGGGCGGGAGAATGTGACGGTTGCCACACCGTCGTCCCGGGTCAGCCGGAGATGACGCCATTCCTCGGTGCTCGGGGCCGAGCTGGGAAACGGGCTCATGGAGGGGTCCCCTTCAGCGATCGGGCGGGTGCCGGCCGTGCGCGGGTCGCGTTCCGCCTCCGAAGTTATCACTCAACCGTGACTGCCGTCACGAGGTCGCAATACGGCATCCATGAGACTGTTGTGGCGAAAGTCCCCTTTGCTCCGGCCGACCGCCTCTATGGCTGGGCCGGAGCGGTTCGTAAGGTTGAAACCAGGAAGTCTCGGCACGAGTACGACGTGAACCCGAGAAGACGACTGCCCGAGAGCCGAGACCTCCCGCTTCAGGTAGACCCGCTCCCGAACGGAAACCCTGCCGTGCCGCCCGATGCCCCCGTCCCCGCTTCCTGGCGCATCGCCCTGCCGCACTCCACCGCGGCCGTGCCGATCGCCCGGGCTCTCATCCGTACGGCCCTGTCGGACATCGACGCCCCGGCCGACAGCGACACCGCCGAACTGCTGACCGCCGAGCTGGTGGCCAACGCGGTCGAGCACACCCTGGGCGGCGAGCCCATCGAGCTGGTCGTGGAACTGCTGCCCACCGGCTGCCAGGTCGAGGTGCACGACCGCGACCCCGCCCCGCCGGGCGACCTGTCCCGGCCGCAGCCGGGCTTCGAGGTCGATCCCTGGCAGGAGCACGGCCGCGGCCTGCTGCTGATCCGGACCCTCAGCTCCGCGTGCGGTCACCGCACCACGGAGCACGGCAAGGCCGTCTGGTTCACGCTTCCGGCGATACCGGCGCAGCCGGGTCCGTCGCCGGGGAGCTGACCAGCCGGGAGCGCTTGCGGCCGTAGCCGGCGTAGAGGAGCGAGCCGACGGCCAGGAAGACCGCGAACTGGACCCAGGTCGTCCAGCCGGTCCCGTACATCAGATACAGGCAGAAGGCGACGCCCAGCAGCGGGCTGACCGGGTAGAGCGGGACCCGGAAGGTCCGCTTCAGCTCGGGGTTGCGGCGCCGGAGCACCACCACCGCCACATTGACGGCGACCATCGTGGCGAGCGTGCCGATCGTCGTCAGGTTCACGACGACGTCGAGCGAGACGAACGCGGCCGGGACCGCGAAGACACAGGCGACGATCCAGGTGTTGGCGACCGGGGTGTGGGTCTTGGGAGAGACCCGCTCGAAGACGCGCGGAATCAGTCCGTCGCGGGACATCGACATCAGGATGCGGGTCTGCCCGTACATCACGGCGAGCACCACCGAGGCGATGGCGACGACCGCGCCGAAGGCGACGATGCCGCCGCCCACCGAGGAATCGGTGACCTCGTTGACGGCGATCGAAAGAGCGGCGCTCTTGTTCGCGACGGCGTCCGAGCCGATCGCGCCGATGGCGGAGAGCGCCACGGCGCAGTAGAGCAGGGTGACGACGCCGATGCAGATCAGGATGGCGAGGGGGATGTTCCGCCGGGGGTTCCTGACCTCTTCGCCGGCGGTGGTGATGGCGTCGAAGCCGATGTAGGAGAAGAAGGCGAGCGACGCGCCCGCGGTGATCCCGCCGAGCCCGTGCGTGGCGAACGGCATGAGGTTGTCGTCCTGGAAAGCGCTGAACGCCACTGCGCAGAACGCGACCAGGATGCCGATCTTGAGGACCGCCATGGCTGCGGTGGCCGTGGCGCTCTCACGGACGCCGCGCACCAGCAGGGTGGCGGCCATGGCGATCACGACGACGGCGGGCAGGTTGACCACACCGCCGTCACCGGGCCCGGAGGACAGGGCCGCGGGCAGCTCCCAGCCGAACAGGCTGTTCAGCAGCTCGTTGACGTACTGGCTCCAGCCCACCGCGACGGCGGAGACCGAGACCCCGTACTCCAGCAGCAGGCACCAGCCGACGAGGAAGGCGGTGCGCTCGCCGAGCGCCGCGTAGGCGAAGGAGTACGAGCTTCCGGAGACCGGGATGGCGCTGCCCAGCTCCGCGAAGGACAGGGCGGTGAAGATGCAGGTGATCGCCGCGAGGACGAACGAGATCACGACAGCGGGGCCGGCCTCGGCGACGCTGTCGGAGAGCCCGACGAAGATGCCGGTGCCGACGATCGCGCCGACCCCGAAGCAGACGAGCTGGAAGAGGCCCATCGTGCGCTGGAGGCCGTGGCCCTCCAGGTCGCCGCCGGATTCGGCGATGAGCTGCTCGGGGCTCTTGCGGCGCAGGCCCGACGGGTGGGGGCCGGCGGGCTTCGGGGTGCCGGATCGCGGCAGACCGGTGCTCATGCGGGACGTTCTCATCTCTGGTGGTGCAGTGGGGGGACGGCCCGTGCACCGGCGGGCGGCGGCACAGGTATGGGGTTCGACCCTGCGGGGGTCTCCCCGGGTCCGAACCCCACCAAGAGCCGACATCGTAGCCACCAGCACGCATGTTCACCCAATCGGGTGTATGAGCATGCGAACCCCTGCCGGGTACCCGTACGTATCGCGCGGGGCTACTTCCCGGCGAGCGTCGCCACCAGTACGGCCTTGATCGTGTGCATCCGGTTCTCCGCCTGGTCGAAGACGACGGAGTGCGGCGACTCGAAGACCTCGTCGCTGACCTCCAGCTCGGTCAGCCCGTACCGGGCGTGGATGTCCCGGCCGACCTGGGTGCCGAGGTCGTGGAAGGCCGGCAGGCAGTGCAGGAACTTCACGTCCGGGTTGCCGGTGGCCCGCAGGACGTCCATCGTCACGGCGTAGGGCCCGAGGGCGGCGATGCGCTCGGCCCAGACCTCCTTGGGCTCCCCCATGGAGACCCAGACGTCGGTGGCGACGAAGTCGGCGCCCGCGACACCCTGGGCCACATCGCCGGTGAGGGTGATCGTCGCGCCGCTGACCTCGGCGAGCTTCCGGGCACGCGCCACGACCGCCTCGTCCGGCCAGTACGCCTCGGGGGCGACGATCCGGACGTCCAGGCCCAGCAGGGCACCGGTGATCAGGTAGGAGTTGCCCATGTTGAAGCGGGCGTCGCCGAGGTAGGCGAAGGCCGTCCCCGCGAGCGGGCCCTCGCGGCACTCGGTCATGGTGAGGACGTCGGCGAGCATCTGCGTGGGGTGCCAGTCGTCGGTGAGCCCGTTGAAGACCGGCACGCCGCCGTGCGCGGCCAGCTCCTCGACGGCCTGCTGGCTGTCGCCCCGGTACTCGATCCCGTCGAACATCCGGCCCAGCACCCGGGCGGTGTCCTTCACCGACTCCTTGTGGCCCATCTGGGAGCCTGCGGAGTCGAGGTAGGTGGTGAAG
This sequence comes from Streptomyces globisporus C-1027, assembly GCF_000261345.2. NCBI lineage: Bacteria > Bacillati > Actinomycetota > Actinomycetes > Kitasatosporales > Streptomycetaceae > Streptomyces > Streptomyces globisporus. The sequence goes on along the minus strand of NZ_CP013738.1, from coordinate 6,225,614 downwards.
GCGCCCTGGTCGGCGGCGGCGACCTCGAACGCACAGCGCGTACGGGTCGAGGTCTTCTCGAAGATCAGCGCGATGTTCCTGCCGCGCAGCCGCTGGACCTCGACCCCGGCCTTCTTGGCCGCCTTGAGCTCGGCGGCCAGCGCGACCAGGCCGAGAAACTCCTCGGAGGTGAAGTCCAGCTCCTTGAGGAAGTGGCGGCCGGTGAGGTCTATGGCCATGATGACTGCTCCTGGGTCGGGCGGGGATCGGCGCACTGCGCGCGGCAGGGGTGGAAGTATATACGATGCCTCGCATCCCTATACAGGGCCATGGGTTCGCCTTCCGCCGGCCGCTCATGCCACGGGGTCCCGCTCCACCGGGCAGCTCATACAGCGCGGCCCTCCCCGCCCCCGGCCCAGCTCGCTGCCCCGGATCTCGATCACCTCGATGCCCTGCTTGCGCAGATAGGTGTTGGTGGTCGCGTTCCGCTCGTACGCGACGACGACACCGGGCTCGACCGCGAGCACGTTGCAGCCGTCGTCCCACTGCTCCCGCTCGGCGGCGTGCACGTCCTGGGTGGCGGTGAGCACCCGGATCGCGTCGAGGCCGAGGGCGGCGGCGATGGCGCGGTGCATGTGCTCGGGCGGATGGTCGGTCACCTTCAGTTCGCGGGGGCCGCTGCCGGGCTCGATGGTGTACGAGCGGAGCATGCCGAGACCGGCGTACTGGGTGAACGTGTCGCCGTCGACCATCGTCATCACCGTGTCCAGGTGCATGAACGCACGGGCCTTGGGCATGTCGAGGGCCACGATCGTGCGCGCCGAACCGGCGTCGAAGAGCCCGCGGGCCAGCATCTCCACCGCCTGCGGGGTGGTGCGCTCGCTCATCCCGATCAGGACCGCGCCCTGCCCGATGACCAGGACGTCGCCGCCCTCGATGGTGGAGGGGTAGTCGTCCTGCCCCTCCGACCAGTGGTGGAAGGCGCCCGCCTCCGGGCCGGTGAAGAGCGGGTGGTGGCGGTAGATCGCCTCGAAGTGGACGGTCTCGCGCTGCCGGGCGGGCCAGCGCATGGCGTTGATGGAGACCCCGTCGTAGATCCACGCCGAGGTGTCCCGGGTGAAGAGGTGGTTGGGCAGCGGACCGAGGAGGAAGTCGTCCAGGTCCATGACGTGGAAGCGGACGGAGGTCGGCTCGCTGTACCGCTCCAGGAACTCCCTTTTCGTCATACCGCCGACCAGCGCCTCCGCCAGCTCCGCCGCCGGCAGCTCCTCGAAAGCGGCCCGCAGATGCTCGGTGGCGAGCGGGCCGTACTCCTTCTCGTCGAAGACCCGGTCGAGCACGAGCCGCCGCGCGACCGGGATGTCGAGCGACTCGCGCAGCAGATCGCCGAAGAGGTGCACGGCGACCCCCCGGTCGCGCAGGACGTCGGCGAACCCGTCGTGCTCCTCCCGGGCGCGGCGCACCCACAGGACGTCGTCGAACAGGAGCGCGTCCTTGTTCCTGGGGGTGAGCCGCTTCAGCTCCAGATCGGGGCGGTGGAGTATGACGCGGCGCAGCCGCCCGGCTTCGGAGTCGACATGGAATCCCATGCCTTCATCCTCACCGCGCGGAGCACCGTTCACCCGGCGAATCGCCTACCGGTTGGATCAGGGGGTGTCCGGCCCTGATCCGCCGGACACCCCCTGACTCAGAGCCGGGGGTCCACCGGCTCCGACTCCAGGGCCAGGACGGCGAACACCGCCTCGTGGATCCGCCACAGCGGTTCGCCCTCCGCCAGCCGGTCCAGCGCCTCCAGACCGAGTGCGTACTCCCGCAGGGCGAGCGAGCGCTTGTGGCCGAGGAACCGGGAGCGCAGGCGCTCCAGATTCTCCGGGCGGGTGTACTCGGGGCCGTAGATGATGCGGAGATACTCCCGGCCCCGCACCTTGATGCCGGGCTGGACGAGGCGGCCCTTGGCGTCCCGGACGAGGGCGCCGAGCGGCTTGACGACCATGCCCTCGCCGCCGCGCCCGGTCATCTCCAGCCACCAGTCCACACCCGCCCGGACCGAGGCCTCGTCGCCGGTGTCGACGACGAGGCGCCGGGTGACCTGGAGCAGCCCGGTCGGGTCGTGCTCCACCAGCCGGTCGAGCCAGGCGAGCTGCTCGTCGTGCGGGACGGCGGCCAGTGAGCGGCCCTGGACGGCGAGGATCTGGAACGGGGCCAGGCGCACCCCCTCCAGTCCCTCGGTGGGCCAGCAGTAGCGCCGGTACGCCTCGGTGAACGCGGCGGCGTCCTGCGCGCGGGCCCGCTGCTGTCCGGCGAGGCCCGCCACCTCGACACCGCGGGCGGCCGCCTGCTCCAGGGCGGCGACGGCCGACGGGAAGACCGCGCCGGCCGCGGCGCCGACGGCGGCGTACTGCGAGCGCAGCAGCCCGCCCGCCTTCAGCGACCACGGCATCAGCTCGGCGTCCAGGAGGACCCAGTCGGTGTCCCACTCCGCCCAGAGCCCGGCGGCGGTGACGGCGCTGCGGAGCCGGTCCAGGATCCCTTCGGTCATGGCCGGGTCGTCCAGGAAGGGGCGGCCGGTGCGGGTGTACAGCGCGCCGGTGGGGCCCGCCGTGCCGAACCGCGCGGTCGCCGCCTCCTCGTCCTTGCAGACCAGGGCGACGGCCCGGGAGCCCATGTGCTTCTCCTCGCACACGACGCGCCCGACGCCGTCCGCCGCGTACTGCGCGAAGGCCTCGGCCGGGTGCTCCAGGAAGCCGTCCTCGCGGGAGGTGGCGGTGGGGGCCATGGTGGGCGGCAGGTAGGCGAGGAGCTGCGGGTCGACGGCGAACCGGCTCATGACTTCGAGCGCGGCGGCGGCGTTCTCCTCACGCACGGCGACGCGCCCCATGTGCCGGGTCTCCACGACGCGGCGGCCCTGGACGTCGGCGATGTCCAGCGGCCGGCCCTCCCGGCCTCCGGGCGCCTCGGTCACCAGCGGCTTGACGGGCTCGTACCAGACCTTCTCGGCGGGCACGTCGACGAGTTCGCGCTCCGGCCAGCGCAGCGCGGTCATCTTCCCGCCGAAGACGGCACCGGTGTCCAGGCAGATGGTGTTGTTGATCCAGGAGCTGGTGGGGACGGGGGTGTGGCCGTAGACCACGGTGGCGCGGCCCCGGTACTCCTCGGCCCACGGGTAGCGCACGGGCAGGCCGAACTCGTCGGTCTCGCCGGTGGTGTCCCCGTACAGCGCGTGCGAGCGGACCCGGCCGGAGGTGCGGCCGTGGTACTTCTCGGGCAGCCCGGCGTGACAGACCACCAACTTGCCCTCGTCCAGGACGTAGTGGCTGACGAGGGAGTCGATGAACTCCCGCACCTGGCCCCGGAACTCGGGGCGCTCGGCGTCCTCGCGCTCCAACTGCTCGACGGTCTCGGCGAGCCCGTGGGTGAGCTGGACCTTGCGGCCCGCGAGATAGCGGCCGAGCTTGTTCTCGTGGTTGCCGGGGACGCACAGGGCGTGGCCAGACGCCACCATGGACATCACGCGGCGCAGCACACCGGGGCTGTCGGGGCCCCGGTCGACGAGGTCGCCGACGAACACGGCGGTGCGCCCGTCGGGGTGGGCGCCGTCCACGTAACCGAGCTTGCCGAGCAGGGTCTCCAGCTCGGAGCTGCAGCCGTGGATGTCGCCGATGACGTCGAACGGTCCGGTGAGGTGGCGCAGGTCGTTGTAGCGGCGCTCCAGGACCACCTCGGCGCTCTCGGCCTCCTCCTCGGTGCGCAGGATGTGCACCTTGCGGAATCCCTCGCGCTCCAGGCCGCGCAGCGAGCGCCGCAGCTCGCGGCGGTGCCGCTGGATGACGTGGCGGGGCATGGAGGCGCGGTCCGGGCGGGCCGCGTTGCGGGCGGCGCAGACCTCCTCGGGGAGGTCGAGGACGATGGCGATGGGCAGGACGTCGTACTTCCTGGCCAGCTGGACGAGCTGCTTACGACTCTCGGACTGGACGCTGGTGGCGTCGATGACGGTGAGCCGCCCGGCCTCCAGGCGCTTGCCCGCGATGTAGTGCAGCACGTCGAAGGCGTCGCGGCTGGCGCTCTGGTCGTTCTCGTCGTCGGCGACCAGGCCCCGGCAGACGTCCGAGGAGACGATCTCTGTCGGCTTGAAGTGCTTGCGGGCGAAGGTGGACTTGCCCGATCCGCTGGCGCCGATGAGGACGACGAGGGAGAGGTCGGTCACCGGCAGGGCGCGTACGGGGGCCGGGGCAGCGGCGGTCTCCGCGCCGGTCGTGCTGTGGTCTCCGTTCATGCGGCTTCCGCCTCCTTCTTCTTCTCGGTGGTCGTGGTGGTTTCGGCCCGGGTGAACACGGCCATCTGGGTCGGCGGCCCCACCTCGGGGTCGTCCGGCCCGACCGGCACATACCGGACGGTGTAGCCGTGCCGTTCGGCGACCTGCCCGGCCCAGTCCCGGAATTCGGCCCGGGTCCACTCGAAGCGGTGGTCCCCGTGCCGGACGTGGCCGGCCGGGAGGGTCTCCCAGCGGACGTTGTACTCGACGTTCGGTGTGGTCACGAGCACCGTCCCCGGGCGCGCGGCGCCGAACACCGCGTACTCCAGGGCGGGCAGCCGGGGCAGGTCCAGGTGCTCGATGACCTCACTGAGGACGGCGGCGTCGTATCCGGTCAGCCGCTTGTCGGTGTAGGTCAGCGAGCCCTGACGCAGAGTGACCCGGTCGGCCTGGCGCTCCCCCATCCGGTCCAGCTTGAGCCGTCGCGAGGCGATGGTGAGGGCGCGCATCGAGACGTCGACGCCCACGATCTCGGTGAAGCGCACGTCCTTGAGGAGTGCCTGCACCAACTGGCCCTGGCCGCAGCCGAGGTCGAGCACCCGGCTCGCCCCGGCGGCGCCCAGCGCGTCGAGGATCGCGGTCCGCCGGTGCTCGGCGAGCGGGACCGGCTTCTCCTCGGTGTCGGTGCTCTCGTCCACCGCGTTGTCGACGCTGTCCACGTCGAGGTCGTCCGACTCGGCGAGCCGGACCAGCTCCAGGGCCTGGTCGGCCTGGCGGGTGAGCCCCCAGCGGTGGGACAGATAGCGCCGGGTGATCAGCGGCCGCTCGGGGTGGTCGGCCAGCCAGCCCTCCCCGGCCCGCAGCAGCTTGTCCACCTCGTCGGGCGCGACCCAGTAGTGCTTGGCGTCGTCGAGGACCGGCAGCAGGACATAGAGCTGCCGCAGCGCGTCGGCGAGCCGCAACTCGCCTTCCAGCACCAGCCGTACGTAGCGCGAGTCGCCCCACGCGGGGAACTGCTCGTCCAGCGGTACGGCCGTGACCTCGACCCGCTCCCAGCCGAGCGGCGCGAACAGCTTGTGCACCAGCTCGACGCCGCCCCGGGCGGGCAGGGCGGGCACCTCGATCCGCAGCGGCAGCGGGGTCTCGGCCCGCTCGGGCATGGCCCGGCAGACCCCGCCGAGCGCGGACTTGAACACGGCGGCGAGGGCCACCGACAGCAGCGAGGACGCCGCGTAGGGGCGGTCGTTGACGTACTGCGCGAGCGCCGCGTCGGGCGCGCCTCCCCGGCCCTTTCCCTTGCCGCGCCGCACGAGCGCCACCGGATCCACCTCCAGCAGGAGTGCGGCCGTGCAGCGCTCGGCGGACGCCTCGGGGTAGAAGACGTGCGCGGAGCCGTGCGAGGTGGAGAACGTCTGCGCCTTGTCGGGATGCTTGTGCAGCAGGAAGCCCAGATCAGTGGCGGGACGCTCTTGGGTGCCGGTCGTACCGATTGTCAGGAACACCTGTCCGAGTATGATCCTCACCCCCTGCCCCCACCAGGCATTTTCGCCCCGCTTGCCTACTTCTCCGGCTTGTCTACCCCTCCGGCTTCTCCGGCTCTGCCGGCTCCACCGGCGCCTCCAGTCGACCGGCCAGCTCGGCTATGAGGTCAGGACCCACCCGGCAGCAGCCGCCGACGAGGCGGGCCCCTGCCCGCGTCCAGGCCCGCACCCTGCCCGGGTCGAAGGTGCCGACCCCGGTCCACTCCCGCGCCCCGGCGTCCCAGCCCTCGCCGCTGTTCGGATAGACCACGGCGGGCCTGCCCGTGACCGCCACCGCCAGCTCCACCGCCTCTTGCGTCTCGTCCGGGTCACAGCAGTTGACCCCGACCGCGACGACGGCCTCGCGCCCCGCCGCCACCGCGAACGCCTCCTCCAGCGGCTGGCCGGCCCGGGTCCGGCCACCGGCCACGCTGTAGGAGAGCCAGTACGGCAGTCCGGTCTCCTCGGCCACCCGGACCAGGGCCTCAGCCTCGTCCAGGTCCGGCACCGTCTCCAGCGCCAGGGCGTCGGGCCTGGCTGCCGCGAGTGCCGCCACCCGGGGGCGGTGGAAACGCTCCAGCTCACCGACGCTCAGTCCGTAACGCCCCCGGTACTCGCTGCCGTCCGCGAGCATCGCCCCGTACGGTCCGACGGACGCGGCGACCCAGGTCTCCCGCCCGGGGCCGGCCCGGCGCGCCGCGTCGGCGGCGCCCCGGGCCAGTTCCACGCTGCGGGCGAGCAGGGCCTCGGTCCGGGACCGGTCGAGCCCGTACCTCCCGAACCCTTCGAACGTGGCCTGATAACTGGCCGTGATGAGCACCCGCGCCCCGGCCCGGAGATAGGCGAGGTGGGCGGCCTCGATCTGTTCCGGCGCGTCGGCCAGCAGCCGGGCCGACCACAGCGCGTCGGTCAGGTCGCAGCCCTGCGACTCCAGTTGGTTGGAGAGCCCGCCGTCCAGCAGGACGGGCCCGGCGTCCAGCGCGTCGGCGAGCGTACTGCCCGTGCTCGCGGCCACCTCAGCCTCCTCAGTCAGGTCAGGTCAGGTCAGGTCAGGTCAGGTCAGGTCAGGTCAGGTCAGCTGGGACTGGATCTGCGAGGAGATCAGTTCCAGATGGTCCAGGTCGTCCAGGTCGAGGATCTGGAGGTAGATCCTCGACGAGCCGATCGCGCCGTAGCGGCCGATCTTGTCGACCACCTCGGCGGGCGATCCGGCCAGGCCGTTCGCCTTGAGCTCCTCCACATCCCGGCCGATGGCCGCCGCGCGCCGGGCGACCTCGGCGTCGTCCTTGCCCGTGCAGACGATCAGCGCGTTGGAGTACACGAGGTCGTCCGGCGAGCGCCCGTGCGCCTGCGCGGCGGCCCGGACCCGGCCGAACTGCTTCTCGCTGTCCTCCAGCGAGGCGAACGGGATGTTGAACTCGTCCGCGTACTGCGCGGCGAGGCGGGGGGTGCGGGTCGCCCCGTGGCCGCCGATCAGGACGGGCACCTTGGCCTGGGCGGGCTTGGGCAGTGCGGGCGAGTCGGTGAGCTGGTAGTAGGTCCCGTCGTAGCTGAAGGTCTTGCCGACCTCCGTCGCCCACAGACCGGTGACGATCGCGAGCTGCTCCTCCAGGCGGCCGAACTTCTCCTTCGGGAACGGGATGCCGTAGGCCTTGTGCTCCTCCTCGAACCAGCCGGCTCCCAGGCCCAGTTCGATCCGGCCGCCGGACATCTGGTCGACCTGGGCCACCTGGATGGCCAGCACTCCCGGAAGCCGGAACGTGCCGGCGGTCATCAGCGTGCCGAGGCGGATCCGCCGGGTCTCGCGCGCCAGGCCGGCCAGGGTGATCCAGGCGTCCGTCGGTCCGGGCAGGCCGTCACCGGAGCCCATGCGGAGATAGTGGTCGGAGCGGTAGAAGGCGTCGAAGCCCAGGTCCTCCGTGGCCTTGGCGACGGTGAGCAAGGTGTCGTAGTCGGCCCCCTGCTGGGGCTCGGTGAAGATGCGAAGATCCATGCCTCCATCCTGCCTCCCCCGAGGCCGTCGCCCGGCCCTCGCCTCCCCCGGATCACCCCGCGCCTTCCCTGATCGGCGCCGGCGCCGCTCCCTCGGAGCGCCTCGGAAGAGCCCGTGCCTCCGCTCAGGGTCCTGCGGCCGATGGTGCGGGGCCTCGTATGCCGTAGGGGCCGTCGCGCTCCCTCGCCCGCTCCGGCTCCCGCTCCCTTTCCGCCAGGCGTCTGAGCATCCCGTGCACACGGTCCAGCGATTCGTCCGCCGCGTCCATGGCCTCGATGCACTGCCAGTAGAGCCCGTCCTCCCCCGTGTCGCAGGCCACCCCGACCAGCGCGATCCCGGCCTCGCCGAGCAGCAGGGCGAGCCCGGCCAGGGTCGGCCGGACCTCGCCGATCCCCGACAACTGGGCGGCCCTGGCACCGCCGGAGATCACCGTCGGATGGTCCAGCGCCGAGCATCCGGCGCCGATCTCTCCCAGCGCCCGCGCCTCGCTCCGTAATTCCATCGGCCCGCACAGCGCCAGCCGGCTGCCGACCGCCCGGGCGAGCGCCTGCGCCTGCCAGGCCTCCGCCATGACGTCCAGCGCGCCCCGGCTGTCGGCCAGAGCCCGTCGGCCCGCCGCGATGAGTCGCTCCGCTTCCATCTGTCTCCCCCGTCCGTACGAAAACCCGCTCACCTCATTCATTACCCACAGTGAGGTAGACAGCACCGTAAGGCCAGAGGAAATCGGAAATCTGTGGACACGAAGTCGAATGTGGATAACTTGATCACTCCGAAGAGTGACGATCGGGGGGTTCGGCAGCGCTCGGCAGCGGGAAGCGCTGCTCGTTCCGCTCCAGCTTGGCCACCAGTGCCGCCGTCGGGTCGATGCCCAACACCTCGCAGAACTGCAGGAGATAGGCGAGCACATCGGCCACCTCGTCGGCGACCCGGTGGGCGGATCCGGGGTCCTCCATGATCGCGGCCGACTGTTCGGGCGTCAGCCACTGGAAGATCTCCAGCAGTTCGGAGGCCTCGACGCTGAGCGCGGCCGCCAGGTTCTTCGGGGTGTGGTACTGCCCCCAGTCCCGTGCCGCCGCGAACGCGACCAGCCGACGCTGGAGTTCTGCCACATCGATGTCCGTCACGGCACCAGGTCTATCACCGGCCACCGACAGTGCCTCTCGCACGTTCGAGGCACGCATCCGCACGTTCGAGGCACGCATCCCGCACGCCCGTCTCCGCGCGGCTCCCGCCCATGCGGACTTCCGGTGGGCGCCGGGGGCGGCGGCCCCCACCGACTGCCGCCGCTCCCGGCCGCCGTCCGGACCGCCGCTTCCTACGACTGGGCGAGGCCCGCGGGCGTGACCCCCTCGACCTCCATGCCGACCGGTGCGAGCAGGAAGACGTTGCGGTCGACGCGGTGCATTCCGCTGCCGAGGCCGAAGACCACGCCGCTGCTGAAGTCGAGGATCCGCTTCGCCACGTCCGTCTCCGCCGCCGTCAGGTCGAGCAGTACCGGAACCTGGGCGACGAGATACTCGGCGACCTCCCGGGCATCCGCGAAGACCTGCACCCGCAGGACGACGAGGCGGCGCTGTTCGACGGCGCGCTCGTCGGGGACGGTGCGGTGGTCGATCCGGGACGGCCACTCGTCACGGCCGCGCAGGGGTACGACCTGGGCGAGCCCCTCCCACTGTTCGTCGGTGGCGTCGTATCTGTCATACCTGTCGTACCTGCTCACCGGTTCACCCCGTCGTCGAGCCGGTCGGATGGGCACCGGCTGCACTCACTGTTCATCGGGCAATCCTCTCGCCCCTCACCCGTTCGGCGTACCAGCGACACGGCGAAGTCCGCCTCCGTGTCGCATCCGATACCCGGCAGGCGTCGGTTCATGACGAACGGGTCCGGTCAGACCGTGATGACCTGCACCCCGGCCTCGCCGAACCGGTCCCGCGCCTCCGCCCCGATGTGCGAGTCGGTGACCAGGACGTCGACGATCCCCAGGTCGCAGACGCGCGCGAAGGCCCGCTTGCCGATCTTCGACGAGTCGGCCGCCACCACCACCCGCTGGGCCCGTTCCGCGAGCAGCCGGTTGACGCTGGCCTCGCCCTCGTGATGGACGTACGCTCCGCGTTCGATGTCGATGGCGTTCACCCCGAGGACGGCGACGTCGAGGGTGATCTCGTTCATCACGCCGACGGCGAGCGGGCCCGTCAGCTCGTACGACTGGGGGCGTGCGACACCGCCCGTCACGACCATCTTGATCTGCGGGCGGATCGCCAGCTCGCTCGCGATGTTGAGGGCGTTGGTCACCACGGTCAGCGTCGGCTGGCCGCCCGCCACCGCCGTCTCGCCCACGATGTCCGGGCGTACCGCCAGCGCCCTGGCCACCTCGGTCACGGTCGTCCCGCCGGTCAGGCCGACGACCTGGCCGACGGCCACGAGGCCGGACACCGCACGGCCGATGGCCTGCTTCTCCGGCGCGTGGCGGCCCGTCTTGTAGCGGAGGGCCAGTTCGTAGGAGACGCCGTGCGCGACCGCGCCGCCCCGGGTGCGGGTGAGCAGGTGCTGTTCGGCCAGCTGGTCCAGGTCGCGGCGGATGGTGGCGGCCGACACGTCGAGCGCCGTCGCCGCCTCCTCGACGTCCACCCTGCCGTGCTTGCCGACCAGTTCCAGCAGCGCGTCCCACCGGGCGTCCCTGGACAAGAGCGTCTCCTCACCGCCCGGCGCGGGCACCGCGTTTCGCGGGAACGCGGTCGCCGGGGGCCGGACCGCCGCAAGCGTCGCACAGGGCCCGCCGGGAGCTCTCCCCCCACCTGCACCTTGCTTGTTTTTGCTCGATAACTCCATGTAACGTGCAGAATTCCACACGCGGAGTGTTCGGCCCGCTCAGCCCCGTTCCCGTGGTCCACCTCGTTCCCGTGTCCACCTCGTTCCCGTGGAGTGCAGACGTGTCGTATGCCGAGACCGAGACAGCCAGTCAGCCCGCCTGCTGGCGGCGCGCCGCCGCCCTGGCCGGTGGCCCCGAGGCCGTTGCCCTGCCCGTCGCGGGCGAGCGCGTCGCGGTCGTTGGCTGCGGCACCTCCTTCTACATGGCACAGGCCTACGCCGGGCTCCGCGAGGGCTCAGGACAGGGCGAGACGGACGCCTTCGCCGCCTCCGAGTTCCCCCTCGGGCGCGGCTACGACCGGGTCGTCGCACTGACCCGCTCGGGGACCACGACCGAGGTGCTCGAGCTGCTGAACCGGCTGCGGGGCACGACGCGCACCGTGGCGGTCACAGCGGATCCGCGGACTCCGGTCAGGGCGGCGGCCGACGATCTCGTCGTCCTGGACTTCGCCGACGAGCGGTCCGTCGTCCAGACCCGCTTCGCCACGACCGCCCTCACCCTGCTGCGGGCCCACCTCGGGCTGCACTCCGACGCGGTCGTCGCGGACGCGGAGGCCGCGCTCGCCGAGCCGCTCCCCGACGAACTACTGCGGAGCACCCAGTTCTCCTTCCTCGGCCGGGGCTGGACGGTCGGTCTGGCCCACGAGGCGGCGCTGAAGATGAAGGAGGCGTCGCTGTCCTGGACGGAGTCGTACCCCGCGATGGAGTACCGCCACGGCCCCATCAGCATCGCCACCACCGGCACCACGACCTGGATGTTCGGCGAGGCCCCCGAGGGCCTGCCGGAGCAGGTCCGCGCCACGGGCGCCCGGTGGGTGAACGGCTCCCTCGACCCCCTGGCCGATCTCGTACGCGTCCAGCGCCTCGCCCTCGCCCGCGCGGCCGCCCGGGGGCTCGACCCCGATCTGCCGCGCCATCTGAGCCGCTCGGTGGTACTCGACGGGGCCTGAGGCGGGGGCTGCGAGACCATGGAGGCATGCACCTGACCCTGTCCGCGGCGGCCCACCGGCTGTCGGCGGCCTCGGAGCCGCAGGGGGGTATCGCCGGCTGGGCCGCCGGTCTGGTCGAGACGTTCGGCGGGCCCGGCGCGGGTGCGGCCATCGCGCTGGAGAACGTGTTCCCGCCGCTGCCGAGCGAGGTCATCCTGCCGCTGACGGGGTTCGCCGCCTCGCAGGGCGTGCTCAGCATCGTCTCAGCGCTGTTCTGGACGACGCTGGGCTCGGTCGTGGGCGCGGTGGTCCTGTACGGCGTCGGCGCCGTCTTCGGCCGGGAGCGGATGCACGCCTGGTGGGCGAAGCTGCCGCTGGTCAAGGCCTCCGACCTGGTACGGACGGAGGCGTGGTTCGCCCGGCACGGCACGAAGGCGGTGCTGCTGGGGCGGATGGTGCCGGTGTTCCGGAGCCTGATCTCGGTGCCCGCGGGTGTGGAGCGCATGCCGCTGCCGGCGTTCGTCGCGCTGACGACGGCGGGCAGCCTGGTGTGGAACACGGTGCTCGTGATGGCCGGATACCTGCTCGGCGACCAGTGGGACGTCGTCGGGGCGTACGTCGGCGTCGTGTCCAAGGTCGTCCTGGGCCTCGCCGTCGTCGCCCTGGCCGTCTACGTCACGATGCGGGTCCGGGGCCGGAAACGCGAGAAGCCCTGACGGCACGGGGCGGTCGACGGGACACCCCGTCGGGGGTGTCCCGCGCACGACCGCTCGCGGCTCGACGTGGGCGTCACTCCTCGAAGTAGGCGTCCAGGGCCTTGTCCAGCTCGGCCGGCCAGCTCTTGAGCTCGCTGCGGCTGGCCGCCTCGACCTCGGCGTTGAACCAGCGGCGGCTCGACAGGTGGACGGTCACCGTGAACCTGCGGCCGAACCGGGCCGGGGTGGTCTCCACCGCGCCGATCTCGTCCCAGCCGAACTCGGCCTCCTGGTCGTCCAGCCGGAACCGGACGCCTTCCCGGGCCACCCGGATCGAACCGCGCCGGTCGCTGACCTCGAAAACAGGGCCGTCCCCATCATCGGCATCGGCATCGGCATCGGCATCGGCCTGAGCTTCAGCCTCGCCGTCGACCGCTGCGGCTTCGTCCGCCGCTTCCGGTTCCCGGTCGGCTTCGCCCTCCGCGGCCGCCGTTCCGGCCTCGTCGTCGCGGATCTCCGCCGCCTCCGGGCCGTCCTCCGACTCCGCTTCCGGCTTGCGCGTTCCGGCGGGCGCCGCCAGTCCGGGCAGGGGGATGAACGCCGGGTCGGTGCCTGCGGCGAACTCGGGCTTCTTGTTCGAATCTATGCTCTGCTCCACGGCGGGCAGTATGGTCGACGAACCTGTACGTGACCAGTCGCCACTGCTCCGGTCGGCCGAGCGGTGCCCGGAAATCACCGGGCGGCCACGGAGGTTGACCTCTTCATGACTCAACGCCCGGGACCTCGCGCCCTGTCCGACGAAGCCCTCTCCGGGCTGCTCGGCCGGCAGCAGTTCGGCACGCTCGCCACCAACAAGCGCAGCGGCCACCCCCATCTGACGACCATGGTCTACAACTGGGACCCCGAGGCCCGCATCGTGCGGTTCTCGACCACGGCCGGCTGACGGTGGACCGGCTGTACGGCACGGCGCTCGACGTCTGACGACGGGAGGAACGGCGAAGAGGGGCGGCCGGAGCCGCAGGGCAGCCCGGCCCCGCCTGCCCGCCCGTCGGCGCAGGCCCCCCCTTGCTGCGCCCGGCCCTCAGAGCACGCCCTTGCGCCACTCCCGTACCAGCAGATAGCCCAGGTACGCCCCGCCGATCGCCATCGTGTAGATCCCGACCGGCAGGTCGTCGAAGAGCGGCAGCTGCTGGGAGCAGAGGTCCGCGAGAACCAGCAGCAGACCGCCGGTCAGGGCGGACAGCAGCAGGTGCGGGCCGGAGCCGCGGGTGAGGCGCCGGGCGATCTGGGGGGCGGTCAGGGCGATGAAGGCGATCGGGCCCGAGACGCTGACCGCGGCGGCCGAGAGGGCGATGGCCAGGAGCACGGCGAGGGTCTTGGCCTTCTTCGGCTCGGAGCCGAGCCCCTCGGCGATGTCGTCGCCCATCTCACCGATGTCGAGCCGCCGGGAGATCAGCGCGGCCAGCGGGGCGGCGGCGGCCAGGACCAGCCAGACGGTCGTGGCATCGGTCCAGGAGCGTGCGGTCAGGCTGCCGTTGACGTACGCGGTGAGGACGGAGGCCTTGTCGCGTTCCAGGGCGTAGACGACGTACTGGGTGACGGCCGCGCCCATCGCGGCGACCCCGATGCCCGCGATGACGAGCCGGGCGGGGTTGCGGAAGCCGGTGCCGGTGGAGACGTACACGAGGGCCATCGCGAGGATCGCGCCGATGAGCGCGCCGACGGGCACCGGGATCGTGTCGGGGAACATCAGCGCGCAGAACGCGGCGCCCGCGCCCGCCCCGGCGGAGAGCCCGATGACGTCCGGGCTGCCGAGCGGGTTGCGGGTGACGGACTGGAACAGCGCGCCGGACAGGCCGAGCGCCGCGCCGACGCCGATGGCGACGGTGAGGCGGGGCCCGCGCAGCCGGTTGAAGACGAACCGGTCCTTGCCCTCGGCGTCCCCGACGAGGGCGGCGGGCAGATCGGCGAGGTCGATGCCGAGGCGTCCCCAGGCCAGGGTCGCGACGGCGGCCGCGAGGAGGAGGACGAAGAGCCCGGCGGCCGCGAACACGGAGGCCCGGCGCACGGGTATCGCCACGGTGCTGCCGACGGTCAGATAGCCCCGGGGCGCCTTCCGGACGGGGGCGGTGCGGTCGGTGACGGTCATGAGGTGCCCCGCATCCTGCGTACGGTGATGAGCAGCGCGGGTGCGCCGATGAAGGCGGTGACGACGCCGACCATGAGTTCGGTGGGGCGCATGACGACCCGGCCCACCACGTCCGCGAGGAGCAGGAGAGTAGGGCCCATCAGGGCGGAGAAGAGGATCTGGGCGCGGAAGTCGACGCCGACCAGGGCCCGTACGACGTGCGGGACGGCAAGGCCGACGAAGGCGATCGGGCCGACGGCGGCGGTCGCGGCGGCGCTGAGCAGGGTGGCGGCGAGCAGTCCCGCGCCCCGCGTGCGCCCGGGGTGCGAGCCGATGGCGACGGCGGTCGCGTCGCCGAGGGCCAGGGCGTTGAGGCCGGGGCCGAGGGCGAGGGCGATCAGGAAGCCGGCGGCGGCGAACGGCAGGACGGACCAGAAGACCTCGAAGTCCCGTCCGCCGAGCGCTCCGACGACCCAGTAGCGGTAGCTGTCGAAGACCTGCGGTTTGCTGAGGGTCACCGCCTGGATGAACGCCATCAGGACGGCGGTGAGCACCGCTCCGGCGAGCACCAGGCGCACCACGCTCGTGCCCGTACCGGCGGAGCCGATGACATGGACGAGGACGCCCGCGATCAGCGCTCCGGGCAGCGCCCACCACATGGTGTCGGTGGCGCCGGAGGCCCCGAGCCAGGCGGTCGCGGCGACGATGCTCGCGGAGGCGCCGGCGTTGATGCCGAGGAGGCCGGGTTCGGCCAGCGGGTTGCGCGAGACGCCCTGCATGAGGGCGCCCGCGACCGCGAGGCAGACCCCGGCGAGGACGCCGAGGACGGTGCGGGGGTAGCGGCTCTCGATGATGGTCGTGACGGCGGGGTCCGCGGTACCGCGCAGGACGTCGAGGACATCGCCGAACGACGTGGAGCGGCTGCCGAACATGACGCTGGCGCAGAGCGCGAGTGCCAGCGCGGCCAGGCCGAGGAGCAGGAGGAACGCCGACCGAGCGGCGCCGGTACGCGAGGTACCCGCGCCGCTCGGGGGTGCGACCGTGGTGGTTGCCATGGGAGTGGAGTGTGCCTTGTGGGCTCGGCGGTCCGGATACCCGGCCGGGGTTACTTGCCGGCGGTCTTGACGGCCTTGTCGATGAGCGGCAGGTAGCGCTCGATCGTCCACGGGACGGTCAGCGGGTTGATGATCGAGGAGGCGGTGACGAAGGAGTTGTCGTTGCTCGCGACGACGGCACCCTTCTTGATCGCGGGGATCTCGCCGTACAGCTTCTGGCCCTCGATCTCCTTGCGGTTCTTCGCGTCCGTGTAGAACGTGAAGACGAGGTCGCTGTCCTTGAGCTTCTCGGCGTTCTCCAGGCCGATGAGGGCCGAGTCGGTGCCGGGGGTCTCCTTGAAGCCGTTGACGACCGGGTCGACCTTCAGGCCGAGCGAGGAGACCATCTTGACGCGCTGCTCCTCGGGCTTGAAGACGCCGAGGGTGCCGGGGCCGGAGTTGTAGATGTACGAGAAGGTGACGTCCTTGTAGTTCGGCCGGGTGGCCGCGGCGTCGGCGAGCTGCTTCTCGATCTTCGTCTTGAGACCGTTCGTGTCCTCGGTGCGGCCGAGCGCCTTGCCGATGATGTCGATCTGCTGGTCCCAGTCGGTGCTCCACGCCTGGTCGGGGTAGGCGACCGTGGGGGCGATGTCCTTGAGGACGTCGTACTGCTTCTGCGTGATGCCCGACCAGGGGGCGAGGATGACGTCCGGCTCCAGCTCGGTGATCGCCTCGAAGTCGATCTCCTCGCCGCCCGTGAACTGCTTCGGGAGCTTGTCGCCGGACTTCTTGACGGCTTCGTTGATCCACGGCAGGTAGCCGGACTTGTCGCTGCCCCACGGGTAGCTCTCGATGCCGACCGGGGTCTGGCCGAGGGCTATCGCGGTCTCGGCGGAGCCCTGGCCGAGGGTGACGATGCGTTCGGGCTTCTCCTCGATCTTCGCGGTACCGAGCGAGCTCTTGATCGAGACGGGGAAGGCGCCACCGCTCTTGGCCGAGTCCTTCGCCCCGTCCTTCGTGTCGCCGTCGCCGTCCGAGGAGCAGCCGACCAGGGCGACGGCGAGAGCGACGGTGGTGGCCGTGGCGGCGAGAGTGTGGCGGCGCACGCGGGTGAAGCCGAGCATGGAGGATCCTCAGGTTGGCCGAGCAATGAAGGTTAGGCAAGCCTAAGCGAGAGGGGTCGGTGGCTCAAACACACCCCTCCTTCACCACCGGTCATCGGCGCGGCCTTCGGGGACCGCCACTCCGGCATGAGCCCCGGCGGGGCAGGGGCGGAAGCGGAAGCGCGACGTGGTCTTGAGGCGACAAACCCAGGCCGAGGAAGGGATGGGAACCTGCTCCGGGGGCAGGCGGTCTCGACCCACCATATGGATCGCCGCCCCGAACCGCAGAAGGAGCAACCTTGACCGCCGCACCGCCTTCCCGTCCCGCCTCCCCTCGCAGGCAGCCGGAGGCCGGCGACCGTGACCGGTACTTCTCCCGGCTGGCGCAGGAGCGCCCCGACATCGCGATGTGCCGGGCGACGGCGCTGGTGGCCCACTCGACCGACGAGGAGCTGACCGGGCGCGGGCTGACCGTGGCCCAGCACCTCGTACTGAAGATGCTGAACGATGTGGGCCCTTGTTCCCAGCAGGAGTTGAGCACGCAGTTGCGCATCGACCGGAGCGTGATGGTCGGTTGTATCGACGGCCTGGAGGACTCCGACCTCGTGCGGCGCGAGCGCCACCCCACGGACCGCCGGGCCTATGCGGTGACACTGACCCCGGGGGCGGGACCTGTGCTGGCGGAGGCGGAGGGCGGGGTGCCGCGGCTGCTGGACCGGGCCTTCGGTGCACTGACGGCCGCCGAGCGGCGGACCCTGACCCGGCTCGTGGGCAAGATCCTCGATGTGAGCTGAGCCCGATCAGCCTCGGCGGGGGTGCGCCGAGGCGGCCCGGCAGAACGGCGCGGGCGGAGGTCAGTGCCCGTGATCGGCGGACTCGTCGCCCTCGGGCGCGGGCTTCTCGGGAGCAGCGCCCCCGGCGTGCACGGTGAAGGCGGCCGTACGGACCTTCCCCTCGTGCCGGAAGTCGAGGAAGAGGCGGTAGGCCCCCTTGCTCGGGGCCGTCGCGGTGAAGGAGACCTCGGGTCCGGACTCGGTGCGCCCGTCGCCCGGTTCACCGTTCGGGTGGACGTGCAGGTACGCCAGGTCTCCGGCGCGCAGCGCGACGAGGTGGCCGTAGGCACCGAGGTAGGGCTGGAGGTCGGTGACCGGCCTGCCGTCCTTCTCGACCGCCAGCTTCAGTTCGCTGCCCGCCCCGGGACGCAGCGCACCGGCGAGCGTGACCTCGTACCCGTCGACGGTCACCGTCCGCTCGGCTTCCGGGAGCGGCTCGGGGCGGGCGTCGCCGGAGACGGCGAGGTCGGCGCCGAGGGTGACGCCCTCGGCGTTCTTCTCGTCCGGGGTGAAGTCGGCGAAGACCCGGTAGTCGCCGGCCTCGGAGAGCTCGACGGGGGTGGACCAGGTGCCGTCGGCGGCCCGCTCGGGGTGCAGGTGCCGGTAGGTGGCGAGGTCGCTCGACGCCACGATCAGGTGCAGCTTCTTGCCGTGCTCACGGCGGAACGCGGTCACGTTGCGGGAGGTGCCGTCGTCCACGACGGCGAAGCGCAGCTCGGCGGGCTCGCCCGCCTCGACACGCGGGGTGTCGAGGTCGAGGGTGAAGCCTCCCTGGGAGACCTGGAGGCCACCGGGAAGCCCGGACGCCTCCCCCGCACCCTCCTCGGCCGCAGGGCGCTCCTTCTCGCCGCGACCCTCCCCGCTCTCCTGATGGGACGGCTCCTTCGGCGCGGCCACGGGATCCAGTGCACCGCCCACCGCGTACGCCGACCCGGAGGTCGCCGCGAGCCCCGAGGCGAAGGCCGCGATCTTGAGACCGGTCTGCATGGCCCACTCCCTCGTCAAGGCCGCCGGATCGCGACCACTCACCGCCCAAAATACCCCCCAGGGGTATCAAGTCAACCGGAGGCGATCCTGCAGGGCGATGCGGGTGGCACGGAGAACGAGGCCCGCCGGTCCGGCGCAGCACCCGCCGTGACGGTCCGAGCGGGCGTCGCCGAACGCACCGGCGACCGAACATGCCTTGCTCGTCTGCGCGGCGTGGCGTCGCGGGAGCCGCCCTCGCCCTCCCTAGCGTGGTGGAGGCGGGACCTCCGACGGCAGGACAGACGCACCTCATGGCACCACGCACCCACTGGCTCTTCGGCGACCAGCTCGGCCCCCACTTCCTGGACCCGCGCCACGGCGGCCCGGACGCCCACGCCCCCCTCCTGATGATCGAGGCCCGGTCCGTCCTGCGCCGGCGCCGCTTCCACCGGGCCAAGGCCCACCTCGTCCTCTCCGCGATGCGGCACCGGGCGGCCGAACTGGGCGACCGGGTCCGCTACGTCCGGGCCCGGACCTACGCCGAAGGGCTGGCGGAGGCGGGATTCGACGGTGGGGGCGACCGCCTGACGGTCTGCCACCCGACCTCCCGGGCCGCGCTGGACTTCGTGACCGCCCGGGACGGGATCGACGTGCTTCCGGCCCGGGGCTTTCTGCTGGGCCAGGAGGAGTTCGGGGCGTGGGCGAAGAAGCACGGGGGCGACCGGCTGCGGATGGAGGGCTTCTACCGGTGGGTGCGCCGGGAGCACGAGCTGCTCATGGACGGCGACGAACCGGCCGGCGGAACGTGGAACCTCGACCACGACAACCGCGAGCCGCCGCCCAAGGGCGTGAAGACCCTGGACGTCCCCGCGCCCTACCGCCCGCACGAGGACGAGATCGACGACGAGGTGCGCCGCGATCTCGACCGCTGGGAACGGGACGGCGAGGTCACGTTCGTCGGCCGCGACGGCCCCCGCCGCTTCCCCGTCACCCGGCGGGAGGCACTGGCCGCACTCCGGCGCTTCGTCGCCCAGCGGCTCGGCGACTTCGGCCGGTACGAGGACGCGATGCTCGCGGCCGACCCCGTGATGAGCCACAGCCTGCTGTCCGTGCCCCTCAACCTGGGGCTCCTGGACCCCGCCGAGTGCGTGGAGCGGGCCGAGCAGGCGTGGCGCGCGGGCGAGGCGCCGCTCAACAGCGTCGAGGGTTTCGTCCGGCAGATCGCGGGCTGGCGGGAGTACGTGTGGCAGCTGTACTGGCACTTCGGGGAGGAGTACCGGGACCGCAACGCGCTGCGTCACCGGGCTCCGCTGCCCGACTGGTTCCTCGACCTGGACGCCGACGCGGTGACCGCGAACTGTCTGTCCACCGTGCTGGCCCAGGTCCGCGACACCGGCTGGACGCACCACATCCCGCGGCTGATGGTGCTGGGCAGCCGGGCCCTCCAGGACGGCTGGGACCCGGCCGCCGTGACCGACTGGTTCCACCGGTGCTTCGTCGACGGCTACGACTGGGTGATGCTGCCCAATGTCGTCGGCATGTCGCAGTACGCGGACGGCGGCCGGATGACGACCAAGCCGTACACCTCCGGCGGCGCCTACATCAACAAGATGAGCGACCTGTGCGCGCCCTGCGCCTACCGCCCCACCGACCGCACGGGCGAGCACGCCTGCCCGTACACGGCGGGCTACTGGGCCTTCCTCCACCGCCACCGCGAGTCCTTGAGCTCCAACCACCGGATGGCCAGGGCGGTCAAGGGCCTGGACCGGTTGAAGGACCTCGACGGGCTCTTGGAGGAGATCGCGGAGCGCGGCGACGGGGCGCCCTGAGGGCCCGTCGGCTCCCAGGGCCCGAGGTCTCAGTCCCCAGCCAGGTCGTCCGGGGCGGAACGGGCGAGAGCGGCGAGAGTCGCGAGGGTCCGGGAGAGCACCTCCCTGGTGGGGGACGCCAGGCCGAGGCGGATCGCGTGCGGGCCACGGGGGCGGCCTGCGGCGAACGCCGCGGCCGGGGTCACCGCGATGGAGTGCCGCGCGGCGGCGGCGACGAAGGTGTCGGAGCGCCAGGGGGCGGGCAACTCCCACCAGAGGTGGTACGAGGACGGGTCGCTGCGGGTGCGGAAGTCCCCGAGGTGGCGTTGCGCGATCTCCTGACGCGCCCCCGCCTCGCGCTGTTTGGCCCGTACGAGCGTGGCGACGACACCGTCCTCCTGCCACCGCACCATCGCCTCCAGGGGGAACCGCATGGGCGTCCACCCGCCGGAGCGCACCGCCGCCGTGACCCGGCCCTCCAGCGCCGCGGGGGCCACGGCGAACCCGAGGGACAGTCCCGGGGAGAGCCGTTTGGAGAGGCTGTCGACGAGGACGGTGCGCCCGGGGGCCCGCGAGGCGAGGGACGGCAGGTCGTCCCGGAGGAAGGCCCAGACGGCGTCCTCGATCGCCTGGATCCCCGATGCCAGCAGCACGTCGGCCAGGTGGTCGAGCCGCCGCGCGGGCATGGTGAGCGACAGCGGGTTGTGGAGGACCGGCTGTACGTAGACGGCGTGCAGCGGTTCGGCGCGGTGCGCCTCCTCCACCGCCTCGGGGATCAGCCCGTCCTCGTCCATGGCCAGCGGTACGAGGGTGACGCCGAGCCGGGCGGCGATGGCCTTCAGGACGGGGTAGGTGTACTCCTCGACGCCCAGCCGGGCCCCCGGCCGGGTCAGCGCGGCGACAACGGCGGAGATGGCCTGCCGGCCGTTTCCGGCGAACAGGACACGTTCCGGATCGGGCCGCCCGCCGCCCCGCGCCAGGAGACCGGCGGCCGCCTCGCGGGCGGCGGGCGTACCGGCGGGCCCGACCGGGCGGAGCACCGACTCCAGGTCGTCGGAGCGCACCAGCTTCTCCAGGCCGGCGGCGAGCAGCCCGGCCTGTTCGGGGACGACGGGGTGGTTGAGCTCCAGGTCGACCCGGTGGGCGGCGGGCTCGGAGAGGGCCGGGGCGGGGGCGGGAGTGCCGGGCGCGGCCGCGACGAACGTGCCGCGGCCGACGTGGCCGACGGTGAGGCCCCGGCGGGCCAGCTCCTGGTAGACACGGGAGGCGGTGGAGTCAGCGATGGCGTGGAGCCGGGCGAACTCCCGCTGCGGAGGCAGGCGTTGCCCCGGTCCGAGCCCGCCGGACGCGATCTCCGCCGCCACGGTGTCCGCGACGGACCGGAAGTCCTTCACGGGCTTCACCTCCTTGGTCGCCGCATCGAAACACATCATTGCACCGAGTGCAATGCCCGCTATTGAACCGACCCGAAAGGCGAATCTAGACTCCGATTGCACCGAGCAACGAAGGCGGGACCGGGGGTTACGGTCGGGACCGATGGCATGAACAGGGCGGCGGACAGGCATGGTTGAGCTGAGCGGAGTGCTGGGCGTCGTGATGATCGCCCTGGGCATGGTGCTCACCCCGGGGCCGAACATGATCTATCTCGTCTCCCGGAGCATCACTCAGGGGCGACGCGCGGGGGTGGTCTCCCTCGGCGGTGTGGCCGTGGGCTTCCTCGTCTATCTGGTGGCCACGAATCTCGGTCTGTCGGTGGTCTTCCTCGCGGTACCCGAGCTGTACGTGGCGGTGAAACTGGCCGGGGCCGGCTACCTGGCCTACCTGGCCTGGACAGCCCTGAGGCCCGGGGGCGCCTCCGTCTTCGCGCCCAAGGAGATGCCGCACGACTCCGCGCGCAGGCTGTTCACGATGGGCCTGATGACGAATCTGCTCAACCCGAAGATCGCCATCATGTATCTGTCCCTCATCCCGCAGTTCATCAGCCTGGAGGCGGGAAACGTGCTCCTCCAGGGCTTCGTGCTGGGCTCCGTCCAGATCGTGGTGGCCCTCACCGTCAATCTGGGCATCGTCCTCGCGGCGGGGGCGATCGCCGTCTTTCTCGCCCGGCGTCCTTCCTGGCTCCGCGCCCAGCGCTATCTGATGGGCACCGCCCTGGGCCTCCTCGCGGTGTCGGTCGCGACGGACACCTCGGCACCGGCGGCCTCGGGCTGAACGAATGTCCGGGGAAGGGTTCAGACCATGATGAGCAGGCGCGTATCGGCCTTGAGCTTCCGGTTCACCGAACGGCTCTGCACATAGACCTCCAGCTTGGGGTTGTTGCCCGCCTTCACCGAGACGGTCCCGCGGACTCCGGCACCGAACAGGAGGTTGCGCGCCGCCTCGCCCGTGTAGGCGCGGTCGGTGGCCTTCTCGACGACGATGACCTCCTTGTCGGGCTGCACCTGGACGCGGGAGCCCAACTGGTAGTAGCAGGAGCCGCGTTCGTACGTGACGCCCGGGTGCGAGTCGACGAAGGCGCGGATCTCCATCTCCTTGTCGACCTTCAGCAGCCGGTACTTGTCGGCCGCGACCGGTTCGAGGGTGGCCCGCACGTCGTCCACGGATATGTCCTGGCCGACGGCGAACAGGTTCTTCGTGCCGCGCACGCCCTGCTCCCGGCCGCGCAGGAAGCTGGTGGCGGCGGCGCGTACGGTGCCGATCGCGTCCTCCACGCCCTTCTGCGAGTCCGCGTCCCAGATCGCGATGTTGCCGGCCGGGAATCCGTAGTTCTGGGCGGTGCGCTTGGCCAGGGAGTTCGGCACGAGGATCGCGGAGGTCCAGTGTCCCGGGAGCCCGTTCATCTTCGCGGTGATCCGGTCGAGCCAGGGGCCGAGGATGCTCATGTCGCCGTCGTGGCGCCGGTCGCCGCCGGAGGCGTTCTCCTCGCCGTCCGTCACGACGATCTGGAGGAAGCTGTGCTCGCCGTACTCCTCCCAGATGTGGCCCAGGTCGTCCAGGGACTTCAGCGAGGCCTCGATCAGCGCCGTCGCACCGTTGTTGACCTTGTAGAGGCCGCGCATCGACGGGAGGTGCTTCACATCCATGTCCCAGACGAGGTTCTCCACCCGGTGGTCGAAGGAGTAGAGGCTGATCCGGGTCTCGTGGCCAAGGCTGTCCGACTCGGCCTTCAGCCCCGCCACGAACTCGTCGACGACGCGGATCAGCTGACCCTGGTGCTGGTACATCGAGCCGGAGGCATCCACGACCAGAGCGACGTGATTCACCTTGTGCTGGATCCTGTTGGCGGACATGGCGGTGCTCCTTCTCCGGTGTTCCCCGAACCCCCCGGGGGGTTCCCCGAGCGATGTCTTCGACTCCATGGGGAGGCACTGACAGTGGGGCCGGGCGCGCGTGGCGCCCGGCCCCGGCCGGAGGGTGCGGTGAGCGGGATCAGTAGGCGGTCGTGACGGTGGTTCCGCCGAAGGTGCTCGCCGCGTGCAGGCTGATGTAGTTCGCGCCGGCAGGCGGGTCGGTGACGGTCAGGGTGTGGGTGTTGCCGGGGCCGGTGTCGCGACTGGTGTGGGAGGCGGTGGTGGCCCAGCCGGTGCCGCTGTAGTACAGGTCCGCGTCGCCGGTGCCGCCGCTGACGGTGATCTTCAGCCGCTCGGTGCCGGCCGGGATGTACAGGTAGTGGTAGGCGTAGTTGCCGGTGGTGGCGGAGAGGTCGCCGCGACGGCAGTTCTCGCCCAGGACGCGGGGGTCGGGGTCGGTGCACTCGGCGACGGGGGTGGTGGAGCCGTCGCCGCAGTCACCGGCGGCGCATCCCGCCAGCCAGGTCCGGAAGTCGCTGTCGTACCGCGTGCCGATGGTGCCGACGAGGTGGGTCCGGGCGGCGGCCCACTGACCGGTGCGGTAGTGGCCGAGCACCGTGTCCATGTCGGCGGGGTGCTTCTCCAGCATGTACCGCACGGCGAGGTAGCCCCAGCGGTACACGCGGGTGGTGTCGTGGCTGTAGTCGGTTCCGAAGAGGGTGCTCAGGGCGTAGGTGCCCTTGCCGGCCTCCGTCATCGCCGCGGTGTAGGGCTCGCCCCGGTAGTGGTAGGAGATGTACTCCGCGAAGCCCTCGACCCACCAGACGGTGGGGGTGCTCATGCCTGCGGCGAAGTCGCCGTACATCGTGAAGCGGCCGTCGAGGTAGTGCGTGTACTCGTGGTTGAGGTTCCAGATGTGGAAGTCCGGCCGCAGCCACTCCGCCTCGTAGGCGATGAAGCGGGGCTGGTTGCCCACGACGGAGGGGTCGCCCTCCAGGTACATGCCGCCGTTGTTGGTGTCGATCCCGTACATCGCGCCGGCGTACGTCTGGTAGTCCGCGCTGGAGTCATAGGCGATCACCTCGATGCTGGTGTTGTGGTCGTCGGCGACCGGGCCGTCGTCCTTGGCGATCCGGTGGAAGTAGGCGTCCTGCCCGATGAGGCTGGTGCAGGACGCGCTCAGCTCGGCGGACGTCATCTGCTGGGCGAGGATCCGGATGCCGGGGCTGCAGGTGTGACGGACCGGCAGGACCTCCCGCCTGAGGCGTTCCTGGAGGTCGCAGACGCCGTACGCTGAGCAGTTCGCGCGGTCGTAGTAGTCGGCCATCTCCGCTATGCCCACCCAGAGCGGGGCGGTGGGGCCGGTGATCGAGGTGCGGCCGAGCAGGTCGGTGGCCAGGGGCCGGGCCTTGCCCCGCAGGCTCGGGTACTGGAGGAAGCGGCCCAGCTCCCGCCCGGCGTTGGAGGTCAGGTACGCGTGGTCGCCGTCGAGCAGGGAGAGGTGGTCCGCGGCGAAGCGGTGCAGCGAGTCGATGAGGCTCGGGTCCGCCTCGACGGCGCTGACGAACTCGGGTACCTGGTGACCCCGGAAGGTCACCGTGTACACGCCGTTGACCGCGGCGAGCATCCGCGAGAGGCCGTTCCAGGAGGAGTCGTAGTCCGCCAGCATCCGCTTGACGACGTTCAGATAGCGCGCGTTCTCCTGGGCGCTGTCGATCAGGATGACCGCCTCGGACAGCGTCTCGCCGTTCTCGTCGGTGACGTCACGCGACCGGGGGCTCGCGAAGAAGCTGTCGAGACCCGAGCGGACGGCGGTCCGCAGGGCGCTGCCGTACGGGCCGACGACATCCGGGTTGTACCACTGCACGTAGTACCCCGCCCGGAGGTAGAGCACGAGCTGCGGAGTGCCGGTGCTCCCGTCGCCCGGATAGTAGGCCGAGTTGTCGCGCAGCGCGTACGCCACCGAGGCCATCTGGGCTTCGCGGAAGGCGAGTCGGGCGTTGTTGCCCGTCAGACTGAACAGCGTGTTCACGCAGTCGGTGGTGGACGCCTTGATCTGGCGCACCAGTTCGGCCCCGGTGCGGCCGGTGAAGTCGGCCGGGTCGCAGGCGGCGGCCTTCGCCGATAACGGGGCTTCGTGGTCGCCGTACGCCTCCCTGAGGGCGGACTTGTCGGCGCTCAGCGGGGGGAGCTGGGACACCGGTCGCCGGTCCTCGGTCCGGTGACCGGTGTCCGGTGCGGAGGCCTGCTGCGCCTGCGGCGCGGGGTCGGCCGATGCGGTGGTGCGGGCCGGTTGCGACGCGTTCGATGCCATGGCGGCCGAAGGGGAGTTCGGCTGCGCCTGGGCCGGCTGCGCGAGCAGCGCGACACCCATCGCCCCGGCCAGAGCCAGCGGCAGAACGGCACCCACACCTCGGCGGACGAGTGTGGTTCTCACGTTGTTTTTCCTCCCATGAGGGATCGGGCCACGCGCTCGCGTGACCGATGGGACGGACAGGGTGCGGCTCGGGGATTTCTCCATGCCGTGCTGTCGGCCGGACGGGATGGGATCGATGTCCAGACTTGACATGGCCACGCCCCGTGACATGTACAATGGCACAGGTCACACTTCACAGGGAAGGCCCATGACCGAACTCCGCCCCGGGGCTGCCCGTTTCGGGAAAGTCACAGGCGACAGAGAGAGGGGAGGAGGCGGACTCACCGCGCAACGTGACATCGTATGGTGCGGTGACATATCTGGAGGGGAACGCATGGGTGAGCTGAAGTCCCGCAAACTCATCTCGGTGCAGGAGCATTTGCGCGACCAGGTGGCCAACGCCCTGCGGGCCGCGCTGATAGCGGGGGAACTCCAGCCCGGCGTGATCTATTCGGCGCCCACCCTGGCGGCCGAGTACGGCGTCTCGGCCACACCCGTGCGCGAGGCCATGCTGGATCTGGCCCGGGAGGGCCTGGTCGAGGCCGTACGCAACAAGGGCTTCCGGGTCACCGAGCTCTCCGAGCGCGACCTGGACGAGTACACCGAGATCCGCGCGCTCATCGAGATCCCCACCATCGGCCGCGTGGCCCGCACCGCCTCACGCGAGCAGTTGGAGGCGCTGCGCCCGGTGGCCCAGGAGATCGTGGACGCCGCGCAGCGGGGCGACCTGATCGGCTACCTGGAGTCGGACCGCCGCTTCCACCTCGACCTCCTCGCCCTCGCGGGAAACGCGCGCCTCGTCGAGACGGTGGCCGACCTGCGCAAGCGCTCCCGGCTGTACGGGCTCACCGACCTGTCCCAGGAAGGGTCGTTGGTGGGTTCCGCGCAGGAGCACTCCGCGCTCCTTGACATCATGATCGAGGGCGACGCGGAGGCGGCCGAGGAGCACATGCGCGGCCACCTCGCGCATGTGCGGACCCTGTGGGCGGCCCGGAAGCGGGAGGCCGAACGCGCGGCCCCGTCCCGCAGGATCGGCGCGCACTGACACCGAAGTGGCCCCGTCAGGACCGGTGTTGACATCGAGGCCCGGTGTGCGCATCGGCAGCAATCACATGGTGAATCCCTCCGGGTAGGGGTCGGTCGGGTCGAGCAGATACTGCGCGGTCCCGGTGATCCAGGCGCGGCCGGTGACGGAGGGCAGGACGGCGGGCCGGCCGCCGACCGTGGTCTCCGACAGGATCCGGCCGGTGAAACGGGAGCCGATGAAGGACTCGTTGACGAAGTCCTGCCCGGTCTTCAGCGCTCCCCGCGCGTGCAGTTGGGCCATCCGGGCGCTGGTTCCCGTCCCGCACGGCGAGCGGTCGAACCAGCCGGGGTGGATCGCCATGGCGTGCCGCGAGTGCTCGGCGGTGGAGCCGGGGGCCTCCAGATAGACGTGGTGGCAGACGTCGATCGCGGGGTTCTCCGGGTGGACCACCGGGTTCTGTTCGTTGACCGCCCGCATGACGGCCAGGCCCGCGTCGAGCAGCCGGCCCTTCTCCGCCCGGTCGAAGGGGATGCCGAGGTCCTCGGTGCGTACGATCGCGTAGAAGTTCCCGCCGTACGCCATGTCGTAACGGACCGGTCCGAACCCCGCCACCTCGACAACCTGGTCCAGCGCGTGGCTGTAGGAGGCGACGTTCTCCAACGTGACGGACTCGGCGCGGCCGTCGCGCACAGTGACCCGTGCCGTGACGAGACCGGCGGGGGTGTCGAGGCGGATCAGGGTCTCCGGCTCGACCGCCTCGACCATGCCCGTCTCCACCAGGACCGTCGCCACGCCGATGGTGCCGTGGCCGCACATCGGAAGGCAGCCGGAGACCTCGATGAACAGCACGCCGAAGTCGGCGTCCGGCCGGGTCGGGGGCTGGAGGATCGCGCCGGACATGGCTCCGTGCCCGCGCGGCTCGCACATCAACAGGGTGCGCAGCCCGTCCCGTTCGGCCATGAACCGCTGCCGCCGCTCCGCCATGGTCGCGCCCGGCAGGACACCCACCCCGCCGGTGATCACCCGGGTCGGCATGCCCTCGGTGTGCGAGTCGACCGCGTGGTAACAGACCGTGGAACGCACGTCAGTTCACCCCGCCGTCGATGAGGGCCTGGGTGGCGGAGCGCACGACGGCCTCGGTCTCCGGGTCCAGGGCCTGGCGGGGCGGCCGGCAGACGCCGCCGGTCCGGCCGATCATGTCCTGGCCGAGCTTGATCGCCTGGACGAACTCGGTCCTGCTGTCCCAGCGCAGTACGGAGTGGAGGCGGCGGTAGAGCGGGAGCGCGGTGGTGAGATCGCCGGCCAGCGCGGCGTTGTACAGGTCGAGGCAGGCGCGCGGGAAGACCTGGGGGTATCCGGCGACCCAGCCCTTGGCCCCGGCGACGGCGACTTCGAGGAGGGTGTCGTCGGTGCCGATGACCAGGTCGAGCCCGGGGGCGAGTTCGTTGATGGCGTAGCACCGCCGTACGTCCCCGGAGAACTCCTTCACGCCCACGATGAACCCCTCGGCGTACAGCTTGGCCAGCAGTTCGGGGCGCAGGTCGACCTTGGTGTCGATGGGGTTGTTGTAGGCGGTGACGGGGAGTCCGGCGGAGGCGACCATCGCGTAGTGCTCCAGGACGGCGCGGTCGTCGGCCCGGTAGGCGTTGGGCGGCAGGCACATGACGGCCTGGCAGCCGGCGTCCCTGGCGAAGAGCGCGTGCCTCCTGGCCTCGATCGCGCCGTACGCCCCGACGCCCGGCATCACGGTGAAGCCCTCGGGCGCGTGGGCGACGGCGGTCTCGACGACACGGTCGCGTTCCTCGTACGTCAGGGTCTGGTACTCCCCCAGCGACCCGTTCGGGGCGACGCCGTGCAGGCCCTGTTCGGCGAGCCAGGCGACGTTGTCCCCGTACGCACCGTGGTCGACAGCGAGGTCCCGGCCGAACGGGAGGCTCGTCGCGACGATGACACCGTGCCAGGGCGTACGGGCGGGGGCCGTGCGGTCCACGCGGTTCATGGGGACTCCTCAGGTGGGTTCGGAAGGGTGTCGCCGGTGGAGGGCTCGGCGGAATCGGCGAGTGTGCCGAGGGTGATCGGGGTCGCGATCAGCCGTTCGGCGGGGGTGTAGGGCTCGGCGCGGGCTGCGACGAGGCCGTGCACGGCGGGCCCGCAGATCCGGCCCTGGCACCAGCCCATGCCCGCCCTGGTCAGCTGTTTGACCTGCCGGTGGTCGGCTGCCGAGCCGTCGGCACGGGCGGCGAGGACAGCACCCGCGGTGACCTCCTCGCACCGGCAGACCGTGGTGTCGTCGGTCAGCCAGGCGGGCCAGTCCCGCGGCACGGGGTGTGCCCGGGCCAGGGCGCGGGCGAAGGCGCGGTGCCGGGCCACCGCCCGGCGCTCCGCGGCCAGAGGCCGGATTCCCGGTCGGCCCGGCGCGGAGAGGTCGGTGAGCACCGAGACCGCCGCCACGCGCCCTTCGCTCAGCGCGAGCGCCGCCCCGCCCACCCCGCAGGTCTCGCCCGCCGCGTAGAGGCCCGGAACGGTGGTGCGCTGTCCGGCGTCGACGGCGGCGGCCATGGTGCCGTCGCCCGCGTCGGCGAGGTCGCAGCCGAGCGGGAGCAGCAGGTCGAGCTGGGGCACGAAGCCCCAGCCGACGCCCACGGTGTCGGCCTCGATCCGCCGCTCGGGGCCCGGGAGCGGCGCCCCGTCGGCGTCCAGGGCTGCGGTGCGTACAACGGCGACCCGCCCCTCCCCTTCGGCGCCGACGATGCCGGTGCGGGTGCGGACCGGGATCCGGTGCCGGGCCAGCGTGCCCGCGTAGCCAGCGGCTTCGGCCCACTTGGCGGGGTTACGCAGCAGGGATGCGGGGTGGCGCAGCCAGGCCGAGGGGACCGCCGCCTCGCACACCGCGACGACCTCCGCCCCGCGTGCGGCGAGGGCGGCGGCGACGGGCAGCAGGAAGGGGCCCGTGCCGCCGAGGACCACGCGCCGGCCGGCCACCACTCCCCCGCCCTTGAGCAGCGACTGGAGTCCGCCGGCGGTGAGCACACCGGGCAGGTCCCACCCGGGGAACGGGAGTTGGCGGTCGTAGGCGCCGGTCGCCACGAGCAGGGCCGGTGCGCGCAGCACGACGGCCCGCTCCTCGGGCAGCCGGCTGCGGTCCACGGCGTGGACGGTGAAGCCGTCCGCCGCGCGGGCCGTGGTCCAGACGGGATGGTCGAGCAGGAGCGTGAGCCGTCCGATGCGCTCGTGGGCGGCCAGGGCGGCGCGCAGCGCCCGGTAGGTGCGCAGGTCGTGGTGCAGATCATCGGTGGGGAGGGCTTCGCGCGCGTGGTCCGGGGGGTGGCGCCAGAACTGGCCGCCCGGCGCGGAGCCCGCGTCGACGAGGACGACCCGCAGCCCGCCGTCCAGGGCGGTGACGGCGGCCGCCATACCGGCGGGCCCAGCGCCCACCACCACGAGGTCGGCGGGCTTCGGGGGCTCAGCCATCGTCGCCCTCCCCCGTCGCGACGTCCATGCCCGCTCGGGCCTGCACCAGGCAGGCGCGCTGCCCGCGCCGTCCGTCGACGGTGACGAGGCAGTCGTAACAGACGCCGATCCCGCAGAAGACGCCCCGGGGCCGCTGCCCGCCCCGGGTGGTCCGCCAGGCGACCCGGCCGGAGGCGACGAGCGCGGCGGCCAGGGTCTGACCGGGCACGAACGCCAGGGGTTCGCCGTCCACGGTCAGTCCAGGTGCGGTGGGTACGTCGGTCTCCGCGGCCGCTCGGGTCACTTCGGCACACCTCCGGTCGTGAGGAATCGGTCGGGCAGGAGGCCGGTGTGGGCGGCCGGATCGGCTCCGCGCCACGGGCGGCCGAGCAGCTGGGCGGTGATCAGGGCGCCGGTGCCGGGGGCGAGCCCGATGCCCGCGCCCTCGTGGCCGCACGCGTGGAGGACGCCGGGGGCCCGGGGATCCGGGCCGACGACCGGCAGGTGGTCGGGGCAGTACGGCCTGAACCCCCGGTAGGCGCGGAGGAGATGGACGTCGCGCAGGAACGGGAAGAGGCGGCAGGCCTGCGCGGCGAGCAGGGCCACCACGGCCGGGTTCATCGCGGTGTCGAAGCCGACACGTTCGCGGCTGGCGCCGATCAGGATGGTGCCGGCGCGGGTGCCCTCGACGACGCACGAGGTCTCCAGCCCCTCGTCGCTGGAGGCGACATGGGCGACGTAGTCGGCGGAGTAGACCTTGTGCCGGATCATCGGCGGCAGCGGTTCGGTGACCAGGACGAAGCCCCGGCGCGGCAGGATCTCGACGGGGGCGCCGAGGCGGCGGCCGACCTCACCGCCCCACGTTCCGGCCGCGTTGACCACGGCGTCGGCGGCCAGCACCGCGCCGTCGGCCGTACGGACTCCGGTGACCCGCCCACCGGTTCCGGTGACGGCGGCGACGGCCTCGCCGGTACGCACCCGGGCGCCGCGCCGGACAGCGGCCCGCAGGAGTCCGGCCGCCGCGAGGACCGGCTGCACCTGGGCGTCCTGCGGGTAGTGGACACCGCCCGGGAGTCCGGGTGCGATGTGCGGTTCGAACTCGTTGAGGTGGTCGACGCGTTCGGTATGGATTCCGGCCGTCGCCTGGCGTGCGGCGAACGCGTGCAGAGCTGCGAGGCCCTCGGGGGTGCTCGCGACGACCAGACCGCCCTTGTTCTCGAACTCGACTTCTCCCGGGCCGAGTTCCTTTCCCGCCTCATCCCAGAGGTCACGGCTGAGCCGGGCCAGCTCCAGCTCCGGGCCGGGCTCCTTGTCGGAGAGCAGGATGTTGCCCTCCCCCCGGCTGGTGGTGCCCGCACCGACCGGGCCCCGGTCGAGCACCGTGACACCGAGACCGGCGGAGGCGGCGTGGAACGCGCAGGCGGCGCCCACGATGCCCGCGCCGATGACCACGACGTCCACCGCCACCTCCAGGTGCAATGTCACATGCCATTGCCCAGGCTATACATCGGTCCGGCCCGAGGACAATGCCGCCGTCGGCGCGAACTCGGGCAGGACCAGGGCGGCGTGGGCCGGTCGACCCTCCGCCGCCGGGGGCGTGGCGGCGAGACCGCGCAGCAGGGCGTTGCGCTTCTCCGAGCGCGAGGCTGGAGCCCTGCCGGTCAGGAACGAGGGCGCGTACGCGGCGTCGCCCACCAGCGCCACCCGGCCGTCGGCCCAGCGGGGCATGCGGATCTGGCTGACCATGTCGAAGACCAGGTCGTCCGCCGCGCACACCGCGGCCGAGGTGCTCGGCTCGGCTGAGTACACCGGCCCTGAGCCGCGACGAGACCGAGTGGTTCAGTCGGCGACGTCGACACCATACCCGCGCGCGAGGGCGTCGAGGCCGTGGTCGTAGCCCTGACCGACGGCACGCAGGCGCCACACCGGACCTCTGCGGTAGATCTCCGCGAGGAGCATGGTGCGTTCGGTCGTGGCGGCGTCCAGGGTGGCCCGGGCCAGCGGTGCGCCGCTGCTGCCCAGGGCTGCTCCGATCTGGATCGCACCGACCGTCCCGAAGGTGGCAGCGCCGTCGATGGCCGCGGCGACGACGACCTTGCGCGTCGCCGGCGGCAGGGAGGCCAGGTCGAGGGCGATGGTCTGTTCGGCAGGACCGCCCGTCAGCAGTCGCACCGTCCCTGCCGGGCTCTCAGGTACCCCGTAGAAGATGAAGTCCTCGTCGAAGGTGACCTGTTGGTCCTCGTCGAGGAGGAACGCGACGACGTCGATCTCGCAGTCCGGCTGCGGGGCCCAGCCTGCGGTGATGTACCACTCCGGCGCCGGTCTGCCGTGAGGAGCGGGCAGGTCGATGACACCGCCTCTGGGCATCACGTGCGGTTCCTGAGCCCGCGGCGCCGTCCCGGCCGCGACGGTCGGGGCGCTGAGCCAGTGGATGTCATGCACGGGGAGCTCAAGGGTGGTGATGCGGCTCATACGCCGATCACCCTCCCCCTTTTCCAGAAGTACGACGTCGGTGACGCTTGCGGACAGGTTGATCGCCGCGGACCCGCCCAGTTCGACGATGCGGGTAGTGGGCTGCGAGGGTGCCGAGCTTCATGTCGCCCGCCGGCGGATCCACCTGACGATTCAGCGCCAGGGTGCACAGGCGCTGCGAAACCGGCAGCCACATCCGCGCGCGGGCGAACTCATGGGCCAGGAAGTCGTAGTCGAACTGGGCGTTGTGGGCGACCAGGACCCGGTCCTGAAGCATCGCCCCGATCCGCCCGGCAATCTGATCGAACGTCGGCGCACCGCGCAGTCGCTCGGCGGTCAGCCCGTGCACCTCCACCGGTCCGGGATCACAGCCCGGATCGAGCAGCGTCGAGAACTCCCCGGTCTGCTCGCCGTCCGGACCGATCGTGATCACCGCGACGGACAGCACACGGTCTCGCCGGGCCATGAGGCCCGAGGTCTCCACGTCGACCAAGGCCCAGTCGTAGGCGTAATCGCCCATTGCGGGCGCACTGAAGGAAGCGGAGACCAGACTCATGACGGCAAGGATGATCCGACATCCAGCCTTCCTTCAACCTGTATGCCGATTTGCGCTAGTTCGCGTTGCCGCAACAAGGCGGTCCCGCGACCGCCTACCCCCCCCCGCATTCCACCCCGCCACCAGCCCACCCAACGCCTCGGCCGCCTCTTCCGTGTCGCGGCCGTCGTCCGCGCGGGCGTGGCGGGCCAGTTCGACGTGGACGAAGCCCGCGTGTTCGCGCTGCGCCGAGCGGCCCTGGACGTTGCTCCGGCCCTCCAGCGGGCAGCGCGCCTCCCAGGCCCGGCAGACCCGGAGCCCGTCGTCGTTCATACGGTCGGCCAGGGCGGCCACCTCGGCGGGGGCCGTCTCGACGGCGCCGGTGGAGACGACGGCGTCCCAGGGGCGGTCGGAGGAGTCGGCGAAGCCGTGCAGCTGAACGCCGGGGACCCCGCGCTTCTGCAGCTCCACGACGACCGTGTGGAAGGCGCTGTCCTCGCGGTGGGCGACATCGGCCTGGCCGTCCTCGCCGGCCCGGCGGTGGGATCCGGCGAGGACGAGTGCGCCGCCGGGGTTCTGCTCCAGGAGCCGGATGCCGAGGTCTTCGGTGTCGCGGTCGGAGACGGGGTGCGGGACCTGGGCGTTCCAGCGGACGGTGGAGTCGGCGTTCAGATACACGCGGCCCCAGCGGACGCTCTCCCCCGGGCCGGTCGCGGCGATCTCGTCGTAGCGGCGGCCCGAGTCGGTGTCGGTGAGGCGGGTGAGGCCCAGGCCGAGCGGGGCGAGCTGCCGCTCGGCGTCCTGGGCGTCACCCGACAGCAGACTGCCGACGGCCTTCGCCAGCCGCGCGCGCTGCGCCTTGCCGGGCGGGCTGTAGGGAACGTCGGCGCGGAACGTCGACGTGTACCCGAGGATGCGGTTGCGCAGGTCGACCAGTTCCCGGGCGCGCGGAACGGATTCCTCCGGGTTCGGGGACGTATCGGCCTGACAACCGGCCAGAGTCAGGATCAAACCCACCGGGACGAAAATGCGGAGGAAACGTGATCGTCTCGTGATGGCAATACGACGATCACGCATGATGCTCATGTAACCATGACTCAGTGACATTCCGTAATTCTCTCGGTATGGGTCGTTCGGTGGGCCTGCTGGCGATAGCCATCGGCCTCACCGTGTCGTGCGGCTCGGAACCCGCGCAGCCCCAGGCCAAGGCCGGCGGCCGCAGTTTCACCGTCGCCGCGGCCGGAGACGTTCTCATCCACCCCGAGCTGGTCGAGCAGGCCGCCAAGGATGCCGAGAAGAGCGGACGCGGGGAGGCCGGCCTGGACTTCGGGCCGCTGCTCGCCGGGGTAAAGCCCGTGATCAGCAAGGCCGACCTCGCGATCTGTCACATGGAGACACCCGTCGGGAAGCCCGAGGGCCCCTTCCAGGGATACCCGGAATTCCTGGTTCCGCCGCAGATCCTGACCAGCCTGAAAGACGTCGGATACGACACCTGCTCGACGGCCTCCAATCACACCTTCGACCATGGACTGAAAGCCGTGCGCCGCACGCTGGACACCATGGACAAGGTGGGCCTCGGGCACAGCGGGTCGGCGCGGACGCCGAAGGAAGCAGAGCAGATCACCCTCCGCGACGTCAACGGCGTCAAGGTCGCTCACCTCTCGTACTCCTGGGAGTCCTTCCTCAACCCCACGCCCGAGAAGCAGCGCTGGGCCTTCAACCTCTCCCGCACGGAGACCATCAAGAAGGACGAGAAGCGGGCCCGCGACCAGGGCGCCGAGGTGGTGCTGCTCTCCCTGCACTGGGGCCTGGAGCACTACAACGAGCCGAGCGTCCCGCAGCTGGACATGGCCCGGCGGATCACCGAGGAGACCGGGGTCGACCTGGTGATCGGGCACCACGCCCACGTGGTGCAGCCGATCCAGAAGGTCAACGGCACCTGGGTCGCCTACGGCCTCGGCAACCAGGTGGCCCGGCACTCCTCGCCGACCGGCCTCACCGAGGAGGGGGCCATCGGCTGGTTCGAGTTCCGTGAGACCGCCGACGGCTGGGACGTCTCCGCCCGCTACCGCACCACGCTCGTGGACATCCCGCCGGAGCTCGAACCCGGGGAGAAGGCGCCCGAGGGCGCGGTCGAGGACCTCCGGCTGGTGGACGTACAGCAGGCACTGGAGCACCCCGAAGGGCTGTCCGCCGACCGGACCGCCCGCTACCGGCTGGCCGAGGACCGGACGCGCGGCTTCCTCTTCAACCGGGGAGCCCCGGGCGGTGACGGCCTGAAGCGGCTGTCGCCGCAGAAGTGACCAGGCCCACACCACCACATACGCCAACGGACGCAACCCTTTAGGCAGTTGTCCGTCTTTTCTACGACAGCGTCTCGTGCTTTTCGACGACAACGTCTCGCAGCCACGCGACAGCGGTGCTTCCTCCGGGCACTGAGCACCCGCAGCGACCAAGGAAGAAAACCGGTGACATCGACTCCTGCCGCGCCCCTCGCGCCGAAAGGCCGGCGGCGCAGCCGCAGACGTGCGGACATGCCGTTGCTGGGTGGCATCCGGCCGCCGATCGCCCTGCTGTGCGTGCTGATCCTCGCCCTCGCGGGCCTCACGGCCAAGGTGCTGGGGCCGGGCGCGGAACCGGTCGTGCCCAAGGCGGTGCTCTCCTCGCAGCAGCACTTCGCCGAGGACGGCGCCATCGCCCTGCGCGCCTCGATCGACGAGCGGGTCACGGACCTCGAACGCACCGCCACCGCGCTGAACGCGGGCAAGCCGGCCGACCCCGAGCGCGTGCTGTCGGACCTGAGCAAGGCGTACCAGAAGTGGACCGGAACCACGGTGCTGGACCTGGCGGACGGCAAGGTGCTCGCTGCTCGCGGGGAGCGCATCCCGCTCGCCTGGGTGGACAAGGACGTCCTCACCGGTGACGGGGCGCTCACCCCGCGGATGGTGCGGCTGGACACCGGCGACGTACGCCTGATGACGATGGCCGTGCTGGAGGGGAAGCAGGGGACGCAGCAACTGCTGGTCGCCTCCAACAGCCTCTCCGTACCCCCCATCAACCTGGGCCCGTTCCGCAGCATGGCCGTCGCCGCACGTGGTGGCGAGATCCTCGCGACCGCCGGCTTCGAGCAGTCCGAGGCGCTGAACTCGGACGCGGAGCGCAAGGAACTCACCTTCCTGCAGAAGCAGATGACCCGGCTGTCCGACCAGGCCGCGAAGGAGACCGAGCAGAACCCGGTGAGCGCCCGCGAGCCCGGCTCCCGCGGCTACCCCGGTGTCAGCGGAACCCTGGTGGGCGGGGGCTACAACGGCCGGGTCGCCACCGTCGGGTACGCCTCCCTCGCCGCCTCCGACCCGGAGGACGGGGAGAGCGTCGCCGCCGGTCTCGGCCTCACGGTCGTCTCCCTGCTTCCCGTGGTCCAGCAGCAGACGCTCACCGACGACAGCCGGCAGCTCTTCGGCCTGCTCGCGGCGGGCGCCCTGGTGCTGCTCGGCCTGCTCGCGGTCGCCGTGCTGTGGATGACCGTGCAGCGCCCGCTGCTCGGTCTGTTCCTGGAGTCCCGCCGGCTCGCCCGCGGCGACCTGGTCCGCCCGGTCACGGTGCCCCGCTGGGGCGAGGCCGCCCGGATCGGCGCCGCGCTGGAGCGCATCCGCGGTCAGCTCGGCGGCCCGCACGGATCGGACGGCACCGTCGGCGCGCGCCCAACCGGCCGGTTCCGGGGCGGTGCGCGCGGGCCGCTGGCCCTGACGGCTGTTCTCCTGCTGCTGTGGTGCGTTCCCGTCGGGCTCCTGCTCAACCGCACGGACGGGACCGTCAGCATCCCCGCCGTCATGGTCAACGACCAGCGCGACCGCACCGACCTGGTCGCCGACCGGGCCCGCCGGGCGCTGAACGAGGCCCAGGCCGACCTCGTCTCCACCTCCCGCCTGCTCGACCTCGACGACCCCGCCGCCACCGAGACCGTGCTGAAGAGCGCCCTGCGCGAACACACCCGCTACCAGGCGCTGTACGTCGTCGGCACGAACGGCGACGTCGTCGCCCGGGCCGGCGGCGACCCCCACCCGTGGAGCTCGGAGAAGGACCCCTCGCTGGTCCGCGTCTCCGGCCAGGGCGAGAAGAGGCCCGTCGTCCAGGCCGGGGCGCCCGTGCCGGAACGCAAGGGCATGACCCTCGTCGGTGAGGTGCGGGTGGAGTTCCTCAACTCGCTGCTGAAGCGGCCCGGCCTCGGCGAGGTCCGGATCGTGAACGCGGACGCGCGGACCCTCGCCGCGAGCGACGGGTTCCGGGCCTTCGAGGGGCTGCCGAAGGACGCGCTGCCCGACCTGGTGCGCGCCGCCAATGTGCGGGTGGGCGCCGGGCCGCTGGAGAACGGGCTGCTCATCCGGGACGGTGGCGCCGTCACCGTGGCCGCCGCGGCGCCGTTCACCGGCGGCGGCGTCGCCGCCGACCTGGGCTGGACCGTCGTGAGCTGGCAGGACGCCGGCCGCTTCGAGATCACCGCCTACGAGCGCGAGGACCGCAGCGTGCTCGCCAGTCTGCTCGGCATCGCCCTGATCGTGGTCTGCCTGGGCTGGATCCACCTCGTCGTCGTACGGCCCCTGCGGGCCCTCGCGGCGGCCACCGAGAAGCTCGCCGACGGAGACCTCAAGACCGTGCACTACCCCCGCTACCAGGACGAGGTGGGCGCCGTCGTCCGGAGCCTCGAACTGATCCGCCAGCAGTTGCAGGCCCGTCGGCAGACCCAGGCGCGCCGGCCCGCCGAGTCCCGGCCCGGCGCCGGAGGAAGGTGACCCAGCGTGCTCTACCTCTACTTCGTCCTGCTCACCGGCAGCGTGTTCCTGCTCGTCGCGGGCATCGTGGAGCAGCGTCGGCACTACGCCTCGCTGCACACGATCCCCTCGCGGGTGCTCGTCAACGGCATCCGCGGCAAGTCCTCCATCACCCGGCTCTGCGCGGGCGCGCTGCGGGGCGGTGACCTGATCACCGTCGCCAAGACGACCGGGACGGCCGCCCGCTTCATCCACCCGGACGCCACCGAGGAGCCGGTCTACCGCAAGTTCGGCATCGCCAACGTGGTGGAGCAGATCGGCATCGTCCGCCGGGCCGCCACCTACCGGCCGGACGCGCTCGTCATCGAGTGCATGGCCGTGATGCCGGCACTCCAGGAGGTCAACCAGAGCAAGCTGATCCGCTCGACGATCGGCGTGCTCTGCAACGTACGCGAGGACCACCTCGCCGAGATGGGGCCCACCCTCGACGACGTGGCCCGCTCGCTGTGCCGCTCGATGCCTGAGGACGGCATCTGCGTCACCGCCGAGAAGGAACGTTTCCACATCCTCCAGGAGGAGGCGGACGCCCGGAACTGCCGGCTGGTGTACGCCGATCCGGAGACCGTCAGCGACGAGGAGCTGCGCGGCTTCAGCTGGTTCACCTTCAAGGAGAACGTGGCGATCGCCCTGGTCGTCGCCGACCTGCTCGGCGTGGAGCGCGAGGTCGCCCTCCAGGGGATGTACGACGCTCCGCCGGACCCGGGTGTGCTCTCCGTGGAGCGCTATGTGGCCCCCGACGGCAACCGGCTCGCCTTCGCCAACGTCTTCGCGGCCAACGACCCCGAGTCGACGCTGATGAACATCAACCAGCTCCTCGACCTCGGCGCCATCCGCCGCCCGCTGAACGTGGTGATCAACTGCCGCCCCGACCGCGTGGAGCGCAACGGGCAGATGGGCGAGATCATCCCCGACCTCGAGCCCGACAACGTCTTCGTCATCGGGCACCCCGCCAAGAGCGCGATCGACGCCATCCCCGCCGAGTGGCAGGACCGGGCGGTCGACCTGGGCGGCGAGAAGCGGGCCGCCGAGGAGTTCATGCCGGCGATGCTCGGCCGGATGTCCGACGGCGCGTCCCTGGTGGCCATCGGCAACATCCACGGCCAGGGCGAGGAGCTGCTGGAGTACCTCGCCGAGCTCCCCGCCGACGAGAGCGAGGCGGACGAGGAGGCTCCGGCCCCCGTCGCCGCGAACCCGGCGCAGGCGTCCCGCCTGGACCCGTTCGCCTCGTACCACCCGGCGTACGAGGAGCGCTACCAGGCTTCGCAGACGCAGGAGATCCCGGTGGTCCGCATCCCGGTGCAGCCGACGGATTCCTCCCGGCAGCAGCCCGGACACCACGAGCAGTACACCGGGCACGAGCCGTACGCACAGCGCGAGTCGCACGCCCAACAGGAGCCGTACGCACAGCGCGAGCGGCACGCCCAACAGGAGCCGTACGCACAGCGCGAGCGGCACGCCCAACAGGAGCGGCCCGCCGAGCGTGAGCCGTACGCCCAGCAGGGCCAGGACCGGGACCAGACCCAGGACCAGCGCTTCGAGTTCTTCGCCGGCGCGCCGCGGAAGCAGCCGTACGAGCCCGCCCCGCACATCTGGCCGCCCCACGACGAGCCGCACGACGACGCCCGGAGTTCCCGTTGACCACCGCCGCACTGACCCCCGAGATGGCCGCCCTGGGTATCGCCATTGGGCTGTTCTTCTCGCTGCTGTGCTACCTCACCACCAACCTTTCGCCCGGCGGGATGATCACCCCGGGCTGGCTCGCGCTGACGCTGATCGAGGACGTCCAGCGCGCGGCCATGGTGCTGGGCGTCACGGCGCTCACCTATGCCGGCACGAAGGTCATGCAGCGGCTGGTGATCCTGTATGGCAAGAGGCTGTTCGCCTCGGTCGTGCTGCTCGGCGTGCTGCTCCAGAGCACGGTGATGATCCTGCTGTCGCTGGAGTTCCCGCTGCTGTACGGCAACCAGACCCTCGGCTTCATCGTGCCCGGCCTGATCGCCTACCAGCTGGTGCGCCAGCCGAAGGGTCCGACCCTGCTGGCCACCGGCACGGTCTCGCTCATGGCCTACATCGTCGTCGCCGCCGGGCTGCTGCTCGGCATCATGCCGGCTGTCTGACCGGCCGCCCACGAACAACCGAGGAGTAACCGATGGCAGGGAAGAAGAAGTCACGGCCCGTCGTCTCGGGACTGGTGGTGCTGGCGCTCGTCGCGACCTCCGGCTACCTCACCCTGGAACTGCGCAAGCAGGAGGCGCCCGGGGTGACCGAGGTCCGCAACGTCGGCGTCCTGGACGGCGGCAAGGCCTCCGGCTCGGCCGACGACGACAAGGGCGAGGCCACCTGGTCCCGGCTGGAGAACCCGGCGCGCTCCGTGCTGCGCGGCTCCGACGGCCAGATCAAGGCGGTGTTCACCGACGGGGCGCGCCTGGCCACGCTCACCGGCCCGGCCCGCACCTTCACCGAGCCGGCCTCCACCTCGTCCAAGGTCTCCACCACGGACTGGGTGCGTCTGATGCCCGAGCCGTGGAAGAAGGGCGCCGAAAAGGAGAAGTGGTTCACCGACTGGCACGCCGAGTACGCGGACAGCAAGGAGGACGACGTCTTCGCCACCGCCTTCCAGTACGTGGCCGGCGCCCCGCAGAAGAAGGACGACCAGGGCGTCGCCTACGCCGGTGACGCCAACTTCGGGCCGCTGAACACCACCCGCGCGGAGGGCGGCGACCTGCGCCTGGAGCAGTCCGACTTCTACGACTACCTCGGCCTGCCCTACCCCTTCCGCGACGGGCAGACCGGCACCCCGGAGTCCATGCGCGCCAGGTCCCTGGACTGCTCGGGGTTCGTCCGGATGGTGCTCGGCTACCGCACCCGTTACCCGCTGATGTCCTCGGACGCCTCGGGCGACGGACTGCCGCGCACCGCCAACGGCATGGCCCGCTCCGACGAGGGCGCCGACGTGCTCCCGCTGACCGGTGTGGGCCCCGACGACCGGCCGTCCGCCATCGACCAGCTTCAGCCCGGCGACCTGGTCTTCTTCAAGCTGGACGCCCGCACGAAGGAGCGGCTCGACCACGTCGGCATCGTGCTCGGCTACGACACCGAGGGCCACCTGATCTTCGTCTCCAGCCGCGAGGAGATCAACGGCCCGACCATCGGCGACGTCGGCGGGGTCTCCCGGCTGGACGGCAACGGCTACTACGCCAAGACCCTGCGCAGCGCGAAGCGGCTGTGACCTGGCGGCGCCCCGCCGCGACTGTCCTTCCACAGAACGGCGCGGCGCTACGGGAGTTCCTGATCCCGTAGCGCCGCGCCGTTCAGCGCTCCTGGAGACAGAGCTTCTGGAGACAGAGCTTCCCTGGACAGGGGCGGAGTGCTGCTGGGCGCGGACCGGTCAGTGACCGTCCACCGTCCCGGACAGTTCGTTGGTGGCCTTCGGCAGCGTCACGGACGTGCCCTTCTTCCCCGACTCCAGGTCGAAGGAGTGCAGTTGGCGCTTGCCCGGTTCGGAGACGTACGCCGTGTGGTCCCGGACGAACAGGGTGGGCCTGGGCTGCTGCCAGTCCAGGGGCTCGGTCCAGTCGCCGACCGCTTCGATCTTCTTCTCCACCTTCCCGGTCTCCGGGTCGATGACGTGGAGGATGCCGTTGGTGCCGAGCACGAGGGCTTCGCCGTGCGGGCCGCGGGCGAGCGAGCGGAAGGAGTAGCTGGTGCCGAGGTCGACCAGCTTCATCTTCGCCGTACGGGTGTCGATCAGGGATATCCGGGTGGGGCGTTCCAGTTCGGCGTCGGGGTCGGTCTTGTAGTCGCCGAGGAGGATCGGGGAGACGTCGCTCCCGGCCTGATTACCGGTACGGGCGTAGTCGCCGGGGGCGTCGACCTTGGTGAACTCGCCGTCCTTGTAGAGCAGGACGCCGTCCTCGCAGCCGAAGCCGACCACCTCGCCCTGGGCGGCTGCCTCGCCGTGGACTCCCGGGCAGTTCTCGG
Organism: Streptomyces globisporus C-1027; assembly: GCF_000261345.2. Lineage (NCBI taxonomy): Bacteria > Bacillati > Actinomycetota > Actinomycetes > Kitasatosporales > Streptomycetaceae > Streptomyces > Streptomyces globisporus. The sequence goes on along the minus strand of NZ_CP013738.1, from coordinate 6,183,506 downwards.
CGCGCGCGATCTCCTTGTCGTTCTTGTCCAGGACGAGGGCTCCGGTGCGCTTCTCCTCGGTGCCGAGGGTGGTGACGAGTTCTCCGCCGGCCAGTTCGATGGCGACACCGTGATGGGCGTCGGCGGACGTGTAGCTGCGTCCCTCGGGCCGCTTGCCGCCGGCCAGGTCGGCCGGGTCGAAGACGTTCACCTCGCCGGTGCCGTCGGTGAACAGGACCGTCCTGCCGCCGTGCCGGACGACATGGCCGGGCTTCGCACCCTTGAACTCGGCGTCCGTGAAGGTCTGCCGGGCCGCGTCGTACACCCGGAAGCCGCTGTCGGTGGAGACGACGACGTGGTTCTTGTCGCCCGCCGGGTTGACCCGGTTGAAGCCGGGCAGCTCGACGGTCTTCGCGAGCTTCAGGGTCTCGCCGTCGAGGACGTACAGTCCCCCGTCGTACGAGGCGACCAGCGGGTTCTCAACCGTGGCGGCCTTGCCGTTCTTCGCCTGCTCCGCCTGCTTCGGCTCGGCCTCGGACGCTGTGTCACCGCTGCCTCCACAGGCGGCCAGCACCAGGGAAGCCGTCAGAGCGAGGGTGGTGCCCGTGAGCATGCGGGCGCGTATCGAGCTGTTCATTTTCATGGTGTGGATGTCCTCTCCGGCCCTGCGGGCACGGGATGGTGGGGCAGGTGGGGTGGGGTGGCCGGCCGTCGGTGGGCCGGCCCTCGGGGGAAGCCGGTCAGTCGCCGGTGAGACCTTCGGTCATGGCCGAGGTGTTGGCGCGCATCATTTCCAGATAGGTGCCGGCGCCCCCGCCCTTCTCGGTCAGCGACTCGGAGTACAGCGGGACGACGTTCACGTCACCGCCCATCTCCCGGCGCAGGACGTCGGCGAGCCGGGTGGGCTGGGAGGAGTCGGCGAAGACGGTGCGCACCCTGGCCTTCTCCATGGCCCGGGTGAGGGAGCGCAGGTCGGAGGAGCTGGGCGAGGCGAGCGTCGTACCGCTGGGGATGACCGCGCCGATCACGCGGAAGCCGAAGCGGTCGGCGAGGTAGCCGAAGACATGGTGGTTGGTGACGAGGGCGCGGCGGCCTTCGGGAATGGCCGCGAAGGACTTCTCCATCCAGCTGGAGAGGGCGGCGAGTTGCCCGTCGTAGCGTTCGGCGTTGTCCCGTACGGCCTTCTCGTCCACGCCGTCCACGTGCTCGATGATCCGGTCGGCGATCAGCCCGGCCACCTTGCGTACGCGATCGGGGTCGGTCCAGAAGTGCGGGTCCGGAGCTCCGGCCCCGTCGCCGGGACCGCCCTCCTCGTCGGCGTGGAAGGTCAGGGGGTCGGCCGCCTCACCCGCGGCGAAGGTGGCCACTCCCGATTGCCGGGCGGCCTCCACGTGCCGCGTCACGTTCTCCTCCAGGCCGAGGCCGTTGTGGACGACCAGGTCCGCGTTCTCCAGCTCGGCGGCCTGCACGGCCGACAGCCCGAAGGAGTGGGGGTCGGCGTTGGGCTTCATGAGGACGCTGACCTCCGCCTGGTCTCCGACGATCTCCCGGGTGATGTCGCCGAGGATGTTGGTCGTCACGACGATCCGGGGCCGGTCGTCGCCCGGGCCGCAGCCGGTCGCCGTACCGGCGACGACGAGGAAGGCGACCAGGGTCAGCAGCAGGGCACGCAGCCGCGCCGCCCTCACGCGTACGCTCATCGGCCGGTCTCCACCATCAGGGAGGGCCGGACGTCCAGGTCGAAGGTGCGGGCGACCCGGAGGTCGTCGTTGTAGTCGATCTCGTACACGCGCTTGCCTTCAGGGTCGTTGAGGTAGGCGCGGCTCCGGTCGACCTCGATCACCGGTGTCCCGGTGCGGCCGGCGGCGGTGCGGGGGACGTCCTTCAGCAGACGCGCGGTGGCGGTGGTCTCCTCGCCGGTGGATATGTCGTAGCCGTGCAGGGCTCCGTCGCTCTCCAGGACGACGAGTGGAGCGCCCTCGCCCGCGGTGTTGGCGGCTACCACGGGCCCGGTCTCCACGCGTTTCCAGGCCCGCTCGGTGATGTCGAGGACCCAGACGGCGTTCCTGCCCGCGTGCGCCGTGAGTGTGGTGCTGCCCGGGCGGTGCCGGAACTCCGCGGCCCGCTCCGTGTCCGGCACGTCCTCGCCGTACGGGATCTTCTCGGCGGTGAAGGTGCCGTCGTCCTGGCGGACGAGCAGAGCGCCGTCGGCGCAGCCGAGGACGACGCCCCGCCGGGTGACCGCGTCGCCCTTCGGGTCCTCGCACGCGGACTCCAAAGCGGCGACGCGCTTGCCGGACCGGTCGAGGACCACGGCCTGGGCGTCGCCGTCGCGCGTGAGGGTGACCAGGTGTTCGGCGTACGGCACGACGGGTCCGCCGTAGGTGCCCGGGAGTCGGTCCGGAGTACCGAGGGTGCCCTTCTCCAGCTCCGCGCGGTGGTACGCCCTCGCCTTCCCGTCGGCCGCCGTCACGACGGTGACGCCTTTGTCGCTGCGGATGCTCGTGCCGGCGCCGCCTTGGAGCTCGCCCACCTCCTTGATCTTCGCGCGGTAGTAGTGCACGTGGTCTCCGTGGTCGACCATCCACGCGCCGCTGTCGAGGACCTGGGTGCTGTCCGCGCCGTGGAAGAAGCCGAAGCGGCCGTCCGTGGTGAGGGCGGTGACACCGGCTCTGCGCGCGGTGTCGTGGGTTCTGCCGGTGATCAGGTCCAGCACGCGGGTGTCGCCCGAGTCGGCGTCACCGAGGAGGAGCCGGGACTGCTGCTCGGCGGCTTCGGCGGCGCCTTCGACGTAACCGTGGGGAACGGTCGGCGTATCAGTGCTGTCGGACGGGGACTTGGCGTCGTCCTGCCCCGCGCAGCCCGCGGTCAGCAGGACCACGGACAGGAGTGCGGACGCCAGGGGCGCGCCATGCGTTCGGACGGACAAGGGGGATCGCCTCAGGTTTCGTTCGGTCGGGTCGTGGGGGCGTTCGCGGTGAACGCGACGGCATGGGCGGGGTCGCCGGTGCGGCGTGTACGACGTCGACGGCGGAGCCCGGACGCCAGGTGGGACAGGAAGAAGAGGCTGACCGCGAGGGCCGAGACGGTCGCGCCGGCCGCTGTGCGCAGATGCCAGGAGAGCAGCAGGCCGCCGAAGGTGGCAGCCGCACCGAGGACCGCGGCAAGGGCCATGACCGCGTGGACGCTTCGCGCCCAGGGCAGGGCCGCCGCGGGCGGGGCGATGAGCAGGCCGAGGACGAGCAGCGTGCCCACGATGTGGAAGGAGGCGACGATGGCCAGGGCCAGCAGGCCGAGCAGCACGGCGTGTGCGAGTCGGGGGCGCAGGCCGAGGGTCCGGGCCTTGCGCTCGTCGAACGCGAGGGCCAGGAAGGCGCGGTGGCCGAGCACGGAGACGGCCAGCGCCAGCAGGAACGCCACCCCGAGGAGGACCAGATCGCTCTCGCGCACGGCGAGTACGTCGCCGAAGAGGAAGCCGGTGAGGTCCACGGCGAACGACTGCGAGCGCGACACGATGATGACGCCCAGGGACAGCATCCCGACGAAGAGCAGGCCGATGCCGGTGTCCTGGGACAGCCGTGGGGTGCGGCTGAGGGCGGTGACGCCGACGGTCATGACGGCGGCGCTCGCCACCGCTCCCACCAGGAGGTTGCCGCCGAACAACGCGGCGACGGCGACGCCCGGCAGGAGTCCGTGGGACATGGCGTCACCGAGGAAGGCCATCCCCCTCAGCACCACCCACGTCCCGGCCAGGGCGCATATCGCCGACACCAGGACCCCGGCCCACAGGGCACGCTGCACAAAGGCCGCCTCGAAGGGGGCCGTCAACCACTCCATGCGATGACACTACAATGACAATCATGTTCAATAACAAGGGGGCGGCTTCGCCCGGCGACGAACGACGGAGAGAGCGCGTCCGTTTCCACGAGCTGAACGCGGGCTATCCCGGCCGCCAGGTACTCCACCAACTCACTGCGTTCATACCGGCGTTGGCGATGACCGCGCTGGTCGGACCGAACGGCAGCGGCAAGTCCACGCTGCTCGGCGTGCTCGCCGGAGTGATCGATGCCACATCAGGACGGCTCCGGTACGCGGAGGGCAGCCCACCGGCATTCGTCCCGCAGCGCGGCGCCGTCGGCGACGCACTCCCCCTCACCGCACGACAGACCGTCGAGATGGGCCGCTGGGGAGAGCGGGGCCTCTGGCGACGGCTGTCCCGGAAGGACCGGACCGTGGTCGACTCCGCCATGGAACGCCTGGGCGTCGCCGAACTCGCCGGCCGCCAGCTCGGCGAGCTTTCCGGCGGGCAACGCCAACGCGTACTGATCGCCCAGGGCCTGGCCCAGCAGTCCGACCTGCTGCTCCTGGACGAGCCGACGACCGGACTCGACCCCGAGGCCCGGAACCGGATCACGGCCCTGCTGACGGACCTGGTCGCCGACGGCACGACCGTCGTCCAGGCCACCCACGACCTGGAGGCCGCCCGCTCGGCCGACGCCTGCCTGCTCCTGGCCGACGGACGGCTGACCGGCCAGGGCCCGCCCGAGGAAGTGCTCACGGCGACGGCTCTGTCCCGCGTCTGGCAGCCGGGGTGAGGGCGGGGGGGCCTCCAAGGGCGGGGGCCCCCGAGGGCGGGAACACCGCACCGGATCCGGGACAGGGGCCCGTTGATCACGGCGCGGCGGTGGTTCCGGTGGTTCGACCGACGTGTACGGGACCTCTCCTCTCACCACGCGCGGGGAGGGTCTGCGAGGGCCGCTGGACACAGCATTCCGGAGTACACCCAAGTTCGAGGTCGCCGTCGCTCGTTCACGCTGCTTCGGCATCCCGGCCTGCAGGAATTCAAGAACTCGAAGGTCTGGCTGAAGATCGATTCGAACGGCGACCACGACCTGAACCTCGCCGCCAACGAGTACATGGCGAACGGGCATACTTTGGACAAGCAACTCGGCAGGACGGACGAGCAGCCGGCGCGGCGCCTCCGTGACCAGCAGTCGGGCAGCCCGACAACGGCAACACAGTCGTCACGCAGACCAGCAAGCCCAGGAGGCAGCTCAGCACGGAAGAACGCCTTACGCCTAGCCCATGCCGCACACGCCTATCGTGTCCAGCACCTCGGAAAACAGACAGACGCATGGCAGAAGCCAAGCGCCTGACCGAATTCGTCACAGCAGTACGCGACCACAGCGCATCCCTGCCACCCGGGCAGGGAAAGACCGAGATCGAGGAGTGGCTCGCGTTCACAAACGCCCACCTTCAGCAACTCACCAAAGCCGCCTCGGCGCCGAAGCTACCCCCTCCGCCGCACCCCAGCGCGCAGATCTTGAGCCGTACCTCGCCACCGTGAAGCCGTCCGCGAACCGGGCTCACCCTCGGCCCCAAAGTCAGCAGGACCAGAGACCCACAGACCACACCTGACGGATCGCCACCTGGGCACAGAAACGCCTGATGCTCCATCAGTTCATGCGTCAAGCGTGCGTCACGCGCGTCGAACATGCGTCGAGATATCGCCCGTAACGCACACTCGCTAAAACAGCAGGTCAGCGGCCCTTCTCAGCAGGCTCCAGAATCGCCACGCACTCCACATGATGCGTCATCGGAAAGGTGTCGGCCCGGACGGGATCCAGAAACCCCAGGTCAGAAGCGCTTTTCTGGCTCGCATCCCTTCTTGAGGACGCCCTGAGCGTCAAATGAGCGTCACGGCCGACGAAGACGACGCCTCAGGCGTAGGCCGCCAGCTTCACAGAGGAAGATCGTCCGGGAGCACCCGGAACGCCTTGTGGCGGCCGAGCGGGCGCACCGCACGGAAATCGCGGCGGTCGAGAGTGAGAACGGCATCGGTGTCGTAATCGGCTGCTAGGGCCACATTCACAGCGTCGGCCAGATCGAGGTCGAGGCCCCGGTAACGGGCACGCACGGACTGGGCGACTCCCAGGTGGTCCTCTGTGATCTCAGGGAGAGCGATGCGACCGCGCCGCATCCAGGTCCGGATGTCGTCGACCGCGCTGAGCGCAGCCTCACGGCCGAGTTCACGGGTGGCTACGTGATCGATCTCCGCAAGCAGCAGGGGTGACATCACCAGCAGGCCGGCGGCCATGATCGCTTCATTGGACGCTTGATGCTCGGGGTGGTTGGAGTCGAGGGCCGCGAGGAGCCCGGAGGTGTCCGCGATGACGATGATCACGCGCCAGTACCGGCCTCGGTCTCGCGGCGTACGGCGTCGGCCACAGTGTCGCGCACCTCGCTCTTGCCGAGGGTGCGACCGGCACCCTCGAAAGTACGGGAGAAGAGAGGCTCGCCCCAGACACGGTTCGCCATGGCCGCGAGGTGGATGCCCTGCCGGATGATCTCTGCCTCGCTTATGCCGCGCCGCTTGGCGGCCTCCTTGATGATGGCGAGGTCCTCTGGGTCCGCATAGACGTTGGTCCGCTTCATAGACATGTACCAAGGATAGCGTATGTACCAGACTGATGTATAAGCGTGAGCGAACCCAGATCCGGCCAATCCCGCACCCCCGACGCCGCTGCTCACGGCAACGGAGTCCACGCGCTACACCGGCGGCCGCCCACCAGCTCCAACTGAAACGCCGAGGCTAAGCCCCTCCTCCACGAGAAAGGCTTCCGATGGAGCCCGCCCCCTCCGGACATCACTGTGCGCTCCTCCACGGTCTGAGCCACTGCGATCCCATTTCCGTAGCGATGCGCGCCTTCGACCGTATCGAGCACGAGGTCGACCGTGGATGCGACATCGCGCATTCCAGGGGCTCGGTTCAGCGACCGGTGTAGGGGAATCGCAGGTATCGCGTGAGGGACAGCCTGCGCCGGTGTGCCTCAGCAGTCTCCACAGCGGAGGTCAGCGCCGCATGGCGCGCACTGACCTGCTGGAGCGTAACCGCGCGCCGACTGAACTCCTGCCGCTGTCTGCGGGCCCGCTCGCCGGCCAGGGTGTTCTCCCGGGTGAGCCGCGCCTGGCCGTCCTCCAGCTCCTTCTGTGCCTTCGTCCGTGAGGCTTCAGCTGCCGCGTCCACGGAGCGGAGTTCAGCGGTGAGGCGACTGCGCCGGACCTCGATGCCCTGGTCGATCGAGTGCCGTTCTTGTGCGGTGAGCGCGGTGGGCTGACCGGCTTCGGCAGCGGCGACCAGTTGTCTGCGCCAGGCATCGAGCGCGATGGCCTTGGTCTCACCGATGCCCTGGACGTCGATACGGCGGCCGTTGCTGAGCACCAGTTGGGCACCGACACTATTGTTGTGCGCATTGTGCACGGTTCGGCATCCGGTGAAGTCGGCTGCGGTACGGACTCCTGCTGCCGCAAGTCGCGCGGCCAGCTTCGGTCCGATGCCGTATGGCGGATTCTGGGCGATCAGCTGTCGTCCGAGACGGTCCCTCACGTAGGCGGACTGCCGGGCGGCAAGCGCCGTTCGTAATTCTTTCCCTCGCTCCGCTGAAAGCCCGGCGATCTTTTTGTCCAACTCCTGCCGCTTACGGATCCTGCGCTTCTCGATCTGCTGGAGCTCGCCGTGGTAGCTCGCGGTGAGCTTGCTCTGTTCTCGTGGGTGGTCCGCGGTGCGCTTCGTCTCTGCGGCGTCGAGCTTCGCCCGGTCCTTGCGTAGCTTCCGCTCGGCCTTGGCCGGGTCGTCGAGCTGGTCCAATTCTGCTGTGAGCCCGGAGAGAACGGCCCGTTTCTGAGCCCGTTCAATGCGGCGAGCCCGCCCGAACACCGAAAACGCGGCGGCGGCGAGCACCGGGACTGCCGGACCGAAAGGGACTGTCGAGAGGCCCACAACAAGGGCCAGTACGGTCACTGCCAGCATCAGGGGCCAGACAACGGCTACCACGACATCCAGCAGCGTCCTGACCTGGAATCTGTCCGGTGAGACGACCGAGGGCGCGGGCTGCGGGGGCGACACCGTAGAGGTGACGTGTCCCGCCATCCAGCCGGGCAGACCGCCCGTACCTGCGGCGGCGGCTCCGCTGTGAACAGCATTGTCCGTGATGACCGTTGCGGCTTGGCGCTGCCTGGGCACGGCCAGGGTGAGCGGCGGCAGCATGTCCAGGGGCTGGCAGGCTAGAGTCCGCACCTGGTCGGCGAGTCCGCTCACCATGCGGTCGGGATGAGTGAGCAGTGTCTGCAGTCGTGCGGACCCGGCCGGGCTCGTGAAATCGTCCTCGGTGAGCAGGAGAAACTCGCCGCTGGGCTCGTGCAACCGGGACCACAGGGCCGGTTCGGAGGCGATCGCCTTCAACGAGAGGAAGATGACCCAAGCCGAGAACCGGTCAATGTCCACTCCGAAGTCGTCGTTCCCTCGTAGGGGCGACTGATAGTTCCGGTGCCCTCGCTCGGTCCCGCCCAGGCCAGCCAGTGCCGGGACGTACATGCCGTCGTAGTCGACCAGCCGCAAAGTGTCGTCACTCGCCACGAGCAGGTTGCCGTGCTGCAGATCACCATGGGCAATCTGGTGGTTCGCCAGGTCCCGGGTCAGTTCCTCGAACCGGTCGGCCAGGCGATCGACGGCGATCCGGTCCGCGTGGTTGTCGTCGAGCCAGGAGGACAGGGTGACGGCCTCGGCCCACTCCATCTTGAGGACCGGGTAGCGTTCCCGCCCGACGCTAATGGCGTCGGGAAGGTACTCGAAGCCGAGGTTCCACGGCTGGGAGAGCTCCGCCGGATCGAGCAGGGCGAGTCGGGTGCTGATGGCCTCGTACCGGCGTTCCTGGTCCGGGACGTGACGGGTGAAGCATTTGACCGCGTACCGGCGGCCCGATGAGGGCGAGGTCAGGGAAAAGACGCTGGCGAAGGCGCCGGAGATGGGGCGCGGCAGGCCGAGTCCGGTCAACTCGGGCCGGGCGCCCCTGAGTTCCGGATGGTGGAAGCACAGCTGGGTGTGCTGCAGGGCTTCCGCGTACTCGGCGCCGCTGGGAAACCGGCGCTGCGAACCGGCGGCCGGGCCCGTGTTCACCGTCCCTCGAAATCGATCCGTACGAGTGCCACATCGTCGTTGCGCAACTGCCGGCTGTCCCGTAACCCGTTCAGCCAGTTGTTGAAATCGTCCAGGTCATCGGGCCCGGCGTACTCCAGGAGCTGGCCGACGGCGTCGGCCTGGTCCGGAGCCGACATGAGCCAAGCGGCCAGGGCATCCGTCATCAGAAGCAGGCGGTCCCCCGGGCAACAGTTCCCTCCGGTGAATCTCGTGCGGTCGGCAAGTAGCGCGGCGTCACGGTTGCGGCTGCCGAAGAGATCGGGAGTGGTGCCGAATTCCTCGACGGCCGACACCGGGAACGTCTGTATCAGCTGGTTGTCGCGCAGGTGGAACAAGCAGCTGTCCCCCAGCGCAGCGGCACGCCACCGCCAGGACGGTGCCGCTTCGCCGTCGTGGGCTCCGCTCTCCGGGTCGACGCGCACCGTGAGCAGCGTCGCGTAGGCACCCTCCGCGAGCTTGGTGTGCTCGTACCACTTCAGTGGACGCTCTTCTGCCTGGCGAGCCAGTGTGTAGTCGGCCAGCCAGGGATCCCACCGGGCCACCACGGCCGCTGCGAACTGCTCGAAGGCGGTTCCGCCCGCGAGCGCGTCCGGCAACACCATCGCGTGCTCGGCCGCGGCACGGGACAGCAGCCTGGCCCAGTCCTTGGCCAGTGCGCTTTCCGTGGCTCCGTCGCAGACACCTGCCGCGAATGGCTCCTGCAGCATGTGATCGTGCGGATACCCGGGAAGCACGGCCACGGCGTCCTCACATTCCGCTGCCGTGCTTCCCTTCTTGGGGGCCACCAGGTGCGTGACGTACACGCAGGAAGTGGAGGTCGTCACCGCAGTTCGGTGGCCCGGGTGCCGATGTCGAGGAACTGGACGACCGTGGTGATGTCGGCGTTGTAGACGAAACCGCGAGTTGTCTCGCTGACCCGCTGCCCCTGCGAGGCCGCGTACGAGCGCATGTGGCTCGGCAGCGGGCTGGACATGCTGAACAGGGTCCGGGCATAACTGTCCGGAAGGGTGTCCGCCAAGTCGGGGAACGCGGTCGGTGTACCGCCTGCGGCGGAGACATGCAGGTTGAACAGCAGCGCTGCTCCGTCCGCTGTGGCGTGGGAGGTGACGGCCTCAGCGGCCGCGGTGGGGTCGCCGTCGGTCGACTCGCCGTCCGTCAGGTTGATGACGATGGGCGGGAATCCGGCCGGATACCGCTCGGTCCAGCCGGCGACGAGCCCCTCCGCGTACTGCAACGCACGGTTCATCGGGGTCCCGCCGTGGGCGACCGGATCCATCCACAGAGGGCAGTTGACGACGGTCTCCACCAGTCCTCCGGCACCGTCGGGAATGCGGCTCGAATGGGGGATGTGAACTCCGATCCTGGCAGCGTGAGTTCCGCTTCCGCCCCAGGTCTCTTCGCCTCTCCTTGGGGCATCGCTGCCACCTCTGCCACGCCCGCCGGGCCTCGGCCGGTGAGGCCCGCGAGAACTCCTCCTGCGCAAAGCCCGACCTCGCTGCATCCTCGACGCCAGCCACCAGATGTGCAGCGGTCCGGGAGATCCATTCCGCATGGGCGAGTTCAAGCCTGGGGGCCAACTGCTTCTCCCGGGCGGCGACGGCCAGCAGGTCATCGACTGCGCCGCAGTCGTCGTAGGCGGACGGAAGCGCGGGTAGCGCCTCCTCGCCGAGTCTGCGGACCTCCGGCGCCGAGAGCCTGCCTCCTATGCGCGCGGCGCCTCGGCCGTGTCACGGCCGCCGAGGATCTGGTTCGACATCTGCTGTACGGGGGCCGACACCCGTTGAAAGCCACCCGTGGCCACGTACGACCCCACCTGCAAGCCCGTCAGAACGAGCGTCGTTTCAGCGTCACGACTTCCAGGGCACCCCATCCGCAGACCAGGCGACAATCAGCCGCTGCGCCGGAAAAGCCGAGGCCAGAGCCCACAGAGCCAGGCCATCACGCCTCGAACTGTTTCCTCCAGGGAAAGACTTCGAATCTCAGCCCCACCCTCACAAACCTCAGGTCAGCGACCCTTCCCAGCCGGCTCCAGAATCGCCACGCACTCCACATGATGCGTCATCGGAAACAGATCGAACGCCCGCAGCGTCCGCACCCGGTACCCGCCCTCCCGGAAGTACGCCAGGTCCCGGGCCAGAGCCGCCGGGTCGCACGCAACGTAGGCGATCTTGCGGGCGCCCAGGCCCGACAGGTGCTTGACCACCTGCTTGCCCGCGCCCGCGCGCGGCGGGTCCAGGACGATCAGGTCGCACTCCGTGATGCCCGTTCGGGGCAGGACCTGGTCGACCTTGCCGTGTTCGATGCGGATCCGGTCCAGGTCCTTCAGGTTGTGGCGGGCGTCCTCGACCGCGCGCTTGCCGGACTCGATGCCGAGGACGGCGCCCTTCTCGCCGAGGCGCTGGCCGATGGCGCCGGCGAAGAGGCCGACGCCGCAGTAGAGGTCGAGGGCCGTGTCGTTCTTGCGGGGCAGCAGGCCCTGCATGACCGCGCGGACCAGGGTGTTGGCCGCCTGCGGGTGGACCTGCCAGAAGCCGCCGGAGCCGACGCGGTACGTGCGGTCGTCGGCGCGTTCGCGGACGAAGGCGCGGCCGTGGACGCGGTGGACGCCGCCGTCCTTCTCGTCGACGCGGAGTACGGAGACCGGCTTGTCCAGCTCGACCAGGGGGAGCCGGCCGCCGGGCTTCGGGGTGAGGATGACCTGGCGGTCGTTCGAGCCGGTGGCGGTGATGGCCTCCACCGCGGCGATCTGCGGCCACTCCCGCTTCTCGACGCCCAGCTCCGAGACGCCCGGCGCCGCGATCAGGCAGTGGTCGATCGGCTGCACGTCGTGCGAGCGGTGCTTGCGCAGGCCCGCCCGGCCGTCGGCGTCGATGGCGTACTGGACGCGGGTGCGCCAGGCCGGCACCTCGCCCGCCGGGAGCTTGTCGCCGTCCGCCGGCATCACCGTGCCGTCCCAGCCGGCCTCCTCGGGGGTCAGGCCCGCCAGGCGCTGGAGCTGCTCGGCGATCACCTCGCCCTTGAGCCTGCGCTGCGCGCCCGGCTTCGCGTGCTGCCAGTCGCAGCCGCCGCACATGCCGGGGCCCGCGTACGGGCAGGGCGCCTCGACGCGGTCCTTGGACGGTTCGAGGATGCGTACGGCGTCGGCGCGCAGGAAACGCGAGTCCGTGTCGCCGTCCGTCACCTTGGCGATGATCTTCTCGCCGGGAAGCGTGTGGCGGACGAAGAGCACCTGGTTCTCAGCGGTCCGGGCGATGCAGTGGCCGCCGTGTGCGACGGGGCCGACCTCGACCTCGTACTCCTCCCCGACCAGCGACGACGTGGGTTCGTTCTGCATGAGGGGAGGCTCCAGGGAGGAAGGGGAGGAAGAGGGTGGGCGTCGAACTGCTGCCGGACAACAGCCCACCAGTCTACGTGGGACTGGTGAGGGTGGTTACCACGTTCGGGCCCACGCCTCTCCGTCTGTCCCCGTCCTCCCCCGCCCTCATCCCTTGCGGTTCCCCCGCTCCACCGGGCCCCGGCGCACCGACCCCGGAGCGCTCCAGTCCGCGCGCTTGCGGGCCCGCTTCTTCGCCGCCTCCGAGGACTGCAGCTGGTACGGGACGGAGGTCACCATGACGCCGGGCGTGAAGAGCAGCCGGCCCTTCAGCCGCAGGGCGCTCTGGTTGTGCAGCAGGTGCTCGTACCAGTGCCCGACCACGTACTCGGGGATGTAGACGCTGATCACGTCGCGCGGGCTCTGGCGGCGCAGGCCCTTCACGTACTCGATGACCGGGCGGGTCACCTCGCGGTAGGGCGAGTCGAGGATCTTGAGGGGGACGTTGATGGCGCGCCGCTCCCAGTCCTCGCGCAGTGCCTTCGTCTCGTCCGGGTCGACGCTGATGGAGAGCGCCTCCAACTGGTCGGCGCGGATCAGCTGGGCGTACGCGAGGGCGCGCAGCGTGGGGCGGTGGAGCTTGGAGACGAGGACGATGGCGTGGACGCGGGAGGGGCGCACGCTCTCGTCGGCGGGGGTCTCGTCGGGGGCGATCTCGGCGGCGACCCGGTCGTAGTGCTTCCGGATCGCGGTCATCGTGCCGTAGAAGATGACCATGCCGAGCAGGGCCACCCAGGCGCCGTGGGTGAACTTGGTGGCCAGGACGATCACCAGGACCACGCCGCAGAAGAACGCGCCGAACGCGTTGATGGCGCGGGAGCGGATCATGTGGCGGCGCCTGGCCTGGTCCCGTTCATCGGCGAGCAGCCGGTTCCAGTGCCGCACCATGCCGGTCTGGCTGAGGGTGAAGGAGACGAACACCCCGACGATGTAGAGCTGGATCAGCTTCGTGGAGTCGGCTCCGTAGATCCCGACGAGCAGCATCGCGGCGCCCGCCAGCAGCACGATGCCGTTGGAGAAGGCGAGGCGGTCGCCGCGGGTGTGGAGCTGGCGCGGCAGGTAGCGGTCCTGGGCGAGGATCGAGCCGAGCAGCGGGAAGCCGTTGTACGCGGTGTTCGCGGCCAGGAAGAGGACCAGCGCGGTGGCGGCCGCGAGGACCATGAAGAGGAAGGAGCCGTGGCCGAAGACCGCCTCGGCCACCTGGGCGATGACCGGGTCCTGGGTGAAGCCCGCGCCGACCGGGACACCGTCGCGGATCAGGTCGACGGCCGGGTTCTCGGCCATCTTGACGTCGGTGACCAGGGCCAGCCCGATGATGCCGCAGAACATGGTGACGGCGAACAGGCCCATCAGGGCGAGGGTCGTCGCGGCGTTGCCGCTCTTCGGCTTCCGGAACGCGGGCACCCCGTTGCTGATCGCCTCGACGCCGGTGAGGGCGGCGCAGCCGGAGGAGAACGCCCGCAGGAGCAGGAAGACGAGCGCGAAGCCGGCCAGCCCCTCGTGTTCGGGCTTGATCTCCAGGTCGGAGGTGGGGGCGTGCATCGTGTCGCCGAGGATCAGTCCGCGGAAGGCGCCCCACAGGATCATCAGGAAGACGCCGGCCACGAAGAGATAAGTGGGGATGGCGAAGAGCTTCCCCGACTCCTTCACTCCGCGCAGATTCATCAGGGTGAGCAGGACGATGGCGCCGATGGCGCAGAGCGTCTTGTGCTCGATGACGAACGGGATCGCGGAGCCGAGGTTCTCGACGCCGGAGGAGATCGACACGGCGACGGTGAGGACGTAGTCGACGAGCAGGGCGCTGGCGACGGTCAGTCCGGCCCTGGGGCCGAGGTTGGTGGTCGCGACCTCGTAGTCGCCGCCGCCGCTCGGGTAGGCGTGGACGTTCTGCCGGTAGGAGGCGACGACCGTGAACATGAGGACGACGACCGCGACGGCGATCCAGGGGCTGAAGTGGTACGCCGACACCCCCGCGATGGACAGCACGAGGAGGACTTCTCCGGGTGCGTACGCCACCGAGGACAACGGGTCGGACGCGAAGACGGGCAGCGCGATGCGCTTGGGGAGCAGGGTCTCCCCGAGCTTGTCGCTGCGCAGCGCTCGCCCGATCAGGATCCGTTTGGGCAGGTCGGTCAGTTTGGACACGCAGAGGATCGTAAGCGGAGCCCGTGGCCGAAACGCACGGCCTTTCGACGTGGCCCCGCAATCTCCTGCGGTCGGAGGAGAACACCGCTGCATTCTTTAACGCGATCCTTGCACCCGTTCTCCCTGTTTTGCTTTTCCTTTACCGGAGTGCGCGCGGATGCGGACACGCGGATGAGGGAGTGACCTCCCCGGCGCTTAAGCTCGTCTTCGGGCCACACCGCGGGTGTGTGCCGCCTTGTTTGCCCAGCAAGCCGAGAGAGAAGTGTGAGCAGCGTGTTTTCGCAGGTCAGCCGGATGACCAGGACGGCGGGGTAGGCGCACAGTGCACATCGTCATCATGGGCTGCGGGCGCGTCGGTGCCGCTCTCGCGCAGACCCTCGAACAGCAGGGGCACACCGTCGCGGTGATCGACCAGGACCCGACGGCGTTCCGCCGTCTCGGGTCAGGGTTCGGCGGTCGCCGGGTCACCGGGGTCGGCTTCGACCAGGACACCCTCCGCGAGGCGGGGATCGAGGACGCCGGGGCGTTCGCCGCGGTCAGCAGCGGCGACAACTCCAACATCATCGCGGCCCGGGTGGCCCGCGAGATGTTCTCCATCGAGAACGTCGCGGCGCGCATCTACGACCCCCGGCGCGCCGAGGTCTACCAGCGCCTCGGCATCCCCACCGTGGCGACGGTGCGCTGGACGGCGGACCAGATGCTGCGGCGGCTGCTGCCGTCGGGCGCGGAGCCGCTGTGGCGCGATCCGAGCGGGGGCGTGCAGCTCGCCGAGGTGCACACGACGCCGTCCTGGATCGGGCACAAGATCAGCACGCTCCAGGAGGAGACGGGGGTCCGGGTGGCCTTCCTCACCCGGTTGGGCGAGGCCATACTGCCGACCTCGCAGACTGTCCTCCAGGAAGGCGACCTGGTCCACGTGATGATGCGTACGGACGAGATCGCCCAGGTCGAAGAGGCCTTCGCCCAGGGTCCCGAGGAGGACGGTCACTGATGCGTGTGTCGATTGCCGGGGCGGGCGCGGTGGGCCGCTCCATCGCCGCCGAGCTGCTGGAGAACGGGCACGAGGTGCTGCTGATCGACAAGGCGCCGACCGCCATCTCGGTGGAGCGGGTGCCGATGGCCGAGTGGCTGCTCGCGGACGCCTGTGAGATCACGTCGCTGGACGAGGCGGCGCTGCAGCGGTGCAACGTGGTGATCGCCGCGACCGGGGACGACAAGGTGAACCTGGTCGTCTCGCTGCTCGCCAAGACCGAGTACGGCGTGCCGCGCGTGGTGGCCCGGGTGAACAACCCGAAGAACGAGTGGCTGTTCAACGAGTCCTGGGGCGTGGACGTCGCCGTCTCGACGCCGCGTCTGATGTCGGCCCTGGTCGAGGAGGCGGTGAGCGTCGGTGATCTGGTCCGGCTGCTGCGCTTCAGCCACGGCGACGCCAACCTGGTGGAGCTGACCCTGCCGCCGGAGTCGGCGCTGGCCGGCATCCGGGTCGGGGATGTGGCCTGGCCCGCGGACACCTCGCTGGTGACGATCATCCGGGGTACGCGGGTGCTGACGCCGAGCCCCGAGGAGTCCCTGGAGGCCGGGGACGAACTGCTGTTCGTGGCCGCCCAGGCGCGCGAGGAGCAGTTGGAGGATCTGCTGTCGGTCCGGCGGAGTCCCGAGGACGACTGAGCGATCCACCCTGCGAAGGGGCCCGGAACCGCTCAGCGGTTCCGGGCCCCTTCTCGTGCAGCGTGCGGAGGTCAGGCCTCCGGGTCGCGGACCGCTGCGGCGGCCTGCGCCTTGCGCTCCTTCTCGGCCTGTTCCTCGGCCTCCATCTCGGCGAAGACGTCGATGGGCGGCGGCGCCTTCGCGAGGAAGATCCAGGTCAGGTAGACCGCGAGCAGGAACGGCGGGATCTTCAGCGCGATGAGCACCCAGCCGAACTGGGTGGTGTCGGCCCACCAGTAGAGCGGGAAGAGGATCGCGCACTTGGCCAGCAGGATGAAGCCCCAGGCGTAGCTGGCCTTGGTGTAGGCCTTCTTCCGGCCCGGGTTACGGGTCCGCCAGGAGAGGTTCTCCTTGAAGACCGGACCGAGGATCAGACCGATCAGGGGTACGCCGGCGGCGGCGGTGGCGATGTAGGCGACCGACAGGCCCAGGGTGTAGAGCATGCCCGGCAGATAGAAGTCCTTGGCGTCGCCCGTCATCTTCGCGAAGAGGACGCCGAAGGCCACCCCGAAGACGCCGCTGAAGGCGTGCTTGACGGTGTCCCGGCGGATCAGCCGGACGACGACGAGGACCAGGGACACCGCCAGGGCCGCGATGGCCGAGGCGTTCAGGTTCTTGTTGATGGTGAATATCGTGACGAAGAGCAGCCCGGGGAGGACTGTCTCCACCATGCCGCGCACCCCGCCGAAGGCCTCGAAGAGGGCGGCCTCGGTGACGGTCTTCGACTCCGCGTCCTGCTGGGCGGCGTGCCTCCCGCCGGTGTGCTGCGGGTCGGTGCGGTGGGGCTGGTCCGTGTCGGACGTCGGCTTGTCGAGAGACGTCACCGGCTACTCCTTGCCGAGCGGTCGGAGTTCGTATGTGGGGTTGAACAGCACCCGGCGGCCGTGGCTCATGGCAACCCGCCCCGAGGCGATGATCCTGCGGCCGGGCTCTATCCCGACGATGGAGCGACGGCCGAGCCAGACCACGTCCAGCGGCTCGGTGCCGTCGAAGAGCTCCGCCTCCAGGGCGGGCACTCCGGCCCGGGGGCGGAGGGTGACGGTCCGCAACGTACCAGCCACCTTCACGATCTGCCGGTCGGAGCACTCGGAGATCCGGGTGCACCCGGTGGCCTGCGCGTCCTCCCGCAGCTCCTGGGACTCCAGGTCCTCCTGGGAACTGGAGAGCCGGTCGAGCATACGGCGGAAGCGCCCGGAAGGCTTCGCCGCCTTCCCGGCCTTCCCGGCTTTCTCGGATCGGGAAACAGCACTCATACCCGAAGAGTACCGGTCCTGCGGGTGGTACACGCGGGGCCGCGATGATCACTCGAAAGGGTGAGCCGGTGCGGGGTCAGTCGCGCTCGAACCGGTACCCCATGCCCGGTTCGGTGACGAAGTGGCGGGGGTGCGAGGGGTCCGCCTCCAGCTTGCGGCGCAGCTGGGCCATGTAGACGCGCAGATAGTTGGTCTCGGTGCCGTAGGAGGGGCCCCAGACCTCCTGGAGGAGCTGTTTCTGGCTGACCAGGCGGCCCGCGTTGCGGACGAGGACCTCCAGCAGGTGCCATTCGGTGGGGGTGAGGCGTACGTCGCGGCCTCCCCGGTGCACCTTCTTCGCCGCCAGGTCGACGGTGAAGTCGGCGGTCTCGACGAGGGCGATGTCCTCGGTGCCGCCCTCCTGGCCGACCGGCTCCGCCCGGCGTACGGAGGCGCGGAGCCGGGCCAGCAGCTCGTCCATGCCGAACGGTTTGGTGACGTAGTCGTCGGCCCCGGCGTCCAGCGCCTCCACCTTCTCGTCGGAGGTCTGCCGCGCGGAGAGGACCAGGATCGGGACCCGGGTCCAGCCGCGCAGGCCCCTGATCACCTCGACCCCGTCCATGTCGGGCAGCCCGAGGTCGAGGAGGACGACATCGGGGTGGCGGGCGGCGGCGAGCTGGAGGGCGGTCGCCCCGTCGGGCGCGGCGTCGACCTCGTACTGGCGGGCCTTCAGGTTGATCACGAGGGCGCGGACGATCTGCGGCTCGTCGTCGACCACAAGCACCCTGGTCATCGCGGACCTGCCTTTCTGCTGTGCGGGCTGTACGGGCTGCACTGGCTGCCCGGGTTGTACGGGGAGGAGCTGGGGAACACGTCGGGGCGGGCCGGGGTGCGCCCGGAGGTGGGTCATGAGGTGACCTGGGCCGGAAGCTCGGGGTCGGCCCGGACGCCGCCCGGTGCCGCGGCGAGGGTCAGGACCATGGTCAGCCCGCCGCCCGGGGTGTCCTCGGCGTCCAGCGTGCCGCCCATGGCCTCGGCGAAGCCCCGGGAGACGGCGAGGCCGAGCCCCACTCCGGCGCCGCGCGGGGCGTCCCCGTACCGCTGGAAGGGCTCGAAGATGCGTTCCTTGGCCTCGTCGGGGACGCCCCGGCCCCGGTCCACAACCCGCAGCTCGACCCGGCCGCCGAGTGCGCTGGCGGCCACGGCGACGGGCTCCCGGCCCGGGTTGTACTTGACGGCGTTCTCGACGATGTTGGCGACGACCCGCTCCAGGAGCCCGGGATCGACGGCGACCATCGGCAGCGTCTCGGGGATGTCGAGGTCGACGCTGCCCTCGGGGACGCCGCCGAGCGCCATGGGGACCACCTCGTCGAGGTCGATCTCGCGGATCAGGGGGGTCACGGTGCCGGTCTGGAGACGGGACATGTCCAGCAGGTTGCCGACGAGGTGGTCCAGCCGGTCCGCGCCGTCCTCGATGCCTTCCAGCAGCTCCGCCTCGTCCTCGTCGGACCAGGCGACGTCGTCGGAGCGCAGCGAGCTGACGGCGGCCTTGATGGCGGCCAGCGGGGTGCGCAGGTCGTGGCTGACCGCGGCTAGCAGGGCGGTCCTGATCCGGTTGCCCTCGGCAAGTCTGCGGGCCTGCTCGGCCTCCCCGACCAGGCGCTGGCGGTCCAGGACGACGGCTGCCTGGGCGGCGAACGCGCCGAGCACCCGGCGGTCCTCGGCGGGCAGCACCCGGCCGGAGAGCGCGAGGGCCAGGTTGTCGCCGACCGGCATGTCCACGTCGGCGTCGTCGGGGCGGGCGACCGGGGCCGGTCCGACGGACCCGGCGCAGGTCCACGGCTCGACGTCGCTGCTGCGCTCCAGCAGGGCGACGGACTCCATGGCGAAGGTCTCGCGGACCCGTTCCAGCAGGGCGTCCAGGGCGGTCTCGCCGCGCAGCACGCTGCCGGCCAGGAAGGAGAGGATCTCCGACTCGGCGCGCAGCCGGGCGGCCTGGTGGGTGCGCCGGGCCGCCAGGTCGACCACGGAGGAGACCGCCACCGCCACCGCGAAGAAGATCACGATGGCGACGAGGTTCTCCGGGTCCTGGACGGTCAGGGTGCGGGTCGGCGGGGTGAACCAGTAGTTCAGCAGCAGGCAGCCGACGGCCGCCGAGGCCAGCGCGGGTCTCAGGCCGCCGAGCAGGGCGGCGGCCACCGTCAGGAAGAGGAAGAGCAGGACGTCGTTGGCGAGGCCGGGAGCGTCCTCCATGGAGCGCAGGACCACCGCGAGCAGGACGGGGCCGACGACGCCGACGAGCCAGCCCCAGATGATCCGGGCGCGGCCGAGCCGGGCGCCGCGGGCGATGGGCAGGCCGCGGCCCTTGGCCACCTCTCCGTGCGTGACGATGTGGACGTCGAGGTCGGGTCCGGACTCGCGGGCGACGGTCGCGCCGACCCCGGGGCCGTAGATGTACTGCCAGGTCTTGCGGCGGCTGGAGCCCAGCACGATCTGGGTCGCGTTGACGCCCCGCGCGAACTCCAGCAGGGCGGCCGGTATGTCGTCGCCGATGACGTGGTGGAAGGTGCCGCCGAGGTCCTCGACCAGGGTCCGCTGGACGGTCAGCTCCTTCGGGGAGGCCGAGGTCAGGCCGTCGCTGCGGGCGATGTACACGGCGAGGATCTCGCTGCCGGAGCCCTTGGCCGCCATCCGGGAGGCACGGCGGATGAGGGTGCGGCCCTCGGGCCCGCCGGTCAGCCCGACGACGATGCGTTCGCGGGCCTGCCAGGTGGTGCGGATGTTGTGCTCGCCCCGGTACTGCTGGAGGTACTCGTCGACCCGGTCGGCGGTCCACAGCAGGGCCAGCTCGCGCAGGGCGGTGAGGTTGCCGGGGCGGAAGTAGTTCGAGAGGGCGGCGTCCATCTTGTCGGGCTGGTAGATGTTGCCGTGCGCCATCCGGCGACGCAGCGCCTGGGGCGACATGTCGACCAGCTCGATCTGGTCGGCCCGGCGGACCACCTCGTCGGGGACCGTCTCGCGCTGCCGGACGCCGGTGATCGACTCGACGACGTCGCCGAGTGACTCCAGGTGCTGGATGTTGACCGTGGATATGACGTCGATGCCGGCCTTGAGCAGCTCCTCGACGTCCTGCCAGCGCTTGGCGTTGCGGGAGCCGGGGACGTTGGTGTGGGCGAGCTCGTCGACCAGGGCCACGGCCGGGGCGCGCTCCAGGACGGCGTCGACGTCCATCTCGGTGAAGACGGCGCCTCGGTAGCTGATCTCGCTGCGCCTGACCTGCTCCAGGCCGTGCAGCAGCACCTCGGTACGCGGGCGGGCGTGGTGCTCCACGAAGGCCACCACGCAGTCGGTGCCGCGCTCGACCCGGCGGTGCGCCTCGGAGAGCATCGCGTACGTCTTGCCGACGCCCGGTGCCGCGCCCAGGTAGATCCGGAGTATGCCGCGTCCCATGGCCCCATTGTCTTCTTCCGTCCGGCCCTGTCCTGCGGAGGGCCGGTGGCGCGCCCGGTGCGGCTGCCGCCATCGACGCTACTCCGCCGTGAGCCGTGGTTCGGTCCCGGGAGTGCAGGTGAGGGGCGTATTGACGGAACTCTGATGCGCGCCGGGAAGGCCGGAAGTGCGGGAGCGGGGACTCAGCCCTGTTCGACGATATGGCCGTCGCTCAGCTCCAGGACCCGGTCCGCGAGGCCCAGCAGCTGGGGGTCGTGGGTGGCGACGAGGGCGGTGACGTTCTCGCTGCGGACGACCGCGCGGAGCAGCTCCATCACGGCGAGCCCGGTCTCGGCGTCGAGCTGCCCGGTGGGCTCGTCGGCGATCAGGAGGGCGGGGCGGTTGGCGAGGGCGCGGGCGATGGCGACGCGCTGCTGCTGGCCTCCGGAGAGCTCTCCGGGGCGCTGCTCGGCGTGGTCGGCGAGGCCGACGAGGGAGAGCAGCAGGGCGACCCGTTCGTCGCGCTCGGCCGGGTCGGCCTTGCGCAGCCGGAGCGGTACGCCGACGTTCTCGGCGGCGGTCAGGATCGGGATGAGGCCGAAGGACTGGAAGATGAAGCCGACCCGGTCCCGGCGCAGCTCCAGCAGGCCCTTCTCGCCGAGGCCCGCCAGCTCGGTGCCGTCGACGGTGATCCGGCCGCTGTCGGGGGTGTCCAGGCCGCCGACCAGGTTGAGCAGGGTGGTCTTGCCGGAGCCGGAACGGCCCTTGAGCGCGACCAGCTCGCCGCGCGGGATCTCGAAGGAGACGCCGCGCAGGGCGTGCACGGCCGCCGCTCCGCTGCCGTACGAGCGGTGCAGGTCCTCGACCGTGACCATGGCGCTGCGGGCCGGGCCCTCGGCGAGGGCCGTGCCGGACTGCCCGCTGGTGCTCTCGGTCATGCTGCTCCCCCGTCGTACGTACATGGCCCGCGTCTGACCCGCGTCGTCGCCCGCCAAGTATGTGTGTAGGGCACACGGCCGGGCAATGGCCGGGGCCGGTACGTGCGACGGCCGGTGGGCCGCACCCGGGAAGGGGTGCGGCCCACCGGCCGTCGCTGTGGAGTACCGGAAGGTGCCGCTAGCGGACCTCGGTGATCTCGGGGCCGCGCTGGAGCTGGCCCATGCCGCCGGAGAACCGGGAGCTCTCCTGGTCCTCCTGCTGCACGCCCTCGGGCACCATCTGGGCGTCGTTGGGGAGCTTGAGGACGATCGGGTCGCGGGGGGCCATCGGGCCGTCGCCGCGGACGACCACGGTGTCCCGGAAGATCGTCTCCAGCAGTCCGGCGGCCTCCGGCTGGACGGCGCCCTGGCCGGAGATCACTCCGCGCAGGAACCAGCGGGGACCGTCGACGCCGACGAAGCGCACGAGCTGCACCCCGCCCGTGCCGTCCGGGAGCTGTACGGGGACCTGCGCGCGCAGCTCCCAGCCCAGCGGTCCCTCGACCTCGTCGATGACGCCGCCCTGCTGGGTGATGCCCGAGGCGATCTCGTCGCGGACCTCGCCCCAGATGCCCTCCTTCTTGGGGGCGGCGAAGGCCTGCAGCTGGACCGCGCTGTCGCGCAGCACCACGGTGGCGGCGACGATCGCGTCCCCGGCCACCTCTACGCGCAGTTCCATGCCCTCGACCCCGGGGACGAAGATGCCGCCCAGGTCGACCCGGCCCTCGCCGGGCTGGGAGACCTCGGTGCTGTCCCAGGGTCCGTCCGGCCGGGGGGCCGGCGGAAGATTCATCCGACGAGAGCCCCCGGCGGCGGCAGCGCCGTCCTCGGGCTCGTCGGCGACCTGCTCGGCCTCGCGCACCTCGTCCGCCGCGTCCTCGGCGGAACCACTCTTCTTGCGACGTCCGAACACGTCACTGTCCTTCCCGGTCGGATACGACCGAAGCGTAGCTGTTCCCACCGTGGGTGATCCCGCCCTCGGCGCCGTCCACCGACGCGTGGCCGCCGGTGGACCCGAAGCCCCCTTCGGCCCGCGCCGAGCCGGGAAGTTCCGCCACCTCGTGGAAGCGCACCTTCTCGACCTGCTGGACAACCAGTTGGGCAATCCGGTCGAACCGTTCGAATCGCACGCTCTCGCGTGGATCGAGGTTGACCACGATCACCTTGATCTCCCCACGGTACCCGGCATCAACCGTCCCTGGGGCATTCACGAGGGCCACTCCGCAGCGGGCTGCGAGGCCGGAGCGCGGGTGCACGAACGCGGCGTACCCGTCGGGCAGGGCGATCGAGACCCCGGTGGGCAGCACCACGCGCTCGCCGGGGGCGACTTCGGCGGCCTCGGTGGTCACCAGGTCGGCACCGGCGTCGCCCGGGTGCCCGTACGCCGGAATCGGCACATCCGGGTCGGTCCGGCGGATCAGTACGTCGACGGGGTTGCGGGTCACGGGTTCACCTCGAAGGCGCGGGCGCGCCGGACCTGGTCGGGGTCGGACATGGCGGCCTGGATCTCGGCGGGCCTGCCGTTGTCGATGAAGTGGTCGACCTTGACCTCGATGAAGAGGGCGTCGGCACGGACCGCGACGGGGCCTTCGGGGCCGCCGATCCGGCCGGTGGCGGTGGAGTAGATCTTGCGCCCGTGCACAGCGGTGATCCGGGCGTCGAGGTGCAGCACGGTGTCCACGGGGACGGGGCGGACGAAGTCGGTCTCCAGCCGTCCGGTCACCGCGATCGTGCGCAGCAGCCAGTTCAGCGAGCCGAGCGTCTCGTCCAGCGCCGTGGCGAGGACGCCTCCGTGGGCGAGGCCGGGAGCGCCCTGGTGGGCGGGCTGCACGGTGAACTCGGCGGTGACGCTCACGCCTTCACCGGCGCGCGCCATCAGGTGCAGTCCGTGCGGCTGTCCCCCGCCGCAGCCGAAACAGTGTTCGTAGTGCGCCCCGAGGAGCTCGCCGGGGGCCGGCGCGTCGGGGTGCCGGACCGGCGCGACAGCGTCGGCCGGGGGTGTCAGAGCTGCTGATGTTCCACTCACAGGCGCAGACCTTACCCGCGCGGCGGTGTGCCGGTCGCGCCGTGCCAAGCTTGGTGACATGCAGCCTTCCGCCCCGCCCTTCGACGAACGTCTCACCGCGCCCCGCTCCTGGTGGTTCATCGCCTTCGGGGTCGGTGTCGCCTGTGCTCTGATGCTGCTGCCGCTGGGCACCCTGCCGATGCTCGCGGGGCTGGTCGGCGGGACGGCCGCGGCGGCCCTCGTGGTGAGCGGCTACGGCTCGGCCCGGATCCGGGTGGTGGCGGGGTCCCTGGTCGCCGGCGAGGCCCGGATCCCGCTGTCGGCGCTCGGTGAGCCCGAGGTGCTGGACGCGGAGGAGGCGCGGGCGTGGCGCACGCACAAGGCGGACGCCCGTGCGTTCATGCTGCTGCGCGGCTATGTGGAGACGGCGGTGCGCGTGGAGGTCACGGACCCGGAGGACCCGACTCCGTACGTCTACCTGTCCACCCGGGACCCGCGAGGCCTGGCGGCGGCGCTGAGCGGCGCCAGGACCGCCTGAGCCGTTCGCCGGACCGGCCGGGGGCCCTCCCTCAGGGGCCCTCGATCTCCTTGGGCAGCTCGGCCGGGTTCAGCGGCTGCTCCAGCGGCGGCAGCGCGGGCAGCCGGTCCCAGGGGATCTGGTCCTTGCGCAGGTCGTCCCTGACCCGGTCGGCGAGCTTGCGGGTGTCGCGGCGGTTCATCGTGGCGCCGACGGCGGCGCCGATCATGAACGGGATCAGGTTGGGCAGATTGCGCGCCATGCGCTTCATGATCTGCTGGCGCAGCTCACGCTTCATCTGGCCGCCTAGGGCGGCGTTGAGCGTGGTGGGCCGGGTGACGTCGATGCCGCGCTCCTCGGTCCACGAGGTCAGATACGCGGTGCTGCGCTGGCCGAGATTGCCCGGGGGCCTGCGGCCGTAGACCTCGTGGAGCTCGGCGACGAGCTTCATCTCGATCGCGGCGACGCCGGTGACCTCCGCCGCCAGCTCGGCGAGCATCGCGGGCGGTACGGGCATCATCGCGGCGGCCCCGATACCGGCGCCGACGGTCGCGGTGCCCCGGCAGGCTCCCGTGACCAGCTTGTCGGCCAGCTCCTCGGGCCCGAGGCCTGGAAACTGCCTGCGCAGGGTGGCGAGGTCGCGCACCGGCACGCGTGGAGCCGTGTCGATGATGCGGTCGGCCAGCTGTGCGGCCAGTGCCTTCGCGCTCTCCCCGCTCTTGCGTACGCCCCGTTTCACTGCGTGCAGGCGGCCCCCGGCCTGGGGCTCCGCCCGGTCCTGCTCTCGCTGCCGCGCGGCCAGGTCCGGCAGTGCTGCCGACCCGGCCACTTCGAGCGAGGCCGAACGGCCTCGCTCGTCGTCGGAACCGCCGGAGTGATCCGGCGGGGCGGCGGACCGCTCGGCAGGCGCGTGACCGCCTTCTGCCGGGCCTGTGCCGCCGGTACCGTCCTGTGGTGCCTGCTGGCCGTGCCGACGCCAGGGGCGCCGCTTCCGGAACGGTGTCTCGCCTGCCACGGCCGACTCGACCTCAGTCGCAGTCGCGGCAGATGGGCTGACCGTTCTTCTCGCGGGCCAGCTGGCTGCGGTGGTGCACCAGGAAGCAGCTCATGCAGGTGAACTCGTCGGCCTGCTTGGGCAGCACCCGGACGGCCAGCTCCTCGTTGGAGAGGTCCGCGCCGGGCAGCTCGAGGCCCTCGGCCGCGTCGAACTCGTCGACGTCGACGGCGGAGGCCGTCTTGTCGCTCCGACGCGCCTTGAGCTCTTCGAGGCTGTCCTGGTCCACGTCGTCGTCGGTCTTGCGTGGGGTGTCGTAATCCGTTGCCATGTCGCTCTCCCCCTCTTGGGTGTCTAGGTGTCTCAGCGCACGTAACGCGTGAGAGGCCGGACTTGTGCCCGACCTGAGGCGGAGATTTTGCCTCACATCAAGGTCTGTTACTCAATCGACACCCAACCGGCCGCCTCGGCGAGGCTCGGCTTGGGTGGCGATGGGGACCGTACACGGTCCCGACTGCGCAGTTCACGGGCGCCACCCCGTGTACTTCCCGTGATAACGATCCCTGAAAACCCGGACGATTACCGGCTTTCCGACAGAGTCGTGATCACGGAGAGTAGATGGACGGAAAATCGCCCCTGTGATCGATCACACACGACCCGCCCGGGAACGGGTCCTGAAAATTCCGCCCAAAGCGAACATGAAGATTCGGTGCGGAGTCACATCGTGCAGCCCCTCAGACCGGCAGAGTGACGCGCATCACGAGACCACCGCCCTCGCGGGGCTCCGCGATGATACGGCCTCCGTGGGCCCGCGCGACGGATCGCGCGATCGACAGGCCGAGCCCGACCCCCTTGTCGCTGCCCGTGCGCTCCGTACGCAGCCTTCTGAAGGGCTCGAAGAGGTTGTCGATCTCGTACGCCGGGACCACCGGGCCGGTGTTGGAGACGACGAGCAGGGCCTGCCCGTCCGACACCTCGGTGGTGACCTCCACCCAGCCGTTTTCGGGCACGTTGTAGCGCACGGCGTTCTGCACGAGGTTCAGCGCGATCCGCTCCAGCAGGACGCCGTTGCCCTGCACCGTGGCCGATTCCCGCTCGCCGCGGATCTCGACCTTGCTGGCCAGCGCCTCCGCCCGGGTCTGGTCGATGGCGCGCTCGGCGACCTCCGCCAGGTCGACCGGTTTGCGCTCGACGATCTGGTTGTCGCTGCGGGCCAGCAGCAGCAGGCCCTCGACCAGCTGCTCGCTGCGCTCGTTGGTGGCCAGGAGGGTCTTGCCGAGCTGGTGGAGCTCCGGCGGGGCCTCCGGGTCGGAGATATGTACCTCCAGCAGGGTGCGGTTGATAGCCAGCGGGGTGCGCAGTTCGTGCGAGGCGTTGCCGACGAACCGCTGCTGTGCGGTGAAGGCCCGCTCCAGCCGGTCCAGCATGTCGTCGAAGGTGTCCGCCAGCTCCTTCAGCTCGTCGTCCGGGCCGTCCAGCTCGATCCGCCGGGTGAGGTCGGTGCCGGCGACCCGGCGCGCGGTCCGGGTGATGCGGCCGAGCGGGGACAGGACGCGTCCGGCCATGGCGTAACCGAAGGCGAAGGCCATCACGCTGAGACCGACCAGGGCGAGGAGCGAGCGATTGAGCAGAGTGTCCAGGGCCGCCTTGCGCTGGTTGTTGACGCAGGCATTCATCGCGGCGTTGAAGGCGTCCGGGCTGGCGTTGGTGGGCAGACCGCAGATCTCGCTGGTGACCTTGCCGCTGACGATCTCGAACGGCAGCTCGCTGCCGACGTGGAGCGCCTGCGCGGCCAGCATGTAGATGATCGACAGCAGCACGATGCCCGCGATCAGGAACATCCCGCCGTACAGCAGCGTGAGCCGTATCCGGATGGTCGGGCGCAGCCAGGGGTACGGGGGGTCCGGCTGCTTGGGCTCCCAGGTGGGCTTCGGTGGCGCCGCGGGCGGCTCCGGTGTGGTGGCCATGGTCCTCAGATCCGGTATCCGGAGCCCGGCACGGTGACGATGACGGGTGGTTCGCCGAGCTTGCGGCGGAGGGTCATCACCGTGACCCGCACCACGTTGGTGAAGGGGTCGGTGTTCTCGTCCCAGGCCTTCTCCAGCAGCTGCTCGGCCGAGACGACCGCGCCCTCGCTGCGCATGAGGACCTCCAGCACCGCGAACTCCTTCGGTGCCAGCTGGATCTCCACGTCGTCGCGGAAGACCTCGCGGCGGTTCGGGTCGAGCTTGATGCCGGCGCGCTCCAGGACGGGCGGCAGCGCCACCGTCGTACGGCGGCCCAGCGCGCGCACCCGGGCGGTCAGCTCGCTGAAGGCGAAGGGCTTGGGCAGATAGTCGTCGGCACCCAGCTCCAGGCCCTCGACCCGGTCGCTGACGTCGCCGGAGGCGGTGAGCATGAGCACCCGGGTGGGCATGCCGAGTTCGACGATCTTGCGGCAGACGTCGTCCCCGTGCACCACCGGGAGGTCCCGGTCCAGCACGACGACGTCGTAGTCGTTGACCCCGATGCGCTCCAGGGCCGCGGCACCGTCGTAGACGACGTCGACGGCCATGGCCTCCCGGCGCAGTCCGGTGGCCACCGCATCGGCGAGCAGCTGCTCGTCCTCGACGACGAGTACGCGCACGGCGCAGTCCTTCCTTCGGTCCTTCGTCGGGTTCACAGAGCGAGCGGCCCACGCGGGGCCGCTCGGACACGGGCAGCCGGGCCGACCGTGTACCTCCATCCTGCCCTCAACGCGCATAAACCGGCGGTAAGACGGCGGCGGGCCGGGCCTTCCGGCGGCCTTCCGCGGGGAAACGGTCGGTTTCCCGGGCCAGTTGAGGTTTCTCTGAGCTGCGGCATGGGGAAGAGGGCTTCACACCCGCGATCACGCCTGTCCCGTGGCATGCCACGGTCCGCCCTTTTTCCTCGGAGCGGCGGCGCGATCACCCGCTCCTCCGGCTCCCCGGCCGGGGGTATCCCGGGCACACCCCCGTGCCACCGACCCACGATGAGGGGGCGCATCATGGACGCTTTCACCGCAGGTCTGCTGCAACGCATCAAGACGACCGAGTCCGACCTCACGCGGGCGCGCGAGGACGGCGACGACTTCCTCGCGGATGTCGAGCAGGGCGAGCTGGACGATCTGCACCGTCTCGCCGCCGAGCACGGCGTACAGGTCGGCGCCGCCGGCGTCTGAGCCGTACGCCACAGGGCCCCGGATGCTGTCCAGGCATCCGGGGCCCTCTGCCGTGCCGTCGGGCTCCCAGGGCCCCACCAGGGGCTTCGGGTCAGTCGTGCCAGGCGCCCAGCTCGTCGAGTGCGGCCTGCAGCGGCTCGAAGACGCCGGGGGTCGCGGCCACCGTCAGGTCGCCGTCGGCGGGCAACCCCGGGCGACCGCCGGTCAGCGCGCCCGCCTCCCGGGCGATGAGGTCGCCCGCCGCCAGGTCCCAGGGGTGCAGCCCGCGCTCGTAGTAGCCGTCGAGCCGGCCCGCCGCCACGTCGCAGAGGTCGACGGCGGCCGAACCGCTGCGCCGGATGTCACGGAGCCTGGGGATCAGCCGCTGGGCGACGTCCGCCTGGTGGGCGCGGACGTGGGCGACGTAGTTGAAGCCGGTCGAGACGAGGGCCTGGTCCAGCGGCGCGGTGGGCCGGCAGCGCAGCGCTTCGCCGTTCGCGAACGCACCGCCGCCGAGCACCGCCTGGTACGTCTCCCGGCGCATCGGGGCCTCGACGACCCCCACCACCCGCTCCCCGTCGCGCTCGGCGGCGATGGAGACGGCCCAGGTCGGCAGGCCGTAGAGGTAGTTCACCGTGCCGTCGAGCGGGTCGATGACCCAGCGGATGCCGGTGGAGCCCGGGGAGCTGGCGCCCTCCTCGCCGAGGAAACCGTCGTCGGGGCGGAAGTCGGTGAGGTAGCCGGTGATCAGCTTCTCGGCGGCGATGTCCATCTCGGTGACCACGTCGATGGGGCTGGACTTGGTCGCGGCCACCCCCAGGTCGGCGGGGCGGCCGTCGCGCAGCAGGGCTCCGGCGCGGCGGGCGGCTTCGAGAGCGAGGTCGAGCAGTTCGGACAGGGCGGGGTCGGTCACGGTGCTCCCAGGTGATCGGTGCGCACGGTCGGGTGGGCGTACGGGCGGTCCTGCGGGCTACGCGTACGGGCTGTCGGCGCCCGCGGCGGCGGGCTTCGGAGCCCTCGCGGGGCAGCAGCCGACGGGGCAGAGGTCGTGGGAGGGCCCCAGCGACCCCAGCGCGCAGCGCTCGACCGCCCGGCCGCGCTCGCTCGCGGCACGCTCCAGGACCAGGTCCCGTACGGCGGCGGCGAAGCGCGGGTCGTCGCCCACCGTGGCGGAGCGGCGGACCGGCAGACCGAGCTCGGCCGCCTTGGCGGTGGCCTCGGTGTCGAGGTCGTACAGCACCTCCATGTGGTCCGAGACGAAGCCGATGGGCGCCATCACGACCGCGGGGATGCCCTCGCCGTGCAGCGCCTCCAGGTGGTCGCAGATGTCGGGCTCCAGCCACGGGATGTGCGGGGCGCCGCTGCGGGACTGGTAGACGAGCTGCCAGGGGTGCTCGACGCCGGTCTCGGCGCGCACCGCCTCGATGATCAGCCGCGCCACGTCGAGGTGCTCGGCCACGTACGCGCCGCCCTCGCCGTGGGCCTCCACCGGGCCGGAGGCGTCGGCGGCCGAGGTCGGGATGGAGTGGGTGGTGAACGCGATGTGCGCGCCCGCCCGGACGTCCTCGGGGAGTTCGGCGAGCGAGGCGAGGACGCCGTCGGCCATCGGGCCGACGAAGCCGGGGTGGTTGAAGTAGTGGCGGAGCTTGTCGACCCGGGGCACATCGAGCCCCTCGGCCTCCAGGGCGGCCAGCGACTCGGCGAGGTTCTCGCGGTACTGGCGGCAGCCCGAGTAGGAGGCGTAGGCGCTGGTGGCGAGGACGGCGATCCGGCGGTGTCCGTCGGCGGTCATCTCGCGCAGGACGTCGGTCAGATACGGGGCCCAGTTGCGGTTGCCCCAGTAGATCGGCAGGTCGACGCCGTGGTCGGCGAAGTCCTTGCGCAGGGCCTCCAGCAGCGCGCGGTTCTGCGCGTTGATCGGGCTGACCCCGCCGAACAGGAAGTAGTGCTGACCGACCTCCTTGAGGCGTTCTTCGGGGATGCCGCGGCCGCGGGTCACGTTCGCCAGGAACGGGACCACGTCGTCCGGGCCCTCGGGGCCGCCGAAGGAGAGCAGCAGCAGGGCGTCGTAGGGAGCGGGATCGCGCAGATCGGACATGCCGTCGATCCTGCCACCCTCCTCCGGCGGGGCGGCAACCGACATCCGACGGTCCGTCGGGAAAGCGCGGAACGGCCGGTGGTGAACCCGCCGGAACCGCTCTCCCGGTCCGTCCGGAACCGCTCCCCGGGTCCGTCCGAAATCCGGTGTCCGGGGCCTCCGCCCGACCGTAAGCTGTATGGGCCAGCTATACGCCTGACAGGCACGACCGGAGTACCCCCTTGCCCAGCCCCTACCGCGCCATCTTCTCCGCCCCCGGTACCAAGGGGTTCTCCGCCGCAGGCTTCCTCGGCCGGATGCCGCTGTCCATGATGGGCATCGGCGTCGTCACGATGGTCTCCCAGCTCACCGGCCGCTACGGACTGGCCGGGGCGCTGTCGGCGACCCTGGCGATGTCGGCCGCGGTGTGCGGCCCCCAGGTCTCCCGGCTCGTCGACCGCTACGGGCAGCGCCGGGTGCTGCGCCCGGTGACGCTGGTCGCGGTGGCGGCGGTGGCGGGTCTGCTGGTCTGCGCCCAGCAGGGGGCGCCGGAGTGGACGCTGTTCGTCTTCTCGGTGGGCGCGGGCTGTGTGCCGAGCGTGGGGTCGATGGTCCGGTCCCGCTGGGCGGAGATCTACCGGGGCTCCGGCCGGGATCTGCACACCGCGTACTCGTGGGAGTCGATCGTCGACGAGGTGTGCTTCATCTTCGGCCCGATCATCTCCATCGGCCTCTCCACCGCGTGGTTCCCGGAGGCCGGGCCGCTGATCGCCGCCGCCTTCCTGCTGGTCGGAGTGTTCTGGCTGACCGCGCAGCGCGCGACCGAGCCGATGCCGCACCCGAAGTCGCAGCACACCGGTGGCTCGGCGCTGCGCTCGCGGGGGCTCCAGGTCCTGGTGGCCACCTTCGTGGCGACCGGTGCGATCTTCGGGGGCGTGGACGTGGTGACCGTGGCCTTCGCCGAGGAGCGCGGCCACAAGGCGGCGGCCTCCCTGGTGCTGGCCGTCTACGCCCTCGGCTCGTGCCTCGCGGGGGCCGTGTTCGGCCTGCTGCACCTGAAGGGGAACCCCGCGACCAGGTGGCTGGTGGGTGTCGGCGCGATGGCCGTGAGTATGATCCCCCTCCTACTGGCCGGGAACCTTCCGTTGCTGGCCGTGGCGCTCTTTGTCGCGGGCCTCGCCATCGCACCGACGATGGTCACCACCATGGCCCTCGTCGAAGCGCACGTACCGCGCACCAAGCTGACCGAGGGCATGACCTGGACCAGTACCGGGCTCGCGGTCGGAGTGGCGCTCGGCTCCTCGGCCGCCGGCTGGGTGGTCGACGCCGCCGGGGCGAAGGCGGGGTACGCGGTGCCCGTCGTGGCGGGAGCGCTCGCGGCGGCGGTGGCGTTCCTGGGATATCGCCGGCTGGCCGGGCCGGCTGCGACGGGAGGGCGCGGGGAAGATGACCGAGACCTACGCACGGACGACGAGCGCGTGGCGTAACTGGGCGGGCACCGTCACCGCCCGGCCCGCCCGCACCGAGTCACCCGCGTCCGTGGACGAGCTCGCGGACGTGCTGCGCCGGGCGCACACGGACGGCCTGCGGGTCAAGCCGGTCGGTTCGGGCCACTCCTTCACGGCGGCGGCCGCCACCGACGGGGTGCTGATCCGCCCGGACCTGCTCACCGGGATACGGGGCATCGACCGTGAGGCGATGACCGTGACGGTGGAGGCGGGCACTCCGCTCAAGCGGCTCAACACCGCTCTCGCCCGCGAGGGCCTGTCGCTCACGAACATGGGCGACATCATGGAGCAGACGATCGCCGGGGCGACCTCCACCGGCACGCACGGCACGGGCCGGGAATCGGCCTCCATATCCGCGCAGATCCGGGCGCTGGAGCTGGTCACCGCCGACGGCACGGTCCTGGTCTGCTCGGCCGAGGAGAACCCGGAGATCTTCGCCGCGGCCCGGGTCGGGATCGGCGCCCTCGGGGTGATCACCGCCGTCACCCTCGCCGTGGAGCCGATCTTCCTGCTGACGGCCCGCGAGGAGCCGATGGGCTTCGACCGGGTCACCGAGGACTTCGACCAGCTCGTGACCGAGAACGAGCACTTCGAGTTCTACTGGTTCCCGCACACCGGGAACTGCAACACCAAGCGCAACAACCGCAGCGCCGGCCCTGCCGCCCCGCCCGGCCGGGTGAGCAGTTGGATCGACGACGAGCTGCTGTCCAACGGGGTCTTCCAGGTGGCCTGTTCGCTCGGCCGGGCGGTCCCGGCGACGATCCCCTCGATCGCCAGGCTCTCCAGCCGGGCGCTGTCGGCGCGTACGTACACCGACATCCCGTACAAGGTGTTCACCAGCCCGCGCCGGGTGCGGTTCGTGGAGATGGAGTACGCCGTTCCGCGCGAGCAGGCGGTGACGGTGCTGCGGGAGCTGAAGGCCATGGTCGAGCGGTCACCGCTGAAGATCAGCTTCCCGGTCGAGGTGCGCACCGCTCCGGCCGACGACATGGCCCTGTCGACCGCGTCCGGCCGGGACAGCGCGTACATCGCCGTGCACCTCTACAAGGGCACGCCGCACCGCTCTTACTTCACCGCGGTCGAGCGGATCATGACGGCGCACGCCGGCCGGCCGCACTGGGGCAAGATCCACACCCGGGACGCGGCCTACCTGGCCGAGGTCTACCCGCGCTTCGGCGAGTTCACCGCGCTGCGCGACCGGCTGGACCCGGACCGCCTGTTCGGCAACGACTATCTGCGGCGCGTGCTCGGCGACTGAGTCCGGCAGCGTTCCGGTACGCCGTCGGCCCCGGTCCTCTTCCTTGCGGAGGGGGCCGGGGCCGATGTGCTGTGCGCGGTACGCCGGTGGGTCACTCGGCGTCGGCGCCGGGCGGGGCCTGCTCGCCCTGCCCGGGGGCGACGCCCGTGCCGGTCGAGGGTTCGCCGGTGCCGGGGTCCGACGGAGTCGGCTGCGTCGGCTCGGGCGTGGGCTCACCGGCGGATCCGGAGGGCGTCGGGGTGGGCCCGGTGGTCGGGTTCTCACCGCCCGTGCTCCTGCCCGGGTCCGGGCTCGTGCCGCTGCCGTCGCCGCCGTCCGTGGCGGGGGCGGATCCGGTGCCGTCGCCCGGGGTCGGGGACTGCTCGTCCGCTCCCCCGTCCTGGCCGGTGTCTCCGGAGGGGGCGGGGTCCGCGGGCCCGGGGTCCCGGTCGCCGCCGCCGCGCACGACGGAGCTGAGGGTGGTGCCCTGGCCGCCGCTGAGGTCGTTGCCCGAGATCAGCTCGAACGCGGTGATCCCGGCCATCGAGACCGCGAAGACCGCGGCGGCCGCGAGCGCGGGGCGCTTCCAGCCGCGCAGCCGGGTCCCGTGGGTGACGCCCTCGCCGAACGCCTCGTCGGGACCGGCGACCCGGTCCGCTCCGGCCTGCGGGAGCATCGGCGTACGGTCGTCGGCGCGCGGGATCATCTGCGTGCGGTCCGTGTCGGCTCCGGGGCCTCCGGCCGGCGGGACGCGGAGCATCCGGGTCCGCTCGTCGCCGAGGTCCAGCATCTGCGTCCGGTCCGTATCGACCGGCCTCAGCACCTGGGTGCTCTCCGCGTCCGGGATCACTTCCGGCACCGTGCCCGGGCCGACCGTGGGCAGCACCGTGGTGGCGTCGTCCGCCGGGTGCGGCCCCGTGGGCTCCGGCTCCGTCCGCTGCGCGGCGGCTCTGCGCCCGGCGGGCGTCGTCTCCTTCGTGTGCACGGTCACCTGGCGGCCCTCCGGGTGGGTCACCTGGACCGTCACCTCACGGATCTGCTCGCCGGTGCGGCGGAAGAAGTGCTGGAAGACCGAGCCGCCGCAGGTGGCGACGACACTCATCACGCCCGCGCCGGCGATCGTGCCGTACACGCCCAACTGCGAGGCCAGTACCGCTGCCGCGACGGCCGCCACAGCGCTCCCGGCGACCTGCGGGAGACTCAGATCTATGCGCCTTTCCTTGGGTTCTGCGTCACTTTCCGGCTTCTGAACCATTACCAGCCCCTGCTTGACATCTCTCCCACCATGCAACAGGAAGGGACAAATGAGCGAAGTGGATAGTTCCGATTCTGGTGATTGTGTGAAGCACAACACGCATCAGGGGCATTTCGCGGAGAACTGGGTACCTCAACTCCCGCAGCCCGCGAGAACTTGGGCGGCGCGCCGGTCCACCCCGGTGGCCCGAATGGAGTACTGTGACGAGCCCTGGGGCGGACTCCGACGTGGGAATCCGCCGCTAACGGAGGGGGCCGACGGCGGCACCCTAGGTGGGCGAACCAGGGCGAGCGCCCGACACGCCGGGCAATTTGGCAAGGTTGTGGCAGGCTGCACCCGGGCAGGTCACACTCGACTAGCGGAAGCAGCGACGCACGTGACGTCGGCAGGCACCACCCGGGAGGTCCCCATGCCCGAACTGCGTGTCGTGGCCGTCTCCAACGACGGCACACGACTGGTGCTCAAGGCTGCGGACAGCACGGAGTACACGCTTCCGATCGATGAGCGGCTGCGCGCCGCCGTGCGCAACGACCGCGCCCGGCTCGGCCAGATCGAGATCGAGGTGGAGAGCCACCTCCGGCCCCGCGACATCCAGGCCCGCATACGCGCCGGTGCCTCCGCGGAGGAGGTCGCCCAGTTCGCGGGCATCCCCGTCGACCGTGTACGCCGCTTCGAGGGCCCCGTGCTCGCGGAGCGCGCCTTCATGGCCGAGCGGGCCCGGAAGACTCCTGTCCGCCGTCCTGGCGAGAACACCGGCCCCCAGCTCGGCGAGGCGGTGCAGGAACGTCTCCTGCTGCGCGGCGCCGACAAGGAAACCGTCCAGTGGGACTCGTGGCGCCGTGACGACGGCACCTGGGAAGTCCTGCTGGTCTACCGGGTCGCGGGCGAACCGCACTCGGCGAGCTGGACGTACGACCCGCCGAGGCGGCTGGTCCAGGCGCTGGACGACGAGGCGCGCTCGCTGATCGGCGAGACCGACGACGTCGCCGCGCCGGAGCCCAGCTTCCCGTTCGTGCCCCGGATCGCCCGGCTGCCGCGCGACCGACCGCTGGACCGGAGCCTCGACCGGCAGACCGACCGCGAGCGCCCGCTGGACCGGGCCCTGGACCGGCAGATCGAGCGGCCCGCGCCGGTCGCCGAGCCCGACGAGTACGTGAGCAGCGCGTCGGCCGGCGAGCGTGACTCGCTGACCAGCCTGCTGGAGGCGGTGCCGAGCTTCCGGGGCGACATGGTCGTGCCCGAGCGGCCCACGCAGCCCGAGCCGCCCGCGCTGGAACCGGCGGAAGAGGCGGAGGCGGCCGAGCCGCCGGCCGCCGCCGCCTCGGCCGGTGCCGGGTCGGCGTACGCGGATGTACTGATGCCGCGCGCGGTGGCCGGTCATCGCGACCGGCTGACCGGGACGACGGACCGTCAGGCGGAGGCGGACGGGGTCCGGCCGGGGCGCCGTGCCGCCGTGCCGAGCTGGGACGAGATCGTCTTCGGCACCCGGCGCAAGAAGCAGGACTGACCGGGGATGACCACCGGTGGGGGCGGGGGCCGTACGCGATGGCGTACGGCCCCCGCTCCTTCACCGTGGTCCGGCGCGGCCCCGGTCGGGACCGGCCTGGGCCGCCCTGCGGGGTTACTGGGGCTCGGGCCCCGTGGCGACCGGCCGGTCGGGGTCCGAGGACCACTCGGACCAGGAGCCCGGATAGAGGACACCGGTGAAGCCGGCGATCTCCAGGGCCAGCACCTCGTGGGCGCCGGAGACCCCGGATCCGCAGTAGACGCCCACGCCCTCGGTGCTGCCCTCCGCCCCCAGCCCGGCGAACCGTGCGGCCAGCTGCTCGGCCGGGAGGTAGCGGCCGTCGGCGTCGACGTTCTGCGTGGTCGGCGCGGAGACGGCCCCGGGGATATGGCCGCCGACGCGGTCGATCGGCTCCACATCGCCCCGGTAGCGCTCGGCCGCCCGGGCGTCCAGCAGCAGACCCGACCGGGCGAAGGCCGCCGAACTTTCCGCGTCCAGGGTCGGCAGGGCCCCCGGCTTCGGCCGGAAATCGCCCTCGGCGGGGTGCGGGATCTCCGTGGTGAGGACGCCGGTCCAGGCGGCGAGCCCGCCATCGAGGACCCGTACGTCCCGGTGCCCGGTCCAGCGCAGCAGCCACCAGGCGCGGGCCGCCGCCCAGCCCTGTCCGCCGTCGTACACCACGACGGGGGTGTCCTGGCCGACCCCGGCCCGGCGCATCACGGCACCGAAGGCCTCCGGGTCCGGGAGGGGGTGGCGGCCGCCGTCGCCCGCCGGTCCGGCCAGCTCCGCGTCGAGGTCGACGAAGACCGCGCCGGGCAGGTGGCCGGCCTCGTAGTCGGGACGGCCGTTCGGGCCGCCGAGCTGCCAGCGGACGTCCAGGAGCACGGGGGGCCGGGACCCGGCCGACTCGCTCGCGCATTCGGATGCGGTGATGATGGGCTTCATGGGTGCCATCCTCGCTCAGCGGGGCCGGCACCCGTAACAGCACCGGACAGGACGGCCGGCGGGATCCGGCCGTCCTTCGTCGAGAACCCGGGCGACGCGGCGCGGCCGGTGCGTCTCGCGCGCCGGGGGGTGCAAGCATCTGCACGGGGCACGCGGACCACGTCCTGACCCGGGACGGCGCCGCTGTCCCGTTCCCCCGCACGGCCACCACAACGGTCCGAGGAGAGAGAAGACGATGACCGAGGCCCCCGCCCGGCGCACGCCCGGAACACCTTGCTGGGTGAGTCTGATCGTGCACGGCCTGACCGCGACCCAGGAGTTCTACGGAGCCCTGTTCGACTGGGAGTTCCGGCCGGGCCCCGAACAACTGGGCCCCTACGTCCGCGGGCTGCTGCACGGCGAGGAGGTCGCGGGCATCGGCCAGCTGCCGCCCGACCGGCATCTCCCCATCGCCTGGACCACCTACCTCGCCACCGACGACGCCGACGTCACCGCGGAGGCCGTCCGCTCCTGCGGCGGGACGGTCGCGGTCGGACCGCTGGACGCGGGCGAGGCCGGGCGGCTCGCCATCGCCTCGGACCCGAGCGGGGCGGTCTTCGGTATCTGGCAGGGCTCGGAGCACATCGGCACGATGACGGCGGGCGTACCCGGCACCCCCGTGTGGAACGAGCTGGTGACGCGGGAGACCTCGATGGTCGCGAAGTTCTACCAGACGGTCTTCGGTTACGAGACGGAGGCGGTGCTCTCCGCCGACTTCGACTACCAGACGCTGCATCTGGACAACGTGGCGGTGGCGGCCCTGCACGGGGTCGGCCATGCGCTGCCGCGCGACCGGGGGCCGCACTGGATGACGTACTTCGAGGTCGCCGACACCGACCGGGCCGCGGCCCGGGTGGTCGAGCTGGGCGGGCGCGTCCTGCAGCCGCCGCGCGAGGGGGCGAGCGGCAGGCTGGCGACGGTCGCGGACCCGGAGGGGGCCGTGTTCACGGTCATCAGGTCGACCGGCAGCGGCTCCACCGAGAGCCCTTAGGCGGGCAGGCCCCGGGTCACACGGCACGGTCCTCGAAACGGTGCACGACGATCCAGTAGTCGTCGTCCTCCTCGGTGAGGGCGCACAGCCGGCGGCCGTCCGGGGATATCGCGACGACCATGGAGCCGGCCCCGGGCACGAGGGCGGCGGAGAGCGCGGTGTGCGCGGTGCGGCGCACCCGGACCCAGTCGCGACCGGCTCCCCGGACCAGGAAGCAGCCCTCGTCATCGATCACGGCAGCGGTCCGCGCGTGCTCCAGCCACAGCCGGTCGGCCTCCGCCGACGCCCCAGGCGCCGAGCGCGCCACGGTGGCCCGGGGGGCCACCTCGACGTTGACGACGGCCTGGAAGGCCTGCGCGTACGAGGGGAGCTCATCGGCGACGCCCCGCGCCACGACCTCCAGCCCGGCCTTCGCCGGCAGCGGCGCCGACGCGCCCCCGCTCCGTTCGTCTGTCATGCCCGGCCGCCGTTCTCGTAGGACAAGCACTCGGGCCCCTCGGCCCGCCGTGTGCGGCGGAACCGTGAAGCCTCAGTCCGACGACACCGGAAGGACGTCGGGCGAGAGCGCTCCGGCACGTGCGGAACCGCTCGTCATGCGGCGGCAGTGGTGGCGGCGGCACAGCACCTCGTAACCGACCTCGCCCGCCTGCCGGTTGACGTCGCCGACGACGACCTGGGCGCCCTCGACGACCATCTCACCGTCCACGGTCCGGGCATTGTGCGTGGCGCGGGCCCCGCACCAGCAGAGCGCCTCGACCTGGAGGGCCTCTATGCGGTCGGCCAGTTCGATCAGCCGCTGGGAGCCCGGGAACAGCTTGGTGCGGAAGTCCGTGGTGATACCGAAGGCGAAGACGTCGAGCTTCAGATCGTCGACCACGCGGGCCAGTTGGTCGATCTGGTCCGGAGCGAGGAACTGGGCCTCGTCCACGATCACGTAGTCGACCCGGCCGCCCCGGCTGACCCGGTCCACGATGTGCGCGTACAGGTCCATGCCCTCCTCGGCCTCGACGGCGTCCGTCACCAGGCCGAGCCGGGAGGAGAGCTTGCCCTCCCCCGCGCGGTCGTCCCGGGTGAAGATCACGCCCTGGAGGCCGCGGGCCGAGCGGTTGTGACCGATCTGCAGGGCCAGCGTGCTCTTTCCGCAGTCCATGGTTCCGGAGAAGAACACCAGCTCGGGCATGAGGGGTCGAGCACCTTTCGGAGGGGGCGGTACGGCAGGAAGGGGTTACGAGCGTACTTCGAGGAGGGGGACGAGCTGTTCCACGGGGGTCAGGGAGCCGTGCACGCCCGCCATCGCCGACTCGTGCGGCTCGTTGACGGAGGCCGTGATGATCACGTCGTCGTGGGCGGCGGCGACCACGTCACCGATCCGGCCGTACACCCGCTCGTCGACCGTCGGGCCGAACCAGCCGGCCGCGATCGCCTCGTCCCGGCTCGCGATCCAGAACTGCTCGCCGAGGACCTCGCGCCAGACGGCCAGGACGTCGGCCTGGGCGCCGGGGACCGCGTAGACGTGGCGGGCTCGGCCTTCACCGCCGAGGAGGGCGACGCCCGCGCTCAGCTCCCAGTCCTCGTCGAAGTCGATCCGGGACTGTTCGTCGAACGGGATGTCGATCATGCCGTGGTCGGCGGTGATGTAGAGCGCGGAGCGCGGCGGAAGCTGCTCGGCGAGACGGCGGGCGAGCCCGTCCACGTACATCAGCTGGCCGCGCCAGGCGTCGGAGTCGGTGCCGAAGCGGTGGCCCTTGCCGTCGACCTCGCTGTAGTACGTGTAGACGAGCGAGCGGTCGCCCGCGGCCAGACGCTGGGCGGCGACGTCCATCCGATCCTCGCCGGAGAGCCGGCCGAGGAAGGATCCGCCGCTGAGCGCGATCTTGGTGAGGGGGGTCTGCTCGAACATCGGCGCGGAGACCTGCGCGGTGTGGACGCCCACGGCGTCGGCGAGCTGGAAGACCGTGGGATACGGCTGCCAGGCCTTCGGCTCGGTCCACGGCTTCCAGCGGAGCTGGTTCATCAGCTCGCCGGTCCGCGGGTTGCGCGCGGTGTAACCGGGCAGGCCGTGCTCGCCGGGCGGCAGCCCCGTACCGACGGAGGCGAGGGAGGTGGCGGTGGTGGAGGGGAAGCCCGCGGTGAGCGGGCGGCCGGTGCCACCGCGCGAGGTGGGGAGCAGGGAGTGCAGGAAGGGGGCCTCGTCCGGGTGGGCCTTGATCTGCTCCCAGCCGAGGCCGTCGATCAGGAAGACGCAGTTGCGGTCCGCTGGGGTCAGCTCGGGGATCGCGGCGGTGAAGCCCGGCACCTCCAGTCCGGCGGCGAGCGTCGGCAGCAGGTCCGCGAGCGAACCGCTGCCGTACTCCGGTACGGGCGCGGTGTCGACGGCCAGCGGCTCGGGGTCCTGCCAGGCGGGCTGCGCCATCAGCGGCCACTCGCCGCGGTGGCGGCCGTGGCCTCGGAGAGCGCCTGGGCGAAGGCGAGGGTCTGACGCACGGCGTCGGGGCCGTCACCGGCCTCGCTGACCCGCAGGCTCAGGTCGTCGGCGGTGGAGCTGCCGGTGTAGCCATGGTCGGCCTCGCAGTTGGAGTCGCCGCAGGCGGCGGGCTCCAGGTCGATCCGGGAGACCGCGCCCCAGCCGATGGTCAGGACGACCTCGCGGGGCAGGGTGCCCGGGACGTACTTCTCCGGGTTGGCCACCACCCGGCTGACGACGACGGAGGAGATCCGCTCCAGCTTCACCGACTCGGTGGAGGTGGTGGCGTACGGCGTCGGGGAGCTGGTGTCGGCGGCCTGCTCGTCGGTGTGGCTGACGATGAACCGGTGCTCGGTCAGGACGAGGACGGTCACATGACGGCGGACCTCGTTGGAGTCGAACGTGGTCTCCTGGTGGACCAGGTACGAAGCGACCGGCTCCCCGCCGACGGCGGCCTCCACCGCCTCGGCCACGAGGGCCGGGTAGTAGCCGCTGCGCTCGATCGCCGCGCGCAGCCCCTTGGTCGTCGTACCGGTCTTTGCCATGAGCACCATCCTACGGCGGGCCGGTGACTGCCGGGGACGCCCCGGGGGCCACCGGCCGCCGGGTCTCAGTAGTTCGGCAGGCGGCGGGGGCCGACATCGCTCCGGGCGGGCGGCGGGGCGAGCCGGACGCTCGCGCCGAGCACGGTGAGTCCCTGCGGGGAGACGACGACGGGTTCGAGGGCGACGGAGACCACCTCCGGGTGGTCGTCGACCAGCCGGGACAGCCGCAGCAGCAGCTCTTCGAGCGCGGCCGTGTCGACCGGGGCCGAGCCGCGCCAGCCGAACAGCACCGGGGCCGCCCTGATGGACCGGATCAGCTCGGCGGCGTCCCGGTCGGTGGCGGGGACCAGCCGGTGCGCGGTGTCGCCGAGCAGTTCGGAGGGCGCTCCCGCGAGGCCGAAGGAGAGGATCGCCCCGGCGGCCGCGTCGATGGAGGCCCGCACGACGGTGTCCACGCCGCGCGGGGCCATCGCCTGGACGACGGGAAGCAGTTCGGCGGGCTTGCCGAGGAGGTCGGTGAGCTCTCCGTACGCCCGGCGCAGCGCCTCCTCGTCGGCGACGTCGAGGCGGACCCCGCCGAGGTCGGCGCGGTGGCGCAGGTGGGGCGCGGTGGTCTTGAGGGCCACCGGATAGCCGAGCCGGGCCGCCGCTGCGACGGCCGCCTCGGGGTCGGGGGCGGGCAGGGTGGGGCGTACGTCGATGCCGTAACGGCCGAGCAGTTCGCGGGCCTCGTCGTGGGTGAGCGGGCGCCCGCGCGGGTCGGGGGCGGAGGCGAGCTGTGTCTCGATCAGGGCGGCCGCCCCGGCCTCGTCGATGGTGTCGTCGAGGAACTCGGGGATCTTGCCGGGCACGGCCGCCTGCCGCCGCCACTGGGCGTACTTCACGGCCTCGGCGAGCGCGCGGACGGCCCGTTCGGCGGCGGGGTAGGCGGGGATGCGGCCGGGGCGGGGCGGGGCCTCGGGGTCGGCCGTCGCGTCAGCCGGTGTTCCGGGGGCCGGTGTTCCGAGGGCGGCCGTGGCCGTCGCGGTTCCGGGGGCGGTGGGTCCTGTGCGGGCGGCGGGCGTTGCCGGGGCGGTGGTCCCCACCCGGTCCTTCGTCGCTTCCGGGGCGGTGGCCGCCGCCCGGTCCGCGCCCGCTTCCGGGGATACGGTCCGGGGCGCCGCCGTCCGGGGGCGCGGGGCCGCCGTGCTGCTCGCGGCGGCCAGTGCCTCGGCGAGGCCGCCGATCTCCACGTGGACGACGGCCACCGGCTTGGCCGACCCCCCGGCCACCGCCTTGGTCAGGGCCTCGGCCAGCACCTGGCCGTCGCCGGTCTCGGCCTCCCCGTTCTCCCCCACCCACGGGATGGCGGTGACGATCACCGCGTCGCAGCTCCCGTCCGCGAGCGCCTCGGCCAGCGCGTCGCGGAAGTCCTGCGGGGAGGCGGCGGTGGTGAGGTCGATCGGCGGGCGTGGGCGCAGCCCCTCGGCGAGGCAGGCGTCGTACGTCAGCAGGCCGAGGGACTCGGAGTTGCCGAGGATGGCGACCCGGGGGCCGTCCGGGAGGGGCTGGCCCGCCAGCAGGAGTCCGGCGTCGACCATCTCGGTCACGGTGTCGACCCGGATGACACCGGCCTGGCGCATCAGCGCGGAGACCGTGGTGTCGGGGATGCGGCTGACCGGGACGGCGTGGCCGGGCGGATTGGTGCCGCTGTGCCGGGCGCCCTTCACCACGACGACGGGCTTGACGGCGGCGGTGCGGCGGGCGAGGCGGGTGAACTTGCGGGGGTTGCCGAGCGATTCGAGGTAGAGCAGGGCGACGTCGGTGTCCGGGTCCTCGAAGGAGTACTGGAGGAAGTCGTTGCCGGAGACGTCGGCCCGGTTCCCCGCCGAGATGAACGAGGACAGGCCCGCGCCGCGCCGGTGGAGGCCGGAGAGCAGGGCGATACCGATCGCGCCGGACTGCGTGAACAGGCCGATCCGGCCGCGCGCGGGTGACTCGGGGGCGAGGGAGGCGTTCAGCCGGACGGTCTCGGCGGTGTTGATGATGCCGAAGGCGTTCGGGCCGATGATCCGCATACCGTACGAGCGGGCCTGGCGGACCAGTTCGCGCTGGAGCTCGCGGCCCTCGGCGCCCCGCTCGGCGTAACCGGCGGAGAGGACGACCAGGCCCTGGACGCCGTGCTCGCCGCAGTCGGCGACGGCGTCGGGGACGCGGTGGGCGGGGACGGCGATGACGGCGAGGTCGACCTGCTCGTCGATCTCGCCGAGCGAGCGGTGGGCGGGGACGCCGTCGAGGGTGGCGAGGCCCTCGTCGAAGGCGCGGTTCACGGCGTAGGTGCGGCCGGTGTAGCCGGCGGCGAGGAGGTTGCGCAGGACCGTGCGGCCCACGCCGCCGGGGGTGCGGCCGGTGCCGATGACCGCTACGGAACCGGGGGCGAGGAGGCGCTGCACCGAGCGGGCCTCGGCGCGCTGTTCGCGGCCGCGCTGGACGGCGAGGGACTTCTCGGTGGGTTCGAGGTCGAGGGTGAGGTGGACGGAGCCGTCCTCGAAGCTGCGGCGCTGGGTGTACCCACCGTCCCGGAACACCTTGATCATTTTGTTGTTGGCGGGGAGCACCTCGGCGGCGAAGCGCCGGATGCCGCGCTCGCGGGCGACCGCGGCGATGTGTTCGAGCAGCGCCGAGGCGACGCCGCGGCCCTGGTGGGCGTCCTGGACGAGGAAGGCGACCTCGGCCTCGTCGGCGGGGGCGGAGGCGGGGCGGCCCCGGTCGTCGATGCGGTCGTAGCGGACGGTCCCGATGAACTCGCCGCCGATCGTGACCGCCAGTCCCACCCGGTCGACGTAGTCGTGATGGGTGAAGCGGTGCACGTCCCGGTCGGATAGGCGGGGATACGGGGCGAAGAAGCGGTAGTACTTCGACTCGTCGGACACCTGCTCGTAAAAGCTGACCAGTCGCTCGGCGTCGTCCGTGGTGATCGGCCTGATGCGCGCGGTGCCCCCGTCCCGGAGCACCACGTCCGCTTCCCAGTGATCGGGGTACGCGTGATGCGGACTCTGTTCCGGCGTGGGCTCCATGGCCAAAGCCTACGGCCGGACGGGAGGCCGGGCACAGCACCACGCACTGCATGAGAGACTGGTCTAGACAACCGTTGATATGTGAAGGGCAGAACCATGGCTGAGCGCCGCGTAAACGTCGGTTGGGCCGAGGGCCTGCACGCCCGCCCCGCTTCCATCTTCGTCCGTGCCGCCACGGCCTCCGGCGTCCCCGTGACGATCTCCAAGGCCGACGGCAACCCGGTGAACGCCGCCTCCATGCTGGCCGTGCTCGGTCTGGGCGCGCAGGGTGGCGAGGAGATCGTGCTCGCGTCCGACGCGGACGACGCCGAGGCCGCTCTGGACCGGCTGGCGAAGCTGGTCGCCGAGGGCCTGGAAGAGCTTCCGGAGACCGTCTGACCCCTCCGTCTCCGGTCCGTCCGGATGCGACCCCCGCGAGAGCCGTGACCCGTGATCCCTTCACAGGCCACGGCTCTTCCGTTTCCGGGAATCGGGAAAGACCCGGGGAAGATCCGCACCTCGATAATGCGGGCAGCGTGAAATGGCGCCCCGAAATTACTTCTCTTTGTATACGGCGCTTCTGTTAATGCCGGACGCCCGCCGTGTTTACGCCGTGTTGCGAACTTCTCACCGGGGGAACGGGGGCGGCGCGGCGCCCCGGGAGATCCGCACGGCGGAGCCGGTGCTCGGCGGT
This sequence comes from Streptomyces globisporus C-1027, assembly GCF_000261345.2. Classification (NCBI taxonomy): domain Bacteria; kingdom Bacillati; phylum Actinomycetota; class Actinomycetes; order Kitasatosporales; family Streptomycetaceae; genus Streptomyces; species Streptomyces globisporus. The sequence goes on along the minus strand of NZ_CP013738.1, from coordinate 6,138,714 downwards.
GGAGCGTTCCGCGTGCTGGGCGGTCAGCGCCCTCGCCCGCTCCGCGTCGCCGCGCGCCACGGCGTCGACGATCGCGCCGCGCTCGGCCCAGGATTCGACCGGGCGGGCCGGCTGCTCGACCGCGTACATCCAGGCGATCTTGTGCCGGAGCTGGGTGAGCAGCGCGATGAGCCCGGGGCTGCCGGAGGCCTGGGCGAGGGTCTCGTGGAACCAGCCGCCCAGCGAGCGCAGATCCTCGCCCTCGCCCCGGCGGGCCCGCTCCTGGCCCAGCCTGACCAGACCGCGCAGCACCTTGAGGTGGGCTTCGGTACGGCGCTGGGCTGCGCGGGCCGCGCCCAGCGGCTCCAGGAGCATCCGCACCTCCAGGAGGTCGGCGGCCTCCTGGACGGTGGGCTCGGCGACACAGGCGCCGGCGTGTCGGCGGGTGACCACGAACCCCTCGGACTCCAGCGTGCGCAGCGCCTCGCGGACCGGGACGCGGGAGACCCCGTAGCGGCGGGCCAGCAACTCCTCGGTGAGGCGGCTGCCGCGCTCGTAGACACCGGAGACGATGTCGTCACGGATCGCCGTGCATACCGAATGCGCGGGAATGCGCATATCCGAACCTCCGCCTTGATCCCCGCGAAACGCGGCCGCCCGACGTCTGTTCCGTGACTCTATGACAATCCGCTGGAATTTCCGATGGCAGGTCGGAATCCACGGATATCTTCACGCGGGAATTGCCGAAGGCCCCGGCGGGTGCCGGGGCCTTCGGACGGTGGGTCGCGCGGGGCGGGGTCAGACGTTCAGACCGTGGGAGCGCAGGTAGGCGACGGGGTCCATGTCGGAGCCGTAGTCGGGGGTGGTGCGGGCCTCGAAGTGCAGGTGCGGGCCGGTGGAGTTGCCGGTGGAGCCGGAGAGGCCGATCTGCTGGCCGGAGGAGACGCTCTGGCCGACGGAGACGCCGATCGAGGAGAGGTGGCCGTACTGGGTGTAGGTGCCGTCCGCCATCCGGAGCACGATGTTGTTGCCGTACGCGCCGCCCCAGCCGGCCTCGACGACCGTGCCGGAACCGACCGCGACGACGGAACTGCCGGAGGCGGCCTGGAAGTCCACGCCGGAGTGGCTGCCGGAGGACCAGAGGGAGCCGCCGGTGTTGTAGCCGGTGGTGACGTGGGAGCCGGCGACCGGGAGGTGGAAGGCGTTCAGCCGGGCGCGCTCGGCGGCGCGGGCGGCGCGGGCCTTCTCCTCGCGGACCTCTTTGGCGCGGGCCTCGGCCTTGCGCTCGGCCTCGGCCTTCGCCTTGGCCTTGGCGGCCTTCTCGCGGGCCTCTGCGGCCGCCTTGGCCTTCGCCTTCGCGACCGCGTCGGCCTGCCGCTGCTGGGCGTGGGCCTGCGCGTCGATCTGCTCGGCGAGGGTGGTGTCGAGGGAGATGGCCTGGGTGAGGCCGGTGTCGGCGACCTTGGCGGCCTCGGAGTCCGCCGCGAGGGCCGGGGAGGACAGCGAGCCGAGGACTCCGGTGGTGGCCAGGGCCGCGATGCCGGCGGCCTGGGCGCTCCGGCGCGTGAGGCGGCTCGGGGCACGGTGCTTCCCGGTGGCACGGGTGAACGCCATGGAGGGGCTGGTTCCTTTCCTTCCTTCTCGCCTACCGGGTTAGCTGACGGGTTCGGAGCAGGAAGGTCTCCTACGGATCCCCGCGCCGGTTCGCGGCACGGGCCTCCGATTCACCCCAGGGACTGCGTGGGTCCCCGGCTCCCCAGGCTCGCGCCTGACGGGGACTCGGCGATGACTGCCCGGCGCCGCGGCTGCGGCATTCGGGTGACGGACAGCCGGGCCGACGCTAGGCGGGGCGACTTCCCATCACCAAACGGACAAGGAGATTTGTCGCGCATCCCACAGGGCAGACAGGCAACCACCTCCCCAAAAGGGTGCGAAGCAGACCAAGCAGGCAAAAGCACAGGACCCCGACGAAATTCCTTCCGTCGGGGTCCTGTTCGCGGCGGTGGTCGCACGGTGGCGGCCGGTTCCGCGGGCGGTGTCAGCCGGTGACGACCGACACCTCTCCGATACCGAGAGCCTTCACCGGCTCGGCGATCCGCGAGGCGTCTCCCACGAGGACCGTGACCAGCCTGTCGACCGGGAAGGCGTTGACCACGGCGGCGGTCGCCTCCACGGTGCCCGTCTCGGCGAGCCGGGCGTAGAGGTGGGCCTGGTAGTCGTCGGGGAGGTGCTGCTCGACCTGGTCGGCCAGCGTGCTCGCGACGGAGGCGGCGGTCTCGAACTTCAGCGGGGCGACGCCCACCAGGTTCTGCACGGCCGTCTCGCGCTCGGCGTCGGTCAGCCCCTCGGCGGCCAGCGTCCGCAGGACCTTCCAGAGGTCGTCCAGGGCCGGTCCGGTGGACTCGGTGTCCACCGAGCCGCTGATCGCGAGCATCGCGGCGCCGCCCGAGTCGGGGCCGGAGGAGCGCAGCACCTGGGCGAAGGCGCGTACGCCGTAGGTGTAGCCCTTCTCCTCGCGCAGCACCCGGTCCAGCCGGGAGGTGAGCGTGCCGCCCAGGCAGTACGTGCCGAGCACCTGCGCGGGCCACACACGCTCGTGCCGGTCGGCGCCGATGCGGCCGATCAGCAGCTGGGTCTGGACCGCGCCGGGGCGGTCCACGATGACCACGCGGCCGGTGTCGTCCGCGGTGATGGGCGGCACCGGGCGGGCCTGGGCGGTGTTGCCCGACCAGTCGCCGAGGGTCTCCGCCAGCAGCGCGTCCAGGTCGATGTCGGTCAGGTCTCCGACGATCACGGCGGTCGCGGTGGACGGGCGGATGTGGGCGTCGAAGAAGGCGCGCACGGCGGCCGCGTCGATCCGCCGGACCGTCTCCTCGGTGCCCAGGCGCGGGCGGGACATCCGGGCGGTGGCCGGGAACAGCTCCTTGGAGAGCTGCTTGGCCGCGCGCCGGGACGGGTTGGCGTGCTCGTGCGGGATCTCGTCGAGGCGGTTGCCCACCAGGCGCTCGATCTCGCTCTCGGCGAAGGCGGGGGCCCGCAGCGCCTCGGCGACCAGGCCGAGCGCCTTGGCCAGCCGGGAGGCCGGGACCTCCAGGGAGACCCGGACGCCGGGGTGGTCGGCGTGCGCGTCGAGCGTGGCGCCGCAGCGCTCCAGCTCGGCGGCGAACTCCTCGGCGCTGTGCTTGTCGGTGCCCTCGGAGAGCGCCCGCGACATGATCGTGGCCACGCCGTCGAGGCCCTCGGGCTCGGCCTCCAGCGGTGCGTCCAGGAAGATCTCCACGGCGACGACCTGCTGGCCGGGGCGGTGGCAGCGCAGCACGGTCAGCCCGTTGGGCAGAGCGCCGCGCTCGGGCGCCGGGAAGGCCCAGGGGCGGGCCGTGCCGGGCGTGGGCTGCGGGTGGAACTCCATGGCTACTCCAGTCACGGCGGCGTCGCTCACTTGGCCGCCCCCTCGTGCGCGTCGGTGCCCTCGGTGCCGTCTTCGCCCTCGGCGGCCTCGTCGGCCGGCTCGATGGGCTCGTAGACCAGCACCGCCCGGTTGTCGGGGCGCAGGGCCGCCGCGGCCGCCGCGCGCACCTCCTCCGCGGTGACGTCCAGGACGCGGCCCACGGCGGTCAGGGCGAGCTGCGGGTCGCCGAACAGGACGGCGTAACGGCACAGTTCGTCGGCGCGGCCGGCGACCGTGCCGAGCCGGTCGAGCCACTCGCGCTCCAACTGCGCCTGGGCCCGCTCCATTTCCTCGGGGGTGGGCCCCTCGGCGGCGAACCGGGCCAGCTCCTCGTCGACGGCGGCCTCGATCGTCTCCACCTCGACGCCGCCGGACGTCTTCACGTCCAGCCAGCCCAGCGAGGGCGCTCCGGCGAGCCGCAGCAGGCCGAAGCCCGCCGCAACCGCCGTACGGTCGCGGCGGACCAGGCGGTTGTGCAGCCGGGAGGACTCGCCGCCGCCCAGCACGGTCAGCGCCAGGTCCGCGGCGTCGCAGGCGCGGGTGCCGTCGTGCGGGAGGCGGTAGGCGGCCATCAGGGCGCGCGCCGGGACCTCCTCGTGGACCACTTCGCGCAGCTGCTCGCCGATGATCTCGGGCAGTGTCCCGTCGCGCGGCGGCTGCTTGCCGTCGTGGGAGGGGATGGAGCCGAAGTACTTCTCGATCCAGGCGAGGGTCTGCTCGGGGTCGATGTCGCCGACCACCGAGAGCACCGCGTTGTTGGGCGCGTAGTACGTACGGAAGAACGCGCGGGCGTCTTCCAGCGTGGCCGCGTCCAGGTCGGCCATGGAGCCGATCGGGGTGTGATGGTAGGGGTGGCCCTCGGGGTAGGAGAGGGCGGTCAGCTTCTCGAACGCGGTGCCGTAGGGCACGTTGTCGTAGCGCTGGCGGCGCTCGTTCTTGACGACGTCGCGCTGGTTCTCCATGGACTCCTCGTCGAGCGCGGCGAGGAGGGAGCCCATCCGGTCGGCTTCGAGCCACAGGGCGAGCTCCACCTGGTGGGTGGGCATGGTCTCGAAGTAGTTGGTCCGCTCGAAGCTCGTCGTGCCGTTGAGCGAGCCGCCGGCCCCCTGGACGAGCTCGAAGTGACCGTTCCCCTTGACCTGGCCCGAGCCCTGGAACATCAGGTGCTCGAAGAGGTGAGCCAGGCCGGTGCGTCCCTTGACCTCGTGGCGCGAGCCGACGTCGTACCAGAGGCAGACCGCGGCGACCGGGGTCAGATGGTCCTCGGAGAGCACCACACGCAGGCCGTTGGCCAGGCGGTGCTCGGTCGCTGTCAAGCCGCCGGAGCCGGCCTGTGCGGTGGCCGTGTGACCCATGGGCATGTACGTCCCTTCGATCGCGATACTGGACTTCCTGCCAGACCTGCCACTCTAAGCAAGCGCACCGGCACCTGGCGAAGTTCCCGTTCGGTGGATGTTTCCGTCGATGGTGTCGTGAGCACCCTCGACGGCGTACCGCCCGGGCGGCTTCGGACAGGCCTTCGGACGGGTCGAGGTCGGCGTTGTCAGTGGGGCGGTCCACAATGGACCGCGTCAGCAGCACGTGTTGTCCCGAACAAGCTCAGGTCGCCCGAACAGAATCCCTGAAGGAGTCGCAGCCGCGATGGCCCGCCGTAGCACGAAGACCCCGCCGCCGGACGACTTCGAGGAGAAGATCCTCGACATCGACGTCGTCGACGAAATGCAGGGCTCCTTCCTCGAGTACGCGTACTCGGTGATCTACTCCAGGGCCCTGCCCGACGCCCGCGACGGCATGAAGCCGGTGCACCGCCGCATCGTGTCCCAGATGAACGAGATGGGACTGCGCCCCGACCGCGGCTATGTGAAGTGCGCCCGGGTCGTCGGCGAGGTCATGGGCAAGCTGCACCCGCACGGCGACGCCTCGATCTACGACGCCCTGGTCCGCATGGCCCAGCCGTTCTCGATGCGCCTCCCCCTGGTCGACGGCCACGGCAACTTCGGCTCCCTCGGCAACGACGACCCGCCGGCCGCGATGCGGTACACCGAGTGCCGGATGGCTGACGCCACGTCGTTGATGACCGAGGCGATCGACGAGGACACCGTCGATTTCCAGTCGAACTACGACGGCCAGGAGCGCGAGCCGGTCGTCCTCCCCGCCGCCTACCCCAACCTCCTGGTCAACGGGGTCTCCGGGATCGCCGTGGGCATGGCCACCAACATGCCCCCGCACAACCTGGGCGAGGTCATCGCCGCCGCCCGGCATCTGATCAAGCACCCGGGCGCCGACGTCGAGACGCTGATGCGCTTCGTTCCGGGCCCCGACCTGCCCACCGGCGGCCGCATCGTCGGGCTCACCGGCATCAAGGACGCGTACACCTCGGGCCGCGGCTCGTTCAAGATCCGCGCCACCGTATCCGTGGAGAACGTGACCGCGCGGCGCAAGGGCCTCGTCGTCACCGAACTGCCCTTCACCGTCGGCCCGGAGAAGGTGATCGCCAAGATCAAGGACCTGGTCTCGGCGAAGAAGCTCCAGGGCATCGCCGACGTCAAGGACCTCACCGACCGGGCCCACGGGCTGCGCCTCGTCATCGAGGTGAAGAACGGCTTCGTGCCGGAAGCAGTGCTGGAGCAGCTCTACAAGCTGACGCCGATGGAGGAGTCCTTCGGCATCAACAACGTGGCGCTGGTCGACGGCCAGCCGCTCACCCTGGGCCTCAAGGAGCTGCTGGAGGTCTATCTCGACCACCGGTTCGAGGTCGTGCGCCGGCGCAGCGAGTTCCGCCGCACCAAGCGGCGCGACCGGCTGCACCTGGTCGAAGGTCTGATCGTCGCCCTCCTCGACATCGACGAGGTCATCCGGATCATCCGGGACAGCAACAACTCCGCGCAGGCGAAGGAGCGCCTGATGGCGCACTTCTCGCTGAGCGAGATCCAGACGCAGTACATCCTGGACACCCCGCTGCGCCGCCTCACCCGCTTCGACCGGATCGAGCTGGAGAGCGAGCGCGACAAGCTGAACGGCGAGATCGAGGCGCTGACCGCGATCCTGGAGTCGGACGCGGAGCTGCGCAAGCTGGTCTCCTCGGAGCTGGCGGCCGTGGCGAAGAAGTTCGGCACGGACCGGCGCACGGTGCTGCTGGAGTCGGCCGGTTCACAGATCGCGTCCGTGCCGCTGGAGGTGGCGGACGACCCGTGCCGGGTGCTGCTCTCCTCGACCGGCCTGCTGGCCCGGACGGCGAACGCGGATCCGGTCGAGATCTCCGAGGACGCCCGGCGGACCAAGCACGACGTGATCGTGTCGGCCGTGGCGGCGACGGCCCGGGGCGATGTCGGGGCGGTCACGTCGAGCGGCCGGCTGCTGCGGCTCTCGGTGATCGACCTGCCGCAGCTGCCGGACACGCACGCGGAGCCGAATCTCTCGGGCGGGGCGCAGATCTCCGAGTTCCTCACGCTGGAGGCGGGCGAGGAGCTGATCTGCCTCACGACGCTGGCCGAGGACTCGCCGGGGCTCGCGATCGGCACGCTCCAGGGTGTGGTGAAGCGCGTCGTGCCGGACTACCCGGCCAACAAGGACGAGTTGGAGGTCATCACCCTCAAGGACGGTGACCGCATCGTGGGCGCGACCGAGCTGCGGACGGGCGAGGAGGACCTGGTGTTCATCACGTCCGACGCCCAGTTGCTCCGCTACCCGGCGGCTTCGGTGCGTCCGCAGGGGCGGCCCGCCGGAGGCATGGCGGGCGTCAAGCTGGCGGTCGGGGCCGAGGTGCTGTCGTTCACGGCGGTGGACCCGGCGGCCGAGGCGGTCGTGTTCACGGTGGCCGGCTCGCACGGCACGCTGGACGATTCGGTGCTGACGTCCAAGCTCACCCCGTTCGACCAGTATCCGCGCAAGGGCCGGGCGACGGGCGGGGTGCGCTGCCAGCGGTTCCTGAAGGGCGAGGACGTCCTGGTGTTCGCCTGGGCGGGTCCCGTCCCGGCCCGGGCCGCCCAGAAGAACGGCACCCCGGCGAGGCTCCCGGAGCCGGACCCGAGGCGGGACGGTTCGGGCACACCGCTGCTGGAGAAGGTGGCCGTGATCGCGGGACCGCCGCTGTACTGACCGCAGCCGTACGGCCGACGCCGCTTGCGTGCGGTGGGGAGCGGCCGCGAGGGCTGACGCCTCTGCGGCCGCTTCCTGGGTTACGCCTCTGCGGTCGCTTCCCGATTAAACCTCTGCGGCCGCTTCCGGTGCGTCGACCTCCGCCTCGCCGGCCTCCGCGTCCCCGTCGCGGGCGGGCTCCGGTACGTAGCGGAGCACGCCCCACATGGCGCGTTCGATGTCCGGTGCGGCGGGCCCCGGCTCCGCGCGGCAGGCGGCCAGTCCCTCGTGCAGCGCTGCGGCGTCGATGCCCGAGCCGATCATGACCAGCTGGGTGAGGCGCTGTTCCCCGCGCGCCCAGGGCCGGGGGACGAAACGCAGGAACCGGCCGACCGCATGCAGGGCATAGGTGTTGTCCGGGTCCCCCGCGCCGAAGTCGACGAACCCCTTGATCCGGTAGAGCCCTTCGGGCCGGGAGTCGAGGAAGGCCATGAGGCGGCGCGGGTCCATCGGCACGTCGGCGGTGAAGTCGACGCTCTCGTACGCCGCGTGGAGGTGGTCGGCGTGCCCGTGCCCGTCGCACTCCTCGTGCTCGTCGCACTCCTCCTGACGCAGCAGGTCCTCGAAGCTCAGCTGCCCCGCCATCTCCTCGCCGTCCGGCCGCAGCGCGGGGTCGAAGAGCAGCTCGGGGTCGATCCGCCCGTGCTCGGTGGAGATCACGGCGGCAGGGCCGCTCAGCTCGGCGACCGTCGCCCGCAGCCGCTCCCGTTCGGCCTCCCCCACCCGGTCGGTCTTGTTCAGGACGACGAGGTCGGCGACGGCCAGATGGCGGTCGAGCTCGGGGTGCCGCTGCCGGGTGGCGTCGAACTCCGCCGCGTCGACGACCTCGACGAGACCCCCGTACAGGATGTGCGGGTTGTCGCTGGCCAGCAGCATGCGGACGAGTTCCTGAGGTTCGGCCAGTCCGCTCGCCTCGATGACGATCACGTCCAGCCGGGCGGACGGCCGGGTCAGCGTCTCCAGGAAGGTGTCGAGTTCGCTCGCGTCCACGGCGCAGCACAGGCAGCCGTTGCCCAGCGAGACCGTCGAGCCGACCTGCCCCGAGACGGTCATGGCGTCGATCTCGATGGCGCCGAAGTCGTTGACGATCACGCCGATCCGGGTGCCCGCACGGTTGCGGAGCAGATGGTTCAGGAGCGTGGTCTTGCCGGAGCCGAGGAAGCCCGCCAGGACGACGACCGGGATCTGCGGGGTACGGGGCGGGGTCAACGGGAGCCTTCCTGGGAACGTCGTCAGGGTGCCGGGACCGGCTGCGGCGGAGGTGCGCCGACGTAGCGGGCCGCCGGGCGGATGATCTTCGAGTCCTCCGCCTGCTCCAGGATATTGGCGCTCCAGCCGATCACCCGCGCCGCACAGAAGGTGGGGGTGAACATCGCGCGCGGCAGCCCGCACAGCTCCATGACCACCCCGGCGTAGAACTCCACGTTGGTGTGCAGCTCCCGGCCCGGCTTGAGCTCGGCGAGGATCGCCTCGACCTGGGCCTCCACCTCCACGGCGAAGTCGACGAGGGGGCCGCCGAAGCTCTGGGCGATCGACTTGAGCATCCGGGAGCGCGGGTCCTCGGTGCGGTAGACGGGGTGGCCGAAGCCCATGATGCGGCGGCCGGAGAGGACCTGTTCGCGGATCCAGCCGTCGATCCGGTCGGGGGTGCCGATGGCGTCCAGGGTGTCCAGGGCCCGGCTGGGTGCCCCGCCGTGCAGCGGTCCGGAGAGCGCGCCGACCGCCGCCACCAGGCAGGCGGCCAGATCGGCTCCGGTGGAGGCGACGACGCGGGCGGTGAAGGTGGAGGCGTTGAAGCCGTGGTCGACGGTCGAGACGAGGTACTGCTCGACCGCCCTGGCCTCGTCGGGTCCGGGCTCCGAACCGGTCAGCATGTACAGGTAGTTCGCGGCGTGCGGCAGGTCGGCGCGGGGGGCGACCGGCTCCAGGCCCTGGCCGAGGCGGTGGAGGGCGGTCAGGATCGTGGGCACGGCCGCGCAGACGGCGAGCGCGTCCTCGCGTCGGCGCCCGGCGTCGATGTCGTACACCGGGCGGAAGCCGGCCGAGGCGCCGAGCAGGGAGAGCGCGGTGCGCAGTCCCGCGAGGGGGCCCGAGACGGCGCTCGCGCGGGCGATGGCGGGCAGGGCCTCGGCCACGTCGGCGGGGAGCGTGCGCAGGCTCGCCGTACGGGCCGCGAAGTCGGCGGCCGCGGCCCGGTCGGGCAGCTCGCCGTGGAACATCAGGTACCACACGTCCTCGAAGCCGCGGGTCTGCGCCAGCTCGATCGCCGAGTACTGGCGGTAGTGGTAGAAGCCTTCGCGGCCGCGGACGTCACCGAGGGCGGTGTCGGTGACGACGACACCGGCGAGGCCACGGGGGACGGCGGGGACGACAGGGGTGGTGGTCATGGCTGCTCTCTCCTCCGTGCATGCAACATTGATTCGACTGTCCATGCTTGATTGAAGATCTGTCAATATTGATTGAATCAATACATGTGCGGAGTGGATACGGTGGTTTCCATGACGGATCAACCAGAGCCCGAGCGGCACGACGCCCCCCGGCTCACCACCCGGCAGGCGGCCGAGCTGCTGGGCGTGAAGCCGGAGACGGTGTACGCGTACGTCAGCCGGGGTCAGCTCAGCAGCGTGCGGGCCGCCGGAGGGCGGGGCAGCACGTTCGACGCCGAGGAGGTCCGGGCGCTGGCGGGGCGTTCGGGCCGCCGTGACCCGACTCCGGCCGGGGGTGACCTCGCCTTCCGGACCGGCATCACGCTCATCGAGGGCGACCGCTGCTACTTCCGCGGGGTCGACGCGACGGACCTGGCCCGGCACTACGGCTACGAGGAGGTCGCCGAGTGGCTGTGGACGGGGGAGCTACGGCCCGGCGCCCGGTTCGCCGCGCCCGCACCGACCCTCGCGGCGGCCCGCCGGGCGGTCGAGGCGCTGCCCGCACACAGCGGGTCGACGGACCGGCTGCGGGTGGCGGTGACGGCTGCCGCGGCCACGGATCCGCTGCGGTTCGACCTGTCGCCGACGGCGGTGCTGAACAGTGCGCGCGGCCTGATCCCGACGCTGGTCGGCGCGTTGCCGGTGCTGGGCGGTCCGGCGGCCGAGGGGGGTTCGCTGGCGGCGGAGCTGTGGTCGCGGCTCAGCGCGGAGCCGGCCGATGCCCCGTCCCTCGCCGTGCTGGACGCGGCCCTGGCGCTGCTGGTCGACCACGACCTGGCGGCCTCCACCCTGGCCGCCAGGGTCGCCGCCTCCGCACGCGCCCATCCGTACGCGGTGGTCTCGGCGGGCCTCGGCGTGCTGGAAGGGCCTCTGCACGGCGCGGCGAGCGGCCTGGTGCACCGGCTGCTGCGGGAAGCGGTGGACCGGGGCAGCGCGGTCCCCGTGGTCGCCGACCATCTGCGGACCGGGCGGCGGGTGCCCGGCCTGGGCCACCGGATCTACCGGGGCGAGGACCCCCGGGCGACCGTCCTGTTCGAGCTGCTGGCGGAGGTGCCGCAGGCGGCCGGGGCGCTGGCGGCGGCCCGTGAGGTGGTGGCGACGACGGCGCGGCACGCTCCGCTGCACGCCAACATCGACCTGGCGCTGGCCGTCCTGTCGGTCTCCCGGGGGATGGCGGTGGACGCGGGCGAGACCGTGTTCGCGGTCTCCCGTACGGCGGGCTGGATCGCCCACGCGCTGGAGGAGTACGGGGAGCGCCCGCTCCGCATCCGGCCGAGCGGGCAGTACACCGGGCCCCGGCCCCCGCAGCCGCTCCCCTGACCAGGACTCCGTCCCTGCGCGAGGCCTCAGGTCCGGACCAAGGGCACCGGGGAGCGCAAATTAGCTACGGATCACAGGGAATTCTCGCGCGGCGGCTGGGCGGTGGATCCGCGCACCACCAGCTCCGGCTCGAAGAGCAGCTCGTCCGAGGGCACGGCCCGCCCGCCGATCTGCACCGAGAGGAGCTCCACGGCCGCGCGCCCCATGGCCTCGATGGGCTGGCGGACGGTGGTGAGGGGCGGCTCCGTGCAGTTCATGAAGGCCGAGTCGTCGTAGCCGACGACCGACACGTCGCCGGGCACCGAGAGCCCTCGGCGGCGGACGGCGCGTACGGCGCCCAGCGCGAGCGGGTCGCTGGCGCAGATGATGCCGGTGACACCGCGCTCCAGCAGCCGCGTCGCGGCGGCCTGCCCGCCCTCAAGGGAGAACATGGCCCGGGCCACCCACTCGTCGGGGATGCTCGTGCCGGTCTCCTCGGCCAGCACCCGGGCTGCGGCGAGCTTGCGCTGCGAGGGCACGTGGTCGGACGGTCCGAGGACGAGTCCGATGCGCTCGTGGCCGAGCGAGACGAGGTGACGCCAGGCCTGCTCGACGGCGACGGAGTCGTCGCAGGAGACGCCGGGGAAGCCGAGGTGTTCGATGGCCGCGTTGATCAGCACGACGGGGATCTTGCGGTCGGCGAGGACCTTGTAGTGGTCGTGCGGGGCGTCGGCCTGGTGGTAGAGGCCGCCCGCGAAGACCACGCCGGAGACCTGCTGCTGGAGGAGCAGCTCGACGTAGTCGGCCTCGGAGACACCGCCCTTGGTCTGGGTGCAGAGCACCGGGGTCAGCCCCTGCTGGGCGAGCGCGCCGCCGACCACCTCGGCGAAGGCCGGGAAGATCGGGTTCTGCAGCTCCGGCAGGACCAGGCCGACCAGCCGGGCGCGTTCGCCGCGCAGCTGGGTCGGGCGCTCGTAGCCGAGGACGTCCAGCGCGGAGAGGACGGCCTGCCGGGTGGCGTCGGAGACGCCCGGCTTGCCGTTCAGCACCCGGCTGACCGTCGCCTCGCTGACTCCCACCTTCTGGGCCACTTGAGCAAGTCGTCGCGTCATGAACGCAAGATTAGCGCAAGAAACGCAAGAGGATTGCGTTGATGGCGAACTCCCTGGAAACGCTCAGGGAGGCAGCGCCAGGCACTCTCACGGAGGCGCCGCTGAAACGCTCACAGACGCGGCGGCCGGAGGCAAGAGCCGCGCGGTTAGGCCCCCCGGATTCCCGGGCGCCGAGCGACGAGATTTCCGCCCCGGCCGCCCGGCCCTTACCGTCTCTACGATGAACGCCCCACCGACCCCCGGCCGGGGACCGCGCCGGTTCGGCTGGCCCCAGCGGGTCTTCTCCCAGGTCCTGATGATGCAGCTGGCCATCATCACCGGTGTGACGATCCTGGTCACCGGCCTCTTCCTGGCCCCGCTCAGCGACCAGCTGGACGACCAGGCGATGCGCCGCGCCCTGGCCATCGCCCAGTCCACCGCCGCCGACCCGGACATCGTGGAGCACCTGAGCAGCACGGACCCGTCGGACGGGGGCCCGGTCCAGTCGGCCGCCGAGCGGGTGAGGCGGGCGACCGGCGCGGAGTACGTCGTCGTCATGAACCAGCGCGGGGTGCGCTGGTCGCATCCCGACACCCACCGGATCGGCGCGGTCGTCTCCACCGACCCGGGTGAGGCGCTGCGCGGCCGTGAGGTGATGGAGATCGACAGCGGCACCCTCGGCCGCTCGGCGCGGGGCAAGGTGCCGCTGTTCGGCCCGTCCGGCGAGGTGATCGGCGCGGTGTCGGTGGGTATCGCGTACGACAGCGTCCGCGCCCGGCTCCTCGCGGCGATCCCGGGGCTGCTCGCGTACGCGGGCGGGGCCCTGGCCGTCGGGGCGCTCGCCGCGTATCTGATCTCCCGGCGGTTGCAGCGGCAGACTCATGACCTGGCGTTCTCCGACATCTCCGCGCTGCTGACCGAACGTGAGGCCATGCTGCACGGCATCCGCGAAGGGGTCGTCGCCCTCGACGGGGCCGGCCGCGTCCGGCTGCTGAACGACGAGGCGCAGCGGTTGCTGGGGCTGGGCCCGGAGGCGGCGGGCCGCCCGCTGGAGGAGGTGCTGGGCGACGGGAGGACCACGGACGTGCTGGCCGGGCGGGTGGTCGGCGACGACCTGCTGGCGGTACGGGGCAACCGGGTGCTGCTGGCCAACCGGATGCCCACGGACGACGGCGGGGCCGTGGTGACCCTGCGCGACCGGACCGAGCTGGAGCATCTGGGCCGCGAGCTCGACTCCACCACCGGGCTGATCGACGCCCTGCGCGCCCAGGACCACGAGCACGCGAACCGGCTGCACACCCTGCTGGGGCTGCTGGAGCTGGAGATGCACGAGGACGCGATGGAGTTCGTGACCGAGGTGGTGGGCGTGCACCGGGCGACGGCCGAGCAGGTCACCGAGAAGGTCCAGGACCCGCTGCTGGCCGCCCTCCTCGTCGGCAAGACGACGGTCGCAGCCGAGCGCGGTGTCTCGCTGCGGCTGGCTCCCGGCACGCTGCTCCCGGACCGGGTGGTCGACCCCCGGGGTCTGGTGACAGTGGTCGGCAACCTCGTCGACAACGCCACGGACGCGGCGGCCGGGTCGGACGGGGCGCGGATCGAGGTCGGCCTGCGGACCGAGGGCCGTACGGTGATCCTGGGGGTGCGCGACAGCGGCCCCGGCGTCCCGCAGGACCAGCACGCGTCGATCTTCACGGAGGGCTGGTCCACCAAGGACGTCCCGGCGCACGGCAAGCGCGGCCTCGGGCTCGCCCTCGTACGGCGGCTCGCGGAGCGCCAGGGAGGCAGCGTGGCGGTGTCCGGGGCGGACGGCGGCGGCGCGGTGTTCACGGTCGTCCTGCCGGAGGCGCTGGCGGAGCCCCCCGCGGGGTCCCCGGACGGTCCGCCGCGCCCCACCCATCCGGCGACGACGGGAGAGCAGCGGTGATCGAGGTCCTCATCGTCGACGACGACGTGCGGGTGGCGCAGATCAACGCGGCGTACGTCGCCAAGGTCCCCGGCTTCCGGGTGGCCGCCCAGGCCCACTCGGCGGCCGAGGCACTGGCGACGGTGGAGGAGGTCCCGGTCGGCCTGATCCTGCTGGACCACTATCTGCCCGACCGCAACGGCCTCGCCGTCGTCCGGGAGCTGCGCCGCCTCGGCCATCAGGTCGACGTGATCATGGTGACGGCCGCCCGGGACGTCGCGACCGTGCAGGACGCGATGCGGCACGGTGCGCTCCAGTACCTGGTGAAGCCGTTCACGTACGCCGGTCTGCGCGCGAAGCTGGAGGCGTACGCGGCGCTGCGCCAGACGCTCGACGGGGGCGGGGAGGCCGAGCAGGCGGAGGTGGACCGGCTCTTCGGCGCGCTGTGGGCGACGGGCGAGCCGACCCTCCCCAAGGGCCACTCCCCCACCACCGCCGAGCTCGTCCGGGGGGCGCTGCGCGGCGCCGAGGGCCCGCTCTCCGCGCAGGAGATCGCCGACAGCGCCGGGATGAGCCGGCAGACGGCCCAGCGCTATCTGAAGCTGCTGGAACGCACCGGCAAGGTCCGGCTGACGCTGCGGTACGGCGAGACGGGCCGCCCGGAGCACCGGTACGCCTGGGCCGCGGGCTGAGCCCACGGCCCGCCCGGCCTATGCCGCCCCGGCCCCCGTCAGCGCCCGCACCTCGGCCTCGGCGTGCTTGGCCTCGTCGGGCGGCTCGGACGAGATGACCGTACCGATCCAGCCGGCCAGGAAGCCCAGCGGGATCGAGACCAGGCCGGGGTTCTCCAGAGGGAAGAGCTGGAAGTCGACACCGGGGAAGAGGGACGTCGGGCTGCCCGAGACGACGGGTGAGACCAGCACCAGGACGACCGCCGGGACCAGCCCGCCGTACACCGCCCAGACCGCGCCCCGGGTGGTGAAGTTGCGCCAGAACAGCGAGTAGAGCAGGACCGGGAGGTTCGCCGACGCGGCCACGGCGAAGGCGAGGCCGACGAGGAAGGCCACGTTGAGGTCCTGGGCGAGCAGCCCGAGACCGATCGCCACCGCACCGATCCCGGCGGCGGCGGTACGCGCCACGGCGACCTCGCTGCGCTTCTTGCGCCCGGGGCGGCGGAGCGAGGCGTAGAGGTCGTGGGCGACCGAGGCGGACGAGGCGAGCGTGATGCCCGCGACGACGGCCAGGATGGTGGCGAAGGCGATGGCGGCGACCACGGCGAAGAGAATCGTTCCACCGGTGGAGCCATCGCCGCCGCCCAGATCGAGGGCCAGCAGCGGGATCGCGGTGTTGCCCGCCGCGTTCGACGCACGGACCTCGGCGGAGCCGACGAGCGCGGCGGCGCCGAACCCGAGCACGATCGTCATCAGGTAGAAGCTGCCGATCAGGCCGATGGACCAGACGACGGACCGGCGCGCGGCGCGGGCGGTGGGCACGGTGTAGAAGCGCGACAGGATGTGCGGCAGCCCCGCCGTGCCGAGGACCAGGGCCACGCCCAGGCTGATGAAGTCGAAGCGCGAGGTCCAGTCCCCGCCGTACCGCAGGCCGGGGGCGAGGAAGTCCTTGCCGTGGCCGCTGCGTTCGGCCGCGGTGTTGAGCAGGGTGTTGATGTTCCCGTGGAAGTGGACCAGGACGAGCACGGTGAGCGCGACGGCTCCGGCCATCAGCAGGACGGCCTTGACGATCTGGATCCAGGTGGTGGCGCGCATACCGCCGAAGGACACGTAGATCACCATGAGCGCGCCGACCCCGACGACGGTCCAGGACCGGGCCGCGTCGCTCGTCCCGCCGAGCAGCAGGGCCACCAGGCTGCCCGCGCCGACCATCTGGGCGACGAGATACAGCACGGAGACGGTGACGGACGAGGTGCCGACGGCGGTACGCACCGGGCGCTCCGCCATCCGTGCGGCGACCACATCGGCCAGCGTGAACCGGCCGCAGTTGCGGACGAGTTCGGCGACGAGCAGCAGAACGACCAGCCAGGCGACGAGGAAGCCGACCGAGTAGAGCATGCCGTCGTAGCCGAAGAGGGCGATCAGCCCGGAGATGCCGAGGAAGGAGGCCGCCGACATGTAGTCGCCGGCGATGGCGAATCCGTTCTCCATGGGCGAGAACAGGCGCCCGCCGGCGTAGAACTCCTCGGCGGAGCCCTGCCGGTTGCGGCTGACCCAGGTGGTGATGAAGAGCGTCACCGCGATGAACGCGCTGAACAGCAGCAGGGCGAGGGTCTGGTGGTCTCCATTCACCGTCCGAGCCCTCTCGTCATCTCCTGGGTGTCCCAGCGCAGATCGAGCGCCGCCCGGTCCCTGCGCAGCCGCGCGTGCCGTGCGTACGCCCAGGTGAGCAGGAACGTGGTGAGGAACTGGCCGAGCCCGGCGACCATCGCGACGTTCACCGCTCCGGCGACCGGGCGGGCCATCAGAGCGGGAGCGGTGGTCGCGGCGACGACGTAGGAGAGATACCAGAGCAGGAAGGCGAGGGCGGCGGGGGCCACGAAGCGGCGGTAGCGGCGGCGCACCTCGCGGAAGGCGTCGCTGCGGTGCACCTCCAGATAGATGTCGGCCGCGCTGGGGCGGGGATCGGGTCCCGCCACCCCGGACGCGTCGAGGGCCGCGGCACCTCCCGTACCGTCCTGGTCGCCCCGGCCGGGGGCCGGTACGTCGTCCCACGGGTCGTCGAGCCGCACTCCCGCGGTCTGAGGCCCTGCTTCCTTCTCCACCGAACAACTCCCCTGATCCGCGGACCTTTTCGGCCGCACGGCCAACGATGGGCGGTTCGGGAGGATCCCGGGCGCGTCATTCGCCCGACTTCACCCCTTCAGGTGACAGATCTCCGGGACTGCTGCGCACTTCCCCGACAGGGCCCCGGGAAACGCACGCGGCCCTCGCTCCGGCGGAACCGGAGCGAGGGCCGTGCGACGGGACCTTGGGGTCAGGCGTCGATGCGCGAGCGGTCCAGGGTGGCGGCGGAGCTGGTGATGAACTCCTTGCGGGGCGCGACCTCGTTGCCCATCAGCAGGTCGAAGACCTGCTCGGAGGATTCCAGGTCGCCGATGTTGATACGCCGCAGCGTGCGGTGGCGCGGGTCCATCGTCGTCTCGGCCAGCTGGTCGGCGTCCATCTCACCGAGTCCCTTGTAACGCTGGATCGATTCCTTGATCCGGACGTTCTTGCGCTGGAACTCCAGGAGGGTCTGGCGCAGTTCGCTGTCGGAGTAGGTGTAGACGTACTTGTCCTGGCCCTTCTTGGGCTGGACCAGCTCGATCCGGTGCAGCGGGGGCACCGCGGCGAAGACCCGCCCCGCCTCGACCATCGGGCGCATGTAGCGCTGGAAGAGGGTCAGCAGCAGGGTTCGGATGTGGGAGCCGTCGACATCGGCGTCGGTCATCATGATGACCTTGCCGTAGCGGGCGGCGTCGATGTCGAAGGTCCGCCCGGAACCGGCTCCTATGACCTGGATGATCGCGCCGCACTCGGCGTTCTTCAGCATGTCGGAGACGGACGACTTCTGGACGTTGAGGATCTTGCCGCGGATCGGCAGCAGCGCCTGGAACTCGCTGTTCCGGGCCAGTTTCGCGGTGCCGAGCGCCGAGTCACCCTCGACGATGAACAGCTCGCTGCGGTCGACGTCGTCGCTGCGGCAGTCGGCGAGCTTGGCGGGCAGCGAGGAGGACTCCAGCGCGGTCTTCCGGCGCTGGGCGTCCTTGTGCTGCCGGGCCGCGATCCGGGTGCGGGCGGCGGCCACGGCCTTCTCCAGCACCGCTCGGGCCTGCGCCTTGGCGTCCCGCTTCGTCGAGGTCAGGAACGCCTTGAGTTCCTTGGCGACCACGCCCGCGACGATCCGGTTGGCCGCCGAGGTGCCGAGTACCTCCTTGGTCTGCCCCTCGAACTGCGGCTCCGCGAGCCGTACCGTCACGACGGCGGTGAGCCCTTCGAGGGCGTCGTCCTTGACGACGTCGTCCTCGGCGACCCGCAGCATCTTGGCGGAGCGCAGCGCCTCGTTCACCGTCTTGGTCAGCGAGCGCTCGAACCCGGTGACGTGGGTGCCGCCCTTGGGGGTGGCGATGATGTTCACGAACGACCGTACGGTCGTGTCGTAGCCGGTGCCCCAGCGCAGGGCGATGTCGACGGCGAGCTCACGGGTGACCTCGGTGGCGGTCATGTGGCCGCGGTCGTCGAGGACCGGGACGGTCTCCTTGAAGGTGCCCGTGCCGCTGAGGCGCTGGACGTCGCAGACGGCCTTGTCCTGGGCCAGGTACTCGCAGAACTCGCTGATGCCGCCGTCGAAGCGGAACGTCTCCTCCGTCTTGCCCTCGCCGTCGATCCCCCGCTCGTCGCGGACGATGATCGTGAGGCCGGGGACGAGGAAGGCGGTCTGGCGGGCCCGCTGGTGGAGCGTCTCCAGGTTGAGCTTGGCGTCCTTGAGGAAGATCTGCCGGTCCGCCCAGTACCGCACCCGGGTACCGGTACGGGTCTTGGGGACGCGCTTGCCCTTCCGCAGCCCGTTGGCCGGGTCGAACGGGCTGTCCGGCCCCTGCTCGGTGAACATACCGGGGACGCCGCGCCGGAAGCTGATGGAGTGGGTCGCGCTGCTGCGGTCGACCTCGACGTCCAGGCGGGAGGAGAGGGCGTTGACCACGGAGGCGCCGACGCCGTGGAGACCGCCCGAGGCGGCGTAGGAGCCGCCGCCGAACTTGCCTCCGGCGTGCAGCTTGGTCATGACGACCTCGACGCCGGAGAGCCCCGTCTTGGGCTCCACGTCGACGGGGATGCCACGGCCGTTGTCCCGGACCTCGACGGAGGCGTCGTCGTGGAGGATGACCTCGATCTGGTCGCAGTAGCCGCCGAGGGCCTCGTCGACGGAGTTGTCGATGATCTCCCACAGGCAGTGCATCAGGCCACGACTGTCGGTGGACCCGATGTACATGCCGGGGCGCTTGCGGACCGCCTCGAGACCTTCGAGGACGAGGAGATGCCGCGCGGTGTAGTTGGAGCTGTCCCGGTCGCCTCCTGCTGCGGCCAGCATCGCGGTGGACGGCACGGACGTTTCGGCGGTCACGCGGTTCGCTCCTCGCTGAATTTCATCTGGGGCCCCCGTGGGTATCGGGCTGGGCGTCGGTTGCCGCTGAGAGCCTACAGAGGCCTGGTAGAGCGGTTGTAACGCCACCCTCGGGGAATCCTCATGCTAGTCGAGCTCCATCCGGGCTCGCATGGATGTTCGATCATTCGTTGGAGTGACGTGCACATCACGTTCCCTTCGACGCATGAACCATTTAGGCTCCGGGCACGTCCTCATGAACAAACCGGCAAGCCGGCCGGCGGGACCCACCCCCTAGACAAGCAATGCGAAACCGTAGCGCTCCGCATACGGCACATTCGCCGCCAACCGGCAACAGACAGCCACACCGAGAAGAAGTTTCGAAGAAAAGCCACGAGCGGGAACGTTTTCGGCCTGGTTGGATGTTGACCCTGGTACGACAGCTCGTCGAGCTAGAGAAGAGGCGACGTGACTACTGTTCTGACCCCCGCGAGCCCGCTGACCGCAGCAGACCGCTGTGACCGTTGCGGCGCCCAGGCATATCTGCGCGTCGTCCTGATCAGCGGCGGTGAACTGCTCTTCTGCGCCCACCACGGGCGCAAGTTCGAGCCGGAACTCAAGAAGATCGCCGCGGAAATACAGGATGAGACGGATCGGCTCACCGCCGTACAGACGGCTGCTGCCGACGAGGACCAACACTGACACCTCGCATCCACGACGAGCCAGGGGCTGGTCCAGGACCGGCCGACGGGCGGCTCCCCCACAGGGGGGAGCCGCCCGTTCTCGTCGTGAGGCCGGTACGTAGGCCGCAGAGGCCGCGGCATGGCCCTCCGGGGCCTCTGCCGCCCCTACGGCCTCGGTACGCGCCCGTGCGGCTCGGATATGGCCCGCGGTCTCACGCAAGGGGTCCGTGGCGGCCCGCAGTCGCTCAGATGCGGCCCGCGGCCCATTCCAGCGCGGCGGAGACCCGGGTGTAGACCCCGGGGCTGCCCGGACGCCCGCAGCCGCTGCCCCAGGACACCAGGCCGATGAGCCGCCCACCGGCCACCAGCGGCCCGCCGCTGTCGCCCTGGCACGCGTCCCGGCCCCCCGCGGGCTCGCCCGCACAGAGCATCGCCGAGGCCTTGTACGTACCCTCCCGGCCGCCCGGGTAGGCCCGCGCACAGTCGCCGTCCGGCAGGACCTGGACCCGGGCGGAGCGCAGCACGGGGGCGTAGGTGCCGCTGCCCGTCGTATCGCCCCAGCCGTAGACGTCCGCGGCGGTCCCGGCCCGGTAGGCGGCGTCCCCGCTCCGGGCCATCGGGATGGTCGCGCCCTTCGGCAGGGCGCGGGACAGGGTCAGCACCGCGAGGTCCCCCGCGTTGGAGACCGGGTCGTAGGCCGGGTTCACCCAGATGCGCCGGACCGGGATCTCCCGGCCGCCGGATTCGCTCAGCCGCTCTCGGCCGGCGATGACGAGGAGGTCCTTCACCTGCTTCGCCGGTCCGCCGAGCGCCTCGTCACTCAGACAGTGGGCGGCCGTCAGGATCTTCGTGGGAGCCACGGCCACACCGCCGCAGAACTGCCCGGAGCGCGCACCTCCGAACCGGTCCCGGCTCGACAACGCCACGACCCAGGGGCTGTCCGCCACGGGGGCGGGCTGTCCGCCGACGATGATGCTCTCCGCGACCGCGTCGGAGGGCGCGGCGAGCGGCAGCACGGCCGCGGCGGCGGTCAGGGCGAGCGCCCCGGTCAGGGCACGGACGACGGGACGGGGCATGGAGGCTCCTGACACTGAGACGACAAACCGTTTCACCCAGCGTGATCCAGGCAGTCCGTGTCCGGCCCCGCAGACACGCCGGAGGGCCCGGATCCCCTGGGGGTTCCGGGCCCTCGGCCGGTGAATCTTCGGCGTTCCGCCCTTCGGCGAGCCGCCTTCCGCGCTCTAGTCCAGGTAGTCGCGAAGGACCTGGGAGCGCGACGGGTGCCGGAGCTTCGACATCGTCTTCGACTCGATCTGACGGATGCGCTCACGCGTCACGCCGTAGACCTTGCCGATCTCGTCGAGCGTCTTCGGCTGACCGTCGGTGAGGCCGAAGCGCATCGAGACCACGCCGGCCTCACGCTCGGAGAGCGTGTCGAGCACCGAGTGGAGCTGCTCCTGGAGGAGCGTGAAGCTCACCGCGTCGGCCGGGACGACCGCCTCGGAGTCCTCGATCAGGTCACCGAACTCGCTGTCGCCGTCCTCGCCGAGCGGGGTGTGCAGCGAGATCGGCTCGCGGCCGTACTTCTGGACCTCGATGACCTTCTCGGGGGTCATGTCGAGTTCCTTGGCCAACTCCTCCGGGGTGGGCTCGCGGCCCAGGTCCTGGAGCATCTGGCGCTGCACACGCGCGAGCTTGTTGATGACCTCGACCATGTGCACCGGGATACGGATGGTGCGGGCCTGGTCGGCCATCGCGCGGGTGATCGCCTGACGGATCCACCAGGTGGCGTACGTGGAGAACTTGTAGCCCTTGGTGTAGTCGAACTTCTCGACCGCGCGGATCAGACCGAGGTTGCCCTCCTGGATCAGGTCCAAGAAGAGCATGCCGCGGCCGGTGTAGCGCTTGGCCAGGGAGACCACCAGGCGGAGGTTGGCCTCCAGGAGGTGGTTCTTGGCCCGGCGGCCGTCCTCGGCGATGATCTCCAGCTCGCGCTTGAGCTTCGGGGCGAGCTTGTCGGCGTTCGCCAGCTTGTCCTCGGCGAAGAGACCGGCCTCGATGCGCTTGGCGAGCTCGACCTCCTGCTCGGCGTTGAGGAGGGGAACCTTGCCGATCTGCTTCAGGTAGTCCTTGACCGGGTCGGCGGTGGCGCCGGCGACGGCGACCTGCTGGGCAGGTGCGTCGTCCTCGTCGTCGTCGGAGAGGACGAAGCCCTTGTTCTCGCCCTCGCCCTCCTCTTCCTCGCCCTTGCCGGCCTTGACCTCCTCGACCGGCTCATCGCCGTCGAGGAGTTCTTCGTCCTGCTTGCCGGACTTCTTGGCGGCGGTCTTCTTGGCCGCCGTCTTCTTCACGGCTGTCTTCTTGGCGGCGGTCTTCTTGGCCGCCGCCTTCTTCGCCGGTGCGGCCACGACGGCGTCGTCGGCCACCGCGTCCGCACTCTCGGCCGTCGGGGCGGCGGTGGCCGCGACGGTCCTGGTCACGGTGGTCTTCGCCGCGACGGTCTTGGTGGCGGTGCGCTTGGCCGGGCTCTTCGCTGCGACGCTCTTGCGGGCGCGCTTCGGCGACTCCGCGGCACTGACCATCAGCGTCACACCCTCTTCCTCGAGGATCTGGTTGAGGCTGCGCAGAACGTTCTTCCACTGGGTTGGCGGAATCTGGTCAGCCTCGAAGGCCCGACGCACGTCATCGCCGGCGATCTGCCCATCAGCCTTTCCCCGCTCGATGAGCGCCATCACAGATTCGGACTCGGCGATCTCCGGCGGGAGCGTACGGGATGTGCTGGCCGACACGAACAACCTCTCGGAACGATGGAAACGGCTTCCGGCCCTGCCCTGGAGGGGGCTGGAACCGACGACCGCCGACTGGGGATGTCGTCGACGGCGCGGGCTTGGCCTCAGAACTGAAACAGCGCGCCCCAGGGCTGCTGTATTCCTTCTGCTGCGCTCACCTCTTAAGTCATCGCGCTGCTTCGAGGAGCGTTACGGCCAATCCGCGTGGCCCGAGTCACACCCCATTTGCGGCGTACGGGACCAAAGGCTGCATCCCCTTCCATTGTGCCGCCGAACCCGTGCGGCCCGGCGGCATCGGGCCCGCGGTCCCGCCGCCCCGGTCAGTGCTCGCGCGGCGCGGGAACCACTCGTTCGACGTCGGGATGGACGACGAGCAGGTGACGCATGGCGGTCTCGGCGGCCCCGGCATCGCCCGACGCCAGGGCGTCGGCGATACGTGCGTGGTGGGCGAGCGAGGTCTCGCCGGGACGGTCACAGCCGGTGACGGGACCGCCGGAGACATGGAGGGCGGCCGAGACGATGCCGGAAAGGTGTTCGAGCATCCGGTTGCCCGCGGCCTGGATGAGCAGCGCGTGGAACTCGGCGTCGGCGCGGGAGAAGGTGATCGCGTCCCCCTGCCCCATCGCGTGCCCCATGATCTCGACCATGTCGGCGAGCCGCTGCTGAATGTCGTCCCGTCCGTGCCCGGCCGCGAGGCGGGCCGCGAGCGGCTCGATGGTCCAGCGCAGCTCGGCCAGCTCACGGCGCTGGTCGTCCCGCTGCGGACCGAAGGCGCGCCATTCGATGATGTCGGGATCCAGCAGGTTCCAGTCGCTGACCGGGCGGACCCGCGTCCCCACATTGGGACGCGCGCTGACCAGCCCCTTGGCTTCGAGGACGCGCAGGGATTCGCGGACGACGGTACGGGAGACCTCGAACCGCTGGCCGATCTCCTCGGGTACGAGGGGGCGGTCCGCGCCGAGGTCACCGGAAACGATCATCTGGCCCAGCTGCTGGACGAGTTGGCCGTGGAGACCGCGCCCCCGGCTGGCCGAGCCCCGTCGGCTCGCCCGTCCCAGCTCGGAATCGGCGCCGCCCCAGGCCCGGGCCGCGGCACGTTCGCCGGCCGGCGCCTCCGGATAGGGATAGCGGTCGAGTTCGCCCGAGCCGGCCAGGCCGGAATCGGCGGTGCGGGCGGCGGTCATCATGGTGTGCGCAAGGGTACTCACGCATCCTTTGTCGGCGCGGCTCGCTCACCCCTTGAGGTCTTTGGTGAAAAGCACACGAAAGGGTGATCGGCGCCCACTCCGCAATTGACGCCATATCCGCACATACCAGTCATTCTTCAGGGAGTTGTGGACCCCTCTCCCCGGCGCGGGGCGGCGGCGATCACCAACGCGCCTTTCCTCGAAGGCTGGTGAACAGATACGCGCAGACCAGGGCCGACAACGACAGGGTGAGCGCGGTCCCGACGGGCTGTGCCACCACCCGCGCGACGACGAGGATCCAGTGGTCCGCCTCCTGCGGCAGCTGCCACCCGGCCAGTTCACGCAGCCGGCCCGGGAGCCCGGCGACCGAACGCGCGGACGGCACCGCGAAGATCTTCTGCACCAGCGGAACGACGAGCACCGGTACGGCCAGCACTGCGGCGATACCCGCACCGGCCACCCTGAAGACGCCGGCGGCCAGCAGCCCGGCCCAGGCGCAGCCGACCGTCAGACCGGCCCAACTGGCTCCCAGCGCCAAGGCGTTCGACGGGATCTCGATCAAGTCCGGTCCGTACACGAGCCGGAGGCTCTGCGCTCCGCCCACCACCGTGAGGGCCGCGAGCAGCAGGGCGAAGGCCGCGGTCACGCTGAGCTTGGCCAGCAGCAGCCCGAGCCTCCGGGGCACGGTGCCACGAGCGGCGGCGAGCGCGGGATAGCGGAACTCGTCCCCGAAGGACAGCGCCCCGAGCAGACCCGCGCCGAGCGCGGCGGGAGGCAGCGGGAGCAGAGCGGGCCAGGCGGCGAGCACGCGGGGAAGGGCGGTGCCGTCGGTACGGGCGAGCAGGACGGACATGGCGGCCGACACGACCAGAACGGCCGCCATGATCATGGTCGTTGTCCGGACGCCGAGGGAGCGTCGCAGTTCGTACCGGAGGGGGCGCAGCGGGCCGCGCGCAGGTCGCACCCGGATCGGGGGCGGCAGCGCGGACAGGGCGGCGGCCGCGTCGTCCCGCTCCGCTCCCCCGGGCCCCGGGTCGGCGGGTCCGGTGTCACCGATCTCGTCGGCGAGCCGGTGCACGGGGACGCCGTGCCGGTAAGCGGTGTCCCCGATCTCCGCGCAGTTACTGCCGTACACCGTGAGCCGGCCGCCCGCCTCCTCGACCACCTCGACGGAGCGCTGCGCCGCCCGGGCCTCCCGGCTGACCACGGCCGCCAGCCGGGCCGCGTGCGGGGTGCGGACGGCGACGCGGGCCCGGAGCCGGGTACGGGCGAAGTCGGCGACGTCCTGGTCGGCGACGAGGCGCCCGCCGCCGATGGTAACGACGCGATCGGCGGTGCGAGCCGCCTCCTTGGGGTCGCCGGTGGTGCAGAGGACCGTGCCGCCCTGGGCCGCGTGCGCGCGCAGCAGCCCGTACAGCCAGCTGTTCTCCCGAGGGGACAGGCCGTCCGCCGGCTCGTCCAGGATCAGGGTGTGCGGGTCCCCCAGCAGCGCGGAGGCGAGGCCGAGGCGGCGGTCCATCCCCACCGACAGGGTCCCCAGGCGCTGGTCCCCGAGCCCGGCGAGACCGACGACCTCCAGCACCTCGTCGGCCCGGGTGGCGGGCACGCCCGCGGCCGCGCAGAGCATCCGGAGCTGGCCCCGGGCGGTCCGGGAGGGATGGCCCGGTACGTCGCCGAGCAGCACGCCCACTTCCCGCGCCGGGTGGGCGATGCGGTGCAGCGGCCGCCCCCGGAAGTAGGCGACGCCCCGCCCGGCGTCCAGTTCGAGCATCAGCCGCAGGGCTGTGGTCCTGCCCGAGCCGGGGGCGCCCAGCAGAGCCGTGACCCGGCCGGGAGGAGCTTCGAAGGTCAGATCGTTCACGGCGGGCGGAGCGTCGCGACGGGGGGTGCTGGTGAGTCCGATGGCCTGAAGCATCGCTTCTCTCGCGTCTCTCGCGGACGGTGAGACCGCTCGGCGGCAAGGGGGTACCGCAGCAACATAACGCGACATTTCAGACTTTTGGCGCAGGGGCGGTCCGACGGGCGCTCCGTGGGACCGGCGCGGGGGAACGCCCGGGGACTCAGACCTCGGGGCGCAGCATCGGCGGATTGAGCACCGTGGCCGCCCCGGCCCGGAAGAGCTGCGCGGGCCGTCCGCCCTGGCGTGTGGTCGTCCCGCCGGACGGCACCAGGAATCCCGGCGTCCCGGTGACCTTGCGGTGGAAGTTGCGGGGGTCGAGGACCACGCCCCACACCGCTTCGTAAACCCGGCGCAGCTCACCGACCGTGAACTCGGGCGGGCAGAACGCCGTGGCCAGCGAGGAGTACTCGATCTTGGAGCGGGCCCGCTCCACCCCGTCGGCCAGGATCCGCGCGTGGTCGAAGGCCAGCGGCGCCGCCTGTTCACCCTCCCGCCCGGTGCCGGGGTGCAGCAGATCCTCGACCGGCGCCCAGCGCGCACTGTTGGCGTCACCGCCGGCGCGGGGGGCGGGCAGGTCCGGTGCGAGGGCGAGGTGGGCCACACTGACCACCCGCATCCGGGGATCGCGCGCCGGGTCGCCGTAGGTGGCCAGCTGCTCCAGATGTGCGCCGTTGCCCACGGCCGGTTTCGCCGGATCGTGCGCGCAGAGGCCGGTCTCCTCGACGAGCTCGCGCGCTGCCGCGGAGCCCAGGTCCTCGTCCAGCCTGACGAAACCGCCGGGCAGCGCCCATCGGCCCTGGAACGGGGTCTCTCCGCGACGGACGACCAGCGCGCAGAGCGCGTGACGGCGCACCGTGAGCACGACCAGGTCGACGGTGACTGCGAAGGGCGGGAAGGTCGACGGGTCGTAGGGCGGCATGCCGCGATCATAGTCGTCTGCCTGACGATAAACACTCCCTTCAGCATCCTCGTGATCAGTCCGGGTACCGCGGTTGCGGAATCGCCGGGGCGGGGAGCACCACGGCGTGGCAGGAGCGGCCCTTCGACGGGACGGTCAGTCATGCCGCCGCGCCCTGCTGCCGCGTCGGCCGTACCTCCGGGCCTCGTGCGTCCGCCGCCCGGCCGCCGGGACCCGGGGACGGGTCGAGCCGGGTGACGCCTTCCGCCGCTCGGCGCCCTGAGGCCGGAGAGCGCGCGCCCGCCGCCGTCCGCCCTCGGGCAGCGGGCGGACCTTGCGGACGTGCAGAGGGGCGGCGCCCCGGTCGGTGGCGGACGCCACCACCGCCTCCCCCGCTTCGGCGTCGGCGCCCGGCTGCTCATCGTCGGCGTCGGCCGCCTCGCGCAGGCAGCGGCGCAGGGCCTCCGGATCGAGCCCTTCATTGCAGGCCCGGTGCAGCAGTTGGGCGAACGTGTAATCCGGATCGGCGCGCAGCGCCAGCGACAGGGCGACCCGGGCGCCCGGCTCGTCGCCCGTGGACCAGGAGACCCAGCCGGCCAGGGTGAGCGGAGCCGCTGCGTGCTCCCTGTAGGGTCCGACGCAGCGCCGTGCCAGCGTCCGCCACAGCCGCAGGGCGGACTGGGCTTCCGGCCCCTCCATCCAGGCTGCGGCCTTGTCCCGGGTCTCGCGGTCCTGGAGCCCGAGGATGACGGTGGCGGCCTCGTCGGAACCGATCAACTGGTCGTCCCCGGCGTCCGAAAGTGCGGGTGGCGCGGGCTGCGCCTCCTCGATCCGGTCCATGAGCCTGCGCGCCAGCCCGAGGGTCTCCGTCGCGACCTCCCGCCTGACCCGCTCGTCGAGAAGTCTCGGCAGCAGCGCGGGGCCGGCCGTGTCCAGGGCCTTCTCCTGCGCCCGCACGGCTGCCGGGGTCCGCCAGGGCTGGAGCCGTGCCTCCATGTCGCGCAGCGTGCCCCGCACATGGACGCCCGCGTAGGTGGCGGCCGCGGCCATCACCGTCGTTCCGGGCATGGCCAGGGGATTTCCCTGGTCGGGGCAGCATCGCGGGTCGGGGCAGCAGTAGGACCAGTAACGGCCGTCGGAGAGGCAGAGCGCTTCGAGGACGGGGACGTCGAGCGCCCCGCACGCCGTCCGTAGACGTTGCGCGAACGGCCTGAGCCGCTCCATGGTCAGCCGGCCGCTCGAACCGTCCGGGGAGTCCTGGCAGAGGAAGATCACGATTGCGTCGGGCCGTCCTTCGCGACGCTCGCTCCCCGACACCAGGCACTCCGCCAGCTGGTCGGCGACCGGCCCCCATTCACCGGGCGCCTGCGGAATTCCGAGGCGGAGCCGGCCGCCGAACCTGCCCTGGCCGCCGTGCAGGGCCACCATCACGACGCTGTCGTTGGGGTAGAAGCCCATGAGATACGGGAGAGCGTCGGCGAGGTCGGCGGGGCCGCGCAGGGTGATCTGCTGCTCCCCGGCGGGGCCGGTGGATTCGTGGTGCTTGTTCATGGCTCGACGGTCCCGCGGGCCGCCGAATCCCGCGACCCCTGTGGATAACGTTATCCACAGGCTCGCGCCGTCGTTCGCGGTTTGTCGTGGTCATCGGGTTGCATGGGGGGCATGACCAACGCAGACCGTGCAGCGCTCAGGGCTTCGGCCGACTCCGTCCTCGCCCGCCTGGTGGGCGACGACAGCGGTACGGCCGTGCTGCGCGAGGACCAGTGGGTGGCCATCGAGGCGCTCGTCGCCGACAAGCGCAGGGCTCTGGTCGTGCAGCGCACCGGCTGGGGCAAGTCGGCCGTCTACTTCGTGGCGACCTCGCTGCTCCGCGCCCAGGGCAGTGGCCCGACCGTGATCGTCTCACCGCTGCTGGCACTGATGCGCAACCAGGTCGCGGCGGCGGCCCGGGCCGGGATCAGCGCCCGCACGATCAATTCGTCCAACACCGAGGAGTGGGAGAGCGTCCAGGCCGAGGTGGCGGCGGGCGAGGTCGACGTCCTGCTGGTGAGCCCGGAGCGGCTCAACAACCCCGACTTCCGCGACCAGGTACTGCCGAAGCTCGCGGCGGCGACCGGGCTCCTGGTGGTCGACGAGGCCCACTGCATCTCCGACTGGGGGCACGATTTCCGGCCCGACTACCGGCGGCTGCGGACCATGCTCGCCGATCTGCCGACCGGGGTGCCGGTGCTCGCCACCACCGCCACGGCCAACGCCCGGGTGACCGCGGACGTCGCGGAGCAGTTGGGCACCGGCGCCGGCACGGACGCGCTGGTCCTGCGGGGGCCGCTCGACCGGGAGAGCCTGAGCCTGAGCGTGCTGCAACTCCCCCATGCCGCACACCGGCTGGCCTGGCTGGGCGACCATCTCGGCGAGCTTCCCGGCTCCGGGATCATCTACACGCTGACCGTGGCGGCGGCCGAGGAGATCACCGCCTATCTGCGCCAGAACGGGCACGCGGTCGCCTCGTACACCGGGCGGACCGAGAACGCCGACCGGCAGCAGGCCGAGGACGATCTCCTGGCGAACCGGGTCAAGGCCCTGGTCGCCACGTCCGCGCTGGGCATGGGTTTCGACAAGCCCGACCTCGGCTTCGTCGTGCACCTGGGCTCGCCCTCCTCCCCCATCGCCTACTACCAGCAGGTCGGGCGTGCGGGGCGCGGTGTGGAGCACGCCGAGGTTTTGCTGCTCCCCGGCAAGGAGGACGAGGCGATCTGGCAGTACTTCACCTCCGTCGCCTTCCCTCCCGAGGAGCAGGTGCGGCGCACCCTGGACGTGCTGGCCCAGGCGGAGCGGCCGGTCTCGCTCCCCGCCCTGGAGCCCCTGGTCGATCTGCGCCGGACCAGGCTGGAGACGATGCTCAAGGTGCTGGACGTCGACGGTGCGGTGAAGCGCGTCAAGGGCGGCTGGATCTCCACGGGCGCCCCTTGGGTCTACGACGCCGAGCGTTACGCCTGGGTGGCCCGCCAGCGGGAGGCCGAGCAGCAGGCGATGCGCGACTACGCCTCGACGACGGCGTGCCGGATGGAGTTCCTGCGGCTGCGTCTGGACGACGAGGAGGCGGCGCCCTGCGGACGCTGTGACAACTGCGCGGGCGCCCGTTTCGACGACAAGGTCTCCACCGCAGCCCTGGACGGCGCGCGCCACGAGCTGGGCCGGCCCGGTGTCGAGGTGGATCCCCGCAAGATGTGGCCCACCGGACTGCCCGCGGTGGGCGTCGATCTCAAGGGGCGTATCCCCGCGGGCGAGCTGTCCTTCGCCGGACGGGCACTGGGCCGGCTCTCCGACATCGGCTGGGGCAACCGGCTGCGCCCGATGCTGGCGGCACAGGCTCCGGATGCTCCGGTGCCGGACGATGTCACGGACGCCGTCGTCACCGTGCTCGCCGACTGGGCGAAGGGACCGGGCGGTTGGGCCTCCGGATCGGCGGACGCGGCTCCCCGGCCGGTCGGTGTGGTGACCGTCGCCTCACGCCGCAGGCCGCAGCTGGTCCAGTCGCTCGGCCGGCGGATCTCCGAGATCGGCCGGATGCCCCTGCTCGGGACGGTCTCCTACGCGCCGGGCTCCGAGGAACTGCGGATGTCCCAGACCAACAGCGCGCAGCGGGTGCGGGCGTTGCACGAGGCCCTGGTTGTGGAGCCGGATCTGGCGGCGGCACTGGCGGCGGCCGACGGCCCCGTTCTGCTGGTGGACGACCTGTCGGACACCGGCTGGACCCTGGCCGTGGCGGGACGCCTGCTGCGGCGGTCCGGAGCCCAGGGGGTGTTTCCGCTGGTCCTCGCGGTTCAGGGGTGACGGGAGGACTCATCCCGGGCGGGTCTGGGCAGGGATATCAGTGTCATTCCGGCTGATTCCCGTCAGCAGCAGTAATTGCTCGTTGCCGCCTGCCGGTGGGCCAGGGAGAATTGGGAGCGCCCCCGCACAGTTCTCGTCGGGCCCGGAAGGGCTGTGCCGCGGCGCGCCCTCACCCGACCCTGCCCGCACTGTGGGCGCGTAGCGAAGGGAGGACCGTGACCTTCGGATTCGCCCCGTCCTCAGCCACGTCGACATCGGCGTCCTCGGTTTCCGCCGACTCCGTCAACCGCCTTGCCCGCATGCTCGAACCGGCGGAGTGGGCTTCGGCGGGTATCCCTCTGCTGCGCAGCCCCCGTGAGGTCGTCAGCGGCCTGCACTCCCGTCACCGGCCGACTCCGGCCACCGCGGTGGTCGCTGTCCTCGACCATGAGGAACGGCTCACGGCGAGCGCCTCGTTCGCCCGCCGGTCGACGGCGGCCGCGGACGGCTGGGAGTTCCGCAACGCCCTGCTGGCGCAGCTGCGGCGGGTGATCCCGCACGATCTGCGCCGCCGTACGCCGGTCCGTACGGCCGTCCTTCTGTACTGCCGTGACGGCGACGAACGGTGGACCGAGGAGGACGGCGCGTGGATGTGGGGCCTCCGGGACGCCTGCACCCTGCACGGGCTGCGCTGCGGCGCGTACATCACGCTGACCCGCGGGGGCTGGCAGGTGCTCGGCGAGGGGAGGGGCGGGCGGCGGCCCAGTTCGCTGTCGGAGCCCTCGCTCCTGGCCGACACCGTCTCCGCCCACGAACACCGGAGCGCCCCGGCCCGGTCGGGCGGTGGAGCGGTGGAGGCGCTGCGTCGCACGGCGGCCCGCTGAGCGGACACCGACCGTCTGCCGGACGGCGCTGATCCTCAACCGGGCGGCCCGGCACGGGCGATCGTCAACCGGCCGGCCCGGTCATGGCCGGAGGGCCGGCCATGACGGCCCCGGCCGCCCGTGCGGGCGGCCGGGGATGCCGGTCAAACCCCGGCGCCGAGTGCGGAGTTGATCGTCTGCGGGTCTCCGCAGACGATCAGCAGCACGCCCGCGCGGTCACGGGCGACGGGCAGGGTGCGCGCCACGGTCCCGTCGTCGTCGCCGTTGACCGCGACGACGACCACGGGCCGGGACGCCGCCCGGCCGGCCGCGGAGAGGTCGGCGAAGAAGACGTCGTCGCCCGCGTCGTGCTGGGCCCAGTACGCGGCTTCGCCGAAGGACAGCTCGTGGCCGGCCCACGGGTGCTGTTCGCCGGTGGTGAGCACCAGGATGTCGCCCGGTGCGCGACCGGAGTCCAGCAGCAGGTCGACGGCTTCCTCGGCAGCGTCCAGCGCACCGGCCACCGGGGCCGGGATCAGCTGGATCTGCGGTGCGGAACGGTTCTCGGCCGGCTTCGGACGGGCGGGGGCCGGTGCCGGAGCCGCGGGGGTGGGGTGGGCGCGCTGCGCCGGGGGCGCGGGGCGCGCGGGGCCGGGGCCCGGACGGCCGGGACGCGGGGTGGCCGCTGAACGCGGACCGGGTACGGGACGGGGGGTCGGCGCGGTGCGGCCGGCGGCCGGAGTGACGCGGGGACCCTGGGCGCTCTCGGGAATCTGAGGCTCCTCGGAGATCAGAGGCAGGAAAGTGGTCTGGAGTGAACGCCGATGTCGTCGGCGTGGTCGAGAGGGCGCGTGTGCGCGATCAGAATTCGAAGCCGAGCTGGCCCCCGCTTTCGAGTGCGGC
This sequence comes from Streptomyces globisporus C-1027, assembly GCF_000261345.2. Lineage (NCBI taxonomy): Bacteria > Bacillati > Actinomycetota > Actinomycetes > Kitasatosporales > Streptomycetaceae > Streptomyces > Streptomyces globisporus. The sequence continues at coordinate 6,106,301 of NZ_CP013738.1, read as the reverse complement.
CGCCTCGGCGGAAATACGGACCTTCTTCAGGTGCTGCCACCGGGGCAGCCCGTCCAGGTACGACCAGGAGAGGCGGTGGTGGGCCGTGGGCCCCCGCTCCTCCAGGGCGGCCCGGTGCACCGGCGAGGGATACCCCGCGTTGGCGTCGAAGGCGAAGTCGCCGCAGTCCTCGGACGCGGCACCGAGCTCGGCCATCATCCGGTCCCGGTGCACCTTGGCGATCACCGAGGCCGCCGCGACCGCGATACAGGACTGATCGCCCTTGATCACGGTGCGGACCTTCCAGGGAACGCCCAGGTAGTCGTGTTTGCCGTCGAGTATCACCGCGTCGGGACGGACCGGCAGCCCTTCCAGGGCGCGCACGGCGGCGAGCCGGAGAGCGGCGGTCATTCCGAGGTCGTCGATCTCCTGCGGCGAGGCGTCGCCGAGGGCGTAGGCGGTGACCCAGTTCAGCAGCACGGGTTCGAGCTCGGCGCGCCGCCGCGGGGTCAACAGCTTGGAATCGGTGAGACCTTCGGGCGGTCGGCGCAGGCCGGTGATCGCCGCACACACGGTGACGGGTCCGGCCCACGCTCCGCGTCCGACCTCATCGACACCGGCGACGGTCCTGGCACCGGTGGTAGCGCGAATCGAGCGCTCGACGGTGTGCGTGGGTGGTTCGTACGGCATGGCGCCAGCCAGCGTACGCCGAGAGCCACGGCAGCAACACCCCGGGGCACCGTGCGTACTGCGAATCAGCCATCGGGGGCGGGTTCAAGGGACCCGAGGCCCTCTGAAACCAGCAGGGTTCAGAGGGTGCGGCGGCTCGGAGCGGTGCCGCGCCCGCAAGGCCGTTGCTCAGTACGGGTCGTAGCCGTCGCCGTCCGGCTCGTAGCCGTCGCGGACCCCGTCCGTGCCCAGGCGGTAGCAGTCCCGGCCGTCGCCCTGCACCGGGCGCTTCTCCAGGATCTCCTTCGCCCGTGCCTCGCCCCAGCTGGTCGCGTACCAGGGGGTGTCGGTGTGGAGGACCTCGCGCTGGATGATCCGCAGCGCACAGGAGCGTTCCGGTTCGGGGAGCCGGTCCAGGGCCGGTACGGCGTCGGCGGAGAGGTCCTTGAGGTAATCGATGTCGATGCCGGCGGACTCGCGGGCTTCGAAGCGCTGGACGTTCTGCTCGGCGATCAGTCCGTCCGGCGAGAGCAGCCCGAAGGCCAGAACCCCGGCCGCCGCGCTCACCGCGATGGCCCGGGGCAGGAACCGGGCCCCGAAGACCCCGGCCGCCAGGATCAGGACCAGCACCACCCCGAGCCAGAGTTCCATGGCGGCCACGGATATCCGGAGCCTCGTGAGGCCGTACTCGTCGACGTACAGATCCATGCGGCGCAGCGCGGACGCGACGACGACGAGGGTGAGCGCGCAGAGGGTGCCGAGGACAGCGCGCACCAGCGTCCGGTCCCGGCTGCCGCCGCGCGGGGCCCAGCGCAGGGCCAGGGCGATGACGAGGAGCGTGAGCAGGGTCGCCCACAGCAGCTGCCAGAAGCCCTGGCGGGCGTACTCGGCGTGGTCGAGCCCGGTCTCCGCCCGCACCTTCTCGTAGCCCCCGAGGAGGACGAGGAGCTGGAGGGCGATGAACGCGGCGAAGAGCAGGTTGAGCACGATCAGGGGAAGGGCCCACTCGACCCGTCCCCGCGGCTTGCCGGACGACACGGTGATCCCGTCCCAGCGCACCGGGGCCGCGGCGGCGTACGCGGCGGCGAGCGCACCGGCCAGACCGAGCGCGAACAGGAAGATCCGCCAGGGGCCCTCGCCGAGCGAGACGTCGGGCATGAGGTCGCCCAGCAGATCGGCGAAGGCGGCGTCCGCGCTCGCGAAGAGCGTCCCGAAGACCACCAGCAGCACGACGGCCACCGCCGTGGTGCGCAGGCCCGCCCCCCAGCGCGCCCGGGAGCCGTCGGCGCGGGCGCGTATCCCCCGTACGCCCCAGATGACGCCGGGTACGACCGAGTCGAACAGGCCCAGCGAGCCGATCAGTACGCCCAGCCAGTTGCGGCTGCCGTGCAGTGCCAGCGAGCCGAGCGCGAAGGCGGAGACCCCGGCGAGGAACGTGGGCCAGCCCGCGTCCCGGAGCGCGGGCACGGCGAGCAGCGCGAGGCCCCCGACCGCCCAGATCGCGGTCCAGGGCCGCAGCCGGCGGCCCGCCGACCGTGCGGCGAAGAACGCCGCCAGCGCGGCGGGCACCGCCACGATCAGCAGGTTCACCCCGAGTCCGTCGCCCAGGAAGAGCGCGCTCACGACGGCGGTGGCCAGGACCGACCAGAGCACGGCGGGACGGATCAGGGGTGGAGCGGGTGGCCTGAGCCGGGCCGTCACACCGTCGCCCGTACTGTTCCTGGCTCCGGGTGCCCCCGCACCGTGCTGCCAGGGGTTGCCTGGTCCGGCCGGCGGTGCACCGGCGCGCGACGGTGTGCCGGCGGTCGCGGTGGTCTTGACGGCCTGGTCGGGCGCGGCGGTTGCGGCGGGCGCTGGTGGTTCCGGTTGCGGTTGCGGTTCCTGTTGCTGTTGCGTACCGGCTTCCGGTGACTGCTCCGGCGGTCTGGACGCCTCGGACGGCTGATCGGACATGGGACCCCTCCCCCCACCGGTTCCGGGCGCGGCCCACAGCCGTACGCCCGGCCCGGTGTCTCATTCGGCGCGCACCCCCAAGATCAAATAGGGGCGGCGTGGCCGAAAGAGTAGTCCCGAACTCTCGTTCGCCGACACGCAGAGTGATCCTGTGGCAGGACCGTGACAGAGGAGCGGAGGAGCAGGAGGGTCAGCGCAGGGACGGGGTCAGCCACGCCGGTGGCTCCTCCGTCTGCGCCAGCCAGCCGGCGGGCGGTGCTCCGGTCTCGCCGGACGCGACGACACCCCCGACGATGGCGCACGTCGTGTCGACGTCGCCGCCCGCCTGGGCCGTCACCCAGAACGCTTCCTCGTAGTTCCCGAGGCTTCTGGCGGCCGACCAGAGCGCGAACGGAACGGTGTCGTGTGCGCTGGTCCGGCGGCCGTTGCCGAGGACGGCGGCGACCGTGCCGGCGTCCTGGTAGTCCAGCATGTCGCGGGCCCGGCGCAGCCCCGCGCCGACCGCGCTGCGGGGCACGAGCGCGATGACCCCGTCGAGGAGGTCCTCGGGGCTCGGCGGCCCGCCGGGGGCGGCGGCGAGCGACGCGGCGGCGGCCACGGCCATCGCGCCGACGACGGCCTCACGGTGCTGGTGGGTGGTGTACGACGAGATCTCCGCCTGGTGCGTCGCCTGCTCCGGGTCGTCCGCGTACCAGGCGCCGAGCGGGGCGATGCGCATCGCCGAGCCGTTGCCCCAGGAGCCCTGGCCCTTGAACAGCGCCGAGGACAGCTCCCGCCAGTCGCCGCCCTCCCGTACGAGCCGGAGGAGCCGGTTGACGGCGGGGCCGTAGCCGCGGTCGAAGTCGTGGTACTCGGCGAAGGAGCGGGCGAGCGCGTCCTGGTCGATACGGCCGTGCTCGGCGAGCACGGCCAGGACCGAGCAGGCCATCTCGGTGTCGTCGGTCCACTGCCAGGGCCAGGGCGGCAGGGCCCGCTGTTTCAGCAGGGGGTAGTTGGCCGGAACGAAGAACTGGGAGCCCAGGGCGTCTCCCACGGACAGCCCACGCAGGCTGGCCAGGGCGCGTTCGAAGCGCCGCGCGGAAGCAGAATCAGCGGTCATCGCACAGCCACTCTAACCGGTACGGCCGTACGGTTCAGGGGTCCGCCAGTGCTGAAAGGGCCGGTCGAGGGTGTAGCGGCCGTTCTCGCCCAGCAGCAGGGTCCGCGTCTCGCCGTTGCCCGGATTGGACAGCGACTCGAACTCCGCGACCGACCAGTGGAACCAGCGCATGCAGAACAGCCGCATCGTCAGTCCGTGGGTGACGAGCAGGACGTTCTCCGGGTGGTCCGCCTCCTCGAAGCTCCGGTGCAGGCTCTCCAGGAACGCCCCGACCCGGTCGTAGACGTCGGCGCCGGACTCGCCCTGGGCGAAGCGGTAGAAGAAGTGCCCGTAGGCGTCCCGGTAGGCCTTCTGCAGCCGTACGTCGTCCCGGTCCTGCCAGTTGCCCCAGTCCTGCTCGCGGAGCCGGGGCTCCTCGCGGACCCGGACGCGCGCCGGGTCGAGATCGAACGCCCGGAACGTCTCGTGGGTGCGGCGGTAGGGCGAGATGTAGACGCTCACCCGCTCGTCGCCGAACTGCCCGCGCAGCTCCTGGCCGGTCTCCCGGGCCTGCCGCAGACCGGTGGCGGTGAGCCGGAGCGCGTGGTCGGGCTCCCGCTCGTACACCGTGTCGTCGGCGTTGCCCTCGGACTCGCCGTGCCGGACGAGGACGATGCGCTGCGGTCGTGCCATGTCCCGAGCCTAGAACGGATCGGACCCGCACGATCGGTCGGGGCGGCAGGAGAGGACCGCGCGGGTCACACCGTCCAGGACGGTTCCAGCTCCACGACGTCTCCCGTCAGCGCGATCACGTCCGTCTCGGTCTGCGCGCGGGCCGCCAGCCGCTCGGCCCCCGCCGCGCGGTACTTGCCGCGCTCGGCGCTCGACTTCCACAGGGACAGCGCCAGGAACTCGTTGCCCGGCGCCTCGCCGAACACGCCGCGCAGCATGCCGGGCGACCCGGCCATGGCGGGATTCCATACCTGCTGCTGCATCAGCACGAAGTGCTCGGCGCGGTCCTCGTGGACCCGGCTGTGCGCGACCCGTACGACGTCGGCCTCCGCGAAGTGGGGCTCGAAGCCCGTCTTCACATCGAAGCGGCGCTCGAAGAGCGTGACCTGCATATCGCGGAACATGCCGGACTGCCCGGCCGCCAGCCGGTCGTGCCCGCGGGCCATGAAGGAGTCGTAGAAGACGCGGTTCTCCCAGAAGGCGAAGACGTGGGCGACATCGGGGCGTGTTCGGCTCCACCCGCCGCTCTGTCCTCTGAACCCCGGCTCGCCGAGCAGCCCCGCCCACTTCCGCTGCCCCCGCTCGAAACCATGACGGTCCACCACGGAACAGCGAATCCACTTCACCAGCACCGCGCCATCGTACGGCCCGGAACGTGGCACGCGTCACGGTCCCGGGGAGTGCACCCGAACCGGTCGTTCCGCTCCCACAATGATCACCATGACGACGCTGCACGCCCATCCCCTGTTCGACCGGCTCGCCTCCGCCCGGCGCATCCTCGTCGCGGGAGCGGGAGGAGGTTTCGACATCTACGCCGGGCTGCCGTTGGCGCTCTCGCTGATGCACCAGGGCAAGGAGGTCCAGCTCGCCAACCTCACCTTCAGCGCGGTCGAAGGCCTTCCGCTGGATTCGTGGGCCGCCCCCGATCTGGCGGTGATCACCCCGGACACCTCTCCGCACCAGCCGTACTTCCCCGAGCGCGCCCTCGCCCGCTGGCTCACCCTGCACGGCTACCCGGGCACGGTGCACGCGCTGGCCCGGGTCGGGGTCCAGCCGCTGCGCGCCGCGTACCGGGCGCTGATCGAGCGGTACGACATCGACGCGGTCGTCCTCGTGGACGGCGGTACGGACATCCTGATGCGCGGGGACGAGTCGGGGCTCGGCACCCCGGAGGAGGACCTCACCAGCGTCGCCGCGCTCGCCGGGATCGAAGGGCCCGAACGCCTCGTCGTGTCCATCGGATTCGGGGTCGACGCCTACCACGGGGTCAGCCACGGCCTGGTCCTGGAGAACATCGCGGCACTGGAACGCGCGGGCGCGTATCTGGGGGCGTTCTCCGTACCCCGTACGAGCCGGGAGGGCGCCCTGTTCCTCGACGCGGTCGCGCACGCCCAGGAACAGACTCCCGAACACCCCAGCATCGTCAACGGCTCCATAGCGGCAGCCGTACGAGGGGAGTTCGGGGACGTACAGTTCACCTCCCGCACCAAAGGGAGCGAGCTTTTCGTCAACCCGCTGATGGCCCTCTACTTCGCCTTCGAACTCGACGGGCTGGCCGGACAGTGCCTCTATCTGGACCGGATCGAGAACACGCACCTGATGCGTCAGGTCAGCCGTGCGATCGAGGGTTTCCGCGAGGAGGTACGGCAGCGCCCGCCGCGCAGGATCCCCCACTGAGGTGCGGGCGGGATCAGGAGTACCGGCGGCCGTCGGATGGCCCGAATCCGCCGTCCGAATCCGGGGCAGTTGGTTCGGCGGCCGGTTCCGTACATGATCGGGTCAGTCGTGTATCGGGTGATGAGAACGGCCCGTGGGCCGTCGGCCGGGAGGGGAGTTTCTTGAGCACTCCGAACAAGGACATCGAGAAGGTCGAAGTGCGGGTCAAATGGGACCCCAGCCCGCACGGCGCGGCGGCCAACGACCTCGACATCATCGCGGCAACGTACCCGGCCGACGATCCGTACGGCGCCCCCGCCTACCTGGTCCACTTCGACAGCCGCTCCCCGGACGGCACCATCACGCTGAACCGGGACAGCCGGACCGGCCAAGGCTTCGGCTTCGACGAGGTCATGACCATCGAGCTGAACCGGCTGGCCGAGCGGTACGGGCGCGTGGTCGTCGGGGTCGCCATCCAGCAGCGAGACGGTCACAAGACCTTCGGCGCCGTAGGGAGCACGGCGATGGAGATCGCCGAGGGCTACACGAAGCTGGCGGCGAACGACTTCTCCGACGTGGCGTGGGCGACCGCGGCGGTGGTCGGGGAGTTCACCCGGGACGGTTCGGGCCTCTGGGGCTTCCGGTCGGTGGTACGCGGTTACGACGGGGAGCCCGACACGTTCGCCGCGGCGATGGGAAGCCGGGCCGCCGAGGGGTGACAGCAGTCAGTTCCGGACAACCCGGGGTGGCATGCCGAAGGGGACCGGCCGGTGGCCGGTCCCCTTCGTGAGCCGCGGGTCAGTCAAGCCCTACGCGGTTGCGCACACGCTTCCGCGTCCGGTCAGCTGCAGCCGCTCGTCGAGCCGCAGCCCTCGCAGATGTAGCAGGAGCCGGCGCGCTGCATCTTCGTACCGCAGGAGAAGCAGAGCGGGGCGTCGGCGCTGATGCCGAGCTGCATCTCGACCAGTTCGGCCGAGGTGTGCGCCGTCTTCGGCGCCGCCTTCGCCGCGGACTCCGCGGGAGCCGGGACCGCCTTCAGGGGCTCGGCGTGGAGCGGGGCCGACTGGGCCAGGCTGTCCGCGTCCAGGCCGTCTGCCTCGAACGACGGCTCGTAGCTGCCGGTGTCCAGGTGGCGCTGGCGCTCCTCGGCGGAGTGGATGCCGAGGGCCGAGCGGGTCTCGAAGGGCAGGAAGTCCAGCGCCAGGCGGCGGAAGATGTAGTCGACGATCGACTGCGCCATCCGCACGTCCGGGTCGTCCGTCATGCCGGCCGGCTCGAAGCGCATGTTGGTGAACTTCGAGACGTACGTCTCCAGCGGGACGCCGTACTGCAGACCGACCGAGACGGCGATGGAGAAGGCGTCCATCATGCCCGCGAGGGTCGAGCCCTGCTTGGACATCTTCAGGAAGACCTCGCCGAGACCGTCGTCCGGGTAGGAGTTGGCGGTCATGTATCCCTCGGCGCCGCCCACCGTGAACGAGGTGGTGATGCCGGGACGGCCCTTGGGGAGACGCTTGCGGACCGGGCGGTACTCGACGACCTTCTCGACCGCCTCGCGGATGGTCTCCTCGGCCTTCGCGGTGACCTCTTCCTTCTCCTTCTCCTTGGTCTTGGCGGAGAGGGGCTGGCCGACCTTGCAGTTGTCGCGGTAGATCGCGAGCGCCTTGACGCCCATCTTCCACGCCTCGAAGTAGACCTCTTCGACGTCCTCGACGGTCGCCGTCTCCGGCAGGTTGACCGTCTTGGACAGGGCGCCGGAGATCCACGGCTGGATCGCGGCCATCATCCGGACGTGGCCCATCGCGGAGATGGAGCGCTCGCCCATCGCGCAGTCGAAGACCTCGTAGTGCTCGGTCTTCAGGCCGGGGGCGTCGACCACGTTGCCGTTGTCGGCGATGTGGGCGACGATCGCCTCGATCTGCTCGGGCTGGTAGCCGAGGCGGCGCAGCGCCTGAGGCACGGTGCCGTTGACGATCTGCATCGAGCCGCCGCCGACCAGCTTCTTGAACTTGACCAGGGCGAGGTCGGGCTCAAGACCGGTGGTGTCGCAGGACATCGCGAGACCGATGGTGCCGGTGGGCGCGATGACCGAGGCCTGCGCGTTGCGGAAGCCGTTCTTCGCGCCGAGCCGGATCACGTCCTGCCAGGCCTCCGTCGCGGCGGCCCAGACCGGGGAGTCGAGGTCGTCGACGTGGACGGCCTTGGCGTTGGCGTCGGAGTGCTGCTTCATGACGCGCTGGTGCGGCTCGGCGTTGCGGGCGTAGCCGTCGTACGGGCCGACGACCGCCGCGAGTTCGGCGGAGCGCTTGTACGAGGTGCCGGTCATCAGCGAGGTGATGGCGCCGGCGAGCGCGCGGCCGCCGTCGCTGTCGTACGCGTGGCCGGTCGCCATCAGGAGGGCGCCGAGGTTGGCGTAACCGATGCCCAGCTGACGGAAGGCGCGGGTGTTCTCGCCGATCTTCTGCGTGGGGAAGTCGGCGAAGCAGATCGAGATGTCCATCGCGGTGATGACCAGCTCGACGACCTTGGCGAAGCGCTCGGACTCGAAGGACTGGTTGCCCAGGCCGTCGTCCTTGAGGAACTTCATCAGGTTCAGCGAGGCGAGGTTGCACGAGGTGTTGTCCAGGTGCATGTACTCGCTGCACGGGTTCGAGCCGTTGATCCGGCCGGACTCCGGGCAGGTGTGCCAGGCGTTGATGGTGTCGTCGTACTGGATGCCCGGGTCGGCGCAGGCCCAGGCGGCCTCGGCCATCTTGCGGAAGAGGGACTTGGCCTCGACCTCTTCGATGACGTCGCCGGTCATCCGGGCACGCAGCCCGAACTTGCCGCCCGACTCGACGGCCTTCATGAACTCGTCGTTCACGCGGACCGAGTTGTTGGCGTTCTGGTACTGGACGGACGTGATGTCGTCGCCGCCCAGGTCCATGTCGAAGCCCGCGTCACGCAGGGCGCGGATCTTCTCCTCCTCCTTGACCTTGGTCTCGATGAAGTTCTCGATGTCGGGGTGGTCGACGTCGAGAATGACCATCTTGGCCGCGCGGCGGGTGGCGCCGCCCGACTTGATCGTTCCGGCGGACGCGTCGGCGCCGCGCATGAACGAGACCGGTCCCGAGGCGTTGCCGCCGGAGGAGAGGAGCTCCTTGGAGGAGCGGATACGGGAGAGGTTCAGGCCGGCGCCGGAGCCGCCCTTGAAGATCATGCCCTCTTCCTTGTACCAGTCGAGGATCGACTCCATGGAGTCGTCGACGGCCAGGATGAAGCAGGCGGAGACCTGCTGCGGCTGGGGCGTGCCGACGTTGAACCAGACCGGCGAGTTGAAGCTGAAGATCTGGTGCAGGAGGGCGTAGGCCAGCTCGTGCTCGAAGATCTCGGCGTCCGCGGGAGAGGCGAAGTAGCTGTTGTCCTCGCCGGCCTTCCGGTACGTCTTCACGATCCGGTCGATCAGCTGCTTGAGGCCGGTCTCGCGCTGCGGGGTGCCGACGGCCCCGCGGAAGTACTTGCTGGTGACGATGTTGACCGCGTTCACCGACCAGAAGTCGGGGAACTCGACGCCACGCTGCTCGAAGTTGACCGAGCCGTCGCGCCAGTTGGTCATGACGACGTCACGGCGCTCCCACGTCACCTCGTCGTACGGATGCACGCCGGGGTTGGTGTGGATGCGCTCGATACGCAGACCCTTGCTCGCCTTGGCGCCCTTGGTGCGGGAACCACGTGCCGGGCCGCTCGCCGTCTCTGTCATGCCGCCTCCCATATGTGGGCGAAAACGCCCTGAAGTGCCCAGATCTTCCCAGGCACAATGTGTGTCCGTTGCCCCGTGGGCCGCACTCGGGCCACGGGAACAGGTCTTGATTCGCCCGGCCGCCGGTCGGTGGAGGTGACTCCGGACCGTGACGGGCGCGTACCGCTCAGTCGGCGGCAATGGCGGGCGGGGGGACCTCAAGGGTCTCGCCGCTCCCGCAGTCCTCCGCGGAAGGCCGCTGCGCACGCAGTTCCACGATGGCGGCCTCGAAGTCTTCCAGGGAATCGAACGCCCGGTACACGGACGCGAAGCGCAGGTACGCGACCAGGTCGAGTTCCTGCAGGGGGCCGAGGATGGCCAGTCCCACGTCGTGGGTGGTCAGTTCGGCGCTGCCGGTGGCGCGCACCGCCTCCTCGACCCGCTGGCCGAGTTTGGCGAGGGCGTCCTCCGTGACGGGCCGTCCCTGGCATGCCTTGCGGACGCCGGAGATGACCTTGGTACGGCTGAAGGGTTCGGTCACGCCGCTGCGCTTGACCACCATCAGCGAGCAGGTCTCCACCGTGGTGAAGCGGCGGGAGCAGTCGGGGCACTGGCGGCGGCGACGGATCGACGTCCCGTCGTCGGTGGTGCGACTGTCGACGACTCTGCTGTCGGGGTGCCGGCAGAAGGGGCAGTGCATGGCTTCCAACCCTCCTTCACGCGCACGACTGAATAGCCTCTTCAGGGCCTTGTCCGGGCCCCTGGAAGCAGTCCCCAGCATAGGCGATGACCACGGCGCGATTGAACCGAGACCACAACTTCTGGGCGACTGAGACAATCCAACCACTAGATCTAGGGTTTCGGTCGCGTTTCCCACCCCATCGCGTGTCGCGCGCCGGACCTCGCCGGGAGGCCGCGCGGGGAGCAGCGGGGAACATGGGCCGAAGAAGCCAGGAAAGAGGGTACGGGAAACGCGGGGCCGTCGAGCCGCCGGGGCTTCGGCGCCCGGGCCCGGATGAAAGACTCCGCGCACAGGTCCGGATGTCTGCGCACAGGTCCGGATGAAAGACTGGGGCCGGTGCCGCGAGAAGGCCGCCGCGCGACCTCCGTCACGGCGCCCATACACCTGTCGGCAGTACCGCGGCACCCCTTTATTCGTTTTTCACTCGAACGTGTGTTTGGCGCAACCTTTCGAAAGCTACTACCGTTGTCCAGCTAGGGAGAACATTCGAGAGGGGCCGACGTGACCACCACCGCAGACAGCGCCACCATCACCACCCGGGACCACCGCTCCCAGAGCCGACTTGAGCCGGTGCATGCCATGAATGACTCAGTCACGAACACGGACGGGCCCGAGCCCGCACGCCCCGGGCGTTCCATGCCCGGCAGGCCTCCCGGCATCCGGGCGGACAGCTCGGGGCTCACGGACCGGCAGCGGCGGGTCATCGAGGTCATCCGCGACTCCGTGCAGCGGCGGGGATACCCGCCGTCCATGCGGGAGATCGGTCAGGCGGTGGGCCTCTCCAGCACCTCGTCCGTCGCCCACCAGCTGATGGCCCTGGAGCGCAAGGGCTTCCTCCGCCGGGACCCGCACCGCCCCCGCGCGTACGAGGTGCGCGGATCGGACCAGCCCAGCACCCAGCCCACCGACACGACCGGCAAGCCCGCCGCGTCCTATGTGCCGCTGGTGGGCCGGATCGCCGCCGGTGGTCCGATCCTCGCCGAGGAGTCCGTCGAGGACGTCTTCCCCCTCCCTCGTCAGCTCGTCGGCGACGGTGAGCTGTTCGTGCTGAAGGTCGTCGGCGACTCGATGATCGAGGCCGCGATCTGCGACGGCGACTGGGTCACCGTCCGCCGCCAGCCCGTCGCGGAGAACGGGGACATCGTCGCCGCCATGCTCGACGGCGAGGCCACGGTCAAGCGCTTCCGCCGGGAGGACGGTCACGTATGGCTGCTGCCTCACAACGCCGCGTACCAGCCGATCCCCGGCGACGAGGCGACCATCCTGGGCAAGGTGGTGGCGGTGCTGCGCCGCGTCTGAGAAGACGGCAGCGTCGGGCGGAGGGCTGTCGGCCCCGGGACTCCCTAGCACGTCGATCATGACGTCGTCCCGGGGCTTTGCCGTGCCCCGGGACGGCACAGCCTGCGGCAGAGCCCGTCCGCCTACGCCCCGTCCGCCTTGGCCTTGGCGTCGATGGCGGCCAGCGAGCGGCGCGCCTGGTTACGGTCGGTGGTGTACCAGAAGTCCGGCAGCGAGGCGCGCAGATAGCTCCCGTACCGCGCGTTGGCGAGCCGGGGGTCCAGCACGGCGACGACGCCCTTGTCGCCCGTCGCCCGGACCAGCCGGCCCGCGCCCTGGGCCATCAGCAGGGCGGCGTGCGTCGCCGCCACGGCCATGAAGCCGTTGCCGCCCGCCTCCTCGACCGCCTTCTGCCGGGCGCTCATCAGCGGATCGTCGGGCCGGGGGAACGGAATCCGGTCCATGACCACCAGCTGACAGCTCGGCCCCGGGACATCCACGCCCTGCCAGAGCGACAGCGTGCCGAAGAGGCAGGTCTCCGGGTCGGCCGCGAAGTTCTTGATCAGCTCGCCGAGCGTCTCCTCGCCCTGGAGCAGGATCGGCTTGTCCAGGCGCTCCCGCAGCTCCTCGGCCGCCGCCTTGGCTCCCCGCATGGAGGAGAAAAGGCCCAGCGTCCGGCCGCCCGCCGCCTCCACCAGCTCGGCGAGCTCGTCCAGCATGTCCGTACGCGATCCCTCGCGGCCCGGGGTGTTCAGATGCCGGGCTACATAGAGGATGCCCTGCTTCGGGTAGTCGAACGGGGAGCCGACGTCCAGCCCCTTCCACTGCGGAACGTCCTCGCCCGCCGTGCCCTCGGGGGCCAGCCCGAGGGACGCGCCCACGCCGTTGAAATCGCCGCCGAGCTTGAGGGTGGCCGAGGTCAGCACCACGGACCGCTCGGCGAACAGCTTCTCGCGCAGCAGCCCCGACACGGAGAGCGGCGCGACCCGGACGGAGGCGCCGAACCGGTCGTGCTGCTCGTACCAGACGACGTCCCACTCCGAGCCCTGGGTGATGCGCTCGGCGACGCCGTGGATCGACTCGACCGAGGCCAGGGCCTGCTTGCGGACGGCGTTCTCGTCCTCGACCGACTTGTCCCGGGTGGCGCCGATCGCGGAGATCACGGTGCGCGCCGCGTCGCGCAGCGCCATCAGCGCGTATCCGAGGTCCTCGGGCACCTCTTCAAGCCGTCCGGGCAGCGCGAGCTCCATGACCCGCTCGAACCCCTCGGCCGCGGTCTGGAGGGCGTCGGCCGCCTTCTCGTTGACAAGTTTCGCCGCCCGCCGGACCGCGCGGTTGACCTGGGCGGGGGTCAGCTCGCCGGTGGCGACGCCGGTGACCCGGGAGACCAGCTCATGGGCCTCATCGACGATCAGCACCTCGTGCGACGGCAGCACCGGCGCGCCCTCGATGGCGTCGATCGCGAGAAGCGCGTGGTTGGTGACGACGACATCCGCGAGCTTGGCCCGCTCGCGGGCCGCCTCGGCGAAGCACTCCGCGCCGTACGCGCACTTCGTCGCGCCGAGGCACTCCCGCGAGGAGACCGAGACCTGGCCCCAGGCCCGGTCCGAGACACCGGGCGTCAGGTCGTCCCGGTCGCCCGTCTCCGTCTCGTCCGACCAGTCCCGCAGCCGCAGCAGGTCCTGCCCCAGCTTGCTGGACGGGGCCGCCGCCTCGAACTGGTCGAAGAGCCCCTCCTCCTCGTCCTGCGGCACCCCTTCGTGGAGCCGGTGCAGGCAGAGGTAGTTCGACCGCCCCTTGAGCATGGCGAACTGCGGGCGCCGCCGCAGCAGCGGATGCAGGGACTCGACCGTACGCGGAAGGTCGCGCTCCACGAGCTGTCGCTGGAGGGCGAGGGTGGCCGTGGCCACCACGACCCGCTCCCCGTGCGCCAGGGCCGGCACCAGATAGCCGAGCGACTTGCCCGTACCGGTGCCGGCCTGGACGAGCAGGTGGGATTGGTCGTCGACGGCCTCGGCGACAGCCTCGGCCATGGTGACCTGGCCGGGCCGTTCCGTACCGCCGACAGCGGTGACGGCGGCGTGCAGGAGCTCGGGGAGGGATGGCTTCGTCATAGCCCGACCAGCCTACGGCGCACCACTGACAACGGCGGTCACTCCCGGACGCGGGCGGAGGGGTGCAACGGGTTGGGAACCGTGCCGTGGATCGCCGCGTGCGGACGGCTGGCCCGGTCCCGATAGCCGTCGACATGCAGGCGGTTGCGGTTGAGGCAGAGGCGTTCGATCTCGGGGGTGAGCATGTCGAACAGCTCGAACCGCTCCTTCAGCTCCGGGAAGCGGGCGTGGTGACGCACGATCTCCGCCCGGACGAGTGACCAGAAGGTGTCCTCGGAGACGCCGAGCTGCTCCTCGCACAGGGGTGAGAGATAGCGGAAGACACCCACGAAGAGGCCGGAGTGGATGAACTGGGTGAGGAAGGACGGCTCCTCGGTGAGGAGGACGGCGCGCACCTCGTCGGGCATGGCGGCGTGTTCCGGCAGCGCGCGGGCGCTGACGTTGACGTCGTCGACGAAGTCCTTGATGGCGAGCCGTACGGGCACGTCGTTCTCGTCGAACACGACGATGGCGTTCTCGCCGTGCGGGGAGAACACGGTGCCGTAGCGGTAGAGGAAGTGCAGCAGGGGCGGCAGCAGCGCGGCGAAGAGGCGCTTCAGCCAGGTCTCCGGGGAGAGGCCGGAGCGCTGGACCAGCTCCGCGGTGAACGCGCGGCCCGTCGGATCCGTATGGAGGAGGGAGGCGAGCGTGCGGGCGCGTTCGCCCGGGGCGAGGCGGGGCGGCAGGGGCTCGCGCCAGATCGCGCCGAGGAGTTCCTTGTACTGGTAGGGCGCTTCGGGGAGGTGGTCGTACAGCGGATGTTCGACGGCGACGGAGGCGACCTCGCCGAGGAGGATGACCCGGCAGGTGTCGCGGAGGAAGGGGTCGTCCTCGCACAGCCCCTGGACCCAGGCGGTGACGGCGGGGGCGGCGAGGGTCCGCTCGGTCGGCAGGCCACGCCAGACCAGGGTGTTGAGGATGGAGAGCGGGAGCTTCACCGTGTGCCGTTCGGGCCGGTCCACGTTGGCGAACGTGCGGATGGACTGCTGCGGGAGACGGGCGTCGCCGTCGGTGTGCAGGGCCACGATGTCGCCGTCGGCGATGGCCGGGGCGAAGAGCGGCACGATCCACTCGTCCCACTGCCAGGGGTGTACGGGGAGGTAGAAGTAGTGCTGCGGGTCGTGTCCACGGGCCCGCAGTACGTCGGCGAAGGCGTCCCGGATGTCCGGGTCGAGCTCTCCGGCGTACAGCTGGTCGGAGGTGGAGACGCGGCCGACGCCCCGGAACTCCGCGATACGGCAGCTGACCGCGATCCACGGCAGCCGGAGCGGGCTGCGCGTCTCGGGGGTGAAGCGGGCGGCGTCGGCGGCGGAGAAGCCGAGCCTCCCCTTGCTCGCCACCAGCCAGGGGTGGCCGGTCTGGTGGCCTTCCAGCTCCGCGTAGTCCAGGGCGGCGAGCCGGTCCGCGGTGAGCGCGGTGTGGTCGAGCCGGGCGTCGGCGGAGAGCGTCAGGGTCAGCTCGCGGATGAGGTGGCCCAGCGTCGTCCCGTCGAGCCCGAGGAGGTCACGGGCCCGGGTGAGGAAGGTCAGGGGGTCACGGAACGGGCGGGAGGCGGCGGGCGAGCCGTTGGACTGCGCGGCGGCATGGGCTGAGGGCG
The DNA here is from genome assembly GCF_000261345.2 of Streptomyces globisporus C-1027. NCBI lineage: Bacteria > Bacillati > Actinomycetota > Actinomycetes > Kitasatosporales > Streptomycetaceae > Streptomyces > Streptomyces globisporus. The sequence goes on along the minus strand of NZ_CP013738.1, from coordinate 6,090,746 downwards.
AGCCGTTGGACTGGACGTCGGCCCGCGCGGCGGGCGAGCCGTCGGCCTGGGCGGCCTGGGGCTGCGCGGTGATCTCGATCGACTCGGGGTCGACGCGCCAGCTGCCGTAGACGCCGCGCCGGGCGGTGAAGGCGAGCACTCCCCCGTCGTCGAGGGTCAGCCGGTGGAGCCCGCCGGTCCCGGGCACCGGAACCGGCTCGATGATCTTCTCGTAGGCGAACTCACCGAGCGTTTTCGCGAGGAGCCTCGCTGCGGCCCGGTCCCAGATCTGCCGGTTCAGCTCCGGAGGGCTGAACAGCTGCGGGGACGCGGCCGCGTCACGGCTCGTGGGAGATATCGGCACGGGGACTCCTCCGGAGGGAACCTATGAGGTTCGAGCGGTTTGGGCGGTGCGGAGAGCACGTCACAACTGGGCTCGGCACGTTCGGTCGCGGATCATCAGCGCGGCGCGTTTGTCGGGGAGGTCCACTTCGGCGGAGAAGCGGAAGCCGGCACTGAGGAACGCGGATACGGACGGGGTGTTGCGCAGGTCCGGTTCGGCGACGACCCGTCCGCACTGCGGAAGGTTGTCCAGGACGAGGTCGGTGACAGCGCGGAGCAGGGCGGTACCCACGCCCCGGCCCCGGTTCTTCACGCCCCCCAGGAGGAGGTGGACACCGGTGTCGTGGGGGCGGGCAGGGTAGTGGCGGGCCAGGGGGTCGAGGTCGGCGCGGTAGATCTCCCAGTAGCTCATCGGGGTGCCGTCGAGCACGCCGAGACAGGGGATGCTGCGCCCGTCCCCTTCCAGCTGGGGCCGGATGTGGTCGGCGGTGACGGACTCGGGTCCGGCGAGCTCCCAGAAGGCCGCCACGGCGGGGTCGTTCATCCAGCGGCTGATGACGGGGAGGTCGCGCTCCAGCCGGACGGGCAGGAGGGCGAACTCACCCGCCGCGGTCCGCGCGGGCGGCCAGGAGCCGGGGTCGCCCAGCAGGTCACCGGGGACGGTGGCCCGCCGCGTCCCGGCGCTGCGCTCCTCGGCGATCAGCGCGAGGAGCTCCTCGGTGAGCTTCAGATCGAGGGTGTCCTCGGCTCCGGTGCCCCCGCCGTCGGGTGCGGTGCCGGGTTCCGCTGAGGCGTCGGCGGGAGGCACGGTGGCGCTCTCCTCTCTGGACCGGGTGCGGTCGGTGAGCTTCTCCGGTGCGGGTGCGGTCGGAGTCTCTCTGGTGCGGGTTGCGCTCGGAGTCTCTCTGGTGCGGCGGTTCAGCTGTGGAGCGGGTTGGCGATGGTGACGTAGACGGACTGGGTGTCGACGGGTCCCACCAGCTCGTCGAGGCCGTGCAGCCGGGTCAGCAGGTTGGCCTTGCAGCGCAGTTGGCGGTTCTCCAGGAGATACGCGGGCAGGGGCGAGCCCAGTTCCGCGGTCTCGGTGAGGAATTGGCGCAGGACGGTGAGGAGTTGCTGTTCGTCGGCCAGGCGCTGGGAACCGAACGCCCCGATCAGTCCGAGGACGTTGTTGATGCCCAGGTAGTAGGCGAACCGCTCGTCGGTGACCGGGTCGGAGACGAAGGTGTCGCTGACGGTGCCGATGCCGGGGAGCCGCCGGTCCAGCTCGGCGCGGCGGGAGTCGCGGAAGTAGTAGCCCTGGTTGTCCCGGTAGCGGCCGCCGACGGGCCAGCCGTCCGGGTCGAGGAGGACGAGGGTGTTCTGCTGGTGGGCTTCGAGGGCGACGCCGCCGTGGGCGTCGAGCCAGAGGACGGGGCGCACGACGTGGTGCAGATAGCGCCGGAACCATTCGGCGGAGACGTCGGTGGCGGTGAGGCCGGTGCGGGCGCGCAGGGCGGAGACGACCTCGGAGAGCCGTGAGTGCATACCGGGACGACCGGGCCGGGGCCGCTGCGCGGTGAGTCCGGCGATGCAGGCGGCGTCGTCGCCCGGGCCGAAGGGGTTGTGACGGAGCATCACGTCGAGCCCGGTGACGGGGGTGCCCTCGGGATCGTCGACGGCGAGCCAGGCGGGGTCGCGGACGATGTCGAAGCCGGGGTGCTCCCGCTGCCAGTGCTCGGCGAGGCCGGTGGACAGGAGGCGGTGGACCTCGACGCCCCGGTGCAGTTCCTTGCGGAGGTTCTCGCGGCGGGAGTTGGTGATGCGTACGCCGAGGGAGAGCTTGAGCATGACCCGCGCCCCGGGCCGGTGCACGGTGCGGATGGAGGAGGTGGGGTGCCAGTGATCGCCGTGCGGGCCGAGGTCGTGGAGCAGGCCGGTCTCGGCGAGGGCGCGGACCTGGGGGCGGTGGATCAGGTCCGCGGCCTGCCAGGGGTGGACGGGGACGGCGACGGTGCCGGGGGGCGTCTTCAGCCCTGCGGCGTGCGGGGCGAGCAGCTCCTCGGCGGTGGCCGGACCGCCCTCGCTCCAGGCGGAGTCGGTGGCGGCCAGCGACCGGTCGACAGCGAACCAGTGCAGCGGGAAGGAGCCGTGGAGCTCGGGTGAATAGCGGCGGGACTCCGATTCGGAGAGACCCTCGCGGCTCTTGGGCGTGGGGTGGAGGGGGTGGCCGAGCAGCAGGGACTGTTCGGCGGTGAGGAAGAGGTCCGCGTCGCCGGGGTCGGCCGGGCTGCGCCGCCGCTGCTCGATGAAGCCGGCGGTGTGGCGTACGGAGTCGGCGACCCGGGCGACCAGATCGCCCGCGCCGCTCTCGCCGCCCTCGCGGCCGATGAGGACGGCGACGGTGGCGGCGTCGGCAGGCGGGGCGCCGGCGGGGGCGTTCTCCAGGGCGGGCGCGCCGAAGCGGTGAGCCCCGGTGGCGGACCAGTAGTGCACGGGGACGAGGAGGGCGGTGCCGCTGGCGGGGAAGGCGATGCGCAGAGTGTCGCTGTCGGGGCGGGGCAGGTCGTTCTCCCGGGTCCAGCAGCGCAGCAGGCTTTCGGTGCCCGCCGCGTCGGCGGCCCGCAGCGGGTCCGGGTCGTCGAGCGCGTCGAAGCCCTGGCTCCGGGCCGCGAGGTCCGAACCGGGTTCACACGCGGCGGGGATGGGCTCGTGCGGGGATTTCTGGCGGGGCACGGTCGTCGCCTCGACCGTGCCGGGGGCGGCCGGTCCGTCCTGCCCTCGGTGCTGGGGGTCACCGGGGCCGTCGGCCTCGGGCGCGGGGGTGGGGTTCACGGCGTTCTTCCTTGTGGGGATTCCGGGGTCAGGTGGTCGGCCCGGCGGTGGTCCGACGGTGCGGGGAGCTTGTCGCGGCTGCCAGCGCGTCGGCGAGACGGTCGACGACGGCAGTCGCCTGCTCGTCGGTGAGGGTGAGGGGCGGCAGGAGGCGGACCACGGCGCCGTGCCGGCCGCCGAGTTCGACGATGAGGCCGCGGCGCAGGCATTCCTGCTGGACGGCGAGGGCGAGGGCCGGGTCGGGCGGCGGGGCCGGGGCGGGGTCGCCGGCTTCGGCGGGCAGGGGCGCGCTCTCGGGATCCACCAGCTCCAGGCCGATCATCAGTCCACGCCCCCGTACGTCACCGATTCCCGGGTGATGCGCCCTCAGTTCTCCGAGGCGGGCGAGCATCCGGGACCCCAGGACCGCTGCGCGGTCCGCCAGTTGATTCTCCCTGACGTACGCGAGCGTGGCCGCGCCCGCCGCCATGGCGAGCTGGTTGCCACGAAACGTACCCGCGTGCGCGCCCGGCTGCCAAAGATCCAGCTCAGCGCGGTAGACGATCACGGCGAGGGGCAGGGAGCCGCCGATCGCCTTGGAGAGGACCATGACGTCGGGGACGATGCCGCTGTGCTCGACGGCCCAGAACGCGCCGGTCCTGCCGACCCCCGTCTGGACCTCGTCGGCGATGAGCGGGATGGACCGCTCCTCGGTGATCCGGCGCATGCGGCGCAGCCAGGCGTCGGGGGCGGGGTTGACGCCGCCCTCGCCCTGGACGGGCTCCACGATCATCCCGGCGGGGGCCGGCACCCCGCCCTTGCGGTCGTCCAGCAGGTGTTCGGTCCAGCGGGCGGCGAGCGTGGCGCCGTGCTCGCCGCCGGTGCCGAACGGGCAGCGGTAGTCCTGCGGGAAGGGGAGCCGGGTGACCCGGACGTCGGCGGCGCCGCCGGAGGCTTCCAGGGCTCCGGCGGTCATGCCGTGGTAGGCGCCGGTGAAGGTCAGCAGGCCGGAGCGCCCGGTCGCGGAGCGGACCAGCTTGAACGCGGCCTCGACGGCGTCCGTGCCGGCGGGACCGCAGAACTGGATGCGGGCGTTGTCGGCGAACTGCCGGGGCAGGGTGGCGAACAGCTCGGTGGTGAAGGCGTCCTTGACCGGGGTGGCGAGGTCCAGCACATGCAGGGGAGCGCCGGAGTCGATGACCTTCCGGATCGCTTCGAGCACGACCGGGTGGTTGTGGCCGAGCGCCAGGGTGCCCGCGCCCGACAGGCAGTCCAGATACCGGCGGCCGTCCGCGCCCTCGATGGTGAGCCCCCGGGCGCGCACCGGGACGATCGGCAGGGACCGGGCGTAGGTGCGGGCCGCCGATTCGCGCAGGGACTGGCGGCGGAGGATGCCCTCGTGCGCGGAGGGCGGCGCCACCGGTGCGGGTTCGGTCACGGACACGGCTCTTGATCCTCCTGCGGTAACAGTTGCGTTGCACGTCGGTACGATTTCGCGCGGACGCACCGAGGCCGTGAACGCTGTCCTGGTGTCCCCCGTACGTACCAACGACGCCGACCGCAATGGATCACGGTTGCATCGGAACATCCTCGCGGCGACGGAACCGTGGACCTGCCGCGTGCCGTCACCATCGGCACCGGCATAGTGGGGGCCGCACAGCGGCGCGGAAGCACCTGCTCCGGCGCCCGAAGTGTCCGCAATGCAGCACGAGTACCGAGTGACGAAGTCCCAGGGGGATCACGAGATGCGACCCATTCGCCCGACCGATACCGCACGCCGCGGGAGGCGCGCACGGCGCATGCCCTCCTCCGCGCTCGCCGCGACCGCCGTCGCCGCCGTGCTGGCGCTCACCGCCACCGCGTGCGGTCCGGAGGAGGACAACGCGGGCGGTACGCCCAGCGCTTCGGCCGACCAGGCCGACGGCAAGGTCACCATCCCGGACGACCTGAAGGACCGCCTCAAGGAGCACGGGATCGACCCCGACCAGTGGCGGGACGGGGAGTGGAAGAACTGGGACAAGGACAAGTGGCTGCGTGAGGCCAAGGACTTCGTCAACCCGATCATCGAAGGCCTGTGGGACCCGGACCGGATGCGGGACGCCGACAAGCCTCCGGAGAACCCGGTCGACAACGACATCTCGGGCGACGACGGCGTGACGGACCCGACGCCGGCCCCGGTCCGGGCCGCCGGTGTCGCGACGCCGTACCACGACAACGCCCCGGAGTCCGGGAAGCTGCTCTTCGACGGCCCGCAGGGCTCGATGGTCTGTTCCGCGACCGTGGTGAAGGACCCGGCGAACCCCGGCAAGTCCAACATGGTGTGGACCGCCGGGCACTGTGTGCACGCGGGCAAGAAGGGCGGCTGGTACCGCAACATCGCGTTCGCCCCGGCGTACAACAACGACGGTCTGTCGCTGGCCCAGCTGGAGACCGCGCCCAAGGAGAAGATCGCTCCCTACGGTGTGTGGTGGGGTCAGTGGGCCCAGACCTCCGAGCAGTGGATCGAGCAGGGCGCCGCGACCGGCGGCCAGGGCGCGCCGTACGACTTCGCGGTGCTGCACGTGACGCCGGAGAAGGGCGCGGGCGGCAAGTCGCTGGAGGAGACGGTCGGTTCGGCGTTGCCGGTCGAGTTCAACGCTCCGGCCGTGCCGAAGATCGCCGAGATGACGGCCACGGGCTACCCGGCCGCGCCGCCGTACGACGGTCAGAAGCTGCTCCAGTGCAAGGACGAGCCGGGCCGGCTCTCGGTCTTCCGGGAGCAGCCCACGATGTACCGCATCGGCTGCACGATGACCGGTGGTTCCTCCGGCGGCGGCTGGGTCGCGGCGGGTCAGGACGGCAAGCCCGCCCTGGTGTCGAACACCTCGATCGGCCCGGTCACGGCGGGCTGGCTGGCCGGTCCGCGGCTCGGCAAGGAGGCCGAGGGCATCTACCGCGCGGTGAGTGAGAAGTACGCGGGCCAGTAGTACTCGCGAGGGCCTGCGGGTCCGCGGCCCCCGGCAGTCGACTGCCGGGGGCCGTGCACGACCGGCGGCCGCCTCCGGTATCTCACATGACAAGCACATGACAAAATGCGCGACCGCGACCGCGCACCACCGCGTTTGCGCGCCGGGCGAGGTCGCGCGCCATCGCACGCATCAGCTGTTCAGGGGGATCTCTTCCATGCGATCGATACGTCCGCTGCTGGCCGCCACCGGCCTCGTCGCGGCGCTCACACTGACGGCCACGGCCTGCGGTCCCGAGGAGGACTCCGCGGCCGCCAAACCGTCGGCCACCGGCGGGGCGGCCGAAAAGGACCCGGCCGCCGGTCTTCCCGGCGACCTGGGCGACGCCCTGGAGAAGCACGGGGTGGACCCGGAGAAGTGGAAGAAGGGGGAGTGGAAGAACTGGGACAAGGACGGCTGGCTCCGCAAGGCCGAGGACTTCGTCAACCCGGTCATCGACGGCCTGTGGAAGCCGGAGCGGATGGCTTCGGCGGAGGAGCCCGCCAAGACGATGGCGGCCGGTGACCTCTCCGCCGGCCAGGACGTCAGCGACCCGGAGCCCGCCCCGGTGCAGGCCAAGCCGGAGAAGCTGCCCTACCACCGGTACGCCGCCCCGGTCGGCAAGGTCTTCTTCGACTCCCCCAAGGGCTCCTTGGTGTGCTCGGGCACGGTCGTGAAGGACCCGAAGAACCCCGGGAAGTCCAACCTCGTGTGGACCGCCGGACACTGTGTGCACGCGGGCGCGGGCGGCGGCTGGTACCGCAACATCGTCTTCGTGCCCTCGTACAACGACCAGGGCAAGAACGCGGCGCAGCTGCGGACCGCGCAGCCGCAGGAGATCGCCCCGTACGGCACCTACTGGGCGGACTGGGCCGCGTCCTCCGGCGAGTGGATCTCCGGCGGCGGCCCGACGGGGGGCGCCGGCGCCCCGTACGACTACGCGGTCCTGCATGTGAAGCCCGAGAACGGGACGAAGTCGCTGGAGGAGACCGTGGGCAACGCCCTGCCGGTCTCCTTCGACGCTCCGGAGATCCAGCAGATCAGCGGCATGGGCGCCTGGGGCTACCCGGCGGGTCCGCCGTACGACGGTCTGCTGATGCACCAGTGCGTCGACCGTCCCGGCCGGCTCTCGATCGCCCCGGGGACCCCGACCATGTACCGGATCGGCTGCACCATGACGGGCGGCTCCTCCGGTGGCGGCTGGTTCGTCGCCGGGCCGGACGGGAAGTCGAGGCTGGTCTCCAACACCTCGATCGGACCGGTCACTTCGGGCTGGCTGGCCGGACCGCGGCTCGGCGAGGACGCCCGGCGCACCTTCGCGACGATGAGCGACAAGTTCGCGGGGCGTTGAACCCCGTACGCCGAAGGCCCGGCCCAAACCCTCTGGAGGGTTTGGGCCGGGCCTTCGGCCGTCGTACGGTCCCGCGGCCGTCAGTGCGCAGCGAGGGCGAAGGTCTCCAGCTCGGCGGCCAGCTCCTCGTGGACCTGGGCCTTGAGCAGGGTGCCCTCGGCGGTGTGCTCCTCGGAGAGCACCTCACCCTCGGCGTGCACCCGGGAGACCAGGGCCCCCTGGATGTACGGCACGAGCACCTCGACCTGGACGGACGGCCGGGGCAGCTCGGCGTCGATGAGCGCGAGCAGCTCCTCGATGCCTTCGCCCGTCCGGGCCGAGACCGTGATCGCGTACTTCTCGTTGCGCAGGAGGCGCTGGATGACCAGGGGGTCCGCCGCGTCCGCCTTGTTGATGACGACGATCTCTCGTACGTTCACCGCGCCGACGTCCCGGATCACCTCGCGCACCGCGGCGAGCTGCTCCTCGGGCACCGGATGGGAGCCGTCCACCACGTGGAGGATGAGATCGGACTCGCCGACCTCCTCCATCGTGGAGCGGAACGCCTCGACGAGGTGGTGCGGCAGATGCCGGACGAACCCGACGGTGTCGGCCAGGGTGTAGATCCGGCCGCTCGGCGTCTCGGCCCGGCGGACGGTCGGGTCCAGGGTGGCGAACAGGGCGTTCTCCACCAGGACACCGGCCCCGGTCAGGCGGTTGAGCAGCGAGGACTTGCCCGCGTTGGTGTATCCGGCGATGGCGACGGAGGGCACCTTGTGGCGCTTGCGCTCCTGCCGCTTGATCTCGCGGCCGGTCTTCATCTCCGCGATCTCCCGGCGCATCTTCGCCATCTTCTCGCGGATCCGCCGCCGGTCCGTCTCGATCTTGGTCTCACCGGGACCACGGGTGGCCATACCGCCACCGCCGCTGGAACCGCCGCCGCCCATCTGCCGGGAGAGCGACTGACCCCAGCCGCGCAGCCTGGGCAGCATGTACTGCATCTGCGCGAGCGAGACCTGCGCCTTGCCCTCACGGGACTTGGCGTGCTGGGCGAAGATGTCGAGGATCAGGGCGGTCCGGTCGACCACCTTGACCTTGACGACGTCTTCCAGGTGGATCAGCTGTCCGGGGCTCAGCTCACCGTCGCAGACGACGGTGTCGGCACCGGACTCGAGCACGATGTCGCGCAGCTCCAGCGCCTTGCCCGAACCGATGTAGGTCGCCGGGTCGGGCTTGTCGCGCCGCTGGTACACCGCGTCCAGCACCTGGGCGCCCGCCGTCTCGGCGAGGGCGGCGAGCTCCGCGAGGGAGATCTCCGCGTCGTGCACCGTCCCCGAGGTCCAGACGCCCACCAGCACCACGCGCTCCAGGCGCAGCTGGCGGTACTCGACCTCGGTGACGTCTTCGAGCTCGGTGGAGAGACCGGCCACGCGTCGCAGCGCGGCACGCTCGGAGCGGTCGAGCTGGTCGCCGTCCCGGGCTCCGTCGATCTCGTGGCTCCAGGCGACGTCCTCTTCCATCAGGGCGTCGGCCCGGCGGGCCTCGGTGAGGCTCTCGGTGGTGTTCTCCGTTGCGCTCTGCGCGTCCTGCGCGTCCTGGGGAAGGGAAGAAGAGGAGGTCATTGGATCCTAACGTCGATAGAAGTCTTTACGTCAGTCACAACGTGTGATCTACCCGGATGATTCCCTTCGGGAACTCCGGTGCGGTCCGCCGCGCCGACGCTTCGATAGTGGCACGGCCCCACCGGGCCCGTCACGCGGGTTTCGCGCTGCTCCAGTCCGGGTGTCCGGGCATCGGCGGGGTCTTCTTCCCGTACAGCCAGCCGTCGAAGAAGGCGGTCAGATCACGGCCGGCGATGCCGGAGGCGAGCCGGGTGAAGTCCGCGGTGGCCGCCGTGGAGTCCCGGTGCACCCGGACCCAGGTGCGCTCCAGCCGGTCGAAGGCCCCCTCGCCGATCTCCTGGCGCAGGGCGTAGAGCACCAGCGCGCTGCCGTCGTACATCACCGGGCGGAACAGGCTGAGCTTCTGCCCCGGCGCCGGTCCTTCCGGGTGCGCCGGAGGGCCGCCGTCCGCGCGCCAGCCGTCGGACAGCTTGTACGCCTCGCGCATCCGGCGTTCCAGGGTGGGGCCGCCGTTCTCCTCGGCGTACCGGGCCTCGTACCAGCTGGCGTGTCCCTCGTTGAGCCACAGGTCGGACCAGCTCGCGGGCGAGACGCTGTTGCCGAACCACTGGTGGGCCAGCTCGTGGATCATCACCGAGTCGACGTACCACTCCGGGTAGCCGGGCTCGGTGAAGAACGACTTCCCGAACAGGGACAGCGTCTGGGTCTCCAGGGCGAACCCGATGGGGCTGTCGGCGACGAGCACCCCGTACGTCTCGAAGGGGTAGCGGCCGACCAGCTGCTCCATCCACTCCAGCTGGGCCGGGGTCTTCTTCAACCAGGGCTCCAACTTCTTCCGGTCGGCGGCCGGGACGACGTCGCGCACCGGCAGACCGTGCGGTCCTGTGCGGTGAGCGACGGCGGAGCTGCCGATGGAGACCTGGGCCAGTTCGGTGGCCATGGGGTGCTCGGTGCGGTACGTCCAGGTGGTCGAGGAGCCGTGCCGGCTCCTCTCCACGGGCATCCCGGCCGCGACCGCCGTCAGCCGGTGCGGGGCGGTGATCCGGAAGGTGAAGTACGCCTTGTCGGAGGGATGGTCGTTGCTCGGGAAGACGCGGTGGGCGGCGTCGGCCTGGTTGGCCATGGCCAGCCCGTCGGCAGTACGCACCCAGCCGCCGTCGTCCCCGGATCCGTTCGGGTCGCTGGTGTGCCGGACGGTGATGTTCAGCGGTACGCCCGCGGGGAGGCGGCGGGGTGCCTGGAGGACGAGGTCCTCCCTCTTGCTGCCGAAGTCGACGCTCTGCCCGTTGACCTCGACGCCCCGGACGGTGCCCCGGGCGAAGTCGAGGTTGATCCGGTCCAGCGGGGCGGTGGTGCGGGCCCGGATCTTGGTGACGGCGTCCAGGGGTTTGGTGTTGGAGCCGCGGTAGGTGAAGGCGATGTCGTACGCGAGGACGTCGTATCCGGGGTTGCCCAGCTCGGGGAAGAGCCGGTCGCCGATGCCCAGGGGCTCGGGGGCGGGCAGGGCGGCGGCGACGAGGGTGGCCGAGGCGGTCGCCAGCAGGGCGGCGCGCAGGCGGCGGGTCAGGAGCGGCATGGACTACCGCTATCAGCGCGGGGCCGCCCGGTCGGGGAGCCGCGCGCCGCACCACCCGAACGAGGACGGGTGGTGCGGGGCGGCTCAGCCCGTCGGGGCCGGGTGCTGGGCGCGGCTGACGTCGTAGACCCCGGCGACGTCGCGCATGGCGCGCATCAGGCCGGGAAGACCGGCCGCGTCGGGGAGCCGGAGGGTGTACGTGTGGCGGACCCGCTGCTCGCTGGGCGGTTCCACGGTGGCGGACACGATCGCCGCGTCGGCGGTGGCGATGGCCTCGGTGAGGTCCGCGAGGAGCCGGGGGCGGCCGAATGATTCGGCGACCAGGGTGACCCGGCAGCCCGCGTCGGACTCCCCGTCCTCCCCGTCCGCCCAGCGGGCCGCGACCGGGGCACGGCCGATCTCCTGCATCGCGGCGACGGCGGGGCACTCCCGCCGGTGCACGGTGACCGCGCCGCCCCGGACGACGAAGCCGGTCAGCTCGTCGGGGGGCACCGGCGTACAGCAGCCGGCCAGGCGCACCTGCGCGTTCGGGTCGTCCACGACGACGCCCGTGGGGCGAGGACCGGACCGGCTGCGGGCCGGAGCGGTGCCCCCCGGAGCCTCGCGTTCCGAGGAGGTGGCGGGCTCGCCCTGGGTGCCGGGTCCGGTCGCGTCGGCGGTCTCCGTGTCGGTTTTCGCCTCGTCCGGGTGGTCGCTGAACCAGCCGGTGATCGCGATCCGGGCGGCCGGGGTGCGCGCGTGGTCGAGCCAGTCGGGCGAGGGGCCGGACGCGGTGTCCTGGGCGAGCAGCGGCTGCACGGTGTCGCCGTCGCTGAGGACGGTGCTCAGGGTGGCGAGGCGGCCGTTGACCCGGGCCCCGATGGCGGTGTGGGCCAGGTCGCCGTACTGGGCGTAGGCGGCGTCGACGCAGCTGGCTCCGGCGGGCAGCCCGAGGGTGCCGCCGTCGGTGCGGAAGACGGTGATCTCGCGGTCCTGGGCGAGGTCGTCGCGCAGGGTGGTCCAGAAGGTGTCGGGGTCGGTGGCGGACTCCTGCCAGTCCAGCAGCCGGGAGAGCCAGCCGGGCCGGGTCGGGTCGGCGCGCTCGTCGGACGGCTCGGTCTGCGGGGGCGCGGCGGGGTCCTGGGCGTACGGGTTGCCCAGCGCGACGACGCCCGCCTCGGCGACCTTGTGCATCCGGTGCGTACGGATGAGGACTTCGGCGACGGCTCCTTCGGGGGCGACGACGGCGGTGTGCAGTGACTGGTAGAGGTTGAACTTGGGGGCGGCGATGAAGTCCTTGAACTCGGAGATCACCGGGGTGAAGCAGGTGTGCAGCTCACCGAGGACGGCGTAGCAGTCGGCGTCCTCGCCGACCAGGACGAGCAGCCGCCCGAAGTCGGTGCCGCGCAGTTCGCCGCGTTTCCTGCGGACCCGGTGTACGGAGACGAAGTGGCGTGGTCTGATGAGGACTTCGGCGCTGATGCCCGCGTCGCGCAGGGTGTGCGTCACGTTCTCGGCGATGGTTTCGAGGGGGTCGTCCGGTCCCGTCGCGGCGGCGATGAGGGCGCGGGTCTCCTCGTACTCCTCGGGGTGCAGGATCGCGAAGACCAGGTCCTCCAGCTCGGTCTTGAGCGCCTGTACGCCGAGCCGTTCGGCGAGCGGGATGAGGACGTCCCGGGTGACCTTGGCGATCCGGGCCTGCTTCTCGGGACGCATCACCCCGAGGGTGCGCATGTTGTGCAGCCGGTCCGCGAGCTTGATGGACATGACCCGGACGTCGTTGCCGGTGGCGACGAGCATCTTGCGGAAGGTCTCCGGTTCGGCGGCGGCGCCGTAGTCGACCTTCTCCAGTTTGGTGACGCCGTCGACGAGATAGCAGACCTCGTCGCCGAACTGCTCCTTGACCTGATCGAGCGTCACTTCCGTGTCCTCGACGGTGTCGTGGAGCAGGGAGGCGGTGAGGGTGGTGGTCTCCGCGCCCAGCTCGGCGAGGATCAGCGTCACGGCCAGCGGATGGGTGATGTACGGCTCGCCGCTCTTGCGCATCTGGCCGCGGTGCGAGGACTCCGCGAGGACGTAGGCCCGGCGCAGGATGGTCAGGTCGGCGTCGGGGTGGTGGGCGCGGTGCGCCTCGGCGACATGGCTGATGGCGTCGGGCAGCCGGTCGCGGGAGACCGGGCCGCGCAGTGCCACCCGGCCCAGTCTGCGCAGATCGATCCGGGGGCGGCTCCGCCTGCGAAGGGGGGCGCCCGGATCGGCGGCCTCTGCACTCATGGGCACCTCCGGCGACTCGACCGGCGGGGCGAGGGCTGGATGCGCCTCGGGGCCGGTGCTTGATGCTATCGAGCCCACCACGTGGCGCAGTCCAGCTCTCGCCCAGCGTGAAACGGATCACCCATTCGAGCGAAGCCCGGACCGATCACCGTTTCGAGCGCGCCCCGCCTCGGAGGGCGGCGAACCGTCCGACGGAAAGCGTCAAGCCATTGCTCAGGCGGTTTCGAGCCAGGCCGGGTCGATGACGCCTTCGGCGACGATCACGGCGGGGCCCGTCATGTCGACCGCGCCGTCGGGGTGCTCGGTGATGACGAGGGTGCCGCCGGGGAGATCCACCCGGTACGTGACGGGAAGACCGGTCACTGCGGGGTCGGCGCCGTCCCGGCGGGCGGCGGCGACGGCGACGGCGCAGGCGCCGGTGCCGCAGGAGCGGGTCTCGCCGGAGCCGCGCTCATGGACCCGCATACCGACGTGGCGCGGGCCCCGGTCGACGACGAACTCGACGTTGACGCCTTCCGGGTAGACCGCCTCGGGGGTGAAGGGCGGGGCGGTGAACAGATCGCCCGCGTGGTCCAGGTCGTCCACGAACGCGACGGCGTGGGGGTTGCCCATGTTGACGTTGCGGGCGGGCCAGCTGCGGCCGTCGACGCTGACCGTGACGCCCGCGTCGGGCAGCAGGGCCTGTCCCATGGAGACGGTGATGTCGCCGTTCTTGGCGAGGTGCACGCGCTTGGGGCCGCCCCGGGTGGCGACGGTCAGGTCGCCCTCCTCGACAAGGCCGGCGCGCTGGAGGTGGTGCGCGAAGACACGCACGCCATTGCCGCACATCTCGGCGATCGAGCCGTCCGCGTTGCGGTAGTCCATGAACCACTCGGCTTCGTCCGCCATGGACCGCGCCTCGGGGTGCGTGGCGGACCGCACGACGTGCAGCAGTCCGTCGCCGCCGATACCGGCCCGGCGGTCGCAGAGCCGGGCGACGAGGGCGGCGGGCAGCGTGAGGGCGTTGTCCGGGTCCGGAACGATCACGAAGTCGTTCTCGGTGCCGTGCCCCTTGAGGAAGGCGATCTGCGAGGTGCTCACACGCCCACTGTACGAGGCGGCGCCGACAACCCGCTCCCGCGGACCCCCGCGATCGGCTTCGCCGTCCGGGCCGCCCATGGGGCGCCGAGGGCTCGTCGTGCGGGTCCGCTGCCGTCAGCGCAGCCGGGCCACGCGCCAGACGGCGAGGGCGACCAGGGCGAGGCCGGTCGCGGCGTACAGCGCGATCACGCGCCAGTCGGGGCGGTCGCCCGAACCCCGGGAGGGCAGTCCGGGCCAGGTGTGCCCCACGCGGCGGGCCGCCATCATGCCCCAGCCGGCCGCGCAGCAGCTGATCAGGAGCCCCAGCATGGCGACAATGGCGCCGCCGTCACCGAACTCGAAGGCGAGCGGGAAGGCGAACATCAGCGAGCCGACCGCGGCCAGCATGACGATGGGGGCGAGCTGCCAGATCCGCAGCTTGCGGGTGGGCCGCAGCTCGACCTCGACCTCGGGGGCCACGTCCTGCTCGTCGGGCCCGTCGGGGCTCAGCCGTCCCGCGGTCTCCCGCGGTGACGGCACCTCGTGCTCTGCGTCGCGCTGCTCCGTGTCGCGAGGGCCGGCCTCCATCGCCACGCGCCCTCCCAACTCGGACTCCACTGGTGGATCGATGCTCGATGATGGCACGGTCACGGGCACCGAATTGACGGGCGGAGCTTCCCGATGCCATCACGTGATCAGGCTGTGACCGCTCGTTCGACCAACGTCAGTGCCTGGTGCGGGAGTTCCCCCCGGTCATGGTCTCCGCCGCCGAGCCACACGACACGCGGGTCGCGGCGGAACCACGAATCCTGACGGCGGGCGAAGCGCTTGGTGGCGCGCACGGTCTCGGCCCGCGCCTCGTCCTCGGTGCACTCCCCCGCGAGCGCCGCCAGGATCTGCTGGTAGCCGAGGGCCCGTGAGGCGGTGAGGCCCTCGCGGAGCCCGGACGCCTCCAGGGCGCGCACCTCGTCCACGAGTCCGGCCTCCCACATCCGGTCGACGCGCAGGGCGATGCGCTCGTCCAGTTCGGGGCGTTCCACGTCGACGCCGATCTGGACGGCGTCGTAGACCGGCTCGTCGCCGGGGAGGTTGGCGGTGAAGGGCTTGCCGGTGATCTCGATGACTTCGAGGGCGCGGACGATGCGGCGGCCGTTGCTCGCCAGGATGGACCGGGCGGCTTCCGGGTCGGCCGCGGCCAGCCGTGCGTGCAGGACGCCGGAGCCGCCCTCGGCCAGCTCCGCTTCGAGGCGGGCGCGCACCTCGGGGTCCGTACCGGGGAACTCCAGGGCGTCGATGGCGCCCTTCACGTACAGCCCGGAACCGCCGACCAGGATCGGGGTGCGCCCCTCGGCGAGCAGCCGGTCGATCTCCCGGCGGGCCAGGCGCTGGTACTCGGCGACGCTGGCGGCCTCGGTGACGTCCCAGATGTCCAGCAGGTGGTGCGGCACGCCGTCGCGCTCGGGGAGCGTCAGCTTCGCCGTGCCGATGTCCATCCCCCGGTAGAGCTGCATGGAGTCGGCGTTGATCACCTCGCCGCCGAGCCGCTGGGCGAGAAAGACCCCCAGATCCGATTTTCCGGCCGCTGTGGGGCCTACGACGGTGATGACGCGGGGGGTGGGGTGGGGAGGGATCACCCGGACAGTGTCCCAAAAATCCGGGCCCTCCCGAACACACCGGGTGGCGCCGTCGGAGGAGTAAAAACGGCAGGAACGGACAGGTGACGGACAATGGGGGCGGGAGAACGTTCCCGCGAAGACAGTCCTCCACACTGCACGGAAGGTGACCCAATGGGGTTCCTGGACAACCTGAAGGCAAAGCTGGGGCCGGCCAAGGACAAGGTCGGCGACCTCGCGCAGCAGCACGGGGGCAAGATCGAGCAGGGCCTCGACAAGGCCGCGCGCACGGTCGACCAGAAGACCAAGGGCAAGTACAGCGACAAGATCGATTCGGGTACGCGCAAGGCCAAGGAGGCCGTGGACAAGCTGGGCCAGAAGGACGGCGGCACGCCCGGAACCCCCGGTGCTCCCGGAACCCCCGGCGGCCCCGGCAACACGCCTCCTCCGCCGCCGCCCGCGCCCTGACGCAGCGGTCCTGCCCCGGCGGCGGGTCCGGAGCCGAGCGCTCCGGGCCCGCCGCCGGTCTGTTCAGAAACAGTTCGTCGGGCCGGTCTCTTCAGGACCAGGCTGCGACGGTGTAGCCCACGCCGTACGGGGCGTCCTCGTACAGCAGCCGTCCGGCGAGCCCGGCGTCCCGCGCGGCACCGGCGAGGAGCTGCCAGGGAGCCCGGCCGGCCGCCTTGAGCTCGTGGGCGAGCGTGGCGTCGAGCGCGGCGATGGCGTCGAGGTCCGCGGAGCCGAGCGCCTCGGTGGCCCGGGCGTCGAACGCGGCGGCCCGGTCGTCGAGGTAGCCGGGCGCCTTGAGGGTGCGGCAGGCGCTGCCGTCGCCCATCACCAGGAGCGCGACCCGGTCGGTGCGTCCGGCGACGGCGCGGCCGGCCTCCGCGCAGTCCTCCGGATCCGCGGTCTGCAGAAAGGCGAGCCCTTCCACGGGGGCGCCGGCCCAGTGGGCCCGTTCCAGCAGCCAGGCGCCCACCGTGAGGGACTGCGGCAGGGGGCGTCCGGCCGTCGTGTCACCGTCGGCTGCATGGCCGAGCGTCACGTCGAGGTCCACGCCGACGCCCCGGAAGGAACCGTGCGCGCCGGGCGGGTAGGGCCCGACGGTCGGGTGCTCG
The DNA here is from genome assembly GCF_000261345.2 of Streptomyces globisporus C-1027. Classification (NCBI taxonomy): domain Bacteria; kingdom Bacillati; phylum Actinomycetota; class Actinomycetes; order Kitasatosporales; family Streptomycetaceae; genus Streptomyces; species Streptomyces globisporus. The sequence continues at coordinate 6,074,077 of NZ_CP013738.1, read as the reverse complement.
CCCGGCTCGGACGGCTCGTCGCCGGGCCCCACGACCACGAGCAGGTCCGGTCGCGCGGCGGCGAGCACACCCACGGCGTCGAGGCACGCGTCACGCGCGGCGTCGAGCTCGGGGGCGGCCCCGGCGGCGACCTCGGGCACCAGGAGCGGCGGACAGGGGCAGACGGCGGCGGCGACAAGCATGCCGGTCAGCGTACTGGCCAGGGGCCGCGAGCCGGTCGGCCACGGGGGCCGATGGGCGGCGCGGGGCCGTCAGCGTACGTGCCGAAGGTGGCGCGAGCCGGTCGGCCACAGGGGGCGGCGCGGGGCCGTCGGCCCCGGCCCCCGGCCCGCTCGGCGTCGACCCCTTGGCCAGGCCCCGCGGCGCGCCCAGGGCTCTCAGCCGATGCCGCAGGCGGGGGCCGCGGCGGCCGGGAGCGGGTCGGGGGCGCCGATGCCGGGGAGGCCCAGCATCACTCCGGCGGGCTTCGCGGCGGCCTCGGTGGTGCGCTTCTCCCAGGCGTCGCCCGCGCGGGTGGACCGTACCGCGAGCGGCGTGCCCTCGGCGAGCAGGTGGTGCGGAGCGGCGTAGGTGATCTCGACGGTCACCACGTCACCCGGGCGCACGGCCTGCTCGGGCTGCGTGAAGTGGACCAGGCGGTTGTCGGGCGCGCGGCCGGAGAGGCGCTGGGTGGCGCCGTCCTTGCGGCCCTCGCCCTCGGCGACCATGACGTCCAGGGTGCGGCCGACCTGCTTCTTGTTCTCGTCCCAGGAGATCTGCTCCTGGAGGGCGGACAGGCGCATGTACCGCTCCTGGACGACCTCCTTGGGGATCTGGCCGTCCATGTCGGCGGCCGGGGTCCCGGGGCGCTTGGAGTACTGGAAGGTGAACGCGTTGGCGAACCGCGCCTCGCGGACGGCGTGCATCGTCTGCTCGAAGTCCTCCTCGGTCTCGCCGGGGAAGCCCACGATGATGTCCGTGGAGATGGCGGCGTCCGGCATCGCGGCGCGCACCTTCTCGATGATCCCGAGGAAGCGTTCCTGCCGGTAGGAGCGGCGCATCGCCTTCAGAACGGTGTCCGAACCGGACTGCATCGGCATGTGGAGCTGCGGCATCACGTTGGGCGTCTCGGCCATGGCGGCGATGACGTCGTCGGTGAAGTCGCGGGGGTGCGGCGAGGTGAAACGGACGCGCTCCAGGCCCTCGATCTTTCCGCAGGCGCGCAGCAGCTTGGAGAAGGCCTCGCGGTCGCCGATGTCGGAGCCGTACGCGTTGACGTTCTGGCCGAGCAGGGTGATCTCGGAGACGCCCTCGGCGACCAGGGCCTCGATCTCGGCGAGGATGTCGCCGGTGCGGCGGTCCTTCTCCTTGCCGCGCAGCGCCGGGACGATGCAGAAGGTGCAGGTGTTGTTGCAGCCGACGGAGATGGAGACCCACGCGGCGTAGGCCGACTCGCGGCGGGTGGGGAGCGTGGAGGGGAAGGCCTCCAGGGACTCGGCGATCTCGATCTGCGCCTCTTCCTGGATGCGGGCGCGCTCCAGGAGGACCGGCAGCTTGCCGATGTTGTGCGTGCCGAAGACGACGTCGACCCAGGGGGCCCGCTTGACGATGGTGTCGCGGTCCTTCTGCGCCAGACAGCCGCCGACGGCGATCTGCATCCCGGGGCGTTTGGTCTTCATGGGCGCGAGGCGGCCGAGGTTCCCGTACAGCTTGTTGTCGGCGTTCTCCCGCACCGCGCAGGTGTTGAAGACGACGACGTCGGCGTCGCCGTCGGAGCCTTCGGGGGCGCGGACGTAACCGGCGCCCTCCAGGAGACCCGACAGCCGTTCGGAGTCGTGGACGTTCATCTGGCACCCGTAGGTGCGCACCTCGTAGCTCTTCTGGACGTCCACTGCTTCGCTCCGGTTGCCGCTGCTCATGGGACAAGGGTAGGCGGTTGCCGGGCGCTGCCCCTCCGGCCCCGTGCCCTGCCCCTCTCCACTCCCCCGCCGGCTGTGGGGCGGGCCTCATGGCCGAGCCTGGCCAGGGAGGCGGGTGAGCTGGCAGGATCGCGCGCATGCACCACGCTCTGTCCCGATTCGGCCGCCGGCGCACCCTTCAGACGGGCGCCCTGATCGCGGTCGTGCTCGGGCTGCTCGCATGGTGGCTGCAGCCTCGGGGGGACGAGGGGGACCCGAGAGGTCCGCTCACCTTCTCCACCGGGGTGCCCAGCGGCGTCTACCAGCGGTACGGGGAGCGGCTGGAGGACGCGCTCGCCAAGGACATGCCGGAGGTGGCCATACGGCTGCGGACCAGCGAGGGGTCGCAGCAGAACCTCGCGCGGGTGGCGACGGGCGAGGCGGACTTCACCATCGCGACGGCCGACGCCGTGGCCACCTATCTGCGCGACGGGAGGCAGGGGGCCCAGCGGCTCCGCGGCTGCGTCCGGCTGTACGACGACTACGTCCAGCTGGTCGTCCCCCGCGACTCCGACATCCGCAGCGCCTCCGATCTGCGGGGCAAGCGGGTGGGCGTCGGCCAGGAGGGTTCCGGGGTGCGGCTGGTCGCGGACCGGCTGCTGAAGGCGGCGGGGCTCGATCCGGCCGACGACATCACCCCGGTGCCGGTGGGCATCGACACGATGCCCGTACGGCTGACGCAGGGGCAGCTGGACGCCTTCTTCTGGTCGGGCGGGCTACCGACCGCCGCCGTGCAGGAGCTGTCGGAGCGCTTCGACGTCCGGCTGGTGCCGCTGGAGGCCGACCTGGTCGCGAAGCTGCAGGCGGCGACCGGTCCCACCCGTTTCTACCGGTCGGCCATGATGCCCGCCGACGCCTATCCGGAGGCCCAGCAGGGCCAGTCGGTGCCCACGGTCGCCGTCGCCAACCTGCTCGTCACGACCGACCGCACGGACGCGGCCATGACCGAGGCCTTCACCCGGACGGTGATCAACAGCCGGGACCGGATCGGCCGTGAGGTCCACGCGGCGCAGCTGGTGGACCTGCGGACGGCGATCTACACGGATCCGCTGGACGTGCACGAAGGCGCCAAGGACTACTACCGCTCGGTGAAGCCCTGACCCCTCCTAGGGCCCCCGGCCTGGCTCATTCCCGGCTCAGCCGCCCGGCCGTTCGCGGGGCAGCGAGACGGTCACCCGCAGGCCGTGCGGTGCGTGGTGCTCGTACGCGATCGAGCCGCCGCCCGCCGCGAGCAGCACCCGGGAGATGGAGAGGCCCAGCCCCGATCCGCTGACGTTCTGGTGGCGGGTGCTGCGCCAGAAGCGGTCCCCGACGCGTTCCAGCTCCGCTTCTGTGAGGCCGGGGCCCCGGTCGGCGACCACGACGGTCGTCGTACGGGGTCCGGCGGCGACCGTGACGGTGACGTCCTCGCCGGCCGGGGTGAACTTCAGGGCGTTGTCGATCACCGCGTCCAGGGCGCTGGAGAGTGCCACGGGGTCGGCCCAGGCGGTGGCCGCCGGGGCCCCTTCCAGGGTGAGCCGCACGGCCTCCCGGTCCGCCATCGGACGCCAGGACGCGACCCGCTCGGCGGTGAGCGGGACGAGGTCGATCAGCTGGAGGTCCGCCTCGGCGTGCTCGGCCAGCGCGAGGTCCAGGAGGTCGTCGAGGACCCGGGCCAGCCGCTTGCCCTCGGTGCGCACGGCCGCGATCTCCTCGCTGTCCTCGGGCAGCTCCAGGGCGAGGAGCTCGATGCGCAGCAGCAGGGCGGCGAGCGGGTTGCGCAGCTGGTGCGAGGCGTCGGCCACGAAGGCGCGCTGCTGCTCCAGCACGTCCTCCACGTTGTCCGCCATCTCGTTGAAGGAGCGGGCCAGGTGCCGGAGTTCCGGCGGCCCGGCGGAGGCGGCGACGCGGGAACGCATGCGGCCCCCGGCGATGTCGCGGGTGGCCGCGTCCAGGGTCCGTACGGGCAGCAGGACCCAGCCGGTGAGCCGGACCGCCGCGGCGACCGCCACCAGCAGGGCCAGTGCCTCGCCGAGGCCGATGAACAGCCAGGTCCGCACGATCCGGGACCGCATCTCGCCGGTGGGCGAGTCGATGACGACCACGGCGACCACGTCACCGTCGCGGACCACGGGCGAGGCGACGACGACGCGCCCGTTCTGCCAGGGCCAGACCTGCGGCGGATCGTGCGAGCGGCGGCCGAGCAGCGCCTCGTCGAAGGCCGTGCGCCCCTCCCCCTCGGCGGGCAGGGCCCAGGAGCCGGGCGCCTTGGCCAGGGCCCGGTCGTCCTGGAAGAAGACGCCGGCGCGGATGTCGTACACCGAGGCGTAGACCTCCAGGTCGGTCTGGAGGGTGCGGCGGCGCTCCTCGCTGTCCGGGGAGGTGTCGGTGATGGCCTGGACCAGGGCCGCGAACCGCGCGGTGTCGTCGATCCGGTCGATGACGAGGCGCTGCTGCTCGGCGGCGGCCACGCTGATCGCGAGCGGGAAGCCGAGGGTGACCAGGACTGCGGCCATCAGGACGATGAGCAGCGGGAGCAGGCGGGAGCGCACCGGGGAAACGTACCCGTTCGGTTACGCGGACGGCGCGACGAGCCGGTAGCCGACGCCCCGCACGGTCTCGATCAGGGTGGGCAGCCGCAGCTTGGAGCGCAGGGAGGCGACGTGGACCTCCAGGGTGCGTCCGGTCCCCTCCCAGCTGGTGCGCCAGACCTCGCTGATGATCTGCTCGCGGCGGAAGACGACGCCGGGGCGCTGGGCGAGGAGCGCCAGGAGGTCGAACTCCTTGCGGGTGAGCTGGACTTCCTCGCCGTCGACGCTGACCCGGCGGGTCGGCAGCTCGATGGCGACCGCCCCGAGGCGCAGGGCGGCGACGGGGGTCGGGGCGGTGTCCTCGGCGCCGGAGGTGCGCCGGGCGACCGCGTGGATACGGGCGAGCAGCTCGCCGGTGTCGTACGGCTTGGTGACGTAGTCGTCGGCGCCGAGGTTGAGGCCGTGGATGCGCGAGCGCACGTCGGCGCGGGCGGTGACCATGATCACGGGGGTAGCGGTGCGCTTGCGGATCTTGCCGCACACCTCGTACCCGTCCTGGTCGGGCAGGCCGAGGTCGAGGAGGATCACCCCGAAGGGCTCCTTCTCGGCGGGCAGCAGCGCGCGGAGGGCCTCCTCGCCGTTGCGGGCGTGCACGACCTGGAATCCGTGCCGGGCGAGCACGGCGGACAGGGCCGCCGCAACGTGGTCGTCGTCCTCGACGAGCAGCAGTCTCATGGCCCTCCTTTCCGTCTCTCCCGGGGCCGTCCGGCTCCTCGGGCTCATACGTGCCACCGTTGCACGGTGTCACCGGGCGTTGTCCCGCGTTTCACCCTGCTTCATCCGGAAGACCCTCTCCGCGATCTTCCGGATATCGACGCTCCGCGTCGACCTCGCTCAAGGCATCCACGCCGATGAACGGCACACCAGTCAAGAGTCTGCCGGTTACAGCGGGGTTTCCGTTATGCACCCGGTACGCCCCGGGGCGGCGCGGGGCGTCCTGTTCACACGGAGTGTCCGGTTGCCGCCGGATCGTTATGCTCAATTTCCGCTCAGATGTAATGACGTTGGTCGCACTGCGTCATTAGTGTCCTTCTTCAACCGAGCAGGACGGAGCAAGAAGCCGATGAGCGGAGTTTCAGTGACCAAGGACGCCGAGGATGCCGCGCCCGCGGCGAACGACCTGGTCGTACTGAGCAACGTCAACAAGCACTTCGGCGCGCTGCATGTGCTCCAGGACATCGACCTGACCATCGCCCGGGGCGAGGTCGTGGTCGTCATCGGGCCTTCCGGGTCCGGCAAGTCCACGCTGTGCCGCACGATCAACCGCTTGGAGACGGTCGATTCGGGAGCGATCTCGATCGACGGCAAGCCCCTGCCCCAGGAGGGCAAGGAGCTGGCCAGGCTGCGTGCCGACGTGGGCATGGTCTTCCAGTCGTTCAATCTCTTCGCACACAAGACGGTGCTGGAGAACGTCATGCTGGGCCAGATCAAGGTCCGCAAGGCCGACAAGAAGGCCGCGGAGGAGAAAGCCCGGACCCTGCTCGACCGGGTGGGCGTCGGCGTACAGGCCGACAAGTACCCGGCGCAGCTCTCCGGCGGCCAGCAGCAACGCGTGGCGATCGCACGAGCGTTGGCGATGGACCCGAAGGTCATGCTGTTCGACGAGCCCACGTCGGCGCTCGACCCGGAGATGATCAACGAGGTCCTCGAAGTCATGCAGCAGCTGGCCAGGGACGGCATGACGATGATCGTCGTCACCCACGAGATGGGCTTCGCCCGCTCCGCCGCCAACCGCGTCGTGTTCATGGCGGACGGGAAGATCGTCGAAGAGGCGGCGCCCGACCAGTTCTTCAGCAATCCGCGCAGCGACCGGGCCAAGGACTTCCTGTCGAAGATCCTTCACCACTGACGACAACGACCCACGACCTAAGGATTGTTCACATGAAGCTCCGCAAGTCCGCCGCCGTGGCGGCCATCGCCGTCCTCGCCCTGACCGCGACCGCGTGTGGTGGCAAGGAGGGTTCCGCCGGTGACAAACCGGGCGGCACCCAGCCGGGCGCCTCCGGTGCCCCCGAGCTGCCCAAGTACACCGCCGCCATGGACGTCGCCCTCGACTCCCCGGTCTTCAAGAAGGCCAAGGAGCGCGGCAAGCTCATCATCGGTGCCAAGGCCGACCAGCCGTACCTCGGCTTCGAGGACCAGGCGACCAAGGAGCGCTCGGGCTTCGACATCGAGATCGCCAGGATGGTCGCGGCCGACCTCGGCTTCTCGGAGAAGCAGATCGAGTGGAAGACCGTCGACTCCGGCGTCCGTGAGACGGCCATCTCCAAGGGCCAGGTCGACTACTACGTCGGCACCTACACGATCAACGACGAGCGCAAGAAGCAGGTCGGCTTCGCCGGTCCGTACTACAAGGCCGGCGCGGACCTCCTGGTGCGCGAGGACGAGACGGCGATCACCGGCAAGGAGTCGGTGAAGGGCAAGAAGGTCTGCTCGATCGTCGGCTCCACGCCGCTGCAGGAGATCAAGAAGCCCGAGTACGGCGCGAGCGTCGTCGAGCTGGCCAAGTACTCCGACTGCGTGCAGCAGCTGCTGACCAAGCAGGTCGACGCCGTCACCACCGACGACTCGATCCTCAAGGGCTACGCCGCGGCCAACAAGGGCAAGCTCAAGGTCGTCGGCAAGCCCTTCACCGACGAGCCTTACGGCGTCGGCCTGAACAAGGACGACAAGGTGCTCCGCGAGGCCATCAGCAAGTCGCTGGAGGACCGCGTCAAGGACGGCACGTACAAGAAGATCTACGAGGCCACCCTCGGTCTGTCCGGCTCGGACTTCGTCGACCCGCCGGCCATCGAGCGCTACTGACGCCTTCGGGCGCCCGGCATCGTCGGGCGCCCGGCAGCTCCGGGTGTCCGAGCGCCGACACCTGTCACGACGCTCCGCGAGTTTCCCCGGCGTCCCGTACGCCCCCGCCGTCCCCCTCCGACCGGGGACGGCGGGTGAACGGGGCGCTCCTTCCCCTGCCCCGATGCCGATGACCGCCGACGCGGAGACCTCATGAACGTACTGCTCGACAATTTCCCAGCGTTCCGCGACGGCTTCATAGGAACTGTGTCGATCACCGCCGTCAGCTCGCTTATCGCCCTGGTTCTCGGTGTCGTGGTCGCCGGATTCCGCGTCTCGCCGGTGCCGCCGCTGCGGTACTTCGGCACCGCGTGGGTGACGCTGATGCGCAACACCCCGCTGACGCTGCTCTTCCTGATCTTCTTCTTCGTGGTGCCGGAGATCCTCTTCCCGGGGATGAGCCCGTTCGTCCTCGGCTCCCTGGCCCTCGGCTTCTACACCTCGTCCTTCGTCTGCGAGGCGGTCCGCTCCGGCATCAACACCGTCCCGCTGGGGCAGGCAGAGGCCGCGCGCTCGATCGGCATGACCTTCGCCCAGACCCTGCAGATCGTGGTGCTCCCCCAGGCGACGCGGACGGTCATCCCGCCGCTGAGCAGCATCTTCATCGCCCTGACGAAGAACTCCGCGATCGCCGGTGCCTTCAGCAATGCCGAACTGTTCGGCTGGCAGAAGCTGATGAGCGACAAGGGCTACGACATCGTCCCCGTCTTCATCTGGGTGGCCATCGGGTACCTGATCATCACCTTTACCATCAGTGGCCTCTTCCGGCTGCTGGAGCGCCGCATGGAGGTCGCCCGATGAGCGCCAGCGTTCTTTACGACGCCCCGGGCCCCAAGGCCGTCGTCCGCAACCGGATCTACGCCGTCGTCGGCAGCCTCGCCATCGTGGCGCTGATCGCCGTCAGCATCATGCGGCTGGCCGACAAGGGGCACCTCGCCCCCGAGATGTGGGACATCTTCAACTACGCGGGCATCCGGCAGAACATCGCCGACGCGGTGCTCGCGACCCTCAAGGCGTTCGGTCTCGCCGCGGTCGGCTCGCTGGTCCTCGGCGTGCTCCTGGCAGTGGGCCGGCTCTCCGACCACAAGCCGGTCCGCTGGGTGGCGACCACCTTCATCGAGCTGTTCCGCTCGCTGCCGCTCCTGATCACCATCTACGCGATCTGGGTCGGCTTCCTCACCGACTACTCGATGTGGGCGCTGGCGGCGGGCCTCTCCGTCTACAACGGCTGCGTCCAGGCCGAGGTGCTGCGCGCCGGGATCAACTCGGTGCCCAAGGGCCAGAGCGAGGCCGCGTACGCCCTCGGTATGAGCAAGACGCAGGTCATGACGACCGTCCTGATGCCGCAGGCGATCCGGTCGATGCTGCCGACGATCATCAGCCAGCTCGTGGTGACCCTCAAGGACACCTCGCTCGGCTTCATCATCCTGTACCCGGAGCTGCTCCAGACCGCGCGTCTGATCGCCTCCAACACCCAGGTGAACGGCCAGTACCCGTACGTCTCGACGATCGTCGTCATCGGCACGATCTACATCGCGATGTGTCTGCTGCTCTCGGCGCTGGCGACGTGGATCGAGAAGCGCGGCCGCCGGGCCAAGACCGGCATCAAGGTGGCGCCCGGCGTCCAGACCGACAGCTTCGCCGCCGCGGCCGCCATTCCCGGCCCTGATGCGGGGGGCGCAGGGGGCGCAGGCCCGACGGACGGCGGTGCCGGTGGGACCGGTGTGACGGGCAACTGACCTCCCCGGGGCCTTACCGGCCCCTCCCGGCAGGAGCATTCGAGGCAGCGGCGCACGCGTCGCTGCCTCGGTCACTTGACGCAAGCACCACCAGTGGGTTGCATACGTTCTGTGATCACGCACCCGGCTACCTCTGCCACGTTCCGCATGACCGTAAGGGCCGGAGGGTACGCGCCGTGGACTCGGTGATCGTCGTCGGCGCCGGGCCCGTCGGCCTGACGCTGTCGCTGGCCCTCGCCGCCCAGGGCGTCCCCTCGGTGCTCCTCGACGAGGGCTCCGGCACGGAGGAGCCCCGACCCGCCCGCACGGTCGTGCTGCGCGAGGACACCGCCGACCTGGTGAGCCGTCTCGGCTGCCGGGAGCTGGACCGGGTCGGGCTGCGCTGGACGGGCTGGCGTTCGATGCGCCGGAAGCAGTCGGTCCGGGAGATGCCGCTGAGCGGGGGCCGGCCGGACGAGGACGGTGAGCCGCTCCCCGGTCTCCTTCCCTCGCCGCTGCACCTGCCGCAGCACGAGCTGAGCACCGCGCTGCGTGCGGCGGTGGACAAGGAACCGCTGGTCCGGCTGGTGCCGATGAGCCGGATCGACACGCTGGAGCAGGACCGCGACGGCATCACGGTGCACACCACGGAGCCGGGATCGACGTGGTGGCGCGGGAGTTATCTGGTCGGCTGCGACGGTGCCCGCTCGACCGTACGCAAGCTGCTGGACATCCGGTTCCCCGGCCGTACGGCGGTGGAGCGCCATGCCGTCGCCGCGCTCCGGGCCGAACTGCCCTGGCCGGACAAGGCCGTTCTGCACCGGCAGCCGCCCTGGCGGACCGGCGGCGAGGAGGTCTCCGCCCGGCCGCTGCCGAACGGCGTCTGGCGGCTGGACTGGCTGCTCCCGCCGCGCGGCGAACTGGTCACCCCCGAAGCGGTGATCACCCGGATCCGGGACACGCTGGCCGGCTGGTGCGGCGAGACCCCGGCGTACGAACTGCTGGACACCGGCGTCCACACCCTCCACCACCGGCTCGCCCGGCGCTGGCGCAAGCAGCGTGCCTTCCTGGCGGGGGACGCGGCACACCTGCTGGGCGCTCTGGGCACGCAGGGACTCGACGAGGGCGTCCGGGACGCCGAGAACCTGGCCTGGAAGCTGGCCCAGGCCTGGCATCACGGCCCGGCCGAGCAGCTGCTCGACAGCTACCAGGCGGAGCGGCGGGCCGCCGTGGCCGCCCGGTTGCGCGCCGCCGATCAGTCGCTGCCGATACTGCGCGGCGGAGGCGGTCTGCGGACCCTGGTCCCGGGCGCCGCACGCGGTCACGACACCCTCCTCGCCGACGGCCATCTGGGCCGCGGAGCACTGGGTGCGCCCCCTTCGTACTCGCACTCCCCCCTTTCACCGCCGCACGCCGAGGCGCACACCGTTGTCAGTACGCCCCCCGGTGCGCCGGTCGCCGATGTGACGGTGACCGCGCCGGACGGAACGACGACCCGACTGCGGGAGCGGCTCGGGCAGGGCCATCCGCTGGTGATCCTGGTAGCGCCGGGAACCGGTGTCTGGGACCGGCGGCACTGGCAGACCGCGGGCGTCATGCCCCGCCTCACGGACGCCGTGGCGGCGCTCCCCGGTACGACGGAGCTGCTGGTCACCGAGAGCTATCCGGGGGCGTCGGCCCATACCGTGCTCCTGGTCAGGCCGGACGGGCATCTGGTGGCGGCCTTCGGCGGTGTACGGCCCGCGGAGCTGTTCACCGCGGCGCAGGCCGCCCTGGGCGGTGCGCCCCGTGGCGGGCGGGAGCGCGCGGAGGCGGAGGACGAGGAGAGCGAGGGCCGGGAGAGCGGCGGCGAGAAGGGGAGCCGGGCGCGGGTCCATGCCGAGGGGACCGCCGGGCATCGCTGACCGGTGGTCCGGCGTCCGCCGCGCGTCTGCGTCCGCGGCGGACGCACATTGACCGTCACGGGCACGCGTGGTGTACTCCAGATCATGACCGACACCGATGTGCGCCTGTGGCGGAGGGTCCATATGGACCTCGTCCGTTACGCGGGCTGCGTGTGTCGCCCGTCCTGCTGAATCGCCTCCCTCTGCCGGTCCGTGCCGCTTTCCGCACGGCCGGAACCCCGCGCGAACTCTCAGGACGGTCCTCGTGTCTTCCGCTCACTCCGCCGTGCCCACGGCCGGCTCGGTGCCTTCTCCTTCCGCTTCCTCATCCGCCTCCCCTGCCTCCTCTTCCGCCGCGGCCGCGCCGACGATCACGGAACTGCTGGACTTCGTCCGCCGCACCGCCCGGGACGAGGCGCTCATCGCCTCGTTGCCCCTCGATCCGGAGGGCCGCACCTGGATCCGGCTCGACGGCCCCGGCGGCAGCGAGGCGTGGCTGATCGGCTGGCCGCCCGGCACCGGTACGGGCTGGCACGATCACGCCGACTCGATCGGCGCGTTCACGACGGCGGCCGGCGCCCTCAAGGAGCACTCACTGGCCGTGCGGCTGCCCACCGACGGCTGGAAGACGCTGGAGCTGACGGACGGGGTGGACCGGTCGAGGGAGCTGGCGACCGGTCAGGGCCGGGCCTTCGGGCTGAACCACGTCCACGAGGTCCTCAACGAGTCCGAGGACGTGCACGCGGTCTCCGTCCATGCCTACTACCCGCCGCTGCCGCGGATCCGCCGGTTCAGCCGCACCGGTGCCGTGCTCCGGCTGGAGCAGACCGAAAGCCCCGATGACTGGCAGTGAGCGAGAACCGAAGCACGGACACCCCTGTCACGGTGGGCATCGACGAGCTGCTGGAGCGGGTCAGGGCCGGCTACGACCGGATCGACCCGCGCGAGGCCGCCGCGGCGGCGGAGGCCGGGGCCCTGCTCGTGGACATCCGGTACGCGGCACTCCGCGACCGGGACGGACTGATCCCCGGCGCGCTGGTCGTCGAACGCAACGAACTGGAATGGCGACTCGACCCGCAGGGCAGCCACCGTGCGCCCGAGGCGGTCGGCCACGACCTCCAGGTCGTCGTCATCTGCAACGAGGGATACGCCTCCAGCCTCGCGGTCGCCTCGCTGCGGCAGCTGGGACTCCATCGGGCCACCGATCTGATCGGCGGCTTCCAGGCGTGGCGCGCGGCGGGACTCCCGGTCTCCGCCACCTGACGCCCGGCCCCCGCAACCTGGTACCCGTCCCCCTGGCGTCCGGCACCTGACCTCAGGTGCCGGACGCCAGGTTTCTGCTGCCACACACCCGAACGCCACGTTCCGCTGGAGCAATCGCCGCGCGTGACCGACATTCGCCTCACACAGAGGACCGAAATGTACGGAGATAACCACATATGGCGACCACTGTCCTCACCCCCGATCAGCTCGACGGCCAGGCTGCCCGGCTGCACGACACCCAGGCATGGCAGCAGATCGTCACGGGCTGGGGGCACACCGCATACGAGCCCGCCCCTGCCCCCGCCCCCGGACCTGCAAGGCCCTCCGACTGGCGGGGCCTGCTGTCCGTGCCCGTGGACCGGCTGATCGACGACACCCTGCGTGCTCTCCCCGCGCCGCCTCCAAACGAGCGCCCGCTGCCCGGACGGCTGGGAGCGATGCTGCCCGACCGCGTCCACCTCTGGCGGCGGGTCGGGCAGAGCGACCTGCGTCCCTCGGCCCATCTCGGCCACGCACGGCAGATCCTGGCCGAATGGGGCTGGCAGAACACCCCGTACCGGCTGCGGAACGCCCGGGGAGCACGCTGTGTCTGCGGCGCGATGGTCTCCGCTCACCGCCTCGGCTACGGCTCCCTCGACACCGTGGACCGGGCCGGCGCCTGGCTGATCACGGAGCTGCGCGCGCAGGGGTGGCCCGGGCTGATCGGCCCCTGGAACCGCCATCCCGGCCGCACCGCTGCCGATGCCCTGGCGCTCGTCGACGCCACCATCCGTCGCGCGTCCCTGGCCGGACAGTAGCGCCGGACAAGGAACTGACGAAGGACCGGCGAATGATCGACGTCGAATGATCGGCGTCGGATGATCGGCGTCGGATGATCAGCGTCAGAGAGGCTCGTCGAGGCCCTCCGTGTCCTCGCCCTCCTCCTCCAGCGCCTGACGCACCACCCGCAGGGCCATGCCCTCCCCGTATCCCTTGCGGGCGAGCATCCCCGCCAGGCGACGCAGCCGCTTGTCCCGGTCCAGACCCCGCGTGGAGCGGAGCTTGCGGGCCACGAGCTCGCGCGCCGTCTCCTCCTCCTGGTCCGGGTCGAGCTGCCCGACCGCCTCGTCGATCACGGCGGAGTCCACGCCCTTCGTCCGCAGCTCACGGACGAGGGCACGGCGCGCGAGCCCCCGGCCGTGGTGCCGGGACTCTACCCAGGCCCCGGCGAACGCCGCGTCGTCGATCAGCCCGACGTCCTCGAAGCGGGCGAGCACTCCCTCGGCCGCCTCGTCCGGGATCTCCCGCTTGCGCAGGGCGTCCGCGAGCTGTTTACGCGTCCGCGGTGTCCCGGTGAGCAGCCGCAGGCAGATGTTGCGCGCCTGCTCGACCGGGTCACGCGGCTCCCCCTTCTCGGCCCTCGATGAGGAAGGGGAGCCGCTGCTTCTGGTGCCGGAGCGGGCGCGGCGGCCCGCCCCCTCGCCGAATCCGCTCCCGGCGCCCGCTCCCTCGCGTGAGCGGCGCCCGGACCGCGCCCCGACGTCGTCCGCTGCCGCCCCCCGCGCGGCGGCGGACGCGTCGATGGGCCCGTAGCCGGATCCGGCGTCGTCGCCGGGCTCGGCAGGGCTGTCCGGCCACTCCGTACGACGCGTCACGGCCTAGCTCTTGGCCGCCGCGGTCTTGGCCGGCTTGGCCTTGGTGGTCGCGGTGGCCGCCGGCTTCGCCGCCGCGTCGGCCGCCGGTGCCGCAGCCGCGTCCGCTGCGGGCTCGCCCGCATCGGCGTCCGGGCGGACGCCGACGCCCAGCTTCTCCAGGATCTTCTTCTCGATCTCGTTGGCGAGGTCGGGGTTGTCCTTGAGGAAGTTGCGGGCGTTCTCCTTGCCCTGGCCGAGCTGGTCACCCTCGTACGTGTACCAGGCGCCGGCCTTGCGGACGAAGCCGTGCTCCACGCCCATGTCGATCAGTCCGCCCTCGCGGCTGATGCCCTGGCCGTAGAGGATGTCGAACTCCGCCTGCTTGAACGGCGGGGCGACCTTGTTCTTGACGACCTTGACGCGGGTGCGGTTGCCGACCGCGTCGGTGCCGTCCTTCAGCGTCTCGATCCGGCGGATGTCGAGGCGCACCGAGGCGTAGAACTTCAGCGCCCGGCCACCGGTCGTGGTCTCCGGGGAGCCGAACATCACGCCGATCTTCTCGCGGAGCTGGTTGATGAAGATCGCGGTGGTCTTGGACTGGTTGAGCGCACTGGTGATCTTACGGAGGGCCTGGCTCATCAGCCGGGCCTGGAGGCCCACGTGCGAGTCGCCCATCTCGCCCTCGATCTCCGCACGGGGCACCAGGGCCGCCACGGAGTCGATGACGATCAGGTCCAGCGCGCCCGAGCGCACCAGCATGTCGGTGATCTCCAGCGCCTGCTCACCGTTGTCCGGCTGGGACAGGATGAGGCTGTCGATGTCGACGCCGAGCTTCTTCGCGTACTCGGGGTCGAGGGCGTGCTCGGCGTCGATGAAGGCCACCGAGCCGCCCAGCCGCTGCGCGTTCGCCACGGCGTGCAGCGTCAGCGTCGTCTTACCGGAGGACTCCGGTCCGTACACCTCCACCACGCGGCCGCGCGGCAGGCCGCCGACGCCGAGGGCGACGTCGAGGGCGGTCGATCCCGTGGGGATGACCTCGATGGGCTCGTTCGGCCGTTCACCGAGGCGCATCACCGCACCCTTGCCGAACTGTCGTTCAATCTGTGCGAGCGCGGCGTCCAACGCCTTCTCGCGGTCGGTTCCTGCCATGGGTTCCACCCGATTTGCTTGAGTCGATCGCTTCACGTCACAGACGCTAACCCCTGCCACTGACAATGGGCCTCGACGTCCTCCCGGCCTGTGGACAACTCCACGGCCGGGCCCGGGAAATCCCGGCCGGAATCCCATCAGAATGGATGTTCGATTTTCGTGTCAAGCGCACCACGCGGGTGCGGCGGCGCGGTGGCACGATGAGTTCTCGGGCCCTCGGCGGTCTACCCCCGTGACAGCCGCATCGGGCGGTTCACCCCGCAGGCGCCGCACGGTCGCCACAGGAGGACGGCATCATGACCGGACATTCAGGCAGGGTCACCTGCGACCTCTCGATCTCCGTGGACGGATACTCGGCCGGGCTCGATCAGAGCGAACAGCGCCCGTTCGGCGAGGACGGCGGCGACGGCTGGGGCGACCGGCTGCACTCGTGGATGTTCGCGACGCCGGAGCTGCGCCAGGCCGAGCTCGACCGGCTGGAGACGGTCGGCGCCTTCATCATGGGCCGCAACATGCTCGGCCCCGTACGCGACGCGTGGGATCGCGACTGGAAGGGCTGGTGGGGCGACAATCCCCCGTACCACGCCCCCGTCTTCGTGCTCACCCACCATCCGCGCGACCCGCAGCCGATGGACGGCGGCACCACGTTCCACTTCGTCACCGACGGCATCGAGTCCGCGCTCCGTCGGGCCCGCGAGGCCGCCGGAGACCGCGACGTGTCGATCCACGGCGGCGCGCGGACCATCAACCAGTACCTCGCGGCGGGCCTGGTCGACGATCTGCGGCTGCACATCGTGCCGTTCACGCTCGGCGCGGGCAGCCGCCTCTTCGACGGCGTACCGCCACTGGATCTCGAGCAGGTCGAGACGCGCACGGGGACGCCGTGACCCATGTGACCTACCGCGTCCTGTCCTGAGCGGACGCTCTGCCCCAGCGGCCCGGCCAGGCCACCGACCACCTGCACACATCGGCGTATCGCCCTATATTCGGTCGGTATGGGAGCGACTACGGAGCCCGGAGCACCCCACGGCGGGCAGCACCCCGGCCCCGATCTGGCCGGTCGTGTGGCGCTCGTCGCCGGTGGCACCCGCGGGGCCGGGAGAGGCATCGCCGTCCAGCTCGGCGCCGCCGGGGCGACCGTGTACGTGACCGGCCGTACCAGCGGCTCCGAGCGCTCCGAGATGGACCGGCCCGAGACGATCGAGGAGACCGCCGCCCTGGTCGACGCGGCGGGCGGACGGGGGATCGCCGTCCAGGTCGACCATCTGGTCCCCGACCGGGTCAGGGCGCTCGTGGCCCGGATCGCGAGCGAACAGGGCGCCCTGCACATCCTGGTGAACGACATCTGGGGTGCGGAGATCGAGTGGGACAAGCCGGTGTGGGAGTCGTCGCTCGACACCGGACTGCACACCCTGCGCCTGGCCGTCGACACCCACGCGATCACCAGTCACTTCGCGCTGCCGCTGCTGATCGAGACGCCGGGCGGGCTGGTCGTCGAGATGACCGACGGGACGGACGAGTACAACGCGTCCCACTACCGCGTCTCGTTCTTCTACGACCTGGCGAAGGCCGCGGTGAACCGGATGGCCTTCGCCCTCGGCCATGAACTCGCGCCGCACGGCGCGACGGCCGTGGCGCTCACCCCGGGCTGGCTCCGGTCCGAGGCCATGCTCCAGGCCCACGGGGTGACCGAGGCGACCTGGCGTGACGCCGTCGCCCAGACGCCCCACTTCGCGATCTCCGAGTCACCCGCGTACGTCGGCCGTGCCGTGGCCGCCCTCGCCGGCGATCCCGAGGTGGCCCGCTGGAACGGCAGGTCGCTCTCCAGCGGGCAGCTCGCCCAGGTGTACGGCTTCACCGACGTGGACGGGGACCGGCCCGACGCCTGGCGCTATCTGAACGAGGTCCAGGACCCGGGCCTCCCGGCCGACGTGACGGTCTACCGCTGACGTCGGCTGTTCTCGCCGAACGGGCACCGCTACCGCTGACGCGGCCCGTCCGGCGTGCCCTCCGCTCCCTCGCGGCCGCCGGCCCGTGGTCCTTGCAGCAGGCGGCGCATGCGTGACGGCAACGGCCTACCGGGCGCGCGGGTGCTTCCCCCCTGCACGCGCGGGTCGTCCATGACGTCGTACCGCTTCACATAGGCGCCCAGGAATGCCTGGAGCGTGGCGATCGCGGGGATGGCGACCAGCGCGCCGACCGCGCCGAGCAGGGCCGTGCCGGCGATGACCGATCCGAAGGCGACCGCGGGGTGGATGTCGACGGTCTTCGCGGTCAGCTTGGGCTGGAGCACATAGTTCTCGAACTGCTGGTAGATCACGACGAAGCCGAGCACCCACAGCGCGTACCAGGGGTCGACCGTGAAGGCGATCAGCATGGGCAGGGCGCCCGCGAGATACGTGCCGATGGTGGGGATGAACTGCGAGACGAGTCCGACCCAGACCGCGAGCGCCGGGGCGTAGGGCACTTCGAGGATGACCAGCAGGATGTAGTGCGCGACGCCGGAGATCAGCGCCATCAGACCGCGCGAGTAGATGTAGCCGCCGGTCTTGTCGACCGCGATCTCCCAGGCGCGCAGCACCTCGGTCTGCCGGGCCGGCGGCAGGACGGAGCACAGCGCGCGGCGGAGCCGGGGGCCGTCGGCCGCGAAGTAGAAGGAGAACAGGAAGATCGTCAGCAGCCGGAACAGCCCGCCCAGCACCGTTGTGGAGACGTCGAGCACTCCGGTGGCGCTGTTCTGGACGTACTTCTGCAGCCAGTCGGAGTGCAGCAGGCTGTCCTGGACCTCGACCCGGGAGAGTTCGGTGCGGAAGGTCTGGTTGACCCAGTTGATCACCGAGTCGATGTACTTGGGCAGCTCGTCGACCATGTCGACGATCTGGCCGGCGAGCATCGACCCGAGCAGCACCACGAATCCGACGCCGAAGATCGTCACAGCGAGGAAGACGAGGAACGTGGCGAGTCCGCGGCGCATCCCGCGAGCCGCCATCCGGCCGACCGCGGGCTCGATGGCGAGCGCGAGGAAGAACGCGATCAGAATGTTCGTCAGCAACCCGATGAGCTGGTCGAACGCCCAGCTGCCGAGCTGGAAGCACGCGTAGAGCGCCAGGGCCAGCACCATCGCACGCGGCAGCCAGCCGGGCATACGGACCCCGCCGGATCCGGACGGCGACGCCGGTGGGGCGGCCGGCGGAGCGGGCGGGGAGGCGGACGGCTGGGCCGGGGCGCTCTCGTCTGTCGATGACACGGGACAAGTCTCGCCTACGCCACGGACAGCCGGTCCCCCGACCCGAACCGGCCGCTCCGGCTCCGCGCCCGCCGAAAGCGGGGTCTCACAGGCTCAGTGCTCGCCCATCGGGGCAGGCCGGGGCGTTCGGGTCTTCCTGGACGTTCGTGAGACGTTCAGCGCTTGTCCGCCGGGACGTCCATGGCCGCACAGACCCCGCGCCAGACGTCCTTGGCGTCCCAGCCCGCGTCCAGGGCCTGGCGCACCGTGCGGCCGCCGAGTTCGGCCATCACATGGTCACGGGCGAAGGAGTCGGCGTACGCCGCACCGAAATGGTCGGCCATCCGCTCCCAGAAAATCGTCAACCGCATGCCACCAGTATCCCGCTCCTGAGAGTGCAGCAGGTCCACCTGGCATGTGCCCGGCCCCTTCGCCCTCTACGGTCGGTCCATGGCTGGAACCGGAGCACACACCCTCGCCCGTGCCGAGCAGTTCATCTGGCTCACCGCCCGCGTCCTCGAGCAGAGGAGGTTCGCCCACGCCTTCCTGGGCGGGGATCCCGACCCCGTCGAGACGGCCCTGACCGCCTACCTCAACAAGGACGGCGGCTACGGTCACGCGCTGGAACCCGATCTCCGGGGCCCGGTCAGCCAGCCGTTGCACACCGCCCACGCACTGAGCGTTCTCGACTCGATCGGCCGCTGCGACGGACAGCGCGTCGAACGGATCTGCCGCTTTCTGACCGATGTATCAACCAAAGAAGGCGCGCTGCCCGCTCTGCTGCCCACGCAGCGTGGCTATCCCGCGGCCCCGTTCATCCCGATCGTGGACGACCCGCCGGCGGAGCTGCTCGCGACCGGCCCGGTCGTCGGGCTGCTGCACGCCAATCAGGTGTGGAACGCCTGGCTGTTCCGGGCGACGGACTTCTGCTGGAGCGCCGTCGAGGCTCTGGAGCAGTCCCACCCCTACGAGGTCGAGGCCGCGGTCGCCTTTCTGGACGGCGCCCCGGACCGGGCCCGCGCCGAGGCGGCCGCCGACCGCCTCGGCCGGCTGGTGCGCGAGCAGCGGCTCGCGGTGCTCGCCCCGTCCCGCCGGGCGGAGTACCCCGTGGCGACGGGCTACGCCCCCGGCGAGCACCACTTCCCGCACGACTACGCCCGTACGCCCGGGTCCCTGGCCCGACGCTGGTTCACCGACGAGGAGCTGGAGCGCTCACTCGACCACTTGGAGGCGGAGCAGCAGGAGGACGGCGGCTGGCCCGTGACCTGGCGCCGGTGGGCGCCGGGGACCGCGCTGGAAGGGCGCCCACTGGTGACGCTCAGGGCCTTGGAGACGCTGCGGGCGTACGGTCGCCCGCTCGGCTGACCACCGCGGCAGACCGCACAGGACGTACGGCCCCATGCTCAGGCCAGCGCCCGTACGACCGCCGTGACCACGACGCCCGCGCCGACGACGATCAGAAAGGGAGCGCGAAACACCAGGGCGAGTGCCGCCGCGCCGAGACCGGCGGCCCGCGCGTCGAGGACGAGCTGCTGGCCGTCGCCGAAGGTCTGCTGCGCGGTGAGCGCCGCCAGCAGCGCCACGGGCAGCAGGGCGGCCATCCGCTGGACGAGCGGCCGCTCCAGTACGCCCGCGGGCACCAGCAGGCCCAGGAGTTTGGCGAGGTAGCAGCCCGCCACGCTCAGTCCGATGGCAATCCAGACGTTCATGAGTGCCGCTCACCCTTCTTCCGCTGTGTCACCGCGCCGTTCGACCCCTTCTCGCCGCCCGGTCCCCGCTTCGTCCGTCCCATGAGGAAGAGGACGACAGGCGCGGCGAGCGCCGACAGCAGGACGGGCACCCCCGCCGGCAGCACGGGCAGCAGGGTCAGGGCCAGGACGACGGCCAGTCCCGCTGTGACGCGTTCGGTGGTGCTCCTGAGCATCGGCGCGAGCAGCGCGAGGAACACCGCGGGACTCGCCGCGTCGAGACCCCACGCGTCGGTGTCGCCCAGCGCCTCGGCGCCCAGGGCGCCGACCAGGGTGGTGAGGTTCCACAGCACGTAGAGGGTGAGTCCGGTGACCGTGAAGCCGATGCGCGCGGCCCGCCGGGTGGGCTGGGGCAGGGTGACCGCGGTCGTCTCGTCGATGACCCAGTGGGCGGCGAACGGCCGTACCGCGCGGGGAAGGGCGAGCAGTTGGGAGAGGCGCAGACCGTAGAACGCGTTCCGGACGCCCAGGAAGAACGCCCCGGCCGCCGCGGTGTACGGGTTGCCGCCCGCGGCCAGCGCCCCGACCAGGGCGAACTGCGAGGCTCCGGTGAAGACGAGAAGGCTCAGGACGCAGGTCTGGAGCAGGCTGAGGCCTGATCCGGCGGAGGTGACGCCGAAGGCGAAGCCGGAGAGGCCGACGGCGATGCCGACGCCGAGCGCGTCCCGGACGACGGCCGCGTCCGGCTTGTCCGGTCGGGCCTCGGCCGCCGGGCCGGGCGGACCGGCGGATATGGCACCGGGCGTGCCGGTGCTCTCTGGGGGTGCTGTCTGTTCTGCCACGTCCGGAACGCTACGGGGATCTTCGGGGCGCGGTCTTGTACGTTCTTGCACGCCCGGACGGTGCTTTCGGTGACTCCGGTGCGTTCGCGCCCGCTTCACCGGCCGGGTCGCAGCACTCCGCGCTCGCGCTGGTACGCACCCGGCGGCACGCCCACGATCCGCGTGAAGTGCCGGTTGAGGTGCGGCTGATCCGTGAAGCCGACGGCGGCCGCGGCCTCGGCCGGGGCGACCCCGGCGTCGAGCATGCGGCGGGCCCTGCGCACCCGGGCGTCCGTGAGCCAGGTGTGGGGCGGCATCCCGTACTCCTTCTTGAAGGCCCTCAGCAGCGCGAACGGGCCGGTGCCCAGCTCGGCGGCGAGCGTCTCCAGCGTGGGCGGGTCGGCCATGCGCTCCTCCAGCGCGGCACGGGCGCGTACGGCGTTCCGCGCGCCCCCGGCGTGCGCGGTCAGGCCGGGCAACGGGCTGCCGTGCCGGCTGAGGAGCCGGGTGACCAGGATCCGCAGCAGGCTGTCGGCCGCCAGCGCGTTGCCCTCCTCCGCCGCCCGGTGCACCTCGGTGATCAGCCGGGAGGCGTGGGGGTCGGTCACCCGGGTCTTGGCGAAGCCGACCGTACCGCGCAGGGACGTCACATCGGCCGCGATGTCGTTGATCACCTGGGCCGACGGGTAGAGCGTGGAGTACGCCCAGCCCTCGGGCGCCCCGGAGCGTGCGGTGTGCGGTACCTCCGGGTTGATCATGACGACGGTTCCGGGGACCGCGTGGACCGTGCCGCCCGGCAGCCCCACGTCCTCCACCCCGCCGGTGACCGCCCCGAAGACATAGCCCTCGTGGCTGTGCCGGGGGAAGGTGTGGCGGACGTACCGGGCGCGCAGCAGATCAAGGTCGGGCAGCGCGGCGTACTGCCAGTGCCGTGCCCACTCCGCCACGCCGTCCGCTCCCGCCATACAGCCATTCTCGCAGGTCCGGGTCGTGCGCGACCGGCCGAGCGGGCCACCGCGTGCGGTGTCACCGGCTCGTTGTCAGTGGCGGGGTGCACGATGGGGGACATGACCGGATCAGCGCTCGACGCGTTCTCGCCGGCGACCCGCAGTTGGTTCGCCGGAGCCTTCAGCGCGCCCACCGCCGCGCAGGAGGGCGCCTGGCGGGCCATCGGCGAGGGCAGTGACGTCCTGGTGGTCGCGCCGACCGGTTCCGGCAAGACGCTGGCCGCGTTCCTCGCCTCGCTGGACCGGCTGGCCGCCGAGCCGCCGCCCGCCGACGCCAAGAAGCGCTGCCGTGTGCTGTACGTGTCTCCGCTGAAGGCCCTGGCGGTCGACGTCGAGCGCAATCTCCGCTCGCCGCTGACCGGCATCCGCCAGGAGTCGGTGCGCCTGGGCCTGCCGGAGCCCGAGGTGCGCGTCGGTATCCGCTCCGGGGACACCCCGCCGGCCGAGCGGCGCTCCATGGTGACCCGGCCGCCGGACATCCTGATCACCACGCCCGAATCGCTGTTCCTGATGCTGACGTCCTCCGCCCGGGACGCGCTGGCGGGCGTCGAGACGGTGATCCTCGACGAGGTGCACGCGGTCGCCGGGACGAAGCGGGGCGCCCACCTCGCCCTCTCCCTGGAGCGACTCGACGAGCTGCTGGCCCGTCCCGCCCGGCGCATCGGCCTGTCCGCGACGGTCCGGCCGGTCGACGAGGTGGCCCGCTTCCTGTCGCCGCAGCGCAAGGTGGAGATCGTCCAGCCCCGGTCCACCAAGGAGTTCGACCTCTCGGTCGTCGTCCCGGTCGAGGATCTGGGCGAGCTCGGCGGCTCCCCCGCCACCGACGGGGACTCCGGCCAGGCGGACAAGCCCTCGATCTGGCCGCATGTCGAGGAGCGCATCGCCGATCTCGTCCAGTCGCACCGCTCCACCATCGTCTTCGCCAACTCCCGGCGGCTCGCGGAGCGCCTGTGCAACCGGCTCAACGAGATCGCCTACGAACGGGTGACCGGCACCGCCTTCGACCCCGACGACCCGGCCCCCGCACTGCCGGAGGCGCACGCCCCCGCCGAGATCATGGCCCAGTCCGGGGCGGGCAAGGGGGCCCCCGCCCTGCTGGCGCGCGCGCACCACGGCTCGGTCTCCAAGGAGCAGCGCGCCCAGGTCGAGGAGGACCTCAAGGCGGGCCGGCTGCCCGCCGTGGTGGCCACCTCCAGCCTGGAGCTGGGCATCGACATGGGCGCGGTCGACCTGGTGGTCCAGGTGGAGTCCCCGCCCTCCGTCGCCTCCGGGCTGCAGCGGGTGGGCCGGGCCGGACACCAGGTGGGCGCGGTCTCGACCGGAGTGGTCTTCCCGAAGTACCGGGGCGACCTGGTGCAGGCCGCCGTGGTCACCGAGCGGATGCGCGAAGGGGCCATCGAGGCGCTGCGCATCCCGGCCAATCCGCTGGACGTCCTGGCGCAGCAGCTGGTCGCCATGGTGGCCCTGGACAGCTGGCAGGCCGACGACCTGCTGGCCCTGGTGCGGCGGGCCGCCCCGTTCGCCTCACTGCCCGAGTCGGCGTTCACCGCCGTCCTCGACATGCTCGCCGGGCGCTATCCCTCCGACGCCTTCGCGGAGCTGCGCCCCCGGGTGGTGTGGGACCGCGTGGGGGGTGCGGTCACGGGCCGCCCCGGCGCGCAGCGGCTCGCCGTCACCTCGGGCGGCACGATTCCGGACCGCGGTCTCTTCGGGGTCTTCCTGGCCGGGGCCGACCCCAAGAAGGGCGGCGGCCGGGTCGGTGAGCTGGACGAGGAGATGGTCTACGAGTCCCGCGTCGGCGACGTCTTCACCCTGGGCACGACGTCCTGGCGGATCGAGGACATCACCCGGGACCGGGTCCTCGTCTCACCCGCCCCGGGCGTTCCGGGGAGGCTGCCGTTCTGGAAGGGCGACCAGCTGGGGCGCCCGCTGGAGCTCGGCCGCGCCCTGGGGGCGTTCCTCCGTGAGATCGGCGGCCTGTCCGAGGAGGACGCCCGGCTGCGGCTGCTCGCCGCCGGACTCGACGCCTGGGCGGCGGACAACATCCTGGCCTATCTGGACGAGCAGCGCCGGGCCTGCGGCCATGTGCCGGACGACCGGACCATCCTGGTCGAGCGGTTCCGGGACGAGCTGGGCGACTGGCGGGTCGTCGTGCACTCCCCCTTCGGCGCCCAGGTGCACGCCCCCTGGGCACTCGCCCTCTCCGCCCGCCTCGGTGAGCGCTACGGCATGGACGCCCAGGTCATGCACGCCGACGACGGGATCGTGCTGCGACTGCCCGACGCGGACATGATGGGTCTGGATCTGCTCGACTTCGACCCTCCGGGGTCCTCCGACGCCGGGAAGGACGACCCCCCGCCCGGAGTCCCGGCGTACGACAGCGACCAGCCGCCGGTGGCGGCGGCCGACGTCGTCTTCGACCAGGGCGAGGTCCAGCAGATCGTCACCGACCAGGTGGGCGGATCGGCCCTGTTCGCCGCCCGGTTCCGGGAGTGCGCCGCGCGCGCCCTGCTGCTGCCGCGGCGCTCCCCCGGCAAGCGCACCCCGCTCTGGCAGCAGCGCCAGCGGGCCTCCCAGCTGCTCCAGGTCGCCTCCGAATTCGGCTCCTTCCCGATCGTTCTGGAAGCCGTCCGCGAATGCCTCCAGGACGTCTTCGACGTCCCCGGGCTCACGGAACTGATGGGTGATCTGGAGGCGCGCCGGGTCCGACTGGTCGAGGTGACCACCCAGGAGCCCTCGCCCTTCGCCCGCTCGCTCCTCTTCGGTTATGTGGCCCAGTTCCTGTACGAGGGCGACTCACCGCTCGCCGAACGGCGCGCCGCCGCCCTCTCCCTGGATTCCCATCTCCTGGCGGAGCTGCTGGGCCAGGCGGAGCTGCGCGAGCTGCTCGACCCCGAGGTCCTCACCGAGCTGGAGCGGGAGTTGCAGTGGCTCACCGAGGACCGGCGCGTCAAGGACGTCGAAGGGGTCGCCGACCTGCTGCGCGTGCTCGGACCGCTGACCGACGCCGAGCTGGCCGAGCGGGGCGCCGAGCCGTCCTGGGCGCCGGAGCTGGCGACGGCCCGCCGGGCAATCCAGGTCCGGATCGCCGGCGCCGGCCACTGGGCGGCCATCGAGGACGCGGGCCGGCTGCGCGACGCCCTGGGCACCGCGCTGCCCGTCGGCGTTCCCGAGGCGTTCACCGAGCCGGTGAAGGACCCGCTCGGCGACCTCCTCGCCCGGTACGCACGGACCCACGGCCCGTTCACCGCCGCCCGGGCCGCCGAGCGCTTCGGGCTCGGCACGGCCGTCACCGACGGCGCGCTGCAACGCCTCTCGGCCTCCGGCAGGACCGTCCAGGGCGAGTTCCACCCGGCGGGCATCGGCCAGGAATGGTGCGACGCCACGGTGCTGCGCCGGCTCCGCCGCCGGTCGCTGGCGGCGCTCCGCCAGGAGCTGGAGCCGGTGCCGCCCGCGGCCCTGGCCTCCTTCCTCCCCCAGTGGCAGCACTTCGGCTCCCACCGGCTGCGGGGCATCGACGGGCTGGCCCGCGCCGTCGAGCAGCTCCAGGGGGCGCCCGTGCCCGCGTCGGCGCTGGAGAAGCTGATCCTGCCGAGCCGGGTCCTCGGCTACACCCCGGCGATGCTCGACGAGCTCACGACCACGGGCGAGGCCGTCTGGGCCGGGGCGGGGGCGCTGCCCGGCAAGGACGGCTGGGTCTCCCTCTACCTCGCCGACAGCGCACCGCTGCTCCTGCCTCCCCCGCACCCGCTGGAGCTGTCGGCGCTCCACGAGTCCGTGCTCACCACACTCTCCGGCGGATACGGCCTCTTCTTCCGCCAGATCGCCGACCAGGTCCGGGCCACCACCCACCCGGACTGCACGGACCAGAAGCTGGCCGACGCCCTGTGGGATCTGGCCTGGTCCGGGCGGCTCACCAACGACACCCTGGCCCCGCTGCGCTCGCTCCTGGGCTCCGGGCGGACGGCGGGCTCCACCGCCCACCGCTCCCGGCGCAGCGTCCCGCGCGGGCGTTACGGCTCGCTCACCGCCGCCGCCAGGACCGCGTCCCGGACCGGCCCGCCGACCGTGTCGGGCCGCTGGTCCCTGCTGCCCCCGGTCGAGCCTGAGCGGACCCACCGCGCCCACGCCCTGGCCCGGACCCTCCTCGACCGGCACGGCGTGGTGACCCGCGGCGCGGTGCAGGCCGAGGGGGTGGAGGGCGGCTTCTCCGCGACGTACCGCGTCCTGGCCGCCTTCGAGGACAGCGGGCAGGCCCGGCGCGGCTATGTGGTCGAGGGTCTGGGAGCCGCCCAGTTCGCGATGGACGGGGCGGTCGACCGGCTGCGGGCGGCCTCCACAGCTCGTGACCGCCGGGATCCGGACACCGCGCCCGAGGCCCTGGTGCTCGCCGCGGCCGACCCGGCCAACGCGTACGGCGCGGCGCTGCCCTGGCCGGAGTCCCCGGACGGCGCCGGACACAAACCGGGCCGCAAGGCGGGGGCACTCGTAGTCCTCGTCGACGGCGAACTGACGCTCTACATGGAGCGCGGCGGCAAGACCCTCCTGGCCTGGCCGTCCGACCCCGAGGCCCCGGCCCTGCGCGCGGCGGCCGAGGCCCTGGCCGCCTCGGCCCGCGCCGGAGCCCTGGGCACGGTGACGGTGGAGCGGACGAACGGCGTCTCCTCCCTCACCTCGCCCCTGGGCCGGACGCTGGAGGCGGCCGGCTTCCTCGCCACCCCGAGAGGCCTGCGCCTGCGGGCCTGACCCGCACCGGCACGCCACCTGAGCCCCGGGCCGGCGCCCCACCGAGGACCGGCACGCCCGAGCCACGGACCGGCACGCCACCCGAGTTCCGGACCCGCGCCCGCGGCCGGTCGGCGGACCCGGGTCGACGCGCGGGCGGCCCCGCGCGCCCATGATGGAGGCATGCCCGAAGGAGATACCGTCCTGCAGACCGCCACCCGGTTGCACGCGGCGCTGGCGGGGCAGGTGCTGACCCGGTCGGACCTGCGCGTCCCCCGCTTCGCCACCGCCGACCTCACCGGCCGGACCGTCCTGGACGTCACCGCGCGCGGCAAGCACCTGCTGACCCGGATCGAGGGAGGCCTGACCCTGCACAGCCACCTCCGGATGGACGGGGCCTGGCGGGTGTTCGCCCCGCACGAGCGCTGGCGGGGCGGCCCCGGCCACCAGATCCGGGCGATCCTCGGCAACACCGAGCACACCGCCGTCGGCTACCGGCTCCCCGTGCTGGAACTGCTGCGCACCGACGAGGAGGACCGGGCCGTGGGGCATCTGGGGCCGGATCTGCTGGGCCCCGACTGGGACCCCGGCCTCGCCCTGGACCGGCTGCTCGCCGCACCGGACCGCCCCCTCGGGGAAGCGCTCCTGGACCAGCGCAATCTGGCGGGCATCGGCAACGTCTACAAGTGCGAGCTCTGCTTTCTCGCCCGCGTCACCCCGTGGCTCCCCGTGGGCGCCCTCCCCGACGGCGTACTCCCGCGGCTCGTCACCCTCGCCGAGCGCCTGCTGCACGCCAACCGCGACCGCCCCACCCGCACGACGACGATCATCTCCGAACTCCGCACCCCGCCGAATCGGGACCTCGCCCCCAGGCCGGCCCCGGACACCGGCCGCCCCCGGCCACGCCCACCCCACCGCGTCCAGGAGCGGTTGTTCGTCTACGGGCGGGCCCGCAGGCCCTGTCTGCGCTGCGGCACCCCGATCCGCCTCGCCGACCAGGACGACCGGCCCACCTACTGGTGCCCCCGCTGCCAATCGGGACCGACCCCCTAGTTGACGACCCGTCAGATACGGTCGTACGGTCCGGTCATGGCTCTCTCCGCGTACGACCTCACGGGCCGCGCCGCGTTCGTCACCGGTGCGGCGAGTGGCATCGGGCGGGCGAGCGCCCTGCTGCTCGCGGAGGCCGGGGCCCTGGTGCACTGTGCGGACCGCGACGAGACCGGCCTACGCCGGACGTACGACCTCATCGCCGGCGCGGGCGGCAGCGCCCGGACCCACCCCCTGGACGTCACCGAACGCGACCGGGTGCGTGCCGCGGTCGCCGACGCGGGGCATCTCGACATCCTGGTCGCCGCGGCCGGGATCATGCACACCAGCAGCGTGCTGGAGACGGCGGACGAGGACCTGGACCGCGTGCTGGCGGCCAATTTCAAGGGGGTGCTGTACGCCTGCCAGGAAGTGGCCCGCTCCATGACGGCCCGCTCCGCCCCCGGCTCGCTGATCACCATGGCGTCGGGCGCCGTGGACTCCGCGAGCGCGGGCCTGCTCTGCTACAGCGTCGCGAAGGCCGCCGTGGTGCAGCTCACGAAAACCCTGGCCACGGAGCTGGGGCCGCACGCCATCCGGGTGAACGCCGTCGCGCCCGGCTGGATCCGTACGCCGATGACCGACCGGCACGATGCCGCCGGGCAGCACCGGGCGGAGACGACGATGGCCCGGATCTCCCCGCTCGGCCGGGTCGGCGAGCCCGAGGACGTCGCCCATACCGTTCTGCACCTGGCCTCGGACGCCTCGGCCTTCATGACCGGCCAGATCCTCCGGCAGAACGGCGGCGTCGCCATGCCCTGGTGAGCCGCCCAGGAGCGGCGCCCGGGCCCTTCGGCGAGGCCAACGGCTCCACGGACGCGACATGAACCGGCAGCAGGCTCAGCCCCCAGCCGCCCGCCGCCACCGCCCCCTCCACCAGCCCCGCCTGGTCCGGACGCAGCACCAGCCGGAGCACCGCCCACCACCACAGCCCGCCGAGAACCAGCGCCGGCACCCATCGCCGTATCAAGGTTGCCTCCTGCGGCCGGGGTCCTTTCCGGCAGTTTCCCCTGGCAGCGACGGCCGTGCATCCAGAACGTCCGGCCGAAGAGCCACCCCACAGGAGAGGACCCGAGCACACAGGAGTGCCCCCGCCGAAACGGCGGGGGCACGGAAAACCCTGGGCGGCCCGGGCCGCGGGACTACTTGTCGTCGTCCCGGCCGAGGGAGTCCTTGACGCCCTTGGCACGCTCACCGAGCCCGTCAGCCGCGTCCTTGACGCCGCCCTTGGTCTGGTCGGCCTTGCCCTCGGCCTCCTTGCGGCGGTCGCCGGTCAGCTTGCCGACCGCTTCCTTGCCCTTGCCCTTCAGCTTGTCCATGGCTCCGTCGCTCATGATGTCGCTCCTTCGTTCGTCAGACGTATCGCGGTCGCCGGTCGGCGCAGGCGGGTCAGGCGCTCTCGGCCTGGAACATCCAGGCGTGCTTCTCCAGCTCCGCCGTCAGCGCGATCAGCAGGTCCTGGGTCACCGGGTCCGGCTCGTCGGTCGCCTCGATGCGCTCCCGCATCCGGCCGATGACCACGCCGAGCCCGTCGACCAGGATCTTCACCGCGTCGGTGTCCTTGATCCAGCCCTCGGGCACGGACGCGATGGCCGTCTCCTTGGCCACGGTGCCGACGCGCCCGTCCGGGTTGACCCCGACCGCCGAGGCGCGCTCGGCCACCGTGTCGGAGTGCTGCCGGGCCGTGGCGACGACGTCGTCGAGCTGAAGGTGCACGGAGCGGAAGCGCGGACCGACCACGTTCCAATGGACCTGCTTGGCCACCAGGGAGAGGTCGACGAGGTCGACCAGGGCGCCCTGGAGCGCCGTTCCCACGACCTTGAGGTCACCCTCGGACAACGTGCTCTTGACCACAGACATGCGCGCTACTCCCATCCGTCAGCCACTTCACTGACCGTTTCGGTGCATCACCCACGATGGCACATATAAAGCAAAACGGTCATGTGGGCCTTGTCCTTCGTGTGCCCACTGGCTCCCGGCTCACACACCCGTCACGCAAAAGTCCCGGCCGACCCCGGTAGGGGCCGACCGGGACTCCGGTCGAGCTCAGTGCCGCGTGGATCAGGCGGCGACGACGTCCACCGCTTCCGCGGGCGCCTTGATGGTCACGCGTCCCGACGGCACACCTGCGACCGAGGAGACGGAGACGGAATTGAGCATGGGACGAACCGGTACTGGGACCGGATCACTGGCAGCTGCCGACTCGGCCAGCTCCGCGAGCGAGAGCTCGTCGCTCACCTCTCGCATGAGCTCGGACATCCGTACGTCAAGCGCGTCGCAAATCGCGGAGAGCAGCTCGGAGGATGCCTCCTTCTGCCCCCGCTCCACCTCGGAGAGATAACCGAGCGAGACCCGGGCGGACGAGGAGACTTCGCGCAGAGTACGGCCTTGGCGCTGGCGCTGCCGACGCAGCACGTCACCCAGCAGGCGACGGAGCAGAATCATCGGTGGCTCCCTCCTCGGACCGCGTAGCCGCATCCTTCACGCCCTACCGTACCGCCTTGTGCTGCGGCCGTGCGGGGAGCGATGTCGTGTTCACTCAGGGCTGCAAACATCAATTCCCCCCGTGTTGTTCCGTATCCTGTGCCCGCGCATTCTCACCGAGTTCGCTCGCGAGCAGTTCGAGGACGCTTCGCACACTCTCACTACGGATATCCGCCCTCTCCCCATTCAACCGCAGAGCCGTCACTTTCTCGACGCCGGAGGGTCCGGCGACGGCCACGTAGACGGTGCCGACGGGCTGCCCGTCCTGGGGTTCCGGCCCCGCGACCCCCGTGGTGGAAACGCCCCAGTCCGCGTCGAGCGCCCGGCGCACACCGGCCGCCATCTGCAGCGCGACCTCGGGGTCCACGGCCCCGCGCTCCGCCAGAAGGGTCGCGTCGACGCCCAGGACATCCCGCTTCAGAGGGGTGGCATAGGCCGTCACCGAGCCCCGGAAGGACCGCGAGGCTCCGGGTACGGAGGTCAGGTCGGCGGCGACCAGGCCGCCGGTCAGCGATTCCGCGACGGCGAGCGTCTCGCCCCGCGCCCCGAGAAGCCGGAGCACCCGGGCAGCGGCTGTCACCGCTCGGCCTCCGCGGCGTCGCGCGCCTCGGCCGTACCGCGTACGTCCGTCACTCCACCGCGTGCGTCGGTGACACCACCGCGTACGTCCGTCGCACCGGCCACGGCGCCGGCGGCGGAGCCCGCGCCGACCGCGCCCTCCGCTGTGCCCCCGATCGTGCCCCCGACCGTGGTCCCGGCCGCGGCCTGCAGGGCCTCCGTGGCCCTTGCCGCCCGCTCGGCCGCTGCGGCGCGCTCCGCCGCGAGGCCCTTGCGGCGCAGGACGACGGCCTGGCGTACGTAATCGAGACCGGTCACGACCGTCAGCACGACGGCAACCATCATCATCCAGAAGCGCAAGGTCGCCAGGGGTCCGGTGAGCGCCAGGACATACATCCCGACCGCCGTGCCCTGCGCGAGCGTCTTCAGCTTGCCGCCCCGGCTGGCCGGGATCACGGCATGCCGGATCACCCAGAACCGCATCAGCGTGATGCCCAGCTCACGCGCGATGATCACGCCGGTGATCCACCACGGCAGATCGCCGAGGACGGAGAGCGAGACCAGCGCCGCGCCCATGATCGCCTTGTCGGCGATCGGGTCGGCGATCTTCCCGAAGTCCGTGACCAGGTTGTACGTCCGCGCCAGATGGCCGTCGAACAGGTCGGTGATCATGGCGATGGCGAAGGCCGCCCAGGCGAACGAGCGCCAGGCCGGGTCGTAGCCGCCGTTGTGGAACAGCAGCAGGACGAAGCCGGGCACGAGCAGCAGACGCACCATGGTCAGGATATTGGCGATGTTCCACAGGCTGGCCTGGTTGACGGCCGCAGTCCCCAGCTTGCCGCCGCGGACCGGCTTCGCGCCGGAGCCGCCTGCCGCGGATGCCGGGACTCCCGTCATCTGGCTGCCTCCGCAAGCTCGTGGTGTTCGGCCACCAGGTCGACGCCCTCGGTGCCCACTGCCTTTGCCTCGACCATACGGCCCGGCACGAGTCCCTCGCGTGTGGTGAAGACCACCTGGCCGTCCGTTTCGGGGGCCTGGTGGGCCGCGCGCCCGATCGCGACCTCGCCGTCCTCGTCCGACTCGATGGACTCCACGAGCACCTGAAGGGTCTCGCCGACGCGCTCCTCGGCCCGCTGCGAGGTCAGCTCCTCGGCCAGCTGGGAGATGTGGGCAAGGCGCTCCGCGATGACGTCGGCGTCCAGCTTGTTCTCGTAGCCGACCGCCTCGGTGCCCTCCTCGTCGGAGTAGCCGAAGACACCGATCGCGTCCAGGCGGGCGCCGGTGAGGAAGCGTTCCAGCTCGGCGAGGTCCGCCTCGGTCTCGCCGGGGAAGCCGACGATGAAGTTGGAGCGGGCGCCTGCCTCGGGGGCCTTGCTCCGGATGGTGTCCAGGAGCTCCAGGAAGCGGTCGGTGTCGCCGAAGCGGCGCATCGTGCGCAGCACGCTCGGGGAGGAGTGCTGGAAGGAGAGGTCGAAGTACGGGGCGACCTTCGGCGTCGAGGTGAGGACGTCGATGAGGCCGGGGCGCATCTCGGCGGGCTGGAGGTAGCTGACCCGGATCCGCTCGATGCCGTCCACGTCGGCCAGCTCGGGCAGCAGGGTCTCCAGGAGGCGGATGTCGCCGAGGTCCTTGCCGTAGGAGGTGTTGTTCTCGGAGACGAGCATGACCTCCTTGACGCCCTGCTCGGCCAGCCAGCGGGTCTCCTGGAGCACGTCCGAGGGCCGCCGCGAGATGAAGGAGCCGCGGAAGGAGGGGATGGCGCAGAAGGAGCAGCGGCGGTCGCAGCCGGAGGCGAGCTTGACCGAGGCGACGGGGCTGGTGCCGAGTCGGCGGCGCAGCGGTGCCCGCGGGCCGGAGACCGGGGCGACGCCTTCGGGGAGGTCCTCGGGGGCCGGGGCGGGCGTCTCCTGGGCGTGGCCGGGCAGCGCCACGGCGGCGTCCTGCCGCTCGGCGGGGCTGATCGGCAGCAGCTTGCGGCGGTCGCGCGGGGTGTGCGAGGCGTGGATGCCGCCGTTGAGGATGGTCTGAAGCCGGTCGGAGATGTCGGCGTAGTCGTCGAATCCGAGGACGCCGTCCGCCTCCGGCAGGGCCTCGGCGAGGTCCTTGCCGTAGCGCTCGGCCATGCAGCCGACGGCGACGACGGCCTGGGTGCGGCCGTGGTCCTTCAGATCGTTGGCTTCGAGCAGGGCGTCGACGGAGTCCTTCTTGGCGGCTTCGACGAACCCACAGGTGTTGACGACTGCGACATCCGCGTCCGAGGCGTCCTCGACGAGGTCCCAGCCGTCCGCTGCCAAGCGGCCTGCAAGCTCCTCCGAGTCCACCTCGTTACGGGCGCAGCCAAGAGTGACAAGGGCGACGGTACGGCGTTCGGGCATGGACTCAAGACTACTTTGTCCCGGCGACCGCCCTGCCGTGCAGGGTTGCCTGCCCCCGTCATCGTTACTCCCCGTAGCAGCCGGGCGGGGCCGGGAACGCCGACGGGCGCCCGGCACGAGGCCGGGCGCCCGTCGGGACGCGGCAGGGGAAACGAAGCGGCGGGTCAGCCGGCCTCGGGGTCACCCTTGGTGTAGGAGAGCCGCTCGACCTGGCCGGGACCGAAGCGGTCCTCGACCTGCTTGCCGTTGACGAAGAGGTCGATCGCCCCGGCATTGCCCAGGACGAGGTCGATGCGCTCCTTGTCCTGGAAGGTCTTGGACTCGCCTTGGAGCAGCAGCCCGTCGAAGAGCCGCCGTCCGTTGTGGTCCTTGACCGAGACCCAGCTCTTGTCCCGGTCCGCACTGAGCTTGACCGTCACCTTGTCCCGGGGGGCGGCGGCGATGGCGCTCTCGGAGGGCACGGGCTTGGGGTCGGAGGGCTTGGTGGCGGTGGGCTTGGCCGCGGTCTTGTCGGGCTTCGATCCCTCCGCGACCTGGGCGGTGCTGGAGGGTTCGTCCTCGCCGCCGCTGAAGAGCGTGAAGCCGACGAACCCGACGACGGCGACGATGGCCGCGACCATGGCGGCGGTCCAGTTGGGCCGCCGGGGTTCGGAGCGGATGCGTTCCGCTTCGAACAACGGCGCCGCGGTGGTCGGGGCGGGACGGCCACCGTGATCGGCGTCGTACTCCTCGACCAGCGGTTCCGGATCGAGACCGACGGCACGGGCGAGCGTGCGGATGTGGCCGCGGGCGTAGACGTCGCCGCCGCAGCGGGAGAAGTCGTCCTGCTCG
Source organism: Streptomyces globisporus C-1027 (assembly GCF_000261345.2). NCBI lineage: Bacteria > Bacillati > Actinomycetota > Actinomycetes > Kitasatosporales > Streptomycetaceae > Streptomyces > Streptomyces globisporus. Next base: position 6,040,296 of record NZ_CP013738.1, on the reverse strand, counting down.
ATCGCGTGCACGATGGGGATGCGCACCCGGGTGGAGCTGCTGACTTCCTCGACCGTCAGGCCTGCGGCGATGCGGGCCTGCTGAAGGGCACGACCGATCGAAGGCCGGTCGTCTTCGGGGGAGTTGCCGATGGACACGGGGGCGCCTTTCGAGCGTGAGCCACCTGCTGGATGTTCAGTCTAGGGGGGGTACGAAAGGGTGGGGCAACCGGGAGGGACGACTTTGTACGCCATCGGGTTCGCCGGACGTCCCCGCCACCGGCTCCGGTGCGGAGCGGGGGCGGAGGACAGCCCCGATCGAGGACTGGGCAACCTGTAGTGGGCCGAACGGGGGTGGGAGCAAGGGTGAGGTAGTGACGGGTCGAGCTGCGGGGAGGAGCACGTTTCCGTCCCTCCCTTCAACTGGACGTACGACCGTACGAAACGGTTGCCCACAAAACCTTTACGGGCCGATTCCGTTAGGGAGCGGATTCCCCGCGGATGACGGCCAACACCCCGTCGAGCTCGTCGGGTTTCACCAGGACGTCGCGCGCCTTGGATCCCTCGCTGGGCCCGACGATGGAGCGGGACTCCATCAGGTCCATCAGCCGGCCCGCCTTGGCGAAGCCGACCCGCAGCTTGCGCTGGAGCATCGAGGTCGAGCCGAACTGGGTGGAGACGACCAGCTCGGCGGCCTGGCAGAGCAGGTCCAGGTCGTCGCCGATGTCCTCGTCGATCTCCTTCTTCTGCTTCGTACCGACGACGACGTCGTCCCGGAAGACCGGGGCCATCTGGTCCTTGCAGTGCTGGACGACGGCGGCGACCTCGTCCTCGGTGACGAAGGCGCCCTGCATACGGGTGGGTTTGTTGGCGCCCATCGGGAGGAAGAGCCCGTCGCCCTTGCCGATGAGCTTCTCGGCGCCTGGCTGGTCGAGGATGACGCGGCTGTCGGCGAGGGAGGAGGTGGCGAAGGCGAGCCGGGAGGGAACGTTCGCCTTGATCAGGCCGGTCACCACGTCGACCGAGGGCCGCTGGGTGGCGAGCACCAGGTGGATGCCCGCCGCGCGGGCGAGCTGGGTGATGCGGACGATCGAGTCCTCGACGTCGCGCGGGGCGACCATCATCAGGTCGGCCAGCTCGTCGACGATCACCAGCAGATACGGGTACGGGGACAGCTCGCGCTCACTCCCCTCGGGGAGCTTCACCTTGCCTTCGCGTACCGCCTTGTTGAAGTCGTCGATGTGCCGGTAGCCGAAGGCGGCGAGGTCGTCGTAGCGCAGATCCATCTCGCGCACGACCCACTGCAGCGCCTCTGCGGCCTTCTTGGGGTTGGTGATGATCGGGGTGATCAGGTGCGGGATGCCCTCGTACGCGGTCAGCTCGACGCGCTTGGGGTCGACGAGGACCATCCGCACGTCCTCGGGGGTGGCCCGCACCATGACCGACGTGATCAGGCAGTTGATGCAGGACGACTTACCGGAGCCGGTGGCGCCGGCGACGAGCATGTGGGGCATCTTCGCCAGGCTGTGCATGACGTAGCCGCCCTCGACGTCCTTGCCGAAGGCCACCATCATCGGGTCGTCGTCCTCGGCCAGGCGCAGCACGTCGCCGAGGTTGACCATCTCCCGGTCGCTGTTGGGGATCTCGATGCCGACCGCGGACTTGCCCGGGATCGGCGAGATGATCCGTACGTCCGGACTGGCCACCGCGTAGGCGATGTTCTTCGTCAGGGCGGTGATCTTCTCGACCTTCACCGCCGGGCCGAGCTCCACCTCGTACCGGGTGACGGTGGGCCCCCGGGTGAAGCCGGTGACGGCGGCGTCCACCTTGAACTCGGTGAAGACGGTGGTCAGCGACTCGACCACGCGGTCGTTGGCGGCGCTGCGGGTCTTCCCGGGGCCGCCGCGCTCCAGCAGGTCGAGCGAGGGCAGGGAGTAGGTGATGTCGCCGGAGAGCTGGAGCTGTTCGGCGCGGGCGGGCAGCCCCGGCGAGGAGTCGGGGGCGGGCTTGGTCAGGTCGGGCACCCCGCCCGACCGCTCCTCGCCACCCTCGGGCGCGGGGGCGGACTTCCGGACTCCGGGCTTCGGCCGCTCCTCCCCCTCGGCCTCCCGGGCCCCGGGCACGGGCGTCCCGGTGCGCTCCCGGTCCACGGAGACACCTTGGGTGAGGTCGGCGACGACCGGGGACGGCGGCATACCGTTGAGCACGGCCCCGTCGAGCGCGGCGGCGGCCGCCGCCGCGACGTCCACCGCGTCCAGCGGCCGGTTCATCGCGGGCTGTGCGGAGGGCCTGCGGGTCCTGCGGCGCTTGCTGAGCGCCTCCTCCTCGGCCTGGTCGTGGTCGGGGTCCGCGTCCGTACGCCGTGTGCCGCGTCGACGGGTCGGCTCGGGCAGCGCCTCACGCCACTGTTCGTCGTAGCGCTCGTCGTCGTCCTCGTACCCCGCGACCTCCTCGGGGGTGGGTTCGACGATGCCGAGACGGACGCCGAGCTGACGCAGCCGCCGCGGAATGGCGTTGACCGGAGTGGCGGTGACGACGAGGAGCCCGAACACGGTCAGCAGTACCAGCAGCGGTACGGCGAGCACCTCGCCCATCATGAAGATCAGCGGTTTGGACGTGGCCCAGCCGATCAGCCCGCCGGCGTCCTGCATGGCCTCGGTGCCCGCGTCCCGGCCCGGCGAACCGCAGGCGATGTGGACCTGGCCGAGGACCCCGATGACCAGCGCGGAGAGCCCGATGACGATACGGCCGTTGGCCTCGGGCCGCTCCGGGTACAGGATGAGCCGCACCGCCATCGCGCCCAGCAGTATCGGCGCGAGCAGGTCGAGCCGGCCGAAGGCGCCGGTCACCAGCATCTCGACCAGGTCGCCGACCGGCCCCTGGAGATTGGACCAGGTGCCCGCGGCGACGATCAGCGCCAGGCCGAGCAGCAGCAGGGCAAGCCCGTCCTTGCGGTGGGCGGGGTCAAGTCCCTTGGCGCCACGCCCTATCGAGCGGAACACCGCACCGACGCCGTGTGCCGCACCGAGCCAGACCGCGCGCACCAGCCGGTAGACGCCCCCGGTGGGTGACGGTGCGGGTTTGGGCGCGGGCTTCCTGGCCGCCGCCTTCTTCGCGGGCGCCTTCCTGGCGGGAGCCGCCGACTTCTTCGGTGCGGTCTTCTTGGCGGGCGCAGCTTTTTTCGCCGGGCCCGGTGTACGGCCGACGCGTTTGGTGGTGCCCGCCGTGCCCTGGGAACCCTTGCCGGACGTACGTGAGGCCATGGTGCCGAGGTTACCGCTGTCGTAGCCCGTGAACACGTTCGCCTACTGGTTCACCCGTCCGTGTCGCCGCCGGGCGGCCGGGAACTGACGCCGCTTCACGGCAGGGGCCCGAGATGTCAGCCCTGTGCGGGCAGGACGCCCGCGCCCCCGCCGGTGCCCGGCTCCAGCGCGTCGAGCGCGCGACGCAGACCGGTCAGCTTGCGCTCCAGGTGAGCGGCTGTCGCGACCGCGGCCGCGTCCGCGGATTCGTCGTCGAGCTGCTTGGAGAGCGCTTCGGCCTGCTCCTCGACCGCCGCGAGCCGTGCGGAGAGTTCGGCCAGCAGACCGGCCGGCTCCTTCTCGTGCTCGCCGCCCGCGTGGCCGTCGCCCTCCAACTGGAGCCGCAGCAGAGCCGCCTGCTCACGGAGCTTGCAGTTCTTCATGTACAGCTCGACGAAGACCGAGACCTTGGCCCGCAGCACCCACGGGTCGAACGGCTTGGAGATGTAGTCCACCGCACCGGCCGCGTATCCGCGGAAGGTGTGGTGCGGACCGTGGTTGATCGCGGTGAGGAAGATGATCGGGATGTCCCGGGTCCGCTCCCGCCGCTTGATGTGCGCGGCGGTCTCGAAACCGTCCATGCCCGGCATCTGGACGTCCAGCAGAATGACCGCGAAGTCGTCCGTGAGCAGCGCTTTGAGCGCCTCCTCCCCTGACGATGCCCGGACCAGTGTCTGATCGAGCGCAGAGAGGATGGCCTCCAGCGCCAGCAGATTCTCCGGCCGGTCATCGACCAGGAGGATCTTGGCCTTCTGCACCATGGCCCGCCCTCCTCGCCCCGGAAATGCACCGGGTGCCGCCCCAGAGGACGACTCCCTTACGCCGTCCGTCCTTGTGCCGGTCATGGTAGCCGCACCCCGCCCGTCACCACACCCTGTCACCGCGATGTCACTGTGCACATACCACAAACGCGGTGGGAGACCAGAAGGTTCCCCGGATGCAGCGCGTTCACACCCAATCGAGCACATTCGGTCAATAACTTACGTCAGTTCGTTAGATTCTCGATCACTCTCCGTGCATCCACTGCTCCATCACCGCAAGCAGATGATCAGGGTCGACCGGCTTCGTCACATAGTCGGAAGCCCCGCAATCGATGGCCTTCTCCCGGTCGCCCTTCATCGCCTTCGCGGTGAGCGCGACGATCGGCAGCCCGGCGAACTGCGGCATCCGCCGGATCGCGGTCGTCGTCGCGTACCCGTCCATCTCGGGCATCATGATGTCCATCAGCACGACCGTCACATCGTCGTGCTGCTCCAGGACTTCGATGCCCTCACGGCCGTTCTCCGCGTACAGCACGGAGAGCCCGTGCTGCTCCAGCACGCTGGTGAGCGCGAAGACGTTACGGATGTCGTCGTCGACGATGAGCACCTTCTCACCGCGGAAGCGGAACGTCCGCCGGGGTGCCGGTTCGGCCGCCGCGCCCTGCTCCTGCCCCTGGCTCTCGCCCTGGCTCCCCTGCACCCACTCCTCCTGCTGCGGGGCGCTCTCGGGCGTCGCGCGCCCGGCCGACAGCGCGGGCTTGCGGGCCGCGTCCCCCAGGGCCTTGCGCCGCCTGCGGAACACCCCGGCGGAGTTGGCCGGGTCGCCGTACGGAGCCGACTGGCCCTGCGGCGCCTGAACCTGTCCCATCTCGCCAGCGCCGCCCAGCACCTCGGCGGAACCGGAACCCACCGGGGGGTAGCCCTGGGGCGGCAGTTCGGCTCGGTGCAACGGCAGGTAGAGGGTGAAGGTCGAGCCCCGTCCGGGCTCGCTCGCCGCATGGATCTCGCCGCCGAGCAGCCGCGCGATCTCCCGGCTGATCGAGAGCCCGAGGCCCGTGCCGCCGTACTTCCGGCTCGTCGTGCCGTCCGCCTGCTTGAACGCCTCGAAGATCACCAGCATCTTGCTGGACGCGATCCCGATCCCGGTGTCGGTGACCGAGAACGCGATCAGATCGGCGTCCGCGTCCCGCAGCGAACCCGCCTCCAGCAGATGCTCCCGGATCGCGTTCGGCACATCGGCGCCGGCCGGCCGGATCACCAGCTCCACCGCACCGGTGTCGGTGAACTTCACCGCGTTGGACAGCAGGTTGCGCAGCACCTGGAGCAGCCGCTGCTCGTCGGTGTGCAGCGTCGCGGGCAGCTCCGGCGACACCCGTACGGAGAAGTCGAGCCCCTTCTCCGCCGTGAGCGGGCGGAAGGTCGCCTCCACGTAGTCGACCAGCTGGACCAGCGCGATCCGGGTCGGGCTGACATCCATCTTGCCCGCCTCGACCTTGGAGAGGTCGAGGATGTCGTTGATCAGCTGGAGCAGGTCGGACCCGGCCCCGTGGATCGTCTCGGCGAACTCCACCTGCTTCGGCGAGAGATTGCCCTCGGCGTTGTCCGCCAGCAACTTGGCCAGAATCAGCAGCGAGTTGAGCGGGGTGCGCAGCTCGTGCGACATGTTCGCCAGGAACTCGGACTTGTAGCGCATCGAGACCGCGAGCTGCTCGGCGCGCTCCTCCAGAACCTGCCGCGCCTCCTCGATCTCGGTGTTCTTCACCTCGATGTCGCGGTTCTGCTGGGCCAGCAGCTCGGCCTTCTCCTCCAGTTCGGCGTTGGACGCCTGGAGGGCCTTCTGCCGGTTCTCCAACTCCTGCGAGCGGTCACGCAGTTGCTCGGTCAGCTCCTGCGACTGCTCCAGCAGCTTCTCGGTCTTGGTATTGACGCTGATGGTGTTGACGCTCGTCGCGATCATCTCGGCGAGCTGGTTGAGGAAGTCCCGCTGGATGTGCGTGAACGGCTGGAAGGAGGCCAGCTCGATCACCCCGAGAACCTTGCCCTCGAAGAGCACCGGCAGCACGATCACATGCGCCGGAGGGGCCTCCCCGAGACCGGAGGAGATCTTCAGATAGCCCGGCGGCACGTTGTCCACCTGGATCGTCCGCTTCTCCTCGGCCGCCGTCCCGATGAGCGTCTCGCCGGGCCGGAAGGAGGTCGGCATCGACCCCGCGGAGTAGCCGTAACTCCCCCGCATCCGCAGCTCGTACGAACCGGCCTCGCCGTTGTCGGGCCCGACCTCCTCGGAGTCCCCGGCGGCCATCGCCAGGAAGAACGCGCCGTGCTGCGCCGAGACCACCGGCGTCAGCTCGCTCATGATCAGCGAGGCCACGTCGTCCAGATCGCGGCGGCCCTGCATCAGACCGGAGATCCTGGCCAGGTTGCCCTTCAGCCAGTCCTGCTCCTTGTTGGCGAGCGTGGTGTCGCGCAGGTTCGCGATCATCGTGTTGATGTTGTCCTGGAGGACCTGGATCTCCCCGGCCGCGTCCACGTCGATCTTGAGGTTCAGATCACCGCGCGTCACCGCGGTGGCGACCGCCGCGATGGCACGGACCTGACGGGTCAGGTTCCCGGCCATCTCGTTCACGGACTCGGTGAGGTCGCGCCAGGTGCCGTCGACGTCCCGCACCCGCGCCTGGCCGCCCAGCTGCCCCTCGGTGCCCACCTCGCGGGCGACCCGGGTCACCTGTTCCGCGAACGAGGACAGCTGGTCGACCATCGTGTTGATGGTGTTCTTCAGCTCCTGGATCTCACCGCGCGCGTCGATGTCGATCTTCTTGGTCAGATCGCCCTTGGCGATGGCGGTGGTGACCGTGGCGATCTGCCGCACCTGACCGGTCAGGTTGGAGGCCATCGAGTTCACGGACTCGGTGAGGTCCTTCCACGTACCGGCGACCCCCGGCACCCGGGCCTGGCCGCCCAGTTCGCCCTCCGTTCCCACCTCACGGGCCACCCGCGTGACCTCGTCGGCGAACGAGGACAGCGTCGTCACCATGGTGTTGACCGTGTCCGCCAGCTCCGCGACCTCGCCGCGCGCCTCCACGGTGACCTTCTTCGTCAGATCGCCGTTGGCGACCGCGGAGGAGACCCGGGAGATGTTCCGCACCTGGCTGGTCAGGTTGTTGGCCATCAGGTTGACGTTCTCGCTGAGGTCCTTCCAGATGCCGGTCGCCCCGCGCACCCGCGCCTGACCGCCGAGAATCCCCTCGGTGCCCACCTCACGGGCCACCCGGGACACCTCGTCGGCGAAGTTCAGCAGCTGGTCGACCATCGTGTTGACGGTCGTGACCAGTTCGAGGATCTCGCCCTTGGCGTCGACGGTGATCTTCTTCGAAAGATCGCCCTTGGCGACCGCGGTGGTGACCTCGGCGATGTTGCGGACCTGGAGGGTCAGATTGTTCGCCATGCCGTTGACGGACTGCGTGAGGTCCTTCCACGTGCCGGAGACACCCTGCACCTCGGCCTGACCGCCGAGGATGCCCTCCGTACCCACCTCACGGGCGACCCGCGTCACCTGCTCCGCGAAGTTGGACAGCTGGTCCACCATCGTGTTGAGGGTGTTCTTCAGCTCCAGGATCTCGCCCCGGGCGTCCACGTCGATCTTCTGCGACAGGTCACCGCGCGCGACCGCCGTGGCGACCTGCGCGATGTTACGGACCTGAGCGGTGAGGTTCCCCGCCATGCCGTTCACCGAATCGGTCAGATCGCGCCACACTCCGGCCACGCCGGGCACCTGCGCCTGACCGCCGAGCCGGCCGTCCGTACCCACCTCGCGGGCCACCCTGGTGACCTGGTCGGCGAAGGCGGAGAGCTGGTCGACCATGGTGTTGATCGTGTTCTTGAGCTCCAGGATCTCGCCCCGGGCGTCCACGTCGATCTTCTGCGACAGGTCGCCCCGCGCCACCGCCGTCGTCACCTGAGCGATCTGCCTCACCTGGGAGGTGAGGTTCCCGGCCATGAAGTTGACGGAGTCCGTCAGTTCCTTCCACGTACCCGAGACGCCGTCCACACGCGCCTGACCGCCGAGGCGGCCCTCGGTCCCCACGTCCCGGGCCATCCGCGTCACCTGGTCGGCGAAGCTGGAGAGCTGCGCCACCATCGTGTTGACGGTGTTCTTCAGCTCCAGCATCTCGCCGGCCACGTCCACGGTGACCTTCTGCGACAGGTCGCCGTTGGCGACCGCCGTGGTGACCTGCGCGATGTCACGCACCTGACCGGTCAGGTTGCGGAACGCGGTGTTCACCGAGTCGGTGAGGTCCTTCCAGGTCCCCGCCGCGCCCGGCACCTCGGCCTGTCCGCCGAGCCGGCCCTCGACGCCGACCTCCCGGGCCACCCGGGTCACCTCGGAACCGAACGACTGGAGCTGGTCCACCATCGTGTTGACGGTGTTCTTCAGCTCCAGCATCTCGCCGGCCACGTCGACCGTGACCTTCTGCGACATGTCGCCGCTGGCCACCGCGGTCGTCACCTGCGCGATGTCACGCACCTGCGTCGTCAGATTCCGGAAGACCGTGTTCACCGAGTCGGTGAGGTCCTTCCACGTACCGGCGGCGCCGGGCACCTGCGCCTGACCGCCGAGGAGCCCCTCGCCACCGACCTCGCTCGCCACGCGGGTCACTTCGTCCGCGAAGGTCCGCAGCGTCTCGGTCATCTGGTTGATCGTCTCGGCCAGCTGCGCGACCTCGCCGCGCGCGCTCACCGTGACCTTCTGCGTCAGGTCACCACTGGCGACCGCCGTCGTCACCTCCGCGATCCCGCGCACCTGGGAGGTGAGGTTGCCCGCCATCGTGTTGACGGAGTCGGTGAGGTCCTTCCACACACCGGCCACACCCGGCACGGTCGCCTGACCGCCCAGCTCGCCCTCCGTACCCACCTCACGGGCGACGCGCGTCACCTCGGAGGAGAACGAGGACAGCTGGTCGACCATCGTGTTGACGGTGTTCTTCAGCTGGAGCATCTCACCGGCCACATGGACGGTGACCTTCCGCGACAGATCACCCTTGGCAACCGCCGTCGTCACCAGCGCGATGTCCCGCACCTGGGCCGTCAGCCGGTACGCCATGGTGTTCACGGAGTCCGTGAGGTCCTTCCAGGACCCGGACATCCCCCGCACCTGCGCCTGGCCGCCGAGCTTGCCCTCGGTGCCCACCTCGACGGCGACCCGGGTCACCTGCTCGGTGAAGACCGACAGCTGGTCGACCAGGTTGTTGACCGTACGGGCGACCTTCAGGAACTCGCCGCGCAGCGGCCGTACCGTCTCGTCCTGGGTGTGCGAGCGCAGCTCCATCCGCTGCTCCAGATCACCGTCGGCGACCGCCGACAGGACCCGGCCCACCTCGGAGACCGGTCGCGCGAGATCGTCGACGAGCTCGTTGGAGGCGTCGATGGCGGCGGCCCAGGAACCCTCACAGGCGCCCGTCTCCAGCCGCTCCGTGAGCTTGCCCTCCCGCCCGACCACCCGCCGTACGCGCGCCAGCTCACCGGTGAGGTGGAGATTCCGGTCGGCGACCTCGTTGAAGACCGCCGCGATCTCCGTCATCACACCGTCGCCCGAGACGGTGAGCCGCCTGCGGAAATTGCCGTCGCGCATCGCCACGAGGCCCGCGAGCACTCTGTTCAGAGCTGCCGCGTCCACTTCGACGGTGCCATTGCGCTGCTTTTTCACGGACTGTCCGCCTTTTGTACGCGCCTTCGAACCCTGCGCCGCCACGCCAGACTCCACCGTGTCCCTCCCGCAGGGGTTGACCGTTTCACTCGGGCCTATCCGGAAGCTTGCCCAGTTCCACTTTGGCTCACCGCCACAGCACACCGTCAACGGGTGACCGGGCGGACGTCAAATCGTTGCAACGTACCAGGCCGGAACAGGTCCGGGGGGAACCTGTACCGGTTACCCCCCATCCCTTGCACCGGGAGTCCATACTTGTGCGCCCGCGCACCACCACCGGGGCGACTTGTCCCGAACTCGGCCCTCGTGTACCCGGCACCCTTGAGATACGTCTAGCCTGGCAAGCGAATCGAAGCGGCGATAAACGGGCACAGGACTCGGGGAAGCGACGAGACACCAATATGGGGAGTGCTGTGATCACCGCGCGCGCGGCCGCCACCTTCGAACCGGTCGGGCGCTCGGTCGCGACCGCCCGCGCCTTCGTCCGGGACACGCTCCAGGGGTGGGGCTACAACGATGTCGTCGACGACGCCGTCGTCCTCACCAGTGAGCTCGTGACCAACGCCGTCATCCACGCGGGGACGGCGGCGGACGTCCTGTGCCTGCGCACCGAGGAAGGCGTCCGCGTCGAGGTCTCCGACCACTATCCGGAACGCGAGGTCCCGCTCCAGAGCAGCGCCCTCGACTTCGGCAGCCCGGACCGCGAGAACGGCCGCGGTCTGCTGCTCTGTGCCGCCCTGGCCTCCCGCTGGGGCGTCGAGTACTCCCCCACCCGCAAGCACGTCTGGTTCCAGCTGGACCTGCCCGACCGGCCCGTGGGGATCCGCTCCGCCGGCCCGGTCCTGCCCACCTCGCTCCTGCCGGTCACCGACCAGCGGATCCGGGTCGCCGTCGTCCAGATCGACAGCGCCGGCGCGATCAGCGCGTGGAACGACGACGCCGCGTACGTCTTCGGTCACACCGCGGAGCAGGTCACCGGCAAGCAGTTCACCGACTTCGTGGCCTGGCCGCACACCCCCGGCACCAACACCGGCATCGCCGACGCCCTCCAGCTCTCCCGCTGGGAGGGCAGCTACGGCATCCGCGGCGCGGACGGCCGGACCATCGCCGTCTACGCCTCGCACCTGCGGGTCCGCGACACCGACGGCGCCCCGTCCACGGTCTGCCTCCTCGTCCGCGACGACGAGCGCGCCGTCCTCCAGACTCCGGTCCGCGCCCCGGTCTCCGATTCCTCCTCCGACAGCCGCACCGCGGACCCGTTCGAGGTCTTCATCGGCTCCCCCGCCCCCGACGACCTCGACGGCCTCCTCCAGCGGACGGTCGAGCGCGCCCGCGACATGCTCGACGCCGACGCCGCGTTCCTCCTCCTGGCCACCGACGACGAGACGGAGCTGGAGGTCCGCGCCACGACGGGCCTCCCCTCGGCCCGCCAGCGCTTCGCCCGGGTCCCCGTCGAAGCCGGCACGGGACGCTACGGCTCCGCCCGCATGCCGGCCGTCCACGAGGACCTCACCGCCGTCCCGGGCGCCGTCCCGCTCCTCACCGACACCGGGATGCGCTCGGTCGTCACGGTCCCGCTGAAGGTCGAGGGCCGGCTCACCGGCTCCCTCGGCGTCGCGGCGGAGGGCGCGGGCCGCTACTCGAACGAGGAGGCCCTGCGCCTCCAGTTCGCCGCCGACCGCATCGCGCTGGCCGTGGAGTCCGCCCGCCTCGGCGAGCTGGAACGGCTGCGCCGCGGCTCCCTCTCCTTCCTCGTCGAGGCATCCGACCTGCTGGCCGGCACGCTCGACCGGGACCAGACCCTGGCGCTCATGGCGCAGATGACGGTCCCGACCCTGGCCACCTGGTGCGCCGTCTACACGATCGCGGACCAGTCTTCCGAGCCGTACCTCTCGTACGTGCTCCACGAGGACGAGGACCTCATCGACGGCCTCAAGGCCCTGCTCTCGAAGATCGCCCCGCCGGATCCGGTCCCGACCCCGGGTGCCCGCGTCTGGGCCGCCCCTGCGGAGGCGGGCCACCGAGCCGCCCTGTCCACGTCGACCCGCAGCCTGGCCCACGACGCCCCGCTCAGCATGAGCACGGCCACCCGCACGACGCTCGCCACGGCCCAGGCGGTCGGCGGCGAGACGGTGGTCCTCCCGCTGGTCGCCCGTAACCGCGTGATCGGCATGCTGACGCTCGGGAAGCCCTCGGACGACCACTTCCGCCAGGAGATCCTGGAACTGGCCGAGGACCTGTCCCGCCGGGCCGCACTGGCCCTGGACAACGCCCGCCTGTACTCGGAGCGCATGGCGATCAGCCAGTCCCTCCAGCGCAGTCTGCTGCCCCCGGGCCTCCCCGACGTGCCGAACGTCGAGATCGAGGTCATCTACCGCGCCGCGGGCGAGGGCAACGAGGTAGGCGGCGACTTCTACGACGTCTTCCCGATCCGCGACGGTGCGTACGGCTTCGCCATCGGCGACGTCTGCGGTACGGGCCCCGAGGCGGCCGCCGTCACGGGTCTGGCCCGCCACGCACTGCGCCTGCTGGCCCGCGAGGGCTTCGGCGGCCCGGCGGTCCTGGAGCGCCTCAACGCGGCGATCCTCGACGAGGGCGCCCGCAGCCGCTTCCTCACCCTGCTGTACGGCGAGCTGTGGCCCCAGGAGGACGGCAGCGCCCTCCTGAAGGTGGTCTGCGCCGGCCACCCGCTGCCGCTGCGCCTGCGCCAGGACGGCTCCGTGGAATCGGCTGCGGAACCGCAGCCCCTGCTCGGCGTGCTCGAGGATCTCGACCTGTACGAGCAGGAGGTCGTCCTCAACCCGGGCGACGTCCTTCTGTGCGTCACGGACGGCGTCACCGAACGCCGCGAGGGAACCCGCATGCTGGGCGACGACGGCCTGGCGGACGTCCTGTCGACCTGTACGGGCCTGACGGCCGGAGCGGTCGCCGCACGCATCCTGCGGGCCGTGGAACGCTTCGCCGCCGAGCCGGCCTCGGACGACATGGCGATCCTGGCCATGCGTGTCCCGGAGCCTCCTCTCGTCTGACTCCCGTCCGCTCCACTTCAACGCGAAAGGCCCCCGCCGTGTGGCGGGGGCCTTTCGTTGTTCCGAGCCCCAATGCGGAATCGAACCGCAGACCTTCTCCTTACCATGGAGACGCTCTACCGACTGAGCTATTGGGGCCTCGTTGCGCTGTGGCAACGAGGTAAACCATACACGGGGTCAGGGGGATATGCATAATCGCGATCGGCGGGGCGGGTGGGCACGCAGATTCAGATCCCGCGCGGCCCGCTGGTCCGGGCCCCGGGCCCGGGAAAAGGTCCGGAACGCAGGAAAGCCCCGCACCAGAAGGTGCGGGGCTTTCCCCAAAGATTGTTCGGCGGCGTCCTACTCTCCCACAGGGTCCCCCCTGCAGTACCATCGGCGCTGAAAGGCTTAGCTTCCGGGTTCGGAATGTAACCGGGCGTTTCCCTAACGCAATGACCACCGAAACACTATGAAACTATGAACACCGGATGTTTACACGGCTGTTCGTTATTTCAGAACTAACACAGTGGACGCGAGCAACTGAGGACAAGCCCTCGGCCTATTAGTACCAGTCAGCTCCACCCGTTACCGGGCTTCCACATCTGGCCTATCAACCCAGTCGTCTACTGGGAGCCTTAACCCCTCAAGAGGGTGGGAATACTCATCTCGAAGCAGGCTTCCCGCTTAGATGCTTTCAGCGGTTATCCTTTCCGAACGTAGCCAACCAGCCATGCCCTTGGCAGGACAACTGGCACACCAGAGGTTCGTCCGTCCCGGTCCTCTCGTACTAGGGACAGCCCTTCTCAATATTCCTACGCGCACAGCGGATAGGGACCGAACTGTCTCACGACGTTCTAAACCCAGCTCGCGTACCGCTTTAATGGGCGAACAGCCCAACCCTTGGGACCGACTCCAGCCCCAGGATGCGACGAGCCGACATCGAGGTGCCAAACCATCCCGTCGATATGGACTCTTGGGGAAGATCAGCCTGTTATCCCCGGGGTACCTTTTATCCGTTGAGCGACAGCGCTTCCACAAGCCACTGCCGGATCACTAGTCCCGACTTTCGTCCCTGCTCGACCCGTCGGTCTCACAGTCAAGCTCCCTTGTGCACTTACACTCAACACCTGATTACCAACCAGGCTGAGGGAACCTTTGGGCGCCTCCGTTACTCTTTAGGAGGCAACCGCCCCAGTTAAACTACCCATCAGACACTGTCCCTGATCCGGATCACGGACCCAGGTTAGACATCCAGCACGACCAGAGTGGTATTTCAACGACGACTCCACAACCACTGGCGTGGCCGCTTCAAAGTCTCCCACCTATCCTACACAAGCCGAACCGAACACCAATATCAAACTATAGTAAAGGTCCCGGGGTCTTTCCGTCCTGCTGCGCGAAACGAGCATCTTTACTCGTAGTGCAATTTCACCGGGCCTATGGTTGAGACAGTCGAGAAGTCGTTACGCCATTCGTGCAGGTCGGAACTTACCCGACAAGGAATTTCGCTACCTTAGGATGGTTATAGTTACCACCGCCGTTTACTGGCGCTTAAGTTCTCAGCTTCGCCACCCCGAAAGGCAGCTAACCGGTCCCCTTAACGTTCCAGCACCGGGCAGGCGTCAGTCCGTATACATCGCCTTACGGCTTCGCACGGACCTGTGTTTTTAGTAAACAGTCGCTTCTCGCTGGTCTCTGCGGCCACCCCCAGCTCAAGCAGCAAGTGCTATCACCGGTGATGGCCCCCCTTCTCCCGAAGTTACGGGGGCATTTTGCCGAGTTCCTTAACCATAGTTCACCCGAACGCCTCGGTATTCTCTACCTGACCACCTGAGTCGGTTTAGGGTACGGGCCGCCATGAAACTCGCTAGAGGCTTTTCTCGACAGCATAGGATCATCCACTTCACCACAATCGGCTCGGCATCAGGTCTCAGACTATATGCACGACGGATTTGCCTACCGTGCGTCCTACACCCTTACCCCGGGACAACCACCGCCCGGGCTGGACTACCTTCCTGCGTCACCCCATCGCTTACCTACTACAAGTCTGGTTCATCGGCTCCACCACTACCCTCAACTCCGAAGAGATCGGGCCGGCTTCACGGACTTAGCATCGCCTGATTCAGTACTGGGCGTTTCAAAGCGGGTACCGGAATATCAACCGGTTGTCCATCGACTACGCCTGTCGGCCTCGCCTTAGGTCCCGACTTACCCTGGGCAGATCAGCTTGACCCAGGAACCCTTAGTCAATCGGCGCACACGTTTCTCACGTGTGTATCGCTACTCATGCCTGCATTCTCACTCGTGAACCGTCCACAACTCGCTTCCGCGGCTGCTTCACCCGGCACACGACGCTCCCCTACCCATCCGTACTCCCGTTGGGGATATATGTACGAATGACACGACTTCGGCGGTACGCTTGAGCCCCGCTACATTGTCGGCGCGGAATCACTTGACCAGTGAGCTATTACGCACTCTTTCAAGGGTGGCTGCTTCTAAGCCAACCTCCTGGTTGTCTCTGCGACTCCACATCCTTTCCCACTTAGCGTACGCTTAGGGGCCTTAGTCGATGCTCTGGGCTGTTTCCCTCTCGACCATGGAGCTTATCCCCCACAGTCTCACTGCCGCGCTCTCACTTACCGGCATTCGGAGTTTGGCTAAGGTCAGTAACCCGGTAGGGCCCATCGCCTATCCAGTGCTCTACCTCCGGCAAGAAACACACGACGCTGCACCTAAATGCATTTCGGGGAGAACCAGCTATCACGGAGTTTGATTGGCCTTTCACCCCTAACCACAGGTCATCCCCCAGGTTTTCAACCCTGGTGGGTTCGGTCCTCCACGAAGTCTTACCTCCGCTTCAACCTGCCCATGGCTAGATCACTCCGCTTCGGGTCTAGAGCGTGCAACTCAAACGCCCTGTTCGGACTCGCTTTCGCTACGGCTTCCCCACACGGGTTAACCTCGCTACACACCGCTAACTCGCAGGCTCATTCTTCAAAAGGCACGCAGTCACGACTGACAGCACAAGTGCTGCCAGCGACGCTCCCACGGCTTGTAGGCACACGGTTTCAGGTACTATTTCACTCCGCTCCCGCGGTACTTTTCACCATTCCCTCACGGTACTATCCGCTATCGGTCACCAGGGAATATTTAGGCTTAGCGGGTGGTCCCGCCAGATTCACACGGGATTTCTCGGGCCCCGTGCTACTTGGGTGTCTCTCAAACGAGCCGTTAATGTTTCAGCTACGGGGGTCTTACCCTCTACGCCGGACCTTTCGCATGTCCTTCGCCTACATCAACGGTTTCTGACTCGTCTCACAGCCGGCAGACTATGAAAAAGAGATCCCACAACCCCGCATGCGCAACCCCTGCCGGGTATCACACGCATACGGTTTGGCCTCATCCAGTTTCGCTCGCCACTACTCCCGGAATCACGGTTGTTTTCTCTTCCTGAGGGTACTGAGATGTTTCACTTCCCCTCGTTCCCTCCACACTGCCTATGTGTTCAGCAGCGGGTGACAGCCCATGACGACTGCCGGGTTTCCCCATTCGGAAACCCCCGGATCAAAGCTTGGTTGACAGCTCCCCGGGGACTATCGTGGCCTCCCACGTCCTTCATCGGTTCCTGGTGCCAAGGCATCCACCGTGCGCCCTTAAAAACTTGGCCACAGATGCTCGCGTCCACTGTGCAGTTCTCAAACAACGACCAGCCACCCACCACCCCGTCCTTGCAGACGAGTTCACTGGGGCCGGATCAGAAGGACAGCCACATTCGGCCGCACCCTCAGATACCCAACAACGTGCCCGGCCCGATGCCCCGTTCACCACGTTCCACGCCGAAGCAGTACTAGTAGTGACCAGATCATCGTGCCGAATAGTCAACGTTCCACCCATGAGCAACCAGCACCGGACATTCGCCGATGTACTGGCCTCTGACCAAACCGAAGCCTGGTAAGAAGTGCTCCTTAGAAAGGAGGTGATCCAGCCGCACCTTCCGGTACGGCTACCTTGTTACGACTTCGTCCCAATCGCCAGTCCCACCTTCGACAGCTCCCTCCCACAAGGGGTTGGGCCACCGGCTTCGGGTGTTACCGACTTTCGTGACGTGACGGGCGGTGTGTACAAGGCCCGGGAACGTATTCACCGCAGCAATGCTGATCTGCGATTACTAGCAACTCCGACTTCATGGGGTCGAGTTGCAGACCCCAATCCGAACTGAGACCGGCTTTTTGAGATTCGCTCCGCCTCGCGGCATCGCAGCTCATTGTACCGGCCATTGTAGCACGTGTGCAGCCCAAGACATAAGGGGCATGATGACTTGACGTCGTCCCCACCTTCCTCCGAGTTGACCCCGGCAGTCTCCTGTGAGTCCCCATCACCCCGAAGGGCATGCTGGCAACACAGAACAAGGGTTGCGCTCGTTGCGGGACTTAACCCAACATCTCACGACACGAGCTGACGACAGCCATGCACCACCTGTATACCGACCACAAGGGGGGCACCATCTCTGATGCTTTCCGGTATATGTCAAGCCTTGGTAAGGTTCTTCGCGTTGCGTCGAATTAAGCCACATGCTCCGCTGCTTGTGCGGGCCCCCGTCAATTCCTTTGAGTTTTAGCCTTGCGGCCGTACTCCCCAGGCGGGGAACTTAATGCGTTAGCTGCGGCACCGACGACGTGGAATGTCGCCAACACCTAGTTCCCAACGTTTACGGCGTGGACTACCAGGGTATCTAATCCTGTTCGCTCCCCACGCTTTCGCTCCTCAGCGTCAGTAATGGCCCAGAGATCCGCCTTCGCCACCGGTGTTCCTCCTGATATCTGCGCATTTCACCGCTACACCAGGAATTCCGATCTCCCCTACCACACTCTAGCTAGCCCGTATCGAATGCAGACCCGGGGTTAAGCCCCGGGCTTTCACATCCGACGTGACAAGCCGCCTACGAGCTCTTTACGCCCAATAATTCCGGACAACGCTTGCGCCCTACGTATTACCGCGGCTGCTGGCACGTAGTTAGCCGGCGCTTCTTCTGCAGGTACCGTCACTTTCGCTTCTTCCCTGCTGAAAGAGGTTTACAACCCGAAGGCCGTCATCCCTCACGCGGCGTCGCTGCATCAGGCTTTCGCCCATTGTGCAATATTCCCCACTGCTGCCTCCCGTAGGAGTCTGGGCCGTGTCTCAGTCCCAGTGTGGCCGGTCGCCCTCTCAGGCCGGCTACCCGTCGTCGCCTTGGTAGGCCATTACCCCACCAACAAGCTGATAGGCCGCGGGCTCATCCTTCACCGCCGGAGCTTTCAACCCCGTCCCATGCGGGACAGAGTGTTATCCGGTATTAGACCCCGTTTCCAGGGCTTGTCCCAGAGTGAAGGGCAGATTGCCCACGTGTTACTCACCCGTTCGCCACTAATCCACCCCGAAGGGCTTCATCGTTCGACTTGCATGTGTTAAGCACGCCGCCAGCGTTCGTCCTGAGCCAGGATCAAACTCTCCGTGAATGTTTACCCGTAATCGGGTGCACACACACGAGAGCGGAACAACCGGTCGGAATAAGACCCGTTGTTCACAGCGTCCTCGCTGTGTATTTCAAAAGGAACCGCGTCCCAGCGTGATGCTGGAGACGGGGTATCAACATATCTGGCGTTGACTTTTGGCACGCTGTTGAGTTCTCAAGGAACGGACGCTTCCTTCGGTCCCGTATCACCGGGGCCCTCCGGGCGCTTCCCTTCGTCTTTACTTCTTTGTCCTGCTGTCTTGCGTTTCCGACTCTATCAGACTCTTTCGCGTCCGATTCCCGGTCGAAGCGGGCCGTGCAGTTTCGCTTTCCAGGTTCTTCGCTTTCGCGGTTTTCCCTTTCCGGCGGTTCCAACTTTACCAGACTCTTTTTCGTTCCGTTTCCGGTCCGAATTCGATTTCCGGTGGCCTGTGGAGTGGCCTTGCCTTTCAGCGGACCCGACTTTATCAGAGATTCTGAGTCGGAATTCCCACTCCTTGCAGGGTGCTCACGGCGCACGAGTGCGCGCGGTGCTTCCCGTTCAGGCGGAGACGTCAACGTACTGGAGCGGGGCTCCCCGATGCAAATCGAGGGCCCCGCTCCAGGTCAGGCGGTCGTGAGGGTCAGACCTCGACGACGACCGGGAGGATCATCGGGCGGCGGCGGTAGGTGTCGGACACCCACTTGCCGACCGTCCGGCGGACCATCTGCTGGAGCTGGTGGGGCTCCATCACGCCGTCCTGCGCCGACTTGTCCAGGGCTTCCTGGATCTTCGGGGTGACGCCGGCGAACGCGTTGTCGTCGATGCCGGAGCCACGGGCCTGGATGTGGGGTCCGCCCACGATCTTGCCCGAGGAGCTGTCGACCACGATGAACACCGAGATGATGCCCTCGTCGCCGAGGATGCGGCGGTCCTTGAGGGAGGTCTCGGTGACGTCGCCGACGGAGAGGCCGTCGACGTAGACGTAACCGGCCTGGACCTTGCCGACGATCTTCGCCTTGCCGTCGATGAGGTCGACGACCACTCCGTCCTCGGCGATGACGATGTGGTCCTTCGGCACGCCGGTGAGGGCGCCCAGTTCGGCGTTGGCCCGCAGGTGGCGCCACTCGCCGTGGACCGGCATCAGGTTCTTCGGCTTGCAGATGTTGTAGAAGTACAGCAGTTCACCGGCCGAGGCGTGGCCCGAGACGTGGACCTTGGCGTTGCCCTTGTGGACGACGTTGGCGCCCCAGCGGGTCAGGCCGTTGATCACGCGGTAGACCGCGTTCTCGTTGCCGGGGATGAGGGACGACGCCAGGATCACCGTGTCGCCGGGGACGATCCGGATCTGATGGTCGCGGTTGGCCATCCGGGAGAGGGCCGCCATCGGCTCGCCCTGCGAACCCGTGCAGACCAGCACGACCTCGTCGTCCGGGAGGTCGTCGAGGGTCTTGACGTCGACGACCAGCCCGGCGGGAACGTTCAGATAGCCCAGGTCACGGGCGATGCCCATGTTGCGGACCATCGAGCGGCCGACGAAGGCGACCCGGCGGCCGTACTCGTGGGCGGCGTCCAGGATCTGCTGGATGCGGTGCACGTGGCTGGCGAAGCTCGCCACGATGATGCGCTTCTGGGCGTTGGCGAACACCGTGCGCAGGACGTTGGAGATGTCCCGCTCCGGCGGCACGAAGCCAGGAACCTCGGCGTTCGTGGAGTCGGAGAGGAGGAGGTCGATGCCCTCCTCGCTGAGGCGCGCGAACGCGTGCAGGTCGGTGAGACGGCCGTCCAGCGGAAGCTGGTCCATCTTGAAGTCACCGGTGGCCACGGCCATGCCCGCAGGGGTGCGGATGGCGACGGCCAGCGCGTCCGGGATCGAGTGGTTGACCGCGATGAACTCGCAGTCGAAGCCGCCGATGCGCTCGCGCTGCCCTTCCTGCACCTCAAGGGTGTAGGGGCGGATGCGGTGCTCCTGGAGCTTCGCCTCGATGAGCGCGAGGGTCAGCTTCGAGCCGATGAGGGGGATGTCCGGCTTCAGGCGCAGCAGGTACGGGACACCACCGATGTGGTCCTCGTGGCCGTGCGTGAGGACGATGCCCTCGATGTCGTCCAGGCGGTCCCGGATCGTGGTGAAGTCCGGCAGGATCAGGTCGATGCCCGGCTGCTCCTCCTCGGGGAAGAGGACGCCGCAGTCGACGATGAGCAGGCGGCCGCCGTACTCGAAGACCGTCATGTTGCGGCCGATCTCGCCCAGGCCGCCGAGCGGGGTGACCCGCAGGGCGCCCTTCGGGAGCTTCGGCGGGGTACCGAGTTCAGGGTGCGGATGACTCAAAAGACTCTCCTTACCACGCACGCCACGTACCGCTGAGGCACGTGGCGCGCATGTCATTCGTGCACTTGCTGTTGTCTTGGGTAGTGCCCTGGCGAGTTGCCTCGCCTGTTCTGCTGTTCAGTTGTGAAGTCTGTGATCAGAGCTCTACCCCGCCGGCGGCGAGATCGATCTTGAGCTGGGCCGTCTCCTGGGCGCTGAGCTCCACGAGCGGCAGGCGCAGCGGTCCGGCCGGGAGGCCCTGGAGGGTCAGGGCGGCCTTCGTGGTGATGACGCCCTGCGTGCGGAACATGCCGGTGAAGACCGGGAGCAGCTTCTGGTGGATCTCGGTGGCCTTCTGGACGTCGCCGCTCAGGTGCGCCTCGATGAGGGCCCGCAGGTCGGGAGTGACCACGTGGCCGACGACGGAGACGAAGCCGACCGCGCCGACCGAGAGGAGTGGCAGGTTGAGCATGTCGTCGCCGGAGTACCAGGCGAGGCCGGATTCGGCGATGGCCCAGCTGGCACGGCCCAGGTCGCCCTTGGCGTCCTTGTTGGCGACGATACGCGGGTGGTCGGCCAGCCGGACGAGGGTTTCCGTGTCGATCGGCACGCCGCTGCGGCCCGGGATGTCGTACAGCATCACGGGAAGGCCGGTGGAGTCGGCGATGGCCGTGAAGTGGCGGAGGAGGCCCTCCTGCGGCGGCTTGTTGTAGTACGGCGTCACGGCGAGCAGACCGTGGGCACCGGTGCGCTCGGCCGTCCGGGCGAGCTCGACGCTGTGCCGGGTGTCGTTGGTGCCGATACCGGCGACGACGTGGGCCCGTTCTCCTACGGCTTCGAGGACCGCTCGTACGAGCTGGTCCTTCTCCGAATCACTGGTGGTCGGGGACTCACCGGTGGTGCCGTTGACGATCAGGCCGTCGTTGCCTGCGTCCACCAAGTGGGCGGCGAGCCGCTGGGCGCCGTCGAGGTCGAGAGCGCCGTCCGCCGTGAAGGGCGTGACCATAGCGGTGAGGACCCGCCCGAAGGGGGTCTGCGGAGTGGAGATCGGAGCCATGGGTAACACGCTACTCGCTGCTCAGCGCGCGGGGTCCCCTCGGGGGGACGGGGAAGAGGAGCCCGGCACTGCCTGCTCGGGGGTTCAAGCAGTGCCGGGTCCGTTTGATCAGCCTAGATGAACTTCTCGAAACGCCGCAATACGGACACCGCCTATGGGGCGACCCGTCCATTTTTGTTGAAGGCGGCATGAGTGAGCGGCATCAGCTGCTGCCAGTGGGTTTCCATCTGCTCGCCGACCATCTCGATCTCGCGCTGCGGGAAGGACGGCACCTTCGCCAGCTCGTGCTGGGTGCGCAGGCCGAGGAAGTGCATCAGCGAGCGCGCGTTGCAGGTGGCGTACATCGAGGAGAAGAGGCCGACGGGGAGGACCGCGCGGGCGACCTCGCGGGCCACGCCCTTCGCCAGCATCTCCTGGTACGCCTCGTAGGAGGCCCGGTAGGACTCCTCCATGGCCCGGGTCGTGACGTCGTACTGCTCCTCGGTGCCCTGGACGAACTCGTACTTGCCGGGGCGGCCCTGCTGGACCAGCTTGCGGGAGGTTCCGGGGACGTAGAAGACCGGCTCCAGCTCCCTGTAGCGACCCGATTCCTCGTTGTACGACCAGCCGACGCGGTGCCGCATGAACTCGCGGAACACGAAGATCGGGGCGCTGATGAAGAACGTCATCGAGTTGTGCTCGAACGGGCTGCCGTGCCGGTCCCGCATGAGGTAGTTGATGAGTCCCTTGGAGCGCTCGGGGTCCTTGGTGACCTCTTCGAGCGACTGCTCGCCGGCGGTGGAGACCCGGGCGGCGAACAGCACGTCCGCGTCGCGCGCGTCGCTCTTCACCAGCTCGACGGTGACGTCACTGCGGAAGTGGGGCTTGGCGGGTTCGGGGGTGTCGGTCACCGACGGGGGTCCTTCCAGGGGCATCGCTCGGGCGGCGACCACTTTACGGGCCGAAGGACCGTGCATGTACGGAGCGGTCTCGGGCAGCCGTTCGTGGAGTTCCCCCAACAAGTACGGCGATTCGGGCACCGATTCGGGCTGTCGTACGTCTGACTCAATAGCAGCACCCGTCATGCAGATCAAGGAGAGCTTCCTCATGTTCCGCCGGCGTGAAGCCGTCCCGTTCTCGTTCGTCGCCGAGTCCGACCGGTTCCGCAGTAATGTCACTCCCCCTCCCACCGCCCGCGCCACCGTTCCCGAGCTGCTGGGGCGGTCCCTCGTCGGGCTGACCGTGGTCGCCGGTCTCGTGGGCTCCCTGCTGCTGGGCCTCCCGGCGCTCGACGCCGAGCAGTCCGCAGGGCACGACAAGCAGTCCACCGCGTCTCAGGGCCGCTGAGCCGTGGGCCGCTGACTCGTACGGACCCCCTGGGGTGGTCGGGCCGGGGGCCCGCTCGGTAGCCTCACCGGGCACAGCAATCGAGCGTGCTTGTGAGTGAGGATGAGTCGTGCCCCTGCCCTTTCTGACGGCCGACCGCGCATTCGACGCGAGCGCGGAGGACGTTGCGCTGCCGTTCGACGACCACGACAGCTGGCGGCGGCCCTACCGCCCCGGTCCGTGGCGGGTCGCGGCGGCGGCCACCCTGTTGTTGCTGGCCTCGTTCGTTCTGCTCGCGGCCATGATCATCGGTGTGGCCGGAGCGCCTTCGGGCGCCACGGTGTGTCTGCTGCTCGCCGGTGCCGTGATCGCCGCCGCCCTGCGGCTGCTGCGGGCCGGTGCGTGGGTCAGCCGCCACGGTGTCCGGCGCGTCGGGTTCTTCCGGACCGTCACGGTGGCCTGGAGCGACACGTCGGCGGTTCGCACGGTCCAGCAGCCCGTGAAGTGGATGGGCTTTCCCCGTACGGTCCAGGGCCAGGCGCTCGTGGTGGTCCGGCGGAGCGGTGAGACGCTGCCGCCGCTGGCCACCGACCACAACGCGGACTTCCTCGGGCGTGAGGAGGCGTTCGAGCGGGCCACGGATGCGGTGGAGGCCTGGGCGGATGAGTATCGGCTCGGGTGAGCCGTTGGCTGTCGCCGACTGTGAGTGAGTGAGCCCGGGGCCCTTGTGGGGTCCCGGGCTCACGTGCGTACGGCGGGAAAGATGTCCTCAATCGCCGGACGGGCTTGAATTCGTCCTCAAGCGCCGGACGGGCTTGTTCTGTGCAGCGCGATGGCCCTCTGCATGGCCTTGCGAGCCCTCGGGGTGTCTCTCGCGTCCTGGTAGGCGACCGCCAGCCTGAACCAGGTGCGCCAGTCGTCCGGGGCGTCCTCGGTCTCCTCGCGGCGCTGGGTGAAGACCGCGTCGGCGGCGTCCCGGTCGATGCGGCCGGACGGGGTGCGGGCCAGGTCGTCGACCGGGAGGCCGCCCTCGGCGTCCAGCTCGGCGGCCAGGGCGTTGGCGCGGCGGACGAACTGGGTGTTCTTCCACAGGAACCAGACGCCGATCACCGGCAGGATCAGCACGGCGACGCCGAACGTGACCGTGACCGGAGTCCCGTGCCGGATGAGCATCAGGCCGCGGCTGCCGACCAGGACGAAGTAGAAGACCAGGACGGCGGCCGTGATGAAGTAGGTGATCTTCGCGCGCATGGGGGCCCGTCAGTTCAGGTCGAGGAAGTGTTCCAGGCCGAACGTGAGGCCGGGAGTGGTCACCACGCGGCGGACGCCGAGCAGGATGCCCGGCATGAAGCTGCTGTGGTGGAGGGAGTCGTGCCGGATCGTGAGGGTCTCGCCCTCGCCGCCGAGCAGCACTTCCTGGTGGGCCAGCAGGCCGCGGAGGCGGATCGCGTGGACCGGTACGCCGTCGACATCCGCTCCGCGGGCGCCGTCCAGGGCGGTGGTGGTGGCGTCCGGCTGGGGCGCGCTGCCGGCCTTGGCGCGGGCCGCCGCGATGATCTGGGCGGTGCGGGTCGCGGTGCCGGAGGGGGCGTCGGCCTTGTTGGGGTGGTGGAGTTCGACGACCTCGACGGATTCGAAGTAGCGGGCGGCCTGCTCCGCGAACTTCATGGTCAGGACGGCTCCGATGGAGAAGTTCGGGGCGATGAGGACGCCGGTCTCCGGGGAGTTGTCCAGCCAGCCGTTCAGCTGCGCGAGCCGTTCGTCGGTCCAGCCGGTGGTACCGACGACGGCGTGGATGCCGTGCCGGACGCAGAAGTCGAGGTTGCCCATCACCGATGCGGGGGTGGTCAGCTCGACGGCGACCTGGGCGCCCGCGTCGGCGAGGCCCTCCAGCTTGTCGCCCCGGCCGAGGGCCGCTACCAGCTCCAGGTCCTCGGCGGCCTCGACGGCCCGTACGGCCTCGGAGCCGATCCGGCCCTGAGCACCGAGAACGGCTACGCGCAGCTTGGTCATGGTTGATTCCTTAGGGTGCGAGCGCTGGGGAGTTAGGAGACCGCTTCGTGGAGGCGGTCCGCCTGCTTGTCCTTGAGCGGGCCGATGACCGAGAGCGAGGGGCGCTGGGTGAGGAGTTCGCCCGCCACGTCCCGTACGTCGTCGGGGGTGACTTCCGCGATACGGGCCAGCATGTCGTCGACCGACATCTGCTCGCCCCAGCACAGCTCGCTCTTGCCGATACGGTTCATCAGCGCGCCGGTGTCCTCCAGGCCGAGGACGGTGGAGCCGGAGAGCTGGCCGATGGCGCGGGTGATCTCGTCGTCGTCCAGGCCGTGCGTGGCGACCCGGTCCAGTTCGTCGCGGCAGATCTTCAGGACGTCGTGGACCTGGTTGGGCCGGCAGCCCGCGTAGACGCCGAAGAGGCCGCAGTCGGCGAAGCCCGAGGTGTACGAGTACACGCTGTAGGCCAGGCCGCGCTTCTCCCGTACCTCCTGGAAGAGGCGCGAGCTCATTCCGCCGCCGAGGGCCGTGTTGAGGACGCCGAGGGCCCAGCGGCGGTCGTCGGTGCGGGCGAGGCCGGGCATGCCGAGGACCACGTGGGCCTGTTCGGTCTTGCGGTTCAGCAGCTCGACCTTGCCGGCGGCGCGCAGGGTGCGGGAGCCCTCGCGGGGCGCCATGGGCACCGCGTCCGTACGGCTGAGGGCGCCGGCCTTCTCGAAGGCGCGGCGGACCTGGGTCACGACCGTGGCGTGGTCGACGTTGCCCGCGGCGGCGACGACCAGGTGCGTGGGGTCGTAGTGCTTCTTGTAGAAGCGGGCGATCTGGCCCCGGTTCAGGGCGTTGATCGTGTCGACGGTGCCGAGGACGGGGCGGCCGAGGGGGGTGTCGCCGAGCATGGTGTGCGCGAACAGGTCGTGCACGCAGTCGCCCGGGTCGTCCTCGGTCATCGCGATCTCTTCGAGGATCACGCCGCGCTCGGCGTCGACGTCCTCGGGGGCGATCAGCGAGCCGGTCAACATGTCGCAGACGACGTCGATGGCCAGCGGCAGGTCGGTGTCGAGGACCCGCGCGTAGTAGCAGGTGTACTCCTTCGCCGTGAAGGCGTTCATCTCGCCGCCGACCGCGTCGATCGCGGAGGAGATGTCGAGGGCGGTGCGCTGGGCGGTGCCCTTGAAGAGGAGGTGTTCGAGGTAGTGGGTCGCGCCGTTCAGGGTGGGCGTCTCGTCGCGGGAGCCGACGTTCGCCCAGATTCCGAAGGTGGCGGACCGGACGGAGGGCAGGGTCTCGGTGACGATCCGCAGACCGCCGGGGAGGACGGTCCGGCGGACCGTTCCGATGCCGTTACTGCCCTTGAGAAGCGTTTGGGTACGGGCGACGGCCCGCCCCTCCGAGGAGGTGCGGGCCGTCGTCGCGGAACTACGGGACGTCACTTGTCGGTGTCGTCCTTCTTCTCGTCCTCTTCGCCCTCGATGACGGGGATGAGGGAGAGCTTGCCGCGGGAGTCGATCTCGGCGATCTCGACCTGGACCTTGGCGCCGACGCCGAGCACGTCCTCGACGTTCTCCACGCGCTTGCCACCGGCGAGCTTGCGGATCTGCGAGATGTGCAGCAGACCGTCCTTGCCCGGCATGAGCGAGACGAACGCACCGAAGGTGGTGGTCTTGACGACCGTACCCAGGTAGCGCTCGCCGACCTCCGGCATGGTCGGGTTGGCGATCGCGTTGATCGTGGCGCGGGCGGCCTCGGCCTGCGAGCCCTGCTGGGCACCGATGTAGATGGTGCCGTCGTCCTCGATCGTGATGTCGGCGCCGGTGTCCTCCTGGATCTGGTTGATCATCTTGCCCTTGGGGCCGATGACCTCACCGATCTTGTCCACCGGGATCTTGACGGTGATGATCCGCGGGGCGTTCGGGGACATCTCGTCCGGGACGTCGATGGCCTCGTTCATGACGTCCAGGATGTGCAGACGCGCGTCACGGGCCTGCTTCAGCGCGGCGGCCAGGACCGAGGCGGGGATGCCGTCGAGCTTGGTGTCGAGCTGGAGCGCGGTCACGAACTGCTTCGTACCGGCGACCTTGAAGTCCATGTCGCCGAAGGCGTCCTCCGCACCGAGGATGTCGGTGAGGGCGACGTAGTGGGTCTTGCCGTCGATCTCCTGCGAGATCAGGCCCATGGCGATACCGGCGACGGCGGCCTTGAGGGGCACACCGGCGTTCAGCAGCGACATGGTGGAGGCGCAGACCGAGCCCATGGACGTCGAGCCGTTGGAGCCCAGCGCCTCGGAGACCTGGCGGATCGCGTAGGGGAACTCCTCGCGGGTCGGGAGGACCGGCACGATGGCGCGCTCGGCGAGCGCTCCGTGGCCGATCTCGCGGCGCTTGGGCGAGCCCACGCGGCCGGTCTCACCGACGGAGTACGGCGGGAAGTTGTAGTTGTGCATGTAGCGCTTGCGGGTCACCGGGGAGAGGGTGTCCAGCTGCTGCTCCATCCGGAGCATGTTGAGGGTGGTGACGCCCAGGATCTGGGTCTCGCCACGCTCGAACAGCGCCGAGCCGTGCACGCGCGGGATGGCCTCGACCTCGGCGGCGAGCGTACGGATGTCCGTGACGCCACGGCCGTCGATGCGGACCTTGTCCTTGATGACGCGCTCGCGGACCAGCTTCTTGGTCAGTGCGCGGTACGCGGCGGAGATCTCCTTCTCGCGGCCCTCGAACTCCGGGAGGAGCTTCTCGGCGGCGATCTCCTTGACGCGGTCCAGCTCGGTCTCGCGCTCCTGCTTGCCGGCGATGGTGAGCGCCTGCTTCAGCTCCTGCGTGACCGCCTTGGAGAGGGCGTCCAGGACGTCGTCCTGGTAGTCCAGGAAGACCGGGAAGTCGCCCTCGGGCTTGGCGGCCTTGGACGCCAGGTCCGCCTGCGCCTTGCAGAGGGTCTTGATGAAGGGCTTCGCCGCTTCCAGACCGGCGGCGACGATCTCCTCGGTGGGAGCCTCGGCGCCGTCCTTGACGAGCTGGATGGTCTTCTCGGTGGCCTCGGCCTCGACCATCATGATCGCGACGTCGCCGTCCTCCAGGACACGACCGGCGACGACCATGTCGAAGACGGCGTCCTCGAGCTCGGTGTGCGTCGGGAAGGCGACCCACTGGCCCTTGATCAGGGCGACGCGGGTGGCGCCGATCGGGCCGGAGAAGGGCAGGCCCGCGAGCTGGGTGGAGCAGGAGGCGGCGTTGATCGCGACCACGTCGTACAGGTGGTCGGGGTTGAGCGCCATGACCGTCTCGACGATCTGGATCTCGTTGCGCAGGCCCTTCTTGAAGGACGGGCGCAGCGGGCGGTCGATCAGACGGCAGGTGAGGATCGCGTCCTCGGAGGGGCGGCCCTCGCGGCGGAAGAAGGAGCCGGGGATCTTGCCGGCCGCGTACTGCCGCTCCTCGACGTCCACCGTGAGGGGGAAGAAGTCGAGGTTGTCCTTGGGCCGCTTGGAAGCGGTGGTGGCCGACAGCACCATGGTGTCGTCGTCCAGGTACGCGACGGCGGAGCCGGCGGCCTGCTTGGCCAGGCGGCCCGTCTCGAAGCGGATGGTGCGGGTGCCGAAGGTGCCGTTGTCGATGACGGCCTCGGCGTAGTGGGTCTCGTTCTCCACTAGTGATTTCTCCATACTCGTCGTCTTTCGTCCGCGCGCCCGTGTGGCGCGGGACGGTGCGGGAGAGGCGCACCGTGGATGCGGGCCGGTCTTCGATCGAAGCTCCCGGGCATGTTCCCGGAGGCCACTACCGAGGACCGGCGGCGGCGTCGTAGCGCCTCTCCCTCGTTCTTGCTCGATCATGCGGTCGCGCGTGTTTCGTCGCGCGGGTCTTACGGGTCGTGCGGGTGTCGCTGCACCCAGGTTACTGAGCTTGACACCGGTCCTGCACGTACGGCAAAGGGAGCGGTCCCCTCAAACGCGGGAACCGCTCCCTCTCCACAGCGTCCTTACTTGGCGCCGCCGGCCGCGCCACGGCGGATGCCGAGGCGGTCGACGAGCGCACGGAAGCGCTGGATGTCCTTCTTGGCCAGGTACTGCAGGAGGCGGCGACGCTGGCCGACCAGGATCAGCAGACCACGACGGGAGTGGTGGTCGTGCTTGTGCGTCCGGAGGTGCTCGGTCAGGTCCGAGATCCGGCGGGAGAGCATGGCGACCTGGACCTCGGGGGATCCGGTGTCACCCTCCTTCTGGGCGAACTCGGCCATGATCTGCTTCTTCGTAGCGGCGTCGAGCGGCACGCGTACTCCTCTTGATGTTCGAAGCGCCCACGAGTGCCCCTGGTCTTGATCTCAGGGGAGCTTCCGTGACTCGGAGGCGAAGGTCCGATGAGCGCAGCCCCCAGGATGATCCGAGGGCGCGTACACAAACGGCCACCGCACAGACTACCAGCCGTTCGGGTCACGCCCCGCCGGTCATCTGCTTGTCCGGCGGGGCGTGACCCGGTGATCAGCTGGTGAGGGCCCGGATCGAGTGGTAGACGTCGAAGACCGCGAGGCAGAGCGGGAGCAGCGTCAGCAGGACGACCGTCTCGGCGATCTCCAGGAAGCGTCCCCAGAACGGGGTGACGCCCTTGCTCGGCACGATCAGGCCGATGGCGGTGATCAGTACGGCGACGCCCGCGACCGCGGCGGCGAGCCACACCGTACGGATGTCGAGTGCGGCCCCGTCGCCCCGCAGTGCGTCGCGCACGATGGCGACCGGCGGGTTCAGGGACAGCCCGAGGCCGAGGAGCACCAGGGACGCGAGGCCCGCGGCGAGCGCGCAGCCGACCTGGGCGGTGTAACGGAAGAGGTGGGCGCGCATCAGCATGGCGACGCCGGTGGCCAGGGCGAGCAGCTGGCCCCAGACGTTGTCCGAGAAGCCCAGCACGGCGGCGGCCGCCACGGCGACCAGGGCGCAGCCGCCGACCAGGCCGAGGAGCAGTTCGTGGCCGCGCCGCGCCTGGGCGGCGAGGCGTTCGGCGTCCACCGGGCCGGTGGGCCCGGGCTCGGAGGTCCCGTAGTCGCCGACGGTGGTGCGGGGAGGCTCGAATCCGATGGGGATGCGGGCGAAGCGGGTGGAGAGTCCCGGCAGGAAGGCGAGGGCGCCGACGGCGAGCGGGGAGCACACGGCGGCGGCCTCGATCGGCCGCATGCCGGTCATGATCGCGATGAAGGTGACCAGGAGGCCGACGGCGCTCGCGAAGACGAACGCGACGAACGGGCCGTCCCCGCCGGGCGCGACGATCATCAGGATGACCGCGACGACGAGCACCGCCGCGCAGGCGAGCAGGAACTGCAGCCGTCCGATGCCCTGCCCGGCGCTCAGGGACAGCAGGCCGGAACCGGCGACGGCCGCGTTGACCAGGGCGCCGATGCCGAGCGCGATCGACGAGGCCCGGTCCTCGTACACCCGGGCACGCACGCAGGCGAACGCGAGGAGGAGCAGGGCGACGACCGCGGCCAGGATGCCGGGCAGGCCGTTCATGTCGTGGCGCGGGTCGGCGGTCCACAGCACGAAGCCGAGCAGGGACAGCAGGACGGAGCCGCCGAAGAGGCCGGCGCCGCGCATGAGCGAGTCGCCCCAGAGTGTGCGGTCCTTGGCCACGGCGGTGGCGACGGCGTCCGATACGTCGTCGAAGACCGCGGGGGGCAGCGATTCGGAGAAGGGCCGCATCGACAGCAGCTCGCCGTCGAGGATGCGGTGGCCGGCGAGCGTACGGGCGCTGTCCAGGACGGTGCCGTCGCGGCGGACCAGGTGGTAGCCGACCGGGGCGCCGGGGGCGGGGCTCTGGCCGGACAGCCGGAGGATCTCCGGATACAGGTCGGCGACGGGGATGTCCTCGGGCAGGGCCACATCGACCCGGCCGTCGGGCGCGACGACCGTGACCCGGCAGAATCCGGTGCTGCTGCCGGACGGGGTCCCGTGACTCTGCCGACCGGATCCGGTGGCTGCCGCTTGGGCCGTCATGGTCACCTGGTGCTCCCCCTACTACTGACTTGTACTGCCTACTGGTACCGACGTGTACTGCCTGCTGAC
Organism: Streptomyces globisporus C-1027; assembly: GCF_000261345.2. NCBI lineage: Bacteria > Bacillati > Actinomycetota > Actinomycetes > Kitasatosporales > Streptomycetaceae > Streptomyces > Streptomyces globisporus. The sequence continues at coordinate 6,009,364 of NZ_CP013738.1, read as the reverse complement.
GTGTACTGCCCTGTACTGCGCTTGCTCTGGGCTGTGCCGCGCCTGTTCCGTCAGGTCGCGATGCGCTTGTTCCGTGAGCTGGTGACGCGCTTCTTCTGCGTCGCTCTGCTCGGTTCTGCGCATCGGCTTCCGCGTTCGTCCCGAATGACCGCCTTCGCGCGACAGTTAGCGGATGCGTACACGCGTCGCGACACCCTACCGCCATGGGGGTGGCGCCACGCCAGTAGGATCCTTCCCGCGGATGGAGCCCGTCGCCACGGGGGCGCCGATAGGAACACTTCCGTCCGGCAAGGGAATTGGTGAGCTGTGAGCCAGATCGTCGTCAAGCGCCCACCGCGGGCCCTGCCCACCGAAGTGCCGGTCGAGCAGGTGCACTTGCAACCTCCGCCGGAACTCCCCCGGGGCCAGCAGGAGGGGGCGCTGATGCAGCTCCTGCCGATGCTGGGCATGGGTGGTTCCGTCGTCTTCTTCTTCATGACGCCGAACCCGATCATGCGCATCATGGGCATGATCATGATCGCCTCGACGCTCGGTATGGCCATCGCGATGCTCGTCCGGTACCGGCGGGGCACCCAGGGCGAGCTGGCGGATCTGCGCCGCGACTACCTGAAGTACCTGACGCAGACCCGGCGTGCGGTGCTGAAGACGGCCCGCAAGCAGCGCGACGCGCAGTTCTACCTCCACCCCTCTCCCGAGCAGCTGTGGGCGCTCGTCGCCGAGGGCAGCCGGGTGTGGGAGCGGCGCGCGGGTGACGGGGACTTCGCGCAGGTGCGCATCGGTCTGGGCAGTCAGGAGCTGGCGACGCCGCTCATCGCGCCCGAGACGGCGCCCGTGGACGAGCTGGAGCCGCTGGCCGCCGGGGCGATGCAGCAGTTCCTGGCGACGCACTCCACGCTGGACGGTCTGCCCATGGCCGTCTCGCTGCGGGCGTTCTACCACCTGACGATCAGCGGTCACGCGGAGTCCGCGCGCTCGGCGGCACGGGCGATGGTCGGCGGTCTCGCCTCCCTGCACTCCCCCGAGGACCTGGTGATCGCGGTCGCGACGGGTACGGAGGCGGCGCCGCAGTGGGAGTGGGCGAAGTGGCTGCCGCACGCGCAGGCTCCGGGCCCCGCGGACGGGGCGGGGAGCAGGCGGCTGATCACGACCAGTCTGCCGGCCCTGGAGGATCTGCTGGCCGGCCGGCTGGAGGGCAGGCCGCGGTTCCAGCCCGGCGGGCAGCCGCTCGTGGAGCAGCCGCATGTCGTCGTGGTCCTGGACGGTGAGTCGGTGCCGCCCATGTCGGTGCTGGCATCCGCGGAGGGCCTGCAGGGCGTGACGGTCATCGAGGTGGTGCCGGGCGAGGTGACCGGGGCCCGCGGGGGCCTGTCCGTCGTGGTGCAGCCGAAGACGCTGCAGCTGGAGTCGGGCCAGGGGCTGGTCTACGACGGGGTTCCGGACCTGCTCAGTTACGAGGCGGCCGAGGCGCTCGCCCGGCAGCTGGCCCCGCTGCACATGGCGACGGGCGGGGACGACGACGAACCCCTGCTGGCCAACCTGGAGTTCACCGATCTGCTGAACCTCGGGGACGCCGCGTCGATCGAGGTCAGCCGGACCTGGCGGCCGCGGTCGCAGGCGGAGCGGCTGCGGGTGCCGATCGGTGTGGGCGAGGACGGCTCCCCCGTCATGCTGGACCTGAAGGAGGCGGCGCAGGAGGGCATGGGCCCGCACGGCCTGTGCGTGGGCGCCACCGGTTCCGGCAAGTCCGAGCTGCTGCGCACGCTGGTGCTCGGCCTGGCCGTCACCCACACCTCGGAGACGCTGAACTTCGTCCTCGCCGACTTCAAGGGCGGTGCGACCTTCGCCGGAATGGCGCAGATGCCGCATGTCGCGGCCGTGATCACCAACCTCGCGGACGACCTGACGCTGGTCGACCGCATGGGTGACTCCATCCGCGGTGAGCTCAACCGCCGGCAGGAGATGCTGCGCGACGCGGGCAACTACGCCAACATCCACGACTACGAGAAGGCGCGGGCGGCCGGTGCGCCGCTGCAGCCCATTCCCTCGCTCGTGCTGGTCATCGACGAGTTCAGCGAACTCCTCACCGCGAAGCCCGACTTCATCGAGATGTTCGTCCAGATCGGGCGTATCGGCCGTTCGCTGGGCGTCCATCTGCTGCTGGCTTCGCAGCGGCTGGAGGAGGGGCGGCTGCGCGGTCTGGAGACGTATCTGTCGTACCGGGTGGGTCTGCGGACGTTCTCGGCGGCGGAGTCGCGGGCCGCGATCGGCGTGCCCGACGCGTACCACCTGCCGAACGTGCCCGGTTCCGGGCTGCTCAAGTTCGGTACGGAGGAGATGGTCCGGTTCAAGGCCGCGTACGTCTCCGGGGTGTACCGCTCGGGCGCTCACCGGGCGGCGGCGCCGGGTGCTCCGCTGCCGGTGGACCGCAGGCCGGTTCCGTTCACGGCCGCCCCGGTTGCGGTGCGGTACGTCCAGCCGGCGGCGCAGGCCGTAGGCGTACCCGAGCAGCGCTCGGAGGACGACGCGCTGGCGGACACGGTGCTCGATGTGATCGTGCGCCGGCTGGAGGGCCGCGGGGCCTCCGCCCACCAGGTGTGGCTGCCGCCGCTGGACAATCCACCGTCGATGGACGAGCTGCTGCCGGGCCTCTCGCCGGTGCAGGGCCGGGGGCTGACGCAGCCCGGTTTCGAGGGGGCGGGCCGGCTGGTCGCTCCGATCGGCGTCATCGACAAGCCGTTCGAGCAGCGGCGCGACACCCTCTACCGTGACTTCTCCGGGGCGGCCGGTCATATGCAGATCACCGGTGGTCCGCAGTCGGGGAAGTCGACGATGCTGCGGACGATCATCGCCGGTTTCGCGCTCACGCACACGCCGGCGGAGGTCCAGTTCTACGGGCTCGACTTCGGTGGTGGCGGCATGTCCTCCATCGCCGGTCTGCCGCACGTCGGCGGGGTGGCGTCCCGCCTCGACCCCGAGCGGGTGCGCCGTACGGTCGCGGAGGTGTACGGCATCATGGCGCGGCGCGAGGAGTACTTCCGCAGCGCCGGGATCGACTCCATCGCCACGTTCCGCCGGCTGCGGGCGCGCGGTGACATCTCGGTGACGGACCAGCCGTGGGGTGACGTCTTCCTGGTCATCGACGGGTGGGGCAACTTCCGCGCGGACTACGAGGGTCTGGAGGACGCGGTCACGGACATCGCCGCCCGCGGCTTGGGTTACGGCATCCACCTGATCATCACGGCGTCGCGTTCCATGGAGGTGCGGGCCAGCCTGAAGGACCAGCTCATGAACCGCCTGGAGCTGCGGCTCGGCGACGTGATGGACTCCGAGCTGGACCGCAAGGTGGCTGCCAACGTGCCTGCCGGGGTGCCGGGCCGCGGTCTGACGCCGGAGAGGCTGCACTTCATGGCGGCGGTGCCGCGGATCGACGGCATCAACTCCGACAGCGACCTCTCCGAGGCCACCGCGGCGATGAACCAGGAGGTCGCCCGCCACTGGACGGCGGCGCCCGCACCCGCGGTACGTCTGCTGCCGCGCGAGCTTCCGGCGAGCGAGCTCCCGGCCGGCTACGCGGTTCCGGAGCGCGGTATCGCCTTCGGTATCGACGAGAACAACCTGGAGCCGGTGTACCTGAACTTCGAACAGGACCCGTTCTTCCTGGCGTTCGGCGAGAGCGAGTCCGGGAAGTCCAACCTGCTGCGGTTGATCATCAAGCAGCTGACCGAGCGGTACGAAGGGGATTCGTGCAAGCTCTTCGTCATCGACAACCGGCGTTCGCTGCTGGATGTGACTCCGCGCTCGCACCTGGCGGAGTACATCCCGATGTCCAACAACATGGAACATCACATGACGGCGCTGTACGACCTGATGAAGCGCCGCACGCCGTCGGCCGACGTCACGGCGCAGGAGCTGCGCGACCAGAGCTGGTGGCAGGGCCCCACGGTGTACGTCGTCATCGACGACTTCGACCTGGTCGCCACGTCGAGCGGCAACCCGCTGGCGCCGATCACGGAGATGCTGCCGTTCGCCCGTGACGTGGGCGTCCGCTTCATCATCGCCCGCAGTTCGGCGGGGGCCAGCCGGGCCCTGTACGAACCCTTCCTCCAGCGCATGATCGAGCTGGGCGCCCAGGGTCTGATGCTGTCGGGCGATCCGGGCGAGGGCGACATCATGGGCAACGTGCGGCCGCGGCCGATGCCGCCGGGGCGGGGCATCTTCGTGACGCGGCGGCGGGGGAACCCGCTGGTGCAGACCGGGGTGATGGACGGGGAGCGGTAGGAGGGCCGGTCCGGGGCCGGACCGAAGGACAGAGCCGGACCGAAGAACAGAGAAGGTGCGGGGCCGTTGGGGCTCCGCACCTTCTCCGTTTGGTGAGCGACGGCTTACACCGCGTCCTGCAACAGTTCAGGGTGGACATCTCCCGCGCATGTCCACCCTGATGTGCTGCTGTGCTGGAACTCGGTCAGAAGTTCGCCGCCGCGCGCTTGTCACCGGCGCGGTAAGTGGGCGACGCCGCAAGAACCTTCTGAGCGATGTCGTCGAGGTTGGAGCGGACGGCGTGAGCGTCCGAGTCCCACTTCTGCTGAGCGGTGATGTAGGCCTGCTTCGCCTCACCCTCCCACAGCTCCGAAACCTTCGCGATCATGGACTTGATCTCATCGAGGTCCTGGGCGAGCTGCTTGGCCTGCTTCTTGATCTCGGCGGCCGCGAGATCCAGGCTCGCGTAAGTGACAACCGTCGTACCGTCGTTGTTTCCCATGGGGTCCTCCGCTGCTTTCGAGTTACGAGATGAGGGTCAGAAGTCGTTCAGGCTGGACGAGTTTTCCTTCGCCTTGTCGTTGTGACCTGCGACAACGTCCACACCCCTGAGGGCGTCCCGGATCTCGTCCTCGTTGTTGCCCGAGATCGTGCGGGCGGCCTTGATGGCTTCCTGGTAGCGGGTGAGCTGCTTGGCCAGGCTCAGCATCCGATTGTTGACCTCGGTCTGCGTGATGTTGAACTGGTTGGCGCCGATGCCCTTCCACTTGCCTTCGAGGCCATCGATCGTCGCGTGGAGCCTCTTGAGCTGCCCCTGCACCGAGTTGAACTTGATGGTGAGGTCGTTCTCCAGCTTCAGGAGTGCGGCATCTGAGACCTTCTGGTCTGCCATGGTTCTCTTTCCCTTTCGGTTGGTTCTGCGGGGCCGGCATGGGCTGCCGACGGGTACATGCGGAACGTGTGGTCAAGCGGCCTTACGCCTGCGGACCACGGCGTAGGCGACCCCTCCGAGCACGGCCACGGCTGCGACCACACCGAGGATGAGGCCCAACTGGTTTCCGTTGTCGGAGGAGTTGGACTCCTTCACCGCCGCTGCCTTTTCGCCTTCCGCGCCGTTCTTGGCGGGCTGCGGGGAGGCGGAGGTGGAGGAGGAAGGCTCGGACGACTTGGCGGGGCCGGTCGTCTTCTCCTTGGTGAGCGGGCTGATGTCGGGGGCGCCGGGGTCGCCCTTGCCCTTGAGGACGTTCATGGACGGGCGGATGAGGCCGTGGCCGAGGTATTTGCTGCGCTTGCCGTCCTTCCAGTCGCGGGCGGCGGTGTCGAAGAGGACGTTAAGGACCTGGTTGGCGGTCCAGTCAGGGTGGAGAGACCAGACGAGGGCTGCGGAGGCGGAGGTGATGGCGGTGGCGGCGCTGGTGCCGCCGTCGCCTTCGCAGTAGCTCTTGAAGGAGTTGTCGCACCAGCTGGGGATGTCACTTCCGGGAGAAGCGACATCCACCGTGCCCGCGTGCTGCGAATAGTACGAAACCTTCCCCGCACGGTCCGCTGAAGCCACACCCACTACCTCAGGGTATGCGGCTGGATATTGCCGCCAGTTCTCCTTGTGTCCCTCGTTGCCGACGCCTGCGATGACCAGCTTTCCCTTGCTTTCGGCATATTTGACCGCTTCGTGTTCCTCGCGCTGGGAGAGAACATCGCCCATGGACACGTTAATGATCCGTGCATCACTGTCAGCTGCGGCTCGGATGGCTTTCGCCGAGTCGCCAATGACGGTGTTGCGCTTCGCCATAAAGTCGACATCACTCATACGCACCGGAATGATTTCGGCTCCTGGAGCAAGTCCCTTCAGGCCGTCTCCCTTGCCTGTTCCGGCGATCAGCTCGGCCATCGTCGTACCGTGACCGTGGTAGTCGTCGGTTTCGTCACCAGGGGCCCCAGTGACGTCGACGCCCTTGAGGACTTGTCCCCGCAGCGACGGCGTGGACGGGTTCACCCCTGTGTCGACAACAGCGACCTTGACGCCTTCCCCGGTCGTGACTTTCCACATGTCCTCTGCCTCCATAGAGGCGAGGTACCACTGCTTCGACTGTGTGTCGGCTGCGGCAGGCTGAGCCGCGCCGACAAACACCACACTCCACGAAGCGGCCACAGCCAGCGCACCGAGCACACGCACGCGCCCCCGAGGTCGGCTCATTCCTGCTGTCATCCCGGCTTCCGAACCTTCCCTGGGACTGCTACTCGACCACCGGCGGCACGGCCCCGCGCCGACCGGCATTCCACGTCTCTTCGTCTTCTGTCAGGTAGTCGGGACGGTTCGACCCATTGGCCTCGTCCTCCCGGCCTTTGTCCCGGCGGCCTGCGGGTCCCCGAACGAGGCCCGCGCCACCGGCGGTGAAGCCCTTGGCATTCGAGCCGACTCCCGCAGCCTTGCGGGGTGCGCCGACGACTCCGTTGGCGCCGGAAGCGGGAGTGGCTCGCCCACTGGGACGAGAGCCAGCAACAGCTGCTCCACGTCCCCCGATCACTCCGCGCTGACCGGCACCTCCAGCTGCGGCCCGGCCCTGACCCGACGTCTGCTGGGGGGTTCCCCCGACGATGCCGTTCCTGCCTCCGGCACGGGGACCGGCGCCGATGGACGTACCACCGGGGCCGAGGGCGGGCCGACCGCCCGTCACACCGGATCGACCGGCAGTCGGCACCTGCGACTGCGGTCCGACCGGCGGACGACCATTGGCCGCTCCTCCGCCCCCCATCGGGCCGGGACGACCGATCGGAGCGCCGCCCTGCCCCTTGGCGACGGGACCTACCCCGGTGGGCTGAGCCTTGCCCATTCCCTGGCCGGCCTGACTTACCGTCCGGCCCGTAGGCCCCGTCGAGCGCTGTGTGCCGCCCTGCACGGGGTTGGTGAGGCCGGGCGGCATGAACGTCGGTGGGACCCCGGGCGGCCCCGTCGTGGGCGTCGGTGACGGTTGCGGTGGCGTGGCGGTGATCGGCGTCGGAGCTTGCGGAGGCGCGACGGTGTTGATTTCCGTGCCGATGGTTCTGTCCGGCAGAGGTGCCGAGCCGAGAACCTCGGCCGGTGGTCGGCCGGCTGCCCCTGCTGGAGCGGACCCCTCCGCGAAAGAGCGTCCTGAAGGGCCTGGCGCAGCACTACTGCCGAGAGTCTCGGGGCCCCCATTGGAAGTGCCCGACGGAGGAAGAGTAGTCGGGCCGCCCCCAATCGGTTGCGGCATCTTGATACCCAGGTCCTTCTCGAACCTCGGCGGCTCCTGCCCCTCCAGCCGCTCCCCCGAGACCGAGTAGTACGAGGCCAGCCGATTGATCTGGTTGATGGCCTCCTGGCGGTCCTTCTCCACCTTGAGGGCGGCCTGGTACTCCGGGTTGTCCGCGACCCGGCCCGGGAGTTCGATGTCGTCCGGGTCCTTGCGTACCTGACGGCTGTCGCGGGGCGGCATGGCGCTGCGCACGGAGGCCAGGCCGGTGCCCGCGACCGTGATCTGTGTGCCGGCCACGTCCGCGAAGTCGCCCAGCTTCCGGGCGTGGGCGACCAGGCCCTTACCGAAGGCGCGGAAGGCCGTACCGGACTCGCCGTGCCAGTCGACCCCCTTCATGTTGTCTTCCAGCTCCTGAGCCGCCTTCTTGATGGCGTCCCTGGCGTCCCAGAGTGACTTCCCCGCGTTCTCCAGGTCTTCCGGCTTGGTGTTCTCCACCAGGTCGATCATGGAGTTGAGCTGGAATCCCTCGAAGGAGGTACGGCCGACGGGTCCGCCGGCGAAGGGCATCCGGCCGATGGCCTCGGAGATGTCCGTCTGCGCCATCTGGATCTTGACCTGCGCCTGGTCCTGCACCCGCTGCTCGGCAGGCGTCAGGTTCTCCGGCTTGTCGTCGCTCATTCCGCTCCCCACCCGGAGTCGACCTGCTTGTCATCGTTGGTCTTTTCAGGGGCCTTCTCAGACTTCGCGTGCTCCTCGCGTTCCTTGTCCAAGCGAGCCTGGATCGCGTGGAAGCGCCGCCTCACGTCGTCCTCAACATTGTCGAAACCGACCGCCGCCGCGTGCACCCCCAAGCTCAGGTACTCGATCTGGTCGCCCAGCGACTTGGAGAGCGAGACAAGGGAGGAGTGGACCCGGTTGTACTGGGTGTACAGGCCGTCCGCCTCCGCGAAGCAGGCGTTCTGGCCGCTCAGTGAGGCCCGCGTGATCTTCTGGTCGGCGACCTTCGTCTTGCTGGCCGCCGAGCCCTCGAAGTCCGCCAGCAGGGCGTCGACGCTCTTCTTGAACTTCTCCAGCGCGCCGACCCCGCGCTTGAGATCCCCCGTACCGTCTTCGGCCACAGCGCCGACCTCCCCGTTCTGCATCCCCGTTTGCTCGACTCGTTCCGCGTTGCTATCGCACTGACACGGTCCGATCCGATCTCATCGTGACAACTCTAGTCACTGCCTACGACAGCGCCAATCGACTTGGTGGCCACGTGACTTGTCTCATGACCGGTCCCATGACGAACCTTCACCGTCTCTCCGCTCCGCCTCACCCGGCCACCCGCCCCGTGCGTCGCCGCTTGTCCCGGACCGCCACCGCCGTGCCCGCGATGGCCGCCACCAGGACGCCGCCGCCGACCATGACGTACGTCGCCAGGCGGGCGTTCCGCTCGTCGGCCGTTTCGCCCAGGTGGAGTTCGGCGGGGGTGGGGGCTTTGCCCTTGCTCATGCCTTCGGTCGCGATCGGGCGGTCGATCGGCTTGTCGTCCTCGGTGAGGGCGCGTACCGGGTCGACGACGCCCCAGCCGACCGCGCGGTCGTGGCCGGCGATGGAGCGTTCCGCGGTCTGCTGGATCTGCGCGACGATCTGCGCCTGTGTCCAGTCGGGGTGCTTCGCCCTGATCAGGGCGGCGACCCCCGCGACGTACGGGGCGGAGAAGCTGGTTCCGTTGTCGGCGCAGTGTCCGCCGCCGGGGACCGTGGAGATCATGTCCACCCCGGGGGCGGCGATGCCCACGAATTCTCCGGACTGGGAGAAGGGCGCCCGTTCGTTGTTGCGGTCCGAGGAGGCGACGGCCAGGACGCCCTTGAAGGAGGCCGGGTAGGTCTCCTTGACGTTTCCGCCGAGGCCGTCGTTGCCGGCCGAGGCGACGACCACGATGTTCCGGGCGAGGGCGCTGTCGACGGCCTGCTTCAGGGCCGCCGACGGTTTCACGGCGTCTGCGGTGTCCTGGGAGATGTTGATGATGTCGGCTTCCGCCTCGTTGGCGGCGTAGGTGATGGCCCTGGCGAGGGTCGCCGTGTTGCCGTGGCCCTCGGCGTCGTTCTGCTGGATCGGGATGATCGTCGCGTCGGGGGCGAGGCCGCTGAAGCCGGTGCCCTTCGCCTCGCGGGCGGCGATGATGCCGGCGACCTTGGTGCCGTGCCCCACGGTGTCCGTCGTGCCGTTCTCCTTGCCGCGCTCGATCTTCATGCCGTCGTCGGTCTTGAGGCCCTTCGGCAGGTAGTTGCGACCCGCCTTGACGTCGACCGCCTTCGTGAGCTGGTCGTTCTTTATGTCGACGCCGGTGTCGATGACCGCGACGCGGACGCCCTTGCCCGTGGACTGCTTCCACAGCTCGTCCAGCAGAACGCGCTGCAGCGCCCAGGGGCGGCCCGGGTACTTCTTGGACGGGAAGGTGCACTGGGTCGAGTCCTCCGCGGCCGCGGGGGCCACCGGCAGGGTGACCAGGAGGACAGCCGTTGCCGCCGTGGCCGTCAGGAGGCGGCGGGTCGTCCGGCCGACGGTAAAGGTGTCTGCCATCGTCACGAGCCCTGCGGCTGGCCGGCCGCGCCGGTGGAGAGCCGGGGGCCGGTCGGCAGGAGCGCGGACCAGGTCGCCGGTACGGGGTTGGGGTCGACGTCCTTGTAGCCGAGCCGGTTCTGCGCCTGCTGCTCCTCCAGCCGCTGTTCGTCCCGGTCCTTCTTGCTGCCGGATTCGCCGATGCCGGAGTCGTCCTGGCCGCTGTCGCTGTTGGACTGCATCGCGTAGCGCAGGCCGGTGTCGGTGACCAGGAAGAGCGGGCCCGCGCTGGTGGTGGACCCCTTGAACTGGCGGAAGAACTCACCTGATCCGGGGGTGACGTAGGCGCTGCTGGAGCCGGTGGGGAGCGTCGCGGGGAAGCTCGTACCCACCCAGGTGCTCAGTGTGGTGGCGCCGCTGTCGGCGTCAACGCCTCGCAGAACGTTGCACACGGTGTTCCGGCTGCCCTTCTTGACGTCGGGGGAGTTGACGGACTCGGGCCGGTCGACCGGCCAGTCCCTCTCCTGGCCGAACGGGGCACCCGGTTTCATCTCGGCGGCGCTGACCGGCTTCGCTGTGCCCGCCTGCTTGAGGGACACCAACTGTCGGCTGCTGAGCAGGAGCTTGGCTGTGAAGTCCGAGACGGGGGCGACCCTGCCCGGCAGGACGACGTAGCTCTGGGTCCTGGTTCCCGCCGTCGCGGTCAGGACCATACCGACGCGGTTCGTCTGCGCGTCCAGGATGCCGGGGGCGCCGGCGGGGGCTCCGGGGGTGCCGTCCACGGTCGGGAAGGTGATCGGGTCCCCGGTGTGGAGCGTGGCCAGCCAGGCGGCGGAGACCCGCTGGGGCTTGGGGTTCTGGTCGACCAGGGTGCGCAGGAGCAGTTCGTCCTTCTGGACGGGGTAGGCCTTGCCCGAGGCGTCCACGATGTAGCGGGTCCGGTCCGGGCCCTCGACGTACATCAGCTCGCCGCCCCGCAGGGCGTTCTTCCCCTCGGTCTTCTTCTCTTCCCGCTCGGCGAAGATGAAGGTCGCCTTCTGTATGGCCCTGCCGCCCTCCCCGGGGCGTTCGCAGACCGCCCAGCGCTTGGCCGCGCCCGCTTCCTTGGAGTCGGGCAGCCGGTCGGGGGCGTACGGGATACCGAGGGTGGCGCCGTGCGGGATCTTGCCGCTGTCCAGGACGGACTCGTTGACGTTGACGACGGTGCCCTTGTCCGGGGCGAGAAGGAGCTTGGCGGAGGCCATGTTCAGCACGGGGTGCAGCTGCTTCTTGCCGTCGGTCGTCAACACCACATACCGGGTGGTGGACTTGCTGGCGATGATGACGTGTTCCTTGGGGGTGTCCCATTTCTGGGGGGCCACCGGCTTGAACATGCCCCAGGCGCCGAACACGGCGAGAACCACGATGGCGATGATGGCCCCGGGCAGCACCGCACGCAGCGGCCGGGGGGCGCCTTCCTCGGAACCGGTGGGGTTGGGCTGCAGGAACTGTGCGATCAACCTCCGCTTCGCAAAGGTATAGGCGTTGAGCTCGTCCCGCCGTGATGCCATGTGTCCGCTGACCCTTCGTCCCCAGTGATCGAAAGTGATCGGAGCAGGGTCCCACAAGCACCGTCGGCCCCCGCTGCCGTATCGCGCCTCTACTATGCCTGCTGGGGCTCCGCTCCCCGTGCTCAGGTAGGGTGACGACCCGATCAACACCCGTGTAAAAAGCGGTGAATACGGACACGAGGGGGCAACGCGGCGATGGGTTCAGCTACGCGCGAGCGTACCGGGCGGACCGGCCGTCGAGCCGCCGGGACTTCCCGGAGGCAACGCAGCAACCAGTCGCCCGCACCGGCCGCCGATCCGTCCTCGCGTTCCGCCGCCCCCGGGCAGACCGCGCCCGCTGCGGCGACCCTGCGTTCGATCTCGCGGACCGACCGGGTGCGCCCGGTGCTGCGGCAGCTGGTGATCGTCGAGGCGGGCCTCGTGATCGCCGCCGTGGGTGCGGCGCTGGGCGGCGCGTGGCTGATCCCCTCGCTCGTGCTGCTCTGCCTGCTGGTCGCGCTCGCGGTGGTACGCCGACGGGGCCGCGCGCTCCAGGACTGGGCGTCGAGCGCGCTCGGGCTCCGGGCCCGGCGCCGGGCCGCCGCCGCCCCGGCGTCCGCGGACGCCGAGCCGATGCTGGCCCCGGTCGCCGAGAACGTTCCCGGCTTCGCCCCGCACGTCTACGTCGACCGGAACCACCGGACGGTGGGGATGCTCGGCGACGGTACGTTCCTGACCGCCGTGGTGCGGGTCGAGGCGAGCGGCGAGTCGCTGCGGCCCGCGTTCGGCGCCCGGTCGCTCCCGCTGTCTCTGCTCGGCGACGCCCTCACGGTGGACGACATCGTGGCGGAGTCGGCGCAGCTGGTGCAGCAGGTGCGGTGCGCACCCGCTCCTCATCTGCCGCAGCAGTCGGTGGCCCGGCTGTCGTACGCGCCGCTGCAGGACCAGACCGGTGCGCCCGCCCTGCGGATGACCTGGGTGGCGGTGAAGCTGGATCCGGAGCTGTGCCGTGAGGCCATCGAGGCGCGCGGCGGCGGCATGGAGGGGGCGCAGCGCTGTCTGGTGCGGGTCGCCGACCATGTGGCGAGCCGGGTCACGGGCGCCGGTTTCCAGGCCGCCGTGCTGGACCAGGACGAGCTGAACTCGGCGGTGGCCACCTCCGCGTGTGCCAATCCCATCCTGTCGGGGCGGGCGGGCCGTCCGGACGCCGCACCGCAGCGGCGCACCACGGAGACGTCGCGGGTCTGGCGGTGCGACGACCGCTGGCACACCACGTACGCGGTGGACCGCTGGCCCGAGCTGGGCCGGGGTGCGACGCCGCTGCCGCAGCTGGTCGCGCTGCTGACGTCGGTGCCCGCGTACGCGACGACGTTCAGCCTGACGGTGCGCCGCGGGGCTCTCCAGGGCTCGACGAGTGTGGCCGGCCATGTCCGGGTCACCGGCGGTTCGGACACCGAACTCATCGGTGTGAGACGGACGTTGGAGCAGGCCGCCCGGCACGCCAAGGTGGGTCTGGTACGGCTGGACCGCGAGCAGTTGCCGGGTGTCCTGGCCACGCTCCCGCTGGGAGGCGCACAGTGAGCAACCGGACCGAGCCCCGGCGCGGGCTGCGCGGCCCCCGTCACGCGGGGCACACCGTCGCCGCGGACCATCTGGGCGCCTTGTCACTGCCGGTCGGCGACGACGGCGTGATCATCGGCAACGACGCGAACAACAAGCCGCAGCTGATCGGGTTCCATCGCCCGGTGCCGTACGACGTCACCCTGATCGGCGGGCTGTGGACGGCGCAGGTCCTGGCGCTGCGGGCGGCGGGCACCGGCGCCCGGGTGGCGGTCGAGACCGGTCGCGTCCAGGCCTGGACGACGCTCGCCCAGGCGGCGGGCGCCGGTCTTGAGTGCGTGTCCCTGTACGACGTGGGCCGCGTTCCGCCGACGGGTGCGACCGTGGGCAGCCCCGTGGTCGTCGTACGGGACTGCGGCATGCGGCCGCCGCGTGGCCGGGTGGTGTCCTCGCCGTGGCAGTCCGTGCTGACGCTGCTCCCCTATCTGAGCCCCGTCGCACCGCGGTTGATGCGGTCCTCGGCGTTGGTGGGCGTCCAGCGGGTCTCCCCCGGCGAGGCCGAGCAGATCGGCCGGATCCTGGGGCTCGCGCGCGCCGAGTACGAGGCGCTGCCCACGCTGGCGGACGGGGTCACCCTGTGGGTCGCGGGGCGCGAACACCATTGGGTGATGACGAACCCGACCGACGCCGAGACCGGTCTGCTGGGCACAGCTCGCCGGATGGACTGATTCCTGTCCCGTTCGGCCCACGAACGCCCTTGGCGCCGGGGAACATGGACCACGCACCGAATCCGTTCGATCGAAGGGACGCCGTCATGGGCACCCAGCAGGAAAAGGACGAGCTCTACGCTCTCGACATCTCCGACGTGACCTGGCTCAGCGCCCCGGGCACCGAGGAGGCCGAGGAGCGCGTCGAGATCGCGCATCTGCCGGGCGGCGGCGTCGCCATGCGTTCCTCTCTGGACCCGGACACCGTCCTGCGGTACACGGAGGCGGAGTGGACGGCGTTCGTCCTGGGCGCTCGCGACGGTGAGTTCGACCTCACGTAGGTCCGGCGTCGGGCGGTCTCGTCACCGCGGGGACGCCGGGCGTGGTGGTGGACGGCCGCCGAAGTGAGCTTCCACCCTTCGCCTTGTGCGCGTATGGCCGGTAATGCCCGGCTCGCGACCGCCCTTCCCTCACACGGGGTTCACCGGGCTGTGACACATGGCCGGTGGGGCGGCTTTTGCCGTGCCCTACGCCCTGCCTGAGTTCGCCGGATGGCGATTAGGGTGGGTGGGGCGCGGCATGAAGAAACCTGCGAGCAGGTGATGCGCGTCGAACAAGGGGGAGAGCCGGGCGGACCGGCACATCGGGAACGGTCGCCCCCACCCACCACGGCACAAGGGTGCTCGACCACACCAGGAGGCAAAGTGAACGGCGATCGGGACGAGATCCGCGGCGGATGGGACCTGCCCGTCGACGAGTCGTCCGACGCGGATCCCGCCGAGATGACGGGTGAGTTCACCATCGACTACACCCCTCCCGCCTGGTACACGCAGAACGCGGCGGGGGACTCGTCGGGCGGAGCGGGCTCGCATCTGGCGCCCCCTCCGCCGCCGGTCGGTGCGCCCCTGTCCTCGCCCGACCTGTCGGCGACGCCCGGCGGCTTCGAGCCCAACTGGGCGCCCACTCCGCCGGCGCCCGCCGCGCCGGTTGCCCCCGCGGCTGAGGAGGCCCCAGCCGCCCCCGCCGCTCCGGAGACTCCGCAGGCGCAGGCTCCTGCCGCTCCGGCTCCTGCCGTTCCGGCTGCGGAGAGCGCGGATGCCGGCCCGTTCGGCGGTGGCGATGTGGAGAGCGGCGCGACGATGCGGTTCTCGCCCGCCGCGCTCAAGCGGGAGATCGCTGAGCGCGAGGCGGAGGACGCGGCGGCGTCCGAGGCCGGGGCCGGTTCCGGCTCCGCCGCGGACAGCGCGTCCGACGCCGATGCGAAGGGCGACGAGAACGACCGCTCCTCGGCCTCCTCCGGTACGGACTCCGAGAACGCTCCCCTTTCCAGTACATCCTCTTCCGGTACGTCCTCTTCCGGTACGTCCTCCGAGCCGTCGGCCTCCCCCGCCTCCCTCACCGAAGCCGCCTCCGCGGACGCCTCGGCCCCCAAGGGCGGCGATGCGGCCGGGACCGGCACGGACGGGACTCCGGGCGCCGGTGACGCACCCGCCGCCCCCGACGCCGCCGTTACGGACGCGGGCGCGCAGGACGTCGTGCCGCAGGACGCCGCCCCCCAGGACGCGCCTCCGTCCGCCACCGACGCCCCGCAGGCCGCCGCCCCACCGGTGCCGTGGTCGCCGCCCGCGCAGGGCGGCGCGCTGCCGCCCCTGCCGCCCGCCTTCCAGCCGGCCGCTCCGGCACCCTCCACACCGCAGCCCGCGGCGCAGTGGCCCGGTGCCGCCCCGGCGCATCAGGTGCCCGGCGGCTACGGCTTCCCCCAGGCGGGCCCGGCGGCCCAGCCGCCGCAGACGCCCCAGCCGGCGCACCAGCAGCAGCCGTTCCCCGGCCAGGTCCCGGGCGCATCGCTTCCGCCGCAGGCCCACCCTCACTCCCCCCAGAACGCGGGCGGTTACGGCTTCCCGCCGCAGGGCGGCTACGGCTTCCCGCAGACCGGCCAGCCGGGTCAGCAGCCTCAGCAGCCTCAGCAGCAGGGTCAGCCGGGCCAGTCGCCCAACGCACCCCAGCAGCCGCAGCCCCACGCGCCCTTCCCCTCCCAGGGCACCCCGAATCTCCCCGCGCCCGTCGCCCCGCAGCAGCCGGAGGCGTACGGGCAGCAGCCCCAAGCCCAGCCCCAGCCGCATCAGCAGCAGCAGCCCGTCGACCCGCGTGCGGGGGGCGCCTGGCCCACCCCCGTCGCCCACGACCAGCGCGAGCGGTCCGTGCCGGGCGCCCCGCTCGGGTACACCGCGGCCGTCGAGCTCTCCTCCGACCGGCTGGTGCGGGGCAAGCAGAAGGCCAAGAGCAGCCGTAACCCCTCCGCCGCCTCCCGGTTCAAGCTGGGCGGCAAGAAGGAGGAAGCCGAGCGGCTGCGGAAGCTGGAGCTGATCCGTACGCCGGTGCTGTCCTGCTACCGCATCGCCGTCATCAGCCTCAAGGGCGGCGTGGGCAAGACCACCACGACCACCGCCCTCGGTTCGACGCTGGCCACCGAGCGGCAGGACAAGATCCTCGCCATCGACGCCAACCCGGACGCCGGCACGCTGGGCCGCCGCGTGCGCCGGGAGACCGGGGCGACCATCCGGGACCTGGTCCAGGCGATCCCGTACCTCAACTCGTACATGGACATCCGCCGGTTCACCTCGCAGGCGCCCTCCGGTCTGGAGATCATCGCCAACGACGTGGACCCGGCGGTCTCGACGACGTTCAACGACGAGGACTACCGGCGCGCGATCGAGGTCCTCGGCAAGCAGTACCCGATCATCCTCACCGACTCGGGCACCGGCCTCCTCTACAGCGCGATGCGCGGGGTCCTCGACCTCGCCGACCAGCTGATCATCATCTCGACCCCCTCGGTCGACGGGGCCTCCAGCGCCTCCACGACGCTGGACTGGCTGTCGGCGCACGGGTACGCGGATCTGGTGCAGCGTTCGCTCACCGTCATCTCCGGGGTCCGCGAGACCGGCAAGATGATCAAGGTGGACGACATCGTGCAGCACTTCGAGACGCGCTGCCGCGGCGTAGTCGTCGTACCGTTCGACGAGCACCTGGCGGCGGGCGCAGAGGTCGACCTCGACATGATGCGGCCCAAGACCCGTGAGGCGTACTTCCACCTCTCGGCGCTGGTGGCCGAGGACTTCGCGCGGGCCCAGCAGCAGCAGGGGCTGTGGACGGCGGACGGCCAGAACCCGCCGCCGCAGTTCGCCCCGCCGATGCCCGGCCAGCAGGGCTATCCGGCCCCGGGCCAGCAGGTCCCGGCCCAGCCGGGCGCCCCCGGCCAGCCGATGCCCGGACAACCCGCAGCAGGACAGCCGGTCCCTGGCCACCAGTTCCCCGGCCGGCAGACCCCGGGCCAGCAGATCCCCGGTCAGCAGCCGTACGCGCCGCAGCAGCCCGGCCCCGGCCAGCCCTACCCGCAGCAGGCCCCGCAGCCGCAGCACCCCGGGCAGCCCCAGCCGGGCCAGCCGGGCCAGCAGCCCTACAGCGGTCAGCCCTACGGCGGGCAGCCGCCGTACGGGGGATATCAGACGGCCGGTCAGCCGGGCGCGTCCCAGGTTCCCTACCCGCCGCAGGCGGCACCGGGCGGACCGCAGAACGGATGGCAGCAGTCGCCTCCCCCGCAGGGCGGGCCCGGTGCGCCCGGGGCAGGCATGCCGCAGCAGGGGCAGCCGGAGCAGCAGGGCGGACAGGCCAACCCGGCAGGCCAGCCCGATCTGCAGGGCCCCGTGCCTCCGGCCGGCTGGCAGCAGACGCCTCCGCAGCCGCCGCCGGCACCCCAGCAGTAGGCCGGCGGGAGGGCCGCCGAAACGGCCGAAGTGGTTTAGACCAATGAGGGCTCGCATCGCTCACGCGGTGCGAGCCCTTCCGCATTCCCGCAGCCCACACGCGGTTTGACACACCGTTGACGAGGCTCGACCACCGCTGATAGACCTTCGCATCACCAACTGGCGAACCAGAGATCTGCCCGCCTTCTTCAGCGAGTGATGACGCGAGGTCCCCGTCCATGGTCACAAGAGTTCCTCACCACTCCGTCCGGCCACGCCGACGCCTACGCCTCCTGCTGGCCTCCGGAGCGGCAGCCCTGGCGCTCGCCGCCGGGTCCGTCGTCCCGGGCAACCCGCTCGCGCCCGCGCCCTCCGAGGCCCGCGCCGACGACGGGAAGACGACGCTCACGGTCGCCGTCGCGCAGAGCGTCGACTCCCTCAGCCCGTTCCTGGCGCAGCGACTCGTCAGCACGAGCATCCACCGGCTGATGTACGACTACCTCACCAACTACGACGCCAAGGACAACAAGGCGATCCCGGGCCTGGCCACCGCATGGGAGCCCTCCGCGGACAAGCTGACGTGGACGTACACGATCCGCTCGGACTCGAAGTGGTCCGACGGGCAGCAGGCCACCGCCGAGGACGCGGCCTGGACGTTCAACAAGATGATGACCGACGAGGGCGCGGCCACCTCCAACGGCAGCTTCGTCGGCAACTTCGAGAAGGTGACCGCCCCCAGCAAGGACAAGCTGGTCATCAAGCTCAAGGAGCCGCAGGCCACGATGGCCGCGCTCGACGTCCCGATCGTGCCCCGGCACGTCTGGGAGAAGGTCGGCGACTTCTCGAAGTTCAACAACGACAAGGACTTCCCCGTCGTGGGGAACGGTCCGTTCATCCTGACGGACTACAAGGTCGACAGCTTTGTGAAGCTGAAGGCCAACAAGGACTTCTGGCGCGGGTCGCCCAAGTTCGACGAGCTGGTCTTCCGCTACTACAAGGACCAGGACGCGGCCGTGGCCGCCCTGCGCAAGGGTGAGGTCTCGTTCGTCGCGGGCAGCCCCAGCCTGACGCCCGCCCAGTCCGCCTCGCTGGAGAAGGCCCCGGACATCAAGGTGAACGACGCGCCGGGCCGCCGCTTCTTCGCGCTCGCCGTCAACCCCGGGGCGCGGACCAAGGACGGGCAGAAGTTCGGCGACGGACACCCGGCGCTGCTGGACCAGAAGGTGCGGCACGCACTGTTCATGGCGGTCGACCGCAAGACGATCATCGACAAGGTCTTCCAGGGCCACGCCGTCGAGGGCGAGGGCTACATCCCGCCGCGCTTCGGCAACTACTTCTGGAAGCCCGCGGACGGTCAGAAGCTCGCCTACGACCCGGCGAAGGCGGCCTCTCTCCTCGACGAGGCCGGGTACAAGAAGAACGGCGCGGGCAAGCGCGTCGGCAAGGACGGCAAGCCGCTCGACTTCCGCATCCTCTGCCACGCCACCGACCCCAACGACAAGGCGATCGGCAAGTACCTCCAGGAGTGGTGGGGCGAGCAGGGCATCGGGCTGAAGGTCGACTGCCTCGACAACGTTTCCGACCCCTGGTACGCCGGTGAGTACGACCTCGCCTTCGACGGCTGGTCCGTCAACCCCGACCCCGACTTCGTCCTCTCCATCCACACCTGCGCCGCCCTGCCGGCCAAGGCGAAGGAATCGGCCGCGACGGACAACTTCATCTGCGACAAGCAGTACGACGACCTCTACAAGAAGCAACTGGCGGAGTACGACCCCGCCAAGCGGGCGGATCTGGTCAAGCAACTGGAGTCGCGGCTGTACGACACCGGGTACATGAACGTCATGGCGTACCCGAATGCCGTCGAGGCCTACCGCACCGACCACATCGAGTCCATCACCACCATGCCGTCGGCCGCGGGCAACATCTACGGCCAGGACGGTTACTGGAGCTGGTGGTCGGCGGTCCCGGCCGCCGGGGCCTCCTCATCCGGTTCCTCCGACTCCGGTGGCTCCTCCACCGGGGTGCTCGTCGGGGTCGGGATCGCCGTCGTCGTCCTCGCCGGTGGCGGACTCCTGTTCGCCATGCGTCGCCGCTCCACCGCGGAAGACCGTGAATAGTCCATGAGCTCAGAAAGCACCCCCGCCCTGCTGAAGGGCGCGGCGGGCGTGGAGAGCACCGCATCCGGCGGGCCGGCTCCGGCCGGGCCGTCGGCCCGCTCCCCGCGCTCCCGCAGTACGGCCGCCTACGCCCGCTACGCGGCGGGCAAGCTCGCCGGGGCGGCCGTCTCCCTCTTCGCCGTCCTCGTCACCAGCTTCTTCCTCTTCCGCCTGATCCCCGGAGACCCGGTCAAGCAGATGACCGGCGGCCGTCAGGTGTCGACCGAACAGATCGCGGCGATGCGCCGTGAGTTCGGGCTCGACCTGCCGCTGTGGCAGCAGTTCACGCAGTACTGCGGCAAGGCGCTGACCGGCGACTTCGGTACGTCGTACCAGTTCCGCGCCCCGGTCGTCGACAAGATCACCGAGGCGCTGCCCGCCACTCTGCTGCTGACCGGCACCGCCTTCGTCATCTACACGCTGCTCGGCATCTGGCTGGGCGCGCGCTCCGCGTGGCGCAACGGCAGTGCCGGGGACCGGGTCAACACGGCGTTCGCGCTGACCCTGTACTCGGTGCCGTCGTTCTGGCTCGGTCTGCTCCTCATCATCACCCTGTCGGTGGGCATCGGCCCGATCCCCGGGATGTTCCCGACCGGCGGTATGGAGTCCGGCGACACCGAGGGCTTCGACCGGGTGCTGGACATCGCCCACCACCTGGTGCTGCCCGTCGTCACGCTGGTCGCCGTGGAGTACGCGCGCACCCTGCTGGTGATGCGCTCCTCGCTGCTCGACGAGATGGGCAGCGACTACCTGACGACGGCCCGCGCCAAGGGACTGCGCGACGACCTCGTGCGCCGGAAGCACGCCGTGCCGAACGCGATGCTGCCCACCGTGACGCTTCTCTTCGTCAACCTCGGTACGACGGTGGCGGGGGCGATCCTGGTGGAGACGGTGTTCTCGTGGCCGGGCCTCGGCGGCCTCTTCTACCAGGCGCTGAGCGTGCCCGACCTGCCGTTGGTGCAGGCGCTGTTCTTCGTGTTCGCCGCCGCGGTGATCCTGATGAACACGCTCGCCGATGTGATCTATCCGCTGCTCGATCCCCGGGTGGGCCGATGACGACGTCGACGGAGAAGCCCTCCGAACCGCAGGAGCCGGACGCCCGCAAGCCCCCCGGGGAGGTACGGGCACAGAGCCCGCGCGCCCTGACCCGGGCCCGGCGGCGGCAGGCGGTGGCCCGCTTCTGGCGGCAGTACCGCACGCACCGCGCCGGCCTCGTCGGGCTCGCCGTGCTCGCGGTGATCGCCCTGCTGGCGCTGACCGCCCCGCTGCTGGTCGGTGCCGACTCGCAGAGCGTGACGAACGCCCCGGGCGGCCCGCTGGAGGAGCCGAGCGGTGAATTCCCCCTCGGGACCGACCAGTTCGGGCGCAGCCTGCTGGCCCTGATGCTGTGGGGCACGCGGGTGTCGCTGACGGTCGGGCTGCTCGCCGCCTTCCTGTCCGTGGCGATCGGCACCCTGATCGGGATCACCGCGGGCCACTTCAAGGGCTGGTACGCCACCGTCATCATGCGGGTGACGGACTGGTTCCTGGTGATGCCGACGCTCGTGCTGGCCATCGCCCTGGCCACGGTCCTCTCCCGGTCGATCTGGACGACGATCCTGGCGATCGGCGTGACGACCTGGCCGACGACCGCCCGCCTGGTCCGCGCCCAGACGCTGTCCGTCGAGTCCCGCCCGTACATCGAACGCTCGCGGGCGCTCGGCGGCGGCCACGGGCACATCATGTCGCGGCACGTCCTGCCCAATGTGATGCCGCTGGTGCTCGCCCAGACCACGCTCGTGATCTCCACCGCCATCCTCACCGAAGCCACCCTCGCCTTCCTCGGGCTCAGCGATCCCACGATCGTCTCCTGGGGCGGTCTGCTCCAGGACGCCCGTGAGGCCGGGGCGGTCTCCTCCGGCAACTGGTGGTACCTCGCTCCGCCCGGACTCGCCATCGCCGTGGTCGCCCTCGCCTTCACGCTGTGCGGCCGCACCATCGAGTCCGTGCTCAACCCCAAGCTGGGGGTGTCCCGTTGACCGCCACGACCACGACCACCACGCCGAACCCGGACCCGTCAGGATCGCCCGGCCTCTCGGAGCCGGTCGGCGATCCCCCGCTCCTGGAGGTGCGGAATCTGACCGTCACCTACGGCGGCGGGGCCGACGCCGTCCCCGCCGTGCGGGGAGTCGATCTGCGGGTCGAGGCCGGGCAGAAGCTCGGCATCGCCGGGGAGTCCGGCTGCGGCAAGTCCACCCTGGCCCTGGCCCTGCTCCGCCTCCTGCCCGCGACGGCGAAGCTGAGCGGCGAGATCCTGCTGGACGGCGAGGACATCCTCACCATGAAGTGGGGCCGGCTGCGGGCGGTCCGCTGGGCGGGCGCGTCGATCGTCTTCCAGGGCGCGATGCACTCGCTGAACGCCGTGCACCGGGTCGGGGACCAGATCGCCGAACCGATCCTGCTGCACAGCAAGGCCACCCCGGCCGCCGCCCGCAAGCGCGCCGGAGAGCTGCTGGAACAGGTGGGCCTGCCCGCCGCCCGCGCGCAGGCGTATCCGCACGAGCTGTCCGGCGGGCAGCGCCAGCGCGTGATGATCGCGATGGCGCTCGCCTGCGATCCGCGGCTGATCGTCGCGGACGAACCGACGACCGCGCTGGACGTGATGATCCAGGCGCAGATCCTGCGCCTGATCGAGCAGCTGGTGTCCGACCAGAACGTCGGCCTGATCATGATCAGCCACGACCTCGCGGTGCTCGCCGACACCTGCGACCGGCTCTCGGTGATGTACGCGGGCCGGGTCGTGGAGGAGGGCCCGGCGGCGGAGGTGTACACGGACGCCCGCCACCCGTACGGCAAGGCCCTCTCCGCCGCGTTCCCGAAGATCGGGGACCTGTCCTCGCGGCACGCCCCGCGCGGGCTGCCGGGCGACCCGCCGGACCCGGCCGCGCTGCCGGGCGGCTGCACGTTCCATCCGCGGTGCCCGGTGGCGCTGGACGTCTGCGACACCGAGGACCAGGAGCTGCGGGAGGCCGGGACGGAGCGCCGGGCGGCCTGCGTCCTGGTGGACGTGGACGGCGCACACCCGGACGGCGCGTATCCCGACGCCACAAGCGCACGCCCGGACGGCGCGTATCCCGACGCCAAGGGCGCACACGCGGACGGCACACAGCCCGGGGACGACGAAGCAAGGAGCACCTCTTGAGCACCACGCCCTCGCCCCTCGTCAGCACCGCCCCCCTCCTCAGCGCCGAGGAGCTGAAGGTCGCGTTCCCCGGCCGGCGCGGGGCCGCCACCGCCCGGGCCGTCGACGGCGTCGACCTGGACATCCGGCCCGGCGAGATCGTCGCGCTGGTCGGCGAGTCCGGGTGCGGCAAGACCACGCTGGCCCGGTCCCTGCTCGGCCTGGTCCCGCCCACCTCGGGGCGGGTCACCTTCGGCGGCGCCCCGCTCGACTACGCGGGCCGGGCGCTGAAGGCGTACCGCAAACGCGTGCAACTGGTCCTCCAGGACCCCAGCGGCTCGCTCAACCCCCGGCACACGGTGTACGACGCGGTGGCGGAGGGCCTGCGCATCCACGGGTACGCGGGGGACGAGCGGGCGGCCGTCTCGGATGCCCTCTCCCGGGCCGGCCTGCGCCCCCCGGAGCGGTTCTTCCTGCGCTTCCCGCACGAGCTGTCGGGCGGTCAGCGCCAGCGCGTCGTGATCGCCGGGGCGCTGGTGCTGGAGCCGGAGCTGATCGTGGCCGACGAGCCGGTGGCCTCGCTGGACGCGTCGGTACGGGGCGAGATCCTGGCGCTCCTGCTGCGCCTGCGGGACGAGCTGGGGCTCTCGGCGCTGGTGGTGACCCATGACCTGGGGCTCGCCTGGAACATCGCGGACCGGGTGGCGGTGATGTATCTGGGCCGGATCGTCGAGACGGGCCCGGTCGAGCAACTGCTCACGGCCCCTCAGCACCCGTACACCCGGGCCCTGCTGTCCGTCCTCCCGGAGGCGGAGGGCGAACCGGTGGTGCTGGCCGGCGAGCCGCCGGACCCCTCGAAGGTGCCCTCGGGCTGCCGGTTCCACGTCCGCTGCCAGGTCCTGGCCTCGGGCGAGGCGGAGCGGGCGGGCGTGGCCGAGGCCTGCCGCACGGTGGATCTGCCGGTGCTGAACGGGGGCGGGGAGGCGCAGGTGGCGTGCCACTGGGCGGCGGCGTGCGCCGGAGACGGCGTGGGCGGGCACGCCGACGTACCGACGGCCTGAGGCCGGTGGCCCTCAGCGGGTCCGGTAGCGGGCGTAGATCAGCCCGCTCGCGGCGAAGGCGCGCTCCTCGACCAGTTCGAGGTCGAGGCGCACGCCGTCGGGGAAGAACCGCTTGCCGCCGCCGACCACGCTCGTGGTGATGAACAGGTGGTACTCGTCCACCAGACCTGCCGCGATGGCCTGAGCCGCGAGGTTCGGGCCATCGACGGTGAGGTCGGCGTCCGCCTCGGCCTTCAGGCGGCGCACCGCGTCCGGGTCGAAGGACCGCTCGATGCGGGTCTTCGCGCTGGACACCGCGTCGAGCGTCGTGGAGTACACGACCTTCTCGGCGGCCTGCCAGTCGCGGGCGTACTGCGCGATGTGCGGGGGCTGGTCCGGCTCGTCGAGCGCGGTCTCCCAGTAGACCATCGTCTCGTACATGCGCCGGCCGTAGAGGTAGGTGCCGACCGGCCGGAAGAGGTCGTTGACAAAGGTGTGGACCTCCGGATCCTCGGCCCCGGTGCCGAGGCCGCCCTCCGCCGCCTCGGCGTAGCCGTCGAGCGAGGTGATCATGGAGTAGATGAGCTTGGCCACGGCGTCTCCTTCGGTACGGACGCGCGTCTTCCGGCGGTCCTCAGATGATGACCGCCGGGCCCCGAGGAATTCATCGGTCGGCAAGGCGTCGACGCTCCCGCCGCGACCGACCGCAAAGAGTTCTTCGCGAATAAGTCTTTGCGAAGAAATCTTTGCGGTTTAGAGTCTGCCGCATGACAGACACCACGTCGCACCTTTCTGACGACCCCTCACAGGACGAGGGATCGGTCGTCCTGGACGCCAAAGGGCTGCGCGCCATGGCGCATCCGGTCCGTGTGCAGGTGGTCGGGCTGCTGCGGAAGCACGGCCCGTCCACGGCCACCCGGCTCGCGGAGCGGCTGGGGGTGAACTCCGGGACGGCCAGCTACCACCTCCGTCAGCTCGGCGCGGCGGGCTTCGTCGAGGAGGACACGGAGCGCGGCAACGCCCGCGAGCGCTGGTGGCGTTCGGTGCACCGGTCGACCTGGTTCAACGACCCGGAGCTGGCGGAGCGGGAACCGGAGGCCGCCCTCGCCTACCAGCAGTCCGTCGCCTCCATCTACGCCCTGCGCACCCGTCAGACGCTGAACGAGCTCCAGACGATGCCCCGCGTCTGGCGGGAGCGGTTCGATCTGAGCGACTGGGTGCTGCGCCTCACCCCCGAGGAAACTGCCGCGCTCTACCAGGAGTTGGGGGACGTCATCGGTCGCTACCGACGGGACACCCCGGAGAACGCGGCGACCGCCCCGGCGGGTGCGGAGCGCGTCGGCCTCATCACGCACATCCTGCCCGAGCTGAACACGCCCGCTCCGGAAGAGGAGACACCGTGACGCACGAAGGGCCCGCCCTATCGGGCAAGCGGTCCTTACGGCCGCTGGCCGGGGTACTGGCCGCCATCGCCGCTTCCGTCACCGGCACCCGGATCTCCCTGATCGCCCTGCCCTGGTTCGTCCTCGTCAGCACGGGCAGCGCCACCCGGACCGGGCTGGTCGCCTTCTGCGAGATGGCACCGTACGTCCTGGTCAAGGCGCTGTCCGGCCCACTGGTGGACCGGACGGGCCCCCGGACCGTCTCCTGGACCACGGACCTGGCGAGCGCGGCCGCCGCCGCGTCGATCCCTCTGCTGCACACCCTGGACCTGCTCTCCTTCCCCGTCCTGCTGGGCCTGGTCGCGGTGATCGGGGCCGCTCGCGGCCCGGGCGACCTGGCAAAAGAGGTCATGGTTCCGGAGGCCGCCGAGCGCGCCGGTACACCCCTGGAACGGGCCATGGGCCTGTCCGGCGTGATCGAACGGCTCGCCTCCACCATCGGCCCGGCGGCGGGCGGCGTCCTGGTCGCGCTGCTCGGCCCCATGACCGGTCTGGTCGTCAACGCGGGCTGCTTCGTCCTCGGTTCGGTGATCGTCGCGGTCGCACTGCCGCGCGGCACGGGGCGTCCGGCCGTGGACCCGGCAGCATCCGCCGACGCCCAGGAACCGGGCTACTGGCGGCGGTTCGGCGAGGGCTTCACCTTCCTGCGGGGCGAGCCGTTGCTGCTCGCCGTCATCGTCGTGGTCGGGATCACCAACCTGCTGGACGCCGCGCTGACCACCCTCATGGTCCCTGTGTGGGCCGAGGAGTCCGGGAACGGCCCGGCGGCGATCGGCCTGGTCAGCACAGCACTGGGGGCCGCAGCGGTCGGAGGGAGCCTCATCGCCGCGATGGCCGCCCACAGGCTGCCCCGCAGGGCGGTGTTCCTCCTCGGGTTCCTGCTGGCCGGGGCCCCGCGGTTCCTGGTCCTCGCGGTGGACGCCCCCCTGGCCGTGGTGCTGGCCGTCTTCGCCGTCAGCGGGTTCGGGGCCGGGTTCATCAACCCCGTCCTGGGTGCCGTGCTCGTCGAACGGGTGCCGCGCCGGATGCTGGGCCGGGTCAACGCCCTCGGGGACTCGCTGGCCTGGTCCGGCATCCCCCTAGGCGGGCTGCTCGCCGGGGCGGCGGTGACGGCCGCCGGGCTGACTCCGGTGCTGCTCGTCTGCGGGGCCGCGTACTTCCTCACCACCACCCTGGCCGGAGTGCGGCCCGAGTGGCGGGCCATGGACCGCTCCCGCGAGGACGGCGCGCAACGGGAGGAAGCGGCTCGGGACGGTGCGAAGACGGTGTCATGACGTTTCACCGTGGTGGATCGCCCCCGTCAGCTCCCCCAGCGGCCGTCCCGTCCCGCCCCAGCGGTGCTGGATGACCTCGGCGGCGATGGAGACCGCCGTCTCCTCCGGCGTACGGGCTCCGAGGTCGAGACCCACGGGTGAGGCGAGGCGGGAGAGAGCCGCTTCGTCCGCCCCGGCCTCGCGCAGCCGGGCGAGCCGGTCGTGGTGGGTGCGGCGGCTGCCCATCACTCCGATGTACGCGGCGGGCGTGCGCAGGGCCGCGAGGAGCAGGGGGACGTCGAACTTCGGGTCGTGGGTCAGGACGCAGATCACCGTGCGGGCGTCGACCTCGGTGGACTCCAGGTAGGTGTGCGGCCAGGCGCGGACCACCTCGTCGGCCGTGGGGAAGCGTTCCCGGGTGGCGAAGGCGGGGCGGGCGTCGCAGACGGTGACCCGGTAGCCGAGGAACGAGCCGATGCGGGCGGTGGCGGCCGCGTGGTCGATCGCGCCGAAGACGAGCATGCGGGGCGGCGGGGCGTACGTCCGGATGAAGACGGCCACCTCCTGCATCCGGCGCTGGCCGTGCGTCCCGTACCACTGGATCGTGGTGTGGCCCTGGGCCAGCAGGCCGCGGGCGTCGTCGGTGACGGCGGCGTCGAGCCCTTCGGAGCCGAGCGTGCCGGTGGTGGGCCCGGCGTCGGAGGGGCGGACCACCAGGCGGGCCCCGGTCTCCGCCGCGCCGGACAGGACGGTCGCCTCGGCCACCGGACGGTCGGCGGCGATCAGGTCCAGGAGAGCGGCGAGATCCGCCAGTTCGGCTGCCGAGACGTATGGGCGCACCAGCACCTCGATGGTGCCGCCGCACGTCAGCCCGACGCCGAACGCCTCGTCGTCGCTGATCCCGTACGCCACCACGCGCGGTCCCGCACCAGCCAGGACCTCGCGGGCGACCTCGTACAGATCGCCCTCGACGCAGCCCCCGGAGACGCTGCCCACCACCGTGCCCGCCGCGTCGACGGCCATGACGGCGCCAGGGTCGCGGGGCGCGCTGCCGTGCACGGCGACGACGGTCGCCAGGGCGAGGGGGACGCCGTCGGCGCACCGGGCACGGAGGTCGGGCAGGATGTCGCGCACCCTGTCAGCATCCGTCGTCGCGGAGCGGGGCGCACGCCCCCGGCGTACGTCAGTGGGTGCGGTCGTACGCGGCGGTCAGCTCGCTGGAGCGCTTCACATCGGCGGCCATGGCGACCAGGAGGTCGTCGATCGAGTCGAACTTCAGCATGCCGCGGACGTACGCGAGGAAGTCGACGGCCACGTGCAGCCCGTAGAGATCGAGGTCGACGCGGTCGATGGCGTACGCCTCCACCGTCCGCTCCGTGCCGTCGAACTGCGGGTTCGTGCCGACCGAGATCGCGGCGGGCATCGACTCGCCGTCCACCTCCAGCCAGCCGGCGTACACGCCGTCGGCGGGGATCGCGGTGTGCGGCAGGGTCTCGACGTTGGCCGTCGGGAAGCCCAGCTCACGGCCGCGCTGGGCGCCGCGCACGACGATGCCCTCGACCCGGTGCGGGCGGCCGAGGATCTCGGCGGCTCCGGCGACGTCGCCCTCGGCGATCAGGCGGCGGGTGAGCGTGGAGGAGAACGGCTGTCCGCCGCCCGCCTCTCCGGTGACGTACAGGTCGATGACCTCGACGGTGTAGTCGTAGGTGGCGCCCAGCTCGGTCAGCAGCGCGACGTTCCCCGCGGCCTTGTGGCCGAAGCGGAAGTTGGGGCCCTCGATGACGGCCTTGGCGTGGAGGCGGTCGACGAGGACCTTCGCGATGAAGTCGGCGGGCGACAGCTTCGAGAACTCGGCGGTGAACGGCAGGATCAGCAGGGCGTCCACGCCCAGCTCCGCCATCAGGTCCGCGCGGCGGTGGTGCGGGGCGAGCAGCGGCGGGTGGCTGCCGGGGCGGACGACCTCGCTGGGGTGCGGGTCGAAGGTGACGACGACCGACGGGACGCCCAGCTCACGGGCGCGCTCGACGGCCCGGCCGATGATCAGCTGGTGGCCGCGGTGCACGCCGTCGTAGGAGCCGATGGTGACGACGCTGCGTCCCCAGTCCTGGGGGATGTCCTCCAAGCCACGCCAGCGCTGCACTGTGACCGCTCCTCGCCCGAACCTGTGTACGTGTGTATGTCGATTACGCAGGTCTAAGACTGCCATGCTCACGTCCCGCCGCCTGCATCGGCATCGGCATGGACGGACGTGATGTCTCCAACGCCTCCACCGTGCGCCGGGCGCTCGGGCCCACGACCGCCGCCCACACCTCGGGGGCGTCGGCCAGCCAGCGGGTGACGAGGGCGGCGAAGCCGGGCACCTCTCGGGCGCACTCGACCAGGCCCCGGTCGAAGCGGGCGGCGCCTTCGGGGGTGCGGACCAGCAGCATGCCGGTGCGGTGGACGAGGGCGCGGGTACGGATCTCGGGGCGCCGCTCGGAGCCCAGAGCGGCGGCCCGGAGCAGGGCTTCCAGCACGTCCGGGTTGCGGCCGGTGGTCTGCTCGAACTCCAGCAGCACCTCCAGCAGCTCGGCCCGCAGCGGCCGGGAGTCCGCGCTGCCCGGCCCGGCGAGGACGGCGGCGAGCGCGGCACGCACCGGGGGCGGTGCGGGGCGGTCCCTCAGCAGCCCGGTGACCAGGGGCAGCAGCAGGGCGCGGGCGGCCGGGCCGTGCTCCAGGCGGAGGTCGACGTACTCGGCGGCGTGGGTGCCGTCGTCGGGGTGGGCGTCGATGTACTCCCGTACGAGCCCGGCGACGTGCAGCGCGAGCGCGGGCGTGTCGAGGCCGGCCAGGGCCCGCAGCACCGCTCCCCCGCCGTCGCCGGGGCGGGCGAGGCGGGCGCGGAGGGCGGCGAGGACCGGCTCCTGGTGGGACGGGAACACCTCGGCGAGCAGTTCGACGGGCAGCCGGGGGTCTCCGGCGGCGAACGCCCGCAGGGCGCCCGGGAGATGACGGCCCCGGGCCTTCGGGTCGCGGACGAGGAGGGTGTGCGCGGCGGCGTGCAGGCCGGCGTCCTCGGGGCGCTCCAGCAGGATCTCGGCGGCGGAGCGCAGCAGGGCCCGGTCGCCCTCGGCGGTGACCCGCTGCTGGAGGAGTCCGGCGTAGCGGGCGGCGGCGGAGCGGCGGGCCGGGCGGTCCTCGTCGCGGGCCCAGCGCTCGACGGCCCGGCAGAGCGCGGTCGGCTCGTCCTCCGCGAGGGCGGCGAGCAGCTCTCCGGCGCGCTGGTGCGGGGTGGCGATCAGCGCGTCGGCGAGGCCGTCGAGGTCCAGCTCGCGGCGGGCGTACAGCAGGGCCTGCGCGGCGGCGGCGACGGTGGGGCGCAGGGGTACGTCCGGGGCGTCGGGGCCCACGAGCAGCGGGCGTTCGTCGGTGAACCAGCGGCACAGCAGCGGCTGGACGGCCGGGGCGTCGAGGGCGAGGCGGCGGGCGACCGCGTCCAGATACCGTTCGTCGCCGTCGGTGCGGGGCAGCCCGTCGGCGGGCACCAGGCGGCGGAGCAGGTCGATCCGGTCCTCCTCGGGCAGCCGGAGCCGCCGCCAGAACCAGGGCCCGAACTCGCCGTACGCCCCGAGGTCCCCGGGTCCTTCGGGGGCTGCGGAGCGGCGGGTGATACGCCCGGCGAGGACCCGCAGGACGCCGAGATACGGGCGGGCGTCGGTCACCCGCAGCAGGCTGCCGTTCAGCAGGTGGGCCGCCCACCAGGCGGCGTCCTCGTCGCGCGGTCCTTCGTCGGTCCAGAGCCGGTCCAGCGCCTCGATGAGGTCGGCCATCCGGTGCGCGAGGGCGGCGGTGCCCTGGCGGCGGCCCAGGAGCACCATCGCCTGGATCACCGGCCCGATGCGGTGCCGGGGCACGGGCAGGGAGCGGGGTTCGCCCTCGGCGCTCGGCGGACGCACCGTCCCGGTGCTCCCCCGGTGCCAGCGGTGCACGAGGGAGCGCAGGGCCGCGTCCAGGTCGAGGTGGGCGCCCTGCACCCAGTCGCCGAGCTCCTCGTGGGCGAAGCGGTAGCCCGCCCCGGCGGGGACGAGGAGCCCTTCGGTGAGCACGGCGGAGGCCCAGCCGGTGCGCCAGGGGAAGATCTCCTCGAACGCCGCCCGGTCCAGCTCGCCCTGGCCCGGGCCCAGACAGCGGCGGGCCGCCTCGTGGACCTGGCCCGCCACCCGGGCGGCCAGCCGGCGCACGGCCGCGCCGCGGGGCTGCTCGTCGGCGGCGGCCGCGATCCGGACAGCGGCGCGCACGCACAGCAGGTCGAGGTGGGCGCCGAAGACGTCCTCGGTGTCGGGGCGGCCCGGCACGCCCGGGGGCAGAGCCGCGCGGACTTCGGCGAGGAGCCGCAGGGTCAGCGGGTGCCGGTCGTGGCCGGGGGCCAGGGCGGTGGGCGGGATGCCGTACGCCTCCTTGGCGCTTTCGGCCTGCTCGGGGGTGAGGTCGGCCAGCCGCAGGGCGGGCGGCAGTCGGCGGGCGGGGCGGTGCGGGCGGTGCAGGGCGTCCGGGGGCCAGAGGGCGCCCGCGGTCTCCCAGTGCTCGGGGCGGCAGGCGACGACGAGCCGGACGGTGTTCTCGCGGAGCCAGCCGAGGGTGGAGCGCGTCCAGTCGGCCAGCCGGTGGGCGAGCAGCGGCGGCATCTCCTCGGGGCCGTCGAGGACCACCAGGAGCGGGTGTCCGGCGTCGGCGGCGAGCTTGGCGACGCGCTCCGGGGTGGCCGTGCTCATGTCGCCGTGGGCGCCCGCCGCCGTGACGATCCGGGCGGAGCGGGTGAGCGTACGGCTCGCGGCGTCCGCGATCGAGACGTCCTCGGCCAGCAGGTCCGCGCCGCGCAGCCAGAGCGTGGGGGCGGGTGCGCCGTCGGCGCGGCGGGCGGCGAGGGCGGCCAGCTCGGTGGTGCGGCCGGTGCCGGGTGCGCCGACGAGGCCGAGGACCAGGCCCGTACCGGCGGCGAAGGCGGCCAGCTCGGCGTGGACGTCCGCGCGCTCGACGGGCGCGGTGCGGGCCTTCGGGCCGTCCGCGGAGGCGACGGAGGTGGCGGTGAGCTGGAGGGCCCCGGCGAGGTTGAGGTGGGGGCCGTAGGCGGGGGCGACGGCGGCGTTGCGGCGGAGCAGGGCGTCCAGGGTGTCGTCCGTGCCCCGGGTGATCGGGAGGGCGAGGCCGGCCGCCTCGTGCGGGGCCGTGAGGGTGGTGGTGAGGATGCCGAGGACCGCTCCGGTGGCCGGGTCGGTGACCGGTCCGCCGATGGCCGCGCCGCCGGAGCGCAGGGCGTCGCGCCCGTCGGTGCCGAGGGCCAGCTCCAGGGCGGCGGGGACCGGGTGGCCGACGCCGTCCGGTGCGGTGTACGTGGCGGGGGTGGTGCCGAGCACGCGGGCCTCGCGCCGTCCGTGGGCGGCGATGTCGACGTAGCCGCCGGGCTCGGCGCGGTCGCGTCCGGCGATGGGCAGCGGTTCGGCGTCGAGGGTGTCGGGTCCGCCGGTGCGCAGGAGGGCGAGGCCGAGGGCAGGCAGCGCGGTGATGTCGTCGGGGGCGACGGAGCAGGTGCGGCCGCCGGTGCCGTGCAGGAGGAGCGGGCCCGGGGAGAGGACGGCCTGATGGGCGGTGACGACCGTGCCGCGCTCGTCCGCGACGAATCCCGTCCCTCGCGGCCGGCCGGCCTGATCGCAGATTCTTACCAGCTTCGACCGGTCCCCACTGCCCATGGTCCGACGGTAGGCCGCCGGTGATCGCCCGGAGCGCGCGGACGGGGAAAGCGCCCCCCGCGCCCCCGCTGTTCACTCCGAGCGCCCGTCCAATGGGGTGAATAAGCGTGTCCCCCGAGGAGCAGGGATGGTGCCGGGGAGGGGAAAGGGTGGAGCGGGCACCGGTTGGGGGGTGGTGCCCGCTCCACGACAAGCGGTCGGCGCGTGGGCGACAGGCAGTCAGCGAGTCTGCCGGACACGCCTCGGGTCAGGCGAAGACGGCGAGGCTCTTGGCCTTGCCCTTCTCCTCCTCGACGAGCACGAGGAACGTGCCGTCGGGCCCGAAGACCGCGACCGGCCCCGGCGGGTAGGCGGGCATGTCCAGCCGTACGCCGTTGAGGAGCAGCTTGGCGCGCTTCTCGTCGACGTCCCAGCGGGGGAAGGCCGCGTTCGCCGCGTCGGCGACCGGCATCACGGTCAGCTCCTCCTGGTGCTGGTCCAGGGTGCGGGCCGCGTCCAGGCCGTACGGGCCGACCCGGGTGCGGCGCAGCGCCGTCAGGTGGCCGCCGACGCCGAGCCCGGCGCCCAGGTCGCGGGCCAGCGCCCGGATGTACGTCCCGGAGGAGCAGACGACGGAGACGACGAGGTCCACGACGGGGGTGCCGTCCTCGGCGACCGCCTCGCGGACGTCGTAGACGCGGAAGGAGGAGACGGTCACCGGGCGGGCCGGGATCTCGAACTCCTCGCCGCCGCGCACCCGCGCGTAGGACCGCTTGCCGTCGATCTTGATGGCGCTGACCTTGGACGGCACCTGCATGATCGCGCCGGTCAGCGCGGCCACCCCGGCGTCGATGCCCTCCCGGGTCACCCCGGAGGCGTCGGTGGACGAGGTGATCTCGCCCTCGGCGTCGTCGGTGACGGTGTCCTGGCCGAGCCGGATCGTGCCGAGATACTCCTTCTCGGTCAGGGCGAGGTGGCCCAGGAGCTTGGTGGCCCGCTGGACGCCGAGCACCAGGACCCCGGTCGCCATCGGGTCCAGCGTGCCGGCGTGGCCGACGCGTCGCGTACGGGCGATGCCGCGCATCTTGGCGACGACGTCGTGCGAAGTGAAGCCGGACGGCTTGTCGACGATGACAAGGCCGTCCGGCGTGGTGGTCTGCTCGGTCATGCGGAGGCGGGGCCCTCGTTCTTGTCGGTCGAGCCGGGGGTGTCCGCCTCGTCGTCCTCGTCCTCGGGCTTGCGGTACGGGTCGGCCTCACCGGCGTACGTCGCTCCGGTGGAGACCTGGCGCACCTCCGCGTCCTTGGCCCGCGCCTTGTCGAGGAGGTCCTCGATGGTGCGGGCGTTGTCCGGGAGGGCGTCCGGCACGAAGGCCAGGGTCGGCGTGAACCGCACCCCGGTCTGCCGGCCCACCTCGGAGCGCAGAACGCCCTTGGCGCTCTCCAGCGCGGCCGCGGAGGCCGCGCGCTCCTCGTCGTCGCCGTAGACCGTGTAGAAGACCGTGGCCTCCCGCAGGTCGCCGGTGACCCGGGCGTCCGTGATCGTCACGAATCCCAGCCGCGGATCCTTGATTCGCCGGTCCAGGGTCTCCGCGACCACGACCTGGATGCGATCGGCCAGCTTGCGGGCCCGCGCGTTGTCGGTCACCGGTCCGTCACTCTTCCTTCTGATTTCGCTCGACTGTCAGTCTTCGTCAGTGTGCAGCCGCCGTCTGACCGACAGCAGCTCCACCTCGGGGCGTCCCGCGACCAGCCGCTCGCAGCGGTCCAGCACGTCCGTGAGGTGTCCGGTGTCACCGGAGACCACGGCAAGGCCGATCTCGGCCCTGCGGTGGAGATTCTGCCCGCCGGTCTCGGCCACACTCACCGCGAACTTGCGTTGGAGTTCGGCGACGATCGGGCGGACGACGGAACGCTTCTCCTTCAACGACCGTACGTCGCCGAGGAGCAGATCGAAGGACAGGGTCCCCACATACATGTGTGTCCGGATGTCCCGCCGGTTCGGGTTCGTGCCCCGCCAGAGCTTGCCGGGGACATCAGAACCGTACCGGAACGGCCGGAGCCGATCGACGGAAATACGACCCGTCGACCGGCTCCGACCGTGGTGGAGGGGCTCCGCGAGTCGACTCGCGGAGCCCCTCCGAAATCCCTCCGGCTCCTTGCGGAACCGGGGTGGGGAGGGTCCGTGAGTGACTCACGCACCCCCTCCGGATCTCCCGCGGATCAGCCTCGCGGCTTCTCACGCATCTCGTACGTCGCGATGACGTCGTCGATCTTGATGTCGTTGAAGTTTCCGAGGTTGATACCGCCCTCGAAGCCTTCGCGGATCTCGGTGACGTCGTCCTTGAAGCGGCGCAGACCGGAGATGTTGAGGTTCTCCGCGATGACCTTGCCATCGCGCAGCAGGCGCGCCTTGGTGTTGCGCTTGACCTCGCCGGAGCGGACCAGCACACCGGCGATGTTGCCCAGCTTGGACGAGCGGAAGATCTCGCGGATCTCCGCCGTGCCGAGCTCGACCTCTTCGTACTCCGGCTTGAGCAGGCCCTTGAGGGCCGCTTCGATCTCTTCGATCGCCTGGTAGATGACCGAGTAGTACCGGACGTCCACGCCTTCGCGCTCGGCCATCTGCTCGGCACGCCCTGCGGCGCGCACGTTGAAGCCGATCACGATGGCGTCGGAACCCGTCGCCAGGTTGATGTCCGACTCGGTGACCGCACCCACACCGCGGTGCAGGATCCGGATGTCGACCTCTTCACCGACGTCGAGCTGGAGCAGCGAGGACTCGAGAGCCTCCACCGAACCGGACGCGTCGCCCTTGATGATGAGGTTGAGCTCCTGGACCAGACCGGCCTTGAGCGCCTCGTCCAGGTTCTCCAGGGAGAACCGGACGCCCTTGCGGGCGAAGTTGGCGTTGCGCTCGCGGGCGGCGCGCTTCTCGGCGATCTGACGGGCCGTACGGTCCTCGTCGACCACCAGGAGGTTGTCGCCGGCGCCCGGGAC
Source organism: Streptomyces globisporus C-1027 (assembly GCF_000261345.2). NCBI lineage: Bacteria > Bacillati > Actinomycetota > Actinomycetes > Kitasatosporales > Streptomycetaceae > Streptomyces > Streptomyces globisporus. Next base: position 5,974,054 of record NZ_CP013738.1, on the reverse strand, counting down.
GTTGGTGAGACCGAGCACCAGGACGGGGGTCGAGGGACCCGCTTCCTGGACGTTCTGACCGTTGTCGTCGAGCATGGCGCGGACGCGGCCGTACGCGTCGCCGACGACAACCGTGTCGCCGATGCGCAGCGTTCCGCGCTGGACCAGGACGGTCGAGACGGCACCGCGACCGCGGTCGAGGTGGGACTCGATCGCAATACCCTGCGCGTCCTGCTCAGGGTTGGCCCGCAGGTCGAGCGAGGCGTCGGCGGTGAGGACGACGGCCTCCAGCAGCGCCTCGATGTTGAGGCTCTGCTTGGCGGAGATGTCGACGAACATGGTGTCGCCGCCGTACTCCTCGGCCACCAGACCGAACTCGGTGAGCTGACCGCGCACCTTGGTCGGGTCGGCGCCCTCGACGTCGATCTTGTTGACCGCGACCACGATCGGCACCTCGGCCGCCTTGGCGTGGTTCAGCGCCTCGATCGTCTGGGGCATCACACCGTCGTTGGCCGCCACCACGAGGATCGCGATGTCGGTCGACTTCGCACCACGGGCACGCATGGCGGTGAACGCCTCGTGACCCGGGGTGTCGATGAAGGTGATCTTGCGCTCTTCGTCGTTGACGTCGGTCGTGACCTGGTAGGCACCGATGTGCTGGGTGATGCCACCGGCCTCGCCCGCGACCACGTTGGTCTTGCGGATCGCGTCGAGGAGTCGGGTCTTACCGTGGTCGACGTGACCCATGACGGTCACGACCGGCGGACGGGAGACCAGAGCCTCTTCGCCGCCCTCGTCCTCGCCGAACTCGATGTCGAAGGACTCGAGCAGCTCGCGGTCCTCCTCCTCGGGGCTGACGATCTCCAGGACGTAGTTCATCTCCTCGGCGAGAAGCCGGAGCGTCTCGTCGGAAACGGACTGCGTGGCGGTGACCATCTCGCCGAGGTTCATCATCACGGCGACGAGCGACGCCGGGTTGGCGTTGATCTTCTCCGCGAAGTCGGTGAGCGAGGCGCCGCGCGACAGCCGGACGGCCTGTCCGTTGCCGCGGGGCAGCATGACGCCGCCGACCGACGGGGCCTGCATGGCCTCGTACTCCTGGCGCCTCTGCCGCTTCGACTTACGGCCACGACGCGCCGGACCGCCGGGACGGCCGAACGCACCCTGCGTGCCACCGCGGCCACCGGGACCACCCGGACGGCCACCGAAGCCGGGACGACCGCCGAAGCCGCCGCCGCCACCGGGACGACCGGCACCGCCGCCACCACCGGGACCGGCCGGACGGCCGGCGAAGCCGCCGCCACCGCCGCCACCGGGACGACCGGCGAAGCCGCCGCCACCGGGACGACCGCCACCGGCACCGCCGGGACGACCGCCACCGCCGGGACCACGGCCACCGCCGCCGGGACCGGGACGCGGGCCGGCAGCGGGACGCTGCGGCATCATGCCCGGGTTCGGGCGGTTACCGGCGGGACCGCCGCCGGGACGCGGAGCCTGCGGACGGGGCATGCCGCCCGGAGTGGGACGGGCACCGCCCTGACCCTGACCGCCCTGGGGGCGCGGGGCGCCGCCGGGGCCGCCCTGCGGACGCGGGGCGCCGGGGCGCTCCGAGCCGCCACCGGGGCGCGGGGCACCGCCGGGACGGGGCGCCGAGGGGCGCGCCATGCCGGTGGAGCCGCCGGAGGTGAAGGGGTTGTTGCCCGGACGGGGACCGGCCGGACGGGCGCCGCCGGGGCGCGGGGCGCCCTGGCCGACGGGACGCGCGGGGCGGTCGCCGCCACGCTCGCCACCACGGCCGCCGTCACGCTGGCCACCGTCACGGCCGCCGTCACGCTGACCGCCGGCCGGAGCCGGACGGGCGGGCGTGGGACGGGGACCGGGGGTGGCGCCGGCGGGACGCGGGGCCTGCGGGGCAGCCGGGCGCTCGGGCGCCGGAGCCGAGAACTCGGCGGCCGGGACCGGGGTCACCGGGGCCGCCTTCGGCGCGGGCTTCGGGCCCGGACGGGGGCCCGCCGACGGCGCGGAGGGCGCTGCCGGGGTGCTGCTGGGGGCCTCGGCGGCGGCCGGCTTGGGGGCCGGGGCGCCGGGCTTCGGGGCAGCGGGACGTGCCGCAGCGGCCGGGGAGGGCGCTGCGGGCTTCGCGGGCGTCGCCTTGCGAGGCGCGCCAGGCTTGGCAGCGGGCTTGCCGGCGTTGCCGCCGGGCCCCTGCAGTGCGTCGGTCAACTTGCGTACAACCGGCGCCTCGATCGTCGAGGACGCCGAACGGACGAATTCACCGAGTTCTTGGAGCTTGGCCATGACGACCTTGCTCTCGACGCCGAACTCCTTGGCGAGTTCGTATACCCGGACCTTAGCCACTTCGCTCCTTTGAGGTCCGGGTTACCGCCGGACCGTCGCTACTTCATGGGCGTACTCATCGCGTACTCATCGAGTGCTCATCGCAATCTCGACCTACTTCCAACTCGCGAGGTACCTGACCGCACGGGGTCCCGTGCCGTTCACTTTCTTACGGTGTCACCCGTTCGACGAACCGCGTGAGTGCCGCGGTGTCGAACGGCCCCTTGGCCTTGAAGGCCCGGGGGAACGCCCGGCGGCGAACCGCCAGGTCGAGACAGACAGAGGTGGGGTGCACATATGCACCCCGGCCGGGCAGCGTACCGCGTGGATCAGGGGCGCAGGCGCCCTCGTCCACCACGATGCGCAGCAGCTCGCTCTTGATCACTCGCTCCCGGCATCCCACACAGGTTCGCTCGGGGCGAGCGCGGGCTTGCGTCCGGCCAGACACGTTTAAGTCTACCTCCCCGTACCGACCTCACCCCTTTGGGGCAAAAATCGAACGGATGTTGTCGTGATCTCAGCGGCGTGCGTCCAAGATCTATTCCCTGGAGCGGCTCCGGGTCAACGCCTTTCCGAGCGCTCCCGGGCCCGCTCGGCCCGCTCGCGGTCGGCGTTCTCCCGCTCCTCGTCCGTCTCGGTGTCCGGCCGGATGTCGATCCGCCAGCCGGTGAGGCGGGCGGCGAGGCGGGCGTTCTGCCCCTCCTTGCCGATCGCCAGCGACAGCTGGTAGTCCGGCACGGTGACGCGGGCGGAGCGGGCGCCGAGGTCGACGACCTCGACCTTGCTCACCCGGGCGGGCGAGAGCGCGTTGGCGACCATCTCGGCCGGGTCGTCGGACCAGTCCACGATGTCGATCTTCTCGCCGTGCAGCTCGGCCATCACGTTGCGGACCCGGCTGCCCATCGGGCCGATGCAGGCGCCCTTGGGGTTCAGTCCCGCACGGGTGGAGCGAACGGCGATCTTGGTGCGGTGACCGGCCTCGCGGGCGATGGCCTCGATGACCACCGAGCCGTCCGCGATCTCCGGGACCTCCAGCGCGAAGAGCTTCTTCACCAGGTTGGGGTGGGTGCGCGAGAGCGTCACCGACGGGCCGCGGACGCCCTTGGCGACCCGGACGACGTACGTACGCAGACGCAGGCCGTGGGTGTACTCCTCGCCCGGGACCTGCTCCTGCACCGGAAGGATGGCTTCCAGCTTGCCGATGTCGACCAGGACGTTCTTGGGGTCCTTGCCCTGCTGGACGACGCCCGTGACGACATCGCCCTCGTGCCCGGCGTACTCGCCGAAGGTCTTGTCGTCCTCGGCGTCGCGCAGCCGCTGCAGGATGACCTGCTTGGCGGTGGTCGCGGCGATGCGGCCGAATCCGGAGGGGGTGTCGTCGAACTCCTTGGGCTCCTGGCCCTCTTCGAGGTCGGCCGGGTCCTCCTTGGCCCACACGGTGACGTGGCCGTTCTCGTCGAGCTTCACGCGCGCGCGGCGGTAGCTGCCGTCGGTGCGGTGGTACGCGATGAGGAGGGCCGACTCGATCGCCCCGACGAGCACGTCGAAGGGGATCTCCTTGTCCTGCGCCAAGCCCTTCAGAAGCTTCACATCGATGTCCACGGCTACGCCTCCTCTTCCTTCTTGTCCTTGCGGTTGAATTCGATCTCCACGCGCGCCTTGGCGATCTCGTCGAAGGCGAGGCGGCGGGCGGTGGGCTTGCGGCCCTTGACGCCGGGCACTTCGAGGTCGAGCCCGTCCTCGTCGACGGCGAGGATGCGGGCGACCAGCTCACCGGAGCCGTCGCCGGTCAGATGGAATCTGGCCAGCCGGCCGGTGGCGCGTACGTAGTGGCGGTGCTCGGTCAGCGGGCGGTCCGCGCCGGGGGAGCTGACTTCGAGGACGTACTCGCCGTCGCCCATCGCGTCGGTCTCGTCCAGCTTCTGGGAGATCGCGCGGCTCAGCTCCGCACAGGCGTCCAGCTCGACGCCCTCGTCGGAGTCCACGATGATCCGCAGCACTCCCCGTCGGCCGGCCCGGGACACCTCGATCTCCTCGAGGTCCAGCTGCTGCGCGCTGACGAGCGGTTCCAGCAGCCCGCGCAGCCTCTCGCTCTGGGTGGTGCTCATCCGGGTGACTCCTCGGCCGCGTGTGCTGTTGTGGGGATCGTCGTGCGTCAGGTCAAAGGGTATCCGGTCGCCAGGGGTGTTGCCGTCCGCCTGCCGCTCGGCCGCGGGTACGCTCGCCTGCGGTGATCACATCAGGACAGATCCTGTCAGGACCGGTCCAGGCCCGAAGGAGAAACGTGCGGCGCACGGGGACGACGCGCAGGGGGGCGCTCACCGCGACGGGAGCTCTGGCCCTGGGTGCGGTGCTGACCGGCTGCGGGGGCGACGACGAAGACGCCGGGGGGAAAAAGCCCGCGCGGGCCACCGCGAAGGCCGAGAGGGCGCTGCGCGAGAAGGCGGTGCGCGACGGCGCCCTCCTGCTGGCGCAGTACGACCTGGTGGCCGAGGCGCATCCGGCCACGGCGGCGGGTCTCGAACCGCTGCGGGCGGCCGTGGCCGAGCACGGGAAGGCACTGGCACCGCCGCGCGCGAAGGGCGAACCGAAGAAGGGCGCGCCGAAGGGTGACGACGCCCCTCCGGCACCCGCCGGTCCGGTGTCGGCCGACCCGAGGACCGCGGTGCGGGAGCTGGCCGCCGCCGAGCGCCGCCGGGCCGACGGGTACGGCGAGGCCCTGCTCACGGCCGGGCCGGAGCCGGCCCGGCTGCTGGCCTCGGTGGCGGCGGCCGCCGCGGCGCACGCGTATCTGCTGACCGAACTGGCCGAGGAGACAGCCGTATGAGCACCCGTTCGATCCGGCGGTCCGATGACGACTCCGACGCCGACTCCCCCGAGCTGACCGCCGTCCAGGCCGCCCTGGCCGCCGAGCACGCCGCGGTGTACGGGTACGGGGTGCTCGGCGGCCGTCTCGACGGGAAGCAGGGGGCCGAGGCCCGCGCGGCGCACGACGCGCACCGGGCCCGCCGGGACGCGCTGGCGCGCACCGCCCGGGACCTGGGCGGGCGCCCGGTGGCCGCGAACGCGGCGTACGCCCTGCCGTTCGCCGTGCCGGACGAGCGGGCCGCGGTGCGGCTCGCCGCGGTCCTGGAGGACCGGATCGCGGGCGCCTACGCCGATCTCGTACGGGCCACCGAGGGTGAGCGGCGGGGGGACGCGGCGGGCGCGCTGCGGGAGGCCGCGGTGCGGTCGGCCCGGTGGCGGGGCGGCAACGTAGCCTTTCCGGGGCTCGCCGAGCGGGCCGCCGGTGCGGATCCGGCCGAGACGGGGCCGGTGGAGGCCGCGGGCGCGGACGGAACGCGCTGATCCGAAGGATCGGGAAAGGGAACACACGACGTATGGGTTGCGAACCGCCGCAGCGCCTGGTGCGCGCTCTCGGTGAGATGTACGGGGACGCCGCGGCGGCCGACTGGCTGGCCGGGCTCCCCGCGCTGACCGAGCGGGCGCTGGCCGCCGAGGACGGCCTCACCGTGGAGCGGGTGGCCGCCCCCGGCGGGCGCAGCTCCCTGGTGGCCCTGGTACGGCGGGCGGACGGGACCCCGGCCGCGCTGAAGCTCGCCCCGCCGGTCGCAGGGCCGGAGCTGGAGCGGGCGGCGCTGGAGCACTGGAACGGCTGGGGCGCGGTGAAGCCGCTGGACTCCCCGGCACCGGCCGGAGCGGAGCTCGACGCGTCCGGGGCGCTGCTGCTGGAGCGGCTGCACCACGAGGTGTCGCTGCGCTCGCTGCCGGAGGCGAAGGCCCTGCTGGAGGCGGCGGGCACGCTGCGCCGGCTGTGGGTGGAGCCACCCGCCGGGCACGCCTTCGAGACGGTGGCCACGCGGACCGAACGGCAGAGCGCCGGGATGCGGGCGGCCGCCGCGGCCGACCCGGAGCTGGCGCCGCTGGTGGACGCGGCGCTCGCTGCCCGGGCGGAGCTGGTCGAGGGGGAGCCCGAACTCCTATTGCTGCACGGCAACTTCCGGCAGAGCAAGGTGCTGTCCGGGGAGCGCGCGCCGTGGCTGACGGTGGGACCCGAGCCGCTGGTGGGCGAGCGCGCCTACGACCTGGCGCGGCTGGTGCGGGACCGGGCGGAGGATCTGATCGCCTCCCCCGGCGGCCCGGCGACGGCGCGGCGGCGGGTCAGGAAGCTGGCGGAGTCGCTGGAGGTGGAGCAGGCGCGGCTGCACGGCTGGACGCTGTTCCGGGCGGTCGAGTCGGGCACCCGTGCGCTGGCCGAGGGGCGGCGTCAGATGGGCGAGGTGAACCTGGAGTTCGCGGGCTGGCTGTAACGGTTCGCCGTACGTACGAGGAGGGCCCCCGCACACGGTGTGCGGGGGCCCTCCTCGTACGCGATCCGGGGGATCAGGCCAGGTCGGCCGTCAGGCGGGCGATGGCCTCGTCGACGGTCAGTTCCTCGCGCTCGCCGGTGCGGCGGTCCTTCAGCTCCAGGACGCCGTCGGCGGAGCGGCGGCCGGCGACCAGGATCTTGGGCACGCCGATCAGCTCGGAGTCGGTGAACTTCACGCCGGGCGAGACGCCGGGGCGGTCGTCGACCAGGACCCGCAGGCCCGCCGCGTTGAGCTTCTCCGAGACGTCGAGGGCCAGCTCTGTCTGGAGGGCCTTGCCCGCGGCGACGACGTGGACGTCGGCCGGGGCGATCTCGCGGGGCCAGCACAGGCCCTTGTCGTCGGCGGTCTGCTCGGTGAGGGCGGCGACGGCGCGGGAGACGCCGATGCCGTACGAGCCCATCGTGACGCGGACGGGCTTGCCCTGCTGGCCCAGCACGTCGAGCTGGAAGGTGTCGGCGTACTTGCGGCCGAGCTGGAAGATGTGGCCGATCTCGATGGCGCGGTCCAGGACCAGGCCGGTGCCGCACGTGGGGCAGGGGTCGCCCTCCTCGACGACGACGACGTCCAGGTACTCGTCGACCTCGAAGTCGCGGCCCGCGACGACGTTCTTCGCGTGCTTGCCCTCCTTGTTGGCGCCGGTGATCCAGGAGGTGCCGGGGGCGACGCGGGGGTCGGCGAGGTAGCGGACCTTCTCCAGGCCCTGGGGGCCGACGTAACCGCGTACGAGGTCGTCGCGGCCGACGAAGTCCTCGGCGGTGACCAGCTCGACGACGGCGGGGGCCAGGTGCTCGCCCAGCTTGCCGAGGTCGACCTCGCGGTGGCCGGGGACGCCGACGGCGACGATCTCGCCGTCCACCTTGACCAGCAGGTTCTTCAGGGTGGCGGAGGCCGGGACCCCGAGGTGCTCGGCGAGGGTCTCGATGGTCGGGGTGTCGGGGGTGTCCAGCTCCTCGACCGCACCGTGCGCCGAGCCGTCGACCGGGGCGAGCGCGAAGGTCACGGCCTCGGTGTTGGCGGCGTAGTCGCAGTTCGGGCAGTCGGCGAAGGTGTCCTCACCGGCGGCCGCGGGGGCCAGGAACTCCTCGGAGGCGGAGCCGCCCATCGCGCCGGAGACGGCGGAGACGATGCGGTGGTCGAGGCCCAGGCGCTCGAAGATCTTGATGTACGCGGCCCGGTGCAGGGCGTACGAGTGCGCGAGGCCCTCGTCGGTGGTGTCGAAGCTGTACGAGTCCTTCATCTGGAACTCGCGGCCGCGGAGCACGCCGGAGCGGGGGCGGGCCTCGTCGCGGTACTTCGTCTGGATCTGGTAGAGCATCACCGGCAGGTCCTTGTAGGACGTGCACTGGTCCTTGACGGTCTGGGTGAAGATCTCCTCGTGGGTGGGGCCGAGGAGGTAGTCGCCGCCCTTGCGGTCCTTGAGGCGGAAGAGCAGGTCGCCGTACTCCTCCCAGCGGCCGGACGCCTCGTAGGGCTCCTTGGGCAGCAGGGCGGGGAGCAGGACCTCCTGGGCGCCGATGGCGTCCATCTCCTCGCGGACGACGCCTGAGATGTTGTCCAGGACCTTCTTGCCGAGCGGCAGCCAGGACCAGATGCCGGCCGCGTTGCGGCGGACGTATCCGGCGCGCACCAGCAGCTTGTGGCTGAGCGTCTCGGCGTCCGCCGGGTCGTCGCGCAGTGTCTTGATCATCAATCGGGACATGCGCTGGACCTGGGCCATGGTGAACTCCTGCTCGCGAAAGTGGTGAGCCCGAGGTTAACCGGGCGGTGCGGGCGGGCGGAAATCCATTCAGCTCGGGCGCAGCAGTGGGAGGGGTGCGCCCATGACGGCATACGGCTGCGGGGCGCTCGGGAAGACGACCTGGCGGGCCAGGTCGCGGTAGCCGAGCGAGCGGTAGAGGGCGCGGGCGGGGCTGTCCTTGTCGATCGCCGACAGGATCGACCGGGGGTGGTCGACGGCGTCGGTGATGGTGGTGATCAGCGTGCGGCCGATGCCGCGCTGCTGGTGGCCGGGGAGGACGTGGAGTTCGGTGATGACGAAGGAGTCGTCGAGCCAACCGTCGGTCCCCGTGGCCCGCAGATAGGGCTCGACGACGGTGGACCACCACTGGGTGCGGTCGTTGGGCAGCCCGTAGACGAAGCCGAGGAGCCGGCCGTCGGGGGCGGTGGCGCCGAGTGCCCGGGCGCGGGGGTGTTCCAGGTGCCTGAGGACGATGTGGCGGCGTACGTCGATCTCGTCCTGGCTGAGTCCGAAGGCGGCCGCCTGGACGTGCAGGGCTTCGTCGACGCGGGCGGCGAGGTCGACGGGGCCGATCTCGGCGTCGGGTGCTGGGGGGCCTTCTGCGGGGGCTGCCATGCCGGAACCCTACTGGCCGGGGCGGGCTCCCGGGTAAGCGCGGCGGTTCAGAACAGGACGCTCATGAACGCGCCGACCTCGCGGAAGCCGACGCGCTGGTAGGCCTTGCGGGCGGGGGTGTTGTAGTCGTTCACGTACAGGCTGACGACGGGGGCCACGTCGGCCAGGGCGTAGCGCAGAACGGCGGCCATGCCCGTTTCGGAGAGGCCCTTGCCGCGGTGTTCGGGGGCGACCCAGACGCCCTGGATCTGGCAGGCCTGGGGGGTGGCCGCGCCGATCTCCGCCTTGAAGACGACCTTGCCGTCGTCGATGCGGGCGAAGGAGCGGCCGGTGCTGATGAGTTCGGCGACGCGGGCCTGGTAGAGGAGGCCGCCGTCGCCGGCGAGTGGGGAGATGCCGACCTCCTCGGTGAACATCGCGACGCAGGCCGGCATCAGGACCTCCATCTCGTCCTTGCGGATGCGGCGGACGAGCGGGTCGGGTGTGACGTCGGCGGCCGGGCTCTCGGTGACCATGAGGGGCTGGTTGCCGCGGACCTCGCGGGCGGGCCCCCAGGTGGGTTCGAGGAGCCGCCAGAGCTGGGTGGTGGGCTCGGCGGGGCCGACGATGGAGGAGCAGCGGCGGCCGGCCCTGCGGGCCCGGTCGGCGAAGGCCCGGACGGCTTCGGGTCCGGCGCAGATGGGGACGAGGTTGGCGCCGGAGTAACACAGGGAGCGGAGCCTGCCGTCGGCGTACCAGCCCCACATCTCGCCGCCGAGGCGCCAGGGGTCGAGCCCCGCGACCTGCACGCGGGACGTCACGAAGGCGTTGGCCACGGGCTCGCTCTCGAGAATGGCGAGTGCGGCGCCGAGGTCGCTGGGTTCGAGGACCCGGGTGGTGGTCTGCGTCAACACGAGGGGGCCTCACCATACGGTCTGCTGATTTCCGCACTGTAACCGACAAACCTCTCGAACACCGCTGGAGTCCGGGAGCCGGTTCCCGGAGACACCGCCGCCCCGCCGGGCACGGAGCCCGGCGGGGCGGTCATGGCGTGGAAAGGCGCAGATCAGGCGCCGATGGAGACCTGGGGTTCGCCGGACGCGATGCCGTCCTTCTCCATCTGCTCGGCGATCTTCAGAGCCTCTTCGATGAGGGTCTCGACGATCTTCGACTCGGGGACGGTCTTGATGACCTCGCCCTTCACGAAGATCTGGCCCTTGCCGTTGCCGGAGGCGACGCCGAGGTCGGCCTCGCGGGCCTCACCGGGGCCGTTGACGACGCAGCCCATGACGGCGACGCGCAGCGGGACCTCCATGCCCTCCAGGCCGGCGCTGACCTGGTCGGCGAGCTTGTAGACGTCGACCTGGGCGCGGCCGCAGGACGGGCAGGAGACGATCTCCAGGCGGCGCTGCTTGAGGTTCAGCGCCTCCAGGATCTGCAGGCCGACCTTGACCTCCTCGGCCGGCGGGGCCGAGAGGGAGACGCGGATGGTGTCGCCGATGCCCTCGGAGAGCAGGGCGCCGAACGCGACGGCCGACTTGATGGTGCCCTGGAACGCCGGTCCGGCCTCGGTGACGCCGAGGTGGAGCGGGTAGTCGCTCTGGGCGGCGAGCTGGCGGTAGGCGTTGACCATGACGACCGGGTCGTTGTGCTTGACCGAGATCTTGATGTCGCCGAAGCCGTGCTCCTCGAAGAGGGACGCCTCCCACAGGGCGGACTCGACGAGGGCCTCGGGGGTGGCCTTGCCGTACTTCTTCAGGAGCCGCGCGTCCAGGGAGCCGGCGTTGACGCCGATCCGGATCGGGGTGCGGGTCTCGGAGGCCGCCTTGGCGATCTCCTTGACCTTGTCGTCGAACTGCTTGATGTTGCCCGGGTTGACCCGGACGGCCGCGCAGCCGGCGTCGATCGCCGCGAAGACGTACTTCGGCTGGAAGTGGATGTCGGCGATCACCGGGATCTGCGACTTCCGGGCGATCGTGGCGAGCGCGTCGGCGTCGTCCTGCGTCGGGCACGCGACCCGGACGATCTGGCAGCCAGACGCCGTCAGCTCGGCGATCTGCTGGAGCGTGGCGCCGATGTCCGACGTACGGGTCGTCGTCATCGACTGCACGGAAACGGGTGCGTCGCCGCCGACCGCGACCGTGCCGACCTGGATCTGTCGGCTGACCCTTCGGTCGGCGAGCTTGGTCGGAACGGCCGGCATTCCGAGAGAAATCGCAGTCATGCGCTGTGCATCCCCAAGGTGTGGATCAAGGTCCCGAGATCGGCGGGCTCCAGGCTTCGAGGTTACGGCACCGGAGCCCGGGCGGACGCACCCGTGTCGACATGTCCACCCCTCGGTGACCGGCCGGACACGACGTGTGTGCCCGGCCGACACCTGTGGGGCGCGAGGGGTGCGAGGGGCGGTCAGCTGATTTTCACCGGGTTCACGATGTCGGCCACCAGGACCAGCAGCGTGAAGCAGATGAAGAGTCCGGCGACCACATAGGCGACCGGCATCAGCCGGGCCACGTCGAACGGGCCCGGGTCAGGGCGCCGGAAGACCTTGGCCACATTGCGCCGCAGAGACTCCCACAACGCGCCCGCGATGTGCCCGCCGTCGAGCGGGAGCAGCGGGAGCATGTTGAACAGGAACAGCGAGAGGTTGAAGCCGGCGAGCAGGAACAGCATCATCGCGACCTGGTTCTGCGCCGGGATGTCGAGGTTCATCACCTCGCCGCCGATCCGGGCCGCGCCGACCACGCCGACCGGCGAGTCGTCGGCCCGTTCGCCGTCGCTGAAGGCCGCGTCCCAGAGGGCGGGGATCTTGGAGGGCAGCGCGATGATGGAGTCGACGCCGTTCTCGATCATGTCGCCCATGCGGACGACGGAGTCGCCGAAGCCGAGCGGCACGATCTCGGTCCGGGCGGCGAAGCCGAGGTAGCCCGCATCGACGAACTTCTTCGGGATGATTTCGCCTTTGCTGTCCTTCTCGGCGACCTCGTTCTTGAGCAGTACGGCGTTGAGCGTGACTTCCTTGCCGTCGCGTTCGACGACGATGGTGGCGGGGCCGATCGTCTCGCGGATGCGGTCCGAGAGCGTCGCCCAGTCGTCGACCTTCGCCCCGGCGAAGGCGACGATCTTGTCGCCCTCCTGGAGCCCGGCGGCCTTGGCGGGCGAGACGGGGTCCTTCGGCGCGCACTTGTCGCGGTTCTCGCTCTGGGCGATCACGCACTGCTGGACGCCGCCGACCTCGGTGGTCTGGGTCTGGAAGCCGAAGGTCATCGCGACGCCCATGAAGATGGCGACCGCGAGGACCAGGTTCATGAAGGGGCCGGCGAACATGACGATGACGCGCTTCCACGGCTTGCGCGTGTAGAAGAGCCGCTTCTCGTCGCCCGGCTGGAGCTCCTCGAAGGCGGCGGAGCGGGCGTCCTCGATCATGCCGCGCCACGGGGAGGTGGAGCGGGCTTCGAGGCGGCCGTCGGGGCCCGGCGGGAACATCCCGATCATGCGGATGTAGCCGCCGGCCGGGATGGCCTTGATGCCGTACTCCGTGTCGCCCTTCCTCTTCGACCAGAGCGTCGGGCCGAAGCCGACCATGTACTGCGGGACCCGGATGCCGAACATCTTGGCCGTGGAGAGGTGGCCCAGCTCGTGCCAGGCGATGGAGAAGAGCAGGCCCACGACGAAGACGGCGATCCCCAGGACCGTCAGCAGGATCGAGGTCAGACTCATGCGTGCGCCTCCGCTGTCGCTTTCGCCGAGAGTTCCCGGGCCCGTGCGCGGGCCCACGTTTCCGCTTCGAGGACGTCCGCGACGCTGAGCGAGGTTCCCGGGGCGGGGGTGCCGTGTTCGGACACCACAGCCGTGACCGTATCCATGATTCCGTTGAAGGGCAGCTGCCTGGCGAGGAAAGCGTCGACGCATTCCTCGTTGGCGGCGTTGAACACGGCGGGTGCGGTGCCGCCGAGCCCGCCGACGTGCCGGGCGAGACCGACGGACGGGAAGGCCTCGGTGTCCAGCGGGAAGAACTCCCAGGTGGAGGCCCTCGACCAGTCGAAGGCGGGGGCCGCGTCCGGGACCCGCTGGGGCCAGCCGAGACCGATGGCGATGGGGCCGCCCATGTCCGGCGGGGTGGCCTGGGCGAGCGTGGAGCCGTCGCTGAATTCCACCATCGAGTGCACGTAGGACTGCGGGTGGACCACGACCTCGATGCGGTCGAACGGGATGTCGTAGAGGAGGTGCGCCTCGATGACCTCAAGACCCTTGTTGACCAGGGTCGCGGAGTTGATCGTGATGACCGGTCCCATGGCCCAGGTCGGGTGGGCGAGCGCCTGCTCGCGGGTGACGTCGGCCAGCTCCTCGCGCGTACGGCCCCGGAAGGGTCCGCCGGAGGCGGTGACGACGAGTTTGCGGACGTCGGCGCGGGTGCCCGCGGCCAGCGCCTGGAAGAGCGCGGCGTGCTCGGAGTCGACCGGGATGATCTGACCGGGGGCGGCGAGCGCCTTCACCAGCGGGCCGCCGACGATCAGCGACTCCTTGTTGGCGAGGGCGAGCGTGCGGCCCGCCTTCAGGGCGGCGAGGGTCGGGGCGAGCCCGATGGAGCCGGTGATGCCGTTGAGCACCGTGTGGCAGGCGCTCGCGGCGAGAGTGGTGGCCGCATCGGGTCCGGCGAGGAGCTCGGGGAGCGGCTCACCGGCCCCGTACTGGTCCCGCAGCGCCTCGCGCAGGGCGGGGACCGCGTCCTCGGCGGCGACCGCGACCGTGTTCACGCGCAGCCGGCGGGCCTGCTCGGCCAGCAGGGCGACCCGGCCGCCGGCGGCCGAGAGCGCCGTGACGCGGAAGCGGTCGGGGTTGCGCAGGACCAGGTCGATGGCCTGGGTGCCGATGGACCCGGTGGAGCCGAGGATCACGAGATCCCGGCGGCCGTCCGCGGCGTCGAAGAGGAGATGCGGATCGGCGAGGGGGGCGGGGCTTTCGCTCATGTCCCCCATTGTTGCCGCTCCGGCTGTGTGCGAGGACAGCGCGTCCCGGGTGAGCCGGTCCCGCGACCCCGTTCAGCGCCCTTCGAGGTCGTGCGCGAAGTCGGCGAACACCTCGTGGAAGCGCGGGAACGTCTTGCGTACGCAGCCGGGGTCGTCGTACGTCAGGCCGGGTGTGCGCAGTCCGGCGACGGCGAAGGACATCACGATGCGGTGGTCGCCGCGGGTGGCGATCTCGGTGGGCTTCGGCGTGCCGGGGTGGATCTCGATCCGGTCCGGACCGGTGTGGACGGTGATGCCCATGGCGCGGAGGTTCTCGGCGCACGCCTCCAGCCGGTCGCACTCCTTGACGCGGGTGTTGGCGACGTCCTCGATGATGACGGGCCCGTCCGCGTACGGCGCGATCGCGGCGAGGGTCGGCATGGTGTCGGAGATGTCGCGCATGTTGACGGTGGTGCCGCGCAGCCGGCCGGTGGAGCGGACGGTGGTGGCGTCGGCGCCGACGCTCACCTCGGCGCCCATGTCCCGCAGGACGTCGACGAAGCGCAGGTCGCCCTGGAGGGCGCCGATGCCGAGGCCGGGGACGGTGACCTCGCGGCCGGTGAGGGCCGCGGCGGCGAAGAAGTAGCTCGCGGTGGAGGCGTCAGGCTCGACGGCGTAGGCGGTGGCCCGGTAGCCGCCGGGAGGGACGGTGAAGGTGTTCCCCTCCCGCAGTACCTCCACGCCGAAATCGCGCATCATCGCGAGGGTGATCTCGACGTACGGCGCGGAGACCAGCTCGGTGACCTCGATGCGCAGCCCCTTCGCGGTGAGCGGCCCGAGCATCAGCAGCGCGGTGAGGTACTGGGACGACTCCCCCGCGTCCAGGGTGAGGTCGCCGCCCTCGATCCCGGCGGCGCGCACGGTCAGCGGGTGGTGCCCCTGCGCTCCCCCGTGGCGCAGGTCGACGCCGAGGGCGGTGAGGGCCCGGGTGAGCGGGGCGAGCGGGCGGCGGCGCATCTGGGCGGAGGCGTCGAAGCGGTACGTGCCGGAGGCGGCGGCCGCGACGAGGGTGGGCAGGAAGCGGGCGGTGGTCGCGCCGTCGCGGCAGTACACGTCGGCGTCGTCGGCGGCGGGCCCGGCCGGACGCCCCTGGACGCGCCAGCGGTCGGCCTCCTGCTCGACGGCGTAACCGAGGCTCTTCAGCCCCTCGGCGAAGCCCTCGGTGTCGTCCGAGCGCAGCGGCCGCAGCAGGGTGGTGGTGCCGTCGGCGGCGGCGGCCAGGAAGAGGGCGCGGGCGGTGACGGACTTGGAGCCGGGGATGTCGATGACGCTCACGCGCTCATCCTGCCCTGCGGCGGGCGGGACGGGCGGGGTGCGTCCGGTGCGTGGACGCGGTGGACGCACCCCGTACGGCGGCTCTGGGAGGTGTCCGGCGGATCAGGGGCCGGGCAGGCCTTGGCGGACCGGCCGGTGCTGGTTCTCCTGGACGGCGGGGCCGGGGGTGGCGTCGGCGATCCAGGGGCCCTCGCCGCTCGGGTCGATGACGCCCTCCTCCAGCCAGGTGTACGTCCCCGACAGGACCCCGTCGACCACGCGCCGGTCGAGGTCGTCGGTGTTGGACCACAGGCGGGTGAACAGTTCCTCGACCCGGTTGCGGGCCTGCTCGCAGAAGGCGTCCGCGAGCTGGTAGGCCTCGCGGCCGTGCTCCTCCGCCCCGCGCAGGTGCTCGGCGCGGACGCAGGCGGCGCTCATGGCGAAGAGTTCGGCGCCGATGTCGACGATCCGGCCGAGGAAGCCCTGTTTGGTCTCCATCCGGCCCTGCCAGCGGGACATGGCGTAGAAGGTGGACCGGGCGAGCTTGCGCGAGCACCGCTCGACGTACCGGAGGTGCCCGGAGAGGTCGCGGTGCCCGGCGGGGTGGAACTCGGCGTACGTGCGCGGCAGTTGCCCCGGTCCGGCGACGAGTTTGGGGAGCCAGCGGGCGTAGAACCCGGCGGCGTTGGCGCCCGCCTTCGCCTTGGCGGAGAGCGGCTTGTCGGGGTCGATGATGTCGCCCGCGACCTTGAGGTGGGCGTCGACGGCCTCGCGGGCGATCAGCAGGTGCATGATCTCGGTGGAGCCCTCGAAGATCCGGTTGATCCGCATGTCCCGGAGCATCTGCTCGGCCGGCACGGCCCGCTCCCCGCGGGCGGCCAGCGACTCCGCGGTCTCGAAGCCGCGGCCGCCGCGGATCTGGACCAGTTCGTCGGCGATCAGCCAGCCCATCTCGGAGCCGTACAGCTTGGCGAGGGCGGCCTCGATGCGGATGTCGTTGCGGTCCTCGTCGGCCATCTGCGAGGAGAGGTCGACGATGGCCTCCAGGGCGAAGGTGGTGGCCGCGATGAACGAGATCTTGGAGCCGACCGCCTCGTGTCGGGCGACGGGCCGGCCCCACTGCTCGCGTACGGCGGACCATTCGCGGGCGATCTTCAGCGACCACTTGCCGACGCCGACGCACATCGCGGGCAGCGAGAGGCGGCCGGTGTTGAGGGTGGTCAGGGCGATCTTCAGCCCGGCCCCCTCGGGCCCGATCCGGCAGGCTCCGGGCACCCGCACCTGGTGGAAACGGGTGACGCCGTTCTCGATGCCGCGCAGGCCCATGAAGGCGTTGCGGTGCTCCACGGTGACGCCGGGGGCGTCGGCCTCGACGACGAAGGCGGTGATGCCGCCCGGGTGCCCCTCGGAGGCGGGTACCCGGGCCATGACCACGAGGAGGTCGGCGACGACGCCGTTGGTGGTCCAGAGCTTCACGCCGTCGAGGAGGTAGTCCGGCCCGTCGGGTACCGCGGTGGTGGCGAGGCGGGCGGGGTCGGAGCCGACGTCCGGCTCGGTGAGCAGGAAGGCGGAGATGTCGGTGGTGGCCAGCCGGGGCAGGTAGACGTCCTTCTGCTCCTGGGTGCCGAAGATCTTCAGGGGCTGCGGTACGCCGATCGACTGATGCGCGGAGAGCAGCGCGCCGATCGCGGGGCTGGCGGAGCCGACCAGAGCGAGTGCCTTGTTGTAGTACACCTGGGTGAGTCCGAGGCCGCCGTGCTTGGTCTCGATCTTCATCCCGAGGGCACCGAGCTCCTTGAGCCCACTGATCACCTCGTCGGGGATCTTCGCCTCGCGCTC
This sequence comes from Streptomyces globisporus C-1027, assembly GCF_000261345.2. Lineage (NCBI taxonomy): Bacteria > Bacillati > Actinomycetota > Actinomycetes > Kitasatosporales > Streptomycetaceae > Streptomyces > Streptomyces globisporus. Next base: position 5,956,937 of record NZ_CP013738.1, on the reverse strand, counting down.
GATGCGCGCGCTGTCGATGTGCGTCTCGCAGAACGCCCGCAGCCGCGCCAGGAACTCCTCGCCGCGCCGTATGTCGTCGGGCGGTGGCAGAGGGTGCGGATGGATCAGGTCGAGCCGGAAGCGCCCCAGGAACAGCTCCTTGGCGAAGCTGGGCTTGCGCCAGTCCTGCTCCCGGGCGGCCTCGGCGACCCGTCGCGCTTCGCGTTCGGTGACCTTGGGGGCCTTGGGTACCTGGGGGGTGTTGTGTGGTGCGGACATGAGGGACCTCACCTCGCCGCGCGTGACCCGGAGGGATGGGCCGCCCGGGACGCACGGACTGCTAGTCGCTGCCTACTGGTCCGTATGTAACCCCTGTACCCGTGGTTCGGCACCCGCACCAGACCCCGCGCACGAGTACGCGAACGGCCTGAGCCCCCGCACAGTGGGCTCAGGCCGTTCTCTTGCGCGCCCCCGCCCGCGCTCGCTGTCCGGGCGGAAGGCGGGCGGGGGTCGTCCGGGGTGTTAAAGGGCGAGGCCCGTGAGGACCAGGACGCGCTCGTAGGTGTAGTCGTCCATGGCGTAGCGGACGCCCTCGCGGCCGACGCCGGACTGCTTGGCGCCGCCGTACGGCATCTGGTCGGCGCGGTACGAGGGGACGTCGCCGATGATCACGCCGCCGACTTCCAGGGCGCGGTGGGCGCGGAAGGCGGTCTGGAGGTCGTGGGTGAAGACGCCTGCCTGGAGGCCGTACTTGGAGGAGTTGACGGCGGCGAACGCCTCCGCCTCGCCGTCCACCTTCTGGATCGACATGACCGGGCCGAAGACCTCTTCGCAGGAGAGCTTCACGTCGTCGGGGAGGGAGGCGAGGACGGTCGGGGCGTAGGTGGCGCCGTCGCGCTTGCCGCCGGTGAGCAACTCCGCTCCGCCCTGGACGGCCTCGTCGACCCAGGACTCGACGCGCTTGGCGGCGTCCTCGCTGACGAGCGGGCCGACATCGGTCGCGTCGTCGGCCGGGTCGCCGGTGACCAGGGCCTCGACGGCGGCGACGATCTTCGGGACGAGGCGGTCGTGGACCGAGGCGTCGGCGATGACGCGCTGCACCGAGATGCAGGACTGGCCGCCCTGGTAGTTGGAGAAGGTGGCGATCCGGGTGGCCGCCCAGTCCAGGTCCTCGTCCGAGGCGTAGTCGCCGAGGACGACGGCCGCGCCGTTGCCGCCGAGCTCCAGGGTGCAGTGCTTGCGGGGCACCGACTCCATGATCGCGTAGCCGACCGGGCCGGAGCCGGTGAAGGAGATGACCGGCAGGCGCTCGTCCTGGACCAAAGCGGGCATCTTGTCGTTCGGGACCGTCAGGACGGACCAGGAGCCGGCCGGAAGGTCGGTCTCGGCCAGCAGTTCGCCCAGGATCAGGGAGGAGATGGGGGTGGCCGGGGCCGGCTTGAGGATGATCGGGGCGCCGACGGCGATGGCCGGGGCGACCTTGTGGGCGCTGAGGTTCAGCGGGAAGTTGAAGGGCGCGATACCGAGGACGGCCCCGCGCGGGAAGCGCCGGGTCAGCCCGAGGCGGCCGGTGCCGCCGAGGTCGGTGTCGAGCCGCTGGGCCTCCCCGCCGTTGAAGCGGCGGGCCTCCTCGGCGGCGAACCGGAACACGGACACGGCCCGGCCGACCTCGCCGCGGGCCCACTTGATCGGCTTGCCGTTCTCGGCCGAGATCAGCTGGGCGATCTCCTCGGTGCGCTCCGTGAGCCGCCGTACGACGTGGTCGAGGGCCGCGGCCCGGACGTGCGCCGGGGTGGCGGCGAACTCGTCGCGTACGGCGTGGGCGGCGGCGACGGCCTCCTCGACCTGGGCGTCGGTCGGCACGCTGACGGTGCCGACGAGGCGTCCGTCGTACGGGTTGGTGACGTCGAAGCTGTCGGCACCGGTGGCCTGGCGGCCGGCCACCCAGAAGGCGTGGGGCGAAGTCATGGAGGTTCCGGCCCTTCGGAGGTCGTGAGGAGGTCGTGACCGAAGTCGTGACGGAGGTCGTGGGCGCCCGGGAGGCTCCCCTCTGCGGTCCCACGGTAAGGGAGAAGGCGCTCAGGGCGTTTGTCCGGCGTGGAGCGGAGCGGGGGCCGGGTGCGCCGAATCGGCGGAAGGGGTGTGCGTGGGGCGCGGGCCGCCCGCTCGATGGGCGGCACAGGGGTGTGCGGGGAGCGCGGGCCGCCCGCTCGACGGGCGGCACAGGGGTGTGCGGGGAGCGCGGGCCGCCCGCTCGACGGGCGGCACAGGGGTGTGCGGGGAGCGCGGGCCGCCCGCTCGACGGGCGGCACAGGGGTGTGCGGGGAGCGCGGGCCGCGCGCTCGACGGGCGGCGCTCGGTCCTTCGGCGGGCGGCGTTCAGCCCTCCGGAGTCCTCGGCGGGGGCGTGCGGCGGGGGCGTTCAGTCCTCGGCGGGCGTGGTCGCCGCCGTCGCCTTGAGGGCGAGCCACAGCTCCATGCGGACGTCCGGGTCGTCCAGGGAGCGGCCGAGGATCTCCTCCACCCGGCGCATCCGGTAGCGCAGGGTGTGCCGGTGCACGCCCAGATCGGCTGCGGCGGCGTCCCACTGGCCGTGGCGGGAGAGCCAAGCGCGCAGGGAGGCCACGAGGTCGCCGCGGCCCTTGGCGTCGTGCTCGTGCAGGGCGCGGAGCATGCCGTCGGCGAAGGCCCGTACGGCGTCGTCGGCGAGCAGCGGGAGGACCGAACCGGCGGCCAGCTCCTCGTGCTCGACCAGGGCCCTGCCCCGGCGGCGGGCGACGGAGAGGGCCTGTTCGGCCTGCTTGTACGCGGCGGAGACGGCGATCGGGCCGGCCGGGGCGGAGAGCCCCACCACGATGTCGCTGTCCTCGGCGCCGCCTTCGCGCGGGGCGCGGTCATCCTGGGCCTCGGCGTAGGCGGCGCAGGCGGCCACGGCGGCTCCGCCGTCGGCGGCGAGCACGACGACGCGTTCGCCTTCGCCCTCGGGGACCAGGAGCAGCGCCTCGCCGCTGCGGGCGGCGGCGGCCTCCATGGTCTCGGTGAACAGCTCGGGCCCGGCGGGCGCGGCGGCCTCGGCAATGAGCAGCCGGAACGGTGCGTCGAGCAGCCCGCCGTAGAGGTCCCCGGCGACGGCCCGCGCGTGGTCGGGCTGCCCGGCGAGCAGCATCCGCAGGACGGCGGCGCCGAGGCGTTGTTCGGCGCCCTGGACGGAGCGGGAGCGGGCGGTGGTCAGGGTGAGCAGGGCGACGGCGGAGTGCACGGCGTACCGCTCGGCGGTCCCGAGCGCCGCTCCCGTACCGACGGCCAGGGCGCCGCGCGCCCGGCGGCCGGTGCCCAGCGACTGGAGCTCCACCCGGTCCTCGCTGTCGGCGACGACGATGCTGGCGGGCGCGGGTCTGTCCCGGAGGCGTTCGACGTCGGGGGTGAGGGCGGCGGCGCGGCGGGCGGCCCAGTCGGGGGCGGCCGCGAGGACCGCGCCGGAGGTGTCGTACAGGGCGGCCCAGCCGTCGATGTGGGCGGCGAGCCGGGCGAGGATGTGGGTGGCCCCGTCCCCGGCGAGCGCGGCCTTCGTCAGCTCGCGCTGGGCCTCGAAGCCGGCGGTGACCGCGCGGTACTGGTCGGCGGCGATGGCGGCGGAGACGGCCTTGCTGATGGCGAGGAACGGGGTGCGGCGGGGCACTTCGAGGAGCGGCAGGCCGGCCTCCTCGGCGGCGTCGACGAGCGCTTGCGGGATGTCCTCGTAGTTGACCCCGACCGCGAAGCCGACCCCGGCGACTCCGGCCCCGGCCAGCCGCCGAACGTAGCGCCGCATGGAGTCGGCGTTCTCGGCGTCGAGGTTGGTGGCGGTCACGAGGAGGAGTTCGCCGCCGTCCATGTACGGGACGGGGTCGGCGAGCTCGCTGGCGTGGGCCCAGCGCACGGGGGTGCCGAGCCGGTCCGCGCCCGCCCGCACGGTGAGCTTGAGCGCCGAGTGCTGGACGAGCGAGGCGAGCGTGGGGGGCATGAGCCGGGAACCCTCGGGGTCGGGGATGAGGTCGCGGGTGCCGCCGCACGGACGACCGGATCCCCGGCCGCGACGATGGCCCGCATTTCGCCGTCCCGTATGAACGGCTCCCTCCGATTCTGCCAGGCTGGCAGGGTGGCGGTAACCGCTCTCCGTCGACCGTCGCGTTACTTCCGGGTAGCCGGTTCGGTCGTGTCAGCCGTCGAGGTGGACGAGGAGGGGGGGTGCGTGTTCGCCGTCGACATTGGCCAACCGGATGACTGCGTGACCCGACGGAACCGCGTACGCCAGTTCCGAGGCCGACCAGCGCTCCTTCTCCACCTGCCGTACGGTCACCGCGTCCGTGGTCACCGCCTTGCCCGTGACCAGCTTGCGCAGGGCGTGCAGGGCGCGGGTGAACGGCTGGTCGGCGAAGACGGTGTGCTGGGCGACCTCGCGGGTCTCCACCCACTCCTTGCCCCAGGCCTCGGCGAACCGTTTGCCGTCCCAGGTCGTGATGCCGGAGAAGGCCGCCGTGCAGCCGACCGCGCCGAGCAACGGGGTGTGCAGGGGCTCGGGAACGTCGTCGACGGTACGCAGGGCCAGCACCGCTCCGGCGTTGACCGAGCGGAGCCGGCGGATGCCCCGGACGGTCTCGGCGGTGACGGCGTGGGTGGCGTCGTCCAGGACCAGGCAGACGAAGAGCGAGGTGTCGGTACGGGCGGCGGTGATCGCGGTGAACTGGGCGAGGAGCAGCCGGGTCAGCAGCCGGGACGCCTCCGCGTGGCCGCGCTCCGGCAGGTCGACGCGGACCCGCAGCGGGTACTGGCCGAGCGCACGCAGCTCGAAGGGGCGGGCGTCCGGACCGGTGGCGAAGAACCCGGCGAACGTGGGCCGGTCGAGCAGGGCCACCCGGTCGGCGAGGGCGGGCGCCGGATCGCCGGGGCCGCCCGCCTGCCGGGACCGCGCGTCCAGCTCGCGGAGCATCGCGTGGTGACCGGCGGCTTCGAGGGAGGCGCGGAGCCCGGCGAACGCGGCCGGTGTGCCGTCGAGGAGTTCCCGCAGTTCGGGCACGGAGGGGAAGTGGCCGTGGGCGGCACGGTACGGGCCGAGCAGCTGGGCGAGGACGGTGGCGGCGCGGCGGCTGTCGAGGCTGCCGACATCGCCGACGAGCCCTTCGGCGAGGACGGCTGCCGCCTCGTCGGGGTCGGTGGTGCCGCCGTACAGGTCGATGTCGTGGGCGGAGCCGGGGTGGCCGACCCGGACGACGACGTCGAAGGCCTCGTCCGGGCCGAGCGGCTCACCCGCTCCGCCGACCGCGAGAACCGCCGCCTGTCCGGCCAGCGCGCGCAGGGCGAGCGCCTCGACGACCGGCCGGACCAGCCGGGCGGACTTCCCGGCGCCGGGCGGTCCGACGGCGAGCAGGGAGGTGCCGAGCAGCGCGGGGTCCAGGGCGAGGCCCGTGCCCCGGCGGACGTAGGGGTTGTGCGGGTCGTCGGCGCACCGGCCGATCCTGACCTGGCCGGTGAGCACGTCGTGGCGGGCGGTGCGCCGGGGGAGGTCGCGGTGGCCGGAGGGGTGCAGGGCGGCGGCGCCGCCGGTCCGCAGGACGGACTCCGCGAGGGGACCGAGCCGGTCGGGCCGCCGGGTGGCGAGCCGCCAGGCGTGGCGCAGCCGGGCCACGTCCACATCGTTCATACGGCCGGTGCGGACCTCGGCGGTGAGGGTGTCCGCGGCGTCGGTCCAGCCCGCGGCGCGCAGCTCGGGCCACTGGTCGGCGGAGGTCGTGGTGGCGGGGGCCGAGGGGTCGGCGGGCGCGGGGGCAGAACCGCCCCGGCGGGCGGCGATCAGTTCGCGCCAGCGGCCGAGCCGGGCGAAGGGCCAGAGGACGGCGGCGGCGATCAGCCCGTAGATCACGTTCACGACGGTCTGGCTCTGGTAGATCTCGCCGCCCGCGACGGAGGCGACGAGCACCAGGACGGGACGGACGACCGGGAGCGTCTCCTTCCAGACGAGGAGCTGGGTCAGGCCCGCCGCGGCGGCCGCCGCGAGGGCGAGGAAGGGCTGGCCGCGCTCGGCGACATGGCGGCGGAAGAGCTCGGAGAAGTTGCCGATCCGGCCGCAGCCGTAGGCCAGCAGACCGAAGAGGATCGCCTCGTACACCGTGAGGGCGTCGCTGCCCTCGATGGTGCGGGGGCCGCCGGAGGTGCCCGGGTTCCACCACTCACCAGGGGTGAAGAGCTTCAGCGGGACGAGGCGGTAGGGCAGGTAGCCGTTGCGCCACAGCGACCACAGCAGCAGCGCGGAGAGCAGCGCGATCAGGGCGCCGACCAGCAGCGACCGGTCGGAGACCCGCTCGGACTCCTCGGGCGGGGGCGGGGTGTACCCGTACCGCCAGACGCCCGGTTCCTGCTGCGGGCGGGGGGTGCGCAGCCAGGCGTCGACCGGGGATCCGGGGGCGGGCTGCTCGGCGGGCGGGGCCGTCGGGGCGGGCCCGGCCTGGCGGTGCTCCACCGCCGGGGCGGACGCGGCCCCCGCGCGCCACTGCTCCGCCGACGGGCCCGGGTGGCGGTCGGCCTGTTTCCGGTCGCCAGGATAAGGATCGGTCTGGTTCCGGTCGCCCGGAACGGGATCGGTCTGGTTCCGGTCGGCCGGATGCGTGCCGGTGGCGGGGTGCGGCACCCGCGGCGGATGCGCGGGCGGTGGCGGAACGCCCGGCCCGGGGGCCTTGTCCGCGCTCGGTCCCCGTACACCCCGCGTGCCGTCGTCGTCCATGAACCACTGCCCCCTTGACCTGCCGGTCCGTCCGCTGCCCCGGTCAATCTAGTGCGCGTACACGGTGAGTTCAGCAACGCGCCCGGATAGTGACCGTCGGGCCCGCCGTGGGCCCGGCCCGTGCCGACACGGCGAGCAGGTCCCTCACCTGCCACCCACCTGTCCGCCAAGGACAAGGACACACCCCCCACCACTCCCGATCGGAGCATGCCCGCACCCCTCCCCCACCCCTAGCCTGCAGAAAGAAGAGCGTCCGAAACACCCCCAGGAGCCCCGCATGACCGCAATCCCGCAGGAGCGCCGCGTCGTCACCGCCATTCCCGGCCCGAACTCCATCGAGCTGCAGGCTCGTCGTATCGCGGCCGTCGCCGCAGGTGTGGGCTCCACCCTGCCGGTGTTCACCGCCCGGGCCGGCGGCGGGATCATCGAGGACGTGGACGGCAACCGGCTGATCGACTTCGGGTCCGGGATCGCCGTGACCTCCGTGGGCGCGTCCGCCGAGGCCGTCGTGCGGCGGGCCTCCGCGCAGCTCGCCGACTTCACCCACACCTGTTTCATGGTCACGCCGTACGAGGGGTACGTCGAGGTCTGTGAGCAGCTCGCCGAGCTGACGCCGGGCGACCACGCGAAGAAGTCCGCGCTGTTCAACTCGGGCGCCGAGGCCGTCGAGAACGCGGTGAAGATCGCCCGCGCCTACACCAAGCGCACCGCCGTCGTCGTCTTCGACCACGGCTACCACGGCCGCACCAACCTCACCATGGGCATGACGGCGAAGAACATGCCGTACAAGCAGGGCTTCGGCCCGTTCGCGCCCGAGGTCTACCGCGTCCCGGTCGCCTACGGCTACCGCTGGCCGACCGGTGCCGAGAACGCCGGGGCCGAGGCGTCCGCGCAGGCCATCGACGCGATCACCAAGCAGATCGGCGCCGACAACGTCGCCGCGATCATCATCGAGCCGGTGCTCGGCGAGGGCGGCTTCATCGAGCCGGCCAAGGGCTTCCTCCCGGCGATCGCGCAGTTCGCCAAGGACAACGGCATCGTGTTCGTCGCGGACGAGATCCAGTCCGGCTTCTGCCGTACCGGCCAGTGGTTCGCCTGTGAGGACGAGGGTGTCGTCCCGGACCTCATCACCGCCGCCAAGGGCATCGCGGGCGGCCTGCCGCTCTCCGCCGTGACCGGCCGCGCCGAGATCATGGACGCCGCGCACGCGGGCGGCCTGGGCGGTACGTACGGTGGGAACCCGGTCGCCTGCGCCGGTGCGCTGGGCGCGATCGAGACGATGCGCGAGCTGGACCTGAACGCGAAGGCCAAGCGGATCGAGGAGGTCATGAAGGGCCGCCTCGCCGAGATGCAGGCGAAGCTCCCGAACGGCGACATCATCGGTGACATCCGCGGCCGCGGCGCGATGATCGCGATCGAGCTGGTGAAGTCCGGCACGAAGGACCCGCACCCGGAGGCGGCCGGCGCGCTCGCGAAGGCCTGCCACGCCGAGGGTCTGCTCGTCCTGACCTGTGGCACGTACGGCAACGTCCTGCGCTTCCTGCCGCCGCTGGTGATCGGCGAGAACCTGTTGAACGAAGGCCTCGACATCATCGAGCGGGCGTTCGGCACACTCTGATTCCTCGAACCCGGATGCCGCACGGCGGCGGCTCCGCGCCACTGCCGTACGGCATCCGGGTGAGGGCCTGTGAAGAACGTGTGCGGGGCCGATGGCGGGAGGCCGTGGCGACTGTCGGCCGCCCCTCCCCTGCCGTACGGTTTCTGCAGATGAGAGAAACACCTCGGTCTCGGGAAACCGCGGCCGACTCCGGGTCGGGGCTTCCCCAGCGCCGTCCGGAGCGTGCGTTCGCGCATGCCGGAGCCGATGGCTCCGGGACTCCTCACCGATCGGACGGCCGCCCGCCCCACACCCCCCGGGGCGCGCGGCGAACCGATCTCGCCGGCCATCCCGGAACAACCCCCCCTGTTCCCGGGTGGCCGGCCCCCCTCGTTTCCGGCGTCCTCGGTCTGCTCGCGGTCCTCTTCGCGCTGATCACCTGGCAGGTCGCCGTCGAAGGCCCGCTCTTCCGGCTGGACGAGCGGGTGGGGGCGAAGCTGTTCGAGCGTGGTCCGGCCGGGCTGACCCAGGTCTTCTCCGACCTCGGCGGGATGCCCGTGGCGCTTCCGGTGCTGACCTGCGCGATCGCGTACGCCCTGTGGCGCCGTGCCCTGCGGCTCGCCGTGTACGCGGCCCTCACCATGGCGGCGGTGCCCGCGCTGGTGATTCCGCTGAAGGTGGCCACCGCCCGGCAGGGGCCGCTGACGGAGGCCGTCAACTACTACCCTTCCGGCCATACGGCGACGGCCGCCGTGGCGTACGGGGCGACCGCCCTGGTGCTGCTGGCCCTGCCGCGTCCGGCGTGGCTGCGGGAGGCTTCCTGGCCCCGGGCGTGGATGATGCCCGTCGCCGCGATCCTGCTGACCACGGCGACGGGCATCGGTCTGGTGCTGCACGGCTACCACTGGCCGCTGGACGTGCTGGCCAGTTGGTGCCTGGGGCCGTTGGTGCTGGCGCCCCTGTGGTGGGTCAGCTGCCGAAGTAGGCGTCGAAGTTCCGGCTGAACTCCCCGTTGTTGAAGCGGTCCCAGTTGATCGACCAGGTCATCAGGCCGCGCAGGTCGGACCAGGTTCCGCGGGTCTGGTAGGAGCCGCAGTCGGTCTTCTTGATCAGGCAGTTGAGCGCCTTGTTGACCTCGGCCGGGGTGGTGTGGCCGTTGCCCGCCTGGGTGGAGGCCGGAAGCCCGATGGCGACCTGGTCGGGGCGGAGGCCCGGGAAGACCTTGGTGGTGTCACCCGCCACCGGGAAGCCCGCGAGCAGCATGTCGGTCATCGCGATGTGGAAGTCCGCGCCGCCCATGGTGTGGTACTGGTTGTCCAGGCCCATGATCGGGCCCGAGTTGTAGTCCTGGACGTGCAGCAGGGTCAGGTCGTCGCGCAGCGCGTGGATGACCGGGAGGTAGGCTCCGGCGCGCGGGTCCTGGCCGCCCCAGGGGCCCGAGCCGTAGAACTGGTAGCCGAGCTGCACGAAGAAGGTCTCCGGCGCCATCGTGAGGACGAAGTCGGAGCCGTACTTCGCCTTGAGGGACTTCACCGCGGAGATCAGGTTGACGATCACCGGTGAGGTCGGGCTGCGGAAGTCGGTGTCTCCCGTGTTGAGGGAGAGCGAGTGGCCTTCGAAGTCGATGTCGAGGCCGTCGAGGCCGTAGGTGTCGATGATCTTCGAGACCGAGGTGACGAAGGCGTCCCGGGCGGCGGTGGAGGCGAGCTGCACCTGTCCGTTCTGGCCGCCGATCGAGATCAGCACCTTCTTGCCCGCGGCCTGCTTGGCCTTGATCGCGGCCTTGAACTCCGCCTCGGACTCGACGTTCGGGCACTCGGCGACCGGGCAGAGCGAGAAGCGGATGTCGCCGGAGGTGACGGAGGTGGGCTCGCCGAAGGCGAGGTTGATGACGTCCCAGGAGTCGGGCACGTCCGCCATCCGCGTGTAGCCGGAGCCGTTGGCGAAGCTGGAGTGCAGATAGCCGACGAGCGCGCGGGCGGGGAGCTTGGTGTCGCCGCCGCCTCCTCCGCCCGCCGTGGTGGTCGCCGCGATCGCCGCCGACTTCGCGGACTCCCCGGCCGCGTTGGTGGCGCTGACCTGGAAGCTGTACGCGGTCGAGGGCGTCAGGCCCGTCACGGTGGCGGAAGGGCCGGTGGCGGTGGCCACCTTCGCACCGCCGCGGTAGACGTTGTAGCCGCTCGCGCCGGACACGGCGTTCCAGGAGAGCGCCACGGAGGAGGAGGTGATCGCGGTGGTCTTCAGGCCCGCGGGGACGGCCGGGATCACCACGGGGTCGCCGCCGGGGCCGACGAGGGTGAGGTCGTCGACGTAGTGGGCGGGGGTGCCGTACCAGCCGTGGGTGTAGACGCTCACCGAGGTGGTGGAGGGGCCGGTCCTGAAGGTGGTGGTGAGCTGCTTCCACGCACCGGAGGACTGGGTCCAGGTGGAGACGTCGGTGGTGCCGGTGCCGGTGGCGCCGAGGTAGACGTAGCTGCCCTGGACCCAGGCGCTCAGGGTGTACGAGGAGTTGGGCTTGACCGTGATGGTCTGGGAGCACTTGGCGTTGTCGCTGCCCGCCGGGGTGGACTTCAGCGCCTTGGTGCCGCCGTGCACCGGGGCGGAGACGACCGCCCCACTGGCTGCCGTACAGCTCCAGCCGTCGAGCCCCGACTCGAATCCGCCGTTGCGGGCCAGGTCCACGTCCGCCGCACCGGCCGCCGGCGCCGTGGCGACCAGGGCACCGGCGGCGAGCACGGCGGCCGTGACGGCGGCCAGAAGTCCGGAGAATCTGACGGTTGGTCCGGTGCGTTCCACAACAGCCTCCGCGCAGGGGAAGTCGGCGAGTGACGTGCGCACAACATGGTCCAGACCAATCAGGTTGTCAAGACCTCTGGCAGTCGCTCTCAGCCCTCCGGGCGGCCGCGATCGTCACGGGCGTCGCGATCGCCACGGGCCTCGCCGGCCGCGGCGCCCGCCGCCTCGTGCATCGCGACTTCGAGGAGTGCGGCGTCGGTGAGGGTCCCCGTGCCGTCCGGCGGGATGAGCCAGCGCACTCCCCCGGTGGCCCGCCCCGGGTACGGGACGACGATCCAGGTGCCCTGGCCGCAGCCCCTGATCCCGGTGCCGATCCAGCGGGAGACGGTGCCCGGCGGGACGAAGAAGCCCATGCGGGACTCACCGAAGTCGGCGAGGACCGGGCCCGGGCGGTCGATGAGGCGCGTGAGGACGTCGAGCGTCGGATAGCCCAGCCCACCGGGGAGGATCAGCACGTCCCAGCGCCTGCCGGCGGGAAGAAGAGCGATCCCCTGCGGGTTGCGCTCCCATTCCCACCGGCAGGCGCTGGGGTCCGGTGCCACCGATGTGAGCCACTCGACCGCGGCTTTCGTTTCCGGTCCCGTCATGACCAGCCTCCCGTTGACGTGAACACCGGCAGGGTTCTACCGGTGGGTACACGTGCGAGAGGGCGTTCGGCCCCGGCTATGACGCGGGTTGGGGCCACGAATGACCGTGACGTGAGTCACATTGCTGGACAGGGTGTCAGCTGTCGAAGCCGAGACCCAGCTTGTCCATGGTCTTCAGCCACAGGTTGCGGTGGCCGCCGTTGCTGTCGGCGCGGGCCAGGGACCGTTTGGTGATCTCGATCCCGGCCCAGGCGAAGGGCTCCGGCGGGAAGGGCATCGGCTTGGAGCGGACCATCTCCAGACGGGTCCGTTCGGTCTCCTCGCCGGAGAGGAGGTCGAGCATCACATCGGCGCCGAAGCGGGTGGATCCGACGCCGAGTCCGGTGAATCCGGCGGCGTAGGCGACCCGCCCCTGATGGGCCGTTCCGAAGAAGGCCGTGAAGCGGGCACAGGTGTCGATCGCGCCGCCCCAGGCGTGGGTGAAATTCAGCCCGGAAAGCTGCGGGAAACAGGTGAAGAACTGCTCGGCCAATTTCAGGAACGTCTCCGGACGCTGGTCGAGATCGGCGCTGAGCCGGCCGCCGTACGGATAGATCGCGTCGTAGCCGCCCCACAGGATCCGGTGGTCCGCGGAAAGCCGGAAGTAGTGGAATTGGTTGGCGCTGTCGCCGAGCCCCTGGCGGCCCTTCCAGCCGATGGATTCCAGCTGCTCGGGGGTGAGCGGTTCGGTCATCAGCGCGTAGTCGTAGACCGGGACGGTGTACGGGCGGACCCGCTTGACGAGCGAGGGGAAGACGTTGGTGCCGAGCGCGACCCGGCGGGCGAAGACCCTGCCGTACGGGGTGCGGACCGCCATCCCCTCCCCGGAGCGGACGAGGTCGAGGCCGCGCGTGTGCTCGTAGATCCGTACGCCCAGTTCCCGACAGGCCCGCTTGAGGCCCCAGGCGAGCTTCGCCGGGTGCAGCATCGCGACGCCGCGCCGGTCCCAGAGGCCGCCGAGGAAGGTCGGCGAGTCGACCTCGGCTCGCAGGGCGTCACGGTCCAGGAAGTCCACGCCCGTGATACCGAGCTTGACGATCTCCTCGTGCCATTCCCGCAGCTCTTCGAGCTGGTGGGGCTCGGTGGCGACGTCGATCTCACCGGTCCGCTCGAACTCGCAGTCGATGCCGTAGCGGGCGACGGCGGCCTCGATGGCGTCGAGGTTCCGCTCCCCCAGCTCCTCCAGCTTCGCGATCTCGTCGGGCCAGCGCTCCACGCCGTTGGCCAGCCCATGGGTGAGGGAGGCGGCGCAGAAGCCGCCGTTGCGGCCCGAGGCGGCCCAGCCCACCTCGTGCCCCTCGATGAGGACGACGTCCCGCTCCGGATCGCGCTCCTTGGCGATGAGCGCGGTCCACAGTCCGCTGTAGCCGCCGCCGACGACCAGGAGGTCGGTGTGCTCGTCGCCGGTGAGGGCGGGAAGCGCGTCGGGTTTGGCCGGGTCGTCGAGCCAGTAGGAGACCGGCTTGGCGCCGGAAAGGGATTCTGCAGCAGTACGCATGGCAGCTGGGGCCATGGTTTCCAACTCCTTCAGGAATTTCAGTTTCGAGCGTTGCTCTTGCGGCGGCTCGCGATGAGCTGTCCGACAAGAACCATCAGTACCGCAATGACGAACATGGCGGTGCCGATGACATTGATCTGCACGGGCGTGCCGCGCTGGGCCGATCCCCAGACGAACATGGGGAACGTGACGGTGGAGCCCGCGTTGAAATTCGTGATGATGAAATCGTCGAACGAGAGCGCGAAAGCGAGCAGCGCTCCCGCCGCGATGCCGGGGGCGGCGATGGGAAGGGTCACCCGTACGAAGGTCTGCACGGGGCCCGCGTACAGGTCGCGGGCGGCTTCCTCCAGTCTCGGGTCCATCGACATGACGCGCGCCTTGACAGCGGTCACCACGAAGCTGAGGCAGAACATGATGTGCGCGATCAGCACGGTCCAGAAGCCGAGCTGGGCGCCCATGTTCAGGAAGAGGGTGAGCAGGGAGGCCGCCATGACGACCTCGGGCATCGCCATCGGCAGGAAGATCAGCGAGTTGATCGCGCCGCGCGCCCGGAAGCGGTAGCGGACCAGGGCGAAGGCGATCATGGTGCCGAGCGCGGTCGCCCCGAGCGTCGCCCAGAAGGCGATCTGGAGCGAGAGGGAGAGCGAGCCGCACAGGTCGGCGACGCCGCAGGGGTCCTTCCAGGCGTCCAGCGAGAACTGCTGCCAGGCGTAGTTGAAGCGCCCCTTGGGCTTGTTGAACGAGAACACCATCACGACGATGTTCGGCAGGATCATGTACGCGAGGGTCAGCAGACCCGCGATGACGACCAGGTTCCGGCGTATCCAGCGCAGTACGGGCATCAGACCAGGTCCTCCGTCCCGGAGCGGCGGATGTAGAAGGTGACCATCAGCAGGACGATCGCCATGAGGATGAACGAGAGCGCGGCGGCCGTCGGATAGTCCAGGACCCGCAGGAACTGGCTCTGGATGACGCTGCCGACCATCTTGGTGTCGGTGGAGCCCAGCAGTTCGGCGTTGACGTAGTCGCCGCTGGCCGGGATGAAGGTCAGCAGGGTGCCGGAGACGACGCCGGGCATGGAGAGCGGGAACGTCACCTTGCGGAAGGTGGTGGCGGGGGTGGCGTAGAGGTCGCCCGCCGCCTCGTGCAGCCGGCCGTCGATCCGCTCCAGCGAGGTGTAGAGCGGCAGGATCATGAACGGCAGGAAGTTGTACGTCAGACCGCAGACGACGGCCATCGGGGTGGCCAGGACCCGGTTGGACTCGGTCCAGCCGAGCCAGCTGGTGACGTCCAGGACGTGCAGGGTGTTGAGCACGTCCACGACCGCGCCGCCGTCGGCGAGGATCGTCTTCCACGCCAGCGTACGGATGAGGAAGCTGGTGAAGAACGGGGCGATGACCAGCACCAGGACGAGGTTGCGCCAGCGGCCCGCCTTGAACGCGATGAGGTAGGCGAGCGGGTAGCCCAGCAGCAGGCACAGGATCGTGGCGGTGCCCGCGTACAGCAGGGACCGGATGAACTGCGGGTAGTACTCGCGCAGCGCGTCCACGTACGTCTGGAAGTGCCAGGTCACCTCGAAGCCCTGCTCCAGCGAGCCGGTCTGTACGGAGGTGGAGGCCTGGTAGACGAGCGGCAGGGCGAAGAAGACGACCAGCCAGAGGATGCCGGGGAGCAGCAGCCAGTAGGGGACGAGCCGCTTGCGGGTGGAGGGCTTGCGGAGCGTGAGCTCCCGGGGCTCCTCAGGGGTCGGCGCGGGCGGCGCCTCGGTGACGCTCATTCCGCGTCCTCCACGCTCGTCGCGCCCGCGTCGATGTCCTGGGCGGCGTCGAGTCCGAAGGTGTGGGCGGGGTTCCAGTGCAGGACGACCTCGGCTCCGGGAAGAAGTCCCGCGCGCCTGTCGATGTTCTGCTCGTACACCTGGAGGGCCGTTCCGGCCGGGCTCTCGACGACGTACTGGGTGGAGACGCCGATGAAGCTGGAGTCGGTGATACGGCCGGTGACGCGGTTGCGGCCGGCGGGGATGTCATCGGCGTCGTCGGCGTGGGCCAGGGATATCTTCTCCGGCCGGATGCCGAGGAGGAGACGGCCGCCGGCGGCGGTGGAGGAGGCCGAACATCGCTCGCGGGGCAGCGAGAGTTTGCCCCCGCCCGCGGCCACCACCAGGTTCTCGCCGGTGGAGACGATCTCGCCCCCGATGAGGTTGGAGGTGCCGAGGAAGTTGGCGACGAAGGTGGTGCTCGGGTTCTCGTAGAGGTCGGCCGGGGCGCCGAGCTGCTCGACGCGGCCGCCGTTCATCACCGCGACGGTGTCGGCCATGGTCATGGCCTCCTCCTGGTCGTGGGTGACGTGCACGAAGGTGATGCCGACCTCGGTCTGGATCCGCTTGAGCTCCAGCTGCATCTGGCGGCGGAGCTTGAGGTCGAGCGCGCCGAGCGGTTCGTCGAGCAGCAGGACCTGCGGGTGGTTGATGAGCGCGCGGGCGACGGCGACGCGCTGCTGCTGGCCGCCGGAGAGCTGGTGCGGCTTGCGGCGGGCGAAGTCACCGAGCTGGACCAGCTCCAGCATCGCGTCGACCTGCTTCTTCACGGACTTGATGCCGCGCCGCCGCAGCCCGAAGGCGACGTTCTCGGTGATGTCGAGGTGCGGGAAGAGCGCGTAGCTCTGGAAGACGGTGTTGACGGGCCGCTTGTACGGGGGCAGGTCGGTGATGTCCTTGTCGCCGAGGAAGACCGTGCCGGTGGTGGCCTCCTCCAGGCCCGCGATCATCCGCAGGGTGGTGGTCTTGCCGCAGCCGGACGCGCCGAGCAGGGCGAAGAAGGAGCCCTGGGGAACGGTCAGGTCGAGCGGGTGCACGGCGGTGAAGGAGCCGTAGGTCTTGCTGATCCCGGCGAGGCGGACATCGCCGCCCGCGGTCTGCTGCTGCTGTGTCATGGGTCGCAGTCCCAGTGTGTTCGGGGGGAGTTCGGAGAGGGCAGGGCCGGTGAGGCACCGGTGGCGGCCGGGTCAGGCGCCGATGAGCTTGGCGAACTTCTCTTCGTACGCCGTCTCTTCCTCCGTGCTCAGGGAGCGGAAGGAGCGGGACTTCGCCGCCATCTCCTTGTCGGGGAGGATCAGCGTGTTGGAGGCCATCGACTCGTCGATCCTGGCGAGTTCCTCGCGTACGCCGTCGACCGGGCAGACGTAGTTGATGTACGCGGCGAGCTGGGCGGCGACCGGGGGCTCGTAGTAGTAGTCGATGAGCTTCTCGGCGTTGGTCTTGTGCCGGGCCTGCGCGGGGACCAGGAGGCTGTCGCTGGACGTGATGTATCCGGCGGCCGGGATGGCGTACTCGATGTCCGGGTTGTCGGCCTGGAGCTGGATGACGTCCCCGGCCCAGGCGACGCAGGCGGCGATGTCGCCCTTGCTGAGGTCGGCGGTGTAGTCGTTGCCGGTGAAGCGGCGGATCTGCTTCTTGTCGACGGCCTTCTGGAGGCGGCCGATCGCGCCGTCGAAGTCGGCGTCGCTGAACTTCCCCGGGTCCTTGCCCTGGTCGAGGAGGGTCATGCCGACGGTGTCGCGCATCTCGGAGAGGAAGGAGACGCGGCCCTTGAGTTTCGGGTCGTCGAGCAGCTGGGTGACGGAGTCGACCTTGCGGCCGCCGGTCGCCTTCTTGTTGTAAGCGATGACGGTGGGGATGCCCGTCCACGGATAGGAGTAGGCGCGGCCGGGGTCCCAGTCGGGGCTGCGGAACTGGGCGGAGACGTTGGCGAAGGCGTGCGGGAGGTTCGAGGGGTCGAGCTTCTGCGCCCAGCCGAGCCGGATGATGCGGGCGGCGAGCCAGTCGGTGACGCAGATGAGGTCGCGCCCGGTGTCCTGCCCGGCGGCGAGCTGCGGCTTGATCTTCCCGAAGAACTCGACGTTGTCGTTGATGTCCTCGGTGTACTTGACCCTGATCCCGGTGCGCTCGGTGAACGCCTCCAGGGTGGGGCGGCTCTTCTCGTCCTCGCTGACGTCCATGTACTCGGTCCAGTTGGAGAAGTTCAGCACCTTCTCCTTCGCCGAGTGGTCGTCGGAGGCCAGGCCGGCGTCGGCGCGCTTGGCGGGCGGGATGCCGCACGCACCGAGGGTGGCTATGCCGCCGACGGCCAGCGCGCCCATGCCGGAGGCGCGCAGCAGGGAGCGGCGGGTGAGGGCACCCCTGCCGCTGGTCAGGGACCGCCTCATGGCCGCCAGTTGGACCGGCGTGAGGCGCTCGGGCTCGTAACTCTCCATACGCTGTATGCCCTTTCGGGTGGGAGGCCGCGGGGGCCCGCGGTCGTGGTCGGGCCCCGGGATGCGGCAGCTGCTATCGGTCCCCGAAGATCGTGCGGTGCCAGTCCTTGCGGGCGACCGCGGTGTTGTCGTACATGACGTGCTTGACCTGCGTGTACTCCTCGAAGGAGTACGCCGACATGTCCTTGCCGAAGCCGCTGGCCTTGTATCCGCCGTGCGGCATCTCGGAGAGGATCGGGATGTGGTCGTTCACCCACACACAGCCCGCCTGGATCTCGCGGGTGGCGCGGTTCGCGCGGTACAGGTCGCGGGTCCAGGCGGAGGCGGCCAGTCCGTACGGGGTGTCGTTGGCGAGCGCGATGCCCTCGTCGTCGGTGTCGAAGGGGAGGACGACCAGGACGGGGCCGAAGATCTCCGACTGGACGACCTCGCTGTCCTGGGCGGCACCGGCGATCAGGGTCGGCCGGTAGTACGCCCCGTCGGCGAGGTCGCCGCCCGGGGCCTCGCCACCGGTGACGACCCGGGCGTAGCCGCGGGCCCGCTCGACGAAGGCGGCGACGCGGTCGCGCTGGGCGTGGCTGATGAGGGGGCCGAGATCGGTCGACGCGTCGAAGGGGTCACCGATCCGGACGGTGTCCATGAGCGCGGCGACGTCCCGGACGAAGGCGTCGTAGAGGGGGCGCTGGACGTAGGCGCGGGTGGCGGCGGTGCAGTCCTGGCCGGTGTTGATGAGGGATCCGGCGACCGCGCCGTGGACGGCGGCCTCCAGGTCGGCGTCGTCGAAGACCACGAAGGGGGCCTTGCCGCCGAGCTCCAGGTGGAGGCGCTTGACGGTGGCGGTGGCGACCTCGGCGACCCGCTTGCCGACGGCGGTGGAGCCGGTGAAGGAGGTCATCACGACGTCGGGGTGGCCGACGAGGTGCTCGCCGGCGTCCTTGCCCGCGCCGGTGACGATGTTGATGACGCCGTCGGGGATGCCGGCCTCGGTGGCGGCCTGGGCGAACATCAGCGAGGTGAGCGGGGTGAGTTCGGCGGGCTTGAGGACGATGGTGTTGCCCGCGGCGACGGCCGGGAGGATCTTCCAGGCGGCCATCTGGAGCGGGTAGTTCCAGGGGGCGATGGAGCCGACGACGCCGATCGCCTCGCGGCGTACGTAGGAGGTGTGGTCGCCGTCGTACTCGGCGGCGGCCTTGCCTTCCAGGTGGCGGGCCGCGCCCGCGAAGAACGCGGCGTTGTCGACGGTGCCGGGCACGTCGAACTCGGTGGAGAGCTTGACCGGCTTGCCGCACTGGAGGGATTCGGCGTACGCGAAGTCGTCGGCCTGCTCGGCGAGGACGGCGGCGAACCGGTGCAGGGCGTCGGACCGCTCGCCGGGGGTGGCGCCGGACCAGCCGGGGAAGGCGGCGCGGGCGGCGGCGACGGCCGCGTCCACGTCCTCGGTGCCCGCCAGCTCGTAGCGGAGCACGCTCGCGCCGGTCGCGGGGTTCACGATGTCGTGGTGGCGGCCGGACGTGCCGGGGAGCAGCTTGCCGCCGATGTACTGCGCACCTTCCGCGAAGCGGTCCTGAACCTGGAAGCCGTTGCTCATGACGCTCTCCTCCGCCGCTGTACCCGCTGGGCGGGGTCGGCGTAGCTTCTTCGTGAATTGAGTGCCGATCCTGACAGAGGGGTTCAAGCCCAACAAGTGATTCCGTTGTTGCCTTTTGGTTACGCGACGGAATCTGTCGACCATGTGTCGTGTCGGTGCGGAAATCCCCGTACGGAGTGTCAGTGGCGGATGCCACACTCACATGCCATGGGACCGATCGATGAGCTTCTGGCGGACGTGGCGCGGGGCAAGCGGGTGAAGTATCTGCCGTTCTGGGGGCACCGTCCGCGTCCCGACGGACGGATCGGGGCGAGCTGTCTGAGTCAGTGGTGGCCGTCGCCGTTCACGGTGGACGGCGTGACGTATGCGAGCGCCGAGCACTGGATGATGGCGGGCAAGGCGCGGATCTTCGGCGATCCGGAGGCCGAGGCGGCGGCGGTGACGGCGAAGAGCCCGGCCGCGGCGAAGAAGGCGGGGCGGCTGGTGCGCGGCTTCGACGAGGACGTGTGGATACGGGAGCGGTTCGCCCTGGTGGTGGCGGGCAGCGTGCACAAGTTCGGGCAGTACCCGGAGCTGGCCGGCTATCTGCTGTCCACCGGGGACCGGGTGCTGGTGGAGGCGTCCCCGCTGGACCGGATCTGGGGCATCGGGCTCGCGGCGGACGACGAGCGGGCGGAGCGGCCGCAGGAGTGGCGGGGGCTGAATCTGCTGGGCTTCGCGCTGATGGAGGCCCGGGAGAGGCTGCGGGCGGGCGCGACGGGCTGAGGCGTCTTCGTACAGACTCTGCTACGACGACCGGCCGGGCGGGGATCGCTCCCTGCCCGGCCGGTCGTCGCGGCGTTCGCCGCGAGGTCCGCTAGCGGCGGTCCTCGACGACCAGCGACGTGGCGAACGGGTCGTCGTAGGGGTCGTTGTAGTCGCTGTCCCGGTCGTCGGCCGTCGTGGCGGCCCAGATGATCACGCCGAGGAGCGCGGCGCCGACGACGATGCCGACGGAGCCGAGGATGACCCCGGCGAGCGCCATGCCCCGGTTGGTGGCCTCGCCGCGCTTGGCACGGCCGAGGCCGATGATGCCGAAGATCAGCGCGAGGATGCCGAGGATGATGTTGAGGCCGTAGAGGCAGAAGCCGACCACGGAGATGATGCCGATCACCATGGCGGCCGTGCCCAGACCGTTGTTGGGCGCCGGGCCCCAGGCGGCCGGACCGGCGCCGTAGGCGCCGTAGCCCGGGTATCCGCCGTACGGCTGCGCGGGCGGGGCCGGGTAGCCGTAGTGCGCAGCGGGCGGCGGGCCCGCGTGGCCGGGGCCGTTCGGGCCTACCGGCGGCGGCGGTACGTCCGAGGGCGCCGGCCCGAAGCCGCCGGCCTGGGGTATCGGTCCGGTGCCGTCCCCCGGTCCGGCGCTCGGCATCGACGTCACGGTCGGCTGGTCATGGACCGCGGGCGGCTGCTGTGCGGCGGGCGGCGGCGTCTGCCCGCCCTGCTTGCCCAGATCCACCCTGGTGCTGTCCGGCGGTGCCCACGGATCGCGCGGCGCGGCCCCGCCCCCGGGCTGCTCTGTGTTGTCTGACATGGGCCTCCCCCATCGTGGTCCCGTCATGCTACGGCCAGGCCTGACGGGCCCGGACCGCGCCTGCGATGATCGGTGCGGCCGGTACGCCCGGCCGATGTCACGCCGAACCGGGAGAATTCCGATGACCGATCCGCACCCCTTCATCGCCGGGCTGCCCAAGGCCGAGCTCCATGTCCACCACGTCGGGTCGGCCTCGCCCCGGATCGTCGCCGAGCTGGCCGCCCGCCACCCGGACTCCAAGGTCCCCACGGACCCGGAGGCGCTGGCCGACTACTTCACCTTCACCGACTTCGCGCACTTCATCGAGGTCTACCTGTCGGTGGTGGACCTGGTCCGCACCCCGGAGGACGTCCGGCTGCTCACCTTCGAGGTGGCGCGGGACATGGCCCGGCAGAACATCCGGTACGCCGAGCTGACCGTGACCCCGTACAGCTCGACCAAGCGGAACATCCCCGAGGTCGGGTTCATGGAGGCCCTGGAGGACGCCCGCAAGGCAGCCGAGGCCGAGCTGGGCGTCGTCCTGCGCTGGTGCTTCGACATCCCGGGGGAGGCCGGGCTCCAGGCAGCCGAGGAGACCGCCCGGCTCGCGGTGGAACGGCGCCCCGACGGGCTCGTCTCCTTCGGTCTCGGCGGACCGGAGATCGGGGTGGAGCGCCCGCAGTTCAAGCCCTACTTCGACCGGGCCATCGCCGAGGGCCTGCACTCGGTGCCGCACGCCGGGGAGACCACCGGGCCGCAGACGGTCTGGGACGCGCTGACCGCGCTGCGCGCCGAGCGCATCGGGCACGGCACCAGCTCCGTGCAGGACCCGAAGCTGCTGGAGCACCTGGCCGAGCACCGGATCGCCCTGGAGGTCTGCCCGACGTCGAACATCGCCACCCGCGCGGTCACCGACATCGAGCGCCACCCGATCCGCGAGATGGTGCAGGCGGGGGTGCTGGTGACGGTCAACAGCGACGACCCGCCGATGTTCGGCACCGACCTCAACAACGAGTACGCGGTGGCCGCCCGGCTGCTGGAGCTGGACGAGCGCGGTATCGCGGACCTCGCGAAGAACGCCGTGGAGGCCTCGTTCCTGGACCCGGCGGGCAAGCGGAAGCTGGCCGAGGAGATCGACACGTACACGGCGAACTGGCTCCGGGCACCCGGCAGCTGACCCCGGTCGTCACAATGGCCTCATGGCCAACACCGTCTCCCGCGTCACCGCCGTGGCCCACCGCGGCGATCCGTACCTCGCCCGTGAGAACACGCTGCCCTCGATCCGCTCCGCCCTCGAACGGGGGGCGGACGCGGTCGAGATCGACGTACGCGTGACCCGCGACGGGGTGCCGGTCCTGCTGCACGACGCGACGCTGGAGCGGCTGTGGGGCCATGACCGGCGTGTGGACCGGATCGACCACGCGGAGCTGAAGGAGCTGACCGGCGGCGGGGTGCCCACGCTCCGCGACGCGCTGCTCGCCGCCGGGGCGCACCGGGTGATGGTGGACCTGCCCGGCTCCACGGACGCCTCGGTGAGGAAGATCGTGGGGACGGTCCGCGAGTGCGGTGCGGGCGAGCGGGCGTACTACTGCGCGAACTCGGCCGCGATGCTGCGGGTGCGCGCCGCCGACCCGTCCGCCGAGATCGCCCTGACCTGGACCACACTGGCCCCGCCGCGCCCGGACCTGCTGGCCGCGGTGAAGCCGCGCTGGCTGAACTACCGCTTCGGCCTGATCAGCCGGGAGCTGACGGACCGGGCGCACCGGGACGGGCTGCTCGTCTCCGCGTGGACGGCAGACACGAAGCGCACGATGCGCAAGCTGATCGAGCGCGGCGTCGATTCGATCACCACCAACCGCATCGACACGCTCCACCGCCTCCTGGCCAACTCGCCCGGGCTCGGCGGCTCTTGATCGGTCCGGCATGATGGAGGGCCCGCACCGCCCGCCGCCGCACCGCCCCCCGCGGCATGCGGGCCCCCTCCGTCACCGAGGAGCCGACCGTCATGGACCCCCGCCCGCAGACAGCTTCCCCCCGGATACGTTCCGACGTCGCGCACAACGCGCGGGTGTGGAACTACTGGCTGGGCGGCAAGGACAACTACCCGGTGGACCGGGCGGTGGGCGACCGGGTCACCGGGATGTACCCGAGCATCGGTGAAGTGGCCCGCGCGGACCGGGCGTTCCTGGGCCGGGCGGTGCGCCATCTGGCGGGCGACGCGGGCGTCGACCAGTTCCTCGACATCGGCACCGGGCTGCCGACCGGGAACAACACCCATGAGATCGCCCAGCACACCGCGCCGCACGCCCGCATCGTGTACGTCGACAACGACCCGATCGTGCTGGCCCACGCCCGCGCCCTGCTGACCAGTTCGCTGGAGGGCGCGACCGAGTACATCGACGCGGACGCGCACCGCCCCGAGCAGATCCTGCGGGCCGCCCAGCCCACCCTGGACCTGGGCCGGCCGGTCGCGGTGATGATGCTCGGCATCCTGAACTTCGTGCTGGACACGGACGAGGCCCGCTCCATCGTGCGGACGCTGATGGCGGCCGTTCCGCCGGGCAGCCACCTGGTGCTGACCCACCCGACGCTGGAGCTGGGCGGCGAGGGCAACGAGGCGGCGATGCGCTTCTGGAACGAGAACGCCACCCCGCCGATCACCGCCCGCAGCCGTGCGGAGTTCGCCTCGTTCCTGGACGGTCTGGAGCTGCTGGAGCCGGGGATCGTCTCCTGCTCCCGCTGGCGGACGAACCCGCGGGAGCCGGAGGTCGCGCAGTTCGGTGCGGTGGCGCGGAAGCCCTGATCCGCCTCGCGAGCCTGCCGGCGCGGCTGCGCGGGCCGTGGGCCGTCGATCTGTGGATCACTCTCGCGGTGCAGGCGGCGGTGACCATGCCGTTCGTCGTGCCGCGTGCACCGGACCTGCCGGAGGCGACCTGGGGCGCGTACGGTCTGACGACCCTGACCGTGCTGCCGCTGGTCGCGCGGCGGCACGCGCCGGTCACCGTCCTGCTGGCGACCCTCGCGGCCGGCGCGCTGTACACGCTGGCCGTCGACGGTCCGGGCCAGCCGTTGCCGTACGCCGGTCTCGTGACCTTCTACACCGTGGCCGAGCTGTCGCCGCCCCGCGCGCAGCTGGCCGTCGCGGTGCTGGTCGCCGCCGCGGTGTTCCCGTCGGTGGCGTGGAACACGGGTGAGGCCCGGGAGCTGCTGTTCTCGCTCTTCGTGTTCGGCGCCGCGTACGCCTTCGGGCGGCTCAGCCACACCCGTAAGGCCTATGTGGCGGCGGTGGAGGACCGGGCGCGCCAGGCTGAGCTGGGCCGGCGGATCGAGGCGGAGCGGGCCGCGGCGCGCGAACGGGCCCGGATCGCACGGGAGATGCACGACATCCTCTCGCACGCGGTGAGCCTGATGATCGTGCAGGCGGAGGCCGGTCCGGTGGCGGTCCGCGCCGCCCCCGAGCGTGCGGAGGCCGCGTTCGAGGCGATCTCCGAGACGGGCCGGGACGCGATGGTGCAGTTGCGCCGGATGCTCGGGGTGCTGCGCGAGGAGGGCCCCGGGCAGGTGGCCGCGCCCCGTTCGCCGCAGCCGGGGCCCGCGGAGCTGCCGGCCCTGCTGGCACGGGTGCGCGGGGGTGGCCCGGAGGTCGCCCTCACGACGAGGGGGCCGGTCCGGGCGCTGCCGCCGGACACCGGGGCGACGGTGTACCGGATCGTGCAGGAGGCGCTGACGAACGTCGTCAAGCATGCGCGGGCCGACCGCGTGGACGTGGACGTGGAATACGGGGAGCGGGAGTTGACGATCACGGTGCGGGACGACGGGCAGGGCCCCGGGACCACCCAGGGGCTCGGGCTGATCGGGATCCGGGAGCGGACCGCCGC
The DNA here is from genome assembly GCF_000261345.2 of Streptomyces globisporus C-1027. Classification (NCBI taxonomy): domain Bacteria; kingdom Bacillati; phylum Actinomycetota; class Actinomycetes; order Kitasatosporales; family Streptomycetaceae; genus Streptomyces; species Streptomyces globisporus. The sequence continues at coordinate 5,932,416 of NZ_CP013738.1, read as the reverse complement.
GCACGGCGGCACCGTGCGGGCCGGTGGCGGCCCCGGCGGCCGGGGCTTCGAGCTGGTCGTCGGGCTGCCGCCCGCGCCCGGGGCGAAAGAGGTGCGGGCATGGCGATCCGGGTGGTGGTCGCCGACGACCAGGAGCTGGTGCGCAGCGGCTTCGCCATGATCCTGGAGGCCCAGCCCGGCATCGAGGTGGTGGCGGAGGCGGGGGACGGCGCGCAGGCCGTGGCGGCGGTGGGCCGGCTCGGGGCGGACATCGCGCTGCTGGACATCCGGATGCCGGTGCTGGACGGGATCGCGGCGTGCCGGGAGATCGCCGCCGCGGGGTCCTGCCGGACGATCATGCTGACCACGTTCGACGCGGACGAGTACGTGTACGAGGCGCTGCACGCGGGCGCGAGCGGCTTTCTGCTCAAGGATGTGCGGCGGGACGATCTGGTGCACGCGGTGCGGGTGGTGGCCGCCGGGGAGTCGCTGGTCGCCCCGTCGGTGGCGCGGCGGCTGATCGCCGAGTACACCGCGCGCCCGGCGGGCCGGCCCGCGCCGTCGGCCGGCCGGCTGGAGGTCCTGACCGCCCGGGAGCGGGAGATCCTGCTGCACCTGGCGCGGGGCCTGTCCAACGCGGAGATCGCGGCGGCTCTCGTGGTGAGCGAGCACACGGTGAAGACCCATGTGGGCAACGTGCTGTCCAAGCTGGGGCTGCGCGACCGCGTCCAGGCCGTCATCTGCGCCTATGAGACCGGGTTGGTGGCTCCCTCGGACGGGGGAGCCACCGGCGCGCCCTCCCCCGGGCGCGGGAGCCGCATCCCCGCCGAGGACCGCCCGGGCGGGTGATCCGCCGGGGCGGCCGAGCCAACAGGATCAAGTCGCGACGCAGTTGACGACTTCCCTTTCTCGGAGGCACCCGGTGAACAGATCTGTCCGCACGCTCCTGGCAACCGCTCTGGCCCTCGGCATCGTCGGCGGGGCCGCCGGCCCCGTTTCCGCGGGCGCCCCGGCCGACCGAGCTCCGGGCTCCCGTCCGGCGGCATCCGGAGCGCCCCGGTCCCAGGACGCTCCGGACGTCCGGGCCCTGCGTGCCGCGATCGCCGGGCTGCCGCGCGAGGACGCCGTCGCGGCGCTCGTCCGGGTCGGCGGCAGCGCCGGATCGTGGCGCGGCAGCGCCGGGCTGCACGATCTGCCCTCGGGCCGGCCGGCGGATCCGGCGGCCCGCTTCCGCGCGGGATCGGTGACCAAGGTGTTCACGGCGGCCACGGTGCTGCAACTGGCGGGCGAGCGGAAGCTGTCCCTGGACCGCACCGCCCGGCACTACCTGCCGGACCTGATCCCGGCCTCGTACGGGGAGGTGACCGTACGCCAGTTGCTCGACCACACCAGCGGCATCCCCGCGGCGGATCTGCCGGGCACGAACCTGGAGGAGTGGTACGCGCACCGCTTCGACGTCCACACGCCGCGCGCCATGGTGGCCTCCGCGACGGCGAAGGAGCGGGAGTTCGCGCCGGGCTCCAGCCAGCACTACCTCAACATCAACTACACGGTGCTGGGGCTGCTGGTCGAGCGCGTCACCGGGCACACCTACGAGCGGGAGGTCGGGGACCGGATCCTGGGCCCGCTCGGCCTGCGGTCCACGTACTTCCCCGGCGCCGACCCCGAGATCCGTGGCCCGCACAACCGCGGCTACCAGGTCTTCGCTGCGCCGGGCGGGGGTGCCGAGCTGCGGGATGTCACGGTGTGGGGGCCGACCGACGGGTGGGCGGCCGGGGACATCATCTCGACCACCGCCGATCTGGAGCGCTTCACCACCGCCCTGTTCGGCGGGCGGGTGGTGCGCGGGCCGCTCCTGGAGGAGATGTTCACGCTGCCCGACGCCAAGGTGCGCACGTACGGTTCCGGGAAGCCGGCGCAGTTCAGCGCCGGTCTCTCGGTGCTCACCCTGGGCGGCCGCCAGGTCTGGGGCAAGTCCGGCGGCCGCTGGGGGTACAACACGGCGGTGGGGGCCACGCGTGACCTCTCCCGGACGCTGGTCTACAGCGTCGACGCGACGGACGCGAAGGCGAAGGACGCCAACGCGACGGCGATGGGCATCGTGGTGGCCGCCTTCGGCCCGCCACCCGCGGCCTGACCCGGGCTGTCACCGGGAGGGCGCGACGGCAGCCGGAAGGGCGCGGGCGGTCACCGGGAGGGACTCAGGCGCCCGCCGGAACAGCCGGCGGGTTCGCGGCGGTCGCCGCCCGCTCCAGCACCTCCAGCCGCTTGATCATGCGGCGGACGATCAGCAGCGGGATGACGCCGAGGACCCCGAAGGACATGTCGATCACGCTCCACCAGAACGGTATGCCGCGGATCGATCCGCAGATGAGGGCGAGCGGGATGATCCCGGCGCAGGCGATCATGCCGAACTCGATGACCCAGATGTTGCGGACCGGGTCGCGGTAGGGGCCGTAGAAGGCGACCGCGATGACCAGGTGGGTGAAGGCCAGCCAGTCGGTGCCGTAGAGCATGAACGGCTGCTCGCGGTCGACCGTGTCGAGTCCTTCGCGGACCCGGGTGATCCACTCCATCAGTGCCGGGAAGTGGTCGGGGACCGGCGAGGCTGAGGCGCTCAGCAGGCCCTCCGTCCAGCGGAGTTCGGTGACGAGCGGGAAGGCCGTGAGCCCGCTCAGCACCAGACAGACGATGAAGAAGACCAGCCACCTGCGTATCCCCCGGGTGAGGGCCTGTCTCTCGCTCATATCCGCAGCGTACGCCCGTGTTTACCGCCCCTTTACGGCACCCCTGTTACCGCTTCACAAGCCGACGATGCCGTTCCACTTCTTGGCGAAGTCCATCCGTTCCTCGGAGGTGATGTCGCGGGCGATGGCGAGCCGTTCGCGCATCGCGTCGTCGGGGAAGATCAGGGGATCCTCGGCGAGTGCGGCCGTCTCCTCGTCCTTGGCGGAGGCGAGGACGTCACGGGCGGCGGGGACCGGGCAGACGTAGTTGACCCAGGCGGCGAGTTCGGCGGCGACCTCGGGTTCGTAGTAGTGGTCCACCAGCTTCTCGGCGTTGCGCTTGTGGCGGGCGAGGTTGGGGATCATCAGGGACTCGGCCCAGAGTTCGGCGCCCTCCTCGGGGACGACGAACTCGATGTCCGGGTTGTCGGCCTGGAGCTGGATGACGTCGCCGGAGTAGGCCTGGCAGGCGAGTACGTCGCCGGTGGCGAGGTCCTTGATGTAGTCGTTGCCGGTGAAGCGGCGGATGTGCTTCGAGCGGACCCGCTTCTCGACCTGTTCGCACATCGTGTGGAAGTCGTCGGCCGTCCAGCGGGTGATGTCGACACCGTTGCCCTGCATCAGCAGCGCGAACGACTCGTCGAGCCCGGAGAGCAGGGTGACCCGGCCGCGCAGGTCCTCGGCCCACAGGTCGCCCGTGGACCGGATCTCGCGGCCGAGCTTCTTGCGGTTGTACGCGATGCCGGTGATGCCGGACTGCCAGGGGACGCTGTGGCGGCGCCCCTCGTCGAAGGCGGGGGTGCGCAGTTGGGGGTCGAGGTACTTGGCGACGTTGGGCTGTTTCGCCCGGTCCATCTCCTGGACCCAGCCGAGCCGGACGAAGCGGGCGGCCATCCAGTCGCTGATGACGATCAGGTCCCGGCCGGTCTGCTGGTGGTTCATCAGCGCGGGGCTGATCTTCCCGAAGAACTCGTCGTTGTCGTTGATCTCCTCGGTGTACGTCACGGAGATCCCGGTGCGCTTCGAGAAGGCGTCCAGGGTGGGGCGCTTCGACTCGTCCTCGTCGTCGGTGTCGATGTAGAGCGGCCAGTTGGCGAAGTGCAGGGTGTGGTCGGTGGCCGAACTGTCGTGTCCGGCACGGTCCCCCGGCTCGACGAAGGCCGCGGGCACCCCGCAGCCGGCCAGCGTGGCACCGGCCGCTCCCGCCCCGAGGGCGCGCAGCAGGGACCGGCGGGACATGGGGTTCTTCCTGATCGCTCGCACCCGCGCAGAATGCCGGTCGGCGCTCGCGCGGACAATGGACCAAGCGTCCAGCCGCGCGGGTCCACCCCGCACACCTTGTCCAGACACGCGTACGGCCCCGGGCCGGAGCCCGGGGCCGTACGACCGCGACGACGATTCGAGGATCAGTCCTCGATGGACGTCATGACGTGCTTGATGCGGGTGTAGTCCTCGAAGCCGTACGCGGAGAGGTCCTTGCCGTAGCCGGACTTCTTGAACCCGCCGTGCGGCATCTCGGCGACCAGCGGGATGTGGGTGTTGATCCACACGCAGCCGAAGTCGAGGTTCTTGGACATGCGCATGGCGCGGGCGTGGTTCTGCGTCCAGACCGAGGAGGCGAGCGCGTACTCGACGCCGTTGGCGTACCTGACGGCCTGGTCCTCGTCGGTGAAGGACTGGACGGTGATGACGGGGCCGAAGACCTCGTTCTGGATGATCTCGTCGTCCTGCTTCAGGCCGGAGACGACGGTCGGGGCGTAGAAGTAGCCCTTGTCGCCGACCCGGTGGCCGCCCGCCTCGACCTTGGCGTGGGCGGGGAGCCGCTCGATGAAGCCGCTGACCTGCTTCAGCTGGTTGGCGTTGTTGAGCGGGCCGTACGCCACGTCCTCGTCGTCCGGCTGCCCGGTCTTCGTGTCGGCGGCGGCCTTGGCGAGCGCGGTGACGAACTCGTCGTGGATCGACTCGTGGACCAGGACGCGGGTGGCGGCCGTACAGTCCTGGCCCGCGTTGAAGAAGCCCGCCTCGGAGACGCCCGAGACCGTCTTGGCGATGTCGGCGTCCTCGAAGACCACGACGGGCGCCTTGCCGCCGAGCTCCAGGTGGACGCGCTTGACGTCCTTGGCGGCGGACTCGGCGACCTGCATGCCGGCCCGTACCGAACCGGTGATGGAGGCCATCGCCGGGGTCGGGTGCTCGACCATGGCGCGGCCGGTGTCCCGGTCGCCGCACAGGACGTTGAAGACGCCCTTGGGCAGGATCTGCCCGATGATCTCGGCCATGAGGACCGTCGACGCCGGGGTGGTGTCGGACGGCTTGATGACGACCGTGTTGCCCGCGGCGAGCGCCGGGGCGAACTTCCACACGGCCATCATCATCGGGTAGTTCCACGGCGCGACCTGGGCGCAGACGCCGACCGGCTCACGGCGGATGATGGAGGTCAGGCCCTCCATGTACTCGCCGGCCGAACGGCCCTCCAGCAGCCGGGCGGCCCCCGCGAAGAAGCGGATCTGGTCCACCATGGGCGGAATCTCTTCGCTGCGGGTGAGGCCGATCGGCTTGCCGGTGTTCTCCGACTCGGCGGCGATCAGGTCCTCGGCCCGCTCCTCGAAGGCGTCCGCGATCTTGAGCAGGGCCTTCTGGCGCTCGGCGGGCGTGGTGTCGCGCCAGGCGGGGAAGGCCGCGGCTGCGGCCTCCATGGCGGCATCGACGTCGGCCTGGCCCGAGAGCGGCGAGGTTGCGTAGACCTCTTCCGTCACCGGGCTGACCACATCGATGGTCCGCCCGTCCGCGGCGTCCCGGAACTCTCCGTTGATGTAGTTGCGCAGACGGCGCACCTCGGTGGTCACAACCACCCCTCCTGTCGGCTGTCCGATGGGTGAGACATCCACCCTAATCGCTCGGGCGACGCTTTCGACATACCCAACCGCCCCCAACTTCGGATTCAGTCGGTTCTGGGCACCTTCTCAACGAATTTCATCGCTCCGGGGTTGCGAGACAGACGAGGAGCGGTGCATGGTGGGTGCGTGGCCAGTCGCAGCGCAGACTCCAGGACAGGGAACGGATCACCGTCGGCGGTCGATGCCGTCTCCCTCGCAATCATCGAGCAGCTCCAGGAGGACGGACGGCGTCCGTACGCCGCGATCGGCAAGGCCGTCGGCCTCTCCGAAGCGGCTGTGCGCCAGCGCGTCCAGAAGCTGCTCGACCAGGGCGTGATGCAGATCGTCGCCGTCACGGACCCGCTCACCGTGGGATTCCGGCGCCAGGCGATGGTCGGCATCAATGTCGAGGGCGACCTCGATCCGGTGGCCGAAGCCCTGTCGGCCATGGCCGAGTGCGAGTACGTGGTCATGACCGCGGGCTCCTTCGACCTGATGGTGGAGATCGTCTGCGAGGACGACGACCACCTGCTGGAGACGATCAACAAACGCATCCGGACCCTTCCCGGCGTGCGCTCCACCGAGAGCTTCGTTTACCTGAAGCTCAAGAAGCAGACCTATATGTGGGGAACCCGATAGCCGTGAGCAAGGACCTCAGCCGAACCGCGTACGACCACCTGTGGATGCACTTCACCCGCATGTCGGACTACGAGAACGCGCCCGTTCCCACCATCGTGCGTGGCGAGGGAACGTACATCTTCGACGACAAGGGCAAGCGCTACCTGGACGGCCTCTCCGGCCTGTTCGTGGTCAACGCCGGTCACGGTCGTCACGAGCTCGCCGAGACGGCGTACAAGCAGGGCCAGGAGCTCGCCTTCTTCCCGGTGTGGTCCTACGCCCACCCGAAGGCCGTCGAGCTCGCCGAGCGGCTCGCCGACTACGCCCCGGGCGACCTCAACAAGGTCTTCTTCACCACCGGTGGCGGCGAGGCCGTCGAGACCGCCTGGAAGCTGGCCAAGCAGTACTTCAAGCTCAAGGGCCAGCCGACCAAGTACAAGGTCATCTCGCGGGCCGTCGCCTACCACGGCACCCCGCAGGGCGCGCTGTCCATCACCGGCCTCCCGGCCCTGAAGGCCCCCTTCGAGCCGCTGGTCCCCGGCGCGCACAAGGTGCCGAACACCAACATCTACCGCGCCCCGCTCTTCGGCGACGACCCGGAGGCCTTCGGCCGCTGGGCCGCCGACCAGATCGAGCAGGAGATCCTCTTCGAAGGCCCCGAGACCGTCGCGGCCGTCTTCCTGGAGCCCGTGCAGAACGCGGGCGGCTGCTTCCCGCCGCCGCCCGGCTACTTCCAGCGGGTCCGCGAGATCTGCGACAAGTACGACGTGCTGCTCGTCTCCGACGAGGTCATCTGCGCCTTCGGCCGACTCGGCACGATCTTCGCCTGCGACAAGTTCGGCTACGTGCCGGACATGATCACCTGCGCGAAGGGCATGACCTCGGGCTACTCCCCGATCGGCGCCTGCATCGTCTCGGACAAGATCGCGGAGCCGTTCTACGAGGGCGGCAACACCTTCCTGCACGGCTACACCTTCGGCGGCCACCCGGTCTCCGCGGCCGTGGGCCTCGCCAACCTCGACATCTTCGAGCGCGAGAACCTCACCCAGCACGTCCTCGACAACGAGAACGCCTTCCTGACCACGCTCCAGAAGCTGCACGACCTGCCGATCGTCGGCGACGTCCGCGGCAACGGGTACTTCTACGGCATCGAGCTGGTGAAGGACAAGGCGACCAAGGAGACGTTCACCGACGAGGAGACCGAGCGCGTCCTGTACGGCTTCCTCTCCAAGGCCCTGTTCGAGAACGGCCTGTACTGCCGGGCCGACGACCGAGGCGACCCGGTCATCCAGCTCGCCCCGCCGCTGATCTCCGACCAGTCCACGTTCGACGAGATCGAGGGCATCCTGCGGGCCGTCCTCACGGAGGCGTGGACGAAGCTCTGACCGCCTTCAGGTCCCCCGGCCGATAGCCGCCCAGCGGTCATTTCATCGGTCCACGCGGCCCGGATACGCCCCTTCGAGTGAGAAGGGGGGTATCCGGGCCGCGTTCCGTGCTCCCGGACCGGTCCGACTATCTACGGTGCCCAGTGACCGATCGGCCGCGTCTTCGTTCCCCCGTACGGGGGACGGGAAATCTGACCTGAACCGAGGTGTACGCCATGGTGGCCCCGCCGGACAACGACGTGATCTGGGCGCGTTCACTGCACCACTCCCACAACGGATCGCCCGGTCTCGGCGGTGTCTCCATCGGCGTCCGGGACGCGGAGATCCTCGCCGTGACCGGCCCGCGCGGCAGCGGGAAGACGACGCTGCTGCACTGCCTCTCGGGGCGGCTCGTGCCCCAGGAGGGCGAGGTCTGGTTCAACAGCGTCCCCGTCCACACCATGGCCCCCCGGGTCCGCGAACAGCTGCGCCGGGAGCGCTTCGGCTGGATCTCCGCCGATCCCGGGCTGGTCCCGGAGCTGACCGTCTGGGAGAACACCGCGCTGCCCCTGCTGCTGCGCGGCGTCTCGCACCGGACCGCCAGGAAGGCCGCCACCGAGTGGCTGGAGCGCCTGGACATCGCCGCGTTCGCCAAGAAGCGGCCGCACGCCCTGCTCCAGGCACAGCGCCAGCGGATCTCCGTGGCCCGCGCCCTCTGCGGCGCACCGACCGTGATCTTCGCGGACGAGCCCACCGCGACCCTGCACCGCGCGGACCGCGCCCAGGTGCTGCGCACCTTCACCACGGCGGCCCGCTCGCACGGCATCACCGTCGTGCTGGCCACCCATGACACGGAGGTCGCGGCCCTCGCCGACCGGACCGTGCCCATGCTGGACGGCCGCTGCGTCGCCACCGTCACCCTGCCTTCGAAACCGGAAGCGGAGGGCCGCGCGGCGTGCTCGCTCTCCGTCTAGCCCGCGGTTCCCATCCCCTCGTCCTGGTCCGGCGGCTGCTGGTGGCCGCCGCGTCGGCCGGTGTCGGATTCCTCCTCCTGTGCGCCCTCGGGTACGCCGCCGCGCACCCCGCGTCCGCCGGTTCGGTACTCCGGCTGCTGTGGTGCTTCGTCCCGCTGGCCGCCACCGTGCAGTTCGCCGTGGCGGTCGCCCGGACCGACCCGAGCACCCGGCCCCGTCCCGGCCTCTCCTCGCTGGGCCTCGGCCCGGTCCGGCTGTCGGCGCTGGCCGCGGTCTCCACGGCCGTCTCGACCACGCTCGGCTCGATGGTGGCGCTGCTCTTCTTCCTGCATCTGCGCGGCGATCTGACCGGGATGCCGTTCGACGGGGGCGCGGCGGAGTTCCTCGGCGCGGGCACTCCACTGCCCTTGGCCGCCGCACTGATGCTGCTGGCGCTCGTGCCGGTGGCCGCGTCGACGGCGAGCGCGCTGGCGCTGCGGTCGCGGCCCGACCCGGCGCGGGACACCTTCGGCTCCGAGGAGCTGCCGGAGCCCGCGCCGGCCCCGGCCGGTCTCCCCTGGGGCGTGGCGCTGACGGCGGCCGGACTCGCGGTCGAGGCGATCGCCTCCCGGGGTGCGGCGGGGAACGCGTTCCCGCTGCCCGGACGGTTCGACTCCACCCCGGTGGCGGTGCTGGTCGGCTGGACGCTGACCGCGGTCGGACTGGCGATGGCCGGGCCGAGCCTGACCTATCTGTGCGGCCGTGCGCTTCAGGCGGTGCGCCCGGGGGCCGTGCGGCTGCTGGCGGGCCGGGTCCTGATGGACGAGGCGCGCCGGATCGGCCGCCCGCTCGGCATCGTCTGCGCGGTGGTGTCCGCCGCGGTCGCCGCTTCGGCGCTGTACGGGGGCGACGACCGCCCGTACGGTCCGCTCACCGCTCTCGGGGCGGTGCTGGTCCTCGGCTGTACGACGGCGACGCTGCTGACCTCGGCGCTGGAGGCCAAGCACGCCCGGGCCCACACGGCCGAGGCGCTGCTCAGGATGGGCGCTCCGGCGGCCACGCTGCGCCGGGCGACGCTGCTGCGGGCGGGCGCGCTGCTGGCCCTGTTCGCCCCGCTGACCTGGGTGATCGCGCAGCTCGCGGCGCTTCCGCTGGCGTAGGTCAGGGGTGGGTGGCGAGGCGGTCGGCGAGCGCGTCGAAGAAGGCCTCCCAGCCGTCCTCGGCCGCCGCGTACTGCTCGGGGGTGAGGTTCCCGCCGCGCTGCTGGAAGGCCAGTTCGGTCCGGCCGCTCCCGAGGTCGCCGAAGGTGACGGTCACGGTCTCGCCCTCGGCGTCCTCGGGGGCGGAGCGATCCTTCAGCGTGAAGACCAGCCCGTCGGGTTCGCTGACCTCGCGGTAGACCCCGTGGAAGGGCATCTCGACGCCCGGCATCACGATGACCAGACTCCACGAGCCCCCGGGCCGTACGTCCATCGCCACCCGGTCCAGGGGGACGTCCGCCTCGCCCCCGTACCAGGCGGCGAAGTCCTCCGGTGACGTCCAGGCGGCGAAGACCCGCTGCTGCGGGGCGTCGAGGACGCGGGTGAGGTCGATGCCCTCGCGGGTGCCACCGGTCATGGTTCACGGTCCTTGTCGCTGTCGGTGCCGTACGGCGTGGGGGTACGGGGTCCGGACCTCCAGCTTGCCGGGCCCGGGGCGCGCTGTCGCGGCGTACGCCACGCGCTCCGGCTCGGCGGTCAGGGCCGCAGCAGTACGGCGAGGGTGGCGTAGGCGCTCTCCCACCCCCATGACTCGCGGACCCACGCCCGGCCCTTCTCCCCCATCGCCGCGGCCGCCGCCCGGTCCCGCAGCAGCGCGACGAGCCGGTCCGCGACCGCGGCCGTGTCCCGCCCGTCGACCAGGTGGCCGGTCTCCCCGTCCCGTACGGTGTCCGGCGCACCGCCCGAGTCGCCGACGAGGACCGGCAGCCCGGCGGCCGCCGCCTCCAGGAAGACGATGCCGAGCCCCTCCACCTCCAGGCCGCCTCTGCGGGTCCGGCAGGGCATGGCGAAGACGTCGGCGGCCGCGTAGTGCTCCGGCATCTCCGGGTGCGGGCGTCCGCCGGCGAGGACCACCGCGTCGGCGACCCCGGCGTCGGCGGCGAGCCGGTGCAGGGTCCGGGCGTACGGTCCGTCGCCGGTCAGCAGGAGTACGGCGTCGGGCACCGCGCGCAGGACGGCGGGGAGGGCGCGGATCAGGGTGTCCTGCCCCTTGCGCGGGACGAGCCGCGCCGCGCACAGGATCACCGGCCGCGCGCCGAGCCTGTACCGCTCGCGGACACGGTTGCGCGCCCCGGGCGGCCCGCCGTCGGGCGCCGGTTCCCGTACGCCGTCGCGCGCTCCCGGCCGTACGGCGAAGGCCTCCGCGTCCACGCCCGGTGCCAGTCGCACCATGCGGCGGGCGGCGGCCGGGCCGAGCGCGGCGGCGATGGGGGCGCGGGTCGCCGCGCCGAGGTAGGTCACCGCGTCCGTACGCTCCCCGATCCTCCGCAGCAGGGCCCGGGCGCCCGGGGTGCGGGCCCACCACACCTCGTGCCCGTGTGTCGTGGCGACGGCCCGCCGCACCCCGCTCTCCCGGCGCAGCCGGTCCGCCATCAGCCCGAGCGGGGCGGCGGCCCCGAACCAGACGCTGTCGCAGCCGTGGCGCCGGGCGAGTTCGGCGGCGCGGGCGGTGACGCGGGGGACGGGGAGCAGCGTCCGGGCCGGGTCGCGCACCACGGGGTAGGGCAGGGCCGCGTCATGGGCGGCCGCCCCGGGTTCGGCGGAGGTGTAGACGACGACGGAGTCCGCGGGGAACCGGTCGGTCATCGCCCGGACGAAGGTCTCGATACCGCCCTGGCGCGGCGGGAAGTCGTTGGTGACCACGAGGGTGCGGCGGCCGGTCATCGGGACACCTGCTTCTGTACGCGGAGGAGCAAGGGGTGGCCGGGTGTCTCCCGGGCCGCCGCCCACACCGCGAGGACCAACGGGTGCACCAGATAGCCGAACCGGCTCGCGGGCATGAACGCGGTGGCCAGGAGCAGCCCGAGTGCGAGCCTCGCCGCCGCGTCCGCCGTGGTCGCCGGGGGCCGGAGGAGAAGGGAGAGGGCGAGGAGGAGGGCGCTCACCCCGAGCAGCAGGAGGGCGAGCGTGCGGCCGCCGGGGACGTGGGTGGCCAGCAGATGGCCGGGGAGCGGGCTCGCGGCGGACGAGACCGCGTCGGTCAGCCCGAGCGGGAAGTCGACGACATGGGCCCGGAAGGCTCCCGGGTCGCGCAGCGCGGCGGGCAGGACGAGGGCGGCAGCGGTGAGCAGGGCGACGAGCCCGCAGCGCGCGGCGGCGCGATCCGCCGGGGGGCGACCCTCCCCCCGGTCCCCGGGGCGGCCCGTGGATCGGGGGGACACGGCGAGCAGGGCCAGGACCACCGGAATCGCGGGCCAGGCCGTCCACTTGAGCGCGGCGGCCACACCGAGCACCAGCCCGGCCGCGCCCGCTCGTCCCCGCCCGGCCAGGGCGAGGCCGAGGCACATCAGCCCGGCCACCGGCAGATCGACGCCCCCGACCGCGAGCGGCAGCGCGACCAGCGGGCAGGCGGCGATCCACCGCAGCGGCGCGCTCCGGGACCCCGCCGGAAGGGCGAACGCGAACGCCCCGAGGAACGCCGCCCCCAGCCACAGCCGTGGGTCGGTGAGCGGACCGGGCCCGGCCACGGCCTCCGGCAGACCGAAGACGGCCATGCCCGGGAGGTACGGGTTGAAGTCCTCCGGCACCACGGGATGCTGGAGGTAGGGCGTCCCCTCGGCGAGCAGCAGCCCGGCCGACCGTGCGACCACCCGCACCTCCAACTGCGCCCGGTCCACGGCGAGAAGCCACAGCAGGGGCAGCAGCACCGCCCCGGCGACGGCGACCGCGCCTGCGGTACGGGGGCTCCGCCCGCGCGCGGCGAGCAGCGCGGCGGCCAGGTAGCCGAGCGCGGCGGTGGCTCCCCAGACGCGGTGCGGTCCGAGCGAGGAGCAGACGGCGAGCCCCAGCGCGGCGGCCGCGCACAGCGCCCACCAGCAGGCGCCCCCGAGCAGCGGTGGCGGCTCGCGATGCTGGTCAGGAGGGGTGAGGGGCGTGGTCGTTGCCATGGATCCGAGGCTAGGAACGGGCCGTTCACGGATCGTCACACCACCGTCCGGTCCTCGGGGTCAACCCGTGGCATGAGCCGGCACCGGGAATTCCACCCGTACTCCGATGTGCCCGGCCCCGGCGGTGACGAAGAATCTCCGTATGACGCGCACCATCACGCCGGACCGCCCGGCCGCCGCCCCCGAAGCCCCGCCGCCGGACCGCGGGGTGCGGCGACGGCTGCGGCACCGGGCGGCGGCACCCTCGTGGGCCTGGCTCACCGCGGCGGCGCTGACGCTCTTCGCGGTGGTGGAGCTGGTCCTCGTACCGGGTTCGGCGATCACGGCGTTCGGGGTGGTGGTCTGTACGGCCTCCCTGGCGCTGCGGGCGGCCTGGCCCGCCGTCGGGTTTCTCACCGTGGGCGCGGCCCTGCTGAGCTTCGCGACCGACGGCAACATGGCGTACGCGACCATCGCCGGGTCCCTGATCGGCTGCTACACCCTGGGCCGGCACCGGGTGCAGCATCCGGCGATCCTTGTGCTGGCCGGTTCGCTGGCGGCGCTGACGGTCAACCTGGTGCACATCGACCGGTGGGCCCGGGACGGCTCCCCGGGGCTGCCCGCGCTCCAGGGGACCGACCGGTTCAGCCTGGGGCTGTACGCCGAGACGCTGGTGCTGACGGTGATGATCCTGGGCGCGGTGAGCACGGGGGACGCGGTGCGGGCGCGCGAGGAGACCCGGCACACCCGGGCGGCCGCCCAGTCGCGGCTGCTGGAGATGGAGCGGCGGCAGGCGGCCGAGGCGGAACGGGCGGCGATAGCGAGGGAGTTGCACGACATGATCGCCCACTCGGTGTCGGTGATCGCGGTCCGGGCCGAGAGCGCCACGTACACGACGCCGGACCTCTCGCCTCCGGCGCGGGACGCCTTCCAGGAGATCGCGGGCACCGCACGCTCCTCGATGGCGGAGCTGCGGCGGCTGCTCGGGGTGCTGCGGACGGGCGACGACACCTCACGGGCCCCGCTCACCGCCCCGCAGCCCTCGCTGGCCGGTCTCGACGACCTCCTCGGCCAGCACCGGGCGGTGGGCGGCGCGGCCGAGCTGCGGATCAGCGGCGAGCGGGTCCCGCTGCCCGCGTCCTGGGAGCTGTCGGCGTACCGGATCGTCCAGGAGGCCCTGACGAACGCCCGGCGGCACGCCCCGGGGGCGCATTCGGTCGTGGAACTCCGCTACGGGACGCGCCTGTTGACGGTCCGCGTGAGCGATGACGGGCCGGGCCCCGATCAGTCCGGCTCCACCGGGCGGGCGGGGCACGGGCTGGTGGGCATGGCCGAACGGGCCTCCCTGCTCGGCGGGGCGCTCACCACCGGCCGGGGTCCGGCCGGCGGCTTTCTCGTGGAGGCGGAGCTGCCGTGGTGATCCGGGTGCTGGTGGCCGACGACCAGGCCGTCGTCCGGACGGCCTTCTCCGGTCTGCTGAACACGCAGGACGACATCGAGGTGGTCGGGGAGGCGGAGGACGGCGAACAGGCCGTGCTCGGCGCGGCCGAACTGCGACCCGATGTGGCCCTGTTGGACATCCGGATGCCCCGTCTCGGCGGCATCGACGCGGCGCGCGACATCGTCGCGGCGTCGAACGGGGCGACCAGGGCGCTGATGCTGACGACGTTCGGCCTGGACGAGTACGTGTACGACGCCCTCTCCGCCGGAGCCAGCGGCTTCCTGCTGAAGGACGCGACCTTTCCCGAACTGCTGCACGCGGTACGGGTGGTGGCGGGCGGCCACGCCCTGCTGGCCCCTGAGATCACGGGGCGGCTCATCGCCGAGTTCGCCCGGCAGCGGGTCAGCGCTCCGCCGAAGCGCTCGATCGACGGGCTGACCGCGCGCGAGGCCGAGGTACTCGTCCTGATCGCCCGGGGGCTGTCCAACGCGGACATCGCCGACCGCCTGACCATCACCGACCACACGGTGAAGACCCACATCAACCGGCTGTTCGCGAAGATGGGGCTGCGGGACCGGGCGCAGGCGGTGATCCTGGCGTACGAACTGGGTCTGGTGGTGGCGGGGAACTCAGGCCCCTGAAGGCATCCCCGCCCCTGCCAGCACCACCGTCTCCGCCGCGTCGAAGCGGACGCCCACGACCGCGCCCTCGTCCGGGGTGTCCCGCAGGGCGCATTCGGCTTCCAGCACCGGCGCGTTCTCGGGCAGCAGCCGTACGGTCACGTGGTTCCCCCGGAAGGTGCGGACGCCGACCGTGCAGCGCAGGCCGTCCTCGGGAGCGCCGATCCGGACCCCGGCGGGCCGGACGAGCAGGTCGACCTCGCCCTGCGGGGAACCCTCGGGCACCGGGACCTTGCCCCAGGCGGTAGCGGCGGCCTGGCCGGTGACGGTCGCCGCGGTGACGTTGTCGAAGCCGAGGAACCGGGCGACGAACGCGGAGGCGGGGCGCTGCCAGACGTCCAGCGGGGTACCCTCCTGCGCGATCCGGCCGTCCCGCATCACGACGACCCGGTCGGCGAGCGCGAACGCCTCCCCCTGGTCGTGCGTGACGGCCAGCACGGTCGTCCCCAGCTCCTGGAAGAGCGTCCGGAGTTCCACGACGAGCCGTTCACGCAGGCTCCGGTCGAGCTGACCGAGGGGCTCGTCCAGCATCAGGAGCTTCGGGCGCGGGGCGAGCGCGCGGGCCAGGGCGACGCGCTGCTGTTCGCCGCCGGAGAGCGCGGCGACGGCCCGGCGTTCCGCGCCCGGCAGACCGACCAGCTCCAGGAGTTCGCGGACCCGGGCGTTCGTCTCGGCCCGTCCTACGCCGTGCATGCGCAGCCCGAAGGCGACGTTGGAGCCGACGTCCCGGTGCGGGAAGAGCTGGTGGTCCTGGAACATCAGGCCGAGCCCGCGCCGGTGCACCGGGACGCCCGCCTGGTCCTGTCCGGCCAGCAGGACCCGGCCGCCGTCCATGGGCTGGAGCCCGGCGACGGCCCGCAGCAGGGTGGACTTCCCGCTTCCGCTGGGCCCGAGGACGCAAGAGATCCGGTGGTCGGCGACCTCCAGGTCGACCGCGTCGAGCGCGGCCCGCTCCCCGAACCGTACGGTGGCTTCCCGCAAGCTCAGCATGTCGTTCAGAACTCCCCGGATCGGTCGGTGCGGATACGCTCCAGGAGCAGCAGCGACACCGCGCACACCAGCATCAGAATCGTGCTCAGGGCCATCGCCTGCCCGTAGTTGAGCTCCCCCGACCGGCCCAGCAGCCGGGCCACGGCGACCGGCAGGGTCGGGTTGTCGGGCCGCGCGATGAAGACCGTCGCGCCGAACTCCCCGAGGGAGACGGCGAAGGCGAAGCCCGCAGCAACCAGCACCGCCCGTCGCACCAGCGGCAGATCGACCTCCCGCCAGGCCCGCAGAGGCGATGCCCCGAGCACGGCGGCGGCCTCCCGCAGCCGGTCGTCGACGGCCCGCAGGACGGGCAGCATGGTCCGTACGACGAAGGGGACGCCGACCAGCGCCTGGGCCAGCGGAACCAGGATCCAGGAGGTCCGCAGGTCGAGCGGCGGCTTGTCCAGGGTGATCAGGAAGCCGAAGCCGACGGTCACGGCGGAGACCCCGAGCGGCAGCATCAGCAGGGCGTCGAAGCCCCGGACCAGCCGCCCGGCCCGCCGGGTCAGGGCCGCCGCCGCGAGCCCGCCGATGACGAGGGCGATGAGCGTCGCGACGAGCGCGTACCGCAGGGAGTTGCCGACGGCCTCCAGCGGCGGCACCAGGAAGGTGGAGGAGCCGCCCGCCCCGACCGACTGGAGGGCCTCGTAGTAGCCGAAGCCGTAACCGCCGGGCCCGTCTGCTCCGTCGAGGGATCGCTCCACCAGCACACCGAGCGGCAGCAGGATCAGCAGCAGCGCGGTGAGCAGCACCCCGCCGAGCAACGCCCACTGGCCCGCACCACGCGGCCTCCGCGAAGTCTGCGCCGGGTCGACCAGCTTCAGCGCCCGCTCCCGGCGGCGTACGGTCGCGGCGTGCACGGCGAGGATCGCGCCGACCGCGGCGAACTGCACCAGGGTCAGCACGGCGGCGGTCGGCAGGTCCAGCAGTTGCGCGGTCTGCCGGTAGATCTCCACCTCCAGGGTGGAGTACGCCGGTCCGCCGAGGATCTGTACGACGCCGAAGGAGGTGAACGTGAAGAGGAAGACCATCAGCGCGGCGGCGGCCACGGCCGGGGCGAGCGCGGGCAGCGTCACCCGGCGGAACGCGGCGAACCGCCCGGCCCCCAGCACCCGGGCGGCCTCCTCCTGGCGCGGGTCGAGCTGGGACCAGAGACCGCCCACCGTGCGGACGACCACGGCGTAGTTGAAGAAGACGTGGGCCAGCAGGATCGCCCACACGGTGGTGTCGAGCCGGACGCCCCACAGCTCGTCGAGGAGCCCGCCGCGCCCGAGCAGCGCCAGGAACGCGGTGCCGACGACGACGGTGGGCAGCACGAACGGCACGGTGACGACCGCCCGCAGCACCTGTTTGCCCGGGAAGTCGAAGCGGGCGAAGACATACGCCCCGGGCAGGGCGATCAGCAGGGTGAGCGCGGTCGAGGCAAGGGCCTGCCAGGTGGTGAACCAGAGGACGTCGAGGATGTCCGGGCGGCTCAGCACCTCGCCGATCCGCCCGAACTGCCAGTCGCCCTCCGCCTTGAACCCGCGGCCGACGATGGCGGTCACGGGATAGGCGAAGAACAGCGCGAAGAACGCGACGGGCACGGCCATCAGGCCGAGCCGCACCGCGGCTCCGCGCCGCCCGGACCGCCGCCCGGACCCGCTGCCGGCGGGCCGGGCGGCCTCCTCCTTCGGCTCTACTTCAGGACCAGCGACTGCCACGACTGGATCCACTGCTCACGGTTGGCGGCGATCTTCCCGGGCGGGACGGTGGGAGGCGTGTCGACCTTCTCGCCGTGCTTCGTGAACAGCTCCGGCAGCTCGGCGTCCTTCACGACCGGGTTGACGAACATGTTCAGCGGCATGTCCTCCTGAAACGTCTTGCTGATCATGAAGTCCAGCAGCGCCTTGCCGCCCGCCTCGTTCTTCGCCCCGGTCAGCAGCCCGGCGTACTCGGTCTGCCGGAAGCAGGTGCCGGTGGCGACCCCGGTGGGGGCCTCCTTCGGCTGCGGGTCGGCGTAGAGCACCTCGACGGGCGGGCTGGAGGCGTAGGAGACGACGAGCGGCCGGTCGGCCTTGGCCTTCTTGCCGCCGGCGGAGCCGGAGAACTCCTCGTTGTACGCCTGCTCCCAGCCGTCGACGACCTTGACGCCGTTGGCCTTCAGCTTCTTCCAGTACGCCTCGTAGCCGTCCTCGCCCTCGGCGGCGATGGTGCCGAGGAGGAAGCCGAGACCGGGCGAGGAGCCGGCCGCGTTCTCCGTGACGAGGAGGTTCTTGTACGCGGGCTTCAGCAGGTCCGCGAAGGTCTTCGGCGGGGCGAGCTTCTTGTCGGCGAAGTACTTCTTGTCGTAGTTGACGCAGATGTCACCGGTGTCGACGGGCGTGACGCGGTGCTTCTCGTCCGTCTGCGTGTCCGGCGCGACGCGGTCCAGGCCCTTGGCCTCGTACGCGGTGAACAGACCGTTGTCGAGGGCGCGGGAGAGCAGGGTGTTGTCGACGCCGAAGAAGACGTCGCCGCGCGGGGAGCCCTTGGTCAGGATCTCCTGGTTGAGCGCGGCCCCGGCGTCGCCGCTCTTGAGGGTCTTGACCGTGTAGCCGGTCTCCTTCGTGAACGCCTTCAGCACGTCGTCCGAGACGTTGAAGGAGTCGTGGCTGACCAGGGTCACGGTCTTGGAACCGCTGCCCTTGGACGCCCCGGAGCCCGCGGAGCCGTCGTCGCTGCCGCAGCCGGCGAGCACGGTGACGCCGAGCGCCGCCGCGAGCGCGGTCGCCGCGTACTTCGTGGTGGTGTTCATGTGATTCCTCCTGGAGGTGACCAGGAAGAGACGCGGCCCCGCCCGCTGTCCGGCGAACCGGAAGCGGGCAGGGCGCAACAGCTTGAGTAAGGTCCGAACTTCCTACCCGGAATGACCCGGGCGAGGTTCAGAGGGTCTGCGGCCAACCTGTCCTTGGTGCCGCACTCTCAGCGCTGTGGCGCTCCCCTGTCGGAATATGAAGTTGATTTCGGGCCCAGGCTACACCGGCGGTTTTCGGCCGGACCGGAGAGGCCGGGGAACTCCGGCACCCGGAGGCCGCCCGTCCGGGAACGTCCTAGCGCTCGGAGGCCGCCAGCTGACCGCAGGCCCCGTCGATCTCCTGACCGCGGGTGTCCCGGACGGTGACGGGCACGCCGTGGGCCGCGATGGCCTCGACGAACGCCTTCTCGTCCTCGGGGCGCGAGGCGGTCCACTTGGAGCCGGGCGTGGGGTTCAGCGGGATCAGGTTGACGTGCACCCGCTTGCCCTTGAGGAGCCGGCCGAGGAGGTCGCCGCGCCAGGCCTGGTCGTTGATGTCGCGGATCAGGGCGTACTCGATGGAGATCCGGCGGCCGGACTTCTCCGCGTACTCCCAGGCGGCGTCCAGGACCTCGCGGACCTTCCACCGGGTGTTGACGGGGACCAGGGTGTCGCGCAGTTCGTCGTCCGGGGCGTGCAGCGAGACGGCGAGGCGGCACTTGAAGCCCTCGTCGGCGAAGCGCAGCATGGCCGGGACGAGGCCCACGGTGGAGACGGTGATCCCGCGCTGCGAGAGACCGAGGCCGTCCGGCTCGGGGTCGGTGAGCCGGCGGATGGCGCCGACGACCCGCTTGTAGTTGGCGAGCGGCTCGCCCATGCCCATGAAGACGATGTTGGACAGCCGGGCGGGACCGCCGGGCACCTCGCCGTCGCGCAGGGCGCGCATGCCGTCGACGATCTGGTGCACGATCTCGGCGGTCGACAGATTGCGGTCGAGGCCGGCCTGCCCGGTGGCGCAGAAGGGGCAGTTCATCCCGCAGCCGGCCTGCGAGGAGATGCACATCGTGACGCGCTCCGGATAGCGCATCAGGACGGACTCGACGAGCGTCCCGTCGTGCAGCTTCCACAGGGTCTTACGGGTGGTGTCGTCGTCGCAGCTGATGTGCCGGATCACGGACATCAGCTCGGGGAACAGCGCCTCGGCGAGCTTCTCCCGCGACGCGGCCGGGATGTTGGTCCACTCGGCCGGGTCGTGCGCGTACCGCGTGAAGTAGTGCTGCGAGAGCTGCTGGGCGCGGAACGGCTTCTCGCCGGTCGCGGCGACCGCTTCCTTGCGCTCGGCGGGCGTGAGGTCGGCGAGGTGCCGCGGCGGCTTCTTGGCTCCGCGGGGCGCGACGAAAGTGAGTTCTCCGGGCTTAGGCATGGTTCATCCAGTGTCGCAGACATACGGGTGAGGGCCCGCCGCCCTGTGGACGACGGACCCTCACTCGTGGAACGTGCAGGTGGGACAGGGTCCCGGGGGCGCCGTGGCGGTCAGCCGGAGCCGACGAACAGGACCAGCAGCAGCCAGACCACCGGTGCGGTCGGCAGGAGTGAGTCCAGCCGGTCCATGATGCCGCCGTGGCCGGGGAGCAGGGTGCCCATGTCCTTGATCCCGAGGTCCCTCTTGATCATGGACTCGCCCAGGTCGCCCAGGGTGGCGCTGGCCGCGACCGCGAGGCCGAGCAGCAGGCCCTGCCACCAGGCGCCGTCGTCGATCAGGAACTCCATGCAGAGCGCGCCGGCGACCATGGCGAAGGCGACCGCGCCGAGCAGTCCCTCGCGGGTCTTGCCGGGGCTGATGCGCGGGGCGAGCTTGTGCTTGCCGAAGCGCCAGCCGACCGCGTACGCCCCGGTGTCGCTGACCACCGTGAGCACGAGGAAGGTCAGCACCCGCCACGACCCGTCGTCCGCCGTCAGCAGCAGGGCGACGAAGGTGGCCAGGAAGGGGACGTAGAACGCCGCGAAGACCCCGGCGGTGACGTCCTTGAGATACCCCTCCGGCGGCTCGGTCATCCGCCAGACCAGCACCGCGAGGGCGGTCAGGGCCATGGCGACCCAGGCGCCCTCGGGGCCCCGGGCGTAACCGGCGACGACCATCGCGGCTCCGCCGACGGCCAGCGGGATCAGGGGCGCCTTGATGCCCTTGCGCTCCTGGAGGCGGGAGGTGAGCTCCCACAGGCCGACGACGACGGCGATCACTATGACCCCGATGAAGACGGCCTTCACGATGAACAGCGAGACGCCGATGACGGCGCCGAGGCCCACGCCGACCCCTATGGCGGCGCGCAGATCACGCCCCGCGCGCTTCTTCTGCGGCGGGGACGGCAGCGGGGTGGACATGGGCTCCTGCGGCATCTCGTCACGGAACAGGGGGCCGCTGATGAGCGCGGCGTCCCCGTCCCGGCCGTCGCGGCTCTGCGGCTCTCTGTCTGCGTCTCTACCTGCGTCGGGAACGTCCGGCACGATGGGCATGGGCCGAGTCTGCTGGGCGCCGTGCACATCGTGGGCAGGACCCGCCGGGGCAGCCCTCATCTCGGGCGTGCCCCAGTAACCGGCTCCTTGCGGGGCGCCCCAGGAAGAGTCGTTCATCAGACTTCGAGCAGCTCGGCTTCCTTGTGCTTGAGCAGCTCGTCCACCTGCGCGACGTACTTCGCGGTGGTGTCGTCGAGCTCCTTCTCGGCGCGGCGCACCTCGTCCTCGCCGGACTCCTTGTCCTTGACGAGCTTGTCGAGGTTCTCCTTGGCCTTGCGGCGGATGGAGCGGATCGAGATCTTGGAGTCCTCGGCCTTGGTCTTGGCGACCTTGATGTACTCCTTGCGGCGGTCCTGGGTGAGCTCGGGGAAGGTCACCCGGATGATGTTGCCGTCGTTGCTCGGGTTGACGCCGAGGTCGGAGTCGCGGATCGCCTGCTCGATGTTGCGCAGCGCGGTCTTGTCGAACGGCGTCACGACGGCCATCCGCGGCTCGGGAACCGAGAACGAGGCCAGCTGGTTGATCGGGGTCAGCGCGCCGTAGTAGTCGGCGACGATCTTGTTGAACATCGCCGGGTGCGCGCGGCCGGTACGGATCGCGGCGAAGTCCTCTTTCGCGACGACAACGGCCTTCTCCATCTTCTCCTCGGCCTCGAGGAGGATTTCTTCGATCACCACGTGCTCCTGCGTGTCTTGGGTGGGCCCGGCGTCGTCATCGCCGCGCCCTGCGGGTCCTGCGTCGCGTCCTCACCTGCACGGTGTCCGACCGGCAGGCCGTTGTCCATCCTGGGGGGCCGTCAGGCCCGGGTGCTCACGTCGCTCACGAGCGTGCCGATCTTCTCACCCTTGACCGCGCGAGCGATATTGCCCAGGGCGGTCAGCTCGAAGACGAGGATCGGCAGCTTGTTGTCGCGGCAGAGCGTGATGGCGGTGGCGTCGGCGACCTTCAGATCGCGGGCGATCACCTCGCCGTACTCCAGTGCGTCGAACTTCACCGCGCCGGGGTTGTTCTTCGGGTCGGAGTCGTAGACCCCGTCCACCCCGTTCTTCCCCATGAGGAGCGCCTCGGCGTCGATCTCCAGGGCGCGCTGCGCGGCGGTGGTGTCGGTGGAGAAGTAGGGCATGCCCATACCGGCGCCGAAGATCACAACGCGCCCCTTCTCCAGGTGCCGTACGGCACGGAGCGGGATGTACGGCTCGGCGACCTGGCCCATGGTGATGGCGGTCTGGACGCGCGAGTCGATGCCCTCCTTCTCCAGGAAGTCCTGGAGCGCCAGGCAGTTCATGACGGTGCCGAGCATGCCCATGTAGTCGGACCGGGCCCGGTCCATGCCGCGCTGCTGGAGCTCGGCACCACGGAAGAAGTTGCCCCCTCCGATGACCACCGCGATCTGGGCGCCGTCACGGACGACGGCGGCGATCTCGCGGGCGATGGTGTGCACGACGTCGGGGTCGACGCCGAGACCGCCGCCGCCGGCGAATGCCTCACCGGAGAGCTTCAGCATGAAGCGCCCGGAACCCTTGTCGTCGTCGCGCTTGTCGTCGGCCTGAATGGCGTCCGCGCCCTTGTCCATGGAAATTCTCCTCGTGCACATACGAAGAAGGCCATTGCCGGTGGGTCTGGTGTCCCTACAGCGGCAATGGCCTCCTCGTCAGATCTGCGGTCGTCCGGCGTGAGTGCGGCCGTCGACTGCGTCAGACCCTATCGGGTCCGACGCTGTTCGCCCGGACGGACTCAGATGCCGACCTTGATGCGCGAGAAGCGCTTCAGGGTGACACCGGCCTCGTCCAGGACCTTCTGGACGGACTTCTTGGCGTCCAGCGCGTACGGCTGGCCCAGGAGGGTGGCCTCCTTGAAGAAGCCGTTGACCCGACCCTCGACGATCTTCGGGAGGGCGGCCTCGGGCTTGCCCTCGGCGCGGGTGGTCTCCTCGGCGACGCGGCGCTCGGCCTCGACGACCTCGGCCGGGACGTCCTCGCGGGACAGGTACTTCGGGGCGAAGGCGGCGATGTGCTGCGCGATGCCCTTGGCCAGCTCGGCGTCGGCCTTGTCCAGCTCGACCAGAACACCGATCTGCGGGGGCAGGTCGGGCATGGTGCGGTGCATGTACACGGAGACGTACTCGCCGGTGAACTGCGCGAAGCGGTCCAGGACGATCTTCTCGCCGAGGTTGGCGTTGGCCTCGTCGACGTACGCCTGGACGGTCTTGCCGGGCTCGATCTCGGAGGCGAGGAGCGCGGCGATGTCGGCCGGGGAGGTCGCGGCGACGTGCGCGGCGAGCGTGTTGGCGACGGTCTGGAACTTGTCGCCCTTGGCGACGAAGTCCGTCTCGCACTTCAGCTCGAGCAGAACGCCGGACGTCTTGTCCTCGGAGATGAGGGAGACGACGGCACCGTTCTCGGCGGAACGGCCCTCGCGCTTGGCGACGCCCTTCTGGCCCTTGATACGGAGCGCCTCGACGGCCTTGTCGACGTTGCCGTCGGCCTCGTCGAGCGCCTTCTTGCAGTCCATCATGCCGGCGCCGGTGAGCTCGCGGAGCTTCTTGACGTCAGCGGCGGTGTAGTTCGCCATGAGTCTGTATGTCTCTCTCGAAGTCTGAAAGATCTACGGGTGAACGGCGGGGGCCGCGCTTGTGGCGCCGGCCCCCGCCGTCAGCAGCCGTGACGGGTGTCAGGCCTGCTCGGCGTCCGCGTCGGCGGCCGGAGCCTCGGCCTCGGCGACGGCCTCGGCCGGCTTCTCGGCGTCGGCGACCTTCTCGGTCTCGGCGGAGGACTGGACCTCGGCGGCAGCCGCGGTCTCGTCCTTCTTGTCGCCCTCGAGCAGGTCGCGCTCCCACTCGGCGAGGGGCTCGCCGGCGGCCTTCTCGCCCGGCTTCGAGTCACCGGTGGCGGCACCGGAGCGGGCGATGAGGCCCTCGGCGACGGCGTCGGCGATCACGCGGGTGAGCAGGGTGACGGAGCGGATCGCGTCGTCGTTGCCCGGAATCTTGTAGTCGACCTCGTCGGGGTCGCAGTTGGTGTCGAGGATCGCGACGACCGGGATGTGGAGCTTGCGCGCCTCACCGACGGCGATGTGCTCCTTCTTGGTGTCGACGATCCAGACGGCGCTGGGCACCTTCTGCATCTCGCGGATACCACCGAGGGTCTTCTCCAGCTTGGCCTTCTCGCGCGAGAGGACCAGGAGCTCCTTCTTGGTGAGGCCGGAGGCGGCCACGTCCTCGAAGTCGATGAGCTCCAGCTCCTTCAGGCGCTGGAGGCGCTTGTAGACGGTGGAGAAGTTGGTGAGCATGCCACCGAGCCAACGCTGGTTGACGTACGGCATGCCGACGCGCGTCGCCTGCTCGGCGATGGCCTCCTGGGCCTGCTTCTTCGTACCCACGAACATGATGGAGCCGCCGTGGGCGACGGTCTCCTTGACGAACTCGTAGGCGCGGTCGATGTACGACAGCGACTGGAGCAGGTCGATGATGTAGATGCCGTTGCGCTCGGTGAAGATGAAGCGCTTCATCTTCGGGTTCCAGCGACGGGTCTGGTGACCGAAGTGGACGCCGCTTTCCAGCAGCTCCCGCATCGTGACGACGGCCATGGCCGTACTCCTTGAGGTACTCGGTTATCGCGACCGCAGGTTTGCGTTCGCGCCTGACGCCCCGACGCGCCGTGCCACGAGGGACCGAGGAGCGCGGCCACCTCCGAGAAGAGGGAGGTGGCGGGGCGTGCGAAGTCGACCCGGTGACCCGGATCGCCGTAAGAAGTGTACGGGACCGGCTGAGTGCCGGGTGACGGCGATGTCCATGACCAGGTGACGGCGGCGCCACTACCGGGTGACGAGGATGTCCACAACCGGTGAGTAGTCCACAGGAACGGCCCATGATCCCCGGAATCCCGGCCTCCGGGACAGGGTGAGGGGCATGCGCCACCTCCCCGGCTCACGCCGCTCCCCCGCCCTCCGCCCCCTGCTGCCGCTCCTGCTGCTGGGGCTTCTGCTGTACGTGCTGCTTCCTCCCGGGCGGTCGGGGCCGCTCGTGCACACGTCTTCGTCCGGGCCGTCCGGGCCGGGGACAGCGGAGGCGTCGGCGGCGCCCCCGGATGCCGAGGTGGACACGGACAGCAGTGCCCGGAGCTGGCCGCTGGCAGGGAGACCGGCGCTGTTACGGGGGTGGGAGCCGCCCGCCGGTCCTTACGGGCCCGGCCACCGCGGCGTGGACCTCGCGGCGGGAGCGGGCGCACGGGTGCTGGCGGCGACCGACGGCCGGGTGTCGTTCGCGGGGCGGGTCGCAGGACGCGGGGTGCTCGCCATCGAGGTGGCCGGGAGCGGTTCGCCGCCGCTGCGCACCACGTACGAGCCGGTGCGGTCGCTGGTCGAGGAGGGCGTGGGCGTACGCGCGGGCCAGCCGGTCGGGGTGCTGGAGGCGGGGCCGTTCCACTGTCCGGCGGGCTGCCTGCACTGGGGGCTGCGGCGCGGGGACACCTATCTGAACCCGCTCTCGCTGCTGCCGCCCGGGCTGCTGCGGAGAGGGCCTTCGCGGTTGCTGCCGGTGTTCGGGGTGCCGGAGCCGCGCCCACCCAGCCCCTCCGGTGTCTGAGGAGCGGGGTCCAGGGGGAGCCGCACCCACCACCCATCCCCTCCGGCGTTCGAGGAGCGGGGTCCGGGGCGGAGCCCCGGTTCGGGAAGCGGCGGGGCGTTCCGCCGGGAGCAGGGGCGGGTCAGCCGCTCACACCGCGCAGGACCATTGCGACGGCGGTGTCCGCGATGACACCCGGCTCCTCGGCGACGCCCAGTTCGATCCGGCGTACGGCGGCGTCGACCGACCCCTGCAGGAGCATGGCGGCCAGCCTCGGCTGGGTGTGGCCCAGATCGCCGAGCGCTTCGACGATCATGGCGATCAGCCCGCCGTGCGCGGCCCGGATCTTCTCGCGGGCGCCGGCGTCCAGCTCGCTCGCGGAGATCGCGACGACCGCGCGGTGGCGGCGGTCGCCGACGAGGTCGAGCTGCCGGCGCACATACGCCTCGATCTTCGCCTCGGGCGTCTCGGCGCGCTGCATGGCGTTCTCGACCTCGGCCGCCCAGACGGGGAAGTCGACGGCGCACAGCTCCTCGACGACGGCGGCACGGGAGCGGAAGTACTCGTACACGGAGGACCGCGCGAGGCCCGTGCGCTCGGCGAGTGCGGGGAAGGTCAGCGCTTCCGTACCGCCCTCGGACAGCAGGGAGCGCGCGGCGTCCAGGAGGGCGCCGCGCTGCATGGTCCGGTGCTCGGCCACGGAGGCCGCTCGAATCCTGGGCACGCATCCACTCTACGGCGGCAGGCGCGTGGAGGAAGGGCACAGCCACCGATCGGATGGCCGGCGAGGGCGGAGAGGGGGCTCCGGGAGGGGATACCGGTGAGGGATGCGGCGGGAGGTCAGCGGCCCGCGTCGGCCAGCTTCGCCCGGAGCTGGAGCACGGACTTGGTGTGGATCTGGCTGACCCGGCTCTCGGTCACTCCGAGGACGTTGCCGATCTCCGCGAGGGTGAGGCCCTCGTAGTAGTAGAGGGTCACCACGGTCTTCTCGCGGTCGGGGAGGGTGTTGATGGCACGCGCGAGCAGTCTTCGCAGCTCGCGGTCCTCGGCGACCTCCACCGGATTGTCGGCGGCGGTGTCCTCCAGGGTGTCCATCAGGCTCAGCCGGTCGCCGCCCTCGCCGCCGACGTGCAGCAACTCTTCCAGCGCGACCACGTTCGCCAGCGACAACTGGCTGAAAACAGCGTGCAGTTCCTCCAGCGCGATGCCCATCTCCGAGGCGACCTCGGCCTCCGAGGGCGTACGCCGGAACTGCGCCTCCAGCGTGGCGTACGCGCGCTCCACGTTGCGCGCCTTCTGGCGGACGGACCGCGGGATCCAGTCCAGGGCCCGGAGTTCGTCGATCATCGCGCCACGGATCCGGGTGATCGCATACGTCTCGAACTTGATGGCCCGCTCGATGTCGAACTTCTCGATCGCGTCGATCAGTCCGAAGACCCCGGAGGAGACGAAGTCGGCCTGCTCGACGTTGGAGGGCAGCCCCACGCTCACCCGGCCCGCGACGTACTTCACGAGCGGCGAGTAGTGCAGGATCAGCTGCTCCCGCAGCCGCTCGTCGCCCGTGGTCTTGTAGGAACGCCACAACTCGTCGAGGGAGGAGGGAGCGGGAGGGCGCACAGTGCCACGCGCAACCGGTGGTTTCGCCGCGCGGTCAGACCCGGAGGTGTGCTGGGGCATGTGGTGCCTTGAGCCGTTCTGCCGTGAAGTGCTGGGGGACTTGTGTCTGAAGCGGAATCCTTGTGAGCGTAGCGTGACTGTGGCGTCGCAGTCCGCGCAGGACGGGAGTTCCCTGCCGCGCGATTGCCGGTCGCCCCTTGCGCCGTCGGCGCCCGCCCGGGACCGGGGCCGTCGCCGTTGGCACGGGTCCCGGACAGGTCACCGATCGATCGTGCGAGGTCATCGGCCTTACCTTTTCACCCGAATGCTCCAGGTCAAGTATCGCCTCGCCGCGCGTCGTCGTTGCGTGCCGAAGGAGGCGTCAACCGCCAGGCGTCGCCTTCGCGTTCGACGAACCCCAGTGAGTGCAGTTCGTACAGTCGACCGAGCGTTTCGTCGGCCGAGGTGCCCGCGGTGCGCGCGAGGTCACGGGGGTGGGTGGCCCCGTGGTACGGGAGCGCGTCGAGGACCCGTGCGGTGGCCGCGTCCAGGTGGTCCCTGGGCAGCACCGGGCCGCGGCGGACCGGCGGGAGGTCGCCGATGTCCCCGACCAGCTCGACGATTTCGTCCGCGTCGGTGACGAGTACGCCCTCGCCGCGCAACAACTCGTGCACCCCTGCCGACAGCCCGCTGGTGGCCGGCCCCGGAACGCCCATCGAGATGCGGCCGAGCCGTTGCGCCTGGCGGGCGGTGACCAGCGAACCGCTGCGGTATTCGGCCTCGACCACGACCGTGCCCCTGGTCAGTGCGGCGATGACGCGGTTGCGCAGGATGAACCGGCTGCGAGTGGGGTGGGATGACGGTGGCAACTCGGCTACCACCAGCCCCTGTTGGGCCATGCGCCCGAGTAACTCGGCGTGCCCGCGCGGGTAGGCTACGTCGACACCGCAGGCCAGCACCGCCGTCGTCGCCCCGCCCGCGGCCAGCGCGCCCCGGTGGGCGGCACCGTCCACCCCGAACGCCGCCCCCGACACCACCACCCAGCCGCGCTCCGCGAGCCCGGAGCCGAGGGTGGCCGCCATGTGCGCCCCGTACGAAGTGCAGGCCCTCGCGCCGACCACCGCGACCGAGCGCAGGGACCACAGCCGCAGGTCGGGCCGCCCCCGCACCCAGAGCCCGACGGGTCGCGCGTCGCCGAGGTCGTCCAGCTGGCTCGGCCACTCCCGGTCGCCCGGGCAGACGAAGCGCCCGCCCACCGCGGCGACCGCGGCCAGGTCCCGCCTCGGCTCCGCGGTGGCCGCCCGCAGCCGGTAACCCCCGAGCCGCGCGGCGGTCATGCCCGGCAGCTTCTCGGCGGAGCCGTCCTCGACGGTGAGCCTCCGCATCAGCTCGACCGGACCGGTGAGCCGCAGCCACCGCCCGGCACGCTCGTCCCCCGGCTCCAGCACCCGCGTCAATGCAGCCCTGGCCAACCGCTGGGCGTCGCGATCCCGGTCCCGCGACTCCGTACCGAGATCCAGGCCCCCGTCACGCTCCCGGCCGGAGCCACGTTCCGGGAAGAGGCCGTGCTCCCGCCCGGGGCCGCACTCCGGGGCGAGCCCGTGCGCGGGATCCGGGTCACACTCCCGGTCAAGCCCGGGCTCCCCGTACCTCCCCGGCCCATGCCCGGGTCCCGCACCCGGGCCGCACTCCCCCTCCTGCTCCCTGCCGAGTCCGTACGCGGGATCCGGGCCGTGCTCCGGTCCCAGTCCGTTGTCCGGTCCCAGTCCGTTGTCCGGTGCCGGGCCGTGCCCGGGCCCGGCCCCGGCGGCCACACCCCGCTCCCGCTCCCCCGTCACCCCGGTCACCGCTCCCCCGCCCCCATCGGCACCCCGCGCTGGATGCCCGTCCGCAGTTCCAGGGCGACCGCCACGTCCGAGGCGTCCGGGCGGTCGGCGCCGCGTAGGTCCGCCACCGTCCAGGCCACCCTCAGCACCCGGTCCAGGCCGCGGGCCGTGAGGATCCCGCGTTCCAGGTCCCGTTCCGCCGCCGCCAGCGCCCCCGGGGCCCTCAGCAGGCGGGTCCGCAGCTCGTGGCCCGAGACCTCGCTGTTCGTGGTCCACGGGGTGCCGGCCAGCCGCTCGGCCGCCCGGGCCCTGGCGTCCCGTACCCGTGCGGCGACGACCTCCGTCGACTCGCCCCGGCCGCCCTGGCCCAGGAGGTCCGCGCGATCGACCGGCTCCACCTCGACCCGCAGATCCACCCGGTCGAGCAGAGGGCCGGACAGCCTCGCCTGGTAGCGGCGGACCACCGAGGGCGGGCACTCGCAGCCCGCGCCCGTGAGCGTGTGCCGGCCGCAGGGGCACGGATTGGCCGCCAGCACCATCAGGAACCGGGCGGGCAGCCGCACCACCCCCGCCGCCCGCGCGACCACCACATGGCCCGACTCCAGCGGCTGGCGCAGCGCGTCCAGGGCCTTGCCCGAGAATTCGGGGGCCTCGTCGAGGAAGAGCACGCCTCGGTGGGCCAGCGAGACCGCGCCCGGCCTCGGAACTCCGTTGCCGCCGCCCACCAGGGACTGCATGGTCGCCGAGTGGTGCGGGGCGCAGTAGGGCGCCCGGGAGACGAGCGGTTCACCCGGGGGGAGGATGCCCGCCACGGAGTGGACCGCCGTCACTTCGAGGGATTCCTGCCGGGTCAGCGGTGGCAGGACCGCCGACAGCCGCTCGGCCAACATGGTCTTGCCCGCGCCCGGGGGACCCGAGAGGAGTAGGTGGTGTCCGCCGGCCGCGGCCACCTCCAGGGCCTGGCGCGGGCGCAGCTGCCCCGCGACGTCCGCCAGGTCCGGCCGGTGCCCGTCGCCCCGCGCGGCGGCCGGTGCGAGCCCTGTACCGAGGCCGGTGCCGGGGATCATGAGCCCGGCCAGCATGGCGTCGGGGCGCCCTTGGCCGTCGGCGGGCTCGTCGGGCACCGGTTCGTCGCACAGGACGGCGATGAGCTGGCGCAGGCTCCGGACGCCGAGGACCGAGACCCCCGGCACCAGGGCCGCCTCCCCAGCCGTCTGCTCGGGGACGACGACCTGCTCGTACCCCGCTTCGGCCGCCGCGAGGACCGCGGGCAGCACGCCCCGTACCGGACGCACCCGGCCGTCCAGACCCAGTTCGCCGATCATCACCACGTCGGCGACCATCGCGGGGTCGATCCGCTCCGCCGCGCCGAGCACCGCGCACGCCACGGCGAGATCGAAACCCGAACCACTTTTCGGGACGGAGGCCGGGGAGAGCCCGACCGTGAGCTTCTTCTGCGGCCACTCGGCCCCGGAGTTCACGACGGCCGCCCGCACCCGGTCCCGGCTCTCCACCAGGCTCTTGTCCGGCAGCCCGACCAGCGTGAAGGCCGCCACCCCCGGCTCCAGGTCCGCCTGGACCTCCACCACCACACCCTCGACGCCGACGAGCGCCACGGAACACGCGCGTGCGAAGCCCATCAGGACACCCCCCGGGCGTGCTCCGTGACCGGGGCCCCGCGCCGGGGCACGATCACCCCGACCAGATCGATGCGGACCCCGCCGGGCGGTGCCCCACCGTGCCGCTCCAGCCAGATCTCCGCGAGCCGTCTCAGCCGGTCCGCCTTGACCGGGCCGACCGCGGCCATGGGGTGCTCGAACCCATCCGACCTGCGCGTCTTCACCTCGCAGAAGACCAGCGCGTCCCCGTCCCTGGCCACGATGTCGATCTCTCCGGCGCGACAGCGCCAGTTCCGCCCGACCACCGTCATCCCGGCTTCGGTCAGCAGCCGCGCCGCCAGATCCTCGCCGTACCGCCCGAGTGCCCCCCGTGCGTTCATCTCGGCACCACCTCCGGCACCGACTGTGGCCCGGCCCGCCGAAAGATGTGGATCTTGGTGGACAACTCCGCGGATGTGGAAAACCCGGCCACCCACACGGGTGACCGGGCTTCTCCTTGCGACGTGCGGCGCACGTGTCGGCGGCCCCGGCTCCAGGGGGCCGCCTGGGGTCAGCCTCCCGGAAGTTCCAGATCGCTCTTGTTGAGCTCTTCGATGTTGACGTCCTTGAAGGTCAGCACGCGGACCTGCTTGACGAACCTGGCAGGCCGGTACATGTCCCAGACCCAGGCGTCCGCCATGGACACCTCGAAGAAAACCTCACCCTGGACGGAGTGCACCTGCATCTCGTAGTCGTTGGTGAGGTAGAAGCGCCGTTCGGTCTCGATCACATATTTGAACAGACCGACGACATCGCGGTACTCCCGGTAGAGCTTCAGCTCCATCTCGGTCTCGTACTTTTCGAGGTCCTCGGCGCTCATGGCATGTTTCCCCTTCAGCCGTGCGTGCCCCCATTGTGCGTCAGCCTTCGGCACCCCTGGACGATTAGACGATTTCGGGGGCCAGAACCAGCGGATCACGCGGGGGACCCTCGTCGAGGAGCGTGCGCAGCAGCTCGGCGAGTCTGGTCGGGTACACCGTCTCACGCGTCGCGAGAAGTTCGGTGGAAGTCCACCACCTCAGACCGGCGACGCTGCGCAGTTCCAGGTCGGTGAGGCCCTGCGGGGCGGTGGCGGTCTGCTGCGTACGGGCCAGGTAGTACCACTCGTCCTGGTCCCAGCGGCGCCCGTCGAACGGGAAGGAGCAGATCCGGATCCAGAGCAGCGGGCCCAGCTCGATGTCCGTGATCCCGGTCTCCTCGGCGAGCTCCCGGCGGGCCGCCTGCTCCCGGGTCTCGTCGCCCTCCAGGCCGCCGCCCGGGGTGAACCACCAGGTGTCGGCCGGATCGTCCGGCTCATGGCCGTGCAACAGCAGGACGCGGTCGTCGGGGTCCAGGAGGACCACCCGGGCGACCTTGCGGGCTCCGGAGGTCACCGGGCCCCTCCGGCAGGCGTCCTCCGGCGGCCCAGGCGCGCCGCCACGGGCCCGTACACCGCCCCGCCGAGGATCAGGGCGACCCCCACCAGGATCGCGCCCAGCTGGAGCGGCAGGGGCCCGGCGGCGGACACCCCGCCGGGCAGCGCGGCGAAGGAGGAGGGCCGGTCGATCATGCCGTCCATCGGCCAGGCCACCGCGTCCACCCGGGCCTGGACGGCGCTCAGCGGTACGGAGCCCTGGCCGGCGTCCTGGAGGTGGACCCGGGAGTCCAGGGAGGTGGCCCGTTCGTCGCCGAGGAGGAAGATCTTGCCCTTCGGCACGGTGGCGGAGAATTCCTGGGGCGAGGCGGGGGCCGCCTTGCCGCCGGCGGCCGTCGGGCCCTGCTCGACGTACGGCTCGTCGACGGGGGTCCCGTTGACGGTGAGGCGGCCGTCCTCGTCGCAGCAGGCCACCTTGTCGCCGCCGATCCCGACGACACGCTTCACCATCGGTGTGGCGGCCCAGACCTTGTCGGTGAAGACCACCACGTCACCGCGCCGGACGTCGGCCCCGTCTATCCGCTCGGCGAGCACCCGGTCACCCGGGTTCACCGTCGGGGCCATGGAGTCGGTCGGGATCGTGTACGGCTGGTAGACCACCGCCGCCCAGGCGAAACCGCCGAGGAAGAGCACACAGCCGACGGCCACGGCGAGCCCCGACACCATGGCGCCGAGCCGGCCGCGGCCGTCTTTCCCGTTTCCTGTACCGCTCATCCCAGCGCTCCCCCGTCGGAGATCGACAATCGCTGATCCGAGTCGGCACCCTACCCGGCGGTACGCCGGACGGTCAGCCTCCGGCGGCGCCACAACACGAGGGGCACCGCTCCGGCTACACCCAGTGCCGTCGGAGCCATCGCTGCGGCCGCGTTCAGACCGGGCTGGTCGAAGGTGTCGGGGACCGGAAGGGTCGCCCAGCGGCCCACCGGCCAGGCGACGACGATCGCGCGGCCGACGACCTCGTCGTTGGAGACCGTGCCCTGCCCCGGGAGCTCCTGGTGGTAGCGCGAGTCCAGGGAGTTCTGCCGGTGGTCGCCCATGACGAAGATCCGGCCCTCGGGCACCTTGATCGGGCCGAAGGGCTTGTCGTTGCACGGGGTGTTGCCCGGGAAGATGAACGACTTCTCGTCCAGGCTCTTCCCGTTGACAGTGACCGGGCCGTTCTCCTTGCACTCCACGGTGTCGCCGCCGACCGCGATGACCCGCTTGATCAGGTCCTTCTCCTCGGAGGACGGCATCAGGCCGATGAAGCTCAGGAACTTCTGCACCGCGTTGGGCTCCGGCGTCACGGTGTCCTCCAGCCAGCCGCCCGGGTCGTGGAACACCACGACCTCGCCGCGCTCCGGCTCCGAGCCGAACCACGGGGTCAGCTTGTCGACCAGCACCCGGTCGCCCCGCTGCAGGGTGTTCTGCATGGAGTCCGAGGGGATCGAGAACGCCTGGACCAGGAACGTCTTGATCAGCAGCGCCAGGATCAGGGCGATACCGACGAGCAGCGGCAGCTCCACCCAGAAGGATCGCTGCTTCTTGCCCTTCGGGGGCGTGCCGCC
The DNA here is from genome assembly GCF_000261345.2 of Streptomyces globisporus C-1027. Taxonomy (NCBI): domain Bacteria; kingdom Bacillati; phylum Actinomycetota; class Actinomycetes; order Kitasatosporales; family Streptomycetaceae; genus Streptomyces; species Streptomyces globisporus. Next base: position 5,898,753 of record NZ_CP013738.1, on the reverse strand, counting down.
GCCCGCGGCGTCGCCCTCACCCTCCGGCGGGACCGCCGCCCCGCCCGCGGGAGACTCGTCGCGCTCCGGCCGGTCCTCGGGTTCGTCGTGTCCGGATCGTGCGCCGACCGCCAAATCCCCCACATCCACTCCTCAGTACGTGCCACTGCCCGCGCCCCATCAGACGCAGGCCCACCACTCCCATAACGAGCGGGAGTTCCGCAGGGGTCGGGAGCCGGACCATTCCATCGCGATCCGGAGGTGCCACACTATTCGACCGGGCCGGAACCGCCGCCTCCGATGCGCGCGAGTCCGGGACCGCACGGAAGGCGTCGCGCTCCTCCAGGGTGCTCCAGTGACCGAACGGCCAGGCGATCACGACGGCCCGCCCCACGACCTCCTCCTCGGCGACCGTGCCCCGGCCGGGTTCGCCGAGGTGGAAGCGGGAGTCGGCGGAGTCGGACCGGTGGTCCCCCATCACGAAGAGCCGCCCCTCGGGGACCTTCACCTCGAACGAGATGGTCGAGGGCCGGTCGTCGGGGTGCAGGTACGTCTCGGCCAGCGGTACGCCGTTGACGGTGACCCGGCCGTCCTCGCCGCAGCACTTCACGGTGTCGCCGCCGACCGCGATGACCCGCTTGATCAAGTCCTGTTCGTCGTCGGACGGCAGCAGCCCGATGAAGGTCAGCAGCTCGGTGGCCTGCTTGACGCCGATCGGCGGGTCCTTCTTCTCTCCGGGGTTCTCCTGCTGGAGCCAGCCGCCGGGGTCCTTGAAGACCACGACGTCGCCGCGCTGCGGCTTCGATCCGAACCACGGGGTCAGTTTGTCGACGAGCACCCGGTCGCCGATCCGGATGGTCTGTTCCATCGACCCGGACGGGATGACGAACGCCTGGACCAGGAACGTCTTCAGAACGAGCGCGATCAGCAGCGCCACGACGACGAGGACGGGTATCTCCTTCACCGCGGACCTGCGGCGCTTGCGCCGGACCTTCTTGGCCAGCCTGCGGCGCTCCGCCCGGGTGGGCAGCGAGCGCGGCGCAGTCGGCCTGGTCCCGGTCGGCAGGGACGCGCGGGGGTCGGATGCGCCGCGCGGGCGTCCGCGGTTACCCATGCGCCGCGCCAGGCGCCCGTACGTCACCGAAGGCGCCGGTCCCGGTCAGCGAGCCGACCCGGGCGGGCGGCCAGCCCAGCCAGTCCACCCGGCCGGTCACCCGCTCGACGGGGACCATCCCGCCCCCGGGCGATCCGAGGTGGTCCCGGGAGTCGCTGGAGCGGCTGCGGTGGTCGCCCATCATCCAGAGGGTGCCGGCGGACACGACGATGTCGAAGGGCACCCGGGAAGCGGTGTCACCGGGGTACAGGTACGGCTCGTCCACCACGGTCCCGTTGACCGCGAGCCTCCCCTGCTTGTCGCAGCACACGACGCGGTCCCCGCCCACGCCCACCACCCGCTTCACGAAGTCGGTGTCGGCGGGCTCCGCGAGCCCCAGGGAGGCCGCCGCCCCGCGCACCAGCCCGGCCAGGGGGTTCGCGTCGAGGTCCTCCCGTACGAACGATCCTGTGCCGTCGAAGACCACCACGTCGCCGCGCTCGGGCTCGGCGCCGAAACGGTACGCCAGCTTGTTCACGAGCACCCGGTCGCCGACCTGCAGCGTGGGCTCCATCGAGCGGCTGGGGATCAGGAAGGGCTGGACCACGTAGGAGCTGAAGAGCAGCAGGGCGACGGTGGCCAGGACCGCCCCGGCGAGCACCCGCCGCCAGGACAGTGCGGAGGCGAGGCGGGACCGCGTACGCGAAAAGCGCGACCTCTCCCCGGACCCCGCGTCGGGTTCCGGGGAGCGGTCGCGCTCCGAGTGCTGTGCTTGCGTGTCCATCGCGGCCGAAGCTTATCCGGCCAGGCTGTGGACGGGTCACCCGCAGGGGGATGACCGGGCGACAGCTCAGTTGTCGCGCTTCTCCTTGATCTTCGCGGCCTTGCCGCGCAGCTCACGGAGGAAGTACAGCTTGGCGCGACGGACGTCACCGCGGGTGACGAGCTCGATCTTCTCGAAGATCGGGCTGTGCACCGGGAAGGTGCGCTCGACGCCGACGGAGAACGAGACCTTGCGGACCGTGAAGGTCTCGCTGACGCCCGCGCCCTGGCGGCGGATGACAACGCCCTTGAACTGCTGGATACGGGAGCGGTTGCCCTCGATCACGCGCACGTGGACGTTGACGGTGTCACCGGGGCGGAACGCCGGGACGTCCGAACGGAGGGTGGCAGCATTGACGCCATCGAGCAGGGAAGCCATGGTTTCTGCTTTCTTCGCCGATGCCACAGGTCATCGACGGAAATGTCGTTGAGAGTTCGGAGTGCTGATCGCGTCGGGCGGGCGTCTTTCCCCCTGTGGCAGGGGCGCACTCCGGACGGACAGCAGCGGCCTATTGTTCCACGGCGGTGGGCCTGCGCCAAAATCGGCCGCCGGGCTCCGGCGCGAAGCCGAGGATGGAGAGGATCTCGCGGTCCTTCTTGTCGAAGGCGCTCGCCTCGCACCGCTCGATCAGATCGGGGCGGTTGAGGGCGGTACGGGCGAAGGCCTGGTCGCGCCGCCAGCGCGCGATCTTCCCGTGGTGGCCGCTGAGCAGGACGTCCGGGATCGACCGGCCGCGCCACTCGGGCGGCTTGGTGTAGACGGGGCCCTCCAGGAGATTGGCCATCGCGCCCGGGGCGAAGGAGTCGTCCCGGTGGGATTCGGCGTTGCCGAGGACACCGGGCAGCAGCCGGGCCACCGCCTCCGTGATCACCAGGACGGCCGCTTCCCCGCCGGCCAGCACGTAGTCCCCGATGGAGACCTCGACGACCCGCAGCCGGGTGGCGTACTCGTCGATCACGCGGCGGTCGATGCCCTCGTAGCGGGCCGGGGTGAAGAGCAGCCAGGGCTCGGCGGAGAGTTCGACGGCCAGTTCCTGGGTGAACGGCCGGCCGCTGGGCGTGGGCACGACGAGGACCGGGGAGTGCGCCCCGGCCTCGTAGCCGTCGGCCAGGGACTCGTCCAGGGCGTCGCCCCAGGGCTCGGTCTTCATGACCATGCCGGGTCCGCCGCCGTAGGGGGTGTCGTCGACCGTGTTGTGCCGGTCGTACGTCCACTCCCGCAGGTCCTGGACGTGAACGTCCAGCACGCCGCGGGCGCGGGCCTTGCCGACGAGGGAGACGTTCAGCGGTTCCAGGTACTCGGGGAAGATCGTGACGACATCGAGCCGCATCAGGCGTCGCCCTTCGGCGCCTCGGCCGCGTCCCCGGAGGCCGCATCGCCGGTCTCCTCGTCGCGGGAGGAGGCGATCACGGCCTCGCTCTCGTCGATCAGACCGGGCGGCGGGGTGATGACCGCGCGCTGTTCCTCCAGGTCGATCTCGGTGACGATCTCCTCGACGAAGGGGATCATCACCTCGCTGCCGTCGGGGCGCTCCACGATGAACAGGTCCTGCGAGGGCAGGTGGGAGATCTCGGTGATCCGGCCGATCTCGGTGCCGTCGGCGAGCACCACGTCGAGGTCGATCAGCTGGTGGTCGTAGAACTCGTCCTCCTCCTCCGGCAGTTCGTCCGGGTCCACCTCGGCGATCAGGAGCGTGTTGCGGAGGGCTTCGGCGGCGGTGCGGTCGCGTACGCCCTCGAAACGCAGCAGGAGCCGGCCGCTGTGGACCCGGCCCGTCTCGATCGTCAGCGGACCCGTCGCCGCCGGTTCGGTGGCCAGGACGGCGCCGGGGCCGAGCCGCAGCTCCGGCTCGTCCGTTCGTACCTCGACGGTGACCTCGCCCTTGATGCCGTGGGCGCGGCCGATCCGCGCGACTACCAACTGCACGCTGTTCTCCGATTGATGGGGTGCGGACGGGGAGGGGAGACGTCCGGGTGGCCGACGACAAAGGCCGGGGACGGCCCGAAGGCCCTCCCCGGCCCTGGCCGGTGTTCAACTCGCTGATCAGCGAACCTGGTCCACATCGACGAGGTCGACACGGATACCGCGGCCGCCGATGGCACCCACGACCGTCCGCAGGGCGCGAGCGGTGCGGCCGTTACGGCCGATCACCTTGCCGAGGTCGTCGGGGTGGACCCGGACCTCCAGCACGCGCCCGCGGCGCAGGGTGCGCTCGGCAACCTGCACGTCGTCGGGGTTGTCGACGATGCCCTTCACGAGGTGCTCGAGAGCCTCCTCGAGCATGCTCAGGCCTCGGTCGACTCGGTGGACTCGGCAGCGTCAGCCGCCTCGTCCGCCTTCTTGTCGGACTTCTTGGCCTTGGGGGTGATGGCCTCACCCTTGGCCTCGTCGCCGTCCGCAGACAGCGCCTCGAACAGCGCGCGCTTGTCAGCCTTGGGCTCCGGCTGCAGCAGCGGCGCGGGGGCCGGGAGACCCTTGTGGGCCTGCCAGTCACCGGTGAGCTTCAGGATCGCGAGAACCGGCTCGGTCGGCTGGGCGCCGACGGACAGCCAGTACTGCGCACGCTCCGAGTTGACCTCGATGCGCGAGGGGTTCTGCACCGGGTGGTACAGGCCGATCTCCTCGATGGCCCGGCCGTCACGGCGGGTACGGGAGTCGGCGACGACGATGCGGTAGTGAGGCGAACGGATCTTGCCCAGACGCTTCAGCTTGATCTTGACTGCCACGGAAGTGGTGTCTCCTGGTCTCTGACGTGGTTGGGCACAACGAAGATGCCACGTGGGGTTGCGGTACTCGTGTGCCCGATGGACGCGTCAGCCGGAGGAGAGAGGGGTCCTGTGCGACTGTCGAGTACAGCTAGCCATTGTGCCACACCACATCGGCTCACCCCACCGCGACCGCCGCTTCCGGGATCCGGAACGGCTTGCCGCAGCCGCCGCAGACGATCGGCGCCTGCGCCAGGACCGACGGGACGACGCGGACGTTGCGTCCGCAGTCGCAGACGGCCTTGACCCGCACACCGCCTCCGGAGGAACCGTGCCGGGCGGCAGGTCCGCGGAAGGAGCGCTTGGTGTCGGCGGCGGTGGCGACGGTGTGCGCCTTGAGGGCGCGCTGCAACCGTTCGGTGGTCGGACGGTACCGGCGCTTGGCTTCCGGATTCAGCGTGACCAGCGAGAATCCGCTGCTGGGGTGGGGTTCCTCGGCATGATCGAGGCCCAGCTCCTCGGCGATCGCGAGGAAGCGTCGGTTGTGGTAGCGGCCGGCGCGGGAGGTGTCTCGGACTCCTCTCGCGGCGGCGATGCCGTGGACTGCCTCGTGGAGCAGTCGCTCGAAGGAGAGCTCGGCGCCACAGGCGGACGAGGACTCTCCGATCAGGGACTCGGGCGCGGCAAGATCGGGCAGCTCGGGGTGGTACCGCTGAATGTCGGCCCACGCCTGTGCCAGCTCTGCGGCAAGTACAGGTGGTGTCGTGCTCACGTCGTGACAACGAGCCCGAGTGCCCCGGTGTTCCTATTCCGGGGCATCCCAAATAATTTGCACGTACCAGTCAGTTGCCCTTGATGCGTCCGGACGAGGGCGGGTACGCAGAACTGCGGAGAAGACGCACAGCTCGCACCAAGGTGGTGCACAGCGTGCGGTACGCCCGGCGGCCGCCGATGTGAGGAGCGCGGGCGGCCCGCGGCCCTGACGAATCCGCCGGGAAGACTACCCTCCCCTCCGCTCGACGTGCCCGGCGCGGGGTGTCGGGTAAGACTGGTCGGAGAGCAGACGTGGGACGGGGCGCACGACCGGGGCACGCAAGCACTGCTCCACAACCCCTGGACGGAACGGCGGATGCGCAGTTCTCTGGCTACGGGGCGCGGAACACTCTCACACGGGGGACGTCCACTCGGGCACGACCGACCTCTTGGCGGATTGGGGCACTTTCCATGACACCAACGCTCGTCCGGAACCAGCTGGGCGCGGACGCCTACGCGCCGGCGGACGCCGGTACCCGCGCACGCGACTGGGCCGAGATCCAGGAACGCATGCTCGCGCCGCTCTACGAGGCGGTGTACGACCGGATGGAAGTCGGGGCCGCCACCCGGATGCTGTCCCTCGGCTGCGGTTCGGGCCTCGCGATGCTCGTCGCGGCGGCCCGGGGGGCGCACGTAACGGGTGTGGACTCCGACCGGGAGCGCCTGGCGCTGGCCCGGACGCGGCTGCTGCCCGACGCGGACTGGGACGACGCGCCCGCGCACTCCCCGCACCCGGCCCGCCGTCGGGCCCGGCTGCTGCAGGACGGGGATCCCACGCCCCTCGGCGCGGACGGCTCTCCGTACAACCTGATCACGGTCTTCGAGCCGATCGGCTGCGCGGCCGGGGATTCCGAGGGGCTGGTGCCGGCGCTGCGCTCCGCGGTGCCGCTCGCGGTCCGGGGTGCGACGGTGGTGCTGACCGGCTGGGGTCCGCCCGAGCGCTGCGCCACGGCCGCGGTGCTCCAGGTGGCCGCCCGCCTCGCGGACACCGCTCGTCCGCCGCGTACGGAGCCGGGAAGGTGGCGGCCGACGCTCCGGGACGACCTGGAGGACGTGGCGGCGCGGGCCGGGCTGAAGCCGGACGGTTCGGGCCGGGTGTCCTGCCCGTTCGGTTACGCGGACGTGGGCAGCGCGGTGCGCGGGCTGCTGTCCACCGGGCTCTTCGACGCCGCCGTACGGGCCACGGACCGCTCCCAGGTGGAGAAGGAGGTCGCGGAGGCTCTGCATCCGTACCAGCGGGAGGACGGCACGGTGTGGATGCCGAACGTCTTCCGCTATTTGGTCTGCGTCACTTGAACGCCGTACAGGTAAGGGGCGCCCTCTCTCGAGGGCGCCCCTTACCTATGTCGTGCTCGCTTACATGAACTTCTTGAACTCGTCCGGGAGCTCGAAGTTCTTGTCGTCCTGGGCGGGCAGACCGAACGCGCCGCCCTGGGCAGCCGCCTGCTCACGGCGGGCCGCCGCGGCCTGCTCCTCGGCCTTGCGCTTCATCGGGTTGCCGCTCTTGCGCTTGCCCTTGGCCTGCTTGACCTGCTTCTTCTGCCGGCCGGGGCCACCGCCCATGCCGGGCATGCCCGGCATCCCGGGCATGCCGCCGCCCTGGGCCATCTTCGACATCATCTTGCGCGCCTCGAAGAAGCGCTCCACCAGGCTCTTGACCGCGGAGACCTCGACGCCCGAGCCCTTGGCGATACGGGCCCGGCGCGAACCGTTGATGATCGTCGGCTCGGCGCGCTCCTTGGGCGTCATCGACTTGATGATCGCGGCGGTGCGGTCGATGTCGCGCTCGTCGATGTTGTTGATCTGGTCCTTGATCTGCCCCATGCCGGGCAGCATGCCGAGCAGCTTGGAGATGGAGCCCATCTTGCGGACCTGCTCCATCTGGGCCAGGAAGTCGTCGAGGGTGAAGTCCTTCCCACCCTTGCTCGACTGGAGCTTCGAGGCCATTTTGGCGGCCTCTTCCTGGCTGAACGTCTTCTCCGCCTGCTCGATCAGGGTGAGCAGGTCACCCATGTCGAGGATGCGGGAGGCCATCCGGTCCGGGTGGAACGCGTCGAAGTCCTCCAGCTTCTCGCCGTTCGACGCGAACATGATCTGCTTGCCCGTGACATGGGCGATCGACAGGGCCGCGCCACCGCGGGCGTCGCCGTCGAGCTTGGAGAGGACCACGCCGTCGAAGCCGACGCCGTCGCGGAAGGCCTCGGCGGTGTTGACCGCGTCCTGACCGATCATCGCGTCGACGACGAAGAGGATCTCGTCGGGGCTGACGGCGTCGCGGATGTCCGCGGCCTGCTGCATCAGCTCCTGGTCGATACCGAGGCGTCCCGCGGTGTCGACGATGACGATGTCGTGGACCTTGGCCTTGGCGAACTCGATGGAGTCCTTGGCGACCTGGACCGGGTCGCCGACGCCGTTGCCCGGCTCGGGGGCGTACACCGCGACGCCGGCGCGCTCGGCGACGACGCTCAGCTGGTTGACGGCGTTGGGGCGCTGGAGGTCACAGGCGACGAGCAGCGGGGAGTGGCCCTGGCCCTTGAGCCAGAGGCCGAGCTTTCCGGCCAGCGTCGTCTTACCGGCACCCTGGAGACCGGCGAGCATGATCACGGTGGGCGCGGTCTTGGCGAACCGCAGCCGCCGGGTCTCGCCGCCGAGGATGGCGACGAGCTCCTCATTGACGATCTTGACGACCTGCTGGGCGGGGTTCAGCGCCTGGGAGACCTCGACGCCGCGCGCCCGCTCCTTGATGTTGGCGATGAAGGCCCGGACCACGGGCAGGGCGACGTCGGCTTCCAGCAGGGCGATACGGATCTCGCGTGCCGTGGCGTCGATGTCGGCCTCGGACAAGCGGCCCTTGCCCCTGAGGTTCTTGAAAGTCGCGCTAAGGCGGTCGGAGAGAGTATCGAACACGGCGCTCGTCGGTCCTCAGGGTCGGGGTCGGGGGCTGGTCAATCGCCCTCCAGGGTATCGGTCCCCCGGAGAACACCAAGCCCTCGCCCGGATCCGGTGCCGGGCGAGGGCTGGACAAATGCGTCGTACGTGTCAGCCGAGGGCCTTCTCGACCTCTTGGGCGACCTCGGAGGCCCGGGCCGGGGTGAGCGGTTCGCCGTCGGTCCCGGTGACGTAGAAGGCGTCCACGGCGTTGGCGCCGAGGGTGGAGACATGGGCGCTCCGCACCCGTACAGCACTGCCTTCCAGGGCGTTGCCGATGCGGTGCAGCAGGCCCGGAGCGTCCTGGGCGCGGACCTCGATGACGGTGGCGCGGCGGGAGCCCGCGGCGGCCACGGTGACCCGGGGCGGCGGGGCCTTGACGCCTCGCCTGCGCGGATAGGCGGCCTCGCGCTCGGCGAGGCGGGCCCGGATGTCCAGGGAGCCCTCCAGGGTGCGTACGAGGTCGGCGCGGAGACGGGCGGCCTCCGGGAGCGATCCGTACTCGGCGGCGACCCGCCAGCTGAGCAGCAGCAGGTCCGCCTTCTCCCCCACCTCGTTGGGCAGCTCCACCGCGCGCAGGTCGGCGGCGCGCACGGTGAGGCGGTGCAGGGCGAGGACCCCGGCTGCGGCGGGCAGGACGCCGGGCCGGTCGGGCAGGGCGATGAGGAGTTCGACGCCGACAGGTCCCACTTCGCCGTCGCCGGCGGGCTCCTCGGGCTGGGTGTGCAGGGCGAGGACGGGTTCGCCGGTGCGCAGGGCCTCGATGGCGAGGCGTTCGTGCTCGGCACTGGGGGCCTCGTCGTCGGGCTCGTCGGGGAACTCCCCGGCGAGCACGGATCCGACCCGTTTGACCAGGTCGGCGACGAGGGAGGCCCGCCAGGCGGACCAGGCGGCGGGGCCGGTGGCGAGCGCGTCGGCCTCGGTGAGGGCGTGCAGCAGCTCCAGGGTGGAGGCGTTGGAGACGGCCCCGGCGACGGCCTGGACGGTGGCGGGGTCGTCGAGGTCGCGCCGGGTGGCGGTGTCGACGAGCAGCAGGTGGTGGCGTACGAGGGTGGCGATGACGCCCACGTCGTGCTTGTCGAAGCCGATCCGGGTGGCCATGTCCCGGGCGATGACCTCACCGGCGACCGAGTGGTCGCCGGGCCAGCCCTTGCCGATGTCGTGCAGAAGGGCGGCGACCAGGAGGAGGTCGGGGCGGTGGACGCGGCGGGTGAGGGAGGCGGCGCGGACGGCGGTCTCCACGAGGTGCCGGTCGACGGTCCAGGTGTGGACGGGGTTGCGCTGGGGGCGACAGTGGACGCGTTCCCAGTCGGGCAGCAGCCGGGTGATGATTCCTTCCGCTTCGAGCGCCTCCCAGACGCCGACGGTGGCCTCTCCCGCGCCGAGCAGGGTGACCAGTTCCTCGCGGGCCTCGGGGGGCCACGGGACCGGCAGCGGCCGGGCGGTGGTCGCCAGGTGGCGTACGAGGTGGCGGGAGAGCGGGAGTCCGGCCTCGGCGGCGGCCGCGGCGGCGCGCAGGGTCAGGACCGGGTCGCGCTCGGGGCGGGCGGCGCGGGCGAGGACCACTTCGCCGTCCGCGTCCACCACGCCGTCGGCGAGCGGGGTGCGCTCGGGGGTGGGCTTGGTGCCGAGGCCGCCGCTGAGCAGGGCGCGGAGCTTGGGACGGGCGGAGCGGGCGCGCAGCACCCGGTTGACCTCGCGCCAGGTGACGTCGGTGGCGTACGAGACCGTCCGCGCGGCCTCGTAGACCTGGCGCAGCAGGGTGTCGGCGTCGAGGAGGCCGAGGGCGGCGGCGACCTGGTCCTGTTCCTGGAGGGCGAGGCGGTCGGTGGCGCGCCCGGTGGTGAGGTGGAGGGCGTCGCGGGCGTCGAGGAGGGTGCGGCGGGCCCGGTCGAGCCCTTCGCGCGGGGCGTCGGCGACCCAGGAGGCGGCGACCGCGCGCAGGGCGGTGGCGTCGCGGAGGCCGCCGCGGGCCTCCTTGAGGTCGGGTTCCAGGAGGAACTGGAGCTCGCCGGCCCGCTCCGCGCGTTCCTGGCAGAGCTCGTGGAGGGCGGGGAGCCGTTTGGGGGCCTGGTTGCGCCAGTCGGCGAGGATCGCGGTGCGCAGGCCGGCGGCGAGGCCGAGGTCTCCGGCGACCGGCCGGGCGTCCAGCAGGCCCAGCTGGACCTTGAGGTCCTCGCTCGCCGTCTTCCGGGCTTCGCCGGCGGTGCGTACGGAGTGGTCGAGGGCCAGGCCCAGGTCCCAGACCGGGTACCAGATGGCGTCGGCGAGGGCGGCGACGGCGGCCGGGTCGGCGTTGCCGTCGTGCAGGAGGAGCAGGTCGAGGTCGCTGCGCGGGGAGAGCTCGCCGCGGCCGTAGCCGCCGACGGCGACGAGGGCGGCGCCGCGTACCCCGGCCCGTGTCGCGGCGGCGGTGAACAGGCCGGTGAGCCAGTCGTCGGTGAGGCGGGCGAGGGCCGCACGGCGCGGCGGCCCGGACCGCGCCTCCTGCTGGAGGAGGCGCAGCCGGGCCGCCGCGTAGCCGCTGGGTCCCGAGCCTTCGGTTTCGGTGGTCACTTCGGTACTCGTCACCCAGCTGCCTTCCGTTCGTGGGCCGTCGGTCAGAGGGCGTCCGGGCCGCGTTCGCCGGTCCGTACCCGGACGGCGGTGTCGACCGGAACGCTCCAGACCTTGCCGTCTCCGATCTTGCCGGTCCGGGCGGCCTTGACGACGACCTCGATGAGCTGTTCGGCGTCCTCGTCCTCGACGAGGACCTCGATGCGGATCTTGGGGACCAGGTCGACGGTGTACTCGGCGCCCCGGTAGACCTCGGTGTGGCCGCGCTGCCGCCCGTAACCGCTGGCCTCGGTGACGGTGAGCCCCTGGACGCCGAAGGCCTGGAGGGCCTCCTTGATCTCGTCCAGCCGGTGGGGCTTCACGACCGCGGTGATGAGCTTCATGCGTCCACCTTCTTTGCCTTCGGTGCTGCCGTCGTGTCGGGGGCGGGGGCCGTGGTGCGGGAGACCGAGCCGCCGCCGGTGCCGCTGAAGTCGTACGCCGTCTCGGCGTGCTCGACCTGGTCGATGCCGGAGACCTCGTCGTCCTCGGAGACCCGCATCCCGATGGTCCTGTGGATCGCCAGGGCGATGACCGCAGAGACGACGAGAGAGTACGCGAGGACCGCGACGACGCCGACGACCTGCTTGCCGAGCTGGTCGACACCGCCGCCGTAGAAGAGGCCCGCCGCGTCGGACTGGACGCCTCCGGTGGCGAAGAAGCCGACCAGGATGGAGCCGATGATGCCGCCGACGAGGTGGACGCCGACGACGTCCAGGGAGTCGTCGTAGCCGAACTTGTACTTCAGGCCGACCGCCATGGCACACAGGACACCGGCGATGACGCCGATCGCGATGGCACCCAGCGGGGAGACGGAGCCGCCCGCCGGGGTGATGGCGACGAGGCCGGCGACCGCGCCGGAGGCGGCGCCGAGGGTGGTGAAGGAGCCGTGGCGCAGCTTCTCGTAGACGAGCCAGCCGAGGACCGCGGCGGCGGTGGCGACCTGGGTGTTCAGGAACATGACCGCGCCGACGCCGTCGTCGTTGCCGAGCCAGGATCCGGCGTTGAAGCCGAACCAGCCGAACCAGAGGAGGGCCGCACCGAGCATGACGAGCGGCAGGCTGTGCGGCCGCATCGGGTCCTTCTTGAAGCCGATGCGCTTGCCGATGACCAGGATGACGCCGAGGGCGGCGGCACCGGCGTTGATGTGGACGGCCGTACCACCGGCGAAGTCGATGACGCCCATCTCGAAGAGCCAGCCGCCGGAGCCCCAGACCCAGTGGGCGACGGGGAAGTAGACGACGGTGACCCAGAGGACGATGAACAGCGCCCACGCGGTGAACTTCACGCGGTCGGCGAGCGCACCGCTGATCAGGGCCGGGGTGAGGACGGCGAACATCAGCTGGAAGGCGGCGAAGACGTACACCGGGATGGTGTAGCCGTCCCAGAGTTCGGTGACGCCGATCCCGCTGAGGCCGACGTACTCGGAGCTCCAGCCGATGACCGAGCCGACGTCGGAGCCGAAGGCCAGGCTGAATCCGTAGAGCACCCACAGGACCGTGACGATCCCGAGGCTGATGAAGCTCATCATCAGCATGTTGAGGGTGCTCTTGACGCGGACCATGCCTCCGTAGAAGAAGGCCAGGCCGGGGGTCATGAGCATCACCAGGGCCGAGCAGATCAGCATGAACCCGGTGTTGGCGGCAGACAGCTCAGGGGCGTCTGCGGCAAGCGTCGTGATGCCTGGGGGCATCGGCGTCTCCTCGTCGTCGGTGCGGCCGCGGCGTGCGGGGGAGTGCTGCGGGACCACTGGGGAAAAGGTGCGGGCCGGTTATGAGCCACGAGGTTGACGGAGGGCCGTTTCATGGGATGCCGCACGATGTTTCGCGAGCGTGACGAAGAGGGATCGCGTGTTACGGCCGAATGAATCCGGGGTGGCGCGTCCGGTGCGCTGCTTATCCTGCGGCGCACGCCGCATACGGTGCGGTTGAAACGCCCGAGGGGCCGCTCCTGGGCCCGGAAAGCACGAAACCGGCCACGGCGACCCTCCGTGTGACCAGGCGATGGGGGAGCCGAGTCGGGGTGTACGGAAGGGGCGCCGCGGCCGGGGCCTCGGAGGGCCGGTCAGACCGCTTCGGCGGTCTCCGGCAGCTGTTCGTGGAGCAGCTCGGTGAGCCGGGCGACGTCGGCGACATCGCCGAAGTCCCTGGCAGCGGTGTCGACGGTCTTGCGCAGACGGGTGTTCACCCGCTCGGAGCGGACCTTCTTGGCGATCTTCAGGGCCTGCCCGGCGAGCACGGTGGACTGCTCCGGCTCGCGCTGGAGGAGATGGACGGTGGCCATGCCGATGAGGTTGAGCGCGTAGGAGCGCTGGTGCTCGTCGTCCTCGCCGAACAGTTCGACGGCCTTCTCCATGACGGGCTCGGAGAGCGAGGCGTAGGTGGGGCTGCGGCCGGCGACATAGGCCAGGTCACGGTAGGAGTGGGCGTTCTCGCCGTTCAGCTCGGCCTCGGAGAAGAAGCGGATCCAGTCGGGCTCGGGCTCGCCGTCCAGTCCGGCGTCCAGGAAGGTGTCCTCGGCCATCCGGACGGCCCGCTTGCACTTGCTGGGCTGGCCCATGTTGGCGTAGGCGCGGGCCTCCATCGCATACAGCATGGCCTGCGTGCGCGAGGTGGCGCAGTCGCGGCTGCCGTACTGCGCGAGGTGGATCAGCTCCAGGGCGTCGTCGGGGCGGCCCAGGTGGATCATCTGGCGGCTCATGCTGGAGAGGATGTAGCTGCCGAGCGGTTTGTCGCCGGCCTCCTTGGCGGCGTGCAGGGCGAGCACGAAGTACTTCTGGGCGGTGGGCTGGAGGCCGACGTCGTAGCTCATCCAGCCCGCCAGCTCGGCCAGTTCGGCGGCGCAGCGGAAGAGCCGCTGGGCGGTGGGGCCGGGCTGGGGCTCCTGGAGCAGGTCGGTGACCTCGTGCAGCTGTCCGACGACGGCCTTGCGGCGCAGTCCGCCGCCGCGCTGGGCGTCCCACTGCCGGAACATCGCGGTGGTCGACTCCAGCAGGTCGAGCTCGGGCCGGGAGAGTCTGGAGGGGCGGTGGTCGGCGGCCGGGGCCGCCGGTTCGCCGGTCCCCTGTACGGGGACGGGCACCAGCCAGCGCTGCATCGGCTCGATGAGCGCGGGGCCCGCGGCCAGCGCCAGAGAGCTGCCGAGGAAGCCGCGCCGGGCGAGCATCAGGTCGCTGCGGGAGAACTCGCTGAGCAGGGCGACGGTCTGCGGGCCGGCCCAGGGGAGGTCGACCCCGGCCACCGAGGGTGACTGGTGGGCGGTGCGCAGGCCGAGCTGCTCGACGGCGACGACGGCGCCGAAGCGCTCCGAGAACAGCTCGGAGAGGATGCGCGGGATCGGCTCCCGCGGCTGCTCGCCGTCGAGCCAGCGCCGCACCCGGGAGGTGTCGGTGCTGATGTGGGAGGCGCCCATCTGCCGGGCCCGCCGGTTGACCTGGCGGGCCAGCTCGCCCTTGGACCAGCCACTGCGCACGAACCACGAGCCCAACTGCTCGTTTGGACGCTTGCCGGCATCCGTGTCGCCTGCGCCGCTGCCACTCACTGGAACGCCCCCCATCCCGCTGAAACCTCATCGCGCGAACCATTATCAGAATGCCGTGCATCGGTGCTGTCCGTACGGGAGTTGGACACCCTCGAACAGGAAATCGGGTTGCCTGCGGCATACCCGCGGGTGCACATACTCCCAGAGTCCGTGTACCGACGGTAATCCTACGATCACCCCTCTCGCGAGGGAGATTGAAGAAACGCCACCATTCGCCACCCCTTCGAATGAACCCGACTGCCGCTGCGCGCGCTTGACTTGAGGAATCAGAACCGAGGGCGAGCGCACGGAAGCACTCGGGGGCGCGTACACCGTGTCGCACTCCGTTTTGCACCACCGCGCACGCCACTCGATCGAGTAGCAGCGACGGAGGGTTACCCGAGCGACGCGGGTCGTAACCACCGGCGAGCCGTACCCGTTGGAGGGGGCATGGGCTTCACGATCGGCGGCATCCGGGAGATGCGATCCGGTGCGCGGCGACGCCACCGCGGCACCGAGGGCACGGCGGTGGCCGAGTACACAGGACTGTGGGGCTGGGCGGTGACGCCCGGAGCGCGGGCGGAGGCCGGCGCCTGCTCGTGCGGCGACCCCGTGTGTCCCTCCCCCGGCGCCCACCCGCTGGGCTTCGCCGGGGAGGTCCCGGCGGGCACCGGCCTCGACCGCGCGGCGGACGCCTGGGCGCAGACACCGGGCGCCGCGATGCTGCTGCCGGTGGGCCGTTCCTTCGACGTCCTGGACGTCGCGGAGCAGGCCGGGCGGCGGGCGCTGGTGCGGATGGAGCGGATGGGGCTGCCGCTGGGCCCGGTCACAGTGACGCCGACCGGGCGGGCGCAGTTCTTCGTCGCCCCCGGGGCCGCCGCCGAGCTGCCCGAGCTGCTCTACCGGATGGGCTGGGACGACGCGCGCCTGGATCTGCGCGCCCTGGGCCCGGGGGCGCACATCACCGCCCCGCCGTCCGACCTCGGCGGCCTCGGCCCGGTCCACTGGCTGCGGCCCCCGGTCCTGGACACGGCGGCCGCTCCCCCGCAGGCGCGGCTGCTGCTGGGGACCCTGGCGTACGTCTGCCGCCGCTCGTAGAAGCCCCGGGAAACGGCGGACGGGCGGCGAGCTCCTCCAAGGAGCCGCCGCCCGTCCGCCGTACCGGTTCGCGGGCTGGGTCAGTCGCCGATCAGGGCGTCCACGAAGGCGCCCGGCTCGAACGGGGCGAGGTCGTCCGGACCCTCGCCGAGGCCGATCAGCTTCACCGGTACGCCCAGCTCGCGCTGGACCGCGATGACGATGCCGCCCTTGGCGGTGCCGTCGAGCTTGGTGAGGACGATGCCGGTGATGTCCACGACCTCCGCGAACACCCGGGCCTGGACGAGACCGTTCTGCCCGGTGGTGGCGTCCAGGACGAGGAGGATCTCGTCCAGCGGGCCGTGCTTCTCCACGACGCGCTTGACCTTGCCCAGCTCGTCCATGAGGCCGGTCTTGGTGTGCAGCCGGCCCGCGGTGTCGATCAGGACGACGTCGGCGCCCTCGGCGATGCCTTCCTTGACCGCGTCGTAGGCGATCGACGCCGGGTCGCCGCCCTCGGGGCCCCGGACCGTACGGGCGCCGACGCGCTCGCCCCAGGTCTGGAGCTGGTCGGCGGCGGCGGCGCGGAAGGTGTCGGCCGCGCCGAGCACCACGCTGCGGCCGTCGGCGACGAGCACCCGGGCCAGCTTGCCGGTGGTGGTGGTCTTGCCGGTGCCGTTGACGCCGACGACCATGACGACGCCGGGGGTCTCCGCGCCCCCCTCGGCCTTGACCTCACGGTCGAAGTCCGGGCCGAGCAGGGTGATCAGCTCCTCGCGGAGCAGGGTGCGCAGCTCTTCCGGGGTGCGGGTGCCGAGCACGCGGACGCGCTCGCGGAGCCGCTCGACCAGTTCCTGGGTGGGGGCGACGCCGACGTCGGCGGTGAGGAGGGTGTCCTCGATCTCCTCCCAGGTGTCCTCGTCGAGGTTGTCCCGGGAGAGCAGGGTGAGGAGTCCCTTGCCGAGCGAGTTCTGCGAGCGGGCGAGCCGGGCCCGCAGGCGGACGAGCCGCCCGGCGGTGGGCTCGGGGACCTCCAGCTCGGGTGCCTCGAGGGCCTCGACGACCGGAGCCTCCTCCTCCACGGGCGCGGTGGCGTCCGGGAGGCCGACTTCGTCGATGGTGCGCCGCGCTTCGTCGCGCGGCGTCTCGGCCTCCTCGCCGACCTGCGGTTCGGCGGGAGGGGTGATGGTCGGCGTGGACGGCGGCGGGGGCGGCAGCTGCTTCTTCTTGCGGCTGCCGACCACGAGCCCGCCGACCAGGCCGACAGCGACCAGGGCGATGACTACAGCGAGGATGACGATTTCGACGAGTTCCATAACCCGTCCAGTATCGGCCACGGCCGTCGCGCAGGCGCTGCCCCGGCAGCCCCCCGGCGATCCAGCGGGCCCCCTATGCACCTTTTGGCCGCAATGCAGACGTACACCTCTACACTTCTGACGACTCGTCAGGTACGGTGCGGCCGCCCGCCTGCCCGTACAGCCACCCATCCGCCCGCTCCGGCGAAGGGACACCCCCGATGGCCTTCACAGTGGTCCGGTTCAATCTCGTCGAGCCCGACGCCACCCCCGTATCGCTCTCGGCCCGCTACCGCGCCGCCCTGGAGATGGCGGCGTACGCGGACGAGCACGGCGTCGACACGGTGCAGACCGAGGAGCATCACGGGGTGGCGAACTCCTGGCTGCCCTCCCCGTTCACCTTCGCCGGAGCGGTCTTCGGCGCCACCCGCCGGATCGCGGTCACCGTCTCGGCGATCATCGGGCCGCTGCACGATCCGCTGCGGCTCGCGGAGGACACCGCTGTGCTGGACCTGCTGAGCGCGGGCCGCCTGGTGACGGTGGCGGGGATCGGCTACCGCCCGGAGGAGTACGAGCGGGCGGGGGTCGAGTGGGGCCGGCGCGGCAGGCTCCAGGACGAGCTGCTGGAGACGCTGCTGGCCGCGTGGACCGGGGAGCCGTTCCCGTACCGGGGCCGTACGGTACGCGTCACCCCGCGCCCGTACACGCGACCGCACCCGATGCTGCTGGTCGGCGGCAGCTCGCGGGCGGCGGCGCGGCGGGCGGCCCGGATGGGGCTGCCGCTGTTCCCGAGCGCGCATCTGCCGGAGCTGGAGGCGTACTACCGGGAGCAGTGTGCCGCCCACGGCACGGAGGGCTTCTGCATGATGCCTGCGGAGCGCACCCCGCTGCTGCATGTCTCCGAGGACCCGGAGCGGACGTGGGCGCTGTACGGGGAGCACCTGCTGCACGAGGCGAGGACGTACGCCTCCTGGCAGTCCAAGGACATCCGCTCGGCGGTGCGCTCGGCGGCGACGACGGTGGCGGAGCTGCGCGAGGAGGGGGTGTACCGGATCGTGACGCCGGACCAGCTGGCGGGCCTGGGGGCGGAGAGCCTGGTGCTGCACCCGCTGTGCGGAGGGATGCCGGTGGAGGAGGGGTGGCGGAGCCTGCGGCTGTTCTGCGGGGCCCTGGCCCGGGAAAGGCCGACGGCCCCGGCTCAAGGGTGAGCCGGGGCCGTCGGTGAAGAGGAGAGGGGCAGCGGGGATGGGCCCGTCTCCTCCCGTGCGGGGGGTCAGCCCATCTCCTCCAGCGTTTTGCCCTTGGTCTCCTTCACGAACTTGAGCACGAAGGGGATCGAGAGCACGGCGAAGCAGGCGTAGATGATGTACGTCCCCGAGAGGTTCCAGTCGGCCAGGCTCGGGAAGCTGGCGGTGATCGCCCAGTTGGCGATCCACTGCGCGAAGACGGCGACACCGAGGGCGGCGGCGCGCAGGCGGTTCGGGAACATCTCGCCCAGGAAGACCCAGACGACGACACCCCACGACAGGGCGAAGAAGAGCACGAAGACGTGGGCGGCGACCAGCGCCGTGGCGCCCTGGGCGGTGGGGAGCTTGCCGTCGACCAGGTCGGCGGAGAACGCCCAGGCCTCGACGGCCAGCGCGACCGCCATACCGACGGAACCGACGAGGGCGAGCGGCCTGCGGCCCACCCGGTCGACCAGCACCATCGCGATCACCGTGCCGATGATGTTGATGATCGAGGTGGTGAACGAGTAGAAGAACGAGTCGGTCGGGTCGATGCCGACGGACTGCCACAGCGTCGCCGAGTAGTAGAACGCCACGTTGATGCCGACGAGCTGCTGGAACATCGAGAGGCCGATGCCGACCCAGACGATCGGCAGGAAGAAGAAGCGGTTGCCGAGCAGGTCCTTGAAGGAGGACTTGTGCTCGCGGTGCATGGCGGTCTCGATCTCGGTCACGCGCGCGTCGAGGTCGATCTTGTCGCCCTCGACCTCTTCGAGGATCTTGCGGGCCTCGGCCTTCTTGCCGACCGAGATGAGGAAGCGCGGGGACTCGGGGATGGCAAAGGAGAGGAGCCCGTACAGGATGGCCGGGACGACCATCACGCCGAGCATCCACTGCCAGGCCTCCAGGCCCAGGATCTCGCCGCGCTGGTCGCCGTCGGCGATCTGCAGGACGGCGTAGTTGACCAGCTGGGAGATGGCGATGCCGATGACGATCGCGGCCTGCTGGAAGGAGCCGAGCCGGCCGCGGTAGGCGGGCGGGGAGACCTCGGCGATGTAGGCCGGGCCGATCACGGAGGCCATGCCGATGGCGAAGCCGCCGATGATGCGCCACAGCGCCAGGTCCCAGAGCGCGAACGGCAGCGCGGAGCCGATGGCGCTGGCGGTGAAGAGCACCGAGGCGATCTGCATACAGCGGATGCGGCCGATCCGGTCCGCGATCCGGCCCGCGGTGGCGGCGCCGATCGCACAGCCGATCAGGGCGATGGCGATGACCTGGGCGAGCGTTCCGGAACCGATGTCGTACCGGTCGCGGATCGCCTCGACGGCGCCGTTGATGACGGAGCTGTCGTAGCCGAAGAGGAAGCCGCCCATCGCCGCGGCCGCGGTGATGAAGATGACATGGCCGAGGTGGTCCGGGTGGGCCGCCCTCGCCCCGGACTCGGGTCCGTTCGCTGTGCTGCTGGTCACGTGAACTCCTGATGCCTGGCCGGGGGTCAGACGTGGGGTGTGAGCCTTCCCAGTGGCGCACACCATCCGGCTCGCCACCACTTGAAGACCAAATCAACTTCGCAGAGGTTATGCGTTCAAGAATCGAAGTCAAACAGCGGGTCCGGTGCCGTGTACCCCAGGGTGCACAAAAGGTGCGTTGAACCTCTGATGATTCGGTAAAGAGTCAGCGCAGCCGCTGGCTGATCACCTTCGAGACCCCGTCGCCCTGCATGGACACGCCGTACAGCGCGTCGGCGACCTCCATCGTCCGCTTCTGGTGGGTGATCACGATCAGCTGCGAGCTCTCCTGGAGCTCCTCCATGATCCGGATCAGCCGCTGGAGGTTCGTGTCGTCGAGCGCGGCCTCGACCTCGTCCATCACGTAGAACGGGCTGGGCCGGGCCTTGAAGATCGAGACCAGCAACGCCACCGCCGTCAGGGACCGCTCGCCGCCCGAGAGCAGGGAGAGCCGCTTCACCTTCTTGCCCGGCGGGCGTGCCTCGACGTCCACGCCGGTGGTCAGCATGTTGTCCGGGTCGGTGAGGATGAGCCGGCCCTCGCCGCCGGGGAAGAGCCGCGAGAAGACGCCCTCGAACTGCCGGGCGGTGTCGTGGTAGGCCTCGGTGAAGACCTGCTCGACTCGCTCGTCGACCTCCTTGATCACCTGGAGCAGATCGGCCCGGGTCTTCTTCAGGTCTTCAAGCTGCTCGGACAGGAACTTGTGCCGTTCCTCCAGCGCCGAGAACTCCTCCAGCGCGAGCGGATTCACCTTCCCGAGTTGCTGGTACGCCCGTTCGGCCGACCGCAGCCGCTTCTCCTGCTCGGGCCGCCGGTACGGCTTCGGCTGGTTGCGCGGGTGCTCCGGGTCCTCCGGCAGCTCCTCGCCCTCGGCGGCGGGCGACGGCGGTACGAGCTGGTCGGGGCCGTACTCGGAGACCAGCCCCGCGGGCTCCACGCCCAGCTCCTCCAGGGCCTTCGTCTCCAACTGCTCGATCCGCAGCCGCTTCTCGGCCCCCAGCACCTCGCCCCGGTGGACCGAGTCGGTGAGCTTGTCCAGCTCGCCCTTCAGCTCCCGGCCCCGGTCGCGGTCGACGGCCAGCTCGCGCTCCCGCTCCCCCTTCGCCGCCTCGGCCGACGTCCGCTCCTCGTCGGCCCGTACGAGAGACACCTCGACGTGCGCCAGCAGCTGACGGGCGCCCGAGGCGACGGCGGAGGCGACCTCGGCCTCGTACCGCAGCCGGGCCCGGCGCTGTTCGGCACGGGCGCGGGCCTCACGTTCGGTCCGGGCGGCCCGGTCCAGCGAGTCGGCGCGCCCGGCCAGCGCCTTGACCCGCTCCTCGTGCGTACGGGCCTGGAGCCGGGCCTCCATCTCGGTCTGGCGGGCGTTGGCCCCGTCGGCGGCGAGCCGGTCCCGTACGGAGGTGTCGGGCTCCTCCTCGGCCGGCGCCTCCTCGGCGACCAGCAGCCGTTCGGCCAGCTCCTCGGCCTCCTCGGTCGCCCGCTCCAGGGCTTCCTCGGCGCGGGCGGCGGATGCGGTCATGCGCTCGGCCTCGCCCGCCGCGCTCCGGGCCGTCCCGGCGAGCCGCCCGAGCTGCTGGGCGAACCCGGACTTCTCCCGCTCGGCCGCCCGGCGGCGCTCCCCCAGCTCCTCGACGAGCGCGGCCTGCTCGGTGCGCCGCTCCCCCGCCAGGCGCTGGGCCTCGGCCAGTTCCTCGCACCGTACGGCCAGGTCGGCCAGCTCGGCGGCCGCCTCGTCGACGGAGGCCTGGACCTCCAGCAGACTGGGCGCACCGGCCGACCCGCCGTGCGCGAAGTGGGCGGAGAGCACGTCCCCCTCCCCGGTCACCGCGGTCAGCCCGGGCTGCGCGGCGACCAGCTCCTCGGCGTCCTCCAGCGTCGCGACGACCACCGTGCCCGCGACCAGGCGACGGACGGCCTCGACGAGCGCGGCGGGCCCGCGCACGAGATCGGCGACGGCGGGCGGGGCGAGGACGGTGGCCTGTTCTCCCGCACGGCCGTGCGGGAGGGGGACGACGGCAGCCGGGCCGGTGGGCGAAGACGCGGACGCGGGCTCACCGGGAGCGCCGCCCTGGCCGGGCAGCACGGCGGGCGCGGAATGCAAAGCCTCGTCCCGTACGGGCGTCTGCTCGCCGGGTTGTTCGGGTACGGGGGCCTGCCCGCCGGATCGCTCAGGCGGGGGCACCTGCTCACCAGGTCGCCCCAGCACGGCTGCCTGCTCACCAGGTCGCCCCGGTACGGGTACCTGGCCACCCGGCTCTTGCCGCCCGGGCGTCTGCTCGCCGGACTGCTCCGGTACGTGGTTGGGCCGGGTCTCCGGAGCGCCGCCGGTCTCCCCGCCCAGCAGCATCGCCGCGCGCCCCGCGTCCCGTTCGCGCAGGAGCCTGATCGCGGCGGCCGCGGTGGCCGGGTCCGTGACGGCCACCGCGTCCGCCGCCGTGCCGAGGGCGGCCGCGACCGGAATCTCGTACCCGGGCTCGACGGTCAGCAGTTCGGCGGCGGGGCCGAGGAGTCCGGCCAGCCGGTCCCGGGCGCCGAGCAGCGCGCCCGTGCCGTCCTTGCGGCGGAGCCCCAGGGCCAGCGCCTCGTGCCGGGCCGCGACCGCCGCCCGCCTGCGCTCGGCGGCGGTGGCTTCGTCGCGGGCCGTGCTGTGGGCGGCCTGGGCGTCGGCCAGAGCCCGCTTGGCCTCCTCGTGGCGGGCGGTCAGCTCCTCGTCGACCCCGTCCAGCCCTTCGACCTCGGCCTTGAGCTGCTCGTACTCCTCCTGGGCGGCGACCGCGCGCTCCTGGGCCTCGTCGCGGGAGGCTGCCAGCCGGTCGATCTCGGCCTGGGCCGAACCGGCCCGGCCGCGGGCCGCGTTGACCTGGCCGTTCAGCCGGGCCAGCCCTTCGCGCCGGTCCGCGATGGCGCGGGCCGCGTCCTTGAGCCGACGCTCCTCAGCGGCCAGCTCGCGTTCCAGGTCGGCGCGGTGGGCGACGGTGTCCTCCAGCGCGTGTTCGGCCGCCTCCAGGGCCGCCGTCAGCTCCGCCTCCTGCTCGCGGATCCGGGCCGCCTCGCGCTCCAGGTCCTCGGGGTCGCGGCCGCGGCGCTCCTCGGCGGGCGCCTCGGAGGCGCTTCGGACGCGGGCGTCGGCCAGCGAGACCGTGCCGCGGACCCGCTCGGCGAGCTGGGAGAGCTCGTACCAGGTCTGCTGGGCGCGCTGGAGCCGGGGCGCGAGCCGGCGCACCTCGCCCTCCAGCTCGGCCTCGCGGAGGAGGGCCGTCTTCAGCTCGGCCTCGGCCGCGTCCTTGCGCTTCTTCAGCTCCGCCTCGTCGGCGATCTCGTCGCGCAGCGCGTCCCGCAGGGTCACCAGGTCATCGGCGAGGAGCCGGAGCCGGGCGTCGCGCAGGTCGGCCTGGATGACGGCGGCCCGGCGGGCGACGGCGGCCTGCCGGCCGAGCGGTTTGAGCTGGCGGCGCAGTTCGTCGGTGAGGTCCTGGACCCGGGCCAGGTTGGCACCCATCGCGTCCAGCTTCCGCAGCGCCTTCTCTTTCCGCTTGCGGTGCTTGAGCACGCCCGCGGCCTCCTCGATGAAGGCCCGGCGGCCCATCGGGTCGGCGTGCAGAACGGAGTCCAACTGGCCCTGCCCGACGATGACGTGCATCTCGCGCCCGATACCGGAGTCGGAGAGGAGTTCCTGGATGTCGAGCAGCCGGCAGGTGTCGCCGTTGATCTGGTATTCGCTGCCGCCATTGCGGAACATGATCCGAGTGATCGTCACTTCGGCGTACTCGATGGGCAATGCGCCGTCGGAATTGTCGATGGTCAGCGATACTTCGGCGCGGCCGAGCGGCGGCCGCCCGGTCGTCCCGGCGAAGATCACGTCTTCCATCTTGCCGCCGCGCAGGGATTTGGCCCCTTGTTCCCCCATGACCCAGGAGAGCGCGTCCACCACGTTGGATTTGCCGGATCCATTGGGTCCGACGACGCAGGTGATCCCCGGTTCGAACCGCAGGGTGGTGGCGGACGCGAACGATTTGAAACCACGCAGGGTCAGGGCCTTGAGGTGCACGCCGCCGGACTCTACCTTTCGCTCTCGGTTTCGCTGATGAAGGTGCAGGGCACATCAGACGGTAAGCGAAGGGGGGCAGGTCAGGGGGTGGCCGTCGGGCAAAGAAAAAGGGACGCCGAAGCGTCCCTGTGAATCTTGTCGACGTCGCTGTGCAGCCTGCGTCGCCGTTCATCCTGCTGTGACCCGCGCCGTGCATCGTCGAACGACCGGACATCGGCATCCCCGACGGTGCGGGGACCCCGGTGTTCGGGGACGGCGATCCCTGACGCAGGACGGATCAGAGAAATTCCGAGGCTACTGAGCGTGCCCGGCCCGACCGGCCCGAAGGGGCCGTCACGGTCAGGTCAGTGCAGGCTCGCCCTGGGGTACGTCGATGTCGATGCTGTCGAGCAGCGACTCCTGGTGCTGGGCGGCGGCGTTGAGCGCGTCGTTCTCGTCCTGGATCCGGGTGAGCTCGGATTCCAGGTCCTGGACGCGCTGCTGGAGCCGTCGCATCTCGGCGAGGAGTCGCGGATCGGAACCGCCGACGTAACCGAGAAGCGCCTTTGCCATGATGGATGGTCCTCCACAATGAGTGACCGACCGATGCGGTGTGGGTCGTCAGGGGATCGCACCCGCGGTGCTCGGCAGGGCTCTGTCACCACTGCGGTTCTGCTGCTAATCAGCTCTACCGAACAGCTAAGGTGCGCGGGGTTTTCAGCGTCTCACCAAAAAGTTTGACGGTCAACACGATCACACCCTGTGTACCCGGGTGTCCCGGGGGCGCGCGGCCGGACGATCATGCGGCGCGACTCTCCTGCGGGACCCCGAGGGGTGCGCGGATCTTCGTCAATGCCGCAGCCTTGCACGACATTCCGCTTCTGGCAACCATCGGTCCCCGCCGGGTCCCGTCGCAGGTCATTTCGGGTGCGGGGGGCGAGCGGATCTTCCGGTGACCGTTCGGTGCGCCGCGTTCACGGAGCGGATCGGAAGCGCTCGCTCCGGGCGGGATCAGCGGATGGCGAATCCGTCGTATCCACCGCGCGGGGTGTCCCAGATCTCAGTGACTCCGTCCACGCGCCCGGGTGTGTCGTCGGACTGCAGCCAGTCCAGCAGACGGTGGCAATTCTCACGTCGGCCTTCGGCGACGACCTGCACCCTGCCGTCGTCGAGATTGAGGGCGAACCCGATGAGCCCGCCGATCTCCAAAGCGTTTGCCCTGGTGAACCAACGGAAGCCTACTTGCTGTACTCGGCCGCGTACCCAGACGACGAGGCGCGCTTCTTCGTTCATGCCCGAACGCTAACCGGCCAATTGCTCAAGAAGCACGCCGCCCCCTTTCACCCATGGGCTACAGTCCCGTCGCAACAGCCTCACTCGATCGGGTGAGTGTCGGACGAGTATCGACGGAAAGTCGATCAAGCGACATTCGCTCCGCGTCGATCGCATTCGATCATCAAGGCCGTTCAGCAAACGGGGCAATCGCGTGACGTCGCAGACGGCGTCCGGAGTATCAGGAAGGCACAGCGCATGGGACGCCACCGACGATCCGCCGCAGGCCCCGCCGCTGAAGAACCCGCGGCCGGGGCCGCTTCCCGGCGCCGGGGCACGCGCCGGAAGAAGTCCGCCGTGCCGATCCGGACCGGGCTTCTCGGCGTCTCGGCGGCTGTGGCCGTCGGAGCGGTGGCCGTCGCCTCGGGTCTGATGCCCGGCAACGACACGTACACCACCGGCTCCCCCACCGCCTCCGACCAGGTGCGCACCGGCGGCGCTCCGGACCTGCTGACGCAGGGCGGCAGCTCCACCGCGCCGGCCGACCGGTCCTCCTCCCCCGCGAGCCGGGGCAGCGAGCGTCCGGAGGCGCCGAGCACGTCGCCGTCGAAGACGCCGTCCAAGACGCCCTCGCCTTCGAAGACCTCGAAGGCCCCGTCGAAGTCGGCCGCGCCCTCCACGTCGAAGAAGCCGGCCGCCACCCCGTCGAAGAAGTCCAAGGCCCCCACCACGGCCCCGGAGAAGAGCTCCGCCCCGGCGAGCAAGGCCCCGGCGCCGCCGAAGACCTCCGCCGCCCCGCCGCCCAGCAAGAAGCCGAGCCCTTCCCCGACCGACGCCTCCGCACGCAGCGCGGTGCTGGCCCTGGTGAACCAGGAGCGCGCGAAGGTCGGCTGCTCCCCGCTCTCCACCAGCGCCCCGCTGACCTCGCTCGCCCAGAACTTCAGCGAGGACATGGCGGCCCGCGGCTTCTTCGACCACACGGACCCGGACGGCGACACCCCCTGGGACCGCGCCGCGCAGGCGGGCGTCCAGGGGCTGGCGGCGGAGAACATCGCCCGCGGCCAGGCCGACGCCCAGGCCGTGATGGAGGGCTGGATGAACAGCGAAGGCCACCGGGCGAACATTCTCAACTGCGACTACAAGACCATCGGCATCGGTGTCCACGAGGGCTCCGGCGGCCCGTGGTGGGTCCAGAACTTCGGCTTTTGAGAATCCCGCAGGTCAACGACCTATAGCCCCTTCTGGGCCGTCTCCGGGCCGTCATCGGTAACCGGGGCGGCCCAGACTGCGTCGACAGCAGCGCGCGTGCGAGTCTCGCTCGACGGCATCAGGTGGGTGTAGGTCCGCAGCGTGAAACCGGGGTCGTGATGCCCCAGGTACTCGCTCAGAGCCTTGATGCTCTCCCCCGCGTCCAGGAGCACCGACGCGTAGAAGTGCCGCAGCGCATGCACCCCGTTGTCCCGCCCCTCAGCCACACCAGCAGCACGAAGGGCGGGCCGCCACTGCCGATCGTTGAACTTGTTGCGGTTCAGTGCGTGCCCCTCAGGGCTCCGGAAGATCAGCGCCGCAGTGACGAGCGGGCCGTCCAACGTCTTCCACGGCAACGTCACCTCGGCGGCAGGCATCCGCGTCAGGTGGCCGGCCAACCCGGAGGCGATGGACTCGGGCAGAGGAACGTCCCTCTCCTTCCCTCCCTTGGGCGGAGCGAAGACGGGCCGCCCACGGAGCAACTTGACTTGCCGGACCACGTGGAGGACGCCACCGAGGAAGTCCACGTCCTCAACCGCGAGCCCAAACACCTCCCCCTGACGTAGACCGCATCCGGAAGCGGGGTCCACCATCGCGCGGTACTTCTCCGGCAGCGCTTCCCGAACCGCCTTGACGCGCTCGGCAGACCAAGGCTTGATCTTTCGGGGATCGAGACGGGGAGCCTTGACCGATCGCGCCGAGCACGGATTCGCCCGGATGAGTCGGTCCTCGACTGCGGCCGTGAAAACCGTCGATACGTGAGCGAAGATCCCGCGCCGGTAAGCGGCGGACAGACCCGCGTCCTCCAGGCCCCGCATCCAGAGGCGAAGGTGCGTCGGGTTGAACGACCCGATGGGCCGCTTACCGATGTGCGGGAGAGCGTGGAGCCTCAGCCGCATCTCGACGGCTTCGCGGGTCGCCGGGTCCGTCATCTGCGTCTTCATCCACCGCGTCGCGTACTGCTCGAAGGTGACCTTGCCTGCCTCGGGCGCGATGTAGTCGCCACGAGACATGTCGGCTTCGACGTTGGACAGCCAGGTCTCAGCCTTGCGTTTCTGCTTGTCGGGGAAGCTCTTGGACTTCTCGGTGCCGTCGGGGCCGATGTAGCGGGCGCGGTAGCGCAGGCCGATGCCGTGGCGGTCCGTCTTGACCCGTACGGCCTTGCCGGTCGGTCCGGGTTCGGTCTTGTACCAGCGGTCTTGGATGTGTCCGGCCATCAGGCGGCTTCCTTGTCCATGAGGGTGGCGACCCAGGCGCGGACGTCTTCGGGGTCGTAGCGGAGGTGTCGGCCGACGCGGAAGCCGCGGGGCCCGGTGTCCTTGCGGCGCCACTGGTAGACGGTCTCGACGGGCACGCCCAGGAGGTCGGCCAGGTCGAGCGGGGTCAGGTAGCGGTCGGGCAGCGGTCGCCTCATGCCCACGCCTCCGCCGCGTCGAGGTGGTCCAGGTCTTCGAGTTCGGCGCGTGCTTCGCGGGCGGTGGTGCGGCCGGTCTGGATGTCGCGGGCGATGGTGGCGGCGAGCCAGGACTCACCGGGGGTGTGCCCGTGTCCGGCGTACGTCCAGTGGGCGAGGGTGAGTGTGGAGCCCTCCGGGGCGTCGTCGGGGTCGGGGAGGCCGCGTTCGCGGCGTTCCTGGCGGGCGCGGTAGTCGGCGCGGACCTGGCGCAGTGCGCCGAGGGTGGTGGAGTAGGCGCGGGACTTGGTGGAGAAGTGTCCGCGGAAGCCGAGCATGTGGGCCCACCGCCACAGCATCCGGTCCGGGTAGGCGTCGTCCAGGACGAAGCACGCTTCGATGAGACGCCGGGCGTGGTCGGGCAGGTCGGTGAGCTTGTCCAGCTCGCCCAGCTCTCCGATACGGCGGTCGACGGTGCCGGTGGTCTCGGCGGCTTTGGTGGCGTACTTCGCCACGTACGCGGCCACCGCCTCCTCCGACAGATCCTCATTCGCACTGCCCGCGCCGATCGGGCGGACGTCCACCTGCGTGCCCCACGTCAGTGTTCGGGCGGGGTGGTCGCCGGAGGGCGGGAGCGGGACCGTGGCGCGGGCGGCAGCCGCCTGGATCGCGTCCGTGAGCAGGGCGACGGAGGCCCAGCCCGGGGGCGGGGTCTCGGGTCCGTCAGGGCCGTCGAGGCGGACGATGGCGTGGAAGTGGACCGCGCCGCGCTTCTGGAACTCCGCGACCTTCCCGAAGGACACCCGGCAGACCTCAGAGGCGGCTTTCTGGGAAAGGCCGGCGCGGGCGGCGACCTCCCGGCGGAGGTAGATGGTGAACCGTCGCCAGAGATCCCCGGCGTGGTTGTTCCACAGCACCGCCCCGGCATAGTCATAGGTGGCCGGGTTCAGGGCGGTGCCGAGGATCGGGGAGTCTTCGGGGTGGTCGGTGCCGCACCGGCAGACACCCTTGGTGGGCCGGTTGTGGACCGGGCCGAAGCTCGGGGCGGTGAGCGTCGCGAAGACCTTGGGGTGCGTGCGCACCGTGACCGGCGTCCCCTTGGCCACGTCACCCGTCAGCCCGGCGCGGATGAGATGGAAGGTGTCCCCAGCGTAGGTCCAGGCGCAGGAGGGACAGCGGGAGGCCCGCCGGTTCCCGCACGCGACCCGGAGGCGTCCGCCGGGCTCGCCCTGAGTGCTGTAGGAGTAGAGCACCTGCCCGGACTTCGCGTCCCGGGTGGTGGTCATGCCTTCCAGGTGGATCGGGTCCGAGCAGCCACCGGTACGGCGGACCTGCTCCTGCCACCGGTCGAAGCCGGGGGCGTTGGCGACCCGTAAGAGGTCAGCCAGCGTCAGCGGGTCGGTACCCACGATGGCGGCGGTACCGGCCACGGCCGAGGGCTCTACAGGGAAGGAGGTCACTGGTCGTCCTCCTTCGGGTAGCCGTGCCCGATCGGCGGGTAGAGGCCGCACACCTTGGCGTCTTCCTCGGCGTAGTGGGCGTCATCGACCACGGCGAAGAAGTGGGTGTAGGGGCGGACGTCGTGAGCGTCGAGGTACATGCCGATCTGCTCAGCACGCCTCTCGTCCGCCCACTCGGCCGCGTGGAGGGCGTCGTCCGGGAAGCTCACGCGGCCACCGCCACGGAGCCGGAAACCTCGGCGGTCAGGCGCTCGATGTGGGCGATGAGGCGGGCGTGGGGACGGGCGCTGACGGTCGCGTGCACGATGGAGCGGGCGGTGTGCTCGACCAGGCCGGAACCGTTGCAGGCCCAGCAGAACATCGACAGGCAGTCGTCCTCACCGGCCCAGCCCGACCCGGCGCACTCCGAGCAATCCGCCCACGGGCGGGAAGTCAGGAAGTACAGGCACTCAGCCGGATCGACACACCGCGTCTCCTCGCACGCCGGGCAGGCCCGACCCAGCACCGAACGACGCACAACCACAGCAGAAGCAGTCATGATGGAAGCTCCCTGATGGGACAGGGGGACGGTGTGTCTGCTTGGCGGTAGGAACACCGTCCCCAACTGGCTTGAGCCACTTACTGGCTTAAGCCAGTTGAGCATGAAGGGCTGCACGGGTCAAGACGCTGGCTTAAGCCAGTTGGTATGCTCGGCTCATGACCGCATCCGACCGCTCCCCCCAGCAGCCAGCCAGCCGACGAATCGCTGACGCACTCCGCGCCTCGATCGAGCGGGGCGAGCTGGAGGCCGGCCAGAAGCTCCCGTCCGAGCGGGCCTTGGCCGAGCAGTACGGAGCGGCGCGCAACACCGCGCGAGAAGCCATCCGCCTCCTGGCCGAGCAGGGGCTCGTGACCGCAAAGCAGGGGCGGGGCGTATTCGTACGCGAACCCCAGCGCCTCTTCCGCTTCGGCAGCGACCGGTACTCAATCGCGAACCGGGAGACCGGACTTACCCCCTTCCGCTTGGAAGCCAAGAAGCAGGGCAAAGTCCCGCGCATCGATGTCCTGAGCATCACCCGCGAGGTACCGCCTTCCGACGTGGCGGAGCGGCTCCAGGTCCCCGCCGACAGCGAAAGCGTCGTGCACCGCGAGAACCACTACTTCGCAGACGATGAGCCGGTCCAGATCGTCTCCACCTATCTGCGCTGGGAGGAGGCGGAGGGCACTCTCCTCATGCAGGCGAAGTCAGGGCCCAACGGGATCTATGGCCGCCTGGAGGAACTGGGCCACGTGATGACGCGGGTGCGCGACGAGATCAGCGCTCGAATGCCTTCGCCCGAAGAGGCCCGGGTGCTCGACCTCTTGCCAGGGGTGCCCGTACTCGAAGTGCTGCACACGAGTCTGGATCAGAACTCGGAGCCTTTCGAGGTGTCCCGGTACGTGCACCGCGCCGATCAAACCGGGCTCCTCTACGAGCTGCCCGTTTCCTAGCCCCCTGCTCCGCTGGAGGACTCACGTGGCTGACACCGCCATTCGCCCAATCGAAGATGCCGACGTTCCCGGAGCGGCGGCAGCCCTGATCGAAGTCCACTCGACAGACGGATATCCGGTTGAAGGAGTGGATGACCCCGAGGCATGGATTACGCCGCCGGGAGTCGTGAAGGCGTGGGTGGCTCACCGGGACGGCGTGGTGGGGCATATCGCGATCATGAAGGCGGAGGGGGAGAAGGCCGTCGCCCTCTGGCAGCAGCAGAGCGGAGAGGCTGAGTCCCGTATCGGTGTACTGGCCCGGCTGTTCGTGGTGCGATCTGCGCGGAAGCACGCAGTGGGCGAAAGCCTCATGCGCGCAGCCATGGACTACGCCGAGGAGAACGGCCTACGCCTTGTGCTCGACGTGATGGAGAAGGACGAGGCAGCCATCCGCCTCTACGAACGCTTGGGCTGGCAGTTCATCGGCGGAGCCACGCACCAATTCGGAGACGGTCAGCAGATCCCCGCCAAGTGCTACGTCTGGCCCGCCAGCTAGCTCCGGGACGTTACAGGTTTCTCTACCTCATCAAGGCACCCGGCTGCGCTCCGCTCCGCCGGGCGCGCTTCCCGGCTCTGGCTGCGCCCGCGCTCCTGCCTTCGGCCCGCTCGGCGCTGCCGCCGCCGACGCGCGCCCGCTGTGTAGGCCCGTGGGGCATGAGACGAGAACCAAGCCGCGGCTTCAAGACGATGCCTCCGGCGGGGGCGCTCAGACTCCGGGATGGACGGGGCACCGTTCGCGAGTGCCGGCCGGAGCGGGGTAAGCGTCGTGGGGCTCCCATCCCGACCACCTTCGACCCAGGCAGAGCCGAGCAGTCGCGGCCCAGGGCGTCAAGGTCGTTCGTACAGTGGCGCGCTCCACCTTGACGCCCTGAACCACGACCGCTCCACGGTGTGTGGGTCGAAGGCGGACGGGATGGGAGCCAGAGGGGGTGACTGTTGTTGCAACGATCAAGGAGGCAGCAATCTGGGCTAGTCGAACAAAGATCTTGGACAGATCCTGCAACTGTCGGCACTAGCTAAGAGTCTCCTCATGCAACCAGGTAGCACCTCGGCAGGGAGCAGATCAGGCGTGATTCTCAGGCGTTTTCTATATCTCGACGAACAGCTGGTTCGGGAGTCCCTCGCTCAAGCCGATTCAGGAATAATCGAAGAGCAAACAATCACCCGAACAAACAGCAAGGACGGAAAACTCGGCGGCGATCTGAAACTCGGACCTGCGGCAGCCAAAGCGGAGAAGGGGAAGGTGTCCAGCGAGGAAATCGCTCAGGTTCTGAAGCAAACTCCCGAGAGTCAATTCAATCGCCTCTATCAGTGGCTCGAAGATTCGTCACAGATGGTAGAGATCTTTGCTGCTGACGCCGAGGTCTGGCGAGGGCTTCACTCAGGGGAAGTTGTGGCAGTTCAGTGTGAACTCGAGGTCCCCACCGCTTCGCGATTCATGACGTCTCCCGAAGAGATGGAAGCCCTTAGCCAGATGGCTGGACTTTTCGGGCAAGCGATGGATGAGGGGCAGCGGGCAGCCTTCGAAGGGTTCGCGGCACTGTCACGGTCGTCAGAACAGCGAGTCGTAGCCATCGGGGATGTCGATGACGGGGCTCCGAAGATCGTGTCAGCTCTTAAAAAGTCTGCCCTGCGAGTTGGGTACGAAGAGCTTGAGAACGAGGCCACCGTCGTGGGCATTCTCCAGAAAAAGATTCCTGCGAGGGAACGCCACCTCTTGTTCAATCTTCCGGGAATGAATCTGCTGCCCCGGGCGGAGCGTCGGAGAATGGCCCAAGCCTCAGATGCAGATCCCTCGATGTTCATCGAAGGGCCCCTCGGAATTGTCACCCCCTTGGCAATTTTCTGATTCAGGGTGCCAACCACCTCGTAGCAACTCTGTGAATGCGGGGGTGTTCAGCGACCAGGAGTGGCCCACTGGCCGAGTGAGTGACCGTCTCCGACTTCCAGATAGTTCGCATCGAGTGCCAGTCGCATCAACGACGGAGCGCCCTCCCGGGGCCGTCTCGGGGCCGTGGAAGGGCGCTCAATGATGACCAACGCTGACAACCGCTAACCGTTCAGCAGCAGGTCACAGCGTCGATCGATTACTCGACCGCAGGCCAAGAACCCGCCGGGTCACTTCTTCGGCTTCTGACCGACCAGCCCGGTCTTTTTGCTCCCGTACAGCGCTCCCTCGGGGTGAGCGCTGTACGGGAGTAAGCTTTTGGTATGGCCAGCGATACGGATACGGGCAGCACGCGTACGGACAGCTTCGACAGCCTCGCGTTCGACGTCTTCTCGCGCGCGTGCCCCTCGCGCTCGACGCTGGAGCACGTCACCGGGCGCTGGGGCGGTCTGACGATCGGCGCGCTGTACGAGGAGAGCCTCCGGTTCAACGAGCTGCGCCGCCGGGTCGACGGGGTCAGCGAGAAGATGCTCTCCCAGACCCTGCACGCCCTGGAGCGGGACGGGCTCGTCCTGCGGGAGGCCCAGCCGGTGAACCCGCCCCGGGTGGACTACGAGCTCACCCCGTTCGGCCGCGAGGTCGCGGAGCAGCTCCTCGGTCTCATCCACTGCGTCGAGGGGCGGATGGACGAGGTCCTGGCCTCCCGGGCGCGTTACGACGAGGCGCGCGGCGGCCGCTGACAGCGGGGGCAGTAGTAGCTGGAGCGGTTCATCCAGGCGCGGCGGCGCATCGGGGTCGAGCACCGGTTGCAGGGCTCGCCCTCCCGGCCGTACGCGTCGAGCGACCGGTCGAAGTAGCCGGACTCGCCGTTCACGTTGACGTACAGGCTGTCGAAGCTGGTGCCGCCCTGGGCGAGGGCCGCGTTCATGACGTCGCGGGCGTGGCCGAGCAGCTCGGCGGACTTGGGGCGGGTCAGGGTCGCGGTCGGCCGGTCGTAGTGCAGCTTGGCCCGCCAGAGCGCCTCGTCGGCGTAGATGTTGCCGACGCCGCTGATGAGCGACTGGTCGAGCAGGGCGCGCTTGACGGTGGTGCGGCGCAGCCGCAGCGCGGTGTGGAACGCGGCGTCGTCGAAGAGCGGGTCGAGCGGGTCCCGGGCGATGTGCGCGATGGTGTCGGGCAGTCCGTCGGGGGTGTTGCCGTGCAGCGAGAGCCCGCCGAAGGTGCGCTGGTCGACGAAGCGCAGTTCGGTGCCGAGGGCGTCGTCGAACCGCATCCGGATCCGCAGGTGCTTCTCGTCGGGCGCGTCCGCGGGCTGCACCAGCAGCTGTCCGCTCATCCCGAGGTGGCCCAGCAGCGAGGCGGAGGCCTCCTCGATCGGCACCCAGAGGTACTTGCCGCGCCGCAGCGCCGGACCGAAGCGGGCCCCGCGCAGCCGGGCGGCGAAGTCGACGCCGCCCGCGAGGTGCCGGCGGACCGAGCGCGGGTGCAGGACCTCGACCTCGGTGACGGTGCGGCCGCTGACCCAGCGCTCAAGTCCCCTGCGGACGACTTCGACCTCGGGCAGCTCGGGCACGGTGCACCACTCCAGACACATCGACGGTAGTACGGGGGACGGGGCGGGCGAAAACGCGGTGCCCCAGGTGATCGCGGTGACCACAGCGGTCCGGGAGCCGCCCCTGGACAGGGAGAACCCCCCGGTGCGCAGGGCACCGAGGGGTTCTCGTACAGCTTCAGGCCGGAGCGGCGTCCGTGTTCGGCGACGGGTCGGCAGGGGTGTCGGCGGCCCCTCCGTCAGCTGCGGACTTCTCCGCGGCCTGCCGTGCCTCTGCGGCGGCGCTGATCTCGCGCCAGGCGGACTCGGCCGCCTGCTGCTCCGCTTCCTTCTTGCTACGGCCGGTGCCGGTGCCGTACGAGACACCACCGACGCGAGCGGCAGCAGTGAAGGTCTTCTCGTGATCCGGGCCGGTCTCCGTGACG
Source organism: Streptomyces globisporus C-1027 (assembly GCF_000261345.2). NCBI lineage: Bacteria > Bacillati > Actinomycetota > Actinomycetes > Kitasatosporales > Streptomycetaceae > Streptomyces > Streptomyces globisporus. Next base: position 5,864,415 of record NZ_CP013738.1, on the reverse strand, counting down.
AGGTACTCGGGGACTCCGAGGCTCTCGCTCGCGGTGAGTTCCTGGAGGCTGGTCTTCCAGTCCAGGCCGGCGCCGAGGTTCGAGGACCTGTCGATCAGCGGGTCGAAGAGCCGGTGGACCAGCTCCGAGGCCGCGCTGAGGCCCTGGTCGAGATAGACCGCGCCGATCACTGCTTCCAGTGTGTCGGCGAGGATGGAAGCCTTGTCCCGGCCCCCCGTGCCCTCTTCACCGCGGCCGAGCCGGATGAAGGAGCCGAGTTCGAGGCCGCGGCCCACTTCCGCCAGTGCACGCGAGTTGACCACCGCGGCCCGCAACTTGGCCAGCTGGCCTTCGGGCAGGTCGGGGTGGGTGCGGTACAGCGTGTCCGTGACCACCAGACCGAGCACCGAATCCCCGAGGAATTCGAGCCGCTCGTTGGTGGGCAGGCCGCCGTTCTCGTATGCGTAGGAACGGTGGGTCAGCGCACGCACCAGAAGGGCGGACTCGAGGTGATACCCGAGCCGCCCTTCCAGAAGCGTGTGGGACGAGGCTGTGTTGACGTTGTCTGCCTGCTTCTTGGCGCTGGACAACTCAGACATCGGGCCTCTCACCAGCCGCTCAGACCTCGAGGACCTGGCGCTTGTTGTAGGTGCCGCAGCTCGGGCACGCAATGTGCTGGAGCTTGGGCTCCTGGCAACGCTCGCACGAAACCAGGGTGGGGACCGCAGCCTTCCACTGCGACCGGCGGTGGCGCGTGTTGCTGCGCGACATCTTCCGCTTCGGAACAGCCACGGCTACTTCTCCTGCTTCTCGTCGACGCCCGGTTCGGCGCCGCCCATGTTGTCCTTCTCGCCGTCCTGAACGGTCTCGGCGAGTCCTTGCAGTGCCGCCCAACGGATGTCGACGGCGTCGTGGTGGTGGCCCGGATTCTCGTCCAGCCTGATTCCGCATTCGGAACACAGACCGGCGCAGTCCTCCGAGCACACCGGCTGCATGGGCAGTGCGAGCACTACCGCGTCACGCAGCATGGGTTCGAGGTCGAACAAGCCGTCCTCGAGAAAGAACCTGTCCTCGTCGTCCTCGGCGTCGTCGGCCGGTTCCGCCGCACTGCTGCGGCCCCGGTCATCGGCGTCAGGGTACGAGAACATTTCCTGGAAGTCCGCGTCGACCTCTACGGTCAGCGGCTCCAGACACCTTACGCACTCCCCCTCGGCGGTCGCACGGGCGGTGCCTGTGACAAGCACCCCTTCCATGACCGATTCGAGGCGGAGGTCCAGCTCCACGGGTGCGCCTTCCGGCACGCCGATGACGCCGTCGATGCCCAGGACCGGTGAACCGGGTGCTTCCACCGAGCGGGACAGCCGCTTCATGGCACCGGGACGCCGGCCCAGCTCGTGCGTATCGAACACGAGAGGGTTGCGGTGGTCGAGGTGGCCGTTCAGGGCTTTTCCTGCTTTCGAATCATGGGTGTCGTACTGCGAAGGAGGGGGTCGTCTCTCCGGTCCGGGACGAACCGTCCGGTTCGTGGAAGAAAACGGGCAGCCGAGATCGCGGACCTATGTGCGACCGAGGATTCAGGATACTGGACGGACCGCTCAGCACCCAATCGGGGCAACCCCGCCGAGGGTCAGCGACCCTGTTCGTACCGGCGCAGCTGCTCCAGGTCGATCATGCTGGTGTCGAAGAGGCTGGTCTCGTCCAGCGCGCCGCCGCCCTGCTGCTCGGGCGCGTGGCCCTGCCCCTGCCCTTGCTGCTGCCCGTGTTGCTGGGGCTGCTGCTGCCAGCCGTAGTCGGGCTGGCCGGTGGTCTGGGGCGGGTAGCCGTTGGGGTCGTAGCCGCCCTGCTGCTGGTACGCCGCGTACGGGTCGGGCTGCTGGTAGCCGTACGCGTCCTGGACGCCCTGCTGGAGGGGCTGCTCCTGGTAGCCGTACGCCGCCGGCGCGTAGCTCGGCTCGGCCGGAGGCTGCGCCGGGTAGGCGGGCTGCTGGGGCGCCTGCTGCGGTGCTTGCTGGGGTTCGGGGGTGGCCAGCTCGGCGAGACCGGCCAGATAGTCGGCGTCGCTGGTGTGGCCTTGGCCGCCCGCGGCGTCCTGGGCGGCGATGTGCGCGCCGAGGTCGTCGGTGGCGACCCGGCCGTGCAGCTTCTGCCGCCCGCGGCCGACCGCCTCCAGGGTCTTGGCGAGGACAGCCTCGAAGGCGCCGAACTTGGCGTCCACGTACGCGTCGGCCCGCTGCTTCAGCGTCTCCGGGTCGGCGCTGCGCTCGGGGGCCTCGGTGAAGTCGGGGTCCTCGTAGCCCTGCTCGTCCAGGCCCTGGCCGCGGCCGAGGAGCTTCTCGCGGCCCCGGTCCACGGAGCCGATGGTCTTGGTGAGGACGACCTCGAAGTTGGCGAGCTTGCTGTCGACGTAGTCGTCGGCCTCGGCCCGGACCTCCTCGGCCTCGCGGCGGGCCTCGGACAGGATCCGGTCGGCCTCGCTCTGCGACTGCCGGGCGATCTCGGTCTCGGAGATCAGCGAGGCGCGCTGGGCGTGGGCAGACCCGATGATCCGCTCGGCCTCCTGGCGGGCCTGCTCGGCGAACTGCTCCTGGCCGCCGAGCAGCTCCTGGGCCTGGGCGAGGGAGCCGGGCAGGGCCTGGCGCACCTCTTCGAGCATGGCGAGCAGCTCGGCGCGGTTGACCACGCACGAGGCCGACATGGGCATGGATCGGGCGCTCCCGACCGCTTCGACGATCTCGTCGAGCTTCTTCTGCACGTCCACCGTGTGCTCGCCACTCTCTGCTGCTCTGTTGAAGCTGCTGCTCCGTTGGAGACGGACGGGACGACTGTAAGGCCAGTCGGCCGCCGCCCGACACCTGGTGACGGCCCGTCAGCGCCTCAGCGTTCGCCGAGCCGCTTCACGAGCGCCTCGTGGACGGTCGGCGGCAGCAGGTGGGAGACGTCGCCGCCCCAGGTCGCCACCTCCTTGACCAGCGAGGACGACAGGAAGCTGTACGTCGGGTTGGTCGGCACGAAGAGCGTCTCGACACCGGAGAGGCCGTTGTTCATCTGGGCCATCTGCAGCTCGTAGTCGAAGTCGCTGACGGCCCGCAGGCCCTTCACGATCGCCGGGATCTCCCGCTGCTTGCAGAAGTCGACCAGCAGGCCGTGGAAGGACTCCACCTCGACGTTGCCGAAGTCGGCGGTGACCTCGCGGATCAGCTCGATCCGCTCGTCGACGGTGAACAGCCCCTTCTTGGACTGGTTGATCATCACCGCCACGTGCACCACGTCGTACAGCTTCGAGGCTCGTCCGATGATGTCGAGATGTCCGTTGGTGATGGGGTCGAACGACCCCGGACAGACGGCGCGGCGCACTGTGATTCCCTCGCTCTCCGGTCCGGTCATCGTGCGTCTTCGCACGTAGCGGCGGCGCGACCGTACCAAAGCGTTCCCTCGCCGTAGCGACGGGACCGCAGTGGCTCGAATCCGGCGGGCCAGCCGAATTCTCCGCCCCGGGTGCTGCGTTCCACGGTGACGAGCGCATCGCCGGCGAGCCACCCCTGAGCACGGAGTGTGAGCAGGATCTCGCGAAGATCGTCGTCGGTGACGGCGTACGGCGGATCGAGGAAGACGATGTCGTACGGGTCGGCGGGCGCCGGTCCTGTCACGATCTGTTCGGCTTTGCCGGTACGGACGTCGGCGCCCGGGAGGCCGAGGGTGCGGACGTTGTCGCGGACGGTGCGGACGGCCTTCGGGTCGGCCTCCACGAGCAGGGCGTGGACCGCGCCGCGGGAGAGCGCTTCGAGGCCGACGGCGCCGGATCCGGCGTACAGATCAGCGACCCGGGTCCCCTCCAGGGTGCCGAGGAGCGCCTGCCAGGTGGAGAAGAGGCCCTCGCGCGCACGGTCGGAGGTGGGGCGGGTGCCGGTGCCGGGCGGGACGGCCAGGCGGCGTCCGCCGGCCGAGCCGGCGATCACGCGGGTCATGGGTGTCGGGTCCTCGGGGTCGGGGGCGTCCATCGGCGCACGCGTACGGGCGCGGGCCGTGCGTCCACGATATGGCGTACGGCCCGCACCGGCAGGACGGCCCCGGGGCTCGTGCACCGGCAGGTCGGCCCCGCGGCTCGTGCACCGGCAGGACGGCCCCGCGGCTCGTGCACCGGCAGGACGGCCCCGCGGCTCGTGCACCGGCAGGACGGCCCCGGCGGCTCACCCCTTGTCGAGATACTCCTCGCGGTCCTTGTCCAGGAGGGCGGCCAGCACCGTGCGCAGCTCCGGCAGGTGCTCCAGCTCCGGGTCGGCGGCGACGATCGCGACGGCTTCCTCGCGGGCGGCGGCGATGACCTCCTCGTCGTCGATGACGGTGAGCATCCGCAGCGAGGAGCGCACCCCGGACTGGGCCTGGCCCAGCACGTCGCCCTCGCGGCGCTGCTCCAGGTCGATCCGGGAGAGCTCGAAGCCGTCGAGGGTGGCGGCGACGGCGGAGAGGCGGGCGCGGGCGGGGCTCGCTTCGTGGGCCTCGCTGACCAGCAGGCAGAGCCCGGGGGCGGAGCCACGGCCGACGCGGCCGCGGAGCTGGTGGAGCTGGGAGACGCCGAAGCGGTCGGCGTCCATGATGACCATGGCGGTGGCGTTGGGGACGTTGACGCCGACCTCGATGACGGTGGTGGCGACCAGGACGTCGACGTCCCCGGCGGCGAACCGGCGCATGACGTCGTCCTTCTCGTCGGGGTGCATGCGGCCGTGCAGCACCTCGACGGTCAGCCCGGCCAGCGCGCCCCTGCGCAGCTCGTCGGCGATCTCCAGGACGGCGAGCGGCGGGCGCTTCTCCGGATCCTCCTCGGCGGTCTTCTTCTTCGCCTTGCCCTTTTTCCCCTCGGCCTCCTCCGCGTCGTCGCCGATGCGGGGGCAGACCACGTACGCCTGGTGGCCGTTCTCGACCTCCTCGCGGACGCGTTCCCAGGCGCGGGCGAGGAAGTGGGGCTTGTCCTTGGCGGGGACGACATGGCTGGCGATCGGGGAGCGGCCGGCCGGGAGCTGGTCCAGGACGGAGGTCTCCAGGTCGCCGAAGACCGTCATCGCGACCGTACGCGGAATGGGGGTGGCGGTCATGACGAGGAGGTGGGGCGGCTGCTTCCCCTTGGAGCGGAGGGCGTCGCGCTGCTCCACGCCGAAGCGGTGCTGCTCGTCCACGACGACCAGGCCCAGGTCGTGGAACTGGACCTTGTCCTCGATGAGGGCGTGGGTGCCGATGACGATCCCGGCCTCGCCGGTGACCAGGTCGAGCAGGGCCTGACGGCGGGCGGCCGTGCCCATCGAACCGGTGAGCAGCACAACCTTGGTGCCATGGTCCGATCCGCCCAGCATGCCGCCCTCGGCCAGCTCCCCCATCATCTCGGTGATCGAGCGGTGGTGCTGCTGGGCGAGGACCTCGGTGGGGGCGAGCATCGCGGCCTGGCCGCCCGCGTCGACCACGGTGAGCATGGCGCGCAGGGCCACCATGGTCTTGCCCGAGCCCACCTCGCCCTGGAGAAGGCGGTGCATCGGGTGCTCGGTGGCCAGGTCGTCGAAGATCTCCTTGCTGACCTTCTCCTGGCCCTCGGTGAGGGTGAAGGGCAGCTTGGCGTCGAACGCGTCCAGCAGGCCGTCCGCGACGGGGCGGCGGGCGGCGGCGGGCAGCTGGGTGTCCGCGTACCGGCGGCGGGCCAGGGCGACCTGGAGGACGAACGCCTCGTCCCATTTGAGGCGGGCCTTGGCGTCCTCGATGTCCGCCTTGGTCTGCGGGCGGTGCACCTTGAGCAGGGCCTCGGGCAGCGGGGTGAAGCCGCGTCCCTCGCGCAGGGCGGCGGGCAGCGGGTCCACCGCGTCCTGGGCACTGGGCAGCACGGCGTCCACGGCCTTGGCGATCCGCCAGGAGTCGAGCTGCTTGCACGCGGGGTAGATCGGCAGCAGCCGTCCCGCGAAGGCGTCCACGGCCTCGGTGGCCTCGTCGGCGTCGGAGGCGTCGAGCAGTTGGTACGTGGGGTGGGCCAGCTGCATCTTGCGGTTGAAGACGGAGACCTTGCCCGCGAACATCGCCTGGCGGCCCGGCAGCAGTTCCTTGTGCGGCTTGTGGACGCCGTGGCCGAAGAAGACCAGCTGGAGGCGGCCGCTGCCGTCGGTGAGGGTGACCTCCAGGCGTTTGCCCCGGCCGTTGTTGAACATCAGGATCCGGGCGTCGGCGACCTGGGCGACGACCGTGACGTGCTCGTCCAGCGGGAGGTCGGCCAGCGCGGTCAGCTTGCCGCGCTCCTCGTACCGCCGCGGGTAGTGGTGCAGCAGATCACCGACCGTGTGCAGGTCGAGGTGTTCGGCCATCACCTTCGCGGTGGCTCCGCCGAGCAGCTTCTTGAGAGGTTCATCGAACGAGGACACGCGATCCATTGCACACCACGGCACTGACAGCTGTCCGCCGGGCACGCACGGCCCGTCGGTACCACTCGCCGCTACTCGACGCCGATGAGCAGCGGTGCGCGCTGGTGGCCGCCCCGGTAGACCACCGTGTCCACGGCGAGGTGGCCCTCCCGTACGTGCTCCTCCAGCGCGTCGGCCAGCGCGTCGGGGACGTCCTCGCCGAGGACGAGGGTGACCAGTTCGCCGCCCGCCGCGAGCATCCGGTCGAGCACGGTGCGGGCGGTGTGCGGGACGTCGGCGCCGATCACGGCCACGTCGCCGTCGATCAGCCCGAGGATGTCCCCGGCCTGGCAGATGCCCGCCATGGTCCACGACTGGCGCTCGGCGACGGCCAGTTCGGCGTAGCGGGTGGCCCCGGCGGCCGCGGTCATGGCGACCACGTCCTCGTCGAAGCCGCGGTCGGGTTCGTGGACGGCGAGGGCGGCGATGCCCTGGACGGCGGCGCGGGTGGGGACGAGGGCGACCCGGACCCCCTCGGTCCTGGCCTGTTCGGCGGCGGCGGCCGCGGTGTGGCGCAGGGCGGCGTCGTTGGGCAGCAGGACCACCTCGCGGGCGTGGGCGCGGCGGATCGCGTCGACCAGTTCGCCGCTGGCGGGGGGTTCGCCGGGGCGGGCGATGACGGTGGTGGCGCCGGCCTCGGTGCAGAGCCCGGCGAGGCCGTCGCCGGGGACCACGACGACGACGGCGCGCTGGGCGGGTTCGGCCTGGACGCGGACGTCGTGGCCGCTCTCGGTGGCGAAGTGGGTGATCCGGATCCGGTACGGCCGCCCGGCCTCGACACCCGCCTCCACGGCCGCCCCGGCGTCGTCGACGTGGACGTGGACGTGCCAGAGCCCGTCGCCGCCGACGACGACCAGGGAGTCGCCGAGCGCGTCGAGACGGGTGCGCAGCCGGGCCACCTGCTCGTCGCGGGCCTCCAGGAGGTAGATCACCTCGAACGCGGGCCCGGCGCTCCCGTCCTCGGGGCAGTCGAGCGGCCCCTTTGCCGGAGCGCTTGCGGGAAGGCCCCCCTCCATGACGCCCTCCACGGGGGTGCCGCCCACCGGCAGCCCCACCACGGACCCCCCGTCCACGGTCACGGGCGCCTTCCCGGCGTTCCCGGAAGCGGTACGGGGTCCCCGTACGGGAGCCTGCCCGGTCACCGTCTCCGCCAGCGCGCCCAGCACCGCCACCAGGCCCCGGCCCCCGGCGTCGACCACGCCGGCCCGGCCGAGGACGGCGAGCTGCTCGGGGGTGCGCGCGAGGGCGGCGCGCGCCCCCTCGTAGGCGGCGGTGACGACGGTGCGCAGGTCCGGGTCCTCGCCCCGGGCGGCCTCGGCGGCCTCGGCGGCGACGGTGAGCACCGTGCCTTCGACGGGGTGGGCGACGGCCTGCCGGGCCGCGTCGGCGGCGCTCGTGAGGGCGAGGCGCAGATGGGCGGCGTCGCCGCCGTCGGCCAGCACCCCGGCCATGCCGCGCAGCAGCTGGGCCAGGATCGTGCCGGAGTTCCCGCGGGCGCCGATCAGGGCGCCGTGCGCCATGGCGCGTACGGCGTCGGCGGTGGCGGGTGCGGTGGCGCCGGTCTCATGGGCGGCGAACACCGCTTCGACGGCCGCTGCCGCGGACTCGACGGTCAGATAGAGGTTGGTGCCGGTGTCCCCGTCGGCGATGGGATAGACGTTGATCGCGTCGATCTCCGCGCGCTCCCGGCCCAGTGCCTCCAGGGCCAGTGAGCACCACGTGCGTACCGCGACGGCGTCCAGGTCGTCGGGGGGCTGCGGCACCGATGGTCCTCCTTGAGCGGCCGTGGCAACGGGCTGCACCGCAGGTTAGCCCGCCTTCCGGGGTCCCGGCAGGGACAGGGGGCGGGAGGGCGGGCGGCCGAGCCATGGTAGTTTCGTATCTCCGAAGCAGGCGTTGTATGCTGCTCCGGTTGCCCGATGAGAGTCGGGACATTCCCCCGGTACCGCCACTTCAGTCCGACTGATTCCGGCGCGCCGGAATTCACTGTAAGTGCATCTGAAGTCTTTGGAGTGACCCGTGGCTGCCAACTGCGACGTTTGCGGCAAGGGGCCGAGCTTCGGCAACAGCGTTTCGTTCTCGCACCGCCGTACGTCTCGTCGCTGGAATCCCAACATCCAGCGCGTGCGTGCCGTGGTCGGTCGGACGCCGAAGCGGCTCAACGTCTGCACCTCGTGCATCAAGGCCGGCAAGGTCGCGCGCTGACGTCCCCGTCGTAGCGCAGCCTTCCGGTTGCCCAAAAAGCCGGTCCACCTCGGTGGACCGGCTTTTTGCTGTGCTCAGGTGGCGGTCTGCCCGGAAGCAGGGCGGGTCAGCCAGCCGTGGTCGACCGGGCCGATGCCGCCGCCGAGCGGGAAGCCGGCCTCGATCGCGCCGGTGACGTACGTCTTCGCGCCCTGGACCGCCGTGGGAACGTCCATCCCGAGCGCGAGCCCGGAGGCGATGGCGGAGGCCAGCGTGCAGCCGGTGCCGTGGGTGTGGCGGTTGTCGTGCCGCGGGGCGCGCAGCCAGTGTTCCGCGCTCCCGTCGGTGAGCAGGTCCACCGCCTCCCCGGGCAGATGGCCGCCCTTGATGACGACCCAGCGCGGTCCGAAGCCGAGGATCTCCTCGGCGGCCCGGCGCATCCCGCTCTCGTCGGTGACCCGGACGCCGGTGAGCTGGGCCACTTCGTCGAGGTTCGGGGTGGCGACGGTGGCGGTGGGGAGCAGCTTGGTGCGTACGGAGTCGAGGGCCTCGGCGGCGAGCAGCGCGTCCCCGTGCTTGGAGACGCCGACCGGGTCGACGACCACGGGGGCGTCGGTTCCGGCGAGGAGTTCGGCGACGGTCTCCACGAGGGCGGCGGAGGCGAGCATGCCGGTCTTCACGGCCTGGACGCCGATGTCGTCGACGACGCTGCGGTACTGGGCGCGTACGGCCTCCACCGGAAGCTCCCACGCGCCCTGGACGCCGAGGGAGTTCTGTGCGGTGACGGCGGTGAGCACGCTCATGCCGTGCACGCCGAGGGCGAGCATCGTCTTCAGATCGGCCTGGATCCCCGCACCGCCGCCGGAGTCGGATCCGGCGACGGTGAGCACGCGGGGCGGTACAGCGGTACGTATGGGCATACGCAGCAATCTAGTGGTCAGCCGCGCGGCTGGGTGTCCTCGATGGAGCCGAAGTGGTCCCAGCCGCCCTTGCTGGTCCAGGGCGCGCCGTCGACGGTGACCTGGGGCAGGGCGGAGGGGTTGAGGACCTCGCCGATCACCTTCCAGCGGGCGGGAAGCTTCGCGTCGGGCGGGAACGTCGCCACGATCGCGTGGTCCTCTCCCCCGGTCAGCACCCACTGGAGCGGGTCGACGCCGACGGCCTGGCCGATGTCGGACATCTGCGAGGGGATGTCGATGAGCCCGGAGCGCAGGTCGATCCGGCATTTGCTGGCCTCCGCGATGTGCCCGAGGTCGGCGACGAGGCCGTCGCTGACGTCGGTCATCGCGGTGGCGCCGAGTCCGGCGGCCGCGGGGCCCGCGTGGTACGGGGGTTCGGGGCGGCGGTGGGCCTCGACGAAGGCGCGGGGCGAGCGGAAGCCGCGGGAGAGCACCGCGTAACCGGCCGCCGACCAGCCGAGCCAGCCGGTGACCGCGACGACGTCGCCGGGGCGGGCGCCGCCCCGGGTGACGGGTTCGTGGTTGCGCAGGTCGCCGAGTGCGGTGATGGCCACGGTGATCGTATCGCCGCCCACCACATCGCCGCCGACCACGGCCGCACCCGCCACCTGGCATTCGTCGCGGAGCCCGTCCATCAGCTCGGCGGCCCAGGTGACGGGGAGGTCGGCGGGGACGACGAGGCCGAGGAGCAGCGCGGTGGGCACCGCCCCCATCGCCGCGATGTCGGCGAGGTTCTGGGCGGCCGCCTTGCGGCCGACGTCGTACGCCGTCGACCAGTCACGGCGGAAGTGCCGCCCTTCCAGCAGGATGTCCGTACTGGCCACGACCCTGCGGTCGGGGGCGGCCACGACCGCGGCGTCGTCGCCGGGCCCCAGCCGTACCGCCGGAGTGGTGGTGAGCCGGGACGTGAGCTCTCTGATGAGCCCGAACTCCCCCAACTCGCCCACGGTTCCCTTCACCGAGTCTCACCTCTCCTTTATCGCCCCGGACACCCGTCCGGGCCCCCGGTCGCGAGCCGTCTGTGCTGTCGGTACCGTCAAGAGATACGTCAACTTCTGCGCCCTGTACGCCACGCTGTGGACGTCATCCGGCCCGTAGGTCTCCCCGCGGCCCGCGGCAACGCGATAACGTGGCGTCCCTTTCCCCCACATGATCCTCGTGGCCGCCCTGGAGGTTCCGTGGTACAGGCGTACATCCTCATCCAGACCGAGGTGGGCAAGGCGTCGATCGTCGCCGAGACCATCTCCAAGATTCCGGGAGTCATCCAGGCAGAGGACGTCACCGGTCCGTACGACGTGATCGTGCGGGCCCAGGCAGACACGGTCGACGAACTCGGCCGCATGGTGGTCGCCAAGGTGCAGCAGGTGGACGGCATCACACGGACCCTGACCTGCCCGGTCGTCCACCTCTGACCCCCGTCTAGGCTGGGCCGGTGACGTCATCCGCCCGCCGTTCCCCCCGCTCGATACTCCTCGGTCCGTCCGCTGCCGTGCTCGTGCTGGCCGCGGCGGGCTGTTCCCTCGGCGACGACCGGCCCTCGGTCCCGGTTCCCACACCGTCCGCGGAGGCCGCCGCGTACTGCGAGGCCCTGCACGAGGAACTGCCGAAGACCGTCCTCGAACTGGAACGCAGTGACCCCTCCCCCGATTCGGAGCTGACCGCCGGCTGGGGGGACGGGGCGATCGTACTGCGCTGCGGGGTCCCCCGGCCCGCGAAGATGGACGACCCTCAGTCCGAGGGCGTCGAGGCGGACGGCGTGAAGTGGATGCTGGAGCAGCCCGAGGGCTCCGGTCCGCGGTTCACCACCACGTACCGCAAGGCGTACGTCGAGGTCACGCTGGATTCGACGTACGCCCACGACATCACGCCGCTGGCCTCGTTCGCCGGCCCGGTCGCGAAAACGGTCCCGAGCCGGTTCTGAGTTCCCCCGCCGCTCGCCTCAGCGCAGTCCGGTGGAGCGGGTCAACGCGGCCTGGATCAGCCGGTCGACCAGCTCCGGGTAGTCGACGCCGCTCTCCTGCCACATGCGCGGGTACATGGAGATCGGGGTGAAGCCCGGCAGGGTGTTGATCTCGTTGATGACGAAAGTGCCGTCCTCGGTGAGGAAGAAGTCGGCGCGCACCAGGCCCTCGCAGGAGACCGCGTCGAAGGCGGCGACGGCGAGCCGCTGCACCTCGGCGGTCTGCTCCTCGGTGAGCGGCGCCGGCACCAGACCCGTGGCCGAGTCGATGTACTTGGCCTCGAAGTCGTAGAAGTCGTGCGCGGTGACCGGCGGGATCTCGGCGGGCACGCTGGCGCGCGGGCCGTCCTCGAACTCCAGCACCCCGCACTCGATCTCCCGGCCGCGCAGCAGCGACTCGACGAGGAACTTCGGGTCGTGGCGGCGGGCCTCCTCGATCGCCTCGTCGAGCCCTTCGAGGCCGTCGACCTTGGTGATGCCCATCGAGGAGCCGCCGCGCGCGGGCTTGATGAACAGCGGCCAGCCGTGCTCGCCGGCGAAGTCCACGATCCGCTTGCGGGCGGCGGCGGGGTCGTTGTCCCACTCGCGGGGCCGGACGACCTCGTAGGGTCCGACGGGCAGCCCGAAGGAGATGAAGACGCGCTTCATGTACTCCTTGTCCTGGCCGACGGCGGAGGCGAGGACACCCGCGCCGACGTAGGGCACACCGGAGAGTTCGAGAAGACCCTGGAGGGTGCCGTCCTCGCCGTACGGGCCGTGCAGCACGGGGAAGACGACGTCGACCTCGCCCAGCGCCTTGGGCACCGCACCGGGCTCGGTGTAGACGACCTCGCGGCTGCCCGGGTCCACGGAGAGCACGACGCTGCCCTCGGCGGCCCCGGCGAGCCGACCCACGTCGGGGACCTGGCGGTCGGTGATGGCCATGCGTTCGGGCTCGTCGGCGGTGAGCGCCCAGCGGCCGTCCGTCGTGATGCCGATCGGCAGGACGTCGTACTTCGTCCGGTCGATGGCCTTCATGACGGCGCCGGCCGTGACGACCGAGATGCCGTGTTCGGAGCTGCGACCGCCGAACACGACGGCCACACGGGGTTTACGGCCGTGCGGCTCAGGGCTCTCGGCGCGCTCAGGGCTCTGGGGGAGGTTCTCGCTGCTCATATCGCGATGAGCGTACCTGCTGGTAAGGGCGGCGTCAGCGTCGCTCGGCCTTGGCGCTCCGCGACATCAGCTCCTTGACGGCGACGACCGGGGACTTGCCCTCGTGGACGATCGAGACGACGGTCTCGGTGATGGGCATGTCGACCCCGTGCCTGCGGGCCAGGTCGAGGACCGATTCGCAGGACTTGACGCCCTCGGCGGTCTGCTTGGTGACGGCGATCGTCTCCTGGAGCGTCATGCCGCGGCCGAGGTTGGTGCCGAAGGTGTGGTTCCGCGAGAGCGGCGACGAGCAGGTGGCCACCAGGTCGCCGAGGCCGGCGAGGCCGGAGAACGTCAACGGGTCCGCGCCCATGGCCAGGCCCAGTCGGGTGGTCTCGGCGAGGCCCCGGGTGATGAGGGAGCCCTTGGTGTTGTCGCCGAGACCCATGCCGTCCGCGATGCCGACGGCGAGGCCGATGACGTTCTTCACGGCGCCGCCGAGCTCGCAGCCCACTACGTCGGTGTTGGTGTACGGGCGGAAGTACGCGGTGTGGCAGGCGGCCTGGAGGCGCTGGGCGACGGACTCGTCGGAGCAGGCGACGACGGCCGCGGCGGGGCGGCGCTCCGCGATCTCCTTGGCGAGGTTGGGGCCCGAGACGACGGCGATGCGGTCGGCGGAGACCTTGGTGACGTCCGCGATGACCTCGCTCATCAGCTCGGCGGTGCCCAGCTCGACGCCCTTCATCAGGGAGACCAGGACGGTGTCCGGGCCCAGGTGCGGGGCCCAGTCGGCGAGGTTGGCGCGCAAGGTCTGGGAGGGCACGACGAGGAAGGCGAACTCCGCGCCGCGCAGGGCCTCGGCGGCGTCGGTGGTGGCGCGGATGGAGTCGGGGAGCGCGATGCCCGGGAGGTAGTCCGGGTTGGTGTGCGTGGTGTTGATGGCCTCGGCGACCTCGGCCCGACGGCCCCAGAGGGTGACGTCGCAGCCCGCGTCGGCGAGGATCACGGCGAAGGCCGTACCCCATGAGCCGGTTCCGAAGACGGCTGCTTTTGCGGGGTGCGTCACGTGGGTCCCTTTCCCTGGGCCCTGCGCCGTTGTTCAGCACGGGCTTTGCGGTGATCGTAGAGCTCGGCGGGCGCCTTCTCGCCGCGCAGGTCCTCCAGCTCGCGGGTGATCGCGGCCATGATGACCTCGGTCGCCTGGCGCAGCACGTCGGGCGTCGGCTCCAGACCGTGGAAGCGGCTGAGGTCGACGGGCGGTCCGGCCTGCACCTGGAGCGTCTTGCGGGGGAAGAGCCGGAACTTGCGCTCCTTGGCGTACGGCGGCATCGCGAGGTTGGCGCCCCACTGGGCGACGGGGATGACGGGCGCCTTGGTCATCAGGGCGACCCGGGCGGCCCCGGTCTTCCCGGCCATCGGCCACATGTCGGGGTCCCGGGTGAGCGTGCCCTCGGGGTAGAAGGCGACGCACTCGCCGCGCTCGATGGCCTCCACGGCGGCCCGGAAGGCGTCCAGGGCGTTGGTGGTCTCGCGGTAGACGGGGATCTGGCCGGTGCCGCGCAGCATCATCCCGACGAACGGGGTGCGGAAGAGGCCGGCCTTCGCCAGGAGCCGGGGCACGCGTCCGGTGTTGTACTGGAAGTGCGCGTAGGAGAGCGGGTCCAGATAGGAGTTGTGGTTGACGGCGGTGATGAATCCGCCATCGGCCGGAATGTGTTCCATCCCCCGCCAGTCGCGCTTGAACAGAACCACCAGTGGCGGCTTGGCGATGACCGCCGCCAGGCGGTACCAGAAGCCGATTCTGCGGCGGGACACTTGGATACCTTCCTTAAGGATTTCAACCTGCTGCCTGGCTACTGACGGTCAAGTCTCGCCCCAGACCTCTGCTCTGTCGAGAACACCGTACGCCTCACCTTCGGCGGCGGGCCTCCGGGTTGTCGTACCGGCAGGCGAGAATAAGTCCTGACGCGCACGGAGGGGGAGATCGCCACGAACACCGATCCGGCCGGGACCTGGTCCCTGGTCGTTCCGCTGAAGCCGCTCACCCGGGCCAAGAGCCGCCTGGGGCGGGCGGCGGGCGACGCTGCGCGGCCCCTGCTGGCCCTGGCGTTCGCCCAGGACACGGTGGCCGCGGCGCTGGCCTGTTCCCGGGTACGGGATGTGGTGGTCGTCACGGACGACGCCGTGGCCTCGGCAGCCCTTTCCGCGCTCGGGGCGCGGATCGTGCCGGACGCTCCGGGGGCCGGGCTCAACGCGGCGCTCGCGCACGGCGCGCGCTCGGTGCGGGCCCTGCGGCCCGCCGCCGCGGTGGCCGCGCTCAACGCGGATCTGCCGGCGCTGCGCACCGGCGAATTGGCGCGGGTGCTCGATTTTGCCTTCGCTTTTCCCAGCGCTTTTCTCCGGGACGCGGCGGGAATCGGAACGACATTTCTGGCCGCTGCGAGCGGTGCGGAATTCCGTCCGGCTTTCGGTGGTCCGTCCGCATCCCGGCATCTGGCGTCGGGAGCGGTGGAAATAGCGCTGCCCGGTGTCGACACGGTGCGCCGGGACGTTGATACGGGCGAGGACCTGCGGGTCGCCCTGGCCCTGGGGGTGGGGCCGCACACGGCGCGGCTCGCGGCCGTGCCCGCCTGCGCCCGTGACCGATAGGCTGCCGCCCATGCAGGCGACCTCGTACACGTACGACCCCGAGACCCGTGGCGGCAGTGTGCTGCTGGACGACGGCACCCCGGTGGAGTTCGACGCCGCGGCCTTCGACGCGGGCGGTCTGCTGCTGCTGCGCCCGGGGCAGCGGGTGCGTATCGAGGGCGAGGGCGAGGGGGCGGCCCTGCGGATCACGCTGGTGACCCTGCAGACGTTCTGACAGCCGCTTAGGGCTGTGGGCCGAACGGGGCCCGGACAGCCCGCGGGCCGGGCTCCCCCGGAGGGGAGCCCGGCCCGGCGCGTTGTGAGGAGCGGGCGGGTGCCCGTGGCTCACTTCTTGCGTGCGGTGGCCTTCTTGGCCGTGGTCTTGCGCGCCGTGGTCTTCTTCGCGGGCGCCTTCTTCGCCGTGGCCTTCTTGGCGGGCGCGGTCTTCTTGGCGGTGGCCGTGGCCTTCTTGGCCGGGGTCGCCTTCTTCGCGGCCGCGGACGTCTTCTTCGCCGTCGCGGTCGTCTTCTTGGCGGTGGTCTTCTTGGCGGCGGTGGTCTTCGCCGCCGTCGTCTTCTTGGCGGTGGTCTTCTTCGCCGTGGCCTTCTTGGCGGCCGACTTCTTGGCGGCGGCGGCCTTCACCGTCGTACGGGCGGCGGAAGATCCGCCCGAGAGGCTGCCCTTGGGGGCCTTCTTGACGGCCACGTCGTTCTTGGGGAGCTTCTTCGAGCCGCTCACCAGGTCCTTGAAGCCCTGGCCCGCACGGAAGCGGGGCACCGAGGTCTTCTTGACCCGGACGCGCTCACCCGTCTGCGGGTTGCGGGCGTACCGGGCGGGACGGTCGACCTTCTCGAACGAGCCGAAGCCGGTGACCGAGACACGGTCCCCGGCGACAACGGCACGGACGATCGCGTCGAGTACCGCGTCGACGGCGTCCGCGGCCTGCTGACGGCCGCCGACCTTGTCGGCAATCGCTTCTACGAGCTGCGCCTTGTTCACGTCTTCCCCTTCGGAGACATTGCCAGAACGAAAGTGTTCAGGCTTTTTCGCACGTTAGGCAGATATATACCGCAAATCAAACACGAAACGGGCTAATCACCCTAGTGCCGCAACGAAGTCGACCGATGCGCAGTTCCACGTGTCAGTCACCTTCGGGGAATCGGCCCTCATCGAGGTCCTTCATCAACCGGTCCAGACGCCTTGCCGCGCCCGGGAGATCGTGCTTCGCCGCGGCCGTGACGACCAGCAGCTTCCGGGTCAGCGCCATCCGTACGCCCTCCGGGACTTGCAGTGCACGCACCTTCGCGTGCGCTTCCTTCAATCGGTCGGCGACGTGGCCATAGAGCTTGAGTTGGCTGTCGCGTTCCATGCACCGATTGTGCCATCTGGGGCGAGTTGTCGCCCGACGGGGTCTCAACAAGCGACTGCGCCCCCTGCCGGGAGGCAGGGGGCGCAGTCCTGGAAAAGCGCTGCTCAGGCGGCAATGGTACGCGGCTTGAAGGCGGGCCTGGACGCCTCGTACGCGGCGATGTCCGCTTCGTTCTGAAGGGTGAGGCTGATGTCGTCGAGGCCGTTCAGCAGCCGCCAGCGGGCGTTCTCGTCCAGCTCGAAGTCGGCGGTGACGCCCTCGGCGCGGACCTGCCGCGCCTCCAGGTCGACGGTCACCTCGGCGGTCGGGTCGGCCTCCGTCAGCTCCCAGAGAGCGTCGACGACCTTCTGCTCCAGCACCACCGTGAGCAGGCCGTTCTTCAGCGAGTTGCCGCGGAAGATGTCGGCGAAGCGGGCGGAGATGACCGTCTTGAAGCCGTAGTTCTGCAGGGCCCAGACCGCGTGCTCGCGGGAGGAGCCCGTACCGAAGTCGGGGCCGGCGACCAGGACCGAGGCGCCCCGCCGTTCGGGGCGGTTGAGGACGAAGTTCTCGTCCTTGCGCCAGGCTTCGAAGAGGCCGTCCTCGAACCCGTCGCGGGTGACCTTCTTCAGCCAGTGGGCGGGGATGATCTGGTCGGTGTCGACGTTGCTGCGGCGCAGCGGCACGACCCGGCCGGTGTGCGTGGTGAAGGCTTCCATGGCTATCGGACTCCGGCGGGGGTACGGGCGTCGGACAGGTCGGCGGGCGAGGCCAGATGGCCCAGTACCGCGGTGGCGGCGGCGACCTGGGGCGAGACCAGGTGGGTGCGGCCGCCCTTGCCCTGCCGGCCCTCGAAGTTGCGGTTCGAGGTGGAGGCGGAGCGCTCGCCGGGGGCCAGCTGGTCGGGGTTCATGCCGAGGCACATCGAGCAACCCGCGTGCCGCCATTCGGCGCCGGCCTCGGTGAAGACCTTGTCCAGGCCTTCCGAGACGGCCTGGAGGGCGACCCGCACCGAGCCGGGGACGACCAGCATCCGTACGCCGTCGGCGACTTTGCGGCCGTCCAGGATCGAGGCCGCGTTGCGCAGGTCCTCGATGCGGCCGTTGGTGCACGAACCTACGAAGACGGTGTCGACGCTGATCTCGCGCAACGGCTGTCCGGCGGTCAACCCCATGTACTCCAGGGCCTTTTCGGCGGCGTGGCGCTCCGAGGCGTCCTCGTACGAAGCCGGGTCGGGGACGGTGGCCGACAGCGGCGCGCCCTGGCCGGGGTTGGTGCCCCAGGTGACGAACGGAGCCAGTTCGGCGGCGTCGATGACGACCTCGGCGTCGAACACGGCGTCGTCGTCGGAGCGCAGGGTGTTCCAGTACGCGACGGCGGCGTCCCAGTCCTCGCCCTCGGGGGCGTGGTCGCGGCCCTTGAGGTAGTCGAAGGTGGTGGCGTCGGGGGCGATCATGCCCGCGCGGGCTCCCGCCTCGATCGACATGTTGCAGATGGTCATCCGGGCCTCCATCGAGAGCTTCTCGATGGCGGAGCCGCGGTATTCGAGGATGTAGCCCTGGCCGCCGCCGGTGCCGATCCGGGCGATGATCGCCAGGATCAGGTCCTTCGCGGTGACCTCGTCGGGCAGTTCACCCTCGACGGTGATGGCCATGGTCTTCGGGCGGGCCAGCGGCAGCGTCTGGGTGGCCAGGACGTGCTCGACCTGGCTGGTGCCGATGCCGAACGCCAGCGCGCCGAACGCGCCGTGCGTGGAGGTGTGGGAGTCGCCGCAGACCACGGTGGTGCCGGGCTGGGTCAGCCCCAGCTGCGGTCCCACCACGTGAACGACACCCTGCTCGACGTCACCCAGCGGGTGCAGCCGGACGCCGAACTCCGCGCAGTTCTTGCGCAGCGTCTCCAGCTGGGCGCGCGAGACCGGGTCCGCGATCGGCTTGTCGATGTCGAGGGTCGGGGTGTTGTGGTCCTCGGTGGCGATGGTGAGGTCGAGGCGCCGTACCGGGCGTCCGGCCTGCCGCAGTCCGTCGAAGGCCTGCGGGCTGGTCACCTCGTGCAGCAGGTGCAGATCGATGAAGAGAAGGTCGGGCTCGCCCGCAGCGTGCGATTGGGGGCTCCCCTGGTCGAGCGGAGCCGAGAGCTTGGGGATGACATGGTCGTCCCAGACCTTCTCCGCGAGTGTCCTACCCATCGCTTTCCCTCCGGCCGGCGTCTTCGCCGGCCCAACTAGAGATCGGTGCGCCTCCGTCCGGACCCCCGTGCGGGGCGGTGGCTACGAGCCGTTGTGCGGCCGCTTCTACAGGTTCGCAACTTCCGCCGAAAATTGAACTTGCGTTTCACAGAGTGAGACGGGAGTATCGTCGTATGGACAACTCTAGCGGCGTCGGCGTTCTCGACAAGGCAGCTCTGGTATTGAGCGCCCTGGAGTCCGGTCCGGCCACCCTCGCCGGGCTGGTCGCGGCGACCGGGCTCGCACGGCCCACGGCCCACCGACTGGCAGTGGCACTGGAACACCACCGGATGGTGGCGAGGGATATGCAGGGCCGGTTCATTCTCGGCCCCCGGCTGTCGGAACTGGCAGCCGCGGCGGGCGAGGACCGCCTGCTGGCCACGGCCGGACCGGTGCTCACCCACCTGCGCGACATCACCGGCGAGAGCGCGCAGCTCTACCGCCGGCAGGGCGACATGCGGATCTGCGTGGCGGCGGCGGAACGGCTGTCCGGACTCCGGGACACGGTGCCGGTCGGCTCCACGCTCACGATGAAGGCGGGCTCCTCCGCCCAGATCCTGATGGCCTGGGAGGAGCCGGAGCGCCTGCACCGGGGCCTCCAGGGCGCCCGGTTCACGGCGACGGCGCTCTCCGGCGTACGGCGGCGGGGCTGGGCCCAGTCGATCGGCGAGCGGGAGCCGGGCGTCGCATCGGTCTCGGCTCCGGTGCGCGGCCCGTCGAACCGGGTGGTCGCCGCGGTCTCGATCTCCGGGCCCATCGAGCGGCTGACCCGTCACCCGGGCCGGATGCACGCCCAGGCGGTCATCGACTCGGCGGCACGGCTGAGCGAGGCCCTGCGCCGCTCGGGCTGACGGCTCGCCCCACCCCTTTGTCCCTCTGTTCCGGAAGGCCGCCCCAGCGCCGTGGCGGCCCTTTTTCTTCTCCGCCCCCGCTCGAACTGCCGTGGGGCGTAGGGGTGTTGCCTGCGCCGGGGCAACGAAGAAGGCCCTTCACCGATGTGAAGGGCCTTCCCGTACTGCTCTGTTGTACCCCCGACCGGATTCGAACCGGCGCTACTGCCGTGAGAGGGCAGCGTGCTAGGCCGCTACACAACGGGGGCGTGGTTACTGCTGACTTGCGCTGGGCTACCAGGACTCGAACCTAGAATGACGGTACCAGAAACCGTAGTGTTGCCAATTACACCATAGCCCATGGTGAGACAAGTACCCCCGACCGGATTCGAACCGGCGCTACTGCCGTGAGAGGGCAGCGTGCTAGGCCGCTACACAACGGGGGCCCTAGCGATCCTGCATCGAGAGCGATGGGTGCGACCCATGATGTTCTCGCGGGAAGGATCTGTACCCCCGACCGGATTCGAACCGGCGCTACTGCCGTGAGAGGGCAGCGTGCTAGGCCGCTACACAACGGGGGCTTGTCCTGCTGGTCTTGCTGTACTGCGCTGGGCTACCAGGACTCGAACCTAGAATGACGGTACCAGAAACCGTAGTGTTGCCAATTACACCATAGCCCACTGAAATGCAACCCCTGGTGGGGGCTTCACTTCTGTCTGCGCTTCCCGGCCGGATCTTTCGGCCCGCTTGGGTGGCGCAGGAAGAACATTACCCGAAGGTGTCCGGCGCTCCAAAACGGGTATCGCCTGCCAGCAGGCCCGGCAGCTGGTCGAGCCCGGTGATCCGTACGAGATCGGAGCGTCCGCCCCTGCCCCGCCGGTCGAGCCAGATGCCGGTGAGTCCGGCGGCGACGGCTCCGCTCGCGTCGATGTCCGGCTCGTCGCCCACGTACGCCACTTCGTGCGGCTCCAGCGCGAGCGCCTCGCAGGCCGCGTGGAAGGCACCGGCCTGCGGCTTGGAGATGCCGAGCTCCACGGCGCAGACCATCGCCTCGAAGCGGTCCCGGACGCCGAGCGCGGTGAGCTTGCGGTGCTGGTGGCCGGTGCTGGAGTTGGACAGGATCGCGTGCCGGTAGGCGGGCACCAGACGGTCCAGGACCGGCAGCACGTCCGGGAAGAGCGCCCAGGCGGCCTCGTAGTGCGTCACATGGCCGGCGAACCAGTCGTCGGCCTCGGCGTCCGTCATGACCCGCGAGAGGAACTCCCGCACCCGGTCCCGGCGCTGCCCGAGGAAGTCCGTCTCCCCGGCGGCCACGCGCGCCCAGTGCCGGTCGGTGATCGCCTTCCAGTCGTCGAGCGCCTCGTCGACCGTTGTGTACGCCTCGGGGAGGCCCGCGAGCTCCAGGTGCTGCCGCATGCCGGTGCGGTCGGCACCCGCGTAGTCGAAGATCGTGTCGTCGATGTCCCAGAGCACGGCGCGGATCGGCATGGATCTCACGGTAGCCGTCGGCGGGCCGCCGCGGAGGGGAAAACGGGGAGGGCCGCAGCCGGTCGGCTGCGGCCCTCCCCGGAGGTGTCCGGTCCGGTTCTAGCCGGCCAGCTTCGCCAGCGCGGCGTCGACGCGGGCCAGGCTCTTCTCGCGGCCCAGGATCTCCAGGGACTCGAAGAGCGGCAGGCCCACCGTGCGGCCGGTGACGGCGACGCGGACCGGGGCCTGGGCCTTGCCGAGCTTGAGGCCGTGGGCCTCGCCGGCGGTCAGGACGGCGTTCTTCAGCGACTCGGGGTCGCTCCAGTCGGCCGCCTCCAGGTTGGCGCGGGCGGTGGTGAGCAGGGCCACCGGGTCGCCCTTCATCGCCTTGGTCCAGGACGCCTCGTCCTCCACCGGCTCGTCGAGGAAGAGGAAGTCGACGTTGTCGGTGATGTCGGAGAGCACCGTGACCCGGGTCTGGGCGTACGGGGCGATCCGGGTCCACTTCTCCGCGTCGAAGGCCTCGGGGGCCCAGGGCGCGAAGGGGGCCTTCAGCCAGGGGCCGCAGACCTCGGTGAAGGTCTTCACGTCGAGCATGCGGATGTGCTCGGCGTTGATGTGCTCGGCCTTCTTGAGGTCGAAGCGGGCCGGGTTGGCGTTGACGTCCTCGATGTCGAACGCGGCGATCAGCTCGTCCATCGAGAAGATGTCGCGGTCCTCGGCGATCGACCAGCCGAGCAGCGAGAGGTAGTTCAGCAGGCCCTCGGGGAGGAAGCCGCGCTCCCGGTAGAGGTTGAGGGAGGCCTGCGGGTCGCGCTTGGAGAGCTTCTTGTTGCCCTCGCCCATGACGTACGGCAGGTGGCCGAAGGCGGGGGTGTCCTTGGCGATGCCCAGCTCGGTGAGCGCCCGGTACAGGGCGATCTGGCGCGGGGTGGAGGAGAGCAGGTCCTCGCCGCGCAGGACGTGGGTGATCTCCATCAGGGCGTCGTCGACCGGGTTGACCAGGGTGTAGAGCGGGGCCCCGTTGGCGCGGACGATGCCGTAGTCGGGGACGTTCTCCGGCTGGACGGTGATCTCGCCGCGGACCAGGTCGGTGAAGGTGATGGCCTCGTCGGGCATCCGGAAGCGGACGATCGAGGTGCGGCCCTCGGCCTCGTACGCCGCCTTCTGCTCCTCCGTGAGGTCGCGGCAGTGGCCGTCGTAGCCGGACGGCTTCCCGGCGGCGCGGGCGGCGTCGCGGCGGGTGTCCAGCTCCTCGGTGGTGCAGTAGCAGGGATAGGCGTACCCGGCGGCGAGGAGCTTCTCGGCGACGTCCTTGTACAGGTCCATCCGCTGCGACTGGCGGTAGGGGGCGTGCGGGCCGCCGATCTCGGGGCCCTCGTCCCAGTCCAGGCCGAGCCAGCGCATCGAGTCGAGCAGCTGCTGGTAGGACTCCTCGGAGTCACGCGCGGCGTCGGTGTCCTCGATCCGGAAGACCAGGGTGCCCTGGTGGTGCCGGGCGAAGGCCCAGTTGAACAGGGCCGTCCGGACCAGGCCCACGTGCGGGTTGCCGGTCGGCGAGGGACAGAAACGGACGCGAGGGGGTACCCCCTGGTCGAGCGGAGCCGAGAGCTTGGGGGAGGGTGCGTTAACCACGCTTGATCACCTTGTTGGTGAGAGTGCCGATGCCTTCGATGGTGACGGCGACCTCGTCGCCGACGTGCAGGGGTCCGACCCCCGCGGGGGTGCCCGTGAGGATGACGTCGCCCGGGAGGAGGGTCATGGCCTCCGTGATGTGGACGACCAGGTCCTCGATGGAGCGGACCATGTCGCTCGTGCGGCCGAGCTGCCGCTGCTCGCCGTTGACCGTCGCCTGGATGGTGAGGTCGTGGGGGTCCACGTCGGTCTCCACCCAGGGGCCCAGCGGGCAGGAGGTGTCGAAGCCCTTGGCGCGGGCCCACTGCTTCTCGCGCTTCTGCACATCGCGGGCGGTGATGTCGTTGGCGCAGGTGTAGCCGAGGATGACGTCACGCACGCGCTCGCGGGGGACCTCGCGGCACATGCGGCCGATGACCACGGCCAGCTCGGCCTCGTGGTGCAGCTCTTCGGAGAAGGAGGGGTACTCGATCGCGTCGCCGGAGCCGATCACCGAGGTGGTGGGCTTGAAGAAGGTGATCGGCGCTTCGGGGACCTCGTGGCCGAGTTCGGCGGCGTGCTCCGCGTAGTTGCGGCCGATGGCCACGACCTTGTTGGGGAGCACGGGGGGCAGCAGCCGGACCTTGTTCAGCGGGACCTTGGTGCCCGAGAGCTCGAAGTCGGCGTACGGAATGCCCTTGATGATGTCGAGGACGAGGTCACCGGATTCCACGGTGCCCTGTCCCTCGACGGCGCCGAAGGCGACATTGCCGTCGATGGAGAACCTGGCGATGCGCACGGGATGCTGTCGCCCCTCACTTGCTGGCTGGCTGAAGACTGACGCTCCAGGCTAACGCTGTGAGGGGGCACAGCCTCGCGCATTGCCCGGTGACCTACTGGGTGACCGCGACCGGGGCTTCCATGAGGATGGTGCGGCGCGGGTTGGCGGTGACGTTGGGCAGGTCGGCGGCGTGCTCCGGCGCGAGGGGCGTCTGCAGCGCTTCGGCGTCCTTGAGGTGCGCCAGCGTGGTGCGCCGGGGGTTGGCAATGTTGCGGAACGTCGTCGTCGTCTTCATCTGCCGTCAGGACCCTGTCGGTGAGGGCGTCGCTCGTCGCGGCGCCGGCTTGTCGGATTCGCCATCCCTGTAAAGCGTCAGGCTAAACATCCGATTCCCCGTCCAAGCCGGGATGAGGCGACGATCATCATGTGAGTTTGCTCACGAACTAATCGACAATTGACCCATTTCAGGCGGCGGACCGTGACCCGGAAAACGGACATTGCATCACTGAATCCACCATTCCGCTCCTGATCATCGCGACTGGGACACCCCCCACCCCTAGGTAAGTCCTCCAAAAAAGTCCGCTTTACCCACGATCACTCTCCACTGCTTGTTACTCGTTCATCACAACGTGTCACGCAGGTCACAGCCCGGTACATGGGCCTTGTTGGAGATCCTGCACTGTGCTGGAATTCCACGCACCGCCGCGGGTTTCAGGCCGGCGCGCAGGGGCGCAACGCAGCGCCGAGTGGCGGCGGGAGGGGGAGTACGCCGGTCACTCACACGACCACCATGGGGCGCGTCCAGCGCCCCACGACGCCGACACCGTCCTGTCCGCATGCGCGGGTGGGACGCCTGGTCCAGAGGTTGCGACGCTAGTGCAGGGACGTTTCAAGAGGGATGGCAGCGCTCCGGCGGAACAGGAGCCGCGCGGCGGGACCGACCGCGGTTCCTCGCCCCAGCACGCCCAGAACCCCGGGCCGGCCGCTGCCGGCGACAGCAGCGACCGTGCGCAGCGCCCGGGCTCCACGACGAGCGGTGCGGAGCCGGAAACGGCCGCACAGCCGCGCGGCCCGGTCGACACGGGCTCGCGAATAGCGCTCCGTAACTGGCGCATCAGCACGCGACTGGTCTCGCTCCTCGCCCTCCCCGTGGTCGCCGCGACCAGCCTCGGCGGTCTGCGGATCCAGGAGTCGATGAACGACATTCAGCAGCTGGAGCACATGCAGCTGCTGACGAAGATGACCAAGCAGGCGACCTCGCTCGCCCAGGCTCTTCAGATGGAGCGCGACCAGTCGGCCGGTCCGCTGTCGAACAAGTCCAAGCCCACCGACTACAAGGTCACCGGGCCCCGGGACAAGACCGACCGGGCCAAGAACGCCTTCCTGGACGAGACCGACGCGATCGGTGACTCCGAGGGCGACGAGTCGCTGGAGAGCATCCACGCGAGCATCTCGTCGATCGCCTCGCAGCTCGGCACCATCCGTACGATCCGCAAGACGGCGTACGAAGAGGGCACGCCGAGTCTCAACACGATCGACCAGTACAACCAGCTGATCACCTCGCTGCTGAGCCTCTCGCAGGACATGGCGCAGGCGACCAACAACCCGGACATGATCAAGCGGACCCGGGCCCTGGCGGCGTTCTCCTCCGCCAAGGAGTACGCCTCGGTCCAGCGCGCGATCATCGCGGCGGCGCTGCCCGGCGGTTCGGTCAAGGAACCGCACCTCAACCCGAACGACCGGCAGTTCGGCTCCAACGCGCTCGCCAAGGAGTCCCGGGCCCTCCAGTCGTTCAAGCAGATCTACGCCACGACCGGGCAGAGCACCGAAGAGCTCATGGCGCCCCTGGAGAACGGCAACCCGGAGATCAACGCCGGGAACATGTACGCCAAGCGGATCCTGGACACCTCGAACGGGATCGAGGGCAAGCAGGTCCGGTCGTACCTGGACTGGTACGACCAGAGCACCATCAAGATCAAGGCCATGGAGACCATCGAGGCCACCCTCCTCAGCGACATGGAGGCCAAGGCCCGCGAGCTGCGCCAGGCCTCCCAGCGCGACGCGATCATCAACGGTGCGGTCATCCTCATCGTGCTCGGCGTCTCGCTCGTCGGCGCCTTCGTGGTGGCCCGCTCCATGATCCGGTCCCTGCGCCGCCTCCAGGACACCGCCACCCGTGTCGCCCAGGACCGGCTGCCCGAGCTCGTCAAGCAGCTCTCCGAGACCGACCCGCAGGACGTCGACACCTCCGTCGAGTCGGTCGGCGTGCACTCCCGGGACGAGATCGGCCAGGTGGCCGCGGCCTTCGACGACGTGCACCGCGAGGCCGTCCGCCTCGCCGCCGAGCAGGCCCTCCTCCGGGGCAACGTCAACGCGATGTTCACCAACCTCTCGCGCCGCTCCCAGGGCCTCATCCAGCGCCAGCTCTCGCTCATCTCCGAGCTGGAGTCGCGCGAGGCCGACCCGGACCAGCTGTCCTCGCTCTTCAAGCTCGACCACCTCGCGACCCGTATGCGCCGGAACGGCGAGAACCTCCTCGTCCTCGCGGGCGAGGAGCCGGGCCGCCGGTGGACCCGCCCCGTCCCGCTGGTCGACGTGCTCCGCGCCGCCGCGTCCGAGGTGGAGCAGTACGAGCGCATCGAGCTGTCCGCGGTGCCCGCCACCGAGGTCGCGGGCCGCGTCGTCAACGACCTCGTGCACCTGCTCGCCGAGCTGCTGGAGAACGCCACGTCGTTCTCCTCGCCGCAGACGAAGGTCAAGGTCACCGGTCACGCGCTGCCCGACGGCCGCGTCCTGGTCGAGATCCACGACACCGGCATCGGCCTCTCCCCCGAGGACCTCGCCGCGATCAACGAGCGGCTCGCGCAGCCGCCGACGGTGGACGTCTCCGTCTCCCGCCGCATGGGTCTGTTCGTGGTCGGCCGGCTGTCGCTGCGTCACGGCATCCGGATCCAGCTGCGCCCCTCCGACTCCGGCGGTACGACCGCGCTGGTCATGCTGCCCGTCGACGTCGCGCACGGCGGCAAGCAGCCCCCGTCCAAGCAGGGCCCCGGCCAGCAGCCCGGCGCCCCGGGCGGTCTGCTCGCGGGCAATGGCAACGGCAACGGTGCGGGCAACGCCCAGCGCGCCGGTCTCGGCAGCGGTCCGGGCGGTGCGGGCGCCAAGAGCCTCGGCGGCGCCCAGCGCGGCCAGGTCGGCGCGGGCACGGGTCCCCGGGCGGCGCTGCCGGCCCGGGACGGCTCGGCGGGCCGGCCGCAGGGCCCGCAGGGCGGCAGCCAGCCGAATGGCGGCCCCGGCCAGGACTTCCCGGGCCAGGGCCCGGCCCCGCAGCGCCAGGGCGGCGGTCTCTCCGGCGCCTTCGGCAACAGCGCCCGGCTCGGCGCCCGCGGCCCGCAGGGCGATGCGCCCGGCCGCGGCGACGGCAGCGCACAGCCCAACCTGTTCGGCCACGGCGCTCCGGCGTCCTCCGGGCAGAACGGCCGCCCGGGCCAGTTCGCCCCGCAGAACCAGCAGGCCCCGTCCGGCTGGCAGAACCAGCAGGGCCAGAACGGGCAGCAGAACCAGGGCGGCCACGCGAACCAGCAGGGTCCCGGGGCGCAGCAGCCCCAGGGCCGCCAGGACCAGGGCGGATTCCAGCAGTCCGGCGGCCCCGGCCGTCAGCTGCCGCCGCCCGGTGGGCCGCGCGCCGAGCTGCCCGGGGGCAACAACCCGCAGCCGCAGCGCCCCGCCACCACCAGCTGGGGCGCCGACGCCCCGCGCGGTCACGAGGAGCACGACGCGACCGGGCAGTTCGCCCGTCCGGCGGGCCCCGGCGAGGACCCGTCGTTCAACGGCCCGCCGAACCAGTGGCCGGCGGGCGACCGCCAGGGTCCCGGCGCGACCTCCGAGTTCGCCCGGCCCGACTTCTCGGGCCAGGGGTCTGGGCAGGACCGCTCGTACCCGCAGCAGGCTCCGCAGGGCCAGGACCCGGCGAGCACCGCGCAGTTCGCCCGGCCGGACTTCGGTGTCCCGCACCAGCCCCAGCAGGGCCAGGGTCACCAGCTGCCCGCGCCGCTTGGCAACGACTTCGGTGCGCCGCGTCCGTCCGCCTCCCCGGCGGGCGAGGCTCCGTACCGTCCGGCGCTCCCCCAGCAGCCCCAGCAGCCCCAGCAGCCGGAGGCCCTGCCGCCGGCCGGTCCCGGGGACGGGCGTACGCCGCTGTACGACACGCTGGAGACGAACTGGTTCCACGGTCCGGGCCAGGGCGGCCAGCAGCCGCCCGCCGAACCGCAGGCGCCGGCCGCTCCGGAGCCCACCGGTGTGCCGGTTCCGCCGCTGCCTCAGCGCGGTGCGGCCGACGCCTCGGTCACCAGCTCGTGGCGGGCCTCGCCCAACGACGAACTCGTACGCCAGGCCGAGCGGGTCAAGAAGCCCGCCGCCGGCGGGGTCACCACTTCCGGGCTGCCTCGCCGTGTTCCCCGCGCCAATTTGGTTCCGGGGACCGCACAGCAGCAGAATCACCAGTCCGGACCTCAGGTTTCGCGCGCGCCCGATGACGTGCGCGGTCGTCTGACCAATCTCCGCCGGGGCATCCAGCAGGGTCGGCAGGCCAACAACGGCTCGCAGACCGGCAGTTTCCATCTCGGCCCCACTCACCAGCAGGAGCGTTAGTTGAGCCCCATGAGTCAGGCCGCGCAGAATCTGAACTGGCTGATCACCAACTTCGTGGACAACACCCCAGGGGTGTCCCACACGGTGGTGGTCTCCGCCGATGGCCTGCTGCTGGCGATGTCCGAAGGATTTCCGCGCGACCGCGCCGACCAGCTCGCCGCTGTCGCGTCGGGTCTCACCTCGCTGACCGCGGGTGCGTCGCGGATCTTCGAGGGCGGCGCCGTCAGTCAGACGGTTGTGGAGATGGAGCGGGGATTCCTCTTCCTCATGTCCATCTCCGACGGCTCGTCCCTGGCCGTCCTGGCCCACCCGGACGCCGACATCGGTCTGGTCGGGTACGAGATGGCCCTCCTGGTCGACCGTGCCGGCACCGTCCTCACGCCCGATCTCCGCGCCGAGCTCCAAGGCAGTCTGCTCCACTAGACCGCCATCCAGCGGATTCACGACACGATCCCCCCAGGTAATGCCCACAACCCTCACCCGACAGGCCGCTTTAGCCCCGTCACCGGCCCCTTGCAGACGGCAAGCCGAGAACCTGCTGTCACGCCCGGAGGATTCATGACCCCGCCACCCGCCTCACCCGATCCGTACGGCGCACTGCACCACGCGTCGTACGACGGGGAAGGCGACCAGCCGCTGGTTCGTCCTTACGCCATGACCGGCGGCCGGACCCGGCCGCGTTACCAGCTCGCGATAGAGGCGCTGGTCAGCACGACGGCAGACCCCGCGCATCTGGGGACCCTGCTCCCCGAGCACCAGCGGATCTGCCACCTCTGCCGTGAGGTCAAGTCGGTGGCGGAGGTGTCGGCGCTGCTGTCGATGCCGCTCGGCGTCGCCCGGATCCTGGTGGCGGACCTGGCGGAAGCCGGCATGGTGGCCATCCACCAGCCGGGCAACGGAGAGGCCGGCGGCGCGCCGGATGTGACACTGCTCGAAAGGGTGCTCAGTGGACTTCGCAAGCTCTAGCGGCGGTACGGGCCGCGCCACCACCTCGGCGAAGATCGTGGTGGCGGGCGGTTTCGGCGTGGGCAAGACCACGTTCGTCGGGGCCGTGTCGGAGATCAACCCGCTGCGCACCGAGGCCGTCATGACGTCCGCGTCCGCGGGCATCGACGATCTGACGCACACCGGGGACAAGACGACGACCACCGTCGCCATGGACTTCGGCCGCATCACGCTCGACCAGGACCTGATCCTGTACCTGTTCGGTACGCCCGGGCAGGACCGCTTCTGGTTCATGTGGGACGACCTGGTCCGCGGCGCCATCGGCGCCGTCGTCCTCGTCGACACCCGCCGTCTCGCCGACTGCTTCCCCGCCGTCGACTACTTCGAGAACAGCGGCCTCCCCTTCGTCATCGCCCTCAACGGCTTCGACGGACACCAGCCCTACACCCCCGACGAGGTCCGCGAAGCGCTCCAGATCGGGCCCGACGCGCCCATCATCACGACGGACGCCCGGCACCGGGCCGACGCCAAGAGCGGTCTGATCACGCTGGTCGAGCACGCCCTGATGGCACGCCTGAAGTAGTTCTCCCACCAGGCACAAGTCGATATCGGTATACGGAAGTTGCAGTAGTCACGCGGGGGCGGCCTGTGTCGTTTGACACGATCCGCCCCCGTGTTCATAACGTTTCGACAGAGAATTGACTCCGCACCGCCACCCGATGCATCCATTCGGTGCCACTGCGCTCACATGAGCCCCGCCTTTTGACGGGGCTCGCTCTTTATGCCCGATTTATCTGAGGCCTGGGCCACTCGGAATCAGCGATTCCGAGTGTTTGGAACGGGACCGGTCCCCGTGCTGCAATTCGACGAACTCCCCAGTAGTACGGCCCTGAACGTAATAATCCGGCACAACGTAGGTGCCGACGCCGAGAGGTTGTTGGTCGAGTGAGGCGAAGCAACGAGGGCTCCGCGGCGCAGCCCGAGCGGGGCAACTTCACCCCGCCGCCGCGCGCTGCGGCGTCCCTTGCGGTTGTGTCCGACACGGGGTCCGCGGGTGGCGGCAGCACCAGTCGGCTGTCCCCGCGCAACTGGCGGGTGGCCACCCGGCTGAACGCGATCCTCCTGATCCCGGTGCTGGTCGGCCTGGTCATGGGCGGCTTCCAGGTGAAGGGCTCCATCGACACGTGGGGCGAGGCCCGGGAGGCCGAGAAGATCGCCGTCGTCGTGCGGGCCGCGTCCGACTACGGGCAGGCGCTGCTGAACGAGCGGGACCTCACCGCCCAGCCGCTGCTCTCGGGCGACCGTGACGCCGACGTGGTCGAGCAGACCCGGGCCACCACGGACGAGGCCGCGCGGAAGTTCGACGCCGCGGTGAAGGACATGCCGTCCAAGCCCGGCCTGGAACGCCGCCTGAAGCTCTTCAAGGGCGAGGAGCCCAAGCTTCCCGAGCTGCGCAAGGCCGCCTACTCGCAGGCCCTGGACCCGGTGAAGACCGAAGAGGGCTACGTCCAGGTCCAGCACTCGCTGATGGAGTTCTCCAACGAGCTCGGTCTCGGTACCGGCAACATCACGAGCTACGGCCGTACGGTCTACGCGATCGAGCTGTCCAAGGCTGCAGAATCGCTTCAGCGCTCGATCGGCATGCACCTCCTGGTGCGCCCGAGCGAGAAGCCCGCCACCTACGACGCCCAGGTCAAGGCGTTCGGCTCGTACAACTACCTGGAACAGATCGCCCTCGGCGAGTTCAACTCCGGTGGTACCCAGGCCGACGTCGACCGCCTCAAGCAGGTCATGGCCGGCAAGGCCGCCGAGGGCACCAAGCAGCTGAAGGCCGCCAAGGAGCAGGCCGATGCCGCGGGTGAGCCCTTCGTGGCGCCGCCGAGCATCGACGGCTCGGTCTTCGACGGCATGGCCCAGGAGATCGGCAAGGGGCAGGAGCCCTCAGAGCTGGCGAAGAAGGGCATCACGCCCGAGACCTGGATGGCCGCGGCGACCGCGAAGTTCGAGGGGTACGCCACCGTCGAGGACGAGCTGGTCACCAAGGCGGTGGACGAGGCGGCGAACATCTCCTCCGACGCCAAGACCGACGCCATCGTCAACGGCCTCATCGTCGTCATCGCGCTGCTGGCCGCGTTCATCCTGGCCGGGCTCATGGCCCGCCAGATGAGCCGCTCGATGCGCCAGCTGCGTACCGCCGCCTTCGGCATCGCCGAGCAGCGCCTGCCCTCCCTCGTCGACCAGCTCTCGCGTACCGACCCGGGCCGGGTCGACACCCGGGTGCAGCCGATCCCGATCACCACGCAGGACGAGATCGGCGAGGTCGCCCGCGCCTTCGACCAGGTGCACCGCGAGGCCGTCCGGCTCGCCGCCGAGCAGGCCATGCTGCGGGGCAACGTCAACGCGATCTTCACCAACCTCTCGCGCCGCAACCAGTCGCTCATCGAGGGCCAGCTGACCCTGATCACCGACCTGGAGAACAACGAGGCCGACCCGGACCAGCTGGAGAGCCTCTTCAAGCTGGACCACCTGGCGACCCGTATGCGCCGCAACGGCGAGAACCTCCTCGTCCTCGCGGGCGAGGAGCCGGGCCGCCGCTGGGACCAGCCGGTGCCGCTGGTGGACGTCCTGCGCGCCGCCTCGTCCGAGGTGGAGTCCTACGAGCGCATCGAACTCGC
Source organism: Streptomyces globisporus C-1027 (assembly GCF_000261345.2). Lineage (NCBI taxonomy): Bacteria > Bacillati > Actinomycetota > Actinomycetes > Kitasatosporales > Streptomycetaceae > Streptomyces > Streptomyces globisporus. The sequence goes on along the minus strand of NZ_CP013738.1, from coordinate 5,832,603 downwards.
CGGCGTCCCCGAGGCCGAGATCCACGGCCGGGCCGTGACCGACCTCGTGCACCTGCTCGCCGAGCTGCTGGAGAACGCCACCACGTTCTCCTCACCGCAGACCAAGGTCAAGGTCACCGCGACCCGGCTGCCCGACGGCCGGGTCATGGTCGAGATCCACGACAAGGGCATCGGCCTCACCGCCGAGGACTTCGCCGACATCAACCACAAGCTGGCCAACCCGCCGACCGTGGACGCCGCGGTGTCGCAGCGCATGGGCCTGTTCGTGGTCGGCCGACTGGCCGACCGGCACGGCATCCGGGTCCAGCTGCGCCCCTCGGGCGAACAGGCCGGGACCACCTCGCTGGTCATGCTGCCGGACGCCATCACCCACGGTGGCGGTGGCGAGCAGCAGGGCGGCCACGACGACTTCACCGTCTCCTCGATCATCCCCGAGCAGCAGCAGTCGGCCTTCGATCCGGCACCGCAACAGGCCCCGATGCGTACGGCGGCGGAGCTCGGCTTCGACGACTCGCGCTACGAGACCCCGGCGGACCCGAGCCAGTTGGACCCGGTCAACCGTTCCCTGATGCGCGAGGAGCGCCGGGCGGCTCTGGAGGCCCAGACGGGCGTCGGCGGCCCCTTCTCGGACCACACCCGGGAACAGCAGGGCTACGCACCGGAGCCCTACGCCGGCGCCCCGTACGGCGACCAGCGGCAGCCGCAGCAGCAGGGCTACGCCGAAGAGCAGTACGGCCAGGACCAGTACGGGCAGCAGCAGCCGCAGCAGTACCAGGGGTCGTACGAGCAGCAGCAGCAGCAGTACGGCGCCGGGGACGGCTACCCGCAGCAGGACCAGCAGGCGCAGCAGGACGGCTACGACGGCTACACGGAATCGGCATATGCCGTTCCGGACGCCCGGCAGGGTCAGCACTCCGACGCGTACGCGGCCTCGGCGGACCAGTCCCACCAGGATGATTGGCCTGTTCAGAACGGTTTCCAGAATGGTTATGAGCCGATCGCTCCGGCCGAACCGGAATCTGTTCCGAGCACGCCCGCGGAGCCTTCGGAGCGCGTAGGCTTCGACCGTCCGGGACCCACCCCGAACGCCGGTCACGAGCTGACCGAAGCCGGTCTGCCGCGCCGCGGCGGTCAGCAGCACTGGCAGCCCGGCCCCGGCGGCCGCGGCAACGACCAGCCCGCTCCGGCCCCGCGGCCCCTCCCGCAGCAGGAACAGCGGCAGGACCCGCAGACGGACGGGGACGGCTCCGACGACTGGCGCTCGACGAACGACGAGCGCTGGGAGCGGGCCGAGAAGCTCCGTGAGCCGAAGGCGGGCGGAATCACCCCCTCCGGTCTCCCCCGGCGCGTACCCAAGGCCAACCTGGTCGAGGGCACGGCGGAGCAGACCCAGCAGGGCGGCCCACAGGTCTCCCGCGCTCCCGAGGACGTCCGCGGCAGGTTGAGCAACCTGCGGCGGGGGATCCAGCGGGGGCGCAGCGCGGGGTCGGACACCAGTACCACCTACAACCAGGAGCGTTAGTGTGAGCCCGATGAGCCAGGCGGCGCAGAATCTCAACTGGTTGATCACCAATTTCGTGGACAACACCCCCGGGGTGTCGCACACGGTGGTGGTCTCCGCCGACGGACTCCTGCTGGCGATGTCCGAAGGTTTCCCGCGCGACCGCGCCGACCAGCTGGCGGCCGTCGCCTCCGGTCTGACGTCGCTGACCGCGGGCGCCTCGCGGATCTTCGAGGGCGGCGCCGTGAATCAGACCGTTGTGGAGATGGAGCGGGGATTCCTGTTCATCATGTCCATCTCGGACGGATCCTCGCTCGCCGTTCTGGCCCACCCGGACGCCGATATCGGTCTGGTTGGGTACGAAATGGCCCTTCTGGTGGACCGCGCGGGCAGTGTCCTGACTCCGGACCTCCGCGCCGAACTTCAGGGAAGTCTTCTTAACTAGTAGACAGACAGTGCGTTTCTCGCCACCGCACCATAAAGTGCGGTGGCGCGGCCCCACTGGGATCGGCGACCGGCAGTCGGAGGAGGAAACGTGGCAACACCCACAGGCGGGCACTCATACAACGGTGACCCGAGGGTTCCGGGTGAGCACGGTGACAACCGTTTCGGCTTCCCCGCCGCACCCGGTGGTCAGGGACCCGGGCAGTATCAGCCATATCAGCAGCAGGAGCACCAGCAGCAGGGCGCTCCCGGCGGCCCGGCGCCCGAGTGGCCCCAGCAGCAGCCCGGTTCGGGGTGGCCGCAGCAACCGCAGCAGCGGTACGACGCGCCCCAGCAGCCGCGCATTCAACCGGTGCACCAGCGGCGGGCTCCCGAGCCCGACAGGCCCGCCGCGCACAACCCGCTGGTCCGTCCGTACGCCATGACCGGCGGCCGGACCCGACCGCGTTACCAGCTCGCCATCGAGGCGCTGGTCAGCACGACGGCCGATCCGGCCCGGCTGCAAGGGCAGTTGCCCGAGCATCAGCGGATCTGCCGGCTCTGCATCGAGATCAAGTCGGTCGCCGAGATCTCGGCCCTTCTCTCGATCCCCCTCGGCGTTGCCCGGATCCTCGTCGCCGACCTGGCCGAGGCCGGACTCGTCGCCATCCATCAGCCCGGCGGCGACGAGGCCGCCGGCGGCCAGCCAGATGTGACACTGCTCGAAAGGGTGCTCAGTGGACTTCGCAAGCTCTAGCGGCGGAGCGGCCCGCTCCACTACCTCGGCGAAGATCGTGGTGGCAGGGGGCTTCGGCGTGGGTAAGACCACGTTTGTCGGTGCCGTGTCGGAGATCAACCCGCTGCGCACCGAAGCCGTGATGACGTCCGCCTCGGCGGGCATCGACGATCTGACCCACACCGGGGACAAGACCACCACGACGGTGGCCATGGACTTCGGGCGTATCACCCTGGACCAGGACCTGATCCTGTACCTGTTCGGTACGCCCGGGCAGGACCGCTTCTGGTTCATGTGGGACGACCTGGTCCGCGGCGCCATCGGCGCCGTCGTCCTCGTCGACACCCGCCGTCTCGCCGACTGCTTCCCCGCCGTCGACTACTTCGAGAACAGCGGCCTCCCCTTCGTCATCGCCCTCAACGGCTTCGACGGACACCAGCCCTACACCCCCGACGAGGTCCGCGAAGCGCTCCAGATCGGGCCGGACACCCCGATCCTGACGACGGACGCCCGCCACCGCGCGGACGCCAAGAGCGCGCTCATCACGCTGGTCGAGCACGCCCTGATGGCGCGCCTGCGCTAGGACCTCAGCCGGTCCCGTACGGAGAAGGGCCCCGCACTCCTCAGGAGTGCGGGGCCCTTCTCGTAACGTCCGGCCGGGGTGGTCAGCCCTGCCAGCTGTGCGGGGCGCGGAAGCCCGGCGTGCGCTCCAGGCGGCGCCAGCCGGCGGTGTCACGGCCCCGGCGGTGGGCGGGGGCGGCCGGCTGGGCGGCGGCACGGGCCATCAGGACGGCGGTGATGGCCGCCAGCTCCTCGGGGGCCGCGTGGCCCTTCTCGACGCGCAGGACGGACTCGGCGGGGGTGAGGCTCATGGTGGGTGTCTCCGTCTTCTCGGCAGGCTGTCGTGGACCGTGCGGCGGATCGCGCCGCTGCGGGGCGACTACTGCGGGGGGTTGCCGTGCTTGCGGGACGGCAGGTCGGCGTGCTTGTTGCGGAGCATGGCGAGCGAGGCGATGAGCACCTCGCGGGTCTCGGCGGGGTCGATCACGTCGTCGACCAGGCCGCGCTCGGCCGCGTAGTAGGGGTGCATCAGCTCGGCCTTGTACTCCTTGACCATGCGGGCGCGCATGGCCTCGGGGTCCTCGGCGTCCGCGATCTGGCGGCGGAAGATGACGTTGGCCGCGCCCTCGGCGCCCATCACGGCGATCTCGTTGGTGGGCCAGGCGTAGGTGAGGTCGGCCCCGATGGACTGGCTGTCCATGACGATGTACGCGCCTCCGTAGGCCTTGCGCAGGATCAGCGAGATCCGCGGCACGGTGGCGTTGCAGTAGGCGTACAGGAGCTTCGCGCCGTGGCGGATGATCCCACCGTGCTCCTGGTCGACGCCCGGCAGGAAGCCGGGGACGTCCAGAAGGGTGATGATCGGGATGTTGAAGGCGTCGCACATCTGGACGAAGCGCGCGGCCTTCTCGGACGCCTCGATGTCCAGGACACCGGCCAGCGACTGCGGCTGGTTGGCGACGATGCCGACGACCTGGCCGTCCATACGGGCCAGGGCGCAGACGATGTTGCGGGCCCAGCGCTCGTGGATCTCCAGGTAGTCGCCGTCGTCGACGAGCTCCTCGATCACCTTGTGCATGTCGTACGGGCGGTTGCCGTCGGCCGGGACCAGGTCGAGCAGCACGTCGCCGCGCCGGTCGGCGGGGTCGTCGCTCTCCACGGTCGGCGGGTTCTCGCGGTTGTTCGAGGGGAGCATCCCGATGAGGTAGCGGACCTCGGCGATGCAGGTCTCCTCGTCGTCGTACGCGAAGTGCGCGACGCCCGAGGTCTCGGCGTGCACGTCCGCGCCGCCGAGGCCGTTCTGGGTGATCTCCTCGCCGGTGACCGCCTTCACGACGTCCGGTCCGGTGATGAACATCTGCGAGGTCTCACGGACCATGAACACGAAGTCGGTGAGCGCCGGGCTGTAGGCCGCGCCGCCCGCGCACGGGCCGAGCATCACGCTGATCTGCGGGATGACACCGGAGGCGCGCGTGTTGCGCTGGAAGATGCCGCCGTAGCCGGCGAGCGCCGAGACGCCCTCCTGGATACGGGCGCCGGCGCCGTCGTTCAGCGACACCAGCGGGGCGCCGGCCGAGATGGCCATGTCCATGATCTTGTGGATCTTCGTGGCGTGGGCCTCGCCCAGCGCCCCGCCGAAGATCCGGAAGTCGTGCGCGTAGACGAAGACCGTGCGGCCCTCGACCGTGCCCCAGCCGGTGATGACACCGTCGGTGTAGGGCTTCTTGGCCTCCAGGCCGAACCCGGTGGCGCGGTGCCGGCGGAGCTGCTCGACCTCCTTGAACGAACCCGCGTCCAGCAGCAGCTCGATCCGCTCCCGGGCGGTCAGCTTCCCCTTGGCGTGCTGCGCCTCGGTCGCCCGCTCGCTCGGTCCGCGCCGCGCCTGCTCGCGCAGGGCCAGCAGTTCGGCCACCCGGCCACGGGCGTCGGTCGGCTCACCCTGGGTTTCGTCCACAACGGTCATGTATCGACCCTACGAACCCCGACCCAGAAATAGCGCCGTCGACTCCGTACAGTCTCCCGCCCCGTTTCGTGGTGGGAGTGAACAGAACCATGCCGCCGTGCACGCGATCCACCAGCGAAACGCGGACTCCGGTTGTGGAGACTCCACAAGCGAAGGGTGTGCGGTGGGCCACATGCCCTTGAGGGGGCCCCAAGGCCCCCTCAAGTATGGCGCGGGGTCGTCCCCCGCCGTCCACCGCGCCCCGAGCAGTGCTCCGGCCGGGGTCAACCTCCGCAGTGGAAGCGGGCGTTGCCCCAGTCGGCGTGGTCGTTCCCGTTGCCGTCGCCGCCGTCCTGGACGACCAGCTCGACGTACTTGGCGCCGGTGACGTCGGCGGTGAGCTGCCAGGCGGGGTCGGCCGCCCCCAGTACGGGCGACGCCACCTTCTCCGTACCGTCGGCGGTGACCGAGAAGCGCACACTCCCCCGGGTCGTCTGGACGTCGTCCACCCCCACCTCGGCGGTGAAGGAGGTGCACTTACCGCCCAGGTAGTAGCGGACCTTCGCCGGGGCGTGCGTACCCAGGCCCTTCTCGTAGGCGACGCCGCCGATCTTCAGCGGCCCGCCGTCCCCGGCCCCGGCCTCCCCGTTGGACCGGTCCCGCTCGACCGGTCCCCAGCCGTTCTGCGAGGCGGTCCAGTCCAGGTCACTGGCCCAGCCGTCCTTCGCGGGCGGCGGCGGAAGCGTACGGACGGAGGTTCCCGCGCCGAGCGTGCGACCGGCGCCCTGGACGGCGTACGTGGCCTTCGCCTCCAGCGCGTACGTGTCGTAGGGGGCGTCCACCGGCGGGGTGACCCGCCAGCTGCCGGTGACCTTCGCGCCCGGGGCGACCGAGTTGAAGGCGACCGGGCCCGCCGGCTCGGCCCGCCAGCCCTCGGGCACGGTCAGCGCGAGCTTCACCTCGGTGGCGGCGCCCGCCTCGTCGTTGCCGAAGGTCGCCTTCACCGTGTTCGGGGCTCCGGGCTCCAGGGTCTCCGCGTCGGCGGCCACGCCGAGGGTGCCGCAGACGGCCTCCTCGCCCGCCGGGGCGGGGCCGAGGTCGGTGACGGTGAAGCCGTCCAGCACGAAGTCCGCGCCCTCGGGTGCCCCGGGGAGCTTGCGCAGCCCGGTCCAGGTGTCGCCGCAGCCCGCGGTGAGGGTCCGGCTGAACTGTCCGGTGGTGCGCTGCTGCCCGATCGGGGTGGCCCGGGTCTCGGTCGAGGCGGCCTTGCCGTCGGCGACCCGGTCGTAGCCCTCGACCCAGCTGTAGGCGCCGGCGTGGCTGGACTGGTAGGCGAACTCGACCTTGTACCGGTGGCCGTCCTTCATCGGGACGGTCCAGGGCGCGGTGCGGTAGACGAGCCCGGTGTTCTCCTCGTGGGACTTCAGGGACTCCTTCCCGCCGAGCACGTCGTCGATGAGCTTCCCGTTCCAGCCGGACTGGGTGTACGGGGCGTTCAGCTGGGAGATGTGGGTGCGGGGGTCGGTCGAGCCGCCCGCGTCGCCCTTCAGGAAGGGGCCCCAGCCCTGGTCGACGGCCTCGAAGTCCTCGTGGGCCACGGTGCCGGTGCGGGTGGCGGGGGCGTTCGCGACGATCCGTACGTCATCGGCGCGGACCCTCGCCTCGGAGCCCGCCGCCGCCTCGATGCGCAGGGTGGTGCGGCCGTTGGCGGGTGCGGTGAAGGTGACCTTGGCGCGCTGGAAGAAGGTGCCGTGCCAGTCGGAGGCGGCGACGTAGTCCTTCGCCGTGGAGCGCTCGACGGCGACCGGCGTCCCGCCGGCGGTCAGGGTGGTGCGGCGGCTCTTGCCGGGCTCGACCTCGATGAGGGCGGAGGCGGTGTAACGCTTGCCCGGCTTGAGACCGGTGACCGTCTGGGAGAGCGCGGCCGTGGCCGTCCCCGAGAGCTCGGCGCTGTTGCGGCCCTGGTCGTCGGTGTCGCGGACGGCCGTGCCGGTCTTCGTCCAGCCCTTCAGGTCGCGGTCGTTGAAGCCCGGGTCGGTGATCCCGGTCCCCTTGCCCCAGTCCGCCGGGATCTCCTTCGGGGCCCGGTCGGGGTAGAGGACGTACGCCTGTCCCGCGATGGCGGTCAGCGTGATCCTGCCACCCGAGGGACGGACGGTGGAGACCTTCTCGCGGCCGTTGTCGGTCAGCTTGTAGAGCGTGTACGCGCCCTTGCCGGGCACCTCCCAGGAGCTGGTGCCGCCGGTCTCGCTGTAGTGGTAGAGCTTCTTGCCGCCGTCCCACGGGAGCAGGTAGTCGGTGCCGCTGAGCACCTTGCGGCCCTGGTCGTAGAAGGTTCGCTCGCCGTCCTCGACCGTGCCGCGCACCCCGCCGGTGAAGGTGATGTCGTTGCCGTCCCAGCGGGTGATCTTCTGCTGCTGGAGGTACTTGGCGGGGAGGTTCTTCTGCCAGATGTTGGCGGTGAAGGCGTTCCAGTCGGTCTCGCCGGTCCAGCCCTCGAAGTCCTCCAGGGCGCTCTGGCCGAGGACCGGGTGGTTGTTCCAGATGTCCTTCTCGCCGTTGCGGATGAACCGGATGATCTGCGAGTTCAGGCCCTTGTTGGTGGCCCCGCCGTAGTTGAGGTCATTCGCCCAGTGCGACCAGAGCGAGGCGCGCTCGAACTTGTCGGCCCACTCGGTGCCGACGGTCCAGCCCTGCTTCTGCACGGCCTGGATGGTCTTGTCGGCGATCCAGCCGTGGCTGTAGTAGACGTCGATGTAGAGGAAGTCGAGGTTCTTGTCGGTCTCGTCGCGCAGCTGCTGGAAGCGCTCGGCCAGGTCGCCGCTGTTGATGTCGCGGCGCTGGTCGATGTAGTAGCTCTGGTTGAGCCAGTTCCAGCCGGGCTTGGTCTTGTCGACGAGCTGCTCGGAGAAGGCCTTGGCCTCCGGGTAGGACTCGGTGGCGTTGACGTGGACGCCGAAGTCGGCGCCCCACTTCCCGCCTTCCTTGAGGAGGGTGTTGAGGTCCCCCAGCCCGCCGGCCCGCTTGTTGTAGTTGCCGCCGTAGTCCGGGTGGGCGGAGTCGTGGCCCTCGGAGCCGTACCCCTTGAGAACGGCGAGCTGGCCGAGGCCGTCGGTGGCCTTCGAGATCCGCTTGACGTCGTCCAGGGTGCGCAGGAAGGGGTGGGTGGCCTGGCTGGCGAAGTTGAACGGGATGTGGGTGACGACCCGCTTGGCGGTGTCCTCGCTGCCGGGCGCGGTGACGCCGACGGAGCGGAAGGCGATGGCCCCGTCCTGCCAGTCGACGGCCTTGTCCCCGTTGGCGTCCGGGGTGACGACGACCTTGGCCCACGGCAGGTTCTCGCCGCTCTCGGGCTTGGGTGCTCCCTCGCCGCGGTAGGTCCACTGGCCGGACCAGGCGCCGACCCGGACACCGCCGCCCTCCTCGGTGCGCGCCTGGTGCCAGAAGCGGGCGTCGTCGCCGCCGGTGGCGCCGGAGGGCTTGTCGTACGAGGAGTTGGACTCGATCGCCGCGGCGAGCGATCCGGTGTTGAGGATCGCGTAACTGGCCCCGACGGGCGAGGAGTCGGGCTTCGTCTCGCCGGTGACCTTCGCGAAGACGTCGGCCGTGCGGGTGGAGTCCGGGTCGAGCTTCGTGAACGCGGTGGCGGCGCCGGACTCGGTGGACCCGACGGAGACCAGATCGTGCCCGGGGATGTCGATGGTCCCGACCCGGAAGACGGACGTGTCGCGGACGGCGGTCACCTTGAACGTGGTGGCCCGCCCGGAGACGGTCAGCGAGGCGTCGATCTCCACGCCCGGCAGGGAGGCGAAGACGAGGGTGTAGCGGGCGGCGGAGCCGGTGACCTTCGGCGCGCTCTTGAGCTTCACCGGGTGCGCGGTGCCGTTGAGGGTGACGGCGGTGACCGGCCGGGTGGAGCCGAGCAACTGCTTGCCGCTCGCCCGGTCGGTGTACGACAGGACGCGCGGGAAGTCGTCGGCGACGGCGACGCTCAGCCGGTCGGACCGGATGACAGCGGACCCTTCGGCCTTGGCCTCTCCGGCCGGGGCGGGGGGCGACGGGGCGGCGGCTGCGGCGGGGAGGGCGGCCCCCACGAGCGCCAGGACGGCTGCGGAGGCCGCGGCGACCAGGCCGGGGCGAGGGAATCTTGGCGACATGGCCCCTGAGTAGTCGTCGTGTCCGGACACCGTCAACGGACTTCGGGCCCGGGGGCCGACTCCGTCCAACAACCCCGGTGCGTTAGTCCAAGTCGGATGCGCCCGGTCCGGCTCGCGGCCCCGTTCACCTCTTGGCCGGGAATGCCCCCTTCCGGTCACGGTTCGCACCCGCTCGGTTCCGGCAAGTACCGCTTCGGGACGTCGAGTTGTGAAGACTCAGAATTTTTGAGAGCGCTCTCAGTCACAAGTATTGACGGTCGTGCCGGGCCTCGCGAGAGTGGTGCGCACCGCAGGCACCCCCCACGGTTCCTGACCTCCCCGCGCCACCCCCCACCCCCCGCCTGCGGCCCCCCACCACCTCGGGAGTCCCCTCGTGATTTCACGCCGAATGTTCCTGACCGGCGCCGCCGCATCGGCCGCGGCGCTCACGTACCCCGCCTGGGGCACCGCGCTGAGCCCCCGCGCGTCGGCGGCCCCCGCCACCTGCGAAATCGCCCTGGAGAACAAGTCGCTGCCGGGCACGGTGCACGCGTATGTGACCGGCCATGAGCTGGGCACCGACCGCTGGGTGCTGCTGAAGCCGGACGGCGGCGTCTACCGCCCCGACTCCCCCGGCGCGCCGCAGACCCCGCTGCCCGTCGACTGCGCCATCCCGCTCAAGGGCGCGAGCGCGGGGCCGGTCGTGCTGACCCTGCCGCAGATGTACGGGGCGCGGGTCTACTTCGTCCGCGACGACAAGCTGGACTTCTTCCTCAACCCGGGCCCGTCCCTGGTGGAGCCGGCCTTCGCGACGCCGACGGACCCGAACTACGGGCGCACCTGGGCGTTCGCCGAGTTCACCTTCAACACCGAGCAGCTGTACTCCAACATCAGCTACGTCGACCTGCTCACCGCGCTGCCGATCGGCATCACGCTGGAGGGGGACGCCACCCATGTCGTGGCCCCGCACCCGGAGGGCGCGGTGGAGCGGATCGCGGAGGACCTCGCCGCCCAGGCGGCCGCCGACGGACAGCCCTGGGACAAGCTGATCACGCGGGGCGACGACGGCAAGGTGCTGCGGGTCGTCTCGCCGCAGAACATCATGGCCCCGTACTTCGACCGGCCGGACGAGATGCCGTTCCGGGGCCTGTTCGAGGCGCAGATCGACGAGGTGTGGGAGAAGTACCGCTCCGAGGACCTGCGCATCGACCTCCAGGGCGGCCGGGGCACGCTGGCGGGCCGGGTGAGCGGTGACGTCCTCACCTTCGAGGGCGGCCACACCTTCACCAAGCCGCAGACGAAGGACATCTTCACCTGCAACCACGGGCCGTTCACCAACAACCCGGACGACTCCGACGACAAGAAGGCGATCCTGGCGCGGCTCGCGGCGGGCTTCAACCGCTCGATCATGCTGAGCCACCCGAGCCAGCCGAACGGCACGTCCACGGGGGACTACTACAAGACCGCGGTCACCAACCACTGGTCCCGGGTGGTCCACGCGAACAGCCCGATCGGTTACGCGTTCCCGTACGACGACGTCCGCCCGGACGGTGAGCCGGACGTCTCGGGCGCGGCGCACGACGGGAACCCGCGCCGCTTCACGGTGAGCGTGGGCTCCTGACGCCCTCCCGCCAGGCCCCTGTGTGCCCCCGCCCGTTCCGGCGGGGGCACACGCGTGTCCGCCCTGGAAACCCTGACCGCCCGGGAATTCGATATCCCGTCAATTGACACGATGTGTGGCGTTCTTGACTTCGCTCCACCGCCCCGCGACGGTGCCGTATGCGAATGAACCGACTCCCCCGCCGACTCCCCCAGCGGCTGCTCACGGCCGTCACCGCCGGACTCCTGCTGACCGCCGCGGCCCCGGCCCACGCGGACCCCGCCCCGCCGCCGTCACCCGCCCTGCAGGCCTCGGGCGCGCATGGTCTGCGCGCCTTCCAGCAGAGCTACGGCCTGCCCGTGACCGGCCGGGTGGACACCGCCACCGCCCACCTGCTCAAGACCGCCCCGGACAGCGAGCTGCGGACGTTCTTCGCCGCCCCGTCCGACCTCGGTCCGGAGCAGCTCGCCCACGCCCGGACGGTCATCGGCGTCGGCAAGGGGGCGGAGCTCTCCGAGGAGGCCCAGGTCATCGCCCTGATGGCGGCGATGCAGGAGTCGAAGTTCGTCAACTACACGTCGGCGGTCGACCATGACTCGCTCGGCGTCTTCCAGCAGCGCCCGAGCATGGGCTGGGGCACGCCGGCACAGATCACGCACGTCCCGACCGCGTCCAAGTCCTTCTACGGGCTGCCCTCGCCCAGCGCCAACCCGGGGCTGCTCCAGATCGACGGCTGGGACTCGATGGAGCCGGGCGATGTGTGCCAGGCGGTCCAGCGGTCGGCGTATCCGGACCGGTACGCGCAGTGGGAGGACTTCGCCCGGGACCTGCTGGAGCAGGAGGGCCCGGACGCCGACCCGATCCCGTAGGCGTGCGAGGGGGCCGCCCCGGCGCTGGACGGCCCCCGACGTACCTCCCCGGTCAGCAGCCGCCGCAGTTGTAGTAGGTCACGTCCCAGTGGTTGCCCTCGTCCGCGTAGATGTTGCCGGATCCGGACTGGTACTGGCGGGCGCCGTCGCCGCGGGTGCCGATGTAGGTGAAGGTGCCGGTGACGTAGTTGTTCACGCAGGTGCTCTTGGCGAAGTCGAGCTTGTAGCCGTTCCAGTGGGAGTACGTGCCGCCGGCGTGCCCGGTCTCCGTGCCTCCGGTGATCCTGAGCGCGCAGCCGGTGGCGCTCTTGAGGGTCTGCGCGCCCTGGGCGCTGGCGAGGTTGAGCTGGTCGAACGACGTGCAGGTGGGGTCGTTCCGGTTGGAGCAGCCGCCGGAGGACGACCAGGTGATCCCGGACGAGCTGAACCGGGAGGTCGCCTGCGCGTGGGTCAGCTTGGTCACGGCGTGCGCCTCGGTGGCGCCGCCGCCGAGGACGCCGATCCCGGGCGCGCAGAGCGCGCCGAGGACGAGGGCCAGGGCGGTGAGGGCGGAGCGGAGTCGTGGACGGGTCACCATGGGGGGATTCCTCCTGCTCATGACAAAACGGTGGGTGCGCGGGCACGGTCCGCGCGGACCGGGGGCAGGGAGATAGTGCCCGAGTTCTACGCGCGTCGCCAGAGTGCGGGGACTCCCGCGCACCACCCGCGCCACACCCGCACAGCCGAAAGGTTGAACTTTGAACAAGATGGAGTTACAGTCAATCTCGTTGAAGGTTAAACAACCTCCACGAACACGTCCCCCGAGGAGGAGCCATGGCTCTGTTCAACCGCAAGTCGACCGCCACCGCCCCGACCGCCGAGGCCCCCGCGGTGGACCCGGCGCTCGCCGCCCTGACCGGCACGTACGCCCTGGACCCGGCGCACAGCAGCATCGGCTTCACAGTGCGCCACGCGATGGTCACCAACGTGCGCGGCTCCTTCGGCGAGCACGAGGGCACCCTGGTGCTGGACGGCACGGACCCGGCGAACTCCTCCGCCTCCATCGACGTGAAGATCGCCAGCGTGGACACCGGCATCGCCGACCGCGACGGCCACCTGGTCAGCGGCGACTTCTTCGACGCCGAGAAGTTCCCGCTCATGACGTTCCGCTCGACCAAGGCCGAGCAGCTGGGCGGCGAGGCGTACCGCATCACCGGCGACCTCACCATCAAGGACGTCACGCGCCCGCTCTCCATCGACCTGGAGTTCAACGGCTCCGCCACCGACGTCTACGGCAACGAGCGCGTCGGCTTCGAGGGCAGCACGGACATCCTGCGCTCCGACTGGGGCCTGACCTGGAACGCGGCGCTGGAGACCGGTGGCGTGATGGTCAGCGACAAGGTGAAGCTGACCTTCGACATCTCGGCGATCAAGGCCCCCGCCGCGGCCTGACCCCCTCCGCACGCACGCGCAGCGCCCCGCACCCGAATCCCCCGGGACGGGGCGCTGCGCGTGTGTGCACGGCTGCCGACTACTTCGCGACCTTCTCCGCGAAGAGCGGGACGACCTTCTCCAGCGCGTACGAGACGGACAGGATCGAGTCCGTGGCGAACGCCTGCGAGATGTCCTTGTCGTCGAAGACGATGGCGTTGCCCGCCTTCACCGACGGGACGGCCTTGTACAGCGGGTCGTTGCTGATGTCCGTGGCCGGGATGCCGATCGGGGTCATGACCGTCAGGTCGGCGTCGAGCAGGTCCAGGTTCTCCTTGGAGACGGACACGGAGAAGCCCTCGCCGGCCTGGGCCTCGGCCTTCGGGTTGTTCTTGAAGCCGAGCCGCTCGACGAAGTCGATGCGCCCGGTGCCACCGACGTAGACGCCGAAGCCCTCGGACGTACGCGAGCCGACCGTGATGGTCTTGTCCTTGAACTCGGGGTGGGCCTTCGCGGCGGCCTCGAACTTCTTCTCCGTCTCCGCGATCAGCTCCTTGCCCTTCTCCGGTACGCCCATGGCGGCGGCGATCATCGTGGTCTGCTGCTCCCACGAGAGCTTGTACTGGTCGCCGCCCTTCGGCACGCCCACGGTCGGGGCGATCTTCTTCAGGGTGTCGTAGCGGGTCTGGTCGCCGCTGGACTTGGTGTCCAGGATCAGGTCCGGCTGGAGGGAGGCGATCTTCTCGAACTCCGGCTCCATCGTGCCGATGAGCTCGGGCTTCTTGTCGTACATGCCCTTGGCCCACGGGCCGACGCCCTCGCCACCGAACGGCAGCCAGTCGCTGGCCCCGACCGGCTGGCCGCCGAGCGCGAGCACGGTCTCGGCGTCGCCCCAGCCGAGCGCGACGATGCGCTTGGGCTGCTTGTCGACGGTGACCTCGCCGAACTTGGTCGCCACCTTGGCGGGGAAGGCGCCCTCGGAAGCACCGCCGGAGGCGGAGGAGGACGCGGAGCTGTCGGAGTCGTCCGACGAACCACAGGCCGAGAGGCCGACGAGCAGGGCGGCGACGGCACCGGCCACCAGGACGGGGGTACGGCGGGCGCGGGGAGCGGAAGCGTTCATGCCCTTTAGGTTAGCCTCACCTAATGACAACGGTGCCATCGGGTTGACCCGTGTGCCCCGCTCCCCCGTACGCCCGGGTGTGCGCCCTCATCCGCCCGAGTGCCCCCGCCCCCGTCCGTACGAGGCTCAGGCGGCCGGGTCCTTGATGTGGTGGCGGCCCAGCGGCACGACCATCGGGGTGGCCGACGCCGGGTCCTCGATCACCGAGCAGCGCATCCCGAAGACCTCGCCGACCAGCTCCGCCGTCACGATGTCGACCGGCCGGCCCTCCGCGACGATCCGCCCCGCCTTCATCGCGATCATGTGGTCCGCGTACCGGCAGGCCAGGTTCAGGTCGTGCAGCACGGCCACCATGGTGACGCCCTGCTCGCGGTTGAGGTCGGTGAGCAGGTCGAGGACGTCGAGCTGGTGGCTGGCGTCGAGGAAGGTCGTCGGCTCGTCGAGCAGCAGGATGTCGGTGCGCTGGGCGAGCGCCATCGCGATCCACACCCGCTGGCGCTGGCCGCCGGACAGCTCGTCCACCGACCGGTCGGCGAGTTCGAGGACGTCGGTCGACAGCAGCGCCTGCGCGACCGCCCGGTCGTCCTCCGCGCTCCAGCGGCGGAACCACCCCTGGTGCGGGTAGCGGCCGCGCCCGACCAGGTCGGAGACCGTGATGCCCTCGGGGGCGGTGGGGCTCTGCGGGAGGATGCCGAGCACGGAGGCGACCTCCTTGGTCGGCATCTCCTGGATGGACCGGCGGTCCAGAAGAACCGCACCCGCGGAGGGCGCCAGCAGCCGGGCCATCGCCCGCAACAGGGTCGACTTGCCGCAGGCGTTGGGGCCGACGATGACCGTGATCTTCCCGGGCGGCACGGCCACGCTCAGACCGGGGACGATCTCGCGTTCGCCGTAGCCGAGCCGGACGTCCCGGGCTTCCAGAGTGTGTTCGGCCACGACAGGGCCACGCCTTTCTTCGTCGTCTTTCTGACGTGTCTGGTGCGCCATCTCAGCCCCCGCTGCCGACGCGGTTGGCGCGGGCCAGGAGCAGCAGCAGATACGGGGCCCCGATGATGCTGGTGACCACGCCCACCGGCAGCTGCACCGGGAACAGGTGCTGCGCCGCGAAGTCCGCGACCAGGACGATCAGCGCCCCGGTCAGGGCGGCCTGCGGCAGCGCCGCGCCCCGGCCCGGGACCAGTCGGCGGGCGATCGGTGCGGCGACGAACGCCACGAACCCGACGGGTCCGGCGGCCGCGGTCGCGACCCCGGCGAGCGCGGTCGCGCAGGCCAGCAGCGCGAGCCGGCCGCTCTCGACCTTCGCGCCGAGCCCGGCCGCCGCGTCGTCCCCGAGCTGGAGGGGGCGCAGCGCGTGGGCGGCGAGGACGGTCAGCGGTACGAGGAGGCCGAGGGCGATGAGGAGCGGCCACATCTGGTTCCAGGAGCGGCCGTTGAGGCTGCCCGCGAGCCAGCGGAACGCCTCCTGCGCGTCGGTGACCTCGGAGCGGGCCATCACGTACCAGACGATGCTGGAGAGCCCCATGCCGACGCCGATGCCGACGAGGACGAGGCGTTGTCCGGCAATGCCCTGCCGCCAGGCGAGCAGATAGATGGCGGCTCCGGCTACCAGGGAGCCGGTGAGAGCGCTCGCGGACAGGGCGAGTCCGCTGACCTGGAAGAGCAGGGCGGCGGTGACGGCGACCGCGCTGGCCCCGGCGCTGATGCCGATGAGGTCGGGGCTGGCGAGGGGGTTGCGCAGCACGGTCTGGAAAACGGCTCCGGAGAGTCCGAACGCGACGCCGACGAGGATCGCGAGGAGGGCGCGGGGCAGCCGCAGTTCCAGCACGACGAACTGCGATCCGCCGTCGCCGCCGCCGAACAGGGTGGCGACGACCTTCCCGATGGGCATCACCATGTCGCCGAAGCTGAGGGAGAGCCCGAACACGACGACCACGGCGGCGAAGAGGCCCGAGCCGACGAGGACGGAGCGGCGCAGGCCCCGGCCGCGTACGGCGGAGACCTGGCGTACGGCGGCGGCGAGGCGCTCGTCGTCCGCGTGCGTGGCGTTCTTGGCGACGGCGGGTGTCCGGTTCACAGTTCCACCAGCTTCCTGCGGCGGACCAGCCAGATGAAGGGGATGCAGCCGATCGCGGCCGTGATGACGCCGACCTGCACCTCGCCGGGGCGGGCGATGACCCGGCCGACGATGTCGGCGACGAGCAGCATGACCGGGGCGAGCACCATGCTGTACGGCAGCACCCAGCGGTAGTCGGGCCCGGTGATGAGGCGGGCGGCGTGCGGTACGGCGAGCCCGACGAAGCCGATGGGCCCGGCGACGACGGTGGCCGCGCCGCAGAGGATCACCACGGCGAGGGCGGACACCATCCGGATCGCCCCGACGCGCTGGCCGAGGCCGCGGGCGAGGTCGTCGCCGAGGGAGAGGGCGTTGAGCTGCGGCCCGAGGGCCAGGGCGAGGACGGTGCCGACGAGGATGAACGGCGAGACCTGCCACAGCACCTCGGAGCTGCGGGCGGTCAGCGCCCCGAGCTGCCAGAACCGGAACTGGTCGTAGCTGCCCCGGTCCTGGAGCAGGATCGCGCTGGTCACCGAGGTGAGGACGGCGGCGGTCGCGGCCCCGGCCAGGGCCAGCTTCACCGGTGTCGCGCCTTCCCGCCCGAGCGAGCCGACCCCGTACACGAGGAGGGCGGCCAGCAGCGCGCCGAGGAAGCCGAACCAGATGAACTGGGTGGCGACGGTGAACCCGAGCAGGGTGATCGAGCACACGACGGCCACGGACGCGCCGGCGTTGATGCCGAGGAGCTGGGGGTCGGCGAGGGGGTTACGGGCGACGCCCTGCATCACCGTGCCCGCGAGGCCGAGTGCCGCACCGGCGAGCAGCCCGGCGACGGTGCGCGGGATGCGGACCTCCTGGACGATGAGCTGGCCCTTGACGGAGACGTCCGGGTCGAGCACCCCGTCGACGACATCGCGGAAGGGCACGTCGCCGGAGCCGATGGCGAGACTGGCCACGGCGGTGAGGAACAGCACGGCGAGGGCGGCGAGCAGCCCGAGGGCGAGCACGGGGCGGCTGCGCTTGCGCCGCGCTTCCTTGCCGCCGTCGGCCGGTATCTCCCTCCCCTTCTCCAGGGAGGCCGAGCCGCTCACGACCCGGCCGCCGGGGCAGCCGGAATGCGCTGGTGCACTGTTGTTCGTTCCTCACGCTGGTTCGTCGGCGCCGGGAGCGCCCCTGGGCACGGGAGACGCCCTCGTCGCCGGTCCACCCGGACAGGGAGACCGCCGGTCCGCCCCGGACGGGGACATGACCGGTCCACCCCGGACGGACAACACAAGGGGGCCCAAAGTAAGGTCACCCTAACAGCGCCTGTCAGCGCGGCGCGCTGCCGCACCCCACGAGCTCCGGAGCACCGCCTTGTCGTACGCCGCCGATCCCACCGCCCCCGCCACCGGTCCCGGCGTCACGTCCGGCGTACCCGATCCGCTGGCCGGGGCCGTACCCCTGGGCTCGGCGGAGGAAATGCGCGAGCTCCTGGGCACTCCGCACCCGATCGTCATCGACAAGGTCCACGACCGGCTCACCGACGACGATCTGGCCCTGCTGGCCCGCTCGCCGTTCTGCACCCTGGCCACCTCGGACGCGGACGGCAACTGCGACTCGACCCCGCGCGGCGACACCCCCGGCTTCACCTACGTCCTGGACCGGGGCACGATCGCCCTGCCCGACCGCCCGGGCAACCGCCGCGCGGACAGCTTCCACAACATCCTGGCGAACCCGCGCGTGGGCCTGCTCTACCTGATACCGGGCGCGATGGACGTCCTGCGCGTCAACGGCCGCGCCCGCATCCTCACGGACGCCCCGTTCTTCGACGCGATGACGCTGAAGGGCCAGCGCCCGAAGCTCGCCCTGGTCGTCGAGATCGACGAGATCTTCCGCCACTGCCCGGCGTCGCTGAAGCGGTCGGGGGTGTGGGCGCCGGAGACGTGGGCGGGGGCGGAGGCGGCGGGCTGAGCAGTCCGCGATCCGCGATCCGCTGTGCAGGAATCTCATCTCCTGGCCGCAGGTCGTCGTCCCCGGCCGGACCGGCCGCGCGGGTCGGCCGGTCGCCCCGGAGGCGCGCGCCTGACCCGTACGCGCCGCGCTGTCACCTCCCCGCACGCTCGCCCGAATGCCGCGCCCCCTCGGCCGGGCCCTGTCGTTGTCGGGATGTGACAGCTGAAGGCTCGCTGAGGAATGTGCCGACCCCATGACTGAAGAAACCATCCTGCTCAGGGACTTCCTCGCCACGATGAACCGCCTGCAGGCGGATCTCGAACGGCGACTCGACAGCATGGGACGCGACGCCGCGCCGGGGGCGCCACCGCACGGCACCTCCCGTGCGACGGCGGATCCCTGGCAGCCCTGGAGCAGTCACGAGCCGGGCCGCCCCCTCGGGCTGGAGGCCATCTGGGCCGATGCGCGCCGTTCACCGGACGGGCGGACGGGCGGATACGAAGCGCGGAGAAACCATTCTTCTCCGCGCTCCCCCGCTCAGGGAGCTCCCTCGTCGGCAGATCCGAAAGGAAGCGTTTCCCCCTGAGATTCCGCTAAGACGCGCCCCCGGCACGCGGCGCGCGCCGCATCACCCACAGCGCCGGGCCGCCGCCCGGCAGCGCCGCCTCGCCGAGCACCGTGAAGCCGAAGTGCTCGTAGAACGGCAGGTTGTCCGGCTTGGAGGACTCCAGGTAGACCGGCAAGCCCGCCGCGTCGGCCTTGGCCAGCCCGGAACGCAGCAGCGCCGCCCCGTGCCCCTGGCCCCGGGTGGCCGGGTCCGCGCCGACGACCGCCAGGTACCAGTGCGGCTCCTTGGGGCCCTGCTCGGCGGCAGCCGCGACCGCGTCCCGGAACAGCGGCGCCCGGTCGCCGAGGATCTCCTCAAGCTCCGCGACGGTCTCCGCGTCCGGAACGGTCTTCTCCTGCCCCTCCGGCGCCACCCAGAACGCGGCCGCCGACGCGGTGCGCTCGCACACCCCGTGGCGGCCGTACTGCCGGGTGAAGATCGTGGTGAAGTACCGGACCAGGTCGGGCTCGCGCGAGGCCCCGCCGGGGAAGAACCACCCCATCATCGGGTCGTCGGCGAAGGCGCGGGCCAGGGTGCGGCTGATCTCCGGGGCGTCGTCGAGCGTGGCCGCCTGCGGAGTGTTCGTTATCGACATACGGGGCATTCTGCACGTTGATGATCTTGAGAGGTGAGGCGGGTCCTCGAACAGCGGACACGGCCCCGGACACCGGTCCCGGCTCCCGGCTCCCGGCGATAGCCTCGCGCGATGGACCGACGACTGGCCGCGTACGCGGTGTGCATCGAGGACGGCCAGGTACTGCTCGCACTGGCCGTGGGCCCGGACGGCGACCGCACCTGGACCCTCCCGGGCGGCGGGGTCGAGCACGCGGAGGACCCGTTCGACACGGTGATCCGGGAGGTCGCCGAGGAGACGGGTCTGGAGGCCGTGGTCGAGCGCCTGCTCGGCGTGGATTCGCGGGTGATCCCGGCGGGCGAGCGCCGCCTGCCCGGCGCGCCCGAGCTGCAGAACGTCGGCGTCTTCTACGGTGTCCGCGTCACCGGTGGCCGGCTCCGTCCCGAGCCGAACGGGGACACCGCCGCGTCGGTGTGGACCCCCGTCGCCGAGGTCGCTCGCCTGCGCCGGTCGTCGCTGGTGGACATCGGGATCGATCTCGCGCGGACGCTACCGCCCTCCGGACATGTCGGCCCTGTCCCGGTCGGCGGCCTGGTCCAGCACTGAGAAGGACCGGGCGGCGGTGGCGCGTGACACGGGATCACCGCCCGGCCAGATCAGTGGCGGCTGGACATCCAGACCCAGATCGCCGCCACCACCACGCCCAGCAGGACCACGCCCGCCACGACCGCCAGAAGCACCGTCAGCCCGCAGCCTCCCGCGATACCGGCGTGCACCTTCTCCTTGAGCGCCTCGGCCTCGGCGTCCGGGTTCCGCTCGGACTCCTCGCCGCCGTACCAGTCGTATCGCTGCATCGTCGCCCCCTGGGATCGCGGCCAGACTGGAACCGGCGACCGGCACGGCCTCCGCCGGCCCTCGGTACGCAGGCGACCGAACAGGTGGACGCCACAAGGCCCCCGCCCGTCGGCCGACGGGCGGGGGCCTGTCTCGTGGGCCCTCAGTGGCGCTACGCCTTGCGCTGCATCGAGGAACGGGCCGGGTTGCCCTGCTCACCCGCCTTCGGGTCCTTCTCGCCCGCCTTCGCGCGGACGCCCTCCTGGATGCGCTTGCCGATACCGGCGTCGATGTTCGACCAGTACTGGAACGCCCGCTGGAGGACCGGCTCGGTCACCCCGTTCAGCAGGTGGCCGACCACGTTGTCCACCAGCCGGTCCCGCGCCGCGTCGTCCAGGACCTCGCGGACCATCGTGCCCGCCTGGCCCCAGTCGTCGTCCTCGGCGTGGTCGACGTAGGCCGCCCGGGTGATGTCCCCGTCGGCGTACCAGCTCGGCGGGGTGCCGTAGCGGGCGGTGTCCGCCTCCGGGCCGCCCTTGGAGTTCGGGGCGTAGACCGGGTCGGAGGTCTTGCGGTACGCCATCGCCCCGTCCTTGGAGTACGTGTGCACCGGGGCGACGGGAGCGTTGACGGGCAGCTGCTGGTAGTTGCCGCCGATGCGGTAGCGGTGCGCGTCCGCGTAGCTGAACAGCCGGCCCAGGAGCATCCGGTCCGGGCTCGGCCCGATACCGGGGACGAAGTTGTTCGGCTGGAACGCCGCCTGCTCGATCTCGGCGTGGTTGTCCGTGGGGTTGCGGTCCAGCGTCATCCGGCCGACCTCGATCAACGGGTAGTCGGCGTGCGGCCACACCTTGGTCAGGTCGAACGGGTTGAACCGGTAGTCCTTGGCGTCCTCGTACGGCATGATCTGGACCTTCAGCGTCCAGCTCGGGAAGTCGCCGTCCCGGATGTGCTCGAACAGGTCACGCGTGTGGTAATCCGTGTCCGCCGAGGCCATCTGGTCGGCCTCGTCCTGGGTGAACGTCTCGACGCCCTGGTCGGTCTTGAAGTGGTACTTCACCCAGAACCGCTCACCCTCGGCGTTGATCCACATGTACGTGTGCGAGGTGTAGCCGTTCATGTGGCGCCAGGTG
Organism: Streptomyces globisporus C-1027; assembly: GCF_000261345.2. NCBI lineage: Bacteria > Bacillati > Actinomycetota > Actinomycetes > Kitasatosporales > Streptomycetaceae > Streptomyces > Streptomyces globisporus. Next base: position 5,811,166 of record NZ_CP013738.1, on the reverse strand, counting down.
CGCGGGATGCCCCGGTCCCCCATCAGCCAGGTGACCTGGTGGGCCGACTCCGGGGAGAGGGTCCAGAAGTCCCACTGCATGTCGTGGTCGCGGAGGTTGTTGTCCGCCCGGCGTTTCTGGGACCGGATGAAGTGCTGGAACTTCATCGGGTCCTTCACGAAGAACACGGGGGTGTTGTTGCCCACCATGTCGTAGTTGCCTTCGCTGGTGTAGAACTTCACCGCGAAGCCGCGGGGGTCACGCCAGGTGTCCGGGCTGCCCCGCTCCCCGGCGACGGTGGAGAACCTGATGACCAGGTCGGTCGTGGTGCCGGGCTGGAAGAGCGCGGCCTTCGTGTACGCGGAGACGTCCGCGGTCACCTCGAACTTCCCGAAGGCGCCACTGCCCTTGGCGTGCGGCTGGCGTTCGGGGATGCGTTCGCGGTTGAACTGGGCCATCTGCTCGATCAGGTAGGAGTCCTGGAGCAGGATCGGCCCTCCCGGGCCGACGGTGAGCGAATGCTCGTCGCTCTCCACCGGGGCACCGGAGTCGGACGTGGTCGGCTTACGGGTCGTGTCCGTCATGTCCTCATGTCCTCTTGTCGGTCGTGCGCGGGCGTCGAGGCCTCGGCTCGGCTCTGCCCTACGGCTACCCTGTCGCGCCTCTGCCAATGTAGGCATATGCGGATGAATCGTCCCGTCGAGCTGTCGTGGCCGCCCGGGTCAGCGGGACCTGTTCCCCGCGATCAGGCGGTAGAGGGCGAGAAGGATCACGGAACCGACGACTGCGGCGATCCACGTCGACAGACTGAAGAACCCGTCGATCGAATCGACCCCGAAGATCACCTTGCCCAGCCAGCCGCCGAGCAGGCCACCCGCGATACCGAGCAGCATCGTGATCAGGCAGCCCCCCGGGTCCTTGCCCGGCATCAGCGCCTTGGCAATGGCGCCCGCGAGCAGGCCGATCAGAATCCAGGCGATGATGCCCACGAAAGTCTCCCTCTGTGATTCCTCTCCCGGCGTCCTCGTTGCCCCGGGCACCCTCCGCGTATCCCCCCAAACGGAACTCACACATCCGCCGGGCGAAGTCCGTCACCCCCGCGACCCGTCATCCGCCCGCCCTCGTTACGCCGGACGGGGGCGGGCCGTGGAACCGCCCGCCTGCGCACGGAACGACGTCACGCGGGGGCGCCGAGCGGCGGGTGCTCCAGCACGCGGGGCTTGTACTCGACCAGCTGGGTGCGGCCGTCGAAGGTCCGGTGCCCGATCATGTCCAGGGCGACGTCCGGATAGCCGTCGTAGATGCGCTCCGAGCCCGTGGCACCGGTGATCACCGGGAACATCACGACCCGGAAGCGGTCGACGAGCCCGGCCCGCAGCAGGGACCGGCACAGGCTGAGGCTGCCGATCGTGCTGAGGAGCCCCGAGCCGTTCTCCTTCATCGCGCGGACCGCCTCGACGGCGTCGCCGCGGACGAGCGTGGAGTTGGCCCAGGTCAGCGGCTCCTCCAGGGAGGCCGAGAACACCACCTTGGACGCTCGCGTGAGCTCGTCGACGGATTCTTCCTCCTCGGGCCTGAACTCGTCCTGGCCGCCCGGCACCTCGCCGGCCGCGAAGCCGGACATCAGGCGGTACGTCTTCGCTCCCATGAGGTAGGTGACCTCGGGCTGCTCACCGAGCCAGGCGAGGTACTCCGGGCCCTCCAGGCCCCAGAATCCTGGCCAGCCCTCTCCTGACGCACAGCCGTCGAGGGAGGTGATGAAGTCGACGAGAAGCTCCGACATGGCGGTGTCCTTTCCTCGGATGTCATGGACCCCAGGTGTGATGAACCCCGGGCGCCATGAACCTTGGGTGTCATGAACTTGGACCGGCGGCGGGCCACAAACTCATCGGACCCGTTCGCTTCTCGACTCTCGACGGCGAAGAGGCGCTACGCCCGCCGGGCCGCCACCGCCAGCCGGGTGTCCTCGGTGATCAGGTCGCCGTTGACCGCGCCTCCCGCCATGAGGCCGGCCGCAGCCGCGCCGATCACCTGCTCGGTGAGGCGGGTGACGTTGCCCGCCGCCCAGACCCCGGGGACCTCCGTCGCGCCGGTCGGGTCGGTCGGGATGTACGAACCGATCACCACCCCGCCCATCTCCTGCGCCACCGGCTTCAGCCCCAGCGACTCCAGGACCGCCGAGCGGGCGGTGAACCGGGCCTGCACCACCAGCGCCTCACGCGGGACGACCCGGCCGGACGCGAGCATCACGCCGGTGAACCGGTCGTCCGCGACCTCCAGGCCCGTCACCTCGCCGTCCACGACCGCGACGCCCCGGGCCGCCAGCTGCTCGTACTCCTCCTCCGTGGGCTCCGGGCCCGTGTGGAGGAAGAGGGTCACGTCGTCGCTCCACTGCCGCCACATCAGCGCCTGGTGCACGGCGAGCGGCCCGGTGGAGAGCACCCCGATCGGGCGGTCCGCCACCTCGTGGCCGTGGCAGTACGGGCAGTGCAGCACCTCGCGCCCCCACCGCGCCGCCAGCCCCGGCACGGGCGGCAGCTCGTCGACGAGCCCGGTCGTCACCAGCAGCCGCCGCGCCTCGACGCTCCGGCCGTCCTCGGTCACGACCCGGAAGCCCTGCTCCCCCTCCTCGCTCTCGGGAAGCCGCTCGGCCGAGGCGACCCGGCCCTCGACGATCTCCGCCCCGTACCCGGCGGCCTCGCCCCGGCCGATCGCCAGCAGCTCGCCCGGCGGGGTGGACTCGCGGCCCAGGTAGTTGTGCACGTGGGAGGCGGGAGCGTTGCGGGGCTCGCCCGCGTCGATCACCAGAACCGAGCGCCGGGCTCGCCCCAGGGCCAGCGCCCCGCTCAGGCCGGCGGCCCCGCCGCCCACGATCACCACGTCGTACCGCTGCTGCTTCATGTCACTCCTCCTTCGCCACGCGGCATCACCACCGCTCGACGACGAGAGTGCGCCCACCTAGGCCGAAACGACAAACATCCTTGCCGAAACAGCAAGTCACGCGATGCTGAACTCGCACCACACGACCTTGCCGGGGTTCCGTTCGGCCACGCCCCACTTGTCGGCCAGCGCCGCGACGAGCAGCAGCCCGCGCCCACCTTCGTCGTCGGCCTCCGGCGGCCCGTCCGCCGCGCGGACCGCACCGCCTCCGCTGTCGTGCATCTCGACGCGGATGATGCTTTCGACCCGCTCCAGGTAGATGTGGACCTTGAATCCACGCCCCGGCGGTACGCCGTGCCGGAGCGCGTTGGTCGCCAGCTCGGTCACGCAGAGCAGCACATCGTCGGCCCGCTGCTCACACTCCCACTCGACGAGCACCTGGCGGGCGAACTTGCGTACGACGGGGATCGACCTGCGCTCACGGCAGTAGAAGGCGGCACGGAAGCACGGGAGTTGGGTTGCCTCGTTCATGCTTCCACGCTCACACGGAGTTACTACGCTGAAGCAGAGCCGAGGGACGTACAAAAGGTTTTGTACGGGTTCTGACGGGTTGACAGCGGGGCCGGAACGGGGAGAAGCCAGGTCATGCAACCGGGAAAGCAGAGCGGCATCAGGCGGGTTACTTCGTGGCAGTTGGTCGGGGCTCAGTTGCGCCACTTCCGCAAACTCGCCGGGCTGACGCAGGCCGCCCGCGCCGAGCAGGCCGGGGTGGGCGAGGACACGATCGCCTCGATCGAGCAGGGGCGACGGGCGCTTCAGTTAGACCTGGCCATCCAGCTCGATGAGCTGCTGGACACCAAGGGCGCTTTGCGGGTCGCGGTGGAGAGGATCCCGCGGAAGGAGCGCTACCAGGCGCTGGTGAAGGACTTCGTGCAGTACGAGCAGGACGCGGTGAGCTTGTTCTCGTACCAGTCGCAGCTCATCCCGGGACTGCTGCAAACCGAGGCATACGCGCGCTTCATCTTCGACTGCAACTACCCACCGCTCGAAGAGGACGAGATCGAGAAGCGGGTGGCGGACCGGCTCGGCCGCCAGAAGATCCTGGAACGCAAGCCCCGGCCCATTCCTCACTTCATCCTGGAGGAGAGCATCCTGCACGCCCAGATGGGCGATCCCGCCGACGTCAGCGCGCTTTTGCAGAGGTATGGGATGCTGCGTTCCCAGGCTCTCACCGTCGCGGAGAGCACCCGGCTACTGGACGCACTGCTTGACGCACTGCTTGGAGAGACATGTCCCGCGCAGCACACCCCTCCCCTGGCCCTACCGAACTTCACTGGCTCAAGTCCAGCCACAGCAACGGTGACGGCGGCGACTGCGTCGAAATCGCCACCCACCCCGCCGCCGTCCACATCCGCGACTCCAAGGTGACCGACGGTCCCGTTCTCACCGTCGAGCCCGCCACCTGGAGCGCCTTCGTCCACGACAGCGGCACCGCCCTCTGAGCAGTCCGACAGTGAACCGCCCCGGCCGCCGCCGCAGCCGGGGCGGTCCACTGTCCGCCCGCTACCTCAGTCTCAGTAGCGGATCCACAACTCGTAGACGCCCGGCTTCCCGGCGAACGGGTTGCAGATGAACACGCGGCTCCAGAGGCCGTTGTCGGCGCCGGCGTTGCCCACCGCCTGGCACTCCGCCAGGCTCGCGTGGTGGCTGCGGAGCCAGAAGCCGGGGCCCGTGGCGGAGGCGGTCGAGGCGGTGCCGAGGAGCATCGCTCCGGCGGTCGCCACGGTCACCGCGAGTGCGGCAATACGTCTGTGCATGTCGGTAACTCCGTTTTCAGTCAACACACATGACTGTGCGTCAGCGAATGAATGAGTCGAGCCGATCCGAACAGCGCGCGCCGCCACGAGAAAGCTAGCGAGCAGCGAACGCTCGCACAATAGGTCTGGACCAATAGGTCACCGCATATGCCCCGTGGCCGTAAACCTCTGTCGTGCCGCATATTTCGCTCGGCACGTCAGCTTTCGGCCGACCGCTCCACCGGGATCCAGAGCTCGGCCTCCGCCCGCTTCCCCTCCTCCGTCAGCCGCACCCGCAGAATCTCCGGGCCGGGCCTCGACGCGTACGGGTTCGACGGGAACCACTGCGTGAACACATCCCGCCAGAGGTACTGGAGGGCCTGCGGAAACGCGCCCTCGCTCTCGAAGACCGCCCACGTGCCTGCCGGTACGTCCAAGGCGTCCAGGCCCTCCGGGAGCTCCCCTTCGCCGGTCACCACCCCGTGCCAGTAGTCGAGTTCGGTGCCCTCCGCGCGGCTCGGGTCGAGCTGGTCGCTCACCCCGACGATGCCCGCCGGCTCCTGGTCGGAGAGGGCCGCGATGCGGTCCAGCTCCTCCCGGCCGATGCCCCGGATGAACTCCGCAATGGCCGGATTCGGTCCCTCGTGGATGAGCGGGACGCGGGCCTTCTTCCCGACCACCCGGAACGCGTCCTTCTCCACCAAGCTGTAGCGCATGGCGCTACTCCCTTCGACGACGAGTCGGAAGGTCAGGCGTTGCTGCGACCGCAGGACCGCGCCCGTCCGGCGGGCCTCACCGGGGCCGATGCCGTGGACGGCCCGGAACGCGCGGGCGAAGCCCTCCCCCGTGTCGTAGCCGTACCGCATCGCCACGTCCAACAGCGAACGGTCACGGTCGCCGAGCACCTCCGCCCCCGCGACCGTCATGCGGCGGCGACGGATGTACTCCGACAGCGGGAGCCCCGCCAGCGCGGAGAACATCCGGCGGAAGTGGTACTCCGACGTCATCGCGATCCGGGCGAGGTCCGCTGCCTCGATGCGCTCACCGAGGTGGGCCTCGATGTGCTCCATCGCGTCGTTCAGCCGTTCCAGCAACTCCTGATCCCCTTCCCTTGCCCGTTCACCGTAGGGAGGGGCCATCCTCCCGGACCCGACCGTCCGTGCCCGGTCCGGTCGGGTCGCCGGGCTTCGCCGGCAGCTCCAGCGGGCCGCCCATCGGCGCGTCTCGTCCGGTCGTAAGGGATCGATCCCCCGGGCAGTTGACGGCACCCGGCCCCGGAACGCCGACAGGGGCGGCCTTTCGGCCGCCCCTGTCCTTGTCCCAGCCGGTTCAGCTGAGCTTGGCGTCTTCCACGGTGCTGGTGACCGTGCCTGCGGTGGAGGTGGTCGCCCCGGCCGCGCCGTCGACCAGCTTGCCGAGGTCGCCGACGTCGTCCAGCGCGCCCAGAGAGACGGCCGGTTCGGCGGCGTGTGCGGTGTCCCCGCCGCCCGGGTGCGGGGCGATGGCGGCGATGACCGCTCCGGTGGCGAGGGTGACGGCGGCGAGTACGCTTCGCTTCTTCATGCCGGGTTCAACGGCCGGAACCCCGCAAAGGGCACGCCCTGATCGGCGATCACTGTCACGGACACGCATACGGACGCCGACACGCCGGGTACGCGGGCACGGTCACCGTCACCGCGCGGCGGACGCGTCGTCCGCGCGGCGCAGCTCTCCGGCCGCCAGCACGATCGCGGCAGCGGCCGCGCCCAGGAGGCCCGGCACCGCGAACATCATCCGGCGGCTGCTCGGCAGCAGGGCGAGGTACTCGTCCCTCGTCAGCTCGACCGCCCGGTCCGTGGTCACCGACGTGTCGTAGGCGACGTACCGGCCCTCGCGCACCTCCGCGTCCTGCAGCCGCTCCCCCGCCCCCGCCACGACGCCCATCGCCATGACAGCCACGCTCGTCGCCGCCAGGAGGCCGAGGCCCGCCTGCACCCGGCCCGGCAGGCAGCGGAACGCCTGCCACTGCGCGCTCCGGTCCGCGCCGGTCGCGAACTGGCGCACCAGGGCCGCCAGGAACAACAGGAAGGCCGGGATGATGACGACCACCATCGGCCAGGCCGGCTCGAACAGCGGCAGCACACCCCGGCCCGGCAGCCAGGTGAGCCCGCCCAGAGCCAGGGCGGCGGCGCTCAGCACGGCGGCCGCCCCGCCGTGCAGCGTGAAACTCCATCTCATGGGCCGGAGCCTGGCACAGCACCCGCGGGCGGTCGCCCCCGACCCCACCTCGCCGTCGACGGCCGCCGGGGCGCTGCCTAGTCTGTGCGCATGCTCGCCTTTGCCCCCGCGGCACTTCTCTTCCTCGTCTTCTGCGTGAGCGTGCTGCTCGAACGCCGCAAGTTCAGCAACGCCGTCGTCCTGGGGCTCGCTGTGCTCTGCGCGCTGGGTGCCCTGCTGTACCGCCTGGTCAGCTCCGAGTCGCCCTCGGTGCCCTACGTCGTCGGTGCGCTGGCGGCACTCGGGGCGGTGGCCCTGCTCGTGCTGGTGTGCTTCCTGTTCCTCAACGGCGTACGCATGCTGCGCAAGGAGGGCCGGAGCCCGTCCAACCTGCTCTCGCTGCTGGCGGCCCTGGCGATCCTCGGCGTCGTCGCCCTGCTGGCGACCGCCGCCGCCGTGCGGACTCCGGTGCTGATCGGGCTGGCGACGGCGGCCGGTGGTCTGGCGCTCTACTTCGCGTTCCTGTTCCTGTGCTTCGTCTGTTACGCGTTCCTCTACGGGCGGCTGCGGGTCCGCCGCAAGGCCGACTTCGTCGTGGTGCTGGGGTCGGGGCTGATCGGCGGCTCCACCGTTCCGCCGCTGCTCGCGAGCCGGCTGAAGCGCGGGCAGGGAGTCCACGCGAGGCTCGCCAAGCGCGGCGGTTCCCCCGTGCTGATCACCTCGGGCGGGCAGGGGCCCGACGAGAAGCTGCCGGAGTCCCACGCCATGGCCGACCACCTGGTCGCCCAGGGATTCCCTGCCGAACTCATCGAACGGGAGGACCGGTCGACGAACACCGAGGAGAACCTGCGGTTCAGCAAGGCGATCATGGAGAAGGCGAAGCCCGACTACCGGTGCGTCGTCGTCACGAACAACTACCACGCCTTCCGCGCCGCGCTCACCGCGCGACGGGTCGGCATCCGGGGACAGGTGGTGGGCTCCCCCACCGCCGCCTACTTCTGGCCCAACGCGATGCTCCGTGAGTTCACCGCGATCCTCGTGGACTACCGGCAGAGCAACGCGGCGATGTGCGTGATCATCGTCCTCGGCGGGGTGGCCGCCTGGTACGCGTCCTGAGGGCTCTCCTGTGAACGACCTCTGACGGGCAGGGACGGGGGAGGCGGACAATCGGGCCGCTCGTCAATCCAGCGGGGTCGAGGTTGTTGTGCAGGCGGCGCGGAGTTGCTTGGGCATTTGTCGTGGGTCTGCTTCCAGTCGGGCTCCGAACTCGCTGACAGAACCGCCGGCCGCCCCCCGGCCGACGCGGTCCGCGGCCCGTTCCTTCCCCCCGTACACTCGGCCCATGGTGGGACGCAGCGCCGAGCCGAGTGAGTGCCCGTACCGGGCCTGCTCCGCGCTGCCCCCGGTCGCCGCCCGCGCGGCCGTGCCCCCGGCGCCCGCCGACGCGGCGCCCGGAACGGGCCGTACCGCACTGCACGGCCACGGCTAGCGATCTTCGCGACCGTTCCCGGCAGCGGCATCCGGCGCTCCACGCCCCCGGTGTGACCGCCCGCCCCGCCGCCCCCCAGACCGACACCACCTCTCCGGCGCGCCCAGCGCCGGAGCCCCCGTCGCCTCCGGCGTTTGCCGGAGGCGTGCGTTCCACGATCGGCTCCACAGCACCACGCGGCCCACGGCGCATCCGCCCGTGCCGCTTCCCGGCGACGGCGCACCAACCGGCCGACGCCGCACTCGAAGGGATCATCGTGAAGCTGAGCGACCTCATGGCCGGCCAGGACCACCATGCGCTGCGGGGCACCCCCGACCGCACTGACGTCACCGCCGGCGTGACCTTCGACGCGGACCGGGTCACCCCCGGTTCCGTCTTCGCCGCGGCGCCCGGCCATGCCGCCGGCGGCCCGGACGCCGTCGCCCCGGCCGTCGCACGCGGCGCGGTCGCCGTACTCGTCGACGAACAGGCGCCACCCCTGCCCGCGGCACTGGGCGACGTGTGCGCCGTACGCGTCCCCGACGTCCGCAAGGCCGCGGCAGTGGTGGCCTCGCGCTACTTCGGCGAACCGGGCCGGGCGATGGACCTGATCGCCATCACCGGGACCAACGGCAAGACATCCGTCTCGTACATGACCGAGTCGGTGCTGCGGCTCGCCGAGCGGGCCCGGGTCGGAGTGATCGGCACCGCGGGCAGCCGGATCGGGGACGAGGTCATCCCGATGCCGCCCTCGGTGCTCAGCACTCCGGAATCGCCCGATCTCCAGTACCTGTTGGGGCACATGCGCGACCGGGCGTGCGGAAGCGTCGTCCTGGAGGCCACGTCGATGGGGCTGCTGACGCACCGCCTGGACCGGACGTTCGTCGACATCGGCGTCTTCACCAACCTGACCCAGGACCACCTCGACGACCACGGCACCATGGAGAACTACCGGGACGCCAAACTCCGCCTCTTCCAGGGCCTGTGCCGACGCGCCGTGGTCAACGCAGACGACCCGGTGGGTGCCGGGATCCGGAAGCTGATGCCCGGCGCGGTGACCACGTACGCGCTGGACGGCGACGCGGACTACCGCGCGAGCGACCTCATCGTGGACGCCTCGGGATCCCGGTTCACCCTGCACCACGACGGTCGCAAGTATCCGGCGGCGATCCCGTCGCCGGGCAGGTTCTCCGTCTCCAACGCGCTGGCCACGGTGGCCGCGTGCCACCTCCTGGGCCACGGCCTGGCCGGGCTCGTCGACGCACTGGACCGGATGCCGCAGATCCCCGGCCGCTTCGAGCGCCTCCAGATCCCCGGGGGTACCTCGGTGATCGTGGACTACGCCCACTCGCCGGACTCCCTCAACAAGGTCCTCACCACCATCCGGGGCTTCGCCCGGGGCCGGGTCATCACCGTGTTCGGCTGTGGCGGCGACCGCGACACCACCAAGCGCGCCGAGATGGGCGCGATCGCGGGCACCCACTCCGACCTGTGCGTTCTCACCTCCGACAACCCCCGCTACGAAGACCCCGAGGCCATCCTCGACCAGATCGCGGAGGGCATCGCGCCGACCGGGACCCCGTTCGAGCGGCTGACCGACCGCCGCCCGGCCATCGCCGCCGCGCTGGCGGAGGCGGGGCCGGACGACATCGTGCTCATCGCGGGCAAGGGCAGCGAACCCCACCAGAGCATCCAGGGCGAACTGCTCCCCTTCAGCGACATGGCCACCGTGCGTGAGCTGATCGGCGCCCAGGCCCGCAGGCGCGGGGACTCGTAGGCGTAGGGCCCGTGGGCGTGCAGGTGACGATCAATGCGCTTGCCGAGCCGACGCCATGGCCTCACCAGGGATGGGGTCGCCGGGCAGCTGGGCCAGGGCGAGGGGCAGGGTCTTCTTGGTGTTGAAGAGTTCTTCGACACCAGTGCGGTGCAAGCGGCGGGCGAAGGAGCTGGTGGCGGGGTTGATCAGGACGAGGCTCCGGAGGGATCCGTGGGCCTGGATGAGGAGGCCGAGGAGGACTTCGTCGCCGAAGTCCAGGTCGGTGAGGTCGACCACGAGCGGACGTTCCGTCGCTGCGGCGGCGTGGAACGCGTGCTCCAGCGCAGGTGTGTTCCACGCTCCGGTGCTGCCGAGCAGAGCCAGGACGCAGGCGTTCGGACGGGTGCACTCGGTGATCCTGACGAGCAGGTCATCGAGTCGGCGTTCCTGCATGTCATGTGCCTTCTGTCCGATGTGGCGCTGTTCATATGCTTTCTTGCGCCGGAAGTAGGCACGGCTGCCGCTCGTCCATTCGGGGATCAGGGTCTCGGGGGCATTCGCAAGGAGAGGAGGGCGGTGTCGTCGCTGGCCCATCCGCCGTGGTGACCGGCCAGAACCTCGGCGATGTGGGCGTTGGTGTCCGCCGCGTCCATGCCGCGGGTGTCGGCGAGGGCTTCGGCGAGGGCCTCCTCGTCGAAGATCGGCCGGTGAGGCAGGGGCTTGCTGGGGTCGGGGCGGGCTTCGCAGGCGCCGTCGGTGTAGAGGAACAGCAGGTCACCCGGTGCGAGGCGGAAGCGGACATCGGTCAGGCGGACGGTGGGCATCACCCCGAGGAGCGTGCCCGGCCGGCCGGTCTGCTGGACGCGGCCGTCGGCCCGGCGGATGAGTGCGGGGGGATGACCGGCCAGGCAGAGCCGCCCGGCCGCCCCGGCAGGGGTCGTACGGAAGGTCGCCTGGACGGCGGTGAGGAACCGCGGCGCGCGCTGAGCGCGCATGGCGGTGTTGAGCCGGTCCAGAACCTCGGCGGGCGAGAGGCGGTCACCCGCGTCGGCGCGCAGGGTGTAGCGGGCCAGGGCGGTCACCTTCGCCGCTTCGAGCCCCTTGCCGCAGACGTCTCCCATCACGGCGGTCCACCACGGCCCGCGGGCGTTGAAGAGGTCGTAGAAGTCACCCACGACCTCGAGGTCCCCGGTGGCGGCCAGGTAGCGGGCCGAGGCGTCCATCCCCGGTACCGGACGCAGGACCGGGGGCAAGAGGCTTTCCTGGAGGCTGCGGGCCAGATCCTGTGAGACCGACAGTGCGCGGTTGGCTGTCTCCAGGGCGCTCTGTGCGGTGCTCAGGGAGATCCGCAGGTTGATCTCGTTGGACACCGCCCGGGCCAGAGTGGCGAGCGTCTCCAGTTCCTGCGGCTGCCACTGGCGGGGGTTCGCGTCGATGACGCACATGGTCCCGATGGCGTGCCCGTCGGTGGTGACGATCGGGAACCCGGCCCAGGATCCGACCCCCCACGGCCCGATCGCCTGATGCCCCGCCGTACGCGGGTCCTTCGCCGCGTCCTCCACGATGAACGGGCCGTTCGCCCCGACGGCGAAGTAGCAGAAGCTCTCCCCCACCCCGTTCTGCCACTGTTCCGACCCGCCGTACGGCAGGTGTGGCACCGACTTCCAATAGGTCCGGGCCCCTCCCACGAACGTGATCGCGGAGATCGTCGCACCAGTGACCGACACCGCCAGCCTGGTCAGATCGTCGAACACCTGCTCAGGAGCGCTGCCGACCATCCCACTGGCCTCCAGCGCGGCCAGCCGCGCAGGGTCGGACAACACCGCCGGCAGCCCGACATCCCCCACCCCCTCGGGATACTCCACCCCACCCAACAACCCGCCCTCTTTCCCCGGCTCCCCGCAGGTGCCCCGCGAGCCACCCAACCACAGCCTGAACGGCCCCGTCACTCACGGGTCCGCCCTGTGATCACCGCGCACGTGAACGCGAGCCCTGCGATCGCCGGGCATGCCAATCACCCTTCCCAGGCGGTCCAGAGCTAAAATTGATCACGCCCTTCCGCAGCAGCCTTCAGACAGCGCCACCACGCGTTGGCCCACTGCGAGCCGCCCCTCGACCCCCGGCCCGAGCTGGTCGATCATCCCAGCGGCATCCATGCCCGGTACGAACGGAGGCCGTCGACCGGGCATCCGCACCGCATGTCCGTCCGTGCAACCAGCGTGCCCGAACCGCATTCCCGAAGAGCGCCGGCCCTGCCCTGGCGGCCAGGCGACGCCATCAGAAGGCGGCAGCGATCGGCATTGTCAGAGCCACCTGGCACCATGATCGGCGTGACTGAGACAACTGAGCCTGAAGAGAACGAAGTTGCTGACGCTCCGACCACGCCGGAGGAGTGGCGTGTCTTCCTGGAGCGGTACGGCGAGCTGTACCTGAAGGTCCGTGCCGACGAGGAGGAGTTGGTCGACCTGCTGGACGAGGAACAGCTGGAGGCTCTGGACCAGGACGAGCGGGTCGAGGCGTGGCTGGGTGAGGCCCCTGCCCGGGAGGAAGCCCTGGCGGCGGCCGAGGAGCGGCTCGGCGTGCGGTTCCCGGCCGGCCTGCGGGGATTCTTCCTGGCGAGCGACGGGTGGACGCGCCTCGACGGCTGGGTGGACGGTGTTCATCCGTGCGACCGCGTGGTGTGGATGCGGGACAGCGAGGCCGGTGGGCGCGTGACCGAGATCTACGCCTCGATATCCGGCAACGAGGAAGTCGTCGAGCTCTTCCGCCGGTCCGTCGAGATCGCCCGGGGAGAGGACTACTGGCTGCTCGACCCGACCGACGTCGGGCCGGACGGTGAGTGGGCGGCCTACGAGTTCACACCGAAGTACGGCGACACCACGAAGTACCCGAGCTTCTCGGCGCTGTTCCACTCCGGGTTCGAGAGCATGGAGGAGGACGAGGACTGAGTCCGCCCTGAGCAAGACCCCGGGTCCCGGCTGAGGGGATCCACCGGGACCCGGGGCGCTGAGGGAAGACCCTGGCGCCGGGAGCGCTGCGGAAAGGCCGTGGTGTCGGCGGGCTCGGAAACCGCCGCCGGTCTCAGAACCCCCCGCCGTCGAAGCCGCCGCCCCCGAAGCCGCCGCCGTCGCCGAAGCCGCCCCCTCCGAAGCCGGAGGAGTCGAAGTCGGAGCCGGAGAAGTCGCCGCCACCCCAGTCACCGCCCGCGCCGCCGTCGCCGAAGTCACCGCCGCCGTACTCGGAGGCGTACGCCGGGGTGGCGAGCATCGAGCCGAGCATGGTGCCGACGAGGAGGCCGGGGAGCAGGCCGCCGCCGAAGTAGCCGCCGGCCCAGGGGCCGTACGCCGGGCCCGCTTCCCAGTACGGGCGGCGGTTGCCGTCGCCGACGTCGACCGTACGGCTCATGGGGTCCTCGCCCCGGCTGAGCCGGACCTCGTCCGCGCCGCAGACCGGGACCTCCCGCGCCGCGCCGCCGGACGGGGTCCAGAGCACGTCGGCGACCGAGGGGCCGTGGCGCGGGTCGAAGAAGCACGGCGGGCGGCGGGCCGGGATGGTCTTGCCGGTGCGGCGGGCCTCCAGGACCGCGAGGGAGTAGCGGCCGTCCTCCAGGGACTGGGTGACGCCGCGGACGTCCGAGGGGTGCGAGGCCCGCTCCATTTTGGTCTTGGCGCTCTCGTAGGAGTCCAGGGCCCGTTCGTAGTCGGCGCGCATGGTGTCGTCCGCGCCCTTCTCGGCGGGGTGGAAGTCCAGGCGTTCCAGGGTTTCGCCGTACGCGGTGATGTCCTCGTCGACGACGACCCGGAGCTTTTCGAGGGCGACGCGCTCCTCTTCCTCCTTGCGGCGCTTGTTCCGGCGGGAGATCGCGTACGCCCCGGCGCCGCCCGCCGCGACGAGTGCGCCGAGCGTGATCAGGCCGCCGACCGGGGCCCCGGACTCGTCGGCCGCTCCTCCGCCGCCGGACCAGGAGGCGGGGGCGGTGCCGCGGGCCTGCTCGACGGCGCGGTCGACGAAGGCGTTGAGCTGGGCGTCGGCGTCACCGGCGGTGGTGGGGTTCTCCACGGCTGCGGTGAGGTTCTCGACGGCTCGGGTCGGCATGACCTGCGGGTCCGCGCCCGCGTCGAAGCCGTCGCCGAGGCGTATCGCGTAGACGCCGGTGATGCCGGTGTCGCTGCGCAGGGTCTGGAGGAGGCCTTCCTCGGGGAAGGCGGAGGTGTCGGGGAGGACGGCGACGAAGACCGGCTTGTCGGCGTCCGTGATCTTGTTCTCCAGGGCCTTCTCGTCAGCGACGGAGAGCTGATCGCGGGCGCCCGGGTCCACGTACACCGGGTCGTCGCGCAGGGCCTGGGCGGCGTCTTGGATCGTGGCGGCCGGGGCCGCCGACGCGGGCGAGGTCAGGGCGAGAGCCGCCGCTGCGAGGATGAGCAGCAGGCCCGCCAGCAGCGCGGGGAAAAGCCTTTTCCTCATACTTAACGCTACTCCAGACGGGCGACGAACGCCGTCGCCCGTCTGGAGGCCTGGCGACTAGGCGGCCCTGTACGCCGTGCGCAGCTTGGCCACCGCGCCCGTCAGGTCACCCTTGAGCAGCAGGTGGTCCGCCTCCGCGAACGGCTTCGACACCGCCTGTGTGAACTTCCCGCCGATCTTCTGCTGGACCAGCAGCCGCGCCTGGTCCACGATCGCCTTGCCCGCCGGGGTCTTCCCCAGCTTCGCCTTCTCCGCCACCTGCGCGGCGAGAGCCAGGACGGACAAGGTCAGCTCACCGCCGGCCGGGGGCTTCTTCAGGGTGGTCAGGCCCCAGCCGTACGGGAACTGCGGGTCGTACGTCGCGTCCCCGACGTTGATCGGGAGCTGCGCCTCGGACTTCGGCCAGGTCACCGGGAGCTGGCCGGTGAAGGCGCGCTTGCCGTAGAGCACGTCGGCCACGCCGTCGCCCTCGGAACCCGGCAGCCAGGAGGCCACCAGGGCGTCCATGTCCCCGAGCTGGTCTCCGATGAGCTGGGGGCGGCCCGAGACGATGAGTACCGCGCACTTCATCGCCGCGCAGACCTTGTCGACCGCCGCCTTGTCGGCCGCCGTCAGCTCCAGGTCGTGGCCGTTGCCGACGTCCCCGATACCTTCGGCGTACGGGGTCTCGCCGACGACCACCACACCGACGTCGTGGCCGTCCGTGGCGGCCGAGGCGTCGCGCGAGTAGGTGACGGACTCCGGGCTCTTCGCCGCCTTCTTCATGCCCTCCAGGATCGTCGTGCCAGTGGTGGTCTTCCCTGAGGAGCCCTGCCAGCTGATCGTCCAGCCGCCGGCCTGGTTGCCGATGTCGTCGGCGTTGGACCCGGCGACGTACACCTTCTGGTTCGGCTTGAGGGGCAGGACGGCCCCGTCGTTCTTCAGCAGGACCTGGGACTTCGCGGCCGCCTCGCGGGCCACCGCGCGGTGTTCGGCCGAGCCGACCTTGTCGAGGTGGGTGGTGTCCGCGTACGGCTTCTCGAAGAGGCCGAGGCGGAACTTCTGGGTGAGGATGCGGGCGACCGCGTCGTCGATGCGGGCCTCGCTGATCCGGCCCGCGGTGACCTCGTCCTTCAGGGTCTTGGTGAAGTCCTGGTACGCGGTCGGGACCATGATCATGTCGAGTCCGGCGTTGACGGACGTACGGACGTCGCTCGGGTAGTCGCCGGGGATCTGGTCGATGGCCTGCCAGTCGCTGATGACGAAGCCCTCGAAGCCCATCCGGTCCTTGAGGACGCCGTTGATCATCTCGGCGTTGGCGTGCATCTTCACCGGGCCCTGGTCGTCGCCCAGGATGTCGAGGGAGGAGTACGAGGGCATGATCGTGCCGACGCCCCGCTTCACCGACTCCTCGAACGGCGACAGGTGCACCGCCTCCAGCTCCTGGCGGGTGACCTTGGTGATGCCCTGGTCGGTCGTGTACGAGCCGGTGGTGGAGGAGCCGAATTCGGTGCCGCCGTCGCCGACGAAGTGCTTGGCGCTGCCGAGCACCTTGTCGTTGCGGTGCAGGTCCTTGCCGGACGGGCTGCCCTGCATGCCCTGGATGACCGTCTCCATGGCCTCGACGAGGGCCGGGTCCTCGCCGAACGCCTCGTAGCTGCGGCCCCAGCGCTCGTCGCGGGTGACGCAGACGCAAGGAGCGAAGTCCCACGGGACGCCGGTGGAGCGGACTTCCTTCGCGGTGATCGCGCCGGTCTTCTCCGCGCTCTTCGGGTCGCGGCCCGCGCCGATGCCGATGTTGTGCGGCATGATCGTCGCCCCGACGACGTTGTTGTGGCCGTGCACCGCGTCCACGCCGTAGATCAGCGGGATCTGGAAACGGGTGGCCTGGGCGCGCAGCTGGTAGGCGTCGACCATCTTGGCCCAGGCGGCGGCCGTGTTCGGGGTGGGGACCGAGCCGCCGCCGGAGAGCAGCGAGCCGAGGTCGTAGGCGGCGATGTCACCGGGGGCGCGGAGCGCGTTGCGCTCGGCCTGGGTCATCTGGCCGGCCTTCTCGGCGAGCGAGAGGCGTCCCAGCAGATCGGCGACCCGCTGCTTCACGGGCAGCTTGGCGTTCTGGTACGGGAGTCCGTGGGCGTCGATGACGACCTGCGGGTTCTCCCGGGGGGCCTTCGCGCCGGTGACGGTCAGCTCCAGCGGGATCGTCTTCGCCTCGGCGGGCTTCGACGCCTTCGCCGTGCGGACGGTCACCTTGTGAGCGGTGCCGGACGCGGTGCCGGCCGGGAAGGTGTGGCTGCCGGTGACCGGGGTGTAGTCCTTGCCGGCCTCCGCCGTACCGCCCTTGGTGGCGTACGTGACGGTGACCGGCTCCTCGGTGGGGACGGACCCGGTGGTGGCGACGGAGAGCGTCAGCTCCGCGCTCGCGCCGTTCTTCACCGGGCGTACAGCCGTGTCGGTGACGACGCTCGCGGTGAGCGCGGGCTCCGCCTTGCCGTACAACTCGACCGCGTCCAGGGCGAAATCGCCGGGCGCCCCGCCGGGCAGGGTGAGGGCGTAGCCCCACATCTCGTTCAGGCCGAGGATCTGGTCGATGCCGCCGACGGGCTGGTAGTCGGCCCGGTAGACGAAGTCCGCGAAGGGGATCTCGACGAGGTGCCAGCCCTCCCAGTCGTCGGTGAAGGAGGTGGTCCACAGCTCGGACGCGCCGCCGTTCGCGCCGCCGTCCTTGATCTCGAAGTTGACGCGCTTGCCCGAACCGGGCGGCAGGGGTGCGGTGTTCTGGCCGTACCACCAGAAGCGGATGCCCTTGTGGGCGGTCCAGTTCTGCGGCGGGGTGTCCACGGCGAACTCGTGGCTGAACCCGCCGTACGCGCTGATGTCGTAGGAGCCTTCGAGGACCTGCTCGCCCTCGGGGGCGTCGGCGCGTTCGGCCAGCTTGAGCTGCGGGTGGTCGTCCGCGTCGCCGCCCCAGGTGAAGATGGCGTCGGCGGGCGGGTTGTTGCCGAGCGGCACCTCGCCCTCGAAGCGGTCGATGAGGACGGGGGCGGGTTCGTCGGCCGCTGCCGCGGGGCCGGTGGCCGACCCGGCGAGCAGGGTGGCCAGGACGGCCGCTGCGGCGAAGGCGGCTGTCGCGGGTCTGCTTCTGCCCTTGCGGGGGCGGGTGTACGGAATGCGAGGCATTTTTGGGAGCGCTCTCTTTCTGGGGTCCGAAGTGCCGGAGGCCGTTACGGGACAGAGGTGCCGACGCGCTAGGCGGTGTCGGCGTCGCGGGTGAGGCGGATCGTGTCGCGGTACCACTTGGCGCTGTCCTTGAGCGTGCGGGTCTGGGTGCCGTAGTCGACGCGGACGATGCCGAACCGCTTGGCGTAGCCGTAGGCCCACTCGAAGTTGTCCATCAGCGACCAGGCGAAGTAGCCCCGGACGTCGGCCCCTTGGGCGCGGGCGGCGACGACGGCGTCGATGTGGTCGGCGAGGTAGGCCGTGCGGTCGGCGTCGGGGACGGAGCCGTCGGCGGCGACCGTGTCGTCGAAGGCCGCGCCGTTCTCCGTGATGACGGTCGGCAGCCCGTAGTCGCCCTCCAACCGCACGAGCAGGTCGGTGAGTTCGGCGGGGGTGATCTCCCAGTCCATCGCGGTGCGCGGCAGGTCGCGGTCCACCGCCCGGACGACCGGCAGGCCCTCGGCATCCAGCGGTGAGCCGTCCTCGGTGACGCCGGAGAACTGCATGCCCCGGTAGAAGTTGACGCCGAGCACGTCGAGCGGGGTGGCGATGGCGGCCAGGTCACCCTCCCGGACGGGGAGTTCGATGCGCTGGGCGGCCAGGTCCGCGACGATGTCCTGCGGGTAGCGGCCGTGGACGAGCGGGTCGAGGTAGAGCCGGGTGCCCATGCCGTCGGCGCGACGGGCCGCCTCCCGGTCGGCCTCGCTGCCGGTCTCGGGCGTTGCGGTGCCGAGGTTGAGGGTGATGCCGAGCTCCAGCGGGTTCGCCCCGGCCGCGTCCCGCAGCGCGCGGGCGGCGAGGCCGTGGCCCAGGAGCAGGTGGTGGACGGCGGCCATGGCGTCGCCGAGGTCGCGGCGGCCGGGGGCGTGGAGCCCGTAGGCGTAACCGAGCATCGCCGAGCACCAGGGCTCGTTCAGCGTGGTCCAGTGCTCGACCCGGTCGCCGAGGGCCTCGTAGGCGAGGGAGGCGTACTCCGCGAAGCGCAGCGCGGTGTCGCGCGTGGGCCACCCGCCCGCGTCCTCCAGTTCCTGCGGCAGGTCCCAGTGGTACAGGGTGATCCAGGGGGTGACACCGCGCCCCTGAAGCTCGTCGATCAGCCGCTTGTAGAAGTCGAGGCCCTTCGCGTTGGCCGGGCCCCGGCCGCCCGGCTGGATGCGGGGCCAGGCGAGCGAGAAGCGGTACGTGTCGACGCCGAGGCCCGCGATCAGCTCCACGTCCTCGGGCATCCGGTGGTAGTGGTCGCAGGCCACGTCGCCGTGCTCGCCGCCCTCCACCGCCCCGGGCACCCGGCAGAAGGTGTCCCAGATGGACGGGGTGCGGCCGTCCTCGGCGGCGGCTCCCTCGATCTGGTACGAGGAGGTGGCGACGCCCCAGCGGAAATCGGCCGGCAGTCCGCGTACCGGGGCCGGACGAAGAGTGCGCTGCGGAGTGGTGGCGAGGTTCATCGGTCTCCGTACGTAGGAGGGGAGGGACCTGGTCAGGCGTGCAGGTGGCAGGCGACCGCGCGGCCCGGTCCGTCGGCGGGCGGGGCGAGCGGCGGGATCTGCCCGGCGCACGGGGCGAAGGCCTTGCCGCAGCGCGGGTGGAAGGCGCAGCCGGTGGGCATCGCGGAGAGGTGCGGCGGGGAGCCGGGGATGCCGGTCAGTTCGCGGCGCGGGCCGTGGAGCGCGGGGAACGAGTGGAGGAGCCCGTCGCTGTAGGGGTGGCGGGGGTCGCGGTAGATCTCCGCCGCACCCGCCTGCTCCACGATGCGGCCCCCGTACATGATCGCGATCCGGTCCGAGAATTCGATCAGGAGGGAGATGTCGTGGGTGATGAACACGACCGAGAAGTTCAGCTGTTCCCTCAACTGGACGAGCCGCCGCAGGATCTGGCGCTGCATCACCACGTCGAGCGCGGTGGTCGGCTCGTCCATGATGACGATCTCGGGTTCCAGGGCGAGCGCCATGGCGATCATCACGCGCTGCCGCATCCCGCCGGAGAGCTGGTGCGGGTAGGCGGCGAGCCGGTCGGCGGAGATGCCGACGAGATCCAGCAACTCCGCCGCCCGGTCCGTGCGTTGGCGCTTCTTCAGCCCGGGGCGGTGGGCGGCGAGGACGTCGGTGAGCTGGCTGTGGACGGTGTGCACGGGGTTGAGGGAGTTCATCGCCCCCTGGAAGACGATGGACAGCTCCTGCCAGCGGAAGGCGCGCAGCTGCTGCGGGGCGAGGGAGAGGATGTCGACGCGGTCGCCGCCGGGGCGGTGGTAGTGGACCTCTCCCCCGGTGATGACGCCGGGCGGGGACAGCAGCCGGGTCACGGCGTAGGCGAGCGTCGACTTGCCGGAGCCCGACTCCCCTGCCAGGCCTAGGACTTCGCCCCGGTTCAGGGTGAGGTCGATGTCGCGCAGGGCGTGGACGGCGCCCGCGTCGGTGCCGTAGTCGACGTTGAGTCCGCTGATGGTCAGGACCGGCTCGGCGCTCATGTGCGCGGCTCCTTGCTGCTGTGCTCGCGGGGTCCGTCGCCGGTGGACTTCCGGGCGACCGGGGTGAAGCCGACGCGCATCTTCACCTTCCGGGAGGAGCCGGTGGCGGTGCGCAGGCGGGGGTTGACGAACTCGTCGATGCCGAAGTTGATGAGGGCGAGCGCGGTGCCCAGCAGGGCGATGCACAGGCCGGCCGGGACGAACCACCACCAGGCTCCCTGGGCGAGGGCCTGGTTGGACTGGGCCCAGAAGAGGACGGTGCCCCAGTTCCAGTGGGAGATGTCGGCGACGCCGATAAAGGCGAGGGTGATCTCGGTGAGGACGGCGAAGATGACCGTGCCGACGAAGCCGGAGGCGATGACGGCGGTGAGGTTCGGCAGGATCTCGAAGAGGATGATGCGCGGGGTCGACTCGCCGGTGGCGCGGGCGGCCTCCACGTAGTCGCGGCGGCGCAGCGACAGGGTCTGGGCGCGCAGGATCCTCGATCCCCAGGCCCAGGAGGTCAGGGCGATGGCGACGGCGATGACGACGTCGCCGGTGTCGGGGACGAAGCTGGCGACGATGATGATCAGCGGGAGTCCGGGCAGCACCAGGAAGATGTTGGAGAGCGCGGAGAGGATCTCGTCGACCGCTCCGCCGAGGAATCCGGCGGTGACACCGATCAGGACGGACAGGGCGGTGGCGATGGCGGCGGCGAGCAGTCCGACGACAAGGACGCCCCGGGTGCCGACGAGGATCTGCGAGAAGACGTCCTGCCCGGTGTGTGTGGTGCCGAACCAGTGGTCGCCGGAGGGCGGTTGGAGCAGCTGGTCGCTCATGGCGTCGGGATCGTAGGGGGCGAGCCAGGGTCCGGCGACGGCCAGCAGGACGAAGAACGCGAGGATGATCAGGCCGGTGCGGGTCTTCCCGCCGCGCAGGAAGCGGAGCCGGGCCCGGCGGGTGGGGGCCGTGGGCGGGGGCGCGCCGTCGAGGACGGCGACGTCGGTGGCGGTGATGGACATGCCCTATGCCTCCTTCCGGGTACGGGGGTCGAGGGCGGCGTAGACGAGGTCGGCGAGCAGGTTCGCGGCGAGGACGGAGAGCGTGATGATGAGGAAGACGCCCTGCATCAGCGGGTAGTCCTTGGCGCCGACCGCCTGGAGCAGCTGGAAGCCGATGCCCGGGTAGGTGAAGACCATCTCGACGAGCAGCGTGCCGCCGACGATGAAGCCGAGGGAGAGGGCGAAGCCGGAGATGTTGGGGAGGACCGCGTTGCGGGCCGCGTAGCCGAACATCACGCGCCGCTCGGAGAGCCCCTTGGCCTGGGCGACCATCACGTAGTCCTCGGAGGAGACGGTGACCATCATGTTCCGCATGCCGAGGATCCAGCCGGCGACCGCGCTGAGGACGATCGTCACGCCGGGCAGGACCGCGTGGTAGAGGGCGCTGGAGATGAACGGCCAGTCGAAGGCCGGGACCAGCGCGTTGTCGTAGCCGCCGGAGTTGGGGAACAGCGCCCACTTCTCGGCGAACACGGCGATGGCGACGAGGCCCAGCCAGAAGTACGGGATGGAGGAGATGAAGGTGGTGACCGGCAGCAGCCCGTCGAGCCAGGAGCCGCGCTTCCAGCCGCTGTAGACGCCGATGCCGGTGCCCAGCACGAAGCTGATCAGCGTGGTCGTGCCGACCAGGGCCAGGGTCCAGGGCAGGGACTGGCCGATGACCTCGCTGACCGGGGTGGGGAAGAAGGTGAAGGAGAGGCCGAGGTCGCCGTCGAGGAGGTGGGCCCAGTAGTCGGTGTACTGCTGCCACATCGACTGCTGCTCGTCGAGGCCGAACAGGGCCTTGAGCGAGTCGATGGCCTTGGTGTCGAGCTGCCCCTGGTAGCGGCTGAGCAGCGCCTGGACGGGGTCGCCGGGCATGAGCCGGGGGATGAGGAAGTTGATGGTGATCGCGGCCCAGGCGGTGACGGCGTAGAAGGCGAGGCGCTGGAGGAGGTACTTCACCGGGTGGCCTCCTTCACGGCCGTGCGGTCCGCCCCCGGTGCCGTGCCGTTCGCGGCCGCCCCGTCGTAGAGCCAGCAGGCCGCCCACTGCCCGTCCGGCAGGTCGAAGCGCGGCGGCAGTTCGGTGCGGCAGCGCTCCATCGCCTGCGGGCAGCGGGGGTGGAAACGGCAGCCGGCGGGCGGGGTGATCAGCGAGGGCGGTTCGCCCGTGCCGGTCTCCTCCTGTTCCTCGTCGGCGACGATCCGGTCCGGGTCGGGCGCGGAGGCGATCAGGAGCTGGGTGTAGGGGTGGGCGGGGTGCTGGGTGACGCGTTCGCTGTCGCCGCCCTCGACGATCCGGCCCGCGTACATGACGAGGGTGGTGTCGGCGAAGTAGCGGGCGGAGGCGATGTCGTGGGTGATGTAGAGGATCGCCAGGTGGAGGCGTTCTTTGAGGTCGCGCAGGAGGTTGAGGACGCCGAGCCGGATCGACACGTCGAGCATCGAGACGGGTTCGTCGGCGAGGAGGACCTGCGGGTCCGCGCCGAGCGCCCGGGCGATGGCGACGCGCTGGCGCTGCCCGCCCGACAGCTCGTGCGGGAACTTGTCCAGGAACTGCTGCGGCGGGGTCAGCTGGACCCGGTTCAGCAGGGCGGCCAGGTTCTCCTCCAGCTCCGCCTCACCGCTGCCCGCCCGGCCGTGGATCTTCAGGGCGCGGGTCAGGTGGTAGCGCACGGTGTGCACCGGGTTCAGCGAGGCGAAGGGGTCCTGGAAGATCAGCTGGACCCGGCGGACGTACCGGCGGAAGGACCGGCCGCGACCGGCGACCACCGGCTCGCCTCCCAGCCGTATCTCGCCCGAGGTGAGCGGATACAGCTGGGCGAGCAGGCGGGCGACGGTGGACTTGCCCGAGCCGGACTCCCCCACCAGAGCCGTGACGGTGCCGCGTCTCAGCCGGAGCGAGACGTCGTCGACGGCGTGGACGCTGCGGCGCTCGCGGGCGAACAGGTCGCGGGCGGTGCGGCGCAGGGGAAAGTGCTTGGTGACTCCGCGCGCTTCCAGCACCACGTCGGTGCCGGTGGGCGCGGGCCCGGAGCCGGTCCGCGTGGTCGCGGAGCCGGTCCGTGCGTGCTCGGGCTGATCGCTGGTCATGGCCGGTTTCCCGTCTTCTTCCCGTCCGGTCTTTCCCCGTGCCTACTTGGAGGAGGGCTTGAGGTTGAGCACGATCTCCAGCGCGGTCCGCTGGGTGTGCTGCGGCGGGGCGTAGGGGTTGGCCTCGGAGGGCCAGCCGATCCAGTTCTTGGTGGAGAACTCGGCCCCGATGGGCGCGGCGGCCGTCGGGATCATCGGGGCCTGCTCGACGAAGATCTTCTGGAGGGTGTTGAGGGCCTTGGTGCGGGCGGCGTCGGTGGTGGCGTTGGCGTACTCCTTGAGCGCGGCGGTGGCCTCGGCGTTCTTGAAGCGGCCGAAGTTGCCCGCCTGGGAGCTCTTGCCGATGGGCTGGGCGATCGCCCCGTCCATGATGTTCTGGTACATGTCGTAGGGGGTGGCGCCGCTGTTGGTCCAGTGCAGGGTGGCGTCGAAGTTGCCGTTGGCCACGTCGGTGCCCCAGGCCTCGGCGGTCTGGGTCTTGACCTTGGCCTCGATGCCGATCTGCTTGATGTTGTCCTTGATGATCGCGAGCCCGGTGATGTAGTCGTTCCACCCGGCCGGGTCGGTGAAGGTGAGCGTCACCGGCTTGCCGCTCGGGTCCTTGAGCACACCGCCGCTGAGCGTGAACCCGGCCTCGGCGAGCACCTTCTTGGCCCCGGCGACATCGGGCTTGGTGGTGGCGTCCTCGTACTCGGGGGCGAGGAAGGGCTCACCGGCGGGGAGCGGGATGCCGGTGGGGTTGGTGATCTCCGGGTAGAGCGTGGCCTGCGCCTGGATGTGTATGGCCTTGCGGTCGACGACCATCGCCATCGCCTTGCGCAGGGCCGGGTTGTCGAAGGGCTTGCGCGTGGTGTTGAACCACAGGCCGTGGATACCGAGGCCGGAGGGGAACCAGAGCTGGTGGTTCTTGGGGTCCTTGTCGATGAACAGCTGCTTGTGGTTCGACATGAAGACGAAGGACCACTCCATCTTGCCGGTGGCCAGGGCGGTGGTGGCGGCGCTGTTGTCGTTGTACGCGGTGTAGCGCAGCTCCTTGACCTTGGTGTCGCCGTTCCAGTAGGTCGGCGTGGCGGTCAGGGTGGTGGTCTGCGGGGTGAACGTCTTGAGCTTGTACGGTCCGGAGCCGACCGGGGTGCGGTTGGGCCAGGTCTCCGGGTTCTCGACCTTCTCCCAGATGTGCTTGGGCACGATGAAGGTCTGGATGATCTTGTTCTGGTTGACGAACTGGCTCTCCTTGAAGGTCAGCACGACCTGCTCGCCCTTCACCGCGATCCCGTCGAAGGGAACCCCGTCGCCGTTGAGGGCGGGGTGCTTCTTCAGAAGGTTGAAGGTGAACTCCACGTCGGCGGCGGTCAGGGGCTTGCCGTCGGCCCACTTGGCCCGCTCGTCCAGGGTGAAGGTGACCTTGGTGAAGTTGTCCTCCCAGGCCCACTCGGTGGCGAGCCAGGGGTCGGCCTTCTCGGTGGGCCGGATCATGTTCGTCATCGCCAGCGGCTCGTAGATCATGTGGCGGTAGCCGAGGACCGCTCCGGCCGAGGTCGTGAGGAACGGGTTGCTGTTGTTCGTCTGCGGCCCGTCCGGCTTGCCGAGGGTCAGTACACCGGCGGCCCCGCCGCCCTTGTTGGCACCCGAGTTGGCGTTCGAGCAACCGGCGGCGAGCGCCACCACGACGGTGGCTGCGGCGACCGCTCTGAGGGTGGTGCGACGGCGTACGGACATGGCGACTCCAGGAAGGGGCTGCCGGGTCTGGGAGATCCCGGCGGGTGGAAGGTGCGAGGCGGGGCGCGGCCGGGCGGCCGGGTCCGTTACGGCGCCGAGTGGCGCACGACCAGTTCGGTGGGCAGCACGGCCGGTCCGTCGGGTACGGGCGTGCCGCCGAGGTGGGAGAGCAGCATCCGGGCCGCCGTCTCGCCCATCCGGCGGGTGGGCTGGCGCACGGTGGTCAGCGGAGGTTCGGTGTGTTCGGCCATCGGGATGTCGTCGAAGCCGACGACGGCGATGTCGTCCGGGACCCGGCGTCCGGCGGCCCGCAGGGCGCGGAGCACGCCGGCCGCGCTGATGTCGTTGTGCGCGAAGACCGAGTCGAACGTGACGTCCCGCGCGAGGAGTTCCTCGACGGCGAGCCGGCCGCCGCGTTCGGTGAAGTCGCCTTCGACGACCAGGCCGGTGGGCAGGACGGAACGGAAGCCGTTCAGCCGGTCCCGTACGCAGCCGAAGTGCTGGGGGCCGGTCAGGACCAGGGGCCGGGTGCGTCCGGCGGCGAGCAGGTGGCGGGCCGCGGACGCGCCTCCCTCGTGGTTGGTGGTCACGACGGAGGGGAACTCGGGGTGGTGGCCGCGGTCGTCGATGAGCACGATCGGCAGGCCGTCGCGGTGCAGTTCGGTGAGGTGGCCGAGGGTGTTCTCGGGTTCCACGACGACGAGCCCGTCGAAGGCGCGCGCGGACACCTGGCTGGTGAAGCGCTGGACGGACTCGGCCCCGCGGTTGCAGGTGAACAGCAGCAGCCCGTGGTCGGCGGCCTCGACGGTGTCGACGACGCCCTGGAGCAGTTCGCCCATCCACGGCCAGGTCAGCGAGGGCACGAGCATGCCGACCGTACGGCTGGAGCCGCGGGCGAGACCGACGGCGCCCGAGCTGGGTACGTAGCCGAGCTGTGCGATCACTTCACGAACACGGGCGGCCGTGGTGCGGTCCACCTCGCCCTTGGTGTTGATGACCCGGGACACGGTCGTCTTGCTGACGCCGGCCGCACGGGCGACATCGGCGATGGTGACGCGCATCCGGTCCTCCAGGGGGCCAGGCGGGGCGGAAGAGGGCAGGCGGGGGTAGGGCGCGGGCATGCGGGGAGAGGTGCTTCGGTACCGGTTCCGGAACCGGTACCGGCGTTGCGGCGTGAGTTAACCGCGCCGCAACAGGGCCGTCAATACTTCACGTCGAGATTGGACGGGTCTCATCTGCCGGGCGGGCAGGCGGGGTTGTGCGTTCACTTCTTGAATGCCCAGGGAACGTACGAGAGCCGCCGCCCGGTGAGGGGCGGCGGCTCGGTGACGAAGGTGATGAGGTGACGAAGGGGTCGTGGGGGGCTACTCGGTGGGTTCGACGCCCGCGCGCAGCAGTCCGTAGGTGTACGCGTCCTCCAGGGCCTGCCAGGAGGCGGCGATGACGTTCTCGGCGACCCCCACGGTCGCCCAGTCGCCGGCGCCGTCGCCCGTGGTGATGAGGACGCGGGTGGTGGACTCGGTGCCGGTGCGGCCCTCCAGGATGCGGACCTTGTAGTCGATCAGCTCCAGCTTGGCGAGCTGCGGGTAGATCCGTTCCAGGGCGACGCGCAGCGCCCGGTCCAGGGCGTTGACCGGACCGTTCCCCTCAGCGGTCGCGACGATGCGCTCGCCCTTGGCCCAGAGCTTGACCGTGGCCTCGTTGGCGTGGGTGCCGTCGGGGCGGTCCTCGACGATCGCCCGCCAGGACTCGGTGCGGAAGTAGCGGCGGGCCCGGCCCTCGACCTCGCCGCGCAGCAGCAGTTCGAAGGAGGCGTCGGCGGCCTCGTAGGTGTAGCCCTGGAGTTCGCGTTCCTTGACCCGCTCGACGACCCGGCCGACCAGGGCGCGGTCGTCGCCGAGGTCGACGCCGAGCTCCTTGCCCTTCAGCTCGATGGAGGCGCGGCCCGCCATGTCGGAGACCAGCATCCGCATGGTGTTGCCGACCAGTTCGGGGTCGATGTGCTGGTACAGGTCCGGGTCGACCTTGATCGCGGAGGCGTGCAGCCCGGCCTTGTGGGCGAAGGCCGAGACGCCCACGTACGGCTGATGGGTGGAGGGGGTGAGGTTGACGACCTCGGCGATGGCGTGCGAGATCCGGGTCATCTCGGCGAGCGCGCCCTCGGGCAGCACCTTCATGCCGTACTTGAGTTCCAGGGCGGCGACGACGGGGAAGAGGTTGGCGTTGCCGACCCGCTCGCCGTAGCCGTTGGCCGTGCACTGGACGTGGGTGGCGCCCGCGTCGACGGCGGCCAGGGTGTTGGCGACGGCGCAGCCGGTGTCGTCCTGGGCGTGGATGCCGAGCCGGGCGCCGGTGTCGGCGATGACGGTGGAGACGACGGCCTGGATCTGGGCGGGGAGCATGCCGCCGTTGGTGTCGCAGAGGATGACGACCTCGGCGCCCGCCTCGTGTGCGGTGCGGACCACGGACTTGGCGTACGCGGCGTTGGCCCGGTAGCCGTCGAAGAAGTGCTCGCAGTCCACGAAGACCCGGCGGCCCTGCTCGCGCAGGTGGGAGACGGTGTCGCGGACCATCTCCAGGTTCTCCTCCAGGGTGGTGCGCAGGGCCAGTTCCACATGGCGGTCGTGGGACTTGGCGACCAGGGTGATCACCGGGGCGCCGGAGTTGAGGAGCGCCTTGACCTGCGGGTCGTCGGCCGCGCTGCCACCGGCTCTGCGGGTCGCGCCGAACGCCACGAGCTGTGCGTTCTCGAAGGCGATCTCCTTCTGGGCGCGGGCGAAGAACTCCGTGTCACGGGGGTTGGCCCCCGGCCAGCCGCCCTCGATGTACCCCACACCGAAGGTGTCCAGATGACGGGCGATGGTCAGCTTGTCGGCGACCGTCAGGTTGATGCCCTCACGCTGAGCACCGTCGCGCAGTGTGGTGTCGAAGACATGGAAACTGTCGTCGGTGGCGTTGGCCTTGGTGGTCATGCTGATCTGGCTCCTGTCGGATGAGTGGATCCGGACGATCGGGTTCCACTTGCCCCCATCATCCCGCTTGCCTCGTTCCGACCCGGGTGCGGGCCGGAAAACGAAAAAACCCCTCGCGGGTGCGAGAGGTCTGCGCGCGGGTCTGGGGCACGGTGGCCGTGCCGTACGGGGTGGTACGGGACGGTCACTGCGGACCGGCGCGCCTGCTGCCAATAATCATGACGAACGAGGACACGGCAGCAGTCTGGCACAGCACGGGCCGCCTGACGGCGGTGTCTCAGGATGCGGTCGTGACCCCGGTCGCATCTTCACACGGCGCCCGGGGACAGCGTCTACAGCGTCTCGTCCAGGAACTCCGCCGCCTGGGCGAGCACCTGCTCGCGCCCCGTCCCCGGGATCCCGACGGTGACGTGGATGCTGAACCCGTCCAGGAGCGCCCGCAGCCGGGCGGCGTACCGGTCGGCGTCCACCGGCCGGAACTCACCGCGCGAGATCCCCTCGGCGAGCAGCGCCACCAGGTCGCGGTGCCAGGCCCCCTCGATGGCGGACTGCCGGGCGCGGGCGTCGTCGTCGGCGTTCTGCGAGCGGCCCCAGACCTCCAGCCAGAGCGTCCAGTGGGGGTCGCGATGTCCGGCGGGGAGGTAGAGGCCGATGTACGCCTCCAGCCGTTCGCGGGCGCTCCCCGGCCGGTCGAGCAGGGCGCGGCGCTCCGCCCCGAGGCGGCTCTCGCTCCACTCCAGGGTCCGGAGCAGCAGTTCGTCCTTGGTGCGGAAGTAGTAGAGCAGGTGCCCGCTGCTCATCCCCACGTCCCGCCCGAGCCCGGCCATGGTCAGCCCGTCGAGCCCGCGCTCGGCGATGGTGGCCATGGCGGCGGCGAGGACGTCCTCCCGGGGCGGGGCGGCGTGATGGGTGCGACGGGGGGCGGGGGGCATGGCTTGGCTCGTACCTTCGGCTGCTGGGTTCAGATCTTCGGCTGCTGCTGGGTGATGCAGTGGATGCCTCCACCGCCGGCGAAGATCGTACGGGCGTCGACGAGGGTCACCGTACGGTCCGGGAAGAGGCCCCGGAAGATCGCGGCGGCCTCCTCGTCGCGCGGGTCGTCGAAGGCGCAGAGGACCACGCCGTCGTTGCAGAGGTAGTGGTTGATGTAGGAGTAGTCGACCCACTCGCCGTCCTCGTCGCGCAGCACGGTGGGCGCGGGCACCTCGACGACCTCCAGGGCGCGGCCCCTGGCGTCCGTGGCGGCGCGCAGGACGTCCAGCAGCTCCCGGGAGACCTCGTGGTCGGGGTGGGCCGGGTCGGGCTGGACGTGGACGAGGACGGTGCCCGGGCGGGCGAAGGCGGCGACGATGTCGACATGGCCGAGCGTGCCGTACGTCCCGTAGTCGCCGGTCAGCCCGCGGGGCAGCCAGATCGCCTTCTCGGTGCCCAGGCGGGCGTGGATCTCCGCCGCCACCTGCTCGCGGCTCCAGCCGGGGTTGCGCTCCTCGCCGAGCTGGACGGTCTCGGTGAGCAGGACGGTCCCCTCGCCGTCCACGTGGATCGCGCCGCCCTCGTTGACGAGCGGGGAGCTGTGGGCGGGTACGCCGGTGAGCTCGGCGACGGCCCGGGCGATGTGCTGGTCGTTCTCCCAGCGGGCCCAGTCCTGGGCGCCCCAGCCGTTGAACGTCCAGTCGACGGCGGCGAGGGTGCGGCCGTCGGTGACGAAGGTGGGGCCGATGTCCCGCATCCAGGCGTCGTCGAGCGGCCGCACGACCAGCTCGACGTCGGGCCCGAGCAGCGCCGCCGCCCCCTCCTCCTGACCCGGCCCGACCACCATCGTGACCGGCTCGAAGCGGCGTACGGCCCGGGCGACGGCGGCCCAGGCGCGGCGGGCCTCCGCCAGCTCGGCATCGGCGGCGAAGGTCGGGTTGGGCCCCGGCCAGGCCATCCAGGTGCGCTCGTGCGGGGCCCACTCGGGAGGCATACGGAAGGGGGCGGGGGCGGCGGGCATGAAGACTCCTGGTCCTGGGACGATGAGTTAGAGCGCCACTCTAACGCTTTCCCATGGCCCCTTCACAGGGGCTTTCGGCCTCGCTTAGAGTGGCGTTCAATATGCCGGGCACGGAAAAGGCCGCACCGGCTACGGAGCCGGTGCGGCCTTTGGGGGCCGGAGAATCCCCTAGCCGAGCGGGTGCATCCAGCCGTGGGTGTCCTCGACGACACCGCGCTGGATGTCGAGCAGGCGCTCCCGCAGCTTCATGGTGACCTCGCCGGGCTCGCCGCCGCTCTGGGTCCACTCGCCGCCCGCGGACTTCACCAGGCCGACGGGGGTGATGACGGCGGCGGTGCCGCAGGCGAAGACCTCCAGGAGGGTGCCGTCGGCGGAGTCGTCGCGCCACTGGTCGATGGAGACCCGGCCTTCCTCGGAGCCGTAACCGAGGTCCTGGGCGACCTTGAGGAGGGAGTCGCGGGTGACGCCGGCGAGCAGGGAGCCGGTGAGGGACGGGGTGACGATCTTCTTCGAGCCGTCCTCCTGGGCGTACACGAAGTAGAGGTTCATGCCGCCGAGCTCCTCGACCCACTTGTGCTCGACCGCGTCGAGGTAGGCGACCTGGGCGCAGCCGTGCTCGGCTGCCTCGGCCTGGGCGAGGAGGGAGGCGGCGTAGTTGCCGCCGGTCTTGGCGTCGCCCATGCCGCCGGGGACGGCGCGGACGCGGTTCTCGGAGAGCCAGATGGAGACCGGCTTCACGCCACCGGGGAAGTAGGCGCCGGCGGGCGAGGCGATGACGAGGAAGAGGTACTCGTTGGCCGGCTTCACACCGAGGCCGACCTCGGTGGCGATCATGAACGGGCGCAGGTAGAGGGACTCTTCGCCGCCGTGGGCCGGGACCCACGCCTTGTCCTGCTGGACCAGCGCGTCGCACGCCGCGATGAACGTCTCGACGGGCAGCTCGGGCATGGCGAGCCGGGCGGCCGAGCGCTGGAAGCGGCGGGCGTTGGCGTCGGGGCGGAAGGAGGCGACCGTGCCGTCGGGCTGGCGGTAGGCCTTGAGCCCCTCGAAGATCTCCTGCGCGTAGTGCAGGGTCATGTTGGCCGGGTCCAGCGACAGCGGGCCGTAGGGGACCAGCTGCGCGTCGTGCCAGCCGCGGCCCTCGGTCCAGCGGATGGTCACCATGTGATCGGTGAAGTGCCGGCCGAATCCGGGGCTGGCCAGGATCGCCGCGCGCTCCGCGTCGGACAGCGGGTTCGAGGAGGGCTTGAGCTCGATCGTGGGCGTCGTCATGAGTGCGTGTCCTTCACCGGTCTTGTGTGTGATGGACCGCGCTCACGCCACCTCGGCCCGACGTTTTCCGGTCAGGTCCTAGGACGTCCGAGCTTCACCGCGAGCCACGGCCCCGCGTTCGATTATCACTTGCGGGGGGCCGTGCACGAAATGGTGTGAATGCGGTCCAGAGGTCGATGGTGGCACCCGGGGGCCGCACAGGAGAAGCCGCCGGGCGCTGATGCGACCCGGCGGCTTCGAAGTGGAGTCGTCGGGTCAGCTCGCTACGCGTACCGCGAGGGCGTCGCCGATCTCGTCGGTCGTCCGCGCAGTGCCCCCGTCGCGCTCCGCGAGATCGGCGGAGACGGCGTCCTCGATGCGCGTGGCCTCGGTGTCGTAGCCGAGGTGACGCAGCAGGAGGGCGACGGAGAGGATCGTGGCGGTCGGGTCGGCCTTGCCCTGCCCGGCGATGTCGGGGGCGGAGCCGTGGACCGGCTCGAACATCGACGGGAACGCGCCCGTCGGGTTGATGTTGCCGGAGGCGGCCAGGCCGATTCCGCCGGTGACGGCGGCGGCCAGGTCGGTGAGGATGTCGCCGAAGAGGTTGTCGGTGACGATGACGTCGAAGCGCTCCGGCTGGGTGACGAAGAAGATCGTCGCGGCGTCGACGTGCAGGTAGTCGGTGCTGACCTGCGGGTATTCGGCGGCGACCCGGTCGAAGGTGTTCTTCCACAGGTGGCCGGCGTAGACGAGGACGTTGTTCTTGTGGACCAGCGTCAGCTTCTTGCGGGGCCGGGCGGCCGCGCGCTCGAAGGCGTCCCGGACCACACGCTCGACGCCGTAGGCCGTGTTGACGCTGACCTCGGTGGCGACCTCGGCGGGGGTGCCGGTGCGCAGCGAGCCGCCGTTGCCGGTGTACGGGCCCTCGGTGCCCTCGCGGACGACGACGAAGTCGATGTCGGGGCGGCCGGCGAGCGGGGTCGCGGTGTTCGGGAAGAGCTTGGAGGGGCGCAGGTTGATGAAGTGGTCGAAGGCGAAACGCAGCTTCAACAGCAGCCCGCGCTCCAGGACGCCCGACGGCACGGACGGGTCGCCGATCGCGCCGAGGAGGATGGCGTCGTGGTTCTTGAGGGCTTCCAGCTCCGCGTCCGGGAGGGTGTCGCCGGTGCGGTGCCAGCGCTGGGCGCCGAGGTCGTACTCCTTGGTCTCCAGCTTCACATCCTGCGGGAGGACAGCGTTGAGGACCTTGAGGCCCTGGGCCACGACTTCCTGGCCGATTCCGTCACCGGGGATCACTGCGAGATCGATGCTGCGAGACATGCCGGGAGCCTAACGGTGCGTCCCACCCCATGACATCCGACGTCCACCATATGGACGGACGCACGGATGTTCGGGGTGGGGTGGGTGGTGCGGCGGGACGGCCGGAAACGGGCCGGCGCAACGGCTGCGGAGGCGGCGGCTCAGTGGCCGGTCTCGCCGCCGTTGTCGCGGCGGTCCAGGGCGCGCTGGAGGGCGGCGGCGGCGTTGCGGCGCTCGGCCTCGGCCTGGCGGGAGGTGTGACGGACGCGGCGGACAGTGGTCTCGGCCATGATGGATCGACTCCTTGAGATTCCTGAGATCGCGTGGCACCGGCACGGGCGGCACAGCGCCGCGCGGTGGTGGGGAACGGGATCGGATTTCGAGGTGCCGGAAGGGGCGGGGAGCGTACGCGGCAGGGGTTGCCTGCTTCGGGCGTGCGCCACCATCCGCCGGTCGCTCGATCGAGCGATGCGTTCGGCTTCTACCAAGTTAGGACAGTCGGGCCGTCCTGTCTCCACAGTTAGTCGGACTTCCTACTATCTGAGACGGCCTCTTGGATCAGTGCAGGTCACAGCCCTGGAGGCAGTCCGTCCGCGAGCGGCCCCCGTCAGCTCCGAGCGGCCCGTCGGCTCAGAGGAGGTCGCCGTTCCGCCAGTCGAAGGCCAACGCGTGGACGGGAGCGGGCAGGGGGTGTCCGGCCGCCGGGCGGACGTAGGTGCTGCCCTCCTCCTCCGGGAGCGGGAGCGGGCCGTCCGGGCCGAGGGCGGTGAGCCGGCCCGGCCAGATCTGCCAGCCGCGCGCGGCGTACAGGGCCGCGCCCGCGTCGGAGGCGGAGAGGGCCCCGAAGTCGTGGGCCGCGTCGATGACGTGCTCCAGGTCGGCCATGATCCGGTGGCCGAGGCCGCCCCGGCGGTGATCGGCGCGGACGGCGACGCCTTCGACGTAACCGGCGCGGTAGGAGCGGTCCGCGTGCAGGACGCGGCGCTGGACGACGGAGCCGTGGGCGATCAGGTGGCCGTCCGGGTCCCGGATCAGGGCGTGCACGCCGCCGAGGGTGTGCTCCCAGTCCTCGTCGGCGAAGTCGCCCTCGAAGGCGGCGTCGAGCAGGTCGCGGATCTCCGCGCGCTCGGCGGCGGTCAGCTCGAAGGTGGGGGCGGTGCGCACGGCGGGCTCGGTCATGGGGCCCATCCTCGCGCGCGGGGGCGGCCGCCCGCACACGGATAACCCGCCCGGACCGGGGGCACGGCGGTCCGGGCGGGTATCGGTTCGCTGCGGTAAGGGAGCGCCGGTGGCTCAGTGCACCGTCACGCCGTACGGGGCGCGGCTCGGCCGCCCCTCACCGCCGTACGGGGCGTGGCTCAGTACACCGTCACGCCGTACGCGGAGAGCGCCTCGGTGACCGGCTGGTGGATGGCCGAGCCCGCGGTGCCCGAGCAGCCGGAGCTGCCGGAGTGGATGCCGAGGGCGACGGATCCGGCGAAGTGCGCGCCGCCGCTGTCGCCGCCGGCCGAGCAGGCGGTGGTGCGGACCATGTTGTAGACGGGCCCGTCACCGTAGTTGACGGTGACGTTGACCGCGGTGACCGTGCCGGAGGTCACCTTGGTCGTGGAGCCGCTCTTCTGGATGGCCTGGCCGACGACGGCGTTGGCGGCGGAGGTGATGTCGCGGGTGGAGCCGTTGTAGAGGTCGACGGTTCCGGCGGGCGAGGAGCCGTCGGTGTAGCGGACGATGCCGTAGTCGTTGGTCGGGAAGCTGGTGCCCTCCCGGACGCCGATGACCGAACCGCCGGAGCTGGCCGACCAGTTGGCGGAGATGTTGGTGCAGTGACCAGCGGTCACGAAGTAACGGGCCCCGCCCTTGGTGACGTTGAAGGCGGCCGAGCAGCGGCTGCCGCCGCCGTAGATCGCGCCGCCGCCGAGCACCTCACGGTGGAACTCCCCGGGGACGCGCTTGATGGCGACCGCGCCGTCGAGCCGTTCGGCGACGGCTTCGAGGCGGGCCATGTCGCGGGCGGAGACGGAGGAGTCGGCCTCGACGGCGACCCGGTTGGTGCGCGGGTCGATCCCCCAGGAGGTACCGGTGATCTTCGCCTCGGCCTCCAGGGTCTCCATGGCGGCGTCGAGCTGGGCGGCGCTGCGGGCCACCCGGCGGACAGTGGCGCCGGCGGCCCGGGCCTGCTCCTCGGCCCGGTCGGTGGTGACGGTGACGACCAGCTTCCCGGTCTTCGCGTCGAGGTAGGTTCCGGCGGTGGCGGTGCCGAGCGCGCGGTCGACCTGGGCGTCGAGGGCGTACGCGGACGGGGCGGGGATCGCCGAGGGGGCGGCGGCCGGGGTGCCGGCGGCGGTGGAGGGGGCGGCTCCGAGGCCGAGGGCGCCGACGACGAGCAGCAGGGAAACGCCGATGCGCGCGCGGGAGTTGCGTCTCATGGGGGAACTCCTTCTCGGGTGACGTGTGGGGACGTACCGAGAAGGAATTTGACATGCCCATTACCTAAACCACAAGACCGCGTGACCCGGGACCGCGCCGAAGGCCCCGTACGCGGGCGCGCACATGGAAACCGCCCCCCGGCCGGCAGGGGGGCCGGTCGGGGGGCGGTGCTCTGCGGGGGCCCTCGGAAGGACCCCGGGTCCGGGGCGCCGTGCTGCGGTGCCCCGGGAGGGCGTCAGCCCTGGTGGGGGTAGGTGTAGTCGGTCGGCGGGACCAGCGTCTCCTTGATGGCCCGGGTCAGGGTCCAGCGCTGGAGGTTCTGCGGGGCGCCCGCCTTGTCGTTGGTGCCGGAGGCACGGCCGCCGCCGAAGGGCTGCTGGCCGACGACGGCGCCGGTCGACTTGTCGTTGATGTAGAAGTTGCCCGCGGCGTAGCGGAGCTTGTCCATCGTGTACGCGGCGGCCGCGCGGTCGCCCGCGATGACCGAGCCGGTCAGCGCGTAGTCGGAGACGGACTCCATCTGCGCGAGCATGGCGTCGTAGTCCTCGTCCTCGTACACGTGGATGGCGAGGATCGGGCCGAAGTACTCGGTCGTGAAGACCTCGTTCTCGGGGTCGGTGCACACGATGACGGTCGGGCGGACGAAGTAGCCCACCGAGTCGTCGTAGGTGCCGCCCGCGATGACCGTGCAGGTCGGGTCGGACTTGGCGCGGTCGATCGCGGCCTTGTTCTTGGCGAACGAGCGGTCGTCGATGACGGCCCCGATGAAGTTGCTCAGGTCGGTGACGTCACCCATCGTGATGCCGTCGACCTCGGCCGCGAACTCCTCCTTGAAACCGGAGTTCCAGATGGAGGCGGGGACGTACGCCCGCGAGGAAGCGGAGCACTTCTGGCCCTGGAACTCGAAGGAGCCACGGGTCAGCGCGGTCTTCAGGATGGCGCGGTCGGCGCTGGGGTGCGCGACGACGAAGTCCTTGCCGCCGGTCTCGCCGACGAGCCGCGGGTAGGTGCGGTAGTTGGCGATGTTGTTGCCGACCGTCTTCCACAGGTGCTGGAAGGTGGGGGTCGAGCCGGTGAAGTGGATACCGGCCAGGTCGCGGTGGTTCAGCGCCACCTCGGAGACGGCGATGCCGTCGCCGGTGACCAGGTTGATGACGCCCTTGGGCAGCCCGGCCTCTTCCAGGAGCTGCATCAGCAGCACGGCGGCGTGGGTCTGCGTCGGGGACGGCTTCCACACCACGACGTTGCCCATGAGGGCGGGGGCGGTGGGGAGGTTGCCCGCGATGGCTGTGAAGTTGAAGGGCGTGATCGCGTAGACGAAGCCCTCCAGCGGGCGGTGGTCCATGCGGTTCCAGACGCCCGGGGAGTTGGCCGGGGGCTGCTCGGCGAGGATCTGGCGCGCGTAGTGCACGTTGAAGCGCCAGAAGTCGATGAGCTCGCAGGGGGTGTCGATCTCGGCCTGCTGAGCGGTCTTGGACTGGCCCAGCATGGTGGAGGCGGCCAGCGTCTCGCGCCAGGGGCCCGACAGCAGCTCGGCGGCGCGCAGGATGATCGCGGCGCGGTCGTCGAAGGACATCGCGCGCCAGGCCGGAGCGGCGGCGAGGGCCGCGTCGATGGCGTCCTGGGCGTCCTGCTCGGTGGCGCCGGCGAAGGTGCCGATGACGGCCTGGTGGTTGTGCGGCTGTACGACGTTGACCCGCTCGCCGCCGCCCATCCGCTTCTCGCCGCCGATGGTCATCGGCAGGTCGATCGGGTTGTCGGCGAGCTCCTTGAGCTTCACCTCCAGGCGGGCGCGCTCCGGGGATCCGGGCGCGTAGGAGTGGACCGGCTCGTTGACCGGCGCGGGGACCTGGGTGACGGCGTCCATGAGTGCCTTGTCTCCTTGATGTCGGCGGGGGTGTGGGTCGGCCCGGGGGCCGCTCAGCCCTTGGTGAGGATCGAGCGGCCGAAGAACAGCAGGTTGGCCGGCTTCTCCGCGAGGCGGCGCATGAAGTATCCGTACCAGTCGGTGCCGTACGCCGTGTAGACGCGCATCCGGTGGCCCTCGGCCGCGAGCCGGACGTGCTCGTCGCTGCGGATGCCGTACAGCATCTGGAACTCGTACTCGTCCAGTTTGCGCCCGGCCTGGCGGCCGAGCTCCTGGGCGATGGCGATGAGACGGGGGTCGTGCGACCCGATCATCGGGTAGCCCTCGCCCTCCATCAGGATCCGGGTGATGCGGACGTACGCCTTGTCGATCTCGGCCTTGTCCTGGTACGCGACGGAGGCGGGCTCCTTGTAGGCGCCCTTCACGATGCGGACGCGGCTGCCGGCCTCGGCCAGGCGGCGGGCGTCGTCCTCGGTGCGGAAGAGGTAGGACTGGATGACGCAGCCGGTCTGCGGGAAGTCCTTCCGCAGCTCCTCGTGGATGGCGAACATCGAGTCGAGGGTCGTGTGGTCCTCGGCGTCCAGGGTGACCGTGGTGCCGATGGCGGCGGCCGCCTCGACGACCGGGCGGACGTTGGCGAGGGCCAGCTCGTGGCCGTTCTCCAGCGCCTGGCCGAACATCGACAGCTTGACGGACATCTCGGCGCGCGGGCCCAGGTCCAGGACCTTCAGGCGCTCGACGAGCTCCAGGTAGGCGTCGCGGGCGGCCTCGGCCTGCGCGGGGGTGGTGATGTCCTCGCCGACGACGTCGAGCGTGACCTCCAGGCCCTTGTCCGCGGCGTCCTCGACGATCGGGACGACCTGGTCGACGGTCTCGCCGGCGATGAAGCGGTCGACGACCTGCTTGGTGCCGGGCGCGGCCGAGATGAACCGGCGCATCTTGTCGCTGCGCGATGCGGCGAGAATCACGGGACCCAGCACGGGGCACCTCCACGAATGTACGGACGAGGGGCCGTAACGGTACGAACATGAACGAACCGGTACGGCACGGATAACCACTGTGAAATCTAGGTACCCCGTGCGGGCTGTGCCATCGACACCTGTCACGCATCCGTGGCCGCCATCTCAGACATCTGTATGAGGAAAGCCGCGCGGAGGTGCAGAATGGCGGAGTGACAGGCGATTACCAGGAACTGGTCGACGAGATCTCCTCCCTCCTCGACGCTCCGGCCACCCTGGAGAACCGGGACTTCGGCCTGGTCGCCTTCGGAGCCCACGACAGCGACGACGACAGCGCGATGGACCCGGTCCGCACCCGCTCGATCCTGACCCGCCGCTCCACCCCCGCCGTCCGCGCCTGGTTCGAGGGGTTCGGCATCACCCGGGCCACCGGGCCCGTCCGGATCCCCGCCGCGCCCGAGGCCGGGGTGTTCCGGGACCGCATCTGCCTTCCGGTACGCCATCGGGGTGTCGTCCTCGGTTACGTCTGGCTGCTCGACGCGGACCCGGGCCCGACCGACGAGCAGCTGGCCGCCGCGATGGAGGTGGCCGCACGGATCGGGGCACTCCTCTTCGACGAGGCGCGGGCGGGCGCGGACCTCTCACGGGAGTTCGGCGCGGTGCTCACGGCGGGCCCCGGCCGGCAGCACGACACCGCCGTCGCCGCGCTCGGCGAGGCCCTGGGCCGGGACGCGGAGGGGCTGCACACGGTGGTGTGCGTGACGCCGTGGGCGGAGGACACGCCGTCGGTACGGGGCGTGGCGTCGGCGGCCGCGCTGGCGACGGTCCCCGTGCCGGGGGCCGCCGGGCCCCTGTCGCTGGCCGCGCTCGTCCGACTGCGCTCGCCGGACCGCCCGGACCCCGCCCTGAGCGCGGCGGACCGGTTGCGCGCGGGCGCGGACCCCGCCGTCACCGGGGGGATCGCCACGCCGCGCCGGGGCCTGGACCAGCTGACGGTCTCCTGGCGCGAGGCCACGGCGGCGGCCCGCGCGGCCCGGGCCGAGCCCCGTCTCGGCCCCGTGGCGCAGTGGTCGTCGATCGGCCCGTACCGCCTGCTGACCGCGCTCCCGGGCACCGGCAACGACCCCGGCGACCCGGCGATCGCCTCGCTGCTGACCCCGTTGCACCGGGAGCTGGCGCACACCGCCGAGGTGTTCCTGGACTGCGCGGGCCAGGCGAGCCGGACGGCCGCCGCCCTGGGCATCCACCGCCAGACGCTCTACTACCGGCTCTCCCGGATCCAGCAGATCACCGGCCTCGACCTGAACGACGGGGAGGACCGGCTGCTGCTGCACATGGCGGTGAAGCGGGCCCGGCTGTAGGGCCTGGACCGCTCACTTGCCGAAGCGGCGCTCCCGGTTGGCGTACGAGCGCAGCGCGCGCAGGAAGTCCACGTGCCGGAACGCCGGCCAGTAGCAGTCCACCCAGTGCATCTCGGCGTACGCGGACTGCCAGAGCAGGAAGCCGGACAGGCGCTGTTCGCCGGAGGTGCGGATGATGAAGTCGGTGTGGTCGGCGACGGGTGAGTAGAGGTGCCGGGAGATGTCGTCGATCCCGAACCGGGCGACCAGTTCGGCCGGGTCGCCGCCGGCCGCGATGTGCTCCTCGAAGGCGCTCTTCACGGCGTCGACGATCTCGCGCCGGCCGCCGTAGCCGACCGCCACGTCCACCTTGAGGCCGCCGCGCCCGGCCGTGGCGGCGGTGGCCTCCTTGAGCACCCGGGCGCTGGTGCCGGGCAGCATGTCGAGCGAGCCGATCGCCCGGACCTCCCAGTCCCGGCCCTCGGCCGTGATGTCCCGGACGGTCTCCTCGATGACCTCGATCAGCGGGCCGAGTTCCTCGGCGGGGCGGCCCAGGTTGTCGTCGGAGAGCATGAAGAGGGTCACGTGCTCGATCCCGGCGGCCGTGCACCAGCCCAGGAACGTGGTCACCTTGGCACCGCCCGCCCGGTAGCCCTCCCGGACGTCCGTGTGCCCGGCCTTGCGGGCCCAGCGCCGGTTGCCGTCGACCATGATCCCGACGTGCTGGGGGCGCGGCAGGCCCACCAGGCCGGCGGCGAGCCGGCGCTCGTACACCGCTTCGATCGGCCGCCGGATGAACAGGGGAAGCAGTTTCATGAACCTTCTCCAGCACGGGACAGCTCACGGGAGCGCTGATGTCGACGGACCATATCAGCGGCTCCGGCCCGCGCCTGCCGGCATCGGGCGGAGCCGGACGGGCCTCACAACGGCCCGTCGAAGGGTGCCGGTTCGGGGACCGGGCGGTCGCTGACCAGGGCGGCCAGCACGAACGGCGCGTCCCCGTCACTGTGGCCGACGATCAGGCCGATCCACCGGCCGCCCGGATCGACGGGGCCCCAGACCTCCAGGTCCCCGTACAGGTCTTCGGAGAACAGCGCCTCGAACAGCGGCTCCACCGTCGATCCGCCCTGCCGGCGCATCAGCGGCCCGTCCAGCCGCACCGTGCGGTGCGGCCCCCAGCGTGCGTCCAACGCCCGGGCCAGCTCGGCGAGATGGGACGCGGCGGCCTCCTCGGCGTCGTTCCACTCGGGGGCGTACACACCGGTGAGCGGGTCGCCCTCCCAGAGCGGGACGATCCGGAAGCCCGCCCCGGTGGTGACCGTCCACTCCTCGGTGACCGGGTCGCCCACGGCGGTGGTGGGGCCGTCGGCCGGTACGGGAGCGGTGAGCAGCTCGGTCACCTCGGCCGCCGCACGGTCCGTGTCGAAGGGCTCGCCCGCCCGGGAGGTCACAGCACCGCCCGGTCCATCGGGCGGGGCAGCGGCGCCAGGGCTCCCGCCTCGCGGAGCCGTTCGTACACCCGCACCACGGTCGCGCTGTCGCCCGGAGCCGCGATACTCAGCAACTCCCCGCCGCCGGGGAGGGGTTCGCGTACCGTCTCCAGGTCGTCAGGGACGAGGGCGGCGCGGGCCGGGGACAGGTAGCCGGTGCGACCGACGAGGGGGTCGCCGACGGAGTAGCCGGCGTCGTCCTCCAGTGCGTCCAGCACGTCGTCGTCGCTCACATCGCCGAAGTCCGGCTCCCAGACCCGGGCGACGAGGGTGAGCAGGGCCTCCTCGGGGACCACGGCCTCGTCCGGGGCGTGCAGGATGATCGCGAGCGACTGGAGCAGGAACTCCGGCGCGCCCCCGGCCAGTCCGCTGACCTCGGCCTGCCAGCCGGGCGCGCCGGTACCGACGAGCCGCAGCCCGGTGCCGGTGAGATCCGACCAGTCGGTCGCGCTCTGGGCGGTGCGGAGCGCGCCGAGCAGGGCGTCCCGGTCGGTGGTGAATGCGGTGGCGGGCCCGTTCCCGTGGACCTGGCTCCAGGCGTCGGCCGCCTGCGGGACCAGTTCGGCCAGCCCGTCGAGGGTCCGCAGCCATCGGCCGGCCACCGCCTCGACCGGCTCCGGCCGGGGACCCCAGAAGCCCCGCACTACACGTCGCATGCTCGTCTCTCCTCCGTCGGCCTGCCCGCTGCACGCGGCTCCCCCGGCCGGCCGGCGGCCGGGGATCACCACGCGTTGCAGGCTACTCGGCCCGACGCCCCCGGGCCGGGTATCGGCTAATCGTCGAAGGCTTCCGGTT
Organism: Streptomyces globisporus C-1027; assembly: GCF_000261345.2. Lineage (NCBI taxonomy): Bacteria > Bacillati > Actinomycetota > Actinomycetes > Kitasatosporales > Streptomycetaceae > Streptomyces > Streptomyces globisporus. The sequence continues at coordinate 5,769,738 of NZ_CP013738.1, read as the reverse complement.
TCCTGGTGCTGTCGCCCGGGTGGGGCTTGGTGTGGACCACTTTGATCGGCAGGCCCTCGTCACGGAACGCCTTGCGGGCGGCCTTGGCGACGTCCGGGTCGGAGAAGTGCCACTCCACGCTCCGGCCGCCGGACGCCTCGACCTGGGCGCGGGCCTCGGTGACGAACTTGTCCTTGCCGGACGGGGTGAGGGTACCGCTGTCGGTCTTGGACAGATAGCTGCCGTAGCCGTTCTTGGCCTCCAGGAACGTCTGCCGTGAGGAGTCCCAACCGTCGTACTCCACCGCCGGCTTGCCCTCGCGCGGATGCGGAACGACGTACTCCTGGCCGCGGTTGGTGCCGGTCACCTGCTCCTGGTAGCGGAGCCAGGACTCGTTCTTCCAGTTGGGCGCCGGGTTGCGGTCCCGGCTGGCCCAGTAGCCGTCGCCCGCGTCGGCGTCGCCGAGCGTGCGGTCCTTGAGGTCGTCGGCCCAGGACGGCGGACTGTAGTTGCGGGGGTCGGAGGTGTCGTTGCGTGCCGGCTGCGGGTACTGCTTCTTGTCCGCCTCCGCCTTGCGCGCCCGCTCGGGCTCCTCCAGCCGCTTCTGATCCAGGTGGGCCTGGCGTTCCGCCGCCCGCGCCTCCTCGGCCGCCTTCTTGGCCGCCTCGTCGCAGCCGCCCTCGGCGAGGAGGATCCGGCCCGGCGAGCCGCCCGCCAGCACCCCGGTGCCGGCGCCCGGCACACCGCCGGACCCGCCGCCGCCTCCGCCGTACGGCACCCTGGGCGGTCCGCCCGCGATCGCGCAGCCGGTGCGGCGCGCCGCGTCCTCGGCGCTGTCCGCCGCCTCGTCGGCCTCCTTCGCCGCCTTGCGTACGCCGTCGAGATCGCCCGCGTCCGCGGCCTGCCGGGCCCGGCGGGCGGCCGTGCTCGCATCGCCCGCCGCGTCCGCGACCTCGGAGGCCACCTTGCCGAGCTTGCCGAGTTTCCCGGCCTTGCCGACCACCTTCGCGACGTTGTAGCCGGGGATGAAGAGCGAGCCGACGTTCCAGATCACATCGGTGACGGCCCGGGTCTTCTCTCCGTTGTTCCAGCGCTCGCGGACCTCGTCGCCGACGAAGATGTCGTCGCCGACCGTGACCACCGTGTTGACGGAGGCCCCGCCCCAGTCCCAGAGCGCACCCAGGTAGTCGCCGTCGGACCACTTGTCGCCCGCGCCCGAGGAGTCCTGGACCCACTGGTCACCGAGCTGCTTGCCGTAGTCGACCAGACCCGACCAGGTCTCGGGCTTGAACAGGTCGATGATCCCGGAGATGTCGCCCCAGATCCCGTCGACCACCAGCCCCTTGAAGACCTGGGTCGTACGGTCCCAGGCGCAGCCGAAGAAGCCCCAGCCGCCGCAGTCCTCCTGCTCCTCGGCCTGCTCGCCGCCCTCCCCCTCGCCGTCGTCGGACGCCTGCACGTCGTAGGCGGCCTCGGGCTCCTCGTGGTCCTCGGGGAAGGTGTCCTCGCCGGTGCCGGGGCGCCCGTTGTCGTCGGGGCCGCCGGTGCCGCCACCCGTCGTGGTGGAGCCGGGGCCGCCCGAGCTCTCCCCGCCGGTCCCGCCGGTCGTACCGCCGCTGCCCTGGGTGCCTTCGGAGCCGCTGGAGCCTTGGGTGCCGCCAGTGCCTTGGGTGCCTTCGGAGCCGCCGGTGCCTTCCGTCCCGCCGGTCCCGCCCGTGCCGCCCGTCGCGTCGCCGCCGGAGCCACCCGTCGCTTCGCCGCCGGTCGTGCCGCCCGTCGTGGTCGAACCACCGTCGGCGGCACCCCCGTCGGCTCCGCCATCCGCGCCGCCGTCCGCGCTCCCCGACGTACCGCCGTCCGCTCCGCCGCCCGGGTCGTCTCCCGCGACGGTGTCGCTGCCTCCGGGCGACACCGGGCACGAGCTGCCCGTCAGCGAGCAGATCGCCGACTGGAGCCCCTCCGTGATCCGGCCGCCGAGGCCGCCCACCGTCAGCGCCCCGATCAGCGCGACGACGATCAGGACCAGGCCCAGGTACTCCAGCGCGGACTGCCCCCGGTCCCGCTTCCACGTGATCATGTGCGGGAGCGAGAACTTCGGCGGCTCCCCGCGCTCCCGGGGCGGCAGCAGGAACCACGCGCGGCTCTGCGGACGGCGCAGCAGCACCAGGATCAGGACGGGCAGGACGAGCTGCGTGAAACCGTCCGGCGACCCGTCCGACACGTTGCCGAGGCCGCCGATGATCAGCCAGATCTGGACGGCGACGATCCCCCACAGCACGCGCCTGCCGCCCGTACGCAGATGCCGGGCCAGCAGGGCGCAGAGCACCCCGGGCGCGGAGGCGTACAGCAGGATGCCGAACACCTGGGCGCCCATGGCGTCGGCGGCGATCGCCGAGCCGGAGAGGCCGACCGCGCCGAGGACCGTCGCGCCGAGCAGGACGAGGAGGGCCACCCGGACCACGGCGAGCGGGCCCGGTAGGTCACGCCGGGGGGCGGCGGCCGGAGCCGGGCCTCCCGCTACGGGTATGCCACCGACAGCAGACATACGTGATCCGACCCCCGGTGCCCATGAGTGACATGACAACCGGTCACCCTAGGGTCGGGGGCCTCGCGCGTCGTGGGTCCCAGGGCCCAACCCCGGGCCCATAGGGGCGGATCGGGCCGATCGGCCCCCGAAAACGCGGCTGCCGGGCGCCCCGGAGAAGGGGTGCCCGGCAGCCGGGGTCGTACAGGGTGGGTCAGTCGGTGAGGTTCACCGAGCGGGCCGAGGACGCGCCGATCTCCTCGGCGATCTCGGTCAGCACCGGCTGCGGGACCGTCTCGTCGACGGTGAGGACGACCAGCGCCTCGCCGCCCTCGGTGGCCCGCGAGACCTGCATGCCCGCGATGTTCAGCCCGGCCTCGCCGAGGATCTTGCCGACCGCGCCGACGACACCGGGACGGTCCTGGTAGCGCAGGACGACCATGTGGTCGGCGAGCGCCAGGTCCACGTCGTGCTCGCCGATGGCCACGATCTTCTGCAGGTGCTTCGGGCCGGCCAGCGTGCCGGAGACCGCGACCTCCTCGCCGCTGCCGAGCGTGCCGCGCACGGTGACCACGTTGCGGTGGTCGGGCGACTCGGAGCTGGTGGTGAGGCGGACCTCGACACCGCGCTCCTGCGCGAACAGCGGGGCGTTGACGTAGGAGACGGTCTCGTCGACGACGTCCTCGAAGACGCCCTTGAGCGCGGAGAGCTCCAGCACCTTGACGTCGTGCTGGGTGATCTCGCCGTACACCTCGACGTCGAGGCGGGCCGCGACCTCGCCCGCGAGCGCGGTGAAGATCCGGCCGAGCTTCTCGGCGAGCGGCAGACCGGGGCGTACGTCCTCGGCGATGACGCCGCCCTGGACGTTGACCGCGTCCGGGACCAGCTCACCGGCGAGGGCGAGGCGCACCGACTTGGCGACCGCGATGCCCGCCTTCTCCTGGGCCTCGTCGGTGGAGGCGCCGAGGTGCGGGGTGCAGACGACCTGGTCGAACTGGAACAGCGGGGAGTCCGTGCAGGGCTCCTTCGCGTACACATCGAGGCCGGCGCCGGCGACGCGGCCCTCCTTGAGGGCGGAGTACAGCGCCTCCTCGTCGACGATCCCGCCGCGCGCGGCGTTGACGATGCGGACCGACGGCTTCACCTTGTGCAGCGCCTCGTCCCCGATGAGACCGAGGGTCTCGGGGGTCTTCGGCAGGTGCACGGTGATGAAGTCGGCGACCTCCAGCAGCTCGTCCAGGCTGAGGAGCTTGACGCCCATCTGCGCGGCGCGGGCCGGCTGGACGTAGGGGTCGTAGGCGACGATCTTCATGCCGAAGGCCGACATGCGCTGGGCGACCAGGACGCCGATGCGGCCGAGGCCGACGACGCCGAGGACCTTCTCGCTGAGCTCGACCCCGGTGTACTTGGAGCGCTTCCACTCGCCGTTCTTGAGCGCGGTGTTGGCCTGCGGGATGTTGCGCGCGGTGGCCACCAGCAGACCGCAGGCCAGCTCGGCGGCGGTGACGATGTTGGAGGTCGGGGCGTTGACGACCATCACGCCGGCCTTGGTGGCGGCGGAGACGTCCACGTTGTCCAGACCGACGCCCGCGCGGGCCACGACCCGGAGCTTCCTGGCGGCGGCCAGGGCCTCGGCGTCGACCTTGGTGGCGGAGCGCACCAGGATCGCGTCGACGTCGGCGATCGCGGGGAGCAGCTCGGCGCGGTCCGCGCCGTTGCAGTGCCGGATCTCGAAATCCGGACCCAGGGCGTCGACCGTGGCGGGCGACAGCTCTTCAGCGATGAGTACGACAGGTTTCGAGCTCACGTGAGTCCTCACAAGTCCAGTGCGGACGGCCGTCCCGACGGCCGCAGGCGGTGGAGGGGCTAGCCGCGTGGTAGACGCACGACACTGTGGGCCCTGACGCGTGTATGTGTTGAGAAGTGTAGTCATGCGACGGGCTGTGTACCGCGCCCCCGTGGAAGGATCACCCGCACGAGGGTGGACGTGGTGTACACCCGTACGGACCGCCCCTGGGGCATTGTGGAGCGGGGCGGGTCCGTCATGGACCCGCCCCGCTCCCCCGAGGCCTAGGCCTCTTCGTCGTTCACCCAGCTCATGAGCTTGCGCAGCTCGCGGCCCGTGGTCTCCAGCAGGTGGTCGCTGTCGGCCTTCTTGTACTCGTTGTACTTGGGCAGACCGTTGTGGTACTCGGCCATCCAGTTCTTGGCGAAGGTGCCGTCCTGGATCTCGGCGAGGACCTTCTTCATCTCGGCCTTGGTGGCGTCGGTGATGATCCGGGGGCCGGTGACGTAGTCGCCCCACTCGGCGGTCTCCGAGATGGACCAGCGCATCTTCTCCAGGCCGCCCTCGTACATGAGGTCGACGATGAGCTTCAGCTCGTGGAGGCACTCGAAGTACGCGATCTCGGGCTGGTAGCCGGCCTCGGTCAGCGTCTCGAAACCGGCCTTGACCAGGGCGGCGGTGCCACCGCAGAGGACGGCCTGCTCACCGAACAGGTCGGTCTCGGTCTCCTCGGTGAAGGTGGTCTTGATGACGCCGGCGCGGGTGCCGCCGATGCCCTTGGCGTACGACAGGGCGAGCTCCAGGCCCTTGCCCGTGGAGTCCTGCTCGACGGCCACGATGCAGGGGACGCCGCGGCCCTCCTCGTACTGGCGGCGGACCAGGTGGCCGGGGCCCTTGGGGGCGACCATGCAGACGTCGACGTCGGCCGGGGGCTTGATGAAGCCGAAGCGGATGTTCAGGCCGTGGCCGAAGAACAGCGCGTCGCCCGCCTTGAGGTTGTCCTTGACGGACTCCTCGTAGACCTGGGCCTGGATCGGGTCCGGGACGAGGATCATGATGACGTCGGCCTCGGCGGCCGCCTCGGCGGGGGTCACCACGCGCAGACCCTGCTCCTCGGCCTTGGCCTTGGACTTCGAGCCCTCGTGCAGACCGACGCGGACGTCGACGCCGGAGTCACGGAGCGACAGCGCGTGGGCGTGGCCCTGGCTGCCGTAACCGAGAACCGCGACCTTGCGGCCCTGGATGATGGACAGGTCGGCATCGTCGTCGTAGAACAGCTCGGCCACTGGGTCTTCTCCTTGGTGTGCAGGTGTTGCGTCCCACCGTACGGCGGGGTGCGTCGTATGCGTTGTCGGGTCTCGCCATGCGAGCGGAGTGTGTGGCTCCGCCCGGGTCCGTCGGCTCAGGCCGAGCGGTCGAGGGCGCGCAGGGACCGGTCGGTGATCGAGCGCGCGCCGCGCCCTATGGCGATGGTGCCGGACTGGACGAGCTCCTTGATGCCGTACTGCTCCAGCATCTTGAGCATCGCCTCCAGCTTGTCGGCCCCTCCGGTCGCCTCGATCGTGACGGCCTCCGGGGAGACGTCGACGGTCTTGGCGCGGAACAGCTGGACGATCTCGACGATCTGGGAGCGGGTCTCGCTGTCGGCGCGGACCTTCACCAGGACGAGCTCCCGCTGGATCGCAGCGGACGGCTCGAGTTCGACGATCTTCAGGACGTTGACCAGCTTGTTGAGCTGCTTGGTCACCTGCTCCAGGGGCAGGCCCTCGACATTCACGACGATGGTGATGCGGGAGATGTCGGGGTGCTCGGTCGTACCGACCGCGAGCGAGTCGATGTTGAAGCCGCGTCGGGAGAACAGGGCGGTGATCCGGGCGAGGACACCGGGCTTGTTCTCGACCAGGACGGAGAGCGTGTGCTTTTCGGACATGGGAGTCGTTCTCTCTCTGTCTCTCAGTCGTCTTCGTTGTCGCCGAAGTCGGGACGGACGCCGCGCGCGGCCTGGACCTCGTCGTTGGAGGTGCCGGCGGCGACCATCGGCCAGACCATGGCGTCCTCGTGGACGATGAAGTCGATCACGACGGGGCGGTCGTTGATGGAGTTGGCCTCTTCGATGACCTTGTTCAGGTCGGCCGGGTCCTCGCAGCGGATGGCGTGGCAGCCCATGGCCTCGGACAGCTTGACGAAGTCCGGGACGCGGGTTCCCTTGGCGGCGTTGCCGTCCGAGTCCGGGCCGGAGTGCAGCACGGTGTTGGAGTAGCGCTGGTTGTAGAAGAGGGTCTGCCACTGGCGGACCATCCCGAGGGCGCCGTTGTTGATGACGGCGACCTTGATCGGGATGTTGTTGAGCGCGCAGGTGGTCAGTTCCTGGTTGGTCATCTGGAAGCAGCCGTCGCCGTCGATGGCCCAGACCGTACGGTCGGGCATGCCGGCCTTGGCGCCCATCGCGGCGGGGACCGCGTACCCCATCGTTCCGGCGCCGCCGCTGTTGAGCCAGGTGGCGGGCTGCTCGTAGTCGATGAAGTGGGAGGCCCACATCTGGTGCTGTCCGACACCGGCCGCGAAGATCGTGCCCTCGGGGGCGAGCTGCCCGATGCGCTGGATGACCTGCTGCGGCGAGAGGCTGCCGTCCTCGGGCAGGTCGTAGCCCAGCGGGTAGGTGTCGCGCCAGCGGTTGAGGTCCTTCCACCAGGCGGTGTAGTCACCGGTGTTGCCCTCGGTGTGCTCGACCTGGACAGCCTGGACCAGGTCGGCCAGGACCTCGCGGGCGTCACCGACGATCGGCACGTCGGCGGTGCGGTTCTTGCCGATCTCGGCGGGGTCGATGTCGGCGTGGACGATCTTGGCGTACGGGGCGAAGCTGTCCAGCTTGCCGGTGACGCGGTCGTCGAAGCGGGCTCCGAGGGCGACGATCAGGTCGGCCTTCTGCAGCGCGGTGACGGCGGTGACCGCACCGTGCATGCCCGGCATTCCCACGTGCAGCGGGTGGCTGTCGGGGAAGGCGCCGAGCGCCATCAGGGTGGTGGTGACGGGCGCTCCGGTCAGCTCCGCGAGGACCTTCAGCTCGGCGGTGGCCCCGGCCTTCAGGACGCCGCCGCCGACGTACAGCACGGGGCGCTTGGACTGGGTGATCAGCTTGGCGGCCTCGCGGATCTGCTTGGCGTGCGGCTTGGTCACCGGGCGGTAGCCGGGCAGGTCCTGGGTGGGCGGCCAGCTGAAGGTGGTCTTCGCCTGGAGGGCGTCCTTGGCGATGTCGACGAGGACCGGTCCGGGGCGGCCGGTGGAGGCGATGTGGAAGGCCTCGGCGATGGTGTGCGGGATGTCCTCGGCCTTGGTGACCAGGAAGTTGTGCTTGGTGATCGGCATCGTGATGCCGCAGATGTCGGCTTCCTGGAAGGCGTCGGTGCCGATGGCCTTGGAGGCGACCTGGCCGGTGATCGCGACGAGCGGCACGGAGTCCATGTGCGCGTCGGCGATCGGGGTGACCAGGTTGGTGGCGCCGGGGCCCGAGGTGGCCATGCAGACGCCGACCTTGCCGGTGGCCTGCGCGTATCCGGTGGCGGCGTGGCCGGCGCCCTGCTCGTGGCGGACCAGGACGTGGCGGACCCGGGTGGAGTCCATCATCGGGTCGTAGGCGGGGAGGATCGCACCGCCGGGAATGCCGAATACCGTGTCGGCGCCGACTTCCTCGAGAGAGCGGATGAGGGACTGCGCGCCCGTGACGTGCTCAACGGTGACGGACGGCTGTCCGCCGGTACGGGCGCGCGGCTGCGGGTGGTGGGCCCCGGTGGCCTGCTCGGTCATCGGCATTCTCTTCTCGAAGCTGAGGGTTTTCGCGGGTGTTTTGCAGCGTTTTGAGAGGTGTCAGTGCAACAAAAAACCCCTCGTGCCGTGAGGCAAGCGAGGGGAGCGCGCCGGGTGCGGTCCGCAGAGTGTCGTGGAGTGACTCTGCTTCAGCCGACGCGCTTTCCAAGTACGAGAATTCGGGTGCGCATGGCATTGACCCTCTCTCCGGCACGCATGACGTGTCAAGTGGGTGGGACAGGCGTCTCAGTATGTGATCCGGTGAGCAGCGGGATCGAGCCGCCCGCCATCACCGGCCGCGGGCTCGGAATGCCCGGCACGGGGAACTCCCCGCGGACCAGGGCGCGTCGCAGCCGGTACTCGTCGAGCGGACCGGAGAAGGCCATTCCCTGGCCGTGCGTGCACCCCATGGCCCGCAGGGCGAGGACCTGCTCGGGGACGTCCACGCCGTCGGCGACGGACTGGAGACCGAGGTCGCAGGCGATCCGCAGGAGGCCGCTGGTGATCTTGTGCAGCCTGGCCGATTCGACCACCCCCTCCACCAGGTTCCGGTCGAGCTTCAGTACATCGATGGGGAGCCGGCGCAGCGCGTTGATCGCCGCGAAGCCGCTGCCGAAGCCGTCGAGCGCGATCCGTACGCCGAGCCGGCGCAGGGCCACGAGGCGCTGCTCCAGGGCGTCGAAGGAGACGCGCGGGTCGCTGTCGGCGACCTCGATCATCAGGGCGCCGGAGGGCAGCCCGTGGCGGGTCAGCAGCGCCTCGATGGAACCGGGCGGCGGGGCCGCGTCCAGCAGCCGGGCGGCGGAGAGCCGGACGGAGACGGCGACGGGGTGCCCGGCCCTGGCCCGGTCGGCGGCCTGGGCGACGGCCTCCTCCAGGAGCCAGCGGCCGAGCTCGGCGGTGCGGTCGTCGTCGCCGGAGACCCGCAGGAACTCGGCGGGGGTGAACAGGATGCCCTGGGCGGAGCGCCAGCGGGCCTGGGCGGCGACGGCGGCGACGGAGCCGCTGGCGAGGTGGACGACGGGCTGGTGCAACAGGGCGAACTCGCCGTCGCGCAGGGCCGTGCGCAGCCGGGTGGCCAGCTCGGAGCGGCGTACGACGTCGGCCTGCATCTGCGGGGCGTACAGCTCGACCCGGTCCTTGCCGCCGGCCTTGGCGCGGTACATCGCGAGGTCGGCGTTGCGCATGAGGTCGGTGGGGCTGATGGCGGGCTCGGCGAAGGCCACCCCGATGGAGGCGGCCACCCGGACCTCGCTGGCGCCGATCCGGTAGGGCTGGGAGAGGGTGAGGCGCAGCCGGTCGGCGATCTCGTGGACCTGGTACTCGCGGGCGCCCTGGTCGCGGGTGCCGTCGCCCATGATGAGCGCGGCGAACTCGTCGCCGCCGAGCCGGGCGGCGGTGTCGCCGGCCCGGACGGAGTCCTGGAGGCGGCGGCCGGCCTGGATGAGCAGTTCGTCGCCCGCCTGGTGGCCGATGGTGTCGTTGACCTGCTTGAAGCCGTCGAGGTCGATGAAGAGGACGGCGGTGCCGAGGTCGCCGGCCCGGCGGCCGCCGAGCGCCTGGCGGACCCGGGCGGTGAACAGGGCCCGGTTGGGCAGGTCGGTCAGCGGGTCGTGCTCGGCGTTGTGCTGCAACTGGGCCTGGAGCCTGACCCGTTCGGTGACGTCCCGGCTGTTGAGGAGGAGGCCGCCCTGGTGGCGGTTGACGGTGGACTCGACGTTGAGCCAGTCGCCGGTGCCCGAGCGGAAGCGGCATTCGATTCGGGTGGTGGGTTCCTCGTGGGGCGGGGCGGCGAGGAAGCGCCGCACCTCGTGGACGACCCGGCCGAGATCGTCGGGGTGGATGATCGAGGACAGCTCGGCCCCGACGAGCCCCTCCGCCTCGCGCCCGTAGACCCCGGCGGCGGCGGGGCTGACGTAGCGCAGGGTGCCGTTGGGCGCGGCGATCATGATGACGTCGCTGGAGCCCTGCACCAGGGAGCGGAAGTGGTTCTCCTTCTGGGCCAGTTCCTGGGTGAGGGAGATGTTGTCGAGGAGCATGATGCCCTGCCGGACGACCAGCGCCAGGACGACCGTGCAGCCGGTGAAGATGACGACCCGGTCCACCCGGCGGCCGTCGACCACGTTGTACAGGATGCCCAGGGTGCAGACGGCGGCGGCGAGATAGGGGGTGAGGGCCGCGAGGGAGCCGGCGATCGGGCGGCTGGCGGTGGCGCGCGGCGGGCCGGGGCGGGCGGACCGCCGGGCTCCGCGCCGGGCGCCCCAGGGGGCGTAGGCGAGGAGCAGCGACCCGGCGAACCAGCCGGCGTCGAGGAGCTGGCCCGAGTGGTAGGTGGAGCGCAGCAGCGGCGAGGTGAACACCGCGTCGCTCAGCACGGTGAGCGCGAGGGCGGCGATGGCGGTGTTCACCGCGGAGCGGTTCACCCCGGCCCGCCGGAAGTGCAGGGCGAGCACCATCGAGACGAGCACGATGTCGAGCAGCGGATAGGCCAGCGAGAGGGCCGCGGGCGCGACGCTGGCGTCCTGGAAGCCGGCCATGTGCGCGGTGTGCGCGAGGGCGAGGCTCCAGGCGAGCGTCAGCAGGGAGCCGCCGATCAGCCAGGCGTCCAGGGCGAGGCAGACCCAGCCCGCCCGGGTGACGGGCCGTTTGGCGAGCACGAGCAGCCCGACGATGGCGGGCGGCGCGAAGCAGAGGAAGAAGACGTCGGCGAGGGAGGGGGTGGGCACGGGGACGCCGAGGATCACCTCGTACCACCCCCAGACGGCGTTTCCGCAGGCCGCCATGGCGGAGGAGAGCGAGAACAGCAGCCAGGCGGGGCGCAGCCGGCCCGCGCCCGTCCGTGCGTAGAGGAAGCAGGAGACCGCGGCGACCAGTGCCGCGGCGGCGAGGCCGAAGTCCCCCATGAAGACGGCGACTTGCGGTGACCCCCAGCCGAAGGCGGCGCCCACCGAATATCCGGCGCAGACGAGGCCGAGCAGGATGCGGGAGCGCATCCCGGTGGAGCCGGACTCGGACCGCGTGGCGAGCAGGGCCCCCAGCGCGCTCACCGGAGGGCTCCCCGCCCCGGGCCCGCCGGGCACGCGCTCCCCGGCGCCTGGCTCCTCGCGGAACCCCTCCGGCGTCGCTCGCTCCGCGGCGGCCGGGGCCGCTCCCGGGACACGACTCCGGGGCATGGATCCGGCCATCGGTGGCCGGTGCGCCCCGTCGGCGCGGACGGCCGCGACCGTCCGCTCGTCCGCGTCGGCTCGTCTCTCCATGGCCAGCACATCGCCCGTCGCCCCCTCGCGTTCCGATGCTCCCCCGCGCCGTCCCTTTCACGGCGCAGCGCCCCGGATCGGACGATACACCAGATCCGTCACTCAGGGCCATAGCTTCTCTACGCTCCGTGACGAATGACGAGGTGAGCGGCACTGCGTGCATCCGGACCACCCCGTAGCGTGGCCGCTTCGGCGGGGTCAGCCGGTGGTGGTGACGACGTTCCGTACCGGCTCTCCGGCGGCGAACCGGGTGAGCTGTGCGGCCAGCAGCCGCTTGGCGCGGGGTTCGAACGCCGAGGTGCTGCCGCCCACATGAGGCGTGATCAAGACATTCGGAGCATGCCAGAGGGGATGGCCCTGGGGCAGGGGTTCGGGGTCGGTCACGTCGAGCGCGGCCCGCAGCCGTCCGGATTCCAGTTCGGCCAACAGGGCCTTCGTGTCGACGACTCCGCCGCGGGCGACGTTGACGAGGAGGGCGCCGTCGGGCATCGCGGCGAGGAAGTCGGCGCCCACCAGCCCCTGGGTGGACGGGTTCAGCGGGGTGGAGAGGATCACCACGTCGGCCTCGGGCAGGAGGGCGGGCAGATCGTCGAGCGTGCGTACGGGACCGCGTGCGGTGGTCCGCGTGGAGCGCGCGACGCGCGCCACCCGCGCGCACTCGAAGGGGGCGAGCCGGTCCTCGATGGCCGAGCCGATGGAGCCGTACCCCACGATGAGGACGGACTTGTCGGCGAGCGCCGGGTAGAAGCCGGAGCGCCACTCCTCCTTGTCCTGGCCGTGGACGAACCCGGGGATGCCGCGCAGGGAGGCCAGGATCAGCGCGAGGGTCAGCTCGGCGGTCGACGCCTCGTGCACCCCCTTGGCGTTGCAGAGCCGCACCCCGGCGGGCAGCAGGGGGAGGCCGGGCTCGACGTGGTCGATGCCGGCGGAGAGCGTCTGGACCACCTGGACCGAGGTCATCGAGGCCAGCGGGCGCTGCGCGACCTCGGGGCCCTGCATGTAGGGAACGACGTAGTAGGCGCAGTCGGCCGGATCGGCGGGGAAGTCCGGGCCACCGTTCCAGAAGAGGTAGTTGGGCCCGTCCGGAAGCCCGTCGATCTCCTCGGCCGGGAAGGGCAGCCATACATCAGCAGTCGTCGCAGTCATGGTCGGGAGGCTATGCGACGGGTGCGCGAGCGCTCCAGGGCGGCTGGGAGAAGACCTCGGGAGGCCAGAGGTTACTTTGGGGTGCGGTACGGCCCCGTGCCGACGGGAGAGCATGGAGGGTTCGGGGAGTTGGAGTGCAGGACTATCGGGGCGGCGGGGCTTGCCGTGGGTGCGGTCGGGCTCGGCTGTATGCCGATGAGCTGGGGTTACAGCGCGTCGCAGCGGCTCGGCGACCGTTCCGTGCGGACGGTGCACGCGGCCCTGGACGCGGGCGTCCGGCTGCTCGACACCGCGGACATGTACGGCCCGTTCACCAATGAGCTGCTGGTGGGGCGGGCGCTGAAGGGCCGCCGCGAGGAGGCGTTCGTCTCCACCAAGTGCGGGCTCCTGGTGGGCGATCAGCACATCGTCGCGAACGGCCGGCCCGGGTACGTCCGGCGGGCCTGCGACGCCTCGCTGCGGCGGCTCCAGACCGACGTGATCGACCTGTACCAGCTGCACCGGGCCGACCCCGAGGTGCCGGTGGAGGAGACCTGGGGCGCGATGGCGGAGCTGGTCACCGTGGGCAAGGTGCGCTCGCTGGGGCTGTGCGCCGTGGGGGCGCGGGCCCCGCGCCGGTCGGGCGAGGGCCCGTTCGAGGGAACGATCCGGCAGTTGGAACGGATCCAGCAGGTCTTCCCGGTCAGCGCCGTCGAGGCGGAGCTGTCGGTGTGGTCGCGGGAGGCGCTCACCGAGCTGCTGCCGTGGTGCGTGGCGCGCGGGGTCGGACTGCTGGCCGCGATGCCGCTGGGCAGCGGTTATCTGACCGGGACGCTGAAGCCGGGGCAGGGGTTCGAGCCGGAGGACCTGCGGGCCCGGCATCCTCGGTTCACGGCCGAGGTGATGGCGGCGAACCAGCCGGTGGTGGCCGGTCTGCGGCGGGTCGCGGAGCGCCGGGGGGCGACCGTGGCGCAGGTGGCGCTGGCGTGGGTGCTGCGCCAGGGCCCGCATGTGGTGCCGGTGCCCGGGACGAAGCGGGAGCAGTGGGCGGTGGAGAACGCCGGGGCGGCCGGGGTGGTCCTGGACGACCGGGACCTGGCGGAGATCGACGCGCTGCCCGCCGCCCGCGAGTCCTGGGACTGAGCGTCGCGCCCCGTACGGCGGGAGAATGGGCGGATCGGGAACTTCTGGACCGGTCGGGGCAGTAGGAACAGATGAGGATGCAGGAGCAGGTAGTCGGGCAGCCGTCGAAAGGATCGGTTCCGTGCGTGGTGCTCTGATCGGACATGTGCAGTCCCCGGCCGTGCGCAGGGGGGTGCTGGCCGCGGTGGCGTCGGCCGCCCTGCTGCTGTCCGCCGCGTGTTCCGGCGACGGGGACGGGGACGGTGGTGCGTCCGGGCGGCCGGCCGGTTCCCCGACCGCCTCGGGCTCCGCTTCCCCGGCCTCGCCGAGCCGGTCGGCGGACCTGCCGCCCGGGAAGGGCTCGGCGAAGGTCGTCTCGACGCTGACGGAGAACCTGAAGTCGCCGTGGGGTCTGGCCGCGCTGCCGGGCGGTGATCTGCTGGTGTCCTCGCGGGACGAGGGGACGATCCACCGGATCGACGGCGAGAGCGGCAAGCAGACGCTGCTGGGCTCGGTGCCCGGGGTCGCCCCGGCCGGCGAGGGCGGACTGCTCGGGCTCGCCGTCTCGTCCACCTTCGGCGCGGACCAGCAGGTGTACGCCTACTTCACGACCACGTCCGACAACCGGATCGTCCGGATGAGTTACGACGAGAAGCGCCCGGCGGGACAGCAGCTCGGCGCCCCGGACACGGTGCTGCGCGGTATCCCCAAGGGCAGCATCCACAACGGCGGCCGGATCGCCTTCGGCCCGGACAAGATGCTGTACGCGGGCACGGGCGAGGCCGGGGACACGGAGCTGTCGCAGGACAAGGAGTCGCTGGCGGGCAAGATCCTGCGGATGACGCCCGACGGCGAGCCGGTGCACGGCAATCCGGAGGCGGACTCGGTGGTGTATTCGTACGGCCACCGCAATGTGCAAGGGCTCGCCTGGGACGCGGAGAAGCGGCTGTGGGCCGCCGAGTTCGGCCAGAACACCTGGGACGAGCTGAATCTGATCGAGCCCGGCGGGAACTACGGCTGGCCCGAGGTCGAGGGCGAGGAGGGCGAGGACGGGTTCATCGACCCGGTGGCGCAGTGGAAGACCTCGGATGCCTCCCCCAGCGGAATCGCGTACGCGGAGGGCTCGATCTGGATGGCCGGACTGCGCGGTGAGCGGCTGTGGCGGATCCCGCTGTCCGGCGAGAAGGCCGGGGAACCTCTCGCGGACCCCCAGGCGTTCCTGGAGGAGGAGCACGGCCGCCTGCGCACGGTGGTGAGCGCGGGGGGCGACCGCCTGTGGCTGCTCACCAGCAACACGGACGGACGGGGAACGGAGCAGGACGGGGACGACAGGATCCTCCAGGTCGAGGTGGAGTAGCGGGCCGCCCCGCGCGACATGTCGGAGGGAGCACGGCCGGTGTTCAATTTCTTCGAGGAGCTCTTCGCCCCGGGGCGCAAGCACACCTCCGACGAGCGGAAGCGGCTGGAGCTGAGCCGGGTCGATCTGGGTATCGGCGATCCGCACCGGGGGCCGATAGATCTGGCCTCGGGGAAGGTCACCGTGCGTCCCCCGGACTCGGACCCCGAAGAGCCCTACGCCGCCGGGTAGAGCCTCAGGCGGTGGGCGAGGGCAGCGGCCTCACCGCGGCTGGAGACGCCGAGCTTGGCCAGGATGTTGGAGACGTGGACGCTCGCGGTCTTCGGGGAGATGAACAGCTCCTCGGCGATCTTCCGGTTGGTGTGTCCGGCCGCGACCAGCCGGTGCACGTCCTGCTCGCGCGGGGTCAGCCCGAAGGACGCCACGGCGGCGATGGCGGGGTCCTCCTCCTCGGCCGGCGGCCGGTCGGGGCCGTCGGCGGCGGATACGGGGGCCAGGACGGCCGGGTGGATTCCGGCGTCGGGACCGGGTGCCGTGCCGGAGCCGTCGAGGGTGATGCGGGCGCGGGCGGCCAGCTGTTCGACCGCCTCGGCGAGCGGGCGCGCGCCGAGCCGCCGGGCGGTCTCCTGGGCGCGGTGCAGCAGTGCCGTGGCGGTGGACCGCTCGCCGGGGGCGATGAGCAGGGACTCGGCCCACCGGCGGTGGATCTGGGCCAGTTGGTACGGGCGGCACAGCGGGCCGAAGGTCTCGGCGGCGCGGGCCCAGTGGCCCGGGGTGTCCGTGCCCTCCGCCCGGGCCAGCTCCGCCTCGATGAAGACGCCGTAGGCCTGCCATACGGGGACGAGCATCGGGAGGCCCTTCACGCACCGGCGGATCAGGGCGAGCAGCTCCGGCCGGCCCGGTTCGGCGGCGGGCAGTCCGCGGGCGTCCGCCTCGATCATGGCGGCGGTCTGGAGCAGCGGCAGGGCGTAGCGCTGGGTGCCGGGCGGGAAGCCGGCCGCGGCCAGCGCCCCGAACGCGGTCCGTGCCTCGGCGAGCCTGCCCTGGGAGGCGGCCAGCACCATGCCGTGCCGGACGGGGTCGATCACGTGCTGGTGCTGCGGGTCGCGGTGTCCGAAGTGCCTGCGGACCAGGGCGAGCTGCTCCTCCGCCTCGGCCGTGTCCCCGCGGGCGACGGCCAGTTCGGTACGGCGCAGCGCGGCGAGGCCCTTGGCCCGGGGGCCCAGCGCCAGCCGGGCGGCGGACGCGGCGGCGGCCTCGCTCTGGGTCCAGTGTCCGAGGGAGAACAGGGACTGGGACTGGTTGGCGTGCACCCAGGCCCCGGAGTCGGCCAGGCCGTGGCTGTGGCAGATCTCGATGCCGTGGTCGGCGGCGGCGACGGCCTCCAGCGAGCGGCCCATCGCCTCCAGTGAGGAGGGCAGGTTGACGCTGACCCGGCCGAGGAGGTTCATCAGGTGGAGTTGTTCGGCGCGGTCCCGGACCGCGTACATCTCGGCGAGGCCGTCCTCGACGCCGCCGGCGTCCGCGGTGAGCCAGCCGCGGGTGAGGCGGGCGTGCAGCTCGATGTACTCGTCGCCGACGAGCCGGGCGTACTCCACCGCGCGGTCGCTGTCGGCGAGTGCCTCCGGGCCCGGCTGGTGCAGCGCCTTCCAACTGGCCACGTTGGTCAGGACGTCGGCCTGCACGGGGGACGGCGGCAGGCCGCGCACCAGTTCCTGCGCGGTGGCCAGCTCCTCCCAGCCGTCCCCCTTGTCGAGGCCCTGCACCAGTCGGCTGCGCTGCACGAGGAACCAGGCCTCGCGCAGCGGGTCGGACTCGGCGGCCAGGACCCGCATGGCCTTCTTGGAGATGGCCAGCGCGCGTTTGCGGTCGCCGCCGAAGTGGGCGGCGACGGTGGCCTCGGCCATCACGTCGAGGTAGCGCAGCGGGGCGTTCTCCGGGTCGCAGCCGGAGGCCGGGTAGACCTCGGCGTAGTCGAAGGGGCGCAGGGTGGCCAGGACTTCACCGGGGACGTCGTCCCAGAGCTCCATCGCCCGCTCCAGGAGCCGCAGTTGCTCGGAGTAGGCGTAGCGGCGGCGGGCCTCGACGGCGGCCCGGAGCACGGCGGGCAGGGCTTTGGCGGCGTCGTGGGCGGCGTACCAGTAGCTGGCGAGGCGGGTGGCGCGTTCGTCGTCGCGGACGAGGGAGGGATCGGCCTCCAGGGCTTCGGCGTACCGGCGGTTGACGCGGGTGCGCTCCCCGGGCAGCAGGTCGTCGCTGACGGCCTCGCGGACCAGCGAGTGCCGGAAGCGGTAGCCGTCGGTGTCGGGCGCGGGCTGCAGGAGGTTGGCGCCGACAGCGGCGCGCAGGGCCTCGTCGAGCTCGTCCTCGCCGAGCCCGGCGACGGCGGCGAGCAGTTCGTGCTCGACGAAGGAGCCGCCCTCGGCGACGATCCTGGCGACCCGCTGGGCGTGCTCGGGGAGCGCCTCCACGCGGACGAGCAGGAGGTCGCGGAGCGATTCGGTCAGCCCGGAGCTGTCGCCGCAGCACTCCAGGGAGCGGGCCAGCTCCTCGACGAAGAAGGCGTTGCCGTCGGAGCGTTCGAAGATCTCGTCGACGAGTGCGGCCTCGGGGATCTCGGCGAGGATGCCGGCGAGCTGGCGGCCGACCTCGTCGTGGCTGAACCTGTCGAGTTCGACGCGGGTGACGGTACGCAGCCGGTCCAGTTCGGCGAGGAGGGGGCGCAGGGGGTGGCGGCGGTGGATGTCGTCGGCGCGGTAGGTGCCGACGACCATCAGGCGGCCGGTGTTCAGGGTGCGGAAGAGGTAGGCGAGCAGATGCCGGGTGGAGGCGTCCGCCCAGTGCAGGTCTTCCAGGACGAGGACGACCGGGCGGTCGGCGGAGATCTGCTCCAGCAGGCGTGCGGCGAGTTCGAAGAGGCGGGCGGTGCTGTGCTCGTCGGTGGCGTCCCGGTGGGCCTCTCCCAGCTCGGGCAGGAGGCGGGCCAGCTCGCCCTCCTTGCCGGCGCAGGCGGCGGCCATCTCCTCGGGCAGAGCCCGGCGCAGGGCGCGCAGGGCGGTCGGGAAGGGGGCGAACGGCAGCCCGTCGGCCCCGATCTCGACGCAGGACCCGACGGCGACCACGGCGTCGCGCCGCTCGGCCGCCGAGACGAACTGCTCGACCAGGCGGGTCTTTCCCACACCCGCCTCGCCGCCGATCAGCAGCGCCTGCGGATCGCCGGAAGCGGCCCGCGCGAGCGCCCCGGTGAGCGAGGCGAGTTCCTCGGCGCGCCCGACGAACACGGGGCTGACTGACCTGGTCTCCACGCCGCTGAGCATCGCATACGCGTACGAGGCGGCGGGAGTCTTTTCGCGCAAGGTGATCACGCCCGCCGTACGGCCCCGGCCCGCCGCGCCCGGTACGGAAGGGTCGGCGGGACCGGAGTCCGGCACGGGGGTCGTCCCGGGCCGGGCCATCGTCAGGCGGCCGGGGCGAAGCGGCTGCGGTCGCCCCGCCTCACCTTCCCCTCCGGGTCTTGGCGTCCGGTACGGCGGGCGGCCCGGCGGGCCCGGCCGATCTCGCGCTCGGCGTCGGCCCGGCGGATCAGCTCGGCGGAGGTGGCACGGTAGATCTCGTACTCGTACATGGTGTTCCCCTGATTCCTGGTCGTGGCAGCGGACCGGAGGGGTAGCCCGGCCGGTCGGCCGGGGCCCTGTGTTCGCTGTGTGTCCACTGTCGTCGGCCAGGCGGGGGTGGGGCATCGGGCGAGTTCCGCATCTTCGCGGCGGTGGGGGCCTTAGGACCTGTCGTCGAACTGCCGACAGGTCCTAGGGGGTGTCCGCAATGTCCGCGGGGAGCCAGAGTCGTAGGCAGGCGATGGTGACGAGAGCTTGGTAGTGGCGGGCGCGTTTGTCGTAGCGGGTGGCGAGGGCTTTGTTCTGCTTGAGCTTGTTGAAGCAGCGTTCGACGACGTTGCGGCGTCGGTAGGCGGTGCGGTCGAGGCGGCAGGGGGTCTCGCCGCGTCGTCGGCGGCCGCTGATCTGGTCGGTGCGTTCGGGGATGGTGCAGGCGATGCCGCGTCTGCGCAGGTAGGCCCGGATCTTTCGGGAGGAGTAGCCCTTGTCGCCGGCTACCCGGTCGGGCCGGGTGCGGGGCCGGCCGGGCCCGTCCCGCTTGATGGCGATGCGGGCCATGACCGGCTCGAACTGCGTGCAGTCGTTGACGTTTCCGCCTGTGATCGTGAAGGCGAGCGGTCGGCCCTGCCCGTCGCAGGCGAGGTGGATCTTCGTGCTCAGCCCGCCGCGGGACCGGCCCAGTGCCTCGCCGGTGCAGGGCCCCCTTTTCGGGCCCCGGCCGCGTGCTGGTGGGCCCGCACGATCGTCGAGTCGACGCAGACGATCGACCAGTCGACCTTCCCGACCGCATCCGAGTGCTGCTGGACATGAGCCAGGAGCCGGTCCCACGTCCCGTCCGCCGACCAGCGACGGAACCGTTCGTAGACTGTCTTCCACGGCCCGTACCGATCCGGCAGATCCCGCCAGGCCGCCCCCGTGGACAGCTTCCACAGGATCCCGTTGAGGACCTGCCGCCGGTCCCGCACCGGACGACCCATCCGAGGCGGAGCCAGCAACGGCCCGACCACTTCCCACGCTTGATCAGTCACTTCATGACGACGCACCACGAACGGCCCAACGACCAAACGACATTGCGGACACGCCCTAGGAGGCGGGCCCGCCCGCCTTACGCGGGTACTCGGCCGGGGTCAGCCGCCGGCCGGGGTGCCCGCGCTGGGCAGGGAGGCGAAGAGGTCGAAGTACATGCCTGCGGAGATCAGCACACCGAGGACGCCGAGGGCGACACCGGCCAGGGCGACCGCGCGGACCCAGGCGGGCTGCGGCCGGCCGACGGGGGTGCCGAAGGCGGGGCGGACCAGGACGACGACGCCGACGAGCAGGGCCAGTACGGCGAAGACGCCGTTGACCAGGGCGGTGGTGTGCCAGGCGTCCCCGTAGATCTCCGAGATCTGCTGGGCCGCGCTGCCGCCGCCGGAGGTCTTGATCTGGCCGATGAGCGTCTCGCGCTCGGCGGCGACCCGGCCGCTCCACGTGCCGGTCAGGGCAACGACGCCGAGGGCCGCGGAGACGACGGCCGCGGCGCCCGCGCCGACACCGTGCCGGGCCGTCTCGAAGGGGTCGGGCTCCAGGTCCTCGTGCTGGATGCCGTCGTCGGCCGCGTCGTCCTCGGGCCGCGTGGCGAGGTCGTCGGAGGCCGTCGCGGAGTCGCCGGCCTCCGAGGACGTGCCCGGGGCGTCCTTCGTCTCCGTGTCCTTCGCCGCCGCGGCGTCCGCGGCAGCCGTCTCGTCGGGGGTCGTCGTCCTGGCGGGGGTGGTGTTCATGCGCCGCACGCTAGGGGGCCCGGATGAGAGCCCCCTTAACGCCGGGCGTGCGCCGGGGCTCAGCGCCCGGTGCGGGCCTTCCACTCGGGGGCGAGGACCGACCAGATCTCGGAGTCGTGGCGTACGCCCCGGTAGAGGTAGTTCTGCCGGATCACCCCGTCGCGGGTCATGCCCAGCCGCTTCGCCACCGCGATCGACTTCGTGTTCGCGGCGGAGGCGTCCCACTCGACGCGGTGCATGCCGCGCTCGTGCACCGCCCAGTCGATCAGCCGCTCGGCGGCCCGGGTGATCAGGCCGCGGCCCTGGGCGGCCGGCTCCAGCCAGACGCCGATCTCGCAGTTGCCGGACGCCGTGTCGAAGATCCGGAAGAGGACGCCGCCGACGAGGGTGCCGTCCAGCCAGATCCCGTAGAGCCGTCCGGTGTCCGCCGCCTGCTTCTCCGCGTACCGCTGGAGCAGGGCGCGGGCCGAGTCCCGGTCCGTGGCGAAGGAGGCGAAGGGGATCCAGGGGTCGACCAGCTCGCGGGCCCGGTCCATGTGGGCGAGGAACTCCTCGTCCTGCCAGACCTCCAGCGGCCGCAGCTCGGCCTGGTCGTCACCCAGGGATATGGCGAACATCCTGCTCCTCCTCCGTCTGCGCGGCACCCTCCTCGGTGGCGCGCGCCCCCGGGATCTTCGCATGGAGCGGTACGCAGTCGGGCGGCTCGATGGAGATCCGGGGCAGCCGCTTCTCCAGCCAGCCGGGCAGCCACCAGTTCGCCCCGCCGAGCATGTGCATCAGGGCGGGCACCAGCAGGGTGCGCAGGACGAAGGCGTCCAGGGCGACGGCGGTGGCCAGCGCGATGCCGAACATGGCGATGACCCGGTCGCCGCTGAGCACGAAGGCGAGGAAGACGGAGATCATGATCACGGCGGCGGAGTTGATCACCCGGCCGGTCTCGGCGAGGCCGACCCGTACGGAGCGCCGGTTGTCGCCGGTCTCCAGCCACTCCTCGTACATCCGGCCGACCAGGAAGACCTGGTAGTCCATGGAGAGGCCGAAGAGGACCGAGACCATGATCACGGGGAGGAAGGGTTCGATGGGCCCGGCGCTGCCGAGGCCGAGCAGTTCGCTCCCCCAGCCCCACTGGAAGACGGCCACGACGACGCCGAAGGAGGAGGCGACGGCGGCCACGTTCATCACGGCGGCCTTGATCGGGATGCCGATGGACCGGAAGGCCAGGAGCAGGAGCAGACATCCGAGCCCGATGACGACCCCGACGAACAGGGGCAGCTTCCCGACGATGATCTCGGCGAAGTCGTCGTAGCTCGCCGTCACCCCGCCGACATGGGCCTCCAGGGAGGTGGTGTCCTGGACCGGCGGCAGCACGTCGCCCCGGATCCGGTCGACCAGCTCGCTGGTCTCCTGCGACTGGGGCGAGGAGTCGGGGACGACGGTGAGGAAGGCGGTGTCGCCGCCGCTGTTGTACGTGACCGGGCTGACGGACGCGACGCCTTCGGTGGTGCGCAGCTTCTCGGGCAGCGAGTCCAGGGCGAGCCGGTCGTCCGCGCCGTCGAGCTGGGCGGCGATGGTGAGCGGGCCGTTGACGCCGGGCCCGAACCCGTCGGCGAGCAGGTCGTAGGCCTGCCGGGTGGTGGCGCCGGCCGGGTTGTTGCCCTGGTCCGATGTGCCCAGGTGGAGACCGAGGGCGGGCAGGGCGAGCACCAGCATGACGACGGCCGCGACCCCGCCCAGCAGCTTGGGGTGGCGCTCGACGAAGGCGGACCAGCGCGCGGCGAAGCCGGTGGGCAGCTCGGGGCGCGGCCCGTGTTCGGCGAGCTGCCGGCGTTCGCGGCGGCTGAGGGCCCGCATCCCGATGAGGGAGAGGAGGGCGGGCAGCAGGGTGACCGAGGCCAGCACGGTGAGGACGACGGTGAGCGAGGCGGCGATGGCGACGCCGTTGAGGAAGTCGAGCCGCAGGATCAGCATGCCGAGCAGGGCGATACAGACGGTGACCCCGGCGAAGACCACGGCGCGGCCGGTGGTCGCGACGGCGTTCTGGGCCGCTTCGGGTACGGACATGCCGCGCCGGAGTCCTCTGCGGTGCCGGGTGACGATGAAGAGGGCGTAGTCGATGCCGACGCCGAGCCCGATGAGCATGCCGAGCATCGGGGCGAAGTCGGCGACGGTCATCAGATGGCCGAGCAGCACCGTGCCCGCGTAGGCGGTGCCGACGGAGACGAGGGCGGTGGCGATGGGCAGCAGGCTGGCGGCCAGGGAGCCGAAGGCGAGGAAGAGCACGACGGCCGCGACGATCACGCCGATGCCTTCGGCGAAGTGGACGGAGGGCGCTTCGGTGAGGGCGACGGCGGTGCCGCCCAGCTCGACCTGGAGTCCGTCGGCCTCGGCGGCCTTCGCGGTGTCGACGAGGGCCTGGGCCTGGGAGGCGGGGATCTCGTCGGCGGGGCGGTCGAAGGTGACCGTGGCGTAGGCGGTGTGGCCGTCCTGGCTGATCTGGCCGGGGCCCGCGGTGCCGTAGGGGCCGGTGACCGCGCCGACGCCCGGCAGGTCCTCGATCGCGTGGAGCGTGCGGGTCATCGTCTGTTCGACGTCGGCGGCTCTGACCGTGGAGTCTGTGGTGTGCCAGACGACGGTGTCGGTGTCGCCGCCGAGGTCGGTGAAACCCTGCGAGAGGAGTTCGGTGGCCCGGCCGGATTCGGTGCCGGGGACCTCGTAGTCGTTGGAGTACGCCGAACCGGCGAAGCCCGCCGCGGCGGCGGTCCCGCCGAGAGCGGCGAACCAGATGAGAACGGCGACGAGACGATGCCTGATGCACCAGCGGGCGATGGCAGCCAACGGACGAGCTCCCTGCGGGTTCGTGGACCTTTACCCACAGATAACGTGATCTGCCCGTAAACGTCTCATGACCTGAGACCGCCCACTCTGACAGCCGATCGTGATCCTTTGTCCGTTTCGTGGCCATGGTCACAGGGCCTGATCTGCCCCTTATACGGGACGGATCAGGCCCTTCCGCCTCAGCCCGAGACGCTCGCCCGGCCGTCCTCGATGTGCCCCATGAGCCGCCGCCGGAAGCCGTCCTCCCCGTCGACGGTGACGTCGAGGTCGTACCAGCCGTGGGCGTCGGCCGCCGAGTGCACCAGCGACCGGCTGCGGCCCGGCTTGACCGTGACGCGGCGCGTCCAGTCCCGCACGTCGTCCTCGTCGACGTAGCCGAGCGGCCGCACCAGGAAGGTCAGGGTCCGGCGGCCGGTGTTGCGCAGGGTGAGGTGGATGTCGCGGTCCCGGTGGTCGATGCGGCTGGCGACCTCCGCTCCCCCGTCGGCCGGTCCGGCGAACTCGCGCCGGAAGCCGTTCGGCCCGGTGACCGTGAAGCGGTACGCCTCCCCCGCCACCGGAACCGTCCAGTGCGCCCGGCCCCGGACGTCCCTGTGCTGCGGGGCCGGGAACTCGTCCGCGTACGGGTAGAGCGTGAAGTGCGCCGAGGACCGGCCGCTGTTGTCCAGCTCCACCCGCAGTCCGCCGTCCGTCCGCCGTGCCTGGGCGTCCGGCCGGTAGGGCAGCGGGCGCGCCGGGCGCAGGCCGGGCTCCTGCTCGGGGAGGTGCTGGACGGCGGGCGGCTTCGGCTGCCAGCGGCCCTCGAAGGGCGGGATCGCCCCGGGGCTCTGCACGGCGGGCTGCCGGCGGGCCCGGGTGAAGTCGAAGGCGGAGGTGAGGTCGCCGGTGACGCGGCGCCGCCAGTCGCCGATGTTGGGCTCCTTCACCCCGGTCCAGCGCTCCAGGAACTGGATCACGGAGGTGTGGTCGAAGACCTCGGAGCAGACGTATCCGCCGACGGTCCACGGCGAGACGACCAGCAGCGGCACCCGGATTCCGAGGCCGGTCGGGCGGCCCTCCCACTGCTCCTCGGTCACCTCGGGGGGTGCGACGGGCGGCGGGACGTGGTCGAAGAAGCCGTCGTTCTCGTCGTAGTTGATCAGCACGGCGGTGTGCCGCCAGACGTCGGGGTGCGTGCCGAGCGCGTCGAGGATCTTGTAGACGATCGTGGCGCTGTGCACCGGCGATGAGGTGCTCGGGTGCTCGGAGTCGATCGCCGAGGGGACCAGGTAGGAGACCTCCGGGAGCGTCCCGGCGGCCACGTCCTCGGCGAACGCGTCCGCCAGGGTCCCGGTGGGCACCCGGCGCAGCCCCCGCTCGAACAGGCTGCGCTCCTGCCGTGTGAGCGTGGCGACGCCCTCGTCAAGGAGCCCGAGCAGTCGGGTGCGCTCGGTCTCGGAGGCGCCGCGGACCTGGGCGTAGAAGGCTTCCAAGTACGTATGGCCGCCGGTCCTGGCCAGGGCCTTGCGGGCGATCGCCTTGAAGGTGGCGTAGAACTCGATCTGGTTGTCGGTGAAGTTCTCCCACTCGGTGTACGTCCGCCAGCTGCGCCCGGCCTTCTCCAGCCGCTCGGCGTAGGTCGACCAGTCGTAGCCGGGGTGGGTGCCCTCGTTGTACGCGTCGTTGCCGACGGCCCGTTTCCCGTTCGCCTCGAAGCCGGTCTTCCCGCTCCAGAGGTGGTTGCGGTTGGGGCTGGTGGAGGTGTGGATGGAGGAGTGGTAGGCGTCGCAGACGGTGAAGGTGTCGGCCAGCTCGTAGTGGAGCGGGATGTCACGGCGGTCGTAGTACGCCATCGTGGCCGCGGTCTTGGCGCTGATCCAGCCGTTCATCCAGCCGCCGCCCCAGGCCTTCGCCCCGCCGCTCCAGGAGTGGTCGAGGGCCCCGATGTACTGGAGGTCCTTCTTCTGCTCCTCGGCCGCCCCGCGCACCGGGAAGGGCAGCACGGTGGAGCCGGCCGCCCCGGGCTGCTCGAACACGGTGGAGCCGGTCGGCAGCTCGATGGCGTTGCGGTCGCCGAAGCCGCGGACCCCGCGCAGGGTGCCGAAGTAGTGGTCGAAGGACCGGTTCTCCTGCATCAGGATCACCACATGCTTGATCGACCCGAGCCCACCGGACCCCGCGTGGGCGGGCTGCGCGGCGATGGCGGCCTGGAGCGACGGCGGCAGGAACGATCCGGCCGCAGCGGCGCCGAGCGCGCCGCCGCCCAGCGCGAAGAGCCGTCGCCGTGACATGTCCGTGGTCAAAAGAGCCTCCTGGTTGCGGTGGTTACAGCCGGGAAGCTAGTCAGACCGGGTGGCGTCGGGAAGGACTGTGCACGGCCCGGTGGTGAACGTCCAAGAGGTCCGGTCCGAAAGTCCAACCCGGAGTGACGGGTTCCTCACACCCCGATGAGGTGCAGGGACCCCCAGAGCGCGAGGGTGGAGGCCAGCAGCGTCGCCGGTACGGTCGCGATCCCCAGCCGGGTGAAGTGGCCCAGCTCGGGTGCGTCCCCGTGCGCGTGCAGGATGCGCCGCCACAGGAGCGTGGCCAGCGAGCCGACGTACGTGAGGTTCGGCCCGAGGTTCACCCCGATCAGGGCGGCGAGCAGCGGTCCGGGCCCGGCCGCCGCGACGATCGGCAGCAGGGCGAGGATCGCGGGCAGGTTGTTGATCAGGTTGGCGAGCAGGGCCGCGACCACGGCGACGCCGAGGAGGGCCGGCAGGGTGTCGCCGTCCGGTAGCAGGGCGGCGATCCCGTCTCCGAGACCGTTGTCGACGACCGCCTTGACGACGACGCCGAGCGCGAGGACGAAGAGGCAGAACAGCGGGTTGGCCGAGCGGACGACGGCGAGCGGCGTGGTCTCCCGCTTGGCGAGCGCCCGTACGGCGAGCACCAGGGCCCCCGCCAGCGCCGCCCACAGCGGCTCGGCCCCCTCGAAGGAGGTGACGACGAACCCGGCCAGCGTCAGCGCCAGCACGACGAGCGTGAAGACGGGCACCGGTGTGCGCTCCGCCGCGGGATCCGGCGCGTGCGCCCCGGCGGCCAGGTCGTCCCGGAAGGCCCGGCGGAAGACGGCGTACTCGACGGCGATCGCGGCGAGCCACGGCAGGGCCATCAGCGCGGCGAACCGGGTGAAGGAGAGGCCGCTCGCGGTGAACGCCAGGAGATTGGTGAGGTTGGAGACGGGGAGCAGGAGGGAGGCGGAGTTGGCGAGGTGCGCGCAGGCGTAGACGTACGGGCGGGGCCGCGCGCCGACCCGGGCGGCGGTGGCGAGGACCACCGGGGTGAGCAGGACGACGGTGGCGTCCAGGCTGAGGACGGCGGTGATCAGCGAGGCGACGACGAAGACCCCGCCGAGCAGGGGCCGGGTCTGCCCTCGGCAGGCGCGAGCGACCCAGTCACCGGCGGCCCGGAACAGCCCCTCGTCCGCGCAGAGCTGGGCCAGCACGAGGATCGCCGCGAGGAAGCCGACGACGGGCAGCAGCTCGCCGACCTGTTCCCGCGCCTCGGGCCAGGACACCGCGCCCAGGGCCACCACGAGCACAGCGGCGGGCACGGCGACGGTCGCCTCCGGCAGGCCCCGGGGGCGCAGGACGGCGAAGGCGAGGACGCCCAGGAGCAGGGCGAAGGAGACGATCTCGGAGGTGACGGTGTTCAGGGGGGTCTCTCAGAACGGGAGGGGTTCACGGGGGAAGGGGCGGTGCGCCCGCGTTGTGCGGGTGCACCGCCCCTCCAGGGTGATGACGGGGGGATCAGCCCTCGACGCCGAGCTTCTCCAGGATCAGCTCACGCACGCGCGCCGCGTCCGCCTGGCCCCGGGTGGCCTTCATGACCGCGCCGACGAGCGCGCCCGCAGCCGCGACCTTGCCGCCGCGGATCTTGTCCGCGATGGCCGCGTTGCCCGCGATGGCCTCGTCCACGGCCGTGGAGAGCGCGCCCTCGTCCGAGACGACCTTCAGGCCGCGCTTCTCGACGACGGTGTCCGGGTCGCCCTCGCCCGCGAGGACGCCCTCGATGACCTGGCGGGCCAGCTTGTCGTTGAGGTCGCCCGCGGCGACGAGCGCGGCCACCCGGGCGACCTGCGCCGGGGTGATCGGCAGCTCGTCCAAGCCGCGGCCGGTCTCGTTGGCGTTACGGGCCAGCTCGCCCATCCACCACTTGCGGGCCTGGTCCGCCGGAGCGCCCGCCTCGATCGTGGCGACGATCAGGTCGACCGCGCCCGCGTTGAGGATGGACTGCATGTCGTGCTCGGAGACGCCCCACTCCTCCTTGAGCCGCGCCCGGCGCAGCCGGGGCAGCTCGGGGAGGCCCTTGCGCAGCTCCTCGACCCAGTCGCGCGCGGGCGCGACGGGGACCAGGTCCGGCTCGGGGAAGTAGCGGTAGTCCTCGGCGTTGTCCTTGATGCGGCCGGCCGTGGTGGAGCCGTCCTCCTCGTGGAAGTGCCGGGTCTCCTGCACGATCGTGCCACCCGAGGACAGCACGGCGGCGTGCCGCTGGATCTCGAAGCGGGCGGCCCGCTCGACCGAACGCAGCGAGTTGACGTTCTTCGTCTCGGAGCGCGTACCGAACGTCTCGGTGCCGTTGGGGCGCAGCGACAGGTTGACGTCGCAGCGCATCTGGCCCATCTCCATGCGGGCCTCGGAGACCCCGAGGGCCTTGATCAGCTCGCGGAGCTCGGCGACGTACGCCTTGGCGACCTCCGGCGCGCGGGCTCCGGCTCCCTCGATCGGCTTGGTGACGATCTCGATGAGCGGGATACCGGCCCGGTTGTAGTCGAGCAGGGAGTGGGACGCGCCGTGGATACGGCCGGTGGCGCCGCCGACGTGCGTCGACTTGCCGGTGTCCTCCTCCATGTGGGCGCGCTCGATCTCCACCCGGAAGATCTCGCCGTCCTCCAGCTGGACGTCCAGATAGCCGTTGAAGGCGATCGGCTCGTCGTACTGCGAGGTCTGGAAGTTCTTCGGCATGTCCGGATAGAAGTAGTTCTTCCGGGCGAACCGGCACCAGTCGGCGATCTCGCAGTGGAGCGCGAGACCGATCTTGATGGCCGACTCCACACCGATCTCGTTGACGACCGGCAGGGCGCCGGGCAGTCCGAGGCAGACCGGGCAGGTCTGGGAGTTGGCGTCCTGCTTCAGCTCCGTGGAGCAGCCGCAGAACATCTTGGTCTTGGTGCCGAGCTCGACATGGACTTCGAGGCCCATGACGGGGTCGTAGGACGCGAGCGCGTCCTCGTACGACACCAGGTCAGTGACAGTCACGGTGAAACTTTCCCTCTCAGCCCAGCAGGACGTCGTCGTCGCCGAGACGCTTCAGTTCGCGATAGAGGATCGCGAGTCCGGTGACGATGGCGGCCGCGGAGACGGCCGCGTCGACGAGACGCAGCACGTCGTTGTCGTGGCGGGCGAGCTTCGCCTGCTTGACGACACTGATGGCGCCGAACGCGGTGGTGCCGATCGCGATGTACGCGCCCGTCTTGGACTTCTGGAAGTTCTTGGCCTTCTTTGCCATGGCACTCACAGCGACGGAGCCTCCTCAAGCAGCGGGTGCCCCCACTTTTCCACGAAAGCGGCCTCGACGGCGGATCCGACCTTGTACAGCCGGTCGTCCTTCATGGCGGGGGCGATGATCTGCAGTCCGACCGGCAGGCCGTCCTCGGGGGCCAGGCCGCAGGGCAGCGACATGGCGGAGTTGCCGGCCAGGTTGGTGGGGATGGTGCACAGGTCCGCGAGGTACATCGCCATCGGGTCGTCGGCGCGCTCGCCGATCGGGAAGGCGGTGGTCGGGGTCGTCGGGGAGACGATCACGTCGACCTGCTCGAAGGCCTTCTCGAAGTCCTGGGTGATGAGGGTGCGGACCTTCTGGGCCGAGCCGTAGTACGCGTCGTAGTAGCCGGAGCTGAGCGCGTACGTGCCCAGGATGATGCGGCGCTTGACCTCGTCGCCGAAGCCCGCCTCGCGGGTCAGGGCGGTGACCTCCTCGGCCGACTTCGTGCCGTCGTCGCCGACCCGCAGGCCGTAGCGCATGGCGTCGAAGCGGGCCAGGTTGGAGGAGCACTCGGACGGGGCGATCAGGTAGTACGCGGAGAGCGCCAGGTCGAAGGACGGGCAGTCCAGCTCGACGATGTCCGCGCCCAGCGACTTCAGCAGCTCGACCGACTCGTCGAAGCGCTGGAGGACACCGGCCTGGTAGCCCTCGCCGCGGAACTGCTTGACGACGCCGACGCGCATGCCCTGGACGGAGCCGTTGCGGGCGGCCTCGACGACCGGCGGGACCGGGGCGTCGATGGAGGTCGAGTCCAGCGGGTCGTGCCCGGCGATCGCCTCGTGCAGCAGCGCCGCGTCCAGGACCGTACGGGCGCAGGGCCCGCCCTGGTCGAGCGAGGACGAGAAGGCGACCATGCCGTAGCGGGAGACGCCGCCGTAGGTGGGCTTGACGCCGACGGTGCCGGTGACGGAGGCGGGCTGGCGGATCGAGCCGCCGGTGTCCGTGCCGATGGCGAGCGGGGCCTCGTAGGAGGCGAGGGCGGCGGAGGAGCCGCCGCCGGAGCCGCCGGGGATGCGGGTGAGGTCCCAGGGGTTGCCGGTGGGGCCGTAGGCGCTGTTCTCGGTGGAGGACCCCATGGCGAACTCGTCCATGTTGGTCTTGCCGAGGATGACGACGTCGGCGTCGCGCAGCTTCTGCGTGAGCGTGGCGTCGTACGGCGGGACCCAGCCCTCGAGGATCTTGGAACCGACGGTGGTCGGCATGTCCTTCGTGGTGAAGATGTCCTTCAGCGCGAGCGGGACGCCGGCCAGCGGGCCGAGCTTCTCGCCCGCCTCGCGCTTGGCGTCCACGGCACGGGCCTGGGCGAGCGCGCCCTCGCGGTCGATGTGCAGGAAGGCGTGGACCTTCTCGTCGACGGCGTCGATCCGGGCCAGGTGCGCCTCGGTGACCTCGACGGCCGTCAGGTCGCCGGAGGCGATCTTCGCGGCGATCTCGGCCGCGGTGAGCTTGATGATGTCCGTCATGGCGGTTAGTCCTCCCCCAGGATCTGCGGCACCTTGAAACGCTGCTGCTCCTGGGCCGGGGCGCCGGAGAGCGCCTGCGCGGGGGTGAGCGACGGACGGACCTCGTCCGCGCGCATGACGTTGGTCAGCGGCAGCGGGTGGGAGGTCGGCGGTACGTCTTGGTCGGCGACCTCGGAGACGCGGGCGACCGCGCCGATGATGTCGTCGAGCTGACCGGCGAAGTGATCGAGCTCTTCGCCCTTCAGCTCCAGACGCGCCAGCCGGGCGAGGTGGGCGACCTCCTCGCGCGTGATGCCAGGCATGCAGCGATCCTCAGGGGTTGGTGTGTGGTTTTGGCCCAATCCTATGGGGTCTCCGGGGGACGGGTGCCCCGGCCCGATCGGGCTAAGCCTCTGCCTGCTCCACTCCCGGGATCTTCAGGGGGTGTCGGTCTCCGCCGCGCTGTTCACCGCACCGTTGACCGCGCTGTTCACCGCGCCGTTCAGCGACCCGTTCATCGAGCCGGTCGCCGATGCGGTGGCCGAGCCCGCTGCGGCCGCCGCCTGGGCCTTCAGCTCGGCGGGCCTGCGCCAGCCGTGCTCGCCGCGCGCCCGCAGCCAGGCCGTGGTCTCCTGCGGCGGCATCGCGGCCGCCACCAGCCAGCCCTGCACCGCGTCGCACCGCAGATCCCGCAGCCGCTCCCAGGTCGTGTCGTCCTCGACGCCCTCGGCGACGACGACCAGGCCGAGCGAGTGGGCCAGGTCGATGGTGCAGCGGACGATCTCCGCGTCCTCGTGGTCGACGGCCAGCCGGGCCACGAAGGAGCGGTCGATCTTCAGCTCGCTGACCGGGAGCCGGCGCAGGTGGACCAGAGAGGAGTAGCCGGTGCCGAAGTCGTCCAGGGACATCTTCACGCCGTGCGCGGTGAGCCCGGCCAGGGTGTCGGCGGCGCGCTGCGGGTCCTCCAGCAGCACATGCTCGGTGATCTCCAGTTGGAGCGCTCCCGCGGGCACGCCGTGGCGGGCGAGGCGGGCCGCGACGCCCCCCGCGAAGCCGGGGGTGTGGACGTCGCGCGGGGAGACGTTGACCGCGACGGGCACGCACAGGCCCTGCGCCCGCCAGCGGGCGACCTGCGCGAGCGCCGTCTCCAGGACGTACTCCGTGAGGTGCGGCATCAGCCCGGAGGACTCCGCGATGGCGATGAACTCGTCCGGGGGGACCCGGCCGCGCTCCGGGTGCACCCAGCGCACCAGGGCCTCAAGTCCTGCGACCTGCCCGTCGAAGCGGACCTTGGGCTGGTAATGCAGCTCGACCTCGCCCGCGTCCAGCGCGCGGCGCAGATCGCCGAGGAGCCCGAGCCGGTCGGGGGTGTTGCTGTCCCGCTTGGACTCGTAGACCTCCACACCCGTGCGGTCCCGCTTGGCCTGGTACATAGCGACGTCCGCCCGGCGCAGCAGCCCCTCGGCGTCCAGGGCGTGGTCGGGGTAGACGGCGACCCCGGCGCTGGCCTCCAGCACGAGGGTGAGCCCGTCGAGGTCGAGCGGCGAGGACAGCTCGGCGACGAGATGGCGGGCGACCTGCTGGGCGCTGGTGGTGGAGTCGGTGTGCGGGAGGAGGACGGCGAACTCGTCGCCGCCGAGGCGGGCCGCCTCCGCGCCGCGCGGCAGGGCGAGCCGCAGACGCTCCGCTATCTGGAGCAGCAGCCGGTCCCCGGCCAGGTGGCCGAGGGTGTCGTTGACCGCGCGGAAGCGGTCCAGGTCGATGAGGACGAGCGCGGAGCGGGTGCCGATGGACTCCGCGTCCTCCAGCGCCGACCAGGTCCGCTCCAGCAGCCACTGGCGGTTGGGCAGCCCGGTCAGCGGGTCGCGCAGCTGCTCCTCGGCGCGGGCGCGGGCGATCCAGAGCGTGGAGTCCAGGGCGATCAGCGGCACCGCGAAGAGCGGCAGCAGTATGGGCATGGACATCGCGACGGCGCAGATCAGCGGGGCGAGCCCGAGGAGCGCGACGGCGACGAGTCCCTGGCGCAGCATCGCGGTGCGGGCGATGGTGGGCAGCCCGCCGTTGTGCGGGGCCTGGGCGTACCACAGGAGGACCCGGGTGACGAGCAGATACGTGGACGCGGTCAGGAGCAGTTCCGGGACGGCCGCGATGCCCCAGTCGAGTGGCCGCCAAGGGTCCTCGACGGTGGGGACCACGCCGAACGCGGCCAGGACGAGTGCCGCCGCGCCGATGCCGAGCATGTCGACCCCGCCGTGCAGCAGCCCCTGCCACCAGCGGTGCCGGCGGGCGGTCCCGACGAGCACCACGACGGCGAGGCTGACCAGGACGGCCGGCAGCCAGCCGTACAGCAGGAGCACGGCGAGGGTGAGGGCGGCGCCGGAGCCGGTGCCGCCCCACCATCGGTCGCGGCCGAGGGCCACCAGGTGGCCGACGATGATCCCGGTGAGGACGGCGAGGGACCAGCCCACCACCCCGTCCGGGAAGAGCGCGTTGCCCTGCTGGACCGTTCGGTACGACCCGACCGCCAGCAGTAACGCGGCGATCCCCACGACGGCGGCGCCCACCGGGGGCGTGAGGCCGACGAAACCTTGCAGCCGCGACACCGGGGCGGCGCTCTCGGTCGGTTTCATTCCGTCCCTCTCACAGCCGGCGGTGCCGATGGCCCTCGGTGGCGCCCGCTTCCGTGGCACCACGGCCCGGTCGAGGGCCGTGCACGGCGGGCGCACCTCTCAACAGTAGGCCGCGAAAGGCTTCGAGGGGCAGCGCTCTACAGCTCTTGCCCGAATGCGAACCGACGACCCGTCACCATCTGCTATTGGCCCGAACGGGTGGTACGGCAGGGCCATTCGGGGAGCGGCCGACCCTTCTTCACCCCTCTGCCCGGTTTCTTCCCCCGCGCGGGCCGCGCCACGCCGGGGCAGCGTCTCGAAGGCGTCTCGATCCGGGAAACGGGGAGCGAACGGCGTCCCGGCGGGCGGTCACTCCCCGTCTACGACGCGCTGTCCTCCGGGGCGGGCTCGGGCGCGGCTTCCGGGGCGGACAGGGCTGCTTCCCGGGCGCGTTCGGGTCCGTCCTCGAGCAGGATCGCGAATCCGTCCTCGTCGAGCACGGGCACCTTCAGCTGCATCGCCTTGTCGTACTTGGAGCCGGGGTTGTCGCCGACGACCACGAACGCGGTCTTCTTGGACACCGATCCGGTGACCTTGGCGCCGAGCGCCTGGAGGGCTTCCTTGGCGCCGTCGCGCGTGTGGGCGGCGAGGGTGCCGGTGACGACGACGGTGAGTCCTTCGAGAGGGCGGGGCCCCTGGTCCTCGTCGGAGCCCTCGTCGGCCATCCGCACCCCGGCCTCGCGCCACTTGCGCAGGATCTCGCGGTGCCAGTCCTCGGCGAACCACTGCTTGACCGAGGCGGCGATGGTGGGCCCGACGCCGTCGGCGGCGGCCAGCTCCTCCTCGGTCGCCTCGTCGATCCGGTCGACGGAGCGGAACTGGCGGGCCAGCTCCTGGGCGGCGACCGGCCCGACATGGCGGATGGAGAGCCCGGTGAGGATCCGGGCGAGGGGCGCCTCCTTGGCGGCGGCGATGCCCTCCAGCATGGCCACCGCGTTCTTCTTCGGCTCGCCCTGCTGGTTGGCGAAGACCGTCGCGATCTTCTCCTCGCCGGTCTTCGGGTCGCGCTTGGGCAGCCCGCTGTCCTGGTCCAGGACGTACGCCCGGATCGGCAGCAACTGCTCGATGGTGAGCGAGAACAGATCGCTCTCGTCCTTGAGGACGGGCTCGGCGGGCTCCAGCGGGCGGGTCAGGGCGGCGGCGGCCACATAGCCGAAGTGGTCGATGTCGAGGCTCTTGCGCCCGGCGAGGTAGAAGACGCGCTCGCGCAACTGGGCCGGGCAGGTGCGGGCGTTGGGGCAGCGGAGGTCGATGTCGCCCTCCTTCATCGGGCGCAGCTCCGTCCCGCACTCGGGGCAGTGGGTCGGCATCTCGAAGGGCTTCTCGGTGCCGTCGCGCAGATCGACGACGGGGCCGAGGATCTCCGGGATGACGTCGCCCGCCTTGCGCAGGACCACGGTGTCCCCGATGAGGACGCCCTTGGCCTTGACCACGTTCTGGTTGTGGAGGGTGGCGAACTCGACCTCGGAACCGGCCACTTCGACCGGCTCGACCTGGGCGTACGGAGTGACACGGCCGGTGCGGCCGACGCCGACACGGATGTTGACCAGCTTGGTGTTGACCTCTTCGGGGGCGTACTTCCAGGCGATGGCCCAGCGGGGGGCGCGCGAGGTGGAACCCAGGCGGCCCTGGAGCGGGATCTCGTCGAGCTTGACGACGACGCCGTCGATCTCGTGCTCCACGGAGTGGCGGTGCTCGCCGAAGTACGCGATGAACTCCCGGACGCCGGCGAGGGAGTCGACGACCTTGTTGTGCTGGGCGGTGGGCAGACCCCAGGCGTGCAGGAGGTCGTAGGCGTGGGAGAGGCGGTCGATGCTCAGGCCCTCGTGGGCGCCGATGCCGTGCACCACCATGTGCAGCGGGCGGGTGGCGGTGACCTTGGGGTCCTTCTGGCGCAGCGATCCGGCGGCCGCGTTGCGCGGGTTGGCGAAGGGCTTGTCGTCGGCGGCGACCAGCCGGGCGTTCAGCTCCTCGAAGCCTTCCATGGGGAAGAAGACCTCGCCGCGGATCTCGACGAGCGCGGGGATGTCCGCGCCCTTCAGACGGTGCGGGATCTCGGCGATCGTCCGGACGTTGGGGGTGATGTCCTCGCCGGTGCGGCCGTCGCCGCGGGTGGCCGCGCGGGTGAGGCGGCCGTGCTCGTAGGTGAGGTTGACGGCGAGGCCGTCGACCTTCAGCTCGCACAGGAAGTGGTGGTCGGGGGTGCCGGTCTCCTTGGCGACGCGGTCGGCCCAGGCGGCCAGCTCCTCGTCGTCGAAGGCGTTGTCCAGGGAGAGCATCCGCTCGCGGTGCTCGACGGAGGTGAACTCCGTGATGTACGGCCCG
The DNA here is from genome assembly GCF_000261345.2 of Streptomyces globisporus C-1027. Classification (NCBI taxonomy): domain Bacteria; kingdom Bacillati; phylum Actinomycetota; class Actinomycetes; order Kitasatosporales; family Streptomycetaceae; genus Streptomyces; species Streptomyces globisporus. Next base: position 5,734,574 of record NZ_CP013738.1, on the reverse strand, counting down.
GCGACCTTCTGGGTCGGGGAGTCGGGGGTGCGCAGCGCCGGGTGCTCGTCCTCCAGGGCCTCCAGGGAGCGCAGCAGCCGGTCGAAGTCGGCGTCGCTGACGACCGGCTGGTCCTTCACGTAGTACCGGAAGCGGTGCTCCTCGATCCGCTCGGCCAGCAGCGCGTGCTCCTCCCGCGCCTCCGCCGGGACCGAACTCTCCTGCTCCACCCGCTCTTCGCCCGCCATCGTCCCGTCCTCCTGTGTACCCGTCGTCCCCGTCACTCAGGGTTGTCCGCGAGCGACCTCGCCGCCCGGGCGCTGTGGGCGAGCGCGGTACGGGCGTACGCGGGCGACGCGCCCGCGAGCCCGCACGACGGGGTGATCGTGACGGACTCGGCGAGAGTCCCCGGATTCAGCCCCAGCCTGCGCCACAGCGTCCTGACTCCCATGACGCTACCGCCCGGGTCTGACAATGCCCCTGTTGCCGCGTCCGTGGAGGGCACCACGCCCAGGAACAGCTGGGTGCCGCCTTCGACCGCTTCCCCGATCGCCTCCTCCTCACGCTCCGTGAGCAACGAGAAGTCGAGCGAGACGCCGTCGGCACCGGCCCGGCGCAGCAGCGCGACGGGCACCTCGGGGGCGCAGGAGTGGACGAGCGTCGTCCCGTCCTCGCCGGCCGCCGCGAGGACGTCGCGCAGGGCGCTCTCGACGACCTGGCGGTCGACGGCGCGGTAGGTGCGGTAGCCGCTGGCGGAGCGGACCCGGCCCAGCAGGACGGCGGTCAGGGAGGGTTCGTCGAGCTGGAGGACGACGTTCGCCCCGGGCATCCGGCGGCGGACCTCCGCGAGGTGGGCGCGGAGCCCCTCGGCCAGGGATCCGGCCAGGTCGCGGCAGGCGCCCGCGTCGGCCAGCAGGGCTTCGCCGCCGCGCAGTTCGAGGGCGGCGGCGAGCGTCCAGGGCCCGACGGCCTGGACCTTGAGCAGCCCCTCGTACCCCTGGGTGAACTCCTCCAGGGCGTCCAGGTCCTCCCCCAGCCAGGAGCGGGCCCTGCGGGTGTCGCGGCCGGGCCGGTCGCTGATCCGCCAGCCGCTCGGCTCCACGTGCCCGTACATCTCGACGAGCAGGCCGACGCTCCGGCCGATCATGTCGGCGCCCGGTCCGCGCGCGGGCAGTTCGGCCAGGTACGGCATGCCCTGGCCGTCGGCGAAGGAGCCGGTGACGGTCTTCGCCGCCTCCCTCGCGTCTCCCCCGGGCATCGACCCGATGCCGGTCGCCGGACACCCGCTGAACTTGCTCTTCTCGCTCACCCGGGAAGCCTACGGTCCTCGGCTGTCCCCGCGCGCAGGCGGGGCGTCAGCGGCCGGGGCGGACCGTGAGGTCGTTGACCTCGGCGTCACGCGGCAGGTCGAGCGCCATGAGGATCGTGGTGGCCACCGACTCGGGGTCGATCCAGCGCTCCGCGTCGTACTCCTTGCCCTCCTGCTGGTGCACCTTCGCCTGCATGGGGCTGGCGGTGCGGCCCGGGTAGACGGAGGTGACGCGGACCCCGTTGCCGTGTTCCTCGTGGCGCAGCGAGTCGGCGAGCGCCTTGAGGCCGTGCTTGCTCGCGGCGTACGCGCTCCACCCGGCGTGGGCGTTGAGTCCGGCGCCGGAGTTCACGAAGAGGACGTGACCCCGGGCCACGCGGAGCTGCGGGAGGAGGAGCCGGGTGATCTCGGCGGGGGCGATCAGGTTGGCATCGAGCTGGAAGTGCCAGGCCTTGGGGGTGAGCTCCCCGACCTCGCCGAGCTCGACGACGCCCGCGATGTGCAGCAGGGTGTCGATCCGCTCGGGCATGGACTGCTGGCCGAACGCCCAGGACAGCCGGTCGGGGTTGCCGAGGTCGCCGACGAGGGTGCGCGCGCCCGGGTAGCGCTCGGCGAACTCCTTGGCGCGCCCGGCGTCGCGGGCGAGCAGGACGAGGTCGTCCCCGCGCTCGTGGAGACGGCGGGCGACGGCGGCGCCGATGCCGGAACCGGCGCCGGTGATGAGGTGGGTAGCCATGGGGCGATCCTAGATCCGGGTCCTTCACCGGCGACCGGCGGTCTCCTCCGGGTGGGCGAGCGCCGGTCCCGGGTCCGGGCCTCTCACTGGAGTCCGGCGGTCTCCTCCAGGTAGGCGAGCGCGCCGACGCCGTCCTTGGCGAAGAAGACGAGTTCGGTCAGGGGCAGCGGCAGGAAGCCCTCGTCCTCCATGCGCTGGAACTGCTGGCGCAGCCCGTCGTAGAAGCCCGCCGTGTTGAGCAGGACGACGGGCTTGGTGTTCTTGCCGTGCTTCTTCAGCTCCAGGATCTCGGTCGCCTCGTCGAGCGTCCCGGTACCGCCGACCATGATCACGACGGCGTCGGCCTTCTCCAGGAGGAGCGCCTTGCGCTCGGCGAGGTCGCGGGCGATGACCATCTCGTCGGCGTTCGGGCGGGCGCTCGCGGCGAGGAACTCGACCGACACCCCGACGAGCCGGCCCCCGGCCGCCTGCACGCCGTCCGCGACGACCTTCATCAGCCCCCTGTCCGATCCGCCCCAGACGAGGGTGTGCCCGCCCCGGCCGAGCAGCTCGGCGAACTCGCGGGCGGGCACGGTGTAGCGGTCGTCGAGGTCGGCGGCGGAGAGGAAGACGCAGATGTTCATGGGGCAACCGTACGACCCGCCTCGGACACCCCCCGCCCGGGGGAAGTTCCGGGCGAAGTTCGGCGTACGGGGAAGAAGCCGGCCCCGTACGCCGCTGAAACAGGCATGACTGCCACCCGAGGACACCGCATCACCGTCGAGCAGGGCACCGAGCATGTGCGGGCCGTGCACGACGGACAGGTGCTGGCCGAGAGCCGCCGCCCGCTCGTGCTCCGCGAGACCGGCTGTCCGGTCCGCTACTACCTGCCGCCCGAGGACGTCCGCACCGAACTGCTCTCCCCGTCGGAGACCTCCACCCACTGCCCGTTCAAGGGGGACGCCTCCTACTGGTCACGGCCCGGGGCCGCCGATCTGGTCTGGGCCTACCCGGACCCGAAGCCCGAAGTCGCCGCGATCAAGGACCACTTCTGCTTCTACGCCCCGGAGACGGTGGCGGACTGACCCTCGGTCCGCTCGCCCGGGAACTTTTTTCCGGGCGAGCGATGAGTTTCCCGGCCCGCCCCGGTCTCCCCTCCCATGGACAGGATTCTCTCCGCCGACGGCACGCCGATCGCCTACCGCCGCCAGGGCGAGGGGCCGCCGCTGGTGCTGGTCGGCGGGGCGCTGAGCGTGGCGGCGACCGACGCGGCGCTGGCCTCGCTGCTCGCGCCGCGTTTCACGGTGATCACCTACGACCGGCGGGGCCGGGGCGGCAGCGGTGACACCGGGCGCTGTGATGTGGCGCGGGAGGTCGAGGACCTGGCCGCCGTCGTCGGCGCGGCCGGGGCGGGCACGTCGGTGTTCGGGATGTCCTCCGGCGGGGCGCTGACCCTGGAGGCGGCGGCCGCCGGGCTCCCGGCGGACCTGCTCGCCGTGTACGAGCCGCCCTACACGCCGGGGGCGTCGGGTCTGCGGTTCAAGGCCCGCTGCACGGCCCGGCTGCAGCGGCTGCTGGCGGCCGGGGACCGGGGCGGGGCGGTGGAGCTGTTCCTCACCATGACGGGGGTCGCCGAGGAGACGGCCGCCCGGATGCGGCGGTCCCCGGTGTGGCCGGAGCTGGAGGCGAGGGCGCACACGCTGGCGTACGACGACGGGCTGCTGGGCGACGGGGAGATCCCCGCCGCCCGGTTCTCGGCCGTCGCCGCCCGGACCCTGGTGATCTGCGGCGGCTTCAGCAGCGCCCCGGCGCGGGCGGCGACCCGGACGCTGGCCGAGGCCCTGCCCCGCGGCCGGCACCGCACGCTGACGGGCCAGATGCGCGAGGTGGCGCCCCAGGTGCTCGCGCCGGTGCTGACGGAGTTCTTCGCGAGGGACGTGTACGCGTACCGAAGGGCGTCCTAGGACGGCACGCCCCGGGGCCGCCGCCCGGTCTCAGCCGCCCGCCGCCACTCGTTCGCGGCGGACCGTCGTGGCGATGGTCGCCGAGCCGACCACGCGCGTGCCGTCGTAGAGGACGACCGCCTGGCCGGGGGCGACGCCCCGGACCGGCTCGGTGAAGGTGACGTTCAGCTCGGAGCCGTCGACCAGCTCGGCGGTGACCTCGGTCTCGCCGCCGTGGGCGCGGAGCTGGGCGGTGTACGCCCCCGGGCCGGACGGGGGCGTTCCGCACCAGCGGGGCTTGATCGCGGTCAGGGCGGTGACGTCCAGCGCCTCGACGGGCCCGACGGTGACGGTGTTGTTCACCGGGGAGATGTCGAGGACGTAGCGCGGCTTGCCGTCGGGGGCCGGGTGGCCGATCTTCAGGCCCTTGCGCTGGCCGATGGTGAAGCCGAACGCGCCCTCGTGGGTGCCCAGCTTCGCACCGGACTCGTCGAGGATGTCGCCCTCGGCCGGGCCGCCGAGGCGGTTCGCGAGGAAGCCCTGGGTGTCGCCGTCGGCGATGAAGCAGATGTCGTGGCTGTCGGGCTTCTTGGCGACGGCCAGGCCCCGGCGCTCGGCCTCGGCGCGGATCTCGTCCTTGGTCGTGAGGGTGTCGCCGAGCGGGAACAGGGCGTGGGCGAGCTGCTTCTCATCCAGGACGCCGAGCACATAGCTCTGGTCCTTGGCCATGTCGGACGCGCGGTGCAGCTCGCGGCTGCCGTCCTCGGTGAGCACGACCGTGGCGTAGTGGCCGGTGCAGACGGCGTCGAAGCCGAGGGCGAGGGCCTTGTCGAGCAGCGCGGCGAACTTGATCTTCTCGTTGCAGCGGAGGCAGGGGTTGGGCGTGCGCCCGGCCTCGTACTCCGCGACGAAGTCCTCCACGACGTCCTCGCGGAAGCGTTCCGCCAGGTCCCAGACGTAGAACGGGATACCGATGACGTCGGCCGCGCGGCGGGCGTCCCGGGAGTCCTCGATGGTGCAACAGCCGCGCGCCCCGGTCCGGAAGGACTGGGGGTTCGCGGACAGGGCGAGGTGGACACCGGTCACGTCGTGGCCCGCCTCGACGGCGCGGGCGGCGGCGACGGCGGAGTCCACGCCGCCCGACATCGCGGCGAGGACACGCAGGGGGCGCTGGGAAGTCTGAGTCATAGCCCCTCCAGGGTACGGGTCGCCGGGAACCGAACGCTCGCGGATAAGCGTTGACGATCACATGGGGAACAACGGGAGCACCCGGGCCGCGCGAAAGCCCTCGGGAAAGCCTTCGCGGAAGAAGCCGGCGGACGGCGTGAGCCGCCGCGCCCTGCTGATCGGCGGGGGCGTGGTGGCGGCCGCCGGCACCGCCGCCGTGCTCGCGCGCGACCGGGTGAAGCGCCTGTGGTGGCAGGTCCCCGGCGTCGAGAAGCCCCGCAAGCCCGGCGAGCTGGACTACGCGGGGGCGACCTGGGTGGCCGCGTCGGAGGCGAACTGGCGGCGTGCCGACCGGCCCGACGACTTCCCCATCGACCGGGTGATCATCCATGTCACCCAGGGCAGCTTCGCCAGCGCGGTGAAGGTGTTCCAGGACCCCGCCCACCAGGCCGCGACGCACTACATCGTGGGGCAGGACGGACGGGTGGTGCAGATGATCCGCGAGCTGGACGTGGCGTACCAGGCGGGCAACCGGTCGTTCAACGAGCGGGCGGTCGGCATCGAGCACGAGGGGTTCGTGGACCGGCCGAAGGACCTCACGAAGGCGATGTACGCATCGTCGGCGCGCCTCACGGCGTCGATCTGCGCGCGGCACGGCATACCCATCGACCGGGAGCACATCATCGGGCATGTGGAGGTGCCGGGCACCGACCACACCGATCCGGGCCCGCACTGGGACTGGGACCGGTATCTGGAGCTGGTGCGGCGGGCCGCGACGGCGCCGCCGAGCCCCACGCCCTCGCCGTCGGCGAAGGCGTAACGCCCCCGGGTGACGGTCCTCGTCAGCTGAGTCCGGCCGTCCTCGCCCGCTCGACCGCGGGGCCGATCGCCTCGGCGAGCGCCTTCACGTCGTCCTCGGTCGAGGTGTGGCCGAGCGAGAAGCGCAGGGTGCCCCGGGCAAGGTCCGGATCGGTCCCGGTGGCCAGGAGTACGTGGCTGGGCTGGGCGATCCCGGCGGTGCAGGCCGAGCCGGTGGAGCATTCGATGCCCTGCGCGTCCAGCAGCAGGAGCAGGGAGTCGCCCTCGCAGCCGGGGAAGCTGAAGTGGGCGTTGGCCGGCAGCCGTCCGGCGGGGTCCGGGTCGCCGCCGAGCACGGCGTCCGGTACGGCCAGGCGCACGGCGGTCACCAGCTCGTCGCGCAGGGCGCCCACGCGCCGGGCGAACTCCTCGCGCCGTTCGGCCGCCAGCCGTCCGGCGACCGCGAACGAGGCGACGGCGGGCACGTCCAGCGTGCCGGAGCGTACGTGCCGCTCCTGGCCGCCGCCGTGCAGGACGGGCACGGGGGTGTGGTCGCGGCCCAGCAGCAGCGCGCCGATGCCGAAGGGGCCGCCGATCTTGTGTCCGCTGACCGTCATCGCGGCCAGTCCGGAGCGGGCGAAGTCGACCTCCAGCTGACCGAAGGCCTGGACCGCGTCGGCGTGCATGGGAATTCCGAACTCCGCCGCCACCGAAGCCAGTTCACGTACCGGCATGATCGTGCCGATCTCGTTGTTGGCCCACATCACGGTGATCATCGCGATGTCGTCGGGGTTCTTGAGGATCACCTCGCGCAGGTCTTCGGGGTGGACCCGGCCGTGGCGGTCGACGGGGAGGTACTCGACGTTCGCGCCCTCGTGTTCGGCGAGCCAGTCGACGGCGTCGAGGACGGCGTGGTGTTCGACGGGGCCGGCGAGGACCCGGGTGCGGCGGGGGTCGGCGTCGCGGCGGGACCAGTAGAGGCCCTTGACGGCGAGGTTGTCGGCCTCCGTGCCGCCGGAGGTGAACACCACCTCGCTGGGGCGGGCGCCGAGGGAGTCGGCGAGGGCTTCTCTGGACTCCTCGACGGTGCGGCGGGCCCGGCGCCCGGCGGCGTGCAGTGAGGACGCGTTGCCGGTGACGGAGAGCTGGGCGGTCATCGCCCCGATCGCTTCGGGAAGCATCGGGGTGGTCGCGGCGTGGTCGAGGTAAGCCATGGTGGGGCCGATTCTACGAGCCCGGGGTGGGGCGCATGCCGGGCGCGTCACGGCCTGGTCCCCGCGCACACCTTTTTGACGTGCGGCGGACCGGTACGGAGACCGGCCGAAGGTCCCGGTCCGGAGCCCGATCCGGAACGGGGACAGCGGCTCACGGGGCCGCTTCGGGACGTGCGTCAGCCCCCGATGCTCCAGGCGACGGTGCCGTTGGCGGTGACCAGGGCGGCGAGCACGGCGAGGTCGGCGACGCCCAGGGCGAGGCCGAGGAAGGCGCGGCCCCGGCGGCGGGTGCGACGGGCCAGGGCCAGCAGCGCCATCACGATCGCCATGGGCCCGAGCAGGATGTTGAAGACCAGCAGCCCGACGAGGCCGAGAACGAACGAGGCGACGGCGAGACCGTCCGCCTCACGGCCGACGGCCCGGCGCGGAGCGGCGTCGGGGGCCGTCTCCGGCGCCGCGTCCGTGTCGACGACGTCCTTGTCGAGGGCCGTGCCCGCGCCCTTGTGGGGGGCGGCGTCCGTGCAGCGGGTGCGGTCGATGAGGGTGAAGGTCATGGTGCGAGCTCCTTCGGATCGGTACGGGAAACGGCAGGCTCGGCGGATGCGGGTGCGGCGAGTCGGTACGTACGGCAGGTCAGTGGGTGCGGCGCGAGGTGCGCTCGCGTACGGCGAAGATCAGCAGCCAGCAGCCGATCACGGCCGCGGCGGCCAGGGTCAGCGGCAGCGGGATGTGGGCGACCGCCCCGAGGAGGATTCCCAGCAGGAGCAGCGCGGCGACGAGGACGAGCACGGCGGAACCTCTCTGTGCGACGACGAAGGCCGTTCGGAGTACGAGTGTTCACTGACTCGAAAGTCTAAACCCCACACCCTTCCCCAGACTCGGAGAACGGTTGTTTACTGAATGTCATGAGTCACACTCCCGCCGGCATTCGCCAGACCCAGAAGCTCAGGACGCGCCAGACCCTCCTGGACGCCGCGCTCGCCCTCCTGGAGCACCAGAGCCTGAGCAGCCTGGGACTGCGGGAGGTCACCCGGGCCGCGGGGGTGACGCCGACGGCCTTCTACCGGCACTTCGAGGACACCGCCGCACTCGGAGTCGCCCTGGTGGAGGAGACTCTGGGCAGCCTGCACGGGCTGATCGCCGCGGTACTCGCGGAGACGGGCGACAGCGAGGAGCGGCTGGACCGCAGCGTGGCGGTGATAGCGCGTCATGTCGGCGCGCAGCCCGCCCACTTCCGGTTCATCGCCCGTGAGCAGCACGGCGGGGTCGGCCCGGTGCGCGCGGCGATCGCGGCTCAACTGCGGCGGTTCGCCGAGGAGGTGGCGTGCACGCTCGGCCAGGAGCCGGGGGCCGCGGGGTGGAGCGAGGAGGATCTGCTGATGCTCGGCGGCCTCTACGTGGACCACATGGTGATCACCACGTCGACCCTGCTGGAGGCCGGTCCCGAGGGCGAGGCGGAGGTCGTCCGGGTGGCCCGGCGGCGCCTGCGGCTGGTCACCATCGGCCGGGCGCACTGGCTGGACGAGGCGACGCAGGACGGCACCGCCCGCACCTGAGCCGAGACCCGGGCTCGACGGTCAGGCGCGAGCCCGGGCGGTGAAGCGGTCGGGCGCGAGCCCGGCCCGTGACGCGGTCGGGCGCGAGCCCGGGTCCGTGACGCGGTCAGGCGGAGGCGTCGCCCCGCGCCTCCGACCGCAGCCGAGCGGGCGCTGCCGCGATCAGCACGGCGGCGAACACGAGGGGGGCGATCACCTGGTACCCCATCCAGACCTCGCCACCGACAGCGCTGCCCTGCCAGGCCATCAGGAGCCCGACCAGGGCGGCCAGCACCCAGCACGCGTCGTAGCCGATCATGAGTTTCAGATAGGTGCGCATCGGTCGGCTGCGGAGATGCCCGAGCTCGATGACACCTCCGACCAGCAACGCGACGCCCGCCACGGCCATCAGCCAGACCGGCGCACCGAGCAGTTCGCCGAGCGGGGCGGCGCCGGCGACGAAGACCACGGCGAGCACCACCTTGAAGGCACCGTCGGCTGCGGCGCCCACCATCTCGCGGGGCACTCGCGATGTCACGGCCTGAGCCATGAGCGTCCCCCTCGGCGCCCGTCGGGTTGTTCCCCTTGGGTCATGATGCACCTTCCCGGTCAGGGGTGAGTGTTCACCCACCCCAGAGTGAGTGAACACTCACTCTCCCGTCAAACGCCTGGCGCGACCTGGCGCGAACCAGTCCCCCCGTCGGGTGATTTACCACCTTTGCCGACCCTGGATTCCGGGCCCCCGGACAGCCGAAAGCGCCCCGACATCCCGGCAGATGCTGCGTACGGGAACGTCGAGGCGCTCGGCGGGCTCGGCGGGCTCGGCGGGCTCGGCGGGCTCGGCGGGCTCGGCGGGCTCGGCGGCGGGGACCGTGCCCCGGGGTGCGGCTACGCGGTGCGCGGAGCCTTGGCGAGCTGGCGGGACTGGGCGACGAGGCGGTCGGCGCTGTCCCAGACCTCGGCGTCCTCCTCCAGGAAGCCGCCCGCGAGGTTACGGGTGGTGATCGCGACGCGCAGCGGGCCGGGCGCGGGGCGGCAGCGGATGTGGGTGGTCAGCTCGACCGTGGGGGTCCAGCCGGTCAGGCCCAGCTCGAACGAGGTCGGCGGCAGGGCGTCCACGGTGAGCAGCAGCGACAGCGGGTCCGCGTCGCGGCCGTCGGCCAGGCCGAACCAGCCGCGCATCTCACCCTTGCCGGACGGGGCGCCGATCGCCCAGCCGACGGTGGCCGGGTCGAGCTTGATGTCGAGGCGGTCGGTGATGGCGGAGCTGCCGGGGATCCTGGGCGCGCCGTCGCTCGGGCCGAGGCAGTGGTCCCGCTCGGGCATGGCGGGCGGCAGGGCCGTGGTGCGGACGTCGTCGGGGAGCGTGTCCAGGTCGCCGTAGGTGGCCAGGACCCGGATGCGCTCGATCTCGCCGCCGTCCTCCGCGTACTGGAAGAGGGAGGCCTGCCCCGTGGAGAGGGTGCGGCCGGCCCGGACGGTCTGGGTGCGGATCACCGCGGGGCCGGGCACGGAGGCGGTGAGGTAGTGCGCCGAGACGGAGAACGGGTCGGGATGGGGCAGGGCTTCGCCCAGGGCCCGGCCGAGCATGGCCAGCAGATAGCCGCCGTTGACGGCGTGGATGATCGTCCAGCCCGCGGAGAGCTCGGCGTCGTAGACGCCCTCCTCGCGCAGGGTGACCGCGGTGTCGCGGTCGAACTCGCTGTCGCCGATGGTCGCCGGTGCGGTCCGCGCCGCTCCGGTCACTGCCTCAGTCGCTGCCTGTGCCATGGCATGCACGGTACATCCACCGCATTACTGAGCGGTAGCTTTTTCGTTGCCGAATCATGGCGGGCGGCTCGCGGGGCTAGGTGGCCGCCGAGCCCTCCTCGGCCCGCGCGGAGGACCGGTTGTAGGCGCGGGGCGCCCGCCAGTGGAAGCGCAGCGCCAGCAGCCGCAGGACGAACGCGGCGATCACCGCCATCCCGCTGGTCAGCGCGTTCAGGGTGTCGAAGCGGATGCAGAGGACCACCATGGTCGCACCGACGATCGCGGGCACCGCGTACAGGTCGCGGTCCCAGCGCAGCAGCGAGGGGACCTCGTTGGCGAGGACGTCGCGCAGCACACCGCCGCCGACCGCCGTGGCCAGGCCGAGCGCGGCGGACGCGGTGAGCCCGAGCCCGTACTCGTACGCCTTGACCGTGCCGGTCACACAGAACAGGCCGAGCCCCGCCGCGTCGAAGACGTTGACGCCGACCTGGATGCGCTCCACGTGCGGGTGGAGGAAGAAGACCAGGCCGGCGGCGAACAGCGGGGTGATGAAGTAGCCGAGGTCGGTGAAGGCGGCGGGCGGGATCGCGCCGATCATGACGTCACGGAACAGCCCTCCGCCCAGCGCTGTCACCTCCGCGAGAACCGCGATGCCGAAGACATCGAAGTTCTTGCGGACGGCGAGCAGGGCGCCCGAGATCGCGAAGACGAAGATCCCGACGAGGTCGAGCGCATGCTGGACGGAGGGCGTGAACAGTTCGGTGAGCACCGGGCAATTGTGCCGGTCCCGGACGCTCCTCAGGCCTTGGGGCTGCCCTCCGCCCTCTCCGTGGCGTCGGCCGTCTCTTCCGGGGCGTCGACCGTCTCCTTCTCGGCGTCCTCGGCGTCCGCCGCCTTCTCCTTGGCGTCCGCGTCGGCCTGGGCCGGTACGGTCACGGGCTCCTTCTCAGGAGCGTCGGCCGCCGGGACCTCGGTCTCGGTCTCGCCCTCCGAGACCTCCACGGCCTCGGCTGCCACCGTCTCCGTACCGACGACCGCCTCGATGCCGGTCGCCAGGGTCTGCTTCACCGTGCCGGCCTCGATCTCGGCCGTGAAGTGGCAGGCCACCTTGTGCCCGTCGCCGGTGTCCAGCAGCGGCGGGCGCTCCGTGGCGCACTTGGTCTCCTGCACCCACGGGCAGCGGGTGTGGAAGCGGCAGCCGGCCGGCGGGTTCGCCGGGGAGGGCAGGTCGCCGTGGAGCAGGATGCGCTCGCGCCGGTCCTCGACCTCGGGGTCGGGCACCGGGACGGCCGACATCAGCGCCTTGGTGTACGGGTGCCGGGGCCCCCCGTACAGCGCGTCGCTCGGGGCCTCCTCGACGAGCCCGCCGAGGTACATCACCCCGATGACGTCCGAGATGTGCCGGACGACCGCGAGGTCGTGGGCGATCACCAGGTAGGTCAGGCCGAGGGACTCCTGGAGCTCCTCCAGCAGGTTGATGACCTGCGCCTGGACCGAGACGTCGAGCGCGGAGACCGGCTCGTCGCAGATGATCACGTCCGGCTCCAAAACCAGCGCGCGGGCGATGCCGATGCGCTGGCGCTGGCCGCCGGAGAACTCGTGCGGGTAGCGGGAGAGCGCGTTGGACGGCAGACCGACCTTGGCCAGGATGTCCTTGATCTTCTCCCGGCGCTCCGCCTGGTCCTTGCCGATGCCGTGGGCGGCCATGCCCTCGGACAGGATCGACTCGATGTTCTGCCGGGGGTTGAGGCTGCCCAGCGGGTCCTGGAAGACCATCTGGAGGCGGCGGCGGAAGGCCCGCATCTCCTCGCCCGGCAGCTTCGCCAGGTCGGTGCCGTCGAAGACGACCCCGCCGTCGGTGATGTCGTTCAGCCGCAGGACCGCCCGGCCGAGCGTCGTCTTGCCGCAGCCCGACTCGCCGACCAGGCCGTACGTCTGACCGGCCTCGATGGACAGCGAGACGCCGTCGACCGCGTAGACGTGGCCCACCGTACGGTCGAAGAAGAGGCCCTTCTTGACCGGGAAGTGGACTTTGACGTCGTCCAGTTCGAGCAGGCTCATGCCGGGACCTCCGCTGTGGGCAGGACCGGGTTGACGCAGCGCACCTGGTGTCCGGCCGTGCGTGGTTCGGTCAGTTCGGGGGTGCCGGTGAGGCACTCCATCGTGTAGTGGTCGCACCGGGGTGCGAACGCGCAGCCGTCGGCCCAGGCGATCTTGTCGTTGATGGAACCGCGGATCGGGTTGAGCGGCTCGCCGCGCGGTGCGTCCAGACGCGGGATGGAGCCGAGCAGCCCGTGCGCGTACGGGTGGGTGGGATGGGCGAACAGCTCGCGGCGGCCCGCCGACTCCACCGCCCGTCCGGCGTACAGCACGTTGACCTCGTCGCAGAGACCGGCGACGACGCCGAGGTCGTGCGTGATCATCAGGAGGGCGGTGCCCTCCTGATCGACCAGCTCCTTCAGGAGCTCCAGGATCTGCGCCTGGATGGTCACATCGAGTGCCGTCGTCGGCTCGTCGGCGATGAGCAGGCGGGGCGCGCAGGCGACCGCCATGGCGATCAGCGCCCGCTGGCGCATACCGCCGGAGAGCTGGTGCGGGTACTCCTTGAGCCGCCGGGTCGGGTCGGGGATGCCGACCCGGTCGAGCAGCGAGGCCGCTTCCTTACGGGCCTTCTCGCCCTTGAGGCCGCGGTGGCGCTCAAGGATCTCGGTGACCTGGATGCCGATCGGGACGACCGGGTTCAGCGAGGACAGCGGGTCCTGGAAGATCATCGCGAGCTGGCTGCCGCGCATGTCGCGGAGCTTGCGCTCGCTCATGGTCAGCAGGTTCTGGCCGTCGAACTCGGCGCGGCCGCCGATCCGCACGCCCTTGCGGGGCAGCAGCCCCATCAGGGCGAGCGAGGTGACGGACTTGCCGCAGCCCGACTCGCCGACCAGGCCCACGACCTGGCCCTGGTCGACGGCGAAGGAGACGCCGTCCACGGCCGTGGCGTCCTTGCGGCCGCGGGCGGTGAAGGTGACGCTGAGTTCCTCAACGGAGAGCAGTGACATGGGACTTCAGCCTCGCAACTTCGGGTCGAGGGCTTCGCGCATGGCCTCGCCGAGCAGGGTGAAGCCGAGGGCGGTGATGATGATCCCGATGGCCGGGTAGGCGGCCATCATCGGCTCGTTGTCGAAGAAGCGCTGCGCCTGGGAGAGCATCACGCCCCACTCGGGAACGGCCGGGTCGGGGTTGCCGAGCCCCAGGTAGGACAGGGCCGCGGCCTCGATGATCGCGGTGGCCAGGCTCAGGGTGGCCTGGACGATCACGGGGCTCAGCGAGTTCGGCAGGATCTGCGTGAGCACGATCCGCTTGCGCCGGATGCCGACCGCCTTCGCGGCGAGCACGTAGTCGGCGCCGCCCTGCACCAGCATCGAACCGCGCAGCAGGCGGGCGAAGATGGGGATCTGGACGACACCCACGGCGATCATCACGGTGGTCAGCGACTGGCCGAGCACGGCGGCGATGGAGACCGCGAGCAGCAGCGAGGGCAGCGACAGCATGATGTCGGTGAAGCGCATGATCACGGTGTCGACGCGCTGTCCGGCCTTGCCGCCGAGGGTGGCGGCGGCTCCGGAGAGCACCCCGACGAGCGCGCCCACGATCAGGCCGATGAGCATGGAGACCACACCGACGAGCAGCGTCTGCCGGGCGCCGACGAGCCAGCGGGAGAACATGTCGCGGCCCAGGTGGTCCAGGCCGAACCAGTTCTCGCCGCGCATGCCGACGAACTTCCCCTGGTTGGGAAAGACTTCGCTGCGCCAGTTCTGCGCGGTCGCTCCGTGCGGGGCCAGCATCGGCCCGACGACGGCGACCAGGATGAACGCGGCGATGATCGCCGCGCCGATGATCGCCATCTTGCTGGAGCGCATACGCCGGAACGCCTCGCGCCACAGGCTGCTGCCGCTGACGCTCTCGGTGCTCTGGGTCAGCTCGGCAAGACGGTCGATCTTGTCTGCTTTGTTGGTCAGGATCGTCACGTCAGTGCACCCGCACTCTCGGGTCGATGATGCTGTACGCGAGGTCGACCAGCAGGTTGATCAGCACGTACACCATCGCGATGAAGAGAATGAACCCGACGAGGACCGGGTAGTCGCGGCCGTCGATCGCGGTACGGATGAAGGAGCCGATGCCGCCGAAGTCGAAGACGGACTCGGTGAGGACCGCACCGGAGAGCAGGCTGCCGGTCAGCAGGCCGACCGCGGTGATGACGGGGAGCAGCGCGTTGCGCAGCACGTGCCGGCCGCGCACGGTGCCCTTGTCGAGGCCCTTGGACTCGGCGGTACGGATGTAGTCCTCGCCGAGCACCTCCAGGACGCTGGCCCGGGTCATCCGGACGATCACCGCGAGCGGGATGGAGGCGAGGGCGACGGCGGGCAGGATCAAGTGCATGATCGCGTCCCAGCTGGCGTCGAACTCGCCGGTCAACAACCCGTCCAGCAACGCGAATCCGGTGACGTCGGTGGCGTTGATGCCGGTCGTGAGGCGTCCCTGGCTCGGGAACCAGCCCAGCTCCACGGAGAAGATCCCGCGCAGCAGCATGGCCAGGAAGAAGACCGGGATGCAGATGCCGAGCAGCGATCCGGAGACCGAGGCGACGTCCAGCCAGCCGCCGCGGTGCTTGGCCGCCAGGTAGCCCATCGGGATGCCCACGACCACGGCGATCAGGATCGCGGCGACGCTGAGCTCCACGGTGGCCGGGAAGCGCAGGGCGAACTCGTCCCACACCGGCTGGCCGGTCTGGGTGGAGGTTCCGAGGTCGAGCTCGAAGATGCGCTTGAGGAAGCGCCAGTACTGGACGTGCACCGGCTCGTCGAGCCCGAGTGCACGGTTGATTCTCGCCACTTCGGCTTCGGTGGCCCGCTCGCCCAGGATCGCTGAGGCGGGTCCGCCGGGCAGTCGGTTCAGCCAGAGGAACAGCAGGACCGACAGGCCGAGCAGGGTGGGAATGAGCTGGAGAAGTCTTCTTACGACGAGTCGCAGCACCCCGCATGCCCCTTTCTCACGTGCGTCGAAGCGGGTCCGCCCGGCCACCTGGTTGCTGTGGCCGGGCGGACCCGCTGGTGTGCGATTACTTGAAGGAGACCTCGGCGAAGTTCTCCTGCGTCAGCGGGGAGACCTTCGGCGGGTTGACGTTCTTCGCGAACGCGATGGCCGGGGGCGACGAGGAGATCGGCACGCCCGGGACGTACTCGGCGATGGCCTCGTTGGCCTTCTTGTAGGCCTCGGTGCGGCCGGCCGGGTCCGTGATCTTCGAAGCGGCGTTCACGGCGTCGAAGACCTTCTGGTCCTTGAAGCCCCACTGCTTGTCCGGTCCGGCGAACCAGGTGCCGATGAAGTTGTAGCCGTCGTTGAAGTCACCGGTCCAGCCGAGCATGTGCAGGGCGCAGGAGCCGGCCTCGGTGGCGTCCAGGTAGTCCGGGGCCCACTTCATGGCCTTCGGCTTGATGGTGATGCCGGCCTTCTCCAGGTCGGCCTTCATCAGCTCGAACATGTCCTGCGGGGCAGGCATGTACGGGCGGGTGACCTCGGTCGGGTAGCAGAAGTCGATGGAGAGCTTCTCCTCGCCGGCCTGCTTGAGGAGGTCCTTCGCCTTGGCGGTGTCGAACGGGTAGGTCTTCACCTTGTCCGAGAAACCGGCGACCGTGTCGGGCATGAACTGGGTCGCGACCTTGCCGCCCTCGGGCAGCTGGGTGTTGACGAGGTTCTCGCGGTCGATGGCGTGGGTGATCGCCTGACGGACCTCGGGCTTCTTCAGCGCGGGGTTCGCCGACTGGCTCATGCCGAGGTAGAAGATGTTGAAGACGTCACGGGTCGGGACCTCGTAACCCTCCTTCTCCAGCGTCGTCACGTCGGCCGGCGCGACCAGGTCGTAGCCGTCGATGTCACCCGCCTGGAGCGCCTGGCGGCGGGTCTCCTCGGTGGAGATGGTGCGGAAGACCAGGTTCTTCACCTTGGCCTTGGCGCCCCAGTAGTCGTCGAAGCGCTCCAGGGAGACTTCCTTGTTCCCCTTGTTCCACTTGACGATCTTGTACGGGCCGGTACCGGCGACCGTGCCGGCCTCCTGGCTGTACTTGGGGTACGTGATCGCGTCGCCCTTGGCGGTCGCGTCCTGCTTCTCGTACTCCTTGATGGCCTTCGGCGAGTGGATCGCGAGCGCCTGGAGGGAGAATCCGCCCGGCAGGTTCGCCGAGGGCTCGTTCACCTCGATGACGGCCGTGTTCTCGTCCTTGGCGGTGCAGGACTTGTAGTTGGGCTTGGGCGCCTCGGCGTCCTCGTTCTTCGCGAACCCGCCCATGATGGTCTGCCAGTAGTAGGAGACCGCGCTGGACTGGTACGTGCCCTTCCAGTTGAACCAGTGGTCGTAGTTCGCGCAGACCGCGGCGGCGTTGAACGCCTCGCCGTCGTGGAACTTGACGTTCTGGCGGAGGTTGAACGTCCAGACCTTGCCGGCCTCGTCGCTCGACCACTTCTCGGCGAGACCGCCGACGAGCTTGCTGCCGCCGGGCTCGTGCTCCAGAAGCGCCTCGAAGGCCTGACGAGTGACGCGGAACGTCTCGCCGTCGCTCGCGAGGGCAGGGTCGAGGGAACCGGGGTCACCGGCTCCGGCGAAGACGAAGGTGTCCTTGTCGCCCCCCTTGGCGTCACCCCCGTCCCGATCGCTGGAACAGCCCGTGGCGATCAGACCGACAGCGACCGCTGTCGTGATCGCCCGGACAGCCCGGGACTTGAATATGCGCATGGGTCCACCCCTGGTTCGCCATGTGGTGAGGTTGATGGCCGCACACTACAGACGGTGCCTGCCGCAAGAGAACAGTCCGGATAGCGGTGAGACCTAGTCGAGACCCGGACAGTTAACAAACCGTCCAGTTCCGGGACATCCTCCCGGGGGAAGTTAACAAGCCGGACATCGAGGGGTGTTCGACGGAGGGTGACGGAGGGCGGAGCCCTTCCCCGCGACGGGGGTTCGTCGGACCCTCGGGGCTCTTCGCCTCAGCGCGGCAGCGGCGGGTAGCCGTAGCCCGGGGCGGCGGCCGGAGGCGGGCCGGCCGGGGCGTGGGCCTCGCGGTCGTAGAACGGGCGGGTGTTGGCGCGCAGCCACATGCCGACCGGGTCGTACTCGTCGGAGAGCGCGACGGTGGAGACGGGCAGCCCGTCGGGGACCGCGCCGACCGACTGCCGCATCATCTCGCGCACCGATTCGACGGCGGCGCGGCCGGTATCGTAGAGGTCGAGGCCGATCGCGAGATACGGGACGCCGACCGCGGGGTGCACCCAGGCGCGGCGCAGGGAGCGGATCGCGGGGGTGCGGTGGGCGTTCTGGGTGAGCAGGGCGTAGAACTGCGGGAGTTCGATGGCGGGTTCGCTCAGCCGGAGGGGGCCGGCGGGCAGCCGGTCCAGGCCGGTCGCGATACGGCGCAGATCGAGCCAGGGGATGCCGACGCCGCCCCCGGGGGCGTGCGGGTTGAGCCAGATGCCCCAGCGGTCGGGGAACAGGGCGCGGGCGATCTCGCGTCCGGTGACCAGCTCGTGGGCTCGGTTCCAGCCACTGGCGGAGAGCTCCTGGGCGGAGGTGACGCAGGGGGCGTACCCGAGGCCGTCGATCTCCATGTTCCCGTACTGGGCGTCCGGCGAGCCGGCCGTGCCGTGCCAGAGCAGCATCCAGATCCGGCCCTCGGCGACAGCGGAGAGCAGCTCCTCGTAGGCGTCGTAACGCCCGGGGGTCACCTGGCGGAGCAGCTGCTCCACCTTTCCGGCCGCCGCGGTGCCTGACGCACTCACCCTGGGTTCCGCCCCTCGTCGATCCGTCGCAGATCCGTCGCATTCACGCCATCGCTCCCGGGCACACGGGAGCGACCACGCCATCAAACCAGCTTATGCGCCATTTCAGGGACCGACTTGACGCCACGGTCCCGCGGCGCCCGGTCACCAGGGCCTGCGCATCGGTGGCCCTCAGTGGCCCTCGCGGCGGTAGAACGGGCGGACCTTCTCCCGCATCCAGTCGCCCACGAGGTCCTGGGCCACGTCGAGCAGGACCAGGTTCACCGGCCACGGCACCTGGACCCGGCCGAGGGCGCGGCCGATGGCGTCCATGGGGGCGCTCTGCCCCGCTCCGTCCCAGGTGGCGAACTCGACGCCGACGAAGAGGACCGGGTCGCCGCCCTCGATGCTGGCCAGCGTCCGGCGGGCGGTGCTCACGACCCCGGTGGCCTCGAACTCCTCGGCCACGGCGGTGAGGAAATCGACCGGGTCGTGCTGCCAGTCCGGCTCGAACAGCCGGACCCGGCCGCCGGTGGCGGGCCCGTCCAGGGCGGTGCGGCCCGCCCGGCAGAGCTCGGCGACGGCGGGCGGCGGCAGCGGTATGCCGACGGCGCCGCCCGGGTTCACGGCGATCCCGACCTGCGGGGGCAGGCCCCGGGCGAAGTCGCGGGCGGGCGCGACGGTGAAGGACATGTGGCTGCCGACGCAGCTGAGGAACTGGGCCTCCGAGCTGAAGACGGGGACGAAGGCCGCGCCGTCGATCTCCATCATCGGCAGGTCGAGGTCCGCGCTCGCGGGGGTGCCGCCGTTCGGCAGGGGCACCCAGACGGAACTGCGGCCGAGCACCTCGACGAGGCGGCCGCCCGCGTCCGGGACGCCGAGCGAGGCCGTCAGCACCTCTTCGAGCTCGTTGGCGGGCCACCCCTGCTGGGGGTGGGCCGGTGCGGGTGCCGGAATGTCCACTGGCTCTGTGCCCTCTCTCAACCGCCCGGGCCGCACCGCGGCGGCCCTCTGCTCCGGCCAGCACCCTAACCGCAGCGGGCGGTGGAAGCTCAGGCGTCCGTGAAGGAGATCCGGCCGAGCGCCCCCGCGGCCTCCCGGTCGAGCAGCACCGCGGAGGTGCAGCCGGCGGGCAGCAGACCCTCTTCGGTGTCGCGGAGCAGCCGGGCCACCGCGTGCCGGTGGCGGGCGAAGGCGTAGCCGGAGACCCCGCGGCCGCGCTCGCGCTGGCCCTGCCGGGCCACCTCGGGCGTCACGTCGAGCAGGATCAGATGGAAGGTGCGGCCCCGGGCCACCGCGTGCCGGGCGAGCCAGCGGCGTACCCAGGTCTGGGTGCCGCAGTCGTGCACGACGACGGATTCGCCGGAGCGCAGGGCTTTCCGCAGGCCGAGGTAGTGCGCGGCGCGGACGAGGGGCCGGTAGAGGGCGTAGGGCAGTAAGCCGGGCACGGCGGCGGCCCAGCTGTCACGGGTGTTCTGGGAGTCGATGGCCCGCCCCTGCACGGCCCGCCGGATGAGGGTGGACTTGCCGCTGCCGGGGAGCCCGGAGACCACGACGATGTCACCGGCGGTGAGATCGAGGCTGTACGGGCCGTTGCCGGTGCGCCCGCGCAGGTCTCGTACCACCGGCGCACGGGTTTCCAGCAGCTCCCGCACGGGAGCGCTGCGCCGAGCGGGCACCGCGCCGTGCGCGACCCCCGCGGCCGGTACCGACCGCTGCAACGTCATCGCCCATCCCCCTGCTGTCGGGTCTCGCCCATCTGCTTCTGAAGTGTAAAGAAAAGGCAATGCGGCACAACCGACATCGGAACCGCCGTCCGGATCATGCCCCGATCGCGGGGCTTCACGTCCCCGGGGAACGGAGTGGAGACCGGACCCCCCACTCCCGGCCGATGCATGCGATGATGACCCCGCCAACTGCATACCGGCCGTTCGAATCCGCGCGGGAGAGTTCCGGCCACAGTGTGAGCCGGGCGCCGAAGGAGCAAGATCCTCCCTTGAATCTCTCAGGCCCCGTACCGCGTGGATGAGGCAGATCTGAAAAGCGAGTCGCCCCGCGACTCCACCCAAGGTGCAAGCCGAGCCCCCTGAACCGGGGCGCCCTCCAGGGGCATACCCCGCCAGGGGCTATCGGCGAACCTCTCAGGTTCCGATGACAGATGGGGAGGATTTTCCGTCCTGACGTCGTCATGCCCTGGAGCCGTATCCATGAGCACTGCCCCCCGTCATACCGCCCTCCCGTCGCCCACCACCCCGCCTGATGGTGCTGCGTACCAAAGCCCCATTCAGGCGCTGCACCGCTCGCTCGGCGCCACCATGACCGACTTCGCGGGCTGGGACATGCCCCTGCGGTACGCCAGCGAGCGCGACGAGCACAACGCCGTACGCACCCGGGCCGGTCTCTTCGACCTCTCCCACATGGGCGAGATCACCGTCACCGGGCCCGAGGCCGCCGCCTTCCTGAGCTACGCGCTGGTGGGCAACATCGCCACCGTCGGCAACGGCCGGGCCCGCTACACGATGATCGTCCAGGAGGACGGCGGGATCGTCGACGACCTGATCGTCTACCGGCTGGGCGAGACCGAGTACATGGTGGTCGCCAACGCGGGCAACGCCCAGACCGTGCTGGACGCGCTGACCGGGCGCGTCGGCGGCTTCGACGCCGAGGTGCGCGACGACCGGGACGCCTACGCGCTGCTCGCGGTCCAGGGCCCCGAGTCGCCAGCGATCATGAAGGCCGTCACCGACGCCGATCTGGACGGGCTGAAGTACTACGCGGGCCTGCCGGGCACGGTCGCCGGGGTCCCCGCCCTCATCGCCCGTACCGGCTACACCGGCGAGGACGGCTTCGAGCTGTTCGTGGCGCCCGAGCACGCCGAGCAGCTGTGGCGGGCGCTGACCGAGGCCGGCGCGCCGCACGGCCTGATCCCGTGCGGGCTCTCCTGCCGGGACACGCTGCGCCTGGAGGCGGGCATGCCGCTGTACGGGCACGAGCTGACGACCGCGCTGACCCCGTTCGACGCGGGTCTGGGCCGGGTCGTGAAGTTCGAGAAGGAGGGCGACTTCGTCGGCCGCGAGGCGCTGCAGGCCGCCGCCGAGCGCGCCGAGTCCGCCCCGCCGCGCAAGCTGGTCGGCCTGATCGCCGAGGGCCGCCGGGTCCCGCGCGCCGGTTTCCCGGTCGTCGCCGACGGCAAGGTGATCGGCGAGGTCACCTCCGGCGCCCCCTCCCCCACCCTGGGCAAGCCGATCGCCATGGCGTACGTGGACGCGGCCTTCGCCGCGCCGGGCACCGAGGGCGTGGGCGTGGACATCCGGGGCACGCACGAGCCGTACGAGGTCGTCGCGCTGCCGTTCTACAAGCGCCAGAAGTGATATTCCGGAACAACCCGGCCCCTCGTATCAGCGTGCGGACGTCACAGAAGTGACGTACCTCCGTCTCACACCGCAAGACCACCGTTCATCAGCACTCCCCCGCGTACAGGAGAATTCAGGTCATGAGCAACCCCCAGCAGCTGCGGTACAGCAAGGAGCACGAGTGGCTGTCGGCCCTCGAGGACGGCGTGGCCACCATCGGCATCACGGAGTACGCGGCCAACGCGCTCGGTGACGTCGTCTACGCCCAGCTCCCGGAGGTCGGTGACACGGTGACCGCGGGCGAGACCTGCGGCGAACTGGAGTCGACCAAGTCCGTCAGCGATCTGTACTCGCCGGTGACCGGTGAGGTGACGGCGGCCAACCAGGACGTCGTGGACGACCCCTCGCTGGTGAACTCCGCTCCCTTCGAGGGCGGCTGGCTGTTCAAGGTGCGCGTCGCGGAGGAGCCGGCCGATCTGCTCTCCGCCGACGAGTACACCGCGTTCTCCGGCAACTGAGACCTAAGGGACCCCCTGATGTCGCTTCTGAACTCCTCCCTCCACGAGCTGGACCCGGACGTCGCCGCCGCCGTCGACGCCGAGCTCCACCGTCAGCAGTCCACCCTCGAAATGATCGCCTCGGAGAACTTCGCTCCGGTCGCCGTCATGGAGGCGCAGGGCTCCGTCCTCACCAACAAGTACGCCGAGGGCTACCCCGGCCGCCGCTACTACGGGGGCTGTGAGCACGTCGACGTCGTCGAGCAGATCGCGATCGACCGGATCAAGGCCCTGTTCGGCGCCGAGGCCGCGAACGTGCAGCCGCACTCCGGCGCCCAGGCGAACGCCGCCGCGATGTTCGCGCTGCTGAAGCCGGGCGACACGATCATGGGTCTGAACCTGGCCCACGGCGGTCACCTGACCCACGGCATGAAGATCAACTTCTCCGGCAAGCTCTACAACGTGGTCCCGTACCACGTCGACGAGAGCGGCACCGTGGACATGGAGGAGGTCGAGCGCCTCGCCAAGGAGTCCCAGCCGAAGCTGATCGTGGCCGGCTGGTCCGCCTACCCGCGCCAGCTGGACTTCGCCGCCTTCCGCCGCATCGCGGACGAGGTCGGCGCGTACCTGATGGTCGACATGGCGCACTTCGCGGGCCTGGTCGCCGCCGGTCTGCACCCCAACCCGGTGCCGCACGCCCATGTCGTCACCACCACCACGCACAAGACCCTCGGCGGTCCGCGCGGTGGCGTGATCCTCTCCACCCAGGAGCTCGCCAAGAAGATCAACTCGGCGGTCTTCCCGGGTCAGCAGGGCGGTCCGCTGGAGCACGTGATCGCGGCGAAGGCGGTCTCGTTCAAGGTCGCGGCGGGCGAGGAGTTCAAGGAGCGCCAGCAGCGCACCCTGGACGGCGCCCGGATCCTGGCCGAGCGCCTGGTCCAGCCGGACGTCACCGAGGTGGGCGTCTCCGTCCTCTCCGGCGGCACCGACGTGCACCTGGTCCTGGTCGACCTGCGCAACTCCGAGCTGGACGGCCAGCAGGCCGAGGACCGGCTCCACGAGCTGGGCATCACGGTCAACCGGAACGCCATCCCGAACGACCCGCGTCCCCCGATGGTCACCTCGGGCCTGCGGATCGGCACCCCGGCTCTGGCCACCCGCGGCTTCGGCGCCGAGGACTTCGCGGAGGTCGCCGAGATCATCGCCTCCGCCCTCAAGCCGTCGTACGACGCGGACGACCTCAAGGCCCGCGTCGCCGCGCTGGCCGAGAAGTTCCCGCTGTACCCCGGCCTGAAGTAGCACCTGGCCTGCGGTTCCGCGCATCCGGACGGGGCACCGCGCACACTGGAGAAAAGTGAGCGCGGTGCCCCGTTCCTTGCCCCCGCCGGTCCGTCCCATCCCGCTTGCCCCGCTTGTCCCGCACCACCCAGGCAGACAACGGCGTCTTCCCACCCCCCAAGGAGTCCTCCCGTGGCCATCTCGGTCTTCGACCTCTTCTCGGTCGGTATCGGCCCCTCCAGCTCCCACACGGTGGGACCGATGCGCGCCGCCCGGATGTTCGCGCGCCGGCTGAAGAACGAGGGCCTGCTCGCGCACACCGCCTCGATACGGGCCGAGCTGTACGGTTCCCTCGGCGCGACCGGCCACGGGCACGGGACGCCCAAGGCGGTCCTCCTCGGCCTGGAGGGCGAGTCGCCGCAGACGGTGGACGTGGAGAGCGCCGACACCCGCGTGGAGGAGATCCGCTCCACCGGCCGGATCAACCTGCTGGGCATGCACGAGATCCCGTTCGCCTTCGACGACGACCTGGTCCTGCACCGCCGCAAGGCGCTCCCGTACCACGCCAACGGCATGACGATCTTCGCGTACGACACCGAGGGCGCCCCGGTCCTGGAGAAGACGTACTACTCGGTCGGCGGCGGCTTCGTCGTCGACGAGGACGCGGTGGCCGGGGAGAACCCGATCGTCCCGGACGACACGGTCCTCAAACATCCCTTCCGTACCGGCGACGAACTGCTGCGGCTCTCCCGCGAGACCGGCCTGTCCATCTCCTCGATGATGCTGGAGAACGAGCTGGCCTGGCGCACCGAGGCGGAGATCCGCTCCGGTCTGCTGGACATCTGGCGCGTCATGCAGGCCTGCGTCTCGCGCGGCATGTCCCGCGAGGGCATCCTCCCCGGCGGCCTCAAGGTCCGCCGCCGCGCCGCGAACACGGCCCGCCAGCTCCGCGCCGAGGGCGACCCGCAGGCCCACGCGATGGAGTGGATCACCCTCTACGCGATGGCGGTCAACGAGGAGAACGCGGCGGGCGGCCGCGTCGTCACCGCCCCGACGAACGGCGCGGCGGGCATCATCCCGGCCGTCCTGCACTACTACATGAACTTCGCTTCCCACGGCTGCACCGAGGCGGAGAAGGAGGAGAGCGTCGTCCGCTTCCTCCTCGCGGCGGGCGCGATCGGCCTGCTCTTCAAGGAGAACGCCTCGATCTCCGGCGCCGAGGTGGGCTGCCAGGGCGAGGTCGGCTCGGCCTGCTCGATGGCGGCCGGCGCCCTGGCCGAGGTCCTCGGCGGCTCCCCGGAGCAGGTGGAGAACGCCGCCGAGATCGGCATGGAACACAACCTGGGCCTGACCTGCGACCCGGTCGGCGGCCTCGTCCAGATCCCCTGCATCGAGCGCAACGGCATGGCGGCGGTGAAGGCGGTCACGGCGGCGCGGATGGCGCTGCGGGGCGACGGCAGCCACAAGGTCTCCCTCGACAAGGTCATCAAGACCATGAAGGAGACCGGGGCCGATATGAGCGTGAAGTACAAGGAGACGGCGCGGGGCGGGCTCGCGGTGAACATCATCGAGTGCTGAGGGCCCAGGCCCTGACCCGTCCTGACGGGCGTGGGGTCCGGAAGTCCCCGGGCGTTCTCGGAGCGATGACGCCCCGGGTCAGGACGGGGGCGTCTCGTTCACCATGCGGGTCACCGCGTCTCCCGCCTCGGGCAGCTCGGAGAACACGCAGTCCCAGCGCGCTCCGAGTTCCTTCAGCGCGGCGGTCGGCGGATGACCGTTAGTCGCCGCGTTCAGGTCCGCCATCTCCGCGAAGAACCCGTCCAGGGCGGGCGAGGTGATGAACAGGAACCGGCACTCGACCTCTCCGGCGTTGTAGGGCCGGTGGATCTCGCCTCGGGGCACGACCGCGTACTCCCCCGCGCTCAGCGTCAGCGTCCGTGCGCCGACGTCCAGGCTCAGCTCGCCCTCGAGGACCCGGAAAGCCTCTTCGTGGTGCTTGTGCACATGGGGTGGCGGGCCCGGCGCGTGGGGAGCGTGAGAATACTCGATCAGCGAGTACGCCCCTCCGGTCGCAGAGCTGTCGATCTTCACGGTCATCGGCGCTCCGGTCGGGCCGGGAAACCTGCGTCCCTGGCCGGCCGCCACCACTGCCGGATCACTCATACCGCATCACCGTCTCCGATCCGTCCCGCTGTCCCATCATTCCGCTTCTGCTCGTCACCGGCCATCGCCGACGTCCGCCGGCTCCGGGCCGGGCTCACGCCACGGCGAGCATTTGATTGCGTATCCGTGGATCCGCCTCCTCGGATATCCGTAGGCACAGCCGTGGCATAGCTTCGGGCCGCGGTGACCGGGCTTGCGGAAGGAATCTGCGCGCGTCGTCCTCCCGGGTCCCAGCCGGAAGGGCCCTGCGCCCTGCGGGTCAGCAGTCGGCCGGGCGTGCTCCGCTGCGCGCCGTTTCGCCGAAGGGCCTTCCGTACGCCCGGGCATCCGCATCCCCCGCGGGTGCGGACCGTGACCGCGGGCGACTGCCCGTGAAGAGGTACGTCCGTTGTCGTTCGCCGAGAATGGGCCTGGGCATCACTGTGGTGGGCCCGGGCCGCGGGACGACGGAGAGCGAGGGTGGCGACGTGATCGCGACGTGTGGTTCTGCCCGACGGTCCCTCGCCCGCGCCTTCGCCGCCCCCGACGCCGGGCCGGTGCTGCTGTTCGTCGAGGGCTCCGCCGGTCTCGGCAAGACGCATCTGCTGCGTGAGCTGGCCGAGCTGCCCGAGACACCGGATGTGGCCCGCCTGTGGTGGCGCTGCGGGGCCGACGGCGGGCGGCCGGAGCCGGCGGAGGGCGAGGCCTGGCGGGAGCCGACCCTGCTGCTGGTGGACGA
The DNA here is from genome assembly GCF_000261345.2 of Streptomyces globisporus C-1027. Taxonomy (NCBI): domain Bacteria; kingdom Bacillati; phylum Actinomycetota; class Actinomycetes; order Kitasatosporales; family Streptomycetaceae; genus Streptomyces; species Streptomyces globisporus. The sequence continues at coordinate 5,708,356 of NZ_CP013738.1, read as the reverse complement.
CGTCCACCGGGCGGACGAGGACGAGCTGCGGCGGCTGCGCCGGGTGCTGGCGGGGATGGAGCCCGGATCGGCGGCCGCCGTGAGCTACCGCCCCGAGGAACTCCCCGTCCCCGGCATGCCGTTGGGCGGCTCCGCCATGACGTACCCCTTCCGGCTGACGGTACTGAGGGACCGCCTGGCGCCCTGGGACGAGGAACGCGTCCGGCGGGCCGCCGCGGAGGTGCTGGGCGAGGGCGAGAGCTGTACGGCCGAGGCCGTGAGCGCGCTGCGCGAGCGCACTGGTGGGGTTCCCCGGGTGGTCGTCGATCTGCTGGCCATGCTGCGGGAACAGCGGCCCGCCTTCACCGGCACCGCCGCCGAGGTGGCCGCGGCCGGGGTGCCGGCCCGGCTGGCGGAGCTGGTGCTGAGTCGTACGTACGCGGTGTCCCCGGCGCACCGGCCGCTGGTCTGGGCGGCCGCCGTCCTGGACGGGCCCGCCGCCCGGGACGAGCTGATCGCGGTGTCGGGGCTCGGGGCCGTACCGGGAGGCGACGCGCTGCTGCGGGCCCTGGAGAGCGCGGCCCTGGCGGAGCTGGGCGAGGGGCGCTACGGCTTCGCCGTGCCGCTGGCCGCCGACGCCGTACGGGACACCGTGCCCGGTTCCGTACGACAGGATCTGCACCGCCGGGCGGCAGGTGTGCTCAGCCGCAGGCAGCCCGTGCCGTGGGCCGCCGTGGGCGCACACCACCGGGCGGCCGGCGAGTACCGCGGCTGGCTCAGGGCGGTGGAGAAGGCGGCCGAGTGGGCGGCGGCGTCCGGCCGGCACCAGGAGGCGATCACCCTGCTGGAGCGGACGCTCGCCACCCCGGGCATCCCTCCGCAGGCCCGGGCCCGGCTGGCGCCGCTGCTGGCCCGTAACGCGGTGACCGGGCTGCGCTCGGACCAGACCGTGGAGGTGCTGGAACAGATCGTGCAGGACGCGGATCTTCCGCCGGCCGTGCGCGGGGAGCTGCGGCTCGACCTGGGGCTGATGCTCTCCAACCAGATGGGACGGTTCGCCGAGGGCTGGCGGGTCCTGGAGGTCGCCGCCGCCGAACTGCGCGAGGTGCGGTCGGTGCTGGCAGCCCGCGCCATGGCGGCCCTGGTCACCCCCTACTGGCCGGGCGCCTCCCTCGACGTCCACCGGGGGTGGCTGATCAAGGCGGCGGCCGCCGCGGACGACAGCGGGGACGACGCGATGCGGACAGCGGTGCTGGCCAACCACGTGGGGCTGGCGATGAGTTGGGCCGACCCCGAGGCCTGGGACCTGGTGGAGCGGCTGCCCGTGCAGAGCACGGACCCCGCCTGTGCCCGGCAGGCGGCGCGCGGTCTGTGCAACGCCGCGGACTCCGCCGTCTGGCTCGGCTTCTACCGGCGCGTGGACGGTCTGCTCACCGAGGGGCGCGAGCTGGCCACCCGCAGCGGCGCGCCGTACACCGAGCACAGCGCGTCGGGGACGCGGCTGCTCCAGGAGTGGTGGACCGGCCAGTGGCTGGGCCTGGCCAAGCGGTGCGAGGACTTCGTCGCCGACACGGCGGACATGCCGTTCCTCGCCTCCGACGCCTACGTCGTACGCGGCTTGCTCGCCGTCGCCCAGGGCGACTGGGTCGAGGCCCGGGCCTGGCTGTCCCAGCGCGGAACGTTCGGTACGGAGAACCTGCCGGTGCCCCTGGGCGCGACGGCGGCCGGCGCCGTGATCCGTCTGACGCTGGCCCGCCAGGAGGTGGCCGACGCGGCGGAGCAGGCACGGGCGGCGTGGACGGTGGTGGCCGACAAGGGGGTGTGGCCCTGGGCCGCGGAACTCGCGCCGTGGGCCGTGGAGGCCCTGGCGCGGGCGGGCGACACGGCCACGGCCCACGCCATGGTCAGGGACTTCGCCCAGGGCCTCGGCGATGCGGACGCGCCCGCCGCCAGGGCCGCGCTGTCCTGGAGCCGGGCCGTCCTCGCGGAGAGCGAGGCCATGGCCGAGGGGCGGCCGGACAGCCTGTCGGCAGCCGCTGAGACGTACCGGAAGGCGGCGGCGGCCTACGCGGAGCTTCCGCGCCCCTACAGCCAGGCTCTGACCACGGAGTGCGCGGCGCGGTGCGAGCTCGCGGCCGACGCGGAGGGCGGCGCCGGGGAGTCAGCGGCGGCCGGCGCGGGTGAGGGCCGGACCGGCCCGGCGGCCTCGGCGGGTCCGCAAGGCCCGCCGAACCCCTCCGCCATCGCCGAACTGGAGTCCTGCGCCCAGCACTTCACCGACCTCGGCGCCGTCTGGGACGCGACCCGGGCCCGGGCCCTGCTGCGTACCTGGCAGCCGGCCAGGAAGGGCCGCCCGCCCGGACGCCCGTCGCACTCCGACCAGTTGTCCCCCCGGGAGGCGGAGGTCGCCCAGCTCGCGTCCTCCGGCCTCACCAACCGGGAGATCGCCGCGACCCTGCATCTCTCCCCGCGGACCGTGGAGCAGCACATCGCCGGTGCCATGCGGAAGACCGGCGCGCTCTCCCGCCGCGACCTCGCCCACCGGCTCTGAGGTCAGCGGCTCCGAGGTCACGGACTCCGGGCTCACCGACTCCGAGGGGTGTCCAGGGGCAGAAAGGACCTGGCGGCCCAGAAGCTCCGGTCGTGCTCCCAGACGGCCACGGTCGCGGCCGCCCAGTCGAACACCCAGCCGGAACGTACCCCGCGCGCTCCCCAGCCGTCCGGGCGCCGGCGCGGGATGGCGAAGCCCGCCTTCTGTGCGGCGACCGCCGCGTCGCACGCCTCGCGCGCGATGCGCAGGGCATCCGACTCGGTCTCCGCGCACCCGGTGAAGACGTGCAGGCCGCACCGGTCGGGCTGCACGGTGTTCCGGGTGGGGACATTGACCTGGAAGTAGAGCTCGGCCATGACGCCATCTCCTCGGTGTCGCGGTATCTCCAACGTACGAGGTGCGTCCGGCCCGCAATATCCGGAATGACCCGATCACCTATACGTATCTCGTGCGCGCCCCGTACGTGTCCCGGCGCCCGAGGGACAATCCCGGCCGCACTCGTCCCGCATCCGGCCGACCGAAGTCCGGCGGGCGGCGGGCGAGCCGCGTGCCCCTCGCCGTGCCCCCGCCGCGACGCACACCGAAGTGGGCCGGTCCGTGCGCACAACGCCGTATCCGTGATTCACGCCCACGGATAAAAGTACGCACGTTCTTGTCACTAGGTTCCCCCACCGACGCGACATCGCCATGCCCATGACCAAGGGAAGCATGAGCACCTCCATGAAATTCATCCGCCCCGGAATCGTGGCAGGATCCTTCGCACTTCTGTTCGCCAGCGGCTGCCAGTTATCCCCCACCGAGCCCGCGGACCAAAAGCCCATCACCATCGGGACGTCCAGTGTTCTGGCGGGACTGGACCCCGCCGGGGTGTACGACGCGGGCTCCTGGGCGGTCTTCACCAACATCTACCAGAACCTGCTCACCTTCGAACCGGGGTCGCCCACCCCGGTTCCCGACGCGGCCGAGTCCTGCGAATTCACCTCCCCCGCACTCACCACGTACCGGTGCGAACTCCGTGACGGCCTCACGTTCTCCAACGGGAATCCCCTCACGGCAACGGCCGTGAAGCATTCGTTCGAACGCATTCTGCGTATCCGCGATCCGCTGGGGCCCGGCCCGTTGTTCGCGAACCTGCTTTCCGTCGACGCCCGGGGTTCCCTCGTGACGTTTCACCTCGTGACCGCGGATGCCACCTGGCCGTCGAAAATCGCCACGGGGGCCGGGTCCGTCGTCGACCCGGCGGAGTTCCCGGCGGACCGGCTGCGGGAGGAGAAGAGCGCCTCGGGCTCGGGGCCCTATGTCATCGCGTCCTACACGGCCGGGAAGTCCGTCACCCTGAAGCCGAACGCCGCGTACCAGGGCGCTGTGACCAGACGCGGGGTCGCGGTCGAGGTCCACTACTTCGAGACATCGCGACACGTCGAGGAGGCCTGGAACGCCCGGACGGTCGACATCGCCTACGCGGGACTTCCGGCCGCCACCCTCGCCGGGATCGACCCCAGCGACGCGGACGTACGCCTCTCCGCCGGAGACAGCGCCGAGGCGCACTACCTCGTGCTGAACATGCGCTCCCAGCGGGAGCCGTTGGGACGCGCCGAGACCCGCAGAGCCCTGGCCTCGCTCATCGACCGCGGGCACCTGGCGGGCGAGGTGTTCGAGCACACGGTGACGCCGCTGTACTCACTCGTCCCGCAGGGCGTCGTCGGACACAGCACGGCGTTCTTCGACCGCTACCCGGAGGCGGACGCCGCGTACGCGGCCGGGCGTCTGCGGTCCGCCGGCGTCACCACTCCGGTCCGCATCAAGCTCGGCCACCAGAACGGGATCGCCGCCGTCGAGGCGCGCGCGCTGAAGGAGCAGTGGGAGAAGGACGGCCTGTTCCGGGTCGAGCTGGTCGAGGAGCGCGACTTCACGACGTACCAGAAGCGCAGCCTGAACGGTGAGTTCGACGTCCACCTCTACCAGTGGATACCGGACTTCCCCGACGCGGACACGTTCGTCCAGCCTTTGGTGGGAACCGGCAATGTCCTCGGCAACGGCTACACATCGGCCGAGGTCGACCACGCCATCAGGGACACCCAGCGGTTCACCGATCGCAGCAAGGCCATTCAGCGGTTCCGGGCGGTCCAGGACACGATCGCGAAGGACGCTCCCCTGATTCCCGTCTGGCACAAACAGCGTCATGTCGTGACGCGTTCCAGCGTCCTGGGCGGGCATCTGCTCGCCGAGGACGCGATCTGGCGGCTGTGGGAACTCCGCCGGCTCTGAGGCGCTTCGAGCCCCGCAAGCTCCCTTCGCATTATCTGCGTATCCGTGAATGCGCCGCTCCGGGTATCCCGGCACACCCGGAACCTCAATAGTTCGGCTCGCGGCGAGTTCTGAACTCGCCGTCGGCCGGGGCCCGGCGCTTCACCCCCCATGCGGGTCTTCGGCTGTCATCCGGAAGGAATCAGCGTGCGCAACACACGGAAGTACAGCCTTGCCGCCGCGGGCGTCCTGCTCTCGGCCGCCACGGTTCTGGGCACCCAGAGCATGGCGCAGGCACAGGACGCGGCGGCCACGCCCCGCTACCAGCCCGAGATGGTCCGGGCGTTGGCCGCTTCGCTCGGTGTGAGCGAGAAGGCCGCGGCCGACCGGCTGGACCGGCAGGACGCCCAGCAGGGCAAGCTCGCCGAGCTGCGGAAGCGCGGCATATCCGGCGACGGGGCGTTCTTCGACGCCTCGGGCCGGCTGACCGTCAACGCCGGAAACCAGGCCGAGGCGACCCGGATCGAGCAGGCCGGCCTCGATGCCCGCGTGCCCGCCAGAGGCCAGGCCGCCCTCGACAGGATCAAGGCCGAGCTGGACCGTCTCGCCGCCGGGAAGACCCCTTCCGGTGTGGTCGCCTGGTCCGTGGACCTGCCCGCCGACCAGGTGACCGTGAAGGTCAACAACGAGCGGGGAGCCGCCGCCAAGGCGTTCCTCGCCCGGGCCGCCGAGCACGGCTCCGCCGTCCGGATCGTGCGCGGCCAGGAGAAACTGGAGGCCAAGGCCGCGATCTACCCCGGCAGCAAGATGACGTTCAACAACACCACCCAGTGGTGCTCCGTCGGCTACGGCGCCCGTGACAGCTCCGGCAGGCAGTACCTGGTGACCGCCGGGCACTGCGTCACCAACACCCTGCGCTACGACGGGGCGGCCTTCGCCCAGGGCTACAAGACCCGGTACGCGCTCGGCACCCGCAGCGTCGACATGGGGATCCTGACCATCAACTCCGGTCACTCGATCACCACCAGCGTCGGCACCTGGGGCAACAGCAGCCCGGTCGCCGTCCGCGGCGGCACCCGCGCCTCGTCCGGCGCCGCGGTCTGCAAGTCCGGCGCCACCACCGGCTGGACCTGCGGCACCATCGGCTCGTACAACAACACCGTCACCTACGTCGACCTCAACGGCGGCCCCGACACGGTCGTCAGCGGCCTGGCCACCTCCAGCGTCTGCGTCGAGGGCGGCGACAGCGGCGGCGCGTACATCTCCGGAAACCAGGCCCAGGGCATGACATCCGGCGGACCGACCAACCAGCAGTGCACCGGCGGGGTGAACTCGCGCGGCTCGTCCTACTTCCAGCCGCTCGACGACGCCCTCCGCTACTACGGGCTGACGCTCAACACCAACTAGGCACCGACAGAGGCACCGAAGGGGAGACACCCCTGACAGAACAGGCCGGGGGCCGCTCGCACGATCTGCGAGCGGCCCCCGGTCGCGCCACCGCTCCACACTACGGGACAAATCACCCGATATGTTGCTAGCTTTCCCTGGTTGGCCGATGACCGCATCGACGAGGGAAACCATGAGCCACCCCGAGGCCCCGCCCCGACCGGCCGCCAAACTGACGCTCCCGACCCTGACCGCGATGGTGGTCGGCTCGATGGTCGGGGCCGGAGTCTTCTCGCTGCCGAGCCGGTTCGCGCAGGAGACCGGGGTCGCGGGGGCCCTGATCGCCTGGGCGGTCGCCGGGGCGGGCATGCTGATGCTCGCCTTCGTCTTCCAGGCGCTCGCCGTGCGGCGGCCGGACCTGGACGCCGGGGTCTACGCGTACGCGAAGGCCGGGTTCGGGGAGTACCTCGGCTTCTTCTCCGCCTTCGGCTACTGGGCCAGCGCCTGCGTCGGCAACGTCACCTACTGGGTGCTCATCATGTCGACGGTCGGCGCGGTGGCGCCGGTGCTGGGCGACGGCGACACGGTGACGGCGGTGGTGGTCTCCTCGGTGGGGCTGTGGGGGTTCTTCCTGCTGATCCGGCGAGGCGTGAAGGAGGCGGCGGCGATCAACCGGATCGTCACCGTCGCGAAGATCGTGCCGATCCTCTTCTTCGTCGTGCTGGCGCTCTTCTCCTTCGAACCGTCCGTCTTCGCCGACAACTTCAGTGGCACGGACGAGGCCGGCACCCTCTTCAACCAGGTCCGCGGGACGATGCTCGCCACCGTGTTCGTCTTCCTCGGCGTCGAGGGCGCCAGCGTCTACTCGCGGCACGCCAAGCGCCGCGAGGACGTCGGCCGGGCCACCGTCCTGGGCTTCCTGAGCGTGTTCGCCGTCTTCGCCTCCGTCACGATCGTCAGTTACGGACTGCTGCCGATGGCCGAGATCGCCGAGCTGCGGCAGCCGTCGATGGCCGAGGTGCTGGAGTCGGCGGTCGGGACGTGGGGGAAGGTCTTCATCAGCGTCGGCCTCATCGTCTCCGTACTCGGCGCGTATCTGGCCTGGACCCTGATGGCCGCCGAGGTCCTCTTCGTCGCCGCCAAGGACAAGGACATGCCGCGTTTCCTCGGGCAGTCGACCGCGGCGGACGTACCCGAGAACGCGCTGCTCCTGACCACGTGCCTGAGCCAGATCGTGCTCGTCGTGACGCTCTTCTCCGACGACGCGTTCACCTTCGCCCTCGATCTGACCAGCGCACTGAGCCTGATCCCGTTCCTGCTGGCCGCCGGCTTCGCGGTGAAGGTCGCGGCCCGGCCGGAACACTGGGGCGCGGTGGGGCGCTCCACCCGACGCGAGCTGGTCATCGCCGTCGTGGCGACGCTCTACACAGCGTTCCTGCTGTACGCGGCCGGGCCGAAGTTCGTCCTCGTCTCCTTCATCCTCTACGCCCCGGCGACCTTCCTGTTCGTCAAGTCCCGCAGGGAACAGGGACGCAGGCTCTTCTCGACCGGCGAGGCGGTCATCTGCGCGGTGTCGGTCATCGGCGCCGCGATCGGGATCGCGGCCCTGTCCGCCGGCTGGATCGAACTCTGAGCGCCCGCACCCCGCCGCCCCTCCTCCCCACCGAGTGAAAGGCCCACCGTGACACCTACCGCCCCCGCCTCCGCCCTCGGCGTCCACTCCGAAGTGGGGCGGCTGCGCAAGGTCCTGGTCTGCGCCCCCGGCATGGCCCACCGCCGGCTGACCCCGACCAACTCCGACGATCTGCTCTTCGACGACGTGATGTGGGTGGAGAACGCCCAGCGCGACCACGCCGACTTCGTCGCCCAGCTCACCGAACGGGGGGTGGAGGTCGTCGAACTGCACGCGCTGCTGGCCGCCACCATGGAGATCCCGGAGGCCAGATCCTGGCTGCTCGACCGGAAGATCGACGCGAACGAGGTGGGTCTCGGGCTGGTCGACGACACCCGTGCCTTCCTCGACTCCCTGACACCGCGCCGGCTGTCCGACCATCTCATCGGCGGCCTGGCCATCGCCGACCTCCCGGAGGAGTTCCGTTCGGCGTACGTGGGTCTGGCCCGGGAGGGCACCGGGGCACGGGAGTACCTCATGCCGCCGCTGCCCAACACCCTCTACACGCGGGACACCACCTGCTGGCTCTACAGCGGGGTGACGCTCAACCCGCTCTACTGGCCCGCCCGGCACGACGAGACCCTGCTGATGAAGGCGGTCTACACCTTCCACCCCGACTTCCGGGGCTCCACGATCTGGTGGGGCGACCCCGAGAAGGACTGGGGCCGGGCCACGTTCGAGGGCGGGGACATCATGCCGGTCGGCAACGGCGTCGTCCTTATGGGCATGAGCGAACGGACCTCCCGCCAGGCGATCACCCAGGTCGCGGCCGCGCTCTTCGCACAGGGGGCGGCCGAGCACGTCATCGTCGCCGGGATGCCGAAGCTGCGCTCGGCGATGCACCTGGACACGGTGTTCACCTTCGCGGACCGGGACATCGTCACGCTGTACCCGCGCATCATGGACGGCGTCCACACGTTCTCGTTGCGCCCCTCGGACCGGGCGCCCGGGATCGAGATCACCGACGAGGGGGCGACCCCGTTCACCGAGGTCGTGGCCCGCGCCCTGGGCCTGCCCCAGCTGCGGGTGATCGAGACGGGCGGCGACGTCTACGCCTCGGAGCGCCAGCAGTGGGACAGCGGCAACAACGCGGTGGCGCTGGAGCCCGGTGTCGTCTTCACCTACGACCGCAACACGCAGACCAACGCCCTGCTGCGGCGGGCCGGGGTGGAGGTCATCACGATCGTCGGCGCGGAGCTGGGGCGGGGCCGGGGCGGCGGGCACTGCATGACCTGCCCGCTGATCCGCGACGCGGTGGCGTTCTGACGGGGTACGGGCACGGGGACGGATCCGCGGAGGGCGCGGGCCCTGGATCCGTGCCGTACGAACTACCGCCCGGTACGGGCCCCGCACCCGTACCGTACGAACTACCGCCCGGCGCGCGCCCGTTCCTTCGCCAGCCAGGGGCCGAACTCGCTCTCCAGCACCAGCCGCCCCAGCTTGCGGTACTCCTGGAGCACCGCCGTGACGAGCTGGTCCATGGTCAGCGGGGCCCCCGACTCCGCCGCGAGGTAGGCGGCGGTCACCGCGCAGGCCCGGATCGAGCCGCCCGCCAGCTCGAAGCGGTCCGCGCAGAACTCCAGGTCGAGCGTGGCGTCGCGCGGGACCGCCGGGCCCAGGCAGCGGTCCCACAGGGCGAGGCGCTGGCGGGCGTCGGGCATCGGGAACTCCGCGATCACGTCGAGGCGGCGGGTGAACGCCTCGTCGAGGTTGGCCCGGAGGTTGGTGGTGAGCACGGCGATGCCGTCGAAGGACTCCATGCGCTGGAGGAGGTAGGCCGACTCCATGTTGGCGTGCTTGTCGCGGGAGTCGTTCACCTGGGAGCGCTTGCCGAAGATCGCGTCGGCCTCGTCGAACAGCAGGATGCCGTTGACGTCGGACGCCTCGACGAAGATGCGTTCCAGGTTCTTCTCGGTCTCCCCGATGTACTTGTCGACCACCGTGGACAGGTCCACGACGTAGAGCTCCATGCCCAGTTCGGCGGCGACCACCTCGGCGGACATGGTCTTCCCGGTGCCGGACTCCCCGGCGAACAGGGCGATGACGCCTCTCCCCCGGCCGCCGCCCGGCCGCATCCGCCACTGCCCGAGGACCGTCTCGCGGTGGCGGGCGCGCAGGGCGAGTTCGGCGAGCTGGGTGCGGGTGGCCGGGGGCAGCACCAGATCGTCCCAGCCGACGCCGGGCTCGATGCGGCGGGCGGGCCGCTCCAGGCCGGCGCCGTTCTGGGCGCGGACCGCCGCCCGCAGGTCCTCCGGGGTGACCGGCCGGGGCCCGAGAACGGCCAGCCGGGAGGCGACGGTCGCGGCCCGGCGCAGCTGTCCGGAGTCGAGCCGGTAGGCGGCGGCCGCCTCGATCAGCGTGTCGTCGGCGGTGGCGTGCGCGGCGGACAGGCCGACCGAACGGCCCGCGTCGGCGAGGGCCCGCCGCCACTGCCGCGCCATGCCGTCGGGGCCGGGCGGCGGGACGGTGACGGGCACCGGGCTCTCCGGGGTCCACAGCGGGTCCCAGTTCTTCTTCCCGTACGCGATGAGGGGCGTGGAGCCGAGCGCCGAGCACAGGGACCCGAGCAGCCGGGCCCCCTCGGGGCGTTCGGGGGCGAGCGTTTCGAGGGGGCCGAGGACCACCCCGGCCCGGCCGAGGCGGGCTTCCATCGCCAACGCCCGTACGAGTGGAGCTGGTTCGGGTGCCGTGGCGAGCGCGGCGATGTCGACGACGAGCGGGCGCCGGCCCGCGGTGCGCAGAGCTTCGACCGCGAGGCCGTGCGGGTCGCCGCCCCGGTCGAGCAGATGAACCAGGCCGGTGCCGGTGCCGAGGGCGGCCGCGACCCGGGGGACCTCGGGCCGTTCGTCCGGCTCCGGGGTGCGGGGGTGCTCGCGGACGATGCCGCGCAGCCGGCCGTCGGTCTCGTCGTCGCCGAGGAGATACGCGGTGACCCGGTCGGGTACGCACAACAGACGCGAGAGCAGCGGCCGTTCGATGTCGGTGATCTCCAGCAGGCCGCCCGCGACGAGCGGGGCGGACGGCGAGAACCGGAAGCGGCCGGAGCCGGCGGCGGGCAGCCCGCAGAGTTCCAGGGCCAGGCCGACGGTGGGGCGGCGGCGCGTGAGGTCGTCGTTGAGGTAGCCGTACAGCCGCTCGAACCGGGGGTCGATGTCCGGGGCGAGGGCGACGAGCAGGAGGCCGACGTCCGGTGGGGCGAGGCCGAAGCGTTCGGCCAACTCATCGATTCGGCCGCCGTTTTCCGCGCCGGACGGCGACCCGTCCCCGTACGCCGGTACGGGCGTGAACGCGTCGCGGGCCTCCAGGACGCGGGCCGCGGCCTCGGGGGTGAGGTACTGCCCCCGGTAGGGGTCGTCGGGGTCCGGGTCGATGGCCCGGCGGGCGGCGACGGCTTCCCGGACGCGCCGCTCGACCTGGCCGAGCCGCTCCCAGAGCGCCTCCACGTGGGTCGGTTCACCGGCCTGCTCGGCCTGTTGTACTGCCGGGGTCATCGTGCGGCGTTCCCCCGCCTGCGTCGGCCGGGCGGCAGTCGCCGTTCCCGGGGTGCGGCGAAGCCCTGTCCGCCGGGGTCGGTCGCCCCGTCGTAGCGCAGACGGCGGCCCGGGTCGCCGGGCTCGCCGTCCACGTGCGGCGCGGTCTTCATGACGAGGCCCTCGGTGACCGGCGGTCCGGCGGCGGTGCGTTCGCCGGCCAGCGGGGCGAGGACCCGGAGGTCGATGGCGGCCTTCAGTTCGCCGCCGAGCGCGGACCAGACGTCGGAGGCGGACGGGCCGCCGGCTCCGGGGCCCGCCGCCTCCAGCTCGACGGTCAGGCCGAGTTCGGCCAGGCTGCCGGTGTGCAGCCGGGCGGGCAGCGTGTCCGTACGGACGAGGGTGCGCAACACCTCGGAGAGCAGCCGGTGTTCGTCCTGCGGCCGGTTGGTCCAGGCGGTGACCAGATAGGTCAGCTCGAACCAGCGCGGCGGGGTCCGCCACCCGGTGATCACGCCCTCCTCGTCGTGCGTCTCCGCCGTGCCGGTACGCCGACGGCCCGCGTCCTCGCGGATGCCGTGCAGGAAGACGCTGATGGTCGGGGCGTTGCGGCGGGCGGACCAGTCCTTCGTCGGAGCGTCGAAGACCAGGTCGACGCCGCTGTCCTCCAGTCCGGCCTCGGCCAGCAACAGCCGGAGGCCTTCGTCGACTTCGTGGATCATCGGCGGATCACCGTGTCGGGCGGGGTGATGGTGCCGAGCACGACGAGGAAGTCCGTCTTCACCGGACTGAACCCGGGGCCCTTCGCGATGATGTCGCGCGGCCCGGTCTCGTCCTTGGCCAGGATGAGGAGCTGGGCGATGAACGTGCCGTCCCCCAGCGGCCGGGTCGGGGCGGCCGCGGCGGTGATGCCGGGCTTCCAGCTGAGGGTGACGGGTGCGCCGGGCGGGAAGTCCTTGCCGCGTACGGAGGTGACGAACCCGGGCTTGCCGACCTCGGGCACCGCGATGATCCGGGGCTGCAGGATGCGCAGCGGGATCCGGGAGACGTTGTCGCGGAGGTTCGCGTCGGTGCCGGTGGTGGTGAGCGACGCGGTGATCGTCGTACGGAGCGCCTTGTCGGGCGAGAGGACGACGCTGATGACCGTGGAGGCGCGGGGCGCGAGGTCGGGGAGCGTGCACGCGCCACGGGCGCAGCCCGCCGGGAGGGCGCCGGCGGGGATGCCCCGGGGCAGTCCGAGGTCCAGCCGGAGGCCGGTGGCCAGGGCGTTCCTGCCGTTGCGCACGGTGTACGTGACGACCACCTTGCCGCCGACGTAGCCGGGGCTGGGCTGGGCCCGCACGGTGACGGCCGGTCCGGCCTCGGGCGCGGGCGGCGGGGGTGCGGGGGCCGGTGGCGGGGGCGGGGTGGTCGTCGGCGGCGGGGTGGGCGCCGGGGTCGTCGGCGTGGGGGTCGGGGACGGCGGCTCCGTGGTCGGCGGGGGCGTCGTCGGGGGCGGGGTGGGCGGCGGGGCGTCCTCGACCGGGACGATCGTGCCGGTGGCGTTGTCCGTGGGGTTGGGGTCGATGACGGCCCCGGTGACGGACCAGTTGACGCGCTGGATGCCGGTGGTGACGCCGGTCAGCCGGGCGGTGATCTTCACGTCGGCGCCGGGCGGGACGATACCGAGGGCGCACTGGGGGGTGCCGGGCGCGCAGGTCCCGGCGTCGGTGGTCAGTTCCTCCAGCCGTACGCCGGGCGGGGCGTCGACGGTGAGGGTGGTGCCGGGTGAGGGGGCGGGGCCCCGGTTGGTGACGGTGATGGTCACCTCGGTGTCGGAGCCGACCTCCACGGCGGGCTGGGTGGGCGGCGCGGTCAGCGACAGGTCGACGGACTGCTGGAGGGCGGGCTCCTTCTGCCGTCCGGCGTGCGTGTTGTCGACGGGGGTCAGGTCGCCGGAGGCGATGTCGAGGACGGAGAGCTGCTCCATGGAGTTCGGGGCGAGTTCGCGGCGCGCGGTGAACACGAGCCGGTCGCCGCCGGGGGTCCAGGCCACGTCACGGGGCTGGTGGGGGCCGGTCGCGGAGGTGTCGGGGATCGGCAGGTCGCAGCCGGCCGGGTTGTCCTTCTGGACGGAGGGCAGCACGACACGGCAGCCGCCGCCGCGCAGGGGTTTGATGATGACGCCGGCCTGCTGGTTGACCCTGCCCCCGCCGTCCTTGCGGTTGAAGGCGACCTTCAGGCCGTCCGGGGAGAACGCGGGGCTGTCGTCGATGACGTCGCAGGCGCCGGGGCAGATGGTGGCGCTCAGGTCCCGCTGGTTGCCGAGGTCGGCGACCGGCACGACCCAGATGTGCTTGTTGCCGCCGTTGCCGTTGATGACGTGGTTACGGGTGAAGGCGAGGTTGACTCCGTCTGAGGACCAGGTCGGCTGGGCGTCGCCGCCGGTCTGCTGGCCTTCGGGCGGCCGGACCTCGTCGAGGATCTCACCGCTGGCGACGTCGGCGACGAGAATCCGGCTCGGGCCCGCCGCGTCGCCGGTGCCGCCGGGCGAGGTGCGGGTGAAAGCGAGCTTGGTGCCGTCGGGCGAGAAGGCGGGGTCGGTGTCCCAGTCGTTCGGGCCGCGCCCGGCGAGCGGCAGCGCGGCCGCGTTCCTCCCGTCGGCGTCGGCCATCCAGATCCGCTCGATCCGCCCGGCGTCGGTGTCCTCGAAGCGGGTGACGACGATGCGGCGGCCGTCGGGGGTGTAGCTCTGCCGCTCGGTCCAGGGGTCGAAGCCCGGGCGCGGGTTGAACAGGCGGTCCACGGCGGCGTCCTGGCTGGTGCGCGCCTCCGGATCCTCCTTGAGGATCGTGAGGCCCAGGTCACGGGGGTCGGAGCCGTCCTGGCGTACGTCCTGGAGCGTCACGACCTGCGCGGCGGACAGCACTTCGTCCTCCTGCTGCTTGACGGTCTCCGGGTCCGGGGTGATCCGGGGGACGACGACCGTGCCGGCCGGCGGGAACCAGGTGGGCGGCCCCACCTCGCGGTTCTCGTCGACCAGTTGGTCCGGCGCCTTCGTGCCGTCGAAAGCGGTCACCCGGTAGACGTGGTCGAAGTCGTCGCAGCCGCAGGTGTGGTACGGGCTGAGGAAGACGACGTCCTTGCCGTCGGGCAGCCAGGAGGCCGACCGGGTACCCCATTCGGCGTGCCCGCCGACCAGCAGCGGGCGGTCGGTGCCGAGGCCCTCGGTGGCGCGCAGTTCGGTGCCGTCGTCGACGTTCGGGTCGGGGTTGGTCGTGAGGGTGTACGCGACGGTGTTCCGGGCGGCGGGGTCGGTGCCCGGGTTCCAGGACGGCTCGGTGGCGTCACCGGCCCCGGCGTCGCTGATCCGGGTCTGCGGGCCGCCGGCGACGTCCCGCACGTAGATCTGCCAGCCGAGGGCGGTGTCGCCGTCGCAGGCGTACGCGATCCGCGTGCCGTCCGGGGACCAGGTCGGGGACTCCTCGTTGTCGGCGGTGTCGGTGAGCCGCCGCAGATTCGAGCCGTCGACGCCGACCGACCACAGGTCGCGCTGGACCGTTCCGCCGGGTCCAGGCTCCGCCGAGTCGAAGACGACGGTCCGTCCGTCCGGGGAGAGTTCGGGGCGGGCCGCGTCCCGGCCCTCGGTGAGCCGGCGCACGGACCCGTCCGCGCCGCGCACGTACACCTGGGGCTTGGCGCTGTCCCGCAGGCTGGTGAAGACCAGGACGTCACCGCGGGCGGAGGGGTCCTGGTCGTAGTGGGCGGGCCCGTCGCCGAACAGCGCGTCGGTGCGGTCCTGGTCGTTGGCCCGCCCGAGGCTGCGGTGGTCGGTACCGGCGAAGGCGATCCGCCCCGCCTGGGCCGGGTCGGCGTCCACCGCGGCGGCGACGGCCTGGCCCGCCCCGTCCGGTGCGGCGGCCGAGCCGACCAGCAGCAGCGGCGCCAACAGCACCACCGCGCCGGTCAGCCGGCCGAACCGGGAATGCTTCGCCGGGCCAGCAGTGCCGGTCACGGCCCACCTCACAGTCTCTCGATCGACTCTCCACCGGCCAGCTTCGCGCTCGCGCGGGGACGGAGAACAGGCCGCGAGTACCCGGACCGGGGGAAGGGACCGCTGCCCTTTGCGGCGGTCTCCCTCCCTCAGATCAGCCCGTGGCGCATCGCGTAGCCCACCGCGTGGGCCCGGTTGCGCAGTTCGAGGCGGGTCGCGACCTCGTGGAGCACGTTCTTGACGGTGCGTTCCGAGTACGAGGTCTTCTGCGCGATCTCCGCGGTGTCGCAGCCCTCCGAGACCAGCCGGATCATCTCCGCCTCGCGCGCGGTGAGCGTGGACAGGGTGAGCCCCCGGGGGTCGAGGACCGTGCGCTGGAGGGAGCTGACGTGGTCGAGGAGCTTGCCGAGCAGGTCGCCCGGCAGGACCCCCTCGCCGTTGGCCATGGCGCGCACCAGGTGGACGAGCCGGTCCTGGTCGGCCTCGGCGCGGCGGAGGACGGCGGCGACCCCGCACTCGATCATGGTCTGGAGGGCGCCCGACTCGAAGTACCCGACGACCAGTCCGGTGCGGGTGGAGGTGTTGCGCTGGAGGCGGTGGAGGAGCTGGACGGTGGTCTCGCCCACCGTGTCCACCACGACCAGGGAGACCTGCGCCCGGTCCGCCTCGGCCTCCGGGAGCAGTTCTATCTCGGGGCGCACCCGCAGTTGGTGGACCATGCCGGTCTGCAGGATCAGGTCCTCCGCGTACACCGCGACGGAGACCCTGCCCCCGGGCGCTCCCCCGGCGCCGGGGGAGCGGCGGTCGGCGGCGTCGGGCCTGCGGTACTGCCCGCGTGCCGCCGTGCTGTTCGTCGTTTCCGTGATCGTCATCGTCCGTGTCCGTCTTCCTCAGGTACTTCAGCCCGATATGCCTGTAGTGGTCGTGATCGCCCGTACCGGCCGGGGCAGGGCGAGCGGGCCCGGCGCGGGGGCGGGACACCGTGCCGGTGGGCCCGCGGGGCACCACCGCTGCCCGCTTCTTGCCCTTGCGTCTCTGCTGCCGAGCCGGGGCGGCGGCCTACCGTCGCAGAGTGACCACATCTGCCGAACTCGCAAGCCCCACGGTGACGGTGTCGCCGGGCGGTACCGCGACGACCACCCTGACCGTGCGCAACGACGGCGACATCGTCGAGGCCTACACCCTCGAAGTGGTCGGCGACTGTGCCGCCTGGACCACCGTCGAGCCGGCGCGTGTGTCGCTGTATCCGGGCACCTCCGAGACGGTGACCCTCACCTTCGCCCCGCCCCGCTCCCCCGAGGTCCGGGCGGGCGAAACCCCCCTGGCCGTACGGGTACTGCCCGCCGAGCGCCCCGAGTCGGTGGTGGTCCCGGAGTCGACGGTGACCGTTGCGCCCTTCCACGAGCTGCGTACGGAGCTGGAGCCGCGCCGCCGCCGGGGCTGGCTGGGCGCCCGGTTCCGTACCGCCGTGCAGAACAAGGGGAACACCCCGGTCGACGTGGTCCTCGCGGGCCGGCAGGACGGGGAGGATCTGACTCTCGCCTTCACGCCGGACAAGAGGCGGCTGGAGCCGGGCGAGTCGGCGGAGGTCGGGCTGAAGGTCCGGGCCCGGAAGCTGATCTGGTTCGGCGAGCCCGCCACCTGGCCGTTCGAGGTCCTGGCGACCGAGGGCGCGGAGGTTGTCGAGAGCGCCGAGGGGGGCACCGAGAAGGACGCCGAGCCCAAGGCCGTGGCCACGGCGCCGGTCGACGACGGGCAGCCCGGCGGGGCCGAGCCGCTGCCCGGGGAGTTCGCCCAGATACCCGTGCTGCCCAAGTGGCTGCTGATCGTGCTGGCGGCGCTGCTGGCGCTGCTGCTCGCATGGTTCGCCCTGGTGCGGCCCGCGGTGCAGAGCACGGCCAAGCAGGCCGGGGCGAAGGCCGCGCAGGAGGAGACCGAGCGGGGCAAGGAGCAGGGGTCGACGCCGCCCGGCGGTGCGGAGAACCCGGCAGGCGGCCAGGGCGAGGGGACCGGTCCGGACGGCACGGGCCCCGGCGGGACCGGTTCCGGCCCGGGCGGCACCGGCGGGGGCGGCGGCACCGGCGGGAGCGGTGGCGGCGAGCAGGCCTCCCGGACCATCGACGTGAAGACCCAGGCAGGGGCCACGGCGGAAGGCGCCTACAAGGTTCCGGCCGGGAAGGTGTTCCGCGTCACGGACGTCGTGGTGGCGAACTTCCAGGGCGACGAGGGCCTCGTGACGATCTCCTTCGGCGAGAACAAGATCACGACGATCGCTCTGGAAACCTTCCGCAACCAGGACTATCACTGGGTCACCCCCATTCAGGTTCCGGAGAACGCCACCGTCACCGCTTCCGTCACCTGTGCCAAACCCGGCACTCCGGCCACCGGACAACAGGCTTCCGGGTGCCATCAGGTTCTGAATGTCAGCGGTGTACTGAGCGATCTCGCTCGATAGCTCGACAGAAGGACGTGGGGAGCGCGGCGGAATCAGTGGCACCGACCCCTCTGCCGCGCCTGTTGACGAGACAACAACAGAAAACCGGCCGAGAGGAAACCCGGCGTGCCGGGCAGTGGCGGATTCACCCTCCCCACCGCACCGGAGATCTCCACCGGTTCGGTCGTCCCCAGTGTCGACAGCACCGGAAGAATATCCGCTGCCGGTGACCGCGAGCGCGAACAGACCTGCTCAGGACTGGTTCTGACGGTTTGGTGAAGGTCGACCGGTGCCCGTTCGGAGCGCTTCCGCGCCCGTTTCCCCCGTCCGCACCCGACTGATTCCGCCACTCTTCCCGGCGCATTCTGGCCGAATCGCATCACCTCGGAGCGTTTCCCCCGGTACCCCCGGACGGCCATCGGCCGCCCAGGGTTTACCGGGGAAATGAGATACCAAACACATGGGCTCCCCGGCGCGCCGTCCCGGCCTTTCCCTCAATCACCGCGCCGAGGCGGCTCGTGCGGGCTCCGGCGTAACACGCTGTTCTCGTTCTCGTCATGTGGGCGGCCGAATACGCGGGGGGAACGGGAATAGGGGTGAGCGGTTCCGGCCGTACCGCCAAGGGCAGGGTTACCCGGCGTTCGACAGCCCGGAAAGGGCAGTCTCCTTGCCCTGCGTCCAGGACTCCGGGACCTACTCCCGCCCGGGGCGGCCGGTCAAGACTGGGCGGTGATCGAGTGACCGTCCAGAAGGAGCGAGCATGCCGTCGTACCTCACCCCCGGTGTTTACGTGGAGGAGGTGCAGTCCGGAGCACGGCCCATCGAAGGAGTCGGCACCGCGGTCGCAGCCTTCGTCGGCTTCGCGGGGACGGGCCCCTTCCACCAGCCGACGCTGGTGACCAACTGGGACCAGTACGTGCAGACGTTCGGCGTCTTCACCGCCGACACCTACCTGGCGCACGCCGTCTACGGCTTCTTCGCCAACGGCGGCGGCGCGGCCTACGTCGTGCGCATCGGCGGCCCCGCGCAGGGTGCCGAGGGCGCCGCCCAGGGATCCGTCGCCCAGGCCCCCGCGCCCGTCGCGCTCGGCGGGTTCCTCGTCGCCGCCAAGCCCGGCACGGGCGACGGCCTCTCCGTGGAGATCGCCGACGCCGAGGGCGAGAACCCGCCGGAGGACCGCTTCCGGCTGCTGGTGCGCCAGAGCGGCAAGGTGACCGAGACGTACGACGTCTCCACCCGCAAGAACGTCAAGGGCTACCTGGTCACCCAGGCCCGCGACTCCAAGCTGATCCAGGTCACCGAGCAGCCCGGCACGGCACAGAGCCGCCCGGAGAAGCAGACCGTCGCCCTGGCCCCCGCGGCGACGGCCACGCCCGGCAACGGGGTGGCCCGGCTCGACGCCTCCGAGTACGTGGGCGACGCCTCCGCACGTACCGGGTTCGCCGGTCTCGAAGCGATCGACGAGATCACGATGGTCGCCGTCCCGGACCTGATGAGCGCCTTCCAGCGCGGCGACATCGACGCCGAGGGCGTCAAGACCGTGCAGCTCGCGGTCATCTCGCACTGCGAGCAGATGGGCGACCGCGTCGCCGTCCTCGACACCCCGCCCGGCATGAACGCCCAGCGCGTCCGCACCTGGCGCAACGAGGACGCCGGCTACGACTCCCGCTACGCCGCCCTCTACTACCCGTGGGTCAAGGTCTTCGACCCGGCGAGCGGCCGCAACTCCCTGGTCCCGCCGAGCGGTCACGTGGCCGGCGTCTGGGCCCGCAGCGACAACGAGCGCGGAGTCCACAAGGCTCCCGCCAACGAGGTCATCCGGGGAGCGGTGGACCTGGAGATCCGGCTCTCCAAGGGCGAGCAGGACCTCCTCAACCCGATCGGCGTGAACTGCGTGCGCGCCTTCCCCGGCCGCGGCATCCGCATCTGGGGCGCCCGCACCCTCTCCTCCGATCCGGCCTGGCGCTACCTCAACGTCCGCCGCCTCTTCAACTACCTGGAGGAGTCCATCCTCCTGGGCACCCAGTGGGTGGTGTTCGAGCCGAACGACGACCGCCTCTGGTCGAGCATCCGGCGCAACGTCACCGCGTTCCTCACCGAGGAGTGGCGGCGCGGCGCACTGTTCGGCCGCACCGCCGAAGAGGCGTTCTACGTGCGGTGCGACCGGAGCAACAACCCGCAGGAGTCGATCGATCTCGGTCAGGTCGTCTGCGAGATCGGAGTGGCGCCGGTGAAGCCCGCGGAGTTCGTGATCTTCCGGCTGTCGCAGTTCTCGGACAGCACCAGCCTCGTCGACGAGTGACCCTCGCGGCCCTTCCCCACCACCCGCAGCACCATCGCAACCGGAACAGGTGACACACAGTCATGGCAGAGGGCGACGCTCTTTCCACCCATATCTTCGGCGTTCAGCTCGGCGGCTATCTCGTGGAGTCCATCCAGGAGATCAGCGGCATGACCGTCGAGGAAGAAGTCGTCGAGGTCCGTCAGGTGACCGCCGACGGCAAGCAGATCATCCGCAAGCAGCCGGGCGCCCGCCAGGCGGGCGAGGTGACGATCACCCGCGGGCTCGACAAGAGCAGCGAGTTCACCACCTGGATCAAGGAGACCCTCAACAACGGGGCCGTCGACACCGCCCGGCAGAACCTCACCATCGAGATCAAGGACTCGACGGGCGAGACCGTCCGCCGCATCCAGCTGATGCAGGGCTGGGCCTCCAAGTGGGAGGGCCCCTCGCTGAAGGCCGGCGAGTCCAGCGCGGCGACGGAGACGGTGACCATCACCTTCGAGGAGATCGTGGTCGAATGAGGCGCCGGACCGTTACGCCGGGGGCCGGGCTCGAAGAGACCCTCGACAACCTGGCCGCCGCGACCGCCGGCCGCCAGGAGACCCCGGCCGCCCCGGCGCCCGCCCGCGCGCCCCGGCGCGAACGGGACACGCTGCAGACGGAGTTCGCCTTCGAGCTGCCGCGCGGGTACGTCGACGACGAGGGCCAGGTGCACCGGAACGGCACCATGCGGCTCGCGACCGCCCGGGACGAGCTCAAGCCCCAGATCGATCTGCGGGTGAAGGAGAACCCGGCGTACCTGTCCGTGGTGCTGCTGGCCCAGGTGATCACGCAGCTCGGTCCGGTCACCGACGTCCACACCGGGATCGTCGAGCGGATGTACGCGACCGACGTGGCGTTCCTCCAGGACTTCTACCGCCGGATCAACAGCGAGGGCCACACGCATGCCGCGGTGACCTGCCCGCTGTGCCAGGGGTCGTTCGAGGTGGACCTCTCGGGTGGGCGCCTGGGGGAATCGTGACGTACGCGCTTCCCCGGCTGCGGGAGGAGATCGCGTACGTCGCCTACCACTTCCATTGGCAGCGTGAGGACATTCTCGACCTCACCCACGGCGAGCGTCAGCAGTGGGTGCGGGAGATAGCGCGGATCAACACCCGCGTCAACGAAGGCGGGTGATCGTGTGGGGTTCGGGGACTGGCTGCGCCGGGCGGACCGTCGGCGGTCCGTGACGCCGTCGCGCAAAGGCGCGGCGCGGGGCGGAGCCGGGCGCGACGACGTGTCCGCCGTGCCGGCCGTACCCGCCGGGTCCGTCGTGTCCGGCGAGGCCGGGGACGGTGCCGCCGACAGCGGTGACTGGGACGGCGGTGACTGGGACGGCGGATGGCGGCGGGTGGCCCCGCCGTCGGTGACCGTCGCCCGGTCCTCGATCGGTGTGAGCGACGGCCTGCGGTTCCGCTCGCGCCTGGCCTCCTGGCAGAACCCGTCCCTCGGCGGCGAACTCGGCCACGCCGTCCTGCCGTCGGCGCCGGTCGGCCTCATCCACGGAGTCGCCCGCCCGGGCTCCGCGCGCCCTGCGACGTCCCCCGGCGGCCCGCTGCTGCTCCGCGCGGTCCGGCCCGCCGACGATCCCGCCGAGCCCGTCGGGCCCACGCCGGACCTGCCGTCCGCCTCGGCGGGGAGGGCATCCGTGCGCGGTACGGGTACGGGGTCGGGGAAGCCGGGTCCCGCGTCGCCGCCGGTCCAGCGGTCGGCGGCTTCCGGGGCGAGCCGGTCGTCGTCGGGTGCTTCGGGGGCGGTGAACCGGTCGTCGTCGCGTGCTGCGGAGCCCGTGAGCCGTTCGTCGTCCGGCGCTTCCGGGTCTGCGGACCGGTCGTCGTCCGGCGCTTCGGGGGCTATGTCACGGTCGTCGTCGCGTGCCCCGAGGTTCCTGGACCCGTCGTCGTCGGGTGCTTCGGGGTCCGGGAACCCGTCATCGTCAGGTGCCTCCGGACCTGCGAACCGGTCGTCATCGGCGGGCGCGCCGGAGACGGTCTACGTGTCGCGCTCGGCGGCTTCGACGGGACGAGCGGCCGCGTCAGGTACGGCTGGCTCGTCGGGGCCCGCTGACGCTGCCAGGTCCGGGGAGGCGTCCGGGCGCTCGACCGCGGCGCGGTCCGGGCCCGCGAACGCGACCAGGTCCGGTTCGGCGACCCGGTCCGCGGCCGGGTCGCCGGAATCGTCCGACTCCTCTTCCCCGTCGGGCTCGTCCGGTTCATCGGCCCCGTCCAACTCCTCGCTGCGGTCCGCCTCATCCGGCTCGGGCAGCTCAGGCAGTTCGGCCGACTCGTCCGGCTCGGGCAGCTCAGCCAACCCATCGGACTCGGCCCGCCCCTCCGGCCCCTCCGGCTCGGCCGAGCGCGCGGGAGCCCGTCCCGCTCCCGCGCGGCCCACGCTCGGGCCCGGGAACAGCGCGTCGGCCGCCGTCCACCCGCCGTCGCGGCCCGCTGCCGTGCGCCCGCACCGGATCACGCCGCCGCTGACCGAGGCCCGGCGCCCGGCCATGCCGCTGCGGCAGATCACCGGGCTCGCGCCTGCCACACCGGCCGCCCCCGCGCCGTTCTCGGCGGCGCCTCCGGCAGCCGCACCCGCCACCGTCCAGCGAGCCGCGTCCGAACAGCGGACCCGTCCGGACCGTACGGAGTCAGTCACCACGGACCGCACGGAGCCGGTCGCCCCGGACCGTACGGGACCGGCCGCCCCCGACCGTCCCGCTCCCCCGCACTCCGGCCCCGGCGCCACCCCCGACCGGCCCGGCCCCGAGGCCGTACGCCCAGCCCTGGGCAAACCGCTGCGTGAGATGCCGGCCGGGGCCAGGCCGGCCCCTACCGCCGAACCGACCGGAGTCGTGCCGTCCGCTCCCGGGGCCGTGCCTCCAGCAGCAGCCATGCCGGTGCTCCAGCGCCAGGCATCGGAGCCGCCGAACCCCCAGAAGCCGCTGCCCCCTTCGGCCGCGGCACCCACGGCCCCCGCGAAGTCCACGCCTTCGCCCTCCGGTCCGGCCGAGCCCCCCGCACGGCGTCATCCGTCGTCGAAGCCGTCCGAACCCTCCCCCTCGGTGCAGCGCGCCCCGGCCCCGGGACCGAACTCCTCCGCCCGGGTGCGCGGCGGGATCGGTGCGCCGCTCCCCTCGCTGCCGCCGACCGCCCGGCTCGGCGGCGGCGCTCCGCTGCTCAGTGACCTTCCGTCCACCGTGACGCGCCCGAACACGGACCGGGCTCCGGCCCCCGCCCCGGCACCGCCGACGGCGACCGCCGCGATGCCCGTGAGGTCGGCCCCCGCCGTTCCCAGCGGCCCCACCGAACCGTCCGGGCCCGGGCCCGCACCCGCACCCGTCCAGCGCTCGGCCACCGCCTCTCCCCCTCCCCCGGTACGTATCCGGCCCATCCCCCGGGACCGTACGACGACGGCACACGGCCCCGGCGGTACGGCACCCACGTCAACACCCTCCAGGGTCCGGCGGGCACGCACCCTGCTCCCGGACCGCCCCCTGAGCATCAACACCGGTTCCGCCGATGGGTTTTCGGGACCACCGGTGGCGACGGGCGGCGGGTCGTCGCGCCCGGTCGTCGCAGCCACCTGGCGGCGCGACGTGGCGCGGCCGGGATCCGCCGACGCTCAGGCCGGTGCCGGGCAGCCCTCAGCCTCCGCCCCAGCGACGGGAACGGCCCTCATGCGCTCCGCGACGCCCTCGCCCCTGCCTCCCGTCCCACAGCCACCGCGTCAGGCGTCCGGACCGGCGGCCCGCCAGGCCCCGCAACCGGGCTCGGCGCGGCCCGTGGTCGTCCGGCCCCATCCGCCCGCCGCGCCCCGGTCGGCCGGCGCCGTCCCCGTACCCGTACAGCGGCAGGCGCTGCCGGTCGTGCCCGACACCGCCGGTCCGCCGGCCACCGGACCGGCTCCCGGGGGCGGCCCCGCTCACGGCGGACCGCCGTCTCCCTCCGTACGGGTGCCACCCCGTACGCCCGTGCAGAGCGCCGGAGCGGGCCGCCCGGAGACCCGGGCTCAAGCCGTCCAGCGTGCGGCGGCGAACGCCGGGATCACCGGGGTGCCCGTCCAGGCCGCCCCGGCCAAGCCCGCAGCCGGGGCGATGGAGTCGGCCACCAGCCCCGCCGAACCCTCCGACGCTCCCCCGGCGAACCGGCTGAGCGGAACGGAGATCGAGGAGCTGGCCCGGCGCCTCCTCGACCCGGTGAGCCGGCTCATCCGCGCCGATCTGCGCCGGGGCCGGGAACGCAGCGGGCGGCTGCACGACGGCCGTCGCTGACGGCCCCGGCCCAGGCACCGGCCTCCGCCCCCGCCACGCCCCGTACGACCGACCGACCGCAGAGAAGACGAGAGACGCATGACCGACAACATCTTCGCGACGAGCGTGTTCTTCAAGCTCGCGATCGGCGGCAGCGACCTGGGCGCCTTCCACACCTGCTCGGGCCTGGGCGCCGAGGTGGAGATGGAGACGTACGCCGAGGGCGGAAACAACGGGTTCACCTGGCAGCTGCCGGGGCGGATCACCTGGACGAACATCACGCTGACCCGGCCGGTGACCACCGACACCCTCAAGATCGCGCGCTGGCTGAACGAGACGATCCAGCGGGTCGAGCCCAAGGACGGCGAGATCGTGGCACTGCGCCCCGACCTCAGCCGGATCATCAGCTGGCAGGTCCACGGGATCGTGCCGGTGCGCTGGCAGGGACCGTCCTTCGACCCGGCCAACTCCCAAGCGGCGATCGAGACGTTGGAGATCGCACACGAGGGTCTGGAGCCCTCCTGACAGGCAACGGCGCATCCGCCAGGGACAGGACCAGGACGTAGGAAGGAGGAACGCAATGTCACCCGCTCTCCGTGCGAGCCGCGCTCGTGCCCAACTCACCATCATGGAGCCGCCGTCGGCCGTCGGCGCCAAGCCCGGCGGCACGCTCGCCCGCCTCACGTTGCAGTTCAACCCCGCGAAGCTGTCGCTCAGCAAGAGCACCGAGTGGCGGCGTACCCCGTCCCGGATGGCCGGGCAGTCCGCGCTGCCCGAGTTCGTCGGCAGCGGGCCCCGGGCGCTGTCGCTGGAGGTGTTCCTCGACGCGACCGCCACCCACGACAACTCCGTGGAGAAGGCGGTGGAGCAGTTGATGACCGCCTGTGTCCCCACCCCCGGCAGTCTGGCCCGCAAGACGCCCGCCAGCCCCTGGGTGCGGTTCGACTGGGGGACGTCGAAGACGACCTCGTTCGACGGGGTGCTCTCCAACCTCTCGGTCTCGTACACCCTGTTCGACGTCGACGGGAAGCCGCTGCGCGCCACCTGTTCCCTCTCCATCGAGGAGGCGAGCGTCGATCCGGCGGGCCAGAACCCCACCTCGGGTTCGAAGGAGGCACGGCGCACGCACCGGGTCGTCGCCGGGGACAGCCTGCCGCTGCTGGCCTGGCGGGAGTACGGCGACGCCACCGCGTGGCGCACCATCGCGTACGCCAACGACATCGACGACCCGATGACGCTGACGCCCGGCCGGGAGCTTCTGGTGCCCGGGCGGGAAGACGGTTCGGCGGAGGAGGGCCGATGAGCGGGAAGGAAGCGCCCGGCCGCTCGTTCGCCGCCGACCCGATCGTCGAGGCGCCCGCCGAGCTGCCCAAGGCCTGGGCCACGCAGCTGGTGAGCTGTGTCGTCGACGAGAACGTGGGCCTGCCGGACACCGCCGTCCTGATGTACCGGGACCCGGACCACACCTTCCTCGCCAAGACCGGTATCGGCATGGGGACCCCGCTGAAGATCTCGGTGGTGACCGTGAAGGACCGGGGGCGCGAGCGGCTGTTCACCGGGGAGGTCACCGCGGTCGAGCTGGACACCGATACCACCGGGTCGTTCACCGTCGTCCGGGCGTTCTCCAAGGCGCACCGGCTGCAGCGCGGCCGGAAGGTGGTGGCGTACCGGAACATGAAGACGGCGGACATCGTCCGCAAGGTCGCCGCCGGGGCGGGGCTTGCGGTCGGGCGGATCGAGGCCGCGCCGGTCACGTACAAGCAGCTGACCCAGCCGAACGTGTCGGACTGGGAGTTCCTCCAGCACCTCGCGGCCGAGAGCGGCGCCACCGTCCGGGTCGACGACAAGGGCCGGTTGCAGTTCACCAAGCCGGACCCGGCCTCCTCCGCCCCCTCGCCCTCGACGTCCGCGACGCGCGACCCGATGGTCCTGGAGTACGGGAACAACCTGCTGGCCCTGCGCGCGGTGCTGACCGGGGCCGACGGGTCGGACAGCGTGGAGGTGCGGGGCTGGAACGTCGACACCAAGACCCGTCTGGTGGCCCGGCAGCAGTCCGTGCGCAGCGACACCGTCGCCCCGGGGATGAGCCCGTCGACGGCGGCCAAGATGTTCGGGGCGAACTCCCGGACGACGATCGCCGACACCCCGTACCGCACCCAGGCGGAGACCCGGGCCGTGGCCGGGGCGCTCGCCGCGTCCGTCAGCGCCGGGTTCGGGGAGGTCGAGGCGGTGGCCTACGGGAATCCGCAGCTGCGGGCGGGCCTGCCGGTGGCGCTCGGCAACGTGGGGCCCGCGTTCTCCGGCCGCTACACCGCCACCGCCGCGCACCACGTCCTGGAACCGGACACCGGCTACCGCACGACGGTGATCGTCAGCGCCTCGCCGGACCGGTCGCTGTCGGGACTGGCCGCCGGTGCGAACGCCCCCTCGCGCGGTCCGCGCATGCCGGGTCTGGCGATCGGGGTGGTCACCGACATCCGTGAGGAGGGCAAGGGCCAACGCGGTTGGGTGCGGCTGAAGTTCCCCTGGCTCGACGACACGTACGTCACCGACTGGGTGCGCACCGTGCAGTGGGGCGGCCAGGGCGGCGGCGGGGTGTTCAGCCCCGAGGTCAACGACGAGGTGCTGGTCGGGTTCGAACAGGGGCTGCTGGACAGCCCGTACGTACTCGGCGGGCTCTACAACGGGGTCGACAAGCCCTCTCCGCACGACGTCCCGCTCGTCGACCCGACCAGCGGGAAGGTCAACCGCCGTTCCCTGGTGTCCCGTTCGGGGAACCGGCTGGAGCTGCTGGACGCCCCGCGCGGTCCGGCCGGCGTACGGATCGCCACCGGCGACAAACGGCTCGACGTCGTCCTCGACGAGGAGAAGGGCGAGATCACGCTTACCGTCAAAGCCCGTGGTGGTACACGGGAGTTGAGCTCGGTGACGCTGTCCGCCTCGGGTATCACCCTCGACGCGGGCGTCACGGGTGACGTGAAGATCAAGGGTCGCTCGGTGACCGTCAACGGCAAGACGGGGGTCACGGTCGACGGCGGACTGCTCGCGGTCCTCAAGGCCAAGCTCATCAGGATCAACTGACCGCCCGCCCCGCCCGCTCTCCGTCCCCAGCCCCAGCCCCAGCCCCGAAGTCCCTTTCACAGCTAGGAGAACCCCGGCCATGCCCCCCGCAGCCCGCACGGGCGACAGCACCGCCCACGGCGGTCTCATCGGCACCCCGCCCCCGGGCGCGATGGCCGTGGCCACCGTGCTCATCGGCGGCCGGCCCGCGGCCGTCACCGGGAGCCTGCACGGGTGCGTCGTCCCCCCGCACGCGGCGCTCGGCCCCGGCAACGTGATCATGCCCAACCCGGCCGCCGCGATCGGCGGCGCGGTGCTGATCGGCGGACTGCCCGCCGCCCGGATGGGCGACAAGACCACCTGCGGCGCGCCCATCGTCAGCGGCGCGTTCAACGTCCTGATCGGGGGCCCGATGTGAGCGGCGACGTATACGCCGGACGTGGCGGCGGATTCATCGGGCGCGGCTGGGGCTTCCCGCTGCGGACCGGGCCGACGGGCGGCATCGCGCTGGTCGAACGGGACAAGGAGATCGAGGAGGCCATCGGGCTGATCCTCGGCACCGCGCCGGGCGAGCGGCCGATGCGCCCCGAGTTCGGCTGCGGCATCCACGAGTACGTCTTCGCGCCCGGCGACGGGGCGACCGCCGGGCGGATCGCGCAGGAGGTCCGCACCTCGCTGGAGCGGTGGGAGCCGCGGATCGAGGTGACGGATGTGGTGGTCGCCTTCGACGCCGTCGAGGAGGGCACGCTCTACATCGACGTGCACTACACCGTGCGGGCCACCAACGACCTGCGCAACCTGGTCTTCCCCTTCTACACGATCCCCTCGTCCGAGGGCTCGGCGGCACAGTCCGCTCCGGAAGCGGGGAGGCTCTGATGGCCCTGCCCTCCCCCAACCTGGACGACCGGCGCTTCCAGCAACTCGTCGACGAAGCCAAGCGGTTCGTCCAGCAGCGCTCCCCCGAGTGGACCGACCACAATGTGTCGGACCCCGGGGTCACGCTGATCGAGACGTTCGCGTACATGGTCGACCAGTTGCTGTACCGGCTGAACCGGGTGCCCGACAAGAACTACGCGGCCTTCCTCGATCTGCTCGGCGTGACGCTGTTCCCGCCGACCGTGGCGCAGGCCGACATCGACTTCTGGCTCTCCGCGCCGCAGCCGGAGACGGTGCACCTGCCCGCCGGTACGGAGGTGGCGACCGCGCGCGGTGAGGCCGAGGAGGCGGTCGTGTTCTCCACCTCCGATGACCTGCCGATCGTGCCGAGTTCGCTGGAACGG
Source organism: Streptomyces globisporus C-1027 (assembly GCF_000261345.2). Lineage (NCBI taxonomy): Bacteria > Bacillati > Actinomycetota > Actinomycetes > Kitasatosporales > Streptomycetaceae > Streptomyces > Streptomyces globisporus. Next base: position 5,679,738 of record NZ_CP013738.1, on the reverse strand, counting down.
CTGGTGACCGCGCCGGTGTCGGGCGACCAGACGGACCGGACGGCGCCGCTCGGCGCGGGCAAGGACATCCCGTGCTTCCAGGCCCGCCCGGAGCCCGGCGACGCCCTGCTGTTCGGGCTGCCGACGGCCGTGCCCCGGTGCATCGTCGCCGTCCGGCTGGACAGCCGGGTGGAGGGCGTGGGCGTCGATCCGCGGCAGCCGCCGCTGGTGTGGGAGGCGTGGGACGGGGCCCGCTGGGTGGCCTGTGCGACCGGCACCGACTCCACCGGCGGCCTCAACCGGCCCGGCGAGGTGGTGGTGTTCGTCCCGGCCGGGCACACGGCGTCCGTCGTGGCGGGGACCCGGGCGGGGTGGCTGCGCTGCCGGGTGACCGCCCCGGAGCCGGGCCAGCCGTTCTACTCGGAGTCGCCGACGATCCGGGAGGCCGAGGTGTTCACGGTCGGCGGCACGACGGCGGCCGAGCACGCGGAGACCGTCCTCGACGTGCCCCTCGGAGTGTCGGAGGGCGTCGCCGGGCAGCGGTTCACGGTGAGCCGGGCGCCGCTGCTGCTGGACGGGGACCCGCCGGTCGTCCAGGTGTCGACCGACGTGGGCTGGGAGATCTGGACCCCGGTCGAGCACTTCGGCGCGTCCGGCCCCGGGGACCGGCACGTCCGGGTCGACGCGGTCGCCGGGGAGTTCGCGTTCCCTCCGGAGGTGCGGGAGCCGGACGGCACGATGCGCGCGTACGGGGCGGTGCCCGCGAAGGGCGCCCAGCTCCGCGTCCCCCGCTACCGCACGGGTGGCGGATCGGCCGGGAACGTCGCCCGGGGCGCGATCTCCGTGCTGCGCAGCTCCGTGCCGTACGTCGCGGGCGTGAACAACCGCGAGGCGGCGACCGGGGGCGTCGACGGGGAGACCGTCGAGAACGCCAAGGTGCGCGCGCCCAACATCCTGCGGGTGCAGGAGCGGGCGGTCACCGCCGAGGACTACGAGCTGATCGCCCGGGAGGCCGCGCCGTCCCTGCGCCGCGTGCGGTGCCTGCCCGCGGTGCCGGGCGAGGCCGGTGCGGTACGGGTGCTGGTGGTGCCGGACGCGGTGGCCGACGAGGACGGGCAGGTGCGGTTCGAGCAGCTGATCCCTTCGGACGCGGTGCTCACGGCGGTGACGGAGCGGCTCGACGAACGGCGCCTGGTGGGAACCCGGTTGATCGTCGAACCGCCCGCCTACCAGGGCGTCACGGTCGTCGCCCGGCTGGTGGCAGCTCCCGCCGACGTGGACCGGGTACGGGCCGAGGCGCTGGAGGCGCTGTTCCGCCACATCGACCCGTTGCGGGGCGGGGCGGACGGGCGGGGGTGGCCGTTCGGCAGGCCCGTGCAGTACGGGGAGGTCTTCGCCGTGCTCCAGAGCGTGGAGGGGGCGGGGCTCGTGGAGGACGTCCGGCTGTTCCCGGCGGACCCGATCACGGGCCGGCGCGGGGCGGCGGCGGACCGGGTGGACGTGGCGCCGGGGGCCCTGGTCTTCTCGCACCAGCACCAGGTCGTGGTGACCGCGAGCGGGGTCGGTGAGGTCGTATGACCCGGGCGGCGGTACCCGGGCTGCCCAGCCGCTACCCGATCGGCGAACTGCTGCCCGCCCTGTACGCGGACGACGACCTGGCCCAGCGGTTCACGGCGGGCCTGGACACGGTGCTGGCCCCGGTCCTGTCCACGCTGGACAACCTGCCCGCGTACGTCGACCCGGCCCTCGCCCCGGCCGACTTCCTGCCGTGGCTGGCGTCCTGGGTGGGCGTGGAGGCCGATCCGGCATGGCCGGTGGAGCTGCGCCGGGCGGTCGTCGCGCGCGCCGTCGAGCTGCACCGGTGGCGCGGCACCCGGCGAGGTCTCGTCGAGCGGCTGCGGCTGGTCTGCGGGGTGCACGCGGAGGTCCGGGACGGCGGGGGCGCCACCTGGTCGGCCGAGCCGGGGGCGGCCCTCCCACCGCCGCCGACCGGTGAACTCCTGGTCCGGGTCTGGCCGGTGCGCGCGGACGACGGGGCGGGCACGGTGGACGCCCATCGTGTCCTGGAGGTCGCCACCGCCGCGTGCCCGGTCCACCTGACCTGCCGGGTGGAGGTCCTGCCGGGCCCGCCCGAAGCACCCGACGCGCCTGAACAGACTGGAGGCTGACGTGATGCGTTCGTGCCCGGCGTGCGGTACGGCCAACGGCGAGAGCGACGACTTCTGCGGCAACTGCGGCGCCTACCTGGGCTGGTCCTCGGAGCCCGTACGACGAGGACGCACGCCGGATCCGGAGCCGGAGGTGGAGCCGGCACCGGAGCCGGTGGTACCGGACCCCGCGGTGGTACCGGACCCCGCGGTGGTACCGGAGCCGGCGGTGGTCCCGGAGCCCGCCGACGAGCCGTCGGCGAAGCCGGTGGCCGCGGCCGGGGCTCCGGCGCCGAAGCCCCGGCCGCAGTCCGTTCCCGAGCCCGAACCGGCACGGACGGCCGAGCCGGAGCCTGCTCCCGGGCCGGGGGCGAAGCCGGAGGCCGGAGCTGGAACCCGGGCGCCGCAGCCGGAGCCCGCGCCGCCCCCGGCACCGCCCGCGACCGCACGCCCGGATGCCACCGCACCCACCCCCGTACCGGCGACGCCTCCGCCGCCCCCGGCGCGCCCCTCCGCACCCCCGGTGCCCTCGGCGCCCCCCGTGCCCTCGGTGCCTCCCGTACGGCCCGCCCCCGCCCCCGTACGCCCGGGAGTCCCGACCACCGCGACGGCGAGCGCGCCCGGGAACGCGTCCGACGCGGACGAGCCGGTGGGGGCCGTGCGGCCCGCGCGGCCCGTGGCCCGGCGGCCCGTCGTGCGGCCGGTCGCGGCGGACGAGGCGCCGGACGGGCCGCCCTGTCCGGCCTGCGGTACGCCGAACCTGGCCGGGCGGAAGTTCTGCCGGCGGTGCGCCGCCCCCCTCCAGGTCCGGCAGCAGCCCGCCGCCCTGCCGTGGTGGCGTACGGTGTGGCCGTTCCGCCGCCGGGTGCGCGGTGGTTCGGGGCGGGCGCTGCGGCGGACCCTGCTGGTGCTGGCCGTGGCCGCACTGGTGCTCGCGGGCTTCCTGTTCTTCCCGCTGGGGCGGTACGCCTTCGAGGACGTCCGGGACAAGCTCGGCGGCACGGCGGAGATCAGCCCCACCGGGGTGTCCGCGAGCGCGGCGGCCCCCGGCCATCCCGGGAGCGCGGCGATCGACGGCCTGACGAACAAGTACTGGGGCGCACCCGCGCTCGGCGCATCGCTGACCTGCTCGTTCGGGACGCCGTTCCGGCTGGTCGGCGTCGTGGTGCACACCGGGGTGTCGAAGGAGCCGCAGGAGTTCCGGCGGGGCGCGCGGCCGACCCGGGCGGACCTGCTCGTCACCACGAAGGACGGCAAGGTGCACAAGAAGGCGGTGACCTTCAACGACAAGCCCGGCAAGCAGACGGTACGGATGGGCATCAGCGACGTCCGCTCCGTCGAGCTGGTGCTGCGGGAGGCGACCGGCCAGGGCGAGGGGCGCCCGATCGCGCTCGGCGAGGTCGAGTTCTTCCGGCGTACCTGAACCGGGCCGCCGTCCCAGAAGTTCACCAACGCCTCAGTAACGATCAGAGAGTTATTGACGATCAAACAATTTCGGTCACAAAGTGCTTCCCTCGGCACCCCCACACGCGGTTGACTGGGTATTACACATGGTGACGCGCCCGCCCACCGGCTCACGGCCCTGCCCGGGCGCCGGGGCTTTCGGCGGAGGAAGGAGGACAGCGGTTGGCCAGCCCTCCCGCCTCGCGGCGCCGCTCCGCCGCCCGGTCTCCGAGGCTCCCGGCGGCCGCTTTCCGACGGGCCCGTCCCCTGCTCGAACACCCGGAATGTGCCGTTCACATCGTCCGCCCGTATTCATCAGACGAGGGGCAGCAATGAGCCAGATCACGTTACCGGCGTTTCATATGCCGTTCCAGAGTGCTGGATGCCACCCAGGCCTGCCGAAAACCCGCGAGGCCGCCTGGGAATGGGCCGAATCCGAGGGGCTCGACCTCTCCGTACCCGCCCGGAAGAAGATGATCCGGACCCGCCCGGAACTGTGGATATCCCTCATCTTCCCGAAGGCCTCGCAGGACCATCTCGACCTGTTCTGTCAATGGCTCTTCTGGGCCTTCCTGGTGGACGACGAGTTCGACGACGGACCGGCCGGACGCAATCCGCTGATGTGCGAGAAGGCGATCACCCGCCTGGTGGACGTCCTCGACGGGGCCGCGCCGAACGGGCCCATGGAGCGGGCCCTCGCCGGGCTGCGGGACCGGACCTGCCCCGGACGGTCGCCGCAGTGGAACCGTCAGTTCCGGCGGGACACCGCCGCCTGGCTGTGGACGTACTACGCCGAGGCCGTCGAGCGGGCCGCCGGACAGGTGCCGAGCCGTTCCGAATTCGCCAAGCACCGGCGGGATTCGGTCGCCATGCAGCCTTTTCTCTGCCTGCACGAGATCACCGCGGAAATCGATCTCCCGGATTCCGCCCGGAGCCTGCCCGCGTATATCGCTCTGCGGAACGCGGTCACCGATCATTCCGGGCTCTGCAATGACATCTGCTCCTTCGAGAAGGAAGCCGCCCTCGGCTACGAGCACAACGCCGTACGCCTCATTCAGCGCGACCGCGGATGCACCCTCCAGGAAGCCGTGGACGAGGCCGGAATCCAACTGGCCCGGATAGCCGAGCGGGTGCAGCGGGCGGAAAAGGAACTGATCCAGGAAATCGAGGCGGCGGGCATCACCGGCCCGACCCGGGCGGCCCTGGAGCGCTGCGTCCAGGACTACCGGAGCCTCGTCCGGGGCGACTTCGACTACCACGCGCGCGCCGAGCGCTACACCCGTCCGGACCTGGTGGAGCTGGACGAACGGGACTCGCTGTCCCAGTACTTCGCGGCCTGAGCGGCCGGACCGCCCGTACCCGGGCCCGGGAATCCCCCCGGGCCCGGGTACGGGACGGCCTGGCCGCCCACCGGCCGGTCAGCCGCCTGGGGGGTGTCGCGGGCCACCGCCTCGGGGCAGGCATACGTCCGTGCCCTGGCCTTCGGCACGAAGGGGCGCCCGGCGAGAGGGATCGGCAGGCATCATGACCGACATCGCGGCAGGGGCTCCCCACGACAGCGTGGCGGGCGCCCCGCAGGTGACCACCGTGCACGGCACCGTGCGCGGTGCGGTGGAACGGGGCGTCGCCGTCTTCCGCGGCATCCCGTACGCGGCCGCACCGGTGGGCGCGCGGAGGTTCCGCGCGCCGGAACCGCCCGAGCCGTGGACCGGGGTGCGGGAGGCCGTGGCGTACGGGCCGACCGCCCCGAAGCGGCCCTACGCCCCGCCGCTGGACCGGCTGCTGCCGGACCCGGCGGTGCCGGGCGACGGGTGGCTGAACCTCAATGTGTGGACGCCCTCGACGCGGCCGGACCGGGCCGCCGGGCTGCCCGTCCTCGTGTGGATCCACGGCGGCTCGCTGGTGCACGGCTCCTCGGCGGTGCCGGTGTACGACGGGTCCGCGTTCGCCCGGGACGGGGTGGTCCTCGTCTCCGTCAACTACCGCCTGGGCGTGGAGGGCTTCAGCGTCCTCCCGGACGCGCCCGCCAACCGGGGCCTGCTGGACCAGCTGGCCGCCCTGGAGTGGGTGCGCGACAACATCGCGGCGTTCGGCGGCGACCCGGACCGGGTGACGGTGGCCGGGGAGTCGGCGGGCGCCATCTCCATCGCCGGGCTGCTGGCGGCGCCCCGGTCGGCGGGGCTCTTCCGGCGGGCGGTGCTCCAGAGCGGGGCGCCCGCCGCGCTGCCCCCGGACGCGGCGCGCGGGACGACCGAGCTGATCGCGAAGCGGCTCGGGGTGCCCGCGACGGCCGCCGCGCTGGCCGCCGTGGACCCCGAGGCGCTGCTGACCGCGCAGACCGAGGTCACCAGCGGCGGCAACCCGCTGACCGGCCGCCACTCCTTCCAGCTGATCGTCGACGGCGATCTGCTGCCCCACGACCCGGTGGAAGCACTGCGGGCCGGCGCGTCCGCCGGGGTCGACCTGCTGCTGGGGACGAACGCCGAGGAGTACCGGCTCTGGTTCGTGCCCGGCGGCCTCACCGAGAAGATCAGCCGGCTGAAGCTCCGGCTGGCCCTGCTGAAGTTCCGGGTGCCGAACGCCACCGCCCGCACCTACCGCGCCAACCGCCCGGACGCCACGCCGGGTGAGATCCTCGGCGCGCTCGCGACGGACCTGCTGCTGCGGGTCCCGCTCAACCGGCTGGCCGACGCCCGGACGGAGGCGCCCGGTGCCACGTACGTGTACGAGTTCGGCTGGCCCACCCCCGTACAGCGGCTCGGCGCCTGCCACGCCCTGGAGCTGGGCTTCGTCTTCGACACGCTCGCCCACCCCGACACCCAGGCCCTGACCGGGCCGGACGCCCCGCAGGAGCTGGCGGACACGATGCACCGGGCCTGGGTGGACTTCGCGACGGGCGGGGACCCGGGGTGGCCGGCCTGGGACGCGCGAAGGCCGGTGACCGTCTTCGGCCCGGGTGCTCCGGCTCTGGTCCTGGCACCGCGCGACGACGAGCTGCGGACCTGGGAGCCGTACCGGAGCGCCTCGTGACGCCGCTCAGGGCCTGAGCGAGATCCAGTGCGGATCAGGAACCACGGTGAGGACCGCCGAGACCACCACGACCAGACCCAGCACGACCTGCTCGCGGCGGGCCAGCCGGTGCGCGACCGACGGGTCGGTGTCCCGGAACATCCGCCGCCGCGCCGCCAGGGCCAGCACGCTGACGACGGCCATCAGCGCCAGCTTGAGCAGCAGGGTGCGCCCGTAGGCGGAGGTGAACACCACGTCCAGCGGCAGCCGGCGCAGGGCCGAGGCGGTCCCGGTGGCGGCGAGGGCGACGTACAGCCAGATCGCCAGGCGCGCGTACCGGCCGAGCAGCGCGCGGGCCGCGACGGGTGAGCCGCGCCAGAGCCACATGGTGCGCAGGACGTACAGCAGTCCGCCGGTCCACAGCGAGGCGGCCGTCAGATGGACGACGGTGAGGGCGGCGCCGAACTCCGGGCTGTACGCCTCCGGGTGGGCGCGCAGGGCCTCCGCGCCGATGACGACAGCGAGCGGGGCGAGCGCGAGGGCGGGGCGTCTGCTCGCGGCACAGAGGGCGGCGACGACCAGGCCGTTGGCGATGAGGAGGAGCAGACCGCCCTCGCGGGTGCCGTAGGTCTCGGTGATCCCGAGGTCGCTGACGGCGGCGAGCCGGACGATCTGCCCGGCAGCGGCGGCGGCCCCGGCGAGCGAGGCGAGCACCGCCCAGCTCCGTACGGCGGTCCGGGGCCGGCCCCGGACGGGCCGGATGAGCTGCGGGGCGAGGAGTTCGCCCAGATGGAGGGCGAGTGAGGCGAACAGGACGGTGCGGAGCACGGTGGTGAGCCCCGCGCCGGGTATCCGGAGTTCGCCGGTGCCGCGGGCCATGAGGCCGGGCCCGAACAGCGCGACGAGGAGGGCGAGGAGGCCCGCCGCGCCGAGCAGGAGAGGGGCCGTCCACGAGCGGCGGGCCGGCGTCGTCCCGGACGCTCCCCCGGATATCTCGCCCGTCTCGCCGACGAGCGGCACGGCGCTCGGCACGCTGCCGGCCGGCAGCGTCGGCGTGGCCGGGTCGGCCGGGGGTCCGGAGAACATCACGGCTCGATCCTCGTCGGTGGACAAAGCCACAGCAAGCCGCGCACGGCGGGCAGGAGGGGTCCCTCCGGGCGTACGCCGCGGCGGCCGGCCCCCGACGGCGCGGGACCGACCGCCGCAACGGATGAAGCTCTACCCGGCTCAGGCCTTGTTCTGCGCGGCCCAGAACTCGTCGAAGGTGAGCAGGCCGTCGCCGTTGCCGTCGTGGGCGTTGATGATCGCCTGCGCCACCGTCTCGGTGACGAAGGGGTCGCCCAGCTGGGCCATCGCGCTCTTGTACTCGTTGGCCGTGATGAGGCCGTCGCCGTTGGCGTCGAACTTCTCGAATACCGCGCGCGCCGACTGGATGTCCGCCACTGTTCCGCCCCTTCGTGATGCCGAATGTCAGGGGTCAGATTATCGGGCCGTCCGGGTGACGTCGGCGGCCGGTCGGCCCAGCAGCTCCGTGGCCGTCACCGCGTGCAGCCCGCGACGGCCGATCTCGGCGAGGAGCAGCGGCAGCGCCTCGACGGTGACCGGGCGGCCGAGACTCAGCTCCACCACCGATCCGTTGCGCAGCTCCCCGGCGACCTTCCGGGTGACGGTGGCGACGCGGGTGGCCGCGTGGTCGCGCGACTCCACGTCGCAGCCGAGGACATGGGGGTAGCCGGCCTGCCGGGCGAGGCGCTGGACGAGCGGGGAGGCGTACGCGGTGGGCGAGGGCCGGAACCAGGCGCCGATGGACCCGGTGAGCCGGCGCAGCCGCCGGGCGCAGGCGGCGATCTCCTCGTACGCGGCGCGCTCGTCCAGGGTGGCGAGGTCGACGTGGTGCTCGGTGTGGTTGCCGATCTCGTGGCCCCCGTCGAGGATCCGGCGGGCCAGTGCGGGGTGCTCGGCGAGCCAGGTGCCGACCGCGAGGACCGTGACGCGCGCCCCGGCCCGTTCGCACCGGGCGAGTGCGGTGCGGGCGAGGTCCGGATCGCCGCGCCCGTCGAAGGTGAGGGCGACGCGGGGCCGGTCGCGGGGGCCGTGGGCGATCCGGAAGGGCAGCCCGGGGAAGCGGCGCGGGGCGGCGGCCGGGACGGTGGCCGGGACGGTGGCCGGGGCGGCCGAGCCGGGGGCGCTGGGCCCGGGGGCGGCCGGGGCCCCGGGGGCCGGGGCGGCACAGCCTGCGGCAAGAGCGGCGGCCAGCGCCCCGGCCCCCGCGCCCAGCACGTCACGGCGGCCCATCGGAGCCCTGCGTCCGTCCATGCCCGACCACCTCACGTTCCACGGATACGACCGATTCCCGGGACACAGTAGGGGCGGAACGACCGAAAGAGGACGATTGAGCAGTTCAGCAGATGATCAATGAATCATTCAAGCGCCGCCATAAAGATGCATGGAAAACCAGGCGAGTGACCGAGCACACCTACGATTCAACCAAGCCCTGCCCGTTTGATCCCTAAATATCAAGACAAGTCGCTTTGGCACCGGGGTCGCCCATCTGCCATAGTCGGAGCCACGACCCCCATTGACCCGGGCCAGGTCGTCCTGAGCGGCCGTGGACACACCCCCCATGCCACGGCCTCCGTCAGAAGCCCCCGCAGCGCCGCACCACGGCCGACCGGGGGTTTCTGCGTTCCGGCGGCAGGGTCGGCCCCGGGGTTGCCCCGTATCAGCGGTCGGAGATCCGCATCTCGAACCAGGTGGTCTTGCCGCGCGGCAGCAGGTCCACGCCCCAGCGGTCGGAGAGCTTGTCGACGAGGAAGAGCCCGCGGCCACTGACGTCCATCTCGCGCACCGGCATCAGACACGGCAGCCCGCGCGAGGGGTCACGCACCTCGACACGGATCCACCCCCGGCGGCGCACCATGCGTAACCCGAAGACCCGGGCCCCGGTGTGGCGCACCGCGTTGCCGACGAGCTCGGAGACCAGGAGCACCGCGTACTCCGCGGTCTGCGGTGAGAGGGCCCACTGGCGGAGCACGACGCAGGAGGTGAGCCGACGGGCCGTCGCCGCCGACTCCGGGCGGGACGGCAGCCGGACTTCCGCCTCGGTCGGATTTCCGAACAACTCCAGCGCCTTGAACGCCTGTTCGTCATCCATGATCGACGAACTGCGTGCCGCCGTCGCGCTGCTGCGCGGTCGCGGCTGATCCACACCCTCCAGGCCCGCCATGCCCACCATCATGGCCGCACGTATCGCCTTCCGGGGCCGTTCCTTCGGAATCCGCACCCCGGACCGAGGGGGTTCACGGAAGGCTTTTGGCATATGCCTGTGACAATCCAACCCCACAAACGACCCGTCTGAGCTGCGACGACGCCCCGCCCGACACACGCGACCCGGACGACGACGGCACCGGGCCTTAAGGTTGCCTTAAGGCCCGGATAATCCGCCCTGATTGGTGAACCCCGCATACGAGGCCCACCCGACCCGACTATCGGCGGCCCCGATCTGACTACGGATCACCGGTCATCTGACTACGGATCAGAGGAACGTGGCCTTCCCCGGCCCCTCCTCCACGAAGCTGCGCATCCCCCGCTCGCGGTCCTCCGTGGCGAACAGGCCGGAGAACCAGTTGCGCTCGATGGTGAGTCCGGTGTCGATGTCCGTCTCCAGGCCGGCGTCGATCGACTCCTTGGCCGCGCGCAGGGCCAGTGCGGGGCCCTTGGCCAGCTGGGCGGCCCAGGCGTGGGCCTGGTCGTAGACCTCGGCGGCCGGAACCACCCGGTCGACCAGGCCCAGGGTCAGGGCCTCCTCCGCCCTGACCATGCGGCCGGTGAAGATCAGGTCCTTGGCGCGGGAGGGGCCGATCAGGCGGGCGAGGCGCTGGGTGCCGCCCGCGCCGGGGATCAGGCCGAGGAGGATCTCCGGCTGGCCGAGCTTGGCGTTGTCGGCGGCGATCCGGAAGTCGGCGCAGAGCGCCAGCTCGCAGCCGCCGCCGAGCGCGTAGCCGGTGACGGCCGCGACGACCGGCTTCGGGATGCGGGCGACAGCGGTGAAGGCGTCCTGGAGGCCCTTGGAGCGGAGGACCATCGCGGTGTGGTCCATCGCCTGCATCTCCTTGATGTCCGCGCCCGCCGCGAACACCTTCTCGCCGCCGTAGAGGATCACGGCGCGCACGTCCTCGCGCCGGGTCGCCTCCTCGGCCAGCTCCCGCAGCCGGTCCTGGATCGCGACGTCCAGGGCGTTCATGGGCGGCCGGTCGAGCTGGATGGTGCCGACGCCGTCGCGTACTTCGAAGGTCACAGTCATGGCTAGAGGTTAACCACCGCTAACGACGCTGGGCCCGGTGCCGTTGGTCACAGCACCGGGCCCGCCGGGTCGGTCGGAGAGAGGAAGAGCGTTACTTCTTCCACTCCTCCCAGTCCATGTTCCAGCCGTTGAGGCCGTTGTCCGGCTGGATCTGCTTGTCCTTGGAGTTCTTCACGATGACGACGTCGCCGATCATCGACTTGTTGTAGAACCACGCCGCCGGCGTCTGGTTGTCGTAGCCGCCGCGCACGTCGCGCAGACCGACACAGCCGTGGCTGGTGTTGGTGTTGCCGAAGATCGAGGACGCGCCCCAGTAGTTGCCGTGCAGGAAGGTGCCCGAGCTGGACAGCCGCATGGCGTGCGGGACGTCCTTGATGTCGTACTCGCCGCCGAAGCCGACGGTGTCGCCGTTCATCCGGGTCACCTTGAGCTTCTCGCTGATGACCATCTGGCCGTTGTACGTGGTCGTCGCCGGGGCGCCCGCGGAGATCGGGATGTCCTTGATCTGCTTGCCGTCGCGGACCACCTTCATCCGCTTGCTGCTCGCGTCGACGGTGGAGACCTGGCTGCGGCCGATGGTGAACTTCACCGTCTTGGCCTGCTTGCCGTAGACGCCCGGCCGGCCCTCGACGCCGTCGAGGTTGAGCTCGACGGTCACCTTGGTGCCCGGCTTCCAGTACTTCTCCGGGCGGAAGTCGAGGCGGTCGTTGCCGAACCAGTGGCCCTCGATCTCGACGGCCGGTTCGGCCGTCACCTTGATGCCCTTCTCCACGGCGTCCGGGTCGGTGATGCCACGGGTGAAGTTGATGGAGACCGGCATGCCGACGCCGACGGTGGAGCCGTCCTCCGGCGTGTAGTGCCCGATGAAGGTGTTCGCCGGGACGAGCGTGGTGAAGGTGGTGTCCTTCGCCGACTCACGGCCCTCGGAGTCCTTGGCGACCGCGTGCACCGTGTACTTGGTGGAGGCGGCGAGGTGGCGCTCGGGCGTCCAGCTCGCGCCGTCGGCGGAGATCTCGCCCTCGACCTCGTTGCCCTTGGGGTCGGCGACCTTCACCGTGGTCAGCTTGCCCTGCTCGGCGCCGATCTTCAGGGCGCCGCTGGTCGCCACGGAATCCGCCCCGTCCTTGGGGGCGATGGTCACGACCGCCTGCGAGGCCGTCGTGTCCTCCTTCTTCGTGCCGCCCGCCGGCCCCTTCTTGTCCCCCGCGTCGGCGCCGCCGCCTCCGCACGCCGTCACCAGCACCAGCAGTGCCCCCAGAACCAGGGTCAGAAGCCCCGGTCCGCCGCGCCGCTTCCCGCTCGCCCCGGCCGATGCCCCCGATATCGGCTGCCCGTTCACTGTGGTCGTCTCCCCTCGCACGGCCCGGCTCCCGCCAAGGCCCGCACCCCCGCGCGCTACACCTGCACGCCCGCCGCAAGATAATCACATCGCGGGCGCGGTGAACTCCCTCCGGAATGTCACCGTTCCGTCCCAACTGGTCCGGCGGGATCACGGGGAGCTGTGCAGGTGGCGCGGGGTGCCGGGGGTGGAGCGGCCGGGGCGGGGCCCTGGGCGGAACAAGCGGCCGGGGCCCCGGGATTCAGCGCAGGGCCGAGCCCGCTGTCCACTTCTTCCAGGTCATGTTCCAGCCGCTGAGCCCGTTGTCCGGGGCGACCTTCTTGTCCTTGGAGTTGACGACCTCGACCACGTCTCCGATGAGCGTCCGGTCGAAGAACCAGCCGCCGGGGGTGGAGCCGCCGCCGCCCTTGGCGTCGCGCAGTCCGATGCAGCCGTGGCTGACGTTCTCCTCGCCGAAGACGGATTCGTCGGCCCAGTAGTTGCCGTGCAGGAAGGTGCCCGAGGCGGTGAGCCGGATCGCGTGCGGTACGTCCTTGATGTCGTACTCGCCCTTGCCCTTCTCGTCCGTGAAGCCGACGGTCGCCCCGTTCATCCGGGTCACCTCGTGCATCTCGGTGACCACCATCTTCCCGTTGTACGTGGTGGTCTTCGGGGCGCCCGCGGTGATCGGGACCGTGCTGACGAGCTCGCCGTCCCGGCGTACCTCCATGGTCTTGGCCTCCGCGTCGACCCGGGAGATCTGGTGGCGGCCGACGGTGAAGACGACGGTCTTGTCCTGGCTGCCGTAGACGCCCGGGGCGCCCTCGACGTCCCGCAGTCCGATGTCGACGGTGACCTCGGTGCCGGGCTTCCAGTACGTCTTCGGGCGGAAGTCGAGCCGGTCCTTGCCGAACCAGTGGCCGGCGACCTCCACCACCGGATCGGACGTCACCCGGATGGCCTTCTCCACCGCGGCCCGGTCGGCGACCGGGCGGTTGAAGGCGAAGGAGACGATCATGCCGGTGCCCACGGTGGACCGGTTCTCCGGTTTGAAGTAGCCGATGAAGCGGTGCTCGGGCACGAGTGTGGTGAACGTGGCGTGCCGGGCGGAGCGGCGGCCCTGTGCGTCCACGGCGACCGCGTCGATGCTGTACTTCGCGGCGAGGGCGAGCCGGGCCACCCTGGGCTCCGGGGCCCAGGAGCGTCCGTCCTCGGCGATGCGCCCCGCGACCGTCTGCTGCTGCGCGTCCTCGATCCGCATGACCTTCACGCTCTCCAGCCGCCCGTCGGGGACCTTCACCGCGATCCGGGTCTCCTCGTCGACGTCCTTGGCCCCGTTCTCGGGGAAGACGCCGATCACGTCGCCGGGGGACCGTGCCTTGCCGTTGAGCAGGGCCTCCCGGGTGTCGGTGCAGCCGGTCAGCAGGGCCAGCACGGTCAGCAGTCCTGCCCAGGTCAGCACGGCGGCCGACGAGGTGCGTGCGCTCTTCGCTGTGTGGTTCACGCTCCCCCAACGACCAGGGCCGGTCGGGGGAAACGTGAGTGCGGGCCGCCCGGTGGGCAGAACAGAGGGGAGGACTACCCCGAAGGGCCGCGGCCGGGACGCCGCGCGCCCCCTCGAAGGTGCCCGTCCCACGAGCCGCGGGAGGCTACACGGTGTCGAGCGCAGCCGAGCAGGAGGCAGTACAGGATCCCGAGCGGGAGGCGGTGCAGGATCCGGGGACGGTGGCCGCCGTCCGGGCGGAGATCGTGGAGGTGCAGCGCACGGAGTACGCCGAAGCCGTACGGGCCGCGGCCCCGGCCCCCGCCGTGTGGCCGGGGGCCCCGATGCCGCTGGGGGCCCGGTTCCGGGTCGGTCCGGACGGGGTGGCGGGGACGAACTTCGCGCTGTGGGCGGGCGGGGCCGAGGCGGTCGAGGTGTGTCTGTTCGACGAGCGGGGCGTCGAGACGCGCTGCCCGCTGACCGAGCTGACCCATGAGATCTGGCACGGCTTCGTCCCCGGCGTACGGCCCGGTCAGCGTTACGGCTACCGGGTGCACGGCCGCTGGGACCCGTGGACGGGGGCCCGCTGGAACGCGGCGAAGCTGCTGCTCGACCCGTACGCCCGTGCCGTCGACGGGACCTTCGGCCTGCCGCCCGAGGTGTACGGGCACGTCCGGGACTGGCCGGACCAGCATGTCGCCGACACCGTGCGCGACGACCGGGACTCGGCCCCGTACGTTCCCAAGGGTGTGGTCGTCCACGATGACGACGACTGGGTGGAGGACCGGCGGCCCAAGACCCCGTGGGCCGACTCCGTCATCTACGAGCTGCACGTGCGCGGCTTCACCAAGCGGCACCCGGACATCCCGCCCGAGCTGCGCGGCACGTACGCCGGTCTCGCGCACCCGGCGGCGATCGAGCACCTCACCCGGCTCGGGGTGACCGCCGTCGAACTGCTGCCGGTGCACCAGTTCGCCCACGAGGACCATCTGCTGCGGCGCGGGCTGCACAACCACTGGGGCTACAACTCCATCGGCTACTTCGCCCCGCACGCCGACTACTCCGCGTCCGGCACGGCCGGCCAGCAGGTCGGCGAGTTCAAGCGGATGGTGCGCGCGCTGCACGACGCGGGGATCGAGGTGATCCTCGACGTCGTCTACAACCACACCGCCGAGGCGGGCGAGCTGGGGCCGATGCTGTCGCTGCGCGGCATCGACAACCGGGGCTACTACCGCCTGGAGGGCGATCCGCGCCGCTACGCCGACTACACCGGCTGCGGCAACACCCTGCACGTCGTGCAGCCGCAGGTGCTGCGGCTCATCACCGACTCGCTGCGCTACTGGGTCACCGAGATGGGCGTCGACGGCTTCCGCTTCGACCTGGCGGCGGCGCTGGCCCGCTCGATGCACGACGTCGACATGCTCTCCCCGTTCCTCGCGGTGATCGCCCAGGACCCGGTGCTGCGCCGGGTCAAGCTGATCGCCGAACCGTGGGACGTCGGCAACGGCGGCTACCAGGTGGGGGCGTTCCCGCCCCTGTGGACCGAGTGGAACGACCGCTACCGGGACGCCGTCCGGGACTTCTGGCGCGGCGCGCTCCCCGACGTGCGGGATCTCGGCTACCGGCTGACCGGCTCCAGCGACCTGTACGCCTGGGGCGGGCGCCGCCCGTACGCCTCGGTCAACTTCGTCACCGCGCACGACGGCTTCACCCTGCGCGACCTGGTCAGTTACGAGCAGAAGCACAACGAGGCGAACGGGGAGGGCAACCGGGACGGGACGAACGACAACCGGGCGTGGAACTGCGGGGTCGAGGGCGAGAGCGACGATCCGGAGATCAACGCGCTGCGCCGCCGTCAGCTCCGTAACCTCCTGACCACGCTGCTGCTGTCCACCGGGGTGCCGATGCTGGTGGCGGGCGACGAGATGGGCCGGACGCAGGGCGGCAACAACAACGCCTACTGCCAGGACAACGAGACCGGCTGGGTCGACTGGTCGCTGCTGGACCAGCCGCAGTGGCGGGAGCTGACCGCGCTGACGGCCCGGGTGCTGACGCTGCGCAGGACCCATCCGGTGCTGCGGCGCCGCGCGTTCTTCTCCGGCCGGGCGCAGGCCCCGGACGGGCTGCGGGATCTGGCGTGGTTCGCCCGGGACGGCCGGGAGATGACGGAGGGCGACTGGTACGCGCCCGCCGCGACGCTCGGGCTCTACCTCTCCGGGCGGGACATCCCGGGGCGGGACGCGCGGGGCGAGCCGGTGACCGACGACAGCTTCCTGGCCGTCCTGCACGCGGGCGCGCAGCCGACGTCCTTCGTCCTGCCGGGAGCGCCGTGGGGAGGCGCGTACGAACTGGTCCTGGACACCTCGCGGGAGGAGCAGGCCGAGGCTCCGGGAACGCTGCTGGACGGCGGTACGGAGATGACGGTGCCGGCCCGTTCGGTGCTGCTGCTGCGGGTGGTGGAGTAGCGGCGAGGGAAGGCGCGGCTCAGCCGAGGATGCCCCGGTCGTAGCCGACGGCGACGGCCGCGGCCCGGTCCTTGGCCCCCAGTTTGGCGAAGACATGGGTGAGGTGCGTCTTCACGGTCGCCTCGCTGATGAAGAGTTCGGCGGCGATCTCCCGGTTGGTCGTGCCCCGCGCCACCAGGACCAGCACCTCCCGCTCCCGGGCCGACAGGGCGGACTCGGCCGGGTCGGCGGCGGGGGTGCGGACCCGGGTCATCAGCCGGGAGGCGACCGCGGGCGACAGGACGCTGCGCCCGTCGGCGGCGGCTCGGACGGCGGCGAACAGCTCCTCGCGCGGGGCGTCCTTGAGGAGGTAGCCGGTCGCGCCCGCCTCGATCGCGGGGAGGGTGTCGGAGTCGGTGTCGTACGTGGTCAGCACGAGGACCTTCGAGCGGGCGCCGCGCCGGGTCAGCTCCGCGATGGCCGCCACTCCCCCGCCGCCGGGCATCCGCAGGTCCATCAGGACGACGTCGGGGTCGAGTTCACCGACGACGGCGAGCGCGTCCACGCCGTCGGCCGCCTCGCCGAGCACCTCGAAGCCGGGTTCGGCGGTGAACATGCCGCGCAGCCCGTCCCGGACGACCGGGTGGTCGTCGACGACGACGAGGGTGACGGTACGGGCGGGGGTCTCGGTCATGATCGCACCGTAGAGGGGCTCACGGGTGTCTGGCCAGGGCCTGCGGTGGGGCCGTTGACGGGTGCCCGGCCCGGTGGCGCCGCAGGGCTGTTCACAGGTGCCTGACCAGCGGAACCCTGGCCGACACCGCCGTGCCGCCGCCCGGTTCCGACTCCACCTCGACCGCGCCCGCGATGCGCTCCGCGCGGGCCCGCATGCCGCCGAGGCCGAAGCCGCCGGTGCGGCCGGCCGGGGCGGCGGCCGCCGGGTCGAAGCCGCGGCCGTCGTCCCTTACGTCCAGGGTCAGTTCGTCGTCCATGAACGACAGCGTCACCCCGACCCGGGATGCCCCGGCGTGCCGCCCGGCGTTGGCCAGCGCCTCGCCCGCGATGCGCAGGAGGGTGGCGGCGATCTCGTCGTGGACCGGTTCGACGGTGCCGGTGACGGTGAAGTCGGCCCGGACGCGGTGCTGTTCGGCCCATTCGGTGACCGTCTTCTTCAACGCCCCGGCCAGTTCGTCGTGTTCCAGGGCGACCGGGGCCAGGTTGTGCACGGAGCGGCGGGCCTCGCCGAGGCTGTGGCGGGCGAGCGCGGCGGCCCGGTCGAGGTGGACGCGGGCGGTCTCCGGGTCGCGGTCGGTGAGGGAGGTGACGACCTGGAGCTGGGCGATGATCCCGGTGAGGCCCTGGGCGAGGGTGTCGTGGATCTCGGCGGCGAGCCGGCGCCGTTCGTCGTCGACCCCGGCCTCGCGTGCCTGGACGAGGAGTTGGGCGTGCAGGGCCGCGTTCTCGGCCATGGCCTGCTCCAGCCGGAGGTTGGTGCGCTCCAGCTCGGCGATGGTCGCGCCCTGGATGCGGGCCTTCTCGTCCTCGCGCATCCCGACGTGCCAGAAGAAGAGGGCGAGGGTGGCGTTGACGGCGTAGAGCACGCAGAAGGCGACCCAGTTCATCAGGGAGGCGGGCGGCAGCCCTCCGCTCTGCGAACCGGCCAGGGTGACGGCGGTGGTGAGCAGCCCGGCGCGGATGAAGCGCTTGGGCAGCAGGGGTTCGACGTCGAAGTAGCTGAGCGCCGCGTAGATCGCGAAGAACGGGTTGAGCCAGGACAGCGCGAAGGCGAGGACGGTCCGCGCGGTGTAGTAGGCCACCCCGGCCGGGGCGCCCGGAACGGTACGCGGGCGGGCACTGCCCCACCAGATCTGGAGCCCGTATGCCGCCACCGCCAGGGCCCCGGCCGCGTACATCTCGGTGCGGGTCATGATGAGGTCGGCGGCGACACCCCCGACGAGGACGGACAGGGTGAGGACGGCGTAGGGGCCGTACCGGTGGAACTGCTCCCAGCGGTCCTCGATCGTGCGGGGCCCCGTCGCACCCGCCGGGTACGAGGAGCGGGGCGGCAACGTCATGCCGGAAGTCTCCGTCACTGCCACCGGAAGAGTCGAGTGGCCGCGGTGCCCAGGACAACGGTCCACAGGGCGAGGATCCCCAGGTGGATCCAGCCCGGCCAGCTCCCGGACGCGGCCTGCTCCAGCGCCTGGGAGGCGGCCCCGAACGGGGTGACCTCGACGATGCGCCGCAGGGCGTCGGGCATCGCCTGGACGGGCAGCCACACCCCGGCGCTGAACATCATCACGAGGTAGGCGCCCGTGCCGAACGCGGTGGCCGCCTTCGCCGTGCGGGACACGGCGCAGATCACGGAGCCCAGGGTCAGCGCGGCGGCGACGGCGAGCAGCAGCGCCAGCAGGTAGCCGGGGAGCTGTTCGGGCAGCGCGACCCCGTAGGCGATCCGGCCGACGGCGGTGACGAGGAGCGCGGAGGCGAGGCAGGCCGCGCCGTGCAGCAGGATCTGGGCCGAGAGCAGGGCGGAGGGCCGCACCGGAGTGACGGACATGCGGCGCAGGATGCCGCGTTCGCGGTAGGCGGTCAGGACCGGCGGCATTGCCTGGACCGCGGCCGTGATCATGGCGAGCAGGATCGAGATGGGGACGTACAGGTCGATGACGCGCCGTCCGCCGAGGTCGTCCTGCGCCTCCTTGAAGGCGGGGATGAAGCCGAGGATCACCAGGAGGACGGAGGGGAAGGCTAAGATCCAGAACAGGTTGCCCGGTTCGCGGAAAAAGAGCCGGGTCTCGGCGATCAGGACGGCGGACGCGGGGCCGCGTCGCCGGCTGACGCGGGGCATGGGGGCGGTGGCCGGTGCGGTGGTGGTCTCGGTCGGCATGTCAGGCGTCCTGTCCGGTGAGGTCGAGGAAGGCTTCGTCGAGGCTGGTCTCGGTGATGCGCAGCCGCCGGGCGGTGACGCCGAGTTCGGCGAGCAGGGCGACGAACGAAGTGAACGTCTCGTCGGTGCCGTGCAGCGTGAGCGCCCCCTCGCGGTCGGGCGGGGTCACGGACGCGACGCCGGGAAGCGCGGTGAGCCGGGTGAGGTCGGGGCCGGTGAGCGTCCGGGAGGGCACGAAGGAGATGACCGTGGAGCCGGTGGCCTGCCGGATCAGCCCGGCCGGGGTGTCCAGGGCGACGACCTTGCCCCGGTCGATGACGGCGATCCGGTCGCAGAGGCGCTGGGCCTCCTCCATGAAGTGGGTGACGAGCAGGACGGTCACCCCGCCGTCGCGGATCTCCTCGATGAGCTTCCAGGTGTCGCGGCGGGCGCGCGGGTCGAGTCCCGTGGTCAGCTCGTCGAGGACGACGACCTTCGGGTCGCCGATCAGGGCGAGGGCGATGAACAACCGCTGTTTCTGGCCACCGGAGAGCTTCGCGAAGCGGGTGGTGAGCCGGTCGGTCAGGCCGAGCCGGTCGGCGAGCGGCCGCCAGTCGACGGGGGCCGGGTAGAAGGCGGCGTAGAGCTCCAGCGCCTCCCGTACGGTCAGTTTGGCCTGGAGCTCGCTCTCCTGGAGCTGGGCGCCGAGCAGCCGGGTCACCCGGTCGTGGTCGGCGACGGGGTCGAGCCCGGCGACCCTGACCGCGCCCGCGTCGGGGATGCGCAGGCCCTCCACGCATTCGACGGTGGTGGTCTTGCCCGCCCCGTTGGGGCCGAGGATGCCGAAGATCTCGCCCTCGTCGACGGAGAAGGAGACGCCGTCGACCACGTCGCGGCCCGCGTAGGTCTTGCGCACCCCGGTGACTTCGATGATTGCCATGCCCTCAGGGTTCCGGCGGGCGGGCCGGGCCGGTATCCGCCGTCACGCTCGACGTCGTATCAGCCGATCGGTTGACGGCGGAGTACGACCGGCACGGCGGGCCGGGGGGCTGGAGGGCGGCGGGCGGCCGGAAATTGGGAGGCCCGATGTCAGTGGTGAAACGTAAAGTCGGCCCTGATGCCCAAAATGCCTGCAGAGCGCACGGACCGGTCCGCCGTGCGCTCCCTCCTGCGCCTGTGGCCCTATGTCCGACCCGTGCGGGTGCGCCTGTTCACGGCCGCCTTCGTGGCGATCCTGGCGTCCTGTCTGGGGCTGGTGATCCCGCTGGTCCTGAAGTGGATGGTGGACGGCCCGGTCGCCGACCGCGATCCGGGCGGGGTGTGGCTGGGAGCGCTGTATCTGCTGCTGCTCGGTATCGCGGAGGCGCTGCTGTTCGGGTTCCGGCGATGGCTGGTGGCGCGGCCGCTGGCCGGGGTCGAGGCGGCGATGCGGGCGGATCTCTTCCGCCATCTGCAACGGCTGCCGGTCGCGTTCCACGACCGCTGGGCCTCGGGTCAGCTGCTGTCGCGCGGTACGACGGACCTGATGCTGCTGCGGATGTTCCTGGCGTTCCCGCTGACCTTCCTGGTCGTCAACACGGCGACGATCCTCGTCGGGTTCGTCCTTCTGTTCGCCCAGGACTGGACGCTGGGGCTCGTGCTGCTGGCGCCCGCGGTGCCGCTGATCATCCTGTGCTCGCTGTTCGAGACGAAGTACTCGGTGGTCGCGCGCCGGGCCCAGGACCAGGTCGGCGACCTCACGACGGTCGTCGAGGAGAGCGTGCTGGGCATCCGCATCGTCAAGGGCTTCGGCCGGCACCGCAGCCAGGCGCGGGCGTTCAAGGCCATGGCGCACCGGCTGCGCGACACGGAGCTCGGCAAGGCCCGGCTGCTCGCCGGGATCTGGGCGCTGATCACGGCCATCCCGGAGCTGGCGATCGGCGCGGCGCTGGTGCTCGGCACGATCCAGGTGGCGGACGGGACGCTGTCGGCGGGCACGCTGGTGGCGTTCCTGTCCACGGCGCTCGCGCTGCGCTGGCCGGTGGAGTCGATCGGCTTCCTGCTGGCGGTGAGCCAGGAGTCGGCGACCGCCACCGACCGGTACTTCGAGGTGATGGACGTGGCGGAGGAGCGGGGTGCCGCCGCCGTACGCGAGGGCGCACCGGCCACCGCACCGGGAATGGTGTTCGAGGGCGTCGCGTTCCGCTACCCCGACGCGGACCCGGACTCCCCGCCCGTCCTGTCCGGCATCGATCTGCACATCCGGCCCGGCGAGACGCTGGCCCTCGTCGGCGGTACGGGGTCGGGCAAGACGACGCTGACGGCGCTGGTGCCCCGGCTGCACGAGGTGACCGGCGGGCGGATCACGCTGGACGGCGAGGACATCGCCACGATGGAGCGCTCGCGGCTGCGGGAGCTGGTGTCGGTGGCGTTCGAGGAGCCGACGCTGTTCTCCGCGACGGTCGGCGAGAACGTGACGATGGGCGCGGCGGACGCGGACGAGGCGCAGGTGCGCCGGGCGCTGTCGGTGGCCCAGGCGGACTTCGTGCACGAGCTGCCGCAGGGCCTGGACACGGAGGTCGGCGAGCAGGGCCTGAGCCTCTCCGGCGGCCAGCGCCAACGCCTGGCGCTGGCCCGCGCGGTGGTCGGCGAGCCGCGCTTCTTGGTGCTGGACGACCCGCTCTCCGCGCTGGACGTGCACACGGAGACGCTGGTGGAGGCCGCGCTGCGGCAGGTCCTGGCGCGGACGACGGCGGTGGTCGTGGCGCACCGCCCGTCGACCGTGATGCTGGCGGACCGGGTGGCGCTGCTGTCCGGGGGCCGGATCGCCGCGGTCGGCACGCATCAGGAGCTGCTGCGCGACAACGCGGAGTACGCCTGGCTGATGTCGGGCGCGGAGTCCGGTCCCGCACCCGGACGGAAGTCCCCCGCGGCGCCGACGAGCGCCCCCGCCGAGCAGGTTCCCGCCGAGGAGGGCAGTGCCCGATGACGACGACCACCGACGACGCCTCGCTTCCCGCGGCCGAGGACGACGGCCTGCGGAAGAAGAGTCCGGCCGCGCCCGGACGACGGCCCTCCGGCGACCCGTTCGACCAGGACGACCTGCCCGCACCGCCCGGGGCGACCCTGGCGCTGCTGTTCTCGCTGCTGGCCCCGATGCGCGGCCGGGTCGCGGTGGCGGCCCTGCTGCTGGTGGTGCAGCAGGTGGCGATGCAGGCGGGCCCGCTGCTCGTGGCGTACGCGATCGACAGCGGGGTTCCGGCGTTCCGGGACCACGACTACGGGCCGCTGGTCGCGGTCGCCATCGGCTACGCGCTCTGCTCGGTCGGCGCGGGCGTCCTCCAGTACGGCTTCATCCGGGCGGCCGCGCGGATCAACCAGGACGTGCTGCTGGAGCTGCGCGGCCGGATCTTCCGGCACGCGCAGGCGCTCAGCATCGACTTCCACGAGCGCTACACCTCGGGCCGGCTGATCTCGCGCTCGACGACGGACGTGGAGTCGCTGCGGGAGCTGCTGAGCGAAGGGCTCCAGGAACTGATCGGCGTGGTCCTCTCGTTCGTGTCGATCGCCCTGGTGCTGCTCTGGCTGGACCTGGGGATCGGCGCGATCGCCACGCTCTCCTTCGTACCGCTGTATCTGATGGTCCGGATGTACCGGCGGCGGGCGTCCGTGGCGTTCACGGCCCGGTCGACGGCGATCGCGGCGGTGATCGTGAAGTTCGCGGAGACGATGAACGGCATCCGCCCGGTCCAGGCGTTCCGCCGGGAGCGGAGCAACGACGCCGCCTTCACGGAGCTGAACACCCGCCACGAGCGGTCGAACGGCGACGCGATCCTGGAAATGGCCCGCTATGTCGTCGGCTCCCGGCTGATCGCCAACACGGCGGTGGCCGGGATGGTGCTGTGGGGCGCCTACCGGGTGGCCGAGGGGACGCTGGCGCTGGGGGTCCTTGCGGCGGCGGTGCTGTATCTGCGCCGGCTGTACGACCCGATCGACCGGCTGGGGATGTTCCTCAACTCCTACGAGTCGGCGGCGGCCTCCCTGACGAAGATCGCCGGCCTGCTGGCCCAGACGCCGAACGTCCCCGAGACCGGCCACCCCACCGAACTGCCGCCGCGCTCGGGTGATCTCCCGGGCCGGGAGGTCGTGTTCGACGGGGTGCGGTTCGCCTACCGTACGGGCGGCGAGGTGCTGCCCGCGTTCGACCTGCGCATCCCGGCGGGCCGGACCGTGGCGGTCGTCGGCTCCACGGGCGCGGGCAAGTCGACGCTGGCCAAGCTGCTGGCCCGCTTCTACGACCCGACCGACGGCCGGGTCCTGCTGGACGGCACGGACCTGCGCGACCTGTCCACCGCCGAACTGCGCCGGGGCGTGGTGATGGTGACCCAGGAGGCGTTCCTGTTCTCCGGGACGGTCGCGGAGAACATCGCGATCGGCCGCCCGGACGCCACCCGCGAGGAGATCGAGCACGCCGCGAAGGCGATCGGCGCGCACGACTTCATCGCCGCTCTGCCGGACGGCTACGACACCGACGTACGCAAGCGGGGCGGCCGGATCTCGGCGGGCCAGCGCCAGTTGGTGGCCTTCGCCCGCGCCCTGCTGGCGAACCCGTCGGTGCTGATCCTGGACGAGGCGACCAGCTCCCTGGACATCCCCGGCGAGCGCGCGGTCCAACGGGCCATGGACACGGTGCTGCACGGCCGCACGGCGGTGGTGATCGCCCACCGGCTCTCGACCGTGGAGATCGCGGACCGGGTGCTGGTGATGGAGCACGGCCGGATCGTGGAGGACGGCGCACCCGCGGAACTGATCGGCGGGACAGGGCGGTTCGCGGGGCTGCACCAAACGTGGAAGGAGAGTCTGAGCTGAGGGCGGGCGGGCGGGCCGTCGTGCGGACCTGCGGAACCGGGGTCGTACGCGGCGCGGACAGCGGCCCGCGCTCGGGCGTCCGGCGCGCGGGCGTCCGGCGCGCGGGCGTCCGGCGCGCGGGCGTCCGGCGCGCGGGCCCTCGCCCGCGAGGGGCTCAGTCGGTCCGACGCGGGCCGCTGCGGCGGTACCCCTCCCAGAGGGGACCGCCCGCCGCGTCGAGGACCTCCGTGACCAGGGCGGTGAGGCCCTCCGGAGCGCCGCGCAGCGCGGTCTGCGCCGCCGCGTCCAGGCGCCCCGCCAGGTCCGGCGCGACCGGTTCGAGGCGCCGGGCCAGCCACTTGCCGCCGCCGAGCCAGGTGCCGTGGGTCAGCAGGGCCAGTTCGCCGGTCCGCCGGACGAGTTCGGCCACGATGAACAGCCGCTCCCCCGCGTCCGTGACGGCGCCGAAGTCGTCGAGCAGGTCCGTCAGCGCGTACCGGGCGTCC
Organism: Streptomyces globisporus C-1027; assembly: GCF_000261345.2. NCBI lineage: Bacteria > Bacillati > Actinomycetota > Actinomycetes > Kitasatosporales > Streptomycetaceae > Streptomyces > Streptomyces globisporus. The sequence goes on along the minus strand of NZ_CP013738.1, from coordinate 5,655,410 downwards.
TCCAACGCCGTGCCGGTGACCGGGGGCGGGCCCGCGGCCGCGAGGCGTTTCGCCGTCTCCGCCATCCGTGCCCCTGTCCCGTCGGCGTCGAGCAGCAGCGCCCCGTCGGCGCACATCCACAGCAGGGGCGATGTCCGCTGCGCGATCTCCGGGGTCACGAAGCTGTGCCAGGTGTCCTCGGTGTGCACGAACAGTTCCACCGGCCAGTCCCGGTACCGCAGGCTCTCGCGGTACGGAGCGGGCGGGCCGTCGAGCAGGACGACGACGTCCAGGTCGGACCGGGCGGTGCGGCGGCTCGTCAGGACACTGCCGCCGAGGAACGCGGCGCAAGCGTCCGGGTGACGTTCCAGGACAAGGGCACGGGCAACTTCGAGTACGTCCATGCCCCCTACTCTGCCGTGGCCCGCGTGGTCCGGGCGTCGCGGGGCGCTGTCAGTGGCGGGTGGCAGCATCGGTCGTATGACGGATGCGACGCCATTCACCTGGGGACCGTTCCTGCGCGACTGGAGCGGGGAGTGGTCGGATTCCCTCTCCGACGACGAGACGTACGCGCGGGAGGACGAGACCGCCCGGCGGGATCGCTGGCTGGGGTTTCCGGCGGCGGCCGAGGAGCGGATAGCGGCCCTGGAGGAGCGCCTCGGCCGGCGGATGCCCCCGTCGTACCGGGAGTTCCTCGCCGTCAGCGACGGGTGGCGGCACGCGGGCGGGTTCATCACCCTGCTGGCGGGGACCGCGGAGGCCCGCTGGCACAACGACGCGTCCGGGCTCGCGGCGATGTTCGCGGAGTACCTGGACGACGACCCCACCCCCGAGGAGCTGCGGAACGTGGCGGTCTGGCGCCGCGGGCTCCAGCTGGACGTCGAGTCCGACGCGATGAGCGTCGTGCTGGATCCCGAGGACGTGGACGAGAACGGCGAGTGGGCCGTGTACAGCTGGGCGAGCTGGCTGGCCGAACCCCCCGAGCGGTTCCCGGACTTCGCCACGTTCATGCGGGACAAGCACCGGGAGTTCCACCGTTTGCGGGCCCGTCCGGCGGACGGGGAGCCGGAGTTCGCCAACGCCACGACGCGACGGCTGGACGCCCAGGTGGAGGAGGCCCGGCTGTGGGCGCTGAGCGGCGACCGGGAGCGGGCCGAGCGTGCGCTGGACGAGGCGAAGGGGTACGGCAGGCCGAGGGCCGACGGGCTGAGCGACCAGATACGCCGCCTGCTCGGGCAGACGGACCTGTCCTACCAGGACCTGGCGATCGACCCCCGGTACGCCGTCGACCTGCTCCCGCCGTTGGTCGCCGACTACGCGAGGCACCGACACCGGGACGACTCCGGGCTGAAGTACAGCCTGAGGGGAGCAACCGACGACGTGATGGCGTCGGCGCACGCGCTGCTGGAGCAGGTGCGCTCGGGCACCTACCGGTACACGGCGGCCGGGCCGTTCGGGGAAGCGGTCGAACGGGCCCGCGAGTCGGCGCGGTGGGGCGACACCGACGGGGCGTGGCGGACGATGATGGACGCCCTGCCGCTGTGGCAGCCGCTGGGGCCCGACCACCTGGCGCCGCTGGGCTGGGTGGCCGATCCGCTGCTCGGCCCGCTGCTGACCTCGGAGCGGGGCCGCGCAATGCTGTCCACTCCCCGGGGCGGACGGCCGGGTGGGCCACGGGCCGATGACGCGGACCGTTCCGATCCGGAGGGCCTGTCCTGGCTCGCGGACCCGGCCGCCCCCGGCGACCACACGTCCTACCGGTTCGTCCTGGTCGAAGGGGTGGAGCCGTGGGATCTGCCCGGGCGCCTCGCGGACGGGGAGGGGGCCGCGCTGGACGAGCCGATGACCTCCTTCGAAGCCCGCAGCCGATGGCTCCGCGGGCGGCGGGAGTTCTCGTCCTTCGACGACCGGGCCCTCGTGGCGGTCGGCCGGGCGGGCGCTCGCTGGAGCTTCGCCTTCGACGGCGACCGTCCGTGTCTCGCACCGCGGCGGTTCGTCTCTCCGGCCGCCGCCGCCTGCGCGGACGCCCGCGCCGTGGTCGTGTGGGGCGGTCTGCGGGACGGGTACGGGGACCCGTTCTTCCACCTCTCCGTGGCGCGGGGCGGTGCGGAGCTGTACGCCTTCACGTACGCGGACGGAGAGGTGCGGCGGACCGGGCCGATCCCACCGGACCTGGACCCGGACCGGTTCTTCCCCTCCCAGGAGGGGCCCGCCGGGACGGAGGCGGCCATCAGCACGGAACGGGCGCTGCTGGAGGCCATAACCGGCGAGTTCGGAGTCCATCTGCCGCGCCACGCGATCACGTGGGGACGGCTGCACACGTTCACCACCCGCTCCTGGATCCGGCCGCCGCAGGACGGGGAGACCTTCACCGTGACCAGGTTCGAGTGGGGCCCGAACTGACGGCGGAGGGGCGCTCTTCCGACGCGTGTGCCGCACACCGGCCCAGCCGGACCGGATACGCGGGCGAGCGGATGCGCCGGCCTCACCCCGGCAGCAGCCGTACCGCCGCGTCCCGCAGCCGGATGCGTTCCGTGCTCATGAAGCGGTGCAGGGTCCGGGAGGCGAAGGCGGTCCGCTGGGCGCTGCGGCGGCGTTCGCGGTCGTAGGCGCGCAGGGCTCCGGCGACGCCCGCCGGGCCCGGGGGTGCCGCGGCGAGCGCGCGGGTCAGGGCGTCCGCGTCCAGGATCGCGGTGCAGGCGCCCTGGCCCAGGTTGGGCGTCATTGCGTGGGCCGCGTCGCCGACCAGGGCCACATGACCCGAGGCGTCGGCCGAGACGAAGGACGGCAGCGCCGGGTGCAGGTGGCGCATCTCGTAGCGGATCCAGGTCGCCGGGTCGGTGGCGGCCAGGATGCGCGGGATCGGGTCGTGCCAGCCGGCGAAGAGGTCGCGCAGCTCGTCGGCCGTGGTGGCCTCGGGGGCGGTGGCGTACCAGTTGGTGCGGCCCGGTTCGACCGGGGTCAGCCCGAAGAAGCGGCCGCTCCCCCAGGTCTCGCCGTGCACCGGGCTCTCGATGTCGGCGATGCCGATCCAGGCGACGGTGCCGACCTCGCGCGGGCCGCTGCGGTCGCCGAAGCGGGCCGTGCGGACGGCGCTGCGGATGCCGTCGGCGCCGATCACCAGGTCCTGCCCGGCGGCGAGGGCGTCCACGTCGGTGACCCGCTCGCCGAGCTTGATCGGTACGTCACCGAAGGCGTCCAGCCCGGCGAGCAGGGCGTCGAGCAGGTACGGGCGGGAGATGAGGAGTTCGGGGCGGCCCGCCTTGCGTTCGATGCGTTCCAGCGGGAGCCGGGCGATCGAGGCCCCGTCCGGGGTGCGGATGTGCGCGTCGCGGTAGGGCACGGCGTGCTCGCGCAGCGCGTCGCCGACGCCGAGCCGGTCGAGCGCGGACTGTGCGGTGGGGTGGATGCCGAAGGCCGCTCCGTACCGCTCCAGTTCCGTGCGGCGCTCCAGCACCGTGACGCTCCAGCCCGCGCGGCGGAGCCCGATCGCGGTCGCCAGTCCGCCGATGCCCGCGCCGACCACGGTCGCCGTCCCTGTCATGTCGCGCTCCCCGAGCTCGTAGGACCAGGCAGAAGAACCACCACATCCGTGGTACCACGGCCGAGGTAGCATCGGCAAGGACAGGTGGCGGAGACGGTGGGGACGAGGGAGCGGGCGCGGGTGAATCCGGACCGGCGGGACCGGCTGCGGGACGCGGCGATCGAGGTGCTGGCCCGGGACGGCGGGCGCGGGCTGACGCACCGGGCCGTGGACCGGGCCGCCGAGGTGCCGTCCGGCACCACCAAGAACTACTTCCCGACCCGGGACGCCCTCCTCCGCGCTGTGGCGGAACGCTGCCTGGAGCAGTACCTCGCGCTCACCGAACAGCTGGCCGCCGGTCCGGGCCCCGCGGACCGCGAGGGGCTGGTGGCCCTCTTCCGCTCGCTCCTGGAGAACGTCGCGGGGCCGGGCCGCTCCCGCCTCCTCGCGGTGCTGGAGCTCCAGGCCGAGGCGACCCGGCGGCCCTGGCTCTCCGGCATCCTCGACCCGATGGCGAGCGGCGACTTCGCGGTTTTCGGGCTGGCCCAGCGCGCCGCCGGACTGCCCGTGACCCCGCAACGGGCCGCCGTCGTCACCCTCGCGCTGCACGCGGCGGTCCCGCATCTCCTGACGGAGGGGCCCGGCACGCTCGCGGCGGCGGGACTCGACGACCCGGACCGCTTCGTGCGCGATCTCCTGAACACGGTCTACCCGCCGGAAGCGACTGCCTGAGGGCCCCCGACCCGCCGAACGCGACCACCTGAGCGCCCCGCCCCAGCCCGCAGGACGCGACGGCCTGAGGTCCACGCCCGGCCCGGCGGACGCGACCACCCGGGCGCACGCGACCCGCCCGGCAGCGACGGCCTGAAGCCCGCACCCCGATCCCGGCGGGATCCCCGCACCCTGACGGACCGGCACATTCCGGCGCGCGGATCTGGCCAGAACCCGATGCCGTCTCATCTGACGGTCATCACATCGCTTCCCGCCCGCGACGGCCCGGTGACCTTTGCGCGCGAAACCTGTGACCACCCTGTGAATACCGGGCTCCAGAACGCCCGGTAACACTGCGGCAATGATCGGCGAAACATCCGCTTAACGAACATGACCTTTCCGGCAACGGACGAAAACCGGCCAAGTTATTGACGCGCTCCTGACAGGCACGGTCGTCGGCTGACACTCTTCACCCCGTTCTGCGCACCGCCTGCACCGTCCGGACAGCCCGTCCAGGCCGCCCGGTACCCCCCTCGCAGAAGGAGTCCGCGTGAGATCCACGCCCAGCCGTCGCGCCACCGCGACCGGCGCTCTGATAGCCGCAGCAGCCCTCATCGCCGTCGCCGTTCCGTCCGGCGCCGCGACCGCCACCTCCGCCCCCGCCTCGGCCCCGCTCGGCGGCATCACCGCCGGCACGAAGGCCGACCCGGGCGCCCTGCCCGCCAAGCTCTCCCCCGCCCAGCGCGCGGAGCTGCTCAGCGAGGCGAACGCCACGAAGGCGGCCACCGCCAAGGATCTCGGTCTCGGGTCCACCGAGAAGCTCGTGGTCCGTGACGTGGTCCAGGACCGCGACGGCACCACGCACACCCGCTACGAGCGCACCCTCGACGGGCTCCCCGTCCTCGGCGGCGACCTCGTGGTCAAGGAGTCCGCGGCCGGGAAGACCGAGGGCGTCAGCAAGGCGTCGAAGGCGACCAGCGCACAGCTGAAGGCCGTCGGCCTGACCGCCGACGTGGCCCCGGCCGCCGCCGAGAAGCAGGCACTCGGCGCGGCCAAGGCCGAGGGCTCGAAGGCCAAGAAGGCGGAGAACGCCCCGCGCAAGGTGGTCTGGCTGGGCGGCGGCTCCCCGCAGCTCGCGTACGAGACCGTGGTCGGCGGACTCCAGCACGACGGCACCCCGAACGAGCTGCACGTGCTCACCGACGCCACCTCGGGCGAGAAGCTCTACGAGTGGCAGGCCGTCCACAACGGCACGGGCAACACGCAGTACAACGGCCAGGTCACCCTGGGCACCGCGCCCTCGTACACCCTGACCGACACCACGCGCGGCAACCACAAGACGTACAACCTCAACCGGGGCAGCTCCGGCACCGGCACCCTGTTCTCCGGCCCGGACGACATCTGGGGCGACGGCACTCCGCAGAACGCCGAGACGGCCGGAGCGGACGCCCACTACGGCGCCGCCGAGACGTGGGACTACTACAAGAACATCCACGGCCGCTCCGGCATCCGCGGTGACGGCGTCGGCGCGTACTCCCGCGTCCACTACGGCAACAACTACGTCAACGCGTTCTGGCAGGACAGCTGCTTCTGCATGACGTACGGCGACGGCAGCGGCAACGTCAAGCCGCTGACCTCCCTGGACGTGGCCGCCCACGAGATGACGCACGGCCTGACCTCGGTCACCGCCAAGCTCGTCTACAGCGGTGAGTCCGGCGGTCTCAACGAGGCCACCTCCGACATCTTCGCCGCCGGTGTGGAGTTCTACTCCAACACCACCCAGGACCCGGGCGACTACCTGGTCGGCGAGAAGATCGACATCAACGGCAACGGCACGCCGCTGCGCTACATGGACAAGCCCTCCAAGGACGGCTCGTCCAAGGACTACTGGTACTCGGGCATCGGCAACGTCGACGTCCACTACTCCTCGGGCCCGGCGAACCACTGGTTCTACCTGCTCTCCGAGGGCAGCGGCGCCAAGACCGTCAACGGCGTCAACTACGACTCGCCGACCTCCGACGGGCTCCCGGTGACCGGTATCGGCCGGGACAAGGCGCTGCAGATCTGGTTCAAGGCGCTCACCACCAAGTTCACCTCGACGACCAACTACGCCGCCGCCCGCACGGGCACGCTCGCGGTCGCCAGTGAGCTGTACGGGGCCACCAGCCCCGAGTACGCGGCCGTGGCCAACGCCTGGGCCGGCATCAACGTCGGCGCCCGCCCCGGCGGCGGCGACCCCGACCCGGGCGGCAAGGTCTTCGAGAACACCACCGCCGTGAACATCCCGGACGCCGGTGCGGCCGTCACCAGCTCGGTCACCGTCTCCGGTGTCACCGGCAACGCGCCGAGCGCCCTCAAGGTGGACGTCAACATCTCGCACACCTGGCGCGGTGACCTGGTCGTCGACCTGGTGGCCCCGGACGGCACGGCCTACCGGCTGAAGAACTCCTCCTCCGGCGACTCCGCGGACAACGTGGTGGCGACCTACACGGTCAACGCCTCGTCCGAGGTGGCCAACGGGGTCTGGAAGCTGAAGGTCCAGGACGTCGCCCGGCAGGACACCGGGAAGATCAACAGCTTCAAGCTCACCTTCTGATCCACCGGATGATCCACCGGATCCGACCGATCCACCCGCTGTGACCGAACGGCCCGGAAGAGGGACACCTCTTCCGGGCCGTTCGTCATGGTGCGAAAGGCCGCGTCAGACCGGGTTGTTCGCGTGGGTCAGGGTCTCCCAGGCGACGAACAGGTTGTTCGATCCCGCGGGCCGCTGCCGCTCGGTCAGCGTCTGCGTATTGGTCATCGCGTACCCGAGGCGGTTGGCGAGCGCGTTGAAGCCGACCTCGGTGACCGGGCCCAGGTTGTCCTTGAGGGAGCCGCCGCAGAGCGAGGACGGCACGGGCGTGCCCAGCTGGTGCTTGGCGTGCAACCCCATCGCGTGGCGCAGCCGGTCGGCGATCTCCGGGTAGAGGTCCTGGCCCTGGATGCGGCTGGTCTCGGCGATGTGGGAGATGGCGGAGAGGCCGTAGCCGGTGTGGGTCAGGTCCCGGCAGGTCTCCTGGGAGAGCCCGTCCATGAAAGTGGACTGCCCCTGCCAGTAGTTGATGACTTTCGCCCGGGTGTCAAGCCCGCTGCCGGGGGCGACCTTCGGCAGCGCCCCGTCGGCGGTCACATAGATGTACGCCGGGACACGTCCGCGGAATGTGCCGACGGCCTTGTCGTAGGCGGCGCGGTCCTCCAGGAAGACCGCGATCCCGATCGCCGCCTCGGTCATGGACAGCTCCCAGTTGCCGTTGGAGTGGGAGCCGCCTGTGACCTCGGGGAGGTACACGTCGCGCAGCATCGTGCCGAAGCGGCCGGAGCCCGGCCAGCCGCTGTAGGTGTACTTGATGATCTCGGCGGCGCGCGGCCAGGAGGATCCGGCCCAGCCGGTCTGGAGGGGCGCGTTGGTGTTGGTGTGGTCCTTGATCACGGCCGACCAGGCGTCCATGATCTGGATCGCCTTCTGGGCGTACCGGCTGTCCTGGGTGATGTACCAGGCGAGCGAGAGCGTGTACGCGGCGATGGCGTCCTCGCGCTCGTCCGTGCAGCCGTTGTTGGGGTTGGAGTACGAGCCGCACTCGACGACCGCGCGCGGCTTGGCGGTCCGGGTCAGGGAGGCGTACTTGCTGCCCATCATCTGGTCGTAGGCGCTCTTCCAGGGCTGGGCGCCCGCCTGGACCCGGCCCCGGACGAAGTCCAGCTGGGGGCGGCTGACGAGCACGCCGGGGTGGGTGAAGTTCGCCGGGGCTGCGGCCCGGGCAGGCGCCCGGCCGGGCGTCGTGGATCTCTCCGCCACGGCGGGTGCGGCGAGGGCCGTGGTGAGCAGCGCGGCCAGGGCGGCGGCGGTGCCGAGGACGCGGGGGATGGTGCCGGTACGCATGTGGGGTGCCTTCCGGTGGGGTGGCGGTTCAACGGCCTCACCCGACAAGGGAGTTCATGGCTGTGAACGATGGGCCGCATGATGAACCGTGCGATGAGTCAGGAACGTAAAGCCATTCCATGGACACGTCAAGGTTCTGTGTTCACCCCACGAAGGAACCACCGGCCCACGCGCAGGGGCCCGGCACCGCGTGGGTGCCGGGCCCCTCGGGTCCGCGATGACGCGCGCTCAGCGCATCAGTACGCCCCCGCCCTCCCCCGTCGCCTCGGTCGGCAGGGCGACCAGGCCCAGTTCGGCGCTGGTGGCCAGCAGCCGGTGGGCGGGCAGGACACGCACGGTGTAGCCGTACGGTCCGGTCCGGTCCGGGGTGAGCGGGCCCTCGTACAGCCAGCGGTCCTCCAGGTCCTGACCGCCCGCCGGCTTCAGCGGGAAGGTCTGGGCGTCCGCGATGGCGTCGCCGGAGTCGACCCGGCCCGCGACCACCTGGACCTCGACGTCGTCCGGCTCCAGGCCGCCGAGCGCGATCCGTACCCGCAGCGCCAGGGTGGCCCCCAGCTCCGCCGAACCGCCCGCGGCGTCCCCGGTGACCGTCTCCACATGGTCGACGGAGACCCCGCGCCAGGCCGCCCGGACCCTGGCCTTCCACGCGGCGAGATCCTGCGCAACCGCGGGCTCCAGGGCCCGGCGGGCCTGGGCGGCGGGGGCGTACAAGCGCTCCACGTACTCGCGCACCATCCGCCCCGCGAGCACCTTCGGGCCGAGGTTGACCAGGGTGGAGCGGACCATCTCGATCCACCGGTCGGGCAGGTTCCCGGCACCCCGGTCGTAGAAGCGCGGGGCGACCCGGTCCTCGATCAGGGCGTACAGCGCGTTCGACTCCAGCTCGTCCCGGCGGTCCTCGTCGACCGCGGAGCCGTCGGCGGTGGGGATCTCCCAGCCGAAGTCCGGGTCGAACCACTCGTCCCACCAGCCGTCGCGCACCGACAGGTTGAGGCAGCCGTTGAGCGCCGCCTTCATCCCGCTCGTGCCGCAGGCCTCCAGCGGGCGCAGCGGGTTGTTGAGCCAGACGTCGCAGCCCGGGTAGAGCCTCTGCGCCATGCCCATGCCGTAGTCCGGGAGGAACACGATGCGGTGGCGCACCCGCGGGTCGTCCGCGAACCGCACCAGCTCCTGGACCAGCCGCTTGCCGCCGTCGTCGGCCGGGTGGGCCTTGCCCGCGACGACGATCTGGATCGGGTGCGTCGGGTGCAGCAGCAGGGACCGCAGCCGGTCGCGGTCGCGCAGCATCAGCGTCAGCCGCTTGTACGAGGGGACGCGGCGGGCGAAGCCGATGGTCAGGATGTCCGGGTCGAGGACGCCGTCGATCCAGCCCAGTTCGGCGGTGCCCGCGCCGCGCCGGCGCCAGGAGGCGTAGAGGCGGCGGCGGACCTCGGTGACGAGCTGCCCGCGCAGGTCCCGGCGCAGGTCCCAGATCTCCTGGTCGCCGATGCCGGTCACCGCGTCCCAGCGGCGGGGGGTGCCGGTCTGCGCGGAGGCCTCGTCGGCCACCGGGCCGCCGGCCAGCACCTGGTGGGCGCGGCCCTCACCGACCTGGCCCGCACCGAGCCGGAACACCTCGGGGGCGACCCAGGTCGGGGCGTGGACCCCGTTGGTGACGGAGGTGATCGGCACCTCGGCGGGGTCGAAGCCCGGCCAGAGCCCGGAGAACATCTCCCGGCTGACCGCCCCGTGCAGGGTGGAGACGCCGTTGGCGCGCTGGGCGAGCCTGAGGCCCATCACCGCCATGTTGAACAGCTCCGGCTCGCCGCCGGGGTAGGTCTCGGTGCCGAGCGGCAGGATCTTCTCGACGGGTACGCCGGACAGTTCGCCCTCGTCGCCGAAGTGGCGGGCGAGGAGCCCCCGGTCGAAACGGTCTATGCCGGCGGGCACCGGGGTGTGGGTGGTGAAGACGGTGCCGGCCCGGACCACTTCGAGGGCGGCCTCGAAGTCGAGTCCGGTGGGAATGAGTTCGCGGATGCGCTCCAGGCCGAGGAAGCCGGCGTGGCCCTCGTTGGTGTGGAACACCTCCGGCTCCGGGGTGCCGGTCAGCCGGCACCAGGTGCGCACGGCGCGCACGCCGCCGATGCCGAGCAGCATCTCCTGGAGGAGGCGGTGGTCGCTGCCGCCGCCGTAGAGCCGGTCGGTGACATCGCGTTCGCCGGGGGCGTTCTCCTCGACGTCGGAGTCGAGGAGGAGCAGCGGCACACGGCCGACCCGGGCCAGCCAGATGCAGGCGTGCAGCGAGCGTCCGCCGGGCAGCGCGAGGACGACCCGGGCGGGGGTGCCGTCGGCCTCGCGGACCAGGTCGAGCGGGAGTTCGTTGGGGTCGAGGACGGGATAGTGCTCCTGCTGCCAGCCCTCGCGCGAGAGGGTCTGGCGGAAGTAGCCGTGCCGGTAGAGCAGCCCGACGCCGATGAGCGGGACGCCGAGGTCGCTGGCGGCCTTCAGGTGGTCGCCGGCCAGGATGCCGAGGCCGCCGCTGTACTGGGGCAGGGCGGCGGTGACACCGAACTCGGGTGAGAAGTAGGCGATGGCGGAAGGGAGTTCGGCTCCGGCGGCCCGCTGTTCCTGGTACCAGCGGGGACCGTCCAGATATTCGGCCAGATCGGCGGAGGCCGCGGTGAGGCGGCCGAGGTACTCCGCGTCGCCGGCCAGTTCGGTCAGCCGCCCGGCGGACAGCGAGCCGAGCAGGCGTACGGGGTCGGCGTCCGCGGGCCGCCAGCCCTCGGGGTCGGCGGCCCGGAAGAGCTCGCGGGTCTCGGTGTGCCACGACCAGCGCAGGTTGCGCGCGAGGTCGTGGAGGGGTCGAAGGGGTTCGGGGAGAACAGGACGCACGGTGAATCGACGAATGGCCTTCACTGCTCCACCTTTACAGGGGACTTGCGCATCCGAGCGGACGCACCACGGTGTGCGTCCCTTCCGTCACCCCTGACGGTAGCGGCCGTCCGTGGCGGGCTGCCACGGCGCGCGGAGGGCGCGCCCGGCCCGGGGCCCACACGCCGCGCGCCTCCCCACAGACGCCCCACGCACCCCACCGTGATCCCCCGCCACTCCTCCCATCTGGGGGTTTGGCCGATTTCCCTCCCGTACGCGGCCTTGTGGACCTCATTGCCACAGGGAAAGCTGCCGTGTGGCGCCGAAGAGCGGGTATCCGGAACCCGTGGGGGCGCTTCGGGACCCCTGCGCCGGGCGGGGCGTGCGCGCCGCGTGCGGCGGAGCCCGAGCGGCCCGTTACGACCGAGTAGTTAACACGGCGCCGGATTTCCCACCCTCGGACACGGGGAAGGCTTCCCCGGTACACGGCACGACCCGGCCCGCACTCGTTCTCCCGTGCATCCCGAAACATGCACGAAACCCCCGCGACCCACCCATTCGAGTGCCATTCGAGTGAACGCGGACAGGAGCGGCCATGCCCACAGCCCGTCAGCAGACAGCTGAGCAGTTACAAAGGACAGATCCCCGTCTTCGCGGCACACGCGGTCGGTCCTCCGCCCCCGTGCCGTCACCCGTGCACGCCGAGCTCCTCCAGCCCCCAGGTGATTCCATGATCGGTCGTATTCCCGTCCTGGACGTCCGTCCTCTCGTCGACTGCGGCAGACGGGCGGCGAAGGCCGTCGTCGGTGAGACCTTCCAGGTCACCGCCACCGTCTTCCGCGAAGGCCACGACGCGGTGGCCGCCAATGTCGTCCTGCGCGATCCGAGCGGGCGGGTCGGGCCGTGGACCCCGATGCGCGAGCTGGCGCAGGGCACGGACCGGTGGGGTGCGGACATCACCCCGGATGCCGAGGGCCGCTGGACGTACACGGTGGAGGCCTGGAGCGATCCGGTCGCCACCTGGCGGCACCACGCCGCGATCAAGATCCCGGCGGGCATCGACACGGACCTGGTGCTGGCCGAGGGCGCGGCGCTGCTGGAGCGGGCCGCCGCGGGCGTGCCGAAGAAGCACGGCCGCGAGGCGGTGCTGGCCGCGGTGGACGCGCTGCGCGACACCGGCCACCCGGCCGAGGCCCGGCTGGCGGCGGCCCTGACCCCGGCCGCCGACGCGGTGCTGGCCCGCTATCCGCTGCGCGAACTGGTCACCCGGTCCAAGCCGCTGGCGGTCCGGGTGGAGCGCGAGCGGGCGCTGTTCGGGTCCTGGTACGAGCTGTTCCCGCGCTCCGAGGGGGCGAAGCGGGTGCCGGTGGACCCGGCGGACACCTCGCCGGACGCGCCGACCCGGCTGGTCAGCGGCACCTTCCGGACGGCCGCCGAGCGGCTGCCGGCGGTCGCCGCGATGGGGTTCGACGTGGTGTACCTGCCGCCGGTCCACCCGATCGGGACGACCCACCGCAAGGGCCCGAACAACACCCTGACGCCCGGGGAGCACGACCCGGGCGTGCCGTGGGCGATCGGTTCGCCGGACGGCGGGCACGACGCGGTCCACCCGGAGCTGGGCACGCTGGAGGACTTCGACCACTTCGTGGCGACCGCCCGCAATCTGCGGATGGAGATCGCGCTGGACTTCGCGCTCCAGTGCTCGCCGGACCACCCGTGGGTCAAGGAGCACCCGGACTGGTTCCACCACCGCACCGACGGTTCGATCGCGTACGCCGAGAACCCGCCGAAGAAGTACCAGGACATCTACCCGATCGCCTTCGACAAGGACATGCGCGGTCTGGTGGCGGAGACCGTACGGATCCTGCGCTTCTGGATGGACCACGGGGTGCGTATCTTCCGGGTCGACAACCCGCACACCAAGCCGGTGGTGTTCTGGGAGAAGGTCATCGCCGAGATCAACGGCACCGACCCCGATGTCATCTTCCTGGCGGAGGCGTTCACCCGCCCGGCGATGATGCACACCCTGGGCGCGGTCGGCTTCCAGCAGTCGTACACGTACTTCACCTGGCGCAACACCAAGCAGGAACTGACCGAGTACGTCACGGAGCTGGCCGGGGACGCCGCCTCGTACATGCGGCCCAACTTCTTCGTGAACACCCCCGACATCCTTCCCGGCTACCTCCAGGAGGGCGGCCGCCCGGCCTTCGAGGCGCGGGCGGTGCTGGCCGCGACGCTGGCCCCCTCCTGGGGCGTGTACGCGGGATTCGAGCTGTGCGAGAACACCCCGGCCAAGCCCGGGAGCGAGGAGTACCTGCACTCGGAGAAGTACGAACTGCGCCCGAGGGACTGGGAGTCGGCGGAACGCGAAGGCCGCACGCTCACCCCCCTGATCACCTCGCTGAACCGGATCCGCCGGCGTCACCCCGCTCTGCGGCAGCTGCGCGACGTCCACTTCCACCACACCGACAACGAAGCGCTGATCGCCTACAGCAAGCGCTCCGGAACGAACACCGTTCTGGTGGTCGTGAACCTCGACCCGCACCACACCCAGGAGGCCACCGTCTCGTTGGACATGGAGCGGCTCGGCCTTTCCTGGCACGAGCGCGTTCCGGTGCGCGACGAGCTCACCGGCGACACCTATCACTGGGGCAGGAACTTCTACGTGCGCCTAGAGCCGGGCATCACGCCCGCGCACATCGCGGTCCTGCGACCGTCCCCGCCGACCGGAGGGTCACCCACACCATGATCGTCAATGAGCCTGTCCCCGACACGTTCGAGGACACCCCCGCCAAGGACCGCGATCCCGACTGGTTCAAGCGAGCCGTCTTCTACGAGGTGCTCGTCCGGTCCTTCCAGGACTCCAACGGCGACGGAATCGGCGACCTCAAGGGCATCACCGCCAAGCTGGACTATCTCCAGTGGCTCGGCGTCGACTGCCTCTGGCTGCCGCCGTTCTTCAAGTCGCCGCTGCGCGACGGGGGCTACGACGTCTCCGACTACACCGCCGTGCTCCCGGAGTTCGGCGATCTCGCCGACTTCGTGGAGTTCGTGGACGCCTCGCACCAGCGCGGCATGCGCGTCATCATCGACTTCGTCATGAACCACACGAGCGACCAGCACGAGTGGTTCCAGCAGTCCCGGACCGACCCCGACGGGCCGTACGGCGACTACTACGTCTGGGCGGACGACGACAAGCAGTTCCAGGACGCCCGGATCATCTTCGTCGACACCGAGACGTCCAACTGGACCTTCGACCCGGTGCGCAAGCAGTACTACTGGCATCGTTTCTTCTCGCACCAGCCGGACCTCAACTACGAGAACCCGGCGGTCCAGGAGGAGATCCTGGCGGCCCTGCGGTTCTGGCTGGACCTGGGCATCGACGGCTTCCGGGTCGACGCGGTGCCCTACCTCTACCAGCGCGAGGGCACCAACTGCGAGAACCTCCCCGAGACCCACAACTTCCTCAAGCGGGTCCGCAAGGAGATCGACGCCAACTACCCGGACACCGTGCTCCTCGCCGAGGCCAACCAGTGGCCGGAGGACGTCGTCGACTACTTCGGCGACTACGAGGCTGGCGGCGACGAGTGCCACATGGCGTTCCACTTCCCCGTGATGCCGCGGATCTTCATGGCGGTGCGCCGCGAGAGCCGCTACCCGGTCTCCGAAATCCTGGCCAAGACCCCGGAGATCCCGAAGAACTGCCAGTGGGGCATCTTCCTGCGCAACCACGACGAGCTCACGCTCGAAATGGTCACGGACGAAGAACGCGACTACATGTACGCGGAGTACGCCAAGGACCCGCGGATGCGCGCCAACATCGGCATCCGCAGGCGGCTCGCCCCGCTGCTGGACAACGACCGCAACCAGATCGAGCTCTTCACGGCGCTGCTGCTGTCGCTGCCCGGCTCCCCGATCCTCTACTACGGGGACGAGATCGGGATGGGCGACAACATCTGGCTGGGCGACCGGGACGCGGTGCGCACCCCGATGCAGTGGACGCCCGACCGCAACGCCGGGTTCTCCTCCAGTGATCCGGGGCGGCTCTACCTCCCCACGATCATGGACCCGGTCTACGGCTACCAGGTCACCAACGTCGAGGCGTCGATGGCCTCGCCGTCCTCGCTGCTGCACTGGACCCGCCGGATGATCGAGATCCGGAAGCAGAATCCGGCCTTCGGTCTCGGCGAGTACACCGAACTCCCGTCCTCCAATCCGGCGGTGCTGGCGTTCACCCGCGAGTACAAGGACGACCTCGTCCTGTGCGTGCACAACTTCTCGCGGTTCGCGCAGCCGACGGAACTGGACCTCCGATCGTTCAACGGACGTCATCCGGTGGAATTGATCGGCGGGGTACGCTTCCCGGCCATCGGTCAGTGGCCCTACCTGCTGACCCTTGCGGGACACGGCTTCTACTGGTTCCGGCTGCGCAAGGACGCGCCGCCGGCCTGAGAGAGCGTCGGTTACGTGCGGGGCGGTTTCCACCGCCCCGCACGGGGCACTCTGAGCGAAACGAAAACCCCGGGGCACCCAACCGGTTCCCTCGCCCCGGGCCATCACGGTTCCGCCGTTCGAGTCCGTAAGCACCTTCCTCTCCCGACACGTCCCGCACAGCCGGACAGCCATTGCCGCAATCCGGGACACTCTTCGCATCCTGTGTGCCCGGGGAAAGGACGCGATGCCATGTCGGAGGCTGCATCCACTCACGTCGCCCTGGCGAAGAGCACGAGGAACAGCGCAACCACCGGAAGTACGACGGACGGGGCCCTGCTCCCGTCCCTCGCTCCGCTGCTCCACGCATGGCTGCCCCGGCAGCGCTGGTTCGCCGGCAAGGGCCGGCCCGTCACCGGCTTCCGGCTGGTCGCGGCCACCGAGATGGTGCCGCTGGACGGCACGGCGGGCCCCGGACTCCTGCACCTCCTCCTGCGGGTCGAGCAGCCCTCCCGGTCGGCCCGGGCGGCCGACGACTGCTACCAACTGCTCCTGGGCGTACGGACGTCACTGCCGCCGGTGCTCGCCGGAGCGCTGGTCGGCCGGGTGGAGCGGGGGCCGCTCGCCGGACGGACCGTGTACGACGCGCTGCACGACCCCCGGCTGGCCGATGTGCTGCTGGAACGGTTCCGCCGCCCCGGCAGTCTCGGCTCGCTGCGCTTCGAGCGGACCGCCGAGATCCCGGCCGGTCTCACGCCCCGGGTGCTGGACGCCGAGCAGTCCAACTCCTCGCTGGTCTACGGGGACGCGTTCATCCTGAAGATCTTCCGGCGCGTCTTCCCGGGCACCAACCCGGACCTGGAGCTGCCGCTCGCCCTCGCCGGCGAGGGGTGCGAACGGGTACCCGCCCCGATCGCCTGGCTCGAGGCCCCCGGCGCCGAACCGCTCACCCTCGGTGTCCTCCAGCCCTTCCTGCAGGGGGCGCGTGACGGCTGGCAGCTCGCGCTGGCCGCGCTCGCCGCGGGCCGCGACTTCCTGCCCGAGGCGCGGGCGCTGGGCCGGGCCACCGCCGAGGTGCACACGGCGCTCGCCGCCGCGCTGCCGACCCCGGCGCTGCGCGGCACCCAGACCCGGCAGCTCGTCGCCCAGATGACCCAGCGGCTGGAGGCCGCCGCCCAGGCGGTACCGGCGCTCGTGCCGTACGTCCCGGGGCTGCGCGCCGCGTTCGACGCGGTGACGGACCTCGGGGTCCGGGGCAGCGGCTGGGCCCAGCAGCGGGTGCACGGCGATCTCCATCTCGGGCAGACGCTGCGCTCCGCCGACGGCTTCTGGTCGCTGATCGACTTCGAGGGCGAACCGGCCCGCCCGCTGCCCGAGCGCCGCATGCCCGCACCTCCGGTGCGCGATGTCGCGGGCATGCTGCGGTCCTTCGACTACGCGGCCCGCTCGCACCGCCCGTGGAACCCGGAGTGGGCGGCCCGCTGCCGTGCCGCCTACTGCGAGGGGTACGCGCAGGCCTCGGGCAGCGATCCGCGCGGCGAACCGGAGCTGCTGCGTGCCCACGAGACCGACAAGGCCGTGTACGAGGTGGTGTACGAGGCCCGGCACCGCCCCGACTGGCTGCCGGTGCCGATGGCCGCCATCCAACGGCTGGCCCAGTCCGCGGCGGCCTGAGCCTTCCTCTCCCCCCTCCCGACGCTCCCGCCCCTCCACCCGTGCTTCTCCCCCTTCACTCCCCGAGGAGGCAGTCCCTGTGACCGCCCGCAAGCCGTCCCGCAAGGCATCCCGCAAGTCCGCCGAGGTCCCCGCCGAGGCGGCTGTCGAGACCGTCACCGAACCCGCCGTCGAGACCGCGGCCGCCGAGACCGCGGCCGACGCGGCGGCCGCCCCCGCACCGGCGCCCGTCGCCACCGCCACCAAGGCCGCGCCCGCCAAGCGCACCCGGCCCAAGCGGGCGGACGCGGGCCCGCCGCGCCCCCGGCAGGCCGGAGACGGCCAGGGCGCCCGCCCGGCACCGGCCCTCGACGGCGCGGACCGCGGCCGCCTGCTCGCCGGCGACCACCACGCGCCGCACGACGTGCTCGGCGCCCACCCGATCCCCGGCGGGGTGCTCGTCCGGGCGCTGCGGCCGTTCGCCCGGACCGTCACCGTGCTGGCGACGGGGCTGCGGGCCGAGCTGCACGACGACGGCGACGGCTTCTTCTCCGGTGTGCTGCCGGTGCCGCAGGTGCCCGCGTACCGGCTGGAAGTGGCGTACGACGACAACACCGTCGAGGTGGAGGACCCGTACCGCTTCTGGCCCGCGATCGGCGACCTCGACCTGCATCTGATCGGCGAGGGCCGCCACGAGGAGCTGTGGCGGGCGCTCGGCGCGGAGCCGATGGAGCACCAGGGAGTGGCCGGGACCCGGTTCACCCTGTGGGCGCCGAACGCGCGCGGTGTGCGGATCACCGGCGACTTCAATTACTGGGACGGCACGGGCTTCCCGATGCGGTCGCTCGGCTCGACCGGGGTGTGGGAGCTGTTCCTGCCGGGGGTCGGCGAGGGCGCGCTGTACAAGTTCGACATCTGCCGCCCGGACGGTTCGCACACGGTGCGGGCCGACCCGATGGCCCGGCGTACCGAGGTGCCGCCCGCGACGGCGTCGATCGTCACGGCCCGGCACCACGCGTGGCAGGACGCGGACTGGATGGCGCACCGGGGCGACCGCCCGGTGCACGAGGCCCCGTTCTCGGTGTACGAGGTGCATCTCGCTTCCTGGCGGCCCGGGCTGACGTACCGTCAACTTGCCGAGCAGCTGCCCGCGTACGTCAAGGACCTCGGGTTCACGCACGTCGAGCTGATGCCGGTCTCCGAACACCCCTTCGGCGGCTCCTGGGGTTATCAGGTCACCGGGTTCTACGCGCCGACCTCGCGGCTGGGCACCCCGGACGACTTCCGCTTCCTCGTCGACGCCCTGCACCGGGCGGGGATCGGCGTCATCATGGACTGGGTTCCCGCCCATTTCCCGCGCGACGACTGGGCGTTGGCCGAGTTCGACGGGCGTCCGCTGTACGAGCACGCCGACCCGCAGCGCGCGGCGCACCCGGACTGGGGGACGCTGGAGTTCGACTACGGCCGCACCGAGGTCCGCAACTTCCTCGTCGCCAACGCCACCTACTGGTGCGAGGAGTTCCACATCGACGGGCTGCGGGTCGACGCGGTCGCCTCGATGCTCTACCTCGACTACTCCCGCGAGGACGGCCAGTGGTCGCCCAACGAGTTCGGCGGCCGGGAGAACCTGGACGCGGTCGCCTTCCTCCAGGAGATGAACGCCACCGTCTACCGCCGCAACCCGGGCGTCGTCACCATCGCCGAGGAGTCCACCGCCTGGGACGGTGTCACCCGGCCCACCGACAGCGGGGGCCTGGGCTTCGGGCTGAAGTGGAACATGGGCTGGATGCACGACTCGCTCCAGTACGTGGCCAAGGAGCCGGTCCACCGCAAGTACCACCACAACGAGATGACATTCTCGATGGTGTACGCGTACAGCGAGAACTATGTGCTGCCGATCTCGCACGACGAGGTGGTGCACGGCAAGCGGGCGCTGGTGTCGAAGATGCCCGGCGACTGGTGGCAGCAGCGCGCCAACCACCGCGCCTATCTGGGCTTCATGTGGGCCCACCCCGGCAAACAACTCCTCTTCATGGGACAGGAGTTCGCTCAGGGCGCGGAGTGGTCGGAGGGCCACGGCCCGGACTGGTGGCTGCTGGACCCGTCCTACGAGGCGTCCGGCGACCACCGCGGGGTGCGGGACCTGGTGGGCGATCTGAACGCGGTGTACGGGGCGGTGCCCGCGCTCTGGCAGCGGGACACCTCGCCGGAGGGGTTCAGCTGGGTGGACGGCGGGGCGGCCGAGGACAACGTGTTCGCGTTCCTGCGCTACGACGCGGACGGCTCGCCGCTGCTCGCGGTCTCGCACTTCTCCCCTGCGGTCCGCGGCGACTACCGCCTGGGGGTGCCGGAGACCGGCACGGAGGGCTGGGTGGAGGTCCTCAACACCGACGCCGCCCGGTACGGCGGGAGCGATGTGCGCAACGAGGAGCCGCTGAAGGCGGAGGCGGTGCCCGCGCACGGCCGGCCGAACAGCATCTCGCTGACGCTGCCGCCGCTGGCGACGGTGTGGTTCCGCCCGGCGTAGCCCGTACGGGACCGTGAAGCGGCCGGGGCCGGTACCGCGTCCGATGGGACGCGGCACCGGCCCCTCCCCCGTTCCAGGCCGGTCAGCGTTCGGCGGCGATCACCTCGACGAGGCTCGACCAGGCCCCGGGGCCGCGCCCCTGGGCGATCGCCCGGTCGGTGAGCGACTTGAGCCCGGCCAGCTGCGAGACGTCCAGGCCCCGGTCCTTCGCGGTGTGCAGGATGTGGTCGACGCTCGCCGCCATCATGCCGAGGTTCGCGCCGTTGGCGGGGTACGCACCGGAGCCGGCCTCCGCCGCGGTGTACTCCACGATCGGCGGCAGGATGCCGGTGATCGTGGTGAGGTACGGGGCGAGCGAGGCCGGCTCGATGCCTTCCGCGCGGGCCAGCGCGAAGGCGTGGACGAGACCGCCCATGGCTCCGTA
This sequence comes from Streptomyces globisporus C-1027, assembly GCF_000261345.2. Taxonomy (NCBI): domain Bacteria; kingdom Bacillati; phylum Actinomycetota; class Actinomycetes; order Kitasatosporales; family Streptomycetaceae; genus Streptomyces; species Streptomyces globisporus. Next base: position 5,635,387 of record NZ_CP013738.1, on the reverse strand, counting down.
GAAGAAGTCCAGCATCGCCATGTCGTAGGCGGCGGCCAGGCCGTGGTCCTCGCCCAGGTAGGTGGCGGGCTCGCCGAGCGCCTTGAGGGTGTCCTCGTGCGCGGCGTAGGCGGCACGGTCGCCGGAGTGGAGGACCAGGGCGTCCGCCGTGCCGACCACGTCGACCGGCACCATGATCGCCCCGTCGAGGTAGGCCAGGGAGTGCTTCGCGGCCCAGGCGGCGGACTGCCGGGAACGGGCCGGGGTGTCCGAGGTCAGGTTGACCAGGACCCGCCCCTCCAGCGCTCCGGCCAGCGGTTCCAGGACCGCGTCGGAGGCGTCGTAGTCGACGAGGCAGACCACGACGAGTCCGCTCGCCCGGACGGCCTCCTCGGCGGATACGGCCCGCACGGCGCCCAGCGCGACGACGTCCTCGCCCTTCCCGGGCGAGCGGTTCCAGACGGTGGTGGGGTGGCCCGCGGCCAGGAAGGCGCGGGCCAGGGAGCGGCCCATGTCACCGAGGCCCAGGACGGTGACGGGGGTGGATGCGGGTGCGGGTTCGGTGGTCGTGTGCGCTTGCGTCATGGGGACCATCCTTGGCGCGCGAACAGGGCCTGACCAGAACCCACTTGACTGTCAGATACGCACTTCCGGGAAAGGATGCAGGTCAACGGCCGACCGGGCGCAACCCGTGAGGGTCCCGCCCGGTCGCGTCGGTCCGGTCGTCAGCCGCTCTGGGCCGCCGACCGCCGGCGCACGGCCCACAGGATGCCGCCGCCCGCCGCCACCGCCGCGGCCGCCATGCCGATGAGCGGGCCGGTGGAGTCCGAGCCGGTCGCCGCGAGGTTGCCGCCGGTCTGCGGGGTGGCGCCGCCGGTCGTCGAGCCGCCCGCGTCGCCGGAGCCGCCGGAGGTCCCCGTGGAGCCGGTCGTGCCCGTGGAGCCGGTGGAGCCGGAGCCTCCGGTGGACGACGAGCCGCCGGTGGAGCCGGAGGAACCGTCGGAGCCCGAGGAGCCTGCCGTGCCCTCGTCCTTGCCGGTGTCGATCACGAGCTGCGCGGTGTCGTTCTCGGCGTTCCGGTCGAAGGGACGCTCCTGGCCGGTGAAGGAGACCTCGCCGGTGGTGCGGCCGACCGCCTTGTCGATGCGCAGGACGAAGGGGTAGGCCTCGCCCCCGTTCACGTCCACCCAGGACTGGGAGGTCCCGCAGCGGTAGTGGGTCTTGGTGACCGCGTCGCAGAATCCGTGCGGCTTGACGACGGACGTGCCCTTCGGGATGCGGATGTCGACGGTGGTCACGCTCTGGTCGCGGGTTCCCTGCACGCGGGCGGGGCCCTTGTTGGCGAACTTCACCGTCGCGGTGACCTTGTCCCCGACCTTCCCCTGCTGCTCGTCGCCGGTCAGCGCGAAGTCGGCGGTGTTCGCGGCGGTGACGTCGGTCTCGGCGTACGCCTCGGGGTGGTTCTTCCGGTCGGCGTCGGTGGCCGGGCCCTTCTCGACCAGGGTGAGCGGGTCGCCCGTGCCGGGCACCGGGTCGGTGGCGCCGCCGTCGCCCGGGGACGGCTCGTCGACGCCGATGGTGGCCCGCAGGTCGTCGCGGAACGCGGAGTCGAGCGCCTTGAGCGAGACGGGCTTCGCCGTGCCGTAGACGACGCCCGGCTTCAGCGGCTGGTCGATCCTGCAGGAGGCGACGTTCGACGCGGGCGTCTCGTCGTGGGAGCCGATGGTGTAGTACGTGCAGTTCTTGTACGTCTCGTCCGCCTTCAGGCCCGGCGACACCGCGTACGTCACCCAGACCGACGGCACCTCAGCCGTCCCCTTGTTGAGGAAGGTCAGCGGGGTGGAGAAGGAGCTTCCGGGCTGGAGCCCCTTGACCGGTGCGATCGTTCCGACACCGAGGTCGGGCTCCGGGTCGGCGGCGAGCGCCGGTACGGCGCCCAGCGCCACCAGCGCTGCGGCGGCCACGGCGGCGGTCCCGCCGCGCAGGGTACGGCTGCGGGAAGGGGCGATACGCATGGAAGTCCTTCGGTCGTGGGGCGCATGGGGGCTGACTGCGGTCCTGCACCTGTCAAGACCGGTGCAGGACGAGGAGGGTTGTCCGGGCCGGACCGGTCGTGACAGAACACGGACACAAGGGGGCGGTACCGGCCACGGGCACGCCGCCTCGTACCCACAGCCGACGCGAGGACACCCGTACCGGGGGATACGGGTGTCCTCGGGGGCGGACCGCAGCGGCCGGGGGGGGGAAGCCGCAGCGGTCCTGGCGGGCGGCGCGGTGGCCCCGCCGGTGACGCGGGGCCTGGCGGGCGGCGCGGGTCAGACCTTGGCGGGCTGCTCGGCGGGCGCGCTGTCCCGCTGCTCGGGGACCTCCTCGGAGGGGGCCGGGCCGTGGCCGTCGTCGACGAGGGTCTTCTCGTCGAACGGGATCCGTCCGGCCAGCACCTCGCCCACCCGGTCCTTGTCGATCTCCTTGGTCCAGTGGCCGACGAGCACCGTGGCGACCGCGTTGCCCGCGAAGTTGGTCAGGGCACGGGCCTCGCTCATGAAGCGGTCGATGCCGACGATCAGGCCGACGCCGTCGACGAGTTCGGGGCGGTGCGACTGGAGGCCGCCGGCCAGGGTCGCCAGGCCCGCGCCGGTCACGCCGGCCGCGCCCTTCGAGGCGATGACCATGAAGACCAGCAGCGAGATCTGCTCGCCCGCGCTCAGCGGGTCGCCCATCGCGTTGGCGATGAACAGCGAGGACATCGTGAGGTAGATCGCGGTGCCGTCGAGGTTGAAGGAGTAGCCGGTCGGCACGGTGATGCCGACGACGGGCTTGCTGACGCCCATGTGCTCCATCTTCGCGATCAGCCGCGGCAGCGCCGACTCGGAGGAGGAGGTGGAGAGGATCAGCAGGAACTCGCGGCCCAGGTACTTCAGCAGCGAGAACAGGTTCACCCCGGCGATCAGCCGCAGGAGCGCACCGAGCACCACGAAGACGAACAGCGCGCAGGTGACGTAGAAGCCGATCATGATGATCGCCAGGGACTTCAGGGCGTCCAGCCCGGTCTCGCCGACCACCGCGGCGATCGCGCCGAACGCGCCGACCGGGGCGGCCCACATGATCATGGCGAGGATGCGGAAGACGAGGCGCTGGATGTGGGTGATGCCGCGGATGATCGGCTCACCCGTCCTGCCCATCGCCTGGAGCGCGAAGCCCGCGAGGAGCGCGACGAGGAGGGTCTGGAGGACCTCGCCCTCGGTGAAGGCGGAGACGATCGTGGTCGGGATGATGCCGAGCAGGAAGTCCGCGGTGGACTCGCCGGCGCCCCCGGCCTGCTCCGCGCCCGCCTCGCGGGCGGCCTCGGTGATGTGGAGGGTGGAGCCGGGCTCCAGGAAGTTGCCGACCAGCAGGCCGATGGCGAGGGCCACGGTCGACATGACCAGGAAGTAGCCCAGCGCCAGACCGCCGACCGCGCCGACCTTGGCGGCCTTGCGGACCGAGCCGACGCCCAGGACGATCGTGCAGAAGATGATCGGCGAGATCATCATCTTGATCAGGTTCACGAATCCGGCGCCGATGGGCTTCAGCTCGACGGCCACCCCGGGGGCCGCGAAGCCCACCAGGATGCCGAGCGCCACGGCGGCGATCACGGCGATGTACAGGTAGTGGGTGCGGTCCCGTTGTTTGGCTGCCACAGCCATGGTGGGGCTCCTCGGCTCGGTCAGAACGTGCGCCCCCGTCCCTGGGGGCTTCGGTGACTATCCACCGGCCTGTGACCCCGGTCACCCTTGCGTTCATATCGTTCACAGTCGCTTTCCGGCCATCGGGGAGACCTCTGGGAGCCTCCGGCCGGGCCAGGCAGACTGTGGGGTATGCGCCTCCCCCGTACCCGCCCCCGCAGCCTGGCGGGCCAGCTCTTCGCCATGCAGGTCGTGCTCATCGCCGCAGTGGTGGCCGGGTGCGCCGTGTTCGCGTATGTCTCCGGCAGCGCGCAGGCCGAGGAGACGGCCGCCCGCCAGGTGCGGGTGGCGGCCCTCGCGGTGGCCGATTCCCCCTCCGTACGGGAGGCCATCCGTACCCCGGACCCGTCGGCGGTACTCCAGCCGTACGCGGAGCGGGTGCGCGAGGACACCGGGATCGCCTTCGTCACGATCATGGACACCGAGCGGGTGCGCTGGACGCACCCGGACACCAGCCAGATCGGGGACACCTTCCTCGGGAACACCGCGAAGGCCCTGCGCGGCCAGACCTTCACCGAGACGTACACCGGCACGCTGGGTCCCTCGATACGGGTGGTGACCCCGATCCGCGACGGAGGGAGGATCGTCGGCCTGGTCAGCGCGGGCATCACCGTGGACCGGGTCTCCTCGCAGGTACGGGAACAGCTCGGCGCCCTCGCGCTGGCGGCGGGCGGGGCGCTGGCGCTCGGCGGGATCGGCACGTACGTGATCAACGCCCGGCTGCGGCGGCACACGCACGGGATGAACGCCGCCGAGCTGAGCCGGCTGCACGACTACCACCAGGCCACCCTGCACGCGGTGCGCGAGGGGCTGCTGATGCTGGACGGGCGGCGGCGGATCGCGCTGATCAACGACGCCGGGCGGGAACTGCTGGGCCTGGCGCCGGACACCGAGGCGGTCGGCCGTACGGTCGACGAGCTGGCCCTGCCCGCACCGCTGACCGGGGCGCTGCTGGCGTCGGAGCCGCGGGTGGACGAGCTGCACCTGACGGCGGACCGGGTGATCGTGGTCAACACCCGCCCGGTGGTGGGCGGCGAGCAGCGGGGCACGGTGGTGACCCTGCGGGACCACACCGAGCTGCAGGCGCTGACCGGCGAGCTGGACTCCGAGCGCGGCTTCACGCAGGCGCTGCGCTCGCAGGCCCATGAGGCGGCGAACCGGCTGCACACCGTGGTGTCGCTGATCGAGCTGGGCCGGGTGGAGGAGGCCGTGGACTTCGCGACGGCGGAGCTGGAACTGGCCCAGGTGCTGACCGACCGGGTGGTGGGGGCGGTGGAGGAACCGGTGCTGGCCGCGCTGCTGCTGGGCAAGGCGGCCCAGGCGAACGAGCGGGGGGTGGAGCTGGTGCTCGCGGAGGACAGCCTGATCGACGACGGGGCGCTGCCGCCGTCGCTGGCCCAGCGGGATCTGGTGACGATCCTGGGCAATCTGATCGACAACGCGGTGGACGCGGCGTCGGAGGGTCCCGAGGACGCGGAGGAGTCCGGGGCGGCGGTGCCCTCGTCCCGGCCGGCCGGGGGCCCTGCGGGCCGGGCCCGGGTCACGGTGACCGCGCTCGCGGACGAGCGGGAACTGCTGTTGCGGGTCGCGGACACGGGGGCGGGCATCGGTCCTGAGGCCGCAGACGAGGTGTTCCGGCGGGGCTGGTCGACGCACGGGGCGGGGCGCGGGCTCGGCCTGGCGCTGGTGCGGCAGGCGGCGCACCGCAACGGGGGCACGGTGGAGCTGGACGCGGGTCCGGACGGCGGAGCGCGGTTCACCGTACGGCTGCCGCTCGGGGACCGTACGGCGGGGGCCCGGGCGAAGGAGGTCACGGCATGATCAGAGTCCTGGTGGTGGAGGACGATCCGGTGGCCGCCGACGCCCACCAGATGTACGTGGAGCGGGTCGAGGGCTTCACCGTGACCGCGGTGGCGCACACCCGGGCGGCGGCGGTGCGCGCGCTGGAGCGGACCCCGGTGGACCTGCTGCTGCTCGACCTCTATCTCCCCGACGGGCACGGGCTCGGGCTGCTGCGCTCGCTGCGCGCCTCCGGCCACGGGGCCGATGTGATCGCGGTGACCTCGGCGCGGGATCTCGCGGTGGTGCGCGAGGGGGTGTCGCTGGGCGTCGTGCAGTACGTGCTGAAGCCGTTCACGTACCCCACGCTGCGGGACCGGCTGGTGCGGTACGCGGAGTTCCGGGGCGTCGCCGGGGAGGCCAGCGGTCAGGAGGAGGTGGACCGGGCGCTGGGCGCGCTGCGGGTCGCGCATCCGGCCGCGCTGCCCAAGGGGCTCAGCGGGCCGACGCTGGAGGCGGTCACCCGGGTGCTGAAGGAGTCCCCGGAAGGGGTGACGGCGGCCGTCGCCGGGGAGCGTCTCGGTATCTCGCGGATCACGGCCCGGCGTTATCTGGAGCATCTGGTGACGGTCGGCAGCGCCGTGAGGCGTCCACATTATGGGCAGGTCGGCCGACCGGAGTTGCACTACAGCTGGCTGGCCGCAGGGCGCTGACCGCTCGGCGCCCGCCGGTAAGACAAGCGCTTGCCGGTCGGTTTTCCGGCCCTGGATGCCCCTTTCGGAGATGGAAAAGAAAGCGCTGGTGGGACGGGTTTCCCGTACCGCCCGCCCGGTTCGCGGCTGGAGTTTCCTACGAAGCGTGTTCTGTGGGGAACGTACCGTAGCCAGGGCGGAAATGGACTTCTACGGTGGGCCCGTGCACCCCACCCCGCCCTTCAACGCCCCCGCCGCGCGCCGTCTCCGCGAGGCACTGGGGATGGCTCCCGGCCATGTCGCCTACGGGCTCGCCGCCCAGTACGGACTCCGGATCAGCGCGGAGACCGTCGTCGCCTGGGAGCGCGGCATCGCGACCCCCGGGGAACGCGAGCTGACCGCACTCGCCGGCGTCCTGTGGTGCGCGCCCGGGGAGCTGCTGGCCGCCGCGGCCACCCTGCGGGAGCACCGGATGACCCGGGACCTGACCGTGGACGAGCTGGCCCGTCAGCTGGGGATGACCGGTGCCTCGTATCTGCGGATGGAGGAGTCGGGGCGCTGGCGGGGCAACGAGAAGCAGTCGGCGGCGCTGTGCCGGGCGCTGGGTCTTTCGGCGGCGCAGTTCCTGACGGCGACGGGACGCGACGAGGAGCTGGCGGAGTTGCTGAGCAGCGCGGTCACCACGCGCTGGCAGGCGTACGTCCGGCCGGTGGCGAAGGTCGTCCCGCTGGACCGGGCGCTGATCCAGGACGTGCTGGAGCAGCTGCACACCGACTACCAGGCCCTGATGGTCTCGACGCTGAGCTGGAGCAGCACCGGCCAGGAGCGCTCCGGGTCGACGGGCGACGCGGGCCGGGCGTTCCTGGCGCGGGTGGTGGAGCAGTTCTGGCGGACCGCCGGGGTGTGACTCCGCACGGGCCGCCCGTGCGGCCCGTGCGGTCAGAACTCCGTGGGCAGGCCTAGAAGACCGACTCGGCCTCGTACATCCGCTCGGCAGGCACCCGCTTCAGCTGGGTGACGGCCTCGGCGAGCGGGACCATGGCGATGTCGGTGCCGCGCAGGGCGGTCATCCGGCCGAACTCGCCGCGGTGCACGGCCTCCACGGCGTGCCAGCCGAAGCGGGTGGCGAGCACCCGGTCGTAGGCGGTCGGCGTGCCGCCGCGCTGGACATGGCCGAGAATGACCGGTCGGGCCTCCTTGCCGAGCCGGGTCTCCAGCTCGATGGCGAGGCGGTTGCCGATGCCCTGGAAGCGCTCGTGGCCGTACTGGTCGATCTCGCCCTTGGCGTACGGCATGGAGCCCTCGGCCGGGTGCGCGCCCTCGGCGACGCAGATGACGGCGAACTTCTTGCCGCGCGAGAACCGCTCCTCGACCATCTTGACCAGGTCGTCGACCTGGAAGGGTCGCTCGGGCAGGCAGATGCCGTGGGCGCCGCCGGCCATCCCGGACTCCAGCGCGATCCAGCCGGCGTGCCGGCCCATGACCTCGACGACCATCACGCGCTGGTGGGACTCGGCGGTGGTCTTCAGACGGTCTATGGCCTCGGTGGCGACGCCCACCGCCGTGTCGAACCCGAACGTGCGGTCGGTGGAGGAGATGTCGTTGTCGATGGTCTTCGGGACGCCGACGACCGGCATTCCGGCGTCGGCGAGCATGCGGGCCGCGGTGAGCGTGCCCTCGCCGCCGATCGGGATGAGCGCGTCGATCCCGTAACGACGGGCCAGCTCCTCGCAGTTCTCGGCGGCCTCGCGCAGCCGGTCGCGCTCCAGGCGGGCCGAGCCGAGGATCGTGCCGCCGCGGGCCAGGATCCCGCTGACGGCGTTGAGGTCGAGGGGGCGGAAGTGGCCGTCGAGCAGCCCCTTGAAGCCGTCCTCGAAGCCGATGACCTCGTCTCCGTGGCCGACGACGGCCCGGTGGACGACCGACCGGATCACTGCGTTCAGGCCGGGGCAGTCGCCGCCCGCGGTGAGAATTCCGATGCGCATCGAGGTATGTCTCCTGCTCGCTAGTCGCGCTTTTCCGGGAGGCCGACGGTGGCGGCCCCCCTGCCCTGAACCGCGACGATTGTCCCACGCCGGGCACGGACCCCGCGCTTTCGTCCGGGCCGGGGCGGGCACCTGTGGGGGGAGAGAACCCGAAAGACGGGACCTGTGGCCGTCGCCCGCCGGGACCTCCGGCGGGCGATATAGCGGCCCCCGCAGGTATCGTCAAGAGGCAATGCAGGCCAATGCCGCACCCGGCGGAACACCGGGCGGGCACGGGGGCAGCACCGCCCGTCCGGACGCCCCGCGGGTCGCGGCACCGAACATGGACGGAGAGCACGCGTGGCGCGGAGCGTGTACGTGACCGGGATCGACCGGGGGGACGGCCGGCAGGTCGTCGAACTGGGAGTCATGGAGCTTCTGACGCGTCAGGTGGACCGGGTCGGGGTCTTCCGCCCGCTGGTCCATGACGGTCCCGACCGGCTCTACGAGCTGCTGCGGGCCCGCTACCGGCTCTCCCAGAGCCCGGCCACCGTCTACGGCCTGGACTACCACGAGGCCTCCGCCGTGCAGGCGGAGAAGGGCACCGACGAGCTGGTCTCGCGGCTCGTCGACCGGTTCCACCAGGTGGCCAGGGAGTACGAGGCGGTCCTCGTGCTGGGCAGTGACTTCGCGGACACCCAGCTCCCGGACGAGCTGGCACTGAACGCCCGGCTGGCCAACGAGTTCGGGGCCTCCGTGATCGCGGTGGTCGGCGGCAAGGGGCAGACCGCGGAGTCGGTGCGCGCCGAGACCCGTAACGCCTACCGGGCCTACGCCGGTCTCGGCTGCGACGTGCTGGCCATGGTGGTGAACCGGGTCGCCGCCGAGGACCGCGCGGCGATAGCGGAGCGGCTGGGGGCCCGGCTGCCCGTCCCCGTCTCCGTCCTGCCGGACGACCCGGCGCTCTCGGCCCCCACGGTCGCCCAGATCACCGCGGCGCTGAACGGCACGGTGCTGCTCGGCGACGACTCGGGGCTCGCGCGCGACGCACTGGACTTCGTGTTCGGCGGGGCCATGCTGCCGAACCTGCTGAACGCGCTGACGCCCGGCTGCATGGTGGTCACCCCCGGGGACCGCGCCGACCTGGTGGTGGGCTCGCTCGCCGCGCACAGCGCGGGCACCCCGCCCATCGCGGGTGTGCTGCTGACGCTGGACGAGCGGCCCGGCGAGGAGATACTCACGCTGGCCGCCCGGCTCGCACCGGGGACCCCGGTCGTGTCGGTGGCCGGCGGATCCTTCCCCACCGCCGCCGAACTCTTCACCCTCGAAGGCAAGTTGAACGCGGCGACCCCGCGCAAGGCGGAGACCGCCCTCGGTCTGTTCGAGCGCCACGTGGACACCGCGGCGCTGCTCGACCGGATCTCGGTGGCCCGCAGCGGCCGGGTCACGCCGATGATGTTCGAGCACGAGCTGCTGGAGCAGGCCCGTTCCGACCGCAAGCGCGTGGTGCTGCCGGAGGGCGCCGAGGAACGGGTGCTGCGCGCCACCGACGTACTGCTGCGCCGGGACGTCTGCGACCTGACGCTCCTCGGCGATGTGGACGTGATCCGCAAGAAGGCCGCCGATCTCGGCATCGACCTCGCCGAGACCCAGCTGATCGACCCGCACACCTCGGAGCTGCGCCAGCGGTTCGCCGAGCGGTACGCGCAGTTGCGCGCGCACCGCGGGGTGACGGTGGAGCTGGCGTACGACGTGGTGGCGGACGTGAACTACTTCGGCACGCTGATGGTGCAGGAGGGCCTTGCCGACGGGATGGTGTCCGGGTCGGTGCACTCCACGGCGGCCACGATCCGCCCGGCGTTCGAGATCATCAAGACCAAGCCGGACGCGTCGATCGTCTCCTCCGTCTTCTTCATGTGCCTGGCCGACAAGGTCCTCGTGTACGGCGACTGCGCGGTCAACCCGGACCCGAACGCCGAGCAGCTCGCGGACATCGCGGTGCAGTCGGCGGTGACGGCGGCCCGCTTCGGCGTGGAGCCGCGGGTCGCGATGCTGTCGTACTCCACCGGGACCTCCGGCTCCGGCGCGGACGTCGACAAGGTGCGCGAGGCGACCGAGCGGGTGCGGGCGGAGCGGCCCGAGCTGCGGGTGGAGGGGCCGATCCAGTACGACGCGGCGGTCGAGCCGACCGTCGCGGCGACGAAGCTCCCGGACTCCGAGGTGGCGGGCCAGGCGACCGTGCTGATCTTCCCGGACCTGAACACCGGCAACAACACCTACAAGGCCGTGCAGCGCTCGGCGGGCGCGGTGGCGGTCGGCCCGGTCCTCCAGGGTCTGCGCAAGCCCGTCAACGACCTCTCGCGCGGCGCGCTCGTCCAGGACATCGTCAACACGGTGGCGATCACGGCGATCCAGGCGCAGAGCGAGGAGCGCCCCGCATGACGACTTCTCCTGTTTCCGACCACGAAAGCACGGCAGCCCCTGTGGAACCGCACCGCGTCCTCGTCCTCAACTCCGGCTCCTCGTCGGTGAAGTACCAGCTCCTCGACATGCGCGACCGCTCGCGGCTCGCCTCGGGTCTGGTCGAGCGGATCGGCGAGGACACCTCGCGCCTGGTGCACACGCCGCTGACCGGCGGCGGCGCCGAGCCCCGGGAGCGTACGGGCCGGATCGCGGACCACGACGAGGCGCTGAAGGCGGCGGCCGAGGAGCTGGCGGCGGACGGGCTCGGCCTGGACTCCCCCGAACTGGCCGCGATCGGGCACCGGGTGGTGCACGGCGGGCTGCGGTTCAGCGCGCCGACCGTGATCACCGACGAGGTGCTGACGGAGATCGAGCGGCTGGTCCCGGTCGCCCCGCTGCACAACCCGGCGAACATCACCGGCATCCGCACCGCGCAGGCGCTGCGACCGGACCTGCCGCAGGTGGCGGTGTTCGACACGGCGTTCCACACGACGATGCCGGAGGCGGCCGCGCGGTACGCGATCGACGTGGAGACCGCCGACGCGCACCGGATCCGCCGCTACGGCTTCCACGGCACCTCGCACGCGTACGTATCGCGGAAGACGGCCGAGCTGCTGGGGAAGACCCCCGAGGAGGTGAACGTCATCGTGCTGCACCTGGGCAACGGGGCGTCGGCCTCGGCGGTCGCGGGCGGGCGGTGCGTGGAGACCTCGATGGGGCTGACGCCTTTGGAAGGGCTCGTGATGGGTACGCGCTCCGGGGACATCGATCCGGCGGTCACCTTCCACCTGAAGCGGGTGGCGGGCATGTCGGCCGACGAGATCGACGTCCTGCTCAACAAGAAGAGCGGTCTGGTCGGCCTGTGCGGCGACAACGACATGCGGGTGATCCGCCGCCGGATCGACGAGGGCGACGAGCGGGCGGCGCTGGCCTTCGACATCTACATCCACCGGCTGAAGAAGTACATCGGCGCCTACACGGCGGTGCTCGGGCGGGTGGACGCGGTGGCGTTCACGGCGGGGGTCGGGGAGAACGCGGCCCCGGTGCGGGAAGCTGCCATCGCGGGTCTGGAGGAGCTGGGCATGGCGGTGGACGCCTCGCTCAACTCCGTACGGTCCCCTCAGCCGCGGCTGATCTCGCCGGAGTACGCCCGGGTGGCGGTCGCCGTGGTGCCGACGGACGAGGAGCTGGAGATCGCCGAGCAGACGTTCGCACTGGTCAGCCGGGGTGAGGCCGACAGCCCGGTGCGCATCGACAACTGAGCGCCCCCGCGCCCCTTTGTATCTTCCACCAGACGGAATATTCCGCAGCGAAACAAACCGATAGGATCCGCCTCATGCGCCGTTCCAAAATCGTCTGTACCCTCGGTCCCGCCGTCGACTCGCACGAGCAGCTCGTCGCTCTGATCGAGGCCGGCATGAGCGTGGCCCGCTTCAACTTCAGTCACGGCTCCCACGAGGAACACCAGGGCCGTTACGACCGTGTCCGCAAGGCGGCCGCCGAGACCGGCCGCGCGGTGGGCGTGCTCGCCGACCTCCAGGGCCCGAAGATCCGGCTGGCGAAGTTCGCCGAGGGCCCGGTCGAGCTGGTCCGCGGGGACGAGTTCACCATCACCTCCGAGGACGTCCCCGGCGACAAGTCGATCTGCGGTACGACCTACAAGGGTCTGCCCGGCGATGTCGTCAAGGGCGACCCGATCCTGATCAACGACGGCAACGTCGAGCTGAAGGTCGTCGCGGTCGAGGGCCCCCGGGTGAAGACCATCGTCATCGAGGGCGGCGTCATCTCCGACCACAAGGGCATCAACCTGCCCGGCGCGGCGGTCAACGTGCCGGCCCTGTCCGAGAAGGACGTCGAGGACCTGCGCTTCGCCCTGCGGATGGGCTGCGACCTGGTCGCCCTCTCCTTCGTCCGGGACGCGAACGACGTCAAGGACGTGCACAAGGTGATGGACGAGGAGGGCCGCCGGGTCCCCGTCATCGCCAAGGTGGAGAAGCCGCAGGCGGTCGAGCACATGGAGGGCGTCGTCATGGCGTTCGACGGTGTGATGGTGGCCCGTGGCGACCTGGCGGTCGAGTACCCGCTGGAGAAGGTCCCGATGGTGCAGAAGCGCCTCATCGAGCTGTGCCGCCGCAACGCCAAGCCGGTGATCGTGGCGACCCAGATGATGGAGTCGATGATCACCAACTCGCGGCCCACCCGCGCCGAGGCGTCCGACGTCGCCAACGCGATCCTGGACGGCGCGGACGCGGTCATGCTGTCCGCCGAGTCCTCGGTGGGCGCGTACCCGATCGAGACGGTCAAGACGATGTCGAAGATCGTCTGCGCCGCCGAGGAGGAGCTGCTCTCCAAGGGCCTCCAGCCGCTCGTCCAGGGCAAGAAGCCCCGTACGCAGGGCGGTTCGGTGGCCCGTGCGGCCTGCGAGATCGCGGACTTCCTCGACGGCAAGGCCCTGGTCGCCTTCACCCAGTCCGGCGACACCGCCCGCCGCCTCTCCCGCTATCGCACGGCCCAGCCGATCCTGGCCTTCACCACGGACGAGGCCACCCGCAACCAGCTCGCGCTGAGCTGGGGCGTCGAGTCGCACGTCGTCCCGCACGCGGACAACACCGACGCGATGGTCGACCTGGTCGACGCGGAGCTGCTCAAGCTGAACCGCTACAGCTCCGGCGACACGATGGTCATCACCGCCGGCTCGCCTCCCGGTGTCCCCGGCACCACCAACATGGTCCGGGTGCACCACCTGGGCGGCGGCGAACGGGACTGACCCGCACCCCGCACCACAACGCCGTGGGCCGTACTCCTGGTGAGGAGTACGGCCCACGGCGTTGTGCGGCTCCCGGACGGGCTCGGGGAGGCGGGCAGGGGCGGCGGCTAGCCCTTGCCGCCTTCCAGGTAGTTGTTCAGTCCGGGCACGGTGAGCGTGCCGCCGAACTGGCCGGCCTGCTTCACCGTCACCTTGGTGAAGAAGGCGAAGGGGACGTTCAGCGGCGGCGGGGTCTCCGGACTGAAGGTGATCGGGATGAGGCCGAAGAGGTTGCCCTTCAGCTCCTCCGTGTACATCGTCACCTCGCCGTCGCGGATCGTCGACGTGGAGCCGGGCCGCGACTTCACATGGCCCGTCGTGCCCGCGGGGCCCACGGTCAGCTGGTGCAGGTCCTTGATGTCGATGGAGCTGGCGGTGAACTTCAGCACCTTCTTGATGCTGCCGTCCGCCTTCTTCACCTCGACGATGCCGTGGTAGTCGAGGCCGTTGAGCGTGAGGAGCGTCGACTCCAGCGTCCACGGGTCGGACGGGAGCAGCGGAATGCCGGGCTCCAGCTCGGCCGCGGCGAGCGCCTCCGGGTCGGCCTCGGGGCACGGGAAGCGGGGCTTGGCGCCGTCGGGGATGTCCTCGTCCTTCTTGGGGTCGAGTCCCTTGGCGTCCTCGTCGAGCTCCTCGACGTCCTTGCCGGCCTTTCCGGCCGCCTCGCGGATGGCGTCGGCCGTCTTGTCGGACGTCCCCTTCGCCTGGTCGGCCGCGTCCTCGACCGGGTCCTTCGGCTGATCCTTCGCCGTGTCCTCGGGCTTCGCGGACGGCTTCGGGGCCTCGGTGGTGGGGCTCGGGGACGGGTCGGCCGACTCCTCGGCCTCGTCCTTCGCCTTGTCGTCGTCCGGGCCGTCGAAGAGGTCCTTGAGGGCGTCGCCGAGGCCGAGCGGGTCGAGGGGGTTCTTCGACTTCGTGGGCGTCGGGGTCGCGGAGGGCTTCTCGGCGGGCTTCTCATCGGCGGACGAAGCCGACTTGTCCGGGTCCGGCTTCGCGTCGCCGGCCGCCGGGTCCTTGTCCGGGTCGGACGCGGAACCGCTCGCCGAGGGCTTCGGAGTCGCGGTGTCGTCCTTGCCGGAGGCATCGTCCTTCTCGGTGGCCGAGGGGGACGGGGTCGGCTTCGGCGACTCGCTCTCGCTCGGCTCGTCGGACCGGGTGACACACGGTCCCGCCGCGAAGGGGATGTCGCCGTGGTCGTCGGCCAGGGCGAGCTTGGGGGTGAGTCCCATGCCCACGAAGACCGCCGTCGGCATCGCCGCGAGCGCCAGCGCCTTCTTGCCGCTCGGGAGGTGAAGCTTGGTCAGCAGCGACTTCCTGGGGGCCGCGTGGCGGGGTCCCCTGCGCTCGGGGAGCCCGTCGCCGAGGCGGGCGTCCGCCCGCTGTCCGTCGTCACCCCGCACGATGCCTCCCGCCCTCGGCCGGCGCGTCGAACTCGGCGCCCTGCTGCTGCGGCACGGCCGCCGCCCCCTGGAGCTCGCCCTCGGGGCGCTCCTCGTACGGCTGGTCCGGGCGCGGGGCCTCCTCGACGCTCTTCGGGTCTCCCGGTGCCCAGGAAATGGACAGGGCTCCGCCGATGAGGGAGAAGAGGAATCCGACGATGAAGCCGCCGATGTTGGCGACGGGTATGGAGATCAGCGCGAGCAGAATGGCCGCGACGCCGGCGAACACCCGCACGATGCTGTGGAACCACATCGTCAGGCCCAGCGTGACCAGCAGGACCCCGATGATCAGGGATCCGGCGCCGGCCGTGGTGGACATGGCCAGCGTCACGTTGCCGAGATGCATGTTGGCATACGGGAAGTAGGCGATGGGAACGCCACCGACCATGGTGAACAGTCCGGCCCAGAACGGCCGGTTACCCCGCCAGGCGCGGAAGCGTCGCCGATAGACGCGGATGTAGTGCTCGTTCTGCCCTGTGGACTCGGGGCTCATGGAAAACAGCTCCCTGGAACCGGTACTGCTGAAGGAGAAGAAGAAAGGGTGGGCGGCCGGACGCCGTTGCAGCCCCGGCCGCCCGGGCGAGTGCTAGTAGCACTCCTTGACGCCGGAGACCAGCTTCAGCGACAGGTCGGGGAGCTTGAACGTGCCCGCCGTCGTCGCCCATGCCTTCTGCTCGACATCCGTCAGCACTGCCTTGTCCGCGCGCTGGGAGAAGCCGTTCGGATTGGCCTGCGTTCCCGGCTGGATGCCGGGCTTGGTGTCGTCCTTGGGCAGCGAGCCCGCCGCGACGCCGATGTCGATGTTCTTGAACGTGGCGTCCGCGCCCAGCTCCGAGACATCCAGGTAGAGGTCCTTGGCGTAGACCTTCTTGTCGCCGGTGCCGGCCGTCAGCTGGAGGGTGACGTTACCCAGCCCGAACGGCAGGTTCGGCGTCACCACCGACTGGCACATGTTGGTGATGTAGGCCTTGCTGAACCCGGACACCGCGACGGGAGCATGCTGCGGCTTGCCGTCCAGCGTCTTGCCCGATGCCACGCTGCCGTACTGGACGAAGTCCCAGCCCTCCAGCTCCTTGGCCTTGACCTTGAACTCCTGGCCGGAAACGCTGAACGAAGCCGCCAGCGCGCCCTGGGCCAGGCCTATGCCCACCGCGGCCGTCGCGGCGACGCTCGGCACCATGACCAGAGCGAACCGCTTCCATCTCGTCCCACCGCGAACCTGGGAACCCATACTTGCTCCTTCTTCTCGGACGTACATCTCCGGCCGGGCGTCGTGCCCGTCCTGGGATGGGAGAAGTGCTACGCCCTCGGGAAGGAGAGCGCCCGTATCGGAGACGTGTCCCGCATCCGATCCACCGGCGTTCACCCCCGAGCGACAACCACGGGCCGCACTGTCCGCGCGGCCGGTCGGACAGGCCCCGCCTGTGAGCGGGAACCCCCCTGTCCACGGCCGGCGCCTCTGCCGCCGACCCACCCGGTGGGGACCCAACAGACCCTCGGACACCGGCTGGAGACCGGGCGGAAGGTATTGGACCGAGCGTGGCCGATCGTGGTCCATTCACGGCCCTGGCACAAGGGGGATCGTTACTGGCTAGTAACGGCCCGATAACCACAGGACGACAGGGCGGCATCGAGCGGCGACGCAGGGTGGCACGAAAAGGACATCGGAATGGCGGGAAACTTCCTGGAAACAGGACAGAACAGTCCGCCCGGCTTACTGCGAGTAACAGCTTGCATCTTTGTCAAGTTTTGGTAAAGCGAGGGCTTACGGCGCCCGTATTCGGCATCGGAACGGCAAAACGGCCGCACCGCCCGGTGGGCAGTGCGGCCGCCTTGTCACATCGGCACAATCGGGCGCGTCCGAAGCGGACGGCGGGCCGGGTCAGAACAGGACGCGGGCCAGCGCGGTGCGTGCGGCGGTGACCCTGGGGTCCTCCGGACCGATCACCTCGAACAGCTCCAGCAGCCGGAGCCGGGCGGCGTTCCGGTCGTCGCCGGCCGTGCGGCGGACCGCCTCGACGAGCCGGCCGAAGGCGTCCTCGACATGGCCGCCGACCAGGTCGAGATCGGCCGCGGCGATCTGGGCGTTCACATCGCCCGGGTTGTCCGCCGCCTCCTTGCGGACCGCCTGCGGGTCCATGCTCTGGACGCGGCCGAGCAGCTCCGCCTGGGCGAGGCCGAGCTTGGCCTCCGGGTTGCCCGGGTCGTCCACGAGGACGTTCTTGTACGCCTGGACCGCGCCGGGGAAGTCATTGGCGTCGAGCGCGGACGCGGCAGCCTCCAGCAGCGCGTCGTACGGACCGGCCGGCACCTCGGCCGGGGCCGCTCCCGGCGCCCCTGCGTCCGGGTCGACGGCGATCCCGGTGAGGCCGAAGCGCTCCTCGCCGACCTGGATCAGCTGGTCCAGCGTCTCGCGGATCTGGGCCTCGGGGGCGGCGCCCTGGAAGAGCGGGAGGGCCTGGCCGGCGACGACGGCGAAAACGGCCGGAATGCCCTGGATGCCGAACTGCTGCATCAGCATCTGGTTGGCGTCGACATCGACCTTGGCCAGCAGGAAGCGGCCGTTGTACTCGACGGCCAGGCGCTCCAGCAGGGGGCCCAGCTGCTTGCACGGCTCGCACCACTCGGCCCAGAAGTCGATGACGACGGGGACCTCGGCGGAGCGCTGGAGGACATCGCGCTCGAAACCGGCTTCATCGACGTCGATCACCAGGGCGGCGGGCGACACGGCGCCGGCGCCCCCGGTGCGGGCGGCCTCCGCGCGGGCCTGCTCCGCCTTGGCCTTGGCCTCTCCGGCCGCCTTGACCGCGGCGAGGTCGACAACACCGCTCATGGACATGTTCCTAGGCTGCATACGTACATCCTCCCCCGAGACCGCGCCGCTGCGAAAAGCGAGCGCCAGAACCGGCCCGGCCCGGGGCCCTCACCGGCGTGCGAGGGCGGACGGACCGGAACGGCTGCGGGCCCCTGAAAGGCCCTGCTGGGCCTGGAAAGACCCTGGTGGACCTGCCGGATCCCCATCCGGGCCGGTCCGTGCGGCTCCGGGTCCCCACCCGGCGCCTGGGGCCCTCTGAAGGCCCCGGTGGCTGTCGCTCGTGTGTTCCGTGGCGTCCGGGGCGATCCTGACCGCCTTCCTTACGCTACGACCCGTAGCGTAACTGCCGATCAGCCTGCCGGAACAGGTGATCCCGGTGATCTGTCTCACGGGCACCGGGGCACAACCGCTCTCCCTACCGACCGGTATGGTCGCCGCATCATGAGCGACACCGACCCCAAAGCCACCCGAACAGGGCGTCCGCGCAGCACCGCGGCCGATGCCGCGATCCTTGAGGCGACGCGGGCGTCCCTGGTGGATCTCGGCTGGTCGAAGCTGACGATGAGCGATGTGGCGACCCGGGCCGGGGTCGCCAAGACGACCCTCTACCGGCGCTGGGCGGGCAAGAACGAGCTGGTCGTGGACGCGGTCGCGGTCCTCTTCGACGAGCTGGAGCTGCCCGACCGGGGCAGCCTGGCCGCCGATGTGCAGGGCGTCGTGCTCCAGTTCGCCGCGCTGCTGGAGCGGCCGGAGGCCCGAACGGCGCTGATGGCGGTGGTCGCCGAGTCCACCCGGGACGACTCGCTGCGCCACCGGATCCGCTCGGCCATCGTGGACCGGCAGAAGCGGCTGGTGCTGCTGGGCCGGGAGCGCGCCCAGGCCCGCGGTGAACTGCGGTACGAGGACGACGCGTCGACCGCGGCCCGGAACGCGGACCTGATCTTCGACGTGATCGCCGGTGCGGTGGTGCACCGGACCCTGGTGAGCGCGGAGCCGGTGGACGCCGAGTGGGCGAGCGGCTTCACCTCGCTGCTGCTGCTGGGGCTGGCGGGCGCCCAGGCGGGGTGACAAGGTTGTCAGGGGCCCTTCAAGAGTGGCGGCGTGGACCTTAGTCTCGGGGCGATCCTTCCGACCAGAGGAGTCGCCCCGTGCGTACGCGCTTACTGGCCCCGCTCGTCCTCCTGTTGACCGGAGCGCTGCTCTCCCCCACTGCGGCCACCGCCCAGCCGGAGCGGCCCGCAGCGACCGCCCCCGCCGCCGCACAACCGGCAGCGTCGCCCCACTGGACGCCGCCCCTGAGCACCCGCGGCCGCTACGTCGTGGATGCCGAGGGCCGCCGCTTCAAGCTCAAGTCCGGTAACTGGCACGGCTCCAGCGGCACCTGGAACGGCTCCGGACCGGAGGACGATCCGGCCAACAACCACGCGGGCGAGGTGGGCCACCGGGCGCCCCTCGGGCTCGACCGGAAGCCGATGGGCGAGATCATCGCCGATTTCCGGGAGTTGGGGCTCAACAGTGTCCGGCTGCCCTTCTCCAACCAGATGACCGACGACACCCGGCCGGTCTCCGGGCTGACCGCCAATCCGGAGCTGAACGGCCTGCGCCCCCTGGAGGTCTTCGACCGGGCGGTCCGCGCGCTGACCGACGCCGGGTTCGCGGTCATCCTCAACAACCACAGCACGCAGACCCGTTGGTGCTGCGGGGTGGACGGCAGCGAGCGCTGGAACAGCGGCCAGAGCACCGAGGAGTGGATCGAGGACTGGGTGCTGCTGGCAAAGCGCTACCGCTCCAACCCCCGTGTGGTCGGGGCCGATCTGCGCAACGAGGTCCGCCGTGACGTGTGGGACGACCCCAACTGGGGGCGCGGCGACGCGCACGACTGGGCCGCCGCCGCCCAGCGCGCGGGCGACCGCATCCTCAAGGACGCCAACCCGGACCTGCTCATCATGGTCGAGGGCATCAACTGGGCCGGTATCCCGGTGGACGGCTTCTGGCGCGACCGCCCGCACCTCAAGCCGGTGGCGGAGCTGTCGCACACGCTGGTGCGCTCGCACAAACTCGTCTACGCCGCCCACTACTACGGCTACACCGGCCCCCGGCACAGCGGTGCGACCGGGATCGGGGAGACCAGTGATCCGCGCTACCGCGATCTGAGCCGCGCGGAGCTGTTCGCCGAGATGCACCGCAGCTCCGCCTATGTGGCCGACACCCCCGACCGGCACTTCACCGCGCCCGTCTGGATCAGCGAGTTCGGGGTGGCGAAGGACGCGGACGCCACGGACCGCGCGTGGTTCGCCAACACCGTGGACTTCCTGGTCGCGCACGATCTCGACTTCGCCTACTGGCCCGTCGTCGGCTTCCACGACGGCGACCGGGGTAACCAGTGGGGCCTGGTCCGCTACGACGGGAACGGCGAGCGGCGCAGCGTCCTGGACCCCGACGACTGGCGCTCCACCGCCTGGCGCGCGCTGACCTCGGCGGCGGGGCGGCAGGGCGTGGTGGAGCCGGTGCGGACCTGGTCGATGCTGAAGGCCACCCACGCGGACGCCAACCGCTCCCTGCGGGCGGCGGCCGACTGGGACGGCGGGGCCCGGAAGCTGACCTGCCCGGACGACCAGCGCCTCATCGGCATCAGTCAGCGCGGGCAGGGCGGTCTGTGCACCGACGCGGGGGCCGCCGGTCTCGGTGCTCCGGGGGCGCTGAGCAAGGTGACCTCGGAGGCCGGCGTCACCACGGACTGGGCTCGTGGCTTCACCAAGTACCAGTGCTCGCAGGGGCAGTTCATGACCGGCTACAGCGTGCGCGGCGACCGGGTGTCGGCGGTGCTGTGCGCCCCGGCCCGGGTCACGCTCACGGGCGAGGGCCGCACCCTGTGGGACGACCGGGGCGACAGCCGCCCGGCCTCCGGCGAGGGCGGGGACTACGCGAAGGGGTACCACAAGGCGCAGTGCCGGGCCGACGAGTACGCGGCGGGCATCGCCTTCTCCACGGCGATCGGCCGCGGTGGCACCCCGGACGCGCTGTACTGCCGCCGCCTGCCCGGCTGAGGAAGCCGGTCCGCGGCCGGGGCGTCTCCGCGCCCCGGCCGCACGTTCCGGGGAGTTTCCGCGCCCCGGCCGCACGTCCTCAGAAGCCCGGCGGCTCCGTGTAGACGCCCCACTCGTCGCGCAGCACCCCGCAGATCTCGCCGAGCGTGGCCTCGGCCCGTACGGCGTCGAGCATCGGCGCGATCATGTTCGAGCCGTCGCGGGCGGCGGCGAGCATCGCGTCCAGCGCGGCGGTGACCTTGGCGTCGTCGCGGGCGGCCTTGCGGTCGGCGAGCTGGCTGACCTGGTCGCGCTCGACCTCGTGGCTGACCCGGAGGATCTCCAGGTCGCCGGTGACCGAGCCGTGGTGGACGTTGACGCCGACGACCCGCTTGTCGCCCTTCTCCAGGGCGCGCTGGTACTGGAAGGCGGACTCGGCGATCTCGCCGGTGAACCAGCCGTCCTCGATGCCGCGCAGGATGCCGGAGGTCATCGGCCCGATGGGGTGCTGCCCGTCGGGGTGGGCCCGGGTGCCGCGCTCCTTGATCTGGTCGAAGATCTTCTCGGCCTCGGCCTCGATCCGGTCGGTGAGCTGCTCCACGTACCAGGAGCCGCCGAGCGGGTCGGCCACGTTGGCGACGCCGGTCTCCTCCATCAGCACCTGCTGGGTGCGCAGGGCGATCTCGGCGGCCTGCTCGGAGGGGAGCGCGAGGGTCTCGTCGAGGGCGTTGGTGTGGAGTGAGTTCGTGCCGCCGAGGACGGCGGAGAGCGCCTCCACGGCGGTGCGGACGACGTTGTTGTACGGCTGCTGCGCGGTGAGGGAGACCCCGGCGGTCTGGGTGTGGAAGCGGAGCCACTGCGCCTTGTCGGTCTTCGCGCCGTACGTCTCCTTCATCCAGCGGGCCCAGATGCGGCGGGCGGCGCGGAACTTGGCGATCTCCTCGAAGAAGTCGAGGTGGGCGTCGAAGAAGAAGGAGAGGCCGGGGGCGAAGGTGTCGACGTCGAGACCGCGCGAAAGGCCCAGCTCCACATAGCCGAAGCCGTCGGCCAGCGTGTACGCCAGCTCCTGCGCGGCCGTGGCTCCGGCCTCGCGGATGTGGTAGCCGGAGACGGAGAGCGGCTTGTAGGCGGGGATGGAGGCGGCGCAGTGCTCCATCAGGTCGCCGATGAGGCGCAGGTGGGGCTCGGGCTGGAAGAGCCACTCCTTCTGCGCGATGTACTCCTTGAAGATGTCGGTCTGGAGCGTGCCGTTGAGCACGCCCGGGTCGACGCCCTGGCGCTCGGCGGCGACCAGGTACATGCAGAAGACGGGGACGGCCGGGCCGCTGATCGTCATGGAGGTGGTGACGTCACCGAGGGGGATGTCCCCGAAGAGGATCTCCATGTCGGCGGCGGAGTCGATGGCGACCCCGCAGTGGCCGACCTCGCCGAGCGAGCGCGGGTCGTCGGAGTCGCGGCCCATGAGCGTGGGCATGTCGAAGGCGACGCTGAGGCCGCCGCCGCCCGCCGCGAGGATCATCTTGTAGCGCTCGTTGGTCTGCTGGGCGTTGCCGAAGCCGGCGAACTGGCGGATCGTCCACGTACGGCCCCGGTAGCCGGTGGGGTGCAGACCACGGGTGAAGGGGTACTCCCCCGGCCAGCCGATCCGCTCGAATCCCTCGTACGTGTCACCGGGGCGGGGCCCGTACGCGGGCTCGACCGGGTCCCCGGAGAGCGTGGTGAAGTCCGCGTCACGCTTGCGGGCCTTGTCGTAACGGGCCTGCCAGCGGAGGCGGCCTTCCTCGATCGCGTCAGCGTCCATACCCTCGAATTTACTAGGACGTCCTAGTAAATGTCGATGGCAAACCGCCCGGCGCTTTGTGCGCGGGGCGGTTCGAGGCGATGCCGGAGGTGCCGGGTCAGACCTTCGCGGGGGCCGGGGCCGGGTCGGTGACCAGGGCGCGGGCCTCGCGGCTGACCTTCGGTTCGACGAAGAACGAGGCGAAGGGGATGCAGCCCGCGGCCAGCACCCACAGGAGCTTGCCGAAGGGCCACTTCGCCTTGGAGCCGAGGTCGAAGGCGAAGACGACGTAGACGATGAACAGCACGCCGTGGATCTGGGAGATCAGCATGGTGTCGCCGGTCTCGAAGCCGTACTTCGCGATGATCGCCACGGTGAAGACGAGCAGCCAGATGGCGGTGACGTAGGCCATCACCCGGTAGCGGGTGAGCACGTTCTGTTTCATGGCATCGAGCGTAACCGGGCGTCCGGGGCGATCTTCGCGCGACCCCTCCTACCGGAAAGGCCTCCCTTCACGGAGAAACGCTCCTCACGGGAAGGCCGCGCTCAGCGCTCCTCGAAGTCCTTGGCCGCCACTCGCAGCGGGCGGAGCATGGCGAAGATCTCGGCGCACTCCTCGGAGTCGTAGACCCCGAGTCCGAAGTCGACCGCGACCAGGTCCCGGGTGGCCGCCTCGACGACGTCGCGGCCCTTGTCCGTGATGGAGGCGAGGGTTCCGCGGCCGTCGTTGGGGTTGGGCCGCTTGTCGACCAGACCGGACTTCACCAGCCGGTCCACGGTGTTGGTGACCGAGGTGGGGTGCACCATCAGCCGCTCACCGATCTTGGACATCGGCAGCTCCCCGGCCTTGGAGAAGGTGAGCAGCACCAGCGCCTCGTACCGGGCGAAGGTCAGCCCGTACGGCTTGACGACGGCGTCGACCTCGGCGAGCAGGATCTGCTGGGCCCGCATGATCGAGGTGATCGCCCCCATCGAGGGCACGGGTCCCCAGCGCTGCTGCCAGAGCTCGTCGGCACGGGCGATGGGATCGAAGGGAAGGCTGAGCGGCTTCGGCACGGCACCGACCTTACCGACTGGTCACATGCCGGTCAGCCCCGTCTCGTTCTTCGGTATACGGCATCCGCCGGGGGTCCGTCCGGCGGACCTCGGCGACGAGCAGGAGCGTGCAGACGGTACCGATGATTCCGGATCCGGCGACCACCTGGTGGACCGGGAAGAACTCGGCCGCGAGCCCCGCAAGCGCCATCCCGAGACCCTGCACGGTCATCAGCCCGGCGGTGAGCAGCGTCATGGCCCGGCCGCGCAGCTCCTGGGGCACGGCGTCGACGAACCACTGGTCGAGCCCGATGACGTACGCCGCCCCCGCCCCGGCCAGCGCGAGGGCGGCCAGGGCGAGCGGCAGCCCGGGCCGGACCGCGTACACGAGCAGCGGCAGCAGGCCGACGGCGGCGACCGGCAGGACGATCCGGGAGCGGTTACGGGGGCTGAGCGCGGACCCCACGAACAGTTCGGCCCCGATGTGCCCGACGGCCATCGCGCAGAGCAGCAGCCCGAGCGCGGCGGGCGAGGCCCCGATCGCGTCGGCGTAGGGGGCGGCGAGCGCCTCCGGGGCCACGACGAACATCGCGGGCAGCCAGAACAGGAGCATCAGGGCGCGGATGCGGCGGTCGCCCAGGACCAGGCGGGCCCCCGAGAGCGACTCCTTGAGGAGGGTCCCGCCCGCGCCCTCGCCGGGGGTGGCGCGGGCGGGGCGGTCCTGGGTGCCGAAGCGCAGGAGGGCGGCCGAGCAGAGGAAGGTCAGCACGGTGACGGTGATCGCGCCGCGCGGGGACAGCACGGTGAGCAGCATCCCGCCGGCGCCGAACCCGATGAGCATCGCGCTCTGCGAGACGATCCGCAGCAGGGAGCGGCCCAGGACGTAGAGGTCGCCCTCGCCGAGGATGTCGGTGAGCGCCGCCATCCGGGTCCCGGTGAAGACGGGCGCGATCGCGGCGACCAGGCAGCGCAGCGCGAGGAGTCCGGCGACCGGGGTGGCGGGCACGAGCATCACGGCGACGCAGACCGCGCAGAGCAGATCGCAGACGACCAGGACGCGGCGGGCCGGGTAGCGGTCGGCGACCCCGGCGAAGAGTGTGCCGCCGACGATGTACGGGAGCAGCCCCAGCGCGAACGTCAGCGCGCTGAGCAGCGGGGAGCCGGTGAGGTCGTAGACGAGGACGGTGAGCGCGAGCTCGCTGACGACGACGCCGAGCAGCGAGAGCAGATGCGCGGCGAAGACGGCCCGGAACTCGGCCACGGCGAAGACCGCGCGGTAGCCGCGCGGGGTGGCGGGAGCCGGGCCACCGGGGCCGGGGGCCGGGGCGTCGGGGTCCCGGAGCGTGGGCGCGGGGCCCGGGTCGGGGAGGGCGGCACGCTCCGGGAACGGAGCCGGGACCTGCCCCGCCCCGGCGGGCGGGGTACGGGGTGTGTCCGCCGGGGCGGGGCTGTCGGTCGGCATGGGACGAGACTGGGGCCCGGGCCCCCGCCCTCCGTAGACTTTCGGCTCAGCACGAATGTTGAGACCCGCGAGGAGTCCACGGCGGAGGGAGAGGCGTGCCGTTCCAGTTGCACTTCACCGAGAGCGATCTGCTGCGCTGCCGGTTCGCCCTCTCGCCGCTGTTCGAGACCCAGGAGGCCGTGCGCACCCTGGCCCGTCGCCACCGGCACGGCTACCACCTGCCCTGGCTCCGGCGGATCCGCACGGCGGCCGCCGCCCTCGACCTCGAACCGCTGTGGCTGCTGATGCCGGACGGCGGCCACAACCCGGACTTCATCTGCCCGCCGCCGATCGGTCCGTTCGCCACCTTCGACGAGGAGATCGCGGGCGTCCGGGCGGTCGACCCGGAGGTGGCGTGGGCGGACATGGCGCTGGCGCTGGCGGAACGGCCCGGTGCCCGGGACTCCGCGACGGGCCGGCGGCTGCTGGCCGATCCGGCACGGGCCGTGCGTGAGCTCGCCGATCTGCTGGAGCAGGTCTGGCAGACCCTGATCGAGCCGTACTGGCCCCGGCTGCGGGCCCTCCTGGAGGCGGACATCGCCTACCACTCCCGCCGACTGGCGGACAGCGGTCTGGAAGGGCTGCTGGGCGAGGTGAGCAGCCAGTTGAGCTGGAACGGTTCGACGCTCACCGTGAAGGGGACGCGGGGCGACCACCACCAGGCGCTGGGCGGCCAGGGGCTGGTGCTGATGCCGAGCGTCTTCGTCTGGCCCGAGGTGGTGGGCGGCCACCTGGAACCCTGGCAGCCCGGGCTGATCTACCCGGCGCGCGGGATCGGCGGGCTGTGGAGCGAGGCCGGGGAGCGGACGCCCGAGACCCTCGCCCGGCTGCTCGGCCGGGCCCGGGCCGACGTGCTCTGCGCGCTGGACGAACCGGCCGGGACGAGCGCGCTGGCGCACCGGCTGGGCCTGGCCGCCTCGTCCGTCTCGGCCCATCTCTCCGTGCTGCGCGGGGCGGGGCTGCTGACCTCGCGGCGTTACGGACACCAGGTGCTGTACGAGCGAACACCGCTGGGGATCGCGCTGGCCGCCTCGGAGTGACGGCGCACCCGCGTGCGTGGGAACGCTGGCCGCCTCGGAGTGAAGGCGCACCCGCGTGCGTAGGGACCCGTCAGGAATCCAGCGGGCGTACGTACAGACGCGTCACGGACGGTGTCGCGCCACCACTCCCTGTAACCACTATGTCACGATTGCCCCTGTTTCCCCGTGTCCGTGAGCCACCGCCGCCCGAGGGGTCTGGATGTCCGGCCGCAGCATCGTCCCGCGCGCTCTCCCCCGTACCGTCCGTGTCCTGGCCGCCCTCGCCCTGGCGACCGCCCTCACCGGGGGGTGCTCGACGCCACAGCCGCGCGTCACCGGGGCCGCCGAGGAGGGGGACGGACTCGTCCGGGGGGAACCCGCCCCGAGCGCGGCCTCCCCGTTCTGGGTCGACCCGGACAGCGACGCGGCCCGCCAGGTACGCGCCTGGGAGAAGGGGGGACGCGACGCGGAGGCGAAGATCCTCCGGCGGATCTCCGAGCGGCCGGTGGCCGACTGGCCCGCGTGGGACGACCCGGCCCCGGGGATCCGGTCCGCCGTGCGGTCCGCCGCCCGGACGAAGAAGACCGTCGTGCTCGTGGCGTACAACATCCCGCACCGCGACTGCGGGCTGTACTCCGCGGGCGGCGCGAAGGACGCGGACGCCTACCGTTCCTGGATCGGGGAGTTCGCCGGCGCGGTCGGGGACGCCCCCGCGACCGTGATCCTGGAGCCGGACGCGCTCCCCCACATCACGGACGGCTGCACCCCGCCCGAGCACCACGCCGAGCGCTACCAGCTCCTCTCCGAGGCGGTGGACACCCTCAAGGCCCTCCCGAACACCAAGGTATATCTGGACGCGGGCAATCCGGACTGGATCGACGAGCCGGCCAAGATGGCGCAGCCGCTGCGGCAGGCGGGCGTCGAGCGGGCCGACGGCTTCTCGCTGAACGTCTCCAACTTCCAGTCGAACGACAGCGTGAAGACGTACGCGGGACAGCTCTCCGACGCGGTGGGCGGCTCGCACTTCGTGATCGACACCAGCCGCAACGGCAACGGCCCCCTCTCCGGGGGCCGCGAGGAGGCCTGGTGCAACCCGCCGGGCCGGGGGCTCGGTACGCCCCCGACCACCGACACCGGCGACGACCGGCTCGACGCCTACCTGTGGATCAAGCGGCCCGGCGACTCCGACGGCACCTGCCGGGGCGGCCCGCCGGCCGGCGACTGGTGGCCGGAGTACGCCCTCGGCCTCGCCCGGCGCGCCGCCTCCTGAGGCCGCCGCGCGCACTCAGGCGACCTTGACCCATTTCGCTTCGGAGGGGACGCCGTCGGTGTCGGTGACGAAGAGCATGTACCAGCCGGGCGGCACGAGCGTGGGGTCGTCCGGCACGGTCACGCTCAGCTTGCCGCCGGCCTTCTTCAGCCCCAGCTCGATGGAGCGCTGTTCCACGTCGGTGGTGTGGGTGACGGCGCTCGGGCGCATCAGCCGGGCGGTGGCGATGCGGTCCGCGTCGGCGCTCTCGTACGTGACCGTCGTGCCGCGCTCGGCAATCTCGGGACCGCTCCCGACCACCGGGCGCTTGTCCTTGGCGCGGTGCAGGGCGGGCGGGGTGTAGACCTCCATGCGCTGCTCGAACTTGCCGAGCTTGGTGTTGTCCTTGTCGCCGTAGAGGGAGTCGGAGCCGAAGGTCGCCACCCGTCCGTCGGGCAGCAGCAGCGCCTCGGAGTGGTAGTTGCGGCCCACCGTCGGCTCGGCGGCCTCCTTGAAGGTGTTGGTCTTCGGGTCGTAGGACTGCGCCTTCAGGATGTTGCTGGCCCCGCGGCCCCGGTAGTCCTCGGATCCGCCGCTGGTGAAGACGGTGTCGTCGGGCATGATCACGCTGTTGAGGTAGCGCGTACCCTGCGGCAGGTCGGGGCCCGCCTCGAAGGCCGGGCTGTCCTGCTTCAGGTCGATGACGGCCGTGCGGGCCGTGGACTTCTTGGACTCGCCGACCCCTCCGCCGCCCAGCACCATCACCTTCTGGTCCTGCACGGGCGGCAGCATCAGCGAGGCCGCCGTCTCCAGCTGGTCGGTGTCGGTGAGGCCGGGGACCTTGGTGAAGGTGTTCTTCTTCAGGTCCCAGATGCCGGGCTCGCGCCCCTTGTCCGCCGGGCCGTAACCGGCGTTGGCGCCCGGGTAGAAGAGCTTGCCGCCCTTGGTGAGGAACAGCGCCGGGTAGGTCGGGAAGTAGTGGAAGGGGCCCTTGCCCCACTTCTTGGTCTTGGGGTCGTAGATCTCGTTGTCGCCCGGCAGGATCGCGCCGACGTCGTCGAGACCGGAGACGGAGAGCACCCGGCCGTCCTCCAGACCGACGAGGGTCGGGTACCAGCGGGCCTCCTTCATGGGGTCGACCCTGATGTACTTCTCCGCCGTCGGATCGAACTCGTAGGCGGCCCGGATCCCCTGGAAGTCCTGCTTGTCCATGGTGATCTTCTCGGCGAGGCCGTAGGAGTTGGCGGCCTCCTTGCCCTTCAGCCCGACGATCTCGTACTGGGCGGCGTCCGTCGCCACCGCGTCCGGGCCGTCGTCCACCGCCTCGACGAAGACCCGCTGCTCGGCTGCGGTCACCTTCGTCTTCCACGGCTTCATCTGGCCGCTCTCGAAGTAGTCGACCTCGAACTCGCGCTTCGCCTTGGGCACGGTGACGTCGAACCTGGCCCGGTACTCGACGCCCGACGGCGAGCGGAAGACCGTGCCCTTCTTGAGCTTCAGCGGCTTGTCCGGGTTCTCGTTCTTGACCCGCATACCGCCGCCGGCCCGCTTCACCTTGTCGTCGAGCACCTCGTAGCGGGCGGTGCCGCCGGCGATCAGGAGGCGGCCGTCGGGAAGCTGGGCGTGGCCGCCGCAGAAGAAGTCCTCCGGGGTGGGGATCTTCTGGAAGGTGTTCTCGGCCGGGTCCCACAGCACGGTGTCGAAGGTGCCTTCGTCGAAGTGCTTCTCGTCGTTGCCGGAGCCCGCGACGATCAGGACCTTCCCGGTGTGCAGGAGCGCCGCGTGGATCGCGTTGGTGCGGTACTCCTTCGGGATGTTCACGCGCTCCCAGGAGCCGTACTCCGCCTTGTACGCCGGCTGGTCGATCTTGTACGCGTGATACCTGTCCTCGGCGAAGGACAGCGCCGCGGGAGCGTTCAGGCCGGCGAGCAGCACCACCGCGCCGCCGCCCAGGAGCGTCTTCCTCGTCTTCTTCGAGGGCCGGTAGGCCATGGCTCAGTTCCCTCCTGCGGTGGTGGTGGCACTCGCCGTGGTGGTCGCCGACGGGGCGGGTGCCGTCGTCGTGGTGACGTACGCCGGTTCGGGCGGCGGGGGCGCCGGGACGGGGACGGCGCGTGCGGCCCCGGCGCGCTTGTCCTGCCGGACGGTCCAGGCCCACACGGCGACCGGGGAGAGGGATATCGCGAGGCCCAGCGTCGCCCAGGTGCGCATCGCGACATGGGTGTGGTCGAGGTACACCGACGCGGCGAGCGAGGACAGCAGGACCGCCGCCCAGAAGAGGTGGATACGGAAGGTGAGCAGCCGGTCCGGGGAGACCTGGCCGCCCTTGGGCGTGACGACGAACCGGCCGTCGGTGCGCAGCACGGCCGAGCCCAGCGACTTCAGGTAGATCGGCGCGGAGAGCGCGGACATGGCCATGCCCGCGAGGCCGCCGGAGCCCTCGGGCTCGTGGGGCGAGACGTTGTGGCGGCGGTTCCAGAGGTAGAGCCCGATCTGGAGGGCTGCGGCGTCGCTGTAGAGCATCAGCCAGATGGAGGCGGCGACCTGGGTGCCGGAGGCGCCGAACCAGAGGAACAGCACACAGCTGAGAATGCCCAGCAGCCAGTTGACGGCGGTCATCGGGTAGTAGACGAGCATCAGCGTGTAGCTGAAGAGGCGCCCGGGGGGCACCCGGAGGAGCGCCTTGCCGTACTGCTTGAACAGCGTCTCGTACGTCCCCCTCGACCAGCGCAGCTGCTGGGTGAAGAAGTCCGTCCAGGAGGCGGGGCCCTCGCCCACGGCGAGCACGTCGGGGGTGTAGACGGAACGCCAGTAGTGCCCGGTGCGCGGGTTGCGGCGGCGGTGGATCTCGAAACCGGTGGCCATGTCCTCGGTGATCGAGTCGTACAGGCCGCCGACCTGGCGCAGCGCGGCGATGCGCACGACGTTGTTGGTGCCGACGAACATGGGGGCGCCGTAGCGGTTGCCCGCGCGCTGGATCAGGGCGTGGAAGAGGAACTGCTGCGACTCGGCGGCCTTGGTGACGGCCGAGTCGTAGTTCCCGTAGACCTGCGGTCCGACGACGAAGGCGACGTCCGGGTCGCGGAAGTAGCCCATCATCCGTTCCAGGAAGTTGGGCATGGGCACGTGGTCGGTGTCGACGGAGGCGAAGAAGTCGTAGTCGCCGCCGTGCAGGGCGATCCAGGCGTTGTAGTTGCCGTGCTTGGTCTTCGCCTTGTGGACGCCCTTGTCGCGGTTCCACTCGGGGACCCCGCGCCGGGTGAAGTGGTGGACGCCGAGCTCGGCGCAGAGCATCCGGGCCCCGGGGTCGTCGCCCTCGTCGAGGAGCCAGACGTCCAGCGGGCCGGCGTGCTCGATCTGTACGGCGCCCTTGAGGGTGGCGCGGACCATGGAGAGCGGTTCCTTGCCGGGGACGTACGTGGTCAGGAAGGCGACCCGGGTGCCGGGCTCGGGCGTCACCGGGACCGGGTCACGCGCGACGAGCGTGGCGTGCGCGATGGAGACCACGTTGACCAGCATGAACAGCTCGATCAGAGCGATCGACACCAGCATCACGGTGTCGGCGACGACCAGCCAGCGCTCCCCGTTCTCCCGCTCGGTCCAGTGCGTGGGCCAGACCAGGTACAGCAGGAGGATCCCGGTGAGCACCGGGGCGAGCGTCATCAGCAGCACGGCTCTTATTCGGTGCTTCTCCGTCGAGAGCAGGCTCTTGTACCGCACCCGGTACCCCGTCGGTTCCGGCTCCGTGAGCGGACCCGCGAGCCGGCTGTAGGTGTCGTAGTCGTAGCCCTCCGACCGCACCGTGCCTCCCACTGTCGAACGGGTTGATATCCCCACAGAAGGGGACGGCTAACGGCGTGTCGACTTGGCAGGTCCGAGTGAGCGGTTTTTGGTCCGGGACCGGAAAAGCCCCCGGCCGTGTGGCGCCGGGGGCTTTTCGGGTGAACGCGCGACGAACCGCGCGGACGGTGCGTCAGAGGGTCAGGAGCCCCCGAGATACCGCTCCACGGTCTCGACCTTCGAGGTCAGACCGTCGGTGACGCCGGGCCGGATGTCGGCCTTCAGTACCAGGGAGACGCGACCGGCGCGGGCCTCGACGGCGGCCACGGCACGCTTGACGACGTCCATGACCTCGTCCCACTCCCCCTCGATGGAGGTGAACATCGCGTCGGTGCGGTTGGGGAGCCCGGATTCCCGCACGACCCGCACGGCGTCGGCGACGTACTCCCCGACGTCCTCGCCGACTCCGAGCGGCGAGACCGAGAACGCGACGATCATGCGCTGACCGTGCCCTCGCGCCGGGCGCGGGCGGCGATGACGCCGTCGGCCTCGTACTTCTTCAGCAGCTTGTCGCCGTAGAGGCCGCCGAAGGGGATGACGGCGAGGAGGAAGAACAGCGCGACACGCTTGAGCGGCCATTTGGCCTTGACCCAGACGTCCAGCAGAAACACGACGTAGATCGTGAAGAGGATGCCGTGGATCATGCCGAGGGGCGGCATCAGGAAGTCGATGTCCGAGACGCGCATGAGCAGCGAGCCGAAAATGAGGAGCGCCGGGAAGGAGAGCGCCTCGGGAAGCGAGATGAGGCGCAGCCGATGTAGGGCGGAAGCGGTCTTGATGTCCACGAGGGCACCTTCGGTGAGAGGGGGCGAGCGGGCTTGTGAACGCGGGCACAAGCCGCCAACATTGTGACATCGCGCCGGTACGCCCCCGGAGCGGGGGGCGGTCGTGGGGCACGGCCGCGCGTATCACCGCATATCAGGGCCGGTCCCCGCGCGCATCAGGGGAGCATCAGGGGCGTAACGGTTCCGTAGGACCTGGTACGGGCGCCTGGCGACGGGCTACCTTCGGGGCGTGGCGATGTTCCGACTCCAAGGCAGCAAGACGCTCGCCGTCGATCTGACCGGCGACGCCGTCAAGGCGAAGAACGGCTCGATGGTCGCGTACGACGGCCGGATGACCTTCAAGAAGATGTCCGGCGGCGGTGAGGGGCTGCGCGGCATGGTGACCCGCCGGCTGACCGGCGAGCAGATGACCGTGATGGAGGTGTCCGGGCAGGGCACCTGCTACTTCGCCGACCGGGCGAGCGAGATCAATCTGGTCGCGCTGCACGGCGACACCCTGTACGTGGAGGCGAGCAATCTGCTGGCCACCGACGCCGGGCTGCGCACGGGCACCACGTTCACCGGGCTGCGCGGCGGGGCGAGCGGCAACGGCCTGTTCACCACCACGGTGGAGGGCACCGGGCAGGCGGCGATCATGTCGGACGGGGCGGCGGTGCTGCTGCGGGTGTCGCCGCAGTATCCGCTGATGGTCGACCCCGGCGCGTACATCGCCCATCAGGGCCGGCTCCAGCAGAGCTTCCAGTCGGGAGTGAACTTCCGGACGCTGATGGGCGAGGGCTCCGGCGAGGCGTTCCAGATCCGCTTCGAGGGCGACGGCCTCGTCTACGTCCAGCCCAGCGAGCGCAACACCGTCGGGGGCGATGTCTGATGCCGTTCCGCGAGATCAACTCCAAGATGGTCGAGGCCACGCTCGCGCCGGGCCAGAAGCTGTTCAGCCAGCGCGGCGCGATGCTGGCGTACCGGGGCGAGGTCTCCTTCACCCCGAACATCCAGGGCGGTCAGGGCGGTTTCGCGTCGATGATCGGCCGCCGGGTGGCGGGCGAGGCGACGCCGCTGATGACGGTCGAGGGGTCGGGCACGGTGATGTTCGGCCACGGCGGCCACCACATCCAGGTGATCAACCTGGCGGGCGACACCCTGTACGTGGAGGCCGACCGGCTGCTCGCCTTCGACGGGACGCTCCAGCAGGGCACGATGTTCATGGGTTCGCAGGGCGGGGTGATGGGCATGGTGCGCGGTCAGGTGACCGGCCAGGGCCTGTTCACCACCACGCTCAAGGGGCACGGCGCGGTCGCCGTGATGGCGCACGGCGGGGTGATCGAGCTGCCGATCACGCCGGGCCGGGACGTCCATGTGGATCCGCAGGCCTATGTCGCCCACCACGGGGACGTCCGCAACAAGCTGTCCACGGCGGTCGGCTGGCGGGACATGGTGGGGCGGGGCTCCGGCGAGGCGTTCCAGCTGGAGCTGAGCGGGAGCGGTGCGGTGTACGTCCAGGCGTCGGAGGAGAAGCTGTGAGCACGCCCGTGGTCTTCGATCCGATGACGCTGCCGTCGGACGACAACGTCAACTCCTACACCTTCTGCGTGGAGCTCAAGGGGAGCCGGTGGTTCCTGCAGAAGGGCAAGATGATCGCCTACTACGGGCAGATCAACTTCGACGGGATCGGGCACGGCCGGTTCGAGCGGCTGGTGCGTTCCAGCTTCCATTCGCCGCTGCACGCGAGCGACTGGGTGGTGGCCGAGGGCAGCGGGAAGATGCTGCTGGCCGACCGGGCCTTCGATGTGAACTCCTTCGACCTGGACGACGGGAACCTGACGATCCGGTCCGGGAACCTGCTGGCGTACGAGCCGTCGCTCGCGCTGAAGCAGTCGATCGTGCCGGGGTTCGTGACGCTGATCGGCACCGGGAAGTTCGTGGCCGCTTCCAACGGTCCGGTGGTCTTCATGGAGCCGCCGCTGCGGGTGGATCCGCAGGCGCTGGTGGGGTGGGCCGACTGCCCCTCCCCCTGCCACCACTACGACCACGGGTACATGACGGGCGTGATGGGCGGGATCCGGTCGTTGACGGGCATCGGCGGGACGTCGGGCGAGGAGCACCAGTTCGAGTTCGTCGGGGCGGGCACGGTGCTGCTCCAGTCGTCCGAGGCGCTGATGGCGGAGCAGGCGACGGGCTTCGTGCCGAACGAGCCGGGCGTTCCGGGCAGCCCGGGCGGTGGGGGTCAACACGGCTCCACTCCGCGCATGCCCGGCCAGCTGGGGGACCTCCAGCGTCGCTTCGGTTTGTGAGCGGTAGTCTGCGGAGTGTGACATCGAACGTCTGCGCCGATTGCCACACTCCCCAGACCTCGCCGATTTCGTCCGGCTTTCAACTTCTTAGGTAGAATCCATATATGGAGACCGAGACGGCCACCCGCTGGCTGAGCGACGCGGAGCAGTGCGCCTGGCGCACCCACCTGGACGTCAGCAGGCTGCTGATGCACCAGCTGGAGAAGGACCTCCAGCCGTTCGGCCTGACCATGAACGACTACGAGATCCTGGTCAACCTCTCCGAGTCGGACGACCAGCGGATGCGGATGAGCGACCTCGCCGCCGCCACCCTGCAGTCCAAGAGCCGGCTCTCGCACCAGATCACCCGCATGGAGACCGCCGGTCTGGTGCGGCGTACGCACTGCGAATCGGACCGGCGCGGACTGTTCGCGGTCCTCACCGAGCACGGCGCGGAGACGATGAGGAAGGTCGCCCCGCACCACGTCGACTCGGTGCGGCAGCACTTCATGGACCTGCTGTCCCCCGAGGCGCTGGCCGATCTGCACGCGGCGCTGACCCCGATCGCGGAACACCTGCGCGGCAAGCGCGGCAAGCTGTAGCGACCAGGGCCGCGCCCCGCTGATCAGGCCGGGCGCGGCAGCCACAGCCGGAAGGCCGCACCGCCCCCGTCCGCCCGGTGCACCGTGAGCGTTCCGCCGTGGCGGGCCGCGACGTCCCGGGCGATGGCGAGGCCCAGGCCGGCACCGCCGTCGTCCCGGCTGCGCGCGTCGTCGAGCCGGACGAAACGTTCGAAGATCCGCTCCCGCTCGTCCTCGGGGACGCCCGCCCCGTCGTCCCGGACCTCGACCCGCACGCCGCGCCCGTCGGCCGCGACCGACACCGCGACGCTCCCCTCGGCATGCCGCTGGGCGTTGTCCAGCAGATTGCCGATCACCCGGGACAGCTGCCCGCGCGACCCGTTCACCTCGAACGCCCCGCCCTCCGGGACCTCCACCGACACCGCGATCCGGTCCCCGGTCCGCTGCGAGACCTCCTCGCGGACCAGCGCGCCCAGCTCCACCGTCCCGCCGCCGGGCTTCTCCCCCGCGTCCAGCCGGGCCAGCAGCAGCAGGTCCGCCGCCAGCACCTGGAGCCGTACGGTGTCGGCGACCGCGCCCGGGAGGTCCAGCAGCTCCGGGTGGGCCTCGGCGACCTCCAGCTGGGTGCGGAGCGAGGCGATCGGGGAACGCAGCTCGTGCGAGGCGTCCGCGACGAACCGCCGCTGCCGCTCCACGGACGCCTCCAGGACGGTCAGCGTCTCGTTCGTCGTCCGGGCCAGCGCGGCGATCTCGTCCCGCGAGTCGGGCTCCGGCACCCGGCGGGCCAGGTCCTCGGACGCGGTGATAGCGGCCATCTCACGGCGGATGCCCTCGACGGGCCGCAGCGCGCGCCGGGTCACCAGCCAGGTCACCCCGGCGACGACGACCAGCAGCACCGGCAGCCCGGTCAGCATGGCCCCGCGCACGGTGCCGACCGCCTCCTGCTCGGCGGCGAGCGGGGCGCCCGCGTACACGGTCAGGGTGACCCCGTCCCGGGTGGTCGCCTCGACGGCGGCGAAGCGGTAGTCGGCGGTGGTGCGGTCGACGGTGGCGGTGCCGTCGGAGAACTCCGGGTCGTCGGATGACACC
Organism: Streptomyces globisporus C-1027; assembly: GCF_000261345.2. NCBI lineage: Bacteria > Bacillati > Actinomycetota > Actinomycetes > Kitasatosporales > Streptomycetaceae > Streptomyces > Streptomyces globisporus. The sequence continues at coordinate 5,599,553 of NZ_CP013738.1, read as the reverse complement.
TCGCCCGAGTCCGGGCTGCTGCTGTCGTCGTCCTGGCCGTCGTCCCCGTCGTCGTCATCGTCACCGGGTGACGGGGTGGCCCCCGCCGAGTCCGAGGGCACGGGGGTGACGCCCGTCGCGCCGGTGCCGGTGACGGCCCGCAGATCCTTGGAGACGAGGACGACGCGGCCCTCCTCGTCGACCACCTGGACCGGGTGGTCCTCCTCGTCGTCCAGCTCCACGTCGTCGTACGCGGTGCCCGTGGCGAGCTGTCCGGCCACATCGCGGGCGGCCACCTCGGCCTGGAGGTCCGCCTGGCCGATCAGGTTGTCCCGCAGGACCAGGAGCACGGCGAGACCGGCCCCGATCAGGGCGACGGCGACGACCAGGGTGGCTCCGAGGGCGGCCCTGGCCCGGACGGACCTCACTTCGCCTCCAGCCGGTAGCCGGCGCCGCGTACGGTGCGGATGGTGGCGGCGCCCAACTTGCGGCGCAGGGTGGAGATGTAGACCTCGACGATGTTCGGGTCGCCGTCGTAGGCGAAGTCCCAGACGTGCTCAAGGATCTCCGCCTTGCTGACCACCTGCCCGGCGCGCAGGGCGAGTTGCTCCAGTACGGCGAACTCCTTGGCGGTGAGGGTGATTTCGTCCTCACCTCGGATCACCCGGCGGGCGGCGGTGTCGATGTGCAGGGGGCCGACGGTCAGCACGGGCGCGGCGGTTCCGGCCCCGCGCCGGCGCAGCAGGGCGCGGACACGGGCGACGAGGACGACGTAGCTGAAGGGCTTGGTCAGATAGTCGTCGGCGCCGGTGTCCAGGCCCTCGGCCTCGTCGTACTCGCCGTCCTTGGCGGTGAGCATGAGGATGGGCACCTCGTGTCCGGCGGCGCGCAGGTTCGAGCAGACGCGGTAGCCGTTCATGCCGGGCAACATGATGTCGAGGATCACCAGGTCGTAGCCGCCCTCGCTCGCCCGGTGCAGCCCCTCCAGGCCGTCGTGCACGACATCCACGGCGAAGCCCTCGGCGGTCAGTCCCCTGGCCAGGGACACCGCGAGACGCTTCTCGTCCTCCACGATCAACAGGCGCATGCGCACAGCCTCGCAAACTCCACCTGAAGACGCCTTCAGGTGGCTTCAGGCTGCGTTCAGCATCGGGTCGGCAGTGTGGATCCCGTCGAACAGCACAGCAGCTCTCGGGGAGGAACCTCATGAAGCGCAACGTCACCATCGCAGCGATCACCGCGGCCGTTCTGATCGGCGGCACCGCCGCCGCCACCGTCGCCTTCGCGGACAGCGACGGCGACCGCGACCGCACGTCCACCAGGAGCGCGGGCACCGTGAGCCTCGCCGACGACCGGGACGACCGTACGGACGACACCTCCGACGACCGGTCGGACGACCGGGCTCCGGCCGCCGCGAAGAGCGCCGGCATCTCCCTCGACCAGGCCGTCGCCGCCGCGCTGAAGAGCGTTCCGGGCACGGTCACCGGGGCCGAGCTGGACCGGGACGACGACGACCACGACGGCCGTGCGGTGTGGGAGCTGGACGTCCGGGGCTCCGACAAGAAGTGGCACGACGTCACGGTGGACGCCGGCAACGGCAAGGTCCTGAAGACCCGTGACGACGACAACGACGACCGCGACGACCACGCGCCCCGCTCCTCCGCCGTCACCCTGGACGAGGCGGCCGCGGCCGCCCTGAAGACCGCGCCGGGCACCATCACGTCGATCGACCTGGACGACGACGATGACGATGACGACGGCAGCCGGAGCAACGTCCTGCGCTGGGACGTGGACGTCGCGGGCAAGGACGGCAAGCAGCACGAACTGCGCGTGGACGCCAAGACCGGCAAGGTCACGGCGGACCGCGACGACGACGGCGACGACCGGGACGACCGCGCGGACGACCGCAACGACGACCGGGACGACCAGGGCGACGACCGTGACGACCGGGACGGCGACGACGACTGACGGGAGCTCGTAAACAGCCCCCTACCCGGCCCCGTACGCGAGAAGGCCCCCTGAGCGGCACACATCCGCTCAGGGGGCCTTCAGCGCGCGCTCAGGCGCTCAGGAGCCCTCCGTCAGCCCCGCCACCAGCTCGTCCGCCGCCGCGTACGGGTCGAGGCTGCCCGCCACGATCCGCTTCGCCAGGGCGTGCAGGCGGCGGTCGCCGCGCAGGTCCGCGATCCTCTCGCGGAGCGCGGTGACCGCGATCGACTCGACCTCGTGGGCCGCGCGGGCGGTGCGGCGTTCGGCCAGGACGCCGTGCTCCTCCATCCAGGCCCGGTGCTTCTCCAGGGCCTCGACGACCTCGTCCGTGCCCTGGCCCCGGGCCGCGACCGTCTTCACGATCGGGGGGCGCCAGTCGCCGGGCCCCCGGGACTCCCCGAGGCCCAGCATGTGGTTCAGCTCGCGGGCGGTGGCGTCGGCGCCGTCGCGGTCGGCCTTGTTGACCACGTACACGTCGCCGATCTCCAGGATTCCGGCCTTCGCCGCCTGGATGCCGTCGCCCATGCCCGGGGCGAGCAGCACGACGGAGGTGTCGGCCTGGGAGGCGATCTCCACCTCGGACTGGCCGACGCCGACCGTCTCGACGAGGACCACGTCGCAGCCCGCCGCGTCGAGGACGCGGATGGCCTGCGGAGCGGCCCAGGCAAGGCCGCCGAGGTGGCCCCGGGTCGCCATGGAGCGGATGTAGACGCCCGGGTCCGATGCGTGGTCCGACATCCGGACCCGGTCGCCCAGCAGCGCACCGCCGGAGAACGGCGAGGACGGGTCGACGGCGAGCACGCCGACCCGCTTGCCCGCCCGGCGGTAGGCGGAGACCAGGGCGGAGGTGGAGGTGGACTTGCCGACGCCCGGCGAGCCCGTCAGACCGATGACGTACGCATGGCCCGCCAGCGGGGCCAGCGCCGCCATCACCTCACGGAGCTGCGGGGACGCCCCCTCCACCAGCGAGATCAGCCGGGCCACCGCACGCGGCCTGCCTGCTCGCGCCTGCTCGACCAGCGTGGGGACGTCCACGTCCACGTTCACCGCTCCGTTCTCGCCTTGCCTCGTGTCGTTACGGTGTTACTTGCCCGGGACGCGAATGATCAACGCGTCGCCCTGACCGCCGCCGCCGCACAGCGCGGCCGCGCCCGTGCCACCGCCCCGCCGCTTCAGCTCCAGGGCCAGGTGCAGGACGACCCGGGCGCCGGACATCCCGATGGGGTGGCCGAGCGCGATCGCGCCGCCGTTGACGTTGACCTTGTCCGAGGTGACGCCCAGGTCCTTCATGGACTGGACGGCGACGGCCGCGAACGCCTCGTTGATCTCGATCAGGTCGAGGTCGTCGACGGTCAGGCCGTCCTTCTTCAGCGCGTGCTTGATAGCGCTGGAGGGCTGCGACTGGAGGGAGTTGTCGGGGCCCGCGACGTTTCCGTGGGCGCCGATCTCGGCGATCCATTCGAGGCCCAGCTCCTCGGCCCGGGCCTTGCTCATCACGACGACCGCGGCGGCACCGTCGGAGATCTGCGACGAGGTGCCCGCGGTGATCGTGCCGTCCTTGGCGAAGGCGGGACGCAGCTTGCCGAGGGTCTCCACGGTCGTCTCGGCGCGGATGCCCTCGTCCTGGGAGAACAGGACCGGGTCGCCCTTGCGCTGCGGGATCTCGACCGGGGTGATCTCCGCCTCGAAGAGGCCGTTCTTCTGCGCGGCGGCGGCCCGCTGGTGGGACAGCGCGCCGATCTCGTCCTGGGCGGCGCGGTCCAGGCCGAGACGCCCGTTGTGCTTCTCGGTGGACTCGCCCATGGGGATGTTCTCGTAGGCGTCGGTGAGACCGTCGTACGCCATCGAGTCCAGCATCTCGATCGCGCCGTACTTGTAGCCCTCGCGGGACTTGGGGAGCAGGTGCGGGGCGTTGGTCATGGACTCCTGGCCGCCCGCGACCACCACGTCGAACTCCCCGGCGCGGATGAGCTGGTCGGCCAGCGCGATGGCGTCGAGCCCGGACAGACACACCTTGTTGACGGTGAGCGCGGGGACGTTCATCGGGATGCCGGCCTTGATCGCGGCCTGCCGGGCGGGGATCTGGCCCGCGCCGGCCGTGAGCACCTGGCCCATGATCACGTACTGGACCTGGTCGCCGCCGATGCCGGCCCGGTCCAGGGCCGCCTTGATCGCGACGCCGCCGAGATCGGCCGCGGAGAAGCTCTTCAGGGAGCCGAGGAGACGGCCCATGGGCGTCCGGGCGCCCGCGACGATCACTGAGGTGGTGGTACCGGTCGTTGCTGGCATGGGCACGGCCCCTTGGGATCGGATGTGAACGAGGGTTTACCTGAATGTACTGAGCACTCCCCCGCCCGTCATCCGGCTGCCGGTGTGACGGCGCGCACGTTGCGTAACCATGGCGGGAGCGCCGCGGTCACTCCATGCTGAATCCATGCTGACGCGAATCGATCACATCGGGATCGCCTGTTTCGACCTGGACAAGACGGTCGAGTTCTACCGTGCCACGTACGGGTTCGAGGTGTTCCACTCCGAGGTCAACGAGGAGCAGGGGGTCCGCGAGGCCATGCTCAAGATCAACGAGACCTCGGACGGCGGGGCCTCGTACCTCCAGCTGCTGGAGCCCACCCGCGAGGACTCCGCCGTGGGCAAGTGGCTGGCGAAGAACGGGGAAGGCGTGCACCACATCGCCTTCGGTACGGAGGATGTGGACGGGGACGCCGCGGACATCCGCGAGAAGGGCGTCCGGGTGCTGTACGACGAGCCCAGGACGGGGTCGATGGGGTCCCGGATCACGTTCCTGCACCCCAAGGACTGCCACGGTGTCCTCACCGAACTGGTCACGAGCCGGGCGGACCACTGACCGCCGCATACCCGGCCCGGTAGAGTGGGCGGTTCCGGGCCGGGGCCGGGTCGGGGCCGTACCGCGTCCTCGTCGTTTGTCTGTCACCATTCCCCGGGGGACCGCTCGTCGGCGAGCCCCCCGTGTGCAGAGTCACGACCAGGGTTGGGGTCTCCCCTGCTCGCAGAAGTTGAGAGCTCGGGGAAGGATGGGACCGCGCAGTGCGGGGCTACGAACGCCAGGAGAGCCACCGAGCTGAAGACGACCATCTCTCGCGGTTCGAAGCCGAGATGGACCGGCTGAAGACCGACCGGGAGAAGGCCGTCCAGCACGCCGAGGACCTCGGTTACCAGGTCGAGGTCTTGCGTGCCAAGCTGCACGAGGCCCGGCGCAATCTCGCCACCCGTCCCGCCTACGACAGCGCGGACATCGGCTACCAGGCCGAGCAGATGCTGCGGAACGCGCAGGCCCAGGCCGAGCAGATGCGCAGCGACGCCGAGCGCGAGCTGCGCGAGGCCCGGGCCCAGACGCAGCGGATCCTCCAGGAGCACGCCGAGCACCAGGCGCGCCTTCAGGCCGAGTTGCACACCGAGGCCGTCCAGCGCAGGCAGCGGCTCGACCAGGAGCTGGCGGAGCGCCGTCAGACCGTCGAATCGCATGTCAACGAGAACGTCGCCTGGGCCGAACAGCTGCGCGCCCGCACCGAGTCGCAGGCCCGCCGGCTGCTGGAGGAGTCCCGCGCCGAGGCCGAGCAGGCGCTGGCCGCCGCCCGCGACGAGTCCGCCCGGCTGGCGGAGGAGACCCGTCGGCGGACCGGCTCGGAGGCAGAGACCGCCCGGGCCGAAGCCGAAGCGATCCTGCTGCGCGCCCGCAAGGACGCCGAGCGGCTGCTCGGGGCCGCCTCCGCCCAGGCGCAGGAGGCCACCACCCACGCGGAGCAGCTGCGCTCCAGCACGACCGCGGAGACCGACCAGGCCCGCCAGCAGACCGCCGAGCTGAACCGCACCGCCGAGCAGCGCCTCGCGGAGGCGGAGACCCGGCTGCGCGAATCCCGCCTGGAGGCCGAGAAGGTCCTCGCCGAGGCGAAGGAGGCCGCCGCCAAGCAGCTGGCCGCCGCCGAGTCGCAGAACGAACAGCGCACCCGTACGGCCAAGTCGGAGATCGCCCGGCTGGTCGGCGAGGCCACCAAGAGCACCGAGGCGCTCAAGGAGGAGGCCGAGCAGGCCCTCGCCGACGCCCGTGCCGAGGCGGAGCGGCTGGTCGCCGAGGCGACCGAGAAGGCCGGTACGGCGGCTGCCGAGGACGCCGCCGCCCAGCTGGCGAAGGCGGCCCGCAGCGCCGAGGAGGTGCTCACCAAGGCTTCCGAGGACGCGCAGTCGACGACGAAGGCGGCGCGCGAGGAGGCCGAGCGGATCCGCCGCGAGGCGGAGGCCGAGGCGGACCGGCTGCGCGGCGAGGCGGCCGAGCAGGCCGACGAGCTGAAGGGCGCGGCCAAGGACGACACCAAGGAGTACCGGGCCAAGACGGTCGAGCTCCAGGAGGAGGCCCGTCGGCTGCGCGGCGAGGCCGAGCAGCTGCGCTCCGAGGCGGTCGCCGAGGGCGAGCGGATCCGGGGCGAGGCCCGCCGCGAGGCGGTCCAGCAGCTGGAGGAGGGCGCCCGCACCGCCGAGGAGCTGCTGACCAAGGCCCGCTCCGACGCCGACGAGCTGCGCGCCAAGGCGAACGGCGAGAGCGAGCGCATCCGCACCGAGGCCGCCGAGCGGGCCGCGACCCTGCGCAAGCAGGCCGAGGAGACGCTGGAGCGCACCCGGACCGAGGCCGACGCGCTGCGGGCCGAGGCCGAGGAGCAGGCGGCGGCCGTCACAGCGGCCGCGGAGGCTGCGGCGGCCGAGCTGCGCGAGGAGACCGAGCGCGGCGTCGCCGCCCGGCAGGCCGAGGCCGCCGACGAGCTGACCCGGCTGCACACCGAGGCCGAGGCGAAGCTCGCCGCCGCCGAGGAGGCGCTGGGCGAAGCCCGTACCGAGGCCGAGCGGATCCGCCGCGAGACGAACGAGGAGTCGGAGCGGCTGCGGGCGGAGGCCGCCGAGCGGCAGCGCGCGCTGACCGAGCAGGCCGAGACGGAGGCCGAGCGGCTGCGCGACGAGGCCGCCGCGGACGCCGCCAAGGCCCGGGCCGAGGGCGAGAACGTCGCCGTACGGCTGCGGAGCGAGGCGGCCGCCGAGGCGGAGCGGCTCAAGTCCGAGGCGCAGGAGAGCGCCGGCCGGGTGCGCGCGGAGGCCGCGGCCGCCGCCGAGCGGGTCGGGTCCGAGGCCGCCGAGGCGCTGGCCGCCGCCCAGGAGGAGGCGACCCGCCGCCGCCGTGAGGCCGAGGAGACCCTCAGTGCCGCCCGGTCCGAGGCGGAGCAGGAGCGTGAGCGGGTCCGCGAGCAGAGCGAGGAGCTGCTCGCCTCCGCCCGTAAGCGGGTCGAGGAGGCGGAGGCCGAGGCGCACCGGCTGGTCGAGGAGGCGGACGCCCGGGCGACCGAGCTGGTCGCGGCGGCCGAGCAGACCGCCCAGCAGGTACGGGACTCCGTCTCGGGTCTGCACGAGCAGGCCGAGGAGGAGATCACCGGCCTGCGTTCGGCCGCGGAGCACGCCGCGGAGCGCACCCGTACCGAGGCGCAGGAGGAGGCGGACCGGGTCCGCGCCGACGCGCACGCCGAGCGGGAGCGGGCCTCGGAGGACGCGGTCCGGCTGCGCCGGGAGGCGAACGAGGAGTCGGGCCGGCTCCGGCAGGAGGCGCGCGAGGAGACCGAGGCCGCGAAGGCGCTGGCCGAGCGGACGGTCTCCGAGGCGATCACCGAGTCGGAGCGGCTGCGCGCGGACACCTCCGAGTACAGCCAGCGGATGCGCACCGAGGCGTCCGACGCGCTGGCGTCGGCGGAGCAGGACGCCTCGCGCGCCCGTGCCGAGGCCCGGCAGGACGCCAACCGGATCCGTTCCGAGGCGGCGGCCCAGTCGGACCGGCTGATCGGCGAGTCGACCACCGAGAGCGAACGCATCCGCAACGAGGCCGCCCAGGCCTCCGAGCAGCTCGTCGTCGAGGCCACCACGGAGGCCAACCGCCGCCGCAGCGAGTCCACCGAGAAGGCGGACCGGATGCTGGCCGAGGCCACCGCCGAGTCCGAGCGGCTGCGCACGGAGGCGGCGGAGCGGCTCGGCTCCGCGCAGGAGCACGCGGCCCGCGCCCACGAGGAGGCCGAACGGCTGCGCGCCGAGGCGGAGTCGGCGGCGGAGGAGCTGCGCTCGTCGGCCCGCGAGGAGGCGGACCGGCTGCTGGACGAGGCACGCGAGGCGGCGGCCAAACGCCGGGCGGACGCGGCCGAGCAGGCGGACCAGCTCATCAACAAGGCGCGGGAAGAGGCGCTGCGTACGGCCACCGAGGCCGAGACGCAGTCCGACACGATGGTCGGCGCGGCCCGCACGGAGGCCCAGCGGATCACCTCGGAGGCGACCGTCGAGGGCAACACCCTGGTGGAGCGCGCCCGTGCCGACGCCGACGAACTGCTGGTCGGCGCCCGGCGCGACGCGACGCAGATCCGGGAGCGGGCCGAGGAGCTGCGGGCCCGGCTGGAGAGCGAGATCGAGGAGCTGCACGAGCGGGCCCGCCGGGAGACGTCCGAGCAGATGAAGACCGCCGGGGAGCGTGTCGACAACCTGATGAAGGCGGCGACCGAGCAGCGCGACGAGGCCGAGGCGAAGGCCAAGGAGCTGATGGCGGAGGCCAATTCGGAGGCGAGTAAGGTCCGTATCGCCGCGGTGAAACGGGCCGAGTCGCTGCTGAAGGAGGCCGAGACCAAGAAGGCCGAGCTGATCCGCGAGGCGGAGAAGCTGCGGGCCGACGCGAAGGCCGAGGCCGAGGCCACGGTCGACGCGGGCAAGCGCGAGCTGGACGTCCTGGTGCGCAGGCGCGAGGACATCAATGCGGAGATCTCCCGTGTCCAGGACGTGCTGGAAGCGTTGGAAGGTTTCGAGACTCCGGGCGGGGGCGGGAAACCGGCCGGCGGATCCGCGGGAGGCGCCAAGGCTCCGGCGGCGGCGGGCACACGGTCGGGGGGCAAGTCGTCCGAGCGGTGACCGGTCCGCGGTGCGCCGTGCTTCGTCATGGACATTCAAGCCTTCGAGTGGCAAGCACTCCGGGGGTCAGCCACTCAAAAGGGGTGTCATTCTCCAGATCAAACCGGCATCTTCACGCTGACACGCCGCAATGGCCCCTAGGATTCCCTCTATCACCTCACCGGTCTCATTCGACAGGAACCCCATGAGTGACCCTTCCTCCCCCTTCGGCTTCGAGCACGTGCGCCGTGGCTACGACCGCGGTCAGGTGGACGACCGCATCGCCAAGCTCATCGCGGACCGTGACAGTGCCCTGGCCCGAATCACCTCTCTGGAAAAGCGCATCGAGGAGCTGCACCTCGAGACGCAGAACGCCCAGGCCCAGGTAAACGACGCCGAGCCGTCGTACGCCGGTCTCGGCGCCCGTGTCGAGAAGATTCTCCGCCTCGCCGAGGAAGAGGCGAAGGACCTGCGCGAGGAGGCCCGCCGGGCCGCCGAGCAGCACCGCGAGCTCGCCGAGTCCGCCGCCCAGCAGGTGCGCAACGACGCCGAGTCGTTCGCCGCCGAGCGCAAGGCGAAGGCCGAGGACGAGGGCGTCCGCATCGTCGAGAAGGCCCAGGGCGAGGCGAACACGCTCCGCTCCGACGCCCAGAAGGACGCCCAGCAGAAGCGCGAGGAGGCCGACGCCCTCTTCGAGGAGACCCGCGCCAAGGCCGCCCAGGCCGCGGCCGACTTCGAGACCAACCTCGCCAAGCGCCGCGAGCAGTCGGAGCGCGACCTCGCCTCCCGCCAGGCCAAGGCCGAGAAGCGTCTCGCCGAGATCGAGCACCGCGCCGAGCAGCTCCGCCTGGAGGCCGAGAAGCTCCGCACGGACGCCGAGCGCCGGGCCCGCCAGACGGTGGAGACCGCCCAGCGTCAGGCCGAGGACATCGTCGCCGACGCCAACGCCAAGGCCGACCGGATCCGCAGCGAATCGGAGCGCGAGCTGGCGGCGCTCACCAACCGCCGCGACTCGATCAACGCGCAGCTGACCAACGTCCGCGAGATGCTGGCGACGCTGACCGGCGCCGCCGTGGCCGCCGCCGGCACCCCGGTGGAGGACGAGCCCGCGACCCGCGGTGTCCCGGCCCAGCAGAGCCGCTGACCCCGCAGCAGCGCCGTACCCCCGTGTGCGCCCGGTTCCGCCTTTGTGGTGGCGCCGGGCGCTCTGGCGTTCTAGCGTGTGCGCATGATCGAGCTCGAGGGACTCACCAAACGGTTCGGAAGCAAGGTCGCCGTCGATCATCTGTCGTTTCAGGTCAGGCCGGGCATCGTGACGGGCTTTCTCGGCCCCAACGGCGCGGGCAAGTCGACGACCATGCGGATGATGCTCGATCTCGACAACCCCACCAGCGGTACGGTGCGCATCGACGGCAAGCACTACCGCGACCTCCAGGAACCGCTGAAGTACATCGGGGCGCTCCTCGACGCGAAGGCGATGCACGGCGGCCGCAGCGCGTACAACAACCTGCTGTGCCTGGCGCAGAGCAACCGCATCCCGAGCAGCCGGGTCGACGAGGTGCTCGACATGGTCGGGCTGAGCGCGGTCGCGAAGAAGAAGTCCAAGGGGTTCTCCCTCGGCATGGGCCAGCGGCTCGGTATCGCCTCCGCGTTGCTGGGCGACCCCGAGATCCTGATGTTCGACGAGCCGGTCAACGGACTGGACCCGGAGGGCATCCACTGGATCCGCAATCTGATGAAGGCGCTCGCATCGGAGGGCCGGACGATCTTCGTCTCCTCGCACCTGATGAGCGAAATGGCTCTGACCGCCGACCATTTGATCGTGATCGGCCAGGGCAAGCTGCTCGCCGACACCTCGATGGCGGACTTCATCCAGGAGAACTCCCGCAGCTACACCCGGCTGCGCTCACCGCAGTTCGAACGGCTGCGGGACGTTCTGCACCAGGAGGGCTTCACCGCCGTCGAGACATCGGGCGGCGTCCTGGAGATCGACGGCGCCACGACCGAGGAGCTGGGCGAGCTGGCGGCCCGGCACCAGGTGGTGCTGCACGAGCTGAGCTCCCAGCGGGCCTCGTTGGAGGAGGCGTTCATGCAGATGACGGCCGGCTCGGTGGAGTACCACGCCCATTCGGACCGGGATCCGGCGGCCGAACCTCCCGCGGTGGGGGCCGGCTGGGGCGAGACCTGGAACAAGCCGGGCAGCAACGACACCGAGGGGAAGTGACGACGATGGCATCGGTACCCGCGGTTCTCACCTCGGAGTGGACCAAGATCCGGTCGGTCTCCTCGACGACCTGGACCCTCATCTCGGCGTTCGTGGTCACGGTCGTGATGGGCGCGGCGCTGAGCGCCCTGCTGAACGCCACGTTCGACGACCTCTCCGAGGCCGAGCAGGCCACGTTCGACCCGACCTTCGTCAGCTTCTCCGGGACGGTGCTCGGTCAGCTCGCGATGGTGGTGTTCGGGGTGCTCGTGGTCGGCACGGAGTACAGCTCGGGCATGATCCGCACCTCGCTGGCGGCGGTGCCCCAGCGCGCGACCTTCCTCTTCAGCAAGATCGCGGTGGCCGGTGTGCTGGCCCTCGTCGTGGGGCTGCTCACCAGCTTCGTCTCGTTCTTCCTGAGCCAGGCCATGCTCGGCGACCGGGGCACCGACATCGGCGCGGACAACGTGCTGCGCGCGGTCGTCGGCGGCGGGCTCTACATGGGTCTGATCGCGATCTTCTCCATGGGCGTCGCGGCGATGCTGCGCAGCTCGATGCTGTCGCTCGGCATCCTGATGCCGTTCTTCTTCCTGGTCTCGCAGATCCTCGCGGCGGTGCCGGGGGCCAAGGACGTCGCCCGGTACTTCCCCGACCAGGCCGGTTCCAAGATCATGCAGGTCGTCCCGGACGCGATGAACACCGATCCCGCCCCGTACGGGCCCTGGGGAGGACTCGGGATCATGGTGCTCTGGGTGCTGGCGGCGGTGCTCGGCGGCTTCCTGGTCCTGAAGAACCGGGACGCGTAGAGCCCGTAACCGACCGCTCGCACCCTGTGCGCAACTTGGCCGGAACCGACAGCGCCTGGTTATCCTCCTAAGTCTTACGGGGGTGTGCGGCCGGGTGGCCCGAGCCCCGAACGACAGAGTGAGTCGATGGGGCTGGAGCATGATCGAGGCAGTCGGCCTGACCAAGCGCTACGGCGCGAAGACGGCCGTGGACGACCTTTCCTTCCAGGTGCGGCCGGGGGCCGTCACCGGCTTCCTCGGTCCCAACGGGTCGGGCAAGTCCACGACCATGCGCATGATCCTCGGCCTGGACAGCCCCACCGCGGGTCATGTCACCATCGGCGGCCACCCCTACCGCAGCCTGCCGAACGCACCGCGTCAGGTCGGCGCCCTGCTGGACGCCAAGGGCGTGCACGGTGGCCGCACCGCCCGCAACCACCTGCTGTCCCTGGCCCAGCTGGCCGGGATCCCGGCGGCCCGGGTCGACGAGGTCCTCGGCGTCGTCGGCCTCAGGGACGTCGCCAAGCGGCGTACCAGCGGCTTCTCCCTCGGGATGGGGCAGCGGCTCGGGATCGCGGCGGCGCTGCTGGGCGATCCGCAGGTCCTGCTGTTCGACGAGCCGGTCAACGGTCTCGACCCGGAGGGCATCCACTGGGTCCGCAATCTGATGAAGATGCTGGCCGCCGAGGGGCGCACGGTCTTCGTCTCGTCCCACCTGATGAGCGAGATGGCCCTCACCGCCGACCATCTGATCGTGATCGGGCGCGGCCGGCTGCTCTCCGACATGAGCGTCACCGACTTCATCTCCGCCAACTCCGCGGACTTCGCCCGGGTCCGGGTGCCCGAGGACGGCCCCGAGGACCGGCAGAAGCTGACGGCCACGCTCATCGAGGCGGGCGGCCGGGTCATGTCGGAGCCGGGCGGGGCCCTGCGGGTCACCGGGCTGCCGCTGCCGAGGATCAGCGACCTGGCCCACGGCTGCGACGTACGGCTCTGGGAGCTGTCCCCGCACCAGGCGTCGCTGGAGGAGGCGTACATGCGCCTCACGCAGGGCCTGGTGGACTACCGCTCGACGGACGACGCCAAGGCGGGCCTCGCGGAGCCGCCACCGCTGGACGCGTACGGCCATCCGATCGGCGGCCACGTCGATGAGCCCGTCGTACCGGTGGAGGTGCCGCAGGAGGGCTGGTACGCCCCGCCGCCGCCCGGTCCACGCCCGGCCCCCGCGCCGCCCGCCGCCTCCCCCGCCGCAGAGCCGTCCCCGGCCGCCGAGCCCTCTTCCGCCGCCCCGGCCGGAGAGCAGACCAGCAAGGACCTGAGATGACGTCCCCGGCCACCCCGCAGGACCGCCGGCAGGCGCCGGAGGCGGGCCTGCTGAGCTTCTACGAGTCGCCGATCCCGATCCGGCCCGCCACCCTGGGCGATGCGATCGCCTCGGAGTGGACCAAGCTCCGTTCCGTGCGCGCCACGGTCTGGACGCTCGGCGTGATGGTCGCGCTGATGCTGACGCTCGGGGTGGGCACCGCGCTGCTGCTCGCGGCGAACGACACCAACCTGGCGGGCGAGCCCGCGCTGGCCCTCGGCCTCTTCGGGGTGCTGCTGGGCTCGCTCTGCGTGATCACGCTCGGGGTGCTGACCATCGGCTCCGAGTACAGCACCGGCATGATCCGTACGACGCTGACGGCATGCCCGAGCCGTGCGCGGGTGCTCGCGGCGAAGGCGATCGTCTTCTTCTCGCTGGTCTTCGTCATCACGACGGTGACCGCCGCGGTCGTAGCGGTGTTCCAGACCGTGATCCTGAGCGGTACGGTCGCCGCCTCGGGCGGCGCGTGGGCGCTCGCGACGGTCGGCGTCGGGCTCTACATCGCGGGACTCGGCCTGCTGTCGCTCGGGGTCGGCGCGATCGTGCGGCACACGGCGGGCGCGATCACGATCATGATCGGCGTGGTGCTGCTGCCGCTGGTCCTCGCGCCCTTCATGTTCGCCGACGCCCTGCGGGGCGTTCAGCGCTTCCTGGTCGAGTACTCGATCCCCAACCAGCTCAGCGCGCTCTACGGCACGACGATGACCAACTCCGGCCCGTCCGCCTGGGAACCGCTGCTGGTGATGCTGGGCCTGGTCGCAGTGGCGCTTGGCGGGGCGGTCGCCCTGCTGAACCGGCGCGACGTCTGAGGCTTCAGTAGCGCGGCGCGTTCCGGGACCGCTGCACCTTCGTGGTGCGGCGGTCCTTCGCGTTCCAGCAGGCCTTGTGCCAGTGCCTGCGGTCGTCGATGCCGCCGTACTCCGGCCAGGTCACCAGGTGCGGGACCCCGGAGGGGATCTCCTGGTCGCAGCCGGGGCAGCGGTACCGCTTGCCCTGGGCGCTCGCGCCGCTGACCGGGCGCACCGACCACTCCTCGCCCTGCCAGCTCTCGGTGGCCCCTCCCCCGCCGTACCTGCCGGGCGCCGTGCCGGGACGTTCGTCGGGACTCTCGCCGCCACGGGGGCGGTTGCGGCGCGGGGACACGGGACACCTCACTGAAGCGGTCGGGCTGGGTGCGACCAAGCCTAGGCGGTGTCGTACGGGGCAGCAGTCGATCAGCCCGCCGGTCCGGTCCGGCAGTGGTGTGAGTTAGCGGAAAATCGCAACAACTTCCGTCCGGACCGTGCCTTTGGCACGTGTCAGACGTTGTTGACGGTGGGGGAGAAACGCGTCGGGCCGCAAGGAGGCAAGTGACGATGCGCATCGGAACGTTCGTTCTGGCAGCCCAGTTCCCGGGACAGGGGCCGGGCGAGGCCCTGCACCGGGCCGTCCGGTCCACCGAGGCCGCGGAGGAGAGCGGGCTCGACTCGGTCTGGCTGGCCGAGCACCACTTCGTGCCGTACGGGGTCTGCCCGTCGGCGACGACGCTGGCCGCGCTGCTGCTGGGCCGCACCCGCAGAATCCGGGTCGGCACGGCGGTCAGCGTGCTGCCCAACCACCACCCGGTGGCGCTCGCCGAGCAGGCCGCGCTGCTGCATCTGACCAGCGGCGGGCGCTTCTCGCTCGGCGTGGGCCGGGGCGGTCCGTGGGTGGACCTGGAGGTGTTCGGCGGCGGTCTCGACGCGTACGAGAACGGCTTCCCCGAGGCGCTGGACCTGGTGCTCGACTGGCTGCGGGAGCCGCGCGTCTCGGGGCGCGGCGAGCGGTTCGGCTTCCGCGAGGTGGCAGTGGTGCCGCGCGTGGACGAGCTGCTGGAGGGACCGGGACCGGACGTCTCGGGGCCCGAGACGATCGTTGCGTGCACCTCCCCCAGGACCGTGCGGCTCGCGGCGGCGCGGGCGCTGCCGATGCTGCTGGGCATGCACTGCGGGGACGAGGAGAAGGCGGAGATGGTCGCCCTGTGGCGTACGGCCGCGCGGGAGGCCGGGCATCCGCCCGAGGTGGTGGAGGGGGCCGCACATGTGTCCGCCGGGGTGGCCCAGATCGCGGACGGCGCCGGGGACGCCACCGAGCTGCTGGTGAAGACGATGCCGGGCTGGCTGCGCCAGGGGCTCGACGCCCATGTCACGGTCGACGGCAGGCACCGCGTGATGCGGGACCCGGTCGCGTACACGGAACTGCTGTGCGGGCTGCACCCGGTGGGGACGCCGCGGCTGGCCGCGGACCGGCTCGCGGCCACCGCCGAGCGGACCGGGATCACGCGGTTCGCCCTGCTGGTGGAGGGGTCGGGCGATCTCGCGGCGACCGAGGAGACCGTGCGGCGGCTGGGCGCCGACGTGCTGCCGCTGCTCACCTGACCTGTGCCTGTGCCTGTGCCTGTGCCTGTGCATGGACAAGGACCTCGCGTGGGACATGTGGTGCGGTGGTACGGGAGCTGCCGCCCCGGAGCCAGTTGCACCTCCCGCGGCCCGGAACGGCAGCAGAAGCGTTCAGCAGTCCCGTAGTTCGGGCGACTGGTTGAGCAACTGGCCCCTCACCGAGGTGAACTTGGCCAGTCGGTCGTCGACCGAGGCGTCCAGCGGGAACACCGCGACGCGGTGGCAGTTCTGGAATGCGAGACGCACTCCGAAGTGCCGCTGCAGCGCGCCGCGTATCGCATCACTCGCGAGCGCGCGCAGCAGCTGACCACGAGCCTGCTCGTCCGGCGGCGGCGTCTGGTTGTCGGCGAACTCTCCGCCGTCGACCTTCAGCTGAGCCACCAACGAGCTGATCATCTCCCATGCGAAGGGCAGGGAGGTCCGGACGCAGTCGACGAAGTCGGCTTCGTCGACCTCGCCTCGCTCGGCCTGTTCCAACAGCGCCGGTGAGACGTCGAGCGACATGGGTTCTCCTCTCGCGACCCCGGAGAGTGGCCGGGGCCTTACGGGCAGGGAAGGGGGGCGACGACGCAGCGTGCACGGGCGGCGACCTCCTGCTTCCACGGTAAGCGCGCAGTCGGGGCCGCACCAGGAGATTGGGAACACAACCGGCCAATAACGAAGGGGCGCAAAGAGGGGCAAGCCCGCGCTGCCCGGTGCGGCGTGCACCGAGTGACGGGAGGCGACGGATGGGGAAATCGCGTCGGGCCCCTGTCGTCGAGTAGCGTTGCCCACCATGCGTCTCGTCATCGCCCGTTGCTCCGTGGACTACGCGGGCCGGCTCACAGCCCACCTGCCCTCCGCCCCCCGACTGATCCTGGTGAAGGCGGACGGAAGCGTCTCCATCCACGCCGACGACCGGGCGTACAAACCGCTCAACTGGATGTCCCCGCCGTGCACCCTGAAGGAGGGCGTCGACGGTGAGGAAGGCGTCTGGACCGTGGTGAACAAGGCGGGCGAAAAACTGATCATCACGATGGAGGAAGTCCTCCACGACTCGTCGTACGAGCTGGGCGTCGACCCGGGGCTCATCAAGGACGGCGTGGAAGCACACCTCCAGGAGCTGCTCGCGGACCGGATCGAGATCCTGGGCGAGGGACACACCCTGATCCGCCGTGAGTACCCCACCGCGATCGGTCCGGTGGACATCCTGTGCCGGGACGCGAACGGGCAGACGGTGGCCGTGGAGCTGAAGCGGCGCGGTGACATCGACGGCGTGGAGCAGCTGACGCGCTATCTGGAGCTGCTGAACCGCGACCCGCATCTGGCGCCGGTGCGGGGCGTCTTCGCCGCGCAGGAGATCAAGCCTCAGGCCCGGGTGCTGGCGACGGACCGGGGCATCGGCTGTCTGGTCCTGGACTACGACGCGATGCGCGGCATCGAGGACGACAAGCTGCGGCTGTTCTGACCGTCCGGCACCCCCGACGTCGTACGCACGAGAGCCGGGTGGTTCACGCTTCTGCGTGAACCACCCGGCTCTCCGCTGTCCGGCCCGCTCAGGCCGCCGGGTCGGACTCCGACGCGCTCGCGGACTCGACGGGGGCGGAGGCGGATTCCACCGGGCCGCTCGCCGAGGAGGAGTTTTCCGCCGGGGGCGGCTCCGGCCCGTCGGTGGGCGGCTCGGTCGGCGGGGTCGTCGGCGTCTCGGTGGGCGGAGTCGTCGGCGGCGTGGTGGGCGGGGTCGTCGGCGGCTTGGTGGGCTTGGTCGGCTTCCCGGTCGGCGTCGGCTCACCCGGCGTGCTGCTCTCCCCGTCCGTCGGCTCGCCCGTCGGTGACGTACCGCTCGACGAGGAGGCGCTCGGAGAGGGCGACCCGGAGGTACTGGGGCTCGCCGGGTCCGAGGCGCTCGGGGCGGCGGACGTCTCGTCGGTGGCCGCCCCGGTCGGGGACGAACCGTCGTCCGTCTCGTCGGCGGGCAGGCCGTCGTCGGTCGGGTCCTCGGTGGCGGTCTGCTCCGTGGTGACGTTGCGGCTGTCCGGTTCGTCGCCGTCCGAGGTGACGCCGAGGGTGACGACGGTGCCGAGCACCGCGATCAGCAGGGCGCCCGCGCCCGCGGCGGCCAGGTTGCGCCGGGCGCCGCCCAGGACGGCGCGGCCGGAGACCTTGCGGGCTGCGGGGCCGGGCGGCAGCGAGGAGATGACCGTGGGCTCCTCCTCGGCGGTGTTGCGGAGGAACAGCGGCGCCCCGGGTATCCCGCCCTGCGGTGTACCGGGAAGGTCCTGGCGTACGGCGGTCGCCTCGTCGCCCGAGGCAGCCCCGACGAGGGGGGCGAAGTCGCCGGAGCGGTCCGCGACCAGGGCGAGGGCGCGGCGTCCGGCCACGGCCCCGGACTTGTCGGCGAGCACGCCGCGCATCCCGATCGAGGTCTCCAGCTCGGTCCGGGCCCGGTCCGGGTTGCCGGTGCAGAGCGCGAGGACACCCAACTCGTGGTGGAAGTAAGCCTCTTCGGCGACCTCACCGGCGATCCTGGCGGCCTCCTGGCCGATCCTGAGCGCCCGCTCCCAGGCTCCCCAGCCCAGACCCGCGGCGAAGGCCGGGGAGGCGCTGCGGGCCAGCAGGACGGCCGCGCTGGCCGCTCCCGCCTCGTCGCCCGGGACCAGCCGGGCCAGGGCGGCGACGATCGCGTCGGCCTCGGCGACGGCCCGCTGGGGGGTGACCGAGGGGTGCGAGGTCCACCAGGCGTAGTGCTGGGCGGCGGTACGGGCGTGGGTGGCGGCTTCGTCCTCGTAACCGGCGGCCACGAGCTGGGCGAGGACTCCGGCGGCGAGGCGGTAGCGCGGGCCGGCCGGGGAGAGCAGATGGCAGCCCGCGAGTTCGCCGAGCGCGGCGTCCGCGTGGGTGTCGCCCACGAGGGCCGGCAGATGGGCCTGGTGGGGCACCTCGCCGCCCAGGGCGACGGCGAAGCGCAGGGTGGCGCGGGCCGGCTCGCTGAGCCGGGAGGCGAGCAGCTCGGCGGGCGCGGCGCCCTCGCCGAGACTCGGCAGGGGGACGTCGAGGCCGTCGGCGGGGGGTACGGCGGGGGGCGGGGGCGCGTCGTCCGCGCGTGGCTCGAAGTAGTCGTACTCGTCGAAGGCTTCCTCAGGAGCGGCGCTCAGCCGGTCGCGCTGGACGAGGAGGGATCCGGCCTGGACGAAGCGGAGCGGCAGTCCCTCGGACTCGAACCAGAGGTCGCCCGCCCAGTTCCGCTCCTCCTCGGTGAGGGGGCGCTCGACGACCTTCTCCAGCAGGGCCAGCGAGGCGCCGCGGCCGAGGCCGGCGAGGAGCACCTCTTCCAGGTGGCCGTCGACGCCGGGGGTGGTGTCGGTGGTGGCGGCGAGCAGGAAGGCGCACTCGGGGGTGGCGGCGAGCAGTTCGTCGAGGGCCGCTCCGCCGATCTCCAGGTCGTCGACGGTGACGACGGCGCCGATACCGCGGACGAGGGCGAGCAGTTCGTCGCGGTCGGGCCGGTGGCCCGGGGCCTTGTAGACGGCGTCGAACAGGGCGTGCAGCAGGTCGGCGCCGGTGCGGCCGCGGCCGTTGAGGCGGACGACCCCGTCGGGGGCCAGGTCGGCGCAGTCGGAGGCGACGGCGTCGAGCAGGGCCGTACGGCCGGAGCCGGGCTGGCCGGTGAGCCGGACGCTGCGGCCGCGCGCCAGCAGCCGGACCAGGCGCTCGCGCTCCTCCTGGCGCTCCAGGAGCGGCAGCTGCGGGGCGGGCGGACCGGCGGGCACGGGGGGTGCGCCGGCGCGTTCGTGGTCGGCGCGTTCGGCGGCGGTGCGGCGGACCGGGGCGTCGGGTCCCGAGCCGGGCGGAATCGCCTCGACCTCGCTGCCGTCGACGGGGTTGACCGTGAGCAGCAGGTCGCCCGCGGTCAGCTGGACGACGCGGACCTGCTGCGGTGTCTGCGGGCCGAAGCCGGCGCCGCCGGAGTCGCGGGACGGCCGACGGTGGCCGGGCTCGCCGCCGGAGCGGTCGTGGCCCTGCCCGTACTCATCGGGTGCCCGGTGTGTCGGGTCCATCGCAAAGTCCCCCAGACGCGTCGTGCGCGGTTGCCCCTCCCGGCCTCACACGCGCCCCGCTGTCGCTTCCGGTCCGGTGTCCGCCATGGGTTCGTTGTCATTCGGCGGACGGCCGAACCCTAGACCTTGGCACAGTATTCATGAAGCGCCGGGGTGCCACGCCGTCCAGGACGTCACGTTCCGGTGAGGATTGCGTGACTTCCGCTCCTGATGCCCGTGACCGTCCGCCGGGCACTCCTCAGACGCGCGGCAGCGACTCCGCGGCGATACCGCCCTCGATCGCGAGGATGCGGTGCAGCCGGGTGGCCACCAGGAGGCGCTGCATCTGCGGTGGCACGCCGCGCAGCACGAGGCGGCGGCCGGCCCGTCCGGCCCGGCGGTGGGCCCCCATGATGACGCCGAGCCCGGTGGCGTCCCAGGAGTCCAGCTCGGTCAGGTCCAGCACGAGGTCGCCGACTCCGTCGTCCACGGCGGAGTGCAGGACCGTACGGGCGTCCGCCGCGCTTCGGACGTCGAGGCGGCCCCCGACGACCAGCTCGGCGTGGTCGCCCCTGATGTGCATATGCGCTCCCCGGTCATGCTCCGTTGTAGGTCCGTCGGTCTGTCTGTCCGTCTGATCCGCCGTCACGCCGGCCGTGCCTCTGCCACCACTGACTGCCGCAGCGACGGGGAAGTTGCCGTCTGTGAGCGAACCGATACCGAATTCACTCGGTGGAGTGACTCCGGTTCGTCGGCGTCCGGCCTCCTCCGGGTAAGATCCCCGGCTCCCCCGGCCCGGACGGCGGTGGGCCGGCCGGGCCGAGAGGGCGGATCCGATCAGGTTCCGCCTTCGGATCCGATCAGTACGTGTAGAAGCCCTGCCCGCTCTTGCGCCCGATGTCACCCGCGTCGACCATCCGGCGCATCAGCTCGGGGGCGGCGAACTTCTCGTCCTGCGACTCGGTGTAGATGTTGCTCGTGGCGTGCAGCAGGATGTCGACGCCGGTCAGGTCCGCGGTGGCGAGCGGGCCCATGGCGTGGCCGAAGCCCAGCTTGCAGGCGATGTCGATGTCCTCGGCGGTCGCGACGCCCGACTCGTACAGCTTGGCGGCCTCGACGACGAGCGCCGAGATCAGCCGGGTGGTGACGAAGCCCGCCACGTCGCGGTTGACGACGATGCAGGTCTTGCCGACCGACTCGGCGAACTCCCGTGCGGTGGCGAGGGTTTCGTCGCTGGTCTTGTAGCCGCGCACCAGCTCGCAGAGCTGCATCATCGGGACCGGCGAGAAGAAGTGCACGCCGACGACGCGCTCCGGGCGCTCGGTCACGGCCGCGATCTTGGTGATCGGGATGGCGGAGGTGTTGGAGGCGAGGACGGTGTGCTCGCCGACGACCTTGTCGAGGGCGCGGAAGATCTCGTGCTTGACCTCGAGCTTCTCGAAGACGGCCTCCACGACGATGTCCGCGTCGGCCACGGCGTCGAGGTCGGTGGTCGTGGTGATGCGGGCGAGCGCGGCCTCGGCGTCGGCCGCCTCCAGCTTGCCCTTGGCGACGAACTTGTCGTACGAGGCCTTGATCCCGTCACGGCCCCGGGTCAGCGCGGCATCGGTGACGTCCCGCAGCACGACGTCCCAGCCCGCCTGGGCGGAGACCTGCGCGATCCCGGATCCCATGAGTCCGGCACCGATGACGGCGAGCTTCCTGGCCACGTTCGCACCCCTTGGTTTCTGTTCGCCCGTGCGCTTGAGTTCACGGGGGTTCACATACTCTCCGGCGGAGGTTAGTACCCGTCGGGCGTGCTGGGGCGGTGAAGAGATGCGCGTCACGTCTCAGATGACGGACATCACACCGGGACGCGTCATTCGGCTCCGCGCCGCGTGTAGTTGAGGGTTCCCGCCTCACTACGCTGACCCCATGGTCAATCTGACGCGCATCTACACCCGGACCGGCGACCAGGGCACGACGGCCCTCGGCGACATGAGCCGCACCGCCAAGACCGATCTGCGGATCTCGGCGTACGCGGACGCCAACGAGGCCAACGCGGTGATCGGGACCGCCATCGCGCTCGGGCAGCTGTCCGAGGACGTGGTCAAGGTCCTCGTACGGGTCCAGAACGACCTGTTCGACGTGGGCGCCGACCTCTCCACCCCGGTGGTCGAGGACCCGAAGTACCCGCCGCTGCGGGTCGAGCAGTCCTACATCGACAAGCTGGAGGCGGACTGCGACCGCTTCCTGGAGGAGCTGGAGAAGCTCCGCAGCTTCATCCTGCCGGGCGGTACGCCGGGGGCGGCGCTGCTGCACCAGGCGTGCACGGTGGTCCGGCGGGCCGAGCGGTCCACCTGGGCGGCCCTGGAGGTGCACGGCGAGTCGATGAACACCCTGACCGCCACCTACCTCAACCGCCTCTCCGACCTCCTGTTCATCCTGGCGCGGAGCGCGAACAAGGAGGTCGGGGACGTGCTGTGGGTGCCGGGCGGCGAGCGGTAGGCCCTGGAGTCTAGAACCGGTCGGCCGGCTCGCGGTCAACCGCGTCGGCGTCCTTCGGGGCCTGCTTCGGGAAGAGCGTGTAGCCGCCGGCGATGATCACGTTGATCCCGATCACCAGGAGCATCTTCTGCTGCCAGCTCTGGAGCGAGCTGACGGCGCCGTCCGGGCCGACGTACCAGACCGCCGCCTGGAGCAGGGCCAGGGCGACCACCGCGGCGAGGATCCAGCGGGCGGCCGTGCGCCACTCGTGGACGGCGCGGGCCGTTCCGTACTTCGGCGGCTTGACCGGCGGCGGGCCGCCGAACCAGCGGTGGGCGACCCAGGCGTCCACCTTCTTGATGGTGTGGTGGCCGAGGCCGACCGTGAAGCCGATGTAGACGGCGGCCAGGCCGTGCTTCCAGTCCGGCTCGGCCCCGCTCTTCAGATCGATGGCCGTCACCACCAGCAGCACGACCTCCAGCAGCGGCTCGCACAGCAGCACGGCCGCGCCGAGCTTCGGCTTCCTCGCGACGTACCGCAGGGCCAGTCCGGCGGCCAGCAGAACCCAGAATGCGACCTCGCAGGCCACGACCAGTAGGGCGATCACGACTCTCTCCTCCCGTTCCCCTCCAGCCTCCCGGCCGCCGGGCGCGGTGACGTCGTCGGCGGTGACGAAACCGGACTGCATCCTTCGATGTAGTCGCGGATCGGCCCGCGAAGGGAGGTCCGGGGGCGGCGGTGCGTGTTGGATGGAGGGGTGCTCACCTCGATCCGCCCCGACCGCGACGCGGTGGCCCTCGCCGTCTCCGGGCTGCTCGGGGGGCTGCTGCTGTGGCTGCTGGGCCTCCACACCCAGGGCGGCCACCCCTTCTCCGCGTCCTGGGTCACCCTCGTACCGCTGACCGCCATGGCCGCGGCCGAACTGCTGCGCCGCAACGCCCCGCGCACGGCGCTGGCCGTCGGCACGCTCGCGCTGGTGGCGGACCAGTTCACCCGGGGCAGCCTCGCCACCATCCTGATGTTCACGGACGTCATGTACGCGGCCGTGCTCTACGGGACCCCGGCCGCCGCCCGCCGCCTCCCGGTGGCCACACTGCTGGTCACCGTGGCGTCGACGATCGGCTTCCTGGCCTGGTTCCGCAAGCCCGAGGCGCTGCTGATCGGCCTGGTCATCGGGCTCGTCTCCTTCATTCCCGCCCTCACCGGGGTCAGTGTGCGCAGCCATCGCACCGCCGCCGACGCGGCCCGGCTGGCGGCCGCACAGACCGCGCGGCTCGCCGAGATGGACCGGACGCAGGCGGTGATCGCCGAGCGGGCCCGGATGGCCCGGGAGCTGCACGACATGGTGGCCAACCATCTCTCCGCGGTGGCGATCCACTCCACGGCGGCCCTGTCCATCGACGAACCGGAGACCTCGCGGAACGCGCTGAAGGTGATCCGGGAGAACAGCGTCGAGGGGCTCGCGGAGATGCGCCGGCTGATCGGGCTGCTGCGCGAGGGCGGCCAGGACGACACCCCGGCCGCGGCCCCGACGCTGGCGGCCCTGGACACCCTGATCGAGCAGACGAACGCCAACGGGGCGTCCAGCGGACTCGTCTGCACCCTGGAGGACACCCGGTACCCGGGGGCCGATGCGCTGCCGACGCCGGTCGAGCTGGCCGCGTACCGGATCGTGCAGGAGTCCCTGACCAACGCCCTCAAGCACGCGGCGCCGGGCCCGGTCGTGGTGCGGCTCGGCCGGGCCGGGGAGCTGCTGACGGTCGAGGTGACCAGTGCGTTCGGCAGCCGGACCGGGCCCACGGCGCCCGGCTCGGGGGCGGGTCTCGTGGGCATGCGGGAGCGGGTGGCGCTGCTCGGCGGGACATTCGGGGCGGGGCCCGAACCGGACGGCGACGGCGTGAAGATCTGGCGGGTGCGGGCCGAACTGCCCGTACGGGAAAGGGAGATGCGGGAATGACGATCCGGGTACTGGTGGCCGAGGACCAGGCGGCGGTGCGCGCGGGGCTCGTACTGATCCTCTCCAGCGCGCCGGACATCGAGGTCGTCGGGGAGGCGGGGGACGGCGAGGCGGCGGTACGCCTGGCCCGTGAACTCCGGCCGGATCTCGTCCTGATGGATGTGCAGATGCCCCGGCTGGACGGGGTGTCGGCGACCCGGCAGGTGGTGGCGGAGGAGCTGGCGGACGTCCTCGTGCTGACCACGTTCGATCTGGACGAGTACGTCTTCGGGGCGCTGCGCGCGGGCGCCTCCGGGTTTCTGCTGAAGAACACCGACGCCCGCGAACTGCTGGAGGCGGTACGGACGGTGGCGCGCGGCGAGGGACTGATCGCCCCCGCGGTGACCCGTCGGCTGATCGCCGAGTTCGCGGGAGGGGGAGCGGGAGGCGGAGCCGTACGCGAGCGGAGCACGGTTGATCCGGCGGTGCTGGCAGCGCTGGAGGCGCTCACCCGGCGTGAGCGCGAGGTGCTGGGGTGCCTGGGCGAAGGGCTGTCCAACGCGGACATCGCGCTGCGCCTGTCGATGGCCGAGGCCACGGTGAAGACCCATGTCAGCAGGTTGCTGGGCAAACTGAAGCTACGCAGCAGGGTTCAGGCGGCGGTGCTGGCACAGGAGTTGGGGATCTGAACCGGGGGCCGGTCTTTGGTCCAGACCTCTTGACGGTTGGTCCAGACCTTTCTACTGTCACCGAACACACACTGCGGTGAGTACGAGAGCACCCGTACTCAGGGCGGCGCAGGGTTTGCAGTCCACGAATCACCCCCGTTTGTTGGACCTCACCCGAGGAGCACCGTTGAGCACTGAAACCCCCCAACGCCGTTCCAGATTCAGATGGATGCCCGCCGTCAGCGGCAGATCCAAGGTCGTCGCGGGCCTGACCGCGCTGGTCGTGCCGCTGGCCGCGATGGTGGGCCTCGCGACCCCCGCCTCGGCGGCCGCGTCGGCCACCGCCACGTACACCAAGAAGTCGGACTGGGGCAGCGGCTTCGAGGGCCAGTGGACGGTGAAGAACACCGGCACCACCGCGCTCTCCTCCTGGACCATCGAGTGGGACTTCCCCTCGGGCACCGCGGCGGGCTCCGCCTGGGACGCGAGCCTCACCAAGAGCGGCAACCACTACACCGCCAAGAACCTCTCCTGGAACGGGACCGTCGCGCCCGGTGCCAGCGTCAGCTTCGGCTTCAACGGCACCGGCTCCGGCTCCCCCACGGGCTGCAAGCTCAACGGCGCCTCCTGTGACGGCGGCAGCGTCCCCGGCGACAACGCGCCCTCCGCCCCCGGCAAGCCCACCGCGAGCGACATCACCGACACCTCGGTGAAGCTCAGCTGGACCGCGGCCACCGACGACAAGGGCATCAAGAACTACGACGTCCTGCGCGACGGCGCGAAGGTCGCCACGGTCACCGGCACCACGTACACCAACACCGGCCTGACCGCGGGCACCGACTACTCCTACGCCGTGCAGGCCCGGGACACCGCCGACCAGACCGGTCCGGCGTCCGCCTCCACGGCCGTACGCACCACCGGTGGCGGCGGCGAGCAGCCCGGCGGCGACAAGATCAACCTGGGTTACTTCACCAACTGGGGCGTCTACGGGCGCAACTACCACGTCAAGAACCTGGTGACGTCCGGCACCGCCGCGAAGATCACGCACATCAACTACGCCTTCGGCAACGTGCAGAACGGCAAGTGCACCATCGGCGACTCCTACGCCGACTACGACAAGGCGTACACCGCCGACCAGTCCGTCGACGGCGTCGCCGACACCTGGGACCAGCCGCTGCGCGGCAACTTCAACCAGCTGCGCAAGCTGAAGGCCAAGTACCCGCACATCAAGGTCCTCTGGTCGTTCGGCGGCTGGACCTGGTCCGGCGGCTTCGGCCAGGCCGTCCAGAACCCCGCCGCCTTCGCCCAGTCCTGCTACGACCTGGTCGAGGACCCCCGCTGGGCCGATGTCTTCGACGGCATCGACCTGGACTGGGAGTACCCCAACGCCTGTGGTCTGACCTGTGACACCAGCGGCCCGGCCGCGATCAAGACCATGGCCGACTCGATGCGCGCCAAGTTCGGTGCGAACAACCTGGTCACCGCCGCCATCACCGCGGACGGCTCCAGCGGTGGCAAGATCGACGCCGCCGACTACGGGGGCGCGGCCCAGTCCTTCGACTGGTACAACGTGATGACGTACGACTTCTTCGGCGCCTGGGCGGCCAAGGGCCCGACGGCCCCGCACTCCCCGCTGACCTCGTACACCGGCATCCCCCAGCAGGGCTTCACCTCCGCCGACGCCATCGCCAAGCTGAAGGCGAAGGGCGTCCCGGCCAAGAAGCTGCTCCTCGGCATCGGCTTCTACGGCCGCGGCTGGACCGGCGTCACCCAGGCCGCCCCCGGCGGCACGGCGACCGGCGCCGCCCCGGGCACGTACGAGGCGGGCATCGAGGACTACAAGGTCCTCAAGAGCTCCTGCCCGGCGAACGGCACCATCGCCGGCACCGCGTACGCCCACTGCGGCACCAACTGGTGGAGCTACGACACCCCGGCCACCATCGGCTCGAAGATGACCTGGGCGAAGAACCAGGGCCTGGGAGGCGCGTTCTCCTGGGAGTTCTCCGGTGACACCACCAACGGCGAACTCGTGACCGCGATCGCCAACGGTCTCAAGTGATCCCCACGCCGTAGCCCGAAGCAGCACGAAAAGCACGACCCCGGAAAAGCGCCGGGGAGACGGGTCCGCCCCCCGTCTCCCCGGTTTTCGCTGTGTACGGCGGTGTGTGCGGCCCGCTACGCCACGTTCACCCTCCCCCAGACTTCGTCCGGGGCCCCCTACCAGCGGGACTGCATATCAGGCAACATTGACCCGCTGGCCGGGCGGTGCCGCCTCCAGCCAGGCCAGGAAGCCGGTGAGGGCGTCCTCGCTCATCGCCAGCTCCAGGCGCGTCCCCCGGTGAAGACAGCCGAGCACGACGGAGTCGGACAGCAGCGCGAGCTCCTCCTCGCCCTCCGGCATCCGGCGGGCGATCACCTCGATCGCAGAACGCTCCAGGCCCCGGCGGGGGCGAGGAGCGTAGGAGAAGACCCGGAACCAATCGACGCGGTCACCGCTGTAGCGGGCGACCCCGTACACCCAGCCTTTGCCGAGGGAGTCCGGTTCCTCGGACACATCCCAGCGCAGACTGCAGTCGAAGGTCCCTCCGGAGCGCTGGATCAGCCGCCGGCGCAGGCCGAAGACGAACAGTCCGAGCAGGACCATGACGACGACGGACAAGCCCACCCACAATGCGAGGACCATCTCCACCGACCTCCTCGCATCGTCGAGTAACGAACACCGCAACCGTATTGCACCTGCATCGCCTCAGCCGCGACACGGCTGGATCGCTCCAGCTCGGGCCGCGGCTGAGTAAAAACATCTGTCCGTGGGGTGCTAGAGCACCGCCACCGCACGCAGACGGATCTCGGCGCGCCGCTCAGCGGCAGCGTCGGCATCCGACTTCGCGAGCTCCAGCGCCCGCTCGGCGCGCTGGACATCGATCTCGTCGGCCAGCTCGGCGATCTCCGCCAGCAGCGACAGCTTGTCGTCCGCGAACGAGATGAATCCACCGTGCACGGCGGCGATCACGGTACCGCCCTCGCTCGTGCGGATCGTCACCGGGCCCGATTCCAGCACACCGAGAAGCGGCTGGTGACCGGGCATGACGCCGATGTCGCCGGACGTGGTACGCGCGACGACCAGGGTGGCCTCGCCGGACCAGACACTTCGGTCCGCGGCGACCAGCTCGACATGCAGCTCAGCAGCCAAGGGTGGCTCCTCGGGTCACCACCCGGCCGCCCGGCCGGGTGTTGGGTCAATTCTACGGGGCGTGGTGAGGGGGGCGGGACACACCCACCCCCCTCGGTGAGCCGGAGGCTCAGGAGACGCCGAGCTCCTTGGCCTTGGCCTTGAGGTCGTCCAGGCCACCGCACATGAAGAACGCCTGCTCGGGGAAGTGGTCGTAGTCCCCGTCGCAGATCGCGTTGAACGCGGCGATCGACTCGTCGAGCGGGACGTCCGAACCGTCCAGGCCGGTGAACTGCTTGGCGGCGTGGGTGTTCTGCGACAGGAAGCGCTCGACGCGACGGGCACGGTGGACAACGAGCTTGTCCTCCTCGCCCAGCTCGTCGATACCGAGGATCGCGATGATGTCCTGGAGGTCCTTGTACTTCTGCAGGATCCCCTTGACGCGGCTGGCCGCGGCGTAGTGGTCCTGGGAGATGTACCGCGGGTCCAGGATGCGGGACGTCGAGTCCAGCGGGTCCACGGCCGGGTAGATGCCCTTCTCCGAGATCGGACGGGAGAGAACCGTCGTCGCGTCGAGGTGGGCGAACGTGGTGGCCGGGGCCGGGTCGGTCAGGTCGTCCGCGGGGACGTAGATCGCCTGCATCGAGGTGATCGAGTGACCACGCGTCGAGGTGATGCGCTCCTGGAGCACACCCATCTCGTCGGCCAGGGTCGGCTGGTAACCCACTGCGGACGGCATACGGCCGAGCAGCGTGGAGACCTCGGAGCCGGCCTGCGTGAAGCGGAAGATGTTGTCGATGAAGAGCAGCACGTCCTGCTTCTGCACATCGCGGAAGTACTCCGCCATGGTCAGGGCGGACAGGGCCACGCGCAGACGCGTCCCCGGCGGCTCGTCCATCTGGCCGAAGACGAGCGCGGTCTTCTCCAGAACGCCCGACTCGGTCATCTCGTCGATGAGGTCGTTGCCCTCACGGGTGCGCTCGCCGACACCGGCGAACACCGACACACCGTCGTGCAGCTTCGCCACACGCATGATCATTTCCTGGATGAGGACCGTCTTGCCGACGCCCGCACCACCGAACAGACCGATCTTTCCACCCTTGACGTACGGGGTGAGAAGGTCGACGACCTTCAGGCCGGTCTCGAACATCTCGGTCTTGGACTCGAGCTGGTCGAAGGCCGGGGCCTTGCGGTGGATCGGCCAGCGCTCGGTGATCTGCGCCTCGGCCTCCGGCTCGTTCAGGATCTGACCGAGGGTGTTGAACACCTTGCCCTTGGTGATGTCACCGACGGGAACGGTGATGCCCGTGCCCGTGTCGATGACCGGGGCCTGGCGCACCACACCGTCGGTGGGCTGCATCGAGATCGCGCGGACCATGCCGTCGCCCAGGTGCTGGGCGACTTCGAGGGTCAGCGTCTTGCGAGCGCCCTCCTCGGCCGGGTCGGCGACCTCGATGTGGAGGGCGTTGTAGATCTCCGGCATCGCGTCGACGGGGAACTCCACGTCGACGACCGGGCCGATGACCCGGGCGACGCGGCCCGTGGCAGCGGCCGTCTCAACAGTGGTCGTCATTACTTGTCACTCCCCGCGGTCGCGTCGGCCAGAGCACTGGCACCGCCGACGATCTCGCTGATTTCCTGGGTGATTTCGGCCTGGCGGGCCGCGTTGGCAAGCCGGGACAGGCTCTTGATGAGGTCCCCGGCGTTGTCGGTGGCCGACTTCATCGCGCGGCGGCGGGCGGCGTGCTCGGAAGCGGCAGCCTGCAGCAGTGCGTTGTAGATACGGCTCTCGACGTAGCGCGGCAGAAGGGCGTCCAGGACGTCCTCGGCCGACGGCTCGAACTCGAAGAGCGGGAGGATCTCACCCTTGCGGGTGCTCTCCTCGGCCACGTCGTCGAGCGAAAGCGGCAGCATCCGGGCGTCGACCGCGTTCTGCGTCATCATCGACACGAATTCCGTGAAGACGATGTGCAGCTCGTCGACGCCGCCCTCGGCCGTCTCCTTCTGGATGGCCTCGATCAACGGGGCGGCGACGCGCTTGGCATCGCTGTACGCCGGGTTGTCGGTGAAGCCGGTCCAGGAGTCGGCGACCTTGCGCTCGCGGAAGCCGTAGTACGCGACACCCTTGCGGCCGACGATGTACGTGTCGACCTCCTTGCCCTCCGAGGCAAGGCGCTCCCGCAGTCGCTCCGCGGCCTTGATGGCGTTGGAGGAGTAACCGCCGGCCAGACCGCGGTCGCTCGTGATGAGCAGGACCGCGGCCCGGGTCGGCGTCTCGACCTCGGTGGTGAGCGGGTGGTTGGCGTCGGAGCCGGTCGCCACCGCGGTCACCGCACGGGTGAGCTCGGTCGCGTACGGCTGCGATGCCGCCACCTTGCGCTGCGCCTTGACGATGCGCGAGGCGGCGATCATCTCCATCGCCTTGGTGATCTTCTTGGTCGCGGTGACGGCTTGGATGCGGCGCTTGTAAACGCGAAGCTGAGCGCCCATCGATCAGCCCTCGCCCAGGAGCTTGCCGTCCGAGGTCTCGAACTGCTGCTTGAAGGCGGCGATCGCGTCGGCGATCGACTGCAGCGTGTCGTCGGACATCTTGCCGCCCTCGGCGATGCTGGTCAGGAGGTCCTTGCGCTCACGGCGCAGGTACTCCAGCAGCTCGCTCTCGAAGCGGCGGATGTCCTCGACCGGGACGTCGTCCATCTTGCCCGTGGTGCCGGCCCAGACCGAGACGACCTGCTCCTCCATCGGGAACGGGGCGTACTGCGGCTGCTTCAGCAGCTCGACCATGCGCTTACCGCGCTCCAGCGAGGCCTTCGAGGCCGCGTCCAGGTCGGAACCGAAGGCGGCGAACGCCTCCAGCTCGCGGTACTGGGCGAGGTCCACGCGAAGCCGGCCGGAGACCTGCTTCATGGCCTTGTGCTGGGCGGAGCCACCGACTCGGGAGACCGAGATACCGACGTTGAGCGCCGGACGCTGACCCGCGTTGAACAGGTCGGACTCCAGGAAGCACTGGCCGTCGGTGATGGAGATGACGTTGGTCGGGATGAACGCCGACACGTCGTTCGCCTTGGTCTCGACGATCGGGAGGCCCGTCATCGAACCGGCGCCCATCTCGTCGGAGAGCTTCGCGCAGCGCTCCAGCAGACGGGAGTGCAGGTAGAAGACGTCACCCGGGTAGGCCTCGCGGCCCGGCGGGCGGCGCAGCAGCAGGGACACGGCGCGGTAGGCGTCGGCCTGCTTCGAGAGGTCGTCGAAGATGATCAGGACGTGCTTGCCCTGGTACATCCAGTGCTGGCCGATGGCCGAACCGGTGTACGGCGCCAGGTACTTGAAGCCGGCCGGGTCGGACGCCGGGGCGGCGACGATGGTCGTGTACTCCAGCGCACCGGCCTCTTCGAGCGCACCACGCACGGAGGCGATGGTAGAACCCTTCTGACCGATGGCGACGTAGATGCAGCGGACCTGCTTGTTCACGTCGCCCGAGCGCCAGTTGTCGCGCTGGTTGATGATCGTGTCGACGGCCAGCGCGGTCTTACCCGTCTGACGGTCGCCGATGATCAGCTGACGCTGGCCGCGGCCGATCGGCACCATGGCGTCGACGGCCTTGTAGCCGGTCTGCATCGGCTCGTGCACCGACTTGCGGACCATGACGCCAGGGGCCTGCAGCTCGAGGGCGCGACGGCTGTCGGTCTCGATCTCGCCGAGACCGTCGATCGGGTTGCCGAGCGGGTCGACGACGCGGCCGAGGTAGCCCTCGCCGACGCCGACGGAGAGCACCTCACCGGTGCGCTGCACCGGCTGGCCCTCCTCGATTCCGCTGAACTCGCCGAGGACGATCGCACCGATCTCGCGCTCCTCGAGGTTGAGGGCGAGACCGAGGGTGCCGTCCTCGAACTTCAGCAGCTCGTTCGCCATGGCGGAGGGCAGACCCTCCACCTTCGCGATGCCGTCGCCGGCAACGCTGACCGTACCGACCTCCTCGCGCGAGGCCGCGTCCGGCTGGTACGACTGGACAAAGTTATCCAGTGCGTCCCGGATCTCCTCCGGCCGGATCGTGAGCTCCGCCATCTGGGTTCCCTGCTCTCCTTGTTGGGCCCGAAGTTTCTTAAGGGGGTCTGGGGGCCGACCCCCAGGAATCTTCTGCAATTTCTGCACGGCCCAACCGGGCCGCTGGTCTTGCTAGGTCTTGCTCTGTCTCAGCCGGCCATGCGACGGGTCGCCTCGTCGAGGCGCTCCGCGACGGTGCCGTTGATGATCTCGTCACCGACACGCACCGAGACCCCGCCGAGGACCGAGGGGTCCACGTCCAGGTTCAGGTGCATCTCGCGGCCGTAGAGCTTCGCCAGAGCGGCGCCGAGGCGCTGCTTCTGCCGGTCGCTGAGCGGCACCGCCGAGGTGACGACGGCGACCATGCGGTTCCGGCGCTCCGCGGCGAGCTTGGACAGCGAGTCCAGCCCTGCTTCCAGGCTACGTCCACGCGGGTGGGTCACGAGGCGGACGATGATCCGCTCGGTGACCGGCTGCGCCTTGCCGCCGAGCAGGCTGCGCAGCAGCTCGCCCTTGGCGGACGCGGTGGCCGTACGGCTGGTCAGCGCGGAA
This sequence comes from Streptomyces globisporus C-1027, assembly GCF_000261345.2. Lineage (NCBI taxonomy): Bacteria > Bacillati > Actinomycetota > Actinomycetes > Kitasatosporales > Streptomycetaceae > Streptomyces > Streptomyces globisporus. The sequence continues at coordinate 5,567,030 of NZ_CP013738.1, read as the reverse complement.
CGCAGCTCCGTGTCGGAACCGACGATCCGGCCGAACCGGAACAGCTCGTCCTCGACGTCGTCGAGGCTGCCGCCGCGCTGGGCCGCGGTGAGGTCGGCGGTGTTCGCCAGCTCCTCGACCGAGTCCACCAGGTCACGCGACTGCGACCAGCGGGACCGGACGAGTCCGGAGACCAGGTCGACGGTCTCGCCGCCGACCTGTCCGCTGAGCAGACGCGTGGCCAGCTCGGCCTTGCTCTCGCCGCTCTGGGCCGGGTCGGTGAGAACCCGGCGCAGGGATACTTCGCGGTCGAGCAGCGAGGTGACCGAGGCCAGCTCCTCGGCGAGCTTCGCCGCGTCGACCGACGTGTTGTCGGTCAGCGCGTCGAGACGCTCGCGTGCGGCAGCCAGTGCTTCGCGGCTCGCGCCGTTCATCGGGCCGCCTCGGCCTTCGCCTCGAGCTCGTCGAGGAACCGGTCGACGGTGCCGCTCTGCCGGGCGTGGTCCTGGAGGGACTCACCGACGAGCTTGCCGGCCAGGTCGGTGGCGAGCTTGCCCACGTCCTGACGCAGCGCCGAGGCGGCGGCCTTGCGGTCGGCCTCGATCTGGGTGTGGCCGGCGGCGATGATCTCCTCGCGCTGGCGCTGACCCTCCGCCTTCATCTCCTGGATGATGACGGCGCCCTGCTCCTGCGCCTCCTGGCGCAGACGCGCGGCCTCGTGGCGGGCCTCGGCGAGCTGGGCCTTGTACTGCTCAAGAACGCTCTGCGCCTCGGTCTGAGCCGCTTCTGCCTTCTCGATGCCACCTTCGATCGCCTCGCGACGCTCGTCCAGGGCCTTGTTGATGGCCGGGAGGAGCTTCTTGTAGAACGCGAAGAAGACAATGCTGAAGCAGATCAGACCGATGACGATCTCGGGCCAGACCGGCAGCAGCGGTGACTGCGGCTCCTCGGCTGCCAGATGCAACATGGTGGACCTTTCGTCGGAAACGTATCGTCAGGTCGCCGGGACTACTTCGGGTAGATGAAGGGGGCGACGAAGCCGATCAGGGCCAGGGCCTCGATGACCGCGAAGCCGAGCAGCATGTTCTGGCGGATCAGGCCGGCCGCCTCGGGCTGACGGGCGATGGCCTGCACACCGTTACCGAAGATGATGCCGATACCGACGCCGGGGCCGATCGCCGCGAGGCCGTAACCGATGGTGCCGACGTTGCCCACAACGGCTGCGAGAGTCTCAGACATGGATCTGTGATTCCTTCTCTTGATTGGCCGGTGGAGATTGCGTCCACCGGACGTTCTAGGGGGTGTCCGGGTGGTGGCCCGGGTGTCCTCAGTGCGCTTCTTCGAGCGCCTGGGACAAGTACGTGGCGGTCAGCACGGTGAACACGTAGGCCTGGAGCGCCTGGATGAACATCTCGAAGACGGTCAGGGCCAGGGTCACGGCGAACGACGCGGTGGCGTAGACGGTGCCGAGCACGGTGCCGAGCATGTACCAGGTCGCGATCGTGAAGACCAGGATCAGGATGTGGCCGGCGAACATGTTCGCGAAGAGCCGGACCGCCAGCGTGAAGGGGCGCACGAAGATGTTCGAGACGAACTCGATCGGCGTCAGGATCACGTAGATCGGCTTGGGCAGGCCGCTGGGTACGCACAGGTTGCGGATACCGCCGACGAAGCCGTTGCTCCGGAAGGTCACCGTCATGTAGACGACCCAGACCAGCAGGGCCAGTCCGACCGGGTACGCGATGAGCGAGCTCACCGGGAACTGTGCGATCGGGATGATCGCCCAGAGGTTCAGCATCCAGACGAAGAAGAACAGGGACACCAGCAGCGGGACGAAGGGCTCGCCCTTCTTGCCGATGATCTCCTTGGCGATGCCCCGGTGCACGAAGTCGTAGAGCGTCTCCGCGATCATCTGGAGCTTGCCCGGGACGACCTTGGGCTTGGAGAAGCCGGCCCAGAACAGAGCCAGGATGGCGAAGGTCCCGATGATCGCGAGCAGCATCGGCTTGTTGAACTCGACCGGCCCGATCGAGAAGATCGGGTCGAAGATGAACGACCACGCGCTCGGGGCTGGGAATCCGCACGAGCCCTGGAACAGGTGGCAGTCAACCTCGAAGGCGAGCGTCTGGGCGTCAGCAGTCACCAGGAGCTCCTTCTGCATGGCGCATGGATACGGCTACCTCGTTGTATCGGAGCGGCTGGCAGCCGCAGGTCGGCACCGGACTGGTTCTTACGGTGAGGAGGCGGCGGCTGGGCCCGAAGCCTCGCGATGTATCAGGCGACAGCCGTGTTGTCCGCGCCCGCAGTACCGCAACCGAGACCGGACGATAGCAGCATGTCGAACAGGGCTTTATCCCGGCCCTACTGGTCATGCTTCCCCTCGGTTCCGCCGGGGGTCTTCTCGCTCTCCCCGTCGGGATCGACGTACAGGGTCTTGCTCCTGGCGTGCAGCACGGTCTGCGTGACGATCCACGTGATCACCGAGACGACCAGCGTGAGGGCGAAGACCTGGAGGTCGAAGAGAGAGGTGTTCCTGATGGCCATGATCAGGCCGAGCAGGAGCACGAGCTGGACCGAGTAGACCAGCAGCCCCATGCCCTGGAAGAGGTGCGGCATCGACTTGGCGACCCACTGCAGCGCCAGCTGCCCGAGGGCCATGAAGAGGATGACCACCACACAGCCCACGACGGCGCCGACCGCCCCCTTGCCGCCGACGACGAGCCCGCCGACGAGCGTGGCGATGGCTCCCACCGCGGCGGTGGGGGTGGCGATGCGCAGTACTTCGCGCATGTCGGACTGCATGGCGGCAGCTCCACTGGTCTGAGAGGAGGAATGGGGCGTCGTCATGGACGAGCGTAGGCCCGGTCCGCGAGGCGGATTACCAGGCCAATGGACCGTCCTACCAGGGTCCTTCGGCTCCGTCACCGGGTCTCGTGAACGGTATCACAAACTATTTGATGAGGTCTTTACCTGGAAAGTGTGCCAACTGTCACACATGAGGGTTAACCCGCGCGTGTGTGCACGACAAGGCGTCGCAATGTCTGCTAATGCACCGCGACTTCCGAATCGTCAACGGGAGGAATCGACGGAACGGCGATCGGAGAAACGCGAACGAGCGCCGATCGCGGTAGCGCCGTTGACGCCGGACACCCCGACCGCCACAGGGGCCCGTTCGGCGTCCTCCTCGCCCATCTGAGCGCCCCCCGCGCCCTGTTGGGCCCCGGAGGCCACGGGCACCGGCTGCTCGCCCGAGGAGGGCGAGGGAGAGGATTCCTGCTCCGCGGCCCGGTGGCGGTAGCGCGGCGGCACGAAGCGGTTGGCCCAGTGCGGGGTACGCGGGGTGAAGCGCGGCAGCAGCAACAGGATCAGACCGACCGCGCTCGCCCCCACGATCACGAACACGATCCACATCGAGGCCGAGTGCACGGAGTAGCTGACCGTGCCGAAGGCGATCAGGGCCGACCAGAAGTACATGATCAGCACGGCCCGGCTGTGCGAGTGCCCGATCTCCAGCAGCCGGTGGTGCAGGTGGCCCCGGTCGGCGGCGAACGGCGACTGGCCGTTCCAGGTGCGCCGGACGATGGCCAGGATCAGGTCGGCGGCCGGGATCGCGATGATCGTCAGCGGCAGCAGCAGCGGGATGAAGACCGGGAACATCGCGTGGGTCGCCCCGCGCTCACTGCCCTCGAAGAAGATCCGCATGTTGTCCGGGTCGACCTGGCCCGTGATCGAGATCGCGCCGGCCGCCAGCACCAGGCCGATCAGCATCGAGCCCGAGTCGCCCATGAAGATCCGCGCCGGGTGCATGTTGTGCGGCAGGAAGCCGAGGCACATGCCCATCAGGATCGCCGCGAACAGCGTCGCGGGGGCCGCCGCCTCGATCCCGTACCCCATCCAGAGCCGGTAGGCGTACAGGAAGAACGCCGCCGAGGCGATGCACACCATGCCCGCCGCGAGCCCGTCGAGGCCGTCGACGAAGTTCACCGCGTTGATCGTGATGACGACCAGCGCCACCGTGAGCAGCGTGCCCTGCCACTGGGTGAGGGCGACCGTGCCGACGCCGGGGATCGGCAGCCACAGGATCGTGAGCCCCTGGATGACCATGACGGCGGCGGCGATCATCTGACCGCCGAGCTTGATCAGGGCGTCGATCTCGAACTTGTCGTCGAGCACGCCGATCAGCCAGATCAGGGCGGCTCCGGAGAGCAACGCCCGTGGCTCGTTGGAGAGTTCGAAGACACCCTGCAGATTGAACAGGTGGTCGGCGACGATCAGCCCCGCACACAGCCCGCCGAACATGGCGATCCCACCGAGCCGGGGTGTCGGCTCGCGGTGGACGTCGCGCGCACGGATCGCGGGCATCGCCCCGATCGCGATGGCGAACTTACGCACCGGTCCGGTCAGCAGATAGGTCACCGCTGCCGTGACACAGAGCGTCAGCAGGTAATCACGCACGGGCTGCCCCACAGGTTTCGCCGGCCATCTCAGCCCCACACCCTAGTCTCTGATACAAGGACTCAACGGTACGGGTGATGGTTCCATGCGCCTCGCCTACCCCGGATAGGGAGGATTCCGCTCCGCCAGCGCCCGGACCTCCGCCGCGATCGGGCTCACATCGCCCGGCTCCCGTACGGCTGCTCCGAACAGGGCCGCGATGCGGGCCATGTCCCCGTCGTCCATGCCCTGCGTGGTGACGGCGGCGGTGCCGAGCCGGATGCCCCGGGCGTCCCCGTACGGCAGGGCGCACGTGTCGAGGACCATACCGGCCGCCGCCAGGCGCTCACGGGCGGTGCGGCCGTCGACACCGAGCGGGGCCGGGTCCGCGACGACGACATGGGTGTCCGTGCCGCCCGTCGTCACCTCGAAGCCCTCCGCCTCCAGACCGGCGGCGAGCACCCGGGCGTGGGCGACGACCTGGTGGGCGTAGAGCGTGTACGCCGGGGTGGCCGCCTCCCCGAACGCGACCGCCTTCGCCGCCACCGTGTGCATCTGCGCCCCGCCCTGGGTGAACGGGAACACCGCCCGGTCGATCCGCTCCGCGAGATCGGCGCCGCACAGGATCATGCCGCCGCGCGGACCGCGCAGCACCTTGTGCGTGGTGGCGCAGACCACGTCGGCGTACGGGACCGGGTTCGGCGCCGCTCCCCCGGCGATCAGCCCCATCGGATGCGCGGCGTCCACGATCAGATACGCCCCGGCCTCGTCGGCGATCTCCCGGAACAGCGCGTAGTCGGGGTGGCGGGGATAGGAGATGGAGCCGCAGACGATGGCCTTGGGGCGGCGGGCGCGGGCCAGGGCGCGGAGCCGGGTGTGGTCGATGAGCCCGGTGTCCGGGTCGACCCCGTATCCGACGAAGTCGAACCAGCGGCCGGAGAAGTTGCCCGGCGCCCCGTGGGTGAGGTGGCCCCCGTACGGGAGTCCCATCGCGAGGACCGTGTCGCCGGGACGCAGCAGCGCGGCGTAGGCGGCGAGGACGGCGGAGGAGCCGGAGTGCGGCTGGACGTTGGCGTGTTCGGCGCCGAAGAGGGCGGTGGCACGGCGTACGGCGATGCGCTCGGCGGCGTCCGCCTGCTCGCAGCCTCCGTGGTGGCGGGCTCCCGGGTACCCCTCGGCGTACTTGTTGGCGAGCGGGGAGCCGAGGGCGGCCAGGACCGCGGGCGAGGTGAAGTTCTCGGCGGCGATCAGCTGGAGGGTGCCCGCCTGCCGGTCCCGCTCCGCGAGCAGGATCCCGGCGATCTCCGGGTCCTGGCCCAGCAGCGTGCCGAAGTCCTGGGGCAGCGGGTCGGGGTGCTCGGGCGCGGGCGGCACGGCGGCGGGGGCGGCGGGAGAGGTGACCGGCATGGGACGGCTCCGGGCCTGGAGGTGGGTGCGCCGGCGAGGGGTGCCGGTGTCAGCTCCAACGTACGCCGGGGCGGGGCGGCGTGCCCGCTGTCGGAGGGTGCCGTACGCCGGTCGGCGCACCGGCGTACCGCACGGCGCGGGAGGGTCAGTGCGGGGCGCGTACGCCGGTGAGCGCGGTGACGACCGGGTCGAGGGCCTGGTTGATCTCGTCGCCGATCGAGCGGAAGAAGGTGATGGGCGCCCCGTAGGGGTCGTAGACCTCGTCCGCCTCGGCGGTCGGGGCCAGCAGCCAGCCGCGCAGCGCGGCGGCGGCGCGCACCAGGGCGCGGGCGCGCTCGACGACGCCCTCGTCGCGCGCATCGGGCAGGGTGGCCGGGTCTATCGCCCGGACCAGCCGGGTGAACTCCTTGAGCGTGAAGGTGCGCAGGCCCGCGGAGTGGCCCATGGAGATGACCTGGGCGCGGTGGTCGCGGGTGGCGGTGAGGACCAGGTCGGCGCGGATGACGTGCTCGTCGAGCAGTTCGCGGCCGACGAAACCGCTGGCGTCCGCGCCGAAGTCGGCGAGGACGACCTCGGCGTTGGCCTCCATGGGGGCGCCCTCATGGCCCCAGGTGCCCGCGCTCTCCACGATCAGGCCGCCGCTGAGCGGGTCGCCGAGGCGGTCCACCAGGGCATGGCGGGTCAGCCGCTCGGTGATGGGCGAGCGGCAGACGTTGCCGGTGCTGACGTGGAGGATGCGGAAGGTGTCGGTCCGCCCCGCTATGCCACGCCCCTCGGGGGCGGTCAATTGGCCACCTCGAGGTCGGGGACCACCTTGCGCAGCTCCTCCGCGGAGAGGGCGCCGGCGCGCAGCAGGACCGGGGTGGCGCCGGTGACGTCGACGATGGAGGACGGCACGATGCCGGGCGTCGGGCCGCCGTCGAGGTAGACGGAGACGGAGTCGCCGAGCATGCCCTGGGCGGCGTCGCAGTCCTCGGGCGAGGGGTGTCCGGTGAGGTTGGCGCTGGAGACGGCCATCGGGCCGACCTCGGTGAGCAGCTCGATGGCGACCGGGTGCAGCGGCATCCGGATCGCGACGGTGCCCCGGGTGTCGCCGAGGTCCCACTGGAGGGAGGGCTGGTGCCGGGCGACGAGGGTGAGGGCGCCGGGCCAGAAGGCGTCGACGAGCTCCCAGGCCTGCTCGGAGAAGTCGGTGACCAGGCCGTGCAGGGTGTTCGGGGAGCCGATGAGGACGGGGGTGGGCATGTTGCGGCCCCGGCCCTTGGCGTCCAGCAGGTCCGCGACGGCCTCCGCGGTGAAGGCGTCCGCACCGATCCCGTACACGGTGTCGGTGGGCAGCACGACCAGTTCGCCCCGGCGGACGGCCGATGCGGCCTCGCGCAGGCCCGTGGTCCGGTCGGTGGCGTCGTTGCAGTCGTATCGCCGAGCCATCAGCCGGCCTCCTCGGACAGGTGCGGGTACGGGTGGTGGTGCCGGGGGCCGGTCACGGCATGGCCTTGCGGGCGGTGGCGAACCGGGGGCGCTTGTTGAGGTCGGGGTGGTCGGCCGCGTCGGCCCAGCCCCGCTCCTCGGTGAAGATCCAGGGGACCTGGCCGCCCTGGGTGTCGGCGTGCTCGATGACGACGAGGCCGCCGGGGCGCAGCAGACGGTGGGCGGTGCGTTCGATGCCGCGGATGGTGTCGAGGCCGTCCTCGCCGGAGAAGAGGGCCATCTCCGGGTCGTGGTCGCGGGCCTCGGGGGCGACGTACTCCCATTCGGTGAGCGGGATGTACGGCGGGTTGGAGATCACCAGGTCGACCTGGCCGTCGAGCTCGGGAAGGGCGCTCAGGGCGTCTCCCTTGTGCACGGTGACCCTGGACCCCTCGGCGTTCTTCCGCGTCCACCTGAGGGCGTCCTCGGAGAGCTCCACGGCGTGCACCTTGGAGCGGGGGACCTCCTGGGCCATGGCGAGCGCGATGGCGCCCGATCCGGTGCACAGGTCGACGACGACGGGCTCGACGACGTCCATCGCGCGCACGGCGTCTATGGCCCAGCCGACGACCGACTCGGTCTCCGGGCGGGGCACGAAGACCCCGGGTCCGACCTGGAGCTCCAGGTAGCGGAAGAAGGCGCGGCCGGTGATGTGCTGGAGGGGTTCGCGGGCCTCGCGGCGGGCGATGGTCTCCCAGTAGCGGGCGTCGAAGTCGCTGTCGGGGACCGCGTGGAGCGCGCCCCGCTTCACCCCGTGCACGAAGGCCGCGAGTTCCTCGGCGTCGAATCGCGGTGAGGGGACACCGGCGTCGGCCAGCCGCTGGGTGGCCTGGGCCACCTCGGCGAGCAGCAGGTTCATCGCGGTTCTCCGTACGGGGGGTGCGGGGCGGGCGGGTCGCTTACGCGTTGGCGAGCTTGGCGGCGGAGTCGGCGTCGACGCACGCCTGGATCACCGCGTCCAGGTCGCCGTCGAGCACCTGGTCCAAGTTGTACGCCTTGAAGCCGACGCGGTGGTCCGAGATGCGGTTTTCCGGGAAGTTGTACGTCCGGATCTTCTCGGAGCGGTCGACGGTACGGACCTGGCTGCGGCGGACGTCGGAGGCTTCCTGCTCGGCGGCCTCCTGGGCGGCGGCGAGCAGCCGGGACCGCAGGATGCGCATGGCCTGCTCCTTGTTCTGGAGCTGGCTCTTCTCGTTCTGGCAGGAGGCGACGACGCCGGTCGGCAGGTGCGTGATGCGGACGGCGGAGTCGGTCGTGTTGACGGACTGGCCGCCGGGTCCTGACGAGCGGTAGACGTCGATGCGCAGGTCGTTGGCGTGGATCTCGACGTCGACCTCCTCGGCCTCGGGGGTGACGAGCACGCCCGCGGCGGAGGTGTGGATGCGGCCCTGGGACTCGGTGGAGGGCACGCGCTGCACGCGGTGCACGCCGCCCTCGTACTTCATCCGGGCCCAGACGCCCTGGCCGGGCTCGGTGGCGCCGTTGCCGCCCTTGGTCTTGACCGCGACCTGGACGTCCTTGTAGCCGCCGAGTTCGGATTCGGTGGAGTCGATGATCTCGGTCTTCCAGCCGACGCGCTCGGCGTAGCGCAGATACATGCGCAGCAGGTCACCGGCGAACAGGGCGGACTCGTCGCCGCCGGCGCCCGCCTTGATCTCCAGGAGCACGTCCTTGTCGTCGCTGGGGTCGCGCGGGACGAGGAGGAGGCGGAGCTTCTCCGTGATCTCCTCGCGCTGCTTCTCCAGCTCCTTGACCTCGGCGGCGAAGTCGGGGTCGTCCGCGGCGAACTCGCGGGCGGTCTCGATGTCGTCGCCGGTCCGCTTCCAGGCCCGGTACGTGGAGACGATCGGGGTCAGCTCCGCGTAACGCTTGTTCAGCTTGCGCGCGTTGGCCTGGTCGGCGTGGACCGACGGGTCGGCGAGCTTCTTCTCGAGACCGGTGTGCTCACCGATCAGTTCCTCGACCGCCTCGAACATGCGGGGGCTCCTGGTTGCTCTGAGATCTGCGGGCCTGCTGGAGGACGTGACTGCCGGTGGGGCGTCCGTCGGGTCTCCCCCGGACACCCGACCGGAAAAAACGCCGGTTCCGACGCCCCCGGGAAGAGGGCGCCAGGAACCGGCGCAGTGGCTCGCTACTTGCTGGCGGAGCCGGCAGCCTTGCCGAAGCGGGCCTCGAAGCGGGCCACGCGGCCGCCGGTGTCGAGGATCTTCTGCTTGCCCGTGTAGAACGGGTGGCACTCGGAGCAGACGTCGGCACGGATGGTGCCGTTGTCGATGGTGCTCCGGGTGGTGAACGACGCACCGCAGGTGCAGCTGACCTGCGTCTCGACGTACTCGGGGTGAATGTCGCGCTTCAAGGTGTCTCCTAGTTTCGGGAGGGCGCCGGGTCGTCCGCGCGGATTTGCGGGGCCGTGAACCGGGGCCGACGTACCAGTCTGCCAGGACCGGCCGTATCTCCCAAAACCGGGGGCGGGGCGCGGGTATTCCCGCCACCCGGCCGTGCACCCGGGGTGACCGGTGGGCTACTCGACGACCTTGTCGGCGTCGCCCTTGTCGCCGGCCGACTTCTCGGTGGCGGAGGCGGGGATCGGCCGGTCGTTCTTGAGCGCGGCCCAGACCTGCCGTCCGGCCTTCTCCTGCGGCAGCACCCGGTTCGGGTCGGCCGGGTCGTACTCGACGGGCAGGGTCACCATGTGGACGTTGTCGGCGCCGAGCCCCTTGAGACCGCCTGCGAATCCGGTGAGCTTCTTGACGGAGCCGAGTCCGGAGTCGGTGGTGACGGCCTTGGTGGCGGCGTCCGCGAGACCGTAGAGCTTCTTGGGGCTGGAGAACACCCCGACGCTCTTCGCCTGGTCCATCAGCGCCTTGATGAACGCCTGCTGGAGCTGGATGCGTCCCAGGTCGCTGCCGTCGCCGACGCTCTTGCGGGTACGGACGAGCCCGAGGGACTCCTCGCCGTTCAGGGTATGGGTGCCGGGCTCCAGGTCGAGGTGGCTCTTGGAGTCGTCGATCGCGGTCTTGGTGGTGATCTCGACGCCGCCGAGCTCGTCGATGAGCTTCTTGAAGCCGGTGAAGTCCACTTCCAGGTAGTGGTCCATGCGGATGCCGGACATCGACTCGACGGTCTTCACCGCGCAGGCGGGCCCGCCGACCTCGTAGGCGGTGTTGAACATCGCCCGGTGCTCGGCGGGGACCGTCTCGTCCGTGGTGTCGCTCGCGCAGGCGGGGCGCTCTATCAGGGTGTCGCGCGGTATCGAGACGACGCTCGCGGACTTGTGGCCCTTGTCGACGTGGACGACCATCGCGGTGTCCGAGCGGGCCGCGCCCTCGTCCTGGCCGTACTTGCTGTTGTCGCCGGAGCGCGAGTCGGAGCCCAGCACCAGGATGTCCTGCGAGCCGTCGTCGACGTCGTCGGGACGGTCGGCGCCCAGCTTGGCGTCGATGTCGACGCTGGAGAGATTGCCGTCGAGCGCCATGTAGGCGTATCCCAGACCGGCCCCGCCGACGACCACGACTCCCGCCACCGTCCAGGCCGCGACGACCTTGGCCCGGCGCCCGCGGGTCGGCTTCCTCCGTCGGCTGCCGGTGCCGCGTATGCGGCCCGTGCCCCTGCTCTGCTCGCTCACGCGTCTCCCTCGTCACTCCTGTGTGCCCGTGTGCCCCCTGCCGTGGTGTTCCACGCGCGGTCGGCTGTCCTTGAGGACGGCCGAAGCACCAAGAAGGGTTGCATGGATGCCTGTGGCCCCCGTCGGAGGACGGGGGCCACAGGTCTTACGGGCGTACGAGCCGTGAGGCGGCGTTCACCTGGGGATTCAGCCGACGGTGTAGTAGCTGTTCCAGCCGCTGCCGAGCTTGATCTGTGTGGCGAAGATCTCCGAGTCGCCCTTTCCGGTGCCCTTGAGGAGATACAGGTCGCCGGCGGTCGAGCGGGCCACGAGGTCGGCCTTGGCGTCGCCGTTCACATCGCCCGGCGTGACCAGGAGGTTGTACGTCGACCAGTTGCTGCGGACCTTGACCGGCGCCTCGAAGGGGGCCGTGGACTTGCCGGTGCCCTTGACCAGGTAGAGGTCGTTCGTCCCGCCGCGACGGACCAGCAGGTCGTTCTTGCCGTCGTAGGTGAGGTCGCCGTGTCCGCGCACCTGGTTGTAGGCCTGGTAGCCCGTCGCGGCCTTGACCGGGGTGTTGAACTTGCCGTTGCCGTAGCTCGGGTACGTCATGAGGTCGCCCGTGGAGGTGACGGCCAGGATGTCGCCCTTGCCGTCGTTGTTCACATCGCCGGGGGCGACGATCGCCCGGACGGTCTTCCAGTTGCTGAAGATCTTCGTCTTGGCGTACGTCGAGCTGCTCGCCGAGCGGTGCAGCCAGTAGACGTCCCCGGTCGTGCCGTGCCGGGCGATCAGGTCCTGGTAGCCGTCCCGGTCGAGGTCCGTCTGGATGAACAGGTTGTACGCGCTGTAGGACCCGGCGAGCACCTTGCGCGCCGCGAGCTTCTCACCGGAGGAGGGGAAGGTGTACGCGGTCGAGCCGGTGGAACGGGCGAACACGTCGGCCCGGTGGTCACCGCTGAAGCTGGTGTCGTCGATACGGGGCTGGATCGACCGGTAGTAGGTCGACACCTTCGTGTAAGCGTCGTACGTGCCACTCAGGTTGCACGCCTCGACGCTGTTGGCGGGACCCCAGGAGGTGATGCCGATGATGCGTCCGGAGACGAACATCGGGCCGCCGGAGTCACCGGGGCAGGTGGCCTTCCCGGTGGAGTCGTTGCCGGTGCCGCCGATGCCCGCGCAGATCATGTGGCCGGCCTTGTAGGCGCCCGGGACGCCGATGGCGCCGTCGAGGTTCTCGGAGCACTCGGCGTCCGAGCGCAGCGGCTGCTCCAGCCGCAGCAGGGTGTCCGACAGGGGCGAGAAGTCCCAGTCCGAGCCGGTCATGCCCCAGCCGTAGGTGGTGGCCTTCGTCCCCGCGACGTAACGGGCGGTGTCACCGTACGAAGCGGGCTGCGCCGGGGTGTAGCTCAGGGGCTTGGAGAGCGTCAGCAGTGCGATGTCGTTGTCGATCTCGGCCGCGTTGTACGAACCCGCGAAATAGGAGCGGGATATCCCTACAGCGGTCCCTTCGTCCTTGGGGCCGCCCGCCAGTTTGGCCGTTCCCGCGAGCACCATGCCCCGGTTGACCATATCGAGGGCCTTGCCATTCTCGTCGGTGACGCAGTGGGCGGCCGTCATCACCTTGTTGGGGGCGACGAGAGTGCCGCCGCAGGAGAAGTAGAACAGCCCGTCGTTGTCGTACTCGAAAAGCAGCTGCACCATCCAAGGCGCGTCCTTGAAGGCGGTGTTGGAGCCACCGATGATCTTCGGCGAGAGCTTCTGCGGGCTCACCACCTCGACGCCCTTCGGCGGCAGGAAGCGTTCACCGCTCTCCGCGGCCTGGGCTCCGACGGTCAGGCCGCCGCCCAGCAGTGCCAGCGTCGCGGCACCGACGGCCGCCAGGCGGCCGATGATTCGTACTGATCCGGCATGACGCGATATGCGCACGCAAGTCTCCCGTTATCCAGGGGCATCAAGTGGAGGTGCCGTAAGTGGGGGGAGAGTGACGGCGAATTGATATTACATGCAGAAATCCGCCCCGTCACCGGAGTAACGGGGCGGATTCAAGAGGCGGTTGGGAAAACCGCCCAGGGTCTGCGTCAGTCGTTGCCGTTTCCGCTGCCCGGCGTCGTCTTCTGGATCTGGAGCAGGAACTCCGCGTTGGACTGGGTCTTCTTCATCCGGTCCAGGAGGAGCTCGATCGCCTGCTGCTGGTCGAGCGCGTGCAGCACCCGGCGCAGCTTCCAGACGACCGCCAGCTCGTCGGTGCCGAGCAGGATCTCTTCCTTACGGGTGGAGGACGCGTCGACGTCCACCGCCGGGAAGATGCGCTTGTCCGAGAGCTTCCGGTCGAGCTTGAGCTCCATGTTGCCGGTGCCCTTGAACTCCTCGAAGATCACCTCGTCCATGCGCGAGCCGGTCTCGACGAGCGCGGTGGCCAGGATGGTCAGCGAGCCGCCGTCCTCGATGTTGCGCGCGGCGCCGAAGAAGCGCTTCGGGGGGTACAGCGCGGTCGAGTCGACACCACCGGAGAGGATGCGGCCGGAGGCCGGCGCCGCGAGGTTGTACGCGCGGCCCAGGCGGGTGATCGAGTCGAGCAGGACGACCACGTCGTGACCCAGCTCGACGAGGCGCTTGGCGCGCTCGATGGCCAGCTCGGCGACGGTGGTGTGGTCCTCGGCCGGACGGTCGAAGGTCGAGGAGATGACCTCGCCCTTCACCGACCGCTGCATGTCGGTGACCTCTTCCGGACGCTCGTCGACCAGGACGACCATCAGGTGGCACTCGGGGCTGTTGACCGTGATCGCGTTGGCGATGGCCTGCAGGATCATGGTCTTGCCGGTCTTCGGCGGGGCCACGATGAGCCCGCGCTGGCCCTTGCCGATCGGGGCCACCAGGTCGATGATCCGCGTCGTCAGGACGTTGGAGTCGGTCTCCAGACGGAGCCGGTCCTGCGGGTAGAGCGGGGTCAGCTTCTGGAACTCGGGGCGGCCGCGGCCGGACTCCGGCGCCATGCCGTTGACCGAGTCGAGGCGGACCAGCGCGTTGAACTTCTCGCGCCGCTCGCCGTCCTTGGGCTGGCGCACCGCGCCGGTGACGTGGTCGCCCTTGCGCAGGCCGTTCTTGCGGACCTGGGCGAGCGAGACGTACACGTCGTTCGGGCCCGGCAGGTAGCCGGAGGTCCGGATGAACGCGTAGTTGTCGAGGATGTCCAGGATGCCCGCGACGGGGATCAGGACGTCGTCGTCGGCCACCTGCACATCGCCGGCGAAGTCGTCGCGCCCACGGCGGCCGCGGCGGTCGCGGTAGCGGCCACGGCGGCCGCGGCGGCCTCCCGCCTCGTCGTCGAAGTCGTCCTGCGGACCGTTGTCACGGTTCTGCTGGCCCTGACCCTGGCCCTGGCGCTGCGGGCGCTGCCCGCCGCCGCCCTGCTGGCCCTGGTCGTCGCCCTTGCCGCGACGGTCGCGCTGGCGCTCACGGCGGCCCTCGCGGTCACCGCGGCCCTGGCCCTGGCGGTCGCCGCGACGGCCCTCGGCCGTGTCGGTGGCGTTCTCGGCCCGGGCGTCGCCCTTGGGCTCGGCCCGCTCCTCGGTCTTCTGCTGCACCTCGGGCTCCGCCTTCGCCTTGACCTCGGTCTTCGCCTCGGTCTTGGTGTCGGGGCTGCCCGCCTGCGCGGTGGCACGGCGGCGACGGCGCTCGCCCGCGGGCTGGTCGTCGCTGGCCGGCTGGCCGGGGATGTCGATCTGCTGCTGCGCGGCCGTGCTCTTCTCGGCGGCGGCAGCGCCCTCGTCCCCGGTGCGCGCCTTGGAGGTCGCGCGGCGCTTGGGCTTGCTCTCCGCCTCGGCGGGGGCCTCTGCGGCCTTGGAGGAGGCCTTGGGGGCGGCGGATCCGCCACCCGCCTGCGCCTCCTTGATGACCTCGATCAGCTGGCTCTTGCGCATCCGCGCGGTGCCCCTGATGCCGAGGCCGGACGCGACCTGCTGCAGCTCGGCCAGGACCATGCCCTCGAGGCCGGTGCCGGAGCGGCGGCGCCGTGCGGTGGTGCCAGTGGCAGCACCTTCGGCGGGCGCGGCGCTGTCGACGTTCTTGTCGGCAGTGACGCCCATCAGATCGGTGGTGTCGCTCACGAAGGGTCCTTCCCTGGAGCGGACGTCGGCCTTCTGGCTCGGCGACCGGTTGTGCTGTCCGACTGCGGTCTGTTGATCTTGCTGGATCGCGGACCTTGCCGGGGCGGTGGTCCGCCGGGTACGGCGGAGAGATGAACGTGCGGGGTCCGGCGCGAGATCCCCCTGCTCGGCCCACTCCTGGACGAGCGAGGGGTGTCGTGCCGGTTCCGGAGCGTGCTCGAAACTGCTCAGGCAGGCTGCTCAGGCAGTTGGGGAGGCTCCCGGAAGAATGGTGGTCCCGGAGGGGGACACGAAGCAACGCGCCTCAAAGACGTCGGTTGCAGACTTGAGGTTAACACTACCGGCTCCAACAAACATTCCCCCTCTCGCTCACCGGTAATCACATGCGGTTACGCGGCCAGCGGCAGCACACTGGCGCCCGTCGCGTCGAGGGCCAGCCGATTCGCCGCCCAGCCCTCCCCCGCCAGTCGGGCGACCTTGTCGGCCGAACCCTCCTCCGTCAGCGCGAGGACCGTGGGTCCGGCGCCGGAGATGACCGCGGGCACGCCGTCGGCGCGCAGGCGGTGCACCAGCTCCACGCTCTCCGGCATGGCCGGGCCCCGGTATTCCTGGTGGATCCGGTCCTCGGTGGCGGCGAGCAGCAGCTCGGGGCGGCGGGTCAGTGCCTCGACGAGCAGGGCCGCCCGGCCGGCGTTGAGAGCCGCGTCGACGTGCGGGACGGTGCGCGGCAGCAGGCCGCGCGCCGTCTCGGTGAGCACGGGGCGCCCGGGCACGAAGACGACGGGCACGACGGAGTCGGCGGGGTCCATCCGGATCGCCCGGGCCGAGCCGCCGTCCATCCAGGCGAGGGTGAATCCGCCGAGCAGACAGGCCGCGACGTTGTCGGGGTGCCCCTCGATCTCGGTCGCCAGCTCCAGCAGGGCCGCGTCGTCGAGGCGGGCGTCGCCGCCGGTCGTCACGGCACGGGCGGCGACGATTCCGGCGCAGATGGCGGCGGAGGAGGAGCCGAGGCCGCGGCCGTGCGGGATGCGGTTGGCGCAGACGATCTCCAGCCCGCGGGGCTGGCCGCCGAGCAGGTCGAACGCGGTGCGCAGGGAGCGCACGAGCAGATGGCTCTCGTCGCGGGGCAGGCTCTCGCTGCCCTCACCTGCGATGTCGATGTGCAGCCCGGAGTCGGCGACCCGGACGACGACGTCGTCGTACAGCCCCAGCGAGAGGCCGAGGGCGTCGAAACCCGGCCCCAGGTTGGCGCTGGTGGCGGGGACGCGCACCCGGACGGCGGCGGCTCGGAACGCGGGACCGGCCATCGGTCGGACCACTCCTTGTAAGGCGGCGGGGATGCAGTGCGGTGGATCTGCGGCGGCGGGGTCTGCGGGGACGGGGGCGGGACACGGTGCGCACCGGGGCGTACAGGGGATCCGGTGGCCCGTCCCGCGTTCGCCCACGACGGCTGCCGTACCGCAGCGGACCGTCGGGCGGGTGTCGGGCGGATGGGGTACAGCTTATCGAAGGAAGGTTCTGTCGCGACATAGGGCGCACAGGAGGCGCACGATGCGTGTCGCCCGCCTCCTATGCGCTCTCCGCCCCGGAAAGGGGGCGGTTGAGCTGGGTTGTCACGGTTGACCGGGTGATGTCGCCACGGGCGGCGTCACCCTGGTCGGCCGGTGGGCCGCGGCGGCTGCCGCGGCCCGTCCGGCACCGGCTCAGACGAGGCCGAGCTTCTCGGCGGCGGTGGCCGCGTCGACCGGGACCGTGACCGGCTGCGGGGCGCCCGCGACGGCCCAGTCGGGGTCCTTGAGGCCGTTGCCGGTGACCGTGCAGACGATCTTCTGGCCGGGGTCGACCTTGCCCTCCTCGGCCGCCTTGAGCAGACCGGCGACGGACGCGGCCGACGCGGGCTCCACGAAGACGCCCTCCTGGGAGGCCAACAGCCGGTAGGCGGACAGGATCTGCCGGTCCGTCACCTCGTCGATGAAGCCGCCCGACTCGTCCCGCGCGGCGAGCGCGTAGTTCCAGGAGGCCGGGTTCCCGATGCGGATCGCGGTGGCGATGGTGGACGGGTCCTTGACGACCTCGCCGCGCACGATGGGCGCCGAACCGGAGGCCTGGAAGCCCCACATGCGCGGGGAGCGGGAGGAGACGCCGTCACCGGCGTACTCGGTGTACCCCTTCCAGTACGCGGTGATGTTGCCCGCGTTGCCGACCGGCAGGACGTGGATGTCGGGGGCGTCGCCGAGCGCGTCGACGATCTCGAACGCGGCGGTCTTCTGTCCCTCGATACGGACCGGGTTGACCGAATTGACCAGCGCCACCGGGTAGTTGTCCGAGAGCGCGCGGGCCAGGGTCAGGCAGTCGTCGAAGTTGCCGTCGACCTGGAGGATCTTGGCGCCGTGCACGAGGGCCTGGCCCATCTTGCCGAGCGCGATCTTGCCCTGCGGTACGAGGACGGCGCAGACCATCCCCGCGCGCACCGCGTACGCCGCGGCGGAGGCCGAGGTGTTGCCGGTGGAGGCGCAGATGACTGCCTTCGCCCCCTCCTCCTTGGCCCGGGTGATGGCCATGGTCATGCCGCGGTCCTTGAAGGAACCGGTGGGGTTGGCGCCCTCGACCTTGAGGTGCACCTCGCAGCCCGTGCGCTCGGAGAGGACCTGCGCCGGTACGAGCGGCGTACCGCCCTCACGAAGCGTGACGACCGGCGTCGTCGCCGTGACCGGAAGCCGGTCCCGGTACTCCTCGATGATGCCGCGCCACTGGTGGGTGCCCTTGCTGGTCATGGGTCCTTTACTCCCCTTCAACACGCATGATGCTGGCGACACCGCGCACGGTGTCGAGCTTGCGCAGCGCTTCGACGGTCCCGGAGAGGGCGGCGTCGGGCGCGCGGTGGGTGACGACGACGAGCGATGCCTCGCCGCCTCCGTCTGGACGTCCTTGCTGGCGTACCGTATCGATCGATACCCCCTGCTCGGCGAAGACCGTCGCGACCTGGGCGAGGACGCCCGGCTTGTCGGCCACGTCGAGGCTGATGTGGTAGCGCGTGACGACCTCGCCCATGGGGCTGACCGGCAGGCGCGTGTAGGCGGACTCACCGGGTCCGGTGGCCTCGCCCAGTTTGTTGCGGCAGACCGCGACGAGGTCGCCGAGGACCGCCGAGGCGGTCGGGGAGCCGCCGGCGCCGGGCCCGTAGAACATGAGCTGTCCGGCGGCCTCGGCCTCGACGAACACCGCGTTGTACGCCTCGCGGACGGAGGCCAGCGGGTGGCTGAGCGGGATCATCGCGGGGTGGACGCGGGCGGTGACGGAGGCCCCGTCGGCGGCGCGCTCGCAGATGGCCAGCAGCTTGACGGTGCAGCCCATGCGGCGGGCGGAGGCGATGTCGGCGGCGGTGACCTCGGTGATGCCCTCGCGGTGCACGTCACCGATCTTCACGCGGGTGTGGAAGGCGATCCCGGCGAGGATCGCGGCCTTCGCGGCGGCGTCGAAGCCCTCGACGTCGGCGGTCGGGTCGGCCTCGGCGTACCCGAGGGCGGTGGCCTCGTCGAGCGCCTCGGAGTAGCCGGCGCCGCTGGTGTCCATCTTGTCGAGGATGAAGTTGGTCGTGCCGTTGACGATGCCGAGCACCCGGTTGACCTTGTCGCCCGCGAGCGACTCGCGCAGCGGCCGGACCAGCGGGATGGCCCCGGCGACGGCGGCCTCGTAGTAGAGGTCGCGGCCGTACTTCTCGGCGGCGGCGTGCAGGGCTGCGCCGTCCTCGGCGAGCAGCGCCTTGTTCGCGGAGACGACGCTCGCGCCGTTCTCGAACGCGGTGGTGATGAGCGTACGGGCGGGCTCGATGCCCCCGATGACCTCGACGACGACGTCGATGTCGCCGCGCTGCACGAGCGCGGTCGCATCGGTGGTGATCAGTGCCGGGTCGATGCCCTCACGCACCTTCGAGGGCCGGCGGACGGCCACACCGGCGAGCTCCACGGGCGCGCCGATGCGCGCCGCGAGGTCGTCGGCGTGCGTCGTCATGATGCGCGCCACCTCTGAGCCGACCACACCACAGCCCAGCAGCGCCACCTTCAGCGGACGCGTACGCATCATCCGACCTCGTTTCTCATACATGCACATGTGGGGACCAGTCTCACTCACCGGACGGGAGTTTCTGACCCCCGTCCGGATCCTGAGATGACTATTTCATCAGCCGACATCGAGACGCAGGAGATCTTCCTCCGTCTCGCGCCGGACGATCACGCGCGCCTCGCCTTCCCGGACGGCGACGACCGGGGGGCGCAGCGCGTGGTTGTAGTTGCTCGCCATGGAACGGCAGTACGCGCCGGTGGCGGGGACGGCGATCAGGTCGCCGGGCGCCAGGTCGGCGGGGAGGAACGCGTCCTTCACCACGATGTCACCGCTCTCGCAGTGCTTGCCGACGACCCGGACGAGCATCGGCTCGGCGTCCGAGGTGCGGGAGACCAGCGCGACGCTGTACTCGGCGTCGTACAGCGCGGTGCGGATGTTGTCCGACATGCCGCCGTCGACGCTGACGTAGGTCCGCAGCCCCTCCAGGGGCTTGATCGTGCCGACCTCGTAGAGCGTGAACGCGGTGGGTCCGACGATGGCGCGCCCGGGCTCGACGGAGATCCGGGGCGTGCGCAGCTTCGCGGACTCGCACTCCCGCGTGACGATGTCGCTGAGCGCCTTGGCGATCTCGTGCGGCTCGCGGGGGTCGTCGTCGGAGGTGTACGCGATGCCGAGGCCGCCGCCGAGGTCGATCTCGGGCAGTTCGACGCCGTGCTCGTCGCGGATCTCGGCGAGCAGCTGCACCACGCGCCGGGCGGAGACCTCGAAGCCGGCCATGTCGAAGATCTGCGAACCGATGTGGGAGTGGACGCCGATGAGTTCGAGGCCGTCGAGCGAGAGCGCGCGGCGCACGGCCTCGGCGGCCTGCCCGTCGGCGAGCGCGATGCCGAACTTCTGGTCCTCGTGCGCGGTGGCGATGAACTCGTGGGTGTGGGCCTCGACGCCGACGGTGACGCGGATCTGCACGCGCTGGCGCACCCCGTGGCGCTGGGCGATGTGGGCGACGCGGACGATCTCCTGGAAGGAGTCGAGCACGATCCGCCCGACGCCCGCCTCGACGGCCCGCTCGATCTCGGCGACGGTCTTGTTGTTGCCGTGGAAGGCGATGCGCTCGGCGGGCATACCGGCGTCGAGAGCGGTGGTCAGCTCTCCGCCGGAGCACACGTCGAGGTTGAGCCCTTCCTCCTTGAGCCAGCGCACGACGGCACGGGAGAGGAAGGCCTTGCCGGCGTAGAAGACGTCGGCGTCGGGCCCGAAGGCGTCGGCCCAGGCGCGGCAGCGGGCCCGGAAGTCGCTCTCGTCGAGGAAGTAGGCGGGGGTGCCGAACTCCTCGGCGAGCCGGGCGACGGCGATCCCGCCGACGGTGAGGGCACCGTCCGCGTCACGGGTGACGGTGCGCGACCAGACCTTCTCGTCGAGGGCGTTGAGGTCGGCGGCGGGGGCGGAGTAGTGCCCCTCGGGGAGGACGTCGGCGTGACGGGGGCCTGCGGGGTGTGCGGAGCGGCTCATCGTGATGCTCTCTCGGGTCTCTTCTGATCTCGTCAGAGATGTTCGGGCGCGCGGATGCCGAGCAGGGACAGGCCGCCTGCCAGCACCGTCCCGGCGGCTTCGGCGATGGCCAGCCGGGCGCGGTGGGCGGCCGAGGGTTTCTCGTCACCGGCGGGCAGGGGCGGGCAGGAGTCGTGGAAGTCGAAGAACGCGTGCGCGACGGCTTCCAGCTGCCGGGCGACCCGGTCGGGCGCGCGGTGACGGGCCCCGGCGAGGAGGACGCCGGGGTGGTCGGCGATGAGGTCGAGGAGGGGGCGGGCGGCGCGGTCGTACGGGGCGGGCGCGGCGTTCGCGGCGGGCCCGGCCGGGCTTGCGCCGTACGGGGCTGCCTCGGCGGCCCCGGCGGGGCTTGCGCCGTACGGGGCTGCCTCGGCGGTGAAGCCGAGGGCGGCGGCCCCGCGGGTGAGGGCGCGGGCCCTGGCATGGGCGTAACGGACCCGGAAGAGCGGGTTGGCCTCGCCCTGGACGAGCAGTTCGGGGCCGAGGGCGGCGCGGTCGTGTCCGGCGGCCCGCAGGAGACCCCAGCGGGCCGCGTCGGGCCCGAGCCGCTCCAGCAGCTCCCCCGCGGTGGCCCCGGCGGGAACGGGGCGGATCTCGGTGAGGGGTGTGGGGGGTGTCCCGTACGCGTTGACGGTGACGCCGAGGCGGACCCAGTCCGGGTCGGGCGCCTGGTCGCAGGTGGTCCGGCCCCGGGCGCCCTGGGCGACGAGGAGCCGGAACACGGCCTGGGCGGTGACGGCGGCGCGGACCTCCCGCGCGTGGTGGAACTGGTGGATCTCGTCGCGGAGCGCGTCCCCGTGCCCGTACGCGAGGCCCTGCTCCCGTACGGCGGCGAGCACGGCCCGGTCGCTCTCGGCCGGGGCGTCGAGGGTGAAGCTCAGGAACCCCGGCCCGGTGATCTCGACCCGCCCGACGCCGGGCTCGGCGGCGACGCGTTCACGCAGGATGCGGGCGACCTCCAGGGCGGGCAGCGCGGCGGGCCCGGCGAGCTGGAGGGCGACGGCGCAGGCGTAGTCGCCGCTGCCCCCGGGCCGGGTCCGCTCCACCCGCACGCGCGCGGGCACGGGCGCGTGCAGCGCATCCTCGTCGACCGCGCGGCGCACGGCGTGCAGCACGGTCCGGGAGAGATCGGCGGGGGTCACGGGTCAAGCGTAGGTGAGAGAGGGGGGCACTTTGCGACCCGGTTTCGCCATCCGGTCGGCCGGGCCCGGTTCCACGGCGCGGGGCAGCCGGTCCCGGCCCGCCAGCCGGTCAGCCGGCGGTGCTCCCTGCCCGCCCGGCCCCGCGGCGCCCATCCGCCGATGCCTCTTCCTCCCCGGTCACCAGCCGGCGCATGATCCGCACCAGTTCACTCGGCTCGAACGGCTTCGCCAGGAACGCGTCGACCCCGGCCGCCACACCGGCGTCGACCTCATAAGGCGTACAGGCGCTGATGACGGCGATGGGAAGACGGCGGGTGCGGGGGTCGGAGCGCAGCCGGGTGGCGGTCTCCAGACCGTCCAGCCGGGGCATCACGACGTCGAGGGTGACGGCGTCGGGGCGGACTCTCCCGACCAGGTCCAGGGCCTCGACACCATCGGCCGCGGTCACGACCTCGAAGCCCTCCAGCTCGAGATTGACCCTGATCAGCTGCCGGATGACCTTGTTGTCGTCGACAACAAGCACGCGGCCGTACGCCCCTGACACCCTTCGAGAGTAGGTCGGCCGGAGGGGCGGCGTCCGGGTTTTGTCCACTTCCGCCCCGGACGGGTGGCCACCGCCTTCGCCCGCCATGGCGGCGGAATACCTGTTCACGGACACCCCGAGGGAGCTGGTAGTGTTTCACCCGTCGCAGAGCAACACCGCGATTCGCCCCCGTAGCTCAGGGGATAGAGCATCGGCCTCCGGAGCCGGGTGCGCAGGTTCGAATCCTGCCGGGGGCACCGTAGTTCAGGTGCCACAGACCCTCTGATCAGGCAGTACGCCGGATCAGAGGGTCTTTTGCTGTGTGCCTTCGTGCCTCCATGTGCCTTCCTGCCGGACCCGCACGGGAGGCCGCCGACCTCACACGGGGGTCCGCACCGGCGTGGTCTCCGCGCCTCGTTCCCCGCGCATGCGCCGGGTGAAGAGAGTGCCGTGCAGGGTCGGATCGGCGGTGGGTACGGTGGCGTACGGGGTGCTCCGCAGGGCGTGCCACAGCACGGCCTGGTTTGAGGTGATCACCGGCACGCCCAGCGTCTTCTCGAGGGCAGCGACCGCCCCCTGACCGGGGAACCCGCTGCCCGGTATCAGGACGCTGTCGAAGGTTCCGGCCGGGGCGGCGCGGTAGGCGTCGGCGACCTGGCGGTGGACCGCGTCCGGGGCGATCGTCCAGTGGGCTCCCGCGTCGAAGGCGTTGTACCGCGTGATGGTGTCCCACGGGGAGGACAGGGCGAACTGGACGATCCGGTCGCCCGCCACACCCGCCGTACGCAGGTACGCGTCGGTGGCCCGGAAGGTCGGTTCGGTGAACCAGGGCGGCATCACGACGAGGGGCCGGGTCACCGCGGTGGCGGTGAGCGCCTCGGTGATGGCGGTGGCCGCCGTGTGCACGGGTGTGCCGTGGGCGTGGCGTGCGGCCGCCGCGGCGAACGCGGTGTCGAAGCCGGGTCCGCCGAAGAAGCTGCTGGAGCCGAAGCAGAGCGTGATGCTGTCCACCCCGGTCCTGCCCAGGTGGTCCAGCCCGCGGACCACGTCCGGGGCTTCCGCGAGGGCGAGGGCCGGGCTGCCCACGTACTCGGTGTCGTCGGCGCGGGGGCACTCGAAGCGTGCGGTGTGGACGGACACGCCCGCGGGTGCCATGCGCCAGATCTCCGTCTCCGGCACCGGATCGTTGTGGATGACCAGGAGGCCCAGCCGGGGTGCGTGGTCCACCGTGCCGTGCGCGGTCGCGGTCATCGGCCGACGCTCCCCGTCGCGGGCGGCTCGCCGGCGAGGGACCGTTCCGCGTGGTCGCGGCCCGTGCCGTCCTCGATCCGGTGGGCGGGCGCGTCCTGGGCGGCCTCCTCGTCCGGGGCGGGCGCGGACGCCCTGCCCGACGTGGCGGTGAATCCGGTCCAGGCGAGGGCGGCTCCCGCGACGGCCAGTCCGGCGGCCAGCAGGAAGGCGGCGCGGAAGGCGCCGTCCCCGATGTCGGTGCCGAGCACCAGCACCACGACGGCCACTCCGAGCGCGCCGCCCGCGTACTGCGTCGTCGTCATCATCGCCCCGGCCACACCCTGGTTGTGGTCGGCGACGTCACGCGTGCCGCCCACGAACATCGAGGTGTAGATCATGCCGTGGCCGAGCCCGCTCACCACCAGACCGGGGAGCAGCGCCGTGAGGTAGTCGTGCGAGGAGGTGGAGAGGCCCAGCAGGATCAGTCCCGCCGCGCCGATGGCGAAGGCGAGGGTCAGCGTGCGCCGTACGTCCAGGATGTTCAGCAGTCGGCCGGCGAGGACGTTGCCGAGGGTGATGCAGGCGGCCAGCGGCAGGAAGGCGATGCCCGCGGCCAGCGGCTCGTACCCGCGGCCGTCCTGGAGGAGCAGGGTGACCAGGTAGAACTCGACGCCGGCCACGCTCGCCATGTAGAGGGCGGAGGAGCCGCAGCCCACGACCAGGCTGCGCGTGCGCCGGAGCACCGGTGCCACCAGCGGCTGTCGGCTGGTCCGTTCCTGTACGACGAACAGGGCGAGCAGTGCCGCGCCCACCGCGAGGCTGATCAGGGTGGCGGGGGCGGTCCAGCCGGAGTCCGCGGCCAGCGTCAGGCTCAGGGCGAAGACGAGGACCGTGGCGGTGCACAGGACGGCGTTGATGATGTTCAGCGGGACACGCTTGCCGCCCTCGGCACGGGCGGGCAGCAGCCGGGGGGCGGCCAGCGCGCACACCACGGCGAACGGCAGGTTCACGAAGAAGGTCCAGCGCCAGGACACCGTGGTCAGCAGCCCGCCGATGACGACGCCCGCGGCCAGCCCGCTCGCGCCCACCGCACCCCACACCGCGAGGGCCCGGGTGCGTTCCCGGCCTGCCGGGAAGGTGGTGTTGACCAGGGCCAGGATGGCGGGCTGGAGTGCCGCGGCGGCGACGCCCTGGGCGCCTCGGGCGATCAGCAGCAGGGAGGCGTCCCCGGCGAGTCCGCCCAGGAGTGAGGAGACGCCGAACAGGACGAGCGCGGCGATGAACATGTTGCGTGCGCCGAGCCGGTCGCCGATCCGGCCTCCGGCGATCAGGAATCCGGCGAAGAACACCGAGTAGGCGCTGACGACCCATTGGACGGCGCTGCCGGACAGGTTCAGCTCCGCGCCCATGCTGGGCAGGGCGACGAAGATGACGGAGAAGTCGAGGGCGATGAGGAACTGGGCCGCGGAGAGGGTGAGCAGCCCTCCCGTCAGGCCTCGCTCGGCCTTCGTCGTCGCGGGAGGGGGGTCGGCGTGCTGCATGGTGAGCCACTTCCGTTCGTGCGTGGGATGCGTGGGATGCGTGGGGGTGGATGCATGTGCGGGGTTCGTGCGTGGGGATGCGTGCGTGGGGTTCGTGCGTGGGGAGCAGAAGGTGAGGGGTTGTCAGGGGAGCGGTACGGGGGCCGCGCGCGGGGCCGGGGCGGTGGGCCGCGGGGGTTCCTGGCCCAGGCCGCGGGCCAGGTCCGCGACCGTTTCCACCACCTGTACGGCGCCGGAGGCGGTGAGCTGACGCGCCGACGCTACGCCGTAGGTGACGCCGATGGCCCGCATGCCCGCGCCGGCGGCCATCCGCATGTCGTCGACGGCGTCGCCGACCACCGTGCAGAGGTGCGTGGGGGTGCCGATCCGTTCCGCCGCGAGGAGCGCCAGGTCCGGGTGCGGTTTCCCGCGCTCCGCCATGCCGTGGCAGATGATGGCGTCGAACTGGTCGACCAGGGCTGCCGGTTCGAGCAGTTCCATGGCGCTGGGAAGGATCTTGCTGGTGACGACGGCCGTCCGGTAGCCGCTCCGACGCAGGGTGCGCAGGAGTTCGGGGATACCGGGGAACACCAGCGCCGCGGCCTCCGGCACCACGGTCCGGCGGAACAACTCCCGGAAGAGGACTACGGCTTCCGCCACCGGGGCGCTGTTCTCCGGGCTGCCCGTCAGATCGGCGAAGACCGCGGTCAGCGGACGGCCCACCGTAGCTCGGACACGCTCGTCCGGCACGTCGCCGTGCCCGGTCTCGGCCAGCACCCGGTGCAGGGTGCCCGCGATGGCTCCCGGCGTGTCCAGCAGGGTGCCATCGAGGTCGAAGAGGATCGCGGGGCGCTCGGCGCTCACCGGGACTCCCCCGCGCGCTCGGCCAGTTCGAGGGACATCTGTACGGCGAACTCACCGGCGAGGGTGGCGGTCGACAGCAGCACCGCGCGGTTGGCGGCGGAGGTGCGCCCCTCGGTCGCTTCGGCTATCGCCTTGAGGAGGTACGGCGTGATCGCGGGGCCGCTGACTCCCGCGGCCTCCGCCAGCGCGGTGGCGTCCGCCAGAGCCGCCTCGATGTCCGCGGTCGGGATGCCGTCCGCTTCGCTGATGGGGTGGGTGACGAGCAGGGAGGTGTCGTTGCCGACCTGCCAGTGGGTGGCCGCCACGGCGGCGATCTCACGGAGGTCGTCGATGCGGTGCGGGTTGCGGACTCCGGTGCTCACGCTGAGGTAGGCGGGGAAGTCGTCGCAGCGGTAGCCGATGACGGGGATCCCCGCGGTCTCCAGCCATTCCAGGGTCCACGCCGGGTGCAGCATCGACTTGGCGCCCGCGCAGACCACGGCGGTGCGGCTGCGGGTGAACTGCACCAGGTCGGCCGAGATGTCGAAGCTCTGCGGGGCGTCCCGGTGGACGCCGCCGATGCCCGCCACGGCGAACACCGGGATACCGGCGAGATCGGCCGCCAGCAGGGAGGAGGAGACCGTCGTCCCGCCGGCGCCGCCGCCCGCCAGGGTGAGGCCCACGCCCCGGGTGCTGACCTTGGGGATGGAGGTGTCGGTGGCGAACTGCTCCAGGCGGTCCTTGTCCATACCGACGAGGATCTTGCCGCCGAGCAGGGCGATCCGGGCGGGGACCGAGCCGGAGGCGCGAACGGCCGCGTCGATGTCGAGTGCCAGGTCGAGGTTGGCCGGGAAGGCCGGCCCCTGCGGAATGGCCGAGGACTCCAGGGCGACGACCGGCCGTCCCTCGTGCAGCGCCTCGGCCACCTCCTCGTCGAGGACCAACAGGTCGGGGTCTGCGGCAAGGGCGCGGTGCAGGGCGGTGGTCACAGCGGTCATGGTGGGACTCCTTTGGATCACAAGTCGTTTCGGAAAACGGGGAGTTGCGTGGACCCGGGCGAGCGAGGTCCGTGGCTTCAGGCCTTGACGGCGGGCTCGGCCTCGTCGGCCAGTGAGCCGCCCGACACGGTCCCGTCCCCCTCGACGAACCGGGGGTGGGAGCGGCGCATGGAGGCCATGACGAACGCGTAGGGCAGGTCGTCGAAGGCGCCGTGGTCCTTCACGAACTCCATGGCCCCGCCCTCCTGGCCGTACGGGTGGTGGAGGCTGTCGCCCCGTCCGTCGAACTCCAGCGCCTGCATGCCGTACAGCTTGCAGAGCAGCTTGTTGAAGACCGGGGTGGCCTTCACCCAGGCGCCCTCCAGGTGGACCTGGGTCAGGCCGTGGAAGAAGACGTCGCCGCCGATGTGGGCGAGCAGGCGGGGCGAGGCGAGATGGTTGCGGACATCGCCGTAGACCAGCCGGGAGGGGATGCCCAGGGCTCGTACCGCCGCCGCGTACAGGGCGGACTTGTGCAGGCAGAAGCCGGAGCGGGCGAGCGCTGTGCTGGAGGCCCTGAGGCCGGTGGCGGACAGGTCGGCGCCGTAGACCTCGTAGTCGACGGTGTCGCGGACGGCGTAGTACAGCTTCACCGCGTTGGTGCGGCGGTCGGCGGAGCGGTCGTCGACCACGTGGTCGATGAACTCCTGGACGGCGTCCGTCTCGTAGTCGAGGAAGGCGGTCGGCCGGGTGAGGTGGACGTACGGGTCGAGCGGGGCGGGGGCGGACAGAGGGGAGGTCATGGCGGTCCCGTGGGTCGGGCGGCGCGAGGCCGGGTGGCAGGGGCGGGGGCCGGATCAGAGGCCGAGGAGCGCGGCGATGCGGTTGCGCTGGATCTCGCTGGTGCCGGAGTAGATCGTTCCGGCGACGGAGTTGCGCAGGTCGCGCTCGACGCCGTGGGCGGTGAGGACGCCGCGTCCACCGTGGATCTGAACGGCGTCGAGGGCGGTGCGGACGTTGGCCTCGGAGACCACCGTCTTGGTCGAGGCGAGGTCGAGGGAGGCGTCCTGCCGCTCCTCCACCTTGGCGCCGGTGTCCCGCAGCCACTTGCGGGCGGTCTCGACCTCGATGCTCATGTTGGCGATCTTGTGGGACACGGCCTGGTAGCTGCCGATCGGCTTGCCGAACTGTTCGCGCTTCCTGGCGAAGGCGATCGTCTCCTCGAGACGTCGGGTCATCTCGCCCAGGGTGATGGAGAAGGCGAACAGCACCTCGCGCTTCATCACGTAGTCCAGGACCCGGAATCCCGCCCCTTCCTTGCCGACCCGCTGGGCGACGGGGACCCGCAGACCACGGAAGTCCAGGGTGCCGATCGGGCTGGTGCGCAGCCCGATCTTGTCCATGGCGGGACCCACGGTCAGACCGGGCGTGCCCGCCTCGACGAGCAGGCAGGTGAGGCCGAACGGGCCGGGGTCGCCCGTGCGGACGTAGAGCAGGAACAGGCCGGCCACCGGCGCGTTGGTGATGAACATCTTGCCGCCGTCGACCACGTAGTGGTCTCCGTCCCGCACCGCGGTGGTCGCCGTGTTCACCGCGTCGGAACCGCCGGACTCCTCGGTGATGGCGTGCGCCGTGATCGTCTCGCCGGAGAGGATGCCCGGCAGGTGACGGCGCTTCAGTTCTGCGCTGCCGAACCGCTGGAGGGGGACGCCCACGGAGACCATCTGGGTGGAGGTGGAGAAGGAGAGGCCCGAGTCGCGAGACACGTACCCGAGGCCCTCCAGCACCCGCATGGTGTCGGTCAGCGACCTTCCATGGCCACCGTTCTCGGTGTCGAACGGGGTGCGCAGGATGCCGGACTCGCGGACGGCCGACCACTTCTCGGGGGAGAGGACGGCCTCCCGGTCCAGTGCGTCGAGGTCGGTGTTGAGCCGTTCGGCCCAGGGGGTCATCAGGGTGAAGAGGTCGTCGGGGGGCGCGTTCGGGGGGCGGGGCATGGGGTTCCTTCGGCAGGAGGGGCGGGGGTCCGTCGGGGCGCACGGCACCGGGGTGCGCGGCGCCCCGACGGCGGGGAGATGGGGTGCGGCCCGTTCCTGGCCGGACGCGGTGGGTACGGCGCCGGTCGCAGAGGGGCGTACGGCTCAGTACTGGGAGAAGCCGTCCTCGGAGAGCGTGTGCTTCTCGTTGCCGACGATCGGCGGGTTGAAGACCGATATGAGGTGCAGGTCCTCGTCGTCGGAGGCCACCAGGTAGTGGGGGTCGTGCTGGTCGAGGGCGTAGATCATGCCGGGCAGGATCTTGTGGTGGGTGCCGTCCTTCTCGACGACCTCGCCCGAGCCGGCCACGCAGAAGCAGGCCTCCAGGTGGTTGCGGTACTGGAGGGCGCTCGTGGTGCCCGCCCGCACCAGCGTGACGGCGACGGCGAAGCCCATCTCGTCCGCCTGGGTGAGCAGTCGGTGGCTGGTGCCGTTGCCCCACTGGACGGGAACGACGTCGTCGACGCTGCGAATGATCATGGGGAACTCCTTGAAAGGTGAGGAAGGAAGGGGGGAAAGAGGGTCCGGCGTGCGCGGAGGACCAGGCGGTCAGACCGCCAGGGCGCGCGAGTTGGCGCCGATGAACGCGGTGATGGCGGCGATGCTGCGGAAGTCGGCGGGACCGAAGTCCAGGTCGTCGACGGGCAGTTCGTAGAGGCGTCCGATGTGGGAGACCATCCGGACCAGACCCAGGCTGTCGATCACTCCGTTGGCGATCAGGTCGTAGTCGTGGGTGAGGTCCGCGCAGTCCTCGCCGTCGAGGAACGTGGCCACGATGTACTCGTGGATCTCGGCCGCTATGTCGGTGCTGGTCATGCTGACTCCTTGAGGCGATCGGCCTTGATCAGGCTTCGGTCGGGCTTGCCGGTGGACGTGCGGGGCAGAGGGGCCTCGGTGAAGCGCACCGAGGACGGGATGGCGTGGCGGGGCAGGTGGCGGCCGGCGTGGGCGCGCAGCCCCAGTCCGGTGAGGCGGCTGGCGGGGCGGCGCACCACCTGGGCGTGCAGGCGTACTCCGGCCTGTTCGTCGGGAAGGGCGACCACCACCGCCTCCGTGACGTCGGGGTGGGAGGCGATGACGGTCTCCACCTCCAGGAGGTTGGTGCGCACGCCGCGGATCTTGACCTGCCAGTCGGCGCGGCCCTCCAGGTACAGCAGGCCGTCCGTGCCACGGGTGACGAGGTCGCCCGTGCGGTAGTAGGGGTGCCCCTCGATCTCGGTGAACGCCTTGGCGTTGAGGGAGGATTCGAGGTAGCCCCTCGTCTGGAAGGGGGTGGTGACCAGCAACTCCCCCATGCCGGGCCCGGAGAGCCGCTCCCCTTCGGGGGTGAGCAGCTCGGCGCGTACGCCGTCGACGGGGCGGCCGATGGGCAGCCGGCCCTCCCAGGCGGCGGGCGAGAAGGAGTGGATGAAGGAGTCGTTGGTCTCCGTGCAGCCGAACACGTTGTGGAAGCGCGCCCCGGGGAACGCCGCGGCCAGCGGGCGCAGCAGTTCCGGCCCGAGGGCCTCGCCCGTGGTGACGACCTGGCGGACGGTGGGGAAGGCTGTGCCGTCGCCGGTCAGCAGCCGGTGCAGCAGGGGAACGCCCTGGACGAAGGTGACGGTGTGCGCGGCGACCAGGTGGCGCAGGTGCGGGCCGTCGGCCGCGCGGTCCTGGTCGACCAGGACGACCCGGGCCCCTTCCCGCAGGAACGTCCAGACGTCCAGCAGGGCGAGGTCGAAGTTGAGCGGGGCGTAGGAGAGGCTCGCGTCGTCCGCCGTGAGGCCGAAGTCCCGTGCGGCCCAGTCCGCGAAGGCCGCGAAGCCGTCGAGGGGAATGGGCACGATCTTGGGTGTGCCGGTCGAGCCCGATGTGGTGAGGAGCAGCCGGGTGACCTCGGGGTCGGGCGTGCCGAACCGCGAGGCGTCGGCGGCGTCCTGGGCGACCGGCTCGGCCGAGATGACACCGTTGTCGGTGACGGCCAGCAGGTGGGAGGCGCGGGCCTGGCGGCACAGCCGGTCCCGGGCCGCGCCGCCCAGGTCCGGAGACGGCGCCAGCACCACCAGGCCTTCGCGGAAGGCCGCGAGCATCAGGGCGAGGGTCTCCGGGGACTTGTGGGCCGGAACGCACACGGTGTTTCCCGCGACCGGTCCCAGCCGGCCGAGCCGGTGGCGGAACGTGCGTACCGTATCGGCCAGTTCCCGGTAGGTGACGGTGCGCCGGTGGCTCACCAGCGCGACCCTTTCGGGTCTGTTCTCGCCGTGGGCGAGAACGGCATCGACGAGCTGCGGTGACGGCATGGAGGTTCCCCTGTCGGATCGGATCGCGTGGAGCGGTGGGAAGCGGCGCTTCGGTGCTGTACAGCGGGGCGACGGTGCCGCGCTGTGGAGCAGGTCGTGCGGACGTTCTCCCGTGACCTCTCCGGTGCGGTACCGAGCGGCCGGGTCGTCGGGCCCGGCGCTGCGGTGGGTTGTTCGGTCATCACCATGCGAAGCGAGCGGAAGCCCTCACAAGCGGTGTCCCGGCTTCTCGTCAGGTCCGGCGGACTCCGTCAGATACGCCGACTTCGTCAGGTCGCGCTCCGAGCGGTGCGAGGGACGGCATGTGCCACGGGGTGGTGCCCCCACCACACCTCCAGGCCTCCCACGGGCCCGCGGAACCGGATCGGACCGGCCCCCATGGTGGTCCGGCCACCACCCGCACGCCGGATGGGGTCGCCGTGACACCTCTGCCCGTCGCCGCCCGGGCGGGCAGAGTGACGGTCATCGGGAGAGGCAGCGAACAGGACAGGGCGGGAGAGCCATGAGCAGAGCAGTGATGTCGGGCCGCGCGGCCGGGCCGGGTCTCGGCCGGCTGGAGGTCGTGGAGCCGACGGACACCGTCACCGAGCTGTTGGCCGCGCTGATCTCTCCGGTCCTGCGCCGCAGGGACCAGCGCAGGCGGGCCGAGCAGTACGTACGGGGGCTGCTGTCGGTGGACGGCCGCAAGTCGGTGCGCAGGATCGCCAGCAGTGTCGGCGGGGGCGCGGCCGAACAGGGCCTGCACCACTTCGTCGCACACTCCACCTGGGAATGGAACGCCACGCGCGAGCGGCTCGCCCGTCATGTCCAGGGGGTGATGCCACCCCAGGCCTGGGTGGTGCAGCCGGTGTCCATTCCGAAGGTGGGCGTCCATTCGGTGGGCGTGCACCGCCGGTTCGTCCCTCACCTGGGCCAGGCCGACAGCGGCCAGCAGGCGTTCGGCGTCTGGTTCGCCGCCGAGGACATGAGCGTGCCGGTCAGCTGGCGGCTGCACCTGCCGGGTGACTGGGTGCACGACGAGGAGCACAGGAGACGGGCCGACATCCCCGACTCGGTGGTCGAGGAGACGCTGGAGGAGTGTGCTTCGGCCTCGGTGCTGGGCGCCGTGCTCGGTTGGCGGGTCCCGAGGGCGCCGGTGGTGATGAGTGCCGCGGGCCCGGACGTGGGAGGCACGATGCAGCGTCACCGCGCCGCCGGACAGCCGTTGTTGCTGCGGGTGTCCGGGACGACGGGGCTGACCGTGGCCGACCCGTCGATGCCCGGGCACGGTGCGGGGCGGGTGAGCGCGCACCGTATCGCCGCGTCGGTGCGGGCGCTGCGCCGTCCCGTCGGGTGGCCGGTGCCGGGCGGCGCACCGGGCGAGACCGGCCGCTCCTTGGTGGTGGCCGCGCGCGTGGTGCTGCCCGCCCCGGGGCCGCGGGCCTCCCGCGCGGACGCCGGGCAACCGACGGGGCTGCTGCTGGCGGAGTGGCACGATCCCGACGGGCCACCGGCCGGGTTCTGGCTCACCGAGATGGCCGACACCCCGGTTCCGGCGCTGGTGCGGCTGGCCAGGCTGGCCGAGCGGGTGGCCGGGGACTTCGCGACGCTGGGCGACCGGGTCGGCCTCCGGGACTTCGAGGGCCGGTCCTTCACGGGATGGCACCGCCATGTCACGCTCGCCTCGATCGCGTACGCGGCCATCGCTCTCGGCGGCCGCGACCCGTGGCCGGGGCCGGAGGGTCTCGGTGGGCCCGGGCCGTCGGCCGGCTTCGGAGCGCCGGTGGGTCTGGGAGAGCCGACAGGGCCCGGCCGGGTCGAGGCGCTGTTCGCTCCGACCGGCTGAGGCCGGTTGCGGGTGTCCGCCGGCCCGGAGGTCACCGCTGCGCGCCGCCGGTCCTCAGGGTTGCGCTGCGGTACGCGGCGCCGGTGTCGTCACGGATACGCTGCGGTACGCGGCGCCGGTGTCGTCACGGTACTCACGGGCCCGGACGGGAAGGCGGTCCGCCCTCGGGCTCCAGCACCTGGCGAGCGCGTTGCAGACGCAGGGCGAGTTGCACCTCCAGGGCACGGGCCGGCTCCTGCCAGTCGCTGCCGAGCAGGTAGGTGATCCGTTCCAGGCGCCGCGACACGGTGTTGGGGTGGACGTGCAGCGTCTCGGCGGCCCGGGTCGGGCTGTTGCCCGATGTGAAGTACTCCTCCAGGGTCCGCAGCAGCTCGGTCGCCTGCTGACTGTCGTAGTCCAGCACGGGGCCCAGCGTCGAGGCGATGAATCCGCCGACGTCGTGCCGCTCCGACAACAACAGCCCCAGAAAGCCGAGTTCCCGCTGGGAGGCGGCGCCGCCCGTGCCGCCCAGAGCGGTCAGTGCGTCCAGGCAGCGCTGTGCCTCCTGGTAGGTGCTCCGTACGGCTCCCAGAGCGGTGACCGGTCCGGCGGCTCCCGCGGTGACGGGGTGGGCGAGCACCACGGACAGTTCCCGGGACACCGTCTGCCCGGCGGCGGTGGGATCGTCGCCCGGCACCAGCAGCACGATGTGTTCCCCGTCGACGTACTTGAGTCCCGACAGCTGATGCACGTAGGACGAGGCCCACACGACCGCCCGGCCCTGCGCGCCGCCTTCGGGGCGGGCCACCACGACGACATGCGGCTGGGCGAGGTTGACGCCGAGCCGACGGGCCCGGGTCGCCAGTTGCTCCGGGGAGAGTTGGGAGGCGAGCAACTCGTGGAAGAAGTCGTCGCGGACGTGTGCCTCGGCCACCACGGTGCTGCGCTGCATGAGCATCAGTACGCCGACCGTCTGGGCGGTGAGCGCCATCAGCCGTCGCCGGTCGTCCTCGGCCGGCCCCGGCCCGTGGACGACGAGGGTGCCCAGGTGCTCCGAGCCGCCGGTCACCGCGTGGACCCACACCTCGGTGTCGTCGTCCGCCGTGCTCTCGCAGCGGATCGGCTCTCTGCGCGCGTAGGAGTCCAGGGAGGCCCGCACGAGTGCGGCCTCGTCGACGGACAGCGGCCCTCGTCCGGTGGTGCCGTCCCCGGTCTCCGTATCGGCGCTCCTGGCTGCGGACGACCGCCCGGCGGAAGGTTTCGGCACGCCCGGTGAACCGCCACGCGCCTGGCCGGTGGCGGGCGCCGGGAATCCCGCGGTCCGTTCCAGATCCTTGCCGACCGCGTCGCGGACCATCAGTTCCGCGCCGAGTTCGCCGGCCGCCCGCCCGAGCAGGGTGTGCAGGTCGCCGCCGTGGAGGATCAGGTCGATCAAGTCGCTGTGGATCCCGTGCAGTCGGGCGGCGGCGGCCGAGCGCCCCCAGGCCCGGCTGGTGTCCTCCTCCAGCTCGGTGACCTCGCTCCGCGTCTGCTCCAGCAGGCTGGTCCGTTCGATGGCGACGGCCGCGAGGTCGGCCAGTGAGCTCATCAGGGATATCTCGTCGGGCACGAAGTGCCGGATGTTGCGGTCGGCGGCGTAGAGGACGCCGAAGGAGGAGTCCGCGTGACGCAGCGGGACGGCGACGATGGCCCGGAGCCCTTCGACCCGCACGACGTCGTCGATGACGGCGGCGTGTTCGAAGGACTCGTCGCGTAAGTAGTCCGAGGTCCAGAAGGGGGCGGAGCCCTGCCGGGCCTGTCTGCCGACGCCGCCGTCGCTCGGTACCTCGAAGCCGACAGTGATCGCCGAAGCGTTGCCGTCGGCGGCGCGCACGCGTGACAGCGCGCCGGCCGAGTCGTGCAGGCTCACCCAGGACATGTCCAGACCGAGCAGCAGCCGGGCCCGCCGGGTGATCACCTTCAGCAGGGCGTCCAGGTTGTACGGGAGCGTCAGGTCACGGGCGGTGTCCACCAGGGCGGACAGTCCCGCCTCCCGCTGCTGGCGCCGGCCGAACAGCCGGCGCACGCTCAACGCGTGGTCCCTGGCCTCGCCGAGCCGGGCGAGGGCATCCGCCGGGGCGCCCTCGGCCGCGGCGCGGCGCACCGGTTCCTCGAACCGCTCCACCGGCGCCTCCTGCGCCAGCAGTTCCAGCATGCTCAGCGCGTGGCCGTCGAGCGAGCCGTCCGCATCGGGCGACATGACGTGGTCCCTCCCAGGAGGCCGCAATTCCCCTCAGGCACAGGTCATATCCCCGGGCCCTTCCCCCATCGAGGCCTCGAGGAACGTAATCCACATCTCATCAGGTGGTCAACACCACTTGACCGCCGTCACCGGAGGTCACAGCGGTTACGGGTGACGAGATCACCACCCCGCCGGGCGGACGGTGTCGTCGCATCACCTTCCGGCGGGCACCCGCGCCGGACCACGCTGTGCATGCAGGCGTTGCAGAGAGTAGCGCCGTCGCCGAGGAAGAGGTGGGGTCCGTGTCAGCCGTACCCGTCGCATCCGTCGTCTCCGCGCCCAGGGCAGTCGTGCCCGCACCGGCCGGTCCCGGTACCGCTCCCATCCTCGGGTGCCCCGGTGAAGCCGAGGCACACCAGGTGCGGAGTTTCACCAGATCCCTGAACCGCAGCCGCCAGTCGCTGACCCGC
Source organism: Streptomyces globisporus C-1027 (assembly GCF_000261345.2). Classification (NCBI taxonomy): domain Bacteria; kingdom Bacillati; phylum Actinomycetota; class Actinomycetes; order Kitasatosporales; family Streptomycetaceae; genus Streptomyces; species Streptomyces globisporus. The sequence goes on along the minus strand of NZ_CP013738.1, from coordinate 5,531,372 downwards.
GCCGACCGTCCCCGCACCTTCGTCCTCGGCGGCCGGGAGTGGGATCTCCTGGACGAGGTCTTCGCCCCGGTCTACTCGCCCTCGACCGGCGTGGGCCTGGACTTCCTGGGACTCAACGACCCGCGGCCGGCGGACACGGACCCGGAGGAAGCGGCGGTCACCACCGCCTTCGCCCCGGAGGTGTCCGGCAGGCGGGGCTCGTTCCTGGAGATCGGCTGCGGAGCCGGAGTGATCGCCGTGACGGCGGCCCTGGCGGCCCACGGTCCGGTGGTGGCCTGCGACATCAGCCCCCAGGCAGTGGAGAACACCGTGCGGAACGCCGAACGGCACGGCGTGCAGGACCGGTTGAGAGCCGTGTGCGGCGACCTGTTCGGCGGGCTGGACGACGGCGAGCGCTTCGACACGGTCTTCTGGAGCTCGAACTACGTCCTCGGCCCCGCCGACTACGTCTACGAGTCGGTCCACGAGCGCGCCTACGTCGACACCGGCTACCAGGCCCACCGGCGCTACCTGGAGGAGGCGCCGTGCCGGACCACCGCATCGGGCGCGGCCCTGCTGCACTTCAGCAGCCGGGGCGACGTCGCCCTGCTCCACCGCATCGCCGCGGAGAGCGGCCGCGAGCTGCGCACCCTGGCCGCCTGCCTCGTCCAGGAGGGCGAATACGGCAACGACCTGGTCGAGCACCTGCTGTTCCAGATCCTTCCCGCCCCGCGCTCCCGTCGAGCCTGAGCCGGCGCGCCGCGAAGAGACACGCCCCCCGTGCACGTAGGCCCCGAGCAAGGGAAATCAGACACCGTCATGCGTTCGCTGCTCGTCGACAACTACGACTCCTTCACCTACAACCTCTTCCACTACCTGGCCCGGGTGGGCGGCCAGGAGCCGGTCGTCGTCCGCAACGACGACCCGTCGTGGCATCCGTCGCTCCTCGAAGGGTTTGACAACGTAGTCATATCGCCCGGCCCCGGCCATCCCGTCCGCTCCGCCGACTTCGGCATCTCGGCGGAGATCATCGACCGCTCCTCCCTTCCGCTGCTGGGCATCTGCCTGGGGCACCAGGGGATCGGCATCTCCGGGGGAGCGAGCGTGCGCAGGGCGCCGGAGCCCCGGCACGGCCGCACGTCGCCCGTACTGCACGAGTCGCAGGGCCTGTTCGCCGGGCTGCCGTCCCCGTTCGAGGCGGTGCGCTACCACTCGCTGACCGTCACCGACCTGCCCGAGGAACTGGAGGTCACCGCGTGGACGCCGGACGGTGTGGTGATGGGACTGCGCCACCGGGACCGCCCGCAGTGGGGCGTGCAGTTCCACCCGGAGTCGATCCGCAGCCAGTACGGTCATGAGCTGCTCGCCAACTTCGACCGCTTGACCCGGGACTACCGGAGCGGTAACCGCGCGAGAGTTCTCCTGCACGGCGGAAACCCGGCGCCCGTCGCCCGCCGCGACCCGGCCGAACCCCGGCGCTCCCTGCGGGTCCTGACCGCCGAGGTACCGACCGGCTGCGACGACGAGACGGCCTACGACCGGCTGTTCCGTGGCGGCGACCACGCGTTCTGGCTGGACAGCAGCCGTCACGACGGCGGGCGCAGCGGCCGGTTCTCGATCATGGGCGACGCCTCGGGTCCGCTCGCCAGGGTGGCGACCGCCGATGTGTCCGCCGGAACGGTCACGGTGCGGTCGAACGGCCCGGGGTCGCCGGAGACCGTCAGGAGCGGGTTCCTCGCATGGCTGGACCGTGACTGTGCCGCGCTCGACACCGATGTCCCGCCGCTGCCCTGCGACTTCGCCCTCGGCTGGACCGGCTACCTCGGTTACGAGTTGAAGGCCGAGTGCGGCGGGGACGCCGTCCACCGCTCCGAGGAGCCCGACGCCGCCATGGTCTTCGCGGACCGCGCCCTGGTCGTGGACCACCTCACCGGCACCACCCATCTGCTCGCCCTCGCCGAGCCCGGAACCGGACGCGACGACGACGGGGAGGAGGCCGCCCTCGCCTGGCTGGAGCACACCCGCTCCCGGCTCTCGGCCCTGTCCGGGGCGGCCCCGGCGGCTCCCCCCGCGGCTCCCGCCGGCTCCCCGGAGATCCGGCTGCGTCACGACCGTGCCGCCTACCTCGGCCTGATCGCCGCGTGTCACGAGGAGATCGCGGCCGGCGAGAGCTACGAGATCTGCCTGACCAACATGGCCGAGGCCGACAGCACCGTCGACCCGTGGGAGGCGTACCGCCTTCTGCGCCGCACCAGCCCCGCCCCGTTCGGCGCCCTGCTGAGCTTCGGTGACGTGTCGGTGCTCTCCACCTCGCCCGAGCGGTTCCTGCGCATCTCGGCGGAGGGGCACATCGAGTCCAGCCCGATCAAGGGCACCCGCCCGCGCGGCGCCACCCCCGCCGAGGACGCCGCCCTCGCCGCGAGCCTGCTCACGGACGAGAAGGATCTCGCCGAGAACCTGATGATCGTGGATCTCGTACGCAACGATCTCGGCCGGTGCGCGGAGGTCGGTTCCGTCCGGGCCGACGACGTCTTCCGGGTGGAGACGTACGCGACCGTCCATCAGCTCGTCAGTACCGTGACCGCCCGCCTCCACCCGGACAGCACCCCGGTGGGATGCCTCCGCGCGGCCTTCCCCGGCGGCTCCATGACGGGGGCGCCCAAGATCCGCACCATGCAGATCATCGATCGCCTCGAAGGCGGCCCGCGCGGGGTGTACTCCGGGGCGATCGGCTATCTGTCGCTCTCCGGTGCGGCCGACTTCAGCGTCGTCATCCGTACGGCCGTGGTCACGCCCGGCCGGGTGCGGTACGGGGTGGGCGGGGCGATCGTGGCACTCTCGGACGCGGCGGCGGAGTTCGAGGAGACGGCGGTCAAAGCCGCCCCTCTCCTCGCCCTGACTGGCGCGGCCTTCCCGGACCGCGCGGCCCTGTCCGCACCGCCCGTCGGAGAGCGGCCGCCCGTTCCGGAGCGGCTCGTTGTGCCCGCCTGCTAGGGCCTGTCGTCGCGCGGCAGGCGGCAGTTCGACGACAGGCCCTGGCGATGGCGGCGCAGCAACTCCGCGCCGACCGCCGCCACCTGGACGCCCTGCCCGGCCAGGGCGTCCAGGGCGCGAGCCGCCGGTGCGTCGCAGCCCAGGAGGGTGTCTCCGCGCAGACCGCCCCCGACGGCCGCCGCCTCGGCCATCTCCGCGGTGAGCGCGTGTCCGGTGTTCCAGCCGACCAGCGCCGGGATGTGGCCGGAGCCCGTATCCGTCCACACGAGCTTCGGCAGGCGGGCCCCCGCGCTGCTCAGGGCCCGCCACCGCGCCCCGGCCAGCCGCTTCTCCCTCAGCCGGTAGATCAGCTGGGCGGTGGCCGGCCCCGCCGTACCGTGCAGGGTGTGCGGTTCTCCGCCCGAGAGCCGGGTGAGGCGTACGTCGACCTCCGCGTCGAGAACCCCCACGGCGCAGGAGGCCGCCACCACCGGCGCACTCGGTTCGACGCCCGCCGACAACGCCCTCTCCAGGCCGGTGAGCTGGGCGTCCAGCACCTCTGCGTACTGCTCGACCGTGTAGCAAGGGGAGGAGTCGACCGAGATGCCTTCCTCGAGGCATCCGACCAGGGCCCGGATCCCGGTGGCGTCAGCCGGCAGGCCGACCAGCAGATTCGGCCGGTCGACCCCGCCCCGCAACACCCGGGCGGACGCTATCCAGTCGCCGGGCGACGCTTCGCGGCGGTCGGCCGGCGCCCCCACCGGCATGCTCACGAATCCGTCGACGTCGCGCAGGACGTCGCAGGCGGCCCGCACCGCGGCGAGTGGCGCGCCGGGCGACATGCGCATACCCCGCCACCCCTGCCGGGTGACCTCGGGGCCGGGAGGCAGCGCGTCGTCCCACACCAGCCAGGGGTACACCCCCTCCGCGGCGAGGTCGGCGAGCACGCGGCCGGCTTCAGCACTGATCATTCCTTGAGGCTAGGGACAGGACGCGGGACGCGACACGCTCCTTACCCGACGCCGTCAGGTCCCGGCCGACTTCGTCAACTCCCGCCGGGGTGCAGAATCCTCGCATGGACATCGAACCCGTCGCCTGGGACCACCCCGACGCCGCAATGCTGCGCGCCCGGCAGCGCGCCGAGATGGCCGAGCGGTACGGCACCCCTGACAGCGAGTCGGGCAGCGCGCCTTCCGCATCCGACATCGCGGTGTTCGTCGTGGCCCGGACGGCCGACGGAACCGCCGTCGGCTGCGGCGGGCTGCGCGCCCTGGACGAGCGGTCGGGCGAGGTCAAGCGGATGTTCGTGGTGCCGGACCGGCGCGGCACCGGTGTGGCTCCCGCCGTCCTGGCGGCGCTGGAGCAGTGGGCGCAGGCCAGGGGCTGGACCCGGCTGCGGCTGGAAACCGGCCCCGCGCAGCCCGACGCCGTCCGCTTCTACACGCGCTCCGGCTACCGGCGGATCCCCAACTTCGGTGCGTACGCCCAGGTGCCTGACTCGCTCTGCTTCGAGCGCCTGCTCCCACCGTCATCCGTACCGGCCCCGTAGCGGCACCCGCGTGGCCGGGCGAGGGCGAGCGACGTGTGGTCCGGCTCGCCCTCACAGCGGGACGTGATCAGAACTTCCCGTCGACCGGGATCCAGCCGGACCAGGCCTCGGGCTGGTAGAACTTGCCGGTGTCGCCGTCGTAGCGCAGGACGCGCAGGCGTACGTTGCCGGTCTCGCGGTAGTCCTTGTTGCAGGTCGCCCAGGTGTTCACACCGAGCTTGTTGACGCAGACCTCCGCGGCGCGCCCGTAGTCGGTGTAGACCCCGACGGCCGCGGACATGCCGTCCTTCTTGGTGTCGCCCGCCCAGACGATGTCGCCGTTGTGCTGGAAGCACCCGCTGGTGCCGTAGACGGCGGTCGCGCCCAGGCAGGTGTTGGACGGCGGGGCGGCCTTGGCGGCCATCGCGCCCGCCGGTCCCGTCGTCTCGTCCTCGTCCGCCGGGAAGGGGATCTCCGCGCCGGGTTCCGTGGCGAGGCCTTCGACGATCTGCACGTCGGCGGGCAGCTGGATTTCCACGGGGGTCTCCGGGGCGTCGTCGGCGAGCGCCGGCGTCGCGGTGACAGCCGAGAGGGCGAGTGCCGACGCCCCGGCGAGAACGCTCAACTTCGAGCGCCAGTTTTCACGCATGCTTCACTACCCCCGCGCCTGACCTCTGTAGCGAGATCATCAATTATCAATTGTGAACAGGCTGTGAGACTAAGAGATCGCTGTGACGGAAGGAAGGGCCCTGTGACGCAAGTGGTCAGCGGTGCCTGTGATAAGGCCGACGATCCCGGCGGTCGCACGGACGCCGACGGCGGTGCGGTACGCGGAACGGGAGGGCGGGCACACCGTCGTGTGCCCGCCCTCCCGTTCCGGTTCCCTCACCCGCTCAGCGGGAATGCGCTCACGGCAGGGTGGGCGGCTCGGCTGCCCGCTCGCCCTCGGTGACTTCGGCGAACGAGGGGTCGACGGCACACTCCGCCGGAATGTCGGCGGCGGAGCGGGCGCACTTCTCGGGGCCCGCCACGCTCTGCTCGTTCAGCTCGGGCGGCTCCGTCGCGAGCTTGCCCGTCTCGATGTTCTCCGCGAGACCTTCCACGGAGGCCGGTGCGGTCGGGGCGGCGGGCCGCTCGGCGTCCGCGCTGCCCGGCGAGGACGAACAGGCCGCCAGGCCCGCCGTGGCGCACAGGACGAGGGCGGCCGAGGCCGCGGCGGTACGAAGTCGCATGGAAATCCCCCCTACGCGGATGCCCGGACACCCGGGTCATCAGTCGATCCACGGTGCCACAGAGGGAGGTTGGGCGGGCGGAGATCAGGTGAAGAAGGCGCACAGAGTGCCTCGTCAGCCGACCGGCAGCCCGGGTGCCGGATACGCGTCCAATAGCTCCTTCACCTCTCCCCGTACCTTCCTGATCGCCGCCTCGTCGCCCGTGCGTGCCGCGTCGACCGCTGTGGTGATCCAGGTGGCGACCGTGCCCATCGCGGAGGCGGGGACGCCCCGGGAGGTGAGGGCCGGGGTGCCGATCCGGATGCCTGAGGGGTCGAAGGGCTTACGGGGGTCGTAGGGGACGGTGTTGTAGTTGACGACGATGCCCGCGCGGTCGAGGGCCTTGGCCGCGGTCTTGCCGGGGACGTCCTTGTTCGTGAGGTCGATCAGCACCAGGTGGTTGTCGGTGCCACCGGAGACCAGGTCGAAGCCGCGCGCGGCCAACTCCTCCCCCAGGACGCGGGCGTTGGCCACGACCTGGTGGGCGTAGGAGCAGAACCCGGCGGTGGCGGCCTCGCCGAGGGCGACCGCGATGGCGGCCGTGGTCTGGTTGTGCGGGCCGCCCTGGAGGCCGGGGAAGACCGCGCGGTCGATGGCGCGGGCGTGTTCGGCGGTGGAGAGCAGCATCGCGCCGCGCGGGCCGCGCAGGGTCTTGTGGGTGGTGGTGGAGACGACGTCCGCGTGACCGGCGGGCGAGGGGTGCGCACCGCCCGCGATCAGGCCGGCGATGTGCGCGATGTCCGCGACCAGGACGGCACCCGTCTCCCGGGCGATCTCCGCGAAGCCCGCGAAGTCGATCGTGCGGGGAACGGCCGTACCGCCGCAGAAGATGAGCCCCGGCCGTTCCGCGAGGGCCAGGTCGCGGACCTCGTCCAGGTCGATCCGGCCGGTGTCCCGGCGGACCCCGTACCGGACACCGCGGAACCAGCGGCCGGTGGCCGAGACGTCCCAGCCGTGCGTCAGGTGGCCGCCCATCGGGAGGGACATGCCGAGGACGGTGTCACCGGGCTGGAGGAAGGCCAGATAGGCGGCGAGGTTGGCCGGGGAGCCGGAGTACGGCTGGACGTTGGCGTGGTCCATCCCGAAGAGGGCCTGGGCACGGCGGATCGCCAGGGTCTCGACCTGGTCGATGACCTGCTGGCCCTCGTAGTACCGCTTGCCGGGGTAGCCCTCGGAGTACTTGTTCTGGAGCACGGTGCCCGAGGCTTCGAGCACGGCGGCGGAGACGTAGTTCTCGCTGGGGATCAGGCGCAGGGTGTCGGCCTGGAGCTGCTCCTCCGCGCCGATCAGGGCGGCCAGTTCCGGGTCGGACGCGGTGAGGGCCGGGTGGCGGGGCGTGGTGGCGGGGGCGGTGCCGATGGTGGACCGGGTGGCCATGGAAGACGTCCTTCCGGGTCGGCCGCTGTACGCGGCGTGGACCCGGATGCCCAGGCGGACGGCTCTCCGGAGATGACGCCCCGGGCACGCCCGGGGTGCGCCGCTTCCTCGTGGTCGGTTCCACGGAGCGCCCCTGCCGGGGCGCGCGCCAGTTGCGGCGTTCGGCAGTTTAGAGGGTGGGCCGGGGCGGCGGTGGTCCGGCGCACGAAGAGGCTGCCGCGACCGTGCGTGACCGGTGACGGAACGGGGCAGATTCCCGGTGACTTTTTCGGCTCGGCGGTGGGGGACCGTTATGGAGTCCGGTGATCGTTACGGCGTTGCGGGGTACGGGTCCGGGGGCGACGGGACGGTGCCGCCTCCGCCTTCCCACGCGCCGTCCGTCGGGCCGCCGCCGCCCGGTGCGCCGTTACGGGCGGCCGCCGCCGCGTTGCTCAACCTGACCGGGCTCGGGCTCGGTTACGCCCTCTTGGGGCGCTGGGGGCGGGCCGCGGTGTGCTGGGCGGCCACGGCGGTGCTGCTGTGGGTGGCGTTGCCCGCCGATCCGGACGGGGTGCCCGCCGGTGTGCTCGTCGGGTATCTGCTGGTCCTGGTGCTCGCCGCCGTCGACGGGGGCCGGATCGCCCGGCGTGCGGCGGTGGGCGGGGCGTGGCGGCCCGGTCTTGCGGTCGGGCTCGGCGTGGTGCTGCTGGCCGTGCCGGCGGGTGGGGCCGCGGTGTACGGCTCCGCGCGGGACGAGGCGCGGGAGCAGATGCTGCTGGATCGGCTGGAGGCCGGGGACGAGCGGGTCGCCACCGCCTCGGGGCAGCCGTTCGAGGCGGCGAAGGGCGAGTACGCCAAGGCCCTCGACGTCTATCGCGCGCTCGGCGAGGACCATCCCGGGTCCCGGGCCGCGAAGCTCGTCCCGGACCGGCTGAAGGCGTACTACGACGCCGTCTTGGCCCCGTACGCGAAGAAGCGGCACTGCGAGGCCGTCGCGCCGTTGACGTATCTGCGGACGCTGCCGGACTCGGTGGACAAGAAGGTGCTGGGCGAGCTGGCCGCCTGGCCCGACACACCGCTCGCCGAGTCGCTCTACGCGTGCGGCGTCTCGCGTCTGGGCGGGGCGGGGAGCGGTAGCAGTGGTGGCGGTGACGGCGGTGCGGAGCTGGGGCAGTTGTTGCGTACGTTTCCCGGGTCCGCCTCCGCGCGGCGGGTCGCGCCCGCGATCGACGAGCGGATCAAGGACCAGGTCGCGGCGTTGAAGGGAGCCGAGCCGTGTACGGCCACCGAGGTGCTGCGCGGCCTCGGCGCCACCGCGTCCCGGCTGCCCGACGACAGCGTGAAGAAGCTGGGCGCCGACGCCGACGAGGGGGTCGTGGACGGGGTGTACGCCTGCGGGGTCGACCAGTTCAAGGATGAGAAGTTCGGCGCCGCGCGCACGACGCTGACCGATTTCGCGGCGACGTACAAGAGTGACGGGCGGGTGCGGCAGGCGCGGAACATCGCGATAGCCGCGGAGATAGCCGACGACCGGCCGGCCGCGGGCAAGCGGCTGCCGCCGTCGAAGCGGCCCGGCGGGGCCCGGATGGAGCTGGTCATCAGCAATGACGCGCCGAACACGGTCGAGGTCCTCTACACCGGGCCCGTCACCGGCACCGTCACGCTGAGGGCCTGCGCGGGCTGCGAGCGGTACAGCGCATCCGAGGGGCCGCGGCGGGCCTGCAAGGCGAGCGGCAGGAACTACCCGAAGGCCCGGCTCCAACTGCCCTCCGGGGAGTACCACTTCCTCTACAAGCACGGCACGGGCGCGACCGCCCGAGTGGACAGCCACTCCTCCGGGACCAGGGTCCAGCCGGGCTACACCTACACCAGTTGCACGTACGTCATCGAGCGGAGCCCCTTCGACCTGGACCTCCCGCTGCTGCCCGATCCGATCCAGCCGGTGGTCAGCCCTTGGGGCGCGGGTTCTTCTCGATGACCCGGCCGTCCAGTTCGGCGGTGAGGAAGGCGCCGCCGTGCGCGTCGGAGACGTACACGCGCAGCACCGGGCGGTCGTCGTGGAAGGGCGACGAGGGGTCCACGATCACGTAACTGCTCTCCGGTTTCTCGACGTTGAGCGTCTGCTCCGCCGTCTTCAGCAGGGCGGGCAGCGCGTCCCAGTCGACGGAGTCCAGGTCGACCGTCGTGGACCCGGACATCAGGGTGCCGCCCATGTCGTCGTTCTCCGCCCGGCCGTCGCGGTAGCTGAAGCGGTCGTACAGCGCGGCGTTGGACTTCAGCGGCGCCTCGGCGGAGGCGTGTTCGCCGTAGAGCGTGAAGTCGGTGACCCTCGTTCCGCCCATGAGCGGCTCCAGCGCGTCGATCGCGGTCCGCGCGCCGTCCGGGGTCAGGAGGTTCGCCGTCTCCGCCTCCGGTGCGTCCTGCTCGTCGGACCCGTCGGACCCGTCGGCGATCGGGTCCGGCGTGTGGGCCGGGACCTGGGGTGCGCTCGCCCGGTCGCGCGGGAGGTCGTCGCCGCCGGAGCTCTCGGTGGAGAAGGCACCGGCCGTCCAGAGGACGGCGCCCGCGATCACCACGGCCGAGACGACGGACGACGCGGCGCTGATCCGCCAGACCCGGCGCTCGATGCGGCGGCCGCGCTCCCGCGAGGCGGCATCGGAAGCGGGGGGCGGGGTGCCGTAGCCCGTCGGGACGCGGTCCTCCGGGGCTCCGAGGGACGCGAACCCGGGCCCCGGTCGCGGCGGCGGGGTGGCCGACTGCGTGGGCGCGGCGTGTACGGATCCGGGGTGCGCGGAGGCGGGCCGTTCCCGTACACGCTCCGTGGGGGTCGGGGGCGTGCTCCCGCCGCCCCGTGCGGCCTCGGCCAGCAGCCGGTCGAGGGTCTCCGCGGCCGGGCGGGCCGGGATGTCCCGGGTGAGGAGGGCGCTCAGCACCGGGGCGAGGGCCCCGGCCCGTACCGGCGGCGGGATCTCCTCGTCGAGCACGGCGGCCAGCGTGGCGAGGGTGGTGGCCCGGCGCAGCGGGTGGCGGCCCTCGACGGCGACGTACAGCATCATGCCGAGCGACCAGAGGTCGGAGGACGGGTCGCCCTCCGTGCCCCGGATGCGCTCGGGGGCTATGTAGTCGGGCGAGCCGATGAGGGCGCCCGTCATGGTGAGGCTGGTCGACTCGCGGATGGCGGCGATGCCGAAGTCCGTGAGGACGGGGCGGCCGTCGGGGCGCAGCAGGACGTTGGCGGGCTTGACGTCCCGGTGCTGGATCCCGGCCGCGTGGGCGGCGCGGAGGGCGGAGAGGATGCCGCGCCCCAGCTCGGCGGCGTAGGCGGGCTCCATGGGGCCGGTGGCGAGCCGGTCGTGCAGGGAGGAGCCGGCCACCAGCTCCATCACGATCCACGGGTATCCGTCCTCGCCGGGGTCGACGATGTGGTGGACGGTGACCACGTTGGGGTGGTCGACCCGGGCCAGGGCGCGGGCCTCACGGAGCACCCGGGCGCGCAGGGTGCGGGCGCCCTCGGGGTCGTACTCCGCGAGCGCTGGGTCCGGGGGCCGCACCTCCTTGAGCGCGACGTCGCGGTGGAGCGCCTCGTCGCGGGCCCGCCAGACCATGCCCATGCCACCGCTGCCGAGCCGCTCGACCAGCGTGAAACGGCCGTCGATCACCCGTCCCGAGGGGACCTCTTCGCTCATGGGCCGTAGCGTACGGGGGGCTTCGGACAGCGGGGACCGGGGGCGGCAGTCCTGTCAGGCCGAGGCGCGTTTGCGGGACGACGCCGTCTTCTTCGCCCCGGTGCCGCCGCGCGACGACGTCTGCTTCTTCGCCGCCGTCTTCGTCGTCTTCTTCGCGGTGGCCTTCTTCGTCGTCGACGTGGACTTGGGAGCGGACTTGGAAGGGGACTTCTTCGCCGCCGCGGAGCTCTTCTTCGTGGTCTGCGCGGAAGACTTCCCCGACGCCGACGGCTTTCCGGACGTCTTCTTGATGGGGTGCACGTCGGCCATCTCGCCGTCGCCCTCCGCCCCGTCCCCCGCCTCGCCCCGGGACTTCTTCGCCGCCTGCACGCTGTTCTCCAGGGCGGCGATCAGGTCGATGACCTTGCCGCCGCCGGTGTCCCCGGACTCGGCCGGGCGCACGGTCTCGCCGGAGGCCTTGGCTGCGATGAGTTCCTCCACCGCTTCCCGGTAGTCGTCGTGGAGGCTGTCCATGTCGACCTCGCCGAGCGTGTCCATCAGGGCGTCCGCCAGGTCGAGTTCGGCGTCGCGGACCGTGACGTCACCGTCCGGAGCGACGCCCTCGGGGGCGCGGATCTCGTCGGGCCAGAGCAGTCCGTGCATGGCGATCACGTCGTCCACGACGCGGAGCATGCCGAGCCGTTCGCGGCCGCGCAGGGCGTATTTGGCGACGGCGACCTTGTTGCTGCGCTTGAGTGCCTCGCGGAGCAGGGTGTACGGCTTGGCGGCGGGTACGCCGTTGGCGGAGAGGTAGTACGCCGCGTCCATCTGGAGCGGGTCGATCTGGTCCGCGGGCACGAAGGCGACGATCTCGATGGTCTTCGCGGTGGGCAGCGGGAGCTGGGCGAGATCCTCGTCGGTGATCGGGATCATCGTGCCGTCGGCGTCCTCGTACGCCTTGCCGATCTCGCCGCCCTGGACCTCTTCCTCGTCCAGTTCACAGACCTTGCGGTACCGGATCCGGCCACCGTCGGCGAGGTGGATCTGCCGGAAGTGGATCGAGTGGTTCTCGGTGGCGTTGACCAGCTTGATCGGGATGCTGACCAGCCCGAAGGAGATCGCGCCGTTCCATATGGACCTCACCGTTCACCCCTTGTCGACCGTGAAGGACTCTTTGACCGTGAAGGACTCTGTGCCGGATTGCCGGATAAGGAAGCTTTAGCCTGGTTTCGTGTGACTCTTATCGTATGACGCCGATCACCGAGGTGGAGGGGCGACGGGTCTCGCTCAGCAATCTCGACAAGGTCCTGTATCCGGCCACGGGAACGACCAAGGGCGAGGTGCTGCACTACTACGCGGCCACCGTGGGCAGCGTGATCCTGCCCCACCTGGCCGACCGCCCCGTGTCCTTCCTGCGGTATCCGGACGGGCCGGGCGGCCAGCTCTTCTTCACCAAGAATCCGCCACCGGGTACACCCGCCTGGGTGGAGACGGCCCCGGTCCCCCGGAGCGAGGACCAGGGGGCGCGACAGGTGGTCGTGCGCGATCTGGCCTCGTTGATGTGGGCGGCGAACCTGGTGGTGGAGTTCCACACCCCGCAGTGGCGCACGGGGGCGCCGGGGGTCGCCGACCGGATGGTCTTCGACCTGGACCCCGGCCCCCCCGCGACCGTCGTGGAGTGCTGCGCGGTGGCGCTCTGGCTGCGGGAGCGGCTCGCGGACGACGGGCTGGCGGCGTACGGGAAGACGTCCGGGTCCAAGGGGCTGCATCTGCTGGTTCCGCTGGAGCCCACGCCGTCCGGCGAGGTGTCCGCGTACGCGAAGCGGCTCGCCATGGAGGCGGAGGAGGCCCTGCCGGCTCTTGCCCTGCACCGGATGAAGCGCGCCCTGCGGCCGGGCAAGGTGTTCGTCGACTTCAGCCAGAACTCCGCGTCGAAGACGACCGCCACGCCCTACACCCTGCGCGCCCGGCCCGAGCCCACCGTCTCGGCCCCCGTCACCTGGGACGAGATCACGGGGTGCCGGGAGGCCGGGGCCCTGGTGTTCCGCGCCGGGGACATGGCCGCCCGGCTGGACCGGCACGGCGATCTGCTCGCCCCGCTGAACGACCCGGAACGGGCGCATCCGCTGCCCGCGTGACACCTCCGGGGGCCAGGGAAAGCCAACAGCCCACAGCGACCTCACAGCCGGATCGTCTTGACCCGGTCATGACCTGGTTACGGCCGCGAGGAAAGGCCACAAGTGGCGGGTGGATTGTCGGAGCCGTGGTGCACACTCTGCGCAGGCGCTTTCTACGGGGCGCGCCGGGAGGGGTGTGACGGGCCGGGTGCGCCCTGTGGTGCGCCGGTCCGGGCGCTGTCGTGATCGTGGGGAGGGGATGGCGTGTTCTCGGGGATCGACGAGGTCGACTGGGCTTCGATGGAGCATGCCTACGGGCCGGCCGACGACGTACCGGAGCTGCTGCGGGGGCTCGCCTCCGCCGATCCGGCGGAGCGGGAGGCCGCGCTCGACGGCATGTACGGGGCGGTGCACCACCAGGGCGATGTGTACGCGTGCACGCTCGCGTGCATCCCGTTCCTGTTCGAGCTGGTCGTGGACCCGGGGGTGCAGGACCGGGGCGGCGTCGTCGAACTGCTCACCAGCATCGGGGGCTTCGACCTCGACGAGGACGACGAGGCGGCGATCGACGAGGACGAGATCGAGGGCGCCGCGAACTACGCCATGGCGGCGGCCGCGGTCACCGCGGGCGCCGGGGTGTTCTTCGAGCTGATCGCCGACGAGGATCCCGGGGTGCGGCTCGCGGCCCCGCTGGCACTCGCCACGTTGCACCGGCACCCGGTGCGGGTGCTCGCGCTGCTGCGGGAGCGGTTGCCGGTGGAGCCCGACGAGGAGGTGCGGCTCGCCCTGGTGGAGGCGGCCGGGCGCGTCGCTCTGCGGCACCGGCCGCTGGCGGAGCGGGTCGGGAAGTGGCTGGGTCTGCTGGCGTCCCGGGCCGACTCCCCGGGGCTGCGGCTCGCGGCCTTGGCCCAGCTGGCGCGCTGTTCGCCCGACGGGCTGCCGGGGGACGTGGTGCCGGTGGTCTCGGCGCTGCTGCGCGAGATGCGTTCGGTGCCGGAGGAGTCCGGCGACCGGGGCGACGAGTGCGAGCACGCCCCTCCCGGGGGGATCGCCGCGCGGGAGGACGACGAGCCGGAGCCCGGCCCGGACACGGCACCGGACGCGGAGCCCGTGGACCCCGAGCTCGTGAAGCCGAGCGAGCAGGCGGGCTCCGAGACCGTGGAGGCGGTGCAGGCCGTGGACCTCGATCCACCGGCCTCGGTGGAGACCGGGCGGGGCGAACACGTCGCGACGCCGACGCTCGTGGGGCAGTTGCGCTCGCTGTCCACCCAGGAGAACGCCGGGCGCGACACCCCCTGGGCCGCGGATCTGCTGCGCACGCTGCACGTCGGACTCGACGACCGGGTGGGCGACCGCACCGCACTGCTCGCCGACCAGTTGCGCAGCCCCGACCGCCGCCAGCGGATCGACGCCGTACGGATGAGCGGCGGGCTCATACGGGCCTGGCGCGGCCCGTACGAGGAGTTGGTGGCGCTCGTCGGCGAGCAGTTGTCCGACCCCGAGCCCCGGCTCGCCGAGGCCGCGTCCCACGTGCTGGAGGAGTTGTTCGGGCTCGCCGCGCCCGCCGCGGACGCCCTGGCCGCCCGGCTGGCCGCCGATCCCGGGAGCTGGGTGAAGGCCTGGGCCAGCGGACCGCCCGGGCTCTCCTCCACCGTGAAGGCCCTGGCCCGGCTCGGCGACGCCCGTGCGGTGCCCGCGCTCGCGGCGGCTCTGGAGCTGGAGCAGGTGGCGCACGACGTGGGGTTCGCGGTGGGGCACCTGGGAGCGGCGGCCCGGCCGCTCGCCGGGGCGCTGCGGCGCAGGCTCGCGGAGGTGGAGCTGGACGAGGGCGCCTACGACCGGGCGAGCCCGCTGCTGGCCGGGCTGACCGCGCTGCGGGCGGGCGAGGCGGCCCCCGAGGTGCTGCGGGTGCTGCGCGGGGCGCCGGAGTACCGGGGCGAGTGGCTGCGTACGGCGGCGCTGCGGGCGCTCGGCGCCTTCGGGCCCGCCGCGCGGGAGGCCGTCCCCGAGCTGCGGGCGCTGGTCAGCCGCCCGGGGACGGCGTCCGCGACGGAGGCGGCCGAGGCCCTGTGGGCGGTCTCCGGTGACGCCGACGCCGTGCTGCCGGTGCTGATCGAGGGCCTCCAGTCGGACCAGGTGCACGACCGGCGGGCGGCGGCGGTGGCGCTCGCGGCCCTCGGGCCGCGCGCCGCGGTGGCCGCGCCCCGGCTGCGCGGGCTGCTGGCGCACGAGGAGCTGTGGCTGCGGGTGGACGCGGCGATCGCGCTGTGGGAGGTGTCCGGCCGGACCCGGGAGACCGTCGCGGCGCTGCTCACCGCCTGGGAGCAGAACCGCCACGTCCGGGTCCGGGTGGCAGAATGCCTGGCACGGATGGGGCCATTCCCGGAGGGGTCGGCCGCGGCACACGTCCTGCGGAGCGAACTCGCCTCCGTACGCCGTCACAACGCGATGGACGGCGGGTACGGCAGTCATGACATCCACGAGGACGAAAAGCTCCTGGCGCTGTGCCG
Source organism: Streptomyces globisporus C-1027 (assembly GCF_000261345.2). Taxonomy (NCBI): domain Bacteria; kingdom Bacillati; phylum Actinomycetota; class Actinomycetes; order Kitasatosporales; family Streptomycetaceae; genus Streptomyces; species Streptomyces globisporus. The sequence goes on along the minus strand of NZ_CP013738.1, from coordinate 5,515,973 downwards.
GCAGGCACTGCGGGGGACGGGGAAAGGAAGCACGTCATGATCATTTTCGGTACCAAGGGCTACCTCTACCAACTGGCCGTCCTGACGATGGTGTGCGGCTGGTGCGGCAATCCGGCGGCGCACACCCTGCGTAAGCGGGTCACGAAGTTCACGCTGTTCTTCGTGCCGCTGTTCCCGTTCTCGACGAAGTACGCCACGCAGTGCACGTTCTGCGGCGGGGAGCGGCAGATACCCAAGGAGGAGGCGGACCAGCTGCTGGCCCAGGCCGCGGCCGGGCAGGACGGCAACGCCTACGGCCGGGCCCCGCAGCAGCCCGGCGTCACGCCTCCCGGGCAGAACCCGTACCAGCGCTGATCCGGCCCTGACCCGTCCCTGCCACCGGCACCGACCCTGCGGCCACCGTAGGGTCACGCAACGTCACGCAGTGGTGCGAACCGGGCATTGCACACGGCTGTCCGATTAGGGTGTGAAGCCTCTGTCGTCGAGGAGGAGGCGAGAGTTGCGTCCGCACCGCGCCCCGGCGGCGACCCGCACCGCCGTGTGCGCCGTCGCCGCGCTCGCCGTGCTGTCCGGCTGCGGCGCGGCGGGCGGGCTGAAGAGCGCGGGGGACGCGCCGTCGGCCGTCGAGCCCAAGGCCCTGTGGCCCAAGCTGCCGCCCGCCTCCTCCGCCCCGTACGACTACGGGGAGGGCGAGACCGCGAAGATCCCGGGGATTAGGGTCGCCGGCGGTGATGTGCGGCGGCTGGATCCGGTGACCGTGGCGCAGGCAGGCCTGAAGGCGAAGACGGACCGGGACAGCGGCCTGGACGAGCTGCCGGACGGCACGGTGCGGCAGATCGAGGCGTGCCGGACCGCCCCGGAGGACTGCCCGGTACTCCCGCCGTACTACCGCGATCTGACCGGTGACGGCAGGGACGAACTGGTGCTCGGCATCCGCATGCCCGATCAGCAGCTCGCGGTGCGCGTCTACATGCCGGACGGGGGCGGGCTGACCCGGATCATGTCCACGTACGACGCCGTGATCAGCGTGGAGCTGGCGGGCCGGGACCTGATCATGCGGGCTCCCTCGGTGATCCCGGGGTACGAGTACCGCACCGCGTGGTCCTGGGACGACCGGCAGCGCGCGATGCTGCCGACCCGGGACGAGATCCTGCGGACGCCCGAGCACCGGAAGGCCCCGAGGCCGAAGCGCACGCCGACGAACCCGGCGACGGGCACTTCGACCCCGTCCGCCGACGCCACCGCAAGCCCGGGAACTCCCACGCCCTCCGGCTCCGCCACGGGGACGCCATGAGGCGTAGGCGCCGGTTCCGCTCGCCCTCCTGGACCGCGAGCCTCACCTGGAAGTCCGCGGTCTTCCTGACCGCCATGTGCTGCACCCTGGCCGCCCTCCTCGGCGTCCTGGTGCACACCGCGGTCACCCGGCAGACCGTCGAGCACGCCCGCGAGAAGGCGCTGGCCCGGCTGGAGGTGGTCACCGACGCGTACGAGGCCGGGGAGCCGCTGCCCCGGGGGTCCGGCATCGACCCGCCCGGCCTGCCGGGCTCGCTGCGCGCCCTCGCGGCCGGGGGCGAGCGGGGCACGGTCGTCGCGGACGGGCCGCACCGGCCGGACGACCCGGACGGCCAGGGCGGCCCCGCGATGTGGGCGGCGGGCCCGGCGGACGGGCGGGCGCTGGCCACCTGGACGGACTACAGCCACAGCGCGCGCACCATCGGCGGCCTCGACCGGGCGATCATCGGCTCCTCGCTGCTGGCCATCGCCGCCACCCTGCTCGTCGGGCTGTTCGCCGTCGGCCGGGTGACCCGCCGGCTCCACCAGAGCGCCCGGGTGGCCCGCCGGATCAGCGCGGGCGACCTCGACGCGCGGGTGAACGATCCGCGTACGGCGCGTCCGGTCCGCGCCCAGGACGAGGTGGCGATCGTGGCGGGCGCGCTCGACACGATGGCCTCGACCCTCCAGCGCAAGCTCCAGACCGAGCAGCGGTTCACCGCCGATGTGGCGCACGAGCTGCGCACTCCGCTGACCGGTCTGTCGGCCGCCGCCGAACTGCTGCCGCCGGGCCGCCCGGCGGAGCTGGTGCGCGACCGGGTGCAGGCGATGCGGGCGCTGACGGAGGACCTGCTGGAGATCTCCCGGCTGGACGCCCGTACCGAGCAGGTCGACCTGGCCGTGCACGATCTCGCGCCGATCGCGGAGCGGGTCGTCCGGGCGTCGGGCACCGACACCGAGGTACGGGTGAGCGGCGCGGCCCGGGTGGAGACCGACCGGCGGCGGCTGGAGCGGGTGCTGGGCAACCTGGTGGCCAACGCCCACCGGCACGGGGCCCCTCCGGTGGTGCTGGGCGTGGACGGCGCGGTGGTCTCCGTGCGGGACCACGGGCCCGGGTTCCCGGCGTATCTGCTGGACGGCGGACCGCAGCGGTTCCGTACGGACGGCGCGGGCAAGGGGCACGGTCTCGGGCTGACCATCGCGCTCGGTCAGGCCCAGGTCATCGGTGCCCGGCTGGACTTCGGCAACGCGCCGGACGGCGGGGCGCTCGCCCGGTTGACCCTGCCGGAGTACGTGCGGCTCGACGACGGTGATTCCGCCGGGAATCCCGGTGGGGACAGGGGTCGGCGGGGCCCGGAAGACCCGGACGGCTCAACGGGGAACGACTCTCACGCATCGTGACGCGTTGCAGACCGTGAGTGGCGATTTTAGCGTGACGATCACGAGCCCAGCTCGTGTCCCCCACGTTCCGCTTTCCTCATCGCATGGAGGCAGCATGTCCCCCCTGTCCCGCCCCTCGCGGCTCCGCCGGCTCGGTCTCTGCGTGGCCACCGGCACGCTCGCGGCGCTCACGGCCGCCGCTCCCGCCGCCATGGCGGCCGACCCCCAGCCCGTCGGCCAGCGTGCGGAGGCCGGCGCTCCGGACCCGATGTCCGACGAGCTCTCCGCCTCGGCGCTGCAGCGCGAGCACGAGGCGCAGCAGAAGGAGGCCCGCCAGGAGGCGCAGCAGCAGGGCCAGGCGCGGCCCCAGGCGCCCAAGCGGACCTACAAGGGACGGGTCATCGCCAAGCCGTACCTGCTGCTCCGTGACAAGCCGACCCGCAGCAGCCGTGTCGTCGGCTCGGTGAAGTACGGCTCGTACGTCACCATCTTCTGCAAGACGCAGGGCGACAACGTCGACGGCAACAACCGCTGGTACCTGCTGACCGACGGCACCTGGGCCTGGGGTTCGGCCCGCTACATCGAGAACATCGGCGCCGCGCCGAAGTGGTGCTGACCTCGCGTCACCCGCACATCCGCACCTGCGCCCGCCCGTGGAGCCCGGCCCCTGTCGCCGCGCGCTCCACGGGCGGGCGCGGGTGCGAGAGGGCTCCGGAAGCGACAAAGGTGTGACATAAGGGAAATACCGCCCACCTCTTGCTACGTTGCGGGGCATGACCGCAACGACGGCGGACGCTCCCCCGCCCGAGCTCCGCCTGCCCAAGCGGCGCGGGGTGGAGCTCGCCCTCCTCGTCGGGGGCGTCCTGATCTCCGTCTTCGGCTATGCGGCGGTCGGGCTCACCCACGACGGCGCCGTGCCGCCCGATGTCGCCGGATACGGGGCCGGGCTCGGGGCGCTCGCGCTGCTCGCCCATGTCGCGGTCCGCTTCCGGGCCCCGTACGCCGATCCGCTGCTGCTGCCGATCGCCGTGCTGCTCAACGGCCTTGGCCTGGTCCTGATCTACCGGCTCGACCTGGAGACCCCGAGGGACCAGGCCGCGCCCACCCAGCTCGTCTGGTCCACGCTCGGCGTCGCGCTGTTCACCGCCGTGGTGGTGCTGCTGCGCGACCACCGGGTGCTCCAGCGGTACGCGTACCTCTCGGTGGCGACGGCGCTGGTGCTCCTGATCGTGCCGATCTTCTTCCCGGCGGTGAACGGGGCGAAGATCTGGATCCGGATCGGCGGACTCTCCTTCCAGCCCGGGGAGTTCGCCAAGATCCTGCTGGCGGTGTTCTTCGCCGCCTATCTGGCCGCCAACCGCAACGCGCTCGCGTACACCGGCCGCAGGGTGTGGAAGCTGCAACTGCCCGCGGGCCGGGTGCTGGGGCCGATCGTGGCGATCTGGCTGCTGAGCGTCGGCGTGCTGGTGCTGGAGCGGGACCTCGGCACCTCGCTGCTGTTCTTCGGGCTGTTCGTCATCATGCTGTACGTGGCGACGGGCCGGACCGGCTGGATCGCGGTCGGGCTGCTCCTGGCGGCCGTGGGGGCGTTCGTCGTCGGCTCCTTCGAACCGCACGTCCACAGCCGGGTGGAGGACTGGCTCGACCCGTTCGCCTCGATCGACGCGGGGCGGGGCCCTGGCCAGCTCGCCCAGTCGCTGTTCGCGTTCGCGGCGGGCGGGATGCTCGGGACGGGGCTCGGCGCCGGGAACTCCATCCTGATCGGCTTCGCCGCCAAGTCCGACTTCATCCTCGCGACCGCGGGCGAGGAGCTGGGCCTGTCCGGTCTGACCGCGATCTTCCTGCTCTACGCGCTGCTCGTGGCGCGCGGCTACCGGGCCGGGCTCGCCCTGCGCGACCCGTTCGGGCGGCTGCTCGCCATCGGTCTCGCCTCGATCCTGGCGCTCCAGGTGTTCGTGATCGCGGGCGGGGTGATGGGGCTGATCCCGCTGACCGGGATGGCGATGCCGTTCCTCGCGCAGGGCGGCTCGTCCGTCGTCACCAACTGGATCATCGTGGCGCTGCTGATCCGGCTCAGCGACGTCGCGCGCCGGCCCCATCCGGAGCAGGTGGAGACGGGGGTCGTCGCGGCCGTGGAGGAGGAGAACCGGTGATCCGCTACATCCGGCGGGCCGCCGCCTTCTGTCTGCTGCTGCTCGTGGCGCTGCTCGTCAACGCGGCCCGCGTCCAGCTCTTCGAGGCCGACGAGCTGGACGACAACCCGGCCAACCGCCGTGACGCCATCGTCCGTTACGACCAGCCGCGCGGGAACATCCTGGTCGGCGACCGGCCCGTGACCGGCAACAAGGAGACCGGTGAACAGCTGAGCTTCGAGCGCACCTATCTGCACGGCCCGCTGTACGCGCCGGTGACCGGATACGCCTCGCAGACGTACGGCACGACGCTCATCGAGAACGCCGAGGACGCCGTGCTCTCCGGTACGGACTCCCTGCTGGCGCCGCTGCCCTTCTGGAACGAGTTCACGCGGGGCCGGCAGCCGGGCGGCGATGTCGTCACGACCATCAAGGCGTCGATGCAGCAGGCCGCGTACGAGGGGCTGCGCGGGCGACGGGGCGCGGTGGCGGCCCTGGACCCGTCGACGGGCGCGATCCTGGCGCTGGTGTCGACGCCGTCGTACGACCCCGAGCGGCTGTCCGGGACCGGGGCGGCGGTGACCGACGCGTGGTCCCGGCTGAACGACTCCACGAGCATGCCGATGCTCAACCGGGCCATCCGGCAGACGTATCCGCCGGGCTCCACGTTCAAGATCGTGACGGCGGCGGCGGCTCTGGACGACCGGGTGGTGACGGACGCGGACGCGGCCACGGACACCCCGTCGCCGTACGTCCTGCCGGGGACGCGGACAACCCTGCCGAACGAGGCGAGGGGCTGCGAGAACGCGTCGCTGGCGGACGCGATCCGGGTCTCCTGCAACACGGTGATGGCCCATCTGGGGGTGGAGGTCGGCCTCGACGGGATGGTGGGGACGGCGGAGAAGTTCGGCTTCAACGACACCGGGCTGCGCATTCCGTCCGGGGTGGCGAGGAGCAACTTCGACACGGACATGAGCGAGGACCAGCTGGCCCTGTCCTCCATCGGGCAGTTCAACACGACGGCGACCCCGCTCCAGATGGCGATGGTCGCGTCGGCGGTCGCCAACGGCGGGGATCTGCGCCGTCCGCATCTGGTGGACCGGGTGACCACGAACACCGGGGACACCGTCCGGCAGGAGGGGTCGGAGTCGTACGAGCGGCCGATGAACCCGGCGACGGCCGTGCAGCTCCAGCGGATGATGGTCGAGGTGGTGGAGAACGGCACCGGGTCGAACGCGGCGATCGACGGGGTCCGGGTCGGCGGCAAGACCGGCACCGCCCAGCACGGCGTCGACAACTCCGGTCTGCCGTACGCCTGGTTCATCTCCTGGGCCCAGGCCCCCGACTCCGGCCGTCCCGCCGTCGCGGTGGCGGTGGTGGTGGAGGACGCCGCCGCCGACCGGGCCGACATCAGCGGCGGCGGCAGCGCGGCCCCGATCGCCCGGGCCGTGATGGAGGCGGCGCTGGAGGAGTGACCCGCCCGGCGTCGGACGGTGCGGGCAGACTGGGCCCATGACGCGTACGACCTCCGCCGTGGCGCGGGCCCTGGAGCGGATCGAGCGGCTGGACCCGGCGCTGCACGCGTTCATCGAGGTCTGGCCGGACGAAGCGCTTGCCCGGGAACGGGAGGCCGTGGCGCGGCGACTCCCCCTGGGCGGGCGGCCGTTCGCGGTGAAGGGCCCCTCCGGCATCCGCTCGTACGCGGCCCGCCGGCTGATCGCGGCGGGCGGGGTCCCGGTGGGCGCGACCTCGGTGCCCGGCCCCGGCACCGTCTGGCAGACCTGGGGGCAGGGCGCGCACGGCCGTACGGTCAACCCGTGGCGGGCGGACCGTACTCCGGGCGGGTCGTCGGCCGGGTCGGCGGTCGCGGTGGCGGCCGGGATGGCGGAGGCGGCGACGGGCAGCGACGGGGCCGGCTCGGTCCGCATCCCGGCCGCCTGGTGCGGGGTGTTCGGGCTGAAGACGACGAACGGGCTCCTCCCCTCCCCCGACCGGACCGGGCTGGCATCGGCCGGGGTGTTCGCCCGGTCGGCGGCGGCAGCGGAGCCGTATCTGCGCCGGGTGCTGAGCGGCGGCGGCACGCCGGACGAGGCCTTCGGGCTTCCGCTGCCTCTCCCCCTGCCCGCCGTGTACAGCGAGGACCTGGGGTTCGCGGCGGTGGACCCGGAGGTGGCGGCCGTCGTCCGGGCGGCCGTGGACCGGCTCGTCGCGGCGGGTACCGTACGCCTGCTGGACCGCGACGCCGGACTGCTCGACCCGACGGGCGCCTGGACGGCGGTACGGGGCGGCTCGCCGGACGACCCGGAGGCGGTGCGGGTGCGGCGGGCGAACGACGAGCGGCTGGACGGGCTGTTCTCCGGCGGCGCCCTGCTGCTGACCCCGGCCACGCCGAACCGGCCGCACGGTCACGAGGGCCCGGGGTCCCGCTACTCCACGGCGCTCACCTGGGCGTTCAACCTGAGCGGGCATCCGGCGGCGAGCCTGCCCGCCGGGTTCACCGGGGACGGCTGCCCGGTGGGGCTCCAGGTGGTGGCACCGCGCGGCGCGGACCTCGGGCTGCTCGCCGCGGCCCGCGCGGTGGAGGACGCCCTGCCCGCCGCGCCGGCGCCGCCGCTGCCGGGGCGCCGCTGAGCGACGGTCAGCCGATCGGCCGGCGGATCTCCTCACGGACCTTGGCCGTCTCCTCCGCGACCGCCGCCAGGTCGATGGACTTCGGGTCCTTGAGCAGGGTCTCCGGCCGGATCACCCCGATCATGGCTGCGGTGTTGTCGTCGCCCCAGGCGCACATCGGGATGCTGACGAGGCCGCCGGACTCCTTCGACTGCACGACCTGGCACTCGACCGTGACGGTGTACCCCTCGGGCCGGAACTTCTTGGGGCGCACGACGAGGGTCGCGCCGTCGGCCTCCGCCGCCCCCTCCATGATCTTGCCGCGCATGAAGTCGGGGCTGGCCAGCCGCCCGTACATCCCCGAGAGCACCAACGCGCCGCCCTTGGCCGAGGTGTAGTGCGCGACGACCGCCTCGGCGTCCCGGATGCTCGCGTCGGGGGTCTTCTCGATCTCCTCGCCCTCGGTCTCCGAGAGGTCCTGCTCCAGGCTGAACTCGCCGTCCAGGAGCTTCTTCTCCACGACGAGTTCGTACTCCGCCTTCGGGTACACCAGGTCGGCGCCCTTGTCGGCGAGCTGGGTGACCCCGAAGACGATCCCGCCCGCCGCCAGGACCGCGCCGACCGCGATCCCGATGATCAGCCCGGTCCGCTTGCGGCGCGGGGGCTGCGGGCCCTGGGGCGGCCAGCCGCCGCCCGCGCCCGGCGGGCCGGGCTGCCCCCAGCCGCCCTGCTGGGGCGGGGGCGGGGGCTGCTGCGGGTAGCCGTAGGGCTGCTGGTGCGGCACGGCCCCCGGCGCGACCGGCGGCGGGCCACCGTACGGATTCTGCGGGTGCGGCGGCCCGTACGGGCCCTGCGGCGGATGCGGCGGGGTGGTCATGCGCTCACGGTACGGCAGGTTTGCGAACGGAATTTCGATGCGGCCGATATCGGTATCAGGTCGAGAGCAAGGCGCCTCGCCCCTCCTCGCCCGCCAGCCCTCCTCGGCTCAGGCGGCCGCCTCGCCGCCTTCCTCGATCGCCTCCGCGACCTCCGCCACCCGGGCCTCCTCCTCGGCGGCGAAGCGGTCCCGGTCCAGTTGTTCGGCTATCTCCTCGTCCTGCGACATCAGCAGGTCGAGGTTGGAGTCGCCGAGTTCGAGGACGCCCATGTCGACGTACGCCTTCTGGAGGCGCGGGCCCCACAGGCCGATGTCCTTGACGCACGGGACGATGCGGCTGAAGAGCAGCTTCCGGAAGAGCTGGAGGTACTCCGAGTGCTCCGAGAGGTCCTTCGCCTCCTGCTTGCCGATGCCGAAGTTCTCCAGGACCTCGACCCCGCTGAGCCGGTCCCGCATCAGGTAGCAGCCCTCGATGACGAACTCCTCGCGCTCGCGCAGTTCGGCGTCGCTCAGCTGCTTGTAGTAGTCGCGCAGCGCCATCCGCCCGAAAGCGACGTGCCGGGCCTCGTCCTGCATGACGTACGCGAGGATCTGCTTGGGCAGCGGCTTGGTCGTGGTGTCGCGGATCATCCCGAAGGCGGCCAGCGCCAGGCCCTCGATCAGGACCTGCATGCCGAGGTAGGGCATGTCCCAGCGGGAGTCGCGCAGGGTGTCGCCCAGCAGCCCCTGGAGGTTGTCGTTGACCGGGTAGAGCATGCCGATCTTCTCGTGCAGGAACCGGCCGTAGATCTCGGCGTGCCGGGCCTCGTCCATGGTCTGGGTGGCGGAGTAGAACTTGGCGTCCAGGTCGGGGACGGACTCCACGATGCGCGCCGCGCACACCATCGCGCCCTGCTCGCCGTGCAGGAACTGGCTGAACTGCCAGGAGGTGTAGTGCTTGCGCAGCTCGCCCCGGTCCTTCTCCGTCATCTTCGCCCAGTGCGGGGTGCCGTACAGGGTGAGCGCCTCGTCGGGGGTGCCGAGCGGGTCGGCGGGATCGACCTCCAGGGACCAGTCGATGCGCTTGTTGCCGTCCCACTGCTTGTCCTTGCCCTTCTGGTAGAGGGCGAGGAGGCGTTCACGGCCGTCGTCGTAGTCCCAGCTGAACCGGGCGGCCCCGGTGGCGGGGACCTGCCAGATCGGTTCGGCGGGCGGGGTGGTGTAGAGCTCATGGGTGGACACGGACGGCTCCTTCGCCTCGGACAGCGGGACGCGATCGACAAGTTCCGTGACGCCGAAGGCAGTTGAGCGCGTGCATCAGCCGCCTCCCCGGCAGGTTCACACGTTGGTAGACATCGGGTCAACAAGTCGGACGGAACCGTGCGCAAGGGATTGACGGCCTTGCTGACGAGCAGTCTCATAAGGGATGACCGTCGGTAACTCCTGTTTCCGGTGGCTCCTGTTCCCGGTCCCCCTCTGTGAGGTGCTCCCGCCATGACGACCGTCACCGCTCGCGATGCGACCGTGCTCCGCGACGCGCTCGGGCCGCTCCGCGACCGCGAGCAGATCGCCCTGCGGCTGCTCGAATCCTCGGCGAAGCACTCCTTCGACCCCGACACCGAACTCGACTGGGACGCGGCGGTCGAGGACGGCCAGTGGTTCTGGCCGCCGGAGCTGCTCTCGCTGTACGGGACCCCGATGTGGGACCGGATGTCCGAGGAGCAGCGGCTCGACCTCTCCCGGCACGAGGCGGCGGCCCTGGCATCGCTCGGCATCTGGTTCGAGATCATCCTGATGCAGCTGCTGGTCCGGCACGTCTACGACAAGCCCGTCACCAGCAACCACGTCCGCTACGCGCTCACGGAGATAGCCGACGAGTGCCGGCACTCGATGATGTTCGGCCGGATGATCGACTGGGGCGGCGCCCCGACGTATCCGGTGCCGCGGGTCTACCACAACCTCGCGCGGGTCCTGAAGACCGTCTCCACCACCCCCGGTTCGTTCGCCGCGACCCTGCTCGGCGAGGAGATCCTCGACTGGATGCAGCGCCTCACCTTCCCGGACGAGCGGGTGCAGACCCTGGTGCGCGGGGTGACCCGGATCCATGTCATCGAGGAGGCCAGGCACGTCCGGTACGCCCGCGAGGAGCTGCGCCGCCAGATGGTGACCGCCCCGCGCTGGGAGCGGGAACTGACCAAGGTCAGCTGCGGCGAGGCGGCCCGGGTGTTCTCCGTCTGCTTCGTGAACCCGCAGGTGTACGAGAACGTCGGCCTGGACCGCCGGGAGGCCGTCGCCCAGGTGAAGGCGAGCGGCCACCGCGCCGAAGTCATGCAGTCCGGCGCGAAACGGCTCACGGACTTCTTCGACGACATCGGGCTGCTGAACGGCGTCGGCCGCCGGCTGTGGCGAAGCTCCGGTCTGCTGGCCTGAGGTGTACCGGCCGACAGCGTCTAGGGTCTTTCGTTCGGATCAGGCCGGATCAGGGAGCGGGGCTCGGTGCGTGCAGCTGCAAGGCGGAGGAGGGAGTCACTGCGGAGCATCGGCGACCGACGACAATGCCGCAGATGCGCGTGCCGAGCCCCGCGAGCCCGGCATGATCCGAACGAGAGGCCCTAAGCTCGGGGGCATGACGTCCACCGCCGCAGTCCCGCCGCCCCGGGCGACGTACCGGAGGCTCAGCGTCGAGGAGCGCCGCGCCCAGCTGCTGCTCGCCGCGCTCGGGCTCTTCGCCCACCGGGCGCCCGACGAGGTGTCGCTCGACGAGGTGGCGGTGGCGGCCGGGGTGTCCCGGCCGCTCGTCTACCGCTACTTCCCGGGCGGCCGGCAGCAGTTGTACGAGGCCGCGCTCGGCTCGGCGGCCGACGAGCTGACCCTGTGCTTCACCGAACCGCCGGTGGGCCCGCCGACCGAGCGGGTCGCCCGGGTACTGGACCGCTATCTGCGCTTCGTCGACGAGCACGACACCGGGTTCAGCGCCCTGCTGCGCGGCGGCAGCGTCGTGGAGACCTCCCGGACGACGACGATCGTGGACGGGGTGCGCCGGGCGGCGGCCGACGAGATCCTGCGGCACCTCGGGCGGATGGGCGGGGCCGGGGAGCAGCCCGCCGGGCCGAGGCTGCGGATGTTGGTGCGCAGTTGGATCGCGGCCGTCGAGGCGGTGTCGCTGATGTGGCTGGACGACGGGAAGCAGCCGGCCGCCGCCGAGCTGCGCGGCTGGCTGGTCGACCATCTGATCGCCCTGCTCGCCGCGACCGCCGCGACCGACCCGGAGACCGCGGCGGTGGTGAACGACCTGCTGGCCCTGGAGACCTCCGAAGGCCCGGCCGGACAGCTCGCGGAACGGGTGATTCCGGTCGTCGCGGAGGCGGCGCACCTGCTGCCCGCGCCCCCTGCGTCAGACTGACCGGGTGAAGAGCGAGAACACCCCTTTCCGCGGCGGCCCCCTGGACGGCCGGGTCCTGCCGATCCTGCTGGGCCCGACCGGCCATCCGCCGAAGTGGTACGAGGTCCCGGTGCCCTCCCCCGACGGCGGCCCCGCCACGGTGTACGCCTACCAGCGGGTCCCGGCCGGCTACACCAAGCGGCTCGGGCTCCAGCGCGGCTGGGTGTACGAGTACGCCCCCGGCGGCCGTGAGCACCGCACGCTCAAGTGGCCCTGGTCCAAGCCGCCGCGCCGCGACTGAACGACGGTGGGCGGCCCCCGCGTTCGGCACAGGCCCTTGGGCCCACCGGCAATTGGGGGGGGGCGGCGTCGCGGGGCTCCTTCTCCCACTCCCCGATTTCCGGTGGGTCTAAGATCGACGGTCAGGCGCCGGGGACGGGCCATCCGGTCGCCGCACAACGGTCACAAGGGGGTGCGCCATGGAGGCGCTGCGTCAGGACGATCCACGCCGCTTCGGTCGCTTCACCGCGCTGGCCCGCTTCGACGAAGGCGCTAGCGCCGTGCGGTACGTGGCCCGGGACATCGCGTCCGGCGAGACCGCCCTCATCACCGCCGCGCGTCCCGAACTGGCCGCCGTCCCCGTCTTCAGCCGCCGCTTCCAGGCCGAGGCCCGCACCGCCGAACGCCTCGCGGGCGGCTGGGTGACCCCGCCCCTGGACACCGGCGACCCGGCGGAGACGCCGGCGGACGGGGCGGAACTCCTGTGGACGGCGGCGGGTTACGTCCCCGCACTGCCGCTGGCCGAGGCGATCGGGATCGCCGGTCCGCTGCCCGAGCGGGCGCTGCGGATACTGGGCGCGGGCATCGCCGAGATCCTCTCCCGGGTGCACGCCGCCGGGTCCGTGCTCCAGGGCCTGGCCCCCGGCACGGTGCTGCTGGCCGCCGACGGCCCCCGCCTCACCGCCTTCGGCCCGCTGGGCGCGGCAGCGTCGGCGGAAGCCGGTCCGGGCGGCCAGCTGTCGGTGCGCCTGGGCTATCTGACGCCCGAGCAGATCGAGGGCAAGGAGGTCTCCGCCGCCTCCGACCTGTTCGTGCTGGGGCTGCTCCTGGCGTACGCGGCGACCGGGACGACGCCGTTCACGGACGGCCCGGCCGAGGAGGCCACCCGCCGGATCGCCGAGGACGAGCCCGAACTCGGCGCCGTACCGGACGAGTTGCGCGAGCTGATCGCGAACTGCCTGGCGAAGGACCCGGATCAGCGGCCCACCGCCGGCACGGTCGCCGCCGAACTGGCCCTGGAGGGCGCGGCGGGCCTCGCCCGGGGCGGCTGGCTGCCCGAACCGCTCGCGGCGGCGGTCGCGGACCAGGAGGCGAGGGTCCTGGCCCTGGAGGTGCCGGAGGAGGCGTCGGCCGCGGCGGAGCACGAGCAGGGGGACGCCCCCGCCGCGCCCGGGGACGCCGGGGACGCCGGGGCGAAGCCCGGCCAGGCCGATGCCCCCGCCGCCCCCGAGGACGCCCGGCCCGAGGACCCCCGGACGTTCCGGGAGCCGGAGGGCGCGGGCACGGCCCTGGAACCGGAGGACGCACGGCCGGTGGGCACGCCGCCGGTGGACGCGCCGCCCGTGGACGCGCCGCCCGTGGACGCGCCCTCGCTCCGGAAGCCCGCCGGCGCCCCCGCGCCATCCGGGAACGCCGACACGGGGAACGGGGACATCGGTGAGGACCGGGGCACCACCCGGTTCCTCAACACCGGGCCGCGCCCGCCGCAGAACGACCGGCCGACCACCCAGCTCGCGCTCCCCCACGAACTCACCGTGCCCGCCCCGTCGCCACACCCCGTGCAGCCCGCCGCACCGCTCGCCCTGCCCGCCGCCCCCGTCACCCCGCAGCAGCCCGGCCACACGCACGGCGGGCCCGCCCCGTACCCCGCGGCCGCGCTCCCGGCCGGGCCCGCGGGTCCGGGCGGTCCCGGCCAGGGACCGATGGTGTCGTTGCCGCTGCCGCCCGCACCGGCCCCGGCGCCCGACCCCGCCGCGAGCCGCCGGACCCTGCTGACCATCGCGGCGGCGGCCGTCGGCGGGCTGATCGTGGGCGGCGGTTCGGTCGCCGCGCTCGGGTCCGGCGACACCGCCCGGGCGACGGACGGCAAGCCCGCGCCCAAGCCCCGCCGTACGCTCCCGGGCCAGGCCCCCGAGCCGCGCTGGATCTACGCGCACCCGGCCTCCGAGGCGTCCCCGCTCTCCACCGCGCTCTGGCAGGACAAGCTGCTCGTGGTGACCAGCGAGAGCCAGGCCAGCGCCGTGGACCTGCGCACCGGCAAGCGGCTGTGGCAGCGCGCGGACGGGGCGAAGGGGCAGGCCGCGCTGGCGGCGGGCGCCGATCTGGTCTTCGTGGCGAGTCCGACGGAGTTCCTGTGGCTGTCGCCGGAGAACGGCAAGGTCGTACACCGCGTGCGCTACACCGAGGCCTTCGACGACCTGCCGGGGCTCACCGTCGGGCGGCTGGCCGGGAGTTCCGGGCCGGTCATCTGGTTCACCGGGTCGCACACGGTGACGGTGAAGGCCCCGAAGCCGAAGAAGGACAAGAAGAAGGGCAAGGACAAGGAAGTCGTCGAGGCCTACTTCTTCGCGTACGACATCGTGCAGCGCAAGGAACTGTGGCGTACCCCCGTACCCGCGGGCCGTGCCCCCGGCACCCCCGCCTACCGGGTGGTCGCGGAGCGCTCCGCCGACGTCCTCGTACGGCAGGACGCGGTCAGTCTGACGGCGGCCGAGGTCAAGAAGGCCAAGGGGAAGGGGTCGGTCCGCTCGTTCGACCAGAAGACCGGCAAGCTGCTGTGGACCAGGCAGTACGGCGCGGCCTCCCTGGAGGCCGCCACCTCGGGCGACGAGGACGGGACGCTGTACGCGGCGGTCGGCCAGGACCTCCAGGCCTTCGAGGCGGACACGACGAAGCCGCTGTGGCGCGTCGAGGGCAGTGACGGTTCGTGGTTCGGCACCCCGCTGATCGCCGGGCCCCTCATCCACACCACCGAACGCAGCCGGCTGGTCGGCGCGGTGGAGCGGGAGAGCGGCCGGCTCGTGTGGCGCCGCTCCACGGAGGTGCCGGGCACCGGACCCGCCCCCTCGCTCACGCTGAGCGGCAGCGAGAAGACCCTGATCGCCGCCGACGCCATCCAGGTCACGGCGTTCTCGGCGGCCGACGGCGAGCGGCTGTGGAAGTTCCAGGACATCGGGTCGGCCGACCCGAAGGGCGAGACGGTCCGCGCGTCCTACCGGGCCCTCGCCTTCGGCGAGACCGTCGTCGTCCAGCGGGACCGGTCCTTCTACGCCTTCCCGGTGGCCTGAGGCGGGCCGCCGTCCGGGGGATGCCCCGGGCGGCGCGCCGCGCGGTGCTTGCATCACCCGACACCGAGTGACCGGATTAATAGGATTCGCTCACTTATGGACGGGTCCGTTGCCGGGCCGCGTCTCCGTCACGGAGGTGATCTCGTGTCAGGCAGGCTCCTGCGCGCGGTCTGCACGACCGTGCTGACCACGGCGCTCACGGTCTCGCCAGCCACCGTCGCTTCGGCCGAGCCCGGCCCCGTACCGTCCGAGGAAGCCGACGCGACGGCCACCACGGACGCGGACACAGACCCGCCGGACGCGGACACGGACACGGACACCACGGACGAGGACGCCGACACCGACGCCGGCACGGACGCGGCGGACGAGGACACCGCGGACACGGACACGGACACGGCGGAGGTCGACGCCGAGACCGCCCTCGCCGCCCCCGACGCTCCCAGAAGCGTCGTCAGCCTGCTGCGCGAGTTGCAGACCCGTTACCAGGCGGCGGAGGAGGCGAGCGAGACCTACAACGCCACCGCCGAGAAGCTGAAGCAGCGCACCGCCCAGCTCAAGAAGGTGAACGCGGACCTGGCGAAGGCACGGGCCGCGCTGGAGACGAGCCGCGGGGACGCCGGGCGGCTGGCCCGGGAGCAGTACCAGGGACGTACGGAGTTCTCGGCGTACCTCCGGCTCCTGCTGGCCCACGATCCGCAGCGGGCCCTGGACCAGAGCCATGTCGTGGGGCGGCTGGCGGCGAACCGCGCGGCGACGGTGGACCGGCTCACCGACTCCGCCCGGCGCGCCGACCAGTTGGCCGCCGCCTCCCGTAAGGCGCTGGACCAGCAGAAGAAGCTCGCCGCCCGCCAGAAGAAGCAGCGCGATGCCGTGAACGGCAAGCTCAGGGAGGTCGAGGGGCTGCTCGCCACGCTCTCCGAGGAACAGATCACCCAGCTCGCCGGTCTCGAACAGCAGGGCGTGGACAAGGCCCAGCGCGAGCTGGTGGCTTCTGGCGCGCTCAGCTCCACCCGGCCCCCGACGCGGCAGGGCGGGGACGCGGTGGCGTACGCGGTCCGGCAGATCGGCAAGCCGTACGTGTGGGGCGCCGAGGGGCCCGACTCCTTCGACTGCTCCGGGCTCACGTCCCAGGCCTGGTCGGCGGCGGGGCGGACGGTCCCGCGCACCTCGCAGGAGCAGTGGAAGCGGCTCCCGAGGGTGCCGGTGTCCGCGCTGCGCCCCGGGGACCTGGTGATCTACTTCCCCAAGGCGACCCATGTGGCGCTGTACATCGGCGACGGCCTGGTGGTGCAGGCGCCCCGCCCCGGAGCGAAGGTCAAGGTCTCGCCGCTGGCATCGAACCCGCTGCTGGGGGCCGTGCGCCCCGACCCCGGCGGCGCCCCGCTGTCGACGTACACCCGCCCGGAGCTGCCCGAGGGCGCGCGCGACGGTTCGGACACGGGGTACGGCACGGACGCGGCGCCGGACACCCCCTAGGAACCGACCTCGGCGGCCGGACCGGCGGTGCTGGTCGGGCCGCCGAAGCGGTGATCGGGGGGCGTGACGACAGGCCCTAGGGGGTGTCCGCAATGTCCGCGGGGAGCCAGAGTCGTAGGCAGGCGATGGTGACGAGAGCTTGGTAGTGGCGGGCGCGTTTGTCGTAGCGGGTGGCGAGGGCTTTGTTCTGCTTGAGCTTGTTGAAGCAGCGTTCGACGACGTTGCGGCGTCGGTAGGCGGTGCGGTCGAGGCGGCAGGGGGTCTCGCCGCGTCGTCGGCGGCCGCTGATCTGGTCGGTGCGTTCGGGGATGGTGCAGGCGATGCCGCGTCTGCGCAGGTAGGCCCGGATCTTTCGGGAGGAGTAGCCCTTGTCGCCGGCTACCCGGTCGGGCCGGGTGCGGGGCCGGCCGGGCCCGTCCCGCTTGATGGCGATGCGGGCCATGACCGGCTCGAACTGCGTGCAGTCGTTGACGTTTCCGCCTGTGATCGTGAAGGCGAGCGGTCGGCCCTGCCCGTCGCAGGCGAGGTGGATCTTCGTGCTCAGCCCGCCGCGGGACCGGCCCAGTGCCTCGCCGGTGCAGGGCCCCCTTTTCGGGCCCCGGCCGCGTGCTGGTGGGCCCGCACGATCGTCGAGTCGACGCAGACGATCGACCAGTCGACCTTCCCGACCGCATCCGAGTGCTGCTGGACATGAGCCAGGAGCCGGTCCCACGTCCCGTCCGCCGACCAGCGACGGAACCGTTCGTAGACTGTCTTCCACGGCCCGTACCGATCCGGCAGATCCCGCCAGGCCGCCCCCGTGGACAGCTTCCACAGGATCCCGTTGAGGACCTGCCGCCGGTCCCGCACCGGACGACCCATCCGAGGCGGAGCCAGCAACGGCCCGACCACTTCCCACGCTTGATCAGTCACTTCATGACGACGCACCACGAACGGCCCAACGACCAAACGACATTGCGGACACGCCCTAGGCCCCGGCAACCGAGGCCAGGTACGCGTTCGTCTTGTCCGGCTCGTAGAAGAAGTTCTCGAAGTCCGCCGGGTCGTTGAACCCGTTGGCGAAGCGGTTCGCGACCGGCTGGAGCTGGCCGGCGGCGCCGATCAGGTTCAGCACGTGCTCCGGCGGGACGCCGAGCATCGCGTTGGTCCACTTGGTGACGTGCTGCGCGGTCTCCCAGTAACGGTCGAACGTGGACTGCATCCACGCCGCGTCGAACTCCTTCTCACCATGCTCGACGATCGCGTCCAGGTACGCGTTCGCGCACTTGGAGGCCGAGTTGGAGCCCTGGCCGGTGATCGGGTCGTTGGCCACGACGACGTCCGCGACGCCGAGGACCAGGCCGCCGCCGGGCAGCCGCCCGATCGGCTTGCGGACCGTGGGGGCGTAGCGGCCGGCGAGGGTTCCGTTGGCGTCGGTCAGCTCGACCTTGGTGGCGCGGGCGTACTCCCACGGCGTGAACTTCTCCATCAGCTCCAGGGTCTTCGCCAGGTGCTCGGAGGGGTCCTTGATGCCCTGGAAGGCGTCGAGCGGTCCGCCCGGGATGCCCTCCCAGAAGAGGATGTCGGCGCGGCCGGAGGTGGTGAGCGTCGGCATGACGAACAGCTCGCCGACGCCCGGCACCAGGTTGCAGCGGACCGCGTCGAACTCCGGGTGTTCCGGGCGCGGGCCCATGCCGTGGACGTACGCGACGGCCAGCGCGCGCTGCGGGGCGTCGAACGGCGAACGGGCCGCGTCCCGGCCGAACATGGAGACCAGCTCGCCCTTGCCGGCCGAGACCATCACCAGGTCGTAGGTGCGGGAGAAGTAGTCCAGGTCGGAGACGGCCGCCCCGTGGATGACGAGCTGTCCGCCGCGCTGGGCGAAGGTCTCCATCCAGCCGGCCATCTTCACGCGCTGGTCGACGGACTGGGCGTACCCGTCCAGCTTGCCGACCCAGTCGATGGCACGGGAGGAGTCGGGGGCGGCGACGGAGACGCCGAGTCCCTCGATCTTCGGGGCCTGGGACTCCCAGAAGTTGAGCTGGTAGTCCCGCTCGTGCTGGAGCGCGGTGTGGAACATGCACTGCGTCGACATGACCCGGCCGGAGCGGATCTCGTCCGCGGTCCGGTTGGACATCAGGGTGACTTCGTAGCCTCTGGACTGCAGCCCCAGGGCCAGCTGGAGCCCGGACTGGCCGGCTCCGACTATGAGTATCTTCCGCATCGCGGCTCTCCGTGCTCCGTCGTTTCTGAATTCGAGGCGTCAGGCGGGGGTGACGTCGAGAGCATGGCCCACGAGGGCCAGCAGTGACTCGACGACCGTGATCCTGTTACGCGCGTCCATGATCACTATCGGCACCTGCGGAGGTACGGTCAGGGCCTCCCTGACGTCCTCCGCCTCGTAACCGGGCGTCCCCTCGAAGTGGTTGACCGCCACGATGTAGGGCAGGCCGCAGCTCTCGAAGTAGTCGAGCGCCGGGAAGCAGTCCTCCAGACGCCGAGTGTCGGCGAGGACGACCGCGCCGATCGCCCCGCGCACCAGGTCGTCCCACATGAACCAGAAGCGCTGCTGGCCCGGGGTGCCGAAGACGTACAGGACGAGGTCGTCGTCGAGGGTGAGACGGCCGAAGTCCATGGCCACCGTCGTGGTGGTCTTCTCCGGTGTCGCGGAGAGGTCGTCGGTCTCCTCGCTGGCCTGGGTCATCAGCGCTTCGGTCTGGAGCGGTGTGATCTCGGAGACCGAGCCGACGAACGTCGTCTTGCCGACGCCGAATCCGCCCGCCACCACGATCTTGGTGGCGGTGGGGGCGCGGGTGTGGTCGAGCTGCCAGGCCTGGAGGGACTCCTCGGCCTGCTCCTGGGGCCGCGACGGCCGGTCGTCCCGGGAGCCCGGCTGGCGCGGGGCGAAGAGCGGCGCCTCAGAGACGGCGGAGTCCATTGAGCACCCTTTCGAGCAGTGCGCGGTCGGGCTGGCCGGTGCCGTGACCGGTTCCGTACACGCGGATCTTTCCTTGGTCGGCCAGGTCGCTGAGCAGCACCCGGACGACTCCGAGCGGCATCTTCAACAGGGCCGAGATCTCCGCGACCGTACGCATGCGGCGGCAGAGTTCGACGATGGCCTGGAGCTCCGGCATGACCCGCGAGGCGAGGTTGCCGTTGGTGAGTTCGCGGCGCTCCTCGGGTGCTTCGAGGGCGGCGACGAACGTCTCGACCAGCAGGACGTGCCCGAACCGGGTGCGGCCGCCGGTGAGGGAGTACGGGCGGACCCGGGCGGGGCGCTTGTCGGCCCCGCGGACGGGGAGCCGGGGGGCGGGTTCCGCTGCGGCGGTGGTCACAGGGCGCTCTCCATCGATGTGCGCAGCTCACTGCGGAGTTCGGGGGTGAGGACGTGTCCGGCCCGGCCGACGAAGAGGGCCATGTGGTACGCGACGACGCTCATGTCGCAGTCCGGGGTGGCGTGGACGCCGAGGAGGGAGCCGTCGCTGATCGACATGACGAAGACACTGCCCTCGTCCATGGCGACCATCGTCTGTTTGACGCCGCCGCCGTCCATCAGCTTCGCGGCGCCGACGGTCAGCGAACCGATGCCGGAGACGATCGTGGCCAGGTCGGCGCTGGATCCCTTGGGGCCGTCCGACGGTCCGGCGGCCTTCGCCTGGTGATGGCCGGGGTCGGAGGAGAGCAGCATCAGGCCGTCGGACGAGACGACGGTGACCGAGTGGACCCCTGGCACCTCCTCCACGAGATTGCTCAGCAACCAGTGAAGGTTCCGGGCCTCGGTACTCAGCCCGAATGTGCTGGGCGCAGTCAACTGCGTGCCTCCTCGACTGTGTCCCCCGTCTCTTCGTTCCGTGTGTCCTGTGCGGCGCCTGTGGTGTGCGCGGTGGTGCTCTCGTGCCCCGTACGCCCCGTGGGTACGCTCCCGGGCCCGGCGACGGCGATGCCGCCGGTCTCGGCGATCTCGGCCTCGACGTCGCGCCGGCCCTCCTTCGCCGCCTGGTGGAAGCTGCCGAGCCGGCGGCGCAGCGCGTCCCGGTCGAGGCTGCCGGTGCGTCCGGGGGCGGGGGTCGCGTCGTCCGGCCGGACCACCTTGGGGGTGCGCTTCGGCAGTCCCTTGTCGGTGACGCGGCCGGCCTCGGGACGGCGGGGGCCGGGGACGGTCTCGGCGGGGGCGTCGGGCGCTGCGATCGCCTCGGGCGCTTCGGCTGCCTCGGCGCGGGGAGCGGGGCGGAACGCGGGCCCGTCCGGGTCCTGGGCGCCGGGTCCGGTCTCGGCCGGGCGCTCGTGGCGGTCGGGGCCGATGGCGTACGGGTCGGCGGACGGTGCGGCCTCTTCCGCCGGGGCCGCGGGCGGCTTCGGCAGCCGGACCTGCAGCGTGATCTCGGACTCCGACTCGGCGTCGGTGTCCGCGCCGGCGTCCGCGTCGGTCCCGGCTTCCGCGACCGGCTGCCGGACCTCCTGCGTCTGGTCCTGCGGCGGTACGGCGGTGGCTTCCGGGCTCTCGTCGGCGTTCTCGGCCGGGGCGCTCCCGGCGTCGGCGCTCTCGGAGGCGTCGGCGTTCTCGCGGATCGTCCGCTCGGCGGCGGCGATCATCGGGTCGGCTTCGGCCGGGCCGGGCTCGGCGGGCGTCCCGGCGCCCTCGTCGTGGATGTTCTCCGCGTCGGCCGCCGGCTCGGGCAGCGCGGCCGGCTGCGGGGAACGGCTGGGCAGGGCGTTGGAGTTGGCTTCGGCCACCGAGCCCGGGAGGTTGAGCGTGGGCGCGTCGCCGGGCAGTTGCACGGCGGGCGGGGTGGCGGCGGGCAGCGTCTTGGGCAGCAGGGCCTGCGGCAGGACGACGACGGCCGTCACTCCACTCCCCTTCTGCTCGCGCAGCTGGACCCGCACCCCGTGCCGGGCGGCCAGCAGCGACGTCACCTGGAGACCGAGTCCGGCGCCGTCGGCATTCTGCTCACCGGCCTCGAACGAGGCCGGGTCGGCCAGCCTGGCATTCAGCTCGTCCATCCGGACCGTCGACATGCCGATGCCCTCGTCCGACACGGAGAGCATCACCTCGCCGCTCTCCAGCAGCCAGCCGGCCAGCTCGACATGGGAGTCCGGCGGGGAGAAGGAGGTGGCGTTCTCCAGGAGTTCGGCCAGCAGGTGGCTGAGGTCGTCGGCGGCGAACCCGGCGATCTGGGCGTGCGGCGGCAGGGACTGGATGGTGACCCGTTCGTACCGCTCGATCTCGCTGACGGCGGCGCGCGCCACGTCGACCAGCGGGATCGGCCCGGCGTGGCCGTGGCCGTGCTCGGCGCCCGCGAGGACGAGCATGTTCTCGCTGTGGCGGCGCATGACCGTGGCCATGTGGTCGAGCTTGAAGAGGGTGGCCAGGCGCTCCGGGTCCTGCTCGCGCTCCTCCAGGCCCTCGATGACGCCGAGCTGCCGCTCGACGAGGCCGAGGGTGCGCAGCGAGAGGTTGACGAAGGTGTGGTGGACCGTGTTCTTGAGCTGTCCCAGCTGGGTGGCGAGCTCGGCGGTCCGCTCCTGCAGTTCGGTCCGCTGCTGCGCCAGGGACTCGCGGCTCTTGATCAGGCCGGAGCGTTCGGCGGTGAGGCTCTCGACGCGTCCGCCGAGGTCCTGGTGGAGGGCGGTGAGCCGGCCGTGCAGGGCGTTCATCGACCGGACGACCTGGGCGAACTCGTCGTTGCGGCCGGTGTAGCGGACCGGTTCGGCGTTCTCGGGGTCCTCGGCCAGGCGCGCGGCGCCGATGCGCAGGACGGCCAGTGGCTGGGTGAGGGTGCGGGCGACGGCGGTGGAGACGCCGACGGCGAGCAGGAAGCAGCCGCCGAGCAGGGCGATGGCCAGTTCGAGGGCGGTGACGTCGTCGTCGCGCAGCCCCTCCAGGTGCTGGACCTGGCCGGTGGTCAGGGCGGACTCGACGCTGCGCACCCGGTCGACGCGGGCGGAGAGCGCGGCCTCCAGCTTCCGGGGGCTGACCTTGCGGTCCGCTTCCGACAGCTCGGGGCGGTCGGTGAGGCGGGTGAGGTACTTCTCGGCGTCGTTGACCTGGGAGCCGGTGACGGTGGCGGAGAGCTTGTCACGGGCCTCCGGGTCCGCCGCCTGGTCGAAGTCGGCGAGCGCGGCCAGCTCCCGTACCCGGGCCTGCTGGGCGGCTGCACTCAGCTCGTCGCGTTCGCGGTCGGCCCGGGTGGCGCCCTCGTCCTGGGTCTGCACGGGCAGCCCGGTGAAGGGGTCGGTCTGCGGGGCCGTCGGCTCGGGGCTCGGCACGGCGAGCGCGGCGAGGAGGAGCCCGCGGGTGGCGGAGGCCTGTTCGGAGGCGCCGCCGAGGGTGAGCGGGGCCCGGGTGGCGTCGGCGGCGCGCGGCGGGGTCTTCTCCGCGAGTTCGGCGGCGATGCCGTGCAGCTTGGCGATGAGGTCGGAGTACGCCTGGTGCGCCTCCAGGGCCGAGCCCTTGCCGGTCAGCGCGGAGCGGCGCAGGGAGGGGACCGTCGAGAGGTCCCGGCGCAGGGCCGCGGAGGCCGCCTCGTGGATCTCGTCGATCTGCTGGTCGACGCGGGTGGTGCGGGCGGTGCGGTTCTGCGCGCCGTCTCCGTCGTCGCCTTCCTCGGCACGGCCGGCGGCGATGTACGCGGTGACGGCGTCGCGCTCGTCGGCGAGGGAGTGCCCGAGGGTGACCGCCTGCTGGTTCAGCTCGGCGAGGGTGACCAGCCGCTGGGACTCGGTGAGATCGGCGGAGGCTCCGAGCACGGCGGGGGTGCCCGCCGCCACGACGATGACGCCGACGACCGCGACCCCGGCGACCAGTCGGCTGCGCACCCGCACGGTCCGCTTGTCCGCACCGGGTGCCGGAGGCGTCGCCCCGGAACCGTCGCGCGTCGTGCCCTTGCTCCGCGGCCGCTTCTTCTGCACCGGTGCTCGCAATCTTGACTCGTCCACCCTTGAAGCAGAGGTGACGCACGGTCACATGGAAGGGCGCCCCGCTCCTGGTACGGCTTCCGACCATTCCAGCGCTTATGAGAGGGGGGCGCGCATCAACCGCTCCGCCACTCGAAGGAGTGAACATCACTCTGGAGTTGGCGAACAAGTCTCCCCCACCGGACCCCTGACCATGCGTGGACCACGGGGTGGAACTTCCGCTCCGCCTTTGGCAGGATGCCCGCCCGCACGCTCCCCGGAGCACCTCCTTTCGTCCCGTGCGCCCGCGTTGACCTGCTGGTACAGGCCATCTTCGGCCGCGTGCCGGGATGGTGAAGGGCTCGTGCAGACTGGCGGTATGCGCATCGAACTCGCCACCGTTCCCGGCAGTCCCGAACGCCCCAACGAGGACTGGGTGTCCGGGTCTCTTCCCGCGTCCGGCCAGGGTGGTGTGCTGGTACTGCTCGACGGTGTCACCCCGCCGCGGGAGAACGACGGTTGTGTGCACTCGGTCCCGTGGTTCACCGCGCGGCTGGGCGGTGCGCTGGTGGAACTGTCCGGTTCCCGCCCTGATCTGACCCTGGCCGAGATCCTGGCCGCGGCCATCTCCCGTACAGCCGAGGCCCATCGGGTCACCTGTGACCTTTCTCACGTGCGTACGCCTCAGGCGACCGTGGCCCTGGCGCGTTGGGGCGAACGCGCGATCGAGTACCTGGTGCTGTCCGACTCGGTCCTGTTGCTGGAGTCCCCCGGCGGTGCGGTCCGGGCGATTCTGGACGACCGGCTGACGCGGCTGCCGCCGGGTTCGCTCGCCTCGAACGAGATCGCCGACGCCACCGTGCGCAACAAGGAGGGCGGCTTCTTCACGGCCGCCGCCGATCCGGCGGTGGCCTCGCGCGCGGTGACGGGCCGTGTCCCGGCGGCGGAGGTCCGGGCGCTGGCCGCCCTCACGGACGGCGCGGCCCGCTGGACGGAGGTGTTCGGCGAGGGCGACTGGGCGGACACGCTGGGGCTGCTGCGGAAGGCGGGGCCGCAGGGGCTGATCGACCGGGTGCGGGAGCTGGAGGAGGCCGACGCGGCGGCCGGGCGCGTACGGCTGCGGCGCGGCAAGACGCACGACGACGCGACCGCGCTCCTGGTGGAGCTGGCCTGACGGACAGCCGGAAGCCCGGTCAGCTCTCCGCGCGGGCGTTCAGCTGGTGCAGGAGCCGGGCCAGCTCGGCGACCTCGGCCCGGTCCCAGCCGGCGAGCTTGCGCACGTAGCGCCCGCGGCGGGCGTCCCGGACGCTGCGGAAGCGGGCCAGGCCGTCGTCGGTGAGGTGGACGAGCCAGGCGCGCCCGTCGGCGGGATCGGGTTCGCGGGCCACCAGCCCGAGGTTCTCCAGCGAGTGGAGCTGGCGGCTCATGGTGGCCTTGCCGACGCCGAAGTAGGCGGCCAGTTCGGTGGCCCGCTGCCGGCCCGCCGCCTCCAGACGGACGAGCAGACCGTAGGCGGCGGGCTCCAGTTCGGGGTGGACCTCCCGGGCCATCTCGCCCGAGCTGGCGCGCGCCCGGCGCAGGAACACGGCCAGCTCACGCTCCAGCGCCAGGAATTCATGGTCCACGCCGCTCACGTCGGGTGCGCCCGGCTCCTCGGGTGCGCCCGGCTCCGGCCCGCTGTCGTCTCCGCGCACGTCAGTACCCCTCGTACGGTTCCCTGCCGATGAAAGCTGCTGCCGCGGCCGGTCATCGCCGCAGCTCGGCCAGTATTTCGCAGGAGCGGACCGACCACGCCGGCCCGGCCCCGATCGGGGGCCAGGCGCCGCCCCCCCACCCTCACTATGCACTCGATGTATACACACTATGTATAGTCATCGCCGTACCGCACTCCTGTGCGGGATTCCCCGTACAGAGGAGTGATGCGTCGTGCCCGGAAAGATGCCGTTGCCCGGGATGGGGTTGGCCGCGGCGCTGGTGACGGCGCTCACACTGACGTTGAGCGGCTGCTCGATGGAGACCACCGCGCCGGGTTCGGCACGCGGGGAGGCGGCGTCCGACGCCAAGGGTGCGTTCGGGCCGGTCGACTGCCGCAAGGCCACGTGCATCGCCCTGACCTTCGACGCGGGCCCGGGCGAGGACACGCCGAGACTGCTGGACATCCTCAAGGAGAAGAAGGTGCACGCCACCTTCTTCCTGCTGGGCAAGCACCACGTCGTCAAGCACCCCGAGGTGGTGCGGCGGATCGAGGACGAGGGCCACGAGGTCGCCAACCACACCTGGACGCACCAGGTGCTGACCGACCGGAAGCCGGACGAGATACGGGCCGAGCTGGAGAAGACCCAGGTGGCCATCGAGAAGATCACCGGCAGGAAGCCCCGGCTGATGCGTCCGCCGCAGGGCCGCACCGACGACACGGTCTCGGACATCAGCAAGGACCTCGGGCTCTCCCAGGTGCTGTGGAGCGCCACCGCCAAGGACTACTCGACCAACGACTCCGTGCTGATCAAGAAGCGGATCCTGGACCAGGCGAGCAAGGACGGCGTCATCCTGCTGCACGACATCTACAAGGGCACCGTCCCCGCCGTGCCCGGGATCATCGACGCGCTCCGGAAAGACGGCTACACCCTCGTGACCGTCCCCGAGCTGATGGCTCCCGCCGAGCCGCAGCCGGGCACGATCTACCGCCCCTGAGCCGCGTGCCGGTGTCCTGCCCCGGGCACGCGGAACGGCCCGCCCCCCGCCGCAGCGGGAAGCGGGCCGTCCGTACCGGTCGCGTACCTGATGCCGCGCCCGTCACTGCGTGGCACTCAGGCCGCGGCCGGGATCCTCTCGGCCGGGGCCGTGGCCGGGGCGAGGGCGATCTCCAGCACCTGGCGGACGTCGGTGACCGGGTGGACGTCCAGCTTCTCCAGCACCTCGGCCGGGACGTCGTCGAGGTCGGCCTCGTTGCGCTGGGGGATCACCACGGTCGTGATGCCCGCCCGGTGCGCGGCAAGCAGCTTCTGCTTGACGCCGCCGATCGGCAGCACCCGCCCGGTCAACGACACCTCACCGGTCATCGCCACATCCGTACGGACCAGGCGTCCGGAGAGCAGCGAGGCCAGCGCGGTCGTCAGCGTGATGCCGGCGCTCGGACCGTCCTTGGGGACCGCGCCCGCCGGGAAGTGGACGTGCACGCCCCGGTCCTTCAGGTCCGCGACCGGCAGCTCCAGCTCCGCGCCGTGCGACCGCAGGAAACTCAGCGCGATCTGCGCCGACTCCTTCATGACGTCCCCGAGCTGACCGGTCAGGGTCAGTCCGGACGCCCCGGTCTCCGGGTCGGCGAGCGACGCCTCGACGAAGAGGACGTCACCGCCCGCCCCGGTCACCGCGAGCCCGGTGGCCACACCCGGCACCGCGGTGCGGCGCTCGGCCGGATCCTGGGCGGACTCGGGCACGTGGTGCGGACGCCCGATCAGGCCGCGCAGATCCGCGTCGGTCACCGTGAACGGCAGCTCACGGTCGCCCAGTTCGTGCTGGGCCGCGACCTTGCGGAGCAGCCGGGCGACCGCCCGCTCCAGGTTCCGCACGCCCGCCTCACGGGTGTACTCGCCGGCCAGCTTGCGCAGCGCCGACTCCTCCAGGGCGACCTCGTCCTTCTCCAGACCGGCCCGCTCCAGCTGGCGCGGAAGCAGGTGGTCCCGGGCGATGACGACCTTCTCGTCCTCGGTGTAGCCGTCGAGGCGGACCAGCTCCATGCGGTCGAGCAGGGCCTCCGGGATGGCTTCGAGCACGTTGGCGGTGGCCAGGAAGACCACGTCGCTGAGGTCGAGCTCGACCTCCAGGTAGTGGTCGCGGAAGGTGTGGTTCTGCGCCGGGTCGAGGACTTCGAGGAGGGCGGCGGCCGGGTCGCCCCGGAAGTCGGAGCCGACCTTGTCGATCTCGTCGAGCAGGACGACCGGGTTCATCGAACCGGCCTCCTTGATGGCCCGCACGATGCGGCCGGGGAGCGCGCCGACGTACGTGCGCCGGTGCCCGCGGATCTCCGCCTCGTCCCGGACACCGCCGAGCGCGACACGGACGAACTTGCGGCCCATGGCGTGCGCGACGGACTCGCCGAGCGAGGTCTTGCCGACGCCGGGCGGACCGACGAGGGCGAGCACGGCACCGCCGCGACGCCCGCCGACGACTCCCAGTCCTCGGTCGGCACGCCGCTTGCGCACCGCGAGGTACTCGGTGATGCGTTCCTTCACATCGGCGAGGCCCGCGTGCTCGGCGTCCAGGACCTCCTGGGCGCCGCGGATGTCGTAGGCGTCCTCGGTCCGCTCCGTCCAGGGCAGTTCGAGGACGGTGTCCAGCCAGGTCCGGATCCAGGAGCCCTCGGGCGACTGGTCGCTGGACCGCTCCAGCTTCTCGACCTCCTTGAGCGCGGCCTCGCGGACGTGCTCGGGCAGGTCGGCGGCCTCGACGCGGGCCCGGTAGTCGTCGGACTCGTCCTCCGGGTCGCCGTTGAGCTCGGCGAGCTCCTTGCGTACGGCGTCCAGCTGGCGGCGCAGCAGGAATTCGCGCTGCTGCTTGTCGACGCCGTCCTGGACGTCCTTGGCGATGGACTCGGCCACGTCCTGTTCGGCGAGGTGCTCGCTCAGCCACTGGATGGCGAGCTTCAGCCGGGCGATCGGGTCCACGGTCTCCAGGAGCTGGACCTTCTGGGCGGTGGAGAGGAACGGTGAGTATCCGGAGTTGTCGGCGAGCGCGGAGACGTCGTCGATCTGCTGGACCCGGTCCACGACCTGCCAGGCGCCGCGCTTCTTCAGCCAGCTGGTGGCGAGCGCCTTGTACTCCTTGACCAGCTCGGCGGCTGATCCGGGCAGCGGGTCGGGGGCGGCGGTCTCCAGCACGGTCCCCTCGACCCAGAGCGCCCGGCCGGGACCGCTGGTCCCGGCGCCGATGCGGACCCGGTCACGGGCCCGGATGAGGGCGCCCGGATCGCCGTCCGACAGGCGTCCGACCTGCTCGACGGTGCCGAGGACACCGGTCCCCGTGTACGTGCCGTCGATCCGCGGGACCAGCAGCACCTGGGGCTTGCCGCCGCCGGGGCGGGCCGCGGCCTGCGCGGCCTCGACGGCGGCGCGCACCTCGGCGTCGGACAGGTCCAGCGGCACCACCATGCCGGGCAGGACGACCTCGTCGTCGAGCGGCAGCACGGGCAGGTCGATCGGTGTGAACGCCTGGGACTCGTTAGTCATGATCTCCCCTTCGGCAGGCAAGTTGAGCTATGTGGGCTCAATGCTTGTGAGTCGCCGAATGTTCCCCGGTCGGTGTTCGCTCTGAGCGATCAGCCCGGCGGCGACCCCCTTCACCAGGGCGCCCCTCCCCGTACGGCAGCACTCGAAGGCGAGCGGTTGTTCCCCTCCCCGGAACGGGAAAGGCGGTGGCATCCGCCCCCACAGCGGGCCAGGATGGGCGGGCACCGACCGCCACGACCGGATACCGGAGAGCCGCATCATGTCCGCGACGACCGCCCCCGAACCGATGGAATCGCTGCCCCTGCGCTCCCCCGGCACCCCCGTCGTCCTCGACCGCCGGGAGGGCCCCTTCGGCGAGGTCGTCCTGCGCGAGCGCGGGGAGCACTTCGAGATCATCGCCAACGGCTGCTTCCTGATGGACACCTCCGACGGGCGCTCCGAGCGGCTGCTGATCGACGTCGCGCTGGCCTCGCTGCCCGCCGGCCGGACGGCCCCCTCCGTGCTCATCGGCGGCCTGGGCGTCGGCTTCTCCCTGGTGCGGGCCGCCGAGGAGGAGCGCTGGGGGCGGATCGTGGTCGTGGAGCGGGAGCAGGCGATCGTGGACTGGCACCGGGAAGGGCCGCTGGACCGGATCTCCGGAGCGGCGCTGGCCGACCCCAGGACCGGGATCCTGCACACGGACCTGGTCGCCCACCTCCGTACCGCCACGGAGCGTTACGACGCGCTCTGCCTGGACATCGACAACGGACCCGACTGGACGGTCACGGAGAGCAACGAAAGCCTCTACTCCCCCGCCGGTCTGGCGCACTGTCACGACCGGCTGACCCCGGGCGGCGTACTCGCCGTCTGGTCCGCGCAGCCGTCCCCCGCCTTCGAACAGGCATTGCGGAATGCCGGGTTCAGCGGGGTTCGGACGGAAGAAGTGGCCGTTGCCCGAGGTGTGCCCGACGTGGTCCATCTCGCACTCCGGGCCGGCTGAACCCCCTCCCGGTATGCGTGGCCCCGGCGGTGGCACGGGTCAACCGTCACAAGGCCGACGATCCGGCCGCCCGTCCGGCCCGAACTCATGACCTCGGGGCAACACCCTGCGTAGCCGGGAGGCCTCCGCTGCCTTTACGCTGCTGACCGGCACACGGGATCACCCACGAAATCCACGAGCGAAGACCGTGCCTTGCGGGGGAATGGCCCCCGCGAGAACGGGCAGGGGCGGGGCGATGGAACAGACACACACCACCCACAACGGCGTCGCGGCCACCCCGGGGGCTCAGCGCCGGGTGCTGGTGGTCGAGGACGACGCCACGATCGTCGACGCCATTTCCGCCCGGCTGCGGGCGGAGGGCTTCCTGGTGCAGACCGCGCTGGACGGCCCCGCGGCCGTGGACGCGGCCGAGGCCTGGCAGCCCGACCTGATGGTGCTCGACATCATGCTTCCGGGCTTCGACGGCCTGGAGGTCTGCCGCCGGGTGCAGGCGTCGCGCCCGGTGCCGGTGCTCATGCTCACCGCACGCGACGACGAGACCGACATGCTGGTCGGGCTCGGGGTCGGCGCCGACGACTACATGACCAAGCCGTTCTCCATGCGGGAGCTGGCCGCCCGGGTGCACGTGCTGCTGCGCCGGGTGGAGCGGGCGGCGCTGGCCGCCGTCACCCCGCGCAGCGGGATACTGCGCCTGGGTGAGCTGGAGATCGACCACGCGCAGCGCCGGGTCCGGGTGCGCGCCGAGGACGTCCACCTCACGCCGACCGAGTTCGACCTGCTGGTCTGCCTCGCCAACACCCCGCGCGCGGTGCTCTCCCGGGAGCAGTTGCTGGCCGAGGTGTGGGACTGGGCGGACGCCTCGGGCACCCGCACGGTCGACAGCCACATCAAGGCGCTGCGCCGGAAGATCGGCGCGGAGCGGATCCGTACCGTGCACGGTGTGGGCTACGCCCTGGAGACTCCGGCGCCGTGACGTGGCCAGGGCCCGGAATGCGGCCCTTCTCCATCAAGGCCAAGCTGGGCACGCTCGTCGTGGTCTCGGTGTTCATCACGACCGGACTGCTGATCGTCGCCCTGCGGACCCGGACCGAGTTCCAGTTCATCACCGTGTTCTCGGTGATCGCCACGCTGCTGATCACCCAGTTCGTGGCGCACGGTCTGACCGCGCCGCTGGACGAGATGAGAGCGGTGGCCCGGTCGATCTCGCACGGCGACTACACGCGCCGGGTGAGCGGCGCCGGGCGGCGGGACGAACTGGGCGACCTGGCGCAGACGATCAACCGCATGGCGGACGATCTGGAGGCGGAGGACCGGCATCGAAAAGAGCTGGTCGCCAATGTCAGCCATGAGCTGCGCACGCCCATCGCGGCGCTCAGAGCCGTGCTGGAGAACGTGGTGGACGGGGTGTCCGCCGCCGATCCGGAGACGATGCGCACGGCGCTGAAACAGACGGAACGGCTCGGCCGGCTGGTCGAGACACTGCTGGACCTGTCGCGCCTGGACAACGGGGTCGTCGCACTCAAGGCACGCCGTTTCGAGGTGTGGCCGTATCTGTCGGGCGTACTGAAGGAGGCGAATCTCGCCGCCTCCCAGCGACGCCTGTCGTCGGGTTCGGGCAATCACTCCCGTACGGACGTCCATCTGCATCTGGACGTCTCGCCGCCGGAGCTCACCGCGCACGCGGACGCCGAGCGGCTGCACCAGGTGGTCGCGAACCTCATCGACAACGCGGTCAAGCACAGCCCGCCGCACGGCCGGGTGACGGTGCTGGCGCGGCGCGGGGCCTGTCCGGAGTCGCTGGAGCTGGAAGTCATCGACGAGGGGCCGGGCATCCCGGAGGCGGAGCGCCACCGGGTGTTCGAGCGTTTCAACCGGGGCCAGGCGCCCTCCCCGCAGGGCCCGGGCAGCGACGGCGGGACGGGCCTCGGGCTCGCCATCGCCCGGTGGGCGGTCGATCTGCACGGCGGCCGGATCGGTGTGGCCGAATCCGTACGAGGCTGCCGGATCCAGGTCACCCTTCCGGGAATCCCCGAGCAGCGCGGCTGACGGTCTTGTTGGCATAGGGTCGAACCGGAAGGGCACGTTCATACATGTCCTGCCAGCAAGGGGCCTCAAGGGGATGCGGTCACAGGGCCGTGTCCACGGTCCTGCGTACCCGAAGTGCAGTGGAACCTCGCTTGTTTCCCGCCATTTCCTGCGCCGAAACCCGCCCTTCGATGTGATGTGCACGACGAAGCACCGGCCCGGCCTGCAAGGAACGGTTCGGGGGGCGTAGCCTTGATTTCCGCTGTCCATCACCTTGTGAAGCGGAAGAGGGCGGTTGCCGCCGTGTCGTCTCAGTCCCCCAGTAACTCCAGCGTCTCGACCGACCAAGCCAGCCCGGGCACCAACCCGGCCGCGGCTTTCGGCGCCAATGAATGGCTCGTCGACGAGATCTACCAGCAGTACCTCCAGGACCCCAGTTCGGTCGATCGTGCCTGGTGGGACTTCTTCGCCGACTACAAGCCGGGTGCCGCCGGCACGGCGGACAAGCCCGCTCCCGGGGCCTCGGGGGCCCCGGTGACCGAGGCCGCCGCCCCGGCCGCGCCCGCTCCGGCAGCCGCTCCGGCTCCGGCGAAGGCCGCGCCCACCGCCGCTCCGGCCGCCCCCGCGCAGCCGGCCCCGGCCAAGGCCGCGCCCGCTCCGGCGAAGGCCGCCCCCGCCGAGGCGAAGCCCGCGGCCGCGAAGCCCGCCGCCGCGCCCGCCAAGGCGAAGCCCAAGGCGGACGAGTCCACCGAGGCCCCGGCGGGTCCGGAGTACGTGACGCTGCGCGGCCCCTCGGCCGCCGTCGCGAAGAACATGAACGCCTCGCTGGAGCTGCCGACGGCCACGTCCGTCCGCGCGGTCCCGGTGAAGCTGCTCTTCGACAACCGCATCGTCATCAACAACCACCTCAAGCGCGCCCGCGGCGGGAAGATCTCCTTCACGCACCTCATCGGGTACGCGATGGTGCAGGCCCTCAAGGCCATGCCGTCGATGAACTACTCCTTCGCGGAGAAGGACGGCAAGCCGACCCTGGTCAAGCCGGAGCACGTCAACCTGGGTCTGGCCATCGACCTGGTGAAGCCGAACGGCGACCGCCAGCTGGTCGTCGCGGCCATCAAGAAGGCCGAGACGCTCAACTTCTTCGAGTTCTGGCAGGCGTACGAGGACATCGTCCGGCGCGCCCGCATCGGCAAGCTCGGCATGGACGACTTCACCGGCGTCACCGCCTCGCTGACCAACCCCGGCGGCATCGGCACCGTCCACTCGGTGCCCCGCCTGATGCCCGGTCAGGGCCTCATCATGGGCGTCGGCGCGATGGACTACCCGGCTGAGTTCCAGGGCACCTCGCAGGACACCCTCAACAAGCTCGGCATCTCGAAGGTCATGACGCTCACGTCGACCTACGACCACCGGGTCATCCAGGGCGCCGCCTCCGGCGAGTTCCTGCGCGTCCTGTCCCAGCTGCTGCTCGGCGAGAACGAGTTCTACGACGAGATCTTCAAGGCGCTGCGCATCCCCTACGAGCCGGTCCGCTGGCTCAAGGACATCGACGCCTCGCACGACGACGACGTCACCAAGGCCGCGCGGGTCTTCGAGCTGATCCACTCCTACCGGGTCCGCGGCCACGTCATGGCCGACACCGACCCGCTGGAGTACCACCAGCGCAAGCACCCCGACCTGGACATCACCGAGCACGGCCTCACCCTGTGGGACCTGGAGCGGGACTTCGCGGTCGGCGGGTTCGCCGGCAAGACGATGATGAAGCTCCGCGACATCCTCGGCGTGCTCCGTGAGTCGTACTGCCGCACCACCGGCATCGAGTTCATGCACATCCAGGACCCGAAGCAGCGCAAGTGGCTCCAGGACCGGGTGGAGCGCCCGCGCCCGAAGCCCGAGCGCGAGGAGCAGCTGCGCATCCTGCGCCGGCTGAACGCCGCGGAGGCGTTCGAGACCTTCCTGCAGACGAAGTACGTCGGCCAGAAGCGGTTCTCGCTGGAGGGCGGCGAGTCCGTCATCCCGCTGCTCGACGCGGTCATCGACTCCGCCGCCGAGGCCCGCCTCGACGAGGTCGTCATCGGCATGGCCCACCGCGGCCGGCTGAACGTCCTGGCGAACATCGTCGGCAAGTCGTACGCGCAGATCTTCCGCGAGTTCGAGGGCAACCTCGACCCGCGCTCCATGCACGGCTCCGGCGACGTCAAGTACCACCTGGGCGCCGAGGGCACCTTCACCGGTCTGGACGGCGAGCAGATCAAGGTCTCGCTGGCCGCCAACCCCTCGCACCTGGAGGCGGTCGACCCGGTCCTGGAGGGCATCGCCCGCGCCAAGCAGGACATCATCAACAAGGGCGGCACGGACTTCACGGTCCTGCCGGTCGCGCTCCACGGCGACGCGGCCTTCGCGGGCCAGGGCGTCGTCGCCGAGACGCTCAACATGTCGCAGCTGCGCGGCTACCGCACCGGCGGCACCGTGCACGTGGTGATCAACAACCAGGTCGGCTTCACCGCCGCCCCGGAGTCCTCGCGCTCCTCGATGTACGCCACCGACGTGGCGCGCATGATCGAGGCGCCGATCATCCACGTCAACGGCGACGACCCGGAGGCCGTGGTCCGCGTCGCGCGGCTCGCCTTCGAGTTCCGGCAGGCGTTCAACAAGGACGTCGTGATCGACCTCATCTGCTACCGCCGCCGCGGTCACAACGAGGGCGACAACCCGGAGTTCACCAACCCGCAGATGTACACCCTGATCGACAAGAAGCGCTCGGTGCGCAAGCTCTACACCGAGTCCCTCATCGGTCGTGGCGACATCACGCTGGAAGAGGCGGAGCAGGCGCTCCAGGACTTCCAGGGTCAGCTGGAGAAGGTGTTCGCCGAGGTCCGCGAGGCCACCTCGCAGCCGGCGTCCCCGCACGTGCCGGAGCCGCAGGCCGCGTTCCCGGTGGCCGTGGAGACGGCGGTCTCCGCCGAGGTCGTCAAGCGGATCGCCGAGTCCCAGGTCAACATCCCCGAGTCGATCACCGTCCACCCCCGTCTGATGCCGCAGATGCAGCGTCGCGCGGCCTCGGTGGAGAACGCCACGATCGACTGGGGCATGGGCGAGACCCTGGCCATCGGTTCGCTGCTGATGGAGGGCACCCCGGTCCGGCTCGCCGGCCAGGACACCCGCCGCGGCACGTTCGGCCAGCGCCACGCGGTCCTGGTCGACCAGGTCACCGGCGAGGACTACACCCCGCTGCTGTACCTGGCGGACGACCAGGCCCGCTACAACGTCTACGACTCGCTGCTCAGCGAGTACGCGGCGATGGGCTTCGAGTACGGCTACTCGCTGGCCCGTCCGGAGTCGCTGGTCATCTGGGAGGCCCAGTTCGGTGACTTCGTCAACGGCGCGCAGACCGTCGTGGACGAGTTCATCTCCTCGGCCGAGCAGAAGTGGGGCCAGACCTCCGGCGTCACGCTGCTGCTGCCGCACGGCTACGAGGGCCAGGGCCCGGACCACAGCTCCGCCCGCCCCGAGCGCTTCCTCCAGATGTGCGCGCAGGACAACATGACGGTCGCGATGCCGACCCTGCCGTCGAACTACTTCCACCTGCTGCGCTGGCAGGTGCACAACCCGCACCACAAGCCGCTCATCGTCTTCACCCCGAAGTCGATGCTGCGTCTGAAGGCGGCGGCCTCGTCCATCGAGGAGTTCACCACCGGCGGCTTCCGCCCGGTGATCGGCGACGTGTCGGTCAAGGCCGAGGACGTCCGCAAGGTCGTCTTCGTCTCCGGCAAGCTGTACTACGACCTGGACGCCGAGCGGGAGAAGCGCGGCGACACGGAGACGGCGATCATCCGGCTGGAGCGCCTGTACCCGCTGCCGGGTGCGGAGATCCAGGCCGAGATCGCGAAGTACCCGAACGCCGAGAAGTACCTGTGGGCGCAGGAGGAGCCGGCGAACCAGGGTGCGTGGCCGTTCATCGCGCTCAACCTGATCGACCACCTGGACCTCGCGGTCGGCGCGGACGTGCCGCACGGCGAGCGCCTGCGCCGCATCTCGCGGCCGCACGGCTCGTCCCCGGCGGTCGGCTCGGCCAAGCGTCACCAGGCGGAGCAGACGCAGCTGGTCAACGAGGTCTTCGAGGCCTGAGGACCGTAACGCCGAACACCCCGGGGACCCGGTTCCGCGCTTGTCGCGGGGCCGGGTCCCCGGCGTTTCCCCGCTGGATATCCTTCTCCCATGTACTTCACGGACCGTGGCATCGAGGAACTGGAGAAGCGGCGCGGCGAGGAGGAGGTCACCTTCGAGTGGCTCGCCGAGCAGCTGCGGACGTTCGTCGATCTCAACCCCGACTTCGAGGTGCCCGTCGAGCGCCTCGCGACCTGGCTGGCCCGCCTGGACGACGAGGACGACGAGGACGAGTGATCCTCAGCGTCTGATCCTCGGGGCTTGATCCTCGGGGCTTGATCCTCGGGGCTTGATCCTCAGCGCCTAGGAAGTACCCGCCCTGGCCCGCTCGTAGAGGAGCCCCAGCGCGCCCTGCGCCAGCAGCACCGCCCCGGCCGCCGCCCAGCCGCCGCTGCGGCGCCGCGCGCCCCAGAGCAGGAGCGGGAGCCCGGCCGCGAGCTGGACGGCGGCCACGGCCCGGGCGCGCGGGCCGCGTACCCACGGGCCGACCCAGCTGCTCTCGACCGCGTCCAGTTCGGCCCGTACGGCATCGCGCCAGCCGGCCCACTCGACACGGTCCACCTGGCGCTGCGCCGCCGCGACGCTGCGCAGCCGGTCGGCGCTCTCGCCCGGGGAGAGCCCGGCGGGCAGGGCCAGTCCGGTGCCGGTGAGGACGGCGAGCAGTCCGCGCAGCCGGGCTTCCGCGTCGCTTTCCGGATCGGGGCGGGTCAGCTGCTCCAGCGCCTGTACGTCCAGCACCGGGTCGAGGCCGAGCCGGGCGGCGAAGGTGCGCATGGCTTCGTCCTCGCCCACCGGGGTGCCGTCGGTCAGCCAGACGTACCCCACGGGCCGGCGGAACCCGGCGGCGAGGGTGTATCCGGCCCGGTCGGCGTCCCACCACAGGGCGAGCACCGGCCAGGTGGAGCCGACGGCGAGCGCGGTGGCCCAGCCGCCGAGGACCCGGTCGACCGGCTCGGCGTCCTGCTCCGCTCCCCCGGCCCGCCAGGGCTTTCCCTCCGGGACGAGCGCACTCCACTCCTCGCCCGCGCGGACCAGCAGCATCTGCTCGCGCAGCAGGTGGGCGAGCGGCCGTACGGTCTCGGGGTCGGCCCGGCACAGCAGGAGAGCCCCGGTGGATGTCGCGTTCATGGCTCATACGCTAGGGCAATATGCCCACATTTGATCGCGTTGCAGGCATTGTGCTGATCGCTGACGAGACGCGGCGTCCCTTGACTTCCCACATCCGCGATATATCGTGTTCTTCACGAGACGCGATATGTTGCGTTGCCACGCTTCCCGGGAGGTCACATCCATGCCTGTGTCGACATGGACCATCGATGAGCCGCGGAAGCTCTCCTTCGACGATCCGGTGACGGCGCTCCAGGTGCGTATCGTCGACGGCACGGTCAACGTGGTCGGGACCGACGAGCCGGGCGCCCGGCTGGAGGTCTCCGCGATCGAGGGACCGCCGCTGATCGTGACCCAGGAGGACGGCCGGCTCACCGTGGCGTACGAGGATCTGCCCTGGCAGGACCTCCTGCGCTGGCTCGACCCCAAGGGCCGCCGCCGCAGCGCCGTCGTCTCGCTCGTCGTGCCCACCACGGCCTCGGTCGAGGTCGGCGTGATCGGCGCGGGGGCCGTCGTCTCCGGCATCAGCGGCCGCACCGAGGTCCGCGGCATCACGGGGGATTCCACGCTCGTCGGGCTGACGGGCGCGGTGCGCGGGGAGTCGGTGTCGGGCAGCCTGGAGGCCCAGAGCGTCACGGGGGACCTGCGCTTCCAGTCCGTGGCCGGTGATCTGACGGTGATCGACGGGGCGGGGGCCTCGGTCCGGGCCGAATCGGTCAGCGGTGACATGGTGCTGGACGTCGACCCGTCCGGGAAGCCCACGGACATCCGGCTGACCACGGTGTCCGGCGAGATCGCGATCCGGCTGCCGCACCCGGCGGACGCCAGGGTCGAGGCGAACACCGCGAGCGGGGCCGTCTCCAACGCCTTCGAGGACCTGCGGGTCGGCGGGCAGTGGGGCGCGAAGAAGATCACCGGCACGCTGGGCGCCGGGACGGGGACCCTGCGGGCGACGACCGTGTCCGGTTCGATCGCCCTCCTGCGCAGGCCGCCCGCCGAGGACGACGCG
This sequence comes from Streptomyces globisporus C-1027, assembly GCF_000261345.2. Taxonomy (NCBI): domain Bacteria; kingdom Bacillati; phylum Actinomycetota; class Actinomycetes; order Kitasatosporales; family Streptomycetaceae; genus Streptomyces; species Streptomyces globisporus. The sequence continues at coordinate 5,478,133 of NZ_CP013738.1, read as the reverse complement.
TACGCCGCCGAGCCGACCGGAAAGGTTCTCTGACATGCCCCCCGTATTCGCCCACGGCCGTCTGCGCCTGTACCTCCTCAAGCTGCTGGACGAGGCCCCGCGCCACGGCTACGAGATCATCCGCCTGCTGGAGGAGCGCTTCCAGGGCCTCTACGCCCCGTCCGCCGGCACGGTCTACCCGCGACTGGCCAAGCTGGAGGCCGAGGGCCTGGTCACCCATGCCACCGAGGGCGGCCGCAAGGTCTACTCGATCACCGACGCAGGCCGCGAGGAGCTGGCGGGCCGCAGCGGCGAACTGGCCGACCTGGAGCTGGAGATCCGCGACTCGCTCTCCGAGCTGGCCGCCGAGATACGCGACGACGTACGGGGCGCGGCAGGCCGGCTCCGCAGCGATATGCGGGCGGCGGCATCGGAGTCCCGGCACGGCACGAAGGCGGGACCCGGGACCGGGACCGGAAAGGCGAAGGGTAAGGGGAAGGGCGAACCCTCCTCCCCCTTCGGCGACTTCGGGGACTTCGGGGACTTCGGCAATCTGGGCGACCTCGGCGACAGTGAGGCGTGGCGCACGGCGAAGGAGGAGCTGCGCCGGGCCAAGCAGGAGTGGAAGGAGCAGGCCCGCCGGGCGAAGGACGAGTCACGGCGCGCCCGCGAGGACGCCCAGCAGGCCCGCCGCCAGGCCAAGGAGGCCCAGGAGAAGGCGCGGGAGCAGATGCAGACCGCCGCCCGCCAGGTGCAGGAGCACTTCGCCCGGGGTGACTGGCCCTCCGGCGTACGGGAGGGTCTCGCGGAGATCACCGGCCAGCTCGGCGGCTTCGCCCGGTCCGGCGCCTGGCCTCCGTTCGGCAAGCCCGGGCCGGAGACCGCCCCGCCGGTCCAGGACCCGGCCCCCGGTGCGGACTGGGGGCAGGACGTGCCGGCGACCGGGGACCCGGTGCGCGATCTGGACCGTCTGCTGGACCGGTTCCGCGACGGCGTCCGGGACACGGCCCGCGATCACGGGGTGACGGAGACCCGGCTGGCGGAGGCCCGCCGCCATCTGGGTGAGGCGGCGGCGCGGATCGAGGCGCTGCTGACTGCGGAGGACGAGGACAAGGCCTGAGGCTCCCGTGGGGGGTGGGGCGGGAGCCCCACCCTTCACCCGGCCTGGGCGTGCCCCTGACCTCCCGCGTCGCCCCTGCCCGCGTCGGGGCCGTACAGCGCCCGCTGCACGGCCGCGTAGGTCGCACCGTGCTCGGCGAGGACGTCGGCGACGACTCCGGGCTTCGCGGTGAGGGCCAGGAGCAGGTGTTCCTCGCCGATGAACCGGTCGCCGCGGCCGAGGGCCACCCGGAGCGCGTTCTCCAGCACGGTCTTCGCCCCCGGGGTGAAGGGGCGGTGCCCGGACCACCACCCCCGGCGGCCGCGGCGGTCGGCGTCGAGGGCCCCTTCGCCGTGGGCGCCCTCGACACGGGAGACGATCGCGCCGAGGTCGATCCCGATGCCGGCGAGGGCGTCGGTGTCGGCTCTGGTCAGGCCGCCGCGGCGGCGGGCCTCGGCGAAGGCGGCGTCCAAGGAGGCACGGCGGTCGTGGAGGCCGAGGGCGGTGACGGCGAACGCGGCCCGGCCGCCCTCCTGTTCCAGCAGCGCGAGCAGCAGGTGTTCCTCGGTGACCGAGCCGGCCCCGGCCCGCTCGGCCTGGGCCACGGCACCCTTCACGGTGGCGCGGGCCCCTCGGGTGAATCGCTCGAACATCAACGCCTCCCGTACTTCTTGTGCACGGCCTGCCGGCTGACGCCCAGCTCGGCGGCGATCTCCTGCCACGACCAGCCCTGAGCACGGGCGCTTCCGACTTGTACGGCTTCGAGCTGCTCCAGCAGCCGCCGCAGCGCGGCCACCGCCCGCAGCCCTACACGCGGGTCGCGGTCACCGGCGCGCGCGGCCAGATCCGTTGCTTCGGTCATGATGTCAACTTACATTGACACGCATCGTCCGTCAATCAAAGTTGACATCATCGTCGGCGAGGCGCGCGTGCCGCTCGACGTCGTACCGGACCTTGCCGTACCGCAGCTTGGCCCGCTCGATGCCCTCGGACGCGAATCCGGACCGGTTCGCGACCCGGCAGGAGGCGACGTTGTCGGTGCGGTGTCCCAGCTCCAGCCGGTACAGGCCGAGTTCGCCGAAGGCCCAGCGCGCGAGGGCCCGCACGCCGGCCGGGGCGACGCCCCGGCCGCGGGCGGATGCGGTGGTCCAGTAGGAGACCCAGCCGCTGTCATGCGCCCGGTTGACGACGTTGAGCGCCACACAGCCGAGCGCCTCGCCCTCCTCCCCCACGACGGCCCAGGAGTAGCCGGTGCGCGCCCCTCGCTCGCGCGCGCGTTCGGCGATCCAGGCCAGCGCCCCGGACCGGTCGTCCACGGGCCGGTCCGTCTGGCGGTCCATCTCGGGCGGGGCGAAGGCGCGGAGTACCGCCGAGGCGTCGTCGGGCAGCCAGGCGCGCAGCAGAAACCCCTCAGGGGTGGTCAGTTCGTCCATGCGGCCCAGCTTCCCGCACGGTCACGACCACCTCACTCCCGGGCCACGCGAGGACGACCGGCCAGGCACCGCGCGACGAGGCGCCAAGGACGTGAGCACGTCCGGTGACGGTGACACGCCAGCCCCGGGGTGCGGGCGGCAGGGACAGCTCCGTCACTCCGGGCCGGGCGGCGGCCCGGTAGGCGAGGCGGTAGGTGCGGGTGCCCGCGTCGTACGTGTCGGAGCGGACGGTTCCCGCGACGGCCGGGGCGTACGGGGTGGCGGTCTGCTCCTTGTTCGTCCGGAAGCGGCCGCGCTCGTCGACCGCGCAGTAGCCGCCGCCGTAGCACCAGACGTACCCCGCCCAGCCGGAGCTGTAGCGGTTCAGGGAGGCGACGGCCTCGCGGTAGAAGCGGCTCATGTTGGGGAGGGCGTTGTTCAGCGGCCCCCACTCCCCCACGACCACGGGCATACGGTGGCGGGCCGGGTAGGCGGTGACGGCGGCCTCGTACGCCTCGATCCAGCCGGCGTCCGGGTCGTAGTCGGCGCCCGCCTCCATGGCGGTGTTGTAGAAGTGCGGGGCGTAGACGGTCCGGTTGTCCTTGATCCGGCCGAGTCCGGTGGGCACGCCCTCGCCGACGATGGGGGTCGGCTCGACGAAGATCCAGGTGTCGCGGTCCTTCGTGCGGACGGCGCGGGCGAGCCGGTTGTACATGGGTGTGAGGTGCTCGGCCTCGATGCGGCGGGCGGCGGTCGCCAGATCCTCGCCCTCCCTCAGCTCCCCCATGGGCTCGTTGATCAGGTCGTAGCCGATGACGGCGGGGTGGCGGCCGAAACGGTCGGCGAGGACCTGCCACATGGCGGCCTGGGCGCGTTGCAGGTCGGGATCCTCGTAGAGGTGGGTGAAGGCCCGCTGCACGGCGGGCTGGAAGTACTCCGAGAACCAGTCGTCGGGGTTCGGGGTGAACGGCAGCCCGTCGGTCCTGGTGGCCCATTCCGGGATACCGCGGTGCCCGAACGCAGGCCCGAAGACGTCCTGGTGGGCGTCGATGAGGACGTGGACGCGGTGCTTGCGGGCCCAGTCCAGGATGCGTTCGATCGTGTGGAGGTAGCGCGCGCTGTACTGGCCGCGCCGGGGCTCCAGGTCGTCCCAGAAGACCAGCAGCCGGGCGAAGTTGAAGCCGCCTGCCCGCAGGTCGCGGAAGTGCCGTTCGGTGATGGCGCTGAGGGCGTCCTCGCCGCGGTTCGCCTTGTCCTCGACGTTCCAGCCGCGCAGGGTGAGGGTGCGCCCGCGGTCGTCGGTGAGGGGCGGGACGGCGCGTTCGTACGAGGACGGGGACGAGGACGAGGAGACGGGTGCGGGGCGCGCCGAGGCGGCGGGGGCGAGGGCCCCCGCCGCGAGCACGGACGCGACGACAACTGCCATGAGTGCTCTGCCCATTCGCATGGGCGGCATCCCATCAGCAAAGCTGAGACTTGTTCAAGTATGCGGAACGTAGGAGTTCTTGCCGACCCTAGGCGGTCGGCGTGAGCACGATCTTCCCGAACAGGTCGCCGGACTCCAGCCGTTGGAAGCCCTCCCGGGCCCGGTCCAGCGGCAGCACCTCGTCGATGACCGGGCGCACCCCGGTGGTCGCGCAGAACGCGAGCAGGTCCTCCAGCTCGTCCTTGGACCCCATGGTGGAGCCGACGACCTTCAGCTCCAGGAAGAAGATCCGGGTCAGCTCGGCGTGCGTGGGCCGGTCGCCGCTGGTGGCCCCGGAGATGACGAGGGTGCCGCCGGGGCGCAGCGACTTCACGGAGTGGGACCAGGTGGCGGCCCCCACGGTCTCGATGACGGCGTCCACCCGCTGCGGAAGCCGGGCGCCGGGCTCGTACGCCTCCAGCGCGCCGAGTTCGACCGCCCGCTCGCGCTTGGCCTTGTCCCGGCTGGTGGCGAAGACCCGCAGCCCGGCGGCCTTCCCGAGCACGATCGCGGCGGTGGCGACCCCGCCGCCGGCGCCCTGGACGAGCACGGAGTCCCCGGGCCGCACCCCGGCGTTGGTGAACAGCATCCGGTACGCGGTGAGCCAGGCGGTCGGCAGGCAGGCGGCCTCGGCGAAGCTGAGCTCCTTCGGCTTGGGCAGGACGTTCCAGGTGGGGACGGTGACCTGCTCGGCGAAGGTGCCCTGGTAGCGCTCGGTGAGGATGGAGCGCGGCTCGTCGGGCCCGACGCCGTGCCCGGACTGCCCGATGACGGAGTGCAGGACGACCTCGTTGCCGTCCTGGTCGACGCCGGCCGCGTCGCAGCCGAGGATCATCGGCAGCCGGTCCTGCGACAGGCCGACGCCGCGCAGGGACCAGAGGTCGTGGTGGTTGAGGGAGGCGGCCCGGACGGTGACGGTGCTCCACCCGGGACGCGCCTGGGGGGCCGGGCGATCGCCCAGCTCCAGGCCGGTGAGGGGCTGGTCGGGGTCGATGCGGGCTGCGTAGGCGGCGAACATGGGTCGACGATAGGCGGGGCGGGGCGCCCACGTAACCGCCTCCGCGTGTGACGCACACCAACCGGGGTGGGCCCGCACCCAACGCTTGGCCGGCGGGGCCCGCCTGTCCAGCCCCTGCGGCGATTAAGCCGCACCACTGAGCCCCTCCGGCGTTTGAGCCGCACCAACCCGGCCCCTCCGGCGATTGAGGAGCGGGGTCCGGGGCAGCGCCCCGGGGGCTCCGCCCCCCAGACCCCCGCTGCTCAATCGCCGCAGGGGCTTGGGGTGATCGCCGCAAGGCGGAAACGCGAGGGCGGGGCCCGTACAAGTACAGGCCCCGCCCATCACGCACCGCTCGGCAACAACCTCAGCGCCGAGCCACACCCTCAGCCCGCGCGGCGGCGGCCACCGCGGCGGTGACCGCCGGCGCGACCCGCTCGTCGAACGGGGACGGGATCACGTAATCCGCCGCCAGCTCGTCACCGACCACGTCGGCCAGCGCGTTCGCCGCGGCGATCTTCATGCCCTCCGTGATCCGGGAAGCCCGCACCTGGAGCGCACCCGCGAAGATCCCCGGGAACGCCAGCACGTTGTTGATCTGGTTCGGGAAGTCGGACCGCCCGGTCGCCACGACGGCCGCGTACTTGTGCGCGACCTCCGGGTGGACCTCCGGATTCGGGTTGGCCATCGCGAAGACGTACGCACCGGGGGCCATCGAGGCCACCGCCGCCTCCGGGACCGTACCGCCGGAGACGCCGATGAAGACGTCCGCACCGGCGAGCGCCTGCTCCAGCGAGCCGGAGAGACCCGCCCGGTTCGTCAGCTCCGCCAGCTCGCGCTTGACCTCGGTGAGGTCGTCGCGGTCGCGGCTGACGATGCCCTTGCGGTCGGCCACCGCGATGTCGCCGATCCCCGCCTCCAGCAGGAACTTGGCGATGGCCACGCCCGCCGCGCCCGCGCCGGAGATGACGCCGCGCAGATCGCCGAGCGTCCGCCCGGAGAGCTTCGCGGCGTTGCGCAGGGCGGCGAGGGTGACGACCGCGGTGCCGTGCTGGTCGTCGTGGAAGACCGGGATGTCCAGCCGCTCCTGGAGCTTGCGCTCGATCTCGAAGCAGCGGGGCGCCGAGATGTCCTCCAGGTTGACCCCGCCGAAGGAGGGGGCGAGCCGCACGACGGTGTCGACGATCTCGTCGGCGTCGGTGGTCGCGAGCGCGATCGGCACCGCGTCGACGCCGCCGAACTGCTTGAAGAGGATGGCCTTGCCCTCCATCACGGGGAGGGACGCCTCGGGCCCGATGTCGCCGAGGCCGAGCACGGCGGTGCCGTCCGTCACGACGGCCACGACCTGCGACTTCCAGGTGTAGTCGTGGACGAGCTCGGGCTGGGCGGCGATGGCGCTGCACACTTTCGCCACACCCGGTGTGTACGCCAGGGAAAGGTCGTCCTTGTCCCGGATCGGGACGGTGGCCTGCACGGCCATCTTCCCGCCCCGGTGGAGGGCGAAGGCCGGATCGAAGGGCTCGTCGGCCCCCGTGTCCGCCGCGCTCGTGCGCTCGATGCCACGGTCGGTGGCGCTGTCGACGGTGCTGTCGCTGCGAGGATTGACGATCTCCGCTGCCATGGTGTTGACCCCTTAAGTCTTCATCGTTTGAGGGTGGCCACTCCTGGTTGAGGAGGGGTGGGCGGGCACCGCGTACGTGCCCCGCACCGAGCGGTTGGCCCGCCCCGGCAGGGAGAGGTACGTACGCGCGGGCGCGCCGCACACGCGCCCTGAGCCCCGGATGAGGGGTGTAAACGTCTTTCTTACCGGACGAACGGTGTTACGGACGAGTCCATATCGACGCGGTGACGTGACTCATAGTCGAATATCTGGACAAGTCGGCAAACCGGCATAAATGCCGTCCACCAGTCGAGACGTGCCGAAGATTCTCCGGCGTGAGGAATGAATCCCCACAGAAGGTCCGGTCCCGAGGTACCGGCCGTTGATGTTCGGGGGTCGCCCGTTATCCGATTTTGACATGGCAGGACCCCTGAATGGGCCAGTCCGAATGGCAGGATGCCGTCATCACACAAGGTGGCGACACTCGAAGGTGCGTGCCAAGCCGCCCACCAGCACCTCACCCTCACCTGCCGGAGGATCCCGACATGACCGCAAGCATCACGCGTCGCACGACCGCGAAGTCCCGGATTGCGGCGATCGGCGCCATCGCGGTCGCCGGCTCCCTGCTGCTCACCGCCTGTGGCGACCAGACCGACAGCTCGTCCCAGGAGAGCGGCAGCGGCAAGGAGACCAAGAGCGGCGCTCCGCTCTTCGCGAAGCTGCCGGAGAAGTACCAGAAGTCCGGTGTGATCAAGGTCGGCACGAATGCCGAATACGCCCCGATGGAGTCCGTGGAGAACGGGAAGATCGTGGGTGTCGACCCCGATCTGGCCGACGCGCTCGGCAAGCAGCTCGGCGTGAAGTTCGAGTTCACCTCGGGTTCCTTCGACGGCCTCATCACCGCCCTGAACTCCGGCCGCCACGACATCGCCATGTCGTCCATCACGGACAACAAGCAGCGCCAGGAGGGCCTGGACGACGCCGGCAAGAAGCTGGGTCCGGGCGTCGACTTCGTCGACTACTTCCTCGCGGGTACGGCCGTGTACACCAAGAAGGGCAACCCGCAGAACATCAAGTCCATCGAGGACCTGTGCGGGAAGCGCGCGGCGGTGCAGCGCGGCACCACGTACGAGGAGGCCCTCAAGAAGCAGTCGAAGGCCTGTACGGACGGCGGCGAGAAGGCCATCACGATCGAGCCCTTCGAGAACGACACCGAGGCCCAGACCCGCGTGAAGTCCGGCGGTGCGGTCGCCGGCGTCAACGACTACCCGGTCGCGGTCGACCTGGCCCGCAAGGCCGACGGCGGCAACGCGTTCGAGGTCGTGGGCGAGCAGGTCGACGCCGGCCCGTTCGGTATCGCCGTCAAGAAGGGCAACACCGGCCTGCGCGACGCCCTGAAGGAGGCCGTCGACGCGATCATCGCCGACGGTTCGTACCAGAAGGTGCTCGACAAGTGGGGCGCCGGTACGGGAGCGATCGACAAGGCCGCCGTCAACGGCGGCAAGTGACCGGACGCTTCACCGAAGGGCAGTCACGATGACTGACAAGTTCGACAAGACACCCGCCGCCTCACCGGCCGGCCAGGTGTCCGTCTCCAAGGCCGCCACCACGGCCCCGGAGAACATCAAGGCCATTCCCGTCCGCCATGTCGGCCGTTGGATCAGCGGCGTCGTGGTGATCGGCCTCCTCGTCGCCCTGGGGTACGCCTTCTCGCAGGGCAACATCCAGTGGCAGGCCGTCGGCGACAAGCTGTTCGACAGCAACGTCGTCGCCGGTGCGGGCCGCACCCTGCTGATCAGCGTCCTCGCGATGGTGCTCGGCGTGGTCCTCGGCGTCGTGCTCGCCGTGATGCGGCTGTCGAAGAACCCGGTCACCAGCTGGGTGGCCTGGCTGTACATCTGGTTCTTCCGGGGCACCCCGGTCTACGTACAGCTGCTGCTCTGGTTCAACCTGGCGCTGATCTTCCCGGTCCTGAACATCCCGTTCATCTACAAGGACGAGATGACGGACGTCATGACCCCGTTCATGTGCGCCCTGCTGGGCCTCGCGCTGAACGAGGCCGCCTACATGGCGGAGATCTGCCGCGCGGGCATCCAGTCCGTCGACGAGGGCCAGACCGAGGCCTCGCACGCGCTGGGCATGACCCAGGCGAAGACCATGCGCCGCGTGGTCCTCCCGCAGGCGCTGCGGGTGATCATCCCGCCGACCGGCAACGAGTTCATCAACATGCTGAAGACCTCGTCGCTCGTCTACGCGGTGACGTACAACGAACTGCTCCGCTCCACCTCGCAGATCGGCTCCACGTCGTACGCCGTGATGGAGATGCTGTTCGTCGCGTCCATCTGGTACATCGTGATGACCAGCGTGTTCAGCGTCGGCCAGTACTACCTGGAGCGCCGCTTCGCCCGCGGCTCGCTGCGCTCGCTGCCGCTCACGCCGCTGCAGCGCATCAAGGTCAACCTCGCCGCGTTCAGCAACCGGCCCTCCGGAGGTGTCTCCGCATGACCACCCCCATGGTGAAGGCCGAGGGCGTCCACAAGTCCTTCGGCGCCGCCCACATCCTCAAGGGCATCGACCTGGAGGTCGCCCCGCGTGAGGTGTTCTGCCTGATCGGCCCGTCGGGCTCCGGCAAGTCGACCTTCCTGCGGTGCATCAACCACCTGGAGAAGATCAACGCCGGCCGGCTCTCGGTCGACGGCGAGCTGGTCGGCTACCGGCAGAAGGGCGACAAGCTCTACGAGCTGAAGGACAGCGAGGTCGCGCTCCAGCGCCGGGACATCGGCATGGTCTTCCAGCGCTTCAACCTGTTCCCGCACATGACGGCCATCGAGAACGTCATGGAGGCGCCGATCCAGGTCAAGGGCGAGGCCAAGGCCGTGGCCCGGGCCCGCGCCGAGAAGCTGCTGGACCGGGTCGGCCTCGCCGACAAGGCGAAGAACTACCCCTCGCAGCTCTCCGGCGGCCAGCAGCAGCGCGTGGCGATCGCCCGCGCGCTGGCGATGGAGCCGAAGCTGATGCTCTTCGACGAGCCGACCTCCGCTCTCGACCCGGAGCTGGTGGGTGACGTCCTGGACGTCATGCGGGGCCTCGCCGAGGACGGTATGACGATGATCGTCGTCACCCATGAGATGGGCTTCGCCCGCGAGGTGGGCGACGCGCTGGTCTTCATGGACGACGGCGTGGTGGTCGAGTCGGGCCACCCGCGCGAGGTGCTGGGCAACCCGCAGCAGGACCGGACGAAGTCGTTCCTGTCGAAGGTGCTGTAGCGACGGCCTGAGGGCACGTACGGGAGAGGGCGGTACGGACACGGGTCCGTACCGCCCTCTTTCTTGCTTGCGCGCCCTACTTCACCGCGAGGACGAGGCTGTCCGAGGGGGACGCCCAGACCGCGCGGGCCTCACCGAAACCGGAGGCCAGCAGCGTACGGGCGTGCCAGTCGGCGGAGGGCATGTCGCCGTCCGCGTGCTCGCCGTAGATCGCGAACCGCTCGGCGGTGGGTGCGGCGAGGACGGGGTCCTTCGCGGCGACGGCCCACCACTCCGCCCAGTCCAGGGCGCCCGCGGCCTTGGCCCGGTCCATCGCGGCGTGCCGGTGGGCGCGCTCGGCGGCGTTGATCCGCGGGGTGGCCGGGTCGATGGTGCGGTCGGCGTTCATGAAGACCCCGCCATCCCGGACGAGCCCGCCGAGCTGCCCGTACAGGACGGCCAGCGGCTCACTGTGCAGCCAGTGCAGAGCGGTGGCGGTGAGGACCGCGTCGTACGAGGTGTGCGGCAGCCGCTCGGTCCAGTCCGGGTCCTTCAGGTCGGCGGTGACGAAGGTGACCCGGTCGTCGCCGTCGAAGGTGCCGCGGGCGATGGTGAGCAGCGCGGGGTCGAGATCGACGCCGGTACTCGTGGCGTTCGGGAACCGCTTGAGGAGCCGGTCCGTAATACTTCCCGTACCGCACGCGAGGTCGAGGATCCTCGGTTCCGGTCCGACGACCGCCTCGACCATGTCCAGCATCACCCGGAACCGCTCCTCGCGGTCGGGCATGTACCACTCCTGCTGCCGGTCCCAGCTCTCCTGCCAGGACTGCCAGTCGGTGCCCGTAGCCGTCTCCGTCACGCCAACCTCCGCATCAAGCCCGCTGTAATACCCATTAACCCAAGTCGGCCATTACACTGGTCGATGCCCAGACTCTAGCCCGACGCCGTAAGGACTACAAGTGGATCTGGCCTCTTACTCGGACTACGCCGTGCGCCTGGTCAACACCGAGGAGCCGGCCCGCAGCAAGGACACGCTCACCTCCGTCGAGGCGGTCCGGGAGCTGTTCGGCGGCAGCCAGCAGGCGGCGCGACGGGCGACGGAGGCGGACGTGACCCGGTTCCGTTCCGTACGGGCCCGGCTGCGCGCGGTCTTCGAGGCGGCCGACGACGGCGACGAGACGCTCGCGGTCGACCTGCTGAACTCGCTGCTGCTGGAGTTCCCGGTGAGCCCGCAGATCTCGGGGCACGACTTCCGGGACGAGGACGGCAGGCCGGACTGGCACATGCACCTGGCCGACCACCCGTCGAACGCGACCGCGGGCTATGCGGCCATCGCGGCGATGGGTCTGGCCTTCCATCTCACCGGGCACGGCGTGGACCGGCTCGGCCTGTGCGAGGCGGCCCCCTGCCGCAACGCGTACCTGGACACCTCCACCAACCGGTCCCGGCGCTACTGCTCGGACCGCTGCGCGACACGCGCGAACGTGGCCGCCTACCGGGCCCGCAAGCGCGAGGAGGCCGAACGCACCGGCCGCAGCGCGGAGGCCGCCCAGCCCAGCACCGCCGTCACCGACCGCTGACCCTTCGCCAGGGGCCGGTAGCGGGCCCGCACCCGGGCCAGCACGAGTTCCTCGGGCACGACCCCGTAATCCGTGCTGTCCCCGCCCGCGAAGGTGTTGTCGCCCCGCACCCACCAGCCGCCGGGCCGTCGCTCGACGGCCCGTTTGACCACCAGCAGGTCCTGCTGGAAGGGGTGCCGCAGGATGACCACGTCACCGGGGCGGACGAGCACGCCGTACTGCACGAGCAGCAGATCGCCGTGGTAGAGCGTGGGCACCATCGAAGGGCCCGTCACCTCCACCACCCGCAACGGACGCCGCGTCACCCGCCCGCCCCCGGACACCTGTCGCCGCTCCGGCATCTGCGCCACCGCCCGTTCCTCCTCCTGCACCGTCCCGTAGGACACCCTTCCGCCGACCGCCCCGTACATTCGGCCGACGGCCCGATTCTCACACCGGACTTTTGACCTAAGCCCCTGGGGCAGCCACGGAAAGCGGCGCTCCACGGAGTAATGTCCCACCTGAGAAGACGATCACGAGGAGGACAGCTCCATGCTTTCCCGCCTGTTTGCCCCCAAGGTGAAGGTCAGCGCCCACTGCGACCTGCCCTGCGGCGTGTACGACCCGGCCCAGGCCCGCATCGAGGCCGAGTCGGTCAAGGCCGTCCAGGAGAAGTACCAGGCCAACGAGGACGCGGACTTCCGCACCCGCGCCGTCCTGATCAAGGAGCAGCGCGCCGAGCTCGCGAAGCACCACGTCTCGGTGCTCTGGAGCGACTACTTCAAGCCCCCGCACTTCGAGAAGTACCCGGAGCTGCACCAGCTCATCAACGACACCCTGAAGGCGCTCTCCGCGGCCAAGGGCTCGAACGACCCGAAGACGGGCCAGAAGGCGCTGGACCTGATCGCCGAGGTCGACCGGATCTTCTGGGAGACCAAGAAGGCCTGATCTGGTTGGGCCGTCTGACCTGCGGTTTCGCCGGTCAGGCTTCCTACCGGTCCGCACCCGGTCCGCAGGCCGCCGAAAACGGCGGCCATGGCGGGCCGGGGTGCGGTGCTTCCTGGCTCTGTTCACGGGCCGACCGCCTGCACGAGGTCAGGCGAGGTGTCGTGGCCAAGGTTCTCGAGGATCGCGCGCAGCCACGGGCTGCGCGCGGCCGGCAGCCGGACCAGGGTGCGCTCGAACGTTGGCCGGTCGACCCGGAACGGACGGCACGGGAGCAGGGGGAGCGGGTCGTCGCGGAGTTCGTCGCGCGGCATGCGGCCCGATGCCGGAACCGGCAGGTAGGGCGGGGGCGAGACCAGCGACAGCCACACCCCCAGCGGCAGGGGCACCAGACGGGCCGAGGCGGTCGGGCCCTCCGGGGTCCAGGTCCGGCCCGTCCGAGGATGGACCGGTACGAGGAGGATGTCGGCGTCCGCGCCGGGCGATGGCAGTTCAGGTCCGGCCAGAACGGCACGCCGCTTCGGAGCAGCTGCGGGCAGCAGGGCGTCGAGCGCCCGCTGGAACACGTCCGTCGCCACACCGTCGGGGACCTTCACCGGCCGCCCCTGGGAGGCCACCAGCAGATGCGCGAGCGCGTGTCCGGCCGCCGCCTCCCACCGCGGGCTCCACGACCAGTAGTGGTCCGTCCCCGACAGCCCGCCCCACGTGGCGATCGGCTCGAACAGGGGCGTCGCCTCCTCCGTCTCCGCCGGCTCGGCCCACGAGAGGGGCGCGGGGCGGGGGCCGTCGACGGGGACGCGGTGCACGGCGTCCGAGCCGAGCCGTACCGCCTGCCAGAGCGAGCAGTCGTCGACGCGGGTCGCCACGGGCGCATCGCAGGCCCCGCAGGCCATGTTGGGCCCGTCGGCTCCGTCGAGGCCGCAGCAGGAACCACCGCGCTTCTCGGGGATCAGCCGGGTTCCGCGCACATCACCGGGCGCGATGACGACGGCCCCGGGTGCGGCGTCGGACAAGGCGCGGACGGGTGCGTGGATTCCGCGCGCCTCCGCCTCGCCCGGTTCGGTCTCGTCCCACATCCGCCACGGCCCGCCCCAGGGCTCCGGGTCCTCGGCGAACGTCCCTGCCCTCATGAGCACCGGAAGCTGGACCCCGTTCCCGTACGACTGATGGGTGTGAACCGGAAGGGCGACCTGGGACAGCGGGGTGGTCAACTCGGCGCCGCATCCGGCACACACGAAAACGAACAAACATCCTCCGTCCGGGAAACGGACGCATTCTCGCAGCTCACCGGCGGCCGGCCAATGTGTTTACTCCTCGCCGGGCGGGTGGGGCCGGGGTCCTGACGAGTGGATCGTGGGGCCGGTCAGTGACCGGCGGTCAGTTCGCCGCTGAGCTTGCCGTGCAGATGGGCGCTCGGGGTGTTGAGCCCGATGATCTCCACGGTCTTGCCGCGCCGGGCGTACTTCGTCTCGATCGCGTCGAGGGCGGCGACGGAGGAGGCGTCCCAGATGTGCGTCGAGCTCAGGTCGATGACCACCTTGTCCGGGTCGGTGGCGTAGTCGAACCGGCCCACCAGGTCGTTGGAGGAGGCGAAGAACAGCTCGCCGGTGACCCGGTAGACCACCGTCCGGCCGTCGGGATCGACGACGGCGGTCACCTCGGCGAGGTGGGCGACCCGCTTGGCGAAGATGACCATGGCCGTGACGGAGCCCAGGACGACGCCGACGGCGAGGTTGTGGGTGGTGACGACTGCGGCGACGGTGATGGCCATGACGGCGATCTCACCCGCCGGCATCCGCCGGAGAGTCTTCGGGGCGATGGAGTGCCAGTCGAAGGTCGCGAACGACACCATGACCATGACGGCGACCAGGGCAGCCATGGGGATGTCGGAGACGACCGGGCCGAAAGCGATGCAGAGCACCATCAGGAACGCCCCGGCGAGGAAGGTCGAGAGCCGGGTGCGGGCGCCCGACACCTTCACGTTGATCATCGTCTGGCCGATCATGGCGCAGCCGCCCATGCCGCCGAAGAAGCCGGTGACGATGTTGGCGATGCCCTGACCGATGGACTCGCGCGTCTTGTTCGAGTGGGTGTCGGTGATGTCGTCGACCAGCTTGGCCGTCATCAGCGACTCCATCAGGCCGACCAGCGCCATCGCGAACGCGTACGGGGCGATCGTCGTCAGCGTGTCGAGCGTGAACGGAACGTCCGGCAGGCCCGGCACGGGCAGGGAGGAGGGCAGTTCACCCTTGTCGCCCACGGTCGGCACCGCGATGGCCGCGCCGACGGTGATCACGGTGAGGATGACGATGGAGACCAGCGGCGCCGGAATCACCGTGGTGACCTTCGGGAAGAACACCATGAGCGCCAGACCGGCGGCGATCAGTGGATAGACGGCCCAGGGGACATCGCGCATCTCCGGGATCTGGGCCATGAAGATCAGGACGGCGAGGGAGTTGACGAAACCGACCATCACCGAGCGCGGGATGAACCGCATCAGTTTCGCCACGCCCAGCGCGCCCAGAACGACCTGGAGGACGCCGGCGAGGACAACAGCGGCGACGAGGTAGCCGAAGCCGTGCTCCCGGTTCAGCGGTGCGATCACCAGGGCGACGGCGCCGGTGGCGGCGGAGATCATCGCCCGACGGCCCCCGACGATCGAGATGACGACAGCCATGGTGAAGGAAGCGAAGAGACCGATCGCCGGATCCACGCCCGCGATGATCGAGAACGAGATGGCCTCGGGGATCAGCGCGAGGGCGACGACCAGACCGGCCAGGACCTCCGTACGCCAGACCTTCGGGTCGGAGATCCAGTCGGGCTTCAGGCCGCGCAGGCGCGCGGCCGGGGACAGAGCAGGGATGGCAGAAGGCAAGGGACAAGGAACCTGTCGTGCTCGGGCACACCCTGGTCGGCAGCGAGGGACGTGCGAGAGGGAGCGGAGCAGCCGGGACGGCACTCCGCGGCCGGCGCCGCGTGGCGTACGGAGCCGGAAGTCGAGGGGGATGAAGCCGCAACGGCCGCCGACGCGGCCAGGCTCACGTACGGGGACGAAGCATCACGGCGGGCAGACAGCGGCGCCGAGCGCCATGGACTCGCGCACGCGTCTCTCCTGCGAGAATCGATACTCAGCCGGGGCACCATCGGCCCGGGCACAACAACAGCGGGGCCGCGCGACGCCGCCCTCACACCAACAACTCTACCCTAACGTTAGGGTAGAGTTCGGCGGTGCTCGTCCGGGGTGAGGCCGCTGACAAGGCGAAGGGCCAGGGGATCACGGGCGTGGACGGCAAGCACATGCAGATCGGCGAGGTCGCCGCACGGACCGGGCTTTCCCTGCGCACCATCCGCCACTACGAGGAGACCGGGCTCGTCACCCCCTCCGCACGGTCCCAGGGCGGCTTCCGCCTCTACACCGAGACCGATGTCGCCCGCCTCATGGTCATCCGGCGGATGAAGCCCCTCGGCTTCACCCTCGACCAGATGCGTGACCTGCTGGACGCCACCGATCGCCTCGACGCCGACGCCGACGCCGCTCCCGGCGCCGAGGAGCGTGAAGCCCTCCTGGAGCGCGTCCGCGCCTACCAGCGGGAAGCCGCCGCTCAGGTCGAGAAGCTCCGCATGCAGCTCTCCCGCGCCGAAGACTTCGAGGGCACCCTGCGCGCCCGCCTGGAGCAGAACGCACACACCGCCCGGGGCTGACGACGTCTCCCGCACGGGTCGGCCGTCGGACGCGGTCTTCCGACCCACGGGCGGGCCGGGTGCGACTCCCGGTGCGCGGGCGGGCGCGGGTCAGGCGCCGGCCGTGCCCGGGTGCAGGTCGAGAGCGATGTGCGGCTCCAGTGCGCGCAGGAAGTCAGGAGCGTCGAAGATCTCGCCGGCGGGGACGACGCCGAGCGACCTGGTCCGGCCGGTGAGGACGCGGTCGAGGGCCTCGGCGACCAGGGGCGCGGTGACGGCGTAGATGTCCTGGCCGCTCGCGGTGGCCCGGCGTTCGGTGTCGCCGCGGCGGACGACGGCGTCGACGAGGAAGGTCTGGTCCGAGCGGCCGCTCTCGTCCGCGGCAGCGGGGGCCTGCGTGTCGGGTGAGACGACGTCCCGGGCGGCCTCGGCGCTCATGTACGTGGTCACATCGGAAATCACGAGGTGCTGGGGGACCGTGACGACGTCCGCCATCGTGAACTCCCCGATGACGGGCCGCCGGCCCACCGGTTCGGGAAACGTCCATTCCAGGGCGGGCGCGGCGTCGGTACGGCGCTCCCACTTCCCGCCCCGGTAGCGGAGGCGGTGGTCTCCGCGCCGCTCGCGGGAGACCGCGCCCGACAACCGGGTTCCGGCAGTGGGGTGCCAACTGCTGAGCGCGTAGGCGATGTGGGCCTCGCCGGCCTCGGTCCAGTCGCCCATCGCCGCCGTGACCAGCAGATCGCCGAGCCCGCCGAAGAAGGCCATGGCCGGAACGATCAGCGCACCCTCCTCCAGAGCCCGTTCGCGGTACTGGCCGAAGGTGTCGAGGTTGGCCTCCAGCTCGGCGGCCACGTCCAGGTAGGGGATCTTCGCGCGGAGCGCGGCCTCGATCACGGGGCCGGTGGTCGAGGCGAAGGGACCGGCGCAGTTGATGACCGCCACCACGCCCGCCAGGGCCCGGTCCAGCGAGGCCGGATCGCCGACCGACGCCGCCCGGGCCGTCCAGCCGTGGTCGAGGGCCAGCTTCTCCAAGGCCTGCGCGTTGCGCCCGGACGGCACCGGGGCGTATCCACGTGCGGCCAGCTCCGCCACCACGAATCGGCCCGTGTGACCGTACGCTCCGAACACCGCCACCGGCTGACCCGACCCCATGGGACTCCCCCTCGTCGTTGACCTGCTCCGACACCCGCCGCAGTGGTGGGCCGCCGCGGCTTGACACCACTCATCCTGGTCGCGGTCCGCCTCTCACGCGAGCGTCGGAAACGACAGACCCCGTACAGTTTCCGACATGCCCTCCGTCGCCCTGGCCGTCGCCGACGGCGTCCTGCACTACGAACTGTCCGTGGCCGTCGAGGTGTTCGGGGCCGACCTGGCCCACATCGTGGACCCCTGGTACGACTTCACTCTCTGCGGGAGCGCCCCGGTGCGGGTCGACCGCTTCCGCCTGGAACCCGATCACGGGCTCGACCACCTCGCGCGCGCCGACACGGTGATCGTCCCCGGCTGGGCCGACACCGACCGCGAACCGCCCGCCGAGCTGGTCGACGCGGTGCGTGCGGCCCACACGGCGGGCGCGCGGATGGCGTCCCTGTGCACGGGCGCCTTCGTCCTGGGTGCGGCGGGGCTGCTGGACGGGAGGCGCGCCACCACCCACTGGGGCCACACCCGGGAGCTGGCCCGGCGCCACCCGGCAGCCACCGTCGACCCGGACGTCCTCTACGTGGACAGCGGCGATGTGCTCACGTCCGCGGGCAAGGCCGCCGCCATGGACCTGTGCCTGCACCTGGTCCGGCTCGACCACGGCTCGGCGATCGCCAACAGGATCGCCCGGCGCCTGGTCGTCCCGCCGCACCGCGACGGCGGCCAGGCCCAGTTCATCACCACTCCGGTCCCCACGCCGGGCGGCCATCCGCTGAGCGATCTCTTCCCGTGGGTGCTGGAGCGGCTGGACCAGCCGCTCACCGTGGAGGATCTGGCCCACCGGGCCGGGATGAGCTCGCGCCACCTCGCCCGCCATTTCAAGCACCTGACCGGCACCACTCCCCTGCAGTGGCTGCACGCCCAACGCATCCGCCACGCGCAGGAGTTGCTGGAGACGACCGACGCCGGGGTGGACACCGTCGCCGCGGCCGCCGGCATGGGCACGGCCACCACCCTGCGCCGCCACTTCCAGCGCAGCGTGGGCGTCCCGCCGGACACCTACCGCCGCACCTTCCGCTCCTGAAGCACCCACCGGATCCGTCAAGTCCACCAGATCCACCGGCCTCGCCCTTCCGCTGGCCCCGGGGTCGAGGATGGGCTACTCTGCACGGACATAGCGAGACGAGACGTCTCGTCTAAGCATTCATCGCCGAACAGTGAGGTCCACCATGGAACGCTTCGTCGATGCCGCCCCCGGCGTCCGCCTCTGGGCCGAGGAGCGCGGTCGTCCGGACGCGCCCGTCCTGCTCCTGGCCATGGGTGCGCAGGCGTCCGGGCTCGGCTGGCCCGACGAGTTCGTCGAGCTGCTGGCCGTACGGCACCGGGTGATCCGGTACGACCATCGGGACACCGGCCGCTCCACCGCCTCCTTCGATGAACAGCCCTACCCCCTCACCGCGTTGGCCGAGGACGCCGTCGCCGTGCTGGACGCGTTCGGTGCGGAGGCGCGCATGTGGTGGGGATGTCGATGGGCGGCATGCTCACGCAGTTGCTCGTCGCCGACCACCCCGAGCGGCTGCTCAGCGCCACCGTCATCGGGACGAACGCGCTCAGCTCGACGCCGTACGTCGCGCCGGACGGCCGCCGCGTCCCCCCGGAGGAGCTGCCCGGCGTCTCCCCGGAGCTGATGGAGCTGTGGTCGCGGCCCGTCGAGGACCGGGGGCCGGAGGCGGAGCTGGAACGGCGCGTCGAGCACTGGCGGGTGCTCGGCGGCGACCTGATCCCGTTCGACGCCGCGTACGCCCGGGAGCTGGAGCGCCGGATCATCGCGCACACCGGCCACCACCACGCCGGGACCGCCCACGCCCGCGCCGACTACTCCGGCATGGAGCGCACCGAGCAGCTCGCCGCCACCGAGGTGCCCACGCTGATCACCTCGGCGCCCGCCGAGCCGGTCGCCCCTGCCCCGCACGCCGAGCACCTCGCCCAGGTCATCCGAGGCGCCCGGCTCGTCGAGATCCCCGGCATGGGGCACGCCCTGCCCCGCGAGGTCCACGCCCCGCTCGCCGCCGCGATCCTGGACCACACGGGCCGGAGCTGACGGCACGCCATTTCCCCCGGGCGTACGACCCTGAGCTGACGCCGCGCCGGATGCCCCGCGTCATACCTGGGAGCCACCCCGCAGGTGCACTCCTCAGCGGGACGCCGACTACCGTCCCCCGGTCATAACTTCTGTACCGGAAGCAAGCATTGGCCCTGGTACGGAAGGACCTCACCCCATGGCGGACCGCCCGCGCAGACCCCGTCTGCGCCGCACCCTGCTCGCCGCCCTCGTCACCTTCGCGGTGGCCGTGCCGGTGTCCGGAGCGGCCCGGCCCGAGGCCGTGCCCGCCCCCGCGCCCACTGTTCTCGGGCCACTGCGGGACGCGAGCCGGGCGGCGCTGGAGGAGCGGTGCGGTCAGCCGGAGCGACATCCGGGCGGCCGGACGGGCGGCGGACGCGCACGGGGACCGGACGCGGGCGGACTCGCTGCGGGCGATGGCCTCGGCAGGGCGGCAGTTCCTGTCCTTCGACGGGCGGGACGGCGGCCGGAGCGTGGAGGTCGTGGGCGAGCTGTCCTCGGCCCGGCGGATCGCGGACCTGGTGCCGGGGGCCGGTGTCGGCCTGGACGCGTACGGGCGGCTCCGGCGCGACGCGACCGCCCTGCGCGAGGAGTTGGGCGAGGGCGCGGCCGTCCTCGTCTGGCAGGGCCACCGCGCCCCCGCCACCGTCAGCCCGGCCGCCCTGACGACCGGGCGCGCCGACGAGGCCGCGCCGGGGCTGCGCGCCCTGGTGGGCGAGGTGCGCGCGGTCCGGCCCGCCACCCGGATCACCCTGCTCTGCCACTCGTACGGTTCCGTGATCTGCGCCCGATCCGCCTCCGGGGCGGTGACGACGGGATCGCCCGGGTGTGAACAGAACGTCCTCGCCCACCGTCTGCTGACGGAGAGCGAGGGCAGTCCGTGGAAGCACATCCCGTGGCGGTGAGCCCCGGCGAACCGCCGGTCAGCCGCCGGGGAGCAGATGGCGGTAGCTGTCCGGGTTCTCCACCAGGAACTGGGCGAAGCTCTGCGCCGGGCGCCCGGTGAGGGTGGGCACCGCGTCGGAGACGGCGGCCAGTTCGCCGCTCGCGATGGCCTCGTACGAGGTGACCCAGCCGGCCACCTCCCAGTCCTCGGCCCCGTAGCAGGCCCGGGAGGCGTAGGCCTCCTCCCGGGTCTCGGGGACGTAGACGACGGGCCGCCCGGTGACCCGGCTCAGCTCGTCGGCGGCCTCGGCGAGGGTGAACGCCTCGGGGCCGGTGAGGTCGTAGACCCGGTCGTCGTGGTCCGTGCCCTCGTCCAGCAGCACGGCCGCCGCCGCGTCGGCGATGTCCTCGTGGGCGACGGCCGCCACCCGCCCGTCGCCGCCGGGTCCACGCAGGACGCCGTCGGTCCCGGTCATCGCGGGCAGCCCCGCGAGGTACCAGTTGTCCCGCAGGAAGGTGTGGCGGATCTCGGCCGTACGGATGTGGGCCTCGGTGTCCCAGTGGTCGCGGGCGAAGGTGAACGTGGCGTCGGGGGCGGCGCCTTGGAAGGAGACGTACACGATCCGCTCCACCCCCACGGCCACGGCGGCGTCGATCGCGGTGGTGTGCTCGCGGACCCGGTGGGGGCTTTCGTGGGCGGAGACCAGGAACAGGGTGTGGGCTCCGTCGAGGGCCCGGCGCATGGCCTCCCCGTCGCCGTAGGGGGCGGCGGGCGCATGGTCGGCGCCGGGCACGTCGGGAAGCCGGGCGGGGTCGCGGCCGAGGAGCCGTACGGGGACGCCGGTCCGGGCCAGCCGTCGGGCGACCCGGCCGCCGACCGCTCCGCTCGCTCCGGTCACCGCGGTGAGGGGGCCGATCACTGGGGTTCGTCTTCCTCTCGTCGGTCGTGGTACCAGTCGTCAAGGGGCCGCACCTGGACGACCGCGCTCACGGGAAGCGGTCCGTACAGGTGCGGGAACTCCTCGCCGCCGGGCTTCATCGCCTCGAACCGGACGGGGGCGGCGAGGCGCGCGGGGTCGACGACCAGGACCACGAGGTCCCGGTCGTCGCCTCCGTACAGCATCCGTGCCACACCGGGGAGTTGGTGGGGCAGCGAGAGGTGGATGAAGCCCTCCTCCTGGAGGGTGCGGCCGCGGGTGGACATCTCGTACGTCCCTGTCCCCCGGGCCGCCTCCCACAGAGGTGCTTCGGCGAGGTGCAGCAGCGGTTCGGTCATCGAACCACGCTAACGGGCACGGCCGCGTGCCGGTCAGTAGGTGCGGCGACGAGCCCTGCGCGTGGCCACGAGGACCGTACCGCCGGCGGCCACCAGCGCTGCCGCGATGGACCCGATGATCCATTCGCCGCCCCGGGAGCCGGTGTCGGGCAGCTCACCCGGGTGGCTCGGCGAGTGCGTGGGGCGGGGCGAGTGGTGGGTGGGGGTCGGCGTCGGCTCGGTGGGGGACGCGGACGGCTCGGTCGGGGTGGGGTCGGTGGGGGTGGGCGTCGGGTCCGTCGGGGACGGAGTGGGGTCCGTGGGCGTCGGGGTCGGGTCGGTCGGGGACGGCGTGGGATCCGTGGGCGTCGGCGTGGGATCCGTGGGCGTCGGCGTCGGGTGCGTCGGCGTGGGCGTGGGATCCGTCGGGGACGGCGTCGGATCCGTGGGCGTCGGCGTCGGGTCCGTCGGCGTGGGCGTGGGATCCGTCGGGGTCGGTGTGGGTTCCGGTGCACACGACGGCAGGTCCCCGTCGAAGGGGTACGCGTGGATCTCCTGGCCGCCCGACTGGCCCTGCGAGGTGTGGGTGAGCGAACCCGCCGTGTAGAAGCGGCCGTTGGTCCCGCTCATGCTGAGCACCGTGGAGCTGGCCGGCTGGCCGACCAGGATGCTGCCCTCGAACTGCGCCGGGCCGGTCAGCGACAGAGCGGTGGCGTCCGGGAAGTTCCACAGCAGGTTCTCGCGGAGGCCCTCGTTGGGGAACGAGCCCATGAACGTGGCGACGCTGCGGGTGCTGCCGTACACGTTGACCAGGACGGTCGCGCCCTCGGGGATCCCGTTGAAGACGAACCCCGTGTTGCCGCCCGTCTCGGACTCCAGGTCCGCGTCCACGTCGAAGATCTGGATCGCGGAGGTGCCGTCGCCGGTGAAGGTCATGAGGTCGCCGACCTGCTGCCAGGTGCCCGTCGCCTCCCGGTGCTCGTCGCCGTCGTAGGCGTAACACCGGCTGGCTTCGGTGAGCTGCGGGCGCAGCTGCGTGTACGGGGCGGCCGCGTCCGCGTCGAAGCGCGGGGCGGTGGTGGGGTTCACCGTGCCGGTGAGCGCCCCGGCGTACGCGACGCGGCCGGAGTGCTCGCCCTCCTCGGCGAGGAGGCGCTGACCGTCGGCGATGGTGATGTCCCCGCCCGTCGTCAGATAGTCGGAGCCGTCCGGCGGCGGCACCCGCGAACCGACCCCCGCGATGCCGACGTTGTAGATCTGCGAGACCCCCTCCCGCTTGTTCATGTCGAACTCGCCGAGGGTGACGACCTTGCCCTCCGCCTCGGCCGCCGCCTCGCGGACCAGGAAGTCCCCGCCGACGAAGACGTTGATGTTGCTGTCGAATCCGACGACCGGGCCGTTGTTGGGGTCGTTCCAGCTGGGCGGGCAGGAGCTGCCGAGGCAGGGTCCCAGTCCGCCCGGCAGCGGATCGGCACCCGCGGCCGGGGCCAGCACGCCCACCATCGCCGCGGCCGTGGCCACTGTCACTGCTGCCCGGATTGCGTTGCCGCGCCTGCGCGCCTTCTGTTCCATGCCGCGCAATATGCATGGTCATCACTTTGTCGTTTTGTATGACACGCCGCTCTTGCGCCGTTACGTAGGCCTATGGGTGGTTTCTTCGCGCGACACGCACACGGGAGCGGTGTGTCCGAGCGGCGGAGTGGCAGAGCGCAGCAGCCGTCAGAGCGCCAGCAGCTTCGCCTCCAGCTCGGGGTCGAGGCCGACGGCCGGGCGGTCGGGGCGCTGGGGTGCCGTGCCGCCGAGCGCGCGCAGCCAGCCCCAGGTGTCCGTGACGGTCTCGTCCACCGGGCGGCAGCGCAGCCCCGCCGCGTATGCCTTGGTGTGGTCGCCGCGGTGCATCGTGTCGTGCAGCTCGCCCGGCGGCAGCCAGATCGGCAGGTCGCTCCAGGGCTCGGCGCCGGCGGCCCGCAGGACCTCCGGATCCGTCCAGCGCAGTTCGGCGTCGGAGCCGGTGGCCCGTACGCAGGCTTCCAGCAGCTCGCCCATGGTCGCGTGGCCGGGGCGGCTGACGGTGTTGTACGGGCCGTTCAGCCCGACCGCCGCCGCGTCCAGGATCCACTCCGCCAGGTCCCGGACGTCGATGTACTGGAGCTCGGCATCGGGCCGGCCCGGGGCGATCACCGGTCCGCCGCGGGCGATCCGCGACAGCCACCAGGGAAGCCGGCCGATGTTCTCCCCGGGGCCGATGATCAGCCCGGCCCGTGCCAGCAGGGCCCGGTCCCCGAAGGCGTCGAGGGCGGCCAGCTCGCCGCCGCGCTTGGCCCGGTCGTACGGCACGTCCTCGCCGTCGTCGGGCGAGGCGCCGGTGACCAGCGGGCCGTTCTCGTCGAGTCCGGGAGCGGCCGGGTAGGCGTACACCGAGCGGCTGGAGACGTAACTGAAGCGCCCGGCCCGGCCGGACAGCAGGCGGGCGGCGTCCCGGACGGCCGCCGGGGCACCGCTCCAGGTGTCGACGACCAGGTCCCAGTCCTGCCGGCTCTCCGCCAGCGCCGCGAGCCCCCGCCCGCCCGCGGTCCGGTCCCCGGTCAGCGCGCTCACGCCGGGCGGCGGCGCGTGGCGGCCGCGGTGGAACACCGTGACGTCCCAGCCCCGCTCCAGCGCCGCGTCGGTGACGGCCCGCCCGACGAACTCCGTACCGCCCAGCATCAGAAGCCTCATGGGCCGACTCTGCCCGGCGGCAGGCGGCGGAGGAACCCGTGCACGCTGTCGGCAGAAGGGGGAACTCCGCGCAGTCGACGCACGGAGGGGCCGGCTCACGGACCGGCACAACCGCCCGGCGTCAGGGCGTGCGGGCCAGCGGCGAGCGGTGGCGCAGCAGCCACTCGTGGTAGCCGCTCGCCCGTCGCGCCGCGTCCCGGTAGGCGTCCTCCAGCTGCGCGTACACCACCTCCATGTCGGTCCCGGGCCGGGAGACCAGGAGGAGGCGTACCGCGAGCGGGTCGCCCAGCAGCGGTCGGATCACCATGTCGTCGCGCGGGCCCGACGTCGGCTGGCAGGGGGCGACGGCCTCGCCGAGCACGACGAGGGAGGCGGCGGTGAGGTAGTCGCCGTGCAGGACCGGCGGGTTCAGTCCGGCGGCGCCGAGCACCCGGCGTACCCCGTCCCACTCGCCGTCCACCGTCGGATCGACCATCCACGGGTCGCCCGCGAGGTCGCCGAGCTCCACCACCCGGCGGCGGGCGGCCGGGTGGTCGCGGGAGAGGGAGATGAACTGCGGTTCCCGGTCCACGAGTACGCGCTGCTCCAGGCCCTCCGGCAGCGTCAGCGGGCAGCCCTCCACCTCGTGCACGAAGGCGACGTCCAGGCGGCCCGCAGCGACCGAGCGGAGCAGCTCGTGGGCGGAGACGTCGACCCGCAGGGAGATGTCGGTGCCGGGCAGGGCGACCCGCAGCCGGCGCAGCCAGCCGCCGATGACCCGGCTCGCGGTCGACCCGATGCGCAGCCGGGAGCCGCGGGGCCGGGCGGCCTCGGCCTCCGCCAGCGCCGCGGCCACCAGGTCGCTCATGCCGTCGACGAGGGGCCGGGCCCGGCTCAGGACGGCCCGGCCCAGGGACGTCGGGCGGCAGCCGGTCCGTTCGCGGAGGAACAGTTCGGCGCCGAGCACGTTCTCGATCCGCCGCAGCTGGGTCGTCAGGGAGGGCTGGCTCACGCCGAGGCGGCGGGCCGCCTGGTGCAGACTGCCCGCGTCGGCGATGGCGCACAGCGCCTTGAGGTGTCTCACCTCCAGCTCCATGCAGCGGAGACTATGACCGCCGTCCGCCGCGCACCAGACGTCGCAACCCCACCAAACAGGCTCAATTCGGGGGGTGTTGGGCTCGGAGGACTGTGACGATGCCGTGTTGATGACGTGGGCATGGCATGACGGCGAGCGGCTGACGTGCGCAAAGAGAAGCGGACGGGCGACGATAGCGCGGCGCTATCGCCGTTCGGCATCATCCCCCGCGACCGTGCGCTGCACCACACTCTTCCCCGTACCACCCCACGCCTTGTCCGCTCGGCGGACACCCCCACGGCGTGGGTTCGTTCGGACAGGTAGGAGAAATCCCCCCATGAGACACCTCAAGAACGCCGTCGCCACCGCCGCCGCCGGCCTCGGTCTCGTCGCCGCGCTGGGCACCGCACCGGTCGCTGTCGCCGCTCCGGCCCCTGCCGCCCCTTCCGCCTCCTCCACCATCGCCGCGTACAACGGCTCCGGCGAGAACGCCGCCGCCAACCGCGCCTTCCTCGACGCGGTCATGAAGTCCGTCGCCGAGAAGCGCGCGGCCAACCCGGGCATCAAGGCCGTCACGGTCACCTACGACGCCTCCGGCGCGCCGTCCTTCCGCAGCCAGATAGCCAACAGCACGCAGATCTGGAACAGCTCGGTCTCCAACGTCCAGCTCCAGGAAGGCTCCGGCGCCGACTTCACCTACCGCGAGGGCAACGACCCGCGCGGCTCCTACGCGAGCACCGACGGCCACGGCCGCGGGTACATCTTCCTGGACTACGCCCAGAACCAGCAGTACGACTCGACCCGCGTCACCACGCACGAGACCGGGCACGTGCTCGGCCTGCCGGACAACTACTCCGGTCCGTGCAGCGAGTTGATGTCCGGCGGCGGCCCCGGCCCGTCCTGCACCAACGCACAGCCGGACGCCAACGAGCGGGCCCGGGTCAACCAGCTGTGGCAGAACGGCCAGGCCTCGCTCGCCCGTTCCGCTTCCTGACTCCGCGCTCGTCCGGCCGGTCCCGTGTCCCGGGACCGGCCGGCACCCCCCACACGACAGAGGACCGTTCCGCTTCCGGAACGGTCCTCTGCGCGGTCCCCGACGCCTCCCCCTGTCAGGCGTCGAGTTCGTTACGGACGAGGGTCAGCAGTTCGTCCTCGGTCATGCCCAGGTCCCGGGCGTCCGCGACCGCTTCGCGCACCCTCTCCAGCAGCCGGGCGCGCTGCGGCGAGGCGCCCGCGGTGATCGCCGCGCCCCGTCCGCGGCGCAGTTCGATGAGCCCTTCCTCGCGCAGCCGTTGGTAGCCGCGCAGGACGGTGTGGACGTTGACGCCGAGGGATTCGGCGAGCGCCCGGGCGGCGGGCAGCCGCTCGCCCGGGGCTACGGTGCCCTCGGCGACCGCACGCCGGACCGAGGCGGCGATCTGGTCGCCGAGCGGCACGGTGGAGGTCGGATCGACCCGGAAGAGCATGGTCAGCGCCCCGCCCGCTGCCGGTCGAGCAGCGTGTTGAGCAGAGCGGCGCCGGTGGCCGAGTCCGCGACCGTGACGGCGAACTCGCGGCCGCTCGTCAGGCTGACGACGATGGCCTCGCCCGAGCGGGTGATGACGCCGCTGCGCTCGGGGCGGATGCGATAGCCCCAGCCGCCGTACTCCGCCAGGGCGTTGACCGGGCGGCTGTCCGCGACCTCCATCCGCTCCAGCGGCACCCGCACCCGGGGCCGGGGCAGCAGACCGGAGACGGTGAGGCCTCGCCGGTCCACGGTGACGTGGGGGCGGCAGAAGGTGCCCACCACCAGGGCGAGCAGGATCAGCGGAACGCCGATGAACCAGTTCTGCTCCCGGCCGACGGCGACACCGGCCGCCAGCAGCACCAGAAAGGCGACGGGTGCCCACCAGGCACCGATGCCGCGCCCCCAGACGGCCACCTCACCGTCGGCGAGCACGATCCGCTCCCGGGTCGCCGGGTCCGGGTCGCGGGGGTCCTCGGGCGCGGGGACCAGTCGGGACAGCAGCAGCCCGAGGGCTCCGGCGAGGGCGGCCGCCCCAAGGGCCACCGCGATGTGCCAGAGCGGGAACCCGTCGGCCGAACCGCTTTCGGGGACATCCACGTTGACGAACAGGACGGCGATCTGCAGATAGCCGAGGAACGCGGCCACGGCGAAGCCCCCACCGGTGAGCCACCGGTGGGCGCGGCCGTGGAGCCTGCCCTTGACCGCGATGAAGGCCCACAGCGCGCCGAGCACCAGCAGCGAGGGGAACGTGCAGAGCAGATAGGCGGTGAAGCTCAGATATCCGTTGGCGGATCCGCCGGCGTCGAAGTGGACGGCCAGCCGGTCGGGCAGGCGGTCCGCGATGGCGGCGTAGAGCGTGAGGTCGATGAGGAGTGCGAGGGCAAAGGGCAGGGCGGCGAGAGTGACGCGGCCAAGGTTCTTACTTGTCATGGAAAACCTCCGTTGTTCGCATGCTAGTAGAACAATGTGGCGGAGGCAACGGGTGAAGGCGGCGGGGAACGCGCGTCCGCCCCGTACCAAGATGCGGTACGGGGCGGACGCGAGCGGTTCGTCGGTGACGGGAGGTTGGGGGTGGTTGCCGGTGGCGGCAGGCAGGTTGCCGGTGGCGGCGGGACGACTCGGGTCAGGCGGCTCCGGGCCAGGCGACGCAGGTCTGGAGACTGACGTCGTCCGGCAGGATCCGCTGGACGGCGGCCAGGGCCGCGGCGAAGTCGCGCTCGGCGCGGGCCGATTCGTACACCGCGCCGTCCAGATGGAGGGCGAGATGGAGATCCGGATCGGCCCGGCGCAGGGAGAGCAGGCACGTGAGTGTGGCATGGCGGGGCGTGCCCGCGACGAGGACGGGCAGCGGCCGGTCCCACTCCAGGACGCAGTCGGTGAGCGCACCGTCGCGGAGACCGAACAACCCGTCCTCCGGCGGGGCGCCCGCGACGGGCCTCAGGCCGTCGAAGCTCTCGCCCTCGAAGTCGGCCCCTCTGATCCGGAGCCGGATCCGCTGTCCGTCCGTGGTGAGAACGGCGGCGTCGGAACCCTTGTTGTCCCGGTACCAGCCGGCCCACGACTCATCTGTCATGAGCAGGGACTGTAGCCCCCGCCTCGGACAACTGCCGTACCGCCCTCCGCAGCGAACCGACGGGGCGTCAAAGCGTCCGGGGTTCGCGCCACATGGGGTACATCGGCGGACCGCCCGGCAGGTCGACCTCCCGGCCGAGGAAGCGGAAGCCGAGCCGCTCGTACAGCACCCGGCTCCGGGCGCTGCTCGCCTCCAGATAGGCCGGCAGGCCCTCCCGGTCGCAGCGCTCCAGCTCCGCTCCGATCAGCTCCGCCCCGATGCCCTCTCCCTGGCGGTCGGGACGGACGCCGATCATCAGCAGATAGGCGTGCGCGCGGTCGTGCGGGTGGATCGCCCCGGTGAGCCTGCCCACCAGTTCGCAGCGCTCGTTGTCCGGGTCGGCGGTCTGCCGCATCAGCGCGGGCGTGGGGTCCTCCTCCTCGGGGGCCCCGGCGGGCACCCGCAGCCAGAGGGCCACCGCCGCCTCGTCCTCGGCGATGTCGATACGCCCCTCGGCGAGGGCGACGTCGACGAAGACGCCGAGGAACCTGCCGTGCACCGCGCGCCGGTGGGCCTCGTCGGGGAACACCCAGCTGCTGACCGGGTCGTCGTGGAAAGCCTCCTCCATGACCGAGACGACGAGCTCCCGGTCGCGCTGCTCCGCCTGCTGGATCCGTATACCCATGAAGGGCTGCCGCCTCTCTGCTGCCTTCCTTCAACCAACCTCCGGAATACTAGAGTTGACAGGTAACCACCGGTCACCCGAGGTGGGTCAGCTGGTCCGGCGGGTGACGAATTCGGCCAGCGCCAGCAGGTCGCCCGCCGCGCTCGGATCGGGGACCGCGCGGGAGAGGTGGTGGACCGCGCGGGCCATCCGGTCGGCGGCGCAGACCTGGGCCCAGTCCCGTCCGCCGGCCCGGTCCACCGCGTCGGCCGCCCTGCTCACCTCGGCGGCGGTGTTCATGGGCCCCCGGTAGAGCGCTGCGAGCTCGGCGGCGGCCGGGGTGCCGGAGGTGAGGGCGGCGACCACGGGCAGGGACTTCTTGTGGGCGGACAGGTCGGCCCCGACGGGCTTGCCGGTGCGGTCGGGGTCGCCCCAGATGCCGATCAGGTCGTCGATGAGCTGGAACGAGAGCCCGGCCTCCCGTCCGAACCCGTCCATCGCGCGGACGGCCCGGTCCTCCGCCCCGGCGTAGAGGGCGCCGAGCGCGCAGGCGCAGCCGAGCAGGGCGCCGGTCTTGGCGGTCGCCATGGCGAGGCATTCGTCGAGGGTGACCTCGTCGGGCGCGCGCTCCTCGAAGGCGCAGTCCGCCTGCTGGCCCGCGCACAGCTCGATGACGCAGGTGGAGAGCCGGGCGACGGCGGGCGCCGCGGCCGGATGCGGGTCCTCGGCCAGCAGCCGCTGGGCGAGGGCGAGCATGGCGTCGCCGGTGATGATGGCGTCCGGGATGCCGAAGACCGCCCAGGCGGTGGGTCGGTGCCTGCGGGTGGTGTCCTCGTCGATGACGTCG
The DNA here is from genome assembly GCF_000261345.2 of Streptomyces globisporus C-1027. Lineage (NCBI taxonomy): Bacteria > Bacillati > Actinomycetota > Actinomycetes > Kitasatosporales > Streptomycetaceae > Streptomyces > Streptomyces globisporus. The sequence goes on along the minus strand of NZ_CP013738.1, from coordinate 5,448,404 downwards.
TCGTGGAGCAGGGTGAAGTTGTGGGCGAGTTCGACGGCGACGGCGGCCCGGACGGCACGTTCCGGATCGCCGCCCAGCGCGCGGGCGGCGGCCAGCACGAGGGCCGGCCTGATGGCCTTTCCGGCCTGGCCGGCGGCGGGGGTTCCGTCGGCGTTCTGCCAGCCGAAGTGGTACATCGCGATCCGGCGTATGCCGCCGGGCAACGACTCCACGGCTGATCGCAGGTGCGGGTCGACGACGGCGCGGGTGCGCTCCAGGAGCGCCGCGGCCTCGTGCCCTTCCGTCGCTGCGTCCGTACTGGTCATGGTCACGGTCAACTCCCTGGGGCGAGGCGGTGGGTGCGGACCCGGGGGTCCGGGCGGCAGCGGCCGCCCGGACCCCCGGGGTGACTCGGGATCAGCGCCAGCGGCTGACCTCGACGTTCTCCAGCACTCCGAGGGCGTCCGGTACCAGGATGGCGGCGGAGTAGTACGCCGTCACGAGGTAGGAGATGATCGCCTGCTCGTCGATACCCATGAAGCGGACCGAAAGGCTCGGTTCGATCTCGTCGGGGATGCCGGTCTGCTGGAGGCCGATGACGCCCTGCTCGGCCTCGCCGGTCCTCATGCAGATGATGGAGGTGGTGCGGGCGTCGGTGACGGGGATCTTGTTGGACGGGAAGATCGGCACCCCGCGCCAGGCGGGCACGTGGTGGCCGCCGATGTCGACACTCTCCGGGACGAGTCCGCGCCGGTTGCACTCGCGGCCGAAGGCGGCGATGGCCTTCGGGTGGGCGAGGAAGAGCTTCGACCCGCGGCGGCGCGAGAGCAGTTCGTCCATGTCGTCCGGGCTGGGTACCCCGTCATGGGGCTGGATCCGCTGCCCGTAGTCGCAGTTGTTGAGAAGGCCGAACTCCCTGTTGTTGATCAGCTCGTGTTCCTGGCGCTCGCGCAGCGCCTCGACCGTGAGCCGCAACTGCTGCTCGGTCTGGTTCATCGGCTGGTTGTAGAGGTCGGCGACCCTGCTGTGGACCTTCAGCACGGTCTGGGCGACGCTCAGTTCGTACTCGCGCGGCGCCGCGTCGTAGTCGACGAAGGTGTGCGGGACGACCGCCTCGCCGACATGGCCGGCGGAGAGGTCGATCGCCGCCTCGCCGTAGTGGTTGGTCCGCTGGTGCGGGATGGAGAGCAGTCCGGCGAGGTGGCCGCGCAGCGACTCGGCGCGCTCCGCGAGGTTGAACACGTCGGCACGGCTCAGAGTGAGGAGTGTGCACGGGGTGACCGCGCGGGCGGTGTACTCCCAGACGGCGTCGCCGTCGATCAGGCTCTGGTCGCCGAAGTACGCGCCGTCGGCGAGGACCCCGAGCTCCGTCTCGTCCCCGTAGAGGCCGGAGCCGATCTTCTCGACCTTGCCGTGCGCCAGCAGATAGACCCGGTCCGCCGCGTCCCCCGAGGCGGCGAGCACCTCCCCCGCGGCCACGTCCCGCTGCTCGCACCTGCGGGCGAGCTCGGCGAGGACCTCCTCGTCCCCGAAGTCACGCAGAGCGGGCAGCTCCCCCAGCTCGGCGGGGATCACGGCCACCCGGTCCCCGGTCTGGACGAAGGTCACCCGGCCGTCGCCGACCGAATAGCTGAGCCGACGGTTCACCCGGTACGTACCGCCCTGTACCTGCACCCACGGCAGCATCTTCAGCAGCCACCGTGAGGTGATCTCCTGCATCTGCGGCGCGGATTTGGTGGTCGTCGCGAGGTTCCGCGCAGCTGCCGTCCCCAGACTCTGCTGCGGCGGCGCCTGCGTGTCGCGAACCTCTTCACCAACGGACATCTGACGTCCTCTCGATCATGGGCTGACCTGCGAGGAAAAGACTTTCAGCAGGAGGGGGAGGCCCGCCATTACACAAAAGAGTGTGACTAATCCACCTTCAGGCGGGGCACGTTGGTCCCTTCCGCACCACCAGCGCCCCACCGGGCGCCTCGGTCGCGCTCTCCGGCCGTGACGGAGCGGCGAAAGGACACAGCCACAATGGGGCGGTGAGCCCGTCCGCAGACCTCGCCCATGCACTCCGGCCCCGCCTCCCCTCCCCCTTGCGGGAGGTCCGCGACGAGGGGTTCGCCCGCCGCGGGGTACGGCTGTTCCTCAAGCGGGACGATCTGATCCACCCCGATCTGCCGGGCAACAAGTGGCGCAAACTCGCCCTCAATCTGGAGGCCGCCGCCGGGCGCACCGTGCTCACGTTCGGGGGTGCGTACTCCAACCACCTCCGGGCCACCGCGGCGGCCGGACGGCTGCTGGGCTTCGGGACCGTCGGCGTCGTCCGCGGTGACGAGCTGGCGCACCGGCCGCTCAACCCCTCGCTGGCCCGGTGCGCGGCCGACGGGATGCGGCTGCACTTCGTGGACCGTACGACGTACCGGGCGAAGGCATCGCCCGAGGTCCTGGCGGGGCTGCTGAGCCGGTTCGGGGACGTCGAGGTCATCCCGGAGGGCGGCAGCAACGCCCTGGCCGCACAGGGCTGTACGGCGCTGGGGCGCGAGTTGGCCGGAGAGGTCGATGTGGCGGCCGTGGCCTGCGGGACCGGGGGCACCCTGGCCGGGCTCGCCGCCGGGCTGGATCCCGGGCAGCGGGCGCTGGGCGTGCCGGTGGTGGGCGGCGGTTTCCTGGCCGGGGAGGTGGCGCGGCTCCAGCGTGAGGCGTTCGGCGGCCCGGCCGGGGACTGGGCGCTGGAGGAGCGCTTCACCTTCGGCGGCTACGCCCGTACGGCCCCGGATCTCGACGCCTTCGCCGACGGCTTCGAGGACCGGCACGGGCTGCCCGTGGAGCGGGTCTACGTCGCCAAGCTGCTGTTCGCGCTGACCGCGCTGGCCGACGAGGGGGCGTTCGCGCCGGGCACCCGGGTGGCCGCCGTGATCACCGGTGCCCCGGACGCGCCGCTTCAGGAGTCGTCCGTCTCCCGGTAGGCGGCCGCCTCCTCCAGGTCCAGCCGGCGCAGCAGCGTCCGCATCATCTCGTCGTCGATCCGCCGCTCGTCCCGGAGCCGGACGAAGACCTCGCGCTCGGCCTCGATCATCTCCCTCGAGAGCCGCCGGTAGGTGTCGTCCGCCGATTCGCCGGTGACCGGGTCGGCGGCGCCCAGCCGCTCCCAGACGGCGTTGCGGCGGCGCTCCAGCACCGTGCGCAGCCGGTCGGCCAGCGGCGGCGGGAGGCTGTTGTGCGGGTCGTCGAGCAGTTCCCGCAGCCGGGCCTCCGCCGCCTCGGACGCCTCGCTCTGGGCCTGCGCCTCGATGAGTGTGACGGTCTGCGGGTCGGGGTGCGGCAACTTCAGTACGCGGACGAGGACGGGCAGGGTCAGGCCCTGGATCACCAGCGTCCCGATGACGGTGGTGAAGGTCAGGAACAGCACCAGGCTGCGGGCCGGGAACGGTTCACCGTCCTGCGTGACCAGCGGGATGGAGAACGCGACGGCGAGCGAGACGACCCCGCGCATGCCGGCCCAGCCCACGATGAGCGGCGCGGTCCAGTCGGTGCCGGGCTCGCGCTCCCGGACCCGCCGGGAGAGCCACCGGGGCAGATAGGTGGCCGGGTAGACCCAGACGAAGCGGACCACGACGACGGCCACGAAGACCACGGCCGCGTAGCCGATGGCTTCCTCGACTCCGAACGGGCCGAGCTCCTTCAGGACGAACGGCAGCTGGAGGCCGATCAGCGCGAACACCGCGGACTCCAGGATGAACGCCACCATCTTCCAGACGGCCGCTTCCTGGAGCCGGGTGGCGAAGTCGACCTGCCAGGAGCGGTGGCCCAGATAGAGGGCGACGACGACCACGGCGAGGACACCGGAGGCGTGCACCCGTTCGGCCGCCGCGTACGCCACGAAGGGGATCAGGAGGGACAGCGTGTTCTGGAGGAGCGCTTCCTTGAGGTGGGTGCGCAGCCAGTGCAACGGGACCATCAGCAGCAGGCCGACGCCGACCCCGCCGATCGCGGCGAGCAGGAACTCGCCGATTCCGGCGCCCCAGCTCATCCCCTCCCCCACCGCCGCGGCCAGCGCCACCCGGAAGGCGGTGATCGCCGTGGCGTCGTTCACCAGGGACTCGCCCTGGAGGATCGTGGTCACCCGGGCGGGCAGCCCCACCCGGCGGGCGATCGCGGCGGCCGTCACGGCGTCCGGCGGGGCGACGACCGCCCCCAGGACCAGCGCGGCGGTCAGCGGCAGGTCCGGGATGATCCGGTACGCCAGCCAGCCAACCGCCACGGTGGCGAAGAGGGTGTAGCCCACGGAGAGCAGGGCGACCGGCCGGATGTTCGCCCGCAGATCCAGGTAGGAGCTGTCCAGGGCCGCCGTATGGAGCAACGGCGGGAGCAGCAGCGGGAGGACGACATGGGCGTCCAGGTGGTACGTCGGGACGCCCGGCAGATAGCCGGCCACGAGCCCCACGGCGACGAGCACGAGCGGTGCGGGCACCGGGGTGCGGCGGGCCGCGCCGGCCACCGCCGCACTCACGGCGACCAGGGCGATCAGCGGCAGCGCGTCCATCCCACCGTCCTCGATCCGTCGTAACCTGCCCATCATGAGCGAGTGTGCGCATGTAGCGGATCTGCCACGCCCCGAGCCCGTGCCGCTCGGCGAGACGTGTCCCGAGTGCGTGGAGGCGGGCACCCACCCCGTACAGCTGCGGCTCTGTCTGACCTGCGGGCACGTCGGCTGCTGCGACTCGTCGCCGCTGCGGCACGCCACCGGACACTTCCGGGCGACCGGTCACCCCGTGATGCGGAGCTTCGAGCCGGGCGAGAGCTGGCGCTGGTGCTTCGAGGACGGTTCGATCGTCTGACGCCTGGGTACGTCAATGCGGCGCCGGTTCTTCGTAATTGGACGCCGCAGACCCCTAGCCACTTTCCGTGCTCATGGAGTTACCATGAGTGACGGTCGCGGTGTGGGGTCCGTACGACACGGCATCATGGATCCGATAACGTCGCCGAGCCGAAGAACCGTCGACGGACCGCATGGCTCCGGGCCACCCTTCCCGGAACCTCGAAAGAGTTTGTGCCACCTTGGAGGTGAGGGTGTCCCAGATCGCAGGCGAGCCCGGGAATCAGGACTTCGTGGAAGTCCGGCTGCCCGCTGCGGGTGCCTACCTGTCGGTGCTGCGAACGGCCACGGCCGGTCTCGCAGCGCGTTTGGACTTCACTCTCGACGAGATCGAGGATCTTCGCATCGCGGTCGACGAGGCCTGCGCGATCCTGCTCCAGCAGGCCGTGCCGGGCTCGGTCCTCAGCTGCGTCTTCCGACTCGTCGACGACTCCCTCGAAGTGACGGTGTCGGCGCCCACCACCGACGGCCGGGCACCCGAGCGCGACACCTTCGCCTGGACGGTGCTCTCCGCACTGGCCGGCAAGGTCGACTCCACGGTCGCGGACGACCGTACGGTCAGCATCAGCCTCTACAAACAGCGCGGCGCGGGCCCCGGGCCGGCGTGAGCGACGGGAACGGGGACGGTCCTGTGCGGGACGAGACGATCCGATCCGGGGTGGTGCGCCCAGCAGGCATCCCGGAGCAACAGGCCCGGCCGCATCCGGAGGACGGAGCGGACGGGCCCGAGGGCTTCGACGTCGCGGTGGAGCAGCAGTCGCAGGCAGAGCGGGCGGGCCAGATGAGCGAGCACGGGCACCACGATCCACACGACCGCAGCGGGGCCCGGGCCCTGTTCTTCGAGCTGCGGGAGCTGCCCGACGGTTCGGCGGAGAAGGCGGAGCTGCGCAACCGGCTGGTGCGCATGCATCTGCCGCTGGTGGAGCACCTGGCCCGGCGGTTCCGCAATCGCGGCGAGCCGCTGGACGACCTGACGCAGGTCGCCACGATCGGGCTGATCAAGTCCGTGGACCGGTTCGACCCGGACCGGGGGGTGGAGTTCTCGACGTACGCCACTCCCACGGTGGTCGGCGAGATCAAGCGCCACTTCCGGGACAAGGGCTGGGCGGTGCGGGTGCCGCGCCGCCTCCAGGAGCTGCGTCTCTCGCTGACCACGGCCACCGCGGAGCTCTCCCAGCAGCACGGCCGTTCGCCGACCGTGCACGAGCTGGCGGAGCGGCTCGGTATCTCCGAGGAGGAGGTGCTGGAGGGCCTGGAGTCGGCCAACGCGTACAGCACGCTCTCGCTGGACGTGCCGGACACGGACGACGAGTCGCCGGCCGTGGCGGACACCCTGGGCTCGGAGGACGAGGCGCTGGAGGGCGTGGAGTACCGGGAGTCGCTCAAGCCGCTCCTGGAGGACCTGCCGCCGCGCGAGAAGCGGATCCTGCTGCTGCGCTTCTTCGGGAACATGACCCAGTCGCAGATCGCCCAGGAGGTCGGCATCTCGCAGATGCACGTCTCGCGGCTGCTGGCCCGTACCCTGGCGCAGCTGCGCGAGCGGCTGCTCGTCGAGGAGTGAGCCGAGGAGCGGCGAGCGGGGCCAGGAGGCTCAGGCGTCGGGGGTCGTCCTCGGCGCCCGGCGGATGCCCAGGTCCTGGGTGGTCGCCGGGTTCAGGACGAGCACGAGGCCGGTGACGGCGACCACCGCGAGAACGATCCCGGTGGGGATCAGCGCGCCCTGCGAGCGCAGCAGCGTCCAGGCCACCGGCAGCGCCATGATCTGGGTGATCAGCGCGGGCCCCCGGCTCCAGCTGCGCAGCAGGAGCAGTCCACGGGCGGCGATCAGCGGGATGGCGCCGAGCGCGACCAGGGTGATCCCGACCGTCTCCGCCTGCTGCGTGCTTTCCAGCTTTCCGAGCAGCCCCATGATCAGCAGGTAGATCCCGCCGACGGCGAGAGCCACGCCTTCGAGGGCGTTGACCCCGGCGAGGACGGTGATCCTGGTCGGGCGCTCCGCGGTGGAGGGCGACGGCGTGGACGGTGTCTGCTGAGTGCTCACGCCTTTCAGGTTGGCATCCCCGGGGCCCGGAAGTGAAGCCGGGGTGCGCGGGGGCCGCACCCGTTCGGCGGTGGACCGGGCCGTGGCGTCACGCTCCGTCACCGGACCCGAGCGCAGCGAACCGGGACTTCAGGGCCGAACCGCCCGGTAGGTAGGCTGGCCGTCATGCGCGCACTCCTCGTGGTCAATCCAGCTGCTACCACCACCAGTGCCCGCACCCGTGACGTGCTCATCCACGCGCTGGCCAGCGAGATGAAGCTGGAGGCGGTGACCACGGAGTACCGGGGGCACGCACGGGATCTGGGGCGGCGGGCCGCGGACAGCGACGACATCGATCTCGTGGTCGCCCTCGGCGGTGACGGCACGGTGAACGAGGTCGTGAACGGGCTGCTGCACCGGGGCCCGGACGTGGACAGCCTCCCGAAGCTCGCCGTGGTCCCCGGCGGGTCCACGAATGTCTTCGCGCGCGCCCTGGGGCTGCCGAACGACGCGGTGGAGGCGACCGGCGCGATCCTGGACGCCCTGGAGAACCGGACCGAACGCACGGTTGGTCTGGGCCTGGCCGCCGGCACCCCGGGCACCGAGGACGAGTCCGTTCCCGAACGCTGGTTCACTTTCTGCGCCGGACTCGGGTTCGACGCGGGAGTCGTCGGCCGGGTCGAACAGAAACGCGAGGGCGGGAAGCGTTCGACCCACGCCCTGTACGTACGCCAGGTGGTGCGGCAGTTCCTGAACGAGGCCCATCGCCGGCACGGGACGATCACGCTCGACGTGCCCGGCCAGGACCCGGTGACCGACCTCGCGCTCTCCATAATCTGCAACACCGCCCCCTGGACCTACCTGGGCAATCGCCCGGTCTACGCCTCGCCGAAGGCCTCCTTCGACACCGCGCTGGACGTCCTGGGACTGAAGCGTCTGTCCACTCCTGCGGTGGCCCTGTACGGCACCCAGCTGCTCACTTCGAGCCCCGAGAAAGGGCCGCGCGGGAAGCATGCCGTTTCACGCCATGACCTCACGGACTTCACCTTGCATTCAAAGGTTCCACTGCCCTTCCAGATGGACGGTGACCACCTGGGACTGCGTACGAGCGTGACGTTCACAGGCGTACGCCGTGCACTGCGTGTGATTGTGTGAGTGGAAGGGCCGAAAGTCCTTTAACTCGAACGTTTGGACTGGGTCCCACCCCCAAGAAGTGCGCCTGTGACCTAGTCGACACCGAGGAATCAAAAAAAACTTTCCAGAAGGGGTTGTATCCGTCGCTGAGGTTTGGGAATCTCTTCATGGCGATCGGGACGGCCCGCAACACCGGCCTCCACTGAGAGCCAGAACCCCTCCTCACCATCACAGACCACACCCAGTCCATCTGGGAGTCGGCCCGTCACCTGTGGGGGGATTCGTGAAAGCGTTCACATTCACAAGCAACAAGCGTGTAATACCAAGGAGAGGTAGCAGCCATGGACTGGCGTCACAACGCCGTTTGTCGTGAGGAAGACCCCGAGCTGTTCTTCCCCATCGGCAACACCGGTCCTGCGCTGCTGCAGATCGAGGAAGCCAAGGCTGTCTGCCGCCGCTGCCCCGTCATGGAGCAGTGCCTGCAGTGGGCGCTCGAGTCCGGCCAGGACTCCGGCGTCTGGGGTGGCCTCAGCGAGGACGAGCGCCGCGCGATGAAGCGCCGCGCCGCTCGCAACCGGGCGCGTAACGCAAGCGCCTGAGCGACCCCCGCACCAAGCCTGAGCCCGGCGGCGCGTACAGAGCGTACGCACAGCCCCGCCTTCGAGTCGCAGCGCGCAGTACCCCGAAGCGCATCGCAACGTGAGCATCACGGAGCGGGCCCGGACCGTCACCACGGTCCGGGCCCGCTCTGCTGTGTGTGCGCTCGGTCGCCCGGGACGGCCCGGAGCTACTTGAGACCCTGCACCGGGAGGTCCAGCACCACCTGGGTGCCGCGCTCGGGGGCCGGGACCATGCCGAACGTGCCACCCAGCTCCCCCTCGACCAGCGTCCGTACGATCTGGAGCCCGAGGTTGCCGGCCCGCTTCGGGTCGAACCCCTCGGGCAGGCCGCGCCCGTCGTCGGTGACGGTGATCAGCAACCGCCCTTCGGTGGGCGATCCGCCGCGCACGGCGGAGACCTCGACCGTGCCGTGGTCGGCCAGGGCGAAGGCGTGCTCCAGGGCGTTCTGCAGCACCTCGGTCAGCACCATGGAGAGCGGGGTGGCGACCTCGGCGTCGAGGATGCCGAAGCGTCCGGTGCGCCGGCAGGTCACCTTGCCCGGGGAGATCTCCGACACCATCGCGATGACGCGGTCGGCGATCTCGTCGAACTCGACCCGCTCGTCCAGATTCTGGGAAAGCGTCTCATGGACGATGGCGATCGAACCGACGCGCCGGACCGCCTCGTTGAGGGCCTCGCGGCCCTGCTCGGAGTCCATGCGGCGGGACTGGAGGCGCAACAGGGCGGCCACCGTCTGGAGGTTGTTCTTCACCCGGTGGTGGATCTCCCGGATGGTCGCGTCCTTGGTGATCAACTCGCGCTCGCGGCGGCGCAGTTCGGTGACGTCCCTCAGGAGGACCAGGGAGCCGATCCGGACGCCCTTGGGCTTGAGCGGGATGGCCCGCAGCTGGATCACCCCGCCCGCGCACTCCACCTCGAACTCGCGGGGCGCGTAACCGCTCGCCACCTTGACCAGGGCCTCGTCCACCGGCCCCCGCGACGGGGCCAGTTCGGCGGTGACGGTACCGAGGTGGTGGCCCACCAGGTCGGAGGCGAGGCCGAGACGGTGGTAGGCGGAGAGGCCGTTGGGGCTGGCGTACTGGACGATCCCGTCGGCGTCGAGCCGGATCAGCCCGTCGCCCACGCGCGGGGAGGCGTCCATGTCGACCTGCTGGCCGGGGAAGGGGAAGGACCCGGCGGCGATCATCTGGGCCAGGTCGGAGGCGGACTGGAGGTAGGTGAGCTCCAGTCGGGAGGGGGTGCGCACGGTGAGCAGGTTGGTGTTGCGGGCGATCACGCCGAGCACCCGCCCGTCACGGCGTACGGGGATGGACTCGACCCGTACGGGCACCTCCTCGCGCCACTCCGGGTCGCCCTCGCGCACGATCCGGCCCTCGTCCAGGGCCGCGTCGAGCAGCGGGCGGCGGCCGCGCGGCACCAGGTGGCCGACCATGTCGTCCTGGTAGGAGGTGGGCCCGGTGTTGGGGCGCATCTGGGCGACGGAGACGTACCGCGTGCCGTCGCGGGTGGGCACCCACAGCACGAGGTCGGCGAAGGACAGGTCGGAGAGCAGTTGCCACTCCGAGACCAGCAGATGGAGCCACTCGAGGTCGGTGTCGCTCAGAGCGGTGTGCTGGCGGACGAGGTCGTTCATGGAGGGCACGTGTGGAGCGTACCTGGGGTTACCGAAAGCGTTCGAACCACTGGGGCCGATGAGCCGTGCAGGGGGTACAACGATGGACAGGCGCGGCGGCCGGCCCGAGAATGTCGTGCACACGGATGGACACGAGAATTGGTCTAGTCCACAATGTTCATCAAGACCTCCGCTCTCCCCGCACAGGAGAGTGGACCGAGGCACCCGGCGCTCTCTGCCCTGACCGCGCCGGTGCCTCCAGTGGCCGGGGGCACCGCACACCGCCGGCCAGGTAGCTCCGGGCTGCGGTGCCGGATGGGCTGAGGGTCCCATCCCGGCGCCGCGGCCCGCGGGTGTTTTCGGGGCGCCACCGCCTCCGGTTCTCAGCGGGTCTCGGTGACCTTCGCCAGGGCGCGGGGCGCGTCCGGGTCCTGGCCCCGGGCGATCGTCACCTCGTACGCCAGCATCTGCAGCGGCAGGATCTCCAGGATCGGCTGCAACTCCTCCGGGACGCCCGCCGTGGGCAGCGAGAAGCCGGCCGACGCCGCCTCCACCTGGGCCTTGGGGCCGACCACGAAGAGATCCGCGCCGCGGCCGCGCAGCCGGTCCAGCACCGGCTGGAGGGCCTCGCCGCCCCGGCCGTCGGTGACCACGGCGATCACCGGGGAGATGTTGTCGACCATCGCCAGCGGACCGTGCAGCAGATCCGCGCCGGAGTAGGAGAGAGCGGGGATGTAGCTGGTCTCCATGAGCTTCAGGGCCGCTTCCTTGGCCGTCGGATAGCCGTAGCCGCGCGAGGTGATCACCATGCGATCGGCGAAGCGGTAGCGGGAGGCCAGCGCCTTCACCTCGGCCCGGCGGCCCAGGATCGCGCCCGCGAGGTCGGGCAGACCCTCGGCGGCCTCGGTGCCGTCGTGGCCGCCCAGGCCCTCCACGAGGAGGTACAGGGAGAGCAGGGATGCGGTGTACGTCTTGGTGGCCGGGAGCGCCTTCTCCGGACCCGCCAGGATGTCGATGTGGTACTCGGACACGGCGGCGAGCGCGGAGTCCGGGTTGTTGGTGACGGCGAGGGTGACGGCCCCGGCATCCCGGGCGGCCTTGGTGGAGGCCACCAGGTCCGGTGAGCCGCCCGACTGGCTGACGGTGATCACGAGGACGTCCCGCAGGTCCGGCTTGGCCCCGTACGCCGTCGTGGTGGACATCGAGGCGAGGCCGCAGGGCAGGCCGAGGCGGATCTCCAGCAGGTACTTGGCATAGAGCGCCGCGTTGTCGGAGGTGCCGCGCGCGGTGAGCAGGACGAAGCGGGGTTTCCGGGCGGCGATCTCGGCGGCGACCTCGCGGATGCGGGGCGCGCCCCGGTCGAGGATGCGGCGCAGCATCGCGGGCTGCTCGGCCATCTCGCCGGACATGATGCGGCCGGGCTCGTCGCCCCGGCCGCCCGGGTCGACCGGGAAGGTGGCGGACATGTGAGGGCCTCCCTGCGCTGTCGGCTGCGGTGTCGCCGTACCGGACAAGTCGACCAGGCAATCCCGCGGGCCGCCAGCGGGCCGGGGCGGGCGGGGAAGGGCGGGGATACGGGCCGCCGGTGTGCGGACTCCTCTCCGTACGGCTGCCCGATTCTGCTAAATTGGAGTTTGATTGGTCTATACCACCTCCACCTCTAGTCAGATCGGCAGGCACAGCGTGGAAGTTGTCATCGTCCCGGACGCCACGGCAGGCGGCGAACTGATCGCGGAGGCCATCGCCGCGCTGCTCCGCCGCAAGCCCGACGCCCTGCTCGGCGTTGCCACCGGCTCGACCCCGCTGCCCATCTACCGCGCGCTCGCGTCGAAGGTCGCCTCCGGCGCGGTCGACGCGTCGCGCGCCCGGATCTGCCAGCTCGACGAGTACGTCGGGCTGCCCGCGGGCCACCCGGAGTCGTACCGCTCCGTGGTCCTGCGCGAGGTCGTCGAGCCGCTCGGGCTCTCCGAGGCCTCCTTCATGGGCCCCGACGGCGCGGCCGAGGACGTCCAGGCGGCCTGCGAGGCGTACGACCGGGCTCTGGCGGAGGCGGGCGGCGTCGACCTCCAGCTGCTGGGCATCGGCACGGACGGGCACATCGGGTTCAACGAGCCGTGCTCCTCGCTCGCCTCGCGCACCCGGATCAAGACGCTGACCGAGCAGACCCGGGTGGACAACGCGCGCTTCTTCGACGACGACATCGAGCAGGTGCCGCACCACGTGATCACGCAGGGCATCGGGACGATCCTGGACGCCCGGCACCCGATCCTGCTGGCCACCGGCGAGGGCAAGGCGGAGGCCGTCGCCCAGACGGTGGAGGGGCCGGTCGCCTCGATCGTGCCCGCCTCCGCGCTCCAGCTGCATCCGCACGCGACGGTGGTGGTGGACGAGGCGGCGGCGTCGAAGCTGAAGCTGGCGGACTACTTCCGGGCCACGTATGCGGCGAAGCCGGGGTGGCAGGGGCTGTAGGGCTTCGCCCCTCGCCCCGTTACGGCAGAGGGCCGGGACGCCGTTGCGGTGTCCCGGCCCTCTGCCGTGCGGTGTTCGGTGCGGATATGGTGCAGCCCGTCCGGCGGGAGGCTTTGTCCTCGATCGCCGGACGGGCTGGATTTGGCCGGCCCAGGGCTCTGGCTGCGGGCCCCCCGTCCAAGGCTCTGTCCTCAATCGCCGGACGGGCTGGTTCTCCGCCGTCCGGAGCCTTGAGCTGCGGCCCCGGACAGGCTGGATCTTGGCCGGCCTGTCAGGTCTTCGTGCCGGTCAGTGCTTCCGCCGCTGCCACTCCGCAGACCCTTGCCGCGCCGTGGGTGGCTATGTGCAGCGCGCCCCGGGGTTCCGACTGGGGCAGGCCCATCTCGACCACGACCGTGTCCGGGCGGGCCGCCAGCAGGGCGTCGAGCGCCGCGCCCATCCAGGCGTGCCGGTGCTCGTCGCGGACCACGGCGACGATGCGCCGCTCCCCCGCCGCCGCCAGGATCGCTTCCACCACACCGGTGGTCCCGGCGGTGTAGGTGTCCGTGCCGGTGCCGGGCAGGATCCGCTCCAGCTCGGCGGCGATGCCCCACGGGGTCTCGTCACCGACCGCGATGTTGGCCTCCGCGCCGAACGAGGCCACGTACGCCGCCTCGGTCAGCCGGTCGCCGGAGCCGGTCACCCGGACCGCGCGGCGGGCGGCGATCAGACCGATGTCGGAGCTGACTCCGGTGCCGGGCGCGGTCCCCTCCTGCACTGCCGCGCCCGACTCCCGGATGTCCCCCCGAACCCTCTGCGTCCAGGACGCCAGGGCTCGTACACGGGCGGCCGCGTCGGCGAGCCGCTCCTCGGTCAGTTCCCCGCTGCGCACGGCCGCGACGAGGGCGTCGCGCAGCCGCAGCACCGTCTCCTCGTCGGCCAGGCCGCCGCCCACACAGATGGCGTCGGCGCCCGCCGCGAGGGCGAGGACGGACCCGCGCTCGATGCCGTACGCACCGGCGATGGCGTCCATCTCCACGGCGTCCGTGACGATCAGGCCGTCGTAGCCCAGCTCCTGGCGCAGCAGACCGGTGAGGATCTGCGGGCTCAGGGTCGCCGGGCGGTCCGGATCGAGTGCGGGAAGCAGGATATGCGCGCTCATCACCGATTTGGAACCCGCGGCGATGGCCGCCCGGAAGGGCACCAGTTCACGGGCGTGCAAGGTGTCCAGGTCCACATCGATGCGGGGCATCGCGAGGTGGGAGTCGACCGCAGTGTCGCCGTGTCCGGGGAAGTGCTTGGTGCAGGCGGCGACGCCGGCGGCCTGGAGCCCCTCGATGTACGCGGCCGTGTGCCGGGCGGCCAGCCGGGTGTCGGCGCCGAAGGAGCGTACGCCGATGACCGGATTGCCCGGGTTGGAGTTGACGTCGGCGGAGGGCGCCCAGTTGAGGTTGACGCCGCACTCGGCGAGCCGGCGGCCGAGTTCCTGGGCGACGGCCCGGGTGAGGTGGACGTCGTCCACCGAGCCGAGCGCGAAGTTGCCGGGGAACGAGGAGCCGTGCGTGACCTCCAGGCGGGTCACGTCCCCGCCCTCCTCGTCGATGGCGACGAGGACGTCGTCCCGCTCGGCGCGCAGCCGCGCGGTGAGCGCGGTGAGCTGCTCGGGCGAGGTGATGTTGCGGCCGAACAGGCCCACGGAGGCGAGGCCCTCACCGACGCGGCGCAGCAGCCAGTCCGGTGCGGTGGTTCCGGTGAATCCGGGCTGGAGCACGGCGAGCGCGTCGCGCGTCACCGTGTCCGTGGTGGAGACGAGGGTGGTCATGGGCCCGCACTATCCCTTCACGGCGCCGGAAGTGAGGCCGGTGGCCATCTTCTTCTGGATGATCATGAAGAACACGACGACGGGGATGGCGATCATGGTCGATGCGGCCATGAGGGCGCCGTAGTCCGTTCCGCGCTCGGTCGTGAACGTCATCAGCCAGACGTTCAGCGTGTACTTGGAGTTGTCGTTGATCAGGATGTACGCGAAGAGGTACTCGTTCCACGCGTTCACCAGGGCGAAGATCGACGCGGCGGCGAGCCCGGGGGCGAGCAGCGGGAAGATCACCCGGCGGAAGGCCTGGAAGCGGGTGCAGCCGTCCACCATCGCGGACTCCTCCAGCTCCACCGGGATGTTCACGACGAAGCCGCGGATCATGATGGTGGCGAAGGGCAGCGTGGAGACGAGGTAGACGACGATCAGTCCCCAGTACTCGTCGATCCCGCCCATCGCGTTGAGCTGGGCGTAGATGGGGATGAGCATCGCCGTCGGGGGCAGCATCTGGACCAGGATCATGATCAGGACCAGGGCCTTGCGGCCGAAGAACCGGAACCGGCCGATCGCCAGGGCCGCCAGCGTCGCGATGATCATGCCGCCGACCACCGCGGTGACCGCGACGATCAGGCTGGACTGGATGGCGGTGCCGAAGTTGGGCTGCTCGGTGGCCCGGACGAAGTTGTCGAAGGTGATCGACGTGGGCCAGAGCGTCTGGTCGTAGCTGCGGATCTCCCGGTTGGGCCGCAGGGCGCTGATGACCAGCCAGTAGACAGGGAAGACCATGACCAGGGCGATGCCGAGGCCGAGGATGTCGAGGTGGAGCCGGCTCTTCTTGCGGTCGGGCCGCAGCGCCTGTGTCGTCTGGGTCGTGCTGCTCATTCGACCTCTCCCGTCTTCATGAGCTGGCGCAGGTAGTACACGGCCACGCCGGACAGCAGCAGCACCGTGATCAGGGCGATCGCGGTGCCCTGGCTGAAGGAGGTGGACTCGAACGCCTTGGAGTAGGAGTAGAGGCCGAGGGTCTCGTACTCCGGCTCGGGCTTGTTGCCGCGCAGCAGCCAGATCTGGCCGAAGACGTTGAAGTCCCAGATCACCGAGAGGGTGGCGACCATGGTGAAGACCGGCTTGATGACCGGCCAGGTGACGAACTTGTAGATGCCGTAGGCGCTGGCGCCGTCGAGGGCGGCGGCCTCCTCCAGTTCCCTGGGGACCTGGGTGAGGGCGGCGTACAGGGTGACGACGACGAACGGGATGGCGCCCCAGACGACCAGCAGCGTGATGATGCCGAAGCCCTGGACCGGGTTGAGGTACCAGTTGTGTCCGAGCCAGTCCTCGCCGGCGACCTTGGCGATCAGGGTGTTGATCAGGCCGTAGTCGGAGTCGGCCATGAACCGGAAGATCGAGGCGGCGACCATCAGCGGCATGGACCAGGCGGCGATGAGGCAGGCGGTGAGCACCAGCCGGACCCAGGTGGAGAGCCTGCGCATGAGCAGGGCGACCAGCAGCCCGATCCCCATGGTGAGCACCACGCAGATGGCCATGAAGACGATCGTGCGGAAGGTGACCCACCAGAACTCGGAGTCGCCGAGGATGTTCGTGAACTGCTCGAAGCCGACCCAGGGGGCCGGCTCTCCGGACCACAGCTCACGGCGGCCCATGTCCTGGAAGGACATGACGACCGTCTTGCCGAGGGGGTAGAGGTAGACGGCGGCGATCGCCACGATCGCCGGGAGGATCAGGAAGTAGGGGAGCAGTTCGCCCTTCTTCCGCTTCCTCTTCTGCACCCGGGGCGCGTCGTCGTGCGGCGACTTCCCGGTCACCTGCGGGACGGGTGGTACGGGGACCGGCGGCCCGGCGGCCTTGGTATCAGCGGCAGACACGTGGCTGACCTTCCATCGCGGGTCCGGGGCGAACCCCGGAATTCACGGCATGCATTTGCGGGAAAGGGGCGGGGGCCCGGCACAGGTGCCGGGCCCCCGCCTGGCGATCGGAAGGTCAGGATTCCTTGTTGATCAGCTCGTTGATCTTCTCGTCGGCCTTCTTGCTGGCGTCGGCGACGGAGGCACCCTTGACGATCTCCAGGAGCATGTTCTGGAGGATCTCCTCCTTCTCCACGGAGGCCCAGCCCGGCGCGATCGGCGTGAACCAGGCGTCCGGCACCGCATTGGCGATGGCGGCGGTCTCCGGCTTCTGCTTCAGCGGCTCAAGCTGCTTCTCGTTGTTGGGGAGGATGTTCTTCGACGCGAGGACCTCCATGGACTTCGCGTTGGTGAAGAGGGAGATCCACTCCTCGCCGAGGTCCTGGACCTTGGACTTGGAGATGGTCGCGAGGTCCGAGCCGCCGATGAAGGACGGGAGGGCCTTGCCCTCGGGGCCGGGCATACCGGCCGTGGCGATCTTGCCCTCGAGCTTCGGGTTGCCGTTCTCGCCGGTGGTGACGCTGCCGGCCTCCCAGGCCTGGCCATAGATCACGGCGGCCTTCTCGTTGGCCATGACGTTGGCGTGGTCCTGCTCGTCCTTCGTCACGTCGGCCTTGTTGTACTTCTTGACCAGGTCGACGAAGTGCTGCAGGCCCTTCTGCGCCTCGGGGGTGGAGAGCGCGGCCTTCCACTCCTTGCTGCCCTCGTCGTACGTGGCTATCTGGCCACCGAAGGCGGCGACGTAGGACATCGCGGCGTACCAGTAACGGCCCGGGAAGTAGAGGGAGGAGGCGCGCTTGTCCTTCTTGCCCAGCTCGGCGTCGACCTTGTCCATCGCGGCGAGGAACTCGTCCTCGGTCTGCGGGAGGGCGTCGCTGCCGGTGCCGGCCTTCAGCATGTCCTTGTTGTACACGGCGAGACGGGCGCTCGCGTAGTAAGGAACGCAGTAGGTCTTGCCCTCGAAGGAGCAGGTGTCCTTCAGACCCTTGATCCAGGTGTCCGAGTTCTCGTACTTCTTGGGGTCGATTTCTCCGAGCGCACCATTGAGGATGTACTGCATGGTCTCGGTGTTGCCGAGTTCGACGACATCCGGGAATTTGTCGCCACCGAGGGAGGTGTCCAGCTTCTTGACCTTGTCGGCCCACTGCTGGTATTGAACCTTTACGGTGACGCCCGGGTACTTCTTGTTGAACTCGGCGTTGACGTCCTTGACCAGTTCCGGCCAGGTGGACTGGGCCTCACCCATGAGCCAGACGGTCAGGGTTTCCTTGCGGTCCTTGGGGTCGGCGGACGAATTCTTGTCATCCGAACCACACGCTGCGACCGAAACCAACATGCCCGCGACACCGATCGCCGCGATGAGCTTGCGCTTCACGTCAAACCCTCCTCAGGGATGCTGCAACCCCACCCACCGCGAAGACATTCGACGAGTTCTGCTGGGGCTGGACCTGGTCTTTAATGGTTTAGACCAGTACCGGGAGCTTGGCCTAGACCTTTAGGGGTGTCAAGGGTGTATAAGAAGTGCACTCGCGTCCGTTATAGGACCGACACCTAAGGGAGGGCGACGACCCGTGACCGGACCGTGCCACCATGTGAGCCGCGACAGTCGGAGGAGCCGGTGACGGCAGTAACGCAAGCGTCGGGAAGGCGGGCCATGAGTGCCGACGGGGGCAGTACGGGGAGTGAGACCGGTACCGGTACGCGCACGGCGCGCGTACCGAAGTACTACCGGCTCAAGCGGCATCTCCTCGATATGACGGACACCCTGCCGCCGGGCACCCCGGTGCCGCCCGAACGCACCCTGGCCGCCGAGTTCGACACCTCGCGCACCACCGTGCGTCAAGCACTCCAGGAACTGGTCGTCGAGGGACGGCTGGAGCGCATCCAGGGCAAGGGCACCTTCGTCGCCAAGCCGAAGGTCTCCCAGGCCCTCCAGCTCACCTCGTACACCGAGGACATGCGCGCCCAGGGGCTGGAGCCGACGTCCCAACTGCTGGACATCGGCTATGTCACGGCGGACGACACGCTCGCCGGCCTGCTGGACATCTCGACGGGCGGCCGGGTGCTGCGCATCGAGCGGCTGCGGCTCGCCAGCGGCGAGCCGATGGCGATCGAGACCACGCACCTTTCGGCCAAACGCTTCCCGGCGCTGCGCCGTTCACTGGTGAAGTACACCTCGCTCTACACCGCGCTCGCCGAGGTGTACGACGTCCGTCTCGCCGAGGCGGAGGAGACCATCGAGACCTCGCTCGCCACGCCCCGGGAAGCGGGGCTGCTGGGCACGGACGTGGGCCTGCCGATGCTGATGCTGTCCCGCCATTCGGTGGACGGCCAGGGCGAACCGGTGGAGTGGGTGCGCTCGGTGTACCGGGGCGACCGCTACAAGTTCGTGGCGCGCCTCAAGCGCCCGACGGACTGAGAGCCGCACGCGCCGGCGCGACGGAACACAGGGCGGTGGCCCGGGGATCGACTCCCCGGGCCACCGCCCGTTTTCGGTCATCCCAGGTGGAGCAGGATCGGGTGAACCGATTCCTCCCGTCGTCCGTGCCCCAATCGCGGAACTTCGGTGGAGACATCGGTGATGCGCGACCGGTATGCGGACAGGGGTTCCGGCGAGCGGCCGCACCACTTAGATTTCGCGCACGTTACGACAAGGATCGCGCGAGGGGACGGATCGATATGCCGGAATCGCCCACACCAGCACCACCGGTTTCACCAGCAGCGGGGCGGCGGGGGCCGACCCCGAAGTCCATAGCCGTCTGGAGCCTGGTGGCCCTGGCCGGCGCCATCGGCTGGGCCACCCTCGCGCTCTCGCGGGGTGAAGAGGTCTCCGCCGCCTGGATGCTGGCGGCGGCCCTCGGTTCGTACGCCATCGCGTACCGCTTCTACTCCCGGTTCATCGCCAACCGGGTCCTGAAGGCCGACAAGAACCGTGCGACCCCGGCCGAACGGCTGGACAACGGTGTCGACTTCCACCCCACCGACCGCCGGGTGCTCTTCGGCCACCACTTCGCCGCCATCGCCGGAGCGGGGCCGCTGGTCGGCCCCGTGCTCGCCGCGCAGATGGGTTACCTGCCCGGCACGATCTGGCTCGTCGTCGGCGTCATCTTCGCCGGCGCCGTCCAGGACATGGTGACGCTCTTCTTCTCGACCCGCCGTAACGGCCGTTCGCTCGGTCAGATGGCGCGCGACGAGATAGGCCCGGTCGGCGGGATCGCCGCCCTGGTCGCGGTCTTCATCATCATGATCATCCTGCTCGCGGTCCTCGCGCTGGTCATCGTGAACGCGCTCGCGCACTCGCCGTGGGGCGTCTTCTCCATCGGTATGACGATCCCGATCGCCCTCTTCATGGGCGTCTATCTGCGTGTCCTGCGGCCCGGCAAGGTCAGCGAGGTCTCCTTCATAGGCGTCGCGCTGCTGCTGCTCGCGATCGTCTCGGGCGGCTGGGTCGCCGAGTCGTCGTGGGCGGACTTCTTCACGCTGGAGCCGGGCACGCTGGTCATCTGGATGATCGTGTACGGGTTCCTCGCCTCCGTGCTCCCGGTGTGGCTGCTGCTGGCCCCGCGCGACTACCTCTCCACCTTCATGAAGGTCGGCACGATCGGGCTGCTGGCCCTCGGCGTGGTCGTCGCACTGCCGACCCTGAAGATGCCCGCGGTCACCGACTTCGCCTCCAGCGGATCGGGCCCGGTCTTCGCCGGCTCGATGTTCCCGTTCGTCTTCATCACCATCGCCTGCGGCGCGCTCTCCGGCTTCCACTCCCTGGTCTCCTCCGGCACCACGCCGAAGATGGTCCAGAAGGAGACCCAGATCCGGATGATCGGCTACGGCTCCATGCTGGTCGAGTCGTTCGTCGCGATCATGGCGATGATCGCCGCCTGCATCATCGACCCCGGCCTCTACTTCGCCATCAACGCGCCCGTCGGTGTGATCGGCGACAGCGTCCAGTCCGCCTCGCAGGCCGTCGCCAACTTCGGCTTCACCATCTCCCCGGACGCCCTGGCCCAGGCCGCCAAGGACGTCGAAGAGGCGAGCCTGCTCTCCCGGACCGGTGGCGCGCCCACGTTCGCGCTCGGCATGTCGGAGATCTTCTCCGCGGTCGTCGGCGGAACGGCGATGAAGGCGTTCTGGTACCACTTCGCCATCATGTTCGAGGCCCTCTTCATCCTCACCACGGTGGACGCCGGCACCCGGGTCGGGCGCTTCATGCTCCAGGACATGCTGGGCAACGCCTACAAGCCGTTCCGCGAGGTCAGCTGGAAGCCGGGCGTCTGGTTCGCCAGTGCCGTCGTGGTCGGCGGCTGGGGGTACTTCCTCTGGGTCGGCGTGCACGACCCGCTGGGCGGCATCAACCAGCTCTTCCCGCTCTTCGGTATCGCCAACCAGTTGCTGGCCGCCGTCGCGCTGGCCGTCTGCACCACCCTGCTCGTCAAGTCCGGCCGGCTGAAGTGGGCGTGGGTCACCGCGGTCCCGCTCGCCTGGGACGTGGCGGTCACGCTCACCGCGAGCTGGCAGAAGATCTTCTCCGACGACGTGAAGGTCGGCTTCTTCGCCCAGCGCGACAAGTACCAGGCGGGCATCGACGCGGGCGAGGTGCTGGCGCCGGCCAAGTCCATGGACGACATGCGCACCGTCGTCACCAACTCCACGGTCGACGGGGTGCTGAGCGCGCTCTTCGCGCTCCTCATCATCGTGGTGCTCGTGGACGCCGGCCGGGTCTGCTACAAGGCCATCCGGGACCCGGAGAGCGTCAAGCTCCACGAGACGCCGTACGTCGAGTCCAAGCTCGTCGCCCCGGCCTCGCTCTTCGCCACCAAGGAGGAGAAGGCCGAGCTGCTCGCCGCCGGCGTCGGGCCCGAGGGCGGCATCCGCAAGGAGCCGGCGGAGACGGGGAGCCGGACATGACGGTCGCGGACGTACGACGGGTGGCCGGACGGATCCGCTGGTACGTCCGTGAGCTGACCGGCGAGTCCACGTACGACCGCTATGTGGCGCACGCGAGGACGCACGATCCGGACGCGCCGGTGATGACCCGCCGCGCCTTCGAACGCAGCCGGACGGACGCCCGCGAGGCGGATCCCCGCGAGGGCTTCCGCTGCTGCTGAGCACCACGGGCCGCCACCGGGGCCGCCGCATCCCGTCCAGGGGCGCGGCGGCCCCTTTCCGCGCCCCCGACCGGACATCGCCGTCCGGAACACCGCGCCCTCGCCCTAGACAAGGATGTGCCCATGACACCGCGCTTCCGGCCGCCCCGGCTCCGGCCCCTCCTCCTGACCACCACGCTGACCATGACCCTGGCCCTGGCGGCGACGGGCTGCGGCACCGAGCCGGCGCCCGGCTCGCAGACAGCGGCCGACCGGAGTTCCTCGGCCGATCCGGCGCCCGACCGGGCGGAGTTGGAGGCGCGGGCGAGCGCCGCGCAGCTCGTCGCGGAGCATGTGTGGGTGACCGAGGCCGCGGGCTACACCCTGGCGCGCCAGTCCGTCGGGGTGCTCGGCGACGACGGGTTCGGCAGCGTCTACACCGAGCCGGACGGCGGGCAGATCCGGCTGTCGGTGGAACGCCTCCCGCACGCCGACGCCGACTGCACGGACGGCCCCGCGCCGGGCGGCGGCCAGCAGCCCCTGGTGACCTGTGAGCGCGACGGCGGACAGTGGTACAGCGCCACGGAGTCGGGCCACTCCTACGCCCGGGAACAGGACGGCCTGGTGGTGACGTTGAGCGGAACACGCCAGGAGGTGGACCGGCCGACGCTGCGTGCGGCGGCGCGGGCCGCCCACCGCGCCGACGACTACGAGCTGGACCAGGTACTGCCGCCCGCCGGGGAGGCCTCCGGGCGAGCGCCGGTCGAGCGCGGCGATCTGCCGACGGAGGGCGACGGGGCCCCGGACAACGAAGTGGGAGCGAGCGGCTGATGGATCTGACGATCAGGGTGGCCGAGCCGGCCGAGTACGGCGTGCTCGGCGAGATCGTCGCCGAGGCGTATCTCGGCGACGGTCTGCTGCACGGGCCGCAGGACCCGTATCTCCGCAAACTGCGGGCGGTGGAGCAGCGGGCGGCCGAGGCGGAGACGCTGGTCGCGCTCGACGCGGACGGGGCGGTGCTCGGCGGTGTGACCTATGCCGCTCCCGGCACGCCGTGGCGCGACATCGCCGGTCCGGACGAGGCCGAATTCCGGATGCTGGCCGTGGCCCGCGAGGGGCGCGGACGGGGCGTGGGAGAGGCGCTCGTACGGGCGTGCATCGAGCGGGCCCGGTCGGCGGAAGGTGTCCGGGCGCTGGTGCTGTCGACGCAGCCGGCCATGCTCTCAGCCCATAGGATCTACCGGCGGCTCGGCTTTCTGCGGACCCCCGAACGGGACTGGGAACCGGTGCCGGGCCTACGGCTCATGACCTTCCGGCTGCCGCTGGAGGCGGTGTCCTGAGGGGCACATGAAATCGACGCGACACAACATGTGGGGGCCGCAGCATCTGGCGGCCCCCACATGTATGCTCGACCTCGCTGTCGCCGCAGGGGAATCCGGTGCGAATCCGGAACTGTCCCGCAACGGTGTGATCAGTGTGCTTTTGCGCACCTGCAAGTCCGAAGACCTGTCGACAGTGCGTCCGGCTCGACCGAACCGGATGCCAGACGTCCGGGCCTCGCGGATAGGCCGGTGGACGCCGTCAGCAGTGCTGCCCCGCCCCGGGTTTCGCGCTGCCCGGCTTCCCCGCCTTCCACAGGCCCCCTGCCGAGCGAGGGAAAGCCCAGTGACCATCGCGCCCGCCGATCCGGTTTCAGCCACCGAATCCGCCGAGTCCGCAGCGTCCACCACGGCCGGGAAAGTCCCGAACGACGGACCCGGGACCGCTCTGCTGCGGACCCTGACCGACCTCACCGTCGATCTTCCCGACACCGACCCCGGACGGGTCGCCGCCGCAGCGCTGCGCGGGCGTAACGCCCGCTCCGACGAGGCCGAGCTGCGCATGCTGGCCACCGAGGCCGCCGCGGGGCTGATCTCCGAGGACCCGGCGTACTCCCGGCTGGCCGCCCGGCTGCTGACCCTCTCGATCGCCGACGAGGCGGCGGGCCAGGGCGCGACGTCCTTCTCCGCCTCGGTCACCGTGGGCCACCGCGAGGGCCTGATCGCCGACCGCACCGCCGCCTTCGTCGAGCTGCACGCGAAGGCGCTGGACGAGCTGGTCGAGCGGACGCTGGCCGAGGGCGCCGACGACCGCTTCGGCTACTTCGGTCTCCGTACGCTGCACAGCCGTTACCTGCTGCGCCACCCGATCACCCGGCAGGTCATCGAGACCCCGCAGCACTTCATGCTGCGCGTGGCCGCGGGCCTCGCCGAGGACGAGTCGGCGCGGGCGCTGGACGAGGTCGCCGCGCTCTACGGGCTGATGAGCAAGCTGGACTACCTCCCGTCCTCCCCCACCCTCTTCAACTCCGGTACGCGGCACCCGCAGATGTCCTCCTGCTATCTGCTGGACTCGCCGAAGGACGAGCTGGACTCGATCTACGACCGCTACCACCAGGTGGCGCGGCTCTCGAAGCACGCGGGCGGCATCGGTCTGTCGTACTCCCGCATCCGCGCCCGGGGTTCGCTGATCCGGGGCACCAACGGGCACTCCAACGGCATCGTGCCGTTCCTCAAGACGCTGGACGCCTCGGTGGCGGCGGTGAACCAGGGCGGCCGGCGCAAGGGCGCCGCGGCGGTCTACCTGGAGACCTGGCACGCGGACATCGAGGAGTTCCTGGAGCTCCGCGACAACACCGGTGAGGACCAGCGGCGTACGCACAACCTGAACCTGGCGCACTGGATCCCGGACGAGTTCATGCGCCGGGTCGACGCGGACACCGAGTGGTCGCTGTTCTCCCCGGCGGACGTGCCCGAGCTGGTCGACCTGTGGGGCGACGAGTTCGACGCGGCCTACCGCGCGGCCGAGGCGAAGGGCCTGGCCCGCAAGACGATGCCGGCGCGTGAGCTGTACGGCCGGATGATGCGGACCCTCGCGCAGACCGGCCAGGGCTGGATGACGTTCAAGGACGCCTCCAACCGGACCGCCAACCAGACCGCCGAGCCGGGCCGGGTCGTGCACTCGTCGAACCTGTGCACGGAGATCCTTGAGGTCACCAACGACGGCGAGACGGCCGTCTGCAACCTGGGCTCGGTCAACCTGGGCGCCTTCGTGGCGAACGGCTCGATCGACTGGGACCGCCTGGACTCCACCGTCCGTACGGCCGTGACCTTCCTGGACCGGGTCGTCGACATCAACTTCTACCCGACCGAGCAGGCCGGGAACTCCAACTCCCGCTGGCGGCCGGTCGGCCTGGGGGCCATGGGCCTCCAGGACGTCTTCTTCCAGCTGCGCCTGCCGTTCGACTCACCCGAGGCGCGCGCGCTCTCCACGAAGATCTCCGAGCGGATCATGCTGGCCGCGTACGAGGCGTCCTGCGACCTCGCCGAGCGCTCGGGCCCGCTGCCCGCGTGGTCCGAGACGCGTGCCGCGCGCGGGGTGCTGCACCCCGACCACTACGCCACCGAGCTGAACTGGCCGGAGCGCTGGGACGCCCTGCGCGCCCGGGTCGCGAAGACCGGGATGCGCAACTCCCTGCTGCTCGCCATCGCGCCGACCGCGACGATCGCCTCGATCGCCGGCGTGTACGAGTGCATCGAGCCGCAGGTCTCCAACCTGTTCAAGCGCGAGACGCTCAGCGGTGAGTTCCTCCAGGTCAACGCCTACCTGGTGGACGAGCTGAAGAAGCTCGGCGTGTGGGACGCCCGCACCCGTGAGGCGCTGCGCGAGGCCAGTGGCTCCGTGCAGGGCTTCGCCTGGATCCCGGAGGACGTGCGGGCGCTGTACCGCACGGCGTGGGAGATCCCGCAGCGCGGCCTGATCGACATGGCGGCGGCCCGTACGCCGTTCCTGGACCAGAGCCAGTCGCTCAACCTGTTCCTGGAGACGCCGACGATCGGCAAGCTCTCCTCGATGTACGCGTACGCCTGGAAGCAGGGGCTGAAGACGACGTACTACCTGCGTTCGCGCCCGGCGACCCGGATCGCCCGTGCCGCGTCCGGCCAGGCGTCGGCCGCCGCCCCCATTCCCGTACAGCAGGCTTCGGCGCCCGACGCGGACGCCATCGCCTGCTCTCTTGAGAACCCCGAGTCCTGCGAGGCCTGCCAGTAATGAGCACCACCAGCAACGAGAAGAACCTGCTCGACCCGGGATTCGAGCTGACCCTGCGTCCCATGCGCTACCCGGACTTCTACGAGCGCTACCGGGACGCGATCAAGAACACCTGGACCGTGGAGGAGGTCGACCTCCACTCGGACGTCGCCGACCTCGCGAAGCTGTCGCCGGGTGAGCAGCACATGATCGGGCGGCTGGTGGCGTTCTTCGCGACCGGTGACTCGATCGTCTCGAACAACCTCGTGCTGACGCTGTACAAGCACATCAACTCCCCCGAGGCGCGGCTGTACCTGTCGCGGCAGCTCTTCGAGGAGGCCGTGCACGTCCAGTTCTACCTGACGCTCCTGGACACCTATCTGCCCGACCCGGACGACCGGGCGGCGGCGTTCGACGCGGTCGAGGAGATCCCGTCGATCCGCGAGAAGGCGCAGTTCTGCTTCAAGTGGATGGACTCGGTCGAGAAGATCGAGCGGCTGGAGACGAAGGCGGACCGCCGTCGCTTCCTGCTGAACCTGATCTGCTTCGCGGCCTGCATCGAGGGGCTGTTCTTCTACGGGGCGTTCGCCTACGTGTACTGGTTCCGCTCGCGCGGTCTGCTGCACGGCCTCGCCACGGGCACCAACTGGGTGTTCCGTGACGAGACGATGCACATGAACTTCGCGTTCGAGGTCGTGGACACCGTCCGCAAGGAGGAGCCGGAGCTCTTCGACGACGCGCTCCAGCAGCAGGTCACCGACATGCTGAAGGAGGCCGTCGAGGCGGAGCTCCAGTTCGGCCGCGACCTGTGCGGCGAGGGCCTGCCGGGCATGAACACCGAGTCGATGCGCCAGTACCTGGAGTGCGTCGCCGACCAGCGCCTCGCCCGCCTCGGCTTCCCGACGGTGTACGGCTCGGAGAACCCGTTCTCCTTCATGGAGCTGCAGGGCGTCCAGGAGCTGACGAACTTCTTCGAGCGCCGCCCGTCCGCCTACCAGGTGGCGGTCGAGGGCTCGGTCGGGTTCGACGACGACTTCTAGACCCGCTCCGGAATCTGAAGGGCCCCACCGTGCCGCTGAGCACGGTGGGGCCTTCCGCGTCCCCTGACGGCATGACGAGAACCGGCCGAACGGAAAAACACTTGGACTAGACCAAGCCTCGGCGTGCACACTCTCAGATCGATCACGCCCGACCGGGCCCGGATCGCTCCAGAGAGGCGGACATGCCCGTCATAGAAGTGGCAGACCTCGTCAAGGAGTTCAGCCGGCCCACACGGCAGGAGGGCCGCTTCGCGGGTCTCCGTACGCTGCTGACGCGTGAGCAGACCGTCAAGCGTGCGGTCGACGGCGTGAACTTCACGGTCCAGCAGGGCGAGATGGTCGGCTATCTCGGCCCCAACGGTGCGGGGAAGTCCACCACCATCAAGATGCTCACCGGCATCCTCGTCCCGACCTCCGGCACGGTCACGGTCGCCGGTGCCACGCCCTGGCGGGACCGGTCCCGCAACGCCCGCCGGATAGGCGTGGTCTTCGGCCAGCGCAGCCAGCTCTGGTGGGACCTGCCGCTGCGCGACTCGCTCTGGCTGATCAGCCGCCTCTACGACGTCCCGGAGGCCCGGTTCCGCGAGAGGCAGCGGCAGTTCAGTGAGGTGCTCGGCCTCGGTCCGTTCCTCGACACTCCCGTCCGCCAGCTCTCCCTGGGCCAGCGGATGCGCGGCGACCTCGCCGCCGCGATGCTCTACGACCCGGACATCCTCTATCTGGACGAGCCGACCGTCGGGCTCGACGTCATCGCCAAGGAGCGGATACGCACCTTCGTCGGGGAGCTGAACCGCGCGTCGGGCACCACGGTCGTCCTCACCACCCACGACCTCGACGACGTCGAGGAACTCTGCGACCGGATCATCCTCATCGACCACGGCAAGGTCGCCTACGACGGCGCGGTGGACGAGCTGAA
The DNA here is from genome assembly GCF_000261345.2 of Streptomyces globisporus C-1027. NCBI lineage: Bacteria > Bacillati > Actinomycetota > Actinomycetes > Kitasatosporales > Streptomycetaceae > Streptomyces > Streptomyces globisporus. Next base: position 5,420,880 of record NZ_CP013738.1, on the reverse strand, counting down.
GGCCCGCTACGCGCCGCACCGCGAACTCGTGGTGCAGACCGACCGGCTGGAGAGCGTCGAAGGCGCGGAGGTCGTCCGCCGCGAGGACGGCAAGGTCTGGCTGCGCTTCGACCCCGTCCGCACCCCGCCCGCCGAACTGGTGGCCGCGGTGCTGGAGCGGCACCGGGTGACCGACCTCTCGATCGTGGAACCCGAGCTGGAGAGCGTCATCCACCGGATCTACGCGGACCGCGGATGACCGCCCCGACGGCCCTGGCCTCCGCGAAGCCGGCCCCCACCTCCGCGAAGCAGCGACTGAGGGCGCTGCTCCGGTCCCATCTCGCCTGCGCCCGGATGGAGTTCCGCGCCGCCCTCACCTACCGCACGGCCTATCTGTCGTCCTTCGCCATGATGCTCCTCCAGATCTGGCTGCTGACGGTGGTCTGGAAGGCCCTCTACGACGGCCGCGCGGAGGTGGACGGGCTCAGCCTCACCACCATGACGGCGTACGCGACGCTGACGACGCTCCAGTACCAGCTCGTCAGCCCGTGGCGGTCCTCCCCCATCGACCAGCGGGTACGGGAGGGCAAGGTCGCCGTGGACCTGCTGCGGCCCGTCGGCTTTCCCGGCCAGATGCTCTCCGGCCAGCTCGGGTGGGCATCGGCCGCCGTCCCGGTCCTGCTGGTGGCCCTGCCGTTCGCGCTGCTGATCGGCGCGGGCCGGGCGCCCGCCTCGGCGGCTGCCGGGTTCGCCTACCCGGTGGCACTGATCGGCGCGCTGCTCGTGAACCAGCTGCTCGGGCTGCTGCTCGGCATGGTCTCGTTCTGGACCCTGGAGGTGAGCGGCGCCCTGATGGCCTACCGCTTCGTCGCACAGTTCTTCTCAGGGGCCCTGGTCCCGTTGTGGTTCATGCCGGGACCGGTGAGGGCTGCCGCGGAATGGCTGCCCTTCCAGGCCACCGCGTACACCCCAGCGGCCGTCTACCTGGGCCAGGTCGAGGGCGGCCTGGGCATCGTGACCGCCCTGGGGGTCCAGCTCGCCTGGATCGGCGCGCTCGGCGCGCTGGCCGCGTTCGTCTGGTCGCGCGCCCGGCGCCGCGTCATGTCGCAGGGAGGATGAGGGCGATGCGAGGTGCGCGCGTCTATCTGCTGCTGGCCGGTGCGGCGTTCCGGGCCGAGTTCCAGTACCGGGGGAACCTGTTCATCAACATCATCGGCGGCCTGTTCTACCAGGGCGTCGGGCTGGCGTTCATCTGGGCGGTGCTGGACCGCTTCGGGCAGGTCGGCGGCTGGGGACTGGCGGAGATCGCCTTCCTCTACGGCATCAGGCTCACCGCCCACGGTCTGTGGCTGCTCCCCGGTCACCAGCTGATCCACGTCGACGAGGTCGTCATCGAGGGCGATTACGACCGCTATCTCGTCCGTCCGGTGCCACCGCTGGTCCAGCTCCTCACCCGCAGGGTCCGGCTGAGCTCGCTCGGTGACCTGGCGGGCGGAGTGGTCCTCCTGTCCATCGCCTCGGCCTCCGCACCGGTCGACTGGTCACCGGGAGCCGTCTGCTTCCTCCTGCTCGCCGTGGCGGGCGGTGCGCTGGTGGAAGGTTCTCTGCAACTGGCCGCCTCCGCGCTGGTCTTCAGGATGAAGAGGGTCTCTCCCATCAAGTTCGCCATCGACATGATCTTCAGCGACTTCGGCAACTACCCGCTGAAGATCTTCGGCCCGGTGGCCGGTTTCGGACTGACCTTCGTCTTCCCGCTGGCCTTCGTCGCCTATCTGCCGGCGACGGTGCTGATGGAACGGGGGGACGAACTCGCCGTGCCGGAATGGCTCGCCTGGGGCGCTCCGGCCATCGGCGTCGTGCTCATGTACGCCGCGTACCGCTTCTGGGAGCGGCAGTCCCGCCATTACGAGAGCAGCGGGCACTGAGCGGGACCGACCGTGCGAGGCTCTCGGGAGAACGCGCCTCGGCTTTCCGTTTCCGTGGGTTCCGCCTCCCCCCGGGCGGCGTCGCGCAGCTGGCGGTCGATGCGGCGTTCACGGGCGAGGCCGAGGCCCGCGGGGAGGAGGACGAGGGCGAGGAGGACGGTCACGACGAGGTAGTTCAGGAAGAGGTTCATGCCTCTACCTTCGTCCGCCCGGCAGATTTTGGTCAGTGGCAGCACTGCCACACAGCGTCGAATTACTGCCACACTGGTTCCATGCTGAAAAATGTCGCCGTCCTGCTGCTCGACGAGGTCCACCCCTTCGAACTCGGTGTGCTGTGCGAGGTGTTCGGCCTCGACCGCAGTGAAGAGGGCCTGCCGGTGCACGATTTCGCGGTGGTCTCCGCCGAGGGGCCCGAACTGCGCACCCACGCGGGCTTCACCATCAGCACGCCCCACGGCCTGGACCGGCTGGAGGAGGCCGACCTCATCGCCGTTCCCGCGAGCGGCAACGTCATGGCCAAGACGCATCCGGAAGAGGCCCTGTCCGCGCTCCGCCGGGCCGTGGAGCGCGGTGCGCGGGTGCTGAGCGTCTGTTCGGGGGCGTACGTCCTCGGCGCGGCCGGGCTGCTGGACGGCCGCCGCTGCACGACGCACTGGCGGCACGCCGCGGATCTGGCCCGCCGCTACCCGAAGGCGATCGTGGAGCCGGACGTGCTGTACGTCGACGAGGGCCCGGTGATCACCTCGGCCGGGACCGCCGCCGGGATCGACGCCTGCCTGCATCTGGTCCGCCAGGAGTACGGGCAGGACGCGGCCAACACCATCGCCCGGCGGATGGTGGTCCCGCCGCACCGGGACGGCGGTCAGGCGCAGTACATCGACCGGCCGCTGCCCAGGAGCGCCTGCGACACGGTCGGCGGGACCCTGGCGTGGATGGAGCAGCACCTCGACCAGGAGATGACGGTGGAGCAGCTGGCCGCGCAGGCGCACATGTCGCCGCGCACCTTCGCCCGGCGGTTCCAGCAGGAGACCGGGACCACGCCGTACCGCTGGCTGCTGCGGCAGCGGGTGCTGCTGGCCCAGCATCTGCTGGAGACCTCCGACCGGACGATCGACACGATCGCGGGGCAGACGGGCTTCGGTACGGCGGCGACGCTGCGGCACCAGTTCGTGCGCACGCTCGGTACGACGCCGAACGCCTACCGCCGGACCTTCCGGGGCCCGGCGGCCAGGGCCGACGCCGCCTGAGGGGCCTCAGTCGTTGGGGACGGTCTCGTAGCGCGGCGTGCCCTCTTCCATCTGCCGCAGCGCGTCCTTGCGCTCCCGCTTGGAGAGCCGGTCGATGTACAGGTAGCCGTACAGGTGGTCCGTCTCGTGCTGGAGGCAGCGCGCGAAGTAGCCGGTGCCCTTGACGCGGATCGGGTTGCCCTGGGCGTCCTGGCCGCGCACGACCGCGTAGTCGGGGCGGGCGAGGGAGGCGTACGCGGTCGGGACCGAGAGGCAGCCCTCGTTGGAGTCGTCGAGCACCCGCAGCTCGGGGGCCAGCTCCTCCAGGACCGGGTTGCAGACGACGCCCGTGTGGCGCTTGCCGTCGTCGTCCGGGCAGTCGTAGACGAAGACCTTCAGGTCCACGCCGATCTGGTTGGCGGCGAGGCCGACGCCTTCGGCCGTCTTCTGGCTGGCGAACATGTCGTCGATCAGCTGGGCCAGCTCGTCGTCGAACGCGGTGACGTCCTTGCACTCCTTGTGGAGCACCGGGTTGCCCACGACCGTGATCGGACGCGAGGTGCCGCGCGCGCGGTAGGCCGCCTCACGCTCCTCGCAGTCCTCGGTGTCGACGACGAACCCCTCGTCGTCCACGTCGATCCGCCCGTCCGTCTCCTGCTGCGACATGTCCGCCGTACGCCTTCCTGCAAAACCTGGGGGAACCGCACCGCGATCGGTGCGCCTACAGCCTACGGGCAGCGGTCAGCAGACTTCTTCGAGATCCCGCCACTCGCGGCTGTCCGGGCTGTCGGCGACCCAGCCGTCCAGCAGTCCGCGCACCAGTCCGGCGGGGGCGGCGAGTCCGCATTCGCGCTCGGGCACCCAGAGGTCGCCGGCCCCGGCGGTGCGGTGGCCCAGCGGTCCCGGGTGGCCCGGCTCGCTGTGGTCGTGCGGGTCCAGGTGCTCCCCGTCGCCCTCGTCGCTCTCCATCCGGCTCTCCGAGCACGCCCGGCACAGCAGGCGCACGGACGAGGACCAGTCCTCGGCGGCGAACCCGGCGTCCGACGCCAGCTTCTCCAGCGCGTCCCGGTCCTCCTCGGTCGCAGCCTCCAGCAGCACCACCCAGGTCGGCACGGGGGACGGCGCCCACAGCTCGATCTCGTCGAACACCGGATACGCGGGCCCGGCCGCGGTGACCCGCTCGCCGTTGGGCACCCCGTCGTGCAGGACGACCTCACCCCAGCGCCGCCCGGAGGACGGCAGCGGGATCGAGAGCACCTCGATCCGGGCCGGGTCGAGCCGGCGGCCCCAGACCACCTCGGCCTCGCCCTCCGGCGAGAGCCGCACGGCGGCGCTGCCCAGCTCCATGCCGGTCGGCTCGGTGGTGGCCGCGCTGTGCTGGCCGCCGCCGGGGACCTTCAGTCCGTACGCCTGCCAGGCCCGCCGCGCCAGCGGCCAGTCCTGCAGCGCGGTGGCCGCGATCCCCACGTTCCACCAGTCCGGGGCGCCGGACTCGCGGTCCAGCAGCGCGACCGCCCGCAGGCCCGCCGCGCGCGCCTGCTCCCAGTCGTGCCGGAACTTGTGCAGCAGCGCCAGATTGAACCAGGACTCCGAGAGCCAGGGCTCCAGATCCGCCGCGCGCGTCAGCAGCGCCCCCGCGTCCTCGTACCGGCCGTCGCCGATCAGCGTGAACGCGCGGTCCGTGGCCTGCCGCCAAGAGGCGGACGGCCGATGCCGTACCTTCCCGAAGATCCTCACGATTCCCGCCTGTCCCGACTGGACACCCTCGTCATCCGCTCTGCTTTCGCATCCAACCATGCCCGGGTGGACGCCCGCTCATTACCCATGGGTTACCCAGCTCCGGACTGGGTCAGACCGCCCCGCGCGAGGACGCGTCCCAGCGCCTCGACCACCTGTGGCTGGTGGTCGTGCCCGGTGCCGAGCCTGAGCTGCTCCAGCGCCCGGAGCGGCCCGCCGACGCTTTCCCCGCACAGGTCGTCGTATGCATTGACCGTCCTGACGATCCTGGCGGCAAGCGGTTGCTCCCGGTACGGATCGGCCTGCTGCTCCACCACCGCCGCGACCTCCGGACCGGCCCCGGTCCGGCGGACCACGGCCCCGCCGAGCAGGGCGATCCGGCGCTGCTCGGCGGCGGGCAGCCGGGCGGTCGCCCCGCCGGCGACCGGGTCGAGGAGGGAGAGCTGTCCGATGTCGTGCATCAGGGCGGCGTGTTCGAGGACGGTCAGCCGGGGCCCGGTCAGCCCCAGCTCCCGCCCCACGGCGGTGGCGAGCGCGGCGACCCGGCGGGCGTGGCCGGGCGGGGTGTATCCGGCGATCTCGGTGGCGCGGGCGAGCGAGGCCATCGTCTGCCCGCAGGTCGTGCGGACGGCGGTGTACCGGCGGGCGGAGACCTGGGTGAGCAGCAGCGGGCCGCACAGCACCGCCGGCGCCCACGGCCCGGCGACCGCGACACCCAGCGCCGTCACGACCCCGGTCGCCCCGATCGCGGTCCCGGTCCCGGCGAGCGCGCGCACCTCGTCGACCAGGAGCGATCCGTACGGGGGCAGGGCGCCGGGCCCCTCGGCGCGGGCCGCCGAACGCGCCAGGAGGGCGGCGAGCACGGCGTCGCACAGGGCGGTCAGCGCCAGGACCGTGAGCGGGAACAGCGGGAACGACGGCCCGTCGCCGAACCAGCGCTCGGCCTGCCCGGACGCGTACAGCGGCTGGCAGCAGACCGCCGCGAAGCCCACGGTCAGGGTCCGGCGGGCGGTCCGGTCGGCGTCCGCGCGACGGCCGCACGCCCCGCGCGCTGCGGCGGCGAGCGCCTGCGCGACGACCACCACGGCGATCACCTGGAGCGCCCCGTGCGTGGTCGGCCGCCCGGCGCTGTCCCCGAGCAGGGCGTACGCGAGGGCCCCGGCCGCGGCGAGCGGCGCGGGCTCCCGCTCCCCGGCGGCGCCCCGGCGGACCAGCTCCCCGGCGGCGACCAGGAGCCCGAAGACCAGGGCGAGGCCCGGCTCGGCGAGTCCGTGTACCAGGGTGTGGGCGAGCGCGACGAGGGCGAGGAGCAGGGCGGCCCCGCGCACCGCGACGACGGCCGGGGCGGGCGGGCCGATCCCGGACGGGGCCCTCACCGGCGGCGGTCCCGGGACGGCCCGGACAGCGGAGTGGCGCTCCGGGCGTGCGGGATCGGGGGCGCGTCCTGGCGGACGCCGGCCGGCGCACCGTGCGGCTCACGAGGACCGTGGGGTCCCTGCGGCTCACGGGGGCCCTGCGGCTCGCGCGATCCGTACGGCTCGCGCGGTTCGTCGGCCGTGACGGCGGTGTCTCCCTCGCTCCAGCCGTGTCGGCCGAGGGCGCGTTCCAGCGCGCCCACCATCCGGGGGTCGAACTGGCTGCCCGCGCACCGCTTCAGCTCGGCGAGCGCGGCGGGGACCGGGCGGGCGCGGCGGTAGGAGCGGGTGGAGGTCATCGCGTCGAAGGCGTCGGCGACGGCCACGACCCGGGCGAACTCGGGGATGCGCGAGCCGCTGAGCCCGTACGGATAGCCGCTGCCGTCGAGCCGTTCGTGGTGGTGGAGGATCGCGTCGCGGGCCTCGTCCAGGAAGCCGATGCCCCGGACGATCTCGTGCCCGTACTCCGGGTGCAGCTCCATGATCCGCCGCTCCTCGGGAGTGAGCGGCCCGTCCTTGCGCAGCACCCGGGTCGGGACGCCGAGCTTGCCGATGTCGTGCAGGATCCCGGCGAACCGGAGCCCCTCCACCCGGCGGTCGTCCATGCCGAGTTCACGGGCGATCAGAACGGAGGCCCGGCCGACGCGTTCGCTGTGGCCCCGCGTGTAGGTGTCCTTGATGTCGACGGCGTGCACCAGGGCGCGGATGGTGGCACGGTGGGCGGCCTGTTCGCGGTGGTACAGCGCGAACACCCAGCAGGCGAGGTACATCGGGAGCAGCACGAGAAGCGCGGAGAGGGGGCCGTACGGGCTCCGCCACAGGACGGCCGTCATCAGCCCGGCGAGCGCGTGCACCAGATGCGGACCGAGGGCGAGCGGCAGGAGTGCAAAGACGCTGCGGTGGACGGGCCTGCGTTCCGCCGCGGCGAGGACGAGGCCGTCGAGCGCGGTCAGCACCAGGCTGAAGGCGAGCGCCGCGGCGCAGGCCGGCAGCAGGGCGCGCGGGAAGTCCGGGGCCGCTCCCCCGCCGCCGAGGGTCGCGGGGCCGCCGAGGGTCGCGTACGCCCAGGAGGCGGCGGCGCAGGTGAGGGCGAGTTGCGCGGCCCGCCAGATCCGGCGGGCCGCGTACGGCGGCTGTTCCACCCTCCCGGCCAGGGAACCGCTCGCCGCCACCAGCGCGGCGGCCGCGGGCGGCAGCAGGAAGGAGGCGGTGAGGAGGAGCGGGAGGAACGCTCCGGCGGCGACCGGTCCGGGGCCTCCGGGCGGTGAGCGGCGGCCGGCCGCCTCGCAGCCGAGCCCGAGGGCGGCCAGCAGGACAGCCGCGCCCCAAGGGACCGGGGCGTCGGGGGCGAACGCGGGAAGCGTGCACCAGATCGCGCAGAGGACGGCGGCCAGGATGCAGGCACGCGCCGCCGCCGGTGTGCCGCTCACGCCCGCAGTCGCCCCCAGCATGGTCGATGGACGCGCCACGCTAGCGAGTTGCGCGGCTCACCGAGCCGCTACGGATCCGATTAGCACATTCGGGTGACTATTCGGCGGCGGTCGCCGACCGGTCCGTTTCCTGCACGGTCACGTCCTGATCGGGCACGGCCTCGCCGGCCCGGATCAGGTCGATCCGGCCCATCACCTTGGAGCGCAGGTCGGTCGGGACGTCGTCCTGTCCGCAGCAGCGCTTGACCAGCTTCTTCACGGCCTGTTCGAGGCCGTACTTCTCCAGGCACGGGGAGCACTCCTCGAAGTGCGTCTCGAACTTGGTGCAGTCGCCCTCGGGCATCTCCCGGTCGAGAAACTCGTAGAGATGGTCGAGGACCTCCGAGCAATCCGTCTCGTGCGGCTCTCCGCAGCTCATGAGGCCGAGCCCTTCCGATCGTCCGAGTCACCGGCACCGGCCGCGACGAGCCCGCGCTCACGGGCGTAGTCCTCCAGCATGCCGCGCAGTTGGCGACGGCCGCGGTGCAGCCGGGACATCACCGTACCGATGGGAGTCCCCATGATGTCCGCGATCTCCTTGTAGGCAAAGCCCTCGACATCGGCGAGATACACGGCGATGCGGAACTCCTCGGGAATCGCCTGGAGCGCCGACTTCACGTCGGAGTCCGGGAGATGGTCGAGGGCCTGGGACTCCGCCGAGCGCAGACCGGTCGACATGTGCGACTCGGCCCGGGCCAGCTGCCAGTCCTCGATCTCCTCGGCGGCGCTGCGCTGGGGTTCCCGCTGCTTCTTGCGGTACGAGTTGATGAAGGTGTTGGTGAGGATGCGGTACATCCACGCCTTGAGGTTGGTGCCCTCACGGAACTGGTGGAAGGAGCCGTACGCCTTCGCGTAGGTCTCCTGGACCAGGTCCTCGGCATCGGCGGGGTTGCGCGTCATGCGCAGCGCGGCCGAGTACATCTGGTCGAGAAAGCCGAGCGCGTCCCGCTCGAAGCGCGCGTTGCGCTCGGCGGGCGTCTCGGGTGCGCGGCCGTCGTCGGTCCCTGTGTCGGTCCCAGTGACCGGACCCACCTCCTCCAACGATGTGGCGGAGCCGAAACCGGACCCGCTCGCCTCGGAGAATAGTCGACCTTGCTTGGTGGCGGCCTGTCGATTACCCCCGCCCAGGGTCCGCTCGGAGGTGGTCCTCGCCGCAGGCAGCACGGTCCACTCCAGGTCAGCGGCGTTCGAGCGGCTGGGGCAGATGGTCGAACCCATGCGACGGACTCCCTCTCCACGTACGACGTTGTTGTACCGACGTCCCGAACAACAGCGCCCCGGGGCGGAGCATTCCCGGGGCCGGTGACACGCGTGCGACGGCCGGGCCGGCCGGTGGCACTGGGTCATCCGAGTGACGTGAGCCACCCGGTGACCGCTTCGGTGAGGATGCCCATCGCCTGTTCCTCGGTGAGCCCGGACCGCTTCGGCACCGCGAACCCGTGGTCGCCGTAGGGCACTTCGGCCAGCGTGTACGAGCCGGGCGGGAACTCGCCGGGCTTGCCGAACGGGTCGTTGCCGCCCTGCACGACCAGCGTGGGCACGCCGGTGCCGAGCAGTTCGTCGGCGCGGGACTTCTCGGGCTTGCCCGGGGGGTGCAGCGGGAAGCTGAGCGCGAGGACGGCCGCCGCGCCCAGTTCGGTGGCGGTCCGGCAGGCGACGCGGGCCCCGGCGCTGCGGCCTCCGGCGATGACGGGGAGCCCGGGGGCGGCGAGGGCGGGCCACAGTCCGCGCCAGCCGGTGTCCAGGGTCTTCGGGGCGGGCGCCACCTTCTTGCCGGTCACGCGCCAGGGCTGCTCCACCAGGGCGACGGTGACGCCGTGTCCGGGCAGGGCGGCGGCCAGGGCCTTCAGGTCGCGGGCCTCGATCCCGCCGCCCGCCCCGTGGCTCACGGCGAGCACGCGGCGGGGTGCGGAGGCGGGGACCCAGGTGATCCGGGCCTCACCGGCGTCGGTGGTGACGTTCTGCGTACGTGGTTGACGGCTCACCGCGCCATCCTCCCCCGCGCGCGCTTCAGAACAGCGTGGACTTCCCCGCGTACGCCTCAGAAGAGCGTGGATTCCCCCGGCGCTGCAAGCTCCTCCAGCAGTTCGGGCCCGTTGTTGCGGACGTTGCTGACGGCGGTGGCGACCGGGTAGGCGCGCATCAGCCCGCCGGGCGGCGGCTCCAGCAGGGCCCGCAGCTCGTCCTCACCGGTGCGCGAGGGGTCCAGCCAGGCGTCCCAGCGGTCCGGGGTGAGCATGAGCGGCATCCGGGGGTGGATGTCGGCGAGCGCGCCGGGCCCTTCGGCGGGGGCGACGGCCAGCGGGGTGGTCTCCGCCTCGGTGGTGATCACCGAGCACGTCACCCACCAGGCGTTCTCGTGGTCCTTGGGCAGGGTCGCATCGCGCCAGAACTCGTACAGTCCGGCCATCGCGAAGACCGAGCCGTCGGCGGGGGTGACGAAGTACGGCTGCTTGCGGGGGCGCTTCTTCCCCTTCTTCTCCTCCAGCTGCCGCTCCTCCGCGCCGGTGACCCACTCGTAGTAGCCGTCGGCGGGCAGGATGCAGCGGCGCTGGGCGAAGGCGCGGCGGAAGGAGGGCTTCTCGTGCACGGTCTCCGCGCGGGCGTTGATCATCCGGGCGGCACCCTCGGGGGTCTTGGACCAGGACGGTACGAGTCCCCATTTCAGGGCGCGCAGCTGGCGAACCGGACGCGGGTCGTCCGCGTCTTTAACAGGACGCTCCAGAACCGCGTAGACCTCTTTGGTCGGCGCCACGTTCCAGTCCGGCTCCAGGGTCTCGGTGGGCTCCCACTTCTCGACGCCGAAGAGTCCGGTCAGGTCCTCGGGCTTCCGACTCGCTGCATACCGTCCGCACATAAGTGCCAGACTGCCACGACCGCCCGCCCCGACCGCAAGGAGTCGCCCGGCCGATGAACAGCACCGAATTGGGCGATCTGTGGGATCGCGTGACCGGCACCCAGTCCGCTCCCGAGCAGTGGCTGGTGGTGGTGACGGCCACGCTCGCGCTCATCGCGGTCGTACCGAACCCGATATGGCGCCTCGCCCGCAACACGATCACCATCGCGCACGAGGGCGGCCACGGGCTGGTGGCCCTGCTCACCGGGCGGCAGCTCTCCGGTATCCGGCTGCACTCGGACACCAGCGGGCTGACCGTGAGCCGCGGCAAGCCGACGGGGATCGGCATGATCCTCACCGCGGCGGCGGGCTACACGGCCCCGTCCCTGCTGGGCCTGGGCGGCGCCTGGCTGCTGACGAACGGCAGGATCACGCTCCTGCTGTGGGTGGCGACGGCCCTCCTCGCGGTGATGCTGGTGATGATCCGCAATGTGTACGGGGCCCTCACGGTCATCCTGACCGGCACCACGTTCCTCCTGGTGTCCTGGCTGGCCTCCTCCGACGTGCAGTCGGCGTTCGCGTACGTGGTGGTGTGGTTCCTGCTGCTGGGCGGGGTGCGGCCGCCGTTCGAGCTCCAGTCCAAGCGGCGGCACGGCGGCGCCCCGGACTCCGACGCGGACCAGCTGGCCCGGCTCACGCACGCCCCGGCGGTGCTGTGGCTCTTCCTCTTCCACGCGGTGTCGCTGTGCTCGCTGATCGGCGGCGGACGGTGGCTGCTGGGCTGGTGAGGCCGGAGGGACCGGCGCGGCCCGTACCACTCTTTCGTTACGCACCGGTTTCCGCCCATTTGTTCAGGATCCAGGTCGGCTCGGAGCCACTAAAGTGATGGCCATGACCGAGAGTTCCGTGCACCCCGCCCTCTGGCCCGCCCCCCATGCGAGCGGGGCCGTCGACGCGACCGTCACCGTGCCCGGATCGAAATCGGTCACCAACCGCGCGCTCGTGCTGGCCTCGCTGGCCGCCGAGCCGGGCTGGCTGCGCCGCCCGCTGCGCTCCCGCGACACCCTGCTGATGGCCGACGCGCTGCGCGCCATGGGCGTCGGCATCGAGGAGACCGTCTCCTCCTCGTCCGCGAGCAGCCCGTCCGCCGCGGCCTCCCCGGACAGCTCGGGCGAGGCCTGGCGGGTCATCCCGGCGGGGCTGCGCGGCCCGGCCACGGTCGACGTCGGCAACGCGGGCACGGTCATGCGCTTCCTGCCGCCCGTCGCCACGCTCGCCGACGGCCCGATCCGCTTCGACGGCGACCCCCGCTCCTACGAGCGCCCCCTGACCGGCGTGATCGAGGGCCTGCGCGCTCTCGGCGCGCGGATCGACGACGACGGGCGCGGCGCGCTGCCGCTCACCGTGCACGGCGGCGGGGCGCTGGAGGGCGGCCCCGTCTCGATCGACGCCTCGTCGTCCTCGCAGTTCGTCTCGGCGCTGCTGCTGTCGGCGCCGCGGTTCAACCAGGGCGTGGAGGTCCGGCACACCGGGGCCGTGCTCCCCTCGATGCCGCACATCCGGATGACCGTCGACATGCTGCGGGCCGTCGGCGCCCAGGTGGACGAGCCGGAGACGGGCGGTGAGCCCAACGTCTGGCGGGTCTCCCCCTCCGCCCTGCTCGGCCGGGACCTGACGATCGAGCCGGACCTCTCCAACGCCCAGCCGTTCCTGGCGGCGGCCCTGGTGACCGGCGGCCGGGTCACGATCCCGGACTGGCCCGAGCGCACCACCCAGCCGGGCGACGCCCTGCGCGAGATCTTCACCGCGATGGGCGGCTCCTGCGAGCTGACCGAACGCGGACTGACCTTCACCGGTACGGGCCGGATCCACGGCATCGACGTGGACCTCGGCGAGGTCGGCGAGCTGACGCCGGGCATCGCCGCGGTCGCCGCCCTGGCCGACTCCCCCTCCACGCTGAGCGGGGTGGCCCATCTGCGGCTGCACGAGACGGACCGGCTGGCCGCGCTGACCAAGGAGATCAACGAGCTGGGCGGCGATGTCACCGAGACCGCCGACGGGCTGCACATCCGCCCGCGTCCGCTGCACGGCGGCGTCTTCCACACGTACGACGACCACCGGATGGCCACCGCCGGGGCGATCATCGGCCTGGCGGTGAAGGGTGTGGAGATCGAGAACGTGGGCACGACCGCCAAGACCCTGCCGGACTTCCCGGACATGTGGACCGGAATGCTCGGGGCCTAGATCATGCGCCGCTACGGGAAGAACCCCGACGAGGACGACATCCGCGTCCGCCCCAACCGCAAGGGCAACCGGCCGCGTACGCACATCCGGCCCAAGCACGAGGACGCCGAGGACGGCATGGTCCTCACCGTCGACCGGGGCCGGCTCACCTGCCTCGTCGAGGGCCGGACCGTGGTGGCCATGAAGGCGCGCGAGCTGGGACGCAAGGCCGCAGTGGTGGGCGACACCGTCTCCATCGTCGGTGACCTCTCCGGCGAGAAGGACACCCTGGCCCGGATCGTGCGGATCGCCCCGCGCCGTACGGTGCTGCGCCGCACGGCCGACGACGACGATCCGTACGAGCGCGTCGTCGTCGCCAACGCCGACCAGCTGGCGATCGTCACCGCGCTGGCCGACCCCGAGCCCCGCCCACGCATGATCGACCGCTGTCTGGTGGCGGCGTACGACGGCGGGCTCACCCCGCTCCTCGTGCTGACCAAGTCCGACCTGGCCTCGCCGGACAAGCTGCTGGAGGCGTACACCCCGCTCGGCGTCCCGTACATCGTGACCAGCCGCGACGAACTGGAGAACGGAGACGCGGCGGAGCGGGTGCGCGAGCTGCTGGAGGGCAAGATCACCGCGTTCGTCGGACACTCCGGGGTCGGCAAGACGACGCTCGTCAACGCCCTGGTGCCGGAGGACCGGCGGCGGACCACCGGCATCGTCAACGCGGTCACCGGCCGGGGCCGGCACACCACCACCTCGGCCCTCGCGCTGCCGCTGCCCGGCGACCGGGGCTGGGTCGTCGACACCCCGGGCGTGCGCTCCTTCGGGCTGCACCACGTCGACCCGTCGCGCGTCATCCACGCCTTCCCGGACCTGGAGCCGGGCACCGAGGAGTGCCCGCGCGGCTGCACCCACGACGCGAACCAGCCCGAGTGCGCGCTGGAAGCCTGGGTGGCCGAGGGGCACGCCGACCCGGCGCGCCTGGACTCCCTGCGCCGGCTTCTCGCCACCCGCGAGCGGCGCGAGGGCGACTGACGGCGCGTCCGGCGGCAATCCTTCGGGGCGGCGTGGGCATGTTTGCGAGCTTCAACGACCGGTAAAGGCATAATCGCACCGAGTGGGACGAAGCCGTCACCTATGCGGGAGGCAACTGACGATGCCGTGGCTGCTGGTCGTGGTCGCAGGACTGCTGGAGACCGGCTTCGCCGTGTGTCTGAAGCTCTCCCACGGATTCACCCGGCTCTGGCCGACGATCGCGTTCGCCGCGTTCGCGCTCGGCAGTTTCGGTCTGCTGACCCTGGCGCTGAAGAAGCTGGACGTCGGCCCGGCGTACGCCGTGTGGACCGGGATCGGGGCCGCCGGGACCGCGATCTACGGCATGATCTTCCTCGGCGACGTGGTCTCCACCCTGAAGCTGGTGTCGATCTCCCTGGTGATCATCGGGGTGATCGGCCTCCAGCTGTCCGGCTCGGCCCACTGATCCCCGCCGCCCTCTCCAGGACCACCGGCCGCGTCGCCTCCCGGACGAGGCGGAGCGCGCGGCTGTCCGTGACGTCGTCGCCCGGCACCGGCACGATCACACAGGACAACGCGAGTCGCAGGCCGGTCTCGCAGCGCCCGGCGGTGACCCCGGGCGAGGCCGCCGCCATCCGGTCCCGGACCAGCGCGAGCAGTTCCCCGGGCTCCGGCGGCGGCTTACCGCCCGTACGCCCCCGGGGGTCCGGCCGCCGGTCCGGGCGGGGCAGCCCCTCCGCCCAGTGCCCCGTGAGCAGAGCCCTGACCAGCGCGTCCTGGCGGGCGGCCCGGAGGGTCCAGAGCGCGACGGCGGCCGGACGATCGGGCGCGGGGGCGGTCAGGGCGCGGTCGACGCCGGCGAGATAGCCGTCGGCGGCCTGTCGCAGAAGGGCCCCGGCCAGTCCGCCCTTGGTGCCGAACTCGTTGTAGAGCGTCTGGCGCGAGACATCGGCCAGGGTCGCGACGTCGACCATCCGCACGGCACGCCAGGGCCGGTCGGCCAGGGCCCGGTGGGCGGCCTCCAGCAAGGCCTGCCGCGCTGTCGGCATCGTCGCCTCCCCCGCCCCGGGATCCTGCCGTTCAGAGTTGACGCGCTCCCGGGGGCTGTCAAGGGCTGCGGGCGTCAGGGGCGCTGTAGCCCGCGTCCGGCGGCGCTGGATACTGTGGCGGCATGCCCGACTACCACGATGATCTGCGCCTCGCCCACGTACTGGCGGACGCCGCCGACGCCGCGACGATGGACCGGTTCAAGGCTCTGGACCTGAAGGTGGAGACCAAGCCGGACATGACGCCGGTGAGCGAGGCCGACAAGGCCGCCGAGGAGCTGATCCGGGGCCATCTGCATCGGGCCCGCCCGAGGGACGCGATCCTGGGCGAGGAGTACGGGGTCGAGGGCACCGGTCCGCGGCGCTGGGTGATCGACCCGATCGACGGCACCAAGAACTACGTGCGCGGTGTGCCGGTGTGGGCGACGCTGATCGCGCTGATGGAGGCGGGCGACGAGGGCTTCCGGCCGGTGGTGGGCGTGGTCTCCGCGCCCGCGCTGAATCGGCGCTGGTGGGCGGCGAAGGGCGCGGGCGCGTTCACCGGCCGCAGCCTCACCTCCGCGTCCCGGATGCAGGTGTCGAAGGTGGGGCGGATCGCGGACGCCTCGTTCGCGTTCTCCTCGCTGTCGGGCTGGGAGGAGCAGGGCCGCCTCGACGGTCTCCTGGACCTGACCCGGGCCTGCTGGCGGACGCGGGGTTACGGGGACTTCTGGCCGTACATGATGGTCGCCGAGGGTTCCGTGGACATCTGCGCCGAGCCGGAGCTGTCGCTGTGGGACATGGCGGCGCCCGCGATCGTCGTGCAGGAGGCGGGCGGCCGGTACACCTCGCTGGACGGGGAGGACGGTCCGGGCGGCGGAAACGCGGCGGCCTCGAACGGCCTCCTCCACGACGAGTTGCTGGGGTATCTCAACCAGCGCTACTGAGCCCGCGCTCGGGCGGCGCCGCTGAACCGTGCCGCCCCGGCGGTGCCGGCCGTCGCGTGCACGCTCGCGCACTCCCCCCGGCGCGCGCCCGCCCACCCCTTGTCGACCCGCCCCAAGGGTGCAACTCTGAGAGTCCCCCCACTTGTGAACTTGTGAATCGACTCACAGAGTCGGCTCACCGAGGAGGTGGCTCGATTCATGCTCGTCCGTGACGCCATGAGCACGGTGGTCCTCACCATCGGCCCCACCCACACGCTCCGCCAGGCGGCCCGGCTGATGTCGGCCCGCCGTATCGGGGCAGCTGTCGTCCACGACCCGGACACCTGCGGACTCGGCATCATCACCGAGCGCGACATCCTCGACGCGGTCGGATCGGGGCTGGACCCCGACCGGGAGACCGCGTCCGCCCACACCACCACCGACGTGGTGTTCGCCGCCCCGGCCTGGACCCTGGAGGAGGCCGCGGAAGCCATGACGCACGGAGGATTCCGGCACCTGATCGTGCTGGACGGCGACGGCCCGGTGGGCATCGTGTCGGTACGCGACATCATCCGCTGCTGGGCCCCCGCCCACCGCCGTACGCCCGCCGCGGCGGCCGGCTGACGCCTGCCGGGGGCCGGAACGACCGGTGGGCCGGACCCCCCGCGAGGGGATCCGGCCCACGGTCGACGACAAGCGTCCGGTCAGCCGCGAAGGGCCTGGACCGCGGCTTCCAGCCGCTTGCCGAAGTCGGCGTCCGCCTGGCGGAAGTTGTCGATCGCGCGCTCGGCGATGTCGTCGCGCGAGACCTTGGCGATGAACCCGGCGAGGTTCTCGACCAGCCGGACCTTCTCGTCCTCGGAGAAGAGCCGGTAGAGGTCGCCCGCCTGGACGAAGTCGTTGTCCTCGGCGTGGCCGGGCGCCTCGGTGCTGCCGGTGGCGCCGGTGACCGGGAGCGGCTGCCACAGCGGCCGGTCGGTCTGGGCGGGCCCGCCGAAGCTGTTGGGCTCGTAGTTCTTGGCGCCCTTGTGGCGGCCGTCGTAGAGGAAGCCGTCCCGGCTGTTGGTCCGCGCCTCGGTGGCGTGCGGGCGGTTCACCGGCAGGTGGTCGGCGTTGATGCCGACGCGGTAGCGGTGGGCGTCGCCGTACGCGAAGAGGCGGCCCTGGAGCATCTTGTCCGGGGACGGGCCGATGCCCGGCACGAAGTGCGCGGGGCTGAAGATCGACTGCTCGACCTCGGCGAAGACGTTCTCCGGGTTGCGGTTGAGCTCCAGCTTGCCGATCTCGATCGGCGGGTAGTCCGCGTGCGGCCACACCTTGGTGAGGTCGAACGGGTTGAAGCGGTACGTCGCCGCGTCCGCCGCGGGCATGATCTGGACCTGCACGGTCCAGGACGGGAAGTCACCGCGCTCGATCGACTCGCGCAGATCGCGCTGGTGGCTGTCGGGGTCCTCGCCGGCGAGCTTGTTGGCCTCGGCCTGGGTGAGGTTCTTGATGCCCTGGTCGGTCTTGAAGTGGTACTTGACCCAGAAGACCTCGCCGGCCTCGTTGTTCCACTGGTAGGTGTGCGAGCCGTACCCGTTCATGTGGCGCAGCGTGGCCGGGATGCCGCGGTCGCCGAAGAGCCAGGTCACCTGGTGCGTCGACTCGGGCGACAGACCCCAGAAGTCCCAGACGTTGTCCGCCTCCTGCGAGCCGGTGTACGGGTCGCGCTTCTGGGTGTGGATGAAGTCGGGGAACTTGATGGCGTCCTTGATGAAGAACACCGGGGTGTTGTTGCCGACGAGGTCGTAGTTGCCCTCCTCGGTGTAGAACTTCAGCGCGAAGCCGCGGGGGTCGCGCACGGCGTCGGCGGAGCCGAGGTTGCCCGCGACGGTCGAGAAGCGCAGGAAGGTCTCGGTCTGCTTGCCGACCTCGGAGAGGAACTTCGCCCGGGTCCACTGCGAGACGTCGCGGGTCAGCGTGAAGGTGCCGTACGCGCCGGCGCCGCGGGCGTGCACGACGCGCTCCGGGACGCGCTCGCGGTTGAAGTGGGCGAGCTTCTCCAGCAGCGCCTGGTCCTGCACGAGAACGGGACCGCCGGGGCCCGCGGTCTCACTGTTCTGGTTGTCGGCCACCGGCGCGCCGGCCTCCGTCGTCAGCGGTCCCTGCGTCACGTGCGCCTCCTGCGTCGTATCCCTGCACAGCGTTCCATCCTGTACAGCCCTGTCCCTTGGCCAATGCCGTTCTCGATCCTACAATGGACAATGTCTAAGTCAAGCAAGCATCCAAAGTCACACCCGATCGGGACTCGGTCCCCCCACTGTTAGGCTGAGCTGCATGAGCGACCTGCTGGAACGACTTCGTGGACGCGGCTGGCGCATGACGGCGCAGCGGCGTGTCGTGGCCGAGGTCCTCGACGGGGACCACGTGCACCTGACGGCGGACGAGGTCCACGCGAGGGCCGTTTCCCGGCTGCCCGAGATCTCGCGCGCCACCGTCTACAACACCCTCGGCGAGATGGTGTCCCTCGGTGAGGTGCTGGAGGTCTCCACCGACCGCCGGGCCAAGCGCTACGACCCGAACGCGCACCGCCCCCACCACCACCTGGTGTGCGCGCAGTGCGGCGCGATCCGGGACGTCCACCCGGCGGGCAACCCGCTGGCGGACCTGCCGACGGACGAGCGCTACGGCTTCATGGTCTCCGGCGTCGAGGTGACGTACCGCGGCATCTGCCCGAACTGCGCCGCCACCGCCTGAGCCGACAACAGAGAGCCGGGGCCCGCCTGACGCGACCGGCGGGCCCCGGCTCTCTGTTGTCCGGACATGACGAGGGCCCGGATCTCGATGAGATCCGGGCCCTCGTCTTCAGTAGCGGGGACAGGATTTGAACCTGCGACCTCTGGGTTATGAGCCCAGCGAGCTACCGAGCTGCTCCACCCCGCGTCGGTGAATGCAACATTACGTCAGCGGGTCGGGCAGCGCAAATCCATTCACGCGGCCCGGGAAGGCCCTGGGCACGCCCCAGGAGGTCGGAGCACCGGCGCCGGGCGCTCACCGCGTCACGCGGTGAGCTCCTGGTGCAGCGCCTCCCGCAGCCGCGCAGCCCGCTCGGCCACCTCGGCCGGGCCCAGCTCCACGGCCCGCGCGCACCAGCGCTGCCCCTCGGTGAGCTCGCCCCGGCGCGCCGCGAGGAGCGCCAGGCGCAGCGCGGCCCGGCCGTGTCCGGCGCCGGCCGCACGGGTCCACCACAGGGCGGCCTCGCGCTCACTGCCCTCACGGGCCAGCAGCAGCCCGAGGTTGAAGGCCCCGTTGCGGCTGCCCGCCTCGGCGGCCTCCCGGTACCAGTGGGCGGCGCTCTCCACGTCCCCGCGTGCGGCGGCGAGCATGCCGACCCGGACCTGGGCGCGGCGGTGGCCCTGCTGGGCGGCCCGCTCGTACCACTCCTCGCACTCGGTCTTCTCCGGCATCGGCTCGCCCAGCGCGGGCGGGCCCGGCGGCGGCTGGCGCGCGTCCAGCACCCCGGCCAGCCGGAACGCGGCCTCGGCGCTGCCGCCGCCCGCGGCGCAGCGCAGGTGCCGCTCGGCCGCCTGGCCGTCGCCGTCGCGCAGCAGCGCCATGGCGACCTGGAGCGCGGCGTCGGTGTGCCCGGCCGCCGCGGCGCGCTCGTACCAGCCCAGCGCCGTACGGTCCTCGTCGCGCCCGGCGTGCAGGATGCCGAGGTTGAAGGCCGCGTCGACGCTGCCCGCCTCGGCCGCCTTGGAGAACCAGGGCTCGGCGCCCGCGTGGTCGCCCGCCTGGAGGAGGAGCACGGCGAGCGCGTTGGCGGCCTCCCGGTGTCCGGCGTACGCGGCGCGGCGGTACCACTGCTCGGCCTGCGGGGTGCGGTCCTGGGCGGCGCAGAGCAGCCCGAGGTTGTACGCCCCGTTGACGTCACCGGCGTCCATGGCGGCCCGGTACCAGCGCTCGGCGGTCTGCTGCTCACCGCGTGCGGCGTGCAGCGCGCCGAGCGCGTTGGCGGCGTTGCCGTCGCCGTCCTGGGCGGCGCGCAGCCACCACACGGCGGCGCTCTCCTCGTCGCCCGCGTCGCGCAGCAGGAAGCCCAGGGCGCAGGCGGCGCGGGGCTCGCCGTCCTTGGCGGAGGTGAGGTACCAGCGGCCGGCCTCCTTGAGCTCGCCGCGCTGCTCCAGGATCGCGCCGAGGTGCAGGGCGGCGCGGCGGTGGCCCCGGGCGGCGGCCTGGCGGTACCACTGCTCGGCCTCGCCGACCCGGCCGGCGGCGGGACCCGCCACGGGGCTGTCCCCGTCGACCGCGCCCTTGTCTCCGGCGGGGCCCGTTGCCCGCGCGTTCCCCGCGGGCGCGGGCGTGGCGCCGGGGAGGCCGAGACCCGTCCCGGTCCCGCCGGAAGCGGCGCTCCGGCCCAGGCCGAAGGCGTCGTGCGGGTCCTCTACGGCCTTCCGCTCCAGGGCACGGGCGAGCCGGTAGGCGGCCTCGCGGTGCCCCTGTTCGGCGGCGGCGCGCAGCCAGCGCTCGGCGCCGACGTCGCTGCGGTGCTCCAGGAGGTCCGCCAGCGCGTACGCGCCCAGCGCGTGGCCCTGCTCGGCGGACTGGCGCAGCCAGTACTCCGCGCCGGGCTCGTCACCGCGCTCGCGGAAGTGCCGGCCGAGTGAGTGGGCGGCGGCGGCGGAACCGGCCACGGCGGCGATGCGCCACCATCCGGCGGCCTCGTCCGGGTAGCCGCGCTGGTGAAGCAGGACGCCCAGGTTGTTGGCGGCGGCCCGGTCCCCGTCGGCGGTGGCGGCGCGCAGATACCGCTCGGCGCCGTCCAGCTCCCCGCGGCGCAGCAGAAGTGCGCCCAGGACGCTCATGGACGCGGTGTCCCCCGCGTCGGCGGCACGGCGGTGGCGCGCCTCGCTCTCGGCACTGTCCGCGGCGTCGACCGCGTCCGTGGTGTCCTCGTCGGACGGGGCGGCGACGGCAGCGCTCGCGTCGGCGGCGCCGGTCCGCTGGACCGGTGCGCCCGCCCCGGCGATGGCAGCGGCGAAAGCCGCGTCTACCGCGCTTTCCGTATCTTGGCCGTGCTGCTGCACAAACCGCCCTGTCTCCAACAGAGTTGCCCTGTCCCCCATAAATACCATCGTCGCACCACCTGTAACCCGCGTACACCTGGTATATCGCGGCCAGTGAGGTCACTACAGCGTTTTGTCGACATGCCCACAGGGAGACAAGTCAAACACGCCTGGAGGCAACTGCTGCCCAGCGAACCGCACTTCGCGTCCCCAGCCTGGGACCGACACGGCCCGCACACACAACGGACACGACGAAGGCCCGGATCCCAAGGGAATCCGGGCCTTCGTCTTTCAGTAGCGGGGACAGGATTTGAACCTGCGACCTCTGGGTTATGAGCCCAGCGAGCTACCGAGCTGCTCCACCCCGCGTCGTTGTGTTCAAACCGTACCACGACGCGGGGTGGGCCTTGCTCAGCTGCCCTGGTCGGAGGCCTGCTCGGCCGAACTGTCCGGCTTCGCCTCGCCCTCCGGCTTGGCGTCACCTTCCGGTTTCGCGTCGCCTTCCGGCTTCTCGGCGCTGTCCGCCTTGTCCCCCTCGCTGCCCGCCTTGGGCTGCGCGGCGGCGGCTCGTTCCAGGGCGTCCTGGAGAGCCTCCTGGGCCTTGCCGTACGCCGGCCAGTCCTGCTCCTGCAGCGCCTTCTCGCCGTCGGAGTACGCCTTCTGGGCGTCCGCGATGGCCTTCTTGAGGGCGGCGCTGCCGGTGGCCGGAGGATCGTCGGTCTCGCCCGGCGGATCCTGGGTGTCCGGTGGCGTCGTGGACCCGTCGTCCTCGACACCGAAGACCGCGTTGAGCGCCTCACCGAGGCTGTTCTCGAAGACGATCTTCGAACCGTACGAGGCGGCCACCTTGCGCAGCAGCGGGTAGTTCTGGTTGCCACCGCGCGTGTAGACCGGCTCGATGTACAGGAAGCCGCCCTCCAGCGGAACCGTCAGCAGGTTCCCGTACTCGATGTCCGAGTCGGTGCCCTTGAGGTTCCTCACGAACTCGGCGACGTCGTCGTTGCCGTTGAGCTCACTCTGTACCTGGCCCGGGCCCTTCACCGTGGAGGTGACCCGCAGCAGCCGCATGGTGCCGTAGTCCTTGCTGGCCGCGTCCGCGTTCACCGCCATGAAGGCACCCAGGTTGGGGCGTCCTCTCGGCGTGAACGTGGTGGTCAGCGAGAACTGCTGCGCGTCCTGGCCCGGCATCTTCATGCTCAGGTAGTACGGCGGGACGGAACCCGGCTCCTTGTTGGTCGGGTCGTCCGGCACCTGCCACGCGTCGGAGCCGCTGTAGAACTGCGCGGGGTCCTCGACGTGGTAGCGGGTCAGCAGCTCGCGCTGGACCTTGAAGAGGTCCTGCGGATACCGCAGGTGGTCCATGAGCTCCTGCGGGATGTCACCGCGCGGCTCGACCGTGCCCGGGAACGCCTTGCGCCAGGTCTTGAGAACCGGGTCCTTGGTGTCCCACTCGTAGAGCTTGACCTTGCCGTCGTACGCGTCGACGGTGGCCTTCACCGAGTTGCGGATGTAGTTGACCTGGTTCTGCTGGGCGACGACCGCGCGCTGGTTGGTGGTCAGCGAGTCGGCCGTGGTGTCGCCGAGCGTCGTCCGGGACGCGTACGGATAGCCGTTGGTCGTGGTGTACGCGTCGACGATCCACTTGATGCGGCCGTCGACGACCGCCGGGTAGGCGTCGCCGTCGATGGTCAGCCACGGGGCGACCGCCTCGACGCGCTCCTTGGGCGTGCGGTTGTACAGGATCCGCGAGCCGTCACCGATGGCTCCCGAATACATGATCTGCGGCTCGCTGAAGGCGACCGCGTACGCGGCACGGTTGAAGGAGTTGGAGAGACTGACCCCGCTGTCGCCCTCGTAGCTGGTGGTCTTCTCGCCGTCCTCCTCGTAGTCGAGCTCCTTCTGGGGCCCGCCGACGATGGAGTACTGCTCGGTCTTCTCGCCGTAGTAGATCCGCTGCTCGTACTTCCCGAACTCACCGGTCGAGGGCAGACCCGACTCGGTGAAGTCCGGGGACCCCGTCGGGTTGGTGCCGGTGGTGGTTCCGCTGGCAGCGATGGCGCCGTAGCCGTGGGTGTACGTGAAGTGGTCGTTGATCCAGTTCCGCTTGGGCAGGCCCTGGATGTTCAGCTCACGCAGACCGATGATCGTGTCCTGCTCCTTGCCGTCCTTGTCCTTGTAGCGGTCGACGTCGAGCGTCCTCGGGAACTGGTAGTAGTTCCTCCGCTGCTGGAGCTGCTGGAAGGCCGGGGAGACGACGTTGGGGTCCATCACGCGGTAGCTGGCGGCGGTGTTGGCCGCGGCCCGCAGCTTGGTGTCGTCCTCCGTGGTCGCCTGACCGTCGTAGTCGTCCACCTTGGCGTCATCGATGTCGTACGCGTCGCGTGTGGCATTGATGTTCTTCTGGATGAACGGCGCTTCCTTGGCCTGCTCGTTCGGCTGGACCTGGAACTTCTGCACGATCGCCGGGTAGAGCCCGCCGATCAGGATCGCCGAGAGCACCATCAGACCGAAGCCGATGACGGGGAGCTGCCAGGTGCGGCGCCACAGCGTCGCGAAGAACAGCACCGCGCAGATCGCGGCGATGCAGAACAGGATGGTCTTCGCCGGGAGGTAGGCGTTGGCGTCGACGTACCGCAGGCCCGTCCAGTTGTCGGTGGCCTTGAAGTCACTGGACTTCACGGCCAGCCCGTACCGGTCGAGCCAGTACGCCACGGCCTTCAGGGAGACGAAGATGCCGAGCAGGACCGAGAGGTGGCCGGTGGCCGCCCCGGTGGCCCGGGCGCCGGGGCTGGTGATGCGCAGCCCGCCGTACAGATAGTGGGTCAGCGCCGCGGCAATCAGCGAGAGCACGGTCGCCGCGAAGCCGAAGCCCAGCATGAAGCGGTACCACGGCAGGTCGAAGGCGTAGAAGGAGACGTCCAGCTGGAACTGGGGGTCCTTCTGCCCGAACGACGTGCCGTTGACGTACATCAGCCACGTGCGCCACTGGCCGGAGGCGGAGGCTCCGGCGATCAGTCCGACGAGCGCCGTGACGGCGAGCAGCACCCACTTCTTGTAGGGGGCGATGCTCATGCGGTAGCGGTCCAGGCTCTGCTGCTCCAGCGACATCGCGCTCAGCGGCGGCCGGAGCCGGTGCGCGAGCCAGATGTTCACGCCGATGGCGAGCGCCATCAGCAGTCCGAAGACGAGGAACAGCCCGATCTTGGTCCACAGGGTGGTGGTGAAGACGGATGAATACGCGACCGACCTGTACCAGAGCCAGTCCGTCCAGAACCCCGCGAACATGACGAAGGCCATGGCGAGAACCGCCAGGACACCCAAAGTCATGAGCAGGGTACGGGCGCGCCGGGACGGGCGGCCGACTCTGATCCGTGGCCCGGTCGGGCCTCCGCCGCGGTCCGGCATCTGGAAAGCCAACGTGCGCACCTCGAAGTTCGCGGTCGTGTGAACAGGCCCAGCGATCCTAGAGCCCACCTATGCAACTTACTGAGGCTTTACCTAGTTCCCGTTCCCGGGGCGGAAGGAGGCAGGATATTGCCCATGCCCAACGTTTCCCCCGCAGGACCCCCGATGGCCGCGAGTCCGCTGACCGTCGCCGTCCTCGAAATCGACGCCTATGCCTCCAACCTCGGCTGGGACCAGCCCGCCCGGCTGTTCGCCCTGGTCGACACCGACCGGCTGCGGACCCAGGAGCCCGGCCTCGCAGCTCAGCTGGGCCTGGAGAAGCCCGATTCCTCCGTCGCCGCGCTCACCCCGATCGAGCAGGACGAGCTGCCGCCGGGCACCGCGCTCGACGAGTTCCTCGCCACGATCGCCTGGCCCGACGCCGTGGTCGGCTGCGCCATGACGGTGGAGCGGCTGATGCTGCCGCCCTCCGCCGAGGCGTCCGTACCGGAGAAGCTCAGCGACAAGCAGCTGACCGCGTGGGTGGCCAAGCACCCCGACCGCCAGGAGGTGCGGATGACCGTGGCCGTCCTGCGGGACGGGGCGCGCGAGTCCGCCGTACGGCTGCGGGAGAAGGACTCCCCGACCGAGGTGCTGACCGGCGCCGGTCTGGTGCCCGGCCTCGCCGAGGCGCTCGCGGCGACGTTCGAGTCCTGATCGTTCGCTGCCCGGGGCCGTCGTACGGTCCCGGGCAGCGCGCTCGTCGGCCGGACCCGTGCGCCGGCCTGGCCGCGCGGCCGTCAGCCGGTCGAGCAGCTCGGCAGGCCGGCGGTCTTCCCCGCCTTGATCTGCTCCAGCGACTTCGTGGCGTCCTCGATGGTCTTGACCCGTACGAGGGTGAGCCCGTCCGGAGTGTCGGCGGCGGCCGAGGTGCAGTTGTCGTCGGGCGTGAGGAAGTAGCGGGCGCCGGCGTTACGGGCGCCGACCAGCTTCATGGTGATGCCGCCGATCGGCCCGACGGTCCCCGCGTCGTCGATGGTGCCGGTGCCCGCGACGAACTTGCCGCCGGTCAGATCGCCCGGGGTGAGCTTGTCGATGATGCCGAGGGAGAACATCAGCCCGGCGCTCGGCCCGCCGACGTCCGCGAGCTTGATGTCGATCTCGAACGGGAACGTGTGGTCCGTCCCGGCCCTGATCCCGACGATCGCGCGGCCCTTGCCGCCCTCCTCGCCGTCGCCCTCGGCAGGGGGAGCCTTCACGGTCTTGATCGTGATCTTCTCGTCGCCCACGGGGTCACGGCCGGCCTTCTCGGCCGCGGCGGCGTCCGCCGCCGGGACGATGGTGAAGGTGACGTTCTCGCCGGGGCGGTGTTCGGTGACGAGCTTCGCGACGTCGTCGGGCTCCTTGACCGCCGTGCCGTCGACGGCCTTGATCACGTCGCCCGCGTGCAGCTTGCCCTCGGACGGGCTGCCCTTGACCACCGTGGAGACCACGACCTGCGTGGAGACCGGGATGTCCAGCTCCTTCAGAGCGGCCACCTTGGCGCTCTCCTGGGACTGGCTGAACTCCTCGGCGTTCTCCTGGGTGGACTCCTCCTCGGTCTTGCCGTCCGGGTAGAGCGTGTCGTGCGGCACCACGACGCTGTCGTGGGCCAGCCAGCCGTAGACGGCCTCGAAGATGTTCATCCGGTAGTCCGCCCCGGTGACGCGGACCGTCGTCATGTTGAGATGGCCGGACGCCGGATACGTCTTGCGACCGGAGATCTGCAGGACGGGCTCGCCACGCGCCTCGCCGAGCGTGTTGACCGTCGGTCCGGGAGACATCTCCGAATACGGCACTTTGATCAGCACGCCTGCGCAGAGCAGCGCGATGAGGACGAGAGTGGAGGCGAGCATCGTCGCGGTGCGGCGTGGCATGGAACGACAGTACGGGAAGGGCCTGTCAGTGCACCGCCGGGGCCGGTCCGTACGAGGGGACCGGAAACGCGGCGGAGGGCGGTCACGCGGCGTACGTCGGTCTCAGAGGGCCTCGGAACCGGAGTGCGATTTCTCCATCGCGTCACGGAACCTGGCGTAGCCGGCGAGTTCGGTGACATCGCCGGTCGTGCGATTGCGGGCTGCCCAACTCGCCCATATCGCACCACCGACAGCAGCGATAAGTGGAATCAACAGCCAAGCGAGTGCCGCCATCACGACCTCCCTACCCCATGAGCGACCGGATGCCCGATCAGCAGATTAACGATCCGGAAGACCAACGCTCGTGGCGGGGGTGCGGTTACGCAAATCGGGGCTGATGCGCCCCGGTACGGTTTGCGCTCAGCAGGCTCCGACCCACTCCTCCGTGCCGTCCGAGAATCGCTGGTGCTTCCAGATCGGAACCTCGTGCTTGAGGTCGTCGATGAGCTTGCGGCAGGCCTCGAAGGCCTCGGCCCGGTGCGGGCAGGCGACCGCGACGACGACGGCCAGGTCACCCACCTCCAGTTCACCCACTCGGTGGACAGCCGCCAGGGCACGGACCGGGAAGTCGGCGACGACCTTCTCCGCCACTCGGCGCAGCTCCTCCTCGGCCGAGGGGTGGCAGGAATAGCCGAGCGCGCCGACGTCCTGTCCCGCGTCGTGGTTGCGCACGGTGCCGACGAAGAGCGCGATGCCGCCCGCCGCGTCGTCGCCGACGGCGCGGAAGACCTCGTCGACGGAGAGCGGGGTGTCCCGGATCGCCAGAAGCCGGACGGGGTCGGCCGCCGCGTACTCGCCGGGGTGGTCGTGGGTGGGTGCCATGCTCCCATCGTGCCGTACGGCTCCGGCATCCCGGAATTGCCTGTTCTACCGGCGGCCGGCCGACCGGTTTGGAGCCTCCTACAGGGGTCCGCGGGCGCGGTGCGCGGTCAGATGCGGCGGCGGGCCTTGCGGGCGCGACGGACCACGGCGGCGGCGCCGAGCAGGGCGACCGTGGCCCCGGCGGCTCCGGCGGCGGTGGCGTCCTTGCGGCCGAGACGGCGTCCCGCGAGCGTGTGGCGGCCCTCGACCTCTTCGAGGAGGGCGCCGAGCACCTCCTCGTTCGTCCACTTCGGCCGCCATCCCGCATCGTGCAGCCGGCTGACGCTGACCACCCAGGGGTGCATCGTGTACGCCAGGTCGCCCGCCGGGGACGGGGTGAGGCCGATCCGGTGCAGCCGGGCGGCGGCCCCGAGCGCGACGGCGGAGGGCAGCTCCATCCGGCGTACGCCGGTGAGCTCCTCGACCTCCTCCTGCTCCAGCCAGCCGTCGCAGCCGACCGCGAACTCGCCGTCGATCTTCTCCAGGGCGGCGTACTCCAGCGCCGTGACCAGGTCCTCGACATGGCAGAACTGCCAGGTGGGGCGTGATCCGGCGACGACCAGGAGGCGCGGGGACTCGAAGTAGCGGGTCAGGGCGGTGTCGGTGCCGCCGACCAGGACGGTGGGGCGTACGACGGTGACGTTGAGCCCGGGGTGGGCGCGCGGGGCCCGGCGGCCGAGCCGTTCGATCTCCAGGAGGTCGCCGACGCCGGTGGCCTCGGCGGTGGCGCGCAGCTCCGCGTCCTCGGAGAGCGGCACGTCGTTGTCGGCGAGTGCCCCGTAGACCATCGCGGACGTGCACAGCACGACCCGGTGGACCCCGACGGCGGCCGCGGCCGTGAGCACGGTCTGGGTGCCGCGTACGTTGTACGCGGTGCGGGCGGCCGGGTCGGTCTCCAGATCGAGGTCGAGGGCCAGGTGCACGACGACGTCCGCGCCGCGCAGCTTCTCGGCGATCGCCGGGTCCCGTACGTCCAGGATGTGCCAGGTCGCCTCGGAGACCTCACCGCGCCGCTCGTCGATCGCGATGACCTGCTTGATCGCGTCGGATGCGGCGAGGTGGGCGGTCAGCAGTTCGCCGATGCCGGTGGCGGCGCCGGTGACGGCGACCACGGGACCCCGGTTTCCGGGGGACCTGGGGCGTTTCTCTTCGGGTGTGCTCTCGGGCGAGGGGTCGGTCAGGTTTCGCGCTGCGCGAACCTGCGGATCTGGGGAACTCACCGGGCGTCTCCAGCGGTTGTCTTCAGTACGTACCCGAATGACGCGTACGTACCAGGTGGCGTCCATCCTGCCGCAGGCCGGGAGTCGGCGGAGCACTGAGGCCCGAAGCGGGCGTGGTGTCTACGCTGGATGGTGATGTCGGGCAGTCGCCGTCGGTTCGAGCCGGCGGCCCTACGAGCCGAGGAAACCCGTGAGTGACACCCCATTCGGATTCGGCCTTCCGCCGGAGGAGCCGGAGAACGGCGACGAGGGCAAGAAGAAGGACCCCACCGAAGGTGGGCAGAGCGCGGGCGGGATGGGAAACCCGTTCGGTTTCGGGCCGGGGGCGGGCGGGGACAACCCGTTCGCCGCAATGTTCGGCTCGATGAATCCGAACGATCTCGGTGCGGCCTTCCAGCAGCTCGGCCAGATGCTGAGCTACGAGGGCGGTCCCGTGAACTGGGACATGGCCAAGCAGATCGCCCGCCAGACGGTGTCGCAGGGCACCCCGGACGGCACGAAGGACGCCAGCGTCGGCCCGTCCGAGCGGACGGCGGTCGACGAGGCGCTGCGCCTGGCGGACCTCTGGCTGGACGGTGTGACGTCGATGCCCTCCGGTTCGGTCTCCACCGTGGCGTGGAGCCGCGCGGAGTGGGTCGAGGCGACGCTGCCGGCCTGGCAGCAGCTGGTCGACCCGGTGGCCGAGCGGGTGGGCCTGGCGATGGGCGACGTGCTGCCCGAGGAGATGCAGGCCATGGCGGGCCCGCTGATCGGCATGATGCGGTCCATGGGCGGCGCCATGTTCGGCCAGCAGATCGGGCAGGCCGTGGGCACGCTGGCCGGTGAGGTGGTCGGTTCCACCGACATCGGGCTGCCGCTCGGTCCTGCGGGCAAGGTCGCGCTCCTCCCGCTGAACGTGGAGCGGTTCGGCAAGGACCTCAGCGTTCCGCAGGACGAGGTCCGGCTGTATCTGGCCCTGCGCGAGGCGGCTCACCAGCGGCTCTTCGCCCATGTGCCGTGGCTGCGGTCGCATCTGTTCGGTGCCGTCGAAGCGTATGCGCGCGGCATCAAGGTCGACACCAGCAAGCTGGAGGACGTCGTCGGCCAGTTCGACCCCTCGCAGCCGGAGCAGTTGCAGGACGCCCTTCAGCAGGGCATGTTCCAGCCCGAGGACACGCCCGAGCAGAAGGCGTCCCTGGCCCGTCTGGAGACGGCTCTCGCGCTGGTGGAGGGCTGGGTGGACGCGGTGGTCCACGAGGCCGCGAAGTCCCGGCTGACCTCGTCCGACGCGCTGCGCGAGACGATGCGCAGGCGTCGCGCCTCCGGTGGACCGGCCGAGCAGACGTTCGCCACGCTCATCGGTCTCCAGCTGCGCCCGCGCCGGCTGCGGGACGCCTCGCGCCTATGGGCCTCGCTCACGGACGCCCGGGGTCTGGAGGGCCGGGACGCGCTCTGGGCCCACCCGGACATGCTGCCGACCGCCCACGACCTGGACGACCCGGACGGCTTCGTCCACCACGAGCAGGCCGACTTCTCCGAGCTGGACAAGATGCTCGGCGAGGCGGCGAAGGGCCCGCAGAAGCCCGCCGAGAGCGATGACGGCAAGGAAGACGGCAAGGGCGGCCCCGAGCAGTGAGCCTGTACGAAGACGCCGTCCTCGTACTGAAGGGGTACGCCCACGAGGGCCCTTCCGGGCACCTCGAAGGCACGCACAGTGACCAGGCGGAGCTGCGACAGGCCTACCTGGACCACCTGGCACGCCACGACGACGGCATGTGGAAGGCGTGCGGCGCCGGGCATGTGACGGCCAGCGCCCTGGTGATCGACCCGGAGCGGGGCAAGGTTCTGCTGACCCTGCACCGGAAGCTCCGGATGTGGCTCCAGATGGGCGGCCACTGCGAGGAGCGGGACGCCACCCTGGAGGCGGCGGCGCTCCGGGAGGCGACGGAGGAGTCCGGTATCGCGGGGCTCACCCTGCTGTCCGGCGGACCGGTCCGGCTGGACCGGCACCCGATTCCGTCCCCCTGCAACTGGCACCTCGATGTGCAGTACGCCGCGCTGGCCCCGGCCGGGGCGGCGGAGCGGATCAGCGAGGAGTCCCTGGAGCTGCGCTGGTTCGGCTACGAGGAGGTGCCCGACGTGGCCGACGCCTCGGTCGTCCGGTTGCTGGAGGCGACGCGGGCCCGGCTGTAGCGGCGGGCCGCAGGCGATGTGCGTAAGGGGCGGCCTCCGGGAGGCCGCCCCTTATCGCTGTGGTCCGCCGGACCCGCGCGGTGCCGGTCAGTTCCAGGCGTTGTTCTGGTTCTGGCCGTGGGAGCCCTGCTGGCCCATGCCGAACTGGGCACGGGCGCCCTGGCCGATCTGGGCGTTCTGCGGAGGCATGACCTCGCTCGGCTGGACCAGGGCGAAGCCCTGACCGAGGAAGCTCAGCTCCCAGCCCTCCCCCGTGTTGCCCCGACGCCTGAAGACGCCGGAGGAGTGCGTCTGGGCCTGCATCTGCACCCGCAGGGAGCTGGACCAGGCGACGATCGCGTCCGCGTCGACGTTGACGTACTTCTCGGGCGTGACCTGCATCATCAGCGGCTGGCCCGAGGTCATGAGGGCGACCTTGCCCGCGCCGGAGATGTTGAGCTGGTACTTGCCGCTGCCGGAGATGCCGTACTGGCTGTCGACCGCGATGACCTCGGTGTGCAGCGAGGAGTCGAGCGCGAGGACGTAGGAGCTGTCCACCGTCATCCCCTCGCGGTCGACGTCCACGACGTGGATGTACTGCGCGAGGTTGGCGAGGTAGACGGTGCCCTGGCCGGACACGCGCATCAGGTCGAGGCCCTCGCCGGTGCGCGCGCGGGCGTTGCGCTGGCTCCGCGACTGGTATTCCCCGTCGAAGTCCATCAGGCCCTGGTAGGCGACCATCGCGCCCTTGCGGGCGAGGATGTCGTCGTGCCCGGTCAGCGAGACCCGCAGGAGCTGCGGGTTCTGGATGGCGTACCGGTCCTGGGTCTGCTGCTCGGTGTAGCTGAAAAGCGGACTCTGCATGATGTGTTCTCCCTCCCCGTCAGTTCCGGATCCGCAGGCGGTCCGTGCTGTCCTCGCTCGGCTGGACGACGACGATGCCCTGGCCGGAGAAGGCCATCTGGTACGCCTCACCGCTGCCGCGTCCGATCAGTGAGCCCGCCTTGAAGCTGCGCTTGCCCTTCACCTTGAGGTTCGGGGACCAGGCGACGAGCGCGTCCGGGTCGACGTACGTCTCGTCCTCGCCGCGTCCGCAGTCGACGACGATCGGGGTGCCCCGGGAGGTGATGGCGACCCATCCGGTGCCCTGGACGACGACGTTCCACAGGCCCTGTCCGGCGAACTTGGCGAGCCCCTTGACCTTCTCGACGCCCCAGGTGAGGTGGGCGTCGAAGGCGAGGAGGTTGGTGCCGTTGACGGAGATGGAGTCGTTGTTGAGGTTGATGACGACCACGTCGGCGCCGTAGTCGGCGAGGTAGAGCAGCCCGTCGCCGGAGCACTTCATGACGGGCGCGCCCTCGCCGGTGATCCACTGGGAGGCGATCTGCCGGGCAGCGGGCGGGTTGGGTTCGTACTGGATGAAGCCCTCGTACGCGACCATCGAGCCGGTGCGTGCGAAGAGATCCTGCCCCGAGGCCATGGCGACCTTGAGCATGGTCCTGCCGTGGTTCTCCATCCGGGCCGTGACGGGGGTCGGGGCGAAGCCCGCGAGTTGCTGGTTCATGACGGGCTCCCTCAGACCTCGTAGGGCTGGACGACGATGAAGTTGCCGGGGGCTCCCCGGAACTGGAGGTTCACGGTCTCGCCGCTGTGTCCGGGGTACGCGTTGCGGCGCAGCCGGACCTGGCTGGAGACGATCACCTGGGAGGCGGCCGACCAGGCGACGACCGCGTTGCAGTCGGCGAAGGTGGTGGGCGTGACCGGCAGGACGACCGGGGTGCCGTGGGTCTTCACCACCACGGTGCCGGTGCCCTGGAACAGCATGGTGAACAGCGCGCCGCCGGGGATGCCGTGGCCCTCGACCCTGCGCACCTCGTACTGGAGGGACTCGTCGAAGGCGAGGACGTTCTCGGCGGAGACGCAGATGCCGTCGCCCTGCAGCTCGACCGGGTGCAGGTGCGAGCCCTCCTCGGCGAGGAAGACCTGCCCGCGACCGGTGCAGCGCATCAGCTGCATCTCCTGGCCGGTGGCGTTGCCCACGGCGCGGCCGACGAATCCGGCGCTCTTGTAGCCGAAGTCCACCTTGCCCTGATACATCACCATGCTGCCCTGGCGGGCCAGGACTCCGGCTCCGCCCATGGTCAGGTCGACCCGCATGAGCTGCTGGTTCTGCGGGGTCCAGCGCTGCCCGGTCGCGGTCTCCTTGTAGGGCTGGAGGGCCGCTTGAAGACCCGCGCCCGTGGCCGGCACGCCCTGGGGCACACCCTGCGGGGCGCCCGGGGGCATGGAGCCGGGGGGCTGCTGACCGTACGGGGCCGGCGCGGGCTGACCGTAGGGAGCGGGGACCTGCTGGCCGAAGGGGGCGGCGGGCGGCGCGGCCTGGCCCGGGACCTGGCCGAACTGCGGCTGCTGCGGCTGGCCGTACGGGGACGGGGCCTGCGGGGCATGAGGTGCCAGCGGGGCGGCGATCGTCGGCGCCGTGTGCACCGGCTGCGGCGCGGGCGGCGGCGTGGGCGCGGACGGGGCACCGAAGGACGGGGCGGGCTGCGGGGCCTGGGGCACGGACGGGGCGGCTGGCGCGCCGAAGGCCGGAGGCGCGGCGGCCTGGGCCGGCGGAGCGAAGCCCGGGGCGGCTGCCGCCGGGGCGGACGGCGCCTCCTCCTCGGCGACCTCGCCGCCGAAGTTCTTCAGGAGCGCGTCGAGACCGCCGTCGAAGCCCTGGCCGACGGCGGCGAAACGCCAGACGTCCTTCAGATAGAAGTCGCCGAGCATCACCGCGCGCTCGGTGGTGAACTCCGATCCGGTGAAGGAGTAGCGCACCACTTCCTCGCCGCCCGCGACGATCCGGATGTACCCCGGGCCGATCTGGGACATCTGCCCGGCGCCGTCGAGCGTCGCGGTGAAGGAGAGCTTCTGGATCGCTGCCGGGATGCGGTCGAGCGTGACGCGGAAGGACTCGGTGTCACCGGACTGCGCGCCCAGGAGCTGGATGGATTCCTCGGGCGATTTCGGCTGGTTGAAGAAGATGAAGTACCGGTCGTCGGAGAGCTGCTCGTTGGCGTCCAGGCCGAAGCAGCTGATGTCGAAAGTCAGCCC
The DNA here is from genome assembly GCF_000261345.2 of Streptomyces globisporus C-1027. Classification (NCBI taxonomy): domain Bacteria; kingdom Bacillati; phylum Actinomycetota; class Actinomycetes; order Kitasatosporales; family Streptomycetaceae; genus Streptomyces; species Streptomyces globisporus. Next base: position 5,387,384 of record NZ_CP013738.1, on the reverse strand, counting down.
CGGAGCGGCGATCTGTACGCCTACGTACAGATCCGTCCCTGCCGTGAGATCACTGATCTTGGCCTTGTGGCCGCGTTGGAATTCCCTGGCCATGCGTAACGACCGTCCCCCATCCCGAAGGTAAATGCGTCGCGTCAGGCTAACCGCAAACAACGAGATCGGACCAAGCCGGTACACACCCGGTACAGAATCGACGAACGCGAATGACCTCGGATCACTCGTCGCCGTCGGCGGGCGGCTGCGGCAGCCGCTCGGCCGCCACCACGCCCTCCAGGAACCCCCGGGCGCGCTCGGTGCGCGGATACGCCTCCAGCAGCCGCCAGAACCCCGGGCCGTGTCCGGGGACGAGCAGATGCGCCAGTTCGTGGAGGAGCACGTAGTCGACGACGTACTCCGGCATTCCCTGAAGCCGGTGCGAGAGTCTGACGCTGCCCTCGGCGGGGGTGCATGAGCCCCAGCGGGTGTTCTGGTTGGTCACCCAGCGCACCGAGGCGGGCCTGGCGCGACCGTCGAAGTACTGGGCGGACAGCCGGGCGGCACGTTCCGTGAGCTCGGTGTCGCCCAGGTGGCGCTTGCTCTCCTGGGCAGCGAGCTTGTCCAGCATCACGCCGACCCAGCGCCGCTCCTCCGCCTGCGACATCCGGGCGGGGATGAGCACGATGGTGCGGTCGCCCTCGCGGTAGGCGGAGACCGACTTCCTGCGCCGGGTGCTCCGGCGGACCTCGACCGCGCTCGTCGCCGAAGCGCGGGCCGGATGGGCTGCCGCGCTGCGCTGATGGCTTCCGGCGCTGCGCGCGGGGGTCTCCCCGGCGGAGCCGTACGAAGGGTCGGCGGGCACGCCACGACGTTACCCGCTGTCCGGGAAAGAAGTCCCGCCCCGGGAGTGGCACGACCACGATCCCCGGGTTATCCGATGAACAGCCCGCACCTGTGGACAACTCCGCGCACGGTTCGCGGCGGGCCCGCATTCTGGCGGTGGTCCTGCGGAAAGAGCGGAATGAACCCGAAGCTCCGCGGATCAGCAGGACCGCGGGCGCACCCGTGCCCGCGGCATTTCCCGGGGGGAGAAGTCGTGTATCCGATGCTGAAGCCCGCACTGCGTCGCGCCTGGCGCGGACGGAACACCGTGCAGTTCGGTGTGACACCCGCACATGCCGTGACGCTCGGACCGGTGGACATCGCCACGGGGAGTTTCCTGGAACTGCTCGACGGCACGCGCGGACTGCCGCTGCTGTACGAGGAGGCGCGCGCCCTGGACCTGTCGGAACATCACGTGGACGTTCTGCTGGCCCGGTTGACGGAGGCCGGGCTCCTCGACGACCCGAGGTCAGCGGGTCCGGAAGCCGATGTGCTGCGCCGTCGTGCCGAAGTGATGGACCGCCAGCGTCCCGACGTGGCTTCGCTGTCGGTCGTACGTCCCGAGCCGGGCGGCGGGCTGCGCCGGATGGAGGCCCGGCGGGCGATGCGGGTCCAGGTGCGGGGTGCGGGCCGGGTCGGGGCGTCCATCGCCTCCGTGCTCTCCGGTGCGGGGGTGGGGCATGTGGAGGTGCTCGACGGGGGCCGGGCCGAGCCCTGGGACGTGGCGCCCGGGGGTCTCCCCGCGGCGTCCGTGGGGGAACGGCGCGATGTGGCGGCCCGTCGGCTCGTCCGCCGTTCGGCGCCGGGGCCCGGCCCGGCGGAGAAGACCGGGGAGCGCGGCCTGTCCCTGATCGTCGTCGCTCCCCGGGACGGCCTCGCGGTGTACGCACCGGTCACGGACACCGCGGGTCCCTGGATCGCCTCGGGCACTCCTCATCTCTACGCGGGCGTGATCGAGGCCACCGGAGTGGTCGGGCCGCTCGTCCTCCCCGGGGGCACCGGATGCGCGGGGTGCCTGGAGCTGCACCGCGCGGACCGGGATCCGCAGTGGCCCCGGATGCTGGCCCAGTGGCGTTCCGGACGGCGGGGAGCGGTGCCCGCCTGCGATCTGGGGCTCGCCACGGCGGTCGCCGGTCTGGCAGCGGCGCATGCCCTGGCGTTCCTGGACGGGGATCTCCCCGCCTGTACCGGAACCCGCTGGGAGGCCGCTCTTCCCCTGCTGGACTGGCGGTCCGAGCAGGTCGGCCCGCATGCGGACTGCTCCTGCGGGGCCGCCGGGGGCGCTGGAGGGGCGGGGGCCTTCGGTGGCGTTCCGGCGCAGGACACAATGGCGGGGTGACCGTCGGCGCCGGGGTGACACCGGAGGCCCGAGCGGCACGGCAGTCTGGGAACTGGAGGGGCACATGTCTGATCTTCCCCGGAAGGCGGTTACGCGTACGGCCAAGCTGGCCGCGCTTCCGCTCGGCTTCGCCGGCCGTGCCACCTGGGGTCTGGGCAAGCGGATCGGCGGGAAGTCGGCCGAGCTGGTCGCCCGTGAGGTGCAGCAGCGCACGGCGGACCAGTTGTTCAAGACCCTGGGTGAGCTGAAGGGCGGGGCCATGAAGCTGGGCCAGGCCCTCTCGGTCTTCGAGTCGGCGCTCCCCGAGGAGATCGCCGGCCCCTACCGGGCCGCGCTGACCAAGCTCCAGGAGGCCGCGCCGCCGCTCCCCGCGCGCACGGTCCACGGGGTGCTCGCGGAACGGATCGGGGAGGACTGGCGGGAGTACTTCCTGGAGTTCGAGGACACCCCGGCGGCTGCCGCCTCGATCGGGCAGGTGCACCGTGCGGTGTGGCACGACGGCCGCGTCGTCGCGGTGAAGGTGCAGTATCCCGGGGCGGGCGAGGCGCTGCTCTCCGACCTCGCCCAGCTCAGCCGCTTCGCCCGGCTGCTCGGTCCGCTGGTCCCGGGGGTGGACATCAAGCCGTTGATCAAGGAGCTGCGCGACCGGGTGTCGGAGGAGCTGGACTACGAGCTGGAGGCGCAGGCGCAGCGGGAGCACGCGGCGGAGTTCGCGGACGACCCGGATGTGGTGATCCCCCAGGTGGTGCACCAGGCCGACCAGGTGCTGGTGACGGAGTGGATCGACGGGATCCCGCTGTCCGAGGTCATCGTGGAGGGTACGGCGGAGCAGCGGGACCGCGCGGGGCAGCTGCTGGCCCGCTTCCTCTTCTCCGGTCCGGCCCGCACCGGGCTGCTGCACGCCGACCCGCACCCGGGGAACTTCCGGCTGCTGCCCCCGGACCAGGACGCGGAGCATCCGGAGCCGGAGGACACCCTGGCCGGTTCGTGGCGGCTGGGAGTGCTGGACTTCGGCACGGTCGACCGGCTTCCGGGCGGGCTGCCGCGGACCATCGGCGACTCCTTGAGGATGGCGATGGAGGGCGACGCGGCCGGGGTGTACGAGCTGCTGCGCGAAGAGAACTTCGTGAAGGAGTCGATCGACCTGGACCCGGACGAGGTCCTCGACTACCTGCTTCCGATGATCGAGCCCACGCAGGCGGAGGAGTTCGTCTTCACCCGTGGCTGGATCCGTGACCAGGCGGCCCGGGTGGCGGACCCGCGCTCCCCCGCCCATCAGCTCGGCCGGCAGCTGAACCTCCCCCCGTCCTATGTCCTCATACACCGGGTGACGCTCAGCACGATCGGGGTGCTGTGCCAGCTCGGCGCGACGGTCCGGATGCGTGAAGAGCTGGAGGAGTGGCTGCCGGGGTTCCTCGCCGAGGCGACCGAGGCGACCGAGGCAGCCGAGGCACCGAAGAAAAAGGGCGAGCCGGAGGGGGAGACGGTCCAGGTGTAGGCGGGCCGAGGGGCTCCGGGGTTCACCACCAGAGTGAGTCGAGGCGGCTCTCGATCGCACGGATGTGAAGGCGGGCGCAGCTCTCGCAGAAGTGGAGACGGCGCCCGTCCTCCACGGAGCTGAGCCAGGTCACGGGGATGGTGCCGCCTTCGGCGGTGGTGCCGCACCGGGCGCACACCACGCTTCCCGCGGCGGGCCGTTCGGGCTGTTCCGGATTCTCGGACTGCTCAGGGGGCTCGGTCTCCTCGTCCACCTCCTGACGATATCCCCGTGGCCGGACGGCCGACAGCGCAAACGCCCCGGGGGGCCGTCCGTGTCCGGACGGCCCCCCGGGGCGTGATGGCTACGCAGGCCAGTGCATGACCGCCAGTACATGGCAGATCGGTACATGGCAGATCAGTGCATGACCGCCATGGCCAGCGCGCGGCGGGCGCGCAGCGAGGCGCGCTCCGCTCGGCGCTGCATCCGGCGGGCGGCGAGCAGGCGGGCCGACTGGCGGTCCTCCTGGGCCTCCCGCAGGCGGTCGTGCATATGCGCACGTGCCAGGGCTTCTGGGATGAGTTGCATTTCGCGGGTCCTGTTCTTGCGCGAGTCGTTCGCGCCGCTGATGGTGACGTCGGGGGTGGCGGAGCCGACGGGCTCCTTCGTGGGGGTGATCATCGGTGCCTGATTCCGGGGGTCATGTGTGTAGGGGCGGTCGATCGTTCCGAGGCGCAGACTGCGGGTGGGGGCGGGGACCCCACAGGTCGCGGTCACGCTGCGACCGGGTTCTTGCGCGGACGGCCACGCGGACGCTTGCGGGCCACGACGACACCCTGGACGAAGAGCTCGCCGCCCCAGACACCCCACGGCTCGCGGCGGTCCTTCGCGCCGGCGAGGCAGGCCTCGACGAGCGGGCAGGTGCGGCAGAGGGACTTGGCGTACTCGACGTCGGCGGGCGACTCGGCGAAGAAGACCTCCGGGTCGTAGGAGCGGCACGGGACGGGGACACCGAGGTTCTCGATGGCGTCGTCGAGCGCGGTGAGCGTGGTGAGCGGGGTCAAGGTGGAGTCCTCCGTGGAGCCGGGCGGCGAGTTCGGGGTGGAGAGCGGTACTGACGGGGCGTGCGTTTCGATGTGCACGGTGGGTGGTGTCCTCGTCTGGTCGTGCCGGCCGGTTGGCCGGTTGGCTGCTGGTACCAGGTCCTGCTGGTCCCGAGGCTCCTTCGTTCCGTTCCGTCCGTTCGGACAAAACAAAAGGGCCGCGGATCCCGAGTGGGGTTCCGCGGCCCTGAAGGCGCCGGCCTGATGCTGGATCAGGCTGGATCGCTCCAGGGTTCAGGCCCACGGAAGGCCCACATCGTGTGGTGCTTCATCTGCGTCTGCGTCTTGACTCCGGCACCGGCTGCCGCAAAGGCATAGGCCTGGGCCTGCGCTGCCTTCACTACTGCTGCCGCCGATGCCTCGATCGGTCGCTCATTGCGCTCCCGCGTCACGGGGAGGCTCGCCGGAGACAGCGGACGGGCGGCAGAAATGCCGGACAGACCGGTGGCGTGGAGCGAGGCAGCCGCGGAGCGGGTGAGGCCGAGCGAGCAGGCGGAGACGACCGAAAGATCGGTCATTTTCTGGGTTTCGATGATGCTGATCACTTCAATCGCCTCCTCTCGGCGTCTCATGGGACCGGCCGGGGCCGGTCCTGCGTATGCGGATAAGTACAGCTAAGTACAGCACGGAGCCAGGGCTTCAGAGAAGTCGCTGTTCCCGTGGTTAAGAACCTATGGTGACGACTGGTGCGCGCGCAAACTATTTTCTGGACGAGTTTTTCTCAGGTCGTGCCGGGGCCCTCGTCGGGCCCGTCACCAACCGTCTCACCTGCGCAGATGGCCAGAACGTCGGCGCCGAAGCGGCCCAACTTCCGGTTGCCGACACCGGCGATGACGACCAGCTCGCCCTCGGTGGACGGCACGGCCTCGGCGATCGCCATGAGGGTCTTCTCGGTGAAGACGCAGTAGTCGGGCTGGCCGAGCAGGGCCGCCTGGCCGGCGCGCCACTCGTGGAGCCGCTCGTACAGTCCCTCGTCCATGTCCGAAGGACACTCCTCGCAGCGCATCAGCTTCATCTCGCCCGCGTCGGTGAGCGTCCGGCCGCAGACCCGGCAGCGCACCGGGCTTCTGGGCTTGCGTTCGACGGCCGGGGCCCGCCCGGTGGTCGCGGCCCGCCCGGTGCCCCGGTCGATCCCACCGCCCCCACCGACACCGCCCCGCGCACCGGACCCCGTCGAGCCCGGCCGCAGCCCGTTCAGGAAGCGGGTCGGCTTGCGGCCTCCCCGGCCGCCCGGGGACCGGGTCAGCGCCCAGGAGAGCGAGAGGTGGACGCGGGCGCGGGTGATCCCGACGTACAGCAGGCGCCGCTCCTCCTCGACCTGCTCGTCGGTCTTGGCGTAGGCGATCGGCATCATGCCCTCGGTCAGTCCGACCAGGAACACGGCGTCCCATTCGAGGCCCTTGGCGGCGTGCAGCGATGCCAGCGTCACTCCCTGGACCGTCGGGGCGTGCTGGGCGGCCGCCCGTTCGTCGAGCTCGCGGACCAGGTCGGTCAGGGTCGCCCCCGGTTTCGCCGTCTCGAAGTCCTCGGCGAGGCGCACCAGCGCGGCCAGCGACTCCCAGCGGTCGCGCACGGAGCCCGATCCTGCGGGCGGGCGGGTGGTCCAGCCCTTGGTGGAGAGCACCGCCCGCACCTGGGAGGCCAGGTCCTCCGCGCCGTCGAGGAGGGAGTCGTTGCGCCCGGCGCGGGCCGCGCCGCGCAGGGCGATGCCCGCCTCTCGGACCTCGGCCCGCTCGAAGAACCGCTCGGCGCCGCGCAGCTGATAGGGCACCCCGGCGTCCGCGAGGGCCTGCTCGTAGACCTCGGACTGGGAGTTGACCCGGTAGAGCACGGCGATCTCGCCGGCCGGCACGCCCGCGGCGATGAGGTCGCGGATGCGCCGGGCGGTGGACTCGGCCTCGCCGGGCTCGTCCCCGTACTCCGTGTAGACCGGCTCGGGGCCCTTGCCGCGCTGCGAGACCAGCTCCAGGCGGTGGTCGGCGGCCTTGCCGTGGGCCTGGCTCAGCAGGCCGTTGGCGAGGTGGACGACCTGCGGGGTGGAGCGGTAGTCCCGGACCAGCTTGACGACGGTCGCCCCGGGGTGGCGGGTGCGGAAGTTCAGCAGGTGGTCAGGGGTGGCCCCGGTGAAGGAGTAGATCGTCTGGCTGGCGTCGCCGACGACGCAGAGATTGTCCCGGTCGCCGACCCAGAGGTCGAGCAGCCGCTGCTGGAGCGGGCTCACGTCCTGGTACTCGTCGACGACGAAGTGCTGGTACTGGCCGCGCACGTGGTCGGCGATGTCTCCCCGGTCCTGGAGGATGCCGACCATCAGCAGCAGCACGTCCTCGAAGTCGATCACCGAGCGGTCGCGCTTGAGCTGTTCGTACGCGGAGTAGATCTGGGAGAGCACCGCCGGGTCCCGGGGGGCGTCCCGCTGGGCCTTGGCGACGGCCGCCGCGTAGTCGGCGGGGACGGTCTGGGTGACCTTGGCCCACTCGATCTCGCTGGTGACGTCCCGCAGCTCGCTGCGGTCGAGCCGGAGCTCGCAGCGGGCGGCGGCCTCGGCGACGAGCTGCACCTTCCGCTCCAGCAGCCGGGGCAGCTCGCCACCGACTGCTTTCGGCCAGAAATACTGGAGCTGCCGGAGCGCGGCGGAGTGGAAGGTCCGCGCCTGGACGCCGGTCGCGCCGAGCTGACGGAGGCGGCCGCGCATCTCTCCGGCGGCCCGGTTGGTGAACGTGACGGCAAGGACCGTGGCGGGCTGGAGGATGCCCGCCCGCACCCCGTACGCGATGCGGTGGGTGATCGCGCGGGTCTTGCCCGTACCGGCTCCGGCCAGCACGCACACCGGTCCGTGCAGGGCGAGCGCCACCTCGCGCTGCTCGGGGTCGAGCCCGTCGAGCACGGCGTCCGGGGTCTCGGGTACCTGCGGGAAGAGGGTGGAGTGCGTTGCTGCTGTCACCCCGCCATGCTGCCAGGTACCCGGGGGCGGATGCGGCGGTCGTCCACAGGTGTGAGCTGTTTGTCGTACCGGGGCGGGAGGTGCGGGGCCGGTCACCGGGGCCGCACCGGCGTCGCGGGAATGGTGGCCACCTCCCGTGCGTTCCTTAACCTTGCGGGAGCGCTGCGGTGAGCGGCCGGTCCGCAGGTGACGCTGCCGGCCGCGCAGCGGTACGGACGAGACGAAGGAGCGCCAGCGACATGGCGGGCACTGTGACGATGTACAGCACCACCTGGTGCGGCTACTGCCGTCGGCTGAAGAGCCAGATGGACCGCGAGGGCATCGCGTACAACGAGGTCAACATCGAGCACGACCCGGAGTCCGCCGCGTTCGTCGAGAAGGCGAATGGCGGAAACCAGACGGTCCCCACCTTGCTGATCGTGGCCCCCTCGGGCACCGAGTCGGTCATGACGAACCCCTCGCTCGCCCAGGTGAAGCAGGCGCTCGCCGCCTGATCCGGCGGAGAGACGACCGCCTGTCGCGCGTACCACTGCCCCCGGCACCGCCGGGGGCAGTCGTGTGTCCGGGGGCGCGGACGTCGACGGACCTCAGGCGGTCCGCTTCACCGCGCCCGGTTTCGGGAGCGGCTTGCCGTACCAGAGCTCGATCAGGCGGGACGCGATGGAGATGCCGAACGGGGGCATGATCTCGCCGGACTCGAAGGCGGCGGTGAGGTCCTCGCGGGAGAACCAGCGGGCCTCCTCGATCTCCTCGCCGTCGACGTTGATGTCGAAGGAGGTGGCCCGCGCCATGAAGCCGAGCATCAGGCTGGAGGGGAACGGCCACGGCTGGCTGGCGACGTACTCGACCTCGCCGACCGTGATCCCGGCCTCCTCGTAGACCTCACGGGCCACGGACTGCTCGATCGACTCACCCGGCTCGACGAACCCGGCGAGGGTGGAGAAGCGGCCCTCCGGCCAGTGCACCTGGCGGCCGAGCAGCGCCCGGTCCTGGTCGTCGGTGACCAGCATGATGACCGCCGGGTCGGTACGCGGGTAGTGCTCGGCCCCACACGCCTGGCAGCGGCGGATGTGCCCGGCCGCCGCGATGACGGTGCGTTCGCCGCAGCGGGAGCAGAAGCGGTGGAGCCGCTGCCAGTTCTCCAGGGCGACGGCGTGCACCATCAGCCCCGCGTCCCGGGGGCCGAGGAGCAGGCCCGCCTCGCGGAGTCCGGCCGGGCGGGCCGACTGGTCCATGCGGCCGGGCAGCGAGTCCTTCTGGAGCGCGAAGTAGCTGACGCCGTCCTCGTCGGTGCCGAGGAAGTACCGGTGGGTCTCGGTGACCGGGGCCTCGAAGGCCGGGGTCATGACGATCTCGGTGCCCCCGTCGGGGGTGTCGTCGATCAGCACCTGACCGCCGGAGACGACGAAGACGCGGGTCGTCGGGTGGCTCCACGCCACGGCCAGCCACGCCTCGTCGAGACGGTGGTGTGCCGCGCGGTCGATGCCGCTCGGCGCGGTGAGGCCGATCGGGCGGTCTGCGGTGGCGTTGTCGAAGGTGCTCACAGGTGCTTCCTACTCCCCCTGGGTGGATCGGGTGTACGGAGGTGGGGCGGGGTTCATCGGCCGAGGTTCACCGGCCGAGCGCCTTGGCCAGTTCGCCCCACAGGTGGGCGGTCGTCTCCACGCCCTTGAGAAGCAGGTCCAGCTCGACCTTCTCGTCGGGGGCGTGCCAGCCGTCGGAGGGTACGGAGATACCGAGGAAGAGGACGGGGGCGCCGAGCACGTCCCTGAGGTCGGCGGCCGGGCCCGAGCCTCCCTCGCGGGTGAAGAGGATCTTCTTCCCGAAGGCCCGGCCCATCGCGCGGGCCACGGCCTGCAGGGCGGGGTGGTCCAGCGGGGTCAGACAGGGGCGGGTGGCGGGCTGGAAGGCGATGGTGTGCCGGATGCCCGCCGGGATGCGGGACTCCACCCAGGCGCGGACGGTCTTCTGTACGTCGTCGGGGTCCTGGCCGTCGACCAGCCGGAAGCTGATCTTCACCAGGGCGGACGAGGGGATGATCGTCTTGCTTCCGGCGCCCTGGTAGCCGCCGCCGATGCCGTTGACCTCGGCGGTGGGGCGGGCCCAGACGCGCTCCAGCGTGGAGTACCCGGCCTCGCCGGACGCGGCGCCCGACTTGGCGGTGCGCAGCCAGGTCGCCTCGTCGAAGGGCAGCTCGGCGAAGAGGGCCCGCTCGGCGTCGGTGAGGTCGGTGACCCCGTCGTAGAAGCCGGGGATCGCGACCTTGCCGTCCTCGTCGTGGAGGGCGGCGACCAGCCGGGCGATCTCGGTGGCCGGGTTGGGAACGGCTCCGCCGAACGATCCGGAGTGGATGTCCTGGGCGGGCCCGTACAGCTGGATCTCGCACTCGGCGAGGCCGCGCATGCCGGTGCAGACGGTCGGGGTGTCCTCGTCCCACATGCCGGTGTCCGAGACGATCACCGCGTCGGCGGCGAGCCGCTCCGCGTGCTGTTCGGCCAGGGCGCGGAAGTTCGGCGAGCCGGACTCCTCCTCGCCCTCGATCAGCAGCTTGAGGTTGACGGCGGGGGTGGTGCGGCCGGTCGCGGCGAGGTGGGCGCGGACGCCCAGGGTGTGGAAGAACACCTGGCCCTTGTCGTCGGCCGCGCCGCGACCGTACATCCGGCCGTCCCGGATCACCGGCTCGAACGGGTCGGTCGCCCAGCCGTCCTCGCGGGCGGCGGGCTGGACGTCGTGGTGGCCGTAGACCAGGACGGTCGGGGCGCCGGGGTCCTCGCTCGGCCACTCGGCGAAGACCGCCGGGGCGCCGGGGGTATCCCAGATCTCGGCGACCGGGAAGCCGGTCTCCTTGAGCTTGTCGCTCAGCCACACGGCGCTGCGCCGTACGTCCCCGTCGTGCTCCGGCTGCGCGGACACGGAGGGGATGCGCAGCCACTCGGCGAGGTCGTCGAGGAAGGCGGCGCGGTGCTGCTCGGTGTACGTACGGACGACGCTGTCCGGGGTCTCGCTCATGCTCTTGAGCCTATCCGCCATCGGGGTCCGGCTCGTCCAGCAGGATCCGCTCCAGCTCCGCCCGGCCGGGCAGCCCCTGCGGATGGACGGTCTCGCCCGTGCGTACGTAGAGGAACGTGGCGGTGACCGCGTCGAGCGGCAGATCGTGCAGCTCGGCCCAGGCCAGCCGGTAGACGGCGAGCTGGAGCGGGTCGGCGGTGCGGTGGCGGGTGGTCTTCCAGTCGACGATCTCGTAGGTGTCGCCCGTGCGGTAGACGGCGTCGATCCGGCCCCGGATCACGCGGCCCGCCAGGGTGATCTGGAAGGGGGTCTCCACCCGGTACGGGGTGCGCCGGGCGTACGCCGTGCGCTCGAACGCCTCCTTCAGCTCGGCGAGGTCCCGCTCGTCGGCGATCTCGGCGTCGCTCTCGTCGCCGCCGGGCAGCTCGTCGGGGCCCAGCAGGGGCAGCGGCAGCTCCTCGTACCGGGACTCGACCCAGGCGTGGAACCGGGTGCCCCGGCGGGCGGCGGGCTGCGGGGGGCGGGGCATGGGGCGGGCCAGCTCGCGGGCGAAGGCGTCGGGGTCCTCGGCCAGGCGCAGCAGCTGGGTGGCGGAGAGGGCGGCGGGGATGACCACCTCGCGCACGGTGGCGCGGGCGCGGCGCAGCTCTCCGGCGAGGGAGTCCAGGTCCCGGTCCCAGGAGGCGAGGGTGCGGGCCTCCTCGGGGGTGAGCCGGTCGGCCGGTTCGGTGGTTTCCGGGGCGTGGCGGGCGGCCGGATCCTCCTGCGGGTGGCGGGCGGCCGGGATGTGGGGGGGCGGCCCGGTGTGCGGGGCCGGCTCGGAGGCCGTGTCCGGTGCGGCCTCGGTGTGTGGGGGCGGCTCGGAGGCCGTGTCCACCGGGTCCGGTTCGGTCTCCCACGGGCCCGGGGGGCGTTCGGTGGGGAGCGCGTCCCAGTCCCAGTCCTCGTCGGCCGGGGGCTCGTCGAGCGGAGGCTCGTCGTCCCAGGGTTCGTGCGCCGGTACGTCGCCGGGTCCGGGGGCGTACGCCGGTGCCTGCTCGTCCCCCCGGACGGCCATGCGCTCCAGGTGGGCCAGGACCGTGTCCCGGGCGGCGCGGCGGCGGGCCAGGGCGTCGGCGTCGAGCGGGAGCGGCCAGGCCAGGTCGGCGTCGCGCTCCGCGAGGGCCGGGTTCTCCTCGTCCTCGGCGGGCTCGTCCGCCCAGGCCTCGATCTCGCCGTGGCCCGCCGCGCAGTGCTCGTACAGCGCCTCCAGGAAGGCGGAAGGGCCGCGCGTCCGCTTCTGGGACGGGCCCCACCAGTGGCCGGAGCCGAGGAGCAGGGAGCGGGGGCGGGTGAAGGTGACGTAGCCGAGGCGCAGTTCCTCCGTGTGCTGGTGCTCCTTCATCTCCTCCTTGAACGCCTTGATCCCCTTGGCGTCGAAGCTGTCGAGGGCCGGGAGCGTCGCCGCGTCGCCGCGCAGGGCGTGTGGGAGCACCTTGGCCTGGGCGGTCCAGGCGTCCCGGGACTGGCCGCTGGGGAACTGGCCCGTGACCAGTCCGGGGACGGCGACGACGTCCCACTCCAGCCCCTTGGACTTGTGGGCGGTGAGGACCTTGACGGTGTTCTCGCCGCCGGGCAGCGCGTTGTCGAGGCCCTTCTCGTACTGCGCGGCGGTGCGCAGGAAGCCGAGGAAGGCGAGCAGCGACGCCTCTCCGTCCAGCGAGGCGAACCGGGCCGCTGTGTCGAGGAAGTTGGCCAGGGTCTCGCGGCGGCGAGCGGCCAGCGCCTGCGGGGACGCGGACAGCTCGACCTCCAGACCGGTGGTGGCCAGGACCCGGTGCAGGACGTCCATCAGGGGGTCCGCGAGCGAGCGGCGCAGGTCGCGCAACTCCCGGGCGAGGCGGGCGAAGCGGACGCGGGCCTCGGCGGAGAACGGCAGCCCGTCGTCGGCCGCGTCCCCCGCGACCAGGAAGGTGTCCAGCGCGTCCGCGAGCGATATCACCTCGGCCGGGTCCGTGCCCTCGACGGCCTCCGCGAGCCGCTGGTCCGCGTCGGCCTCGTCCGCGTGGCCGGCCCGGTGGACGAGAAGGCGGGCGCGGCGGCCGAGGAGCGCGAGGTCACGGGGGCCGATGCGCCAGCGCGGTCCGGTCAGCAGCCGGACCAGGGATGCGTTGGCCCCCGGGTCCTGGAGGACCTCGCAGACGGCCACCAGGTCCGCGACCTCGGGCAGGTGGAGCAGTCCGGCGAGGCCGACGACCTCGACCGGGATGTCCCGGGCGACCAGGGCCGCCTGGATCTCGGGGAAGTCCCCGGCGGTGCGGCACAGGACGGCGATCTCGCCGGGCGGGGTGCCGGTGCGGACGAGGTGGGCGAGGGAGTCGGCGAGCCAGTCGACCTCCTCGGTGTGCGTGTTCAGGAGGGCGCAGCGGACCACGCCGTCGCGTTCGGCGCCCGGCGCGGGGCGCAGCGCCTCGACGCCCTCGTGCATCGCGCGCAGCGGCTCGGCGAGGCCGTTGGCGAGCTGGAGGAGACGTCCGCCGCTGCGCCGGTTCTCGCTGAGGCTGTAGCGGGTGGCGGGGGTGCCGTCGGCGTGCGGGAAGTGCTCGGGGAAGTCGTCGAGGTTGGCGACGGACGCGCCGCGCCAGCCGTAGATCGCCTGGCAGGGGTCGCCCACGGCGGTCACCGCGTGGCCGGTGGGAGCCGCGTGGCCGGTGGGAGCCGCGTGGCCGGTGGGAGCCGCCTGGCCGGTGGGAGCCGCGTGGTCGGCCACCCCCGGCTCCGTACCACCGCTGCCGCCTCTGCCGAACAGCGCCGAGAGCAGCAGCCGCTGCGCCACCGACGTGTCCTGGTACTCGTCGAGAAGAACGACCCGGAACTCCTCGCGCAGGATCCTCCCGACCTCCGGCCGGGTCAGGGCCAGCTCGGCGGAGAGCGCGATCTGGTCGCCGAAGTCCAGCAGGTCCCGGCTGCGCTTGGCGGCCCGGTAGCGCTCGGTGAGGCCGAGGAGCGAGCGGCGGGCCTCGGCGGCCTCGGGGATCTTGCGCAGGTCGGCGTTGCTGAGCTTGGCGGTGGCCAGCTCGTGCAGCAGCTCGGTGTCGTACGTCTCCAGCGTCCCCGGCCGTACGAGGTGTTCGGACAGCTCCCCGTCGAGCGCGAGCAGATCGCTGACCAGGGTGGAGAAGGACCGGGTGAGCGCCGGATACGGGCCCGGGGCCTCGCGCAGCACCTTGGCCGCCAGCTGGTAGCGGGTGGCGTCGGCGAGGAGGCGGGTGGAGGGCTCCAGGCCGATGCGCAGGCCGTGCTCGGTGAGGAGGCGGCCGGCGAACGCGTGGTAGGTGGAGATGGTGGGCTCGCCCGGGGGGTTGTCCGGGTCGATGACGTCGGGGTCGGTGACCCCGGCGGCGATCAGCGCCTTGCGGACGCGCTCGGCCAGCTCGCCCGCCGCCTTGTTGGTGAAGGTGAGGCCGAGGACCTGCTCGGGCGCGACCTGTCCGGTGCCCACCAGCCAGACCACGCGGGCGGCCATCACCGTGGTCTTGCCCGACCCGGCTCCGGCCACGATCACCTGCGGGGCGGGCGGCGCGACGATGCAGGCCGTCTGCTCCGGGGTGAACGGAATCCCGAGGAGCTCCTTGAGCTGCTCGGGATCGGTGATGCGTGGGGACACCCGGACAACGGTAACCGGGACCGCCGACAACCCGGCACGAACCGGATGCGGCGGCTGCTCCACCACCTGGCATCCGGATGCGGTGGGCTACTCCACCACCTGCCGCCCCTCCGGCTGGGCGCTGCACGAGGTGCGGAAGGTGCAGTGGGAGCAGTGCGTTCCGGTGGTGGGCGTGAACCGTTCGTCCAGGACCTTTCCGGCGGCGGTGGCGAGCAGGTCGGAGACCCACTCCCCCGCCAGCGGTTCCTGGGCCTGGACCTTGGGGAAGGCCTCGCCGCCCTCCTTCTTGGGGGCGGGCTGACGGAGCTGGACCAGTTCGGCGCCGCCCGGTTCGGGCCGGTTGCCGTCGAAGACCTCGTCGACCGCGCCCTCGCGGACGGCGAGCTGGTAGACGGCGAGCTGGGGGTGGGCGGCGACCTCGTCCTTGGTGGGGGCGCCCTTGCCGGTCTTGAAGTCGACGACGTACGCCCGGCCCTCGGCGTCCTGCTCGACCCGGTCCATGGAGCCCCGGATGCGGACGGCGTACTCCCCCGCCTCCAGCGTCACGTCGAAGTCGTGCTCGCTCGCGGTGGGGGTCCGGCCGGCCCGGTCCAGGACGTGCCAGTGCAGGAAGCGTTCCAGGGCGGCGCGGGCGTGGTCCTTCTCCTGCTCGGACTTCCAGGGGGCGTCGAAGGCGAGGCCGTTCCAGACGGAGTCCAGGCGCTCCATGAGGACGTCCAGGTCGGCGGGGGTCCGGCCGGAGGCGACCTCGTCGGCGAGGACGTGGACGACGTTGCCGAACCCCTGGGCGGCGGTGGCGGGGGCGTCGGCCTTCACCTCGCGGCCCAGGAACCACTGGAGGGCGCAGGTGTTGGCGAGCTGGTCCAGCGCGGAGCCGGAGAGGGTGACGGGCTGGTCGCGGTCGCGCAGCGGAACGGCGGAGCGGGTCGGTTCTTCCAGCCCCCACCAGCGGTACGGGTGGGCCGCGGGCACCAGCGGCTGCCCTTCGTCGTCGGTGAGCGCGGCGAGCCGGGCGAGGCGGTGGGCGGCAGCCTCGCGCAGCGCGTCGGAGGCTCCCGGGTCGACCGTGGTGGCGCGCAGTTCGGCGACGAGCGCGGCGACGGCGAGGGGGCGGCGCGGGCGGCCGGTGACGTCGCGGGGTTCGACGCCCAGCTCGGTGAGGAAGCGGGAGGGCTGGTCGCCGTCGTCGGCGGGGGCCTTCACGGCCGTGACGACGAGGCGCTCGCGGGCGCGGGTGGCGGCGACGTAGAAGAGGCGGCGTTCCTCGGCGAGGAGGGCGCCGGGCGTGAGGGGTTCGGCGAGCCCGTCGCGGCCGATGCGGTCCGCCTCCAGGAGGGAGCCCCGGCGGCGGAGGTCGGGCCAGAGCCCTTCCTGGACCCCGGCGACGACGACGAGCCGCCACTCAAGGCCCTTGGAGCGGTGGGCGGTCATCAGGCGTACGGCGTCGGGGCGGGCGGTCCGCCGGGAGAGGGTGTCGGCGGCGATGTCCTGGGCGTCGACCTCTTCCAGGAAGTTGAGGGCCCCACGCCCGCCGGTGCGCTCCTCGGCGCGCGCGGCCGTGTCGAACAGGGCGCACACCGCGTCGAGATCGCGGTCGGCGTTGCGGCCGCCCGCCCCGCCGCGCAGCGCGGCCCGCTCCAGCCTGCCGGGCCAGGGGGTGCCGTTCCACAGGGTCCACAGGGCCTCCTCGGCGGTGCCGCCGCCTTCGAGGAGCTCACGGGCCTTGCGCAGGAGCGCGCCGAGGCGCTGCGCGCCGTGGGCGTACGCCGGGTCGTGCGTGACGAGGCGTTCGGGCTCGGCGAGGGCGCGGGCGAGCAGGTCGTCGGAGGGGGCGGGGACCCGGATCCCGGCGGCGCGTTCCTCGTCGCGCAGGGCACGGCCGAGGCGGCGCAGGTCGGCGGCGTCCATGGAGCCGAGCGGGGAGGTGAGGAGGGTGAGGGCGGTCTCGGTGTCGAGCCAGGAGGGCGTTCGGGCCCCCGCACGGCCCGCCCCGCTGGTCCCGCCCGGGCCCGCCCCGCCGGTCCCGCCCGGGTCCGCTCCGTCATTCCCGCCCGGGTCCGCTCCGTCCGCCTCGTCCTGGTCCCCCTTCTCCTCCTGGTCCTCCTCGGGGAGGCCTCGCAGCGCTGCCGTCGCCACCGCCCGCAGGGCCGTCAGCAGCGGGGCGACGGCTGGTTCGTGGCGCAGCGGGAGGTCGTCGCCGTCGACCTCCAGGGGGACGCCGGCGGAGGTGAGGGCGCGGCGGACGGCGGGCAGCGAGCGGCCTCCGGCCCGTACCAGCACGGCCATCTCCTGCCACGGAACCCCGTCCTCCAGATGGGCGCGGCGCAGCAGGTCCGCGATGTTCTCCAGCTCCGTGGACGCGGTCGGGTAGGTGTACGTCTCGACGCGGCCGCCGTCCCGGACGGCGTGCAGCTCGCGGTGGGCGCGGACCGTGTCGGCGGGCAGCCGGGTCAGCGCCATCCGGCGGGTGAGCAGCCGGGTCGCCGCCAGCAGTCCGGCCCCGGAGCGGCGCGAGGTGGTGAGGACGCCCACGGGCGCGGGGGTACCGTCGGCCCGGCGGAAGGTGTCCGGGAAGTCGAGGATGCCGTTCACGTCGGCGCCCCGGAACGTGTAGATCGACTGGTCGGGGTCGCCGAAGGCGATCAGCGTCCGCCCGGCGCGCGCCCCCTCGCTTCGCGCATCCCCGGCGCGCGCACCCTCACCGCGCACGTTCTCTCCCTCGCCCCGGCCGCCCTCGCCGTGCCCCCGGGTGTACCCCGGCGCGCGCCCCCGGTTCCCGGCCAGCGCGTGCAGCAGGCGCACCTGGGCGGGGTCGGTGTCCTGGTACTCGTCGACGTACACCGCGTCGTACCGGCCGGCCAGCTCCGCAGCCACCTCGGGACGCTCGGCGAGCAGGACCGCGCGGTGCACCAGCTCGGCGTAGTCCAGGACGCCCTGGGCGTCGAGGATGTCGAGGTACTCGGCGAGGAACTGGGCGGCCGCGGTCCAGTCCGGGCGGCCGGTGCGGCGGGCGAAGTCGGCCAGCGCGTCCGGGCCGAGGCCCAGCTCACGGCTGCGGGCCAGCACGGCGCGCACCTCGTCGGCGAAGCCGCGGGTGGTCAGACAGGCGCGCAGTTCGTCCGGCCAGCGGACCTGGCCCAGGCCCTCCTTCTCCAGGTCGAGCTGGCCCGCGAGCAGTTCGCGGACGGTGACGTCCTGCTCGGGCCCGGACAGCAGGCGCAGCGGATCGGCGAACAGGTCGGCGTCCTGGTGCGCCCGGACCAGGGCGTAGCAGTACGAGTGGAACGTGGTGGCCTGCGGCCCCCGGGCCGCCCCGAGGCGGGCCGCCATCCGGTCGCGCAGTTCGACGGCGGCCTTGCGGCTGAAGGTGAGGACGAGGATGCGGGCGGGGTCGCCGCCCCGGTTCACCCGGGCGGCGACGGATTCGACGAGGGTGGTGGTCTTGCCGGTGCCCGGCCCGGCGAGGACCAGCAGCGGGCCGCCGGGGTGATCAACCACCGCGCGCTGGCCTGCGTCCAGGAGGGGGGGCTCCACGGATCCCGGCGGGGTGCGCACCAGTCGGTATGCACCCGTGGTCCGCGGCCGTGACTCACGGCGCGGACTGTGCCGGGTGGAGGAGGAACTCACGTGGATCGCCGGTCCTGGTGGGTGTACAGGTGATGAGGAACAGGTTCGGGGCAGTCGGGACAGCCCGAGGAGAGGGGCGGAGCGTGCCGCGCGATGACGACGCTACGCCAGCGGTGGCGCGGGAGGCGGCGGCTGTGCTGCGTCCCTCGTCACGTCCGCGGCCGCGTCGGGCCGCCCGGGCCGGGGACGCATGGCGGAAGCTGTCAGGTGTGAGCTTCCTCGCCCGGACCCCCTGGACCGCCCGACCCGCCGTCGCCCGGACCGCCTTGGTCTTTTGCGTCGCCGCCCGGCCCGCCACCGGAGCCGCCCGGGCCGCCCGCGCCGTCGTCGGAGCCTCCGGTCCCGCCGTCCCAGCGGGCGCGCCGCATGTCGATCCGCGGGATGTGGCCCTCCGCCTGGCGGGACGCCTCGCGGAGCGGGGTGGACTCCGCGCGGTAGTGGTCCACCGCCCGCAGCTCGTGGGCGGGGAGCAGCGTCCCGTCGGCGCGGACGACGCGCCACCACGGCACGGCCGCCCCGTACAGCGCCATGACCCGGCCGACCTGGCGGGGACCTCCCTCGCCCAGCCACTCCGCGATGTCGCCGTACGTCATCACCCGGCCGGGCGGGATCAGCTCGGCCACGTCGAGGACGCGCTCCGCGTACTCCGGCAGCTCCGGGTGATCCGGCGGTCCGGCGCCCGGCGGGGCGGTGCCGGAGCCGCCCCCGTCCGTCTGGTCCTGGCTCATCCGCCCCATCCTGCCGTACGCCACCGACAGCCCGGCCCAAACGGTGTCCGTCCGGGTACACAGCGTGCACGCGGGGGCAAAGGAGCGTATGTTGCGCTTCCCGCGCCCGTGCAATGCACCCTGATGCCCCCCTCTGTCTACGGGCCGTGCCACCATCATGCGGGCGGTGACCGGTGATACCAGAACACGAAGACGAACCAGAGGCGACGAAGGAGCAGGGCGTGCAGCCACCGAAGGCGGCGGACGCCTCCGATGCCGGGGAGCGCCCGCAGGGTGCTCCCGAGTCCTCCGCGCCGCCCGGTGCCGCCGCCGGGCCGTCCCGTGCCGACGGCCCCACGGCGTCCACCACCGGACATCTGGCCGGCTCGACGCTGGCCTCCGCAGAGGCCGCGCTGACCGACCGCGTCTCCGGCGACGAACCGCTGCTCCCCGCCCGGGTGCACCGCCCCTCCGACCTGATGCGGCTGCTCATCGGGGTGCTCGCGATCGCGGTGCTGTTCTCGATCGCCGCGTTCGCCCAGGGCACCACGACCGGCCTTGAGGACGACATCTCCAAGGGCACCGAGCAGGCGCCCGATCTGCTGATCAAGATCGCCGGCCTGGTGTCCAGCATCGCGGTGCTGCTGGTGCCGGTCGCCTTCGCCATCGAACGCCTCATCAAACGCGACGGGCTGCGCATCGCGGACGGGGTGCTCGCCGCCGTGCTCGCCCACGGCGTGACGCTCGCGACGGACCTCTGGGTCTCGCGGACCGCTCCCGGCACCATCCAGGACGCGCTGACCCAGCCGCAGACGGCGGGCGGTCTGACCGACCCGGTGCACGGCTATCTCGCGCCGGTCATCGCGTACATGACGGCGGTCGGGATGGCACGGCGGCCGCGCTGGCGCGTGGTGCTGTGGGTGGTGCTGCTGCTCGACGCGTTCGCGATGCTGGTCGGCGGGTACACCACCCCGTTCTCGATCATCCTCACCGTGCTGATCGGCTGGACGGTGGCGTACGGGACGCTGTACGCGGTCGGCTCGCCGAACGTCCGCCCCACCGGCCAGCACCTGATGGCGGGTCTGCGGCACGTGGGCTTCCGCCCGGTCGCGGCGATGCGCACCGAGGACACCCCGGACAAGGACAACGCCGACCAGGGCGACCGGGGGCGGCGCTATCTGGTGACGCTGGAGGACGGGCCGCCGCTGGACGTCACCGTCGTCGACCGGGAACAGCAGGCCCAGGGGTTCTTCTACCGGGCCTGGCGGCGGATCACGCTGCGTACGCTCACCCAGCGGCGCTCGATCCAGTCGTTGCGCCAGGCGCTGGAGCAGGAGGCGCTGCTCGCGTACGCGGCCATCGCCGCCGGGGCGAACGCGCCCAAGCTGATCGCCACGTCGGAGCTGGGCCCCGACGCGGTGATGCTGGTCTACGAGCACATCGGCGGCCGGTCGCTGGACCAGATGGAAGACGAGGAGATCACCGACGATCTGGTGCGCAGCGCCTGGCGTCAGGTGAAGGCCCTCCAGTCGCGGCGGATCGCGCACCGCAGGCTGACCGGTGACGCGCTCCTGGTGGATCGTTCCGGCAGGGCGTTCGTGACGGATCTGCGCGGCGGTGAGATCGCCGCGGGCGATCTGGTGCTGCGGATGGACGTGGCCCAGCTGCTGACCACGCTGGGGCTGCGGGTGGGGGCCGAGCGGTCGGTCGCCGGGGCGCTGGCCGTGCTCGGCCCGGACGCGGTGGCGGACTGCCTGCCGCTGCTCCAGCCGATCGCGCTGAGCCGCTCCACGCGGGCGACGCTGCGCCGGATCGCCCGCGAGCGTTCGCAGCGCGAGCGGGAGGCGGTGGTGGAGGCCTCGCAGGCGGCCAAGCAGGCGCGGGCGGAGCAGGCGAAGGCCGAGCAGCCGGCGGACAGCCCCGCGGCCGGGTCCAAAGCCGAATCCAAGGCGGAGTCCAAGGCCGAGCGGAAGTCGCTGCGCACCGAGAAGCAGGCCGAGAAGCGCGCGATCGACGATGCGCTGGAGGAGGCCCGCGAGGAGGATCTGCTCGCCCAGATCCGCCGTCAGGTGCTGCTGATCCGCCCGCAGGCCCCGGTCGAACCGGTCCGCCTGGAGCGGATCAAGCCGCGCACCCTGTTCAGCTTCATCGCCGGGGCCATCGCCGCGTACTTCCTGATCTCGCAGGTGACCCAGGCCGACTTCGGGACGGTCGTGGAGCAGGCGGAGTGGGGCTGGGTGGCGGCGGCCCTCGGCTTCTCGGCGCTGAGCTACGTGGCGGCGGCGATGAGCCTGCTGGGCTTCGTGCCCGAGCGGGTGTCGTTCCTGAAGACCGTGCAGGCGCAGGTGGCCGGCTCGTTCGTGAAGATCGTGGCGCCCGCCGCGGTCGGGGGCGTGGCGCTGAACACCCGCTTCCTCCAGCGCGCCGGGGTGCGCCCCGGTCTCGCGGTGGCGAGCGTCGGGGCGTCGCAGCTCTTCGGGCTCGGCGCCCACATCACGCTGCTGGCGCTGTTCGGCTATCTCACGGGTACGGAGAAGACGCCGGACTCGCTGACCCCGTCCCGGACCGTGATCGCGGGTCTGCTGACGGTCGCGGTGCTGGTGCTGGTGGTGACGGCGGTCCCCTTCCTGCGGAAGTTCGTGGTGACCCGGGTGCGCTCGCTGTTCGCCGGGGTCGTGCCGCGCATGCTGGACGTGGTGCAGCGGCCGCAGAAGCTGCTCACCGGCATCGGCGGGATGCTGCTGCTGACCGGCCTGTTCGTGCTCTGCCTGGACGCCTCGATCCGGGCGTTCAGCGGGCCCGACGTCCCCCAGCTGAGCTACGCGAGCATCGCGGTGGTCTTCCTCGCCGGGAACGCGCTCGGCTCGGCCGCCCCGACGCCGGGCGGTATGGGTGCGGTCGAGGGGGCCCTGACGCTGGGCCTCATCGCGGTCGGGCTGCCGAAGGAGGTCGCGGCGCCCGCGGTGCTGCTGTACCGCGTGATGACGCTGTGGCTGCCGGTGCTGCCGGGGTGGCTCGCCTTCAACCAGCTGACCCGCAAGGGCGAGCTGTGATCGGACCGGGCGGGCGAGGGCGGTAGCGGGGCGGCCGCCGTCCACCGGTCGCGGCCCCGCCGTCGTCCACCGGTCGCGCGGCCCCGCCGCCGTCCACCGGTAGCGGCCCCGCTGCCACCCGCATGGACCGCGCCCGGCCGCGCTCCCCGGCGGCCCGCCGCACGATGGGGGCATGAGGACTTCCCCCGCTCTGCGTGCCGCCGCCCTCGCTGCCACCGTGCTGCTGCCGCTGGCCGGCTGTTCGGACGACGGAGGCGGGGAAGGGTCATCGACGCCCACCGGGGCCTCGACCGCCTCGCCGACCGCCACCGCCGAGGACCTGTCCTCGCAGAAGCTGGAGTGGTCCCCCTGCCCGCCCCCGAACACGGCCCAGGGCGGCGGCGAGTCACCGTCCCCGCTGCCCGGCGGTGTGGTGTGGGAGTGCTCCTTCATGGACGTGCCCCTCGACTACGCGAAGCCGGACGGCCGCACGATCGAGCTGGCGCTGGTGCGGGCCAAGGCCAAGGACCAGCGGCGGCGGATCGGCTCGCTGGTGTTCAACTTCGGCGGGCCCGGCGCGTCCGGCGTCGCGACGCTGCCCGCGTTCGGCACCGAGTACGACAAGCTCCGCACCCGCTACGACCTGGTGAGCTTCGACCCGCGCGGGGTCGGCCGCAGCGAGGGCGTCCAGTGCGCGGACGACGCCCAGCTGGACGCCTTCTACCAGGAGGACTCCACCCCGGACGACGCGGCCGAACAGAAGCAGTTCGTCCAGGGGCAGAAGGACTACATCGCGGACTGCGAGGAGAACTCCGGCCCCGAGCTCCCCTTCGTCGGTACGACGAACGCCGCCCGCGACATGGACCTGATGCGTACGGTGCTGGGCGACGACGAGCTCCACTACTTCGGCATCTCGTACGGCACCGAGCTGGGCGGCGTGTACGCCCACCTCTTCCCGGACAAGGTGGGACGGGCGGTCTTCGACGCGGTGGTCGACCCCACGAAGGACGCCGAGCAGTCCGCCCTCGGCCAGGCCGAGGGGTTCCAGCTCGCCCTGGACAACTTCACGAAGGACTGTGCGGAGCGAGACGACTGCGCCCTGCCCGGGGCCAC
Source organism: Streptomyces globisporus C-1027 (assembly GCF_000261345.2). Lineage (NCBI taxonomy): Bacteria > Bacillati > Actinomycetota > Actinomycetes > Kitasatosporales > Streptomycetaceae > Streptomyces > Streptomyces globisporus. Next base: position 5,364,532 of record NZ_CP013738.1, on the reverse strand, counting down.
CCCGCAGGAGGTCGAGCAGGGCATCGCCGATCTGCTGGCCGAGCTGGAGGAGGAGCCCGTCGACGGGCTCGGCGACCGGACCCTGACGCAGACGCTGGCCACCACCGGCATCGCGTCCGCGCTCTACTCCCAGGAGACCTGGCCGCTGCTGGAGCAGGGCCTGGACGAGGCGGGCGGCGGGAACGGCGGGCTGCTGCTCGCCCTGGCCGACTCCCTCAACGGCCGTTCGGAGGACGGGCGGTACGACAACTCCAACGCCGCCAACATCGCCATCAACTGCGCCGACTCCAAGCAGCGGTTCACCCTGGAACAGACGAAGGCGGCGCTGCCCGCGTTCCGCAAGGCGTCCCCGCTGTTCGGCGAGTACCTGGGCTGGGGGCTGATGAGCTGCACCGGCTGGCCGGTGGCGGGCGCCTGGGAGACCCCGGACGTCAGCGCCTCGGGGGCCGCTCCGATCCTGGTCATCGGCAACACCGGTGACCCGGCGACCCCGTACGCGGGTGCGAAGGCGATGGTGCAGCAGCTCGGCAAGGGCGTCGGCGTGGAGCTGACGTACAAGGGCGAGGGCCACGGGGCGTACAACAGCAAGGACACGTGTGTGCAACGGGCCGTGGACGGCTACCTGTTGAACGGCCGGGTCCCGAAGTCCGGCACGGTCTGCGGCTGACCCCGGCTCTCAGCGCGATGCGTCGCCCTCCCGCGGAGCGCGGAGCGCCTCGTCGAGCAGGTCCGCCCCCGGACCCGCCAGCCAGCGGTCGAAGCCCAGCAGGAAGGGGAACTCGGCGCGCAGCGCGTCGAGGTCCGCGTTTCCCGCCAGCCTGCCGTCGTCGACGAGCGCCATCAGCCGATCGAGGACCTCGCCCCCTGGCGGCAGCCGGCGGTAGCCGATCGGCCGGCCGGCGGCCCGGGTCAGGCGCTCGGCCAAGGCCTCGCCGGTGAGGGCGTCGCCGGCGATCTCCAGCGTACGGCCGGCATAGCGACCGGGTGCGCCGAAGACCGTGGCGGCGATGCGCCCGATGTCGCGTACCGCGATGAACTGCATGGCCTGGTCCGGGCGCATGAGGAAGGACAACCGCCCCTGGTCGAGGCCGGTTTCGGGGGCCACCAGCAGCTCCATGAAGGTGGCCGGGCGCAGGATGGTGACGGCGGTGTCCAGTTTCCGGACGTGGGCCTCGACACGGTTCTTGGTGTCGAGGTGGCCGACGCCCGTCGCGGCGCCCGCAGTGACAGCCGAGCTCTGGACGAGGTGGGCGACGCCGAGGCGCTCGGCGAGGTCCGCCGCCGTCGTACCGAAGCGGACCTCGTCCTCGTCGGTCACCTCCGCACCGGCCTGCCCGGAGTTCGGCTGGACGCTGAAGACACCGTAAGCGCCCGAGAAGGCCGCGCCGAGTGACTCCGGCTCCCGGAGGTCGCCGGGGACGATGTCGACACCGGCGGCGGCGAGGGCGCGGGCCCGGCGGCCGGACGGGTTCCGCACGACCGCGCGCACCGACCAGCCGTCGGCCCGCAGCGCCGCCGCGGCCGCTCCGCCCTGCTGGCCCGTGGCGCCCAGGACGACGACGGTCCGGCTGCCGTCCGTGCCGGTCATGCCGCGCTCCCGCCGGTCCGGGCGCGGAGCCCGACGGCGGGCAGGGCCGGGCCTGCCGGGCAGCGCGGGAAGCAGGTCCGGGGTGTGCTGGTCACAGGGGGCTCCCAGGTTCGTGAGGGCGGTTCGCACCGGTCGCCGCTACGCTAAAACCTGACGTGGGCGTCAGGTGCAAGCGAGACGTGGAGTAGGGTCGGGAGGCCGGGATGCGGATCGGAGAGGTCGCCGCGAAAGCGGGCGTCAGCGTCAGGGCGCTGCGCTACTACGAGGAGCAGGACCTGCTGCACTCCACGCGGAACCGGGGCGGCCAGCGCCAGTACACGGCCGACGCCGTCGAGCGGGTCGGACTGATCCGGCGCCTCTACTCCGCGGGCCTGCCGAGCAGAATCGTCCGCGAAGTGCTGTCGTTCGCGGGGGCCGGCGGGGCATCACCGGAACTGGTGGGGCTGCTCACCGCCGAACGCGACCGCCTGGACCGGCAGATGACGGATCTGCGGGACGCACGCGACCGGCTGCACGCCTGCATCACCGAGGCACACCGTGACGGGGGACCGGAACGCCCCTCCGGCGACGGCCGCCCCCGCGACGGGAGGAACTGAGGAGCCGCCTCCGGCACGCGGCGGAGGAACACGGTCAGGGAGTACGGAAGAAGGGGCCCGGTCCGCGACGCGCGGACCGGGCCCCTTCTCATCACAGCCGTACGGGACGGGTGCTAGTACACCGGCTTCTCGGGCTCGATCTGGTTGACCCAGCCGATCACGCCGCCGCCCACGTGCACCGCGTCGGCGAAGCCCGCGGACTTGAGGACCGCGAGGACCTCGGCGCTGCGGACACCGGTCTTGCAGTGCAGCACGATGCGCTTGTCCTGCGGGAGGTCCTGGAGGGCGGTGCCCATGAGGAACTCGTTCTTCGGGATCAGCTTCGCGCCGGGGATCGAGACGATCTCGTACTCGTTCGGCTCGCGGACGTCGATGATCTCGATCTTCTCGTCGCCGTCGATCCACTCCTTGAGCTGCTTGGGAGTGATCGTCGCGCCGAGTGCCGCCTCCTGCGCCTCCTCGGACACGACGCCGCAGAAGGCCTCGTAGTCGATGAGCTCGGTGACGGTGGGGTTCTCGCCGCAGACCGCGCAGTCGGGGTCCTTGCGGACCTTGACCTGGCGGTACTGCATCTCCAGGGCGTCGTAGATCATCAGCCGGCCGACCAGCGGGTCGCCGACCCCGGCGAGCAGCTTGATGGCCTCGGTGACCTGGATGGAGCCGACGGACGCGCAGAGCACGCCCAGCACGCCGCCCTCGGCGCAGGAGGGGACCATGCCCGGCGGCGGGGGCTCCGGGTAGAGGCAGCGGTAGCAGGGGCCGTGCTCGGACCAGAACACGGAGGCCTGGCCGTCGAAGCGGTAGATCGAGCCCCACACGTACGGCTTGTTCAGCAGCACCGCGGCGTCGTTGACGAGATAGCGGGTGGCGAAGTTGTCCGTGCCGTCCACGATCAGGTCGTACTGCGCGAAGATCTCCATCACGTTCTCGGCTTCGAGCCGCTCTTCGTGAAGGACCACGTTGACGTACGGGTTGATGCCCAGCACCGAGTCCTTGGCGGACTCCGCCTTGGAGCGGCCGATGTCGGACTGGCTGTGGATGATCTGGCGCTGCAGGTTCGACTCGTCGACCTCGTCGAACTCCACGATGCCGAGCGTGCCGACTCCGGCCGCCGCGAGATACATCAGGGCCGGCGAGCCGAGGCCGCCGGCGCCGACACACAGCACCTTGGCGTTCTTCAGGCGCTTCTGTCCGTCCATCCCGACATCCGGGATGATCAGGTGGCGGGAGTACCTGCGGACCTCGTCGACGGTGAGCTCAGCGGCTGGCTCGACCAGGGGTGGCAGCGACACAGGAACCTCAACAATGCAGGTGGTCGGATTCTACGTAGACCGGCTTCTTACGGTCGACTACGTACGGTTGTTCTCCACGTAACACTGCCACGCCCCTTCTCATTCCGAGATACCGGGTCCGATCCGCGAGACGATTTCGTCCCAGTAACTGGGCAGCGCCGCGAATGGATCGCTTTGTCCGCTTCGGCCGTCCCGGTCGTTCCGGTCGGTGAAGAAGATCGTCCCGGCGCCCTGCCAGCGGGCGACGCGCATGGCCTCCTCCAGGTGGGTGCGCGGGACCCCGTGGACGAAGTGGGCGAACCGCTCCGGCGGGTAGTCGGCCGTCCACTCGGCCACCTGGGACCAGCGGTAGTCGGTCCACGGCCCCTGGAAGGTGACCAGTTGGTCGGCGGCCTCCGCGTACCCGGGGTACGGGTGGGTGCCGTGGCCCAGCACCAGGCGGCCCCCGCCGTCGGCGCTGTCGCTCTCCGCCAGCAGGGCGTGCAGGGTGCCGGTGAGCCGCCGGACGGCGGGCAGCCGGGCGCGGTCGGCGGGGCAGCGGGCGAGGTAGAAGCCGCCGATGCGGTACCAGTCGATGAAGGACCGGGCGTCCGCGATCAGCTCCTCGAACGGCCGCTCGCCGTGGGCCAGGTCGAGGTGGCCGAGCAGCCGGCCGCCGGAGGCCCGGACGGTGTCGTCCGGGGCCTCGCCGTGCAGGGCGCGTTCGCGGGCGTTGCGCAGTCGGCCCGCCGCCTCCAGGCAGTGCGGGTCGGGCCGGGAGCCGGGGCCGTTCGCGATGTTGAGGACGGCCCAGTGCAACGGGGTACCGGGGCGGGCCAGCTCGGCCCATTCGGCGGGGGCGAGCAGCGGGTGGGCGTAGCCGGGGACGCCGAAGCCGAGCTGTTCGCCGCCCGCGATCCGGCGGGCGTCGGCGGAGGCGGTCAGATGCGGCACGCCGCCTCCATCCAGATGTCCGCGAGGGACTCCTCCAGGTTGATCCGGGGGCGCCAGCCGAGCCGGTCGCGCGCGGTGCGGACGTCGGCCTGCTGCCAGGCGCCGCAGCCGTCCGGATACGGGGACGGGGTGGCGGAGAGGTGCTCCATGACGGACTCGGCGGAGGTGCGCGGGGCCCCGATGGGCAGCCGCGGCGGAGGCGAGTCCAGCTCGTGGAGCGCGCCCGCGTACCCGGCGACGCGGGCGAGCACGGCGGCGGCGTCGCGGAGCCGGACGGCGCGCCCGGTGCCGATGTTGACGACGCCCTGGGCGGCGGAGAGCGAGGCGGCGTGGACGGCCCGCGCCACGTCCCGTACGTCGACGAAGTCCCGCTGCACGCCGAGCCCGCTGAGCTTGAGCTCGCCGTCGCCCGCCTGCATGGCCCGGCGCATGGCCTCGGCGAGCCGGCCGAGCGGGGAGCCGGCCGGGGTGCCGGGGCCGACCGGCGAGAAGACCCGCAGGACCACGGCGTCGAGGCCGGAGCCGAGGACCAGTTCGGTGGCGGCGAGCTTGCTGACGCCGTACGGGCCGCCGGGGCGCGGGACCGCGTCCTCGGCGGTGGAGGACCCGGGCTGCGAGGGCCCGTACTCCGAGGCGCAGCCGACCTGGACGAGCCGGGCCCCGCAGCCGCTGCGGCGCAGCGCCTCGCAGACGGTGGCGACGGCGACGGTGTTGTGCCGGGTGAGGTCCCGGGCGCCGCCGCGGGTGGCGCCCGCGCAGTTGACGACGACCCCGGGGTGGACGGCGTCCAGGAAGCGGGTGAGGGCCCCGGGGCTGCCGCCCGCGAGGTCGAACCGGACGTCGGCGTCGTCACCGCGCCCGAGGGCCGTGAGGTGGACGGCGGGGTCGGCGAGGAGACGGTCGGCGACGAAGCGGCCGAGGAATCCGTTGGCTCCGAGCAGCAGCACCCTCATCGCGCACCGCCTCGGTGCCGACGGCTCACTGCCGGTGCGGGGGACTGGGGGGTCATGGCGGGTTTCTCCTAGGTCAGTCAGTCGTACGGTGCCGGTGGGGCCCGCGGCGTCGGCTCCGCGGGAGTGGTGCGGGTGGTGCGGTGGTACGTCGGTGGGGCCCTCGGGTCCTCAGGCCCGGGTGTGGGCGGAGGCCCGGGAGAGCGCGAGGGCGGCGTGCAGGAGCAGCCCGAGTGCGGCCCCGCCGCAGGCGAGGGCGGAAACAGCTCCTGTCCCGCCTGCCGAGACGAGGGCGTCCACGGGCTGGGCGAGGGGTTCGAGGCCGGGGAGCCGGGCGGCGAGGACGAGGGCCGGGGCGGCGGCCTCGACGGCACAGGCGGCGGCGAGCGCGACGGTGCCCGGCTCGGGCAGTCCGTGGACGGCGAGCAGCCGGGCCACGAAGAACAGCACCCCGAGGGCGACGGCCGCCACGGGCACGCCGCCCCCGCCGAGACCGAGGTCGGCCAGGTACAGCAGGGGCAGCAGCGCGCCGAGGAAGAGGGAGACGGCCGCCAGGAGCAGGGGGCGCACGCCCGCGCCGAACTCCTCCAGGGCGCGGCTGCCGGACAGTTTGCGGTGGGCGCGGACGGTGAAGAGGTGGGCGCACCAGGCGGCCGGGGCGATGGCGGCGGCGAGGCCGAGCAGCGGGGCGGGGCTGCCGCCCCACGGCCCGTCCGGGCCGCCGGTCATGACCTGGGCGAGCAGTTCCTCGCCGTACACCGCGTAGCTGAGGAGCCAGCAGGCGTACATCCCGGCGCGGCCCGCTCCTTCGGGGGCGCGCAGGGGGCCGCGGCCGAGGCAGGCCCGGAGCGCCAGGCAGGCGAGCAGCGCCCCGACGACGGTGACGAGGGCCCGCGTCCCGTCACCGAGGACGCCCTCGGTGACCCGGAGCACCCCGGCGGTCGCGAGGCAGGCGGCCCCGGGGAGCAGGGCGAGGAGCGTCCAGGCGGCCCGCGCCTCGGTGTCGGGACCGGGGCCGGGGGGTCCGCCGGCGGCGGGATCGTGGGCCCGGGGCGGCATGCGGGCGTACAGCTCCTCGGCGAGGGCGAAGACGTCCCGGTGGCGGTAGCGGGCGGCGGTGCGGTCGGTGAGGCCGTGGGCCTCCAGTCCTGCGGCGATCTCCAGCGGGTCCACGGCCCGTTCGCACAGGTCGCGGTGGTCGTGCAGGAGGGATTTCACCGGGTCGGCGGGACCCCGCCGGGCGGTGGCGCCCGACGCCCGGCGGGCCGAGGCGCGGGGCGGGATCTCCGCGGGGCGTTCCGGGGCGGCAGCGGGGGGCGTCACCGGGTCGTCCGGACGGGTCATCGGGGGGTCTCCGTGGTCGTGAAGCGTCGGGTCGTGGGAGGCCGGTCGGTGGGACGGCCGTTCGCGGAGGGCCGGGCCGTGGCGGGCCGGGCCGTGGCGGGCCGGGCCGTGGCGGGCCGGGCCGTGGCGGGCCGGGCCGTGGCGGGCCGGGCCGTCGAGGGCCAGGCGGTCGGGGGCCGGGTGGTCACGCATCGCCGTCCCCCGCCGGTCCTGCCGCGACCGCGCAGACGCCCTCGGGCTCCGGCTCCCGGTCGTGCTCCGGCTCGGGCTCCCCGGGCCGGTCCGGCAGCCGGGCCCCTGGCGCGGCGGCCCAGCCGGGCACGGCGGCAGGGCACTCCGGGTCCTCCGGTGACCTGAGGTGTACCCCGGGCTGGGTCCAGTGGCCGAGGAGGTGGGCCTCCGGCGGGGTGGCGAACGGCAGCGGGTCGCCGTGGGCGTCCACCGTGTCCGTCTCCCGGCGCACCGGGGTGTGCGACATCAGCTCCAGGTAAATGCCGCGAAATGCCGCGAGGTTCTGTTCGACGGTGAAGAGTTCGAGCGCGCGGGCCCGGGCGGCGGCGCCCAGCCGGGCCCGGCGCTCGGGGTCGCGCAGCAGCGCGACACAGGCGTCGCCAAGCGCCTTGGGATTGCGCGGGGGCACCACCAGACCGGTGCCGCCGATGACCTCGACCACCGCGCCCACGTCGGTGGAGACGGTGGCCCGGCCGCAGAACATGGCTTCGACGAGGCTGACCGGGAAGCCCTCGACGGTGCTGGAGAGGACGATCACGCCGCCCGCCCCGTACGCCTCGGCGAGATCGGGGATCTCGGGGCCGCCGATCTCCTCGAAGGTGACCGGGCTGCGGCCCTCGGTGTGGGCGCCGGTGGCCTCGTCCGGGAAGAGCTGTGCGGCCAGGGCCGTGCAGTGCGCGAGGTAGGTGGTGGCCTCGTCGCCCTCCGCCGGGGCGCCGAAGATCCGCAGCCGGGCGTCGGGCCGGGCGCGGCGGACCTCGGCGAAGGCGTGGAGGAGGGCGATCAGGTCCTTGGCGGGCTCGATCCGGCCGACCCAGACCAGCGTGTCGGGGCCGTCCGACTCGGCGCCCTCGCCTGCCGCGCCGAGCCGTTCGGCGTCCTCGCCGACCGGGCCGAAGCGCTCCGCCGCCATGCCCGGGTAGACGGTGCGCTGCCGGGCGGGGTCGGCTCCGCAGCGCTGCTGCCAGCGGCGGACGTGGGTGTTGCCGGGGGTGACGAGCGCGGCCTGCCGGTAGATCTCGGTGGCGAGGCGGCCGTGGAACGCGGCGAGGAGGGCGCGGACGGGGGCTCCGTACGGGGTGCCGAACGCGGCGGCCAGGTAGTGCGCCCGCAGCGGGACGCCGTGCTCGGTGACCAGCAGCGGCACCCCGAAGAAGCGTTTGGCCAGGAGTCCCGGGAGGGCGGCCGCCCCGCCGGAGGCCGCGTGGCAGAGGTCGACCGCGCCGAGGCTCTCCTGGTCGTACCAGTCGAGCGAGAGCGGGCGCAGGGCCCGTTCCAGCTCGGCGGCGAAGGCGAGGTGGTCGGGGACGGTGGCGCTCCGCACGGTCCGGCCGGTGCCGTGGGCGCGGGTGGCCGCCTCCAGGATCCGCACGGTGGTCTCGGAGCGCAGGGCGAGATGGAGTCCGCCGCGCTCGCGGGCCAGCTCGGCCAGCCCGTAGAGCCCTGCGGTGAAGAGCTCGGCGCCGGGGCCCTCGCCCGCTTCCGTCCCGGCCCGGTCGGGGGTGCAGACGGCGGTGGCGAGGGCGGTGAAGTGTTCGGTGAAGCGCTTGCGGTCGCGCCGCCCGTAGGACTGCTCGCCGCCGGTCACCAGCCGGGCCAGCAGACCGCGTTCGCCGCTTCCGCGCAGGGTGCCGTCCTCGGGGGTCCACAGCGGCGCGGTGCGCACCCGGCTGACCTGGTAGGGCAGTTGGACCCAGCCCTGGGCCTCCTGATGGGCGGAGCGGCTCAGCGCGAACAGGTCGAACTCGTGCTGCGGCAGCCCGCGCACCAGTCGGTCGCACCAGAGTCTGGACTCACCGGTCGCATACGGATAACCACCGTCGGTGAGCAGTCCGATCCGCACGAGTGCACCCCCGATCTCCCTTGTGGGCGGCCGCCGTTGAACCGGCGACTCACAGCGGGACGACCGTAAGCGGATACGCCGGTGGCGCGACGGACGGTTGTCCGTCGCGCCACCGAAAGGGGTGAACCGTCGTAACTTTCCCGTGCCGGTCGCGTTCCGTCGCGATACAGCGGTCGGTTGTCACGGAGCGTCAGGCCCGGGCCAACTCCTGCCGGGTTGTCGGGCCTGGGGAATCAACCCTTGGGGTGCACCCAGGGGTTGGGCTTGCACTTGATGCCTTCGAGTTCGAGGGTCTTGGTCTGCTGCTGCATGACCGGGGCCAGAGCGCCCGGCGTACGGCAGCTCACGTGGTTGTACCCGAGCCGGTGGCCGACCTCGTGGTTGATGAGCATCTGACGGTAGGGCAGCAGCTTGTCCGGGCCGAAGGTGGCGGCGCCCTGCGCCCAGCGGTAGGCGTTGATCATGACGCGGTCGGTCGACGCGGAGTCGCAGGAGACGTTGTCGACCGTGGTGTCCAGACCGGACTTGGCACACCAGTCGCCGGTGGTCCCGGGGCTGGCGAGCGTGATCACGAAGTCCGGCTGCCCCGACGAGATGCGCTCGAAGGTCATCGCGCCGTTGTGCGCCCAGCTCCGGTCGTCGTTGAGCGTCTTCTGCACGGCTTCGGCGAACAGCCCGGCATCGAGGCCGAGCCCCTTCTCCACATCGATCCGGTAGCGGTGCTTCTGCCCCTTGCCGGGGGCCTTCGCCAGTCCGGGCACCGCCTCGAACTCGCCGGTCGCCTTCAGGTCGGCGGCGAGCGGATACGGCTGCGCCATCTTGGCCCCGTACGAGAGGGGCTTGACCTCGGGCTTCCGCGCGGGCTGCTCCGGGGTCGGGCGGGCGTCGGAGCGGGAGGCCTCGTCACCGAGGCCCTGCCGGTCCACCTCGGCGGCGCGCGCGGCCGCGGCACGGCCGCCGGAGTCCTCGGCGACCTGTCCGGCCACCACGACCGCGAGCACGGTGGTCACCGCGGCGGCGGCGATCCCGGTGAACGTCCGCCCCTTGGAGCCACGGGGCACGGCCTGTTCTTCGGGCTCCGCGGCCCCGGTTCCGTCCGGGCCGTCCGGGCCGTCCGGGCTCCCGGCCGACGGTGCGGACGCGGTCCCGGGGGCCTCGGTGTCGAAGGCCTCCAGGAACTCCTGGCGCGGGCCGGGCACCGGCGGTCCGGCGGGCTGCTGCTGTGCGGCCCGGCCGTCCGCGGCGCGCTGGGCCGCTCGCTGGGCGGAGACCTGACGGGCCACGGCCTGCTGCCGGGCGGCGGCGTCATCGGATTCGAAGGAGCCGGCGGACCCGCCCGGCCCGTCGGGAGACGGCCGGGCATCGCCCGGGCGGCCGTCCGGGCCGGGGTGCTGGTGGGGCGCCTGCGGGTGGGGGGCGCCGGGTGATGCGGATGCGCCGGGCCCCTGCCCGTAGCGGGGCTGCGCCCCGGTGCTCCAGGTGCCGCCCCAGCCGCCGCCCTTCTCATGCTGTTCGGGGTGGCCGCCGCGCACCTGCGGGGCGTCGGGCGGGAACGGGCCCTGCCCGTCACCGGTCAGCGGGGAGAAGAGGTTGCGCCCGTCCGCGGTCGGTGCGGGTGCGGTCCGCCTGCGGCGGCCGTTGCCGGACGCGGGGTGCGCCGCGGCGCGCTCACCGCCCGGCTCCGCCGCTGTCGCGTCCGGGCGAGTCGCCCCGGAGCCCTTTCGACTGTGTCGTCCCACGCCCCGGATCAGCTCCCGCCGCTATCGTCCAGCAGTTCCCGGAACGCCTGGGCGACCGCCTCCGGGTACTCCATCATCGCCACGTGCCCCGCGTCGGGCAGGGTCAGCAGCCTGGCGTCGCGGAAGGCCGCGGACGCCTTGCGTGCCATCCGGTACGAGACGAGCTGGTCCCGTCCGCCGTACACGAGCTGGGTCGGTGCGAGCACCCGCTCGGCCTGGCGCCACAGTCCGTGCTGGCCGCCCAGGGTGTACGCGTCGACGATGCCCCGGGCCGAACGCGTCATCGCGTCCCAGAAGTACGGCAGCTCCAGCCGGCGCTCCATCTCGGCCACCGCATGACGGAAGGCTTCCTCGGAGACCCGTGCCGGATCGCCGTAACAGAGTGCCATGACTCCACGCGTCCGCTGCTCCGCGGTCCAGCCCTTCGTGAGCCGGGAGAACAGGGAAGCGACCCCCGGCACCGCCAGCAGACCGGTCGGGACGGCCGGCCGTTGCACCCGCCACTCCGGCAGGGCGGGCGAGATCAGGGTGAGGGTGAGCACGAGATCGGGGCGGACGGCGGCGACCCGGGTGGCGACCGCGCCGCCCAGCGAATTGCCGAACAGGTGGACGGGCCCCCGCTCCTCCGCGTCCAGCAGCCGGATCACCGCACGGGCGTGTCCGGTCACCGAATAGTTGCCGTCGTCGGGCGGCGGCGAATCCCCGAATCCGGGCAGGTCGACGGCTTCTCCGTCGACCACGTCGGACAGCAGCGGCATCAGCGCGGACCAGTTCTGCGACGAGCCGCCGAGCCCGTGCACGTACAGCGCGGGGGGCAGTCCGGTCCGGTCCCCCGGCCGGCAGCGGATGTTCAGACCGATCCCCGGCAAGGACACGGAGCGCAGCCGTTCGCCGTCGGCGACCCGGACGGCACTGACCGTGGGGGCCACCGCTGCGGCGGCGGCCTGCATACCCGGCAGTTCGGTCGAAGACATGCGCCAATGTTACGAGACGATCACGCACTGATTCATGTGTTCGCCGTCACAGGGCCGCATCGCGGGGTAGACGGGTAGCTCCTAGGCTTCATGGGGAACCTCAGAAAGGGAGTTGCACATGACGGTCGACCCGAGCGACCCGGACACCTTCGAGAGCGCGGAGCCGGACGAGCCGGGGCCGGAGGCTCCGGAGGCGGATGCCGCCGAGCAGCGCGCGGACGTCCGGCCGGAGCACGACGAGCGGGCGGAGAGCGCCGACCCGGCCGCCGCCAACGAGGCCGACGTCGCGGAACAGCGCAGGGTGATTCCCCTCGACGAGGACGATTACCGCTGAAACGCCCGGCTTTTACCCACGACCGCAAAGAACTGTGACTTCCCCAGCCGTCCGGTCCGTGAAATTCTGCGTCCGCGCCGCGCATACCCGGGTTACCCAAAAGTACGATGGATGTACGGCGCAGCGTGCACGGACCGGCTGTGCTGGAACACATATTTGGGAGGCGGCGTGACAGCCATCGAGCAGACAGAGGCGGCGCGCCCGCGGGGCACCCGCCTGCCCCGCCGCGCCCGACGCAATCAGCTGCTGGGCGCCGCACAGGAGGTCTTCGTCGCGCAGGGCTACCACTCCGCCGCGATGGACGACATCGCCGAGCGGGCCGGGGTCAGCAAGCCGGTGCTCTACCAGCACTTCCCCGGGAAGCTGGAGCTCTACCTGGCTCTGCTCGACCAGCACTGCGAGTCGCTGCTCCAGGCGGTCCGCACGGCGCTGGCCTCGACGACGGACAACAAGCTGCGCGTCGAGGCGACGATGGACGCCTACTTCGCGTACGTGGAGGACGAGGGCGGCGCGTTCCGGCTGGTCTTCGAGTCCGACCTGACCAATGAGCCCGCCGTGCGCGAGCGGGTGGACCGGGTGTCCCTCCAGTGCGCCGAGGCCATCTCGGACGTGATCGCCGGGGACACGGGCCTGTCCAAGGACGAGTCCATGCTGCTGGCGGTGGGGCTCGGCGGCGTCTCCCAGGTGGTGGCCCGTTACTGGCTCTCCAGCCGGTCCGCCATCCCCCGCGACACCGCCGTGCAGCTTCTCACGTCGCTGGCCTGGCGGGGCATCGCGGGCTTCCCGCTGCACGGTGTCGAGCAGCACTGACCCCTCCGCGCCGGGACGCCTGACACCGTGTTCGCTGCGGGCGTTGCCGGTCGGGCCCTGAGCGCCGCTTCCGCCGGGCTAATGTGGCTGCGTACGGCGCGGTTCGCCGCGCAGGGACTGACCGTCGGAGGGACATAGCCGTGGAGGTCAAGATCGGGGTGCAGCACACGCCCCGCGAGATCGTTCTGGAGAGCGGGCTTTCCGCCGAGGACGTCGAGAGCGCGGTCGCCGCGGCACTGGGCGGCAAGGCGGAGCTGCTCAGCCTCACGGACGACAAGGGCCGCAAGGTCCTCGTGCCGGCCGACCGGATCGCCTATGTGGAGATCGGTGAGCCGACCACCCGGCGGGTGGGGTTCGGGGCGCTGTAGTCCACGGACGCGTTGATCACAGGAGCGGCCCGGCGGGATCTTCCCGCCGGGCCGGTCCTGTTTCACGTGCAGGGGTGCGGCTCCGCCGTTCCCGTACGGGTCGGATGGGGCGGTCGGAGGATTGCTCGCCGCGGCCGGGGGGTAGTACCGCCTACGACCGATTTGCCCGCCCCGCACACCCCCGCGAGGTGATCTTCTGTGATCTGGGAATCCTTCGGCGCCGCCGTGCTCGGACTGGCCCTGTCCTGGGTGGCGCTCCGATCACTGGCCGACCGTCTGCCGGCCGGCCGTGCGGTTTATCTCACCGGCACGCTGGGCGCCCTGTTCGGCGCTTATCTGACGCATGCCGCGCTGGGTCCCGGCCATGTCCTGGCGACGCTGATCGGAGCCGTGTCGGTCGGAGCGGTGACGCTCTCGCTCCTGATCCGGCCACGCGGCCGCCGCCTCACCCGGTCGGCGGCGGCCCAGTAGCCGACGGTCCTACGCGGCCAGGCCGAGAGCGGCCATCCGCTTGGTGTGGGCCTCCGTGATCCGGGAGAACATCCGGCCCACCTCGGCCAGGTCGAAGCCGTCCGCGACGCCGCCCACCAGCATCGTGGAGAGGGCGTCGCGGTCGGCGACCACCCGCTGGGCCTGCGAGAGCGCCTCGCCCATCAGCCGGCGGGCCCACAGCGCGAGCCGTCCGCCGACCCGCGGGTCGGCCTCGATGGCGGCGCGCACCTTCTCCACCGCGAAGTTCCCGTGGCCGGTGTCGTCGAGCACGGACAGCACGAGCGACCGGGTGTCGGTGTCGAGCCGGGCCGCGACCTCACGGTAGAAGTCGCTCGCGATCGAGTCGCCGACGTACGCCTTGACCAGGCCCTCCAGCCAGTCGGACGGGGCGGTCTGGCGGTGGAAGTCGTCGAGCGCCTTGGCGAACGGCTCCATCGCGGCGGTCGGCTCCTCGTCGACCGCGGTGAGCCGCTCGGTCAGCTGCTCGAAGTGGTGGAACTCGGCGGCGGCCATCTTCGCCAGCTCCGCCTTGTCCCCGAGGGTCGGCGCGAGCTTCGCGTCCTCGGCCAGCCGCTCGAAGGCCGCCAGCTCTCCGTAGGCGAGGGCGCCGAGCAGGTCCACGACCGCGGCGCGGTACTGCGGGTCGGCGGCCGCGGTGGCCCAGTCCTGGGTGGCGATCCCGGTGGCTCCGGAAGAGTCGGCGGGGGTGTCGGTGGCGTGGTCTGGCGTCTCCATGAAACGGAACGATAGCCCTCCCGGCGCAGGGCGGAAGGGCCTGGTCAGCCGGGGCCCCCATACCGTTCCGATGAATTCGTCCAACACACATGCGCGAATCCGGGGTACAGTGGTATTGCGCTTACTGAGCACTGTGCTGTGCCAGAGGCGCGCCCTTGAATGAGGATGCCCGGTCGGAGGCCCGATCGGCTCCGACCCGACAGCCCTCCACGCGGTGCGTACGACACGTACGACTGCAGATGAGGGGCCCCCTCAGCGGCACGAGCGCTCGAGCGACGGCAGTGGTCCCGCGCCACCCGGCCCCACCACGGCCGGATGACCAACCCCGGCACGGTACGACCCCCAGCGTTCGCCTCGGACCGCGTCTCACAGAAGAGGCAGCACCCTGACTACGTTCCGCGAACTCGGTATTTTTCCCGAGACGGCCGAAGCCCTTGAGGCAGTCGGCATCATGTCCCCCTTCCCCATCCAGGAGCTGACGCTCCCCGTAGCCCTCTCCGGCTCCGACGTCATCGGCCAGGCCAAGACCGGCACCGGAAAGACGCTCGGCTTCGGTCTCCCGCTCCTGGAGCGCGTGACCGTCCCCGCCGACGTCGAGGCCGGGCGGGCCAGGCCCGAGCAGCTGACCGACGCGCCGCAGGCGCTCGTCGTCGTCCCCACCCGCGAGCTGTGCCAGCAGGTCACCAACGACCTGCTCACGGCCGGCAAGGTCCGTAACGTCCGCGTTCTCGCGATCTACGGCGGCCGGGCTTACGAGCCCCAGGTCGAGGCCCTCAAGAAGGGCGTCGATGTGATCGTCGGCACCCCGGGCCGTCTCCTGGACCTGGCGGGCCAGCGCAAGCTCGACCTCTCCCACATCCGCGGGCTCGTCCTCGACGAGGCCGACGAGATGCTGGACCTGGGCTTCCTGCCCGACGTCGAGCGCATCATCACGATGCTGCCGGCCAAGCGCCAGACGATGCTGTTCTCGGCCACCATGCCCGGTGCCGTCATCAGCCTCGCCCGCCGCTACATGTCGCAGCCGACGCACATCAACGCCACGTCGCCCGACGACGAGGGCACGACCGTGAAGAACACGGTCCAGCACGTCTACCGCGCCCACAACATGGACAAGCCGGAGATGCTCGCGCGCATCCTCCAGGCCGAGGGCCGCGGCCTGGCGATGATCTTCTGCCGGACGAAGCGGACGGCCGCAGACATCGCCGAGCAGCTGGAGAAGCGCGGTTTCGCCTCCGGCGCGGTCCACGGCGACCTCGGCCAGGGCGCCCGCGAGCAGGCGCTGCGCGCCTTCCGCAACGGCAAGGTCGACGTCCTGGTCTGCACCGACGTCGCCGCGCGCGGTATCGACGTCGAGGGTGTGACCCACGTCGTCAACTACCAGTCGCCGGAGGACGAGAAGACCTACCTCCACCGCATCGGCCGCACCGGCCGGGCGGGCGCCAAGGGCATCGCGATCACGCTGGTCGACTGGGACGACATCCCGCGCTGGCAGCTGATCAACAAGGCACTGGACCTGAAGTTCCCGGACCCGCCGGAGACGTACTCCACCTCTCCGCACCTGTTCGAGGAGCTGGGCATCCCGGCGGGCACCAAGGGTGTGCTGCCCCGCGCCGACCGGACCCGTGCCGGTCTGCGCGCGGAGGAGGTCGAGGACCTCGGCGAGACCGGCGGCCGCGGCCGCAAGGCCGCCGCTCCGGCCCCCGCCCGTGAGGAGCGCGAGCCGCGCACCCGTACGCCGCGCCAGCGCCGCCGCACCCGTGGCGGAGCCACGGCGGAGGCGGACGCCGCGACGGTGCCCGCGCCCGCCAAGGAGGCCGCCCCGGTCGCCCCGGCGGGTGACGAGGCCGCCGAGGCGCCGCGTACGCCGCGCCGTCGCCGCCGTACGCGGGCCAGCGCCCCCGAGGCTGTCGCCGAGGCGGCCGTGGCGGTCGCCGAGGCCCCGGCGGTTCCCGCCCCGGTGGCCGAGGCCGCACCCGTGATCGAGGCCGCGCCCGTGGCCGAGCCGGTCGCGGAGCCGGTGGCGGAGACCAAGCCGCGCCGTCGTCGCAGCCGCGCCGCGGCGAAGCCGGTGGCCGAGGAGACGGCCGCGCCCGTCGCCGCGGCTCCGGCCGCCCCGGCACCGGTCGAGTTCCAGACGGTGGCCGTCGCGGCGGGTGTGATCGAGCCGGTCGCCGAGCCGAAGGCCGTCAAGCCGCGCCGCCGCACCCGGGTCGTGAAGCCGGCCGACGAGGTCGACTTCCAGATCGCCCCGGCCGCCGAGCCGGAGCCCGAGGTCAAGACGCGTCGCCGCCCGGCCCGCGCCACGAAGCCGAAGACGGAGTCGAAGGCGAAGGCCGAGCCCAAGGCCACGAAGGCTGAGCCGAAGGCCACCGAGTCCGCGCCGGCCGCCGAGCCGAAGGCCCGGGCGACCAGGGCGACGAAGTCCCGCGCCAAGGCGGAGACGGCGGAGCCCGCGGAGAAGAAGGCCACGGCGAAGGTGACCAAGGCCGCGTCGAAGGCCGTCGCCACCGAGCAGTCCGCCGTCGAGGCTCCGGCCGACGGGGCGGAGGCCAAGCCGCGCCGCCGCCGCGCCACCCGCAGCGTCACCTCGACCGCGACGCAGGAGGCCGCCGTGGTCTCCGCCGCCGAGGCCGTGGTGAGCGAGGCCGCCGCCGAGCCGAAGCCGCGCCGCCGCCGGGCCACCCGTCCTGCGGGCGCCGCCTCGGTCACGGCGACCGAGAGCTGACGCTTCGGGCGACACCGCACGACCGGCACGACAACGGCCCCGGCCCCCGCACCGCGCGGGGGCCGGGGCCGTTCGCCGTCCCGTCGTCCGGAAGGCCGCCCGGTGGCGGCGGGCCCGGGGCGGCGGGGATAGCCTCGCCGTATGAGCCGCCCGCCCACCTTCACCCCGCCGCCCTGCGCCCGCGCCCGTGTCCTGGCCACCGAGCGCGGCGACTTCGCCGTTCTGGACGCCGTGCCGCGTACCCCGGCCCGGGCCACCGCCCTGCTGCTGCCCGGGTACACCGGCAGCAAGGAGGACTTCGTCGCCCTGCTGGAACCGCTGGCCGGGGCGGGCTACCGGGTGGTCGCCGTGGACGGCCGGGGGCAGTTCGAGTCGCAGGGGACGGACCGTCAGGAGAGTTACGCCCAGGGCGAGTTGGCCCGGGACGTGCTGGCGCAGGCGGCGGCTCTGGGCGAGGGCCCCGGGGAGCTGCATCTGCTCGGGCACTCGCTCGGCGGTCAGATCGCCCGCGCCGCCGTCCTGCTGGACGCCTCCCCGTTCCGCTCCCTGACGCTGATGTCCTCGGGCCCCGCCGAGGTCGTCGCGGCCCAGCGGGACAAGGTGAAGATGCTGAGCGACGCGTTGTCCGTGCTGTCCATGGACGAGGTGTGGCAGGCGATGCAGGCGGTGGATCCCCCGCAGGACGCGGACACCGGCGACGGGGCTGACATGCGCCGCCGCTGGCTGGCCCACAACCCGGCCCAGTTGATCGCCACCGGGGCCCAGTTGGCGGCCGAGCCGGACCGGGTGGACGAGCTGGCCGCCGTCGGGCTGCCCGTCCATGTGCTGTCCGGGGAGCGCGACGACGTGTGGCCGGTGGAGCTGTTCGACGCCATGGCCCGGCGTCTCGGCGCCCGCCGCACCACGGTCGCCGGCGCCGAGCACTCCCCCAACACCGCCCGCCCGCAGGAGACCGCGAAGGCGCTGGCCGCGTTCTGGGACGGCCTGCCGGACGCCTGACGGGGGCCTGACGGAGGTCGCCCGCCCCGGGTCCGTAGCCGCGCGAGAGGCAGCAGGGTCAGTACTGCGCCTGCAGGTGCTGCCAGAAGCCGTCGCGGAGTGCCCGCCGCAGATGGGCGTGGCCGCGCAGCGAGTGCTGGAGCAGCCGCTCGGCTTCGACCAGGAGGTCCTGGTCGACGGAGCCCGGCAGGTAGGGGTGGCCGGGCAGCAGGTCGGCGAGGGATTCCCGGCCCCGGGCGGCGAGCCAGGCGGCCGCGATCTGCGCGCCGACGAAGCGGACGTCCTCCCGGGAGGGGGCCGGGGTGTCGTCCTCGTACATGGTGACGGGCCGCCGGGTGACGTAGGGGCGGCAGAAGTCCAGGTCGAAGGTGCGCTGGCTGTCGACCTCCCACAGGAGCGGCTCGGCCTGGTTGCGGCCCTCGCCGGCCTCGATGCCCCAGAGGTGGACGCGGGCCCCGTAGCCCTGGGCGGCCTCGACCGCCGAGACCAGGTCCTCGTCGCCGCCGACGAGCGCCGCGTCGCTGATGGCTCGGTGCCGGGCGAGGGACTCGAGGTCGGTGCGGATGAGGGAGTCGACGCCCTTCTGCTGGTTGTTGGCGTTGAGGTTGCCGAGCCGCACCTTGACGTCGGGGAGTTCGGCGATGGCCTGCTGCTCGGTGGTGTGGATACGGCGCCGGGCCCCGTCGTACCAGTAGACGCGCAGCAGCCTGCTGTCCGCGAAGATCGTGCGGGCCTTGTCGATGAAGGCCTCGATCAGCCCTTCGGCGTCGAGGTCGAAGGAGCGCCGGTCCTCGGTGCCGGTGACGAGCAGCCCGGCCGCGGCGTAGACATAGCCGGCGTCCACGAAGATGGCGTGCGTCGAGGGGGTCTTCGCCACCTCGACGAGCATGCGCTGGAGCAGCTCGTTGGTGCGGTCGAGGCGGGCGGCGAGGCCGGCACCTGCGGTGACCCCGGTGATCTGCGGGTCCGCCTCGTTCATGCGAACCTCATGGTCTGTGGTGGTGTGGCTACCGACGGGTATTTAGACATCCAAAAAATTTCCTTAGCGTAGGGAATGTTTGCCAGGGGCAACTCGTTGTCACCCTTGTGGAACGCGAGGGAAACCTCGCGTTCCTAGTCTTGCCGGTGGGACGCCCCACCGGCGCCAGCAGTTCTCCAGCAGGAGGATCAGACGAAGGGAAGCACTGTGCGCTTCGAAATCATGCGACTCGACGACGTCGACGGTACCGCCGTGGACAGCACCGTCGTGGACGCCGCCTCCGTCAACCGGATCGTGCAGCAGGCCGCGGCGACGGGCCAGCGCATCTACATCCGGCCGGCCGACAGTTCGGCCTCGTAACACCTGACGTTGTGAAGACGAGGCACCCTCGCACGGAACGTCCGTGCGGGGGTGCTGTGGTGTGCGGGGGCGCGAGCGGGGCCTCAGGAGTTCTGGATGACCTGGGTGACACCGTTGATGATCTGCTGGACGGCGATGGCGGAGAGCATCATGCCCGCGAGCCGGGTCACCAGCACCACGCCGCCGTCCTTGATCACGCGGATGATGACCAGCGAGTAGCGCATGGTCAGCCAGAGCACGACGTGCATGGCCACGATCGCGGACCACACCGAGAGCTGGCCGCCCACGCCGTCGGCGTGCTGCACCGCGAGGATGACCGAGACGATGGCGCCGGGCCCGGCGAGCAGCGGCATGCCCAGCGGCACGAGCGCCACATTGACGTCCTTGGTCTGCGTCGGCTCGTCCGTCTTGCCGGTCAGCAGGTCGAGCGCGATGAGCAGCAGCAGGAGTCCGCCCGCGATCATCAGCGCGGGCACGGAGACATGCAGGTAGTCGAGGATCTGCTGACCGAGCAGACCGAAGACGGCGATCACGCCGAACGCGACCGTGACCGCCTGGAGCGCCATCTTGCGCTGCACCTTGGCGGGGCGGCCCGCGGTGAGGGCGAGGAAGATCGGCGTGATCCCGGGCGGGTCCATGATCACAAATAGGGTGAGAAAAAGGGATCCGAAGACAGCGACGTCGAACACAGTGAGCCTTGCGAGAGATGAGCGGGCGGTACGGAGGGGGCGCGGGTCCTGGCAGCGGGCGTCGCGATGCGTCGGGCACGCGACGGTACGCACAGGGGCGCGGGGAGGTGAACGGGGTACGGCGAAGGTGCTGCGAGCCTCAGCGGCGGACGGCTCCACCGGCGCCCGGCACCGGGAAGGCTCCGGTCGCGCGCCGGGTGATCTCGCCGTAGATCTCGGGATCGGTGGTGTACGCGCCGAGCTCGACGGTCTTCCGGCTGCCGTGGTAGTCGCTGGAGCCGGTCGTGAGCAGCCCCAGTTCGCGGGCGAGGCCGCGCAGCCGGGCCCGGGTGGGCTCGTCGTGGTCCATGTGGTCGACCTCGATGCCGTCGAGGCCCGCCTCCGCGAGGGCGGCGATCGTGGACTCGGGGACGACCGCGCCGCGTTTCGCCGCGCCCGGGTGGGCGAAGACGGCGACCCCGCCCGCCGCCTTCACCAGACGGACGGCCTCGAAGGGGTCGAACTCGTGCTTCTCGGCGTATGCCCGGCCGCCGTTGCCCAGCCAGTCGGGCGTGAAGGCGTCGGAGACGGTGGGGACGACGCCGAGTTCGACGAGGGCGGCGGCGACGTGCGGGCGGCCGACCGAGCCGTCCCCGGCGATGCGGGCGACCTGCTCCCAGGTGATGGGGACGTCGAGGGCGCGCAGCTTGCGGACCATCTCCTGGGCGCGCGGCACCCGGTCGTCGCGGACGAGTTCCCGGGCGCGCTCCAGCTCGGCGTCGGCCGGGTCGAAGAGGTAGGCGAGCAGATGCATGCCCACGCCGTCGACGCGGCAGGAGAGTTCGGCCCCGGTGACGAGGGTGAGCCCCTCGGGCAGCGCGTCGATGGCCTGCTGGTGGCCGCCCACGGTGTCGTGGTCGGTGAGCGCGACGACGTCCAGGCCCGCGGCGGCGGCGTTGGCGACCAGCTCGGCGGGGGTGTCCGTGCCGTCCGACGCGGTGGAGTGGGTGTGCAGGTCGATACGCACGACGGCTGACTCCGGGGCTCGCGGGCGGACGGGGGACCGCTCAAGGATAACCGTCGCGGGCCAGGCCTCAGGCCGCGAAAGCCCTCTGGCCCACGTGATCTACCGCTCGCTCTTGCCTTGCCGGGGCGGCGCCTCCGGGGCGGTGAGCAGGCGCGGGGTGAGCGCGCCGCAGGGGACGAGGTCCACCTCTCCCCCGGCGTCCCGCAGATCGGTCAGGACCAGCTCGTCGTACATCAGGAGCCCCGACTGCTCGGGCCACAGGATCGCCCAGAGCCACAGCCCCCGCGCCTCGCCCGCGAAGACGGCGCGGTCCTCCGGGGCGTTCCGGACGTGCCAGAGCGGGGTGGGGCGGCCGGCGGCGTGGACCTTGGCGTCGGGGGCGGAGTCGACGTTCAGGTGGTGACCGGGGTCGGGGCCCTCGATGCCGGCGTACCGGGCGCCGAGTCCGACGCCGAGCTCCTCGGCGACGAGGAGCAGCTCGCCCATCCCGCCCAGCGGACCGGGTCCGGAGCAGGCCACGGCGCTCGCACGGCCGCCGCTGCGGTCGTCGCCCGCACTGGCGGCCCCGGTGAACAGCCAGCCCACGGGGAGTGGCCAGGGCATCCAGACGGGGACCTGGGTGCGGTGCACCACGACGCCGAGCGCCTCGACGCTCGGTGGGACGACCGGCTGCATCGGGTGGACCTGGCCGTGCACGGAGCACTGCCAGGCGTCGGCGAAGAGACCGGGCGCCCTGACCCGGCCACCGCACTTCGGGCAACTGGGTTCGCCCCTCATAAGGACCAACCGTCCTCCCCGCCGGTCCTCCCGTCAAGGACGATCACCCGTCCGCAGCGTGGCCCTGACCGGGGAAAGTAGATGTAGCTTGCATTTATTAGATTGTCTAACTTATTCTGTGCATAACGCATCGATCTGATGGGGCCGAGGGAGAAGGAGAGAGCCCATGCGGGAAGAGGATCCGTTCGACGAAGGAGCGACCGGAGGCGGCATCCTGCGCCAGCCGAAGGCCGTCTGGGCCACGGCGGGCGCCTCGGTCGTGGCCTTCATGGGGATCGGCCTGGTGGACCCGATCCTGCCGTCCATCGCCCAGGGGCTGGACGCCTCGGCGAGCCAGGTGTCGCTGCTGTTCACCTCGTACTTCCTGATCACCGCCTTCGCCATGCTGGTCACCGGCTTCGTCTCCAGCCGCATCGGCGGCCGCAAGACCCTGCTGGCCGGTCTCGCGCTCGTGATCGTCTTCGCCGCGCTCTCCGGCACCTCGTCCTCCGTCGCCGAACTCGTCGGCTTCCGGGCCGGCTGGGGTCTGGGCAACGCCCTCTTCGTCTCGACCGCCCTCGCGGTGATCGTCGGAGCGGCGGCGGGCGGCAGCGCGGCGGCGATCCTGCTGTACGAGTCGGCGCTCGGCCTCGGCATGGCGTGCGGACCGCTGCTCGGCGCGCTGCTCGGGGACGCCAGCTGGCGCTACCCGTTCTTCGGCACGGCCGCGCTGATGGCGATCGGCTTCCTCTGCATCGCCGCGTTCCTCAAGGAGCAGCCGAAGCCCGCCGTGAAGACCTCACTGCTCGATCCCGTCAAGGCGCTGGGCCACGGCGGCCTGGCCTCGGTGGCGGCCTCGGCGTTCTTCTACAACTACGCCTTCTTCACGATCCTGGCCTTCACACCGTTCGTGCTGGACATGACCCCGTACAAGTCGGGCGCTGTCTTCTTCGCCTGGGGCCTGCTGCTCGCCGTCTTCTCCGTGCTGGTCGCCCCGCGCCTCCAGCGCCGCTTCGGCTCGCTCAAGGTGCTCGGGGGCTCGCTGGTGCTGCTCGCCGCCGACCTGCTGGTCCTCGGGTACGGCAGCCACACCACGGCGATCGTCGCCACGATCGTCTCCGGCGCGTTCATCGGCATGAACAACACCGTCTACACCGAACTGGCCCTCGGGGTCTCCGACGCCCCGCGCCCGGTGGCCAGCGCCGGCTACAACTTCGTCCGCTGGTTCGCCGCGGCGGCGGCCCCCTTCCTCGCCCCGAAGATCGAGGAGTGGACCGACATCCACGTCCCGTTCGTCGTCGCCGCGCTCGCCGCCCTGGTCGGAGCGGCCGTCGTGGTCGCCCGGCGTACGGCGCTGACCCACGAGGCCGAGGAGCTGGAGCCGGCCCACGCGATGGAGGACAGCGTGACGGTCTTCGCCGACTGACGCCTCCTCAGGGGGACCGGTCAGTCCAGCGGTACGGACGTGCGCAGCGGGTCGCGCAGGTCCGTACCGTGCGTCAGCCACCGCTCCTGGAGCTCCTGCGCGCCGCGCACCCGCTTCCAGGCGGCCTCGTTGTGCGTCATCGGCAGCAGCGGCAGGAAGCAGACCGGCTCCATCGGCTCGTCCAGCTCCAGGTCCTCCACCAGACCGCCGGACTCCGCGACCAGCACCGAGGTGAACGGCGCCCCGGTCCACAGCGGCTTCCCCAGGTCCAGCGAGGCGCCCGGGGCCACGATCAGCCCCTCGACCTGCGGGGAGGCGGCCAGCACGGCCAGCGGGCGCAGCACCTGGTCGGTGTCGGCGATTCCGCCCCGTACGGAGAGGATCAGCTCGGCCCGGGGCCCCTTCACCGGGTCGGCGAGCGGGGAGGTGGGATCGGCCATCGGCGCGCCCGACATGCCGAGCGTCGCGTAGCGCACGATGTCGCCGTCGAGGAAGCGCAGCACCTCGATGCGGTCGGTACCGAGGAACGTCACATCGGCGCGGGCGTCCGGTTCCCCGAGGGCGGAACGGAGCCGGGCCTCGACCAGCGGAAGAATTTCTGCCATGCGGTGAGCATAGATCGCGTGGTGAATGGGCAAAGTACGGGATTGGGCCTTGAGCGGCTGATAGCCTGGCCGCCGGTCGGGACAGCACGCAGAAGCGTCGCTCTTCTTCGTCCCGACGACACGTCGTCCCCCAAGGGGGACCGGCCGGAGGAGGTGGGGACTGCTATGGATCCAAGTCGACCGTGCAGTACCGACCGCTCTTCCGAGCCTCACCTCTCCCGCTGATCCGACGTCTCCCGTCGGTCGCCCGGGCCGACATCGCCGTCGTGTCCGGACGACTTCCCGACAGCGGTCCGCGTGACGGAAGAGCCCTTCGTTCCTGCCTGCCTGTAGCGCATTTTGCCTGTCTGTAGCGAACGCCGTCATCGCGCCCGCGCGGTGGAGCCCGCTTTGCGGACGTGAGCCCACGTCCCCATTCCGGGCTGTTCCACGCCCTCGCCGACGGCCCTCCGTGAAGGAGCCAGCCATGTCGATGATCCGTGACCTGCGCGCCGCCGTGCGCCCGTCCTCCCTGCGCCCGTCCCTCCGTAAGAACAGCGCCCCTTACAGCGCGTACGACACCACCCGCGACCCGTCCGCCTCCAGCGCCGTCGTCGACTGCGCGGTCTACCGCGACGGCCGCCGGCTGGTGACGCCCGCCACCCCGACCCCGCACGAGGCGATGCTCCAGGTGCGGGAGGAGGGCGGCTTCGCCTGGATCGGTCTGCACGAGCCGACGGAGGCCGAATTCGCGGGCATCGCCCGGGAGTTCGGGCTGCACCCGCTGGCGGTGGAGGACGCCGTCCACGCCCACCAGCGGCCCAAGCTGGAGCGGTACGACGACACGCTGTTCACCGTCTTCAAGACGATCCACTACGTGGAGCACGCCGAACTGACCGCGACCAGCGAGGTCGTGGAGACCGGTGAGGTGATGTGCTTCACCGGCCGGGACTTCGTCATCACCGTCCGGCACGGCGGCCAGGGCTCCCTGCGCGCTCTGCGCCACCGGCTCCAGGACGATCCGGAGCTGCTCGCCAAGGGCCCGTCCGCCGTGCTGCACGCCATCGCCGACCATGTGGTCGACGGGTACATCGCGGTGGCCGAGGCCGTGCAGGACGACATCGACGAGGTGGAGATCGATGTCTTCTCCACCCCGGCGAAGGGCTCCGCACGCGGCTCGGACGCGGGCCGGATCTACCAACTCAAGCGCGAGGTGCTGGAGTTCAAGCGGGCGGTGTCCCCGCTGCTGCGCCCCATGCAGCTGCTGAGCGAGCGTCCGATGCGCCTGATCGACCCCGACATCCAGAAGTACTTCCGCGATGTCGCCGACCACCTCGCCCGGGTCCAGGAAGAGGTCCTCGGCTTCGACGAGCTGCTGAACTCGATCCTCCAGGCCAATCTGGCGCAGGCGACGGTCACGCAGAACGAGGACATGCGCAAGATCACCTCCTGGGCGGCGATCATCGCCGTGCCGACGATGATCTGCGGGGTCTACGGCATGAACTTCGACTACATGCCGGAGCTGGAGTGGAAGTACGGCTATCCGCTGGTGCTCGGCGTGATCGGGGCGGTCTGCTTCTCGATCTACCGCATCCTCAAGCGCAACGGCTGGCTGTGAGCCCGGCCCGATCCGGACGAGAAGCCCCGAGGCCCGTCTAAGCTCGCCCCCATGACTGACGCCGCCGCGACCGACGCCGCCGCCGGCCTGCTGGAGCGGGCCCTCGCCGAGGAGGCCACCAAGAAGTCGGGCCTGGTCTGGGTCCGGGGCTCCGGGCCCGCCCGTGCCGTCTGGCACGTCTGGCACGAGGGCGCGGCGCTCCTGGTCGGCGGCGGCCCCGGCGAGCAGCCGCTGCCGGAGGGCCTGGCCGACGGTGGCCGCGCCGAGGTGACCGTACGCAGCAAGGACAAGGGCGGCCGGATCGTCGCCTGGAGTGCGGCGGTACGTTTCCTGGCGCCGCGCTCCGAGGAGTGGGAGGCGGCGGTCGCCGAGCTGAAGGGCAAGCGGCTGAACGCGCCGGACGCCGAGGCGATGCCCGAGCGGTGGGCGCGCACGTGCACGCTGGTACGGCTGACGCCCGAGGCGGTGAGCACCGAGCTGCCGGACACCTCGCTGGCGGCCGTTCCGCTGCCGACCGCGGCCACCACCCGGGAGCCCGTCCCGGCAGCGGTCCCCCGGCTGCTGCTGAAGCGCCGCCGGAAGGGCTGAGCGGGGCCGGGCCCGGGGCTCAGCCGGAGGACTTGGGGAGCTGGCCGCCGTAGTCGACGGTGTCGTCCTTCTCGGGGGCCGCCAGTGGGAAGGCCTGACCCCAGTCCGCCAGCGAGACCGTTCCCCCGCCGCCGCCCCGGGCCACCCGTACCGGATACGGCTCCTTCTCCAGCGAGACGTCGAAGGCCCCGCCCTCCCCCTTGCCGCCGAGGACCTGGATGGTGCGCTGCCCGGCGACCGTGTCCCGGCCGCCCTTGTTGAGCGTGCCGTGGAGCGCGAGGAGCCCGTCGAGCAGGACCTTCTTGTCGGTGAAACCGCGCAGCAGGCGGTAGCTGGGGTCGCCCTCGGGGACCTTCACGTACTTGCCGCCCAGCTTGTCGGCGGCCGCCGCGTCGGCGGTCTCGCCCTCGCCCCCGCTGCCCTCGTGGGTCCAGAACTCGGCGGGCGCCTTGAGGTACAGCTCGTCCTCGACCCGCAGCAGCGCGAAGCTCTGCTTCTTCGAGGTCACCGAGCCCATGCCGCCCTCGGCGTTGAGCTTCATGTCCAGCTCGTAGGTGCCGCCCTTGCTGACGAGCGTGCCCGACAGGCGTACGGCACTGGCCGCGTCGGCCGCCGCTCTGGCCTTCTTGTCGATCTGGGCGGCGGAGAGTCTGGCGACGCCGTTGGTCCCCTTGTCCGGGTCCTCCTCCGTGCCGCAGGCGGCCAGGGCCACGGTGAGCCCTCCGCACAGCACGAGAGCGAGGGCGGTCCGGCGATGGTTCCGCACGGCCGGGGCAAAAGAGGTCACGGGCGCACTGCCTCTCCACTGCGATCGGGGGTAGCAGACGGCAGCGTACCTGGGGAGCGCGCACCGTCCGGCAGCCAGCCGTACGGCCGGGTCCGCCGGGGCGCGGCACGGCGGTACGGGCTAGCCTGATCCCGGCGTACCGGCGAAATCCGCTGGTCGGCGACGGCGGACCGGGACGGTCGGGGACGCACGGCCACGGACCGGACGAAACGGTTCCGGTCGGATACGGGACCACACGGACACGGACGGACGAAGGAGGCGGCGGATGGCGGCGGTCACCCCCAGGGTCTTCGTCTCGCACCTGTCCGGGGTGCCCGTCTTCGACCCCAACGGCGACCAGGTCGGCCGGGTCCGCGACCTGGTGGCGATGTTGCGGGTCGGCGGACGTCCGCCGCGCATCCTGGGCCTTGTGGTCGAGGTGATCAGCCGCCGCCGGATCTTCCTGCCGATGACCCGGGTGACCGGCGTCGAGTCCGGCCAGGTCATCACCACCGGCGTCGTCAACATGCGGCGCTTCGAACAGCGGCCCACCGAGCGGCTCGTCCTCGGCGAGTTCCTGGACCGGCGGGTCCGGCTGGTCGAGGGCGACGAGGAGGTCACCGTCCTGGACGTGGCCATCCAGCAGCTGCCGGCCCGCCGCGACTGGGAGATCGACAAGTACTTCGTCCGCAAGGGACGTGGCGGGGCGCTGCGCCGCAAGGGCGAGACGCTGACGGTGGAGTGGTCGGCGGTCAGCGGCTTCTCGCTGGAGGAGCACGGGCAGGGCGCGGAGAACCTGGTCGCCACGTTCGAGCGGCTGCGGCCCACCGACGTGGCCAACGCCCTGCACCACCTCTCGCCCAAGCGCCGGGTGGAGGTGGCCGCGGCCCTGGACGACGACCGGCTCGCCGACGTCCTGGAGGAGCTGCCCGAGGACGACCAGGTGGAGATCATCGGCAAGCTCGCCGAGGAGCGGGCCGCCGACGTCCTGGAGGCGATGGACCCCGACGACGCGGCGGACCTGCTCTCGGAGCTGCCGGAGGACGACAAGGAACGGCTGCTGGCGCTGATGCGGCCGGACGACGCCGCCGACGTACGCCGCCTGATGTCGTACGAGGAGCGCACGGCGGGCGGTCTGATGACGACCGAGCCGATCGTGCTGCGCCCGGACGCCACGGTGGCGGACGCGCTGGCCCGCGTACGGCAGGCGGACCTGTCGCCCGCGCTGGCCGCGCAGGTGTACGTGTGCCGCTCGCCCGACGAGACCCCCACGGGCAAGTACCTGGGCACGGTGCACTTCCAGCGGCTGCTGCGCGACCCGCCGTTCACCCTGGTCAGCTCGATCGTGGACAGCGATCTGGTGCCGCTGCGGCCGGACACCCCGCTGCCGCTGGTCACCAGCTATCTGGCCGCGTACAACATGGTGTCGGCGCCGGTCGTGGACGAGAGCGGTTCGCTGCTGGGCGCGGTGACCGTGGACGACGTCCTGGACCATCTGCTGCCGGACGACTGGCGCGAGACGGACCTGACGGATCTGCACGGGGAGGAGGGGGTCGATCGTGGCGGGCGATGAGCGGTCCAAGGCGTCCTCGACCGGTTCCTCCGGGCTGGTGCGGCCCCCGCGTACCCGGCTGGACCAGCCGAAGGCGCCGCGCCGGCGGCTGCTGCCGGAGTACGACCCGGAGGCGTTCGGCCGGTTCTCGGAGCGGATCGCGCGCTTCCTGGGGACCGGGCGGTTCATCGTCTGGATGACGCTGATCATCATCATCTGGGTGCTGTGGAACATCTTCGCGCCCAAGGACCTGCGGTTCGACCAGTACCCGTTCATCTTCCTGACGCTGATGCTCTCGCTCCAGGCCTCGTACGCCGCGCCGCTGATCCTCCTCGCGCAGAACCGGCAGGACGACCGCGACCGGGTCACGCACGAGCAGGACCGCAAGCAGAACGAGCGCTCCATCGCCGACACCGAGTACCTGACGCGGGAGATCGCGGCCCTGCGGATGGGCCTGGGCGAGGTCGCCACCCGGGACTGGATCCGCTCGGAGCTCCAGGACATGGTGAAGGACATGGAGGAGCGGCAGGTGCTGTTCCCGGCCGAGAGTGACGAAGGCGACCGCTGACGGGCTACCCGTCCGTAGGCCCGCGCGCCGTAACATCGTCTGTATGGCTACGGAAGACGCGGTGCTTGAGGCACTGTCGACAGTGAACGACCCGGAGATCCACCGCCCGATCACCGAGCTGGGCATGGTGAAATCGGTCGAGATCGATCCTGACGGTGTAGTCGCTGTCACGGTGTATCTCACGGTCTCCGGCTGCCCGATGCGCGACACGATCACCCGGAACGTGACCGACGCGGTCGCCCGGGTCGAGGGCGTCTCGCGGGTCGACGTGACCCTCGACGTCATGAGCGACGAACAGCGCAAGGAGCTGGCGAGCTCGCTGCGCGGCGGCACCGCCGAGCGCGAGGTGCCCTTCGCCCAGCCCGGCTCGCTGACCCGGGTGTACGCGGTCGCCTCCGGCAAGGGCGGCGTCGGCAAGTCCTCGGTGACGGTGAACCTCGCCGCGGCGATGGCGGCCGACGGGCTGAAGGTCGGCGTCGTGGACGCCGACATCTACGGGCACAGCGTGCCCCGGATGCTCGGCGCGGACGGCAAGCCCACCCAGGTCGAGAACATGATCATGCCGCCGTCCTCGCACGGCGTGAAGGTCATCTCCATCGGCATGTTCACCCCGGGCAACGAGCCCGTCGTGTGGCGTGGTCCGATGCTGCACCGGGCGCTCCAGCAGTTCCTCGCCGATGTGTACTGGGGCGACCTGGACGTCCTGCTGCTCGACCTGCCGCCGGGCACCGGCGACATCGCGATCTCGGTGGCGCAGCTCGTGCCGGGCGCCGAGATCCTGGTCGTCACGACCCCGCAGCAGGCGGCGGCCGAGGTCGCCGAGCGGGCCGGCTCGATCGCCGTGCAGACCCACCAGAAGATCGTCGGCGTGGTGGAGAACATGTCGGGCATGCCGTGCCCGCACTGCGACGAGACGGTCGACGTGTTCGGCTCGGGCGGCGGCGCGCGGGTCGCGGAGGGCCTGACCCGCACGATCGGCGCCGAGGTGCCGGTGCTCGGCGCGATCCCGATCGACCTGCGGCTGCGCGAGGGCGGCGACGAGGGCAAGCCGGTCGTCCTGTCCGACCCCGACTCCCCGGCCGGCAGTGCGCTGCGCTCGATCGCGGCGAAGCTGGGCGGCCGTCAGCGCGGCCTGTCGGGCATGTCGCTGGGGATCACCCCGCGCAACAAGTTCTGACCCACCGGGCCGGTACACACGGACGACAGGGCGGGCCGGTGGTCATCCGGCCCGCCCTGTCGCGTGCTGGTCGTGCTTCCTGCTCCCGCGGTCGTTACGCGTACGTCCCGATGTCCTTGATGACCGCGAAGCCGAGACCGTACGCGCTCATCCCCCGGCCGTACGCCCCGATGTGCACGCCCTCGTGGGCGGATCCGGCGAGGACCCAGCCGAACTCGGACTCGCGGTAGTGGAACTCCACCGGAACCCCGTCCACCGGCAGGGTGAGGGTCGTCCAGGGCGCGCTGCCGAGGTCGTCGGCGAGGGTGAACGCCGTCTCGGTCTGCTGGTCCAGCCAGTCGTCGCGCAGGGTGTGGTCCATCTGCGGCGGCCAGGTGTACGCCAGTAGGCCGGAGCCCGCGAGCCAGGCCGCCGAGGACACCGTGGTGGCGTCCAGCACCCCCGTACCGTCGCCGCTGCGCCGCACGGGGCTCGCGGCCACCGTGATCACCGCGGCGAACCGCTCCTTGTCAACGGAGCCGTCCGACTTCACCGACGGCTCGTCACCGTGCCCGGTCGCACCGTGCTGCACGGTGCCGTCGGCCGCGGTGCCGACCTGCATCAGCCAGCGCGGGCCCGTGAAGGCCTCGTCCAGCCCGTACCAGGGGAAGGTCGCCGCCCGGTAGCCGTCGGCGGCCTGCCGGGCCGCCGGGGCCTCCTGCGGCTCCTCCGCCGTGGCCGTGCCCGGGACACCGTCCGTATCAATCCGACTCGTCGTCTCCATGTGCGCGGCCGCTCCTCGATCGGTCAGGATCCGGAGCGGCCCGCCCCCCGCGGGCTTGGGCGTCCTCGCAACCGGACAGATGGAGAATAGCGATACCGTCCGGACGAGTCGGGATTGACCGGGGCTCAGGTGGCGTCGGAGTCGAACGGCGGGCGCTCGGGCTGAGCCGGCGAAGGAGCCTTCTTCAGCAGGTCAGGAGCGGTGTCGCCGGTCTTGGCCAGGCTGGTGGAGGGGGCGCCGGCCGACGCGCCCGCAGAGCCGTTCGCCGCACTGTTGGCGGTATCGGACGCGGCCGGGGTGCGGCCGTTGACCGCGTCGGTGACGTCGGCCAGGTCCTTGCGCAGGTCGAAGCTCTCGCGGATCTCCTTCAGCCCCAGGTCGTCGTTGCCGTCCATCAGCTGCTTGCGGACGAACGTCTTGGGGTTGAGGTCCTCGAACTCGAAGTCCTTGAACTGCGGGCCCAGCTCGGAACGGATGTCTTCCTTGGCGCTGTCCGAGAACTCACGGATCTTGCGGATGGTGCGCGTGACGTCCTGGATCAGCTTGGGCAGCTTGTCGGGGCCGAAGACCAGCACGGCCAGCACCCCGAGCGTCAGCAGCTCCAGTGCGCCGATGTCATTGAACACCTTGTTGCTCCTCGTGTTCTCCGCGTGTTCTCCGTGCGATCGCGGCCCGGGTCCCCCTGCGGCCCGGACCGGTCAAAGGTACCTGTCGAAGGTGTCCGGGCGGTACCTCGCGGTGGCGCTCACATGCCGGATCACGTGCCGCTCGCCGAACCGAGCTTCAGGGTCACGGTCCGTTCCCCGCCGCCGCGGGTCAGCTTGAGGTCGAGATCGTCGCCGGGGCGGTGGGCCCGGATCTTCACGATCAGCTCCTCGCCACTGTGCACGCGCTGGCCCTCGACCTGCGTGATCACGTCGCCGGACTTGATGCCCGCCTTGTCCGCGGGGCCGTCCTTGGCGACGGCGGGCCCGCCGTCGGCGTCCTTGGTGCCGACCTTGGCCCCGTCGCCGGTGTACTTCATGTCCAGCGTGACGCCGATCACCGGGTGGGTGGCCTTGCCGGTGCTGATCAGCTCCTCCGCGACGCGCTTGCCCTGGTTGATGGGTATAGCGAAGCCGAGGCCGATGGAACCGGACTGGCCGCCGGACTCGGGGCCTCCCCCGCTGTCGGCCGCGCGGATGGCGCTGTTGATGCCGATGACGTGGGCCTGGGAGTCGACGAGGGGGCCGCCGGAGTTGCCCGGGTTGATCGGGGCGTCGGTCTGGAGGGCGTCGACGTAGCTGATGTCGCTGCCGTCGCCCTTCTCGCCGCCCGCGGTGATCGGCCGCTGCTTGGCGCTGATGATGCCCGAGGTCACCGTGTTGGACAGGTCGAAGGGGGCGCCGATGGCCACCACGGGGTCGCCGACCCGGACGTTGTCGGAGTTGCCCAGGGGCAGGGGCTTGAGGCCGGAGACCCCGCGGACCCGGACGACCGCGAGGTCGTAGCCGCTGTCCTTGCCGACGAGTTCGGCGGAGGCCGTCTCACCGGTGCTGAACGTGACGGTGATGTCGCCGCTGGATCCGGCCGGGGCGACGACGTGGTTGTTGGTGAGGATGTGGCCCTGGCCGTCGAGGACGAAGCCGGTGCCGGTGCCGGACTCCGCGGTTCCGCTGACGTGGAGGGTGACCACGCTGGGCAGGGCGCTCGCGGCGATGCCCGCGACGCTGTCGGGGGCCCGGTCGCCGTTGTCCCGGCCCGCCTGGGGCAGTTCGACGGTGGTCAGCCCGCCGTTGCGCTCGATGTACGCGCCGACTCCGCCGCCGATGCCGCTGGCGACCAGGGCCAGCAGGAGCACCCCCACGAAGGCCCCGCCGCGCCGCTTCTTCTTCCGCCCGGGCTCGGCGCCCTCGGGCGGACCGGGCCGGGTGAACGGCTGCCCCGGAGCGCCCCAGGGGTCGTACTGGAGCCACTGCGTCTGCTGGTGCTGCTGGCCGGGGGCCGGGTGAGCGGGCTGCTGGGCGTGGGCGTGGGGCTGCGGGGGCGGCGGTGCGTAGGTGTCGGTGGGCGCGGCGTGCGGGGGCGGGAAGGCGTCGGCGGGCGCGGGCTGTGCGGCCGCGAAGGCTCCGGCGGGCTGGGCGTGCGGGGGCGTGTGGCCGTCGGCGGGCGCGGGATGCGGTGCGGGCGCGGGGGCCGGCGGCGGGACCGGGGCCGGGATTCCGGCGCCGTTCGTCGCGGGGTACTGCGGGGACGGTCCGCCGGCCCCCGGCGGTACGACGGTGCCGTGGGCCGGGGTCGGCCGCTGCACCGGCGGGGCGGGCGCCCAGGGGCCGGGACCGCCGTAGGGCGGGGTGCTGTACTCGTCGGGCTCGTGCAACGGCTGCCCGGACGGCCGGGGGCGCGGAATCTCCTGCCCTCCGGGCTCGTCGGCCGGGGCGGCCGCGTCGGAACGCGAGGCCGGGGCGGACGCCTGATCCGGGGCGGCCGGGACCGCGTCCTGGACAGCCGGAGCCGGGGCGGCCGGCGCCTGGTCCGGGGCGACGGGGGCCGTGGAGGAAGGCTCGGCCGGAGCCGGGGCGGGAGCCTGGTCCGGGACAGCAGGAACCGGAGCGGCCGGCGCCTGGTCCAGGGCGGCCGGGACCGCAGCGGGCTCCTCCGGCTCCGGGGCGTTCGCCGGGGCCGGGCCGCCGGCCGGCTCCGGGTGGGCGGCGCGCCTCGTGGGGCGGCTCCACCACTTCGCCTGCGGCCCGGTGGGCTTCCCGTCGTCCATGCTCTCCCCGCAACTGGCCTCTGTCGTACGCCCCCCAGAGGCGTCCCTCACCGGAATTCAACCAGGTTTGCGAAACCCTGCGCAGGGTCCCGTCAGGGCCGGGGGGAAAGCGGGCTCGCCAGATCGTTGGCGGGCGAGCCGGGGGGCAGCCCCGAGGGCAGCGAGGAGGGAACCGTCTTCGGCACCGCACCGCTGCCGAGCGCCGCCGCCAGCAGCGGGGTGCCGGAGGCCGCCGGGCGTATCAGCGGCGGCACGGACACGTTCAGCACGGGGAGCATGAACGGGTGTCCGCCCGAGGCCGCAGTGCCGAACAGTGGCGGCGCGGTCGGCGGTCCCTGCCGGTTCACCGGAGAGGTGACGGCCGGAACCACCGGGGTCGTCCCGGTGAGCGACGGGGGCACCGCGTTCGTGCCGGTCTCGGCGCTGCCGGAGCCCGGCCGCTCGGGGGCCCGGCCTTCGCCGGTCACCGCGAGGGCGCCGCCGCCCCGGCGGCTGACCGCCGTGGCGCCGTTCTCGGCGCGGGTCTCGGCGTCGAGCGGGGTGACGTTGTTCCCGGCGCCCTCGGCGCGCAGGGAGGATTCGGGGCCGGAGTCCAGCGGCAGGGTGCCGCCCAGCGCGATCGCGGCGAGGGAGACGGCGCTGGCCGCGGCGAACGCGAAGCGACGCCCGCGCCAGGGCGAGCGGTCCGCTTCCCGGCCCACCTCGTGTATGCGGAAGGCCGAACCGGAGGCGGCCCCGCCGCGCAGCACCGCGGTGGAGCCGTGGGTGGCGGGGAGGTATCCGAAACCGTCCAGCGGGGAGGGCCCGCTGTCGGCGCGGGTGCCGGCGCCGGAGGCCCGCAGTCCGGGGAAGAACTCGTCGGCGAAGGGCCCCCGGCCGCCGAACGGGCCGCCGGAGCCGGTGTCGTCGCCGCCGGGACCCCCGGGAAGGCCCTGCAGGCGGGCCAGGAACCCCTCGGAGGGCGAGGGTGAGGCGGACATGGCGAAGGCGCTCTTGAGGCGGCGCTGGGCGTCGGCCTCGGCCTTGCACTTGGCGCAGGTCGCCAGGTGGGCCAGGACCCGCTCACGGGCGTCGTGTTTCAGCTCGCCGTCGACCAGCGCGGCGAGCCGGTCCCCCAGGTGCGCTTCGGCAGGGGTGGGACCGGTCGGACCTGTGCCACTCACGCCAGTCCGCCCTCCCCCGCCAGGACCGCGTCCGCCAGGGAGCGCTGCTCGGCGCGGGCCTCGGGCGAACGGTGCTTGAGCGCCTTGCGCAGATGCGAGCGGCCGCGGTGGATCCGGCTGCGCACGGTCCCGAGCTTCACGCCGAGGGTGGCGGCGATCTCCTCGTAACTGAGGCCCTCGATGTCGCAGAGGACCACGGCCGCACGGAATTCGGGCGCGAGGGTGTCCAGCGCCTGCTGCACGTCGGCGTCGAAGTGGGTGTCGTTGAAGATCTGCTGCGGGGACGGCTCACGGCTCGGCAGCCGCTCGGCCGCGTCGTCGCCGAGCGAGTCGAAGCGGATGCGCTGCTTGCGCCGGACCATGTCCAGGAAGAGGTTGGTCGTGATGCGGTGCAGCCAGCCCTCGAAGGTGCCGGGTGTGTACGTCGACAGCGAGCGGAACACTCTGACGAAGACCTCCTGGGTGAGGTCCTCGGCGTCGTGCTGGTTTCCCGTCAGCCGGTAGGCAAGGCGGTACACACGACCGCTGTGCGTGCTGACGATCTCTTCCCATGAGGGCGGGGTCCACGCCTGAGAGTCCGCATCAGAGGCGAAGGTCGCGGTCGGTGCGGAGTCTTCGGAAGAACGGTCAGCAATGTTGGTCACGGATTTCGGCTCACCGGCCGACCTGAGCAGGCGCCGCAGCACCCCTCCCCGGTCCACAGGCGCAGCCGCACCTCCCCTATCGGCTCTGGTGGTGTCCAGTGGAGCCCCTACCATAGCCACCTCGCCCGTTAGCTCCGGATAAGCCTTTTCCCTGTTGGGGCCGGGCGTCGCCCGGGGCTTTCACCCAGCTCACCGGTCCGATCCGCGGACC
Organism: Streptomyces globisporus C-1027; assembly: GCF_000261345.2. Lineage (NCBI taxonomy): Bacteria > Bacillati > Actinomycetota > Actinomycetes > Kitasatosporales > Streptomycetaceae > Streptomyces > Streptomyces globisporus. Next base: position 5,328,977 of record NZ_CP013738.1, on the reverse strand, counting down.
CGGTCGCTGCGCTTTCCCCACTCCTTGCACAACGCCCGGTCCCATCTGCGGGTTCCCGGGTCCAGCGGATACAGTCACCGTTGCGCCAACTACGGGGACAGGAGAGGGTCATTACCGCCAACCGGCAGACGAGCTGGGCGTTCGCCGACGCCTTTGTCGCCGAGGACGAAGCACTGCACGTGGCCCGGGAGCGGGCTCGCGAGCTGGGGCTTCGCCCGGTGTCACCGGGCACCGGCGCCGCGCTGCGCCTGCTGGCCGCCGCCGCGGACGCCAAAGCGGTGGCGGAAATCGGTACGGGCACGGGCGTGTCCGGCATCTATCTCCTGCACGGCATGCGGCCGGACGGGGTCCTGACCACGGTGGACCCCGAGCCCGAGCGTCAGCAGTTCGCCCGGGAGGCGTTCCGCGCGGCGGGTTTCGCCACCAACCGGGCCCGGTTCATCCCCGGCCGCGCCCTGGACGTCCTGCCCCGGCTCGCGGACGGCGGTTACGACCTCGTCTTCTGCGACGGGGACCGGCTGGAGAGCCTCGACGTGCTCGCTGAATCGTTGCGCCTGCTGCGTCCGGGCGGTCTGGTCTGCTTCGAGGGGGTCTTCGCGGACGGCCGCACCATCGACTCGGCGGCCCAGCCGGCCGAGGTGCTGCGGCTGCGGGAGCTGCTGCGCGCGGTGCGCGAGAGCCAGGAGCTGATGTCGACCCTGCTGCCGGTCGGCGACGGGCTGCTCTGCGCCGTCCGGCGCGGCTGAGCGGCCTCGGGAACACGGACGAGCGAACGCACGACTGCCCGGCACGGAGACCGTGCCGGGCAGTCGTGAAGGTGATGGGCGTTCCGCGTCAGCCGACGACCTTCTTCAGCGCGTCGCCGAGGGCATCGGCCTCGTCCGGAGTCAGCTCGACAACAAGCCGACCGCCGCCTTCGAGCGGAACGCGCATGACGATGCCCCGCCCCTCCTTTGTCACCTCGAGCGGGCCGTCGCCCGTCCGCGGCTTCATGGCCGCCATGCTCGTTCCCCTTCCTGAAACCAGCTCATCGCAACCGGCGGCCCCATGACAGGCGCTGCCTCACCGGCATCGAACACATTGCTTCTTCGCCATTATCCCGCATCAACGACCCCGATGACCAACATCGGTCTGCATCGCTTGCGCAACGCGCTTTCCCAAAACCACCCAATTCGGCGATCCGGCTGCGATACTGCGCCGCCCCGGACCTCCAGGTGAGAGCCAATTGTTAGACGCAGGTCACATCTCTGCCCCGGTCGGCGTCGGCCATGCTTGCCTGCAAGGAGCAACGACGCCCGAGCAGCGAGGGGAAACCGGAATGGCCGACGAGCAGGCGAACACCGTTCTGTACGACGTGAGCGAGGGGCTCGCGACGATCACGCTCAACCGACCCGACGCGATGAACGCGCTGAGCACGGCGGCGAAGATCGCGCTGCGGGACGCGTTGCTGGAGGCGTCGGCGGACCCGGAGGTCCGGGCGGTTCTGCTCACGGCCACCGGGCGCGCCTTCTGCGTCGGCCAGGACCTCAAGGAGCACATCGCCACGCTCGCGGCGACCCGCGATTCGGGCGGCGGCAACGCGCTGAGTACGGTGCGGGAGCACTACAACCCGATCGTGCGGGCGATCACGGAGATGGCGAAGCCGGTCGTGGCCGGGGTGAACGGCGTCGCGGCCGGGGCCGGGTTCGGTTTCGCGCTGGCGGCCGACTACCGGGTGGTCGCGGACACCGCCTCCTTCAACACCTCGTTCGCGGGCGTCGCACTCACCGCCGACTCGGGTGTGTCCTGGACCCTGCCCCGGCTGATCGGGCAGAGCCGCGCCGCCGATCTGCTGTTCTTCCCCCGGTCGATCTCCGCCCAGGACGCGCTGGAGCTGGGGATCGTCAACCGGGTCGTCCCGGCGGCCGAACTGGCCGAGCAGGCGGCGGCCGTGGCCCGCACCCTGGCCGCCGGGCCCACGGTGGCGTACGCGGCGCTGAAGGAGTCGATGGCGTACGCCGCCGGGCACACGCTCGCCGAGACCCTGGAGAAGGAGGACGAACTCCAGACCCGGGCGGGCGCGTCGCAGGACCACACCATCGCGGTGGAGGCGTTCCTCGCGAAGGAGAAGCCGGTCTACCTCGGGAAGTAGCCGCGCCTCAGCGGGGCAGGCCGCCGCCGCGCGCCACGCAGTCCGCGAGGTGGTCGTCGACCAGGCCGCAGGCCTGCATCAGCGCGTAGGCGGTGGTGGGGCCGACGAAGCGGATCGAGCGTTTCTTCAGCGCCTTGGCGAGCGCGGTGGACTCCGGTGTGACGGCCGGGACGTCCGACAGCGTGCGCGGGGCGGGGCGGCCGGCCGGGTCGGGGGCGTAGGACCAGATCAGCTCGTCCAGCTCGCCGGCCGGCCAGCCGGCGAGGACCTTCGCGTTGGCGAGGGTCGCGTCGACCTTGGCCTTGTTGCGGATGATCCCCGGGTCGGCCAGGAGCCGTTCCCGGTCGGTGTCGGTGAACTTCGCGACCGCCTCGATCCGGAATCCCTCGAAGGCGGTACGGAAGGTCTCGCGGCGGCGCAGGATCGTGAGCCAGGAGAGCCCGGACTGGAAGGCCTCCAGGCAGAGCCGCTCGAACAGGGCGTCGTCCCCGTGGACCGCCCGGCCCCACTCGGTGTCGTGGTAGGCGAGGTAGTCCTCGGTGGACAGGCCCCAGGGGCAGCGCAGCCTGCCGTCGGGGGCGGCCACGGCTCCGCCGCTCATCGGCCGTCCTCCTCGGTGCCGTCCGGGCCGTCCGCGCGGCCGGCCGGTTCGGCCTCGGGCCGGTCGCCGGGCTGCTTGAACAGGTCGGTACCCGCCGTCACCGCGGCCGCCCGGTCCCCGGCCAGGGTCGATTCCAGCTCCGCGATCCGGGCGTCGCGCTCTGCCAGCTCGGCGCCGAGGCGGGACAGCGCCTCGTCGACGTCCATCATCCGGTAGCCGCGCAGGGCCATGGGCAGGCGCAGCACCTCGATGTCCGCCCGGCCGACGGGGCGGGCTGCGGGCAGCGGGTCGGTGAACCGCTCGGGCGGTACGTCCTGGAGCACCGCGCTCCCACCGCCCCCGACCACCGCGAGGGTGACCGCGGTGACGACCACGACCATCGTGAGCAGCAAGAACCAGAACACGCGCATCTCCCCGGGGGCGGAAACCTCGTCCGGCTCCGATCGTGCCATGCGGCACCGACAGGTCGGGGCCGGGCCACGAAAGGCCGTAGGGTCGGCAGGCGGGTCGTAGCCGGTTATCTGAGGAGGAAAGACGGGATGCGCAGCGGGGCACTCAGGCTGGGGCGGCGGGAATTCGGCCCGCACGAGCCGGTGATCATGGCGATCGTGAACCGGACCCCGGACTCCTTCTACGACCAGGGCGCCACGTTCCGGGACGAGCCGGCGCTCGCCCGGGTCGAGCAGGCGGTGGCCGAGGGCGCGGCGATCATCGACATCGGCGGGGTGAAGGCGGGCCCCGGCGAGGAGGTGACCGCCGAGGAGGAGGCGCGCCGCACGGTCGGGTTCGTCGCCGAGGTCCGCCGCCGCCACCCGGACGTGGTGATCAGCGTGGACACCTGGCGGCACGACGTGGGCGAGGCGGTCTGCGAGGCCGGGGCGGATGTGCTGAACGACGCGTGGGGCGGGGTGGACCCGAAGCTGGCGGAGGTCGCCGCGCGGTACGGGGCGGGGCTCGTGTGCACGCACGCGGGCGGCGCGGAGCCGCGGACGCGGCCGCACCGGATCGCGTACGACGACGTCATGGCGGACATCCTGCGGGTGACGGTGGGGCTTGCGGAGCGGGCGGTGGAGCTCGGTGTGCGGCCGGACGGGATCATGATCGATCCGGGGCACGACTTCGGGAAGAACACGCGGCATTCGCTGGAGGCGACGCGGCGTCTGGAGGAGATGGCCGGTACCGGGTGGCCGGTGCTGGTGTCCCTGTCCAACAAGGACTTCGTGGGCGAGACGCTGGACCGGCCGGTGAAGGAGCGGGTCATCGGGACGCTGGCGACGACGGCGGTGTCGGCGTGGCTGGGGGCGCGGGTGTACCGGGTGCATGAGGTGGCGGAGACGCGGCAGGTTCTGGACATGGTGGCGTCCATTGCCGGGCATCGGCCGCCGGCGGTTGCCCGGCGGGGGCTGGCGTAGTTCCTTGCCGCCTGGGGCCTGCCCCGGCGGGCGGGGCCTGGGGCGCTGCCCCGGGGCCCCGCTCCCCAAGCGCCGGAGGGGCTGAAAGGATGTCCTCAAGCGCCGGACGGGCTTGATTTTTACGCGGCCCGGCCGACACGGCCACCCCAGCCCGCCCGGAAGGTGCCGGTCGAAGATGCCCTCGAACGCCGGGCGGGCTTGAGTTCGCCGGGTGGGCAGAAGCAGCTACCGCCCGACCTCCTTCGTCACCAGCATCACCGCTTCCTCCACGTCGTCCGTCACGTGGAAGAGCAGCAGGTCCTTCTCCGATGCCTTGCCCTGGGCCACCACCGTGTCGCGGAGCCAGTCGATCAAGCCGCCCCAGTAGGCCGTGCCGAACAGGACGATCGGGAAGCGGGTGACCTTGCCGGTCTGGACGAGGGTCAGGGCCTCGAAGAGTTCGTCGAGGGTGCCGAGGCCGCCGGGCAGGACCACGAAGCCCTGCGCGTACTTCACGAACATCGTCTTGCGGACGAAGAAGTAGCGGAAGTTGACGCCGATGTCGACGTGCGGGTTGAGGCCCGACTCGAAGGGCAGCTCGATGCCGAGGCCGACCGAGACGCCCTTGGCCTCCCGGGCGCCCTTGTTGGCCGCCTCCATCGCACCCGGGCCGCCGCCGGTGATCACCGCGAAGCCCGCGTCGACCAGGGCCTTGCCGATCGCCACCCCGGCCTCGTACTCCGGCGATCCGGCGGGGGTGCGGGCCGAGCCGAAGACGCTGATCGCGCTCGGCAGTTCGGCGAGCGCGCCGAAGCCCTCGACGAACTCCGACTGGATGCGCATCACCCGCCACGGGTCGGTGTGCACCCACTCGGAGTCGCCCTCGGAGTCCAGCAGCCGCTGATCGGTCGTACCGGGCTGGACCTGCTCCCTGCGGCGCAGGACCGGGCCCAGCCACTGTTCCCCGGGGCTGACCGCGCCCTCGGGAACCTCCGCACCCTCGGGGATCCGTGCGTCTTCGGCGTTGCCCATGTTCCGCTCCCTCCACCAGCCTGCTTCGTCCGGCCAGCGTAGATCGGCGGAGGTTACGGAGGGGGGAATGTCGTGCGTCGAGCGGTCAGCGGGTCAGTCGGTCAGCCAGGAGCGGAGGCGCTCCTCGCAGTGGGTGATCTTGTCGACGGCCACGTGCTCGTCACGCTTGTGGGCGTACATCGGGTCGCCGGGTCCGTAGTTCACCGCGGGGACGCCGAGCGCGCCGAAGCGGGAGACGTCGGTCCAGCCGAACTTGGGCCGGGCCGTGCCGCCGACGGCGGTCATGAAGGCCTGGGCGGCGGGGTGGGAGAGGCCGGGCATCGCGGCGCCGGAGTGGTCGTCGATGACGATCTCGGCCACGCCGCAGTCGGCGAAGACCTCGCGGACGTGGGCGACGGCCTCCTCCTCGGTGCGGTCGGGGGCGTAGCGGTAGTTGACGACGACGGTGCAGGCGTCCGGGATGACGTTGGTGGCGACGCCGCCCTCGATGCCGACCGCGTTGAGGCCCTCGTGGTATTCGAGGCCGTCGATGACGGGGCGGCGGGGCTCGTACGCGGCGAGGGCGGCCAGGACCGGGGCGGCGGTGTGGATCGCGTTGGACCCCATCCAGCTGCGCGCGGAGTGGGCCCGCTCCCCCGTCGTGTGCAGGTGGACCCGCAGGGTGCCCTGGCAGCCGCCCTCGACCTCGCCGTCGGAGGGCTCCAGGAGGACGGCGAAGTCTCCGGCGAGCCAGTCGGGGTGCGCGTCGGCGATGTGACCGAGGCCGTTGAGGTGGGCGGCGACCTCTTCGTTGTCGTAGAAGATGAAGGTCAGGTCGCGGTTGGGCTCGGGGACCGTCGCGGCGATCCGGAGCTGGACGGCGACGCCGGACTTCATGTCGGAGGTCCCGCAACCCCAGAGGATGCCGTTCCCGTCGAGGCGGGAGGGGACGTTGTCGGCGATCGGCACGGTGTCGATGTGCCCGGCGAGGACGACACGCTCGGCGCGGCCCAGGTTCGTGCGGGCGACGACGTTGTTGCCGTACCGGTCGACGGTGAGGTGCGGCAGGGCGCGCAGGGCCGATTCGATCGCGTCGGCGAGGGCCTTCTCCTCCCCGCTGACCGAGGGGAAGTCGACGAGCCGGGCGGTGAGCGCCGGTCCGTCCAGGGTGAGGTCAAGGGCGGGGTCAAGGGTGCTGTCGGCCATGGACCCGACCCTAAGCGACTGGGGTATCGGCCCCGCCCGGGCCCTCCAGTACGGTGGGCCCGTGTCCAGGACAGCCAGCCCTCGCCGACGACGCCTCTTCCGCTACGGGGCCGCCTTCGCCGTGCTCGCGGCCCTGGGCGGCTATCTGGCCGTGCAGTACGACTCCTCCGGCTCGAAGAACCCGCCGCGCTGTGTGGTGGAGGCGAAGGACGGGGACGAGGGCGGGACCCAGCGGTACGAGATGAGCCTCGCCCAGGCCGTCAACGCGGCGACGATCTCCGCGGTGGGCACCACCCGGGGGATGCCCGAGCGGGCGGTGACGATCGCGCTGGCGACCGCGCTCCAGGAGTCCACGCTCCGCAACATCGACTACGGCGACCGGGACTCGCTGGGGCTCTTCCAGCAGCGGCCCTCGCAGGGCTGGGGCAAGCCAGCCCAGCTCATGGACCCGGTCTACTCCGCCGGGGCGTTCTACGACCATCTCGCCGAGGTCCCGGGCTACTCCCGGCTGCCGCTGACCGTGGCCGCGCAGCGCGTCCAGCGCAGCGGGTTCCCGCAGGCGTACGCCAAGCACGAGCCGGACGCCGCGCTGCTCGCGGCCGCGCTGACCGGGCGCCGGCCGGCCTCGCTGAACTGCACCCCGTCGACCGCCACGGCCGAGGGCCCGGGGAATGCCGGGCAGGTGCGGACCGAGCTGGTGCGGGCCTTCGGCAAGGACGTGCTGCCCGCCGCGAAGGCCGCGGGCGCCTCCGCCGCCTCGACCGTCTCCGTGCCCGTCCCGGCGACCTCGGCGCGGGCCGAGGACCAGGCGTCGCCGCGGCGCGGCTGGGAGTTGGCGCACTGGGCCGTGGCGCAGTCCGAGGCGCTGCGGATCGAGCGCGTGAGCTATGCCGACCGGGTCTGGAGCGCCGGTACGGGCTGGCGGACGGAAGACGCGAAGGGCAAGGAAACGGGCACGACCGCAGTCAGGATCGAGGTCGTTCAGTAGTACGCCCTGTCGCTCGTACGGGCCATGGGGGCCGGGCCCCCGAGCTCTTTTCACGCGGCTTCTCGCGACCTTGCGCCTCTGCCCCGATTCCCTTGTACGGCAAGGGAAGTGACGGTTCATCGGGTCGCGGCGGTATGGATTGTTTGCCCGGGTTCTTCCGCGGCGGATAATCGGACGCATTACCCAGTCTTTACCTTTGCCCGCCGCAACCTTCCCCTCCCCCGAAGCGGTTGTCAGTGCGTCCGATCACCGGACAGACAGATTCGTGCACAACCCGCTGAAGGAGCATCATGTCCCTCCCCCTGACCCGTCGGATCGCTCGTGCCGCGCTGCTGATCGCCGCTGGCGCGACCCCCGTGGTCGGTGCGGCCGGTGCCGCGAGCGCCGCAGATCTCCCGGCGGCCCCGGAGCTGGGCGGCCTGACCGCACTGGACGGCGCGAACGTCGGCAACACCCTGGACAGCGCCGCTCAGCAGGGTACCCAGGCCGCCGGTGAGACCGGCGGCCGGCTCGTCGGCACCGCACTCCCGGCGGCGGGCGAGACCGTCGGCAAGTCCGCCAAGGTCGCCGTCCCGGCCGCCCAGGAGACCGCCGGCCAGGCCGCGGGCAACGCGGGCGAGGCCGTCGGCGGGGTGGCCGAGGCCGCCGGTGGCGGTCTGCCGACCGACGGCCTCGGCGGCGGTCTGCCCACCGACAGCCTCGGCAAGGGCGGCCTGCCCACCGACGCCCTGCCGCTGAACGGCCTGCCGATCGGCTGACCGGCACACGCATACGCCGGAGGGCCTGAGGAGTGCGCACTCCTCAGGCCCTCCGGCGTGTCCGGATCAGGACAGGCGCTTGACCGCCGCCGCCACCCGCTCGTCCGTCGCGGTGAACGCCACCCGCACGAAGCTCGCGCCCGCCGGACCGTAGAAGTCGCCGGGCGCGACCAGGATGCCCCGCTCCGCGAGGTAGGCCACGGTGTCCCAGCACGGCTCGTCGCGGGTCGCCCACAGGTAGAGGCTCGCCTCGCTGTGCTCGATGCGGAAGCCGTGCGCCTCCAGGGCCGCACGCAGCGCGAGGCGCCGGTCGGCGTACCGGGCACGCTGCTCGGAGACGTGCACGTCGTCGCCGAGGGCGGCGACGGTGGCGGCCTGGACGGGGGCGGCCGTCATCATCCCGCCGTGCTTGCGGATCAGCAGCAGCTCACCGAGGACGGCCGCGTCGCCCGCGATGAACGCGGCCCGGTATCCGGCCAGGTTGGAGCGCTTGGAGAGGGAGTGGACCGCCACGATGCCGTCGTAGTGGCCGCCGCAGACGTCCGGGTGGAGCACCGAGACCGGTTCGGCGTCCCAGCCCAGCTCCAGGTAGCACTCGTCGCTGAAGACGAGGACGCCGTGCTCACGCGCCCAGGCGACGATCCGGGTCAGCTCGTCCTTGGACAGCACCTTGCCGGTGGGGTTGGACGGCGAGTTGAGCCAGAGCAGCTTCAGCCCCGCCGGGTCCAGGTCGGTCGGGTCGTCGTAGACGACGGGCTCCGCGCCGCAGAGCCGGGCACCGACCTCGTACGTCGGGTAGGCGAGCCGGGGGTAGGCGACCTTGTCACCCGCGCCGAGCCCGAGCTGCGTCGGCAGCCAGGCCACCAGCTCCTTGGAGCCGACGACCGGCAGCACGTTGGCGTGGGTGACGCCGACCGCGCCGAGGCGGCGCTCCACCCAGCCGGTGAGCGCGTCCCGCAGGGCCTCGGTGCCCCACACCGTCGGATAGCCGGGGCTGTCCGCGGCGGCGACCAGCGCCCGCTGGATCAGCTCGGGGACCGGGTCGACCGGAGTGCCGACCGACAGGTCCACGATGCCGTCCGGGTGGGCCTGGGCCGTCGACTTGTAGGGCGCGAGCTTGTCCCAGGGGAAGACGGGGAGGCGGGAGGAGACTGCGGACACGGGGCTCTGCTTTCTCGGGGTTTTCGGGTACGGCGGCGGCACGGGAAACGGCTCGGTCCCGCACGGGGACGAGCCGTACGGGACCGGGCTGCGCGCGTGGTGCCGCCGTGTTACTGGTTCTGCGGCGGCAGTCCGGCGACGAACGCGTGGTCGCGCTCGATGAGACCGAGCTTGGAAGCACCGCCCGGCGAGCCGAGGTCGTCGAAGAACTCGACGTTCGCCTTGTAGTAGTCCTTCCACTCCTCCGGGGTGTCGTCCTCGTAGAAGATGGCCTCGACCGGGCACACCGGCTCACAGGCTCCACAGTCGACGCACTCGTCCGGGTGGATGTACAAGGACCGCTGGCCCTCGTAGATGCAGTCGACGGGGCACTCTTCGATGCAGGCCTTGTCCTTCACGTCGACACAAGGCTGCGCGATGACGTAGGTCACGCTGTCGTTCCTCCTCGGTAGGGCGTTGGCTCTCGCGCGGGAGCGCGGCGTCGTCGATGCCCGCCCCTAGTATCTCCGTTCTCGGGCACGATCCGAACAGGAGGGGCGGACAGAGCTGTGGAATTCACCATCGGCGGACGGCTGGAAGTCCGCATCACACCCGCTGACGTGGGCAAACGCGTGTCCGTGCGGCGCCGGACGGACAGCGGCGGCACGCGCGCGCAGTTCACCGACGTGGTCGGCGTGCTCACATCATGGAACGACGGTGTGGTGTCGATCACACGAAAGAGCGGGGAATCCGTCCACATCGTGGAATCGTCCCTGGTCGCGGGCAAGGTCGTGCCCGCCGCCCCGGCCCGGCGCCGGGGTCCCGCCGCCTCCTTCGAGGAGCTGGCGGCCGTCACCGCGCGCGCCTGGCAGCCGGTGGAGAGCGAGGCGCTGGGCGACTGGCGGCTGCGCGCGGCCGGGGGCTTCACCCGGCGCGCCAACTCCGTGCTGCCGCTCGGCGATCCGGGTCTGCCGCTCGGCGAGGCGTTCGGGCGCGTCCGCCGCTGGTACGACGAGCGGGGGCTGCCCGCGTACGTCCAGACGGCGACCGGGGCCGAGGGCACGCAGGAGCTCCTGTGCGCGGAGCTGGAGGAGCACGGCTGGCGGCGCGAGGTGTCGGCGGAGGTGCGGATCGCCGCGCTGGCACCGGTCGGGGACCGGGAGGCGGAGGTGTCCGCGGTCCGTCTGACCCGGGAGCCGGACGCGGCCTGGCTCGCCCGCTACCAGCGCTTCTCCACGCCCGGCCCGCACGTGCTGCGGGTGCTGGGCAGCGGCCCTTCGGTCTGGTTCGCCACGGTGCCGGGGAGCGACGACGCACCGGATGCGATCGGGCGGTGTGTCGTGGACGGCCGGTGGGCCGGGTTCATGGCCGTGGAGGTCGCCCCCGAGCAGCGGCGGCGCGGACTGGCCACGACGGTGATGACGGCACTGGCCCGCCGCGCACTGGACGAGGGTGCCTGGGCGGCCTGGCTCCAGGTCGAGGAGGACAATGAGGGGGCGCGGGCGCTGTACGACGGCATGGGGTTCGCGGGCCATCACCGGTACCACCACTACCGCTCGGCGTGAGGGGCCACGCGGCGCGCCGCACAGGCCGGGACCGGGGCGGGGACAGGACGAGCAGGGGCGTGGGGCGGACATGAGCGGGCTGGATTCCGGGGCGGCCGAGCGGCGGCGGCAGTTCGCCGAGGAGGCCCGGTCCGAGCGGCCGGACCTCGCCCTCCTGTGCCTGCTGCTGGGTACGGAGGCCGGGCCGGTGGGGCCGGCCGAGGTCGTCCCGGTGACTCCGGGGGAGCCCGTCCCCGACCCGTACGGCATCGACGCCGCGCAGATCGAGCTGGACCGGCTGGCGGGTCTGCTGCCCTACGGCTCCCGCTCCCCCGCCGGCTGGGCCTCGGCGCTGGCCGAACTGCTGGGTGAGCGCTGCGGATTCGGCGGCTCGTCGGCCGACTACCAGCGGCTGGACTCCTCGCTCCTCCAGCAGGTGCTGCGGCGCCGCCGGGGGCTGCCGATCCTGCTCTCGGTCGTCTGGATCGAGGTCGCGAGGAGGGCGGGCGCCCCGGTGTACGGGGTGGGGCTGCCCGGGCACTTCGTGGTCGGCTTCGGCGACCGGGAACGCCCGGTGCTGGCCGATCCGTTCGCCGGGGGCGCGCCGCTGACCGGCCAGGACGCGGAGCTGCTGGTCACGGGGGCGACCGGGGCGGCGCTGGAGCCGTCGATGATGGTGCCCTCCCGCCCGCTGGAGATCGTGCTGCGGATCCTGAACAACATCCGGGCGTGGGCGGCGGCCCGGCCCGAGCGCACGGACGTGGCCCTGTGGGCGGTGGAGCTGTCGCTGCTCCTGCCCTCGCATCCGGCCAGGCTCCGCTACGAGCACGCCCAGCTCCTCGTCCAGCGCGGTGAATTCCTGCGCGGGGCGGCGGAGATGGAGGAATATGCGGAGATCCTGGCCGAGATCGAGCCGACGACGGCCGAGAACATCCGGCGCAAGGCTCACGCGGCGCGCGCCCTGCTGAACTGAATCCCGCCCTCCGGTAAAGAAATCCGCGGATCGGCGGATCCGTTCATCTGCGGATCCGCCGAAATCTGCCTGGCGTCACGCGTGCAAGTGCCCCGGCCTGGCGAGACGGATGGGTCCGTGAGCGATGTGCGCTCCCGATTTACATCCGAACGCCCCCTTCCGCGCCCAACGGTGGCGTTATTCGGCCCGTTCGTCCGCGTACACGAATGCCCATGCGCTCAACTGGAAACCCGTCACGGGGCGCGCACAGTCCATCGCATTCCGCGTTGGGCGGCCGGAAGAGAAGAGCTGAGGGCAGATTGATGACAACTGTGCTGCTGGTCCACACCGTGCCGTTGTGGCGCGCATCGCTGGCATCGCTCCTCGGCACGGGGCAGGGCATAGAGGTCCGCACCGCGGAACGCGGCGCGATACGCGCGGCGTTGAGCGGCGGGTGCCCCGACGTGCTGCTCACCGATCTCGACTGTCCGGGCGCACGGGACGTACTCGACGAGGTGAAGACGGTCACCGCACCGCAGGGAGGAACGTATCCCCTCGCGGTGCTCACCCGCAGCGACCAGCCGCGCGGCCTGCGGCGGGCGTACGAGGCGGGAGCGCTCGGCTACATCGACAAGTACCGCCCGGTGGACGACCTGTGCGAGGTGATGCACAAACTGGCGGACGGGGGACGGCATATCGACGAGTCGCTGGCCTTCAGTCTTCTGCAGGTGGCCGACATGCCGTTATCGCCGAGGGAATTGAGTGTGCTCGCGATGGCCGAGGAGGGTGACAACGTGGCCGGCATAGCCGCGCGACTGCACCTGACGCCGGGGACCGTTCGCAATTATCTGGCCGCCGCCATCCGGAAGTCCGGGGCGCGGAATCGGCTGGACGCGATCAGACGGGCGAAGGAGGCGGGGTGGATCTGATGGCGCGCTCCTCGCCGAGCCGCCGCTGTTCCCGCCGCGCTTCCTCCGGCACGTCCTGCTCCGGCACGTCCTGCTCCGGTACCGCATCCGCTTCCTCCGGCTCCCAGAGGCCGGACAGGTCGCGGTAGAGGGCGCTGGAGCGCAGGAGTTCGCCGGGGGTGCCGCACTGGGTGCGCGGGCCGTCCATCACCAGGGTCCGGTCGGCGCGGCGGGCCGAGCTGAGCCGGTGGGCGACGACGACCAGCGCGCCCGGCAGGGTGGCGAACGCCAGCTCGGCGCGGGTCTCGGCGGCCGGGTCGAGCCGGCTGGTGGCCTCGTCGAGGATCAGCAGCGGCGGGGCGGCGAGGTAGGCCCGGCCGAGCGCGACGAGCTGCCGTTCGCCCTGGGAGAGCCGGTCCGGTTCGACGGCCGCGTCGAGGGAGCCGAGCCGGGAGAGCAGCGTGTCCAGGCCGACCGCGTCCGCCATGGCCGCGATCTCCCGGTCACGGGCGTCGGGCCGGAGGTAGCGGAGGTTGTCCCGCAGCGAGCCGCTGAACACATAGGCGTGCTGGGGCAGCAGGACGCGTACGGAGGTGGCGTCGGCCGGCCGCGCCGGGCGTCCCCGCCACCGCACCGCTCCCCCGGTGGGCTGCTCGGTCCCGGCGAGGACGGCGGCCAGGGTGGACTTGCCGCTGCCGCTCGGGCCGACGACGGCGAGGTGCTCGCCCGCCCCGACCGCCAGGGAGAGCCGGTCCAGGACGGGGTGGGCGCGGGGCCCGTACGCGAAGGTGACCTCGTGGAGTTCGGCGACCGGGGCGCGACGGGCGGGGCCTTGAGAAGGTGGCGGCGCGTCGTCGGAGATGGCCGGGGCCGGTTCGTCGGCGGGCGGGGGCGGGGCGTCCGTGAAGCGGTCCAGGACCACGACGAGGCGGCCGCCCGCCGTGCCCAGCATGGTCATCAGCGCCTGGACGGCGGGGGCGAGCGCCTGGGTGAGGTAGGTCAGGGCGCCGACGAGACCGCCCGGTGTGAGCCCGTTCCGCAGCAGCCAGGGCGCCCCCAGGAGCAGCAGGAGCGGCGGGAACCGGCCGCAGACCGCGAGGGCCACCACCCGCACGGCCGACCAGCGGGCCAGCGAACGGGAGGCGACGAGCTGCGCGTCGGCGAGGACCCGGGACTCGGCCACCGTCCGCCCGGCGGTTCCGGCGGCGGCGATGTCCCTTACGGAGGCGGCGAGCTCGCCCGCGTGCGCGGCGTACGCCTCGTCGGCGGCGAGGTAGGCGCGCTGGCGGGCGGCCATCGGCGGCAGGGTGCCGAGGAACAGCGCGGCCCCCAGGACCAGGGGCGGCAGCACGATGAGGAGGAGGGCGGGCGAGAGGGCCAGCAGGCCGGTGACGGCTCCGGCGGCCGTGAACACGAACGACCGCAGGGTCAGGACGAGTCCGGCCCAGCCGTCCCGGGCGATCTCACTCTGATGAGTGACCTGGGAGAGGGATCGGGTGCTGACATCTCCGGAACGGCCGAGCGCGCCCGACAACGCCCGTGCCACCGCACGCCGCACCAGTCCGTCCCGCAGCGGCTCCACCAGGTCGGCGAGCCGGCCGAACACGCCGCGGGCGGCGAGCACGGAGGGCAGCACGGCGACGGCGGCGACGGCCAGCCAGAGGAGGCCGGTGGCCGGACGTCCGGCGAGGAAGCCGTCGTCGAGGGCGCGGGCGACCCCGTATCCGCTGAGGAAGGTCTGCGCGAACTCCAGCAGGGACCACCCGGACAGCCGCAGGATCGCCCCGGTGCGCGCCCGCAGGAAGGGCCGGGCCTCGCGGCTGACCCGGCGCAGGGCGGTGTCGCACTCGGGGCGTGCCGGGTCGTGGCCGGGCTTCATCGGGGCTCCGCTGCGGCGAGGGGGGAAGGTGCGGTGGTGTCCGTGCTGAAGACCGCCCGGTAGTCCGGGTCCTCCCACAGCTCGTCGTGGCGGCCCGTCGCGCGGAGCCGGCCGTCCTCCAGCCAGGCGACGCGGTCCGCCCGCGCGGCCGAGGACAGCCGGTGGGCGACGATGATCCGGGTGCAGCGCCCGGCCCGGGCGTCGAGGGCGCGGCGGACGTGGTGCTCGGTCACGGTGTCGAGGCTGGACAGCGCGTCGTCGAGGATCAGCAGCCGTCCCGGATGGGCGAACGCACGGGCCAGGCCCAGGCGTTGCCGTTCGCCACCGGAGAGCGGGGCGTCGGCGAGCGGGGTGGCGTAGCCGTACGGGAGCAGAGCGAGGAACCCGTCGGCGCGGGCCGCGCGGGCCGCTTCGCGTACGGCGTCGGGCGCGGCGGTCCAGGGGCCGTGGGCGATCGTGTCCTCGACGGTGGTGCCGAGGAGGGCGGGGCGGGCGAAGGCGTACGCCACTTCGCGGCGGAGCCGGGCCGGTTCCATGCCGTCCAGCGGGACGCCGTCCAGCAGCACGCTGCCGGTGTCCGGGTCGAGCAGCCGCCCGGCGACCGCGGCCAGCTGGGACTTTCCGGAGCCGGAGCGTCCGACGACGGCCAGGGACGTGCCGCCGGGGACGGTCAGGTGGACCCCGGTCAGCAGGGGCCGGCCGTCCTGTTCGACGCCGACGTCGCGGAGTTCGAGGTGGCCGGGGGCGTCGGGGACCGGGCCCAGGCCGCGGTGGGGCAGCGGGGCGAGGGTGAGGAGGGGGTCGAGGCTCCGGGCGGCGGCGCGGCTGCGGGCCAGCGAGCCGAGCGCTCCGGTGAGGGAGCCGATGCCGACGGCGAGGCTCGCGTAACGGGAGGCGGCGACGAGTTCGCCGACGCCGATCGCGCCCGCGCCGAGCCGGAGTCCGGCGACCGCGAGGACCAGCAGCATGAGCAGGGGCAGCAGGAGGCCGCTGCGGCCGACGGCCCGCCCGTACACGGTCCAGGTGCGGCGGCCGTGGTCGGCGAGGGCGGTCAGGGGTTCCAGGACGCGGCGGTGTTCGCGGGCGCCGGTGCGGGCGGCGCGGATGGTGTCGGCGCCGTCCAGGGCCTCGGTGAGCCGGTGGGCGATGAGCGACTGGGCGCGCTGGTAGTCGGCCCCGGCGTCGGCGGTGCCCCGGGTGAAGGTGCGGAGCAGGAGGACCAGGAGAGGTGCGCCCAGGAGGAGGGCGGCGGCGGTCCAGACGTCGATGAGGAGGAGCCCGACGAGCGCGCCGAGCGGGAGCAGGACGCCCGCGACGGCTCCGGCGGCGGTGACGGGCGCGGAGGCGGCGTCGGCGGTGCGGGCGGTGAGCCGGGCGGTGAGGTCGCCGGTGGGCAGGGCGAGGGCCCGGCGGGGTTCGGCGGCCAGGATCCGGGCGGCGGTGCGGGTGCGCAGGGACGCGGTGAGCCGGGCGCTGGTGGTCGTGCCGGTCACGGCGGCCGCCGCGTCGAACCCGGTCTCGGCGAGGACGAGGGCGGCGCAGAGCAGCAGCCCGGGCCAGGGCACGGGCCCGCCGGAGACGAGCCGGTCGACGGTGTGGCCCAGGGCGGCGGGCAGGGCGAGGGCGGCGAGCGCCCCGCCGGTGGAGCAGAGGAACAGCCAGGTGAGGGCGGCCGGGTGCTGCCGGGCGAGCCGTCGGGCGCCGGACGCCGTGCCGGGGCTCGGGTCCGGGTGCGGCAGCGGCACGGGGTCGCCTTTCGGGTCGGGGGTGCGGCCCCTGCGGGCACGTGGCCGGCCGGCCCGTCGGTGGTGCTCACCGACGGGCCGGCCGGTGCGGGTCACGGGGTGCAGAGGACCACGCTGAGGGAGCTGTACTCACAGACCAGCAGCGAGACCTGGCTGCCCGTGGCGAGCTCGCCGAAGGAGTCCTCGGCCGGGGTGTCCATCGCCTGAAGGTCGAGAAGCGCCATGATGTGTCCTTTCGGGGACGATTGGTGGTGCTTTGGGCGGTGGTGCTGGAACGACCCCGGGTGGGGCCGGTCCGACGACCCCTAACGGGGCCGGTTCGTGGGGCCGCTCGCGCGGCCGGGGTGTGCCGCCGCCGGAGCGGCGGGCAGGAAGGGAAGTCCGGTGGGGCGGCCGGCAGCGGCGCCCAGGGCGAGGAGAGCGCCGGCGGTCCCGGTGGCCAGGTCCATCGACAGGCGCATCAACTGCTCGCCGGGGAAGGCGAGTCCGCCGCCGTACGCCAGGGCGTGACTGCCCAGCAGGTCGGTGTGGCGGTCGATCGCGCGCTGCCGGTCGGCCGGATCGCACAGCGGGGTGGCCGCGAGGTGCAGCAGGAGTCCGGCGGAGCCCCTGAACAGTCCGGGCTGGACGTAGAAGGCGGAGAGCGCGGCCGGGAGCAGGGCCCGGCCCGCCGTCTCCAGCTCCGGGTCGGGACGCTGGGCGAGGTAGGCGTCGATGACGGCCGCGATACCGGCGCTGCCCGAACCGACGTACGGCATCAGCCGCTTGCCCTCGACGACGAGGAGTGACCCGTCGTCGCCCGCCCGGCAGCGTTCCAGGTCGCGGCGGAGTGCGGCGGCGGCCAGGTCGAGCAGGGCGGTGTCCCCGGTGGTCGCGTACCGGCGGATCAGCAGCAGGGCGATGCCGCTCGCGCCGTGCAGCAGTCCGGTGCGGGGCGACGGCGGACCGTCGGTGAGCGCGCGGACGGCGAGGGCGGTGCAGCGGTCCGCGGCGGCGGACAGGGCCGGGGCGTCGGTGGCGGATGCGGTGCGGGCCAGGTCGTCGAAGGCGAGGCCGATGCCCGCGTACCCGTTGTGCAGCCCGGGGGTCAGGCCCTCCAGGGGCTGGTCGAGGATGATCCGGAGGAGATCGGCGGCCTCGGCGGTGCGGCCGATCCGGTGCAGGGTCCAGGCGATGCCGGTGAGCCCGTCGTAGAAGCCGAGGGGGCTGCCGGACGCCGGGTCCTTGGCGTGCCGCAGGAGCCAGTCCTCGGCCGGTGCGCACGGCGGGGCGCCGGTCTCGTGGAGGGCGTGGAGCACCCCGGCCGCCCCGTGGGCGAAGGACTGGCCGCCGGTGGCGGTGGCGAACTGGGCGATGTCCCCGGGGAAGCAGCGGTCGTCGCGCTCCGGTGTACAGGAGGCGGTGATGGCCCGGGCCAGGGCGTCGCGGGCGCGCGGCCAGTCGCGGAGGTCGGCGGGTGAAGCGGAAGCGGGGCCGGAGACGGAGGCGGAAGCCTTGTCGGAGTCGCGGCCGGACGCGGAAGCGGCAGCCTCGCCGGAATCCCGGCCGGACTCGGCGGCGGGAGTCGTACCGGAAGCCGCTGCCGGAGTGGGCCGGGCGCCGGCCTCTCCCGCATCCCGTACGTCGCGCAGGATCTCCTCGACCGCCGGTCGCAGCGCCTCCTCCGCGACCGGGAAGGCGCGGGCGATGTCCCGGGCGAGCCCGGCGGCCTTCGTGCGGTCGATACCGAACAGCGTGGTGAGCGGCAGGTACAGGGCGAGCCGCAGACAGGCGAGTGCGTAGCGGTCGATGTCGGTGCCGCGCCGGTCGGCCGGGGCGACGAAGGCCGGGTTGGCGACGATCTGGCGGCGGCGTTCGGCGGCCGGGGAGGCCGCCTCGAAGTCGAGCAGGACGATCCGTCCGGCCTCCTCGTCGACCATGACGTTGCTCATGTGCAGGTCGCTGATGACGATGCCCCGCTCGTGCACCGACTCGACGGCCCGCTCGACCTGCCCGTACAACTCCTCTGCCCACGCGGCGTGTTCGGCGAGGAGCTCGGGTGACGGGTTCTGCCGGGCCAGCGGGAAGCGGCGGGCGAACACGGTGTTGAGGGTGGTACCGGGGATGTACTGGAGGACCAGGAAGTGGTGGTCGCCGACCTGGAACACGTCGCGGACGTCCGGGACGCAGTCCAGTCCGGCCAAGTGCTCCAGGGCGGTCCTCTCCCGCTCCAGCCGGGCCACGGCGTCCGCCCCGTCGGCGGCCAGACCGGCGTGCGGCCGGGCCTCCTTGAGGACGACCTGCTCCCCGGTGCGGGTGTCGCGGCCGAGGTAGACCCCTCCGCCGTTGGAGAAGTGCAGCGCCTTCTCGACGGCGTACGGGAGGTCGGCGAGGCCCACGGCGGCCCGGGCTTCGAGGTGCGGCATCAGAAAGCCGGGCGGGGTCACCCAGGAGGGGACGCGGAAGGCGGGGCCCCGGTCGTCCGGGACGAGCCGGCCCTGCGGGTCGGCGACGGCGGGCACGGGCCGCCCGTCCGGACCGGAGCAGAAGCGGGCGGCGAACGCCCCGTACCGGGTGTGCACGGGACCGTTCCCGCACCGCAGATCGCTCAGGATGTACGGGCCGTGCTCGCCCTCCAGGAGCTGCATCAGGGCGGTGCACACCTCGGGGAACGCTTCCTCGGACGGCGGGTAGACGGTGATGAACTTCCCGCTGCCCGCCCGGTCCGCGTACTTGGCGTTCCGCAGGCCCAAGAGCCCTGCGTTCGGTATGCACTTGAAGGCGAGCCGGTGCTCCAGACAGTGGGCGGTGACCCGGTCGAGCACGGAGGCCGCGTTGTCGAGGGCGGCGGATATGTGGATCTTCCAGCCCTGGGCCGGCAGCCGCAGCCCGTCGGGGCTGTAGGAGAGCCAGTCACCGCGCCGGGAGCGGGTCCACCCCTCGGGGGCGGAGCCACGGACGGCCGCGTAGAACGAGCTCTCCGCGTCGACGGCCCCGGCCGGTCCGAGGGAACGGTGGGGTGCGTCGTAGAAGCGGCGGTCCGCCTGGCAGTACGCGGCGTACTCCGGATTCACCCACGACCCCCTCGCTCGGTTCCTCCGCGTCGTTCGCGGCGAGAGAGAAGTTGTCATAACGACGAGCGGTGCCCATAGTCACCGTTGTCACGACTCGTACATGCGCGCCAACCATGCGGAGCGCACCCCGTACTGATGCGTATCCGATCCTCGCCCCGCCAGGTAAGGCCGCTGCCCGGGGGCGCGCGGGGGCGTGCATCGGGCGCTCTCGCTCTCCTCAGCCCGCGCCGCGCACCAGGAAGTCGCCCGCCTCGGTACGGGAATAGAGCACGGAGCGGCCCGCCCGGCGGCGGCGGACCAGTCCGGCGTCCAGCAGGATCCGCAGATGGCGGCCGACCGAGCCCAGCCCCTGGCCGGTCAGCGTGACGAGCTGCGTCGTGCTGAGCGGGGAGGCCAGCAGCGACAGGACGGCCGCCCGCGCGGGGCCGATCAGCGCGCTCAGAGCGGCGGGTACGGGCGTGTGCCCGGCCTCGGCGAGCGCGCCGGAACACGGGTACACCAGTCCGTACCGGTGCGGGATGTCCCAGCAGACCCAGGACTGGCCCGGGGTGACGGGGATGAACAGCATCTGAGCGCTGTCCAGTTCGCGGGGCGGGTTGTCGTAGGTGTTGATCTGCAGCCGGCTCTCGCCCAGCCAACGGATGCCGGGCCGCATGCCGTTCAGGGCTTCGGCCCAGCCCGCTCGGCCCAACTGGGCGGTGCGGGCGACCACATCGGCCTCCAGGACCCGCTGCCGCCTCGGCCAGTCGGGCAGCACGGTGTGCGTCCAGACCCACTCCACGGCGTCGGCGGCGCGCTCGGCCAGATCGTCCCGGTCCAGCGCGGCGGGCAGCGGCCCGCCCAGCGCCACGGCCAGATCGGCGCGCGCCCGGCCGGGCGGGGTGGCCCGGACCCGCGCCAGCTCCTCGGCGAAGGAGGGCGGGGCCTGGCCCGGTGGGGCGGGGACCGGTGCGGGGGTGAGGAAGTCGGCGGTCCAGCGGGGCGCGAGGGCGGAGCGGATCACCAGCGCGGAGACCGGGTCGCCGGCCGCCCGACGCCGGTACGCGGGCAGATGGGCCTCCAGCCAGGCGCGTTCCCCCGGGTGCCCGGCGTTGGACCGCTCCAGGAGCAGCAGGCTCGCGACGGCCTCCGCGAGCGGCGAGACGACGAACCGGCTGTTCGCGAGCGTGTCCGCGCTGACCTGCCACCAGCCCACGCCCACCACCACCCGTTCTTTCCCGGCCCTGCCGGCCCTGTTCGCGCTCTCCGCCCTGTCGGCTCCGGGCGCTCCCGTTCAGGAGACCCCGCGCCGCCCGGCCGCCCCAGGCTTTCGCGTCCGCGCGAAACAGTAACGGCCCCGGCGACGGCGTCCGGAGACTCCGTCCATGCGCACCTACCGCGAACTGTTCCGGACCCCGGAGTTCACCCCCTTCTTCGCGGCCGTCTCCGTGCAGACGGCCGCCCAGACCGCGACCGGCCTGGCGCTGGGCACCCTCGTGTACGCCCGGACCGGCTCGCCCCTGCTGTCCGCGCTGGCGATGTTCGGCCCGTCGCTGGCCCAGCTGGCCGGGGCGCTCACCCTGCTGTCGGCGGCGGACCGGCTGCCGCCGCGTGCCGCGCTGACCGCGCTCGCCCTGCTGTCGGCGGGGGCCGCCGGCGTCCAGGCCGTCCCCGGGCTGCCGTTGTGGGCCGCGTTCGCGGTTCTGCTGGTGATGGGGGTGGCCGCGTCGCCGGGCGGGGGCGTGCGGTACGGGCTGCTCAACGAGATCGTGCCGCGCGAGGGGTTCCTGCTCGGCCGCTCGGTGCTGAACATGACGGGCGGCGCGATGCAGATCTGCGGATTCGCGGTGGGCGGGGCGCTGGTGGCGGTGTTCTCGGCGCGCGGCACGCTGCTGGCCGGTGCGGCCCTGTACGCCGTCGCGGCGGCCGTGACCCGGGTCGGGCTGACCGCCCGGCCCCCGAGGGCGACCGGCCGCCCCTCGATCGGTGAGACCTGGCGGACGAACGCGCTGCTCTGGTCGTCCACGCCGCGCCGGTACGTGTTCCTGGCGCTGTGGGTGCCCAACGGGCTGGTCGTCGGCTGCGAGTCCCTGTACGTGGCGTACGCGCCCGGGCACGCCGGGCTCCTCTTCGCCGGCGGGGCCCTGGGGATGCTGGCCGGGGACACGCTGGTCGGGCGGTTCGTGACCGTCCGGTGGCGGGTCCGGCTGGGGGCACCGCTGCGGCTGCTCCTGGCCGCGCCCTACCTGCTCTTCGCGCTGCGCCCGGGGCTGCCCGTCGCCCTGGCGGTGGTCGTCGTGGCGAGCGTCGGCTTCGCCGCGAGCCTGCTGCTCCAGGAACGGCTGCTGGCCCTCACCCCGCAGGAGCTGAGCGGCCACGCGCTCGGGCTCAGCTCCTCGGGGATGCTCGCGATGCAGGGGGTGGGCGCGGCCGTGGCGGGCGGTATCGCCCAGGTGACCTCCCCGGCGACGGGCATGGCGGCGGTCGCGGGCCTCTCGGTGGCGGTGACGCTGGCGCTGGCCCCGGGGCTGCGTACGCCGGTCGACGCCGACGGGGGCAGACTGCTCGGAGCGGACGGATCACTGTCACCGCGAGCGTCCCGTACACCCCGCCCCGCACATCCCGCACCGGAAGAGACGACATGAGCGACAACGCCAGGCCCAGCCAGAAGGAAGCCATGCTCTCCGGCGAGCTGTACCTCGCCGACGACCCCGAACTGGCGGCGGAGGCCCTGCACGCGGCCGTGCTGAGCGAGCGCTACAACGCCACATCGGCCGCCGGCCCCGAGGCCCGGCGCGCGGTGCTGGCCGAGCTGCTCGGCGAGGTGGGCGAGGGCGTGGAGGTACGGCCGCCGCTGCGGGTCGACTACGGCTACCGGACGACCATCGGCCCGCGGACGTTCATCAACTTCGGCGCGGTCCTCCTGGACGTCGCCCGCATCACCATCGGTGCGGACGTGCAGATGGGCCCGAACGTCCAGATCCTCACCCCGACCCACCCCATCGACCCCGAGCAGCGCCGCGCCAAGTGGGAGGCCGCCGAGCCGATCACCATCGGCGACAACGTGTGGCTGGGCGGCGGGGTCATCGTCTGCCCCGGGGTGACCATCGGTGAGAACACGGTGGTCGGCGCGGGGGCGGTCGTCACGAAGGACCTGCCGGCGAACGTGGTGGCGGTCGGCAACCCGGCCCGGGTGATCCGGACGATCGGCGAGCCGGAGGCGTAACCCACCGGCGCCCTCCGCGAACCGGCACTCCACGCACCCGGGGGGGTCCCCACCCGTGGACGCTTCCGCACCCGTGTCCTACGCCGACCGCCAGGCATCCGTGTCGCACGCCACCTCGAAGTGCCACCAGCCCTCGTCCCGGCCCCGGGCGAGCAGCGCCTTCACCCCGCGCAGGTCCGCGCCGCCGGGCACGGTCAGGGCGACCAGCGGGAAATCGGCGCTGAAGACCTCGCCCGTGAGCCCGAATCCGGCGAGCCGCTCGTGCACGGCCCGTACGTCGTGCCCGAGCGGACCGTCCGGCACGGGCAGCACCCGGACCGTGCAGTTGCCGGAGTCCGCCACCCGGCCGACGGCCCAGTGCACACCGTCGTCGTCCGTCCGGAACCGTACGGTCTCGCCCTCGGCGACCCCGTCCCGGAGGAAGGGCACGTTGTCCACCCGCGCGGTGTCCGGGCCGAGCCGCGTCGCCCACAAGCCCTCCGTCTCGTACGGCGGCGGCCCGTCCTCGCGCGGGGCCACCCGGAACCAGAGCTTGACCTGATCGGCCTCGCGGGGTGGGCGTTCCGGACCGGCGGGGGAACTCATGGCCCCATGGTCCCCCGCGCGCGGCGCGTCCGCCTGTCCACCGCCTCGACCAGGCACGACATCAGCTTGTGAAGTCAGCGACCCTCCCCCACCGCGTCGGGACCGCCAATTTCCTGACATTCAGGGTCAGTTGTTGGATTCAGCCGCATCTCCTGAGGCTCCTGATGCGCACCTCTTGACGCGTACAGGCCCACAGGGGAAACATCGGCGTAACGAGAGAGCGCTCTCCCGCAGCCTCCCCCCAGGCTCTCTCGCCCGTTCGTCGTGCACACGTACCACGACCCAGGAGACGTACCTCATGCATGCTCCCCCCACTCCCCCCACCGCCCCACGCACCCGCCTCCGCACCCGGGCCCTCGGGTTCGCCGCGCTCGCCGTGGCGATGCTGATGTCCGTGCCCACGGCCCAGACCGCCTTCGGCGAGGAGGCCAAGGCCGTGCCGGGCGGCGGCGACCTCGGTCCGAACGTCCATGTCTTCGACCCGTCGACGCCCGACATCCAGGGCAAGGTCGACGAGATCTTCAAGAAGCAGGAGTCCGCGCAGTTCGGCCTCGAGCGCCACGCGCTGATGTTCAAGCCGGGGACGTACGACAACATCAACGCGCAGATCGGCTTCTACACGCAGATCGCGGGTCTCGGCCTCAACCCGAACGACACCACGTTCAACGGGGATGTGACGGTCGACGCGGGCTGGTTCGACGGCAACGCGACACAGAACTTCTGGCGTTCGGCGGAGAACCTGACGCTCAACCCGGTCTCCGGGACCAACCGCTGGGCGGTCTCCCAGGCGGCACCCTTCCGCCGGATGCACGTCAAGGGCGGGCTGAACCTCGCCCCCGACGGTTACGGCTGGGCGAGCGGCGGCTACATCGCCGACTCCAAGATCGACGGCGAGGTCGGCCCGTACTCCCAGCAGCAGTGGTACACCCGCGACAGCTCCGTCGGCGGCTGGGTCAACGGCGTCTGGAACATGACGTTCTCGGGCGTCGAGGGCGCACCGGCCAACAGCTTCCCGGAGCCGCCGTACACCACGCTCGACACCACACCCATCTCGCGTGAGAAGCCGTTCCTCTACCTCGACGGCGCCGACTACAAGGTCTTCGTCCCCGAGAATCGCGAGAACGCGCGCGGTGTCTCGTGGGCCGACGGCACGCCCGCCGGCGAGTCGATCCCGCTGGACCAGTTCTACGTCGTGAAGGAGGGGGCGGACGCCGCCACGATCAACGCGGCCGTGGAGCAGGGCCTGCACCTGCTCTTCACGCCCGGCGTCTACCACATCGACGAGACGATCACCATCAACCGCGCGGACACCGTGGCCCTCGGCCTCGGCCTGGCCACGATCATCCCGGACAACGGGGTGACCGCGATCAAGGTCGGTGACGTGGACGGCGTGAAGCTCGCCGGCCTGCTGGTCGACGCGGGCCCGGTGAACTCCGAGACGCTGATCGAGGTCGGCCCCGAGAACGCCTCGGCGGACCACGCGGCCAACCCCACCTCGCTCCAGGACGTGTTCGTGCGGATCGGCGGCGCGGGCCCCGGCAAGGCGACCACGAGCATCGTGGTGAACAGCGACGACGTGATCATCGACCACACCTGGGTGTGGCGGGCGGACCACGGCGAGGGCTGGGGCTGGGAGACCAACCGGGCCGACTACGGGGTCCGCGTGAACGGTGACGACGTCCTGGCGACCGGGCTGTTCGTGGAGCACTTCAACAAGTACGACGTCGAGTGGTACGGCGAGCGCGGCCGCACGATCTTCTTCCAGAACGAGAAGGCGTACGACGCCCCGAACCAGGAGGCGATCCAGAACGGCGACACGAAGGGCTACGCGGCCTACCGGGTGGACGACTCGGTCGAGCAGCACGAGGGCTGGGGCATGGGCAGCTACTGCTACTACAACGTCGACCCGACGATCATCCAGGAGCACGGCTTCAAGGCACCGGTGAAGCCCGGCGTGAAGTTCCACAGCCTGATCGTCGTCTCGCTGGGCGGCAACGGCCAGTACGAGCACGTGATCAACGACGTCGGCTCCCCGACGTCGGGCACGGAGACGGTCCCGTCCCAGGTGGTGAACTTCCCTTAGTCCTCATCGGCTGAGGGAGTCGTGCGGAAGCGGGGCCCGGCTGCTGGTGAGCGCCGGGCCCCGCTTCGCCGTGGGCGCCGGGGCTCAGCCCTCGCCGGTCAGGCTGATGGTGACCGTGCGCTCGGCCGGGGTCTTCCCGGCCAGGGCGGTCTTCATCGCCTGGGCCACGTCGTCCGGGCCGACCTGGTGCTGCTTCCCGTCGGCCTTGACGGCCATGATGCCGTCGAAGACACCGTCCAGGAGCGTGTCGATCGCCTTCTTGTCGTAGACGTCGACCAGTCGGCCGTCGACCGGCTTCATGGACAGGATCTGCGGCAGCGACCGGGCCGGGCCGAACTGGATCTGCTTGGGACCGGCCTTGATGGTGATCAGACCGGACATCGCGGGCTCGGCGAACTCCTTCATCGCCCGGTTCAGTTCGGCCTGGGTGATGGTGGGTTCGCTGGTGGTGACGGGAAGTTCGACCACGTTGGCCTTCCCGGTCTGGACCTGGGCGCGGTAGGCGTCCCGGACCGAGATCAGGGACTGGCCGGCGTCCAGCGTCTTGCCCGGCTTGCCCGGCACCGCCACGGCCTTGTTCGGCTCGAAGCGGATCGTGCCGTCGTTGGCCGAGCCGGAAGCGCCCGCCAGGTCGGTCAGCGCCACGCCGAGCTTCTCCTCGTCGACCGGGATCACCGGGTCGGCGGGGCGCTCCCCGCCGAACAGCGAACCGATCACCGAGACGGGGTTGTAGTCGCTGCCCGCCGCGCCGCGCACGGTCTCCTGGCTGTCCAGGGTGAGACCGGCCTTCTCGGGGTCGAGCTTCTCCTCCTTGCCGTCCACGGACAGCGTCATGGGAGCCTTGGCCCGCTCGCCGAGGGCGGCTTCGAGCTTGGTGACCGCCGCCTCCTTCGTGCCGCCGCCGATGTCGACACCGAGCACCGTGGTGCCCTTGGGGACCTCGGCGTGGTTCAGCAGGAGGCCCGCCCCGTACGCGATGCCGAGCAGCACGACCGCGGCCACCCCGAGCAGGACCAGCTTGGAGCGGCCCTTCTTCGCGGGAGCGGATGCGGGGGCGGCGGCCTGCGGCGCGGGGCGCGGAGCGGCGGAACCCGGCGTGGGAACACCCGGTCCGCCCGGTCCGCCGGGACCGCCGTGGCCCGTCACCGGGCCGCCGGGGGTGCCCGGCCCGCCCGGGAACGTGGCGCGGGGCTCGCTGGGCACCACGGGGATGCCGCTCGTCAGCGTGTCGCCCGAGACATGGCCGCCGGGGCCGGGTTCGGGCGCCGGGGCCTGCGGCGTGAGGATCGCGGTGTCGTCGGACATCCGGGGCGGTACGCCGCCGGGGGTGCCCGGAACCATCGGGCCGGGGCCGCCGAGGCCGGGGACGCCGTCGAGGTTCGGGGTCAGCGAGGAGCTGCCGGTGACCGGTCCCGTGGTGGGGCCGGACGGGCCGGGCGTCGGCACTCCGGGGCCGGGGGTGGCACGCGGGCCGCCGCCGGGGGGCTCGGTGCCGTAGCTGTCGAGAGCGCTGCGGGCGGGGCCGGAGCCGGGCGCACCCGGTCCGCCGCCGGAGGTCGGGGCGTCCGAGAAGTACGGCAGGTCGGGGCGCGAGCGACCCGCGCCGCCGTCGGGCGCACCGCCGGGACCGCCGAGGCCACCCGAACCCGGGCCGCCCGCACCACCGGGACCGCCTGCGCCCTGGCCGCCCGGACCACCGGGCGCACCGGTGCCCTGGCCGGCTGCCGCCGGTCCGGCGGCCGGGGTCTTGCGCGGGGCGAACCAGTCGCTGCCGCTCTTCTCCCGGCCCGGCTTCTCCCCGGGCGCCGGGTCGGCGGCCGGGCCGCCGTCCCGGGACCGGTCCGCGGGCGCGCCGCCGTTGGAACCGGCGCTCGCGCTCGCACCGGGAACCGGTGCGAGCGGCGGCGTGCCGGGGCGCGGGGTCGCGCCGGTGCGCTCCGTGTCCGAGCCGCCGTCGCCGGAGATGTCGCTCGCCGCCATCGGCGTACGCATCACGACCGGCGGGATGGGACGCGAGCCGGGGATGTTGATCCGGATGCGCGTCGTCAGCGTCGTCTCGGTCTTCGGTTCCTCGGGCCGGGGCGGATCCACGGATTCCGGGTTCTCGTCAGAGCCGTCCTGCGACGGGTGCAGCGACGGATACTGGCGGGATCCGTACGGCGGCGTACCCGAGGGGTACGCGGCTCCGCCGCGGCCCTGGGGCCCGGAGGACGAACTGTCAGTTTCACGACTCAAAGCAGGTTCTCCCGATTGGCTCCGCCGCCCGTACTTCCCCCATGCCGCAGGCCAGGGGACGGCTCGGCGCGCGCACCACCATACTGGCCGCCGCCGTCGGACACTCCGCGACCGGGTGAAACCTCCACCCGTGCCTCACACCTGTGGGGGTCTCTCCGGACCCGGACTTGGCACTTCACGTGCCGGACCGGCCGCTGTGGATGGCTGATTGCGGCACTTTGGAGGTGGTGGCACAGATCACAGCGACGGCCGTTCCGCCGAGCATGAAGAGCACCAGGCCGAGTTCGTCGCCGAAGACGTAGTCGCCCTCCGGCCGGCCGCTCAGCAGAAGGAAGACGGTGATGAACCAGCCGGCCGCCGGGGCGAGTGCGCCGATCTGGGTGCGGGTCAGGATCCGGCCGCCGTAGAAGAGGCCCGCGGAGCCCACCAGGGCGATGATCAACCCGCCCGGGAACCAGGCCGCTTGGACGAGGGTTCCGGCGAGGGCGACGAGCGCGCCGAGGACCGCGAGGCCCAAGTAGGCGGCGATCCGGGCCGGGTTCGGCCGGGCGGCGAATCCGATGGGCTCGGGCCCCCTGGGGGGCGCGTTCCGGCGCGGCGCGTGGGAGGAGTCCGCGCGGCCGCGGGACTTCTTGGGGGTGCCGCTCATGCCGCGCCTCCTTCGGCGCCCGGGACGCCCGCCGTGTCCGGGGCGTCGGCGCCCGGGACGCCCGCGAACAGGTCGCTCTCGCGCTCCGGTCCGGCCAGGCCGCGAACGCCGCGCACGAGTTGGTAGTACTCGGTGGTCAGCAGGGGCTGGCCGAGGTCGTTGGAGAGGGCGAAGAAGGGGCCGTCCACCGCGATCTGGGTGGCGTGGGCGCGCATCGCCGCCGACTTCGCCCCGGCGTACGCCGATCCGTCGATCTCCGCGGTGATCTGCTCCCCGTCGGTCACGCCCGGGACGTCGGACACGGCGGCGATGCCGGGGAAGGCGTCGGGCGCGGTGGTGCGCAGCCGGTCGAAGGCGGCCTCCAGCACCTCGCGCTCCACCCGGTTCCAGTAGATCTTGGCGATGGTGTGCGGTGCGTCGGAGCCGTAGGCCGGGTCGGCGGCCAGGTCGGCGGCGCGCATCGCGACACGGTGGGCCTGGATGTGGTCGGGGTGGCCGTAGCCGCCGCCCGGGTCGTAGGTGATCAGGACCTGGGGGCGGACCTCGCGGATCACCTCGACGAGGTGGGCGGCGGCCTCGTCCACCGGGGTGGACCAGAAGGAGCCGGGGCGGCCGTTCTGTTCGGCGCCCATCATTCCGGAGTCCCGGTAGCGGCCCGCGCCGCCGAGGAAGCGGTGGTCCGTGATGCCGAGCTCCTGCATCGCCGCGGCCAGCTCGCCGACGCGGTGGGGTCCCAGCGCGTCGTCCCGGTCGGAGGTGAGACGGGCGAGCGCGGGCGGGATGACCTCGCCCTCCTCGCCGAGCGTGCACGTCACCAGGGTGACGTGGGCGCCCTCGGCCGCATACCTGGCCATGGTGGCGCCGTTGTTGATCGACTCGTCGTCGGGGTGCGCGTGCACGAGCAGCAGACGGCGGGCGGGGAGGTCCTTCATGGGGACCACCCTACGAGCCCGGAGGCCCCCCGTGCCCCCGCGCCCCTGCGCCCGCCGGCCCTCGGCCGCCCGGGTCAGAACTTGATGCTGCTGATCATTCCCGCGACGTTGGTCGTCAGATCGGAGATGGTCGGTGCGATGGACGAGCTCGCGATGTAGAACCCGAGCAGCATGCAGACCACCGCGTGTCCTCCCTTCAGTCCGGATTTCCGGATCAGCAGGAAGACGATGATCGCCAGCAGCACTACCGCCGAAATCGAGAGCGCCACGGCGGTTCACCTCCATCGGTACGTTCGGACGGTCGGAACGGGGGTAAACGGAGCCAGCAGGTTCTTACCCACCGAGCGCTACGGATCATAACTTTCCGTGCCAACGCATTGATCGGGGCACAGCAGCACGAGGGGCGCACGAACCGTGCCCTGCGGCCGAGTTGCGGGCTAGGTTCAGAGCCATGACCTCGCAGAAGCTGTCCTTTCCCCGCCAGCACGCCCGGACCCAGCGCTTCACTCTCGGCGCACCTCGCGCCTTCACCGTCTCACCGGATGAGACACGTGTGATCTTCCTCCGGTCCACCTCCGGAACGGACCGGACCACCCGGCTGTGGGTGCTCGACCCGGCGACCGGCGAGGAGCGGATCGCCGCCGATCCTGACGTCCTGCTGGGCGGTTCGGCGGAGAAGCTGTCGGCTCAGGAGCGGGCCCGGCGGGAGCGGACCCGGGAGGGTTCGTCGGGGATCGTCTCCTACGCGGTGGACGCGGCGGCGGAGTTGGCCGCGTTCGCGCTGTCCGGAAAGGTGTACGTGGCCGAGCTGCGGGCCGGGACCGCGCGGGCGCTGCCGGTGCCGGGTCCGGTGATCGACCCCCGTCCGTCCCCCGACGGCCGGCACATCGCCTATGTGGCCAAGGGCGCGCTGCGGGTGGTGGACGCGACGGGCGAGGGCGACCGGGCGCTGGCCGAGCCGGAGGACCCCCAGGTCACCTATGGTCTGGCCGAGTTCATCGCGGCCGAGGAGATGCACCGCTACCGGGGTTTCTGGTGGTCGCCCGAGTCGGACCGGCTGCTGGTGGCGCGGGCCGACGAGAGCCCCGTACAGCGCTGGTACATCGCCGATCCGGCACACCCCGGGCGCAAGCCGGCCGAGGTCGCCTACCCGGCGGCGGGGACGCCCAACGCGGAGGTGCGGCTCTTCGTCGTGGACCTGGCGGGGGACCGTACCGAAGTGGTCTGGGACCGGGAGGCGTTCCCGTACCTGGCCCAGGTGCACTGGTCGTCCGCGGGTGCCCCGCTGCTGCTGGTGCAGGCCCGTGACCAGCGCAGTCAGCGGTATCTGGCGGTGGACCCAGAGACCGGTGCGACCCGGATCGTCCATGTCGACGAGGACCCGGTCTGGCTGGATCTCTTCCCCGGGGTGCCCGCGTGGGCGCCGGACGGGCGGCTGGTGCGGATCGCGGACGAGGGCGGCGCGCGGGTGCTGGCGGTCGGGGACCGGCCGCTCACCGGATCGCAGCTGCACGTCCAGGCGGTGCTGGACATCGGCGAGTCGGACATCCTGGTCTCGGCGGTGGCCGGTGAGGACGCGGTCGAGCCGGAGATCGGGCAGATCCATGTGTACCGGGTCAACGAGCTGGGAATCGAGCGGATTTCCGAAGGGGTGGGTGTGCACTCCGCGGTCCGCTCGGGCGCTCTGTCGGTGGTGGTCTCGGCCGTCCCCGAGGAGCCCGGAACCGCCGCGTGGGTCGTACGGGACGGCAAGCGGCTGGTCCGCATCGCGAGCTTCGCCCAGGAGCCGGTGCTCACCGCCCGCGTGACCCTCACCGAGGGGGGCGCACGGCGGATTCCGTGCGCCGTGCTGCTTCCGTCGGACTACCAGGAGTCGGACGGTCCCCTTCCGGTCCTGATGGATCCGTACGGCGGGCCGCACGGCCGCCGGGTGGTCGCCGCCCACAACCCGCACCTGACGTCGCAGTGGTTCGCGGACCAGGGCTTCGCGGTGGTCGTGGCGGACGGGCGGGGCGCGCCCGGCCGCTCACCCGCCTGGGAGAAGGCGGTACGGGACAACCTCGTGCTGACCATGGAGGACCAGGTCGAGGCGTTGCACGGGCTGGCGGACCGGTTCCCGCTCGATCTGTCCCGGGTGGCGATCCGGGGCTGGTCCTTCGGCGGCTATCTGGCGGGGCTGGCCGTGCTGCGGCGGCCCGACGTCTTCCACGCGGCGGTCGTCGGGGCCCCGGTGACGGACCAGCGGCTGTACGACACCCACTACACCGAGCGCTATCTCGGGGACCCGGCGAAGCAGCCGGAGGTGTACGCGTACAACTCGCTGCTCACCGACGACGGTCTCTCCGAGGCCGCCGCCGAGGTCCGGCCGATGATGATCGTGCACGGTCTGGCCGACGACAACGTGGTGGTCGCCCACGCCCTGCGGCTGTCCTCGGCACTGCTGGCGGCCGGGCGGCCGCACGAGGTGCTGCCGCTGAGCGGGGTGACGCACATGACGCCGCAGGAGCAGGTCGCGGAGAACCTGCTCCTGCTCCAGGTGGACTTCCTCAAGCGGTCGCTGGGGATGTCCGGCGCCTGAGCCGCCCGCCGTTCCCCGTCCGCCCCCGGTTCACCAGCGGGGCGGCGGGGACGAGGGCGGGGGCCCGAAGCCGCCGCCAGGTGGCGGCCCGAAGCCCGGGGCCTGCGGCTGCTGGTAACCCTGCGGTCCGGGCTGACCGGGCGCCGGGGCGCCCCAGCCGCCGCCCCAGGAGTTCGGGCCGCCCCAGGGGCCGGCGGCGGGGGTCCGTGCGACGCCCTTGCGGGCGAGCAGGACGATCACGACGGGCCCGATGAGGAGCGAGCAGATCTGGCTCACCAGGGTGAGCTGCCCCTCGACGTCCAGGTCGGTGAACCGCTCGTACAGCTCGAAGTGGATGATGCGCGCCAGGCCCAGCGCGCCGGAGGCGAGGACGAACCCGCCCGCGATCAGGCCGAGCGGCCGCGCGAGGGCCGCCCCGCCGACCGCGCCGAGGGCCGCCACCAGGGACATCAGGATGATCGCCACGGTGACCCAGCCGGGCGGCCCCTCGATGAGCGGGGTGCTCAGGGGCGCCCCGCCGATGAACCACTCGGGATAGAACCCGGACGGGAAGACGAACGGCTGCCGGATCTCCCAGGCGGTGAAGATCACTGCCTGAAGACCCAGGAGCAGGAAGACGGCCACCCCCGCACCCCGCCCCGGACCCGCCGGGCGCTCCTCGCCCTGCGGCACGGGGCGGCGGCCCGCCGTCCCCACGACGATCAGGGCGAGCCCGGCCACCAGCGCGGCGTACGTGGTGAGCAGCGCCCGGTCGCGGAGCTCCTCCGGGGCCGGGGCGTCGGCGACGGTCCAGACGCCGGGCAGCCGCAGGACGAAGGTCACGACGCCGGTGACGATCAGGACCGAGGCGGCGGAGGCCGAGCGGAGTGCCGCCACAGCGGCGGCGGCATAGGCCAGCAGCAGGACGAGGCTGGTGGAGGTGGTGGTGGGCCGCACCATGTCCCGGAGGCTCGCGGTGCCCGACCAGTACTCCCAGACCGGCACCGGTCCGTCGGCGGCCCGTATGTCCCGCACGATCCAGGCGACGGCCATCAGTGCCAGCACCGCGCACAGAACGGCGCCGGTGATTCTTGCTCCCCGTGTAAGTGTCACCCGCTGATACTCCATTGCCCCGAACGGATGAACAAGGGCGTTCGGGGGCGGGGCGGTGGCGGCGGGCGACCGGCCGGAGCGCCAGGACGACGCTCCGGCCGGACCACGGCACCCGCACGGCCGTACGCTGATCAGCATGGGGCGTTCGTATATCGGAGCGGCGACGGCGGAGTTGCTTACGTGTTAACGATGCTGACGCCGGTTCATGACTTTTCGTCCCCCTCCGCCTCGGAAGCTCCCCCGCCCCCCGGCGCCTCCCCGCCCCCCGGCGCCTCCCCGTCCCCCGGCGCCTCCGTCGGCCCCGGGATCTCCAGCTCGCCCTCCGGCGGCACCACGCGCTTCTCCTCCGCGAAGTGGCACGCGGAGTCGTGCCGGGCCGGGGTGTCGACGTGCCGGAACTCCGCGGGGACCGCCAGCAGCGGGACCTCCAGCTCGCACCGCTCCTGCGCCTTCCAGCAGCGGGTGCGGAAGCGGCAGCCGGAGGGGATGTTGGCGGGCGAGGGGACGTCGCCGTGCAGGATGATCCGTTCCCGGTGCTCGCGGGCGGTCGGGTCGGGTACGGGGACGGCGGAGAGCAGCGCCTGGGTGTACGGGTGGGTGGGGTGGTCGTAGATCTCCGCGTCGGAGCCGATCTCCACGATCCGGCCCAGGTACATCACGCCGACCCGGTCGGAGATGTGCCGGACGATGGACAGGTCGTGCGCGATGAAGACGAAGCTGAGGTTGAACTCCGCCTGGAGCCGGTCCAGCAGGTTGACCACCTGGGCCTGGACGGAGACGTCGAGCGCGGAGACCGGTTCGTCGGCGACGATGATCTCCGGGTTGAGGGCGAGGCCCCGCGCGATGCCGATGCGCTGGCGCTGGCCGCCGGAGAACTGGTGCGGATAGCGGTTGATGTACTCCGGGTTGAGCCCGACGACGTCCAGCAGGTCCTGGACCTTCTGGCGGCGGCTGCCCTTCGGGGCGACCTCGGGGTGGATCTCGTACGGCTCCCCGATGATGTCGCCGACCGTCATCCGCGGGTTCAGCGAGGTGTACGGGTCCTGGAACACCATCTGGATGTTGCGGCGGACCGCCTTCAGCGCCCGGCCGGACAGCTGGGAGATGTCCTCGCCCTTGTAGCGGATCGCCCCGGCGGTGGGGCGTTCCAGGTGGACGAGCATCTTGGCGACGGTCGACTTGCCGCAGCCCGACTCCCCCACGATGCCCAGCGTCTCACCCGCGTACAGGTCGAAGTCGACGCCGTCGACGGCCCTGACCGCGCCGATCTGCCGCTTGAAGAGGATGCCCTGGGTGAGCGGGTAGTGCTTGGCGAGGCCGCGCACCTGGAGGATCGGGTCGCCCTCGGTGTACGGGGCGGTGGCGTCCTTGTTCGCCTCGGAGAGCAGGGTGGAGCCGGCCGCGCCGCCACCGGTCTTCTCGTGCCCGTCGCGGTCAGCGTGCATCGAGCGTCTCCTTCCAGAAGTGGCAGGCGCTGCGGCGCTGTTCGTCGACCTCGTAGAGCGGCGGCACATCGCTGCGGCACACGTCCTGGGCCATCGGGCAGCGGGGGTTGAAGGCGCAGCCGGGCGGGATGCGGGTGAGGTTGGGCGGCAGGCCCTTGATCGCGTACAGCTCCCGGCCCTTCTGGTCCAGGCGCGGGATCGACTGGAGGAGGCCCTTGGTGTACGGGTGGGCGGGGGCCTTGTAGATCTCGTGGACGGGGGCGGTCTCGACGATCCGGCCCGCGTACATCACGGCGATCTTGTCGGCGACGTCGGCGACGACGCCGAGGTCGTGGGTGATCAGGATGAGGCCCATGTTCAGCTCGCGCTGGAGTTCCGCGAGGAGGTCCATGACCTGGGCCTGGACGGTGACGTCGAGGGCGGTGGTGGGCTCGTCGGCGATGATCAGGGACGGTTCGAGGGCCATCGCCATGGCGATCATGATGCGCTGGCGCATCCCGCCGGAGAACTGGTGCGGGTACTGGTTGACCCGTTCCTTCGCGGCGGGGATGCGGACCCGGTCCATCAGTTCGACGGCCTTGGCCTTGGCGTCCTTGCGGGACATGCCGCGGTGCACGACGAACATCTCGGCGAGCTGCTGACCGACGGTGAGGACCGGGTTCAGCGAGGACAGGGCGTCCTGGAAGATCATGGCCATCTCCTGGCCGCGGATCTTCCGCCGCTCGTCCGGCTTGGCCTTCAGGAGGTCCTGCCCCTTGAAGAGGATCTCCCCGCCGGCGATCTTCCCGGGCGGGATGTCGAGGATGCCCATGACGGCCTGGGCGGTGACGGACTTGCCGGAGCCGGACTCGCCGAGGACGGCGAGCGTCTCGCCTTCGGCCACCGAGTAGTTGACCCCGTTGACGGCCTTGGCGACGCCTTCGCGGGTGTGGAACTCCACGTACAGATCGCGCACTTCGAGCAACATGGCAATCGGCTCCTCAGCGCAGCTTGGGGTCGAGGGCGTCGCGCACCGCGTCGCCGAGCATGATGAACGCGAGCACGGTGACCGCCAGCGCGCCGGCGGGCCAGAGCAGCATGTGCGGGGCGTTGCGGATGTAGTTGGCGGCGGCGGAGATGTCGATGCCCCAGGAGACGGCCGGGTCCTTCAGGCCGACGCCGAGGAAGGACAGGGTCGCCTCCAGCGAGATGTACGTGCCGAGCGCGATGGTCGCCACGACGATGACGGGGGCGATGGCGTTCGGGGTGATGTGGCGCAGCATCATGCGGGAGTTGGAGGCGCCGAGCGCGCGGGCCGCCTGGACGTAGTCGTTC
Organism: Streptomyces globisporus C-1027; assembly: GCF_000261345.2. Taxonomy (NCBI): domain Bacteria; kingdom Bacillati; phylum Actinomycetota; class Actinomycetes; order Kitasatosporales; family Streptomycetaceae; genus Streptomyces; species Streptomyces globisporus. The sequence goes on along the minus strand of NZ_CP013738.1, from coordinate 5,293,552 downwards.
TGTTTGGCGGTGATGACCGAGCCGCGGGCGATGCGGGCGATCTGGGGCCAGCCGAGCAGGACGATGAACCCGACGACGGGCCAGACGGTGGAGCTGGTGACGACGGAGAGGAAGACCAGGCCGCCGAGGACGACGGGGATGCCGAAGAAGACGTCGGTGAGGCGGGAGAGGATCGCGTCCCACCAGCCGCCGAAGAAGCCCGCGAGTCCGCCGAGGACGCTGCCGAGGATCGCGACGCCGAGGGTGGCGCAGACGCCGACGGTCACCGAGGTGCGGGTGCCGTAGACGACGCGGGTGTAGACGTCGCGGCCCTGCGGGTCGAAGCCGAAGGGGTGGCCGGGTTCGGAGCCCTTCTGTGCGTCGTCCAGGTTGGCCTGGAGGGGGTCGCCGCTCGCGATGAGCGAGGGCCAGATCGAGATGATCACCAGGAAGAGGATGACCAGCGAGGAGATGATGAAGACCGGGTTGCGCCGCAGGTCGCGCCAGGCGTCCGACCAGAGGCTGCGCGGCTTTCCGGCGGGCCCGGTGCCGTCGGGGCCGCCCGGGTTCTTCTCCAGGCTGGTGCCCTCCTCCATGGCGAGGTCCGTCGCGCCGCCGGCGCCCGCCTGGGAGATCGCTTCGTCCGGGGTCTGCGGCTCAGGCATAGCGGATCCTCGGGTCGAGTACGGCGTACAGGAGGTCGACGATCAGGTTGGCGGCCAGGAAGACCAGGACGAGGATCGTGACGAAGCCGACGACGGTCTGGGAGTTCTGCCGCAGGATGCCCTGGTAGAGCTGGTAGCCGACGCCGTGGATGTTGAAGATCCGCTCGGTGACGATGGCCCCGCCCATCAGCGCGCCGACGTCGGTGCCGATGAAGGTGACGACGGGGATGAGCGAGTTGCGCAGCAGGTGCCGTACGACGACCCGGCGGCGGGGCAGGCCCTTGGCGACGGCGGTGCGTACGTAGTCGGCGCGGGCGTTCTCGGCGATCGAGGTCCGGGTGAGCCGGGTGACGTAGGCGAGGGAGACCGAGGCGAGGACGAGCCCGGGGACGAGGAGTTCGTCGAAGGTGGGGTCGGCGGAGACCGAGGGCTTGATGATGCCCCACTTGACGCCCAGGAGGAGCTGGAGCAGCAGGCCGGTGACGAAGGTGGGGATGGCGATGACGATCAGCGTCAGGATGAGGACGGTGGTGTCGACGGGGCGGCCGCGCCGCAGACCGGTGACGACGCCGAGGCTGATGCCGATGACGACCTCGAAGACGACCGCGACGATGGTGAGCCGGATCGTGATGGGGAAGGCGGTGGCCATCAGCTCGGTGACCTTCTGCCCGTTGAACGCGGTGCCGAAGTCGCCGGTGAACACGTTGCCCATGTAGGTGAGGTATTGCTGCCAGACCGGCTTGTCGAGGCCGAACTCGGAGCGCAGCTGGGCGGCGGTGGCCGGGTCGCACTGGCGGTCGCCGCAGAGGCCCGCGATGGGGTCGCCCATCACGTTCACCATGAGGAAGATCAACAGCGTGGTGCCGAAGAAGACCGGGATCATCTGCAGCAGCCGCCGGATCACATAACGTCCCATGAGGGGCTCCGGGGGTCGGTTCGAGCAGTACCGGGGACGGGGTGCGCGGACGGCCGGGCGCCGGCGTGTCGGGGCGTCCCGGCCGTCCGCGTCGCTCAGCGCGTCACTTGACGGTGATCTCTTCGTAGACCGGGACGCTGAACGGGTTCAGCGCGACGTTGTCCACCCGGTCCGAGTAGCCGGCGCTGCCGTTCTGGTACCAGAGCGGGATGACCGGCATCTCCGTGACGAGGATCTTCTCCGCGTCCTGGAAGGTGGTGATCGCCTTCGCCTTGTCGCTCTCGGCGTTGGCCTTGTCGACCAGGTCGTCGAACTGCTGGTTGCTCCACTTGCCGTCGTTGGACGGGGCGTTGGTGTAGTAGAGCGGCTGGAGGAAGTTCTGGATCAGCGGGTAGTCCATCTGCCAGCCCGCGCGCCAGGCGCTGGTGAGCTTCTGGGTGGAGACCTGGGCGCGGAAGTCGGCGAAGGTGCCGACGGGCCCGCCGACGCAGGCCTTGTTGTTGCCCATGACGTTGTTGATGCTGTTGCAGACGGCGTCGACCCATTCCTTGTGGGAGCCGGTGTCCGCGTTGTACGAGATCTTCAGCTGGCCGCCGGGGATGCCGCCGCCCTCGTCGATCAGCTTCTTGGCCTCGGCCTTGTTGTACGTGCACTCCTTGCCGCAGAGCCCTTCCTTGAAGCCGCCGTCCTCACCGAGGACCGGGGAGGTCCAGTCGGTGGCGGGGGTGCGGGTCTTCTGGAAGATCTGGTCGGTGATCTGCGGCCGGTTGATCGCCATCGAGAGGCCCTGGCGCACCTTGCGGGCGTCGTCGGTGTCCCACTCCTTCTCGTAGAAGGGGAAGGCGATGGTCTGGATGATGCCGGCGGGGGTGTTGATGTACCGGTCGCCGAGGTCGGCCTCGACGTTGCGGAGCTGGGAGGCGGGCACGTCGTCGACGAGGTCGAGGTTGCCCGCGGTCAGGTCGGTGTAGGCGGTGTTGTTGTCGGTGAAGACCTTGAGGTCGACGCCGCCGTTCTTCGCCTTGTCGTCGCCCGGGTAGTCGTCCCACTTGCGCAGGTTCATCGAGGAGCCCTTGGCGTACGACTCGATGGTGTACGGGCCGTTCCCGACGGGCTTGGAGAGCCAGGCGTCGTGGTCGTCGTAGAACGCCTTGGGCAGCGGGACGAAGGCGGCGTAGCCGAGGGTGTCGGGCCACAGGGAGAACTTCTGGGTGAGCTTGGCGGTGAAGGTCAGGTCGTCGACGACCTTCAGTCCTGACAGGGTCTCGGCGGAGGCGGACCCGGACTCCGGGTGGACCTTGTCGTAGCCCTCGATGTACTGGAAGAAGTAGGCGTTCTTCTGGTTGTTCTTCAGGGCCGCGCCGTAGTTCCAGGCGTCGACGAAGGACTTGGCGGTGACCTTCTCGCCGTTGGAGAACGTCCAGCCGTCCTTGAGCTTGATCGTGAAGTTCTGGGAGTCCTTCGTGTCGATGGACTCGGCGATCATGTTCTGGGCCTCGCCGGTCTTCGGGTCGTAGCGGATGAGTCCGCGGAAGACCATGTCGAGGACCTTGCCGCCCTGGACCTCGTTGGTGTTGGCCGGCTCCAGCGGGTTCTGCGGGTCTCCCCAGGAGGAGCTGACGATGCCGTCGGCGCCGCCGCCGCCGCTGCCGCCGTCGCCGTCACCGCCGCCGCAGGCCGTCGCTGCCAGGGCGACGGCCACCGCACATGCGGCCCACCTGACCTGTGTGGCTCCGCGCATGAAGTGCCTCCTAGAGTCATCGAGTAGCTCAATGCCTCATATCACCGCATTACGTGACGTATCGCATGCGGGATTGCCCCGTACGAGCAGGAGGGCGGCGGAGACGACGAAGACCCGGTCCCTCGGAAGGGGCCGGGCCTCGGTCGTTCGATCTGCGGGAGCGGTTACGCCGCGTGCACGACGTCCTTCTCCTCGGCGAAGTGGCACGCCGACTCGTGCGCGGCCGGGGTGGCCGCCGAGACGAAGCGCTCGGGGATCGCCAGCAGCGGTTCCTCCGTCGCGCAGCGCTCCTCCGCCTTCCAGCAGCGGGTGCGGAAGCGGCAGCCCGAGGGCGGGTTCGCCGGTGACGGAACGTCACCGGTGAGGATGATCCGCTCGCGTCCCTCGCGGGCCGACGGGTCGGGGACCGGGACCGCCGAGAGCAGCGCCTGGGTGTAGGGGTGCGTCGGGTGGTCGTAGATCTGCGTGTCCGTGCCGATCTCGGCCATCTTGCCGAGGTACATCACGCCGACCCGGTCGGAGATGTGCCGGACGATGGACAGGTCGTGCGCGATGAAGACGTAGGACAGGTTGAACTCGTCCTGGAGCTTCTCCATCAGGTTGATGACCTGGGCCTGCACCGACACGTCGAGCGCGGACACCGGCTCGTCGCAGATGATGATCTCCGGGTTGAGCGCGAGGCCGCGGGCGATGCCGATGCGCTGGCGCTGGCCGCCGGAGAACTGGTGCGGGTACCGGTTGATGTACTCCGGGTTCAGACCCACGACGTCCAGGAGCTCCTGGACGCGGCGGCGCCGGTCGCCCTTCGGGGCCACCTCGGGGTGGATGTCGAAGGGCTCCCCGATGATGTCGCCGACCGTCATCCGCGGGTTCAGCGAGGTGTACGGGTCCTGGAACACCATCTGGATGTTGCGGCGCACCGCCTTCAGCGCACGCCCGGACAGCTTGGTGATGTCCTGGCCCTTGAAGAAGACCTCGCCGGCCGTCGCCCGCTCCAGGGTCATCAGGAGCTTGGCGACCGTGGACTTGCCACAGCCGGACTCGCCCACGATGCCCAGGGTCTCACCGGCGTACAGGTCGAAGGAGATCCCGTCGACGGCCTTGACCGCGCCGATCTGCTTCTTGAAGAGGATGCCCTGGGTCAGCGGGAAGTGCTTGACCAGGTTGCGCACCTGGAGGATCGGCTCGCCCTGGCCGACGGGCGCGTCGATGGCGGCTACGGCCTCCGCCTCGGTCGCGGCGTCCACCGCCTCCACCTCGGAGACGTTCGGGGTGGCGTCCACGGGCCCCTGCTCCTTCTTGAGCTCAGCCATGGATCGTCTCCTTCCAGAAGTGGCACGCGCTGCCGCGGCCGACCAGCTCGAGGCCGTCCTGCTCGGTCACGGGGGCGAGCGGCGGAATCTCGGTACGGCAGATGTCCTGTGCCTTGGGACAGCGCGGGCTGAAGGCACAGCCCGCGGGGATACGCGTCAGGTTGGGCGGCAGACCCTTGATCGCGTAGAGCTCCTGGCCCTTCTGGTCCAGGCGCGGGATCGAGTCGAGCAGACCCCGGGTGTACGGGTGGGCCGGGCGGCTGTACAGCTCGCCGACCGGGGCCGTCTCCACGATCCGGCCCGCGTACATCACGGCGATCTTGTCCGCGACGTCGGCGACGACGCCGAGGTCATGGGTGATCAGGATCAGACCCATGTTGTACTCGCGCTGCAGCTCGGCCAGCAGGTCCATGACCTGGGCCTGCACCGTCACGTCGAGCGCGGTGGTCGGCTCGTCGGCGATGATCAGGTCCGGCTCCAGGGCCAGCGCCATGGCGATCATGATGCGCTGGCGCATACCGCCGGAGAACTGGTGCGGGTAGTCCGAGATACGGGCCGCCGCAGCCGGGATCTTGACCTGGTCCATCAGCTCGATGGACTTGGCCTTGGCGTCCTTGCGGGACAGGCCCTGGTGCACCCGGAACATCTCGCCGAGCTGGTAGCCGACGGTGAGGACCGGGTTCAGCGAGGACAGCGCGTCCTGGAAGATCATCGCGATCTTCTGGCCGCGGATCTTCCGGCGCTCCTCGTTGGACATCTTCAGCATGTCCTGGCCGCGGAAGAGGATCTCGCCCTGCGTGATCTTCCCGGGCGGCATGTCGAGGATGCCCATGATGGTCTGCGCGGTCACGGACTTGCCGGAGCCGGACTCGCCGAGCACGGCGAGCGTCTCGCCGGCGCTGACGGTGTAGTTCACACCGTTGACCGCCTTGGCCACACCGTCGCGGGTGTGGAACTCCACGTGCAGGTCACGGACGTCGAGCAGTGGACCGTCGCCACTCACGGACTCCCGCGGTGCGGGGACGTGAGCCGTCTTGTCGATGGTGGTCACGAACGCCTCCCTCAGCGCATCTTGGGGTCGAGGGCGTTGCGGACCGCATCGCCGAACATCAGGAAGGACAGCACCGTGATCGAGACCATCACCGAGGGGATGATCAGGACCGTCGGAACATTGCGGAGCTGGTCCTTCGCGGCGGAGACGTCGATACCCCACGAGACCGTCGGCTCGGCGAGGCCGATACCGAGGAACGACAGGGTGGCCTCGGCGGCGATGTAGCCGCCGAGCGCGATGGTGGCGACCACGATCACCGGAGCGATGGCGTTCGGCAGGATGTGCCGCGTCATGATCCGGGTGGTGGAGGCGCCCAGCGCCTTGGCGGCGACCACGTAGTCGGCCTGCTTGATCGTGATGACCGAGCCACGGGCGACACGGGCGATGGACGTCCAGCCGAGGAAGGACAGGGAGAGGATCACGACCCAGACGGAGCGCTCCTCGAAGGTGGTCAGGATGACCATGGCGCCGACGATGAAGGGGACGCCGAAGAAGACGTCGGTGATCCGGGAGAGGATCGTGTCGATCCAGCCGCCGAAGTATCCGGCGAGCATCCCGATCACCAGACCGGTGATGGTGACCGCGATGGTCACGATCACGCCGACCATGATGGACGCGCGGGCTCCGTAGATCAGACGCGCGTAGATGGAGCGGCCCTGGACGTCGTAACCGAGCCAGTCGGGGGCGAAGAAGTGTCCCCAGTTCGGCTTCTGGAGGTAGTGCTCGGCCAGGTTCGCGTCGCGCGGCGAGGCGCTGGTGAACAGGCCCGGGAAGATCGACATGACGGTGAGCAGCAGGATCAGCACCATCGAGACGAGGAAGAGCGGGTTGCGACGCAGGTCGTGCCAGGCGTCGGACCAGAGGCTGCGCGGCTTGCCGGGCGCGGGGCCGGAGTCCGTCGTGGTCGGTGTCTGAGCTGCGGCGGCCGAAGCGTCGGTGCTCTTGGTCAGTGCGGTGGTGTCAGGCATACCGGATCCTCGGGTCCAGGACCGCGTAGAGCAGGTCGACGAGCAGGCTGCAGACGAGGTAGACGATGACGAGCAACGTCACGATCCCGACGACCGTGGCACCCTCACGCTTGGACAGGGCCTCGAAGACGAGGGATCCGACGCCCTTGATGTTGAAGATGCCCTCGGTCACGATCGCGCCGCCCATCAGAGCGCCGATGTCGGTGCCGAGGAAGGTGACGACCGGGATGAGCGAGTTGCGCATCAGGTGGATGCCGACGATGCGGCGGCGCGGCAGGCCCTTGGCGACAGCCGTACGGATGTAGTCGGCGCGGATGTTCTCGGCGACCGAGGTACGGGTGAGCCGGGCCACGTAGGCGAGGGACAGCGACGCCAGCACGATGGCCGGCATGATCAGCTCGCCGTTGGTGGGTTCGAGACTCACGTTGGGCTTGGCGATGCCGAGCTGGAACGCGAAGAAGTACTGAACGAGGAAGCCCAGCACGAAGGACGGCATGGAGATGAGCACCAGCGTCAGACCGAGCAGACCGCGGTCCCGGAGCGATTCCGCCTTCAGACCGGCGATGATGCCGAGCGAGATACCGGCGACGACCGTGAAGACGAAGGCGAAGATCGCCAGTCTGACGGTGATCGGGTAGGCGTCGGCGATGACTTCGGCGACCGGACGCTGCGTTCCGATCTGGGTGCCGAAGTCGCCCTGGAACAGATTGCCCAGGTAGTTCAGATACTGCTGCCAGATCGGCTGGTCGAGACCGTACTCGGCCTTCAGAGCGGCGATCTGCGATGCGTCTACATGCTGTTCACCGGCAAGTGCTCTGACGGGGTCGCCGGGCAGTGCGTACATCATCAGGAAGACCAGCAGGGTCGACCCGATGAAGACCGGGATCATCTGGAGCAGTCGTCGTGCGACATAACGCCCCATGGGTGCCTCCGTGTGGGGATAACTGCGGCGTGGGGGCCGCCTCTTCGCAGAGACGACCCCCACGCCTCCGTCCGCGCCGACAGGTGGCGCGGGCGGATGACGGCCAGTTGGGGAATGACCCGCAGGCGTTACTTGGTGGTGACGCCGGTCAGTTCGAGGTCACCGTGGAAGTCGACCTTGACGTTGTCGACGTTCTTGCCGTGGCCGCCGTTGATGGCGTAGTACCAGAGCGGGATGGCGGGCATCTTGTCCACCAGGGCCTTCTCGACCTCCTGGTAGGCGGCGACGGACTCCTCCAGGGAGTCGGCCTTGTCACCCTTCGCCATCAGGTCGTCGATCTCCTTGTCGGAGAAGCGACCGTTGTTGGACTCCGCCTTGGAGTGGTAGAGCTCCTTGAGGAAGTTCACGTTGACGGGGTAGTCGGCCACCCAGCCACCGCGGTAGACACCCTTGACCTCGTTGTTGTCACGCGCTTCGAGGTCGGTCGGGAAGTCCGGCTTGGCGTCGCCCACGCAGTCGACCCCGGTGGCGTTGCGGATGGACTCGCAGACAGCGGTCACCCACTCCTTGTGCCCACCGTCGGCGTTGTACTGGATGGTGAACTTGTTGCCCGGGACGCCGCCGCCGGCCTTGATGAGCTCCTTGGCCTTGGCGGGGTTGTACTTCAGGATGTCCGAGTCGAGGGTCTGGTTGCCCTTGACCTGCGGAGGCGTGAAGCTCGTCGCCGGGATGCGGGTGCCGTTCAGGACGGTCTTCGTGATGGTGTCACGGTCGATCGCCATGGACAGACCCTGGAGGACCTTGGGGTCGATGTCCTTGAACGTGTCCGAGTAGAACGCCGGGTTCAGCGACTGGATCGCCGCGTACGGCTGGTCGATCGCGCCGTCGCCGAGGTCCGTCTTGTACTTCGGGAGGTCACGCGGGCCGACCTGGCGGATCATGTCCAGGTTGCCGGAGACGAGGTCGGTGTACGCGGCCTCGACGGTCGAGTAGTTCTTGAACTGGATGCCCTTGTTGGCAGCCTTGTTCGGACCCTGGTACTCGGGCCAGGCCTTGACCTGGATGAGCTTCTTGTGGGTCCACTTCTCGAACGTGTACGGGCCGTTGCCGATCGGCTTCTGGCCGAACGCCTTCGGGTCGTCGTAGAAGACCTTGGGCAGCGGCGCGAAGGTCGCGTAGCCGAGCTTGTAGTTGAAGTACGGGACCTTGTTCGCCAGCTCGATCGTGAACGTGGTGTCGTCCACGGCCTTCAGGCCGGACATCTCCTTGGACTTGGCCGCACCCTTCTCGGGGTGGACGTCCTCGTAGCCCTTGATGTCGGAGAACCAGAACGCGTTCTGCTGCTTGTTGTCGACGTTGGCGTACCAGTTCCACGCGTCGATGTACGACTGCGCGGTCACGGCCTCACCGTTGTGGAACTTCCAGCCGGACTTGAGCTTGACGGTCCACGTCTGGGAGTCCTCGGTCTCGACGGACTCGGCGTTCGTGTAGACGATCTCGCCCTTGTCGTCGAAGTCCAGCAGCTGGGTGAACAGCGACTGGATGACGTAGGAGCCGTTGCTCTCGTTCGTGTCGGCCGGCATCAGAGGCTTCTGGGGCTCGCCGACGTCGATCGAGACGTATCCGGCGGGCTGCCCCGACGTGTTCTTCTTGCCTTCGTCGCCGCTGTCGCCGCCACCACAGGCAGTCGCGGCCAGGGCGATGACGGCCGCTCCCGCGACCCACTTGGCGCTCTTGGCACCGCGCATGGGTTTCCTCCTCATGAGTCCACTTTTGACTACAAGAAGGGCACTGGAGAGATTCACCGACACCCCTGACGGTGATCGTTCAGTGCCCCGAGTGTGCTCGTGAGTCGGCACTCCCCACAGTGCGTGACCCATTGACCCGAGCTCAATGGAGCCAACTATTGAGTACGGCCGGGCTGTAAACCACACTTAAAGGGTCTCGGTTTGACAACATCAGACCCGCCCGTGTGCCCGAAATCCGGACAAAGCGATCCCAGACAGACACGCCCGAAACGGACTGTTAACACATGTTCCGGAGAGCGACCCCCGATATCCGGACACCCCGGTCAGGAAAAGCAATTGACGAAGGCCCGGCCCACCACAGTGTCCGTGGTGGGCCGGGCCTTCTGTCAATGCCTGTGCTGACGGCCCGTCCGACGGGGTGATCCACCCCGGGACGGGCCTGCGCATACGGAGCGTATGCCTCCGACCCGCCCCCGGAGCCCCCGGAAGGGCTCAGGGGAGGCTCAGGGCGTCTCCTGGCTCCGTGTCACCCGTGTCAGCCGTTCTTGGCGCGGGAGGCGGCGCGGCTGCGCTCGCGCTGGTCCAGGACGACCTTGCGGATCCGCACGGTCTCCGGGGTCACCTCGATGCACTCGTCCTCGCGGCAGAACTCCAGGGACTGCTCCAGCGACAGCTTCCGGGCCGGGACCACGTTCTCCGTGGTGTCCGCGGAGGCCGCACGCATGTTGGTGAGCTTCTTCTCCTTGGTGATGTTCACGTCCATGTCGTCGGCGCGGGAGTTCTCGCCGATGATCATGCCCTCGTACACCTCGGTGCCGGCCTCGGTGAAGATGACACCGCGCTCCTGGAGGTTGACCATCGCGAACGGCGTGACCGAGCCCGCGCGGTCGGCGACCAGCGAGCCGTTGTGACGGGTGCGCAGGTCACCGAACCACGGCTCGTGGCCCTCGAAGATCGAGTGCGCGATGCCGGTGCCGCGGGTCTGGGTCAGGAACTCCGTACGGAAGCCGATGAGGCCGCGGGACGGGACGATCCACTCCATGCGGACCCAGCCGGAGCCGTGGTTCGTCATGGTCTCCATACGGCCCTTGCGGGTCGCCATGAGCTGGGTGATGGCGCCGAGGTGCTCCTCGGGCGAGTCGATCGTCATGCGCTCGATCGGCTCGTGGGTCTTGCCGTCGATCTGCTTGGTGACGACCTCGGGCTTGCCGACGGTCAGCTCGAAGCCCTCGCGGCGCATCTGCTCGACCAGGATGGCGAGCGCCAGCTCACCACGGCCCTGGACCTCCCAGGCGTCGGGGCGCTCGGTGTCCAGGACGCGGAGCGAGACGTTACCGATCAGCTCGCGGTCGAGGCGGTCCTTCACCTGGCGGGCGGTGACCTTGTGGCCCTTGCCGCCCTTGCCGACGAGCGGCGAGGTGTTGGTGCCGATGGTCATCGAGATGGCGGGCTCGTCGACCGTGATCAGCGGCAGCGCGATCGGGTTCTCCGGGTCGGCCAGCGTCTCGCCGATCATGATGTCCGGGATACCGGCGATGGCGCAGATGTCACCGGGGCCCGCGACCTCGGCGGGCTTGCGGGTGAGCGCCTCGGTCATCATCAGTTCGGTGATGCGGACGTTGGACATGGTGCCGTCGCGCTTGATCCACGTGACGGTCTGGCCCTTGCGCAGCTCGCCCTGCTCGACGCGGCAGAGCGCGATACGGCCGAGGAAGTTGTCGGCGTCCAGGTTGGTGACGTGGGCCTGCAGCGGCGCGGCCTCGTCGAACTCGGGGGCCGGCACGTGCCCCAGGATCGTGTTGAAGAACGGCTCCAGGTTGTCGCTGTCCTGCGGGACGGTGCCGTCCTCGGGCTTGGTCAGCGAGGCGACGCCGTCACGGGCGCAGGCGTAGACGATCGGGAACTCGATCTGGTCCTCGTCCGCGTCCAGGTCCAGGAACAGGTCGTACGTCTCGTCGACGACCTCGGCGATCCGGGAGTCGGGGCGGTCCGTCTTGTTGATGCAGAGGATGACCGGCATCCGCGCGGCCAGCGCCTTGCGCAGGACGAAGCGGGTCTGGGGCAGCGGGCCCTCGGAGGCGTCGACGAGCAGCACGACGGCGTCCACCATCGACAGACCACGCTCGACCTCGCCACCGAAGTCGGCGTGACCGGGGGTGTCGATGATGTTGATCGTGATCGGGTCCCCGCCGTCCTTGGGGTGATACTTCACCGCCGTGTTCTTGGCGAGGATCGTGATGCCCTTCTCACGCTCCAGGTCGTTCGAGTCCATCATGCGGTCGTCGAGCGACTCGGCAGCGTGCGCGGCGAAGGAGCCGGCCTGCTTGAGCATGGCGTCGACCAGCGTGGTCTTGCCGTGGTCGACGTGGGCGACGATGGCTACGTTACGGATGTCGTGGCGCGTGGGCATGGGTGGCTTGCGCTTCTCTCGGATCGTGGGATCAGGCGTCTCAGTCGGTCTTCGAGTCCTCGTACGCCCGCCGGGCGGCACGCCACGGCTCGTCCCATCGTACGGGCCTCGGGCGCGCCGGGCTTCCCGGGCCGATCCGCGAAGGCGGTCTTCCCGTGTGATTCAGGCGATATTCAGCCGGTGTCAAGGAACTGCCGGGCCATCGATGTGGCCGGAATACGGGCGTAGCCGTGTGGGGGGTGAGGAGAGGTGAAGCGACGAACGGCCCGGGTCAGGGCAGAAACCACACTGCCCGCCGGGCGAACCGGCGGGCAAGGGTTTTGAGGTGCATCTGAGCTTGGCGGCGGGAGGGTGTGGTATTTACCCGCTACTTCTTGCGGTCTGCGGGGGAACCTGCCGCTTGCCGGTTCTTGAACCCGATGTCCTGGTACCGGGGAGCCGCGAAGCCGAACGCCCCGACGTTCGCGAGCTTCTTGTCGACCGCGACGAGCTGCGGCCGCTGGAAGAGCGGAATCGATCCGGCGGCGGCCCAGATCCGGGCGTCCGCCTGCTTCATCAGTTCCCGCGCGGCCTTCTCGTCCAGCTCGCCGGCGGCCTTGTCGAAGAGCTGGTCGATGTGGTCGGTGCCGACCCGGGTGTAGTTCTGCTCCACGAGGAGCGAGCCGTCGGTGGCGGGCTCCGGCTTGGCGTAGATCGGACGTCCGTCGGTGGCCGGGTAGGCGGTGGCGGGCCAGGAGTAGAGCGCCAGATCGTACGCGCCGGAGGCGATGTGGTCCTTGAAGTAGCTCTCGTCCGGGACCTTGGTGATCTCCGTGCCGACGCCGATCTTCTCCAGCATAACGGCGATCTTGTCGCCGACGCTGCGCAGCGACTGGGAGCCGGGGCCGGAGGGGAGCACGAAGCGCAGGGTCAGCGTCTTGCCGTCCTTGCCGAGCTGCCCCTTGGCCGCGGCGGGCGCCGGGGCGGCGGTGCCGACGGGGGCGTACGCCCCGGCGGCTCCCCCGGGCTGCTTGTCCGTGGCGGCGACGGCGCCGCCCTCACCGAGGACACCCGCCTGTCGGAGCAGAACGGTGCCCTGCGCGGCGGCGGTCCGGGCGGGGGCCAGGACGTGGACGGCGGAGGCGCTGGCAACGGTGGCGGGAGCGGGGGCACCGGGCTTGTTGTCGCCGCCGACGATGTAGAGGCCCTCGTCGCGGGAGGCGGCGGTGTCCTCGAAGTCCCGGTCGGCCTTCTTGCGCTCGGCGGCGGAGTCCTCGGTGCTGTCCTCCTCGGCCTTCTTCCCGTCCTTCTCGCTCTTCCCGGTCTCGGTCTCGCTCTTCCCGGTCTTCTCGCTCTTCTCGGTCTTGGCGTCCTTGTCCTCCTCGTCGTCCTTGCCGCCCTTCTTCTCCGCCTCGCTGCCCGCCTTGGTGTCCTTGGGCGGCTCGGCCGCGCCGCCCCGGGTCCACCCGGCGTCCGCCAGCAGGGCCTGGGCCTCCTTGGTGTTCTGCTCGCCGAGCGCCCCGCTGCCGTCCTTGTAGCCCGGCTGCCCCGCGAGGGCGAGGTGGCTGCCGAGCGGCTTCGCGGGGAGGCCCAGCGGCCCGAGCACGGTCTGGGCCAGTTCCTGGCGGTCCAGGGCGCGGGCGACGGCCCGGCGTACCCGGTCGTCGGCGAGCGGGCCGGACTCGCCGTTCAGCGCGAGCTGGGTGTAGGCGGGCTCCAGGGACTTGCGGACGGCGAAGTCGCGCAGGGCCTTCTGTTCCGTGGCATAGGCGACGACGGCCTTGCGGTTCTTCTCCCGGGCGGCCTGCGCGATCTCCGCCGCGTCCTCGTCGGAGCCGTGCGCCTGGGCCCAGGAGCGCAGGGCCTGGGCGGGCGTGATCTCGGAGCCCGGGCCGTGGTTGAGGGGCTGGCCGTTGCTGCCCCGGTCGCGGCGGGCGAGCGTGATGCGGTCGGCGGTGGCCGCGTCGATGTCGGCGATGTCGACCGTGCCGTCGGCGAGGGCCTGGGTACGGTCCTTCGCGGCGACCGCGCGGAAGACGAGGGTGTCCAGCTTGGCCTTGTCGCCCCACCAGCGCGGGTTGCGGGCCAGCGTGACGGTGCCCTTGGACTTGCTCATGCTCTTCAGGACGAAGGGCCCGGCGGTGGTCTTCAGGGTGGTGCGCGCACCGTCGTTGAAGGCGTCCGGCGACCCGGTGATCTCCTTCGGGTAGAGCGGCGAGAACAGCGAGCGCCAGTCGGCGTACGGCTTGGAGAACGTGACCCGCACCTGGAGGTCGTCCGCGCCCCGCTCGATCTTCTCGATACGCTCGTAACCGGAGTTGCGGGCGGTCCAGAACGCGGAGTCCTTGCCCCTCAGCGCCCGCCACTGGGCGACGAAGTCGGGGGCCCCGATCTCCCGCCCGTCGCTCCACACCGCCTGCTGGTTGAGCTTGTAGAGCACGACCTGCCGGGGCTCGCGCTCGATGACCTTCGCGGACTCCAGGTAGTCCGGGTTGAGCTTAGGCTGCCCGGTCCTGTCCATCGGGAAGAGGGTCGGGAGCAGGGCTCCGGTGATCCGGGTGGTGGCGCTGTCCGCGTCCGCCTGGAAGGCGTTGAAGGTGGCGGGCAGCGCGTCGACCGCCCAGTCCGCCGTCGAACCGTCGGCGACCGTCTCGCGAGCGGCGGGCGCGATGTCCTGGGGTACGCCGCGGGCGGTCTCCTCGCCGCCGGAGCTGCACCCCGCCAGCACGGGGATCGTGAGCACCCCCGTCGTGAGGAGCGCGAGCGATCGGCGCTTTCGAACCGTCCCGCGCGGGACGCCGACGTGGGACATGGCTGATACCTCCGGGGCCGGCCCGGACCACCCCGTACCGGAATGGACCGGATAGTGCGTATGTGGTGGCATTTGCAGTTGATCACACTGATTCCTTCCGCTTACTGAAAGCGCCCCTTCGCGCGAGGGGGCGACGACACGACGGCCGGGAGCCGCAAGCTCACCCGCCCGGAGGAACGTTCCGCCCGACACGGCCGACGGGCTCCCCCGCACGGCCCGCCCGTCATCGGGGTGCCCGAGCCCGGCGCCGAAGGGGCCCGGCCCGGCACCGGAGGGCAGCCCGCGCGTCACCGGAAGGGCAGGCCGCGCGACCCGGATGACCTTGCCCCTCGCACGCCCCAGGATCTAGGGTGAATGCGCTTTCACGAGCCTCGTGATCGCCTCGCCCGGCGCACGGACCGCCGGGCCGGTACCAGCACCCGCACCCGCACCGCCGGACGCGGGGCCGCGGAAGAAGAAGTGGACGGATGGTGGGTCCAGTGAGCGCCCCCACGGTGTACGACGTCGCCGAGCGGTCGGGCGTCTCCATCGCCACGGTCTCCCGGGTCTACCGGAACCCCGATTCCGTACGCGCCCAGACCCGCGAGAAGGTCATGGAGGCGGCCCGCGAGCTGGGGTACGTACCGAGCGGCAGCGCCCGGGGCCTGGCCAGCCGGACGACGGGCGTGCTCGGGCTGTGCTTCCCGGACTACGCGGACCCGGACGCCGAGTCCGCGGCGGCGGCGAGCGACGCGGACGACGACCAGGCCGTCATGCTCTACTCCGACCAGATCATCCGGGGCATGGAACGGGCGGCCCGGCGGCACGGCTACGCCCTGCTGATCGCGGCCTCGCTGGACGGCGGCCCGGAGAGCCTGGTGGCGAAGGTCGCCGGGCGGGTCGACGGCTTCGCCGTACTGGCCCGGACCGTGCCGACCGCGGACCTGGAAGTGATATCGCGCCGGCTGCCCGTGGTGATGCTCGCCGGACCCCGCGAGATCGACCACCTGGACCACATCGTGGTGGCCAACACCGAGGGCGAGCGCGAGCTGACCCGCCATCTGATCGAGGACCACGGGCTGCGCCGCCTGGCGTTCGTCGGCGCCGAGGAGGAGTCGCCGGACGCCCAGGCCCGGTTCCGGGGCTTCCAGGAGGCGTGCCGGGACGCGGGCCTTCCGGTGCCCTCCCGACCGGAGGTGCGCGCCGGGATGATGACGCAGGCCGAGGGCGCTCTGGCGGCGGACGCCCTGCTGGACCGGTCGGAGGGTACGGGGGTGGAGCGGCCGGAGGCGATGCTGTTCGCCAACGACCAGATGGCGGTCGGGGCGCTCCAGGCGCTGGAGCGGCGCGGGGTGCGGGTGCCCGAGGACATCGCCGTGACCGGGTTCGACGGGATCCCGCTGAGCCGCCTGGTCCGCCCGCCCCTGACGACCGTCCGCCAGCCGATCCGGCAACTGGGCGAGCAGGCGGTGGAGCTCCTGGTCCAGCGCCTGGCCGACCCGGGCCGCGCCCCGGTCTCGCTGGAGCTGCCGGTCTCGGTGACACGAAGGGCGAGCTGCGGCTGCGGCTGACTCGGACGCTTTGGGCGCTTTTGTACGCACATATAAGCCGCGTTTCTCACACAGGGCGCTGATCCGAGGCTGGGCGGGCACAAGCACTGCCTACCCGAGGAGGCTGTGGTGAGCGACAGAACAGGACTGGCCGCAGTACTGACGGCCGCGCGGAACGCCGCGCCGGTGCATTCGCTCGATGTCGTGGCACGCGATCTGCGCGCCCGGTTCGGCGCGCGGTATGTGTCGTTCCTCTTCGTGGACCTGGTCGGCAGCCGCCTGCTGCGGGTCAACGACACGGCCGACACCTCCCGCGAGGGCCGGACCGAGAGGGTTCCGCTGGAGGGCAGTGGCATCTACGACAAGGTGCTGCGTTCTCAGAAGGTGGTGCAGGAGGACCAGAACGGGTGCGGTCAGCGCATCCTCGCCCCGGTGACCAACCGCGGTGACACCATCGGCGTGCTGGAGCTGTTCCTCGACGCCGTCACCGAGGAGGTGCTGGCGCAGGTCGAGGACGCCGCGCACGCACTGGCGTACATCATCGTCACCGACCGCCGCTTCACCGACCTCTACCACTGGGGCAACCGCACCACGCCGGTCAGCCTGGCGGCGGAGATCCAGCGTCAGCTGCTCCCGTCCGCCGCCTCCTGCGACGCGGCGGAGTTCGCCCTCGCCGGGGCTCTGGTCCCGGCCGCCGACATCGCCGGGGACACCTACGACTACAGCCTCGACAACAGCGACCTCCACCTGTCCGTCACCGACGCCATGGGCCACGACGTCAACGCCTCGCTGATCGCCACCCTCGTGGTGAACGCCTCGCGCGGCGCCCGCCGCGCCGGGGAGGAGCTCGCCGAGCAGGCCCGCCAGATGCACCAGGCCCTCCTCGACCACGGCAGCAGCACCTTCGCCACCGGGCAGTTGCTCCGCATCGCCCTGGACGGGACCCTCGCCCAGTTCGTCAACGCCGGGCACCCCGCGCCGCTCCGGCTGCGCGACGGCTCGGTCGAGGTGCTCGCCCCGCGGGTCGACATGCCCTTCGGCTTTCCGCCCCAGGGTCCGTACACGATCCAGGAGCTGGACCTGCGCCCCGGAGACCGGCTCCTGCTGTACACCGACGGCGTGCAGGAACGGGAATCGGCCTCGGTCGACCTGCCCGACATACTGCTTCGGACCGCCGCCGAGCACCCGCGCGAGGTCGTCCGCACGCTCGTCACCGCGGTCGCCGACGCCTACGACGGCCGCCCGCCCAAGGACGACGCGACCGTCCTGTGCCTGGACTGGCGCGGCCCCCGGAGCGCGTCCCGCGAACCGGAGGCCTGAGCCCGGGCCCCGAGCCGGCCCGGACGCCTGAGCCCCCGGCACCTGAGCCGTACCCGGAACGCACCCGGGTCCTCAAGCGGCCGGGGCCAGCCGCTCCCCGAAGAACCGCGTCCGCCGCGCGTGCAGCTCCGCCGCCTCGGCCGCCATCCCCCGGTACGCGAAGTGTCCCGCCGTCAGCACCTGGAGCTCGCGCTCCCCCGCCAGCGCATTGTGTACGGCGAACTGCCCCGGCGGCGGCACCGACGGGTCGAACAGCGCGGCCGCGACGAGCGTGGGCAGCGTCAGCCGGGTCGCGGCCGTCGCCGCGTCGAAGTAGCGCAGGACCTCCGTGACCTCGGGGTGTTCGCGGTGGTGCGCCCGGACCGCCTCGCCGCTGCCCGCGCAGGGCAGGGTCAGGCGCAGCGGGTGGTTGCCGAAGGTGGGGACGGTGAGCTGGGCCGCGCCGAAGCGGTCGTCCCAGGGCAGCGCGAGTGCCCCGAGCCCGCCGCCGAAGCTCTCCCCGAGGTAGCCGAGGCGGGGCCCGCCAGGCTGCCCGGCCGCCGCCAGTTCCGGCGCCAGCGCGGTGAGGGCGGAGGCGGCGCACCACAGGTCGGCCGCGCAGTCCCCGATGACGTACGACGTGCGGGAGCCGATGCCGTGCAGGACGTGCGCGTCGGCCAGGTCCGGGATGCCGTCCACCCGCCCCCGCTCCCCCATGCCCCGTACGCACGGCAGGATCACGGCGGCCCCGGGCAGCGGCGCCGGCAGGTCCCGGCCGGGCTGCTGGCGGCCGCCGTACCCGTGCCCGACGACGAATCCGTACCGCACCGGGCCCTCGGCGGGCAGCGCGAGCCAGCCGCCGAGCCGGACGCCGCCCACGGAGGTGAAGGCGACCTGGTGCACGCGGACGCCGTCGCGCTCCTCCTCCACGGGGCCGAGGACCGGCGCCGCGTCCACCGCACGGGCTCGCGCGTACCGCTCGCGCCAGAACGCGTCGAAGTCGTCGGGAGCGGGCGGGGCGGGGACCGAGAGCAGCGCGTCCGGCGCGTCGTACCCGTAGGCCGGGTCGAACGGGAAGTCGTGGGAGAGCGCGACGGATGAGGCCATGCGGCGAGGGTAGACGCCCGGTCGTCGGCGGAACCTTCGCCTCCGGGGCCCCTCCGGGGCGACGAATCGGTCACATCGCCTGTTGTTCTACAAACACCGCGTTTACGGTTCAACGACAGGACGCCGAGACGCCGGGCGACAAGACGCCAGGATGTCGGGCGCGTTGCACGAGTGTGACCCACCACCCTCTTGCGCATTGCCGAACGTCTGGCGCAGAGTGATGTATGCGCTTACAGGCAGCGCATACACAGCGCACAGCGCAGCATCCGGATTGCTCAAGGAGGAGCCCTCCCATGTCCCGCATCGCCAGAACAGCTCCCGCCGGCATAGCGCTCGCCCTCGCCGTGACCCTCTCCGCCTGCGGCTCCTCCGGCGGCGACGTCGCGGCCGACGAGAAGCAGACGCTCACCGTGTGGGCCATGGGGGCCGAGGGCGAGAAGCTCGCGGACGTGGCCGAGGTCTACGAGAAGGCCAACCCGAACATCACGGTGAAGGTGACCCCGATCGGCTGGGACGTCGCCCATCAGAAGCTCGTCTCGGCAGCGGCGGCGGGCACCCTGCCCGACGTGGCGCAGATGGGCGGCAGTTACATGGGCGAGTTCGCCGAGCTGGGCGTGCTGGAGCCGGTGGACACCAAGGTCTTCGAGAAGAAGGACTTCTTCCCGGCGGGCTGGGAGCAGGGCGAGGTGGAGGGAACCGCGTACGGCGTGCCGTGGTACGTCGACACCCGTGTCCTCTACTACCGCACGGACCTGGCCGAGAAGGCGGGCGTGAGCAAGGCCCCGGCGAACTGGCAGGAGCTCCAGGACCTGGCGGGCGCGTACCAGAAGAAGGCCGGTACGAAGTGGGGGCTGTCCATCCAGCCCAGCGGCCTGGACACCGTGCAGAACTTCTACTCCTTCCTGTACTCGGCGGGCGGCGAGATCGTCAACGAGCAGGGCGAGGCGGTCATCGACAGCCCGGAGGCGGTCAAGGCGCTGAAGGAGTACGGCAGTTACTTCGACAAGGGCCTCGCCAACAAGTCCGTCCAGCCCGGCTACGACGTGGTGAAGGACTTCGGCAACGGCCGGGTCCCGATGTTCTTCGGCGGCCCCTGGCACGTGACGCTCCTCAACGAGGGCCAGCCGCAGATCAAGGGCAAGTGGGCCATCGCCCCCGTTCCGGCGGACGCCTCGTCCACCTCCATGGCCGGCGGCTCCTCGCTGGTCGTCTCCAAGGACAGCGAACACAAGGCGGCGGCCACCGAGTTCATCCAGTACCTGACCGACACCAAGGGCCAGGCCGACTGGTACGAGCGGACGAAGGACCTGCCCGCCAACACCTCCGCGTGGGAGTCCGGCACGCTCGCCGACGACACCGACCTGCAGACCTTCAAGAAGCAGATGGACACCGCCAAGTCCTCGCCCTCCCTGGCCAACTGGACCGAGATCACCGACAAGGTGGACCAGGCCATCGCCAAGGTGACGCAGGGCAAGGCTTCCGCCGAGGACGCGCTGAAGACGGCGCAGTCCGAGATCGAAGGCCTCGTGAAGCAGTAGCCATGAGCACCTCGACCACCACGACCGAGAAGGCCGCGCGGCCCGCGAAGGCGGGGGCGGGAGCATCCGCCGCCCCCGCTCCGGGCGGCGGCCGCCGCAAGCGGACGCTGGGCATGCAGAACGCGGCGGGCTGGCTGTTCTCCACCCCGTTCCTCGTCCTGTTCGCCGTCTTCATGGCGTTCCCGATCCTCGCCACGCTGGCGATGAGCTTCACCGACTTCGGGCTGCGCAATGTGACGCGCCCGTGGGAGGCGGAGTTCATCGGATTCGAGAACTACGTCGAGCTGTTCGGCGACGAGAAGTTCCTCAAATCCCTCTTCAACACGGGGTACTTCGTGGTCGTCGGCGTGCCGCTGACGATCGGGATCGGGCTGGTCGTCGCCGTCCTGCTGAACAACGGCATCGACCGGGCACGGACCTTCTTCCGGGTCGGCTTCTACGCCCCGGTGGTCACGACCATCGTCGCGGTGGCCGTGGTCTGGCGGTTCGTCCTCGACCCGAGCGACGGGCTGATCGCCGGCCTCTTCTCCGAAGTGGGCTGGACGGCACCGGACTTCCTCGGCTCGGAGGCGCTGGCGATGCCGTCGCTGATCGTCATGGCGGTCTGGCGGAACGTCGGCACGGTGATGGTGCTGTTCATCGCGGGCCTCCAGGCGATCCCCACCGAGGTGCGGGAGGCGGCGAAGCTCGACGGGGCGAGCGTCTGGCACGAGTTCCGGTCCATCACGATTCCTCTGCTGCGCCCGACGGTCCTCTACGCCACGGTCATCACGACGATCGGCTACCTCAACGTGTTCGAGGAGCCGTTCGTGATGACCCAGGGCGGCCCGTCCGACTCGACCCTCACGGTCTCGCTGAACATGTACCGCGAAGGGTTCAACTTCTTCCACATGGGCTACGCGAGCGCCATGGCGTACGTCCTGTTCGTGGTGATTATGGGCATCACGGTGCTCCAGCTCCGACTGCTGAAGGACAACACGAAATGAGCGCCACCAGCAGCGCCCCGGTCAAGAACCTGGACCAGGGGCCGCGCGGAAAGCGGAGCGTCACCCGCCCCCTGACCTACGTCCTGCTCTCGCTCGGCCTGCTGGTCATGTCGGCGCCCTTCCTCTGGATGGGGATCTCCGCCTTCAAGACCCAGAGCGAGCTGTCGGCGAGCCCGCCGGTGTGGATCCCCACCGAGTGGACGCTGACCAACTTCCGGCAGCTGCTCGACAAGCTGGACCTGCCGCTCTACTTCATGAACTCGGTGATCGTGGCGGTCCTGGTGACCGTCTCGAACCTGGTCTTCTGCTCGATGCTCGGCTACGCCCTGGCGAAGCTGAACTTCGTCGGCCGCAACAAGGTCTTCGGCCTGGTGCTCGGTGCGCTGATGGTGCCCGGCAACCTGATGCTGCTGCCGCTGTTCGTGCTGATGAGCAAGCTGCAGCTGATCGACAGTTACGCGGGTCTGGTGCTGCCGTTCGCCGCCGGGGCCTTCGGGGTCTTCCTGATGCGCCAGTTCATGCAGTCGATCCCGGACGAGCTGCTGGAGGCGGCCCGGATGGACGGCGCGAGCGAGTGGTACATCTTCTGGCGGATCGTGATGCCGCTGGTGAAGCCCGCGCTCGCGACGCTGTCGATCTTCACGTTCCTGGGCTCCTGGAACAACTTCGTCTGGCCGCTGATCGCGACCAACGACCCCGAGAAGTACACCCTTCCGGTCGCCCTGGCGACCTTCGCCACCGACCCCAACAAGGCGGGCGGCTCCAACGGGATGCTGATGGCCGGGGCCTTCCTGATCGTGCTGCCGGTGCTGGTCGTCTTCATCGCGCTGCAACGGCACTTCACGCAGGGCATCGCCACGGCGGGCATGAAGTAGCGCCCCCGCCGAGGCACTTCACGTACAGAGACCGCGCCACACCCCTCTCGGAACCCCGGCGCGGGCACACCCCACACCACCACCAGAAAGACATGTCGCGATGACGAACACCCCTGCCCCGAACCGGCCGACGACAACGGCTTCCGTACCGTTCCCCGAGGGCTTCCTCTGGGGCGCGTCCACGGCCGCACACCAGATCGAGGGCAACAACACCGACTGCGACTGGTGGGTCAAGGAGCACGCCGCCGGCACCCACATCGCGGAGCCGAGCCTGGACGCCTGCGACAGCTACCACCGCTGGCCCGAGGACATGGACCTGCTGGCCTCGCTCGGCTTCACCGACTACCGGTTCTCCATCGAGTGGGCCCGTATCGAGCCGGTCGAGGGCCGCTTCTCGCGCGCCCAGCTCGCCCACTACCGAAGGATGGTGGAGGGCGCGATCGAGCGCGGCCTGCGTCCGATGGTGACCCTGCACCACTTCACGGTCCCGCAGTGGTTCGAGGCGCGCGGCGGCTGGACGGCGGAGGGCGCGGTGGAGCTGTTCGCCCGGTACGTGGCGGCGTGCGCCCCGGTGATCTCCGAGGGCGTCTCCCACGTCTGCACGATCAACGAGCCGAACATGATCGCCGTGATGGCGGGCCAGGCGAAGCGCGGCGACAACAGCTTCCCGCCCGCCGGCCTGCCCACCCCCGACGACGAGACGACCGCGGCCGTCATCGCCGCCCACCTCGCGGCGGTGAAGGAGGTCCGGGCCCTGGACGCGGGCATCCAGGTCGGCTGGACCATCGCCAACCAGGTCTACCAGGCGCTCCCCGGCGCGGAGGACGTCACCGCCGCCTACCGCCACCCGCGCGAGGACGTCTTCATCGAGGCGGCGCGCGGTGACGACTGGATCGGCGTGCAGTCCTACACCCGTACGCGGATCGGCCCCGACGGACCGATCCCGGCGGCCGACGACGTCGAGCGGACGCTGACGACGTGGGAGTACTACCCGGGTGCGGTCGGCGAGGCGCTGCGCCACACGGCCGAGGTCGTCGGGGACGTGCCGCTGATCGTCACGGAGAACGGCATCGCGACCGCCGACGACAGCCGCCGCGTCGACTACTACACGGGCGCATTGAGCGAGGTCGCCTCGGCGCTGGAGGACGGGCTCGACATCCGGGGCTACCTGGCGTGGAGCGCGCTCGACAACTACGAGTGGGGTACGTACAAGGCCACGTTCGGCCTGATCGCGATCGACTGGGAGACCTTCGAGCGCACCCCGCGCGACTCGGCGAAGTGGCTGGGCTCGCTGGGCCGTACCCGCGAACTCCCGCGCACGGAGGCCTGATTCACCCCGCGCGTTCGCGCGCCCTCGATACGGGGAGCCACCTGACGGCTCCCTCCGGCCCGGGAGCCGGCGGAACCTGACGACCGCCGGCTCCCGCGCCGCCCCCGCACGAGCACTGTTCCCCTCTCTCCCTTCTGCCACCAGGAGCCGGACCGATGGACCGTCGCACGTTTCTCACCGCCGCAGGGACCGGGGCCGCGGCCCTGTCGCTCGGAGCCGTGACAGCCCCCGCAACAGCAGCAGCCGCCCCCGCCGATCCGCGCCTCCTGCGGACCTGGTTCCGCGACACGTACCGCTCGATCGAGGCGATGACGACCGGCTTCGGCCTGGTCACCGACAAGATCGACCTCAGGGGCGCGGGAGCCCCCGTCCAGTCCCGCCAGACATCCCCCACCAACATCGGCTGCGGCCTGTGGTCGACGGTGGCCGCCGCGGGCCTGGGCGTGATCGGCGAGGGAGCGATGCTCCGGTCCCTGACCCGTACGGTCACGGCGGTGGAGAAGCTGGAACGCCACCACGGCTTCTGGCTCAACTGGTACGACGCGCACGACGGTTCGGTGCTGACCGAGTGGCCCGGCACGGGCGACCCGGTCCGCCCGTTCCTCTCCTCGGTGGACAACGCGTGGCTGGTGACGGGCCTGCGGATCGCCGCCGACGCGGCCCCGGCACTGCGCCCGCGCATCGACCGCATCCTGGCCACCGCCGACTGGTCGTACTTCTACACGCCGTACGACCCGGCCGACCCGGTGGCGGGCCCCGGCCAGCTCCGGGGCGGCGTCTGGACGGACACGGACGAGCCGACCCCGCACCACTACGGAGCACTCAACACCGAGCCCCGCATGGCGAGTTACCTGGGCATCGCGGACGGCTCGCTCCCCGGCGACCACTACTGGCACCTGCTGCGCACGATGCTGCCGGAGCACGAGCAGGAGCAGAAGCCGGGCGGCGGCTACGTCACGGTCGACGGCGTACGCGTATGGAACGGCCACTACACGCACCGCGGCCGGAAGGTGGTGCCCACCTGGGGCGGCTCGATGTTCGAGGCGCTGATGGTGCCGCTGTTCGTGCCGGAGCCGGAGTGGTCGCCGCGCGCGTGGGGCGTGACCCACCAGCGGTACGTACGCGGCCAGATCGACCACGGCCTGCGGGAGGCGGAGTACGGCTACTGGGGCTTCTCCCCCGCCAACGTCCCCGAGGACGGCTACCAGGAGTACGGGGTGGACGCGCTCGGTATGCAGGTGGACGGCTACGCCTCCAACACGGACCGCACGCACACGACGGACGGCGAACCCCTGCCGCCCCCCTCGGCGTTCACCAACGGCGTGGTCACCCCGCACGCCTCCTTCCTGGCCCTGCCGTACGCCCGCCGGGAGGCGGTGGCCAACCTGCGTTCCCTGGAGCGGGACTTCGGGGCGTACGAGGAGGGGCTCGGCTTCCGCGACTCGGTGAACGTGTCGACGGGCCGGGTCAGCGACTTCATGCTGGCGCTGGACCAGGGGATGATCGCCGCGGCACTGGCTCAGGAGCTGCGGCCGGGCTTGCTGCAACGCCCTTTCCGGACGGGGGGTTTCCGGAGCCGGGTGCGGCCGCTGCTGGAGAGGGAGCGGTTCTCGATCTGAGGGGGCTTCAACCGCTGCCCCGGGGGCATCCGAAACTCCACGGCGGGTCGACGATCGCCCTGCTTGCGGCCGGAGAGGGTGGGTGTCGTGTGGCTTCTCGCATCTGAGGGAAAAGGTTCCTGGATTCCGGACGGCTGGCAGGTCCCCGTCTTTCTCATCAGCATTTCCTGCGCGGTGATCACGACGCTCATCATCAGAGGATGGAACACCCGGAAGTGAGGCGCATGACCACGGAGAAGGCAACGATAAGTAGGGTCTTCGGTCTCCTGATACTCGCCCTGACCGCAGTCATGGTGATATCCGTTGTCGTCATGCTGGCCACGGGGGCGAAATTCGTTCCGGTGATGGCCGCCCCCGTTGTCTTCCTGGGCATCGGACTGCTGATGTACCGGTCCGGGAGGAAGTCGGTGTAAGCCGCCGACCGCCCGCACCAGCGGCCCTACCCCACCCCGGCCCCCTCCAGCATGCGCCGCTGATGCTCGCGCCCGATCGTCTCGTAACCGATCACGGTCACGAAGGGCGCGAGCATCACGACGATCAGGCACACCGCCAACGGCGCTTCCGTCACAGCCAGCAGGCCGGCCGCCAGCAGGACCGCGAGGGTCAGGCCGATCAGCAGCAGGTGGAAGCGGTCCGCCGCCGAGAGCAGCAGGGTGTGCAGCAGGTAGACCACCAGGAGGTAGAGGGCTACCGGGAGGGCCAGGGCGAGGACGACGGTCGTCTCGGGGATCTCCGCGTGGTGTTCCAGGTAGAGGCCCGCGACGTGCAGACCGGCCCCGGCGCCGGCGACCCCGATGAACAAGGGGATGTGGCCGTAGCCGAAGAGGTAGCCCCGGTTGCGGCGGCGCTCCAGGACCTCGCCGAACGGGGTCGTGAAGTAGACCCACCACATGCCGAAGGTCAGACCGACCCCCGCGACCACGACAGCGATGGCGTTCCCGGTCCAGGCCGTGCCATCGGCACCACCGAGCAGCTCGCCCGATGAGGCCACCGTGCCGACCACGCTCTCCCCGAGCACGATGATCGCGAACAGGCTGTACCGCTCGGCCATGTGATGCGAATGCCACGGCGTGCCGCCCGCCGCGCCCTGGGCGAAGACCGGCAGGGCCAGTTCCAGCCCGCCGAGGACGACGAACGCCGCGAACACGACGTAGACCGGCAGTCCGACGAAGGCGAGGACGACCCACCCGACCTGGGCGATCACCGTCCAGCGGATGTTGGCCAGGCACACGCTCCGGTACTCGGGTGCCTCCCGCGCGGCGCGCGCCCACTGGAGCACCATCGCGATCCGCATCACGACGTACCCCGCGACCATGGCGCGCAGTTCGAGGTGGCCGCCCTCGTCGACGGAGTGGAACATCGCCGGGAGGCCGAGCGAGAAGACGACGACCCCGATCATCTGGAGCATCGTGAGGACCCGGTAGAGCCAGTCGTCGGTGGCGAAGGCCGAGGCGAACCAGCTGAAGCTGATCCAGGCGACGCTGATCGCGAACATCGCCATGACGAACGCGATGACCGCGTGCGCCAGATGCCCCTCGGCCAGCAGCTCGGCGAACTGGGACGACGCCGTACCGACCGCGACGACGAAGGTCAGGTCGAACAGCAGCTCCAGCGGGGAGGAGGCCCGGCCGTCCTCCTCGGGGTCACGTCCGGTCATGGGGATGAGCCTGCGCCTACGGGCGCGTCTGCCGTGGTCGTCGTCTTTCGGCGGGTGCTCAGACATACGGCCATCATTTCTGACGCTACGTCAGGCGGATGGGCGACACGCGCTGTGTCCGGCAGCCTCAGGTGCCGGGCTCTCAGGGCCGGCTCAGCGACCGTTCGATCGCGAGGCGGGCCCGGTCCGCGGCCGATCGGTCGTGCTGGAGTTGCATGGCCGCGTTCAGTGCCAGCCCTGCGGCGATGATCTCGAACAGGGCCTGCTCGACGTCGAACTCGTCCGGCAGTTCGGCGTTCTCCACCGCGGCGGCCAGATCCGTCCGCAGCTGCTCACGCCAGCGCGACCAGACCTCGGCCACCGCGTCACGGACCCGGCCGGGGCGGCCGTCGTACTCGGTGAGCGCCGCGGTCATCAGACAGCCGCCGGGCAACAGGGGCTCCTCCAGGTAGTCCACGGAGTTGGAGCACACCAAGCGCAGCCGACGCAGGCCCGGGGGTTCGCCCAGCGCGGGCTCGACCACCCGGTGCCAGAAGTCCACGAACGCCTTGTCCAGCGTGGAGATCTGCAGTGACTCCTTGGTGCCGAAGTGCTTGTGCACTCCGGACTTGCTCATCTCCAGCGTCTCGGCGAGCCGTCCGATGGTGATGCCGTCCAGTCCTTCTTCCGAGGCGATCTCAGCGGCGCGGCTGAGGATCCGCCCCCTGGTGGCCTGCGCTTCGGCTACTGAGCGGCGTGGAGACATGCACCGATCATAGCGTACGAGCGTCTTCTATTGATTAGAGTACGACCGTACGCTAAATTGGCGGGCGTCACCGAGACGAAGGAGTTGTTGAGATGCGAGTGCGACGGCTGGGCTGGGCGGGACTGGAGGTCGAGGCCGGGGGCCAACGGCTGGTGATCGACTACGTACGGGACATCTCACCGCTGTTCACGGGATGGAAGCCCGGTGACCAGCTGGCGGAGCCGAGCGGGAAGGCCGATGCTGCGCTGGTCACCCACCTGCACCGGGATCACACCGACGCGTCCGCGCTCGCGAAGGTGCTGGCGCCGGGAGCACCGGTGCTGAGGCCGGCTCCCGGCCACGGTGACGACGTGGACAACGTGACGACATTGCTCGCCGAGAGCGAGCTGACCGCGCACGGGCTGGCGGCGACCGTCGTCGACGTCTGGTCCGTCCATGAGATCGGACCGTTCCACGTCACCGCCGTCCCGGCCGTGGACGGGCTGGGCGACCCACAGGTGAACTGGGTGGTCGAGGCCGACGGGCAGCGGCTCTTCCACGGCGGCGACACCATGTTCCACGGATCCTGGTGGCTCATCGCGCGCCGCTTCAGTCCGATCGACGCGGCGTTCCTGCCCGCCAACGGGCCCGTCGTCGACGCACCGCATCTGCAACCCCCGAGCCCGGTGCTCGCCGCGTTGGACCCGGGGCAGGCGGCTGCGGCGGCGGAGATCCTCGACGCCCGGTACGTGGTACCGATCCACTACGAACCGGAGCAGCCGGACAAGATCGCGGGCTACGTCGAAGTCGCCGACCCGGCGGAGGAACTGCGTGGGCACGCCGGACCACGCGCCCGTGTGCTGGCCGTCGGCGAATGGCTGGACCTGACCGCCTGACCGGACCGCCCCGGCGGGTACGGTCGCGGCTGCGTACCCCTGGGCGGGAGGCTGAAGCCGTCACACGCCATCACGTGGTGCGAGGTGCGGGTACTCCCCCGCGAGTAGGACGTCCACCGCCGCGAGCGTCGGATCGGCGACGCCCCAGTCGTGGGCGGAGGGGTGACCGGCGAACAGCCCGCACGCGTCCTCGCCCCGGGGCTCCACAGCTCCGCACCAGGCCAGCTCCGCCAGGGTCGCCCGCTCGCCGCTCCAGCGGGCCCAGACGGCGGTGCGATTCGTGTCGTCGTCCCATAACGCCATCGCGTGGTCGCCGTCGTGGTCGGCGGCCAGCTCGCAGAGCAGGTGTCCGGCTTCCGGGCGGCTGCCGCCGCCGGCAGCGGCGAGGCGGAGCACGAAGTCCGGGGGCGGCAGCAGGGTTACGGCGGTGCACTGGTCCATAGCGTCCATGGGGCGGGAATCCTCCGGTCGTCGCCGTCAGGGCGCGTCGGTGTCGGGAGTGTCGGGTCGGCCCGGAGCGCCAGGGCCGTTGAGCGTGCCGGGGGCGTCGGGCGTACCAGGAGCGTCGGGCATGCCAGGGGCATCGGGCGGGAGGGGAGCGTCAGGCGCGCCGGGGGCGTCGCCCTCCGAGACCAGTCGCCGGACCTCGCTGTGGACGTGTGCGGCGATGAGGTCGCCGAGCGGGTCGGTCACGGAGAAGGAGTGCGGCCCGGGGTGGTGGTCGAAGAACGCGCACGTCGTCACCGTGCGGGTCGCCAGCTCGCGGAGCACGGCGGGGCAGAGGCGGAGCATGTCGAGCCGGTGGACGCGGTGGGCGCCGGTGCCCGACCAGAGGAGCCACAGGTCCTGGTCGTCCGGGGTGTCCGCCGTCCACAGGTGCCCGGCGTGCTCGGCCGACTCGTCGTGGTCGCCCAGCTCGCACAGGACGAAGTCCTCCGGCTCCACGGCGTCGGGCGGGTGCTCCGGCCCGCCCTCCATCGTCGCCAGCGCCAGCAGCGCTTCCGCGTACGGGACTTGGGTCACGGCGGTGCATTGCAGCACGCGGTCAGGCCCTTTCCGTGCGGGGGCGAGGCGGGGACAGGTGGTCCGCCGAGGCTTCCGCCGTCCACCCCCACAGGTCCACGGGCCACGCGCCGAGGGTGACGCGCAGCCCCACGAAGGGATCGACCACGGTGAGCAGGGCGGGACGCCCCGATTCCAGCGCGCCCAGGGCGTGATCCTGGCGGCCGTGGTCGTCCGCCCACGCCCGGAGCGCCTCCGGGGCGTCGCAGCCGTGGAAGGCGACCGGCCGGACGTCCCTGGCCCCGAGCCAGGGGGCGGCCGGAGGAAGATTCCGCCCGTGCCCGTCCGCCAGCCGCAGCGCCTGCCGCCGCAGCCAGCGGAGGACGAGCCGGCGGTTCGGCAGAGCGACCCCGCCGAGCGGGAGGGCACGGCTGCCGACCGTCACCGTGACGGCCGCGACGTAGTCCAGCACCCTCGCCCGGCCCACGCCGGGAAGCCCCGCCCTCACAGCGCTTCTCCCCGGCTGCGGGCGTTGAGCCGCGCCGTGCGGGCCCGTAACTGCTCCATGAGCAACGCGGGCCGTACGTAACGGGGTTCGACCTCCCACTCGCGCCCGCCGCCGACCGGCCGGAGCGACCAGTACGGGCCGGCGACGCCCTGGAACTCCCCCACGCGGTCACCGCGGCTGGTGTCCGCGAGCAGGGTCCCGGGGGCAGGGACGCGTGGGGCCCGTTCCGTATTCGCGCTGGCGTTCTCGCCGCACACCGATCGCTCCTCTCTGTAGCCGAACGACTACCGGGGCGACTCAGCGTGGCCTAGCGTGGATACGTCTTCAACGTTTCGGAACTGGGGGATACGTTGGTCAACCGCAAGGAAGTGAACCCGGACGGGGGCCCTGAGGCGGCCTACGGAGCGCGTCTGCGGCGGGAGCGAGAGGCTCGGGGCTGGAAACAGGACGATCTCGGGGGCCGTATCGGCTACACGGGGCGGCACGTTTCCGGCGTGGAATTGTGCCACAAGTCCCCAACTCGCAAGTTCTCGATCGCCGTTGACGTGGCGATGAACTACACGGGAACCGCTGATTCGTTCGAGCGCGAGTGGCGCAAGATCAAGCACGGGGTGCTGTTGCAGGGCTTCCCGGAGTACGTGGCGCTGGAGGGCCGGGCGGCGGAGATCCGGCTGTTCGAGGTGGGCGTCATCCCGGGGCTGTTGCAGACCCGGGAGTATGCGGAGGCGCTGGCACGCGGGGCGGTCGACCGGGGCGTCATCACCCCCGAACAGGCCGATCAGCGCGTCTCGTTGCTCATGGAGCGCCAGGGCGCGCTGTTACGCACCGTGCCGCCGATGCTGATCGCGGTGCTGGACGAGAGCTGCATCCGCCGCCCGATCGGCAGCCCTGCCGTGATGGACACTCAGTTGCAGTATCTGGTCGACTTCGCCACACAGTCCCACACCATGCTGCAGATCGCCCCGTACAGCATCGGTGAGCAGCGGCCCTTCAATCGGGCAGTGAATCTGCTGACGCTCCAGGATCGGTCCGTGGTCTCCTACGTCGAGTCCGAGACGCAGGGCCATCTGGACCGCGAACTCAGCTCTGTCATCCCGATGGTGAGGTCCTACCATCAGTTGCAGGCTGTGTCTCTGTCGCAGACAGATACCGTGGACATGATCCACCAGCATCGAAAGGGCACCCCGTGACGACCGAATCCACGACCCCGCAGTGGGTCAAGTCCTCCTACAGCGACAACGGCGGCACCTGCGTCGAGTGGGCCCCGGCCACCGCCTCCGCCACCGGCATCGTCCCCGTACGCGACTCGAAGAACCCGGGCGGCCCGGCCCTGTCCCTCGCCGCTGACGCGTTCACCTCCTTCGTGGCGGGCGTCAAGACAGGCGGCTTCGACGCCGCCTGATCCCACAGGCTCCCGCGAGCGCGGCCCGTGGCCATTCTGTGGCCCTGGGCCGCAGTTGACCCTCTGCGGCAGCCCTCGCGCACCGCACACAGCCCGGCCCCTACCCGCAAGGTGACGACCGGGCTGCGTGCTGCACGGCCGCGGACCCGCCGCCCCTCTCTCCTTCACTCCTCGACGGTCCCCTCCGGCCGTGAGCCGGGGGCCAGGACCTTGGCGACGAAGCCCGCGAGCTGTTCCCGCATCCGCTCCCGCGGAATCCCCCGCTCGCCCGCCAGGTGCTCGACGAGGTCGGCCCGCGTGGCGGCGAGCAGGGCGTGGGCGGTGAAGTCGCTGTCGGCCAGGCCGGGGATCTGCTCCAGGACGGCTCGGAGCAGGCGGTGCCACCGCTCGTAGTGATCCGCCCGGTACGGGCTGCTGTCGCTCCCGCTGTCCTCCAGGGCCAGCGCGAGCGGCCCGTTGTCGAGCTTGAAGCACAGGACGGCATCGAGCAGGGCGCGTACGCGGTCCTGCGGCGGGGTCCCGGGCCCCAGCGGCGGCGGGCCTGCCTCGACGGCCTCTCTGACCGGTTCGAGCCGCGCCTCGTACAGCGCGCGCAGCAGCCCGGCGCGATCGCCGAAGGCCCGGAAGAGCGTGCCCTTGCCGACTCCGGCCGCCGCCGCGACGTCGGCCATCGTGATGTCCTCCGGACTCGCGCGGCGGCTGAAGAGGGCATCGGCAGCCGCGAGTACGGCCTCCCGGTTGCGGATGGCGTCCTTGCGGGACGACTGGCGTTCGGACATGCCGCTCCTTCCGTTTGCAAAACGGACCCACGGTCCATATCTTTAAGTGGACCCCGGGTCCGGATTCTACGACTGGAGGACACGTATGCCCGCACCGACCTCCCCGGCGGATCTCTTCCGCCGCAGCCTGCGACTGCTGCTCGACAAGGACATTCCCGCGTGGATCGCCCTGTGGGCCGAGGACGGAGTGATGGAGTTCCCGTTCGCTCCCGACGGCTGGCCCCGGCGCCTGGAGGGCAAAGAGGCCGTCGCCGCCTACATGCGCCACTACCCCGACCACATCGACCTGCACGACTTCCCCGAGCTGCGGATCCACCGGACCACCGATCCGCAGACCGTCGTGGTCGAGATGCGCGGGGTCGGCCGACTGGTGGAGAGCGACGCCCCCTTCGACATGACCTACATCGCCGTCGTGACCGTGCGCGACGGGCACTTCACCTCCTACCGCGACTACTGGAACCCCCTCGCCGTCCAGGAATCCGGCGCCGACTTCACCGGGAGCAGCCGATGACCTCCGCACCCACCACGCTGGTCGTCGGCGCGACCGGTACCACCGGAAGCCGCACCGCCGCGCAGCTGACGGCCGGAGGGCACCGCGTCAGGGCCGCCAGCCGCCGGGCCACGCCGGTCGCCGGGACCGAGCACGTCCCCTTCGACTGGTACGACCCCGCGACGCATGCGGCCGCTCTCGACGGCGTGGACCGCGTCTACCTCATTCCGCCCGTGGGCGACTCCGACCCTGCTGCGACGATGCTGCCGTTCCTCCGCGCGGCCCGCGCCGCCGGCGTGCGCCGCGCGGTGCTGCTCAGCTCCTCGGCCATCCCGGAGGGCGGCCCGGCGGTCGGAAAGGTGCACCAGGCCCTGCCCGGTCTCTTCGAGCAGTGGGCGGTGCTGCGCCCCTCGTGGTTCATGCAGAACTTCACCGGTACGCACGCCCACGCGCTCAGCATCCGCGACGAGGGCGTCATCCGGACCGCCACCGGAACCGGCCGGGTCGGCTTCGTCGACGCGGAGGACATCGCGGCCGTCGCCGTACGCGCTCTGACCGACGAGCAGGCCCCCGACACCGATCTCGTCCTCACCGGACCCGAGGCGCTCGGCCACGACGACATCGCCGCGATCATCACCGAGGTCACCGGCAGGCCCGTGGTCCACCATCGCCTGGCCTACGAGCAGTTGCGCGATCGCCTCACCACCCAGGGGGTGCCGGTGGAGTTCGCCGCGATGCTGGCCGGGATGGACCGCGCCATCGCGGAAGGGGCGGAGGACCGCGTCACCGACACCGTCCACCGCCTCACCGGCCGGCCCCCGCGGACCTTCCGGTCCCTCCTTGAGCGGGAGACGGGCCGGATCGGTTGATACTCCAGGGAGATCAGGGGTTCTGGTGGCGGCCCGACCGCGGCGGCAGGTGGATCATTGCGTCGCCTTCCGCAGCGCGGGCTCCAGGGCTTCCTTCACCAAGTCCGGTGAGCCCGCGAGCATGACCCGTCGTCCAGCCGCGCGTGACCGCGATCGTCATCGTGCGGCTGGACGAGCGCAGTTCTTCGTCCATCACGGTCCGCTCGTAACCGTGGGTCTGGCCTTCCACGCCCCTGAACTCGATCGCGCGCGTCTTCACGAGCACCTCGGCGGTGCCCTGGTCGCCGAGGACAGGAGTTCGCTGTACTCGGGACATGACGACCTCGCTCAGCTCCTGACCCTCCCACTCTGCAATCGGGAGCCGCATCCGCCCAGGGCCTCGGAGAAGATCGGAGGAGACGGGACCACGGGCCCGCACCGGACAACCGTCGGGTCCTACTCCGTCGCCGAGATCTACACGTACTACGTCCGCCACACCGTCATCACCTTCGAGGAGAACCCGCCGCCGGTCGCATGAACTGGCACTGCGACCGGCGAGGGCCGGCTTGCTCCGCCGCGTCAGGAACGGGACGAGCGTTGATCCGCTTCTGAACCGGCTTCCCTCAGCGCTTTTTTTCTGGCGCGGGCGCGACCCACGGCCTGGTTCGCGCCTTCCAGGGCCATGACGACGACCACGACAGTGATCAGGCGCTGCCACCACGGAAAGCCGAAGAACTCCCCGCACACATAACCCGTGCCGAACGCCACGACGAATCCCACCGCGAACGGGAGCGTCTTCACCTCGTTCTTCGAAGAGGCCGACCCCGATGGTGATGTCATGCCGAAAGCACGTCCTTCCTGTGACTGGTGACGGAAGAACGCGCCTTGTTCATCGGCGCATTACCGGGCGTCACCCCGGAAACGGCACGCAGCGCGCGCCTTCGACTCCCCCGTGCACTTCCCCCTGCTGATGAGCCGCATGACACCGATGTGGTCAGCATCGGGTGCGGCGCACGGCCGACCCTAACAGCGGAGCCGATGCAGTGTTCGCACTGGTCAGGGCAGGCGCTGCCCCGGGGCGGCGTCGAGCCGTACGAGAGCGGGGAGATCCCCTGTCCGCCCGTGCGGCCGGGCCTCGGCGTTCTCGGCCATTCCCCCGGCGGGGCAGGCGCGTCGCGCGCGGCGCGCCCCGTCCGTGAGGTGCCGCGCCAGGATCTCGGCGGCTTCGTCGGCTTCCGGGAAGGAGGCGGTGACGGCGTAGTGGCGGTTGCCGACCTGGACGGTCGTCAGGGGCGCGGCCAGGAGATCCAGAAACCACGGCGCGTCAGCGGGGGAGGCCAGGATCCAGGCGCCGCGCCGCGCGTCGTACGCGGTGACCTCCAGCGCCGTGTGGCGGAGGCGGCCGTCCGTTCTGGCGGTGTGGTGCAGGAGCAGCAGACGGCGGCCCAGGACCGGTCCGAGACCCACCCGGAAAAGGACCACGCAGAGGCGTGCGCGGCGTCGGCGCCCGCCGCCCGGCGGTGGGCGGTTGTGCTGAACGCCATGCCGTCTCTTCGTCATCGAGCCGCCTCCTCGCGTCGTGCAGGGGAACCGATTGCGTAACGGAAACCTGAGCCAACCTTTAGCATGGGCAATCTTTGCATAGTCTAAAGCTGGGTCGCCGGGGAAGACGGCCCGCCGGAGGACGTCCGTCTGCTAGGAGCGTCATGGTCACTGGGAAGCGAGGGGACGGCGGAGCAATGCTGTCCTGGCTGCCGATCGTGGTGATGGCGGTCGTCGCCGGAATAGACCTGGCGGCCGGCCCGGAGGGGGGATTCCTTCCGCTGGTCTCCCTCGGCCCCGCCTTCGCGGGGCTGATCGGCACGTGGCGGCGTACGGCTCTCATCGGCGGCGTGGCCCTGCTGCTCTGCGCCGGTCTGGGCGTGTACGACGGGCTCTTCGACACCCGGCGGGGCTGGACCGCCATGGCCTCGGTCGCCGGAGTGACCCTGGCCGGGGCACTGGCCGCGGGCTCCCGGATGCGGCGCGAGGCGGAACTGGCCGGCGTGCGCTCGGTCGCCGAGGCGGCCCAGAGCGTGCTGCTGCGTCCCGTGCCCCGGCAGGTCGGAGAGCTGCGGGCCGCGGTCTCCTACACGTCCGCGGTCGCGGAGTCGCGGATCGGCGGCGACCTGTACGAGGTGGTGGCGTCGCCCTACGGGGTTCGCGTCATCGTCGGGGACGTCCAGGGCAAGGGACTCGCCGCGGTGGCGACGGCGGCCTCCGTCCTGGGGGTGTTCCGGGAGGCGGCGCACGACGAGCCGGATCTGACCGCACTCGCCGCCAGGCTGGAGCGCACCGTGGCCCGCGAGGCGGACGGGGAGAAGTTCGTGACGGCCGTCCTCGCCGAGATCCACACCGACGAGCAGGTGGCCGTCCTCCTGAACTGCGGACACCCCCCGCCCATGATCGTCCGCGCCGACGGCTCCACCGACCTTCCCCACCCGCCCGCTTACGCCCTTCCGCTGGGCCTGGGCATGCACGGCGGGGAGCCTCCGCGGACCCACCGGTCCAGGTTCGCTCCGGGCGACCAGCTGCTGCTCTACACCGACGGAGTCACCGAAGCGCGTAACGCCGAGGGCGTCTTCTACCCCCTGCAGGAACGGGCCGGACTGCTCGGCGACGCGGATGCCGGGCAGGCTCTTGCAGCACTGCGCGAGGACGTCACGCGTCACGCCGACGGCTCTTCGCACGACGACGCGGCGATGCTGCTGCTCCGCTACCGCTGACGCCGCAGGGGCACCGGTCGCGGCCCCCGCGGGCACGGGCCGCGGCGTACGCAGGATAGAAAGGTGTCATGGGCAGGAAAGCCGCTCCGGCGGGGCGCATGGACGATGTGGACGCGGTGACCGAGGCGGTGCTGACGGCCTCCCGGCTGCTGGTCGCGGTCTCCGCGCGCTCCCTGGCGGAGGTGGAGGAGCGGGTGACCCTCCCCCAGTTCCGGATGCTGGTCGTGCTCTCCTCCCGGGGGGACACCAAACTCGTCACGCTGGCGGAGCTGCTGGGCGTGGCCCCGTCCACGGCGATGCGCATGATCGACCGGCTGATCACGGCGGGACTGGCCGACCGGCAGACCAACCCGGGCAACCGCCGCGAAACCCTGCTCCGGCTGACCGAGGAGGGACGTCGCACGGTGGAGAACGTCACCGCGCGCCGGCGCGAGGAGATCGCCTCGATCGTTCAGCGTCTCTCCCCGCAGCAGCGGACGGCGTTGATCAGCGCGCTGACGGACTTCAACAGCGCGGGCGGCGAGCGGCCCGTGCTGCTGCCGGACGAGCGCCCGGGGCCGCATCCGCTGGGCTGGGGCGAGACGGCGGGCTGATCCGGGACCACGCCCCGGCATCGGAGCGTTGACGACCGCCTTCAGGAGGGCCTCGGCAGCCGCCTGCGCAGATGGAGGCTGCCGAGGCCCGGCATGATCAGCCCTTCAGGAACCGGATGACCTCCGGCGCAATCTTCTTCGGGGCCATCACGACGGCTCCGTGGTTGAGCCCCGGCAGGGTCCGGTGGTCGGCATGCGGCAGGATCTCCGCGAGGGCACGGGCCGCACGCCCGAAGGCCGCGGGACTCTTTCCTCCGGTCAGGATCTGAGTCGGCACCTCCACGCCGCTCCACTCCTCCGCGGCGAGCGGTCTGCCCTGCTGGGTGTCGCCCATGACCGCGATGTCGTACGGCAGGGTGCGGGCCAGAGAGACGAGACCCGCCCACATCTTCGGCATGAGCTTCATGAAGGACACGGCGATGCCCGGCATGCCCTGAACCTTCGTCATGAAGTACCTGACCGCATCCCCGTCCCTGTTCTCCGCGAGCCGTACGGTGATCTGCTCGGCGAGATCCACAGGCGGTCCGGCGTCTCCCTCGGCGGTGACGAACGGCGGTTCGTACAGGGCCAGTCGGTCCACCTTCACTCCGGCGACAGCCGCGCGCAGGGCCAGCACCGCTCCGGAGGACGAACCGAACAGCGATGCCGAGCCGCCGACCTGGTCGACCAGGGCCGCGATGTCCTCGACCTCACGCGCGACCGCGTACGTGTCGGCGTCACCGCTCGCACCCCGCCCGCGCCGGTCGTAGTTGACCACGGTGAAGTCCTCGGCGAGGAGCGCGGCGAGCTTGGCGGTGTCGGAACGGTCGGCCAGCGCCGAGGCCACCAGGACGACCGCGGGCCCGCTGCCCGACCGTTCGTAGGCGATCTCGGTGCCGTCGGCAGACACGACGGTGCCCGCGACGGGCCGGTTCAGGACCGGGGACATGGTCAACTCCTCTGAGCGACGGGGTAGAAGGCGACCGGCGGTCGCCCCGGGGTAGACCTCCGCACCGCCGCGAACTCATCGGTACCCGGCGGAGATCGAGTTCCACTGCCGTCCGGAGCGCATCGCGCCCTCGGGTGGCAGGCACTCCCCGCCCCCCTTGGCAGCATGTTGACATGACCTTGACACTTGCCCCGCCCGCGCCGGAGGCTCGGAATCCCCCACGAACCGCAGACGGCCATGACGACAATGAGGTGTAGCCCCCATGCGATCACGCCCCATCGGATTCCTCGTCTCGACCCTCGCCGGCGCCGCCCTGGCGTTCGGCGGCACCACCGCCTCCGCGAGCCCGGCCGCCGCCCCGGCCCCCGACTCCGCGTCGGGCGTCACCGCCCGTGCGGCCGACGGCTGCTACACCTGGAGCGGAACTCTCCGGGAGGGCTCCAGCGGTGAGGCGGTGCGTCAGCTCCAGATCCGGGTCGCGGGCTATCCCGGCACCGGCAACCAGATCGCCATCGACGGAGCGTTCGGCCCGGCGACGAAGGCGGCCGTGTCGCGCTTCCAGGCCGCGTACGGGCTGGCCGCCGACGGCATCGCGGGCCCCGCGACCTTCAACAAGATCTACCAGCTCCAGGACGACGACTGCACCCCGGTCAACTTCACCTACGCCGAGCTGAACCGCTGCAACTCCGACTGGTCCGGGGGCAAGGTCAGCGCCGCCACCGCCCGCGCCAACGCCCTGGTCACCATGTGGAAGCTCCAGGCCATGCGGCACGCCATGGGCGACCGGCCCATGACCGTCAACGGCGGCTTCCGCAGCGTTTCCTGCAACAGCGCCGTCGGCGGTGCCGCCAACAGCCGCCACATGTACGGCCACGCTGCCGACCTCGGCGCGGGATCCCAGGGCTTCTGCGCCCTCGCCCAGGCGGCCCGCAACCACGGCTTCACCGAGATCCTCGGCCCGGGCTACCCGGGCCACAACGACCACACCCACGTCGCCGGCGGCAGCGGCCGCTTCTGGTCCGCGCCCAGCTGCGGCATCTGACACCGCGGCGCTCTCCTGACGTACGGGGCCTCCGCTCGGCGGACCGGAGGCCCCGTACCCGTGCCCGTGCCCGTCCACCGAAACGCGTGCGCGATGCTCCGCAGTGGTCGGTTCTTCGTCCTGAGGCTACGGTTCGAGCCGCGCGACCCCTCCCGTTT
Organism: Streptomyces globisporus C-1027; assembly: GCF_000261345.2. Taxonomy (NCBI): domain Bacteria; kingdom Bacillati; phylum Actinomycetota; class Actinomycetes; order Kitasatosporales; family Streptomycetaceae; genus Streptomyces; species Streptomyces globisporus. The sequence goes on along the minus strand of NZ_CP013738.1, from coordinate 5,254,973 downwards.
CGAGGGCAGCCCACAGAGCGCCGTCGGGCCCCAGGGCGATGCCGTGCGGCTCGGACGACGGTGACGGCAGGCTGTACTCGGTGATCTCGCCGCTGCCGGTGACGTGACCGATGCTGTTGGCTCCCCACTCGGTGAACCAGCAGTCCCCGGTGGAGGTCGCGACGATCGCATGGGGTTTGGCCGCACGGTCAGGGAGCGGGAACTCCTTGATCGCGCCGTCCACCGAGATCCTGCCGATCTGGCCGGCTACGATCTCGACGAACCACAGGGCGTCGCCGTCGCTGGTGATGCCCACGGGTGCAGCGCTCGGGGTGGGGAGCGGGTGGATGACGATGTCTCCGTGGACGGTGATGCGGCCGATCGCGTTCGCCTGGTTGAGGGTGAACCACAGGGCCCCGTCCGGGCCTGCGGTGATCGCCGAGGGATAGGCGCCCGTACAGGGAAGGACGAACTCGGTGATCTCTCCCGTGGTGGTGATGCGACCGATCCGGTCGGTGTTCATCTCTGCGAACCACATCGCGTCGTCCGGACCGGCGGTGATCCCGAAGGGTCCGCTGCCGGGCGTCGGCACGGGGAAGGAGTCCGTTTCACCGTCGGCGGTGATGCGGCCGATCCGGTGGTCCTGGGACCGGGTGAACCACAGTGCTCCGTCGGGCCCGGGGGTGATGACCGTAGGGCGGCACTCGGGCGGTTCCAGGGGGTATTCGTCGAGTTCACCGTCGAGGGTGAGGCGCGCGATGCGGCCGCTGTGCGCGAAGGTGAGCCACAGGGCGTTGTCAGGTCCGGCCGCGATGCCGTACGGTCCGGCGTCCTTGTCGGCCACGGACATCTCGCTCACGGTCACAGCAACTCCTTGCGGGGGTGGAGTGGAGTGGGGGTCAACCGGCGTTCCCGGCCGACGCCGTAGCCCGGTCCCGCACCAGGTCGAGAATGATCGCTGCGAGGTCAGCGGGCCGGGTCATGGGGATGTTGTGGTTCGACCTGATGTCGATCAGCCGGCGCCCGGGGGCGGCATCGACGACGGCTCGCACTTCGTCGCGCCGCGAGGCGTAGAAACCGTCCTCGGCCAGCACGACGGTCATCGGACAGGTGAGGCGGTCGTACACCTCGACACTCGGGAAGACCTCCGCGTCGGGGTCCACGGCGGTGACGGTTGCGATCTCCTCGATGGCCGGTCGCCGTACCCACCGGTGGCCGCGGTGCAGGAAGGAGCGCCGCGTGACCTCCTCGACGAGTTCGCGCCGTGCCCCGGCGTTGAGCCAGTCTCCTCCGGCCTCCCGCGCGCACTGCTCGGCATAGGCATGCATCTGGTCGTCATGCGCTTCCCAGCCGTAGCGGAACATCGTCCGCAGACGGACCGCCGCCTCCGTGGTGCGCGCGGCGGCGTGCTCGGCGAGTGACGCGCCACGGTCGTCGAGGACCACGCCGTCCACGATGCAGAGGGCGGCCGGTTGCACGAGGCCACCGGCCGTGGCAGCCGTCACCGCGTACCCGCCGGTGGAATGGCCCACCAGCACGGGACGGTCCCAGTCCAGCGCGGTGACGACGCTACCGATGTCCCGCCAGTACTGCTCCGGACCCGTGGAGTCGAGCCGGGTCTGCCCGTGGCCACGGAGGTCGATGGCGATCGGATGACACTCACTCACCAGACGGGACGCCACGTCCCCCCAGGCGGCAGCGTTGTGTCCGCTGCCGTGGACCAGCAGCACCCCCTCGCCGTGGCCGCCGAAGTCCACACCCGAGAGGACCCCGTCCACGACGGGCAGTTCGATCTCTGATCCGATCACCCCTGCACCCTGACGCCCAGAAGCCGACAAGCGCAACTGCTTTCTCGCGGGAGGTCGGCGCGGGGTGAGGATGCCTTGGGCTACCAGCCCATCCCCACCACCACGGCCAGCGCCGCGAGCAGCACGCACAGAGCGCCGTTGACGATCCGGTGCTCCCAGAACACCGCGACGAACTCCCGGATCGTCGCGCTCGGCCAGAAGTACGCGGCGGTGGGCGAGCCGATCACCTGGCCGCGCACGCCCTCCTTGCGGGCGGTCATCGCGGCTCGGAACGCGTGGAAGTTGTTGGTCACCACGACGCAGACGTACCCCTCGTCGGCCCCCTCCATCAGGCTTCGGCTGAAGCGCAGGTTCTCCGTCGTCGTACGGGAGCGGTTCTCCTCCAGGACGAGGTCCGGGTCGGCACCCTCGGCCACCAGCCAGCGGCCCATCGCCTCGGCCTCCGGCAGCTTCTCGTCCGGGCCCTGGCCGCCGGAGACCAGCAGGACGGGAGTTGGTCCGCCCCGGGCGATCTGCCGCTGCTGAACGCGGAGTCCGGAACGCAGACGCGAGGCGAGCAGCGGCGGCACGCGTTCCCCGCCGATGAGGCCCGAACCCAGCATCACCACGAAGTCCACGTCGCCGCGCACCCGGATGCGGCCGTACAGGAAGGCGTAGGCGAGGAAGCAGAGGAAAAGGAAGGCGACATAGCCGGTGATCAGCACGACGGCCAGGATGAAGGAGCGGTACGGCTTGGAGCCGCCGAGGTAGTCGGCGGTGACCACCAGGGCCAGGACGGCGAAGATGCCGATCCCGGCGAGTCCGGAGAGCAGATTGGCGGGGCGGCGGCCCTCCTTGCGGACCATGGTGAGGCCGTTGACCACGAGGAAGCCGCCGAGGACCACGACCGCGAGCACGGGTACCAGGAAGACCAGCGCGTACACCGGCACAGCCAGGCTGTCCGGCAGCCGGTCCACCTGCGTCAGCAGGGCGAACGACAGGCTCAGCACGGTCAGGCCGAGCAGCACCGCGTTACGGAACTGGCGGCGGTCCTGCCGTACGCCCCAGCAGAACCAGAGCAGGAACACGGCCGTCGGGGCGAAAGCGATCACGGGGAGCCTCGGGTTCGTCGGTACGTCGGTACGTCTGCGGCGAAGCGCCGGCCGCGGATCCGCGGGGGTGCGGCGGTCACTGCCCGGAGCGGCGGTTCTCGTCCACCCAGTCGTCGTTCGTCTGCCACGCGTACAGGGTGTGGTCCTTGAGCGCCACGTAGTAGGAGCCGCAGCGGCCCTTCGCCCTGCTCGCGGTCCCCGAGGGGAACCAGGACGCGCTGATCTCGGGGTCCGGAGCGCTCCCGCCGCCGAGCGCTTCGCACAGCGCGGGGAGACGGCCGTCGTGGAGCGTGGCCTTGAGGATGCGTTCGCCGCCGGTGGTCCGCATGGCGTACTCGACGGACGAGGCGTCGTCCGGCAGCCAGCGGGGAACGGACTCGCGCTCCTCCTTGGCGTCCTTGCCCGTGGCGTAGGACGAGGTCTGCTCGTGGCGTCCGTCGTACCACTCCTTGGCCTCGGGTACGGCCACGGCGGCCGCGACTCCGAGGACCGCCACGGCGCCGACGACGCCTATCAGAACGCCACGCATGTTCTCACTCCTGATGCCTGTTGCGACTACGAGCAGATCTCTTCTGCTCACCTCAATTCTTGACCGCTCACGCGCCGGAAACATCAACCTATGGGGCTTTTAGGGGTACATCTCTGGTCGCACAGACCCTGAGGCCTACGCGTCGCCCTCCCGCCAGTCACCGAGGTCCATGTTGCCCAGCGCCAGGTTGACCACCATCATCCCGGCGACCTCGGCGTCCACCCGGAAGGAGTTCCCGACCTCGTCCTCCAGGGGGACCACCCGGACGGAATGTCCGGGCTCACGCAGGGTGGCGCTGTCGGCGATCAGCACCGTGTCGGAGATCATCGCTTCCGGATCCGCGCCCGGGCGGACCTGGGGGCCATCACCTGCTCCGGTGTGGCGCCCGCGTAGGCCGGATCGTCGACGAAGGTGACGTACTCGCCGAAGTCCTCGATCACGTCCGACGCCGCCCCTCGGCCCCGGCGCACACGGTCGACCACGGAAGCCCAGGCCGCGTCGTCGCCGAAGTAGGTACGGACGAGGAGATCGGTCTCCTGGACGAGCACGGGCAGCGCGCGCCGGAGGGGTGTAGCGGGGTGGGTCGGTCCGCGTCTCCAACGCGAAACCGGCGGGCTCGTAGCCGTCCTCTTCCTCCGGCTCCTCCCCGTCCTCCCACTCGGCGGGAGCCTCCTCGGCGAACCGGTCGAAGGCGAAGGAGAGCCCCCGGTGCAGCGCCAGGTACGCCATGGCCGTCTGCCGCGGCGTGATCCAGAAGGCCTGCCCATCGCTGCCGCTGAAGGCCAGCAGCGGGCGCGCCTCCGCGTCGCGCGTGGTCCGGGCGTCGGTGAGCACCACCAGGTCGGGTATCCATGCCCCGGGGCGGTCGAAGGCCACGGCGATCTCCTCGGGGGTGGCGCGGGCGGATCCTCCCCAGCCGGGCTCCTCCGCCACGATCAGCCGCCTGGGAATGGACGCCTCGGCTTCGGCCGCACCCCCTGCCCCGGGCGGACGCATACCGGGCAGCTCGCCCATCCGCTCAAGGACGTCCTCCCAGGCATCGCTTTCGCTGCCGTCGTCGGTGCGCAGCAGCAGGATCCCGGGCACGCGGATCGCTTCGTCGCGGGGAGGGAGAGGAAAGGGGGGACGCATCGGCGGACACCTCGTCAGATCGATTGCACAGGGCCGGAGAAGACCTCTCTCAGGTCCAACATCCGCCTCTGACAGAGAGGCCGCGGGAGGCACACGGTCGCGGCGGCCACCGCCCGCGGTGCGGCAGCCCTACGCTGCCCCCGTGCACAGCATCGAGCTGCTACCGGACGCCGCGACCGACCGAGCCGTACGGGGCGTGTGGCGGTCCCTCGCGGACGAGGGCCTGCCCAGCCAGAGCGCCCACCGCCACCCGACCAACCGGCCGCACCTCACGCTCGCCACGGCCGAGACGATTCCCCCGGAAGCCCGCACCGCACTGGCGGAGGCCCTCGCCGCGCTCCCCCTCCCCCTCCACCTGACCGGGCTGCTGCGCTTCTCCGGCCGGGTCAACGTGCTGGCCTGGGCGGTCCGGCCCGACGCCGCCCTCCTGGAACTGCACGAGACGGTGTGGCGGATCCTGCGGGAATCGCACGGAGGCGGCGACCGCTCCAACCCGCTGCTCTCCCCCGCCCGATGGGTCCCGCACATCACGCTCGGCCGGGGCCGGGGCGCGGTGTGGCCCGGCCCCGACGGCCGGTGGCTCCCCGAGGAAGCCACCGGGCCGGGCGCCCTGCCGGGGCGGTGGGCCGAGGCCCGCTCCTACGACTCGACGAGCCGGACGACGGCGGGCATCGGGCCGGGGGCGCCGTGAGTTGCCGCCGCCTGCGCGCCAGGGCGCCCCCCATTCCCTTACGTCAGCGCACCAGCCGGACCAGCTTGTGGTTGGCGAACTCCTCCATGCCGAACCGGCCCAGCTCCCGACCGAAGCCGGACCGCTTGACCCCGCCGAACGGCAGCTCCGCCGCGGTGCCGGACGGGGCGCCGACGAAGACCATGCCGGTCTGCAGGCGCTGGGCCACCCGCTCGGCCTGGGCGTCGTCGTCGGTCTGGATCGAGGCGCTGAGACCGTAGGGCGAGTTGTTGGCGAAGTCGACGGCCTCCTCCTCGGAGCCGACCTTGAACAGCAGGGCCACCGGTCCGAACAGCTCTTCCTTGTAGGCCCGCATGTCCGGGGTGATGCCCGCGAGCACGGTGGGCTCGTACCAGGCGCCGGGGCGGTCGATGCGCTTGCCGCCGGCCAGCACCGTGGCCCCCTTGGAGATCGCGTCCTGGACCTGCTCGTCCAGGGTCTCGACCGCCTTCTCCGACGAGAGGGGTCCCATGAAGGTGTCCGGGTCGGTGGGGTCGCCGACGGTGATGCCCCGGACCGCATCCGTGAAGGCGGTCGAGAAGCCCTCGTAGTGCTCGTCCAGGGCGATGATGCGCTTGGCGGCGTTGCAGGCCTGGCCCGCGTTGCCCATCCGGCCGATCAGCGCGTTCTTCACCACCTGCTCCATGTTGGACGCGCCGAGGATCAGATACGGGTCGGAGCCGCCCAGCTCCAGCACGACCTTCTTGAGGTTGCGGCCCGCGATCTCCGCGACGGCCGCGCCCGCCCGCTCCGAACCCGTCAGCGAGACGCCGTGGATCCGGTCGTCACCGATCAGCGTCTCGATCTGCTCGTTGGTGGCGAAGATGTTGACGTACGCCCCCTTGGGCAGTCCCGCGTCCAGGAACAGCCGCTCCATCGCCAGCGCCGACTCCGGGCACTGCGGCGCGTGCTTGAGCAGGACCGCGTTGCCCAGCATCAGGTTCGGTGCGGCGAACCGGGCCACCTGGTAGTACGGGAAGTTCCACGGCATGATCCCCAGCAGCGTGCCGACCGCCTCCTTCCGGATGACGGCCCGGCCGCCGGAGGCGACGTCCAGCTCCTCCGTCTCCAGGAAGCCCTCGCCCCGGTCGGCGTAGTAGCGGTAGATGGACACGACGGTGCGGAGCTCCCCGAGGGCCTGCTTGACCGGCTTGCCCATCTCGCGGGTGATGATGGCGGCGAGCTGGTCCTTGCGCTCCTCGTACAGGTCCGCGACCCGTCGCAGCACCTCGGCCCGCTCCGCCGCCGGCCGGGCGGCCCAGGCGCGCTGCGCGTCGTCGGCCAGGGCGAGCGCGTCGCGCAGCTCGCCGTCGGTGGCGGTGGGGTACTCCTGTTCCGTCTCACCGGTGGCAGGGTTGACGACTCGGTACGTACTCATGACTTCCTTCCGTGGACAGCTCCCGGAAAAGGTCCTGCGAGACGGAAACGACCGCAGGACCACCGGGCGGACATTCGGGTACCCATCCGGCAGATGCGCACACCTCGACCCTCCCACCGCGCTCGCGACTCCGCCCGGTGTCGCCCTCGCGAATCCGGCCGGCCGCACGGATCCGGCGCATCATGAGGGCATGCCTGAGGACATGCCGCCCGAGAGCGACGGCCCGGACCGGACGGACGACGGGCGGTACGTGATCATCAAGGGGCGGCGCTGGCGGGCGACCGACCCTGCCGTCCCCGAGCACGCGGCCGCCGCTCTGCGCTCCCACCTGATGGCGGCGCGGCGGGCGGTACGGGAGGCGAAGCGCGCGACGGACGATGCCGGGCTGCGCCGGGCGCGTGACCGCGTCCAGCGGGCGAAGGTCGCACTCGGCGAGCGGGGCGACCCGTGGTGGGAGCAGTCGGGGCGGGAGCGCGACCGGCGGTGGCGCGACGGGCTCGCCTGGTTCGACGGTCACGGGGAGCGGTGAGCCGCTGCTCCGCCCGGGCGGTCGACGGCCTCTCGCGTCGGGGGCATCGGCTCTGTCGTACCGAACCGCTACTGTCCGGCGCATGGAGAACACGATCCCTCGCGGCAACTGGCTCGACGACGACATATTCCATACGTTCGTGAGAGAGGTCGCACCGCTCCACTTCGGCTCCTGGAGCCTGGCCGATGTCGAGCGCACAACCTCCGCGCTGGGCTGGGAACTTCGGGAGCCGAAGGAAGTCGCGGGCCAGGTCTGGCGCAGGTTCGCTCCCCGGAAGGGGCCTTCGGCCGGATACGGCACCCTGATCGCCGACGCATCGGAGCCCGAGCAGCTGCGCAAGCTGAACGTCCGCGTCGTCGACCTGCCGCCCGAGGACCTGGCCACGGCCACCGGCTTCATCCGTGCCGCCTGGTGGGTGATGGAGGACGAGCTGGGCCCGCCCACGCTGTGGGGAGGCGACTCGGGGCCGTGGATGCTGTGGCGGCGCCCCGGCACCAGCATCCTCGTGCACTCGCACGACGGGGGCGAGGTGAGCTGCGAACTCCTCCCTGCCGCAACGGACAGCGATGGCGCCGGGAGGGGCTACTCCCGTGGCCGCTGGCGTGCCGCCGAACCTGCCGACCTGCCGCCCGCCTCACCGGAACTGCCCGGCACCACCTGGGAGCAGGTCGAGAAGCGCCTGGCCGAAACCCTTCGGTCCCTCGGCCGCGACACCCCGTTCTTCCCCGGCCGGTTCATCCTGCACCTGGGAGACGCCCGCGATCCCCAGCGCTTCGTCCAGTGCTGGAGCCAGGATCTGACCCTCGTCGTCGAGGCCACCGGCCATCTGCACCGGCCGGACGCGGCCGACGCCGCCCGCCTGGCGCAGAACGGCTGGGAGTTCTCCCGCTCCATCTGGCAACGCCGGTTCCCCGACGCCATGGCCGGCCCCGCGCACGCGGCGACGGCCGCCCGCATGCTCGTCGAGGAGCTGCGGCAGCTGGGCGTCGATCTGTCCGACCTCTCCTACGACGGGACCATGAGCGGTCGCGGGCGCGGCTTCCACCTCGACCTGCCGGATCTGGGGATCCCGCGCGTCCACCACTCCGCCGCCTGAACTCCCGTGCAGGGGGCAGTCGTTGCCGGAATCATTGACAGCGCCGCGCCCCGCTGTCACCGTCCTGACTGACGGCGGCAGTCGCGGACCGGATCCCCACCGGTCCGCCGTACGCACGTACGTACCCCCACCACCCCCACCACCCCCACCTTGGCGCCCCCTCCCCACCGCTCGGCCGCCGCAGATTGGGAGCGCTCCCACAGAAGGGCCGCACTCATGAAGAGACTTCTGCGCACGCTCGTCGCCTCGGCCTTCGCCTGCCTCCTGCTCCCCCTCTCCTCGGGACAGCCGGCCGCCGCCACCGCCCAGGCCGACCCCATCGGCATGACCAGCGGGTTCTACACCGACCCCCACTCGACGCCCGCCGTCTGGGCCGCCGCGAACCCCGGTGACGGCCGGGCCGCCGCCATCCGCGACAACATCGCCGCACGGCCGATGGCCCGCTGGTTCGGCGCCTGGAGCGGGGACATCGGGGCGGCGGTCAGCTCGTACGTGGGCGCGGCCGACGCCGCCGACAAGCTGCCCGTCCTCATCGCGTACAACATCCCCGGGCGCGACGCCTGCGGCGGCCACTCCGGCGGCGGCGCGGGCACCCCGAGCGCGTACCGCTCCTGGATCTCCGCGTTCGCCTCCGCCATCGGGTCGCGGCCGGCGCTGGTGGTCATCGAGCCCGATTCGCTGGGCGACTTCAGCTGCCTGAGCCAGGCCCGGATCGACGAGCGCAACGGGATGCTCCGGGACGCGCTGGCGCAGTTCACCGCGCACGCCCCCAACACCTGGACCTACCTGGACGCCGGAAACCCGGCCTGGATCGGCGCGGACACCATGGCGCAGCACCTCGACGGCGCCGGGGCCCGGCAGGCGCACGGCTTCACACTGAACATCTCGAACTACTACGCCACCGGCGAGAACTCCGCGTACGGCAACGCCATCAACGGCTCCCTGTCGGCGTCCTACGGCTACACGAAGCCGTACGTCATCGACACCAGCCGCAACGGCAACGGCTCCAACGGCGAGTGGTGCAACCCGGGCGGACGCAGGACGGGAGCCGTCAGTCAGACGGGCGGCGGGGCCGAGATGCTGCTGTGGCTGAAGACCCCCGGCGAGTCGGACGGCAACTGCGGGGTCGGGGCCGGTTCCGTGGCCGGGCAGTTCCTGCCGGAGGTCGCGTACAAGATGATCCACGGGTACTGAGAGCGGTCCACCTGGCCGTCCGTCTCCGTCAGACGGGCGGCCAGGTGCGCAGAGCGACATCGGCCATCGCCCGCAGCTCGTCGCCGCAGACTCCGCTCGCGGCCTGCACCGCGATCCCGAAGGCCAGGGTGGTGACGTACCGGGCCAGCACCGCCGGATCGGTCCCCGGCGGCAGGTCACCCTCGTCGGCGGCGCGCCGGAACCGCTCCTGGATCCGGCAGCAGCTGTCGTTCCGCCAGTCGGCGAGCAGGTCGCGGACCTCGCGCCCGGAGTCGCTCGCGGCCAGCGCGCCCTGGACGCCCAGGCACCCCTGCGGGCCGGACGGGCGGGTGGTGGTCCGGATGGTGCCGGCCAGGATCTCGGTGGCCACGCCGCGGGCGGTCGGCTGCTCCAGGGCCCGGACCAGATAGTCACTGGGGCCGGTGGCGTAGCGCTCCATGGCCTTGCGGAACAGCTCCTGCTTGTTGCCGAACGCCGCGTACATGCTGGTGGCGGAGATGCCCATCGCGTCCGTCAGCGCGGCCAGGCTGGCGCCCTCGTAGCCGTGCTCCCAGAACACCAGCATCGCGCGCTCCAGCGCCTGATCGGCGTCGAACCCCCTCGGCCGGCCGCTCGGGCCCTTCTTCCTCGTCTCCACCCCCTCATCCTACGTCTTCCGTAGTGACCGATGCAGAAGTGCTACGGTGAAGTTCCGCATCGATCACTACGGAACTCGATGACCACGGAACTCGACGACTACGGACCCGGGGAACACCATGACCGTCACCCTGATCACCGGCGCCAACAAGGGCATCGGCTACGCGACCGCCCAGCAGCTCGTGGAACTGGGCCACACCGTCTACATCGGCGCCCGTGACGTCGAGCGGGGCGAGAAGGCCGCCGCCGAACTCGGCGCGCGGTTCGTCCGGCTCGACGTGACCGACGACGCGTCGGTGGACAGCGCGCTGGCGGCGATCGGCGCGGCCGAGGGCCGGCTCGACATCCTGGTCAACAACGCGGGCCTCCTGGGGCACGGGGACGTCGACGGTCCCAAGGCCCTGCGGGTCTTCGACACGAACGCGGTGGGGATCGTCCGCGTCACGGAGGCGGCGCTCCCGCTGCTGCGCGCGTCATCGAACGCCACGGTCGTCAACGTCTCCAGCAGCGCCGGGTCGTTCTGGGCGGTGAACAACCCCGACCGGGTGGAGTCCACGCTGCCGCTGGCGCTCTACTCCGCCTCGAAGGCGGCGGCCACCATGCTCACGGTCCAGTACGCCAAGGCCGAGCCGGGCATCAGGTTCAACGCGGTCGAGCCGGGCCCGACCGCCACCGACATGACCGCGGAGTTCGGCATCGGGCGCTCCCCCGAGGAGAGCGCCCGGGTCGTCGTACGGTTCGCGACGCTCGACGCGGACGGTCCGACGGGAACCCTGCAGGACGAGGCCGGAGTGCTGCCCTGGTAGGCGCCCAGGTCCTGCGCCGGGGGCGGCGGTCAGGCCCCGGAGCCCGCGATGGCGGTGACGCGGATCTCCACCCTCATGGCGGCAAGTCCGAGGACGGTGACGCCGGTCTCGGTCCAGATCGGCGCACGGCCGCCGAGACGGAGGCGGAACTGCTCGGCCATGACCCGGTTGTGGTCCTCACCGATGACGTCGTCCCCCGGCGCGACCTTGTGGTACGAGTTCACATGGATGACGTCCTTCCAGGTCGCACCGACCGTGGCGAGCGTGCGCTCCACGTTGTCGAAGGCCCGGACGATCTCGTCCTCCAGCGAGTCGGGGATGACCAGATCGTCGTCGACCCCGGCCTGACCGGAGATCTCGACCCGGTCACCGACGCGGACGGCGCCGCTGTAGCCGAGGGCCTCGTGAAGCTTCTCGCCGTAGCCCGGAACGACGCCGAAGGTGACGGTGCTCATGATGCTTCCTCTCCCCGCACCCGAGGGTGCGTTTCCGCTTCCATGACTTCACGCGTAAAGTAACCGTAGCAAGCGATGACTTCAAGCGCAAAGTCATCGGGGAACGCGCCGAGGGGACGGGAAGACCGATGAGCGACGCGGAGAGGCCCATGAGCGAGACGGACGGGCGCGAAGAGGAGCGCACGAGCGGGCAGACGGACGACGAGCAGCCGCAGTGGCTCGACGAGCAGGAGAAGGCGGCGTGGACGGGGCTGATCTCCCTGGTCCTGCTGCTGCCCGGCAAGCTGGAGTCGCCGCTGCGGCAGGAGCACGGCATCACCCTGTTCGAGTACCTCGTACTCAGCCATCTCTCCGAGGCTCCCGGGCGGAAACTGCGGATGGGCGAGCTCGCCTTCCTCGCCAGCGGGTCCCTCTCCCGGCTCTCCAACGTCATCAAACGGTGTGAGCAGCGCGGCTGGGTCGTCCGGACCCCCGACCCGGCCGACGGGCGTTACACCCTCGCCGAACTCACCGACGCGGGCTTCGACATCGTGCGCGAGGCGGCTCCCACCCACCTGCGTACCGTGCGCGGCCTCGTCCTCGACTCCCTGAACACGGCCGACCAGAAGGCGCTCGTCCGCATCGCGGAGAAGATGCGGATCGTGCCCGACGACTTCGGCTGACCGCCATCACCGCCCCCTGGCCCCGTCCGTGACCCGGTCGAGGTCGTAAAGGTCGGCGACACAGCCGCCCGGCCAGTACCGCTCCCCACCCTCGCTGAACGGCTCCAGCATCTGGCTGATCACCAGGCGCTCGTACGGCAGGACCCGCTCCCCGGCCGCCGCCCCCTCGCGCAGGCGGCGGTCCTGGGCGTCCCACTTCTCCGCCCGGGCCCGCATCGCGGCGTCGAGGTTGGTCAGGGAGATCGCCGGGCCCACGCAGACCAGGACGCAGAGCGCTGCGCACACCGCCTTCGCCGGGGCGGTGCGGCGCAGGTACCGGCGGGCGGCCAGGCCCAGCAGGGCTCCCGCGCCGACGAGCAGGATCACGTACAGCAGGAGGTAGTCGTTCCACAGCCGGTTGGCGCTCGGGTCGCTCACCCGGTCCTGGAACACCGGGTACGCGATGACCGTGCACAGGTAGCCGGAGACCAGCAGCGTGACCAGCCCGGTGGCGGTCAGCAGCGGCCAGTACGCGGGCGGGCGGGGCGTCGTCCCGTCCGCCCGGCGGCACAGCAGCCCCAGCAGGACGCCCACCGCGACCGCGCCCGCGTACTGCCAGGTCGTGACCACGGTGACGGTGATCTCCGCGAACGCGCGCAGCGACGCGGCGAGGGAGTCGGGGGCGAGCAGCGACGTGGTCTCCGCCCCGAAGCGCTCCCTGCGGGCCATGGAGCCGGGTGAGGTGATGAGGACCAGGGCCCCGGCCGCCGTCCCGGCGATGCCCCCGGCGCACCACAGGCGGACGAACCCCCGGTCAGCGGCGGGGACGACCCGGCCGGAGACGAGGAGCGCGGCCAGCAGCACCATCACCACGACGATCGCCGTCTCCTCGGACAGCGTGGCGAGGAAGGCCGCCATCAGCACCGCGACGCCGATCGCGACGACCCGCCCCCGCCGGGTACGGGCGAGCAGGAGCGGAATCAGCGCGGCGCAGGCCAGGACGGGCGGCAGCGTGTGCGAGACGGACGCTGCGGGCCAGTAGAACGTCTTGTACGTGTTCGGCGTGACGAACAGGAACAGCGCGGTGGTCATGGCCGCCAGCAGGAGCGCCGTCCCGCGCGGGGTGCGCAGGGCGGCCCGGCGCAGCGCCAGGACGGCCACCGCCCACAGGACCGCGAGCACCAGGACCCCGCTGACCAGGGGGTACCACTGGTGTCCCGCGACCTGGAACTTCGCGTAGGCACCGACCAGGAGCGCGTTGGCGACCCGCCCGTTGTCGTCGAAGTAGAACTTCCCGACGAGGCCGCCGATGCCGTCGTCCCGTACGCGCGGCAGGAAGCACCAGTCGTCCGCGCTGGGCCGCACCCACCGCCCGAACCAGGAGGCGGCGGCGAGCAGGGCGAGCGGCGGGAGCGCCAGGGCGCTCACCCAGAGCGCCGTCCAGGGGCGGTCCGCCGGGCGCCCGGAACGGTCCCGCCCGGCCCTGGTCCGCCCTGTCCTGTTCCGCCCTGCCTGGTCCGTCACGGTCGTCTCCTGCGCGCCGCCGGTCGGGGCCGCGCTTACGGGAACCTCGTCGGACATCGCGTCCTCTCACCGGTCCTGGGGCGAGCGGGTGGGCAGCGTCGCGGGCGCGGGGCGGCCGGCCGGCGGTTCGGCGGGAACCCTCTCCGCCTTCACCACGGAGCCGGCCGCCTTGGTCTGGCCGGAGGTGATCGCCCACCGCGCCAGCAGGAAGGAGATCGGCGTGACGATGACTCCGGCGGCCAGCGCGGCGAGGTTCTTGTCCATCCCGAGGCCGCTCACCGCTCCGTAGAGCAGCGCCCCGGACGCCACCAGGTTGACCAGGCTGGAGAGGGGATAGCGGACGAACGCGTGCCAGGTCGGCCGCGTCCGGCAGGTGACGTAGGAGTTGAGCAGGAACGAGCACACGATGCTGATCGCGTAGCCGATGACATGGGCGGTCAGGTAGGGGATCCAGCGGTTCAGGGAGGCGTAGACGCCGAGGTAGACGGCGGTGTTCACGCAGCCGATGAGGACGAAACTGCCGAACTGGCGGACGGTACGGGACCGGCTCGGGGAAGCGGGAGGGCCCGGGGCGCCGGGGCTCTGGGCGGCGGGGCCGGCGGCCGGCTCGATGGCGGAGTCGGTGGCGGAGCTCTTGGCCCGGCCTCCGCCATCGGTGAGCGCGGGATCTCCGGTGATCGCCCGGCCCCCGCTCAGCGGCTTGTCCCTGGTCAGCTGCTTGTCCCTGGTCAGCTGCTTGCCGCCGCTCAGGTGCCCGTCCCTGGTCAGCTGCGGGCGCGGCGGGCTGTCCGGCAGCACCGCCCGGCAGGTCGCGTCCGTCTCGCGTACGACGTACGGCGGGCGGTGTTTCGCCTCGTGGTAGATCCGGCCCACGTACTCCCCGATGACCCCGAGCGTCACCAGTTGGATGCCGCTGAGGGCGACGACGGCGGTGAGCAGGGTGGCGTAACCGGGGGTGTCCACGCCGTGCAGGACGACGCGCACGACGGTCCACAGGGCGTAGGCCAGCGCCGAGACGAAGACCCAGAATCCGGCGTAGATCGCGAGGCGCAACGGCCGGTTGTTGAAGGAGAGCAGTCCGTCGATGCCGTAGTTCAGCAGCCGCCTGCTGCCCCACTTCGACCGGCCCGCCACCCGCTCGCTGTTGCGGTAGCGGAAGGTGACCGTGTCGAAACCGATCCAGGAGAAGATCCCCTTGGAGAAGCGGTTGCTCTCCGGGAGGGAGAGCACGCTCTCCACCGCCCGCCGCGACAGCAGCCGGAAGTCGCCCGAACCGTCGATCAGCTCCACGTCCATGCAGCGGCGCACGAGCGCGTAGTAGGTGTGGCTGAGGGTGCTGCGGACCATGCCCTCGCCCGTGCGGTCGCGGCGCGGGATGACCTGGTCGTAGCCGTGCCGGTGCAGCTCCAGCATGTGGGGGATCAGCTCGGGCGGGTGCTGGAGGTCGGCGTCCATGATGACCACGGCCGCCCCGCGCGACATGCGCAGGCCCGCGAGCATGGCGGCCTCCTTGCCGAAGTTGCGGCTGAAGGCGGTGTAGTGGACGCGCGGGTCACGGGCGGCGATGGCGTTGAGCAGGGGACGGGTGCGGTCCCGGCTGCCGTCGTCGACGTAACAGATCTCGAAGCTGTCCCCGAGGGGGTCCAGGACGGCGAGCAGCGCCGCGTGGAAGGACTCGATGACCTCGGCCTCGTCGAAACACGGCACGACGACGGACAGCTGAAGGCCAGTCACTCGCCACCTCCGGACTTCGGGCCTCTCGTGGGGCCGGGTCCCTGACCGGCGGCTGCGCCGTCGGGCTCCGGCGCCGGGGCCCGGGTCGCGCCGCGTCCGCCCCATCTGACGACGGGCGGCGGCCTCCGTCTGTCCGTACACGCGCGGGCGGACGGCTTTCCGCCGCCCTTTCATGCGAACAGCGGAGGCGGACCGGCACAACCGCTCAGGCGGGCGGCGGATGCGGTTCGGTGGATCGCCGGGTCGCGGGGGCGAAATGGCGGACATAGCCTCGCAAACGTGACGTCTCCTCGACCGCCACGGAAGACCGGCCCGCTCGCCGCCGTGGCCTCGGCACCACGCGCCGCACTGGCCGCCGCGCCGCTCGCCGCCCTGGTCTCGGCGCTGCTCGCCGTGGGCTGGCTGGTGCTGCCCGCCGCCGCGCCCGCGCGCGCCGACGACCCGGTCGAGCTGTCCCGGGACGGGCAGATCACCGACCGGGTCGGGGCCCTGGGCGACCGGACGGGGCAGGTGGAGGATGCCCTCGACCGGTTGTACGACGAGCAGCGCATCCAGCTCTTCGTGGTGTACGTACGCGACTTCTCCGGCCGGTCCGGGCAGACCTGGAGCGACGAGACCGCAGAGCGCAACGGTCTGGGCCAGGACGACGTGCTGCTCTCCGTCGCCACCCACGACCGGCAGTACGCCTACTCCGTCGACGCGGACTCCCGGCTCACCGACGACCAGCTGCGGGACGTGGCGGGGACCGCGATCGAGCCCGCGCTGCGGGAGAACGACTGGGCGGGGGCGGCGATCGGCGCGGCCGGCGGCTACGCCTCCGTGCTGGCCGGACGACCGGTGACCGCCCCCGCGATCACCCCGGGCCCCGCCGACCCCGGAACGGGCGGCTCCGACTCGACCGGCGCCCGCGACTTCATCCTTCCGGTGGCCGTCGTCGCGGGCGTGGGCGCGGTCGGCGTCTACGCGTACGCCCGGCGCAGACGGCGTACGACGACGCGCACCACCCCGGCGGCCACCGGGTGGGGCCGGGGCGCGGGGGCGGGCGGTGCGCCGGAGCCGCCGACGCCGCTGCCGGAGCTGGACGCTCAGGCGAAGCAGGTGCTGGTGGACACCGACGACGCGGTGCGTACGAGCGAGGAGGAACTCGGTTTCGCCACCGCCCAGTTCGGCGAGGAGGCGGCGAAGCCGTTCACGGAGGCGGTAGCGCGGGCGAAGGACGAGCTGACCCAGTCGTTCCGGCTGCGCCAGCAGCTCGACGACGCCTTCCCCGAGGACGACGCGACCCGCCGCCGGATGCTGGAGGAGATCCTGCGGAGGTGCGCGGCCGCGAACGACGGGCTCGACACCGTCTCCGAGGACTTCGACCGGCTGCGCGCCCTGGAACGTACCGCTCCGCAGGCCCTGGCCACCGTGGACGCCACCCACCGCGACCTCGCCGGCCGGGTGGAGGCGGCCGAGTCGGGCGTCGCCGGGCTGCGCGAGCGGTACGGGGAGGGCGCCGCCGCCCCCGTGGCGGCCGACGTCGAGCAGGCGAAGGACCGGCTCGTCTTCGCGGGCTCCGCCGTGGAGGAGGCCCGTGCGGCGGTCGACGGCGGTGAGAACTCCCGGGCCGCCGTGTACATCCGGGCGGCCGAGGGTGCGGTGGGCCAGGCCGGCACGCTGCTGGACTCGGTGGACCGGCGGGCGGCGGAGCTGGGCGAGGCGGCCCGGAAGCTGCCGGCCGCGCTGACCGAGACGGAGACCGACCTCGCGGACGCGGGCGGGCTGCTGGAAGGGACCGCCGAGGGGGCCTCGACCGCCGATCTGCGCGGCCGGATCGCCCGCGCCGAGGCCGTACTCGCCGATGTGCGGGGCGCGATGGCGGCGGGACCGTACGACCCGATCGACGCGCTGCGCCGGGTGGAGGAGGCGGACGCGGCCCTGGACGAGGCGCTGGCGGGGGCCCGGGACCAGGAGCGCGGCGAGGCGAAGGCCCGGTCCCTCCTCGATCAGGCGATGCTCACCGCCCGGTCCGCGATCGGGGCGGCGGCCGACTTCATCACGACCAACCGGGGTGCGGTCGGCAGCCAGGCCCGTACCCGGCTGGCCGAGGCGCAGCGGCGGTGGGAGCGGGCCCGGGAGCTGTCGGCCACGGACGCGCAGGGGGCGCTGGCGGAGGCGCGGCAGGCGGACGCGCTGGCCGGGCAGGCGATGGCCCTGGCCGTGCAGGACGTCCGCGGCTTCGGCTCGGTGCAGGGCCCCGGCGGCATGGGCGGGACACGGGGCGGCGGTGGCGGCATGGGCGGGGCGGTGCTCGGCGGCATCATCCTCGGCGGGCTGTTCGGGGGTGGCGGCGGCCGGGGCGGCGGCGGCTTCGGCGGAGGGTTCGGCGGCGGCCGGGGCGGGGGCTTCGGCGGCGGGCCGGGCAGTTTCGGCGGCGGCGGAACACGGGGGCGGCGGGGCGGGGGCGGCCGCTTCTGAAACGACCGGCAGAGCAGGACCACAGCGTGAACCGTCTCGACTTCCAAGGAGCCGTCCCATGACCAAGCAGACCGTCCTCGGCCGTGTCACCCAGCTCGCGAAGGCCAACATCAACGCCCTCCTCGACCAGGCCGAGGACCCGCAGAAGATGCTGGACCAGCTGATCCGGGACTACACGAACAACATCGCGGAGGCCGAGCAGGCGGTCGCGGCCACCATCGGCAACCTCCGGCTGATGGAGCAGGACCACAAGGAGGACGTGGAGGCGGCGGCCGAGTGGGGCGGCAAGGCGCTGGCGGCCAGCCGGAAGGCCGACGAGCTGCGCGGGGCCGGGTCGGCGGCGGAGGCCGACACGTTCGACAACCTGGCGAAGGTGGCGCTGGGCCGTCAGCTCCAGTCCGAGCAGGAGGCGAAGACGGCGGAGCCCACCATCGCCTCGCAGACGGAGGTCGTGGACAAGCTGAAGACGGGGCTCGACCAGATGAAGGCCAAGCTCTCCGAACTCAAGGCCAAGCGCGACGAGCTGGTGGCGCGTTCGAAGTCAGCCCAGGCGCAGAACCAGATGATGGACGCCGTGAAGAACATCGACGTCCTCGACCCGACGAGCGAGCTGAGCCGCTTCGAGGACAAGGTGCGGCGCGAGGAGGCGAAGGCCCTGGGCAAGCAGGAGCTGGCCGCCTCCTCGCTGGACGCCCAGTTCGAGCAGCTGGACAGCCTGGGCGACAGCGCGGAGATCGAGGCCCGGCTGGCGGCCCTGAAGACGGGCGCGTAGCCGGACCGAGCGGGCCTCAGTACATGCTCAGCAGCTGCTCCACGGAGAGTTCGGCGGCCGGTTCCCCGTCCGGCAGGGCCAGTTCGAACCAGACGGTCTTGCCGCGCGGGGTCCGGCGCGACCCCCAGGCGGCGCTGAGCAGGCCGACCAGCTGGAGTCCGCGGCCGCCCTCGTCGGTGTCGCGGGCGCGGCGGCGGCGCGGCTGGACGAGACCGGCGTCCCAGACCTCGCAGACCAGGGTGCGGTCGCGCAGCAGCCGGAGCCGGATCTCGCCCTCGCCGTAGCGCAGGGCGTTGGTGACCAGCTCGCTGACGAGGAGTTCGGTGGTGTCGACCAGGTCGTCGAGGTCCCAGGCGAGCAGTTGGCCGCGGGCCAGCTCGCGGGCCCGGCCGACCGAGCGGGGTTCGCGCGGCAGCGTCCAGTCGCCGACCGCCTCCGCGGGCAGTCCCTGGATACGGGCCATCAGCAGGGCGATGTCGTCCTCGCCGTGCTGGGTGTCGAGGGTGGAGAGGACGAAGTCGCAGGCGTCCTCCAGCTCCATCTGCGGACCGGTGAGGACGGCCCGCAACGCCGCGAGACCCTCGTCCAGCGGCTGGTCCCGGGACTCGACCAGGCCGTCGGTGTAGAGGGTGAGGAGAGCGTTCTCGGCGAGCTCGACCTCGACCTCCTCGAACGGCTCGCCGCCGACGCCCAGCGGCATCCCCGGGGGTACGTCGATGAGGCGGGCGGGCCGGCCGGGCTCGACGACGGCCGGGGGCATGTGCCCGGCGTTGGCGAACGTACATCGCCGGGTGACCGGGTCGTAGACCGCGTACACGCAGGTCGCGAGATACACCTCGGAGAGGTCCGCCTCGCGGGACTTCTGCGCGGCGCGGGAGGGCCACTGCGCTCCCCCGCGGCCGCCGAGCCCCTCGCTGCGCTCGCCGCCGCCCGGGGAGCCGAGGCCGCGGGCGACCTCGTCGAGGGCGGAGAGCACCTCGGCGGGTTCCAGGTCGAGGAGGGCCAGGGTCCGCACGGCGGTGCGCAGTTCGCCCATGGCGACGGCGGCGCGCAGGCCGCGCCCCATGACGTCGCCGACGACGAGGGCGGTGCGGTGGCCGGGCAGCTCGATCACGTCGAACCAGTCGCCGCCGACCTCGGTGGCGGTGTTGCCGGGCAGATAGCGGCAGGCGATGTCGAGTCCGGCGGCCTCGGGGTCGCCGGGCGGCAGCAGGCTGCGCTGGAGGATCAGGGCGCGTTCGTGCTCGCGGCGGTAGAGGCGGGCGTTGTCGATGCAGACGGCGGCGCGGGCGGCCAGCTCGGTGGCGAGCCCCCGGTCGCGTTCGCCGAACGGCTCGCTGCCCTTCGTCCGGGAGAACTGGACGAGGCCGACGACGGTGTCGTGGGCGACCATCGGCACGGCGAGCGTCGACTGCACGAAGCCCATCTCGTCGCCGGGGACGTCCTCGACCCGGCCGGAGCGCAGCGCGACGGCGCAGGGCGAACCGAACGGGAAGCGGTGGACGGAGCCGAGCGCGGGCGGCAGATCGTCGGGGCCGGGAGGTCCGCTGCCCGCCACGGCGGTGGGAAGGGCGTCGGCGACCGCGCTGGCGTGGGCCACCCGGCGCAGCTCCGCCGAGCCTCCGGCGGACTCGCGGTGGGCGGGCGCCCAACTGCCGGGCGCGGCCTCCTCGCCGGTGAGGAGGCCCTGGTAGAGGTCGACGGCGGCGAGGTCGCAGAAGCCGGGCACGGCCACGTCGAGGAGCTCGCGGGCGGTGGTCTCCAGGTCCAGGGAATTGCCGATGCGGGCGCTGGCCTCGTTGAGCAGGGCGAGATTGCGGCGGGCGCTGGCGGCCTCGCGGGCGGCGATGTGCCGGCGGGTGACGTCGGTGGCGAGGCCGGCGATCCCGACGGGGCGGCCGGCCCCGCTGTGCACCCGGTAGAGGTTCATGGACCAGTGGCGGCGCTCGGTGGTGCCGGGAGCGGTGCCGACGAGCTGGAGGTCGGTGACCGACTCCCCGGTCTCCAGGACCCGTTTCAGGGTGGCGGACAGCCGGTCGGCCTCGGCCTGCGGCAGATAGTCCTCCACCGTGCGGCCCCGGTGGTCGTCGGCGGCGCCGCCGAAGACCGTGGCGAAGCGCTGGTTGGCCCGGACGACCGCGAAGTCGGTGCCGAACAGCACGAAGCCGAAGGGAGATTGGCCGAATATGGCTTGTGACGCGGCGAGATCGGTCTCGATGCGCCGCAGGGCCCGGACGTCGACGACGATGCAGAGCGCGGCCCGCTCGCCCTGGCCCGTCAGACTCGGCATCACATAGACCTCGGCGACGCCGTGCGCCCCGCCCTCGCCCGGCATCCGGAACGGGACGAGGCCGGTCCACTCCTTGCCGTCGAGGATCTCGCCGACCCGCCGATGGCCGTCCGAACGCAGCTCGGCGGGCATGAAGGCCTCCACCGGGTCGCGGCCGACCGCCTCGGTCGAGGTCATGCCGAACAGACCCGCGGCCCGGCTGCTCCACTGCTCGATCAGACCGTCGGGGCCGATCGAGAAGGAGGCCACCCTGATGTAGTCATAGATCGAGCCGGGCGGGCTGTTCTGCCACACGACGTCGCCGGCCGTCCCGACGGCGTCGCCCGTTGTCCCAGGTATTTCGCTCACGCGACCGTCCCCTCCAGCTCACGCACCGGACCGGTCCTGCCCGCAGTATTCAGCACTACGGCCCCGACCGACACGGCGTTCACGATCACAGCAAGGTCTCAGTCCCTTTCAGCCAGGTTCTGCCCGACCTCTGGTGATCGCTGTGCTTCCCTCCACTCTCCTAACCAGGGAGAGCCAGCTCGAACCACACGGTCTTGCCGCTCTTTCCGCGACGGGTCCCCCAGCGGCGTGCGGAACAGGCCACGAGCTGGAGTCCGCGGCCGCCTTCGTCGTCGGGTCCCGCACTGCGTTCGGTGGGTGGATCCGGAAGCGGATCGGAGACTTCCACCAGCAGTCCCGGGGTGGCGGGCGGGTGGTCGGCGGGCAGGTGATCGGCGGGGGAAGGGTCCCCGTCGGGGTACGTACGGGCCAGGCGTACGCCGATGGGGCCGGAGGCGTACCGGAGGGAGTTGGTCACCAGCTCGCTGACGAGGAGGACCGCCAGGTCGCCCACCACCGCGTCGAGCCCCCAGGAACCCAGCGCGCCCCGGACGGCGTGCCGGGCGCTGCGCACGGAACCGGGCTCGGCCGCGAAAGTCCACTCGGCGCAGTCGCCTTCGGTATCGATCACGCCGATCACTTCCCAGGGACGACCGCGGGCGCACCCCCGAGCCAAATGGGGACTAAACAGCCCATACCCACCATTGATTGCGCACTACCGCGCAACCGGGTGTTTGGTGCAGACGGCGTACGCCCCACCCCCGTCACCGGCCGACCGGTGGGTCAGCTCAACGCGCCGGTCGCCTTCAGGTCGTCGAAGAGCAGCTGGTCCACGGGCGGTACGAGGGCCCGGTCGGCGAAGGAGAACCACGCCATCTCCTCGATCTCGCTGCTCGCGGCGAGCGTGCCGCGGTAGTCGCCGTAGTAGCAGCTCATCCGGACGACGGCGGCGCCCGGCCGATCGTCGACGGGGGCCTCGTACGTCCCGGCGTGGACGACGGTCTCCCGGATCAGGCCGACCGTCAGCTCCTCCTCGACCTCCCGCAGGAGGGTCTGCAGATCGGTCTCCGCGCCCTCGCGCTTGCCGCCCGGGATGTAGAAGACGTCCTTGCCCCGGGGCCGCGCGCAGAGGATCCTGCCGCCCTCGATCCGCACCCACGCCACCGTGTCGATCAGCACCGACGTCACCTGGTCACCACTCCGTCATCACTCCGCCCCGCTCGCGGCGCCGTTCCGCCGGAGGCTTCCGCGCTCCGGTCGGGCCGGACCTTACCGCCCGGGGCACCGACGCACGGAATGCGGGCGATGCGGGAGCGCACGCGTGCACCGAGGGGCCCGGGAAGCCCGTGGGGCCGTGAGGGCTGCCCGATGGCCACCCTCACGGCCCCACGGGGCGGACGTCCGTCAGGGACCGGTTCCCTGGCCCACGCGCTCCACCCGGTAGACCTGATGGTGATGGCGGTGGTCGAGGCCGTCGGCGACCTTCTGGGCCTCGGCCTGCGTGGCGTACCGGCCCACGCGGTAGCGGTTGCCGCCGTCGTCCTGCCGTATCACCTGCCACGGGAGCACGGCGCCGCTCTCGCTCATCGTGTCGCTCCCCCGCATATCGCCCCTCTCCCCACCGGCGTGCACGTCTCTAAGGATCCCCAGGAAACCGCAGTACGCATATGCCCGAGCGTACGCCTGACCTTCACTCAGTGCAGGCGGCTTTACACAAAGAGATACACATCCGGCCATCACGAAAGGGGGCGCATCCACAGAATGCGCCCCCTTGTGCTCGCCCGACGAGGCGTCACCTCACGTCATCGCACCGGCAGGTGATACGCGATCCGGTACCGGTCCGCCGGGACGACCACGTCGGCCGTCTCCACAGCCCGGCCGGACGCGTAGTACGTACGCCCGATGACGATGACCACATGACCGGGCACACCGCCGAGCGCCAGGAGCTCCTCCGCCAGCCCCGGGCGCGCACCGACCTCCTCGGCCACGTTGTCCACGACGACGTCGATCGCGGCCATCCGGTCGACCACCCCACAGCCGCCCAACGGACCCTCCTCCGGCAGCATCACGGGCGTGCGGCCCGTGACGGCGAGCGGCTCCCAGGAGGTGGAGAGCATGATCGGCTCACCCGCCTCCCGGAAGACGTAGTGCGTGCGCATCACGCGGTCGCCCGGCTCGATGCCCAGCCGCTCGGCGATCTCGGGACTCGCCCCCTCCTGCTCGCTGCTGGACTCCCAGGTCCCGCGCGCCCCCTCGGCCGTCTGCTCCTGCCGGAACGGACTGGCCCCCTTGTCCGGCCGGTAGCCGGAGCGGGCGATCATGCGGGGCACGGGGCGCTCGCGCACATAGGTGCCGGAACCGGAGCGCCCCTCGACCAGCCCCTCCGCCATCAGGACCTTCCGCGCCTCCAGGGCGACGGTGTCGGAGACCCCGTACTCCTCGCGGATGCGGGCCTGCGACGGCAGGCGGGTATGGGGCGGCAGCGCGCCGTTGACGATCTTCTCCCTGAGATCGCTCGCCACGCGCAGATAGGCGGGCTGCTCACCGAAAGTCACAGGCCACTCCCAACAGGTTGACAGTCTGCGACAGCCTGACAACCGTGGGTTGTATACCGCAAGCATGGGCCAGAGTTTCACCCAATGTGATGATCTTGTGGCGGTCCACGCATACCCCCGACCCCGGAATCATTGCCCCTCGCCACCCCCGTCCACGCGTCCGCGACGTCCGGCAACTCCGGGGCTCTTGACCATTTTTGGTCCAGACCAATACCTTCCTGTGCACAGCACGGCTCCCCCGCCCCTTCCGCACAGGAACGAGCCCCATGCGTCGAAGAAACCTGTCCCGAATGACCATCGCCGGCGTCGCCCTGGCCCTGCTCGCAGGCGCCGCACCCGCGGCCACAGCCGGTACCGGCCACGACCGGAACGGCGGCGACCGCGGCAAGGGCCACCAGCGTCCCGCGTACAAGAACATCGGCTATTTCACCCAATGGGGCGTCTACGGACGCGACTTCCAGGTCAAGGACCTGGACACCAGCGGGGCCGCGGCCAGGCTGACCCACATCAACTACGCCTTCGGCAACGTCAGCGCCGAGGGCACGTGCTTCACCGGCAACATCCCCGGCCAGGCCGACGCCTGGGCGGACTACGCCCGTCCGCTCGACGCGGCGGGATCGGTGGACGGCGTCGCCGACACCGACACCCAGCCGCTCGCGGGCAACTTCAACCAGCTGCGCGAACTGAAGGCCAAGCACCCCGGCCTCAAGGTCATGATCTCGCTGGGCGGCTGGAGCTGGTCCACCCACTTCTCCGACGCGGTCCGCACCGCGGCCTCCCGCAAGGCGCTCGTCTCCTCCTGCATCGACCTGTACATCAAGGGCAACCTCCCGCAGGACGGCGCACGCGGCGGCGACGGCGCGGCGGCCGGACTCTTCGACGGCATCGACGTCGACTGGGAGTGGCCCGGCTCGCCGGCCAACGAGGGCACCGTCTTCCGCCCGGAGGACAAGAAGAACTTCACCGCCCTGATCAGCGAGTTCCGCACACAGCTCGACGCCCACGCCAAGAGCGAGGCGAAGGCCAAGGAGAAGGCGGGCAAGGGCAAGGGGCACGGCCACGGGCACCACAAGCCGAAGCCCAAGCACTACGACCTGTCGGCGTACGTCCCGGCCAACCCGAAGGCCATCGACGCGGGCTTCGACGTGAAGCGCCTCATGAAGGACTTCGACTTCGTCAACATCCAGGGTTACGACTACCACGTCTCGGGCGAGAAGAAGACGGCCCAGCAGTCGGCCCTGTACGCGCGGAACGACTTCAGCGTCGACCAGACCGTGCGGGACTGGGTGCGCCGCGGTGCGCCCAAGCACAAGATCGTGGTGGGCATGCCGACGTACGGCCAGGGCTGGACCGGCGTGACCGGCGGCGGTACGGGTTTGGGGCAGCCGGCGACGGCCCCGGCGCCGGCCACCTGGGCGGCGGGCTACGAGGACTACAAGGTCCTCAAGAAGCTGGCCGCTTCGGGGACGTACAAGGTCCACCGTGATGTGAAGAACGGCCACGCGTGGCTGTTCGACGGCACGACGCTGTGGACGTACGACGACCCGCAGGTGCTGCGCACCAAGGCCGCGTACGTCCGGGACAAGGGGCTCGGCGGGGCGATGTTCTGGTCGCTGGACGGCGACACGGAGAACGCCGAGCTGGTCACCACGGTCGACCGCGCGCTCAACCGCCGCTGACGGCAGAGGATCTGGTCGCTGGACGGCCGAAGGGGCCGGGACGGTCGCACGACGCGACCGTCCCGGCCTTCTCACGCTGTCTCACGCTGTGCGGTGGTTCACCGCCGGGCCGGGATCAGAACTGGAGCGCCCAGCTGTTGATCCGGCCGGTGTCGGCGCGGGCGTTGTCGCTGACCCGGAGCTTCCAGGTGCCGTTGGCGACCTCGGAGGAGGCGTTGACCGTGTAGGTGGTGACCACGTTGTCGCTGCTGCCGCCCGAGCCGTACGCCTTCAGGTTGTAGACCGAACCGTCGGGCGCGACGAGGTCGATCCGCAGGTCACCGATGTAGGTGTGGGAGATGTTGACCGGGACCTGGAGCGCGGCCGGGGCGTTGCCGGTGATGCCGGTGACGGTGACCGGGGACTCGACCGTGGCGTTGTCGTTGATCGCGTAGCCGGTGGTGTTCTCGAACTTCTTGCCCGGCTCCGGCGGGTTGGTGCCGCCCGGGCCCACGTGCAGCAGGCGGTTCGGCGAGCCGGTGCCGGGGTTGGTGACGACGCCGGTGGTGGCGGCCGCGACGAGTCCGGCGGAGACCTGGGCGGGGGTCGAGCCCGGGTTGTCGGCGAGGTAGATCGCCGCGGCGCCGGCGACGTGCGGGCTGGCCATCGACGTACCGGAGATGGTGTTCGTGGCGGTGTCGCTGGTGCTCCACGTCGAGGTGATCGAGGAGCCGGGCGCGAAGATGTCCACGACCGCGCCGAAGTTGGAGAAGCTGGAGCGGGCGTCGGTGTTGGTCGTCGAACCGACGGTGATCGCCTCGGCGACGCGCGCCGGGGACTTGGTGCTGGCGTTGGTCGACTCGTTGCCCGCGGCGACGGCGTAGGTGATGCCGGCGGCGATGGACCGCTGGACGGCCGCGTCGAGGACCGCGTCGGCGCCACCGCCGAGGCTCATGTTGGCGACGGCGGGCTTGACGGCGTTGGCGGTCACCCAGTCGATACCGGCGACGACCTGCGCGGTCGTACCGGAGCCCTGGTTGTTGAGCACCCGGACGCCGACGATCTTCGCCTTCTTGGCGACACCGTGGGCGGTGCCCGCGACGGTGCCCGCCACATGGGTGCCGTGGCCGTGGCCGTCCTGGGCGACGTTGTCGTTGTCGATGGCGTCGTAGCCGTTGAAGGCGCGGCCGCCGAAGTCGCTGTGGCTGATCCGTACCCCGGTGTCGATGACGTAGGCGGTGACGCCCTCGCCGGCCTTGTCGGGGTAGGTGTAGCGCTGGTCCAGCGGGAGGCTCCGCTGGTCGATCCGGTCGAGGCCCCAGGAGGGCGGGTTGGTCTGGGTGGCGGAGACCGTGAAGGTGCGGTTCTGCGAGACGGACGCGACGGCCGGATCGGCGGCGAACTTCTTCGCCTCCGCGGCCGTGGCCTCGACCGCGTAGCCGTTGAGGGCCGAGCGGTAGGTGCGTTCGATGCTCGCGCCGTACTTCTTCGCGAGGGCCTTGCCCTGGGCGGAGTCCGACTTCGCGGCCGAGTCCTTCAGCGTGACGATGTAGCTGTCGCTGATGGTGCCCGGAGCGTCCGCGTTCAGGATCACGCCTTCGGGTGCGCGCTCGGCCGCGGTCGCCGGAAGGGCGGCGGTGGCGAGGGCGACGGCGGCTGCGGTGGCTATGACGGTCGCCGCGGCGAGTCTTCGACGGGCCTGGGGGGTCTGACGCGTCACTGACATGTGAGGGGTCCTCCTCATAGGCGGTGCTCTGGTGGGGGGTGGTGCCGGAGCCGCACGACCGACTCCCGACAGGGGCATGACAAATCAGCCATCGGAACGCCCCACGTTCTGCGTCGTCCGGTGAGCGGCATGCCCTGCTGCCAGCGAAAGATTGACCGATCCATGGCGAACTCACAAGGGTGCCTTGGGGTGTTCCATACGCCCGCCATTCACCTGCCATATGCCTGACATGCTGACGGACATGACGATCTATTACTGTCCAGTGGATGGGACGCGATCCGCGATCACCGCTCTGACCTGGTGCTGTCCGGTCTGCCGGGGCCCCTGGGATCTTGCATTCACCCCCGCGCGGGGTCTCGGGCCGAATGCGCTTACCGCCCGGATCGATTCATTGTGGCGTTACAAGGATTTCCTTCCGCTCGACTCCTCGGCGATCTCCCTGGGCGAGGGCCGCACCCCTCTCGTACCGCTCACGGACACCGTTTCGGCGAAGCTCGACTATCTGATGCCGACGCTCTCCTTCAAGGACCGGGGCGCGGTGATGCTCGCGGAGCTGGCCCGGCGGCTGGGCCCGGACCGGGTGGTGGCGGACAGCACGGGCAACGCGGGCACGTCGGTGGCGGCGTACTGCGCGCGGGCCGGACTGCCGTGCACGGTGTACGTCCCCGAGGGCACGTCGGCGAAGAAGACCGAGCAGATCCGGGCCCACGGTGCGCGCCTGGTGGCCGTCCCGGGCGGCCGGGAGGCGACCGCGCTGGCGGCCCGCGCGGCGGCGGACGAACCGGGGGTCTTCTACGCCTCGCACGTCTTCAACCCGTACTTCCTGCACGGGACGAAGACGTACGTGTACGAGCTCTGGGAGGACCTCGGCGGCCGGCTGCCGGACGCGCTGGCGGTCCCGGTCGGCAACGGCACCCTGCTGCTGGGCGCGGCGCTGGCGGTCGCCGAACTGCGCGCGCTGGGCCTGATCGAGACGCGTCCCCGCCTGCTCGCGGTGCAGGCGGAGGCGGTCTCTCCGCTGGCCGCCGCCTTCCATGCGGGCGCGGACGACCTGCTCCCGGGCGACGCGGCCACTCCGGCCGCCCCCACGCTCGCGGAGGGCATCGCGATCCCCCGCCCGCCACGCGCGCGCCAGATCCTGGCGGCGGTACGCGCCTCGGGCGGCACGTTCCTGACGGTCCCCGAGGACGGCATCCGCGAGGCCCAACGGGACCTGGCGGCGCGCGGCTTCTACGTCGAGACGACGGGCGTGGCCTGCTGGGCGGCGGTCCGGGAGGGGGGCGAGGCGGTACGGGGCAGCGTGGTCGTGCCGTTGTGCGGGGCGGGACTGAAGACGGGGATGGCGGGGTAGGGGGGCCTCCCGCGATGGCCGGTGCGGTCCCGGCCCGGCGGCGGCCCGGCGGCCCGAGGTGGCCGCGGTCCGGCGGCCGACGGGCATCCGCCGATGGCGGCCAAGGCCCTCCCCCGGTGGCGGGTGCGGGTCCCGGCATGTCGAGGTCCGGCGGCGAACGGCGACCCGGGCCACCGGCCCGGCGTGGCCGCAGTCCGGCGGCCGAGGGGCCTGCCCCCGCCATGGCGGCCAAGGGCACCCGCCCGCCGCCAAGGCCTCCCCGGTGGCCGGATCTGCTCCATCCGGCGGGCAGGCGGGCGCCCCGTGCGGGGGCTGCGCGTGCCGTGGCCGGCGACCGCACCGCCGCCTCCCTACCTTCGTACCGTGAGCCTCCCCCGCGTCTCCGCCCTCGCCCTCGCGCCCCTGGTCGTCGCCGCCCTGATCGCCCCGCTGCCGCCGGTCGCCGTGGCCACCGGGCCCGGCCCCGTGCCGGCGTCCGGCCAGGGCCGCCCGTCCGACTCCCCCGGCCCCGGCGGCCGTCCCCCCGCCTGCGGGAACGCCTCCGACCCCGCCTGGGCGCCCTCCTCCACCCGCTTCGGGGAGGCCGACGGCTACGACCCGTACGTCGGCAACGGCTATCTCGGCCATCGGGTCCCGGCCACCGGCGCCGGATACGCCGCCACCGGGGAGAAGACCGGCTGGCCGCTTAACACCCCGCGCTACGACGGCGCGTTCGTCTCCGGGCTGTACGCGGCGGACCCGGCCGTCGCCGAGGGGCGGGAGGCGATCGCCGCGCTGCCCAGCTGGACCGGCATCGACGTGGGCGTCGGCAAGGAGACCCTCGGCCCGGACACCCCGGCGGGCCGGATCTCGCACTACCGGCAGACCGTCTTCCTCTCCTGCGGCCTCGTGCGCACCTCTCTGCGGTGGACGACCGCGGACGGCCGTGCGACCGACCTCACCTACGAGGTCCTGGCCGACCGCTCCGACGTCCACACCGGCGCCGTACGGCTGCGGATGACCCCGCGCTGGAGCGGCGCCGCGACCGTCACCGGCCGGCTCGACGAGCGGGGCGCGCGCCGCATCACGCTCCGCGAGAACGGCACGTTCCGCACGCTCGGCACGAAGGTCGAGGGGGCGGTCGCGCAGGCGATGCGGCGCGGCTCGGGCGTGGTCGAGACCCTGCGCCCGGGTGCTTCCCCCCGCGCGACCCCGGTCCGCGCGGACCGGACGTACACGTTCGAGAAGTACGTCGGTGTCGACACCGCCCTCACCTCCGACGCCCCGGCCGAGGACGCCCGCGAGGCGGCGCACCGGGCGGCGCGGCGCGGCTGGGACCGGGTGTTCGCGGCGAACGAGGCGGCCTGGCGCGAGGCCTGGTCCGCCGACGTCCTGGTCCCCGGCGACCGCGCGTTGCAGGGGTGGCTCCGCTCCGCCCAGTACGCGCTGCTGGCGAACACCCGGCGCGGCTCCTCGGACAGCGTCGCCCCGGCCGGTCTGACCAGCGACAACTACGCGGGCCTGGTGTTCTGGGACGCCGAGACGTGGATGTTCCCGGGGCTGCTCGCCACCCGCCCGGAGCTGGCGCGCTCCGTCGTCGAGTACCGCTACCGCACCCGTGGCGCGGCCCGCGCGAACGCCGTGAAGCTGGGCCACGACGGCCTGTTCTACCCCTGGACGAGCGCGAGCCGGGGCCGGCTGGACTCCGAGTGCCACAGCGTGGACCCGCCGCACTGCCTGACCCAGAATCACCTCCAGGGCGATGTGTCGCTGGCCGTCTGGCAGTACTACCTCGCCACCGGCGACCGCGACTGGCTGGCGGCACGCGGCTGGCCGCTCCTGAAGGGCATCGCCGACTTCTGGCGGTCGCGCGCCACGGCGAACCCGGACGGCAGCTACTCCGTCAACGACGTGGCGGGGCCCGACGAGTACAGCAACGGCGTCGACGACGGGGTGTTCACCAACGCGGTCGCCGCCACCGCCCTGCGCAACGCGACCCGCTCGGCCCGCATGCTCGGCCGGACGCCGCCCGCCGAATGGAACCGGGTCGCGGACCGTCTCCGCATCCCGTACGACGCGGAGAAGAAGGTCTTCCTCCAGTACGCGGGCTACAACGGCTCCACGATCAAGCAGGCGGACACGGTCCTGCTCACGTACCCCCTGGAGTGGCCGATGGAGCCGGGCGCGGCGGCGGCCACCCTGGACTACTACGCGGCCCGTACCGACCCGGACGGCCCGGCGATGACGGACTCGGTGCACGCGATCGACGCGGCGGCGATCGGGGAGCCGGGCTGCTCGGCGTACACGTACATGCAGCGCTCGGTACGCCCGTTCATGCGGGGCCCGTACGACCTGTTCTCCGAGGCGCGCGGCGACAAGGCGGGCTCACAGGACCCGCTGTCCGGTTTCCCCGCCGACGACTTCCTGACCGGCAAGGGCGGCTTCCTCCAGGTGTTCACGCACGGCCTGACGGGGCTCCGCCTCCGCGAGGACGGCGTGCGGCTGGACCCGACGCTGCCGCCCCAGTTGCACGAGGGCGTCACGCTGAAGGGCCTGCGGTTCCGGGACGCGGCGTACGAGGTCGTGATCGGGCCCCGGACGACCACGGTCCGGCTGACCTCGGGCACCCCGTTCACGGTCCACACGGCACAGGGGCCGCGCCGCCTGGCCTCCACCCTGACCCTGCCCACCCGCCGCCCGGACCTGGTCCCGACGGCCGACGCGGCGCGCTGCCGCCCGGTGACGGCGACCTCCGAGGCCCCGGGCCTGTACGCGGAGGCGGCGGTGGACGGGAGTCAGGCGACGTCCTGGTCCCCCGACGGCGCGGCGGGCTCCCTGACGGTGGACCTGGGCCCGCGCCCGCTGCGGATCACGGCGGCGACCCCGCGCTGGAGCGACGTACCGCCCGCTTCCCACACGCTGGAAACCTCGCTCGACGGCCGCTTCTGGCGTCCCTTCCTGGCGGGTGACACGGCCAGGAAGGTCCGGGTGACGGTCCGCTCGCAGGACCCGGCGAAGCCGGCGGGGGTGGCGGAGCTGCGGGTGGAGGCGGACGGGCGGTAGGGAGCCGCCTCGCCTCTTGCGGGCAGGGAGCCGGGCCGCCTCGCCTCTTGCAGACAGACGGCGGCAGGGTGCCGCCTCAGCTCTTCGGGCAGGGCGGCACCTTGCCGCTGCGCCGGTCACGGGCGTACTCGGCGCCGGTCTGCTCGTACCAGGTGTGCGGCAGACGGGAGTCCGGGACCACGCAGTCGAGCGTGGGGAAGTAGACCTTCCGGTAACTCGACGCGTCGGGCAGGCGCGCGGTCAGCTCGAAGGGCTTGCCCCCGGGGCCGCTGATCGTCGTCTCGGCCGTGCTGCCGCCGACTTCGTAGTGCACGCGGTACCGCCAGCGGCAGTAGCCCGTCGAGGCCGTCGCGTGCACGATGAACGCCTCGGTCTCGTTCTGGTTCAACGTGATGTGCTTGGCCTGGGGGCCGGTGAAGAACGGCTTGGCGTCCTCGGCGTCCTTGCCGAGGGTCGTCAGGCGCGGGCGCGGGGCGTCCACCTCCAGCTCCAGCGGGATGACGTCCATGACCCCCTGGGAGGGGAAGTGCGCCAGGCTGCCGCCGAGCGGCTTCTCGCACCTTCCTCCCTC
Organism: Streptomyces globisporus C-1027; assembly: GCF_000261345.2. Lineage (NCBI taxonomy): Bacteria > Bacillati > Actinomycetota > Actinomycetes > Kitasatosporales > Streptomycetaceae > Streptomyces > Streptomyces globisporus. Next base: position 5,222,960 of record NZ_CP013738.1, on the reverse strand, counting down.
CAGTACGGGCACGATGTCGGTGATCCGGACCTGCTGGGAAGCCCTGCCCTGCACCGTGATCATCCAGTCCGCGGTCTCGGCGTCGACGACCTTCCGGCCCTCCCGCCAGGGGCCGCCCGACGAGATCTCTTCGAGGATCCTCCCGTCCCCGCCGGGCCCGGCCCCGCCCGCGTCGCGCACCACGTAGTACCCGATGTCCTTGACGTCCCTGACCTCGACCACGTCGATGGCGTTCTGCGGTGAGAGCCGGTCCGGCACCCGGTCCAGCGGCAGGATGGTCTTCACCGTCGCGGTCAGGACGTCCTGGAACGTCACGGTCACCACGGCCAGCAGGATGCCCAGCAGCCAGGTGGTCGGGCTCTTCACGAACCGCAGGCGGCCCGTCGTCCCCGCGTCCTCCTCCTCGGGGCGCGGCGGACGCGCCCCGCTCCCCCGGCGTACGCTCGCCCGGGTGAGCGCGCCCGTCCTGCGGGTCCCCCGTCGGTTAGTCGCCATGGGCCGACCGCTCCTCACGCTCCGGGACCGGCTGGTCCTCGTCATCATCGGCGCGTGGGGCCACGGGGACCGCCGTGCTCCGCGTCACCAGCAGAACCGCGCCCAGGAGCGCGAGCCCCGTGGCCCACCCCCAGGCCGCCCCGAACCGGACGGCGTCGCCGAGGGCCACCCCCAGGTGTTCGGCCGCCGGACCGCTCTCGCCGCGCGGGGCGAACCACCGCATCAGCCGGCCGTCCACGACCGCGGCGACGACGGCCGCGAGGACCGTGGCGTACCAGCCCTTCATGGCCAGGTCGGCGAGGGTCGCCGGGCGCCACCGCCGTACCTCCGCCGCACGCCGCGCCAGGGCGCGGAGCGCCACGGCCAGCACCAGGAGGAAGACGGCGCAGACCACCAGGGTCGCGATCCAGCCGCCGGGCCCCTCGGTCCTCAGCGGACGCAGGCGCAGCGCCGGGTAGAGGACACCGCTCCACTCCTCGACCGTGGCGGGCGGCCGGTAGTTCTCCCACAGATCCGGATCGAAGGTGACCGAGGCGTCCGGAGACCCCGGGGCGCCCTGCGACAGATGGTTCACCCGGATGTGGCGAAGGACCGGTCCGCCGGCCACGGCCAGCAGCACGGCCGGGATGAGCCCGGCGCTGAGGAGGTGGCGCCGGGGCCGGGCGGAGACCGGCGACGGAACGGACTTCTCATGACCGTCGCGGCCGTCCTCCGCGGTCCTGAGGTACATCCGCAGGGGCTGCCACTCCCGGTACCGCCACACCAGGAGCCAGAGGAGGACCGGCAGCCACAGCGTGAGCAGCGCGAACTGGGCTGCCGCGCCCGGCACTTCGCCCATCTGCGCCCGCACCAACCAGGCGCCGTAGGTGGGCACGGCGGTGACGGCGTCCGGGTCCAGGGCGGGCCCGGCCAGCATCGCCACCCCCGCGGCGAGCAGCGATGCTCCGCCCAGGGCGACGACGGTCCTGAGCCTCGGCCTGATGCCGGCGCTCGCGCGGAGTACGCCGTAGCTGAGCAGCCCGCTCAGCAGCAGGAAGACGACCTGCGGCAGCCATCCCTGCACATGGGACAGGTCGCGCACCGCGAAGCCTTCGAGGGAGAGGCCCAGGAGTTGGACCTCGCCCACGGTCGCCTCGGGCTCCACGAGGCCGGAGACCTGCCGCTTCAGCGGGTCGAGGAAGAACAGGACGGTCGCCTGGCTCCACGCCCCGTAGGCGGCCAGCAGCACGGCCGGGCGGCGATTCACCGTCGTATTCCCCCGAGTCGCCTGTGCCGTGAGTGAGTTGCGCGGCAAGTCTGCCGTACGGGCGCAGCCGTACCAAGGCGTTTACGTTTTACGTCCGGGAAGCCTCAGCGCCGATGGCCTACCGCCGCCCCGGCAGCCTGGTCTCGCCCGCGGCCTCCGCCTCCGCCTTCGCGTCGCTCACCGCGGCGGCGGCCTGCTTCGCGGCCTCGTCGGCGGCGGCGACGGCGTCCAGCGCGAGGGTGGAGTTCGGCTCGATCTCCGGCGCCCCGACGCTGTCCTTGTCGCTGTCGGCGATATCGGCGGCCGCGTCCTCGCGCTCGGCGGACGCCGGAAGACCCGCCCCGCCCGACTGGTCGCCGAACGCGGTGGTGACGGTGCGGATCGCCTCGGTCAGCTCGCCCGGGATCACCCAGAAGGTGTTGTTGTCGCTCTGCGCCAGATGCGGGAGCGTCTCCAGGTACTTGTACGCCAGGACCTTCGCGTCGGCGTTGTTGCGGTGGACGGCCTGGAAGACGAGCTCCACGGCCTTCGACTCACCGTCGGCCCGCAGGATCATGGCCTGCTGCGTGCCCTGGGCCTCCAGGATGTCCTTCTGCTTCGTACCCTCGGCGGTGAGGATCTTGGCCTGCCGCTCACCTTCGGCGTGCAGGATGGCCGCGCGCTTGTCACGCTCGGCCCGCATCTGCTTCTCCATCGCCTCTTTGATGGTGTTCGGCGGATCGATGGCCTTGATCTCGACCCGGTTGACCCGGATGCCCCACTTCCCGGTCGCGTCGTCGAGGACGGCACGGAGCCGGGCGTTGATCTCCTCACGCGAGGTGAGCGTCCCCTCCAGGTCCATGGAACCGATGACGTTCCGCAGGGTGGTCACGGTGAGCTGGTCGATGGCCTGCAGATAGTCGGCGACCTCGTAGGCCGCGGCCCGCGGGTCGGTGATCTGGTAGTAGAGCACGGTGTCGATGTTGACCACGAGGTTGTCCTCGGTGATCACCGGTTTGGGGTCGGACGAATACACCTGCTCACGCACGTCGAGCTTGGTGTTGACGCGGTCCGCCACCGGCAGGACGAAGTTCAGGCCGGGCTGGAGGGTCCGGCGGTACCGGCCGAACCGCTCGATGTTGTAGCGGCGCGCCTGCGGAACGATCCGCACGGTGGCCGCCACGAGGAACACCGCGACGAGCGCCGCCACGAGAATCGGTATGACCACCGGATCCATGCTGCTTCCTCCAACGCTGCTCGCTACGGGCGCGGCGCCGGGGGTTCAGCGCTACGTGTTCGGCCGGTCACGGAAGGAGCTCGCGGGGATAGACGACGGCTGTCGCGCCCTCGATCTCCATGACGTCCACCAGCGCTCCCACCGGGATCACATGGCTCTCGTCGAGGGCGCGGGCGGTCCACTCCTCTCCGGCGAGCTTGATCAGGCCATGGGTCGCGGTGACCTCCTGCACGACCTCCGCGCGCTTGCCGATCAGCGCGTCGCTGCCGTCACGGGTCAGAGGCCCCTGGGTGAGCTGCCGCATCGCGACGGGGCGGACGAGGGCGAGACCCGCCACGGCCGCCAGTCCGAGCGCCACGAGCTGACCGAGCAGGCCGACGCCCACCCCGGCCACGACGGCAGCGACCACTGCCGCGCCGGCCAGTAGCCCGAAGACCAGCGTCAGGGTGAAGAACTCCGCAGCGCCGAGCGCCGCGGCGGCGAGCAACCATGCGAACCACGGCATCGAATCAGCCTCCCCAAGGGGACCTACTCAGGTAGTACCCCTTCGGACCCCGGCCGGAACCGCCCGGCCTGCCCGATCTACGAGTTCCGGTGTGTCCCGGCACGTGGGTCCGGGCCCCGTTCACGAATCCCGTTCTCACGTGCCGGCTTCCCTATGCGGGGCCACTCGGAAACGGAAGCTCGTACGGCAGGTGATCGTCGTCCGGTACACGCGGTACGTAGTCGAACGAGCCGTTCCAGCCGTAGCCGATCGGCGCCGCCGAGGACTCCTCCGCCGCACCGGCCGCGCGAAGAGGAATCCGGTGGCGTACGGCTGGAACTGTCCCTCCGTCCGGCGGCAGCCCAACGTCAGTACCAGGCGACTGACTGTCGCGGGCCCGCGTCCAGGAAGTCCTCCAACGCCTGGACGCTCGCCGCGGTAGCGGCAGCTCGCATTCCGGCTCTGCGGCGACGAGGCCGACCTGGCGCAACCCGCGGCCTCGACGTAGTCGAGCGCATTCAGATCCCCACTAGCCGCACCCGGCCACCGCAGAGCTTGGCCATGTCGTCGATGTCGGAAGTCAGCATGACCACGGGGCGGCGCTGTCGCAGCGCGGCCTCGGCGACGGCCGCATCGATCGCGTACTGGTGTCCGTGCAACCCCACATTCATCAGCAACTCCGAGGCGGACCTCGCCTCCTCGTCACCGATCGGGACGACCCGCAGCCCGGAAAGCACCCAGTTCAGGCGGGACTTGTTCGGACGGGCATGGACGGCCTCGATGATGGTGAGCGAACTGACCACGACCTCCATACCGCGCGAGCGCGCCTCAGCGATCAGAGCCACCACCTGCTCGTCGTCGGCAAGCAGCCTCGACAGTCCCTCGCTGTCAAGGACCAGCGTCCCCTCGTGACTCAGCCTGCGGCGGGCCACTCGGCCTCCTCGGCGAAGACCTCGTCGAAGACCTGCCGCGCCCGCTGACGAGCCGGCTCGGAAACCGGCCCTTTGCGGCTCTCGTAGTCCGCCAGGTACTCGTCCAGGACCTGCCCGCGCAGCTCACGCTCGACCGCCTCGGCGATGAACGCTGAGAACTCCCGCTTGCCCACCCGAGCCCGAATCGCCTCCGCGGTCCCCTCAGGAAGTGACAGGCTCACCCGCGTCGCCGGCCCTTCCCCGATGCTGTTCGTCGTCTCAACCATACCCAGATTGTGTCAAACGAGTAGGAAAGGCGCCACGTCCGCGCTACCTCCACACGCGCCCAGCGTCCGGCCCGCGCAAGTCCCAGCACGGAAAACCAAGGGCCCGACTCAAAGAGCCGGACCCTCTCTGACCTGCATGTCCGAAAGATCAGCGACGTGCTGCGGTGCCACCCGCTAGACGTTGAAGCGGAACTCCACCACGTCCCCGTCCTGCATGACGTAGTCCTTGCCCTCCATGCGGGCCTTGCCCTTGGCGCGGGCCTCGGCGACCGAACCCGTCTCCACCAGGTCGGCGAAGGAGACGATCTCCGCCTTGATGAAGCCCTTCTGGAAGTCGGTGTGGATGACACCGGCCGCCTCCGGGGCCGTGGCGCCCTTCTTGATGGTCCAGGCGCGGGCCTCCTTCGGGCCTGCCGTGAGGTAGGTCTGGAGGCCGAGGGTCTCGAAGCCGACGCGGCCGAGGGTGGCGAGGCCGGGCTCTTCCTGGCCCATGGACTGGAGCAGTTCGAGGGCCTCGTCGTCGTCGAGCTCGATCAGCTCGGACTCGATCTTGGCGTTGAGGAAGATCGCCTCGGCGGGGGCGACCAGGGCGCGCTGCTCGTTCTTGAAGTCCTCGTCGACCAGCTCGTCCTCGTCGACGTTGAAGACGTACAGGAACGGCTTGACGGTGAGGAGGTGCAGCTCGTGGAGGAGCCTGCCCTTCTCCGTGGCCGCCGTGATGCCCGCCGCGAACAGGGTCTGGCCGGACTCCAGGATCTTCTGCGCCTCCTCGACCGCGGCGAGGACCGCGACCTTCTCCTTCTGGAGGCGGGACTCCTTCGTCAGGCGCGGGACGGCCTTCTCGACGGACTGGAGGTCGGCGAGGATCAGCTCGGTGTTGATCGTCTCGATGTCGTCCTTCGGCGAGACCTTGCCGTCGACGTGCACGACGTTCTCGTCCTTGAAGGCCCGGATGACCTGGCAGATCGCGTCGGACTCGCGGATGTTCGCCAGGAACTTGTTCCCCAGGCCCTCACCCTCCGACGCGCCCCGGACGATGCCGGCGATGTCGACGAAGTCCACCGTCGCCGGGAGGAGCCGCTGCGAGCTGAAGATCTCCGCGAGCTTGTTCAGGCGCGGGTCCGGGACGCCGACCACGCCGACGTTCGGCTCGATCGTGGCGAACGGGTAGTTGGCCGCCAGCACGTCGTTCTTGGTCAGGGCGTTGAACAGGGTCGACTTGCCGACATTCGGCAGACCGACGATTCCGATCGTGAGCGACACGTTGGCGACTTCCTGGAGTGAGGCGGGGAGGGGCAGGGGGCAGGAGTCCCGGGGCCGACTCGGCCGTTGGTGGCCGGGACCCCGCAGTGGACCGATTCTCCAGTCTACGGGCCTGCCCCACGGGCCCGAACAGTGACGGCTTTCGGCCGTGTGGCATCGAACGCAACCCCAAGGTCGGCCAAAGCGCGTGTCCAACGCCTGATTCCCCGCCCCCCGCGACCTACGTTGTGGAGGTGGAGCAGCACAAAACACGTCCCCCGCAGCGCCGGCAGCCCCCGCAGGCCGCGCCCGCCCCGCCCGCGCCGGGTGGTGCCCCGCCCGCGCCGGGTGGTTCCGCCGTGTACCGGGTACGGGTGCGGAGCGTGCCGCCCGTCGTCCTCGCGTTGCGGCGGTTCCCCAATCCCCGGCTCACCGGGATCGGAGCCGGGCTGTTCGCCTCGCTCACCATGTTCGTGCTCGCCTGTGTCGACCGACTGCTGTTCGACAGCTCGGAGCTCGTCTACGGGCTGCTCTTCCTGCCCGTCAGCGCGCTCACCGCTCTCTGGGTCCGGCCCGCCGACCTCGTCACCGCGCCGATCAGCGTGCCGATCGCCTTCGCCGTCGGGGTCTTCCCGATCTCCGGGGGGTCCGAGGGCTTCGGCGGGCAGGTCATGGGCCTGGTCACCGCCCTCGCCGTGCACGCCGGCTGGCTGTACGGCGGAACGCTCGTCGCGGGCGTCATCGCCACCGTACGCAAGGTGCGCCTGATGCGGGCCCGGCGGCGGTACGTCCTGGCCCAGGGGCGCGGCCCCGCCGGTGAGCGCACGCCCCGGGCCGCAGCCGCCGCCTCCCCGCCGGGCGCGAAGCCCGTAAGGGCGGGGGCGGGCTCGGCGGGCACAGCCGGGGCTGCGGCCCGGCGGCCGCAGAGGCCCTGAGGTCAGACGGCCCCGCTCCCCGGGCCTGCCTGCCCTGGCCTGCCGTTTCCGCCATCACGTCCCCGCGGCCGCAGAGGCCCCGGGGCCCCGCTCCTGGGCCCGGTCTGCCCTAGCCTGCTGCTTCCGCCATCGCGGTCCGCCGCCCTCAGCGGCCCTGAGGTCCGGCGGCCCCGCTCCTGGGCCCGGCCCGCTCGGCCCGGACGCCCCGCTTCCGACCCGGTCCGCCCGGCCCGCTCAGGCCTGGCCCTGCGCCGAACCCGCCGCCGCCATCGCCGCCCCCACGATGCCCGCGTTGTTCTGCAGCTGCGCCGGGACCAGCTCGGCCCGGACCTTCTCGATCAGGGGCAGGAACTTCTCCGCCTTGCGGCTCACGCCGCCGCCGATGATGAACAGCTCCGGCGAGAACAGCATCTCCACGTGCAGCAGATACTTCTGGACCCGGTGCGCCCAGTGCTGCCAGCTCAGGTCCTCGTCCTCCTTGGCCTTCGTGGAGGCGTGCTTCTCCGCGTCGTGGCCGTGCAGTTCCAGGTGGCCCAGCTCGGTGTTGGGGACGAGCTTGCCGTCGGTGAAGACCGCGCTGCCGATGCCCGTACCGAACGTCAGCAGGATGACCGTGCCCGTACGGCCCTTGCCCGCGCCGAAGGTCATCTCCGCGACCCCGGCCGCGTCCGCGTCGTTCAGGATGGTGACGGGCTGACCGATCCGCTCGGCCAGCAGGGTGCGCGCGTCCGTGTCGATCCAGCCCTTGTCGACATTGGCCGCGGTGCGGGTGATGCCGTCCGTGACGACCCCCGGGAACGTGATGCCGACCGGGCCCGACCAGTCGAAATGGCCGACCACCTCCGCCACGCCGTCGGCCACGCCCTTGGGCGTGGCCGGGTGCGGTGTCAGCACTTTGTGGCGCTCCCGCGCCAGGTCTCCGCGGTCCAGGTCCACGGGAGCGCCCTTGATCCCGGATCCGCCGATGTCCACGCCGAAGATCTCCATGGCACCCACGGTACGGGCAGGCCGGGCCCCTTGCGCGGCTACTCGGCGGAAAGGGCGGCGGCCTCGGCGCGCAGGTCGCGGCGGAGCTCCTTGGGCAGGGAGAAGGTGATCGACTCGTCGGCCGTCTTCACCGTCTCCACGTCCTCGTAACCGCGCTCGGCGAGCCACTCGATGACCCCGTCGACCAGGACGTCGGGCACCGAGGCGCCGGAGGTGAGGCCGACCGTGGTCACGCCCTCCAGCCACGCCTCGTCGATCTCGCTCGCGAAGTCGACCAGGTACGCGGCGTCGGCTCCGGCGTCGAGGGCGACCTCGACCATCCGGATGGAGTTCGAGGAGTTCTTGGAGCCGACCACGATGACCAGCTCGGCGTCCTCGGCCAGCTTCTTCACCGCGATCTGACGGTTCTGCGTGGCGTAGCAGATGTCGTCGCTGGGCGGCGAGAGCAGGTTCGGGAACTTCGACTTGAGGGCGCCGACCGTCTCCATCGTCTCGTCGACGGAGAGCGTGGTCTGGGAGAGCCAGACGACCTTCGACTCGTCGCGGACCTCGATGTTCGCCACGTCCTCGGGGCCGTCGACCAGCTGGATGTGGTCGGGGGCCTCGCCGGAGGTGCCGATGACCTCCTCGTGGCCCTCGTGGCCGATCAGGAGGATGTCGTAGTCCTCCTTGGCGTACCGGACGGCTTCCTTGTGGACCTTGGTGACGAGCGGGCAGGTCGCGTCGATGGTGGCGAGCTTGCGCTCGGCGGCCTCCGCGTGGACGGTGGGCGCGACTCCGTGCGCGGAGAACATCACGATGGAGCCCTCGGGCACCTCCGCGGTGACGTCCACGAAGATCGCACCCTTCTTCTCCAGGGTCTGCACGACGTACTTGTTGTGCACGATCTCGTGGCGGACGTAGATCGGGGCCCCGTACTGCTCCAGGGCCTTCTCGACGGCGATCACGGCACGGTCCACGCCCGCGCAGTAGCCACGGGGAGCGGCGAGCAGGACACGGCGGGCAGGCGTTGCAGTCATGCGTCCCATCGTAAGGCCGTGGCGAACAGGCGCGAGGACGGCCCGATCGCCACACTGGTCGCGGTGCGTGTGTCAGGAATCGCGGATGGTGATGGAGGGTGGTGACCCGGTGTCGGAGAGCGGTCTCGGCAGCGGTACGAACAGCAGTGCGGGCAGCAGTGCGGAGCCGGGCAGGCTGCGGCGGACTCTGGGGTTCCGGGACCTCGTCGTCTACGGGCTCCTCTTCATCGCCCCGATGGCCCCCGTCGGCGTGTTCGGCACCCTGGACGCGAAATCCGACGGCGCGGTCGCCCTCGTCTACATCGTGGCCACCGTGGTCATGGGCTTCACCGCCTTCAGCTACGCCCAGATGGTGCGGGTCGCCCCCTTCGCCGGTTCGGTCTTCACGTATGCCCGCAAGGGGCTCGGGGAAGGGCCGGGCTTCATCGCCGGGTGGATGGCGATGCTCGACTACCTGCTGATCCCCGCCGTCGCCTACCTCTTCTCCGGGATCGCGATGAACGCCCTGGTGCCGGAGGTCTCGCGGTGGGTGTGGACCGCGATCGCGGTGCTCGTGACCACCCTGCTCAACCTGTGGGGCGTACGGGCCGCCGCCCGCGTCGGCTTCGCGGTGCTGGCGATGGAGATCGTGGTGCTGCTGGTCTTCGTGGTCGCGGCGGTGGTCGTCCTCGTACGGGACGGGGCCCAGCGCGGCTGGCTGACGCCGCTGACCGGGGACACCGCGTTCTCCATGGCGGCGGTGCTGGGAGCCGTGTCGATCGCCGTGCTGTCGTATCTGGGCTTCGACGCCATCGCCTCGTTCGCCGAGGAGGTGACGGGCGGCTCGCAGAAGGTGGCGCGGGCGGTGCTGTTCTGTCTGGTGCTCGCCGGTGTCCTGTTCGTGGCGCAGACGTATCTGGCGGCGCTGCTGGAGCCGGTGAGCTCGGCCGAGCTGGCGGCGGACCCGGCGGCGCAGGGGTCGGCGTTCTACGACGCGGTGGACGCCTCGGTGGGGACCTGGCTGCACGATCTGGTGGCGGTCAGCAAGGCGATCGGGGCGGCGTTCGCCGCGCTGGCGGGGCAGGCCGCCGCCGGTCGGCTCGTCTTCGCGATGGCCCGCGAGCGGCGGCTGCCGAGCCTCCTGGCGAAGGTCGATCCGACGTCGGGCGTGCCGCGCCTCGCGATCCTCGGCGCGGGCATCGTGACGCTGGTGGCCGCCGTGTGGGCGGCCCGGCGCGACGACGGGCTGGACCATCTGGTCTCGGTGGTGGACATCGGCGCGCTGACGGCGTTCGTCCTGCTCCACGCGTCGGTGGTCGGCTGGTTCGTCATCCGCCGGATGGCGGGGCCGCCGGTGTGGTGGCGGCATGTCCTCGTGCCCGTGGTCGGCGCGGGGGTGCTCATCGCGGTCATCGTGGAGGCGACGACCTCCGCCCAGGTGGTGGGCCTCTGCTGGCTGGGGGTGGGGCTCGTGGTGCTGGCGGTGCAGGGCACGGGGCGGCAGAGCGGGCCCGGCGGGCCGGGGAAGCCTGGTGGGCCCGGGAAGCCCGGCGGGCCCGGCGCTGCCGAGCGCTGAGGCCGGGTCTGCTGAGCGGCGAGGCCCGGCACCGATGCGCGCTGAGGCCCGGTGCTGCTGGGCGCTGAGGCCCGGCTCCGCCGGCGCTGAAGCCCGGTCGCGTGACGCCGTGAGGCCCGCGTGAGCGGCTCGGGCAGGAACGGGTGAGCCACGCGGCCCGCCCGGGTGAGCGACGCGCCGTCCGGGCCGGGTCCCCCTCGCGCGGGGCCCGGGTCCTGTCGGTGGGTGCCGATACGCTCGCCCGTATGGCTCTCAACACGTCCGCGGAAGCGCCGCTGCCCGTCGGCGAGGTGTCCCGGCTCATCGGGGGGTGGATCGACCGGCTCGGCGCCATCTGGGTGGAGGGGCAGATCACCCAGCTGTCGCGGCGGCCGGGGGCCGGGGTCGTCTTCCTGACGCTGCGCGATCCGTCGCACGACATCTCGGTGAGCGTCACCTGTTTCCGGCAGGTCTTCGACCGGATCGCCGATGTGGTGACGGAGGGCGCGCGCGTCGTCGTCCTCGCCAAGCCCGAGTGGTACGCGCCCCGGGGGCAGCTGTCGCTGCGGGCCACCGACATACGGCCGGTCGGCATCGGTGAGTTGCTCGTGCGGCTGGAGCAGCTCAAGAAGTCGCTCGCCGGCGAGGGGCTCTTCGCACTCGACCGGAAGAAGCCGCTCCCCTTCCTCCCCCAGCTCATCGGGCTCGTCTGCGGGCGGGCCTCCGCCGCCGAGCGGGACGTCCTGGAGAACGCCCGCCGCCGCTGGCCCGCCGTGCGCTTCGAGGTCCGCAACACCGCCGTGCAGGGGGTGAACGCGGTCGCCCAGGTGGTGCAGGCGGTCGAGGAGCTGGACGCGCTGGACGAGGTCGACGTGATCGTGGTGGCCCGGGGCGGCGGCAGCGTCGAGGATCTGCTGCCCTTCTCCGACGAGCAGTTGATCCGGGCCGTGGCCGCCTGCCGTACGCCGGTGGTCTCCGCGATCGGCCATGAGCCGGACTCCCCGCTGCTGGACCTGGTCGCCGATCTGCGCGCCTCCACGCCCACGGACGCGGCCAAGAAGGTCGTGCCCGATGTGGGCGAGGAGCTGGAGCGCGTCCAGCAGTTGCGGGACCGGGCGCTGCGTACCGTACGGGGGCTGCTGGACCGGGAGGAGCGGGGGCTCGCGCACGCGCTGGGCCGCCCCGCGATGGAGCGGCCCCAGCGGCTGGTGGACGAGCGCGAGGCCGAGGTGGACGCGCTCCTCGGGCGCAGCCGCCGGGTGCTGGGCCATCTGCTGGACCGCGCCGACTCCGAGCTGTCGCACACGCTCGCCCGGGTCGTCTCGCTGTCGCCGGCCGCGACCCTGGAGCGGGGTTACGCCGTGCTCCAGCGGCCCGACGGCCACGTGGTGCGCTCCCCCGACGAGGCGGGGGCGCCCGGCGAGCCGCTGCGGGCGCGGGTGTCGGAGGGCGAGTTCACGGTGCGGGTGGACCGGGACGGGGACGGATGAGCCGGCCGACCAGAGGCCGGGGCCGGGGCCGTTCCCACGATGACGTAACAGCTCACATCTAGGGTGGATCACATGACGGACGAGGGTACGGCGGCGGCTGCCGCCACGGGCACGCTCGGGTACGAGCAGGCGCGCGACGAGCTGATCGAGGTCGTGCGCCGGCTGGAGGCGGGCGGCACGACGCTGGAGGAGTCGCTGGCCCTGTGGGAGCGCGGCGAGGAGCTGGCGAAGGTCTGCCGGCACTGGCTGGAGGGCGCCCGCGCCCGGCTGGACGCGGCCCTGGCCCGTCCGCAGGACGGCGGCGGCGAGGTCTGAGCCCAGGACCCTCACACCAACTAGCTGCATCATGCAAGGGTGTGTAATGGATCACTCGGCTCCGGTTTTAGTTGAAAGTTAACCTATCTCTGGCGTACCTTCGGACTCTCCCCACCGCGTTCGTTCGGAAGGTTTGCACCAGATGTCTCTCGTTCTCGATCCCGCCGCTCAGGACCTCCTCTTCCGCGAGGCCCGCACCGCCAACACCTTCACCGACGAGCCCGTGACCGACGAGCAGGTCCAGGCGATCTACGACCTGGTGAAGTTCGGCCCGACCGCCTTCAACCAGTCGCCGCTGCGCGTCGTCCTGGTCCGCTCCGCCGAGGGACGCGAGCGCCTGGTGCAGCACATGGCCGAGGGCAACCGTCCGAAGACCGCGACGGCCCCGCTGGTCGCGATCCTGGCCGCCGACAACGAGTTCCACGAGGAGCTTCCGGCGCTGCTCCCGCACTTCCCCCAGGCCAAGGACATGTTCTTCGCGGAGCGCCCGGCCCGTGAGTCGGCCGCCGGCCTCAACGCCGCGCTCCAGGCCGCCTACTTCATCATCGGCGTCCGCGCCGCCGGTCTGGCCGCAGGCCCGATGACCGGTTACGACCCCGCCGGCATCCAGAAGGAGTTCCTGGACGGCGACCACACCCCGCTGATGGTCGTCAACATCGGCAAGCCGGGCGAGGACGCCTGGTTCCCGCGCAGCCCGCGCCTCTCCTTCGACGAGGTCGTCACGACCGTCTGAGCCTCCGTCGTACGGTCACCGTCACGCGCGAAGGGCCCCGGAACACCATCACCTGGTGTTCCGGGGCCCTTCGCGTACGGGAGCCGGCGCGGGCCGCGCGTCAGGAAGCCGGCGTGGCGGGCGGCGTCGTCTTCAGCGCCTCGACCATCTCGACCAGGCTCTCCTTCGGCGCCGAGCCGGTGACCACCGTGGTGTGGCCCTTGCCGGGCAGCACGAGGGCGTTGTACTTGTCGCCCTCCCAGACCTGCCACTCCTTGCCCGCCACCGTCTCGGTCCGGCCGGTGTCCTTCGCCTTCTGGGTGACCTCGGGGACGTACGTGCGCGCGGCGGAGGTGGACTGCTCGACCGCGACGTACCTGCGGTCGGCGTCGAGGAAGCCCAGGTGCCAGGCCTTGCCCTCGGCCCCGTCGTAGCGGACGGAGGTGGCCTTCCACTTCTCCGGCAGGCCCTCCGGCGCGGCCACCGGATAGGGGGCGTCGGTCCGTACCGTCGCCAGCTCCACGGTGAAGTCGACCGCCTTGACCGGGTCGGCGTGCTCGTCCTTCGGGATGAAGAGGTATATGACCCCCGCGCAGGCGGCGATCACCAAAGTCGACAGGAACATGTCTCGGACTGTCTGCTTGCCTCGCTTGCTTGCCACGGGTCCATGGTGGCACGCGGCCTGACACGCCCGGCCGTAGGGTGCCGGTCGGGGGGCGGCGGCGCCGGGGTGCTCATGCGTGACCCGCACTGCTCATTTTATCGACCTACCGATAGAGTCGCAGCACCCTCATATCCGGTCGTCGCCGTACAGAAAGGTGCGCTCCGATGTCCGAGCATCATCTGCCGTCCCAACTGGAGGTCTCCCCGGAGGCCCCCGACCGCAACCTGGCCCTGGAGTTGGTCCGGGTCACCGAGGCCGCCGCCATGGCGGCCGGGCGCTGGGTGGGCCGCGGCGACAAGATCGGCGCCGACGGCGCCGCAGTGAAGGCCATGCGGACCCTCGTCTCGACCGTCTCGATGAACGGCGTCGTCGTCATCGGCGAGGGCGAGAAGGACGAAGCCCCCATGCTGTTCAACGGCGAGCGGGTCGGCGACGGCACCGGCGCCGAGGTCGACATCGCGGTCGACCCGATCGACGGCACCACGCTCAACGCCAAGGGCATGCCGAACGCCATCGCCGTGCTGGCGGCGGCCGACCGCGGCGCGATGTTCGACCCCTCGGCGGTCTTCTACATGGACAAGCTGGTCACGGGGCCCGAGGCGGCGGACTTCGTCGACATCAACGCGCCCGTGGCGGTGAACATCCGGCGCGTCGCGCGGGCGAAGAACTCCACGCCCGAGGACGTCACGGTCGTCATCCTCGACCGGCCCCGGCACGAGGGCATCGTCAAGGAGATCCGGGAGACCGGCGCGCGGATCAAGTTCATCTCGGACGGCGATGTCGCGGGCTCGATCATGGCGGCCCGCGAGGGCACCGGCGTCGACCTGCTGATGGGCGTCGGCGGAACGCCCGAGGGCATCATCTCGGCGTGCGCCATAAAGTGCCTCGGCGGTGTCATCCAGGGCAAGCTCTGGCCGAAGGACGAGGCGGAGCGGCAGAAGGCGCTGGACGCGGGCCACGACCTGGACCGGGTGCTGTCCACCGACGACCTGGTCAGCGGCGACAACGTGTTCTTCGTGGCGACGGGGATCACCGACGGTGAGCTGATGCGCGGTGTGCGGTACCGCGCGGAGACAGCGACCACCGAGTCGATCGTGATGCGGTCCAAGTCCGGCACGATCCGGTCGATCTCCTCGACCCATCGGCTGTCGAAGCTGCGGGCCTACAGCGCCATCGACTTCGACCGCGCGAAGTAGCCGAGGGCCAGCGAGCGTTGGGGGTTTTCCGGCCCTGATCCGCCGGACCCCCCAAGCGCACGAAGGGGGTGCGGGGAGCCTGTTCGCTCCCCGCACCCCCTTCGCGTACGCCTTCAGCCTGCCGCGGCTATGTGCTCGGCCGTCGTCGCGGCCTTGATCTCGATGTCCCGCCGTCGCCGCCGGGCGAGCGCCACCCGGCGCTCGGCCGCGGTGAGCCCGCCCCACACCCCGTACGGCTCGGGCTGCATCAGCGCGTGCTCCCGGCACTCGATCATGACCGGACAGCCGCCGCACACCCGCTTGGCAGCCTCCTCGCGGGCCAGCCGGGCGGCGGTCGGTTCCTTGGAGGGGGCGAAGAAGAGGCCCGCCTCGTCACGGCGGCAGGCCGCCTCGGAATGCCAGGGGCCCGCATCGTCCTCCCGAGCGGGGGTCCGCTGGGCCGGAACGGCGGCGACCTGCAGAGGCTGATGCGGCGATTGCAGCACGGGCTACTCCTGACGACGGCTACGGCTTCGCGAGCGAGAGTCGATGCAGCACTCCCTACCCGCTGTACGTACGCCTATGCACTGAGTGGCACCGGCGCGCGACTCACCGCAATGCGCCCCTGCGGCATTCTGGCCGATTATCAGAGGTCGTCAGTGGTGCCGTATTCAGTGGCCCAGGTGTTTACGCAGCCGTCGCTGGAGATCCGCGACGAACTTTCCCCGCTTCGGCTTCGCCTCCACACTCCCGAACACGGCATAGCCGTTCACAACGACGACCGGGGCTTCCGGGTCGGCGGATTCGAGCGACTTCACCTCGAAACCGCCGAACACACCGGTGCCGTTGCCGCGCAGGGAGATGTTCTCCGGGACGCGGACCTCGACGCTGCCGAAGATGGACGTCGCATTGATGACGGTGAAGCGTTGGCCGAAAAGCGCTTCGGTCAGATCGATCTCCACGCTGCCGAAGAGCGCGAAGGCGTTCGTCCGGCCGCCGACCCGCCAACGCCCCTTGCGGACGGAGCTGCTGAAGACCGCGACGAGATTGTCCGCGGGGCCTTCCGGGGCCTCGGGGCCGTAGCTGTACGGGCGCGTGCCCGCGCCCTGCGCGGTGGAACCGGAGGCGGCGGGCAGGTCCCGGACGAGCGGCTGGAGCTCGCCGACGGTCTTGGCCCGGTAGACCAGGTCCACCCGCTCGGCGTGCTCGTCCGCCGTCAGACGGCCCTCGGCCATCGCCTCGCGCAGGATGTCCGCGATCCGGTCGCGGTCGGCGTCGGAGGCGCGGATGCCGTCGCCGTTCAGGACTTCGGCGGGCGGTGGGACGGCCGGCGTGAGGGGCTGCTGGGGCTGCTTCTCTAGGTCCACCGGCCCAGCGTACCCAAACGCGATAGATCGCGACTACCCCTCCAACCGGCGCGCCCTCGCCTCCGACCGGCGCGTCCGGCCCGGTCTGCGTCCAGGTGAGCCTTACCTCACAGGATTCGCCCGAAGGCGGCGTTCTACCCTGGTGGACGCGCTGCCCGAGGGAGGTCAGCCGCTGTCGCCGAGTGAGGAATGGCCGTCATGGCAGAGTTTGCGTACTCCGATCTGCTCCCCCTGGGGGAGGACACCACGCCGTACCGTCTGGTGACCGCCGAGGGTGTCTCCACCTTCGAGGCCGACGGCCGGACGTTCCTCAAGGTCGAGCCGGAGGCGCTGCGCACCCTGGCCGCCGAGGCGATGCACGACATCTCGCACTATCTGCGCCCGGCCCACCTGGCGCAGCTGCGGCGGATCGTCGACGACCCGGAGGCGTCCTCCAACGACAAGTTCGTGGCGCTGGACCTCCTGAAGAACGCGAACATCGCCGCCGCGGGCGTCCTGCCGATGTGCCAGGACACGGGCACGGCGATCGTCATGGGCAAGCGCGGGCAGAACGTGCTGACCGAGGGCGGTGACGAGGAGGCCCTGTCGCACGGGATCTACGACGCCTACACCAAGCTCAACCTGCGCTACTCGCAGATGGCCCCGCTGACCATGTGGGACGAGAAGAACACCGGCTCCAACCTGCCGGCCCAGATCGAGCTGTACGCCACCGACGGCGGCGCGTACAAGTTCCTGTTCATGGCGAAGGGCGGCGGCTCGGCCAACAAGTCCTTCCTGTACCAGGAGACGAAGGCCGTCCTGAACGAGGCCTCCATGATGAAGTTCCTGGAGGAGAAGATCCGTTCGCTGGGGACCGCGGCCTGCCCGCCGTACCACCTGGCGATCGTGGTCGGCGGCACGTCGGCGGAGTTCGCGCTGAAGACCGCCAAGTACGCCTCCGCGCACTACCTCGACGAGCTGCCCGCCGAGGGCTCCCCCACCGGGCACGGCTTCCGGGACAAGGAGCTGGAGGAGAAGGTCTTCGAGCTGACGCAGAAGATCGGGATCGGCGCGCAGTTCGGCGGCAAGTACTTCTGCCACGACGTGCGTGTGGTGCGGCTGCCCCGGCACGGCGCCTCGCTGCCCGTCGCGATCGCCGTGTCCTGCTCGGCGGACCGCCAGGCCACCGCGAAGATCACCGCCGAGGGCGTCTTCCTGGAGCAGCTGGAGAAGGACCCGGCGCGCTTCCTCCCCGACACCACCGACGAGCACCTCGACGAGGCCGGCGGGGACGTCGTGGAGATCGACCTCAACCGGCCGATGGACGAGGTGCTGGCCGAGCTGACGAAGTACCCGGTCAAGACCCGGCTCTCGCTGACCGGCCCGCTGGTCGTGGCCCGTGACATCGCGCACGCCAAGATCAAGGAACGCCTTGACGCGGGCGAGGAGATGCCGCAGTACCTGAAGGACCACCCGGTGTACTACGCGGGCCCGGCGAAGACGCCCGAGGGGTACGCCTCCGGTTCCTTCGGTCCGACGACGGCCGGCCGGATGGACAGCTACGTGGAGCAGTTCCAGGCGGCGGGCGGCTCGAAGGTGATGCTCGCGAAGGGCAACCGCAGCAAACAGGTCACCGACGCCTGCGGCTCCCACGGCGGTTTCTACCTCGGCTCGATCGGCGGCCCGGCGGCCCGGCTCGCCCAGGACTGCATCAAGAAGGTCGAGGTCGTCGAGTACGAGGAGCTCGGCATGGAGGCGGTCTGGAAGATCGAGGTCGAGGACTTCCCCGCGTTCATCGTCGTCGACGACAAGGGCAACGACTTCTTCACCGAGCCCGCCCCGGCTCCGACGTTCACCAGCATTCCGGTGCGGGGGCCGGGTCTGGCCTGACCCGTACGCGTACGACAGAGGGGGCCTGCCCGTCCGGGCAGGCCCCCTTCGGCGTCTCTCAGTCGTCCAGCAGGCCCGATGTCGCGACCAGGTAGCCGAGTTGGGCCCGGCTGTTGCTGCCGAGCTGCTCGGAGACCTTGCGCATGTGCTCGGCGACGCTGCGGCGGCTCATGCCGATCCTGCGGGCGATCGCGGCGTCCGTCTCACCGTTGACGACGGCCTGGAGGATCGCGCGCTGGAGGTCGGAGGTGACGACGGGCGTGCGCAGCGGGGCGCGTTCGGGGCGTACGGGGACGGCCCGGGACCACGCCTCGTCGAAGTGGCGGACCAGGAAGCGGACCAGCGCCGGGTGCCGGACGCGCAGCGCGGTGTGCGGTTCGTCGGAGTACGGGATGAAGGCGAGGTCCCGGTCGAAGACGATGAACCGGTCCATGACCTCGGGCAGGGTCCTGATCTCGGCCCCTTCGGCGGTCACCTGCTCGATGTAGGCGAGCGTGGTGCGGTCGGAGCGGACGGTGTGCTGGTAGAGGGTGCGCTGCCGGATACCGCGCCGCAGGTTGCTCAGATCGCGCGGGAGGGACTGCGCCAGGACGTGGGCGGGGCGTCCGCCGCCGGGGTGGGCGGTGCGGACCTCGGTACGGCAGCCGCTGACCCCGGCGTCCAGGGCCTTGCCGATGACGGCCTTGCCGGAGAGCCGGGTGAGGGCGGGGCGTTCGGGCCGGTGGACCTCGGCGTAGAGGCCCTCGAAGGCGGCGAGGGTGGCCCGGGCGGAGCGCAGGGTGCGGCGCTGCTCGACGATCGCCTTCTCGATGGGGGCGAGCGCGGCGAACGAGGCGGTCTCCGGCGGTACGGGGATGAGGTGGCCGGGCGAGTCCTGGTCGGCGACCAGCAGATGCAGGGAGAGCAGACAGGGGGGTGCGGCGGCGGCCGGGAGGCTGCCCTCCGTCAGCGCACGGCGATAGGTCGCGAGCGCCGCCTCGCAGGGTTGTTCCGGTATCGACCGGTCCGAGGGTGATTCACGGCAATCACATACCGGTGAGGGGGAATGATCGTCCTTCACAAGGATGCAGATTACCTTTGTGCAATCGGGAGTCTCCCGCCCGGCTCCCGCGCTCGACGAGTATGAGCGGGTGACATCTGGAATCGGGAGTGCGGACGGGCCGACGGCGGACGAGCCGGACGGCGGATCTCGAAAGACCCGGGACACCGCGGTCTCCGAGCGCCGTTTTCGATTCCTGGTGGCCGGATACGCGGTGTCTTCCTACGGCACATTCCTGAATATGGTCGCGCTCAATCTCTTCGTCTACGAGACGACGGGCCGGGCGTTGGCCATGGGCCTGTTCATGGCGGTGCGGCTGGCCTCCGGATTCGTCGCCGGACTGGTCGTCGGCGGACTCCTCGCCCGTTTCAGCGCGAAAAGCATCATGCTGTGGGCGAATGTCGGCCAGGGCGCCGTGATGTTGCTGCTCATCCTCGCCCCGGACTCCCTGGTGACCGGGGCGTTGATGGCCGTCTCGGTGGTGATCGGGGCGTGCGGGACGCTGTTCATGGTCGCGTTGCGCAGCTCGATCCCGGAGATGGTCGGGGAGGACCGCAGGGCCTGGGCCAACTCCCTGTCGATCACCGGGCGTTCGATGGCCATGGTGGCGGGGTTCGCCTCGGCGGGCGTGGTGGTGTCCCTCGTCGGGTACACCGCCGCGTTCCTGCTCGACATGGCGACGTTCGTGATCTGCGCGGTGACGGTGGCCCTGCTGCCGATCGCGGGCGGCAAGGGGGCGGGAAGCGAGGCCGGGGCCTCCGGTGCCGGGAAGGGCGAGAAGGAAGCGAAGAGCGGGCCGCGGTGGCGGCCGGTGGCCTTCCTGGCGCTCGCCGCCGCCCCCGGTCTCGGCCTGATGGTGGCCCTGCGCGGGGTCGACGCGTTCGGCTCCTCGTCCCACAACGCGGCGCTGCCGATCTACTCGACCTCGCTGGACGCATCAAACCCGGCGGTGTTCGTCAGCGCGTTCTGGTGTGTCTGGGCGCTCGGCAACATCGGTGCCCAGCAGGTGATCCAGCGGTACACCCAGCGCACCGGCAAGTCCGTCGGGGCGCTCGGATTCGGCTACGGCACGGTGGTGATGTCGGCGGCGTTCATCGCGGCGTTCGCCGGGTTCCCGCTGGCGGTCACGGCGGTGATCGCGCTGATCGCGGGGGCCGCGGACGGTCTCACCGAGGTCGCGTACACCTCGCACCTCCAGACACTTCCGGCCACGTTGCGCGGCCACGCCTTCGGTCTTTCGGCCACTTTCGAGAACCTGGGTTTCGGGGTCGGCATGATCCTGGTGGCGGCGGCCCTGGACCGGTTCTCCCCGCTGGCGGT
This sequence comes from Streptomyces globisporus C-1027, assembly GCF_000261345.2. Classification (NCBI taxonomy): domain Bacteria; kingdom Bacillati; phylum Actinomycetota; class Actinomycetes; order Kitasatosporales; family Streptomycetaceae; genus Streptomyces; species Streptomyces globisporus. The sequence continues at coordinate 5,202,653 of NZ_CP013738.1, read as the reverse complement.
GGTGGGCTGGTCCCACGGCGCCGCCATCGTCGTCGCCGTGGTGTTCCTGCTCCGGGTGGCGGCGCTGCGACGGGCGGAGCCCGCGGGCCCGATGGGGCGGGCGGGCGGGGCGGGGCGGGCGGGGCTGCGAAAGGAAGAGGCCGTTGAGGGACGACCGGATCGCGGTGATCGGGACGGCGCTGAGGTTTCCCGGGGCTGACACCCCCGAGGCGTACTGGCGCGACATCCGGGCGGGCAGGAGCCGGGTACGCCGGTTCACCCGGGCCGAGTTCGCCGCGGCGGGGGTCCCGGCGGCGGAGTGCGAGCGGCCGGGGTTCGGCGGGGCGAGCGCGCCCCTGGAGGGCGTGGACGGTTTCGACGCCGGGTTCTTCGGGATGAGCGGGCGGGAGGCCGAGCTCACCGATCCGCAGCACCGGCTGTTCCTGGAGTGCTGCTTCCACGCGCTGGAGGACGGGGGGTACGCGGGCGGGGACGTCCGGTACGCGGGCGGCGGGAGCGGGCACGCGGGCTCCGGAAGGCCTTACGCGGGCGGCGACGGCGGTTCCGTACGCATCGGGGTGTACGGCAGTTCCGGCTACCGCCTGTACTCGCTGCACAGCTATCTGGCCCACCACCTCGCGGCCGAGGCCGGCTCGGGCGACTGGATGACCGCCAAGCAGGTCCAGGTCGGCAACTACACCGACTTCACGGCCACCCGGGCCGCCTTCCGCCTCGGTCTGACCGGCCCCGCGCTCACCGTGTCCACGGCCTGTTCCAGCGCGCTGGTCTCGGTGCATCTGGCCTGCCAGGCGCTGCGCGCCGGGGACGCGGACCTGATGCTGGTGGGCTCGGCCGCCCTGCATCTGCCGCAGGTCAGCGGCCATGTCCCGGTGAAGGGCTCGACGCTCTCCCCCAGCGGCACGGTCCGGGCGTTCGACGCGGACGCGGACGGCACGGTCGGGGGGAACGGGGCCGCCGCCGTCCTCCTGAAGCCGCTGGAGCGGGCGCTGGCCGACGGCGACACCGTGCACGCGGTGATCCTGGGCTCGGCGGTCACCAACGACGGTGCGGACAAACGGGGGTTCGCCGCTCCCGGGGTCGCCGGGCAGCGGGACGCGGTGCTCGGGGCGCTGCGCGCGGCGGACGTGGACGCGGCGTCGATCGGCTATGTGGAGGCGCACGGTACGGGCACGCTCAAGGGCGATCCCATCGAATTCGCCGCCCTGACCGAGGCGTTCCGCGCGCACACCGACCGGACCGGGTTCTGCGCGCTCGGCTCGACGAAGCCGGCCATCGGCCATCTGGACAGTGCGGCGGGTCTTGCCGGGCTGATCAAGGCCGTCGAGGTGCTGCGGCACGGGATCGTCCCGCCGCTGGTGAACTTCGCCCGGCCCAACCCGGCTCTGGCGGTGGACGACTCCCCGTTCCTGCTGCCGGTACGGGAGCGGGCCTGGCCGCTGGCGGGGGTACGGCGAGCCGGTGTGCACTCCATCGGCATGGGCGGTACGAACGCTCACGTGATCCTGGAACAGGCGCCGGAGGCCGTGCCGGTGCGCCCAGCGCCGCCCGCCGCCCCCGTGCCCGCGCTGCTGCCGCTGTCGGCCGCCGACGGGGACGCGCTGCGGGCGTACGCCACCGCCCTGCGGGACCACCTGACGGGCGGGGCCCGCCCCTCCCCCGCCGATCTGCTGACCACCACCGCGCTCGGGCGGCGGCTCCTCCCGCACCGGCTGGTGGTCACGGCGGCGGACCCGGTGGCCGGGCTGGAGGCGTTCCTGTCCGGGGCCCCGGCGGGCGAGGCGTACACGACCGGGGTCACCGACGGCGTACGGGATCCGGCCCCGGTGTTCCTGTTCAGCGGGCAGGGCGGCGGCCATCCGGGCATGGGCGCCCAACTCGCCGCGCGCTTCCCGGTGGTGGCCGAGGTGCTGGAGTCCTGCGCCCGGGTGTACGGGGAGGAGACCGGCCGGGACGACTTCCTGGACCGGATCGTCGGCGGGCAGGGCCCCGAGCGGTGGGACACCGCCTTCGCGCAGCCCGCCCTGTTCGCCCTCCAGCTCGCCCAGGCCCGGCTGTGGGAGCGGCTCGGGGTCACCCCCGCCCGGGTCGCCGGACACAGCGTCGGCGCGTACGCCGCGCTCTGCGTGGCCGGGGCGCTGGACACCGAGGACGCGATGCGGCTGGTCTGCGGGCGCGGGCGGCTGATGCAGGAACGGTCCGCTCCGGGCGCGATGGTCTCCGTGTTCGTCCCCCGGGCCCGGGTACGGGAGCTGCTGGCCGCCGTCCCCGGCCTTGAGCTCGCCGTGGTCAACGGGGCCACGCACCATGTGCTGGGCGGCCCCCCGGATGCGGTGGACGTGGTGCGGGCCCTGCTGGCGGCGCGCGGCGAGGCGTACGAAGTGCTGACGGTGGACCGGGCGTTCCACACGGCGCTGCTCGATCCGGCGCTGGAGGAGTTCCGCGTCCTCGCCGACAAGACGGAACCACGCCCGCTGCAAACGGAGTTCGTCGACGGGATCGACGGCACGGTCCGCCCCGCCGGGTGGCGGCCGGACGCCGCGTACCTGGTCGCGCAGGCCCGCCGGACGGCCGACTTCGCCGCCGTGCTGGAGGAGTTGGGCCCCGCGCCCCTGATGCTGGAGCTGGGCCCGTCCGCCGTGCTGACGGGGCTCGTCCGCCGGGCGCTGCCGGGCGCGGTCTGCGTACCGACGCGGGACTGGGAGCGCGCGGTGGCCACCCTGCACTGCGCCGGGGCGGGGGTGGACTGGGCGGCGCTGCTCGACGGCTGCGGCGGCCGGCGCGTCCGGCTGCCCACGTACCCCTTCCAGCGGCGCTCCCACTGGCGGGGCCCCGCACCCTACGTTCACCCATCCCCACGCTCCACGGAGGACCGCATGACCGAACAGGCCGTACTGGACAGGGTGCTGGAGCTGACCGCGCGCCATCTCGGCCACCGGTCCGACGAGGTCTCCGCCGACCGCACGTTCGTCGGGCTCGGCGCGGACTCGCTCCAGCTCATCGGGATGGTGCGGCAGTTGGAGGCCGAGTTCGGCACGGAGATCAGCATGCGGGAGGTCCTGGAGGAGGCGGGCACGCCCCGGCTGACGGCCGCGCTGATAGCGGGGCGGACGGCTCCCTCGGTGACGGCCCCGCCCTCGGCCACCCTGGCAGCCCCGGCGGCCACAAAGACCGCAGAGACCGCAGAGACCGCAGAGACCTCGGCGCTACCGGCGCCGGTGGCCGACGAGCCCGGGTACGCCACCCGGGCCGAGGTCGCCGCCCTGTCCGAGCAGATACGTCAACTGGCGGAGACCCAGGCGGCGATGCTCACCCAGCTCTCCGAAGCCGTCGCCCTGCTGACGGCCCGCACCACCGGGACGGACGCGCGATGAGCGCCGGGATACCCGCACCCGCCGACGCGGCGGCAGGGGCCTCCGAGGCCGTGGCCCGGGCGGCGGAGCTGTCGCGGGCGCTCACGGACCGGCTGGCGGCGGCCCGCGCGCAGATCGCCGCGGAGGCCCCGGCGGAGAAGCTCCGGCTCGCCGAGCAGAGCGCGCACGGCCCCCGGCTCGTCGTGGACGCGGCGGGCGGGATGGCCGGGACGGGGGCCGACGCGGCGCAGCGGGCCCACACCGCGTCGCTGGTCCGGCGGTTCACCGAGCGCACCCGGACCTCCAAGGAGCTGGCCCAGCAGTACCGTTCGGTGCTGGCCGACAGCCGGGCCGTCGTGGGGTTCCGGGACGCCACCAAGGAGATGCTGTACCCGGTCGCGGCCCGCTCGGCGCACGGCTCGCGCCTGATCGACGTGGACGGCAACGCGTACACCGACATCACCATGGGCTTCGGCGCGCTGCTGCTGGGCCACGAGGCGGAGCCGGTCACCGAGGCCGTGCGCCGCCACCTCGCCGACGGGCTGCGCTTCGGCCCCCGCTCCCCCGACACCGGCGAGGCGGCGGCCCTGCTCGCCTCGCTGACCGGCATGGAGCGGGTCGCCTTCGCCTCGTCCGGTACGGAGGCGAACTCGGCGGCGATTCGGCTGGCCCGGGCCGCGACCGGGCGCGACAAGGTCGTCATGTTCCGGGGCTCATACCACGGGCACATCGACTCCGTCCTCGGCCGCCCCGGCGGCCCGGGACGGCACGCGGTCCCCGTCTCCCGGGGCATCCCGGACAGTGCGGTGGCGGAGCTGATCGTGCTGGAGTACGGGGAGCAGGAGTCCCTGGAGACGATCGACGCCCTCGGGGACACGATCGCGGCCGTGCTCGTCGAGCCCGTGCAGTGCCGCAACCCGGGTCTGCGGCCTGTGGAGTTCGTGCGGTCGCTGCGTGAACTCACCGCGCGGCGGGGCATCGTGCTGCTCTTCGACGAGATGCTGACCGGGCTGCGGCCCCACCAGCGCGGTGCACAGGCGCACTTCGGGGTGGTGCCGGACCTCGCCACGTACGGCAAGGCGCTCGGCGGCGGCTTCCCGATCGGTGCGGTGGCCGGGCGGGCGGATCTGCTCGACGGGGTGGACGGCGGGTTCTGGCGGTACGGGGAGCCCGGCGGGCCTTCGCGCGAGACCACGTTCATCGGCGGTACGTACATGCAGCACCCGCTGTCGATGGCGGCGGCCCGCGCGGTGCTCACCCACCTCACCGAGCAGGGCCCCGGGCTGCAGAGCGGACTGAACGACCGCACGCAGGCACTCGCCGACCGGCTCAACGCCTTCTTCCGCGACGAGGAATTCCCGCTGGAGCTGGCGCACTTCGGCTCGATGTTCCGGTTCAAGCACCGCGCCGACCTGGAGTTGCTCTACCACCACCTCCAACTGCGCGGTGTGTACGTGTGGGAGTGGCGCAGCTTCTACCTCTCCACCGCCCACACGGAGGAGGACGTGAACCGGGTCGCGGAGGCCGTGGAGGGGTCCCTGCGCGAGCTGCGCGACGGCGGGTTCTTTCCCCGGTCCACTCCGCGCCCGGCGGTCGTGAAGCCGACGGGAACCCCGCGCCCCGCACCCGACTTCGGCGTCTACTTCTTCGGCGACTACCCGGAGACGGAGGAGGCCGCCGAGGCCGGCGGGAGCGGCAGGAGCGGGACTCCGGAGGCGTACGACGCGCTCTTCGAGACCGTGCGCTTCGCCGACGAGCACGGCTTCTCCTCCGTCTGGCTGCCCGAGCGGCACTTCGACTCCTTCGGCGGGCTCTTCCCGAACCCCGCCGTGCTCGCCTCCGCCGTGGCCCGGGAGACCGGGCGCGTCCGGATCAACGCGGGCTCGGTGGTCCTGCCGCTGCACGATCCGGTGCGGGTCGCCGAGGAGTGGTCGGTGGTCGACAACCTCTCCGGCGGCCGGGTCGGCATCGGCTGCGCCACCGGCTGGCACGCCCGGGACTTCGCCCTGCACCCGGACCGGTTCGCGGACCGGCGGCGGATCGCCTTCGACCACCTGGACGAGGTGCGGCGGCTGTGGCGCGGGGAGGCGGTGCGGCGGCGCACGGGCGAAGGTGCGGAGGCGGAGATCCGGATCCGGCCGCGTCCGGTGCAGGAGGAGCCGCCGTTCTTCCTGGCGGCCTCCGGGCAGCCGGCCTCGTACGAGGAGGCGGCCCGGCGCGGTCTCGGGGTCGTCACCAACCTGATGAGCCAGACCGTGGACGAGCTGGCGGCGAACATCGCGCTCTACCGGCGTACGCGGGCGGCGTGCGGGCTCGACCCGGACGCCGGGCGGGTGACGGTGCTGGTGCACACGTATCTCGGCGACGACCATGCCACCGCCCGGGCGGAAGCGCTGGAGCCGATGGTGCGCTACCTGCGGTCCTCACTGCTGATGCGCTCGGCGGCGACGGCGGCCGGGCAGCGCCGCGAGGACGTGGCGGCGGCGAGCGATGAGGACCTGGACTATCTGTTCCGCCGGGCCTACGACCGCTACTGCGACCAGCGGGCCCTGATCGGTACGCCGGACAGCGTCGCCCCGTTCGTGGCCGCGCTGCACGGGGCCGGGGTGGACGAGATCGCCGCGCTGGTCGACTTCGGGATGGACCGGGAGCGGCTGCGGTCGGGTCTTGAGCGGCTGGACGTGCTGCGCCGCCGGACGCGGGAGCGGGCGGCGGAGGCAGCGGCGGAGGCCGGGAGCCAGGTCGTACGGGAGACCGTCGCGCCCGCCACCTCCGCCCAGCGGCGGCTGTGGCTGGCCGCGCAGTTGCTGGAGAACCCGGCGGCGTACAACGAGACCCAGGCCGTGCGGCTGCGCGGCCCGCTGGACGTGCCGGCGCTGCGGGCGGCGGTCGACGGTCTCGTCGAGCGGCACCCGGGGCTGCGGACGGTGTTCCGGGGCGCGGACGAGGCGGGCGTCGTTCAGGTCGTCCGCGCCGGACTCCGCATCCCGTTGGCGGTGTCCGACGCCCGGGGGCAGGACCCGGACGAGGCGATCGCGGCGCTGCTCTCCGAGGAGAGCCACCGTGCCTACGACCTGGCCGGGGGGCCGCTGTTCACACCCCGGCTGCTCCGGCTGGCCGAGGACGACCACGTCCTGGTCCTCGGGATGCACCACATCGTCACGGACGCGCACTCGGCCGCGCTGATCGCCGGGGATCTCCGCGAGCTGTACACGGCGGCCCTCGCCGGGCGCCCGCCGGTCTTCGCCCGGCCCGCCGGGACGACCGTCGGGGCACCCGAGCCGCCGCACGACCCGGCCGACCTGGCCTGGTGGCGTGCGCTGCTGGGAGAGAAGCCCCCGGTGCTGGCCCTGCCGACGGACCGGCCGCGCGGGCGCCGGGTGGCGGGGCGCGGCGGGGCGGTGGCCCGGAACGTGGGCCGGGAGCGGGCGGACCGGCTGCGGGAGTGGAGCGGGCAGCAGGGCGTGACCCTGTTCGCCACGCTGTGCACGGCCTGGCAGCTGGTCCTGCGGCGGCGGTCCGGGCAGGACGCGTTCCTGCTGGGCACGACGTTCGGGCGGCGGCGGCCGGAGACGACGGACACGGTCGGCTTCCATGTGGCCCTGCTGCCGTTGGCTCTCTCCGCGACGGACGCCACCCCGCTGCCGGAGGCCGTACGGGCCACCGGCCGGGCGCTGTTCGCGGCGGAGGAGCACAGCGGGGTGGACCTGGACGCGCTGGTCGCCGCCGTCCACCCCGCCCCGGGGAACCCTCGGCCGCTGGTGACGGTTTCGGTCGATCTGGACCGCTCGGCGCTGGCCGGAATCGACCTGCCCGGGCTCCGGGCGGCGGGGGTGGCGGCCGGGACGGAGTCGGCGCCGCTGGAGCTGGCGCTGATGGCCACCCACACCCCGGACGGGAGTCTGCGGCTGCGGCTGCGTTACGACGCGGACCTGTTCGACGCGGCGACGGCGGAGAGGTACCTCGCCGAGCTGGACCAGCAGTTGGACGTGGTGACAGCTGTGCCGCACGGGGATCCCGCCCCGGGCGACGGGGCCATCCCGCGCGAGGAGCAAGCGTCGCGCGAGGAGCACATGCCGAACGCGCAGGCCGTCCCGCGCGAGGCTCCCGCCCCGGACACCGCGGCCCGCCTCCGTGAGATCTGGGAGTCCGTCCTCGGTACGCGCGGTTTCCCCGCCGACAGCAACTTCTTCGACCTGGGCGGCAATTCGATCGCCGCGATCCGCCTCGTGAACCGGGTCCGGGACACCCTCGGCGTCGACTACCCGCTGGTGGACTTCTTCGCCGAGGCCACCCTGCGGGCCATGACCGCGCAGTTGGTGACCGGCGACGGGCCCACCTCGGCGGCGGAGGACGGCCCCGCCGAGGACACCGCCGTCGTCGACCGCGCCCCCGTCAGCGACCAGCAGGCCCGGATGATCGCCGGGCACCACGCCATGCCCGACCCCGCCGTGTGGAACGTCCCGACGCGGATCACGTTCACCGGGGCGCTGGATCCGGCGGCCCTGCGGTCCGCCGTGTCCGAGGTGATCGCCCGGCACGACGCGCTGCGCACCCGGTTCGTCCAGGAGGACGCGCCGGACGGGCCCTGGTGGCAGGAGGTGGTGGCCGCGGGGCCGGTGGGCTTGCCGGTGGAGGATCTGACGGAGCTGCCCGCCGGTGAGCGGCGGGCCCGGGCGGACGCCCTGTGCCGGGCGGACGCGGCGGCCCCCTTCGAGCTGGGGCGGCCCCTGCTGCCCCGGCTGCGGCTGCTGCGGGTCGAGGAGGACCGCTGGCAGCTGATGTTCGTCCTGCACCACGTGTGCGCGGACGGCTGGTCGCTGTCCCTGCTGCTCGCGGAGATCGCCGCGCTGTACACGGCGGCCGCCGCGGGCGTCCCGCACCAACTGCCCGACCCGGCGATGCAGGCACCCGGGTACGCCCGGTGGCAGCGGGAGCACCACGATCCCGGGGCCGAGGAGGAGCGGGCCGCGTTCTGCGCCGCCTACCTCGACGGGGTGCCGTCCGCCCTGCCCGTACCGACGGACCGGCCGCGTCCGCAGAAGCTGAGCGGGCACGGGGGCACGGTGCGCGGGGCCGCGTCGGGCGATGTGCGGGCGGCGGTGGAGAAGCTCGCGGCCGACCGGCACACCACCCCGTTCGCCGTCGCCGCCGCCGCGCTCGGGGTGTTCCTGACCCGGCTGTCGGGCGAGGAGGACACCTTGCTGAGCGTGCCGTACGCCAACCGCGAGGGCACCGCTTCGGAGTCGCTCGTGGCGATGACGTCCACAGCGGTGATGGTTCGCGTACGACTGGATTCAGCCAATCTTGCGGAGACGTGCGCGGAGCTCGCGGTGCGTACGGGGGCGGGTGCGCTCGGCGCCATGGCGCATGTGCTGCCCACGGCCCGCATCATGCAGGCGATGCGGGACGCGGGCGCTGTCAGCGTCCCCGACCGGGTGCCGCACGTCCTGGCCTTCCAGAACTCCGTCGACACGGACATCGAGATCCCCGGGCTACGGGTCGAGGTGGCCGATCTGGCACCGCCGCTTTCCCGCAGCGAGCTGTGCTTCGGGCTTGCGCCGCGCCGGGACGCCGCGAAGGGTTATCGAACGTTCCTGGAATTCTCCACCGACCTGTGGGACCACACGACCGCCCACGACCTTCTCGGGTCGTACATCGACCTGCTCGCGGAGTTCTGCGCCCGGCCCGACCGGCCGGTGCGGGAACTCCTCGGGGGGCGCCCCTCGCAGGGGTCCTCGGGCCATGGCCCCGGGGGCTCCGCCCAGGGCGCCAGCGCCGGGCCCGACCAGCCCGGCGGACCGTCACCCTCCCTGTCATTGCCGAACACCGGAAAGGCGGACGCCGTATGACTCCGGCCCCCCACCGCAGCCACACCGACGACCTGCTCTCCTTCATCGCCGCCAGCCCGTCCCCGTACCACGTGGTTGCCAGTGCGGCCCAGCGCCTGGAGAAGGCCGGGTTCCGTGAACTGCGCGGCACCGACGACTGGACCGGGGCGACCGGCGGCCTGTTCGTCAGCCGCGCCGGTGCGCTGATCGCCTGGTACGTCCCCGAGGACGCGCCCGCCCACACCCCGTTCCGGATCGTCGGCACCCACACCGACTCCCCGAACCTGCGGATCAAACCCGCACCGGACACCGGGACTTCGGGGTGGCGGCAGATCGGGGTGGAGATCTACGGCGGGGTGCCGCTGAACACCTGGCTCGACCGGGACCTCGGCATCTCCGGCCGGCTCGCGCTGCGCGGCCCCGACGGCGTGCCGCGCGGCCGGCTCGTCCAGATCGACGAACCCCTGCTGCGGGTACCGCAGTTGGCGATCCATCTGGACCGTTCGGTGAACGAGGGCGTGGCACTGGACCGGCAGCGGCACATCGCGCCGATCTGGGCGCTGGGCGACCCGCGGGAGGGCGAGCTGCTGCGCCGGGTCGCGGCGGCGGCCGGTGAGGACCCGGCGGACGTCCTGGGCTGGGACCTGATGCTGCACGACATCCAGCCGCCCGGATACCTGGGCGTGGAACGGGAGTTCGTGGTGGCGTCGCGGCTCGACAACCAGGTCTCGGTGCACGCCGGGGTGACCGCGCTCGTGGACGCGGCGACGGGGGCCACGCAGCCCGGGTTCATCCCCGTGCTGGCCGCCTTCGACCACGAGGAGGTCGGCAGCGGTTCCGAGACGGGCGCGCAGAGCCCGCTGCTGGAGCGGATCCTGTCGCGGTCCGTGTCGGCGCGCGGCGGCAGCGACGAGGACTGGTCGCGGGCGCTGGCGGGCGCGTTCTGCGTCTCCGCCGACATGGCGCACGCGGTGCACCCGAACTACTCCGAGCGGCACGACCCCGACCACCGCCCGCTGCCCAACGGCGGTCCCACCATCAAGGTGAACGTCAACCAGCGGTACGCCACCGACTCCACCGGCATCGCGATGTTCACGGCGGCGGCCGAGCGGGCCGGGGCACCCTGGCAGCCGTTCGTCTCCAACAACGCGATGCCCTGCGGTACGTCGATCGGCCCGCTCACGGCGGCCCGTCTCGGCGTCACCACGGTGGACGTCGGGGTGCCGGGCCTGTCGATGCACTCGGCGCGGGAACTGTGCGGGGTCCGCGACCCGGGCTACCTCGCCGCGATCCTCACGACGATCATGGTCGGGGACTGACCGGACTCCGGCAGAAGCCGCTGGAAGAGCCGCTGGAAGAGAAAGAACAGGAACGATCGTGGCCGACGAAGACACCGTCCTCATCTGCCTGCCCTTCGCCGGTGCGGGCCCCTCCTTCTTCACGCCCTGGCAGAAGCTCGCGCCGGAGGGGCTGCGGATCCTCCCGGTCTCCCTGCCGGGCCGCGAGAAGCGCTTCCCCGAGCCCGCGTACGATGCGGCGGCCCCGGCCGTCGACGACGCGTACGCGCAGGTGACGGCGGCGCTCGGCGGAGCGGACGGGGACGGGGGCGGCAGCCCGGTCGTGCTGTTCGGGCACAGCATGGGCGCGGTGCTCGCGTACGAGCTGGCGCACCGGATCGAGCGGGCGGGCGGGCCGGTCCGCCTGGCCGCGCTCGTCGTCAGCGGTGCGCCCGGCCCCTGGACGCCGCGCACGGACCGGGCGGACGGACTGCCGGACGAGGAGTTCGCCGCCCGGGTCCGGGCGTTCGCCGGGTACGACCACCCGGCGCTGGCGGACCCGGAGATGCGGGAGCTGCTGCTGCCGGCGCTGCGGGCGGACGTCCGGCTCCACGAGACGTATGTGCCCTCCACGGACCGCCCGTTGGGCGTTCCCGTCATCTCCGTCCGGGGGCGGGAGGACACCCTCGTGGGGGCGGCGGAGGCGGCCGAGTGGGGTAGGGCGACGACCGGGAAGCTCACGGTGGCCGAGCCGGCCGGCGGGCACATGTATCTGGCCGAGCGGCCGGGCGAGCTGCTGCAGCTGGTGGCCGCCGAGGTACGCGCGGCGAGGGGCCGGTGACCGGCGCCGGTACGGGTGCGGTGGCCGGCGGCGCCGGTGCGGGCACAGGGCCGGTGACCGGCGGCGCCGGTACCGGTCCGGTGTCCGGCGGCGGTACGGGGCGGCTGGCCGGGCGGGCGGCGGTGATCACGGGGGCGGCGCGCGGTCTCGGCCGGGCCTGTGCCCTGGCGTTCGCCCGCGAGGGGGCGGACCTCATGCTGCTGGACGTGGCGGGCGAGCTGCCCGGGGTGCCGTATCCGCTCGGCTCGGCCTCGCAGCTCGCCCACACCGCGGAGCTCTGCCGCGAGGCGGGTTCCGCCGTGCTGGCCCGGCAGGCCGACGTCCGGGACCTGGCGGCGCTGGAGGCGGCGGCCGATGCGGCGGAGGAGCGGTTCGGGCGGATCGACGTACTGGTCAACAACGCCGGTATCGCCGCCCCTTCGGGCCGTCCGGCGCACGAGATCACCGAGGCCGAATGGCAGTTGATGATCGATGTGGATCTGGGCGGCGCGTGGCGGGCGATCCGTGCGGTGGGGGCCCGGATGGTCGCCCAGGGGTCCGGTTCGATCGTCAACGTCGCCTCGACGGCGGGGCTGGTGGGCTACCGGCACTTCGCGGGGTACGTCGCGGCGAAGCACGGTCTGGTGGGCCTGACGAAGGCGGTGGCGCTGGACTACGCGCCCCGCAAGGTCCGGGTCAACGCGGTCTGTCCGGGCTCGGTGCGGGACGACGAGGCGATGGAGGGCCGGATGCTGGCGGAGATCGCCCGCTCGCTGGAGGTGCCGGTGGCGGAGCACGAGGAGACCTTCGTCCGGGACCAGCCGATGAACGCGCTGGTGGAGCCGGGTGATGTGGCGGAGGCGGTGCTCTGGCTGGCCACGGACGCGTCCCGGCAGGTGACCGGCAGCGTGGTCACCGTGGACGGCGGCTTCACCGCCCGCTGACCCCGATCTCCCTCTCACACCCCAGGAGTTGCCTAAGTGCCGCCTGCCCAGCACAGCCTGACGGTCCGCCTGTCACCGGCCGCCACCGACACCGTGCTCGCCGCCGCGCTCACGGCGGCGGCCGAGCTGTGGTGGCCCGGGGACCGCCGCCGCCCCCGGCTGTGGACGGAGTCCGTGCCCGCCCCGGCCGCATCCGACACGGCGGCCCGGCGCCGCGCGGCCGAGGCGAGCCGCCCCGTCGCCTCGGGCCACCGGCTGCGCGCGGTGCTGCTGCGGTACGCGGACGAGCGGCGGGAAGGAGCGGCTGCGGGTCCCGACCTCGTCCTGACGGCCGACGGATCCGCCCTGGACGCGCGTTCGTTGCGGGTCGTCGCCCGCGTCCTGCGGGGCGATCTCGCCCCGGAGGCGGTGACGCCGCTCGCCGGTCCGCTCCCGCTCGACCTGCGTCTCGACGAGGAGACCCGCCGCCTCGCCTCGGCGCTCGCACTCACCGTCGGTCGGTACGAGGGGGCGTCCGCGGTGCGCGTCGCTGTCCCCGTACCGGCCCGGGACCGGCCGCCGTACGCACTGGGGGCGCTCGACGGGTATGCCGTGTTCGCGGCGGACCTGTCACCCGGGCGTACGGTCGCGGAGCTGCTGGCCACCGCGCCGGTCGCGCCGGCCGACGGCAAGGAGCCGCCTTCGCTGGCGTTGATGGCGAGCGATGGACCCGCCGTCCTGCCGACCGGACCGGACTCCCTTCCCGTACCCGCTCACCAAGTGGAGCGCATACGCCAGCAGTTGCTGACCAGCCCACCCAACACGCCCCTCTCCCGCCTGAATCCGCTGAGCGAGGCGGAGTCCACGGAGCAACTGACCCTCGGAGCCAGTCCCCAGGCCCCGGAAGCCCTCCGCATCGACGAGGCCTTCGCCGCACAGGTCGCCGCCCGACCCGACGCCCCCGCGCTCACCGCCGGGGCCACCACGCTCTCGTACGCCGAACTCAACTGCCGCGCCGAGGTGTTGGCCGACGGGTTGTACGCCCACGGGGTCCGCCCCGGTGATCTCGTCGGGCTCTGCCTGCCCCGCTCGACGGACCTGGTGGCGGCGATGCTCGCCGTGCTGAAGGCGGACGCCGTCCACGTACCGCTGGATCCGGAGCATCCGGCGGACCGGCGGGAGCGCACCGCGCGGGACGCCGGGGTCCGGCTGACGGTCGAGGACCCGGTCACCCTCACCGGCCATCCGGCCCGCCCCGCCGCACCCCGCGGAGAGCCCGGCTCACCCGCGTACGTCATCCACACCTCGGGCTCGACCGGCCGTCCCAAGGGGGTCCTCGTCCCGCACGGCAACGTCACGGCCCTGGTCGACGCCGTCCGCGAGGACTTCGCGCTCTCCCCCGACGACACCTGGACGTGCTTCCACTCGGCGGCGTTCGACTTCTCGGTATGGGAGATCTGGGGCGCGCTGCTGACGGGCGGGCGGCTGGTGGTCGTGGACCACTGGACGACCCGCTCCCCGGAGGACTTCCACGCCCTGCTGGTCCGGGAGGGGGTGAGCGTGCTGAGCCAGACCCCCTCCGCGTTCACCCAGCTCGTGGCGGCCGACCGGGCCGCCCCCGAGCCGGTGGGCATCCGGCTGGTGGTGCTGGGCGGCGAACCGCTGGACGCCCGGCCGCTGCTGGACTGGTTCGACCGGCACCCGGAGGACCGCTGCCGGCTGGTCAACATGTACGGGATCACCGAGACCACCGTCCATGTCACGGCGGCCACGGTGACCCGGCGCGACGCGCTCGCCGGTTCCCGGTCCGTGGGGCGGCCGCTGCCCGGCTGGTCGGTCCGGGTGCTGGACGCGCACGGAAGGGCGGTGCCGCCTGGTGCGCCCGGGGAGATCGTGGTGGGCGGGGCGGGCGTGGCGCTCGGCTATCTGAACCGGCCCGCCCTGACCGCCGAACGCTTCGTCCCGGACCCACTGGACCCGGCGGGGCGGCGGCTCTACCGCAGCGGGGACCTGGGGCGGCTGCTGCCCGACGGAGCGCTGGAGCACCTGGGCCGGATCGACGACCAGGTGCAGGTGCGGGGCTTCCGGATCGAGCCGGGCGAGATCCGGCACGTGCTGCTGGAGGACCCGGCGGTGTCGGCGGCGGCGGTCACCGTGACCGGCGGCGGCGCCGGGGACGCGGCGGCCGTGCGGATCGACGCGTACGTGGTTCCGGCCCCTGGGTCGGGCGAGGGCCCCGGCCCCGTACGGGAGCGGGCGGCCCGGCTGCTGCCGCCGCACATGGTGCCCGCGACGGTGACCGTGCTGCCCGCCCTCCCCCTCACCGCGAACGGCAAGCTGGACCCGGCCCGGCTGCCCGCGCCCGGGACGCGGCGCGATCCGGTGGCGGTTCCCGTCCCGGCCGCGGCGGCTCACGAGGCCGGTCCGGCCGCCGCCCTCGCCGCCATCTGGTGCGACGTGCTGGGTGTCGAGGCGATCGGCCCGGACGACGACTTCTGGGATCTGGGCGGCAATTCGCTGTACGCGATCCGCATCGGCACGCTCGCCAGGGAGCGCGGGCTGCCCGGTATACCGCTGCGCCAGCTGTATCTGACGCCGACGCTGGGGGCGCTGTCCGAGGCCCTGGCCCTGAAGACCTGAGAAGCCTGAGAAGGGGGTGACCGCCCCACACGGTCACCCCCTGGCTCACCGGCGGTGGCTACACGAAGCGCTGCTTCGCGCTGCCGTCGCACGTCTGGAGCCTGAGCGGGTCCTTCGCTCCCGCCAGCGTCAGGCACAGGCCCGTCGCGGCGGCCGGGCGGATCGTGCCCGACTGCTGGACGAACTTCTGGTTGGCCGCGCCCGTGCAGTTCCACACGATGAGCGTGGCGCCCGGGTTGTACTTGGCGCCGGACACGTCCAGGCACCGGTCGTGGCTGAGCGCGGTGCGCAGGTTCTGCGTACCGGTGTCGTACCACCAGTTCTGGTTGCGCCCGCCGTGGCAGTCCCAGCCGCCGATGGCCGTGCCGTTACGGGTGACCGAGCCCGGCACGTCGGCACAGGTCCCGGTGGCCTCGTTCTTCAGCGGGGTGAACAGGTCGTCCCAGGCCTTACCGGTCAGGACCGGGTTTCCCGTGCTCGCCGGGTCTGCGCAGCTCGCCTCGCGCAGCCCGGAGTCGTACAGCTGGGTCAGGCAGGAGGCGAAGGCCCGGTGGCCGGCCGCGTTGGGGTGGAAGGACTGCCGGACGGAGTTCTCGTCGGGCAGTCCGGGCTTGCTCAGGTCGATGTAGAGGCCGCGCGCCCAGGGGGCCTCGCTGCACACCTCGTGGCCGTGGAAGAGCCGGGAGTTGTCGAGGTAGGAGGCCCCGGTGCTCGCGGCGGCCCTGCGCATGCCGGCCTGGAAGGCGGGCACGGCGGTGTTGCGGCCCCAGACGGTGTCGGAGTCGTAGCCGAGGCCGCCGCAGATGAGCTTGCCGGGGAAGTTCGGGTTGTCGCGGAAGTCCGGGCCGATCGGGCTCGGGTAGCCCATCAGGACGAGCTGGTAGTCGTTGTTCGCGTATCCGGCACCGGTCATCACCGTGCGCAGATCGCGGACCGTCGCCTCGACCTTGGGGACCAGCGCGTCGACGCGGGCCTGCCAGCCGCCCGCGTACTTCGGCTCGCAGGGACCCTGGAGGCTGATGTAGCGGACCACGCAGTCGGTCATGACCGGGCCGAACTGGAGGTCGTCGTTGGCCCCGGCGACCAGGACGATCATCTTGATCCGGGTGTTGCGGGCCTTGACCGCGAGGCTGTCGCTCTGCACGAGCTCGTCGGCGTACTGCTTGTTTCCGCCGATCTTGATGTTCCCGGTATAGGCGCCGGAGCAGGAGACGTTGTACGTGACGTCCGCCGCGATGCCCGTGCGGTGGATGGCGGCCTCCGGAGAGCGGTGGCACCAGTTGTCCGGCCCGTTCGTTCCGGGGTCGTAGGTGCCGACGCCCTCACCGGAGATCTCGCTGTCGCCGAGCGAGATCAGCCCGGTCTTGCGTTCGGCGAGCGGCCGCTCGGCGGGGCTGCCGTACAGCTGGGTGGCTTCGGCGGCCCGGACGGCTTCCAGCGCGGGCGGAAGAGGGGTGGATGCGATAGAGCTGGTAGCCGACTCCGTCGCGCCCGCGGGTCCGGCGGCGGCCATACCGCCGACGGCAGCCGCGAGAGCGACGGTGGCGGCGACGGTACAGCGGAGCCGGCGAAGGCTTCGGAGCCCTCGAAGTCTGGTGCTGGTGCGCCTCATTGCGCCTCCCGGTAAGTGGTTACCCCCGGTATTTACTGGCTGGTAGGCCGCTTGGGAATACAGAGAACAAGACAAGTGCTCATCTTTTTCAGGAGGTTTAAACACATGACTGACGCAGCAGGCGACACGTCGGGCGATACCGAGTACCGGATCGAGCACGACTCGATGGGTGAGGTGCGGGTCCCCGCGCATGCCAAGTGGCGCGCGCAGACCCAGCGGGCGGTGGAGAACTTCCCCGTCTCCGGGCAGCGGCTGGAGCGCGCCCACATCGAGGCGCTGGCCCGGATCAAGGGTGCGGCCGCCAAGGTCAACGCCGAGCTGAAGGTGGTGGATCCGGACATCGCCGCCGCGATCCAGGAGGCGGCCGCCGAGGTCGCGTCCGGCCGCTGGGACGAGCACTTCCCGGTCGACGTGTTCCAGACGGGGTCGGGCACCTCGTCGAACATGAACACCAACGAGGTGATCGCCACCCTGGCCACCGAGCGCCTCGGCCGCGAGGTCCACCCCAACGACCATGTGAACGCCTCCCAGTCGTCCAACGACGTCTTCCCGTCCTCCATCCACATCGCGGCCACCGCCGCCGTGACGGCCGATCTGATCCCCGCACTCGATCACCTGGCCGATTCCCTGGGGCGGAAATCAGCCGAATTCGCGGACGTCGTGAAGTCCGGCCGTACACATCTGATGGACGCCACCCCGGTCACCCTCGGCCAGGAGTTCGGGGGCTACGCGGCGCAGATCCGCTACGGCGTGGAGCGGCTGCGCGCCTCCCTGCCCCGGCTCGCCGAACTGCCCCTGGGCGGTACGGCGGTGGGCACCGGCATCAACACCCCGCCCGGCTTCTCCGCCGCCGTGATCACGGAGGTCGCCGAGGCCACGGGACTGCCGCTGACCGAGGCCCGCGACCACTTCGAGGCACAGGGCGCGCGGGACGGGCTGGTGGAGACCTCGGGCCAGCTGCGCACCATCGCGGTGTCGCTGACGAAGATCTCCAACGATCTGCGGTGGATGGCGTCGGGGCCTCGCACGGGTCTCGCGGAGATCGCGCTGCCCGACCTCCAGCCGGGCTCGTCGATCATGCCGGGCAAGGTCAACCCGGTGATCCCCGAGGCGGTCCTGATGGTCGCCGCCCAGGTCACCGGCAACGACGCGACGGTCGCCACGGCCGGTGCGGCGGGCAACTTCGAGCTGAACGTGATGCTCCCGGTCATCGCGAAGAACCTCCTGGAGTCCGTGCGGCTGCTGGCCAACGCCTCCCGGCTGCTCGCGGACCGTACGGTCGACGGGATCACCGCCGACGTCGAGCGGGCCCGCGCCTACGCCGAGTCGTCCCCCTCGGTGGTGACCCCGCTCAACAAGTACATCGGCTACGAGGAGGCGGCGAAGGTCGCCAAGAAGTCCCTGAAGGACGGGACGACGATCCGCGAGACGGTCCTGGCCTCGGGTTATGTGGACCGCGGCGACCTGACGCTGGAACAGCTCGACGAGGCGCTGGACGTGCTGCGGATGACCCGTCCGTGATCCCCGGGTGACCTGAGTCGCAGCGATCCGGTGGGAGCGCTCCGTAAGATCTCTCCATGACAGGTACGGGAGAGTGCGCACGCTGGGCGCCGGGGGACCAGATCCTCTGGCGCTACCGCGACAACGGCCGGGCCCACCGGACGGCCGGTGCCCCGCCCGTGCACATCTGCCGTCCGGTGACCGTCGTGCAGGACACCGACGAGCTGCTCGCCGTCTGGATGGCGCCGGGCACCGAGTGCGTGCGGCCGGTCCTGGCGAACGGCACCCAGGTGCACGCCGAGCCGCTGGCCACCCGCTACACCGCGCCGCGCACGACGGCCCGCTCGACGTGGTTCGGCTCCGGGGTGCTGAAGCTGGCCCGGCCGGGCGACCCGTGGTCGGTGTGGCTGTTCTGGGACCGCGGCTGGATGTTCCGCAACTGGTACGTGAATCTGGAGGAGCCCCGCACCCGGTGGTCCGGAGGGGTGGATTCCGAGGATCACTTTCTCGACATCTCCGTGAACCCCGACCGGAGCTGGAAGTGGCTCGACGAGGACGAGTTCGCGCAGGCTCAGCAGGTCGGCCTGATGGACCGGGGGACGGCCCGTCGGGTCCGGGAGGCGGGCCTGGCGGCGGTCGAGGTGATCACCGGCTGGGGGTCGCCGTTCCGGGACGGCTGGGAGCACTGGCGGCCCGATCCGCGGTGGCAGGTTCCGCCGCTGCCGGATGACTGGGACCGCACCCCTGCCCGTCTGCCGTCGTGAGACCCTGGAAGAACCCTTCGGGCGGACCGGTCGGCAGGTCCGGTCGCACGGAGGGCCGATCGCCGCAACCAGCGGGCACCACACCGGAACTGACCACAAGTCACCACACCGGTCGTACGGAGCGACGGGCCACGGACCCGGACGTTCCGCGCGGTCGCGGGAGCCACTACTAGGGGGTGGAGACATGCACACCGTCCGCTGCCCGCTCGCCGCGTCCGCTGCCGGAGGGGTCGCCTGTCGGCCATCTCCGCGGCGCTCGGTTTCGGCCCCTTCATCGGGGGCATCCGGTGACAGCCGTTGTTCTTCCCGCGCTTGCCGGGGCACAGTGACGCCCCACGAGGCGACTGCCTCATCCAACCGGCCCGGACGGACGGAATCCCACGCGTGACGGAGCACCCCACCTCCCACGAAGGCCGGCAGCCGCTCGCTGCCCGGCCCCAGGAGCGCACCCGGCCTCGGCAGCAGGACGCCGCGGCCGCGGCTGCCGCCGCCTCGGTGCCGGCTCCGGCCGCCGCACCGAACCCGGGTCCCGGAGCGGCCGCCGTCGCCGACGCGCAGGCGGCCACCCGCCGCGAGGGCGACCGGCTGCGGTTCGTCGGCGCGGCGACCCGGCGGATCGCCCGGGGCATAGACCTGGACGAGATCGTCCTCGGACTGTGCCGGGCCAGTGTGCCGACGTTCTCCGACGCGATCCTGGTCTACCTCCGCGACCCGCTGCCCGTGGGCGACGAGCGCCCGGTGAGCCCGTTCGTCCTGCGGCTGCGGCGCAGCGACCGGCTGCGCGTCAGCGACGAGGAGGGCGCCGAGGCGACCGGTTCCGAGACGGAGCGGCTGCGGCCGCTGATCCTGGACCCGCAGGCCGACCTGATGCCCGCCGCCGAGCTGTGCGAGGTGCGGGCGGGCGGGGCGCTGGCCGAGGTGCTGCGCGGGGTGCGGCCGGTGTTCGGCGACTCCGCGGCGGCGCGGGCCGCGCTGCCGGAGCTGCTCGGCCCCGGCCGGTCCGTCCCCACCGGGCACCGGGCGATCCTCGCCCCGCTGCGCGGCCGGCGGCGGGTCATCGGGGCGGCGGTCTTCGTGCGCGGCACCGAGCGCACCCCGTTCGAGGCCAGTGACCTGCTGGTCGCGGCGCAGCTGGCGACGCACACCGCGCTCGGCATCGACAAGGCCGTGCTGTACGGGCGCGAGGCCTACATCGCCGACGAGCTGCAGCGCACGATGCTGCCCGACTCGCTCCCCCAGCCCACCGGTGTCCGGCTCGCCTCGCGCTACCTCCCGGCGGCCGAGACCGCCCGGGTCGGCGGCGACTGGTACGACGCGATCCCGCTGCCCGGCAGCCGGGTCGCGCTGGTCGTCGGCGATGTGATGGGCCATTCCATGACCTCGGCGGCGATCATGGGGCAGCTCCGGACGACGGCGCAGACCCTGGCACAGCTCGATCTGCCGCCGCAGGAGGTGCTGCACCACCTGGACGAGCAGGCGCAGCGGCTCGGCAGCGACCGGATGGCGACCTGCCTGTACGCGGTGTACGACCCGGTCGCGCACCGGATCACCATCGCCAACGCCGGACACCCGCCGCCCGTGCTGCTGCATCTGGGCGGGCGGGCCGAGGTGCTGCGAGTGCCGCCGGGTGCCCCGATCGGGGTGGGCGGGGTCGACTTCGAGGCCGTCGAGCTGGACGCGCCCGCCGGGGCGACGCTCCTGCTGTACACCGACGGTCTGGTGGAGTCGCGGCTGCGGGACGTGTGGACGGGCATCGAGCAGCTGCGGGAGCGGCTCGCGGCGACCGCGCAGCTCACCGGGGACGACCACTCGCCGCCGCTGGAAGCGCTCTGCGACGACGTGCTGGACATGCTCGGCCCGGGTGACCGGGACGACGACATCGCGCTGTTGGCGGCCCGCTTCGACGGGATCGCGCCGAGCGACGTGGCGTACTGGTATCTGGAGCCGGAGGACGCGGCTCCGGGCCGGGCCCGGAGGCTGGCCCGGCGGGCGCTGAGCCGCTGGGGTCTGGACGGTCTGGCCGACGAGGTGGAGCTGCTGGTCAGCGAGGTCGTCACCAACGCGGTGCGCTATGCGGAGCGGCCGGTGACGCTGCGGCTGCTGCGGACCGATGTGCTGCGCTGCGAGGTCGGGGACGATTCCCCGCAGCTGCCCCGGCAGCGCCGGGCGCGCGAGACGGACGAGGGCGGCCGCGGGCTGTTCCTGGTCAACCGGCTGGCCCGGCGGTGGGGAGCGACCCGGCTGTCGACCGGCAAGGTCGTCTGGTTCGAGATGGCGGCGCGGCCCCAGTAGCGGTCGGCGGGAAGGACGTGAGGGAGGGGCGGACCGATCGGTCCGCCCCTCCCTCACGTCCGTAGAGCCGTGTCCGTGGTGCTGTCAGGCCCTCACTGCCCGAGCAGACCGTTGCCGCCGGGCCGTTCGCCCGGCTGCCCGTCGTCCTCCCCGGGCTGGGGCGGCAGCTCCGGGCTGGTGGGAGGCGTGGTGACGGTCGGGCTGTCCGTCGGCGGAGCCGACGAGGACGGGCTCTCGCTGGGCGTCTCGCTCGGCGTCTCGGAGGGCGTGTCCGACGGGGTCGGCTCCTCGGTCTCGGTGGGCTCCTCGGAGGGCGTGTCCGACGGGGTCGGCGGGGCGGGCACCTCGCCGCGCTCCACGTCCTGGAGGTCGAACGTCTTGCCCGACCCGCCGCCGAGGGCGCCGAGGGTGTAGTCGGCCCAGATCCGGGCCGGGAAGCCGCCGCCGTTGGCGCGGCCGGAGTTGGCCGTACCGGTCAGGGAGACCTGCTTGCGGCCGCCGTCGCCCTCGCCGAAGAGGGCCACGACCGTGGTCAGTTCCGGGGTGTACCCGGCGAACCAGGCGGACTTGTTGTCCTCGGAGGTGCCGGTCTTGCCCGCCGCGTCGTAGGCGGAGGTGTTGGCCGCGCTGCCGGACCCGGCGTCGACGACCCCGGTGAGCGCCTTGGTCACGGTGTCGGCGGAGGCGCGGCTGATGGCCTGCTCCCGCTTGGGCTTCTCGGGGTTGACCGTGCGGTCGCGGTGCTCGGCGGACTGGAGGATGTGCGGGGTGACCTTCTGGCCGTGGTTGTCGAGCGTGGCGTACGCGCCGGCCATGTCCCAGGTCGAGGCGTTCATCGTGCCGAGCGAGACCGCGGGGCGTTCGGGGAAGTTCTTGTCCGGTACGCCGAGGTCGAGCGCCGTCTGCTTCGCGGCGGAGGGCGTCACGTCCACGATCATCTGCGCGAAGACGGAGTTGACCGAGCTGTTCATCGCCCTCTGGACGGAGATCGGACCGTAGCTGCGGTCGTCCTCGTTCTGCGGGTTGAACGGGGTGTCGCTGCCGACGACGGGCCGCTTGCTGGTGCCGTCGTAGACCGTGTTCAGCCCGATGAGGCTGCCGTCCTGCGTCTTCGACTCGTTCTCCAGGGCGGAGGCGAGCACCAGCGGCTTGAAGGTGGACGCGGGCTGGTAGTCCTGGCGGGTGGCATTGCTGATGTAGTGCTTGATGTAGTCCTCGCCGCCGTACAGCGCGACGACCTTGCCGGTCTTCGGGTCGACGGAGGTGGCGCCGGCCTGCACGGTCGCGTCGACCTTGCTGCCCTCGCGGTCGAGCTTGGACTCCAGCTGGTCGTCGACCGCCTTCTCGAGCGCCTGCTGGCGCTTCTTGTCGACGGTGAGGGTGAAGGTCCAGCCGCCCGCTTCACGGTCCTCGGCGGAGACGCCCTGCTTCTCCAGCTCCTTGTTGGCCGCCTCGACGAGATAGCCGGTCTGGCCCTCCATGCCCGCGGCCGGCTTCGGCTTCTGCGGGACGTCGAACTCCAGCTTCGCCTTCTCGGACTCGGTGAGCCAGTCCATCTCGACCATGTTGCGCAGGGTGTAGGCCCAGCGCTCCTTGACCAGCTTCTTGCCGGTGGGGGTGGCGGAGTTCCAGTCGTACTGGCTGGGGGCCTGGAGGAGGGAGGCGAGGTAGGCGCCCTGGGAGACGTCCAGGTCCTTGGCGTCGATGCCGTAGTAGGCCTGGGCTGCGGCCTGGATACCGCTGGCGCCGCGTCCGTAGTAGGCGGTGTTGATGTACCCGGCGAGGATCTCGTCCTTGGACAGCTGCTGGTCGATCTTGAGCGAGATCACCAGTTCCTTGAGCTTGCGGCTCACGGTGGGGTCCTGCGTCAGGTAGTAGTTCTTCACGTACTGCTGGGTGATGGTCGAGCCACCCTGCTTGCCCTTGCCGCTGACCGTGTTGAGGAGACCGCGGGTGGTGCCCTTGAGGTCGACGCCCTGGTCCTTGTAGAAGGTCTTGTTCTCGGCGGCGACGAAGGCGTGCTGGACCTTCTTCGGCACCTCGTCCAGGTCGACGATCTGGCGGTTGACGCCCTTGCCGGTCCGGGCGAGGACCGTGCCGTCGCTGTACTTGTAGACGTTGCTCTGCCGCTCCGCCATGGCGTTGGCGGCGGGGACGTCGACGTACAGGTAGAGGGCACCGAAGGCGCCCATGCCCAGCAGGACGATCCCGAAGAACGTGCCCAGCAGTTTCTTCCACGTGAAGAGTCTGCGTATGCCGCCGCTCTTCGCGGCCCGGCGCGACTCCTGCGCCTGGGCTCGTCGCGCATCCGCTCGACCCATTGGTGTGTTGCTCCCGCTTCTCTGCTCGGCCGGTTCGCTCGGTTTCCTCAGTTCGCTCAGACCTGCCAGCTAACACCGACAGCAGGGACAAAAGACAAGCGATCCGGCCTTTTGCGGACGTGAGAATCAGCACCCGCCTCTACAGGAACCGACTCCCCAGGGGTGGACAAGGTTGCGAGAACCGATAATGTGTAATCACATTGCTAGCGCGGTGCGATACCGCGCCGAACGGGGGATCCCATGACCGGACAGCACGAGAACCACCACCCGGACGCCCCGGCGCCCGACCTCTCCATCGACGCTCCCGACATGCCCGAACCGCAGGTCAGGGAGGTCGTCGCGCATGCGATCCCGGGCGGCCTCGGGCTGCTCCTGACGGTGGTCGGGGTGTTCGCCGGGGCCGGTCTCGCCATCGTCGGCGGGGTGATCGGCGCGAACGGCAGCAACGCGGTCGGCGTCCCGCTCCTCATCCTCGGGGTGCTCCTGGTGCTCACCTCGTTCTTCTGCATGAGCGGTGTGAAGATGGTCGCTCCGGGCGAGGCCCGGGTGATCCAGCTCTTCGGCCGGTACGTCGGCACCATCCGCACCGACGGGCTGCGCTGGATCAACCCGCTGACCTCCAGCCAGAAGATCTCCACCCGCGTCCGCAACCACGAGACCGCCGTCCTCAAGGTCAACGACGCCTACGGCAACCCCATCGAGCTGGCCGCGATCGTCGTCTGGAAGGTCGAGGACACCGCCCAGGCACTCTTCGAGGTCGACGACTTCCTGGAGTTCGTCGCCACCCAGACCGAGGCGGCCGTCCGGCACATCGCCATCGAGTACCCGTACGACGCCCACGAGGAGGACGGCCTCTCGCTGCGCGGCAACGCGGAGGAGATCACCGAGAAGCTGGCCGCCGAGCTGACCGCCCGGGTGCAGGCGGCGGGTGTCCGGATCATCGAGTCGCGCTTCAGCCACCTCGCGTACGCCCCCGAGATCGCCTCCGCCATGCTCCAGCGCCAGCAGGCCGGCGCGGTCGTCGCGGCCCGCAAGCAGATCGTCGAGGGCGCGGTGGGCATGGTCGAGATGGCCCTGCACCGGATCGCCGAGCAGGACATCGTGGAGCTGGACTCCGAGCGGAAGGCGGCCATGGTCAGCAACCTCATGGTGGTGCTGTGCGGTGACCGCAGCGCCCAGCCGGTCCTCAACACGGGCACCCTCTACCAGTGACCGACCAGACGCCTCCCCGGCGGACGCCGGCGTCCCGGTCGCAGCAGCGCAAGCAGATGCTGCTGCGGCTGGACCCCGCGGTGCACGACGCGCTCGCCCGCTGGGCCTCCGACGAACTGCGCAGCGCCAACGCGCAGATCGAGTTCCTGCTGCGGCGGGCGCTCGCGGAGGCGGGCCGGCTGCCCGGGGCGGCGCGGCCGATCCCCCGGCGGGGGCGGCCGCCCAACCAGCCGCCCGGTCAGCTGCCGGAGGAGCCGGAGACCCCGCCCGGGACAGGCGGCCAGGACGCCCCGTAGCACCACACCCCCGGCACGTACCGACACAGCGACCCCGGCCCACCCCAAGGGCCGGGGTCGCCTTTCGGACGCGTATACATCGGGGGTATACACACCGTGTACAGTGCTCCTCATGTCTATCGGTCACACCCTCCTCGGGCTCCTGGAGTCCGGCCCCCGACACGGCTACGACCTGAAGCGGACCTTCGACGAGAAGTTCGGCCAGGACCGCCCGCTGCACTACGGCCAGGTCTACTCGACGATGTCCCGGCTCCTGAAGAACGGGCTCGTCGAGGTCGACGGCGTCGAGAGCGAAGGAGGCCCCGAGCGCAAGCGGTACGCCATCACCGACGCCGGGATCACCGATGTCTCGCAGTGGCTGGCGCAGCCCGAGAAGCCGGAGCCCTACCTCCAGTCGACGCTCTACACCAAGGTCGTCCTCGCGCTGCTGACCGACCGCAGCGCCGCCGACCTGCTGGACACCCAGCGCTCGGCACATCTGCGGATGATGCGCATCCTCACCGACCGCAAGCGCCAGGGCGACCTCGCCGACCAGTTGATCTGCGACCACGCCCTGTTCCACCTCGAAGCCGATCTGCGCTGGCTGGAACTGACCGCCGCCCGCCTCGACCAGCTCGCCAAGGTGGTGGCTCCGTGATTCCCGAAGGCTCCCTGCTCGCCGCGCACGATCTGCGCAAGACCTACGGTTCGACGCCCGCCCTGGACGGCGCGTCGTTCTCCGTGCACCCCGGCGAGGTCGTCGCCGTCATGGGCCCCTCCGGCTCCGGCAAGTCGACGCTGCTGCACTGTCTGGCCGGGATCATCACACCCGACTCCGGCACCATCACCTACGCGGGCCGCGAGCTGTCCGCGATGTCCGACGCCGAGCGCAGCGCCCTGCGCCGCAGCGACTTCGGCTTCGTCTTCCAGTTCGGCCAGCTCGTCCCCGAGCTGACCTGTGTGGAGAACGTCGCCCTGCCGCTGCGGCTCAACGGCGTGAAGCGCAAGGCCGCCGAGCGCACCGCGCTGGAGTGGATGGAGCGCCTGGAGGTCGACGACCTCAGGTCCCAGCGCCCCGGCGAGGTCTCCGGCGGGCAGGGCCAGCGGGTCGCCGTGGCCCGCGCGCTGGCCGCGTCGCCGAAGGTGATCTTCGCGGACGAGCCGACCGGCGCCCTGGACTCGCTCAACGGCGAGCGGGTGATGGAGCTGCTCACCGAGGCCGCCCGGTCCGCCAACGTGGCCGTGGTCCTGGTGACCCACGAGGCCCGGGTCGCCGCCTACTCCGACCGTGACGTCACCGTGCGCGACGGCCGCGCCCGGGATCTGGAGCACGCGGTATGACGCTGCTCGACTCCCGTACGGCCCCGCCCGCCGCACCGGAGAGCCCGGCCCCGCCCTCGCGCGGCGCGGCGGCCCTCCGCGACCTCGGCCTCGGCGTCCGGTTCGCCGCCGCCGGTGGCCGCGAGGGCTGGATCCGCACGCTGCTGACCGCCGTCGGCGTCGGCCTCGGTGTGGCGCTGCTGCTGCTCGCCTCCTCCGTACCGCACATGCTCGACGAGCGGAACGCGCGCGAACAGGCCCGCAGCGAGCCGCGGATCTCCGACTCACCGGACACGAACGCCGCGACGTCGGACAGCTCGGTGGTGCGGATCAACGCCACGTCCGAGTACCGGGACCGGACGGTCGCCGGGTATCTGATGCGCGCGGACGGTTCGGCGCCGGTCCTGCCGCCGGGCGTCGACCGCTTCCCGGCGGCGGACACCATGGTGGTCTCCCCCGCGCTGAAGGAGCTGCTGGCCGACCCGGGCAACGAGCTGCTGCGCGAGCGGCTGCCGTACGAGATCACCGGAACGATCGGGGACGCCGGGCTGCGCTCCCCCAACGAACTCCTCTACTACGCGGGCAGCGACACCCTGACGCCCGCGAAGGGCGGTCACCGCATCGACGGGTACGGGGACTCCCGCGAGGGCGATCCCCTGCCGCCGCTGCTGATCGTGCTCGTCGTCATGGTCTGCGTCGTGCTGCTGGTGCCGGTGGCGATCTTCATCGCCACCGCCGTGCGCTTCGGCGGCGACCGCCGCGACCGCCGGCTGGCCGCGCTGCGCCTGGTCGGTGCGGACATCCGGACGACCCGGCGGATCGCCGCCGGGGAGGCGATGTTCGGCGCACTGCTCGGGCTGCTGATCGGTCTGGCGTTCTTCCTGATGGGCCGGTTGTTCGTCGGCTCGGTGGAGATCTGGGACGTCAGCGCGTTCCCCGCCGACCTGGTCCCCGACCCCCGGCTCGCCCTCCTCATCGTGGTGGCGGTGCCCCTGACCGCCGTCCTCGTCACCCTGGTCGCGATGCGGTCCGTGGTGATCGAGCCGCTCGGCGTCGTACGCCGGGGCCGCGAGCGGGGACGCCGGCTCTGGTGGCGGCTGCTGATGCCCGCGGCCGGTCTCGCGGTGCTCGCCGTGACGGGCCGCACCAACGGGTACGAGCCGGTGAACCCCTTCGCCATAGCCTCGGGCGCGGTCCTGGTGCTGGTGGGTCTCGCGCTGCTGCTGCCCTGGCTGGTCGAGACCTGTGTGAACCGGCTGCGCGGCGGCCCGGTGCCGTGGCAGCTCGCCACCCGCCGGCTCCAGTTCAGCAGCGGGGCCGCGTCCCGCGCGGTCAGCGGGGTGACGGTCGCGGTGGCCGGGGCGATCGCCCTGCAGATGCTGTTCGCCGCGATGAACGCCGACTTCCACCAGGCGACCGGCCAGGACCCCTCGCGGGCCCAGTTCGCCGCGTACTCCGAGGACGTCACCGGCGAGGCCGCCACCTCCGCCATCGAACAGTTCCGTGCCACCCGGGGGGTGGAGGCGGTGATCGGCTCGGTGGAGGCGTACGCGACCAAGCCCGGGAGCTACACGGACGACGAGATCCAGCCCACCACCTCGCTGACCGTCGGCACCTGCGCGACCCTGCGCGAACTGGCCCGCATCGACCGGTGCGAGGACGGCGACGCGTTCGTCGTCCACCCCCCGGGCGACAAGGGTCAGGCCGACTGGGTGGACGAGACCGCGCGCAAGGGCAGGACCGTCCTGATCGGCGAGGGCATGGGCCGCAAGCCGTTCCGGTGGACGCTGCCCGCCGACACCGAGACCGTCATGGGCCGCAAGGACCCGATGGGCGAAACCCACTTCGGGATCATGGCGACCACGGGCGCGCTGGACGCGGGCAAGCTGCCCGGCGCCACGATCGTCGCCCAGATCCGGGTCGACGAGAGCGTGCCGGACGTCGCCGAGCACGTACGCAACACGGCGATCAGGATCGACCCCGGGATGCGCTTCAGCGAGCTGAATCCGGTGGCGCGCGACCGTCAGTACGAAAGCGTGCAGAGCGGCCTCCAGGTCGGGGCGACCGTGGTCCTGCTGCTGATCGCCGCGTCCATGCTGGTCTCCCAGCTGGAGCAGTTGCGTGAGCGCAGGCGGCTGCTGTCGGTACTGGTCGCCTTCGGCACCCGGCGCTCCACGCTCGGCTGGTCGGTGCTGTGGCAGACCGCCGTGCCGGTGGCGCTCGGGCTGGTGGTCGCGGTCGCGGGTGGTCTGGGGCTCGGCGGGACGCTCGCCTGGATGATCAGCAAGTCGGTGGCCGACTGGTGGCTGTTCTGGCCGATGGTGGGCGCCGGTGGTGCGCTGATCGCGCTGGTGACGCTGCTGTCGCTGCCGCCGCTGTGGCGCCTGATGCGCCCGGAGGGGCTGCGCACCGAGTGACCTCCGCGTGATCGGCGTACGGCCGGGGCTCCTGGGAACAGGAGCCCCGGCCGTACGCGCCTCACTCCTGGTCGGGGCGGTCCACCGGCCGCACCGGCAGCGGCTTCATCGCCTCGCGCAGGGCGCCCGCGAGCTCCTCGAACTCGCCGCCCCGCGCCGACCCGGTCCGCATCGCCAGCGCCACCCGCCGGGTGGGCGCCGGGTGGGCGAAGTACCCGGTGGCGAGCGCGTCGTTACGGCCGGTCTCCACCGTCACCGCGGTGCGCGGCAGCAGCGTCACGCCGAGCCCTCCGGCGACCAGTTGCACGAGGGTGGAGAGCCCGGCGGCGGTGGTGGTGACCGGCGCGCCCTGGGTGCGGCCGGCCTCGCGGCAGATGTCCAGGGCCTGGTCGCGCAGGCAGTGCCCCTCGTCCAGGAGCAGCAGCGGCAGTTCGCGCAGTGCGTCCCGGGGGATGTCCGCGCGGCCGCCGAGCCAGTGGTCCTGCTCCATGACCAGCACGAAGTCCTCGTCGAAGAGCGGGATCTCGGTGACGCCCGGCACTCCGAGCGGCACGGCGAGCAGCAGCAGGTCGAGCCGCCCGGCGGCGAGCCCTTCGAGCAGCGAGGAGGTCTGCTCCTCGTGGACCTGGAGGTCGAGGTCCGGGTAGCGCTCGTGGACGAGACGGAGCACGGTGGGCAGGAGATACGGGGCGACGGTCGGGATCACGCCGAGCCGGAGGACTCCGGTGAACGGGGCCCGGACCGCCTCCGCCTCCTCCATCAGCGCGGCGACGGCCTCCAGGACCACCCCGGCCCGCACCGCGAGCCGCTCCCCCGCGGGCGAGAGCAGCACCTTGCGCGTCGTACGCTCGATGAGCTGGACACCCAGTGCCTCCTCCAGGGTGGACACCGCTCCGGAGAGTGCCGGCTGACTCATCCCGATTGCTGCCGCCGCGTCCCGGAAGTGCAGATGTTCCGCCACGGCTGTGAAGGCCCTCAACTGGGACAGGCTGGGCTGCTTGACCGGCGACTTACCGGACTGCTTGGGGCGTACGCCCTGATTCACCTGGGTCACTGATAGGTACCTCCGATCATCCGGACCGAGTGTAGCTATTTCTGTGATCAATGCACTCTGTGCCAGGGTAGGAGCCGTCCAACCCTCAGGAAGACCCTCAAAAAGGGAATTCCAGACGTTGCAAGGAGAGCGCGTGCTCACTGTCGGTGACAAGTTCCCCGAGTTCGACCTGACTGCTTGTGTCTCGCTGGAGAGCGGCAAGGAGTTCGAGCAGATCAACCACAAGACCTACGAGGGCAAGTGGAAGATCGTCTTCGCGTGGCCGAAGGACTTCACCTTCGTGTGCCCGACGGAGATCGCCGCCTTCGGCAAGCTGAACGAGGAGTTCGCCGACCGCGACGCGCAGATCCTGGGCTTCTCCGGTGACTCCGAGTTCGTGCACCACGCCTGGCGCAAGGACCACCCGGACCTGACCGACCTGCCTTTCCCGATGCTGGCCGACTCGAAGCACGAGCTCATGCGTGACCTCGGCATCGAGGGCGAGGACGGCTTCGCCCAGCGCGCCGTCTTCATCGTCGACCAGAACAACGAGATCCAGTTCACGATGGTGACCGCCGGTTCCGTGGGCCGTAACCCCAAGGAGGTCCTGCGGGTCCTCGACGCCCTGCAGACCGACGAGCTGTGCCCGTGCAACTGGACCAAGGGCGAGAACACCCTCGACCCGGTCGCGCTCCTCTCGGGCGAGTGAGCTGATACCGACATGGCTCTCGACGAACTGAAGTCCGCCGTCCCGGACTTCGCCAAGGACCTGAAGCTGAACCTCGGTTCGGTCATCGGCAACAGCGACCTCCCGCAGCAGCAGCTGTGGGGCACCGTCCTGGCCTGCGCGATCGCCTCGCGCTCGCCGAAGGTGCTGCGCGAGCTGGAGCCCGAGGCGAAGGCCAACCTCTCGGCCGAGGCGTACACCGCGGCGAAGTCGGCCGCCGCGGTCATGGCGATGAACAACGTCTTCTACCGGACCCGGCACCTGCTGTCGGACCCGGAGTACGGCACGCTCCGTGCGGGCCTGCGGATGAACGTCATCGGCAACCCGGGCGTGGAGAAGATCGACTTCGAGCTGTGGTCGCTCGCCGTCTCCGCGATCAACGGCTGCGGCCAGTGCCTGGACTCGCACGAGCAGGTGCTCCGCAAGGCCGGCGTGGACCGCGAGACCATCCAGGAAGCCGTCAAGATCGCTTCGGTGATCCAGGCGGTCGGTGTGACCCTCGACGCCGAGGCCGTACTCGCCGAGTAGTGACACCGCACCACCCCTGATACACCCTGGTACGAGAAGAGCCCCGAGGACGACCGACCGTCCCCGGGGCTCTTTCGCGTGCTCCCGTCCGCCCCGCTACTCCTGCGGCGGCGGGTTCTCCTTCGGGCGTTCGGCCGGGGCGTCCTGCGGGCCCGGACCGGGTGGCGCGGGCGCGGCCCCGGCGGGCACCGGGTTCATCGAGAG
The DNA here is from genome assembly GCF_000261345.2 of Streptomyces globisporus C-1027. Lineage (NCBI taxonomy): Bacteria > Bacillati > Actinomycetota > Actinomycetes > Kitasatosporales > Streptomycetaceae > Streptomyces > Streptomyces globisporus. The sequence goes on along the minus strand of NZ_CP013738.1, from coordinate 5,171,607 downwards.
AGCCGTGGACCCGGTGCGCCCGCCGCTCTCGCCCGGGGGCCCCGGCGTAGCGTACGAACGCAGGTAGCCCACGACCGTGTTGGTCACCGCGACCAGTGGTACGGCCACCACCGCGCCGCCGATGCCCGCGACCAGGCCGCCCGTCGCCACGGCGAGGACCACCGCGAGCGGGTGCACCCGGACGGCGCGGCCGAGGATGAACGGCTGCAGGATGTGGCCCTCGATCTGCTGCACCGCCAGGACCACCACCAGCGCCCACAGGGCTGTCCACACGCCTTCGGTGACCAGGGCGACGACCACGGCGAGCGCTCCGGAGACCACGGCGCCGACGAGCGGGATGAAGGCGAACAGGAAGATGAAGACGGCCAGCGGCACCGCGAGCGGCACGTTCAGGACGTAGAGGCCGAGGCCGATGAAGATGGCGTCGATCAGGGCGACGAGCACCGTGCCGCGCACATAGGCGGTCAGGGTGCGCCAGGCGCGCGGTCCGGCCCCGGCGACGCCCGGACGGGCGGCGGCGGGCACCAGCTTGAGCGACCACTCCCAGATGCGGCGGCCGTCGTAGAGCAGGAACAGCGTCGAGAACATCGCCAGCAGCAGCCCGGTGAGGAACTCCACCATCACCGTGACGCCCTGGAGCCCGGCGGAGGTGATCTCCTCGGTGTTGGTGCCGATGGTGTCGCTGAGGTTCTTGGCGATGTCGTTGATCTGCGACTCGGTGACGTGGAACGGGCTGTCGAGCGCCCAGCGCTTCAGCTCGTCGATACCGTCCCGGACCCGGTCGGAGAGCGTGTCGAGGTTCTCCATCACCTGCCACACCACGAACCAGCCGACCAGGCCGATGATGACGAACCCGAGGACGGCGGTCACGGCGGTGGCGAGCCCGTGCGGCAGCCCGAACCGCTTGAGCCGGACCACCGTGGGCTGGAGCATCGCGGTGATGAGCAGCGCGGCCGAGAAGGCGAGCACCACGAGCTCCACGGCGGTGATCACCCGCATCAGCACCCAGAGGGTCCCGGCGAGGACGAGGAGGCGCCAGCCGGCCTCCGCGGCGACCCGCATGCCCCACGGGATCGCCGCCACCGGATCCGGCTTGGCGGCGACCGAGGGGGCGTAGCTGGGGGGCGCGGGCACCTGCCCCGGTTCCTCGTCGGCGTCGGGGACGGCCCCCTTCACCGTGAACGGTTCATCGTCGGCGGCGGCTCTCGCCCGACGCTCGTCCAGGCGTGCGCCCAGCTCCGTCAGTTCGGACCCGAAGCGGCCCAGCCAGCCCGGCAGTTTTGACATGCTCTCTTTCCTTCCCCCATCTGGGCTTCCCAGCGCTCCGGGTTCACCAGGAAGTGACCGTACAACGCGCGAGGCCCCTCACCGTCTGGACGGTGAGGGGCCTCGCGGGGTTGAGAGGGCGGCGTGTGAACTTCCGCCCGCTTCCCCTAATACCAGTTGTTGGCCTGCCAGAAGGACCAGGCGCCGCACGGGGAGCCGTAACGGCTGTCCATGTAGCTGAGGCCCCACTTGATCTGGGTGGCCGGGTTGGTCTGCCAGTCGGCGCCGGCGGACGACATCTTGGAGCCCGGGAGCGCCTGCATCAGACCGTACGCCCCGGAGGACGGATTGGTCGCGCGGTAGTTCCAGGTCGACTCGTGGTTCACGATGTTGCTGAAGCACTGGAACTGGTCGGCGGGGACCATCTGACGGGCCATCGCCTGGACCTGGGCCACGGAGTACGAGCCCTGGGCCGCGAACGAGGAGGCGTCGCGGACGGAAGAGCGGCTGGCGCGCTCGGACTCTTCCTTTTCCTTCTTCTCCGCCTCGGCCTTGCGCTCGGCCTCGATCCGGTCCTCGGCCGCCTGCTTCTTGGACTTCGCGTCCTTGGCTGCCTGGAGGCGGGCGGATTCCTCGGCCGACTTCTTCGCGGCGGCGTCGGCCGCGGACGCCTGGGCGTCGGCCTGCTGCGTCAGCGAAGCGGTCTGGACCTGGGCCTGCTGGCCCGCGGGGATGTCTGCGAGCAGCGTGGTGTCGGCTGCGACCGCCTCGAAGTTGTTGTCGTCGGCGGCAGGTGTGCCGCCCGCAGCAACGCCTACGACGGCGCCTACGGTGGTGACCGCGGTGGCGGATGCCACGGCGAACCCCCGGACCGAGATCCGGCTCACATGGTGTCCTTCCAGCATCGCCCGCTTAGGTGACCTCGCGGGCGCGTTCGTGCCCCTGACACTGGCCTCCCTACTGCGTGGGTCACGGGAGGCACGGGCCCGATGGGCAACCCCGGTGAGGAGGCTGCCGCGTGGTGCTCGCGGGCGGCATACGGGCGTCTTGTGTTGAGTTGTGTGGTGCGTGGCGCCTCTGGAGGTGCCCAAGTGCCGTATGCGGGGCCTGACGGAAGCAAGACTCTGCCGGACGGGGACGCGTGGAGGCAATTCTGTGTTGCGTGGGAAACGTCACACCCCGTTTGGTCCATCGGTTTTGCGGAAATGACGGCGCAGCACAATGCCGCCCGGCTAAGCTCCTTGGCTCGCCGGGCGGCATCAATGGGACATGCAGGTCAGATGTGCCCCTCCTCCAGCATTTCGGTCACCAGCGCGGCGATCTGCGAACGCTCCGACCGCGTGAGCGTGACGTGCGCGAACAGCGGATGGCCCTTCAGCTTCTCGACGACGGCGACGACTCCGTCGTACCGGCCGACCCGGAGGTTGTCCCGCTGCGCCACGTCGTGGGTGAGCACGACACGCGAATTCGCCCCGATTCGGGACAACACGGTCAGCAGAACGTTTCGTTCGAGCGACTGCGCCTCGTCGACGATCACGAACGCGTCGTGCAGCGAGCGGCCGCGGATGTGGGTGAGCGGCAGGACCTCCAGCATCCCGCGCCCGAGCACCTCCTCGATGACCTCGCGCCCGGCGACCGCCGAGAGCGTGTCGAAGACCGCCTGCGCCCAGGGGCTCATCTTCTCGGCCTCGCTGCCGGGGAGATAGCCGAGCTCCTGCCCGCCCACCGCGTACAGCGGGCGGAAGACCATCACCTTCTTGTGCTGCTGCCGCTCCAGCACGGCCTCCAGGCCCGCGCAGAGGGCCAGCGCGGACTTGCCGGTGCCCGCGCGTCCGCCGAGCGACACGATGCCGACGTCGCTGTCGAGGAGGAGGTCGAGCGCGATCCGCTGCTCGGCGCTGCGCCCGTGGATGCCGAAGGCCTCCCGGTCGCCCCGCACGAGGCGGACGTTGCCCTCGGCCGTCACCCGGCCCAGCGCCTTGCCGCGCTCGGACTGGAGGACCAGGCCGGTGTGGACGGGCAGTTCGGCGGCCTCGGGGACGTACAGCGTCTCCTCGCTGAACAGCAGGTCGATCTGTTCCCCGGCGAGGGACAGTTCGCTCATACCGGTCCAGCCGGAGTCCGTGATGGCGAGCTCGGCGCGGTACTCCTCGGCGAGGAGGCCGACGGAGGACGCCTTGATACGGAGGGGCAGGTCCTTGGAGACGACCGTGACGTCGTACCCCTCGGCCTGGAGGTTGCGTGCGACCGCGAGGATCCGTGAGTCGTTGTCCCCCAGCCGATAGCCGGCGGGCAGTATGCCGGGATCGGAGTGGTTGAGTTCGACACGGAGCGACCCGCCCAGGTCCCCGAGCGGGATCGGGGCGTCCAGCCGGCCGTACCGGACCCGGAAGTCGTCCAGCAGGCGCAGGGCCTGGCGGGCGAAGTAGCCGAGCTCGGGATGGTGCCGTTTGGCCTCCAGCTCCGTGACCACCACGATCGGCAGCACGACTTCGTGCTCGTCGAAGCGGGCCATGGCGCCGGGGTCGGCCAGCAGGACGCTGGTGTCGAGAACGTATGTGCGCCGGTCGGGCATGCGGCGCTTGATGCTGTTCACCACGGAAGGACGTACCCCCTCGGACGAGGTCGGGGAGTGCGACGGACGGTCGCGGAGCTTCCCGAAGGGAGAGGACGGACCGGGATCGGGCCCTCGTGCGCGGGCCTGACCACGGCCACCGCGTCGGCCGCACGCTGTGTACGGTCCTTCGTGTGCAAAGGGCCTCCCGGGCGAGCGGACTGGGTGCCGCTCACTTGGTGACGACATCCGCCTGGTTGATGACCGGATGTCGACCTGTCAGGGGTATTCCCTATTCGAACCGAAGCCATGCCGCCGCATATGACACGGTGGGGAGAAGTCCCGGTGGCCGCCCGATGACGCCCTGGTGGTTCAGGCCCCGTAACGCCGGTGCCTGGCCGCGTAGTCGCGCAGCGCCCGCAGGAAGTCGACCTTGCGGAAGGCCGGCCAGAAGACCTCGCAGAAGTAGTACTCCGAATGGGCGCTCTGCCAGAGCATGAAGCCGGAGAGCCGCTGCTCGCCGCTCGTCCGGATCACCAGGTCGGGATCGGGCTGGCCCCGGGTGTAGAGGTGCTCGGAGATCAGGTCGGTGGAGACGACCTCGGCCAGCTCCTCGAAGCTGGTGCCCTTCTCCGCGTGCTCCAGGAGCAGCGAGCGCACCGCGTCCGCGATCTCCTGACGGCCGCCGTAGCCGACGGCGACATTGACGATTATCCCGTCGATTCCGGACGTCGCCTCCTCGGCCTCCTTGAGGACCGTCTGCGTCTCCGGCGGGAGCAGGTCGAGCGTGCCGACGTGGTGGACGCGCCAGCGGCCGTCCGCGGCGAGGTTGCGCACGGTGTTCTCGATGATGCCGAGCAGCGGCTTCAGTTCGTGCTCGGGCCGGTCGAAGTTGTCCGTGGAGAGCATCCAGAGGGTGACGACCTCGACATCGGTCTCATCGCACCAGCCGAGCAGTTCGGAGATCTTGTCCGCACCGGCCTGGTGGCCCTGCACGGCGGAGCCGCCGGAGGCCTTGGCCCACCGCCGGTTGCCGTCGAGGATGACCCCGATGTGCTTCGGCACCTGGTCGTGGTCCAGGCGGCCTTCCACCCGGCGCGCGTAGAGCCTGTACACCAGGTCGCGGAAGTTCACTGCGTTCACCCTCTCGGTTCCGTACGGGCCGGGGCCCGCCCTCCCCGTCGCCGGGGGCAACAGGGGACGTCCCCCGCAGGGGTCGCCGCACGACCCGCGCCGCTCGCACACTCCCTGGGCGGTCCGCGCCTTTACCACCGGCACGGGCCGCGCGGGCCATCGCCGCGCCGCACATCGGCATTCCCCGAAGCCGCCACATTACTGCGAGCGGGTCACCAGGGCCCAACCCGGTCTGTCACAACTCCGTGATAAGCAGAGAAACGTGACTGATTACCTCTCCCCCGACCTGTACTACCGTGCCGCCCCCTCGCGCTACGACTCCATGGAGTACCGCCGGACCGGGCGCAGCGGCCTCAAGCTGCCCGCCCTGTCGCTCGGCCTGTGGCACAACTTCGGCGACGATCGGGCGCTGGACTCCCAGCGGGCGATCCTGCGCCGCGCCTTCGACCTCGGGGTGACCCACTTCGACCTGGCCAACAACTACGGCCCGCCGCCCGGCTCGGCCGAGCTGAACTTCGGCAAGCTCTTCGCCCAGGACTTCGCTCCGTACCGTGACGAACTGGTCATTTCCACCAAGGCCGGCTATCTGATGCACCCCGGCCCGTACGGCGAGTGGGGCTCCCGGAAGTACCTGCTGTCCTCGCTCGACGCCTCCCTGAAGCGGATGGGCCTGGACCACGTCGACATCTTCTACTCGCACCGCTTCGACCCGGACACCCCGCTGGAGGAGACGATGGGCGCCCTGGCGTCCGCCGTCCAGCAGGGCAAGGCGCTGTACGTGGGCGTCTCCTCGTACAACGCGGAGCAGACCGCCGAGGCGGCCGGGCTGCTCAAGGAGATGGGCGTCCCGGCCCTGATCCACCAGCCGTCCTACTCCATGATCAACCGCTGGATCGAGGACGACGGGCTGCTCGACACCCTGGAGGCGGCCGGGATGGGCTGCATCTCCTTCGTGCCGCTCGCCCAGGGCCTGCTCACGAACAAGTACCTGAAGGGCATCCCGGAGGGCTCGCGCGCCACCCAGGGCAAGTCGCTGGACCCCGGCCTGCTCTCGGACGAGGTCCTGCGCCGGCTGCGCGGACTGAACGACATCGCGCAGGGCCGCGGCCAGTCGCTCGCCCAGCTCGCCATCGCCTGGGTGCTCCGCGACAGCCGGATGACCTCGGCGCTGATCGGCGCGTCGAGCGTGCAGCAGCTGGAGGAGAACGTGGCGGCCCTCGCGGGTCCGGCGCTCACCGCCGAGGAGCTGAAGGAGATCGACAGCTTCGCCGTGGACACGGCCGGGACCAACATCTGGGCCGGTCGCGGCTGACGTCGGCTCAACGGGGCCCGCGCGGAAGGAAGAACGGGAGCGGTCCGGGGCCGCTCCCGGGCCGCGCTGCGGCTCCGGTGCCCGACCGCACGGCGGCGACTGCGGCTCCGGTGCCCGACCGCACGGCGGCGACTGCGGCTCCGGTGCCCGACCGCACGGCGGCGCCGGTGCCGGCCCATGAAAAACGGGCCGGTCCGTGGGGGGGGATACGGACCGGCCCGAGGGGGGGTTTCCACCATAACCCTTCGTAAGTGCCAACGCGTGCCACGCCACTCCATCATTACTCTCCGCATATGCCAGACTCCGTTGCGGGCAGGCCCCGCCCCACGTCGGCACCGGCTTCGGGGCCCGTTCCCGGCCCGTTATCGGCCTCCGTATCGAGGGGTCGCCGGGTGCCGCCGCCTTGACGCGGCCGGGGCGCACACGCCGTGGGGCACGGAAGAGGTCAGGAGCTGACCGCAAGGGCCTCTAGGTTCGGGGCATGACGACACCCCCCGCGCTCGGGCCCGCTGCCGTGACCGTGACCTGGGCCGGGGCGAACGCCCGGCGGCTGGCCCGGCAGCACCTCCACCCGGACGCCGCCGCCACCGCGTCGCCCTTCGCCGAGCCTGGCGACGCGGTGGCCGCGATGCTCGGCGCGCACGCCCAGGTGCTGTCGGCGGCCGAGCTGTCGGTGGGGCTGCGCGGGGCGGGATGACCCGTACGGACGTCCGTACGGCGCTGTGGACCGACCGACCCTGGTGAAGACGTTCGGGCCGCGCGGCACGGTCCATCTGCTGCCCGCGGCGGACCTCCCGCTGTGGACCGGGGCCCTCTCCGCCGTACCGACGGGCCCGACCCCCTTCCCCGGGAACGCCCGGATGACCCCGGACCGGGTGGAGGCGGTCGTCGCGGCGGTCGGGGACGCGCTGACCGGGGCGGAGCTCACGATCGACGAGGTGACGTTCGGGGAGGACGGGCCCGCGTGGGTGGCCGCGGGCGACACGGACTTCCCGGACGCGCCGGTGCGGGGGGGGCGCCTGCTCCCCTACTTCGACGCGTTCGCCATCGCCTCGGCCCCCCGCGAGCGGCTGTTCCCGGGCGCGGCGTGGGAGCGGGCTCTCGGCGGCGGGCAGGCGGGGAACTTCCCGGTGCTGCTGGTGGACGGCGTGGTGGCGGGCGTCTGGCACCAGCGCCGCTCGGGCCGCCGGATCGCGGTGACGGTGGAACCGCTGAAGCCGCTGTCCGGGGCGCGGCTGCGGGACCTGGAGGAGCAGGTGGAGCGGGTCGCCGGGATCATGGAGGGGACGGCGGAGCTGACGGTCGGCCAGGTGACGGTGGGGCCGCACGCGTAGGGGCGGGGGGGGCGTGCGTACGGGGGTGAGGGCGTACGGGGGTGAGGCGGGTGTGCGGAGGCGGGATCGCGGGCGGAGGTGGGTTCGCGGGCGGAGGCTCGGCCTGTACGTCTCCGGGGCGCGGGGTGAGGCGGGTGCGCGGGGTGAGTACGGTGCGCGGGCGGGGGCGGGGGCTCAGCCTGTACGCCTCAGGGGCGCGGGACGAAGCGGATCGCCATCGTGTCTCCGGCGATCACCACGAAGTCCCCTTCCTCGCACCGGATGACGGCCTGGAGCACCTCGCCGCCGTCGTCCCTGACCTCCTGGGTGCCGACGACCGTCCACGCTCCCCCGTACGGCACCGGCGGCAGGAGCGCGGGCGGCGCGTGGTGCCACTGGCTCGCCGGGACGCACCAGTCGGGTAACCGCGGCCAGCTGCCCGGGGTGACGCGCAGCGTCCGGTCGGAGGCACAGGTCAGCAGGACGGACTGGTCCTCCGCGAGGACGAACTCGACGGCTTCGGGCTCACCCGCCCGGCCCTCGGGCCGGTAGTAGACGCCGAGGACGGCGGTGATCCTGGCCCCCGTGAGCCAGTCGGCGTTGCCGGGCCGCGCGCGCCCGGCGGGCCCCGCACAGTCTTCCCTCTCCACGGTCATGCCGCTCCCACTCCTTCACTGTGCGTGCCCCCTCGCAGGGTAGGACGGCGGCCCGCACGATCCCGTTGCCTCCGGGGCACGGCTGAACTGACGTACGGAGTAAGCAGGTTGACCTGTGGTGCGGGATTCGGCCAACGTCACCGGGGCTTGCGGGCTTCGACCAGGAAGCGGGCGGTGCGGGCGAGGAACGGCCCCTCCTTCTCGATCTTCCGGTGCAGCGCGGCCAGTTGGGGGCGGTACTGCTCGACGGTGAAGCCGGGCACCATCCAGATCACCTTGCGCAGGAAGTAGACCACCGCGCCGATGTCGCGGAACTCGGTGCGCAGGGCCTCGGAGCGCAGGTCGACCACCTCCAGACCGGCCGCGGTCGCGGCGGCCCGCGCGTCCTCGGGGTGCCGGGCACGACGGACCTCGGGCGGCTGCGGGCCGAGGAAGTACTCCACGAGTTCGAACACGCTGGCCGGTCCGACCTGCTGGGAGAAGTACGTACCGCCGGGGGCGAGCACGCGCGCGATCTCCTCCCACCACGTGGTGACCGGATGGCGGCTGACCACGAGGTCGAAGGCGGCGTCCCCGAAGGGCAGCGGCGGCTCGTCCTCGTCGGCGACGACAACCGCCCCGAGCGGGTGCAGCAGGGCGGTGGCGCGGGCGATGTTGGGCGGCCAGGCCTCCGTGGCCACGGTGACCGGCGGCAGCTTCGGCGCGGAGGCCAGCACCTCGCCGCCCCCGGTCTGGAGGTCGAGCGCGGCATGGGCCCGGCCGAGCCGCTCGGCCATCGCGCGGGCGTACCCCCAGGAGGGACGTTCCTCGGTGGCGCGGCCGTCGAGCCAGGAGAAGTCCCACCCGTCCACGGACACGGCGTCGGCCTCGGCCACGAGGGCCTCGAACCGGTCGCGGGAGGCCGCGGAGTCGAACGTGAGGGCGGAGGCGGAGTCGGAGTCGGGGGTGGTGGGTTCAGGCATACCGGAATCGTGTCAAACAGGCCCGGAGGACGCGAACGGATTCCGTCCCGGCCCGCGAGGCTCGCCCCTGCTCACCCGGCGAGGGCCCCCAGCAGCACTCCGGTCAGCGCTCCGGCGATCATGAACGGGCCGAACGGGATGCCGGTCCTGCGCCCCGCCCGGCGCAGGAGGACGAGGGCGAGTCCGTACGCCGCCCCGAACAGGAACCCGGCGAACCCGCCCACGAACAGCACGGTCCAGCCGTACCAGCCGAGGGCGACGCCCAGGGCGAGGGCGAGCTTCACATCGCCGAAGCCCATGCCGTTCGGGTTGATCAGGAAGAGCAGCAGGTAGAAGCCCCCGAGGGCCAGGCCGCCCAGCAGCCCGGAGGTCCAGGACCCGGCGTGCCCGGGGAGCAGGGCCGCCCCGCCGAGCAGCAGGACGGCCCCGGCCGCGAGGGGCAGGGTCAGCGGGTCGGGCAGCCGGTGGACCCGCCGGTCGACGACGGCGAGGAGCACGGCGACGGGGGCCAGCGCCAGCCACCCGACGAGCTCGGGCCGGGCCCCGGTGGCAGCGGCGAGCGCGACACAGGCGAGGACGGTGACGAGGGGGGCGAGGGTGGTGGGGGCGTAGGCGGAGGTCGTGGGGGTGTCCGTGGTCCGCGGTTCCGGGGGTTCCGGGGTGGGCGTTTCCGACGCCGGAGCTCCGGGGGCGGGCGTTTCCGACGCCGGAGCTCCGGGGGCGGGCGTTTCCGACGCCGGGGCTTCCGGGCCGGGTGCTTCCGAAACCGGGGCTCCCGGGGCGGGCGCTTCCGAAACCGGAGCTTCCGGGCCGGGTGCTTTCGAAGCCGGGGCCCCCGGGCCTGGCGCTTCCGAAGCCGCGGTTCCCGGGGCGGGCGTTTCCGGGACTCGGGCGGCCGGGGCGGCGCACGGTGCGCACCGGGCCGGGCCGAGCCAGCCGCGGGCCGGGCCGGTGAGCGGGTGGCCGGCGGGGCACGCCGTGCGCCAGGGCTCCTCCGGCTCGACGGCGAACCGGTAGGCGGCACGCGGGATCAGCAGTCCGGTGGCGGCACCCCAGACCGCGGCGAGGGCGAGCAGCACGGCGTCCACGGGGTGACCCTAACGGGCCTCGGGACCTGGGGTCTTGGGCCCGGGGGCCCAGAGCGGCCGGCCGGGACCCAAGCGTCGCGGTTCCGGGTCCGGGGGCGTCCGCCGGGGGCTACGGTCGGTGCCCATGAGGACATGGCGCGATGGCGACGGGACGCTGACGGTCGGCACGGACTCGGGGGCCGGGGCAGGGGGGCAGGCGGTGCCGCTGCGGATAGCCGCCTCGTACCGGGCCCGTACCAAGGGACTGCTCGGGCGGGACGGGATCGAGGGGGCGATGATGCTCACCCCGTGCGGGAGCGTGCACACCTTCCGGATGCGGTTCCCCATCGATGTGGCGTACCTGGACCGGAAGTTCACGGTCCTGGCGGTCACCACGATGAAACCGGGCCGCCTCGGGCTGCCCCGGCTGCGGGCCCGGCACGTGGTGGAGGCGGAGGCCGGGGCGATGGAGCGGTGGGGGGTGCGGCCGGGCGTACGGCTGGAGCTGAAGGCGGCGTCGGCCACCGCGCCGGACACGGCCTAGGAGCGCGGGCTCACGGCGGGCCCGCGCCCGGGCAGGTTCGGCGTCACGGCGGGCCCACGGTCCGGACGGCGCGGCCCTACGGCGGGCCCGCGCCCAGCAGGGTCCAGGCGCCGTAGGCCGCTGACGCGCAGGCGAGGGCGGCGAGCACGGCGCCCGTGCGGCCCGTGGTGCGCAGCCGCAGCAGGGCGACGGCCGGCGGGAGCAGCAGCGGGAAGGCGGGCATCATCAGCCGCGGCCGGGAGCCGAAGTATCCGGCGCCGATCAGCGAGATGACGACGATCGTGATGGCGTAGACGAGCACGGGGAGCGGTTGCCGCTGCCGTACGCAGAGGACCACCAGCCACCCCAGCAGCCCGAGCGCCGCGCACAGGCCGAGGGCGGCGGGCCACGGCAGCCCGGCGATGAAGGCGGCGAGCGCGCGGCCGCCGTCGATGTTGTTGCCCCACTGCGCCTGGACATCGAAGTAGGCGACCGGGCTGCCCTCGCGTACGGCCACGAACACCACGTACGCCAGCCAGCCCAGCGGTGCGAGCGCCACGCCCGCGATCATCCGGGCGTTGCGGCGGAGCACCGGGCCGGCGCGGCGCTCGTCGCGGTACTCCCGTACGAGGGTGACGGCGGAGGTGATCGCCAGGGCCGCGATGAGGGCGGCCGCCGAGGGCCGGGTGAGCCCCGCAAGAACGCAGAGCGCGCCCGCGACGATCCAGCGGCCCTTGAGGACGGCGTACAGCGCCCAGGCGGCGAGCGCGGTGAACAGCGTCTCGGTGTACGCCATCGACTGGACGAACGCCGTCGGGTAGACGCCCCACAGCGCGGCCAGCACCACCCCCGTACGCCGTCCGCGCAGCTGGGAGCCGACGGCGAAGATGCCCCAGGCGGCGAGCAGCCCGGCGGTCCAGGCGACCAGGAGCCCGGCGCCGCCGAGGGTGAGCGGAGTCACGGCGGAGACGGCGCGTTCCAGGGCCGGGAGTAGCGGGAAGAACGCCAGATCGGAGTGGACGGAGCCGTCCGGGAGGGTGACGGTGTAGCGGTAGCCGTGCTCGGCGATGCGCTGGTACCAGACGGAGTCCCAGCGTCCGCTGAGCGGCCCCAGGGGGTCCTTCCCGGCGGCGGAGGCGGCCGCCCAGAAGGCCAGGAGCCCCAGGGCCCGCACGGCGGCGTAGACCGCGAGCGCGGGCGCGGCGGCCCGGAACGCGGCGGCGGCCCGGGACCCGCCGGGAGTGCGGGGGGCCGGGTCGGCGGGCGTCCGGGTGCGGAGCTGGTGATCGGACATACGGCCGATTATGACGTCGGCGAGGGGTGCGCTGAGCCACGGGCGGCGGGAGGGCCGGGGTGAGAACGGCTGTCGCCAGGGGTCCGGGCAGGGGTCCGGGCCCGCGTCCGGCAGGGGTCCGGGCCCGCATCCGGCTGGGGCCCGGGCCCGCATCCGGCTGGGGCCCGGGCCCGCATCCGGCTGGGGTCCGGGCGATCGGCCGGCAGGGGTCCGGGCGATCGGCCGGCAGAGGGCCCGGCGGGCGTCCGGCAGGGTCAGGACCGGCGTCCGGCAGGGGTCCGGCAGAAGTGCGGGCGGTCCCCGGCCCCCCGTACCGGCCGGGGCCGCCCGGCTCTCAGACGCCGTCCAGCACCTCGTTCCCGAACACTTTCCACGGCGACATCTCCACCGCGTCCATCACCGCCAGTTGCGGGTGCCGGGCCGCCGTCTCGTCCCGTACGGCGACGGTGTCCGGCCAGGCCTCCAGGTGCGCGGCGCCCTCGATGACGACACCGTCCCAGTCGGTGGCGGCCGTAGCGCCGGCCCGGTCGACGACGAAGCCGATGCACAGCACCGAGGCCCGTCCGACGGTCCGCCGGATGGCGCCCACCGCGTGCTCCCGCTCCGGCTCGGGCAGCTCCCCCACGGAGAACTCGACGGCGACGACTCCGGCCCGGGCCCGCCGGATGCGCACCAGGAGGTCGAGACCCCCGTCCGTCCACAGCCGGAACCCGACCTCGTGCAGCCGTTGGAGACCGGCGAGGGACAGCAACTGCTCGCGGGTGACGGGTGAACGAGCCCCGAGGGAAGCGGAGTCGAGGCTGACGAGCACCGTGCGGCCGGTCACCGGGTGCACCGGACGGAGCCCCTCGGCCTCCAGGTCGCCCAGCAGGGTGCGGGCGTCCAGTTGGGTCCAGCCGAGGTGGTACGAGTAGAAGAATCCGGCACCCACCGACGCCCACCCCCATCGCTCTCGCTCCTCGCGATCGCTCTCATTCTTCGCGATCGCTCTTGTTTCTTCGCGCGGCGTCGTGGTCGGCGACCCCGGCACTCCCGAGCGTACTGAGCGGCGGCCGGGACTGCGTGGGCCCACGGACCCACGGCCGGCCCCAAGCGGAACGGCCACCGCGCCCCGGCACAACACCTCTGACATGGGCAGGACTTGGGCCCGGCTTTGGGACCGGGGGCCCGGGCCGTGGCAGCTTTTCGGCCGTACGCTCTCGGCCGTCGGCAACACGCGCGGGTCGAGGAGAGGGTGCACCGTGAGCGGTGACGGGGGCGCAGACCGGGGCCGGGCCCGGGGAGACCGGAGCGCGGGGCACATACCGCTGGGACACCACGGCATCGCCGCCTCCGGTGTCCCGTACCGGCCCCAACAGGGCAGCCGCTTCTTCGCGTTGACCCGGAGCTGGGTGATCGGCGGCCTGGTCTACCTCGCTCTCGGGTTCGTCATGAGCCGGGTCCTGGTCGACCTGCTGGCCACCGAGGAGCGGCTGGAGACGTTCGGCTGGCGGCTGGCCCTGCTCCACCTGCCCGCCCTCGTCGTGACGCTGCTGACGGTGCTGGCGGCGACCCGCGTCCTTCCCGAGGAGCACCGCGAGTCCTCCCGCACGGTGTATCTGCTCGCGGCCCTGCCCGTACCGCTGGCAGGGCTGCTGTACGGCTTCGCCGTCGCGGGGGACGTCATCGGCATCGAGGGCGTCCTCATGCCCGCCGTGTCACTGGCGGCGGGCGCGGCGTCGGGGGTGGCCGTCGACCGGCTGCTGGAGGAGCGCGCCACGCGCACCCCGGAGCCGCCCCGGTACGCGTACAACTGGCGGGACAGCGGCGCGACGGCGATGGAGTACCTGGGGCTCGTCGTCCTCGTCACGATGCTGATCGGCGCGATGGCGATGGCCGGGGTCGGCGGCAAGATCGGGGAGCGGCTGCGGTGTGCGATCAGCTCGCTGGCCGGTGGCGGCGGCTCCTGTGCGTCCGGCGGCCAGGACCCCGAGGCGAAGCCGAAGACGGACGCGGACTACGAACCGAAGATGTGCCAGGTCTCCAGCATCTCGGACACGGCGGGCGGGAAGGTCAAGATCGGCTGGTTCGAGTGGGGCGAGGAGTACGGCTTCCAGCAGAAGGTCTCCCAGGCCGGCACCGATGTGAACGGCGACGGCACGGTCGACGGCAAGGACAAGGTCGTCTCGATGACGTTCACCGACGCCGCGTCCGCCGGGGCCACCGCCAGCACGCCGGGCGTCAAGCTCGGCAGCCTGGGCAAGGCGGATGTCGACATCGGCGGCGGCATCAAGATCACCAACGGTGACACCTGGATCTTCGCGAGCGAGGAGGAGGCTCAGCGGATGCGGGACGACATCGAGGAGATGAAGATGTGGGAGACCTCCACCAAGCACAGCGGCGGCTACGGCGGCGGCTGGTACTCCGCGATGAAGTGGGCGGAGAAGAAGGAGGACATCGAGAAGAAGATCGGCGACAAGAAGATCTCCTACTCGACCGTCGGCCTCAACGCCTATGCGGACGGCGGCCTCTCCGTCAAGGGCGGCGACGAGGACGAGCTGGGCGCGAAGCTGGGCGGCAAGGCGACGTTCTCGCCCGAGGTGACGATCACCAAGGACGATGTGAACGGCAACGAGTCGTCCACGTACACCGCCAAGCTCGAACTGGAGGGCAAGGCGGGCGGGAACGTGGGCCCGGTCAAGGGCACGGTGGGCGGCAAGCAGAACCGTACCGGCGCCATCACCGTCACGCGCGACCAGAAGACCGGGAAGATCGTCCGTATCGACATGACGCAGACCGTGGAGAGCGGTTCGACGTCCGGCAAGGTCGAGGTCGGCGGCGACAACGGCGAGAGCGGCCAGGACAAGCGGGGCGGCAAGGGCAGCGCGTCGGACTCCTCGGGCGAGACGGGCATCGACGTCGTGACGAACTCGATCGTCTTCGGCAAGGACACGGACGCGGCGACCGAGGCCAAGCGGGGCATCGCCGAACAGTGGCTGGACGGCTCCGGCAACAACACGGCCCCCTTCGAGTACCTCTTCGGCGACCACGGCATGGAGAACCGCCCGGACGGCAACGACCCGTTCCAGCAGCTGATGTTCGAGGACGGGCTGTCCAGCACCATGCGGTACACGGGCGAGAGCGACGCCCAGGAGTTCGGCTTCGAGATCTCGCTCGGGATGAGCCTCGGGTTCTCGCTCTCCACGGAGGAGAAGAAGGAGACGCTGACGGACGCACAGTTCCTCGGGGCGCCGCGGGGCGACGCGCGCACGTATCTTCCGTACAGCTACTGCGCGAACTGAACGGCGGTGACGGAGTCGATGAGTACGGCGATGAGTACGGCGATGGGCCGGACGATGAGTACGTCGATGAGGACCAGGACGCGGAGCACGCGGAGCACGCAGAGCACGCGGAATGCTCCGGGGCGGATGACGGCTGTCGCCGTGGCCGTCGCGGTGGCGGCCGTGCTGCTGACCGGATGCGGCGGCGACGCGGACAAGGCGTCCGTACCCGAGGGCTGGGGCACCCTGGAGACCGGCAGCCTGAGCGTCGGCTACCCGAAGAGCGAGGGGTACGCGGAGCAGCCTGCGGGCGAGCGGGCCAAGGCCAACGCGGCCGTCGCGCTCAAGGAGGAGGACGGCATCCGGACCGGCATGGTCTCGGTCCAGCTGGACTTCGCCACGGGCGTGCACGACGCAGCCGGGGCGGCGGCAGCGGCGGGCGCCGGCATCGGCCTCAACTCCACCCGCAAGGCGACGGACGACGTCCGCCTCGCGGGCCCGGAGGACGCCGGCGAAGCCCGCGAAGCACGCCGGATCGACTACGACTTCACGGCGGACGGCCAGGAGGACACCCCGAACAGGGGGACACCGATGACCGGGGTCCTGGTCGCGGGGGTGGACGCGAAGGGCGTTCCGTTCGTGGTGCGTCTGAACGCGGTGAAGGACGCGGTGGACGCGGAGGACCTGGACGCGTTCGTGGGGTCGATCACGGTGAAGTAGGGCTGGAGGGGCATGGAGAGGGGCGCTGGGGACGTTGTTCCCTCTGCCGACCACCTTCTGGGCCGTCTTCTGGAGGAGACCTCGCCATGGCAGTGCTGACGATCGACGCCGTCGTGTTCGATGTGCTGGGGACGCTCGTCGACGAACCGGCCGGACTGCGCGCGGGCATCAGCGCGCTCGCCCCGTCCTCGAACCCGGACGGCCCCGGGACCGAACGGCTTCTGCTGGTGTGGCAGCGGCACATCGAGCGCGAGCAACGCCGCATCGTCGACGGCGACCGGCCCTATCTCCCGAGCGACGCCCTGGACCGTGAGGCGGCCGAGGTCGTGGCGCGGGCGGCCGGAGCGGAGGGTCCGGGGGCGGTGGCGGACCCGGACGCCGTGGAGTCGCTGGCCCGGGCGGCCCGCCGTCTCCCGCCGTGGCCCGACACCGTGGCGGGGCTCGCCCGCCTCGCCGGGCACTTCCCGCTGATCGGCCTCTCCAACGCGAGCCGGACGGCGCTGCTGGAGCTGAACGCCCACGCCGGGCTGCGCTGGCACCAGGCCCTGTCCGCGGAGGACGCCCGTACGTACAAGCCGGATCCGGCGGTCTACCGGCTGGCCGTCACCGTCGCCGGGCTGCCGCCGGAGCGCCTGCTGATGGTCGCCGCCCATGCCTGGGACCTGCGCGGCGCGCAGGCGATGGGCCTGCGCACGGCGTATGTGGCCCGCCCGGTCGGCGACCCGCCCGCGCCCTCGGACCGCTTCGACCTCCATGCGGAGGACCTGGCGGATCTGGCGGGTCAGCTCGGGGTTTCCTGAAGGCCGCGGGCCCGGCGGGCCTGCGGCTGCCAGGGAACCTGGGGCTGCCGGGGACCCTGCGGCTGCCGGGGACCCTGGGGCTGCCAGGGAACCTGGGGCGCGTTCCGCTCCTCAGGTCAGCGGGCAGCCGAGCGGGAGGACGCGTTCGGTCAGCCGGCCGGTGAGGAGGGTGTCGGTGACGTCGGCCTCCGCCAGCCAGTCCGCGGCGGTCAGCCGGTCCACGAGGTCCGGCAGATCAGCGGGGTCGACGGAGCACCACGAGGACAGGGCGTCCAGGCCGATGCCCTCCCCTCCGGGCCCCAGCAGTCCTTCGCCGTCGGCTCCGGTGGCCAGGGCCAGGGCCAGGAGCCGTACGTCGGCCCCGGTCTTGCCCTTGCGGAGCTTCTTCTCCCCGACGACCCGCTGGGCCCATCCGCTGAGCTTGGGGCGCAGCTTCCTGCCGAACGTGAACGGCCCCGGGTCGTCCTCGTCGGGCGTGAGGGACGGCACGCTGATCCGGGTGGGGCTCTCCGGGCGGGAGGCGATCAGTTCCTCGACGGTCCCGGAGATGCCGAGCCAGCCGGACTCCACCAACTGCCCCACCAGGTGCTCGGGATCCTGCAGGGGCAGCCCCTTGATGTCCTGCCCGACCAGGTTGCCGACCCCGGACTGCGCGGTGCGCAGCGTCACCATCACCACCAGCAGGCGCGCCTCGGCTCCCGGCAGGGGGGCGTTCTCGGCCACGTGTGCCAGGACGGCTCGGGCGTGGTTCCACTGCGCGGGGGCGGTCAGCAGCCGTACGACAGCGGGCCCTTCGCCGTCCGGGGCCTGGCCGATGCGGTGCAGATGCTGGAGGCGGGCGGTGGCCGCGGCCTGTTCGGCCCGCCGGGCGTCGAGGCGCAGACCGGTGTCGGCGGTGACTTCGGCCCAGGCGTTGAAGGCCTCCGCTTTACGCGCGTGGAGGTCGGCGAGCATCGCGAGGTCGGGTTCGGTGCGTGCCTGGTAGGCGCGGAAGAGCTCGCCGAGCTCGGTGAGTTCGTCCCGGAGCGCGACGGGCCGCAGGTCGTGGGGGACGAGGCGCTGAGCGATCCTCCCTCGCGGGGGGCGCTTCCGCGTCGGCCTCGCGGACCGGGGGGCGGAGCGGGCGGCGGACCGGGGCGCCGACGCCTGCTGGGGGACGGCGGTGCCGGTGGCGGTGGCGGTCGCGCTGTGCGAGAACTGCGGGCTGATCGCCGAGAAGGTCGGCGTGGTGGCTGCGGGGCCGCCGGGGGTCGCGGGGGCTGGGGCGTCGGCCCGGAACCCGTCGTTCCTCGCCGATGCCTCGGCGGCCGGAGCCGTGGCGACGACCTTCGCGGTGGGGTGGGCGGCGGCGCAGCGCGAGCAGCATTCCATGACCTGCCACCAGCGCCCTTCCCGGTCCGTGATGACGGCCAGGACGACCGCTCCCCCGCACCGCCAGGGCACGGGGCGCTCGCGCGGCCCGGCGGGGCGGATGTGCGTATGGCACTCCTCGGCCCGACAGGCGCAGTGCACGGAGGGGCGGGGGGCCGGCCCGGCGCGCAGGTGGGCCTTGAGGTGCGCGATCGCCGCCGTACGGCCGTCGGCGGCGGAGGGCAGCACCTGCGCGGCGCAGGCCGGGCGGCTGCACGAGACGCGTACGTCCGCACGACCACGGCCGACCGGGTCCAGCCGCACCGTCCACCGGCGTCCCGTCACGCGTTCGTTCGTCGCGTGGGCCTCCACACCCATCACACCTTCCTCGACGACTGTTCGTATGCGCACCGCGGCAGCCACCTGCCTGTGCAGGTGGCTGCGGCGCGCGGCGTGTCACAGTCTGCTACGCCGGGCAGTCCGGATTCCGGCCCACAACACCAACGAGGGTCCGCCGTTCGGGTGACGGTGTCGGCGGACATGTGGCCGGATTCCTGCCCTGGCGGTGTGGCCTCGGACGGCACACCCGCGCCCGCCGTCGTGGGAAGAACGACGGCGGGCGCGGGTTTCGGGGTGCGGGGGCCCGGGGGTGGGGAGAGGTCAGGACCCCTCTCCGCGCGGGAAGGAGACCTCCACGCGGCGGTTCTTCTTCCGGCCCTCTTCGTTGCTGTTGCTGGCGATCGGGTACTGCTCGCCGTAGCCCCGGATCTCGTACGTGACGGTGGGGCCGAGCTGCTTCGACAGGACCCCGTGCACGGCGTCGGCCCGCTGCTTGGACAGGACGTCGCCGTGGGCCGAGGAACCGAGGTTGTCGGTGAAGCCGAAGACGCGGACCTTGGTCGCGTTCTGCTTCTTGATCTCCTCGGCGATGGCGGCGATACGGGCGTTGGCCGCCGAGCTGAGCTTGGCGCTGTCCTTGCCGAAGAGGACTTCCGCCTGGAGCGCGAACTTGATGTCGGCGTTGCTGTCCTCGCGGCGCTCCTCGCCGCCGAGGTCCTCGACGACCTGGACGATGTCGAGAACGCGGCCGGGGGCGAGGGTGCCACCCTCGGGCATCTTGAGGTCGGGGTCGTTCGGGTCGACGGGGACGGGCGGCTCCGACGTCGCCTCCGTCCCGGGCGGCACGCTCGGGCCGTCGTCCGCGTACGAAGGTGACGCACCGAGCAGCGTCGTGCCGGCGATCAGCACGGCGACGGCTACGGCTTGCCCTACGCTGCGCGCCGCCCGGGGGCGCTGGGTGGTCTTCATGGCCGCGTTCACCCAGAAATCTTCAGCGAGGTGGTGGCGAAGGTCGGAAGGTTGAAGTCGACCTCGGTCGTGTCCTGCGGCGGGGCGGGGAACTGCATGAAGATCGGAGCCGACTTGCCCGGGGCGAGGGACGTGATCGCCGTAGTGCACAGGCAGCGGGAATCCGTGTCCCGCAGTACGTAGTAACGCTTCTTCCCCGCCTTGTCGACCAGCGTCGCACCGGCGACCGAGTTGGGGTTCTTGTTCACGATGTTCACTTCCGAGCCGGCCCAGCCCGAAGTGGTTCGCGCCTGGTCCCCTTCGTTGGTGATCGCCCCCTGCACGGTCAGGAATCCGCCGGAGTCCCGCTTGACCTCGTTGACGACCAGAACGAGCCCACCTTGCCCGCGTGTCTCCGCCAGTTTCACATCCGGGTCCACGTTCTCGCCCGCAGCCGTGTCCTCCTGCTGCGACTCGCCCTTGTCCTCCGCGGAAGGGCTGGCAGGGGCGGGCGGCGCGCTGGAGCCCTCGTTGCCGGGCTTCTCGCCTCCGTCGTCGCCACAGCCGGCGAGAGCAAAGGCCAGGGCAGCGGTCATGCTGACAGCCGCCATGGCCCTTCTGGTCGTCGTGGTCCGCCGCATGCTCATGGTCCGATTCCTCTACTCGTCGTTCGCTTCGCTGTCACTGGTCGACCAACCGCACGTCAAAGAGAGTCCTGCTCACCGTCTCCCACGGTGGAGGGCTGCCCGGTGCGATCTCGAGAACCTTGCCGTTCCGGCACGTGAAGATGAAAAGGTCCATGATTCCGTCGCTGTTGGCGTCCACAGCCTTCGGGCGGGGGCACCGGAACTCGATGAGTGCGGTTGCTTTGGCCTTGGCCTTCTTGTTCTCCGAGCCGGGCAGCACCGAGGAGTCGACCGCCTTCAGGCCCTCGACCTCGACCGTGATCCGGTCGCGAAGATATCCAGGAGTCGGATAGCACGAGGTCCGCCTGGCGTCGTTGGCCGCTGCGAGACGGTCCGCCTCGTAACAGGGCGCAGAAAAAAGCGTGTTGAGGAACACGTCCAGCATGTTGGTGGGGAGCGAGGCGTAGAAGCCCGTCCCGAAGTCGTCACGTGCCTGCTGGGCGGCGGCCAAAGCAGCAGCGTCAGCCGCTCCCTGGGAACCGTTGCGCAGAGCCGATGCCTTACCGACAGCGAAGAAGGCCAACGCAAGGAAGAGCAGGCCCGCCACCATCATGATGTAGATGGGGAAGGCCTGCCCTGCGTCGCCGTGTTGGCGCTTGCGCATCAGCCCGAGACGATGGAGGTCACCAGTCCGTCGATGCGGCTGGAGATGTTCCCGCCGATCCCGGAGGCCGCGATCGCCCCGATGATCGCCACGACCACCAGAATGATCCCCAGGTACTCGAACGCCGTCTGCCCCCGGTCCTTCGCCGCGTAGCGCTTCTGGATCGCGCTGACGGCGGTGTTGGCCCAGCCGTTGACGCGGACGGCGGTCTTCACGGTGATGTCCGACATGGTGTTCCCCTCCGGGTTCGGCCGACCGGTTGCCGGCCGACTCGCACGTTTCTGCGGCGCCGCCCTCTTTACCGGCTTCCTCCTGGCCGGTGCCGCTGGCGACATGAGAAACATAGGGGAGAATCCGCACGCCCACAGAGGGCCCGTGGGCCCATTCCCGGGCCCAAAGGTCCTTCTGGGTCCCCGCGTTGCGGAATCGCTCGGCCATGGTCACGGCTGCCGCCCGGGGTTCCGGGGCGCGGTGCCGAGCCAGTGGGCGATGGCCTCGCTGCGGGTGGCGCTGTGGAGCTTCGTGAAGATGCGGTTGATGTGGTTCTTGACCGTCTTCTCACTGATGAAGCAGGTGGCGGCGATCTGCTGATTACTCATTCCGGACGCAATCAGGTCCATGACCTCCACCTCCCTCGAACTCAGCCCGTACTGCTGCCTGTTGGGGGAGGATACCGACCCCCCGGATACAGAAGACTGTCCCACAACTGGTTGCAGTTGCGAAAGGCTTTCCGAAGGTTCGGCGGTGTGCGGGGGCGGTGGGACCGGTGCCGTCGCCAGTGCCGAGCCCAGGCCCTCGGGGAGCGGACCCCGCTGGGACGGCGTGCCGTGGCGCATATGGGCCAGGAGGGCGTCCGCGGCGGTGACGGTGAAGTTGGCGCGGCCGTCCTTCGTGTCGCGTACCGCCTGGACCAGCTGGTTCGCCGTGAACTCGCCGTGCACCAGATAGCCGCCCGCGCCCAGCCGCAGCGCCTCGTGGACGATCTCGCTCTCGCGGCTGTACGTCAGCATCAGCACGGGTGCGATGCCGACCAGGTGCGGCAGGGCCGAGATGCCGTCCACGCCCGGCATGCGGACGTCCAGCAGGACGACGTCGGGGCGGTGTTCGAGCGTCCTCTCGTACGCTTCCCGGCCGTCCGCCGCCTCCGCGACCACCTGGATGTCCGCCCGGCCGGACAGCAGTACGCCCAGGCCGGCCCGGACCACCGGGTTGTCGTCCGCGACCACCACCCGGAGGCGTTCGGCGGCCGGAGCGGCGGGTCCCGGGAAGAACGGGGGCGGGGACGGGGACGGGATCGCCGTGTTCCGTGGGTCGGGGGCCGGGGTGAGCGGGATGGGCGGCGACGGGTGCTGGGGGGCGGGGCGGTGAGCCGCCGCCCCGTAGCGGTCCGGCGCAGGGGAGACATCGTCCGGCATGCTGCGACCTCCTCTCAGGGTCGAGGGTTATGGGTGGGGATGGCAGAAGTCGTGGTCTTCTCGGCCGTCGGCGCCTGTGCTGGTGCCGGTGCGGAAACAGGTACGGGCGGCACGGGTACGGAAGCGGGCCGAGGAGCCGGCGACGGGCTCTCCGCGGACCCGCCCGCCAGCGCCGCCAGCGGCAGTTCCACCCGCACCTCCGTCCCCTTCTCCGCCTTCCCCCGGCCGATCCTGATCCGGGCCCCGATCGACGCGGCCCGCTCCACCATGCCGACCAGGCCGAAGTGGCCCGCCCGGCGCAGCCCTTCCAGGGTCGTTCCGGCGGGCAGGCCGCGGCCGTCGTCGTACACGGTGACGCGGAGCATGTCGCCCTTCACGCCCGCGAGGACGATCAGGTACGTCGGGGAGGCGTGGCGGTGTGCGTTCTCCATGGCCTCCGAGGCGACCGTGAGGAGCTGGCGGGCCACCGCCTGCGGGACCGGGGGGACCGGGGTCTCCTCGGACAGGCGGCGGAAGGTGGCCGTGATCGGGTGGCGCGCGGTGAAGTCCTCTGCGTGGGCCGCCAGTTCGGACACCAGGTCGACGCCGCCCTCCAAGCCCTGTTCGCGACGCAGGTCCGTGAGCAGTTCGCGGGACTCGGCGGCGGCCCGGCGGGCGGCCCGGGCGACCAGCTCCGCCTGGAGTTTCACGGTGGGCGGGTCCATGCGGTCCGCCGAGCCGGCCAGGCCGTCGGCGGCCAGTGCCAGGCCGTGCAGGGTCTTGGCGACCGAGTCGTGCATCTCCCGTGCCAGGCGGGTGCGTTCGGCCTCCACCGCCTCGTTCACCGCCAGCCGCGCCCGGGTCTCGGTCAGCGCCTGGGTGGCCGTCCCGAAGCGCAGGAGCAGGTTGCGCAGGGTGACCCCGACCGCGCCCGCGATCACGCAGAAGCCGGGGAGGAGGAGAGCCGTCGGGCCGCTGCTCTCCAGTTTCGGGACGCTCGCGTACACGCCGATGACGATGAGCACCTGGAGCGCCGCGAAGACCGCCGCGCCGCGCCAGCCGTGGATCAGGCCCGCCAGCAGCGGGGTGCAGACGGTGACGTACGCAAGGGTCGACTCGGGGGTCGCTGTGATCAGGAGCAGGGCGCCGAAGAGCGCGTCGACGGCCAAGAGCCAGGGGTGGCGCAGCAGGATCGGGCCGAAGCGCTCCCAGTCCCGGAACAGGACGTACGAGCCCATGAAGGTGACCAGGATCGCCGAGCCGATGAACCACGTGGGCAGGCCGGGCGCCGTGTGGCTGATGGCGTACGGAGTCGCTATCGCGATCATCGCCAGCCGGAAGCCGAAGACCTGGCGGCACATCGCCTGGAGCGCGTTGACCTGGATGGCGAACGCCGGGCGGGCCGGGGTGCCGGTGTGGGCGCGGGTCAGTTCCGCGGCCAGTCCGGGCTGCGCGCTGCCCAGCTGGTATGCCATGCGCCTGTCACCTCCGTCTCGTGTCCCGTAAAGCTGCTCCGGGGTCTCCGTCCCCATCCCGGCCGTCGTTCATGTCATCCGCCCGTGAGTGCCCCGAAGTCGACGTCGGCTCCGTACACGAATCCGACCGTGAGCAGCAGGAGCGTGCCGGGCAGGAGGAACGTGGTCACCGCGAACGTCGCCTTCGGGACCGCCTTGGCCGCCTTGCGGCGGGCGTTCTGGGCGTCGGTGCGTCGCATGTCGTTGGCGATCTGGATCAGCGTCTCGACGATCGGGGCGCCCAGCTCCTCGCCCTGCTGGAGCGTCGTGACGAACATGGCGACCTGTTCGGAGTCGTTGCGTCTGCGCAGTTCCTCGAAGGCCTGCCGGCGGCTGACGCCCATGTCCATCTGGCGGAGTGTGATGCGCAGTTCGTCGGACCACGGGCCTTCGTACTTCTCCGCGACCCGGTCCAGCGCCTGCCGGAAGCCGAGTCCGGCGGAGACGACGACCGCCAGGACGTCGAGGAAGTCCGGCAGGGTGCGTTCGATGTGCTCGCGGCGGACCCGGATGGCCGACCAGATGCCGGCCTCCACCCAGAACAGGCCGAAGGCGACCATCAGGAGGGCCAGGAAGAGCTGGCCGCGCAGGAGCATGGAGAACGCGCCGAGCAGGCCCAGCGCGCCGTAAACCGCGCGGCGGGCGGCGTAGCGGTCGATGGTGAGGCCGCCGGGGTTGCCCGCCAGGTCGATCTGGCGGCGCTTCTTGTTGACGGCCTTGGGGCCCATCATCCGCAGGACCATGGGGGCCCACCGGATGCCCAGGCGGTCGATTCCGGAGCCGACAGCGCTGGTGCGGGAGGAGCCGGACTCCAGGGCGATGGCCAGGTCGCCGGGGAGTTTGGCGTCGGCCCGGTACATCCGGATGCCGTGGATGGCCCCGTACACGGCGAGTCCGACGACGAGAGCTAGCAGCAGGTCCATGGCGGTTTCTTCCCCTCAGCTCGTCAGCTCGTCAGACGTCGATACGGGACAGGCGGCGGATCACGACGAATCCGATCGCGTACAGGACGATCGCCACGACCACCGCCGCCTGGCCGATGAACGCGCCCGTCATCCGGTCCAGGGCGCCGGGCATGACCGCGTTCATCAGGAGCATCGCGCCGATGCCGAAGATGGGGACGGCGTAGGCGGTGACGGTGACCTGGGAGAGCTGGGTCTTGACCTCGCGGCGGGTCTCCTTGCGCTCCTCCAGGGTCTCGGTGAGGTTGCGCAAAGAGCTGACGACCGTACCGCCGGCCCGGTTGGAGAGGACCAGCGTCGTGACCAGGACGACCAGTTCGCGGGAGGGGAGGCGGTCGGTCAGCTCGCTCAGTGCGTCCTCCAGCGGTTCGCCCACGGCCAAGCGCCGTGCCACTCGGGCCAGTTCCTCGCCGGCCGGGTTCTCCAGCTCCTCGGCGGCCATGGACAGTGAGGTGCGCAGGGCCAGGCCCGCCTGGGTGGCGTTGGCGAGGATGCGGGAGAGCTCGGGGAGCTGGTTGATGAAGCGCTCGGTGCGCTTGATCCGCTGCCAGTTGAGGAACGCGTTGGTGCCCCAGAGGCCGATCAGCGCGGCGACCGGGCCGAAGAACGCGGCGAGCATGGAGGAGGCGATCATCCAGAGCCCCGCCATCGCGACGACCGCGTAGACGAGGAACTCGCCGGGCGTGATGTCCAGGCCGGTCGCGGCGAGCTTGAGCTCCAGCTTGCGGCCCAGCGCGGTGCCGCGCAGCCTGCGGTCGAGCCCCTTGAAGCGGCGGACGCGCCCCGTCTCGGGGATCTGCCCGACGTGCGAGAGCCGCTCGACGAGGGCGTCGCGGTCGGCCTTGCCGCCGGAGTAGGCGTACAGGCCCATCACGCCGAGCACGCAGCACAGCAGCGTGACGCCGACGGTGATCAGGGGGAGGTTGACGTTGTCCATGGCTCGGTACCTAGTTGGCCTCTCGGGTGGCGAGCTGTTCGGCGGACTGGGCGACGCCGAACGCCTGCGGGATGGGCTGACTGGCCAGGTAGAGGCGCTCGGCGAGCCTCCGGGGCAGCGGGAGGTACTGGAAGTCGCCGTGGATCCGGCCGTCGGGTGCCATGGGCTGGGCGTTGAAGCGGGCGACCGTGACGATGCGGTACGGGTCCCGGCCGTGGCTGTCCAGGACGGCGATCTCGGTGACCTTCCTGGCGCCGTCGGCGTGCCGGGTGAGCTGGACGATCACGTCGACGGCGCTGTTGATCTGGTCGTGCAGCGCCTCGAAGGGGATCTCGACCTCCGACATCGAGGCGAGGGTCTGGAGCCTCATCAGCGCGTCCTCGGCGCTGTTGGCGTGGACGGTGGCCAGCGAGCCGTCGTGACCGGTGGACATCGCCTGGAGCATGTCGAGCGACTCGCCGCCTCGGACCTCACCGACGACGATCCGGTCGGGGCGCATACGCAGCGAGTTGCGGACCAGGTCGCGGATGGTGATCTGGCCCTTGCCCTCGACGTTGGCCGGGCGGGACTCCAGCCGGATGACATGGCTCTGCTGGAGCTGGAGTTCGGCGGAGTCCTCGATGGTGACGATGCGCTCGGCGTTCGGGATCAGCCCGGAGAGCGCGTTGAGGAGGGTCGTCTTGCCGGTGCCGGTGGCCCCCGAGACGATGATGTTGAGCTTGGCCTGGACGAGCCCGGCAAGCAGCACCAGCATCTGCTCGTCCAGCGAGCCGAAGCCGATCATCTCCTGGAGGGTGAAGGAGCGCGGGAAGCGGCGGATGGTGAGCGTCGCGCCGGTCAGCGACAGCGGCGGGATGATCACGTTGACACGTTCGCCGCTGGGGAGGCGGGCGTCGACCATCGGGTTGGACTCGTCGACGCGGCGGTTGACGGTCGACACGATCCGCTCGATGGTCTGCATCAGCTGCTCGTGGGAGCCGAAGCGCATCGGGAGCTGTTCGACCCTGCCGTTGCGTTCGACGAAGATCTGGTCGGGGCCGTTGACCATGATCTCGGTGATGGACGCGTCCTCCAGGAGCGGTTCCAGGATGCCGAGGCCGAGCGCCTCGTCGACGACGCGGCGGATCAGCTGCGAGCGCTCGACCGTGGAGAGGACCGGGCCCTCGCGGCTGATGATGTGGCCGAGGACGCGTTCCAGCCGGGCCCGCCGGTCGGCGGCGGCCAGCGAGGACATCTCCGCGAGGTCGATCTCCTCCAGCAGCTTGGCCCGGTAGGTGGCCACCAGGTGGCCGTCCTCCCGTGCCCCGCCCTGCTCCTCCGGAGCGGTCATGCGTGCCCGCAGGCTCATCTGCGTAACTCTCCTCGTCGAGTGGTCGGGTCGTCGGGTCGTAGCGGTCGTCGCGGTCGGTTGTCCGGGCGGGCTGGGCTCAGAAGCCGGAGCCGACGTGCTCGTTGGGCATCGTCGCGCTCCGCCTGGCCGTCCAGTCGTCCAGTCCGGGCACGATGGAGGGCACCTTCACCTCGACGGTGACCGTGATGTCGCGGCCGCCGGTCCTGCGGTACTCGAATCCGCCGTCCTCCACCCAGTCGCTCACCGCGTCGCGGGCGTTGCTCTCGCCACTGCCCCGGGCGTCCACGCTGGCTTCCGTACGGGCTCCGGCGCGGGCGGCCGTGCCCGCCTGGCTGGCGGCGTACGCGGCGACGCCGAGCTGGATGGCCGCCACTGCTACGAGGAGCAGCAGGGGCAGGAAGCCGAGGTACTCCATGGCCACCTGGCCCCGGTCGGCCTTCGCGCGTGCGGGACGGGTGCGCTCGCCGTGCGGTTGTGTCGTCACCATGACTGCTCCTCCCTCGGCGATCCGGCCGTGCCCGTGATCCTGGCGTCGAGGTCGAACAGGCCCGGCACCAGCACCGGGACCTTCAGCTCCACCGTGGCCTCGTACAGGCTGCTGCTGCTCCCACCGCAGTCCACGTCCGCCGCCTTCCGCCAGGCGCCGGGCAGGTCCTTCAACGCACCCTCCCGGCACGCCATCCCGGGCGCGAACTCCGCCCCGCTCCCCTTGCGCGCGCCCACGTCCGCCGCGTTGCCCGCGAGGCTGAACGTGTAGCCGATCAGGGCGCACTCCCAGAGCACGAGCATGATCAGGATGATGAAGGGGGTCATGCCCAGGAACTCGACGGCCGTCTGGCCCCGGTCCCGGCCCCGGCGGTCACGAAGGCCGGTGATCCGCCCCCGTATGCCGCTGCGAGCTGTTCTTGTGGTGGTCATCGCTCAACGTGTCCCCTCGGAGTCCCCGGGGCCGCGGCCGGAGCCGTCGCGCCGGCGGCGCGGGCGTCCGATCGAGCCCCGGTCGTTCTTGAAGGCGCCGCTGTTCCGTTTGACCAGGGCACCGCCGCTCTTCTTGCCTGTCGCGCTCTCCTTCACGATGCCCAGCTCTCCGGCCAGGCCCCAGAGCGCCTGCTTGACCGTGCTCTTGGCGTCCAGTTCGTGCAGGCGTCCGGAGTCGATGGACGCCTGGAGTTCCTTGAAGTTCGCGGGGACCGCCGCCGAGGCGACCCGGGTGCCGGTGATCTTCTGGATCAGCGGCGGCTGGATCTCGGTGTTGCGGGTGAAGCGGTTGACGAGGGTGATCGTCTCCTCCGCCTTGCGGATCTGGAGCCGTTCCCACATCCGTACGACGCGTTTCGCGCCGCGCACCGCGACCACGTCGGGGGTGGTGACCAGCAGGGCCACGTCCGCCATCTCGACGGCGGCGGCGTTGGCCCCGTTCATCTGGCCGCCGCAGTCGATGACGACGATCTCGTAGCGGGTGCGCAGGGCGCTGACGATCTGGCGGGCCGAACGGTCGCTGACCTCCTCGCCGCGTTCGCCCTCGCCGGGGGCGAGGAGCAGGGCGAGGCCGGTGGAGTGGGAGAACACCGCATCGGACAGCACGCGGGGCGATATGTCGGTGATCAGGGCGAGGTCGACCAGCGAGCGGCGGAACTGGACGTCGAGGAACGAGGCGATGTCCCCGGTCTGGAGGTCCATGTCCACCAGCGCCACCGTGTTGCCGGACGCCTGGGCGGCCAGGGCGAGTTGGATGGCGGTGACGGTCGCGCCGACGCCGCCCTTGGCACCGGTGACCGTGACCACGGTGCCGCCGGGGCCGGTGAAGACGTCGTTGCCGGAGGTGAGGTGGCGGCGTACCCCGGCGGACCACTGGGCGGCCGCCTGGACGCGGTTGGCGAGTTCCTCGTAGCTCAGCGGGAGGGTGACCAGGCCGCGGGCGCCGGAGTCCATCGCGTCGGCGAAGAGGTTCGGGCTGGCGTCCGCGGTGATCAGGACGACGCCGACGGACGGGAACCGCAGCGACACCTCCCGGATCAGCTCCAGGGCCGGCACCGGGCCGATCCGCTCGTGGACCAGCACCACCTCGGGCAGTTCGTCCAGCGCCTCGCCCGCGAGGCGGGCCAGGGTGTCGATGAGCTGGGTGGAGTCGCCGACCGGGGTGGCCGGTTCGGCGTCGGGCAGCTGGCTGAGCAGGGTGGTGACGGAGCGGGCCGCGTCGATGTCGCCGACGGCCGGGAGGATTCTGGTGGTCATCCCATCCTCACTTGTCCTTGTCGAGCGTGTAGGTGCGGTCCCCCGGGCGGATGGTGCCGTCGCTGCCGGGGGCGACGAGCGCCAGGCGCACGTGCTCGGCGAACGACTCGGCGTAGGCGACGCGCTGGGTGTCCAGCGTGTTCAGGGCGAAGGTGATCGGCACGGCTTCGGTGGCCCGGGTGCCCCGGTCGTCCGCGCTCGGGTCGAGGGCGGTGAGCTCGCCGACGTCGAGCACCTTGGCGTTGGCGACGATGACCTTCGACTGGGCCGGGTCGCCCTGCTGCTCACCGGCGAAGGTGGCG
Organism: Streptomyces globisporus C-1027; assembly: GCF_000261345.2. NCBI lineage: Bacteria > Bacillati > Actinomycetota > Actinomycetes > Kitasatosporales > Streptomycetaceae > Streptomyces > Streptomyces globisporus. Next base: position 5,142,124 of record NZ_CP013738.1, on the reverse strand, counting down.
TAGATGTTGACCGTGGCGCCGGGCGTGATCTTGCCCGCGACGCCGGTGGAGGCGTCGATCATGATGGCGATCTCCTGCTCACCGGCGCGGAGTTCGGGCTTGCGAACCATCATGTCCGACTGGAGCAGCGAGCCTTGGCGGAGTTCGGTCACCGCGATCTTCGACTCGACCTCCCGCAGGTCGGTCACGGCGTTCTCCGAGAGCCACCGTTTGGGCATCTTGATCTTCTCGAACTGGCCGCTGTTCAGAGCGGTGTACGGCGCCACGTTGGTCTTCAGCTGGTACGCCGTCACCTCGGGCCCGACCTTCGAGTTGACGTCGCTGATCACCGAGAGCACGCCGGCGAAGGCCGCGAAGGCGCACAGGACCGACAGGAGCAGGAGTATCACGCCGCGGCGCTGGCGGGAGTTCATGGTCCGGACAACCTCGTTCGAATCGGATGCGTGGAGCGGACAGCGGACAGAGTGAGCGGTGCTGTGGAACGGGCACGTGCGGTGGAACGGGGTACGTGCGGTGGAGCGATGACGTGCTGTGGAGCGGTTACGCGCTTACATCTACGGCTGTGTCCACCGCGGCCGGGAGGAGGAGGCGGGGTGGGGGCGCCGGGCGGGGACGGGTGGCGGGGAGCGGTCGCGTCAGGGGCCCGGTGATTCGTCGGCCCCATGGTGTGGGACACCGGCGGGCAGCGCGCGGTTCTCCGAAACCGGAAGAGGCGCGGAACAGAATGCGCAGCGGTCGCCGATGAGTTCCATGGCGCACCAGTGACACTTTTCCCGGCGTACGGAGGAGACCAGCTGGTAGAGCACGGAGAGGTCCGGGAGATGGGCGGCGAACTCCACCAGCTTTCCCGTACCCCACCAGCGGGGTGAGTCGGCCGGGACCGAGGTGTCGTGAATGGCCTGGACCTTCCAGGAGGGCGCAAGGGTCTCCTGTACCCACTCCGACTGCAGATTCCCTTTGGCCACCAGAAGATGCGTCCCGAAATCCGGACCGGCGAGCGGTTCGGCGGCCGGACCCACTTTCACCAGCTGCGGCTCGGGGCCGGCGAGCACGGCGAACTGGGAGCCGGGGACCCAGGACCTGGCGTGGCTCTTGAGGCTGACCGGGACCCGGTCGAGCCGGGCGACGGAGTTGAGGAGGGCACCCGCGTAGATGTAGTGCGACAGCAGCCGGGCGGCGGAGGCGACCACCCCGGGGCTGAAGTCGCAGATGGACAACTGCCGCAGCTGACGCACCAGTACGGCGACACCGAGGGGCGGGAGGTCCACCTTGACCAGGGCGATCCGGTCGCTCTCCAGCACCGAGCGGATGGAGTGGAGGCGGCGTTCGTGCTCGGGCCGGATGCCCGAGGGGTAGAGGGCGATCACATACCCGTGCTGTTCCAGCAGCAGGTGCATGTCGCCGATCGCCAGCTCCAGCACCTGGGCCTCGGGGGCCTGGAGCAGAGCGGCGGTCGGTGTCTGCTGGTCGGTGGGCGGCAGCACCAGGTCTGCGCTCGTCACTGCTATCGCGGTCGGCACGCTCTCCCCGTTTCGGCTCCGGTCGACGTGGGGACGCCGACCGCAATCGCTCCTGCTCCGTGCTCCTGCCCCAGCACTTTAGCCACGTCTCACCAGGCAGAGAACAGTTATCGGAGACCTGTACGGCACCATGCGAACACCGTTCCAACGGAAGCCGGGTGCTAAACGGGATGAAATCGATTTCGCTCAACTCGGCTGTCACTGCGGAGCGTTACCGAATCCCGCGTCCACTCTTCGATCACATATCCATTCGCGCACGTCATCCTGGATTCCGGGGCGACGGACTCCCTTTTCGTAAGGGCGTTTCCGTGACCGTCCGGAGATCTCCCGCAAGATCACTCGTGCGGGGGGCCGCGCGCGCTCGCGGCGTCGCCCCCGTACCGGGAATCCGCCGGCCGGCACCCCCGTACGGGGGTGACCGCTCCCCCTCGCACCCGCCTCGGCGGACGGCCTTTCGCCGCCAGAGGTCTTGACAACTTGATTGGTCTGGACCAGTTTATGCGCACTGCACCGCACCGCCCATCCCCGGCACCCCCCAACTCCCCCCGGAGGCACCAGTGGAACGCTCAGCAGGCCGCAGTCGCAGAAGACACCGCCGCTCCCGGCCCCTGCTCGGTGGCACCCTCGCCGTCGCCACGGCCGCCGCCCTGACCGTCACCGGGCTCGTCAGCACCGCCCAGGCCGCCGACATCAACAACGCCAGGAACGCGGGCTTCGAGTCGGGCCTCGCCAACTGGACCTGTTCCGGGGGCAGCGGCGCCGCCGTCTCCTCGCCCGTGCGCAGCGGTACGTCCGCGCTGAAGGCCACCCCGGCCGGCCAGGACAACGCCAAGTGCTCGCAGTCGGTCAAGGTGAAGCCCAATTCGACGTACGCACTCAGCTCCTGGGTGCAGGGCGGCTACGCCTACCTCGGCGTGAGCGGCACGGGCACCACGGACGTCTCCACCTGGACGCCGGGCTCCTCCTCCTGGACCAAGCTCTCCACCAGCTTCAAGACCGGCGCGAACACCACGTCGGTGACCGTCTACACCCACGGCTGGTACGGACAGGCCGCCTACTTCGCCGACGACATCGAGGTGACCGGGCCCGACGGCGGGGGCGGCGAGGAGCCCGGACCGGTCATCCCGGCGGCCCCGGCCGGCCTCACGGCGGGCGCCACGACCACGTCCTCCGTCGCCCTGTCCTGGAACGCCGTCTCCGGTGCCACAGGCTACAAGGTGTACCGGAACGGCGTGCAGGCGACCACCTCCACCGGGACCTCGGCGACCGTCACGGGTCTGACCGCGGACACCGCCTACCAGTTCTCGGTGAGCGCCACCAACGCGGCCGGAGAGTCGGTCAAGTCGGCGGCCATCAGCGCCCGTACGGCGAAGGAGGGCACGGGCCCCGGCCCCGGCACCTCCGTGCCCAAGCACGCGGTCACCGGCTACTGGCAGAACTTCAACAACGGCGCGGCCGTCCAGAAGCTCACCGACGTCCCGGCCGACTACGACATCATCGCGGTCTCCTTCGCGGACGCCACGCCGACCCCGGGCCAGGTCACCTTCAACCTGGACACGGCCGGGCTGAACGGCTACACCGACGCCCAGTTCCGGGCCGACATCAAGACCAAGCAGGCCCAGGGCAAGAACGTCATCATCTCGATCGGCGGCGAGCTGGGCACGGTCCGGGTCGACAACGACGCCTCCGCCACCGCGTTCGCCAACTCGGTGTACGCGCTGATGCAGGACTACGGCTTCAACGGGGTCGACATCGACCTGGAGAACGGTCTCAACGCCACCTACATGACGAAGGCGCTGCGCCAGCTGTCGGCAAAGGCGGGCAGCGGACTGGTCATCACGATGGCTCCGCAGACGATCGACATGCAGTCGACGTCGGGCGAGTACTTCAAGACGGCGCTCAACATCAAGGACATCCTGACCGTCGTCAACATGCAGTACTACAACAGCGGTTCGATGCTCGGCTGCGACGGCAAGGTCTACTCGCAGGGTTCGGTGGACTTCCTCACCGCGCTCGCCTGCATCCAGCTGGAGGGCGGCCTCGACCCGTCCCAGGTCGGCATCGGCGTCCCGGCCTCCACCCGTGGCGCGGGCAGCGGCTACGTCGCCCCGTCCATCGTCAACGCGGCGCTGGACTGCCTGACCAAGGGCACCAACTGCGGTTCGTTCAAGCCGTCGAAGACCTACCCGTCGCTGCGCGGGGCGATGACCTGGTCGACGAACTGGGACGCGACGGCCGGGTTCGCCTGGTCGAAGGCGGTCGGCCCGCACGTCCGCAGCCTGCCGTAACCCGTATCCCGTAACACCGACGCATCCTCAGAACCTGCAGCGCCGCCGCTCCCCCGGCGGCGCTGCGGCGTTACGTGGGCGCCCGCCCGTCACCAGGGCAGGTCGCGCACCTGCTGGACGCACAGGACGACGAACAGCAGCCCGGAGAGGGCGAGCATCCCGTTGCTGACCCATCCGTTGCGCCACTCCCCCGGCGTACGGGAGGAGTTGAGCAGCCAGAGCAGGGTCAGGGCCAGGAACGGCATGAAGAACGCGCCGAGCACCCCGTACGCGATGACCAGGCCGAAGGGCTGGTCCAGCCAGAGCAGCGTCATCGGCGGGAAGGTCAGCCAGAGGAGGTACGCGCGGAAGGGCAGCGAGCGCTGCCGGCGCTCGGCGACGTCCGCCCCCTCGTGCTCCTCCGTCTTCGCCGCCCCGGCCGCCGGGGCCCGGAACCGCTCCACGAAGTCGGCGAACATCAGGCTCACCCCGTGCCAGACGCCGATCAGCGACGAGAACGACGTGGCGAAGAAGCCGACCAGGAAGAGCTTGGCCGTACCCGCGCCGAAGCGGTCCTCCAGCACCTTGCCCAGGTCGACAAGACCGCGGTCGCCGGAGGTGAGGGCGATCTGCGAGGCGTGCAGCAGCTCGGCGCCGACGATGAGCATCGCCACGACGAAGAGCCCGGTGGTGATGTAGGCGACCCGGTTGTCGAGCCGCATCACCTTCATCCAGGAGGAGTTGCTCCAGCCCTTGGCGTTGACCCAGTACCCGTAGGCGGCCATGGTGATCGTGCCGCCGACGCCGCCGATCAGTCCGAGGGTGTAGAGGAGTGAGCCGTCCGGGAGCACGGGCAGCAGTCCGGCGAACGAGGCCCCGACGTCCGGGACGACCCGGATGGCCACGTACATGACCACCACGAACATGATGCCGATCAGGACCGTCATGACCTTCTCGAAGACGGCGTACCGGTTGAACCAGACGAAGGCCAGCCCGATCAGCCCGGTCACGATCGCCCAGAACTTCAGCCCAGGACCGTCGGGGAACAGCGCCACGATGGGCAGGGCGCTGGAGGACATGGCCGTCGCCCCGTAGATGAAGCCCCAGACCACGACGTAGATCGCGAAGTAGACCGTGGTCCAGGGGCCCAGGCTGCGCCAGCCGTCGAAGAGCGTGCGGCCGGTCGCCAGGTGCCAGCGGCCGGCGGCCTCGGCGAGCGAGATCTTGACGACGCAGCCGATCACCGCCGCCCACATCAGGGTGTAGCCGAACTTGCTGCCCGCGATCAGCGTCGCGACCAGGTCGCCGGCCCCGACCCCGGTCGCCGCGACGACGATGCCGGGGCCGATGTACTTCCAGCTGGACTTACGTGGTCGGGAGGCCGGCTCCCCTGTCTCTGTGGTTGCGCTTGTCTCCGCCATGCCGATCAAGGAAGCGTAATCGGCACGGCGGCACAAGGGGGTGTGCGGGGATCGGGCGGGACAGGGGCGCGGGACGTCACGGTGTGTGCCGGTTCGCTGGACGAACGGGCAGCCAGGGGCCTCTCGTGAGGAAAGTCCCTAGATGACCAGGCTCAGCAGCGCCGCGACCACGAAGCCCGCGACCGACAGCACCGTCTCCAGGACCGTCCAGGACTTCAGGGTGTCGCGCTCGCTGATGCCGAAGTACTTCGACACCATCCAGAAGCCGCCGTCGTTCACGTGCGAGGCGAAGATCGAGCCCGCCGAGATCGCCATGATGATCAGCGCGAGGTGGGCCTGGGAGAAGTCCTGGCCCTCGACGAGCGGGACCACGATCCCGGCCGTGGTGACGATCGCGACGGTGGCGGAGCCCTGGGCGACGCGCAGGACGACCGAGATCAGCCAGGCGAGCAGGATGACGGGCAGGCCGACGTCGTTGAAGGTGTCGGCGAGCGCGTCCGCGATACCGCTGCCCTTGAGGACCGCGCCGAAGATGCCGCCCGCGCCGACCACCAGCAGGATGTTGCCGACGGGCTTGAGCGAGGACGTGGAGACGGACTCCAGGGACTTGCGGGACCAGCCGCGCCGGATGCCCAGCAGGTAGTACGCGAGGAACAGGGCGATCGTCAGGGCGACGAACGGGTTGCCGAAGAACTCGATCACCGAGCGCAGCGTGGACGGGTCCAGGGCGATCGAGGAGAACGTCGCGGCGAGGATCAGGACCAGCGGGGTGCCGATGATCGCGAGGACCGTGAGGAGCGGGACCGGCTTCTCGTGCGGGGTGACGCCCGCGGCGCGCTGCTCGGCGGCGACGGCGGCCTTGGCCTCCTCGGCGGCCTCCACCATGTCCTGCGGTACGTCGACGAAGACCCGCTTGCCGATCCAGGCGGAGTAGCCCCAGGCGGCGATGACGGACGGGATGCCGACGACGACGCCCATCAGGATGACCCAGCCGAGCGACACGTTGAAGAGCCCGGCGGCGGCCACCGGGCCGGGGTGCGGCGGCAGGAACGCGTGGGTCATCGACAGGCCCGCCAGCAGGGGCATGGCATAAAGCAGAATCGATTTGCCGGAGCGCTTGGCGGCGGCGTACACGATCGGTGCGAGGACGAAGATGCCGACGTCGAAGAAGACCGGGATGCCGAAGACGAGGCCGGTCATCCCCATGGCGAGCGGGGCACGCTTCTCACCGAAGAGGTTCAGCAGCCGGGCGCTCAACACCTCGGCCCCGCCGGAGACTTCGAGGATCGCGCCGAGCATGGTGCCGAGCCCGATGATGATCGCGACATGGCCGAGGATGCCGCCCATGCCCGATTCGATGACCGAGACGGCGGCGGATTTCTGCACGGTGCCGAAGAGTTCGGTCACCGAGAGCCCGGCGCCGAGGCCGACGGCTATGGAGACCGCGAGCAGGGCGACGAACGGCTGGAGCCTGACCTTGATGATCAGGAAGAGCAGGAGGGCGATCCCGAGCGCGGCGACGGTCAGCAGACCGGCGGTGCCGTCGATCAGGAGGAGCAGTCCACCGGTGTGCGGTGGCGCCTCGGCCGGCGCGGGGGTTGCGGCGAGCAGCATGGGGACTCCGATGGTGCTGGAGGGCAGGGGGGAGCGCGGCACGGCGCCCCCGGGGAGCGGGGCGCCGCGCCGTACGGCGTACTGCGGGAGTGGTTCTGCGTGTGGAGCAAAGAATTCAGATCAGAGGGGAGAGAGCCGGACGGTCCTGGGGGATACGGGACCGTCAGCTCAGCACCGCGAGCGCGTCGATCTCGATGAGCAGGCCCTTGGGGAGACCCACGTAGACGGTCGTGCGCGCCGAGGGGGCCTCCTTGAGGTTCTGCTCGGCGAAGTACGCGTTGTAGATCTCGTTCATCTCCGCGAAGTGGTCCACGTCCGTGAGGTAGACGCGCATCATCATCACGTCGTCCCAGCTCGCGCCGCCCTCCTCCAGGATCGCCTTGACGTTGGCGAAGGTCTGGAGGGTCTGCTCGCGCAGGGTGGGGCCGGCCGGGGTGGGGGCCTGGCCCTCGACGGCGGGGAGGAAGCCGACCTGGCCGGCGACCTGGAGGATGTTCCCCTTCTTCACGCCGTGCGAGAACTTCGCGGGCGGCGTGGTGTGGGTGGAGGGGGTGAGGGCGGTCTTCTCGGTCATGGCTGATCAGACTTTCTTGGGTCGGTTGGTGCCGGAGTACTCCCGGCTGATGGTCTCGGCGGTGCGCCGGACCAGCGGGAGCAGGGTGAGGAGTTCCTCGGCCGTGACGACCACATTGGGTGCGGACACCGACATGGCCGCGACGACCCGCCCGTCCGCGCCGCGGATGGGGGCGCCGATGCAGTTGATGGACTCCTCGTGGCCACCGAGGTCGGTGGCCCAGCCCTGTTCGCGGACGACGGCCAGCTCCTTGAGGAAGGCGGCCGCGTCGGGCGTCGAACGGGACGTGTACATGGGGTAGTCGAGCTTCTCGGCGATGACGCGCCGCTCGGGCTCGGTCAGGTCGGCCAGCAGGAGCTTGGCGACGGCCGCGACGGTGATCGCGACGGGCTTCCCGATCCGGGAGTACATCCGGACCGGGTAGCGGCTCTCGACCTTGTCGATGTAGAGGACTTCCTGCTCCTCGTACACGGCGAGGTGGACGGTGTGCCCGCACCGGTCGTTGAGCGCGACCAGGTGGGGGTGGGCGATCTCGCGTACGTCGAGGTTCTCGACGGCCTCCTGCGCGAGGGCGAACAGCCGGGCGCCGAGGCGGTAGCGCTGGTCCTCCTGGCGGTAGACGAGGCCGTGCTCGTGGAGCGTACGCAGCAGCCGCAGCGCCGTGGACTTGTGGACGCCGAGCCGCTCGGCGACCTGGCCGAGGTCGGCGGGTCCCTGGGCGAGCAGCGGCAGGATGCTCAACGCCCGGTCGACGGTCTGGCTCATGGTGTGCGTACCTCCTCGGAGGCCCGGTCGGCTGCGGTCCAGCCGGGGCCGAGACGAAGTGTCCCCCAGGCGTCGTCGTCGAGGGCGACGAGCCGGTCGGCGTGGTCACGGGCGGGCGGCTCGGTGAGGTCACCGGGGACGGTGAGGACGGCGGCGGCCATCAGATGCCCGTGCCGGGCACGGTCACGGACGGGCAGCCCGCGCAGGGTCGCGGAGAGGAACCCGGCGGCGAAGGCGTCGCCCGCACCGACGGCGGCGACGACGTCGACGCGGAGGGCGGGGACGTGGGTGACGGTGTCGGGACCTGCCGTGTCGGCATCTTCAGCCCCTTGGCCGGCGCTTCCGGCCCTTCGGGCGTCGCTTTCCGCCCCTCCCGCACTCGACGAGCGGGCTCCGGCGGCATCTTCAGCCCCTCCGCCCGCCGTGGAGCGTGCGCCCGGGGCATTTTCAGCGCCTCCGCCCGCCGTGGAGCGTGCGCCCGGGGCATTTTCAGCCCCTCCGGCGGTTGAGGAGCGGGGTCCGGGGCGGAGCCCCGAGGCGAACACCGTCGCGCCCGCACTCCCCCGCTTCACCACGAGCACGGACGGCTCGGGAACCGCCGCCCGGATCGCCTCCGCGCCCACGATCCCCCACGCCTCCTCCGCCTCGTCCTCCCCGACGAACACCAGATCGGCCCGCCGCGCCAGCTCCAGCAGCACCGACGCATCCGCGTCGCCGCCCCGCCACAGATGCGGCCGGTGGTTCACGTCGAAGGACACCAGCGGCCGCCCCGGCCGCGCGGCCGTCAGCTCGCGCAGCAGCGCCAGGCAGTCGCCGGACAACGCCGCCGTGATCCCCGAAAGATGCAGGATGCGCCCCGCGAACAGCTCCTCGTACGGCACGTTCGCCGGCGACATCGCGGACGCCGCCGATCCCGCCCGGTAGTACGCGACCTCGTGCGTGTCGGTCCCCCGGTCCGTGGCCGTACGGAAGTAGATGCCGGTCGGGCGGAAAGGATCGCGGCGGACCGCCGACGTGTCGACCCCGTACGACGCGATCGTCTCGACGAGATGGTCGCCGAACCCGTCCGCGCCGATCCGGCCGACCCAGGCCGCCCGGTGCCCGGCGGCGGCGAGCGCGCAGGCCACGTTGGACTCGGCCCCGCCGATCCCGCGCCCGAAGGAGGGCACGTCGGCGAGGCGGCCGGGCTGCGAAGGCAGGAACGTCACCATGGACTCACCGAGACAGACGACATCGGTGGTCGTGGCGGCGACGGCCGTCCCTGCTGCGGGTCCGGACACTGAGGGCTCCTCGCTGATCGGCGTGCGGGCCGGTGGTCACCATTGACCGGGCATCGGCTCGGATGTTAGACAGCGTTGAGCGATATACGCAATGGGTGTTGCATATGTTGCAACGAACTTCGAGGAGCTCCCCTTGGCAGCCGAAAGCCCCACCGACCGCACCGCGTCCTCCGCACCCTCCGCGGCATCCCTCACGGCCTCCCTCGCCGACGAGCGCGTCGACCACCGGTTCAAAGCTCTGCCGCCGGACGCGGAGGGCCTGACCGTCGGGGCGCTGGCCGCCGAGCGCCGCAACCTCTTCACCGGCGGGTTCACCACCCCCGTCCTCGCGCTCGCCGCCGAGTCGGTGGCGCACAACCTCGACCTCCTGGAGACGTACGCGGAGCGCCACGGCCTCGCGTTCGCCCCGCACGGCAAGACGTCCATGTCCCCGCAGCTCTTCGCGGACCAGCTGGAGCGCGGCGCGTGGGGCATCACGGCCGCCGTACCGCACCAGGCGCGGGTCTACCGGGCGTACGGGATCGGCCGGATCTTCCTCGCCAACGAACTGGTCGACCCGGTCGCCCTGCGCTGGCTGGCCGGCGAGATGACGGCCGACCCGTCGTTCCGCTTCGTCTGTTACGCCGACTCCGTGCGCGGCGTCGAGCTGATGGACGAGGCCCTCAGCGCCGCCGGCGCCACCCGCCCGGTCGACGTGGTCGTCGAGCTGGGCGCGGGCGAGGGCGCGCGCACCGGAGCCCGCACGGAGGCCGACTGCGTCGCGGTCGCCGACGCGGTGGCGGCGGCCGGGTCGCTGCGTCTGGTGGGCGTCGCCGGGTACGAGGGCGAGGTGCCGGACGCCGACCCCGAGCGGGTACGGGCGTGGCTGCGGCGGCTCGTCGCGCTGGCGGCCGCCTTCGACGGCGAGAAGCGGTTCGCCGGGGCCGAGGAGATCGTGATCAGCGCGGGCGGCAGCGCCTGGTTCGACGCGGTCGCGGACGTCTTCGCCGAGATCCCCGAACTGAGCCTGCCCGTGCTGAAGTTGCTGCGCTCCGGCGCGTACGTCTCGCACGACGACGGCCACTACAAGCACCTGACCCCCTTCAACCGCGTCCCCGAGGAGGGGACCCTGGAGCCCGCCTTCCGGCTCTGGGCGCAGGTCGTCTCCCGTCCGACCGGCGAGCAGGCGTTCCTGAACGCGGGCAAGCGGGACGCGGCGTACGACCTCGATCTGCCCGAGGCGCAGGTGGTCCGCTCCGGCCGGGACGGCTCGGTGCGGCCCGCCACCGGGGTCACGGTCACCGGCCTCTCCGACCAGCACACCTGGGTGCGGACGGAGGCAGGGGCCGAGCTGGAGGTGGGCGACTGGGTCGGCATGGGCCTCTCGCACCCCTGCACCAGCTTCGACAAGTGGCAGCTGATCCCGCTGGTCGAGGCGGACGGCACGGTCACGGACTACATCCGCACGTTCTTCTGAGCAGCCGCCCCTTCCCTGCCCCTGCCCTCCCGCCCCGAAAGGCCACCCATGGACCTGGTCCTGCGTGACGCGCTCGTCGTCGACGGCACCGGCGAGCCCTCCTACCGCGCCGATGTGGCCCTCGACGGCGGCCGCATAGCCGAGATCCACACCGAGGGCTCCCCCGGCCCCCGCCCCACCGCCGCCCGGACCGTGGACGCGGACGGCCTCGTGCTCGCCCCCGGCTTCATCGACATGCACGCCCACAGCGATCTGGCGCTGCTGCGCGACCCGGACCACAGCGCGAAGGCGGCGCAGGGCGTCACCCTCGAAGTGCTGGGCCAGGACGGGATGTCGTACGCCCCCGTCGACGACCGGACGCTCGCCGAGGTCCGCCGCTCCATCGCCGGCTGGAACGGCGACGGGAGCGACATCGACTTCGACTGGCGCACGGTCGGCGGCTATCTGGACCGCCTGGACCGCAACTTCGGCGGCCAGGGCATCGCGGTCAACGCCGCCTATCTGATCCCGCAGGGCACGGTCCGGATGTACGCGGTCGGCTGGGACGACCGGCCCGCCACCGACGCCGAACTGGCCCGGATGCGGGAGCTGGTGGACCAGGGCATGCGCGAGGGTGCGGTCGGCATGTCGTCCGGGCTGACCTACACGCCCGGAATGTACGCGGACGACGCCGAACTCACCGAGCTCTGCCGGGTGGTGGCCCGCCACGGCGGCTACTACTGCCCGCACCACCGCAGTTACGGAGCGGGCGCGCTCGAAGCGTACGAGGAGATGGTGCAGCTGACGCACCACGCCGGCTGCGCCCTCCATCTCGCCCACGCCACCATGAACTTCGGCGTGAACAAGGGCAAGGCGCCCGACCTGCTGGCCCTCCTGGACGGCGCGCTGGCCACCGGGGCCGACATCTCGCTCGACACCTACCCGTACACTCCCGGCTGCACCACGCTCGTTGCCATGCTGCCGAGTTGGGCGAGCGAGGGCGGGCCGGAGTCGGTCCTGACCCGGCTCGCGGACCCGGTGAGCGCGGAGAAGATCCGGCACCATCTGGAGGTGCTGGGCTCGGACGGCTGCCACGGGGTGCCGATCGAGTGGGACACCATCGAGATCTCCGGGGTGAGCGCACCGCAGCTGGGTGAGTACGTGGGCCGTACGGTCGAGGAGTCGGCACGGCTGCGGGGCGAGGAGCCCTGGGTGACCGCGCGGCAACTGCTCACCGAGGACCGGCTCGGGACGACGATCCTCCAGCATGTGGGCCACGAGGAGAACGTCCAGCAGATCATGCGCCACCCGGTGCACACCGGCGGCAGCGACGGCATCCTCCAGGGCGACAAGCCGCACCCCCGGGCGTACGGCACGTTCCCGCAGTATCTCGGCCGTTACGCACGGGAGTTGGGCATCCTCTCGCTGGAGGAGTGCGTCGCCCACCTGACCTCGCGCCCGGCCGCCCGGCTGCGGCTGGCGGACCGGGGCCTGGTGCGCGAGGGCTACCGCGCGGACCTGGTGCTGTTCGATCCGGAGACGGTGGCGGCGGGCTCGACGTTCGATGAGCCGCGCACACTGCCGGTGGGCATCCCGCACGTCCTGATCGACGGCCGGTTCGTCATCGAGGACGGCAAGCGGACGTCCGTGCTGGCGGGCAAGGCGGTCAGGGGAGCCGGGGCCGCCTGACCGCTCACGGGTGAGCCGCCCGCCGCGCGAGGCCCTACGAAGCGTCCGCCGCGCGCTCGGCCGCCCAGGCGAGGTCCTCCTCGGTGGGGGCGTCGTCCTGGGTGAGCGCGCGCCGCCAGTAGCCGCTGAACTCGACGGCGGCCTTGGGCAGTTCACGGTCCTCGACCAGATGGCGGCGCAGCGCCCGCACGGCGGACGCCTCGCCCGCCACCCAGGCCGCGTCCACCCCGTCGAGGTCCGCTCCGGCGTCCCGTACGGCGTCCACCAGCGAGCCGCCCCGGTCGCGGTGCACCCAGCGGACCTCGGCGCCCCCGGAGGCGGGCGGCAGCTCCCGTTCCTCCGCCGCGCCCGCGACCTCGGCGTACACGACGGCCCCGGTCCCGGCGGGCAGCACCTCCAGCACCGTGGCGATGGCCGGGAGCGCGGTCTCGTCCCCGGCGAGGAGCATCCGCCGGGCGGCGGGCAGCGGGCGGGCGTAGAGGGAGGACGGGCCGACCATGCCGAGGACGTCGCCCACCCGGGCGCTCGCACCCCAGCGCGCGGCGGGCCCGCCCTCGCCGTGCAGCACGAAGTCCACGGCCATCACGTTGCGTTCGCGGTCGTACGAGCGGACGGTGAAGCTGCGCATCCAGGGCCGCTCCGCCTCCGGGACCGCGAGGTACGCCTCGTACCAGCGCATGCCGTACGGGTCGTCGGCGTCCCGCTCCGGCAGTCGGGGCACGGCCTGTCCGGCGCGCGGCAGGCACAGCTTCATCTGCTGGTCCGGGCGGTCCTCCATGAGCCCGGGCAGCTCGTCGGCGGTGAAGCCGATCCTCGCCGTCCCGGGGGTGACCCGCTCGACGTCCACGACCCGTACGTACGTGACCGGCAGCGCCTGACCCATCGCAACCCGCCCCCTCTCCCGTGGAGCTTGATACCTTACGGCGTAAGGAATGACCCGCCGGACGTTACTTTACGCCGTAAGGAGTCGCAAGTGGTGGTCTTCGCCGGGCAGGGCGATCCGCGCCGTTCCCTCTCCCTCCTGTGGCGCACGGACGCCCCGCCGCCGACGCGCGGCGGCCCGGGGCCCAAGCCCCGGCTGAGCGTGGACGCGATCGTGGCGGCGGCCGTGGCGCTCGCGGACGAGGAGGGGATGGGGGCCCTGTCGATGCGCGCGGTCGGCGACCGGCTCGGGCGCACGGCGATGGCGCTCTACACCTACGTCCCCGGCAAGAGCGAGCTGCTGGACCTGATGTACGACGCCGTCCACGCCGAACTGCCCACCGCATACCCGGAGTCGGACCCGGCCGACTGGCGGGCGGCGCTCACCGCGTGGGCCGGGGAGGTCCTGGAGTTCCACGTCCGCCACCCCTGGGTCCTCCAGGTCTCGCAGGCGCGGCCGGTGCTGGGTCCGCACGAGTACGCGGGCCTGGACACGCTGGTGACCCTGTTGCGGGCGACCGGGCTCGAAGCGGGGGTGCTGCGGCGGCTGGTGGGGACCCTGTTCCCGTTCGTCCGGGGCTCGGCGCAGGCGGTGGCCGACGCGAGGCTGGCCGCCGCGGCGACCGGGAGCTCCGACGAGGAGTGGTGGGCGGCGCGTTCGGCGGCGCTGCTGGAGCTGGTCCCGGACTTCGCGGAGCGCTTCCCTGCGGTGAGCGGTCTGGAGGCGGAGGGGCCGGTGGAGCCGTATCCGGGCGAAGGGACCGAGGGCGCCGAGGCGGTGCCGTATCCGGAGCGGGAGGCGCGCGAGACGTTCCGGGTGGGGCTCGGGGTGCTGCTGGACGGGATCGAGGCGGCGCGTGTCGGCCGGACCTGACCGGGGCCGGACCCGGCCGACGCGCCTGTGCGACGGGGCGACTACGGCTTGGGCAGCCCGCAGCCCTCACGGTTGAGGTCGATCGTGCTGCCGGCCCCGATGCACGGGACCATGTTGTACGTCTGCTGGGCGTAGTTGATGCCCTCGCGGACGGTGACCTCGCCGTTCTCGTCGACCTCGCACGGGTTGTTGTCCGTGCACTCCTGGCCGCTCTCGTTACCGGTGTTGTTGACGGCGACCACCTTGCCGGTGGCGTCGTCGATCACCGGCGAGCCGGACGTACCGCCGATGGTCTGGCACTCGGGGGTGTAGCGGACCGAGTCCTTCCAGGTCCACCGGCCCTCCTTGAGCTGGTGGACGAAGCCGTCGATGTCGCAGCTGTAGGTGCGCTTCCAGTAGCCGGAGGCGACCGTGATGGCGGTGCCCGCCGTCGGGCGGGCGGTCTCCAGCTCCAGCGCCTGGATGCCGTAGCTGTCCTCGATCTGCTGGTAGGTGGAGGTCGTTTCGTAGAGCGAGAGATCGGTGTCGGTCATCGTGCCGTACGCGATCTTGCTCGCCTTCAGCGTGCCGACACCGTCGCCCGAGGCGTTGAGCAGGGTGAAGGTCCGGGAGGACGGCTGGTCGACGACGACCTCGCCGGGGCCCGGGAAGCCGGACTCCAGGCAGTGCCCGTTGGAGAGCACGAGAGCGGGGTCGGTGGGGGCGGAGTCGGGCGAACGGACGACGGAGCCCGAACAGTTGCTGAGCGCGACGGTCCCGGCGAAGGTCACGGCCTTCGCCTCGGGGACGGCCTTGGATGCGGTTTCCTGCGCCTGGGCCTGCTGTGCGGGTTCGGCTGCGACGACGGGCGCGGCACCGGCTCCCAGGAGCAGGGCAGCAAGAAACGCACCGACGAGAGGCTTGTTCATGTGGGGGGTACCTCCAGTGATGCCAAGGGCCGGAGATCTTCCGGCTTTTGACATGCGCATGTTTGCGCAGATGTCAGGCCATCACAAGGGGTCAATTCCGGCCGCGGCTACGGCTACCGCTTCCCCAGCCCTGCCACGGGCTCGGCGGCAGGCTCGACAGCAGCGCCGACAGCGGCCTCAGCACCGGACTCCTCCGCCCCCCGGTAGATGTGGTCGCGCCCCCACGCCCCCAGCGGTTCCAGCGCCGCGTTCAGCGAGAGGCCCAGCGGGGTGAGCGAATACTCCACGCGCGGCGGCACCTCGGCGTACACCTCGCGGTGCACGATGCCGTCGTCCTCCAGTTCCTTGAGATGGGAGCTGAGCACCTTCTCCGTCACCCCGGGCACGGCGCGCCGCAGCTCACCGAAGCGGCAGGTCTTCTCGTTCAGCGCCCACAGGATGAGCACCTTCCACTTGCCGCCGATCACGTCCATCGCCGCGTCGATCCCGCAGACGAACGCCCCCGGCCTCCGTACGATCCGTGTCATCGCCCGTCCACCCCTCCCCGCCTGCTCGCTATCCACGAGGTAACCACCCACTCCGTAGTGCGTACTTGTTGCCTTCGGAGCCTTCGACCAGCCTAATCGGCATGTCCGACAACGCCGTTGCCTCCGCCTCCCCCGCCCCTCTCACCCTGCTCGGCCTCGGCTCGATGGGTGCCGCCCTCGCCCGCACCTGGCTCGCCGCCGGGCACCCCCTGACCATCTGGAACCGCAGCCCCGGCCGGACCGCCGAACTCGCCGCCGCCGGAGCGCGGGTGGCCGCGACGGCGGCCGAGGCGGTGGCCGCGAGCCCGCTCGTCGTGACCTGCCTGCTGGACGACGCGTCGGTCCGCGCGACGCTGGCGGAGGCCGACCTCACGGGCAAGGACCTGGTCGACCTCACCACCTCCACCCCGGCCGAGTCGCGGACCCGCGCGGCCTGGGCGAACGAGCGCGGCGCCCGCTTCCTGGACGGCGGGATCATGGCCGTGCCGCCGATGATCGGGGTTCCGGAGGCCGGGGGTTACGTCTTCTACAGCGGCTCCCGCGAGGTCTTCGACGCCCACCGCGCGACGCTGGCCGTGCCCGTCGCCACCCGGTACGTCGGCGCCGACCCCGGGTTCGCCGCACTCCACGACGTGGCGCTGCTCAGCGCGATGACCGCCATGTTCGCCGGGGCCCGGCACGCGGCCGCGCTGGTGGCAGACTCCGGGATCGACCAGAAGGAGTTCGGCACCCTGGTCGCGGACTGGCTCACGGCGATGGCCCCGGCGACGGCGGCGTACGCGGGCGGTCCCGTGCCCGACGACCCGACCAGCGCGGCCGTGGCGGAGGCGGGGGACGCGGCGCTGCTCCGCACGGCCGAGGAGCAGGGCGTCGGCACGGCCCTGCTCCTCGCGTCGGCGGGCGCGATGGACGGCGTGTGACGGTCCGCGTCGCGGCCGGGCCGGATCGGGGCACGCGACGCCCCGGCAGGTGCTTCCGCCTCGCGCCCGTCCGGGTCAGGCTTCCGCCGCCGCGGCCTCCTTGGCGTACGTCACGGCCTGGAGCAGCGTCAGCCCGGGCTCGGCCTGCCGCAGGATCTTGATGGCCTCCACGGAGTCCGCCGGGCCCTGGTGCCCGGCGGCGTCGAGCCGCTGGCGCACCCACCGGCCGCGCAGCTCGCCGTCCGGGCGCCCGGCAGATTCCTCCGCCAGCGCGAGCGCGTGCTCCAGTCCGGGGCGCTCGGCGTCCGGGGCGGCCTCCAGCGCACTCCGCAGTGCGGCGACGACATCGGGGGCGTCACGGACGACGAGGACGGCGAGGGGCTGCGGCTTCCGGAACAGGCTCATGATCCACTGCTACCCGGGCGGGCCCGAATCTCACCGGAGTTGAGCAACATCTGAGCCGCCGGGTCCGGGTGAGCGCACCCACCCGGAGCCTTCGTCGACGGCCTCGGTCCAGCGACCGAGGCCCACCGGTCACGCACTTCGGTCCGCAGCCGGAGGCATACCCGCGCCCCGGCTGCGTACGTTCGGGGTATGACACTCGACCTCGACGCCTACTTCGCCCGCATCGGCTGGACCGGAGAGCCCCGCCCCACCCTGGAGGTGCTGCGGTCCCTGCACCGGGCCCACTTGTCCGGCATCCCCTTCGAGAACCTGGACGCCGTTCTCGGCTCCGCCCCGTCCCTGGCGCTCGACGACCTGGAGGCGAAACTCGTACGCAGCGAGCGCGGCGGGTACTGCTTCGAGCACGGCACCCTCTTCGCCGCCGTCCTGCGGCAGATCGGCTTCTCCGTGACACCGGTGACGGCCCGCGTGATGCTGGGCGCGGCGCCGGGCGACATCCGGCCGCGTTCGCACATGCTGCTGCAGGTGGACGTGGCGGGGGAGCCGCACCCGTATCTGGCGGACGTCGGCTTCGGGGCGACCGGCGCTCTGCTGGAGCCCATCGAGCTCGTGGAGGGAGCGGAGCTGTTCGACGCGCCGCGCCACCACCGGCTCGTCCACGTCGCGCACGTCGGTCCGCTGCCGACGTGGGAGCTGCAGGCGGACAAGGGCGGCGCGTGGGAGCCGCAGCACACGTTCACCCTGGAACCGTTCGAGGCGCCGGACTACGAGATGATGAACTGGCACGTCGCGACGCACCCGCGCTCGCCGTTCCGGCAGGCGGTGTACGCGCAGCGCACCCGGATCGGCTCCCACCTGGCTCTGGCCGGTCTGGACCTGGTGGAGACGGCCGACGACGGCACGGTCAAGGAGCGGCGGCTCAAGGACGGCGACGAGGCGCTGCGGGTCCTGGCGGACGACTTCGGCATCCGGCTCCCGGAGGGCACGCGCCTGCCGGAGTGACGGCACCCGGTGCTCGGAGCCGCACCCGCCTCGGAGGCTGAACAGCCCCGCCCGCCCCGCCGCTCGACGGCGGGGCGGGCCCCCGCGTGGCGCATCTCACCCGCCCCGGCCGCCCACGCCGCCTTTCCAAGCCGCGACGCCGCCCCGACCGGGAGATCCCACGGTCCGGGGCGGCGGCGGGCATGGCGATGGAAGACGGGGCGGGCCGAGGGCCCTCCCCGGAGGGAGTACGCCGGGAGCAATCCCCGCGCACCCCGTGAAACGCCGCCGTAAGCTCGCGGACATGCAGGTCATCCAGTCGACGAAGCTCGCCAACGTCTGTTACGAGATCCGGGGCCCCGTGTTGGAGGAGGCGATGCGGCTGGAAGCGGCCGGTCAGCGCATCCTCAAGCTGAACACGGGCAACCCGGCCGCGTTCGGGTTCGAGTGCCCGCCGGAGATCCTCGAGGACATCCTGCGCAACGTCGCGGGCGCGCACGGCTACGGCGACGCGAAGGGCCTGCTGTCCGCGCGCCGAGCGGTGATGCAGCACTACCAGACCAGGGGCATCGAGCTCGACGTCGAGGACATCTACCTGGGCAACGGCGTCTCCGAGCTGATCCAGATGTCGATGCAGGCGCTGCTGGACGACGGCGACGAGGTGCTCGTCCCGGCTCCCGACTATCCGCTGTGGACCGCGTCGGTCTCGCTGGCGGGCGGGACGGCCGTGCACTACCGGTGCGACGAGCAGGCCGACTGGATGCCGGACCTCGCGGACATCGAGCGGAAGATCACCGACCGCACCAAGGCCCTGGTGATCATCAACCCGAACAACCCGACCGGTGCGGTGTACGACGACGAGATGCTGCGCGGTCTCACCGAGATCGCCCGCCGGCACAACCTGATCGTCTGCTCCGACGAGATCTACGACCGGATCCTGTACGACGGCGCGACCCACACCCCGACGGCGGCCCTGGCCCCGGACCTCATGGTGCTGACCTTCAACGGGCTCTCCAAGAACTACCGGGTGGCCGGCTACCGCTCCGGCTGGATGGCCGTCTGCGGCCCGAAGGCGCACGCCACCTCGTACATCGAGGGGCTGACGATCCTCGCCAACATGCGGCTCTGCGCCAACATGCCCTCGCAGCACGCGGTGGCCACCGCGCTCGGCGGGCGGCAGTCGATCGAGGACCTGGTGCTGCCGGGCGGCCGGATCCTGGAGCAGCGGAACACGGCGTACGACCTGCTGACCTCGATCCCCGGGGTGACCTGCGTGAAGCCGAAGGGGGCGCTGTACCTCTTCCCCCGGCTCGACCCCAAGGTCTACAAGATCAAGGACGACCGGCAGATGGTGCTGGACCTGCTGCGGGCCGAGAAGATCATGGTCGTGCAGGGCACCGGGTTCAACTGGCCCGAACCCGACCACTTCCGGATCGTCACGCTGCCGACGGTCGAGGACCTCACCGACGCGGTGACCCGGATCGGCACTTTCCTGGACGGTTACGGACAGCCGTAGCCGGACGGACGGTACGGACAGCCGTAGCCGGACCGGCGGTACGGGCAGTAGTAGCCGGTCGGCGCGCCGCGGACGGTCGGCGCGCCGCGGACGGTCACGGACAGCCGTGCACCCATCACACTTCCGGATCGCAGACAACTTTAGACTCGTTCCAATGTAGGATGGTGCGACGCACCCTCGGGAGGCCATCCATGTACGAGCCGATCCGCAGCCCCTCGGTCCACACCCCGGCCGACGACGCGGACTTTCCGCACCGCAGCCGCGAGGAGGAGCTGGACATCCAGCTCGCCGGGCATCTGGCCGCCCTCCTCGCGGTCACCGACGAGCTGGGCCTGGGCACGGCGGGCGACCGCATCGCCGAGCAGGTGGCCCGGCTGCGCGGCGCCCCGCCCGCACGGCACGCGGGCCTGACCGCCGCCGCCCCCGCGGACCTCCACCGCCGCGCCCACGCCCTCGCGGGCCGCGCCCTGCTGGTGGCCGCCTCCCGCGCCGACACGACCGCCGCCATCCTCTCCGCCGAGCGGATGGACGCCCACACCGCGGCCCTCGCCGCCGCCGACACCGCCCCCTCTGGGCAGCTGGTCGGCGCCCACTGACGGCCCCGGTCCGCGCGCCTCGGAGGCGTGCGGACCGGGCGCCACGGCTCTCACCCGTCACGCACAGGGACGGCCCCCGGAACGCCGCGAAAACGGGGCGGCCCCCGGAACCGTGAGGGGGTTCCGGGGGCCGGGAGGGTGTCCTTGGTCGGGGACAGGCCCTCCGGGGCTGTCGTCGCCGACAAGCCCCGTACCGCGGCGGGTCGTTCGGCCCCACAGGTCAGGGCGGATGTCCGATGGACCCGGCCGCGGGGTCCTTGAGGGGTGCCGGGATCAGCCCAGGCGCTCGACGAGCGCGTGGTACTCGTCCCACAGCTCCTTGGGCGTGTGGTCACCGAAGGTGTTGAGGTGCTCGGGGACCAGGGAGGCCTCCTCGCGCCAGACCTTCTTGTCGACGGTGAGCAGGAAGTCGAGGTCGGCCTCGGAGAGGTCCAGGCCCTCGGTGTCCAGCGCACCCTTGGCCGGCAGGATGCCGATCGGGGACTCGACGCCCTCGGCCGTGCCCTCCAGGCGCTCCACGATCCACTTCAGGACGCGGCTGTTCTCGCCGAAGCCGGGCCACACGAACTTGCCCGCGTCGTTCTTGCGGAACCAGTTCACGTAGTAGATCTTCGGCAGCTTGGCCTGGTCCTTGTCGGCACCGACCTTGACCCAGTGGTTCATGTAGTCGCCCATGTTGTAGCCGCAGAACGGCAGCATGGCGAACGGGTCGCGGCGCAGCTCGCCGACCTTGCCCTCGGCGGCGGCGGTCTTCTCGGAGGCGACGTTGGCACCGAGGAAGACACCGTGCTGCCAGTCGAAGGACTCGGTGACCAGCGGGACGGCGGAGGCGCGGCGGCCGCCGAAGAGGATCGCGGAGATCGGCACGCCCTTGGGGTCCTCCCACTCGGGCGCGATGATCGGGCACTGTCCGGCGGGGACGGTGAAGCGGGCGTTGGGGTGGGCGGCGGGCGTGCCGGACTCGGGGGTCCAGTCGTTGCCCTTCCAGTCGGTGAGGTGCGCGGGCGCCTCCTCGGTCATGCCCTCCCACCACACGTCGCCGTCATCCGTCAGCGCCACGTTGGTGAAGACGGAGTTGCCCCACATGGTCTTCATGGCGTTGGCGTTGGTGTGCTCGCCGGTACCGGGCGCGACGCCGAAGAAGCCGGCCTCGGGGTTGATGGCGTAGAGGCGGCCGTCCTCGCCGAACCGCATCCAGGCGATGTCGTCGCCGATGGTCTCCACGGTCCAGCCGGGAATGGTCGGCTCCAGCATGGCGAGGTTCGTCTTGCCGCAGGCGGACGGGAAGGCGGCGGCGACGTACTTCGACTCACCGCGCGGCGGGGTCAGCTTGAGGATGAGCATGTGCTCGGCGAGCCAGCCCTCGTCGCGGGCCATGACGGAGGCGATGCGCAGGGCGTAGCACTTCTTGCCGAGCAGGGCGTTGCCGCCGTAGCCGGAGCCGTACGACCAGATCTCGCGGTCCTCGGGGAAGTGCGAGATGTACTTGGTGGAGTTGCAGGGCCACGGGACGTCCTGCTCGCCCTGGGCCAGGGGAGCGCCGAGCGTGTGGACGGCCTTCACGAAGAAGCCGTCGGTGCCCAGCTCGTCCAGGACGGCCTGGCCCATGCGGGTCATGGTGCGCATGGCGACGGCGACGTACGCGGAGTCGGTGATCTCGACGCCGATCGCGGAGAGCGGCGAGCCGACGGGCCCCATGCAGAAGGGCACGACGTACAGGGTGCGCCCGCGCATGGACCCGCGGAAGACGCCCTCCTCACCGGTGAAGATCTCCCGCATCTCGGCGGGGTCCTTCCAGTGGTTGGTCGGCCCCGCGTCCTTCTCCTCCTTGGAGCAGATGAACGTACGGTCCTCGACGCGGGCGACGTCGGTGGGGTCGGAGGCGGCGTAGTACGAGTTGGGCCGCTTGATCTCGTCCAGCTTGGTGAACGTGCCCTTGGCGACGAGCTCCCCGCACAGGCGCTCGTACTCGGCCTCGGAGCCGTCGCACCAGACCACCCGGTCCGGCTGGGTGATGGCTGCGATCTCGTCGACCCAGGAGATGAGCTCCTGGTGGGTGGTGGGGGCAGTGAGGGGAGCCGCGATGTCGCGCGCCACGATCGCTCCTACGTTGAGGGTGTCAGGTGTCTGTAGGCCCCGTGGGGGCTGCGACCCGGATGCTTCGTACCCTTCGAATTCCCCTGGCGCTCATCCGGTGCCGACTGCACTCATTTGATCATCCGACCGATCCGCCCATATGTCCAGGGGGCCTCACACGTGAGCATCGCCACTCATTTGCGCCCCATATCCGGTACCTACGGAGGCGTAGGTACCATGCGAGTCATGACTGACGCCGCCGCTGCCGCCGCGACCCCGGGCCCCGTCGTTCTCGACCCCACCCCCGTGAAACCGCGGATGCGCGGCTGGCTGCACGCCGGAATGTTCCCGGCGGTCCTGATCGCCGGAATCACCCTGATCGCGCTGACCGACAGCACCATGGGCCGGATCGCCTGCGGCGTCTACATCCTCAGCGCCTGCCTGCTGTTCGGTGTGAGCGCGGTCTACCACCGGGGCACCTGGGGGCCGCGCGGCGAGGCGGTGCTGCGCCGCCTGGACCACGCGAACATCTTCCTGATCATCGCGGGCACCTACACCCCGCTGACCCTGCTCCTGCTTCCCGAGTCGACGGCCCGGCCGCTGCTGTGGGCGGTCTGGGCGGCCGCGGCGGCGGGCATCGCCTTCCGGGTCTTCTGGGTCGGGGCGCCGCGCTGGCTCTACACCCCGTGCTACATCGCGATGGGCTGGGCGGCGGTCTTCTTCCTGCCCGACTTCATGCGGACGGGCGGTATCGCGGTCCTGGTCCTGGTGATCGTCGGCGGGGTGCTCTACAGCGCGGGCGGCGTGATCTACGGCATCAAGAAGCCGAACCCGTCGCCTCGCTGGTTCGGCTTCCACGAGGTCTTCCACTCGCTGACGCTGGCGGCGTTCGTCGCGCACTACGTGGGCATCTCGCTGGTGGCGTACCAGCACGGGTAGACGCCTTCGGGTGACGCAGGAGGGGCCGGCCGCACGAAGCGGCCGGCCCCTCCTGGCATGTGCCGGGTCCTCAGCCGCCCAGCTTGGCCGCCAGCTCCCCCGCATCCGTCGTCGGCGCGTCGCAGACGAAGTGGCGGCAGACGTACGCGGTCGGCTCGCCGCCCACCAGCGGCCGGTCCACCAGCAGCGGGAACTCGGCCCCCGCATCCGGCCCTTCCCCGGCGGCGACCACCGCACCCGGAGCCCGCCCCAGCAGCGCCGTACGGTGCAGCTCACCGCCGACCGGTCCCGCCACGGCGACCTCCCGGGGTCCGTCGAGCAGCGCCTCGGCCACGGCGAGCCCCCAGCCGACGAACCGGGGGACGCGCGGGCCCAGGGCCTTCACCACGCCGAGCGCGCCCTCGGCGGCAGTGCGGTGGGCCTCGGACCCGGTGTACGCGGCGTACGAGAGGAGCGCACCGGCCGCCGCCGTCCACCCCGACGGGGTGGCGCTGTCGGTCGGATCCTGCGGCCGCCGGATGAGCTGCTCGGCGTCATGGGCGGTGTCGTACAACTGGCCGCCCTCCCCCGTGAACTGCTCCAGCACGATGTCCAGCAGGAACCCGGCGAACTCCAGCCAGGCGCCCTCCCCGGTCACCGCGGCCAGCGCGAGGAACCCCTCGGCGACATCGCCGTAGTCCTCCAGCACCCCGGCGTTGTCCCCGGCGCGCCCGTCCTTGGACGTACGGGTCAGCCGGGCCACCTCGCCCAGGTGCACCCGCACGAGCAGATCGGCGGCCTCGGTGGCCCGCTCCACGAGGTCGGGCCGGTCGAAGTAGGCGCCGGTCTCGGCGAGGGCGGCGATGGCGAGCCCGTTCCAGGCGGCGACGACCTTGTCGTCCCGCCCCGGGTGCGGCCGCTCGTCACGGGCGGCCAGCAGCCGGGCCCGTACGCCGGCGACGCGCGCGGCGTCCACGGGCCCGGTGTCCCCCGGCAGCCGCAGCACCGAGGCGCCTTCCTCGAAGGTCCCTTCCTCGGTGACCCCGAAGTAGGCGGCCGCGAAGGCGGCGTCGTCCTCCCCGAGCACCTCGCGCAACTGCTCGGGCGTCCACACGTAGAACGCCCCCTCGACGTGCCTGCCCTCGGCGTCCTCGCTGTCGGCGTCCAGCGCGGAGGCGAAGCCGCCCTCGGCGGTCCGCAGCTCCCGCACCATGAAGTCGGCGGTCTTCAGGGCGATCCGACGGGCCTCGTCCGATCCGGTGGCCCGCCAGAGGTGGGCGTACACCCGGCAGAGCAGGGCGTTGTCGTAGAGCATCTTCTCGAAGTGCGGGACGATCCACTCCCGGTCCACGGAGTACCGCGCGAATCCGCCGCCGAGCTGGTCGTAGATCCCGCCGCGGGCCATCGCCGCGCAGGTGTCGGCGGCCATCTGAAGGGCCCCTTCGGCCCCGGTCCGCGCATAGTGCCGCAGCAGGAACTCCACGGCCATGGCCGGCGGGAACTTGGGCGCGCCCCCGAACCCGCCGTGCTGCTCGTCGTACTCCCGGGTCAGCCCGAGCAGGGCCTGCGCCACCTCGGACTCCCCCGGCACCCCGTCCCCACCGTGGACCAGCGACCGCCCCGCCAGATCGGCGACGATGCGCCCGGCGACCTCGGCGACCTCTTCCCTCCGGTCGGTCCAGGCGGTCGTGACCCCTTCCAGAACCTGCTGGAAGGAGGGCGATCCGTGCCGGGGCTCGGGCGGGAAGTAGGTCCCGAAGTAGAAGGGTTCGGCATCCGGCGTGAGGAAGACGGTCATCGGCCACCCACCGTGCCCGGTGGCCGCCTGCACGGCCTCCATGTACACGGCGTCGACGTCGGGCCGCTCCTCCCGGTCGACCTTCACGGGCACGAAGTGTGCGTTGAGGTAGGCGGCGGTGTCGTCGTCCTCGAAGGATTCGTGCGCCATGACGTGACACCAGTGGCAGCTGGCGTACCCCACGCTGAGCAGCACGGGCACGTCCCGCTTCCTGGCCTCCTCGAACGCCTCGGGCGACCAGGGCCACCAGTCGACCGGATTGTCGGCGTGCTGGAGGAGGTACGGGGAGGTGGTCTGCGCAAGTCGGTTGGCCATACACCCCATCCTCGCGCACCCTCCTCAGCGAGACCCGCGCGCCACGGGGCGGGGCGGGAAGGGGCAGGCGGGACCGGGTGCGCTGCCGAAGTCGGGCGGCCCGGCTCCTGGCCAACGCCCTGGACGCCGCCGCGGGCCCGGACTGGAACGCCGACACGGGCTTCGCCGTCCGCCTGCAGGACGTTCCGCTCACCAACCGCCGTCCGGACGTCATCGTCTACCGGGCGGAGACCATCGACCTCACTCCCACCCGCCGCGAGCACGTACTCCTGGTTGTCGAGGTCATGTCGCCCGGCTCGGAGACCACCGACCGGATCGTGAAGGTGGACCAGTACGCAAAG
This sequence comes from Streptomyces globisporus C-1027, assembly GCF_000261345.2. Lineage (NCBI taxonomy): Bacteria > Bacillati > Actinomycetota > Actinomycetes > Kitasatosporales > Streptomycetaceae > Streptomyces > Streptomyces globisporus. The sequence continues at coordinate 5,116,463 of NZ_CP013738.1, read as the reverse complement.
GCGGGCATCCCCTTCTACTGGCGCATTGAACAGGCCGCCACCGGTGTCCCCATCGTGTACACCTACGTCCTCGGCCCCGCCACCAAGGCCTACCGGGACGGCGACATGTTCACCGGCACGGTGAAGGCCACTGCGCCCTTCTCCAACACAGTCGGTCTTGGGGTCTTGTAAGGAACCGAGAAGTCGCCCCGCTGCCGGGCCGGTGGGGCGCTTGACCGTGCCGGGCGGGCTCCGCTGCCGGGAGCGCGTGCCGTGATCTCTCTTTCGCAGGAGCTGCTGGCGCAGATCCTGACCGAGCTCGGAACAGGCCGCTCCGCCCGCCTTTCAGCGCCGGTCGGCGGGACGCAGTTCGCGCTCGAGGGCGGCCAGGGCGAACGCGTGGGGGGAGGCGTGCTGCCAGCGGGAGCGGCCGAACATCACGTCCTCGGAGAGTCCGCTCAGCATGGCCACGGCCCGGACGGTGAACTCGGGGAGGTCCACGTCCGCGAAGTGCCCCAGGTCACAGCCCTCGCGGACGATGGCCTCCAGGCGTTCGTCCCAGCTGTCCAGCAGCTCGGTGAGGATCTGACGGCCCGCTTCGTCGTGGCGCTGGGCCAGGACCTGCGTCCACAGCGCGTAGCGTTCGTCACCTTGATGGGTGGGCAGGTAGAAGCGGACGAACAGGTCCAGCTTCTCGGCGGGGGACGCGGCCCGGTCGACGGCCTCCTGGAACCGGGCCCAGAGGTCGGCCTGGCTCCACGCGAGGACTTCGAGCAGGAGCCGGTCCTTCTTGCCGAAGTGGTAGAGGATGTGGCCGGTGCTCATGCCGGCCCGCGCCGCGATGTCCGACATCCGCAGGGCGGCGGTGCCCTTCTCGGCGATGACGCCGATGGCGGCCTTCATGGCCCGCGCCCGCGCCTCGTCCCCGCTGGGCTGGCGCTTCCTGTCGATCGGGATCAGGGCCGGGCGGCGCGAGGCGGCGCCGGTCCCGGCGGGCCCGGTCTCTGACGTCGGCATGTGCTCACTCTCGGTTCCGGATGTCCGGGTCCTCAGTCTAGGTTCCAGAAATCTAGACTTTTAGTCTAGATTAAAAATCTAGACCGTCTCGGTGACCCGCTTCGCGCGGTCGCCCGGGCGGCCGACGCTCCGCCCGCCCCGCTCACCAGCCCAGGGAGACACCGCATGACGCGCGGATTCGATGTCGTGGAGACCTGTATCGCCGACCTGCGCACGGCGCTGGAGAAGGGCGAGACGAGCGCGGTCGAGCTGCTCGACGCCTATCTCGCACGGATCGAGGCGTACGACCGGCCCGGGACGACCACCGCTCTGAACGCGGTGGTCGTGATGAACCCGCGCGCCCGGGCGGAAGCGGAGGCGTCCGACGCACGCCGCGCCCGTGGCGAGACGCTGGGTCCGCTGGACGGCATCCCGTACACCGCCAAGGACAGCTACCTCGCCGAGGGGCTGACTGCCGCGTCCGGCTCCCCCGCGTTCGAGCACCTCGTCGCCCAGCGCGACGCCTTCGCCGTCGAGCGGCTGCGCGCGGGCGGCGCGGTCCTCATCGGCCTGACCAACATGCCGCCGATGGCGAACGGCGGCATGCAGCGCGGCGTCTACGGGCGCGCGGAGAGCCCGTACAGCGCCGAGTGGCTCACCAGCGCCTACGGTTCCGGCTCCTCCAACGGCTCCGGCACGGCGACGGCGGCGTCCTTCGGCGCGTTCGGCCTCGGCGAGGAGACCTGGTCGTCCGGCCGCGCCCCCGCCTCGAACAACGCGCTGTGCGCCTACACCCCCAGCCGCGGCGTGATCTCGGTCCGCGGCAACTGGCCGCTCGTGCCGACCATGGACGTCGTGGTCCCGCACACCCGCACCATGGTCGACCTGCTCGAACTGCTCGACGTCATCGTCGCCGACGATCCCGAGACGCGCGGCGACCTGTGGCGCGCCCAGCCGTGGCTGGAGCTGCCCCCGCCGTCGCGGGTGCGCCCCGCCTCCTACCCGGCCCTCGCGCCCGCCGACGCCGCAGCCGCGTCCGGCGTGCTCGTCGGCAAGCGCGTCGGCGTGCCCCGGATGTACATCAACGCCGACCCCGACGCCGGAACGAACCCCGACGGCGGCATGGGCGGCCAGACCGGGCAGCGCGTCGACACCCGCCCCTCGGTGATCGCCCTGTGGGAGGCCGCCCGCCGCGACCTGGAGGCCGTCGGCGCCGAGGTGGTCGAGGTCGACTTCCCCGCGGTGTCGAACTACGAGTCCGACCGCCCCGGAGCGCCCTCCCTGCTCACCCGCGGGCTCGTCAGCCGCGAGTACCTGACCTTCGAGATCGAGGACCTGTCCGCCTGGGCCTGGGACGACTTCCTGCGCGCCAACGGCGACCCGGCCCTCTCCACCCTCGCCGACGTCGACGGCGACCGCATCTGGCCCAAGCAGGAGGGCGAACTGCCCGACCGGTACGAGGGCTTCGACGACACGATCGGCGAGTACCCGCGCTTCGTGCGCGAGCGGCCATACAAGTCCCTCGCCGACATGCCGCTGCTGGAGGAGGGGCTGCGGGGCCTGGAGGAGACGCGCCGCGTCGACCTGGAGCAGTGGATGGACGGACTCGGCCTGGACGCGGTGGTCTTCCCCGCCGTCGCCGACGTGGGCCCCGCCGACATGGACGTGAACGCGGCCTCCGCCGACCTCGGCTGGCGCAACGGCGTCTGGGTCGCGAACGGCAACCTGGTCCCCCGCCACCTCGGCATCCCGACCGTCACCGTCCCCATGGGCACCATGGCCGACACCGGCATGCCCGTCGGACTGACCTTCGCGGGCCGCGCCTACGACGACAACGCCCTGCTCTCCCTCGCAGCGGCCTTCGAGAAGACCGGCAGCCGGCGCACGGAGCCGCCGCGCACCCCGCGCCTGCCGGCCCAGTGACCTGACGCACCGCGGGGGCCGCGGCGCAGGGCCCTGTTGGCGGCCTCCGCCACCTCGGAGGGGCGGAGGGGCCGGGCAGGGGCCGCTGGACGTCGACGCCCTCGGCCTTCACGGAGGCGCCGGAGAGCCCTGGCGACCGATCCACGGACCCCCTTGCGCCCGCGCCTTGGCCCTCCCTTGCCCTGCGCCCCTCGCGCCGGAGCCTGCCACGCAGGACACTTGACCCCGACGCTTGGTATCCGACGCTCCGGAACCCGGGATCCGGAGTGCAGCTCCTGGAGGGGGACACATATGCGGGACAGCCATCGGGCGGAAGCCGAGAGGCTGTTGGTGCGGGCCGTGGAGGAAGAGGCGCGGCGCAGCGGCGGGCGGACCGACGCCGGGGCGCTGATGTCGCGGGCGCGGGCCGCGCTCGACACCATGGCCGCCAGCGCGGGCGAGGAGTACGCCGCGTACACGCAGGCGCTGGACTCGGCGGCGGCGGGCGACCGGCCGCTGGCGGAGCGCTTCAGCAGAGCGACGCTCGGAACGCCCCTGCTGGTGACGGGAGTTGCGGCGGCCGCCGCGTTCGGCGCGGATCTGGCGCTCGGTGCGAACACCGGCCTGGCGTTCGGCGCGGGTGCGGCCGTCGCGGTGGCCGGCACGGCGACGACCGTGGCGAAGGTGACCGCTTCGCACTGGCCCGCCGCCCACCGCCGGGCCGCGGCAGCCGGACAGCCGGGCGGGGCCGAGCAGTTGCGGCTCCAGTGGCTGACCGCCCTGGAGGTACGGGGCATCCGCCCGTACCTGGACCAGCAGCGGATGCTGACGCCCGCCAAGCGTGCCCCGAAGAAGCAGACCACCCCGGTGGTCAAGCAGTTGCGCGGCGGCGACCGCAGCGCGGCGGCCCGCACCCGGGTGGTGCTGGAGCAGTCGTTCGGCCATCTCCCGCAGGCGGACGGGCCGTTCAGCGGACGGCGGACCGAGCTGGCGCAGATCGCCCGGTGGGTGCACGCGGCCCGCGCCTCCACGCAGACCCGGCCGACCGTCGTCGTGCTGCACGGCGCCCCGGGGTCGGGGCGGACCGCGCTCGCGGTGCGGGCGGCCCACACGCTCAAGGACCAGTTCCGGGGCGCGTGCGTGGTCGATCTGCGCGGTCAGGTCGCCGGGGAGAACCCGCTGCCGACCCGGGACGCCCTGCTCCATCTGCTGAACCGGCTGGGCGCGCCGCGCGAGCAACTGCTGTTCCGGGAGGGCTCGTCGGCGGAGCAGCAGGTGCGGCGGCTCTCCGACCTGTACCACCAGCACCTCACGGGGACGCCGGTCACCATCGTGCTCGACGACGCGACGGACGCCGGTCAGGTGCGCACCCTGGTGCCGGAGCGCTCGGACAGCCTGGTGATCGTCACCGCCCGGGAGCCGCTGGAGCTGCCCGAGGACCTGGCGGCCTGGGTGCACCATCTGCCGGTCGGCGCGCTGGACGCGGCGGGGGCGGAGGAGCTGCTGCGGGAGGTCGCCGAGGAGGACGAGACCGGGCCGTACGACTACCCGTCGACGGACGCGATCGTGGAGCTGTGCGGCGGGCTGCCGCTGGCGCTGCGGGTGGCGGGTTCCGCCCTGGGGGCGCGCAGTCGGCACACGCTGGCGGAGGACCTGGGGGCGTACGGTCCGGTGGACCCGGTCGAGCGGGCCCTGTGGCTGCGCTACACCGACCAGGGTGACCAGGCCCGCCGGCTGCTGCGGCGGCTCGCGCTGGCCGGCCGGGCGAGCCTCGGCGCGGCGGCCGCCGCCTCGCTGCTGGCGGCGGACGAGCAGGAGGCGGACCGGCTGCTCACCGTGCTGGCGCGAGCCGGGCTGCTCACCCGCGTACGGGGATCGCGCTACCGGCTGCACGACCTGGTGCGGGCCTTCGCACTGGCCCGGCTGCTGGACGAGGAGGAGCCGGCCGAGCGGACGGCCGCCCAGGAGCGGCTGCTGACGAACTACGCGGAGCTGGCCGACGCGGTGATCCGGATGGTCGACGGGAAGATGTCGACCCGCGCCGGACAGTTCGGCTCGCACGGGTTCGGTTCGCTGGACTCGGCGCTGCGCTGGCTGGACGACGAGTCGAGCTTCATCACCTCCGCGCTGCGGCACGCGGAGGGCGTCGACCAGGGCACGGTGCTGCATCTGCTGGGTGCCCTGTGCGACTACTGCCTGCTGCGCGGCGACCTGTACCGGCTGGGTGAGATCAGCGAGCTGACCCAGGCCGTGGACCAGGGGCTGCTGGAGCGCTCGGTGCAGTGGCGTACGGGCATCGCGGCCCGGCAGCTCGGCGAGCTGGACAAGGCCCGCACCACCCTGTCCTCCGTCGTCGGCCTCTACCACGAGGCGCAGAACGACGCGGGCGAGGCGCTGGCCCTCTGCTCGCTCGGCATCACCCTGCATCACCAGGGCAATCTGACCGATGCGGCGGCCCGGCTCGGTGAGGCGCTGGCCCTCCAGTCCTCCGAGGCGCAGGCCGAGGACCGGGCGTGGACCCTGCACGCGCTGGCGGCCGTGGAGCGCGACCGGGGCGACCTGCCGAGGGCGCTGGCGCTGCTGGCCGACGCGCTGCGGCTGCACCGGGAGGGCGAGTCGCTGCACGGCGAGGCGTGGACGCAGTTCCAGCTGGGCCAGGTGCGGTTGCGCACGGGCGAGGTGGCGGCGGCCGAGGAGGCCCTGAGCACCGCCCTGGAGCTGTACGGGCGCACCCGCGACGGGCGCGGTGAGGCGTGGGCGATCACGCAGCTGGCCCGGGCCCGGCTGCTGGACGAGGACCCGGCCGCCGCGCTGGAGCAGCTGCGGGACGCCCTGGCCCGGCACCGGGACAACGAGGACGCCCGGGGCGAGGCGTGGACCCTGTACTACCTGGGTCAGGCGCTGGAGGAGGACGGGGACACCGACCAGGCGGTACGGGAGCTGGAGCGGGCCCGCACGATGTTCTCCCGGATGCGGGACGTGTACGGGCTGGCCTGCGCCCGGCACCACTCGGGCCGGGTGACCCGGGACCAGCGGGCCGCGCAGACGGGCAACCTCCGCAATTCGGGGTTCGCCCGGCAGCTGCTGATGGACGCCCGGGCCGATTTCCGGCGGATCAAGGTGCCGTACGGCGAGGCGTGGGCCTGCGTGGAGCTGGCGTTGATCGACGCGGGCAACGGGCGGGCCCCGCAGGCGCTGGAGCTGTGCGGGGAGGCGGCGGAGCTGTTCGCCTCGTACGGGGACGCGCGGGGCGGCGACTGGGCCCGGTTCCTGCGCTGCACGCTGCTGCCGTACGCCTCGCCCGGGGGCAGCGAGGTGGGCACGGTGGTCGCGCAGCAGGAGCTGGCCGAGCTGATCGGGGCCCGGCACCCGGCCAGGGACACCAAGCTGGAGCAGTCGGCGGCGGCGTTCGCGGTGGCGCTGGAGCGGGGCGTCGACCTGGAGGACGGCTGGCAGGCGTGGCGGCTGGGGCTGACCCCGGGCCGTGGCGCCGGCCAGATCATGGGCGTGGCGGTGGAGCCGGCGAGGCCGTGAGCAGGTGAGCGGCGCGAACGGGAACGAGGCGTCCGGCCACCCGGCCGGACGCCCTTCCCGTTTCCGTACGCGCGAAGTGGGCTCCGTACGCGCGAACTCGGCTCCGTACCCGCGAACTCGGCGCGCTACTTGCCGGGCGAGGCCGCCTTGCCCTTGTCGCCGGCGGGCTCGGCCGCCGGCGCGTCCGGGTCGGGGGCCTCCTCGAAGTTCACCCGGCCCATGTGGCGGTTCATCGACTTCATCAGGGCCCACACGCCGACGGCGAGCGCGGCGAAGACGAGGAAGCCGAGGACGCCGGGGGTGACCTTGTTCTTGTCGAGCTCTTCGGCGGCGAGCGGGACGAGGTGCGTCAGTGCCTGGGTCGCGTACATATCAGGCATTGTCGCGGATGCCCGCGAAGAGGTCGCTCTCGGGGAGGGAGGTATCGACCAGAGACTTCGCGAGCTCGTACTCCTCGGTCGGCCAGACCTCGCGCTGGACCTCCATCGGGACCCGGAACCAGCCGCCCTCGGGGTCGATCTGCGTGGCGTGCGCGATCAGCGCCTTGTCGCGGATCTCGAAGAAGTCGTCGCAGGGGATGTGCGTGGTCAGGGTGCGTTCGACGCGCTCGAACTCCTTCCACCGCTGCAGCCACTCCCCGTACGGCGACTCCAGGCCGCGGGCGAGGAGCGCCTCGTGCAGGGCGACGGTGCGCGGCCGGTTGAAGCCCTGGTTGTAGTAGAGCTTCCGCGGCGTCCAGACGGGGCCGAACTCGTCCTCGGGGAAGCGCTCCGCGTCGGCCGCACCGTCGAACGCGATCATCGAGATCGTGTGCGTCATGATGTGGTCGGGGTGCGGGTAGCCGCCGTTCTCGTCGTACGTGGTGATGACCTGCGGCCGGAACGCGCGGATCTTCGCGACCAGGCGCCCCGCGGCGAGCTCGGGGTCCTCCAGGGCGAAGCAGCCCTCGGGCAGCGGCGGCAGCGGGTCGCCCTCGGGCAGCCCCGAGTCGACGAAGCCGAGCCACTCCTGCTGGACGCCCAGGATCTCCCGGGCCTCGTCCATCTCCTTCTTGCGGACCTCGTGGATGTTCTTCTCGATGTACGCGTCGCCCTGGAGCTTCGGGTTGAGGATGGAGCCGCGCTCGCCCCCCGTGCAGGTCACGACCAGCACGTCCACCCCCTCGGACACGTACTTGGCCATGGTGGCCGCGCCCTTGCTCGACTCGTCGTCGGGGTGGGCGTGAACGGCCATCAGTCGCAGCTGCTCAGTCAAAGCTCGATCCTCAGTCATTGGTCGCTCTGGTCGATCATCGGTCGCTGTCCATCCGGTCGGTGTGGGGCGCGATCGGGTGACGGGGGTGCGGCTTCTATAGTGACTGACCGAGGGGCCGGAAAATTCCTCGATGCCCGGTCCGGAGGGAACGATCATGACGACGGTTCGCGAGGCTGCGCCCGAGGGGCGGTACGGCCGGACCGAGGACCAGCGTGCGGACCGCAAGCTGAAGATCGTCGGATCGGTCCTGGGCGTCGCCCTGCTCGGTGTGATCGGGTGGATCGGCTACGACTACGTCGGCAACCAGGGCATCAGCGGCGAGATGATCAAGTTCAAGGTCGTCTCCGACACCCGGGCCGACGTCCACCTGGAGGTCCGCAAGGACCGCGAGGGCCACGGCTACTGCGTGGTGCGGGCGCTCAGCGAGGACGGCTCCGAGGTGGGCCGCAAGGAAGTCCGGTTCGACCGGGCCGAGGACCGGATCGACGAGGTCGTGACCGTGGTGACCCGGTCCCGGGCGACCGCGGTCGAGCCGATGGGCTGCACGGCCGACGACGGCCCGCGCGGCTGATCCGGCACACCGCCCTGACCTGCGACGATACGCGGCGTGACGGCCGGTCCTGGCGTGTGACGGTTTACCTTCTCCCCCTTTTCCTGCGGAATTGTTAGGCTCGTGGTTTCGCCCACCCGCAGAGGCACATGCTTCTGGGTAGGGCGATGCTTTGTATTTCCGACACTTCCCAGCATTCCCAGCACTTCCCAGTACCGACGAGGAGCACCTGTGACCCAGACCAGCGAAAACGTCACCTGGCTCACGCAGGAGGCGTACAACCAGCTCAAGGCCGAGCTGGAGCACCTGTCTGGTCCCGCGCGCACGGAGATCGCCGTCAAGATCGCGGCGGCCCGTGAGGAGGGTGACCTCCGGGAGAACGGCGGGTACCACGCGGCCAAGGAGGAGCAGGGCAAGATGGAGCTGCGGGTGCGCCAGCTGACCCAGCTCCTGGAGCACGCGAAGGTCGGCGAGGCGCCGGCCGACGACGGCGTGGTCGAGCCCGGCATGGTCGTCACGATCGCCTTCGACGGCGACGAGGACGACACGCTGACCTTCCTGCTCGCCTCCCGTGAATACGCCAGCACGGAGATCGAGACGTACTCCCCGCAGTCCCCGCTCGGCCTCGGTGTGAACGGCAAGCGGACCGGCGACGACGCGGACTACGAGCTGCCGAACGGCAGGACCGCCTCGGTGAAGATCCTGGCGGCGAAGCCGTACACGGGCTGACGTCCGGCCCACCACGACGCATACGACGCGGGAGCCCCGGCCTTCTTGATGAAGGCCGGGGCTCCCGCGTCGTCGGTCGGTCCTCGGTGGCTCAGGTGGCGGCCGAGCGGTACTTGCGGACCGCGAGGGTGCGGAAGACCACGATGATCAGCACCGACCAGATGATCGAGGCGACGATCGGGTGCTCCATCGGCCAGGCCCCGGTCACGGACTTCGGCACGCCCGGCATCGTGTTGCCGAACAGTTCGCGGGCCCCCGCCACCGTGGCGCTGAACGGATTCCACTCGGCGACGTGCTGAAGGAACGTCGGCATGCCGGTGACCGGGACGAAGGCGTTCGAGATGAACGTCAGCGGGAACAGCCAGATCAGCCCGCCGGAGGTGGCCGCCTCCGGGGTGCGCACGGACAGGCCGATCAGCGCGCCGATCCAGGAGAACGCGTAGCCGAGCAGGAGCAGCAGCAGGAAGCCGCAGATCACCTTGCCGATGTTCTCGTGGGTGCGCCACCCCACCAGCAGGGCGACCCCGGCGAGGACGACGAGGGTGAGGGTGGTCTGGACGAGGTCGGCGATTGTGCGTCCGGTGAGGACCGCGCCCCGGGCCATGGGCAGCGACCGGAAGCGGTCGATGAGCCCCTTGTGCATGTCGTCGGCGATGCCCGCGCCGGCGCCCGCGGTGGCGAAGGTGACGGTCTGGGCGAAGATGCCCGCCATCAGGAACTCCTTGTACAGCTGCGGGTCGGTGGAGCCGCCGATGCTGATCGAGCCGCCGAAGACGTAGGTGAACAGCACCACGAACATGATCGGCTGGATCAGTCCGAAGATCACCATCTCGGGGATCCGGGTCATCCGGATCAGGTTCCGCTTGGCGACGACGAGGGAGTCCTTCACGGACTGCGTGACGCCCCCGGAGGGGCGGGGTACCAGCGTGGGGGCGTCCTTGGCGATCGCGCTCACCGGGCGTCCTCCTTGTCCTCGTTCCGGTTGGCCTCGGCCGCGTGGCCGGTGAGGGAGAGGAAGACGTCGTCGAGGGTGGGCCTGCGCAGGGCGATGTCGTCGATCTCCACGCCCTGGGCGTCCAGGTCGCGGATGATCTCGGCCAGCAGCTTGGCCCCGCCGCTGACCGGCGCGGTCAGCTTGCGGGAGAGCTGGACGACGGTGACCTCGCCCTTGGCGAGGGAGCTCAGCACGGAACGGGCGCGCTCGATCTCGTCGGGGCTGTGCACGACGATCTCGACGCGCTCACCGCCGGTGCGGGCCTTGAGCTCGTCGGAGGTGCCTCGGGCGATGACCTTGCCGTGGTCGATGACGCAGATGTCGTTCGCGAGGCGGTCGGCCTCCTCCAGGTACTGCGTGGTCAGGAGCAGGGTCGTACCGCCCGCCACCAGGTCCTCGATCACGTCCCAGAGCTGCTGCCGGTTGCGCGGGTCGAGGCCGGTCGTCGGCTCGTCCATGAACATCACGGGCGGCGACACGACGAGCGCCGCCGCGAGGTCGAGGCGGCGGCGCATACCGCCGGAGTACGTCTTGGCGGTGCGGTCGGCGGCGTCGCCGAGGTTGAACCGGTCGAGCAGGACGCCCGCGCGGGCCTTCGCGTCCCGGGCGCTCAGCTGGTAGAGCTGCCCGACCATCTGGAGGTTCTCCCGGCCGGTCAGATACTCGTCGACGGCGGCGAACTGGCCGGAGAGCCCGATCGAGCGGCGTACCTCGTTGGGCTTCTTCAGTACGTCGATCCCGGCCACGGTCGCCGTGCCGCTGTCCGGGCGCAGCAGCGTGGTCAGCACCCGTACGGCGGTGGTCTTGCCCGCGCCGTTGGGCCCGAGCAGTCCGAGGACGGTGCCCTCGGGGACGTCGAGATCGACACCGCCCAGGGCTGTTACGTCGCCGAAGGTCTTCACCAGACCCTCGGCGTGGATCGCACCTGGCATGGAGAGACTCCCCCGTCACTTGTGGACGACTGCACCCGTACACGGCTCACTCGGCGCTTATTCGGCGATCCTAGGATTCTCGGGGCGTCGCCGCGCGCTGAATGGCAAGATCCGGCCAGTCGGCGCGAAGCGGACGGTCAGCCCATGACCCGGTAGCCCTCCGCGCGCAGCGTCCCCTCGACGTCCGCGCAGTGCTGCGGTCCCTTCGTCTCCAGATACAGGTCGACCTCCGCCTCGGTGAGTCCGAGGCGCGGGTCGGTGCGCACATGGCTGATGTCGAGGACGTTGGCGTCGGCCACGGTCAGCGTGGCCAGCAGGGCGGCGAGCGCTCCCGGGCGGTCGGTGAGCCGCAGCCGGAGGCTGAGGTAGCGGCCTGCGGCGGACATCCCGTGCCGCAGGATGCGCTGCATCAGGAGCGGGTCGACGTTGCCGCCGGACAGCACGGCCACCACCGGCCCGCGGAACGCCTTCGGGTCGCTGAGCAGCGCGGCCACCGGGCTGGCCCCGGCGGGCTCGACGACCAGCTTGGCCCGCTCCAGGCAGAGCAGCAGCGCACTGGACAGCTCGTCCTCGGTGACCGTGCGGACCTCGTCGACCAGCTCCTCGACCAGGGCGAACGGTACGTCGCCGGGGCGGCCCACCTTGATGCCGTCGGCCATCGTGGCCGGGGCGTCCAGCGAGACGGGGTACCCGGCGGCGAGGGAGGGCGGGTAGCAGGCGGCGCCTTCGGCCTGGACGCCGACGATCCGGACGTCGGGGCGCAGGGCCTTCACCGCGACGGCGACGCCCGCGGCGAACCCGCCGCCGCCGATGCCGAGGACGATCGTGCGGACCTCCGGGCACTGCTCCAGGATCTCCAGTCCGACGGTGCCCTGGCCCGCGATGATGTCGGGGTGGTCGAAGGGGTGGATGAAGACCGCGCCGGTCTCCTCCGCGTACCGCTGGGCGGCGGCGAGGGTCTCGTCGACGACCTGGCCGTGCAGCCGCACCTCGGCCCCGTACTCCCGGGTCGCGGCGACCTTCGGCAGGGGCGCCCCGACGGGCATGAAGACCGTGGAGCGTACGCCGAGGAGGGACGAGGCGAGCGCGACGCCCTGGGCGTGGTTGCCGGCGCTGGCGGCGACCACCCCGGCCGCCCGCTCCACCGGGGTGAGGCCGGAGATCCGGACGTAGGCGCCGCGCAGTTTGAAGGAGCCGGTGCGCTGGAGGTTCTCGCACTTGAGGTGGACCGGGGCGCCGACCAGCTCGGTCAGATGGCGGCTTCCCTCCAGTGCGGTCACCCGGGCCACCCCGTCCAGCATTTTCTGCGCGCCCCGGACGTCGTCGAGGATCAGGGCCGGGTGGTGGGCGGTCGCGCGGAAGTTCATGCCCGCAAGTCTTGCAGCTCGGACGGGGCGCGGCAGACTTGTCCATGGCGGCCTGCGGTGGTGTCCGCAGGTTTGTGCGGCACTGGTACACGTTGCCCCGGGGCCGCGTACTCTGTCCCCCACTCATCCGACACCGCACGAAGAGAGTCCCCGGCCATGCCCCCACAGGACATGACGACTGCTGCGTCTCCTTCCGGGGGCGCCGCCCCCGAACACCCGGGCCCCGACCGCCTGCTGGACGCGCTCCAGCACCAGGTGGCGGTCTTCGCCCGCCGTGCCGAGCAGACCCGCCTCGGCGGTGTCGGCCAGGTCCGCAACTCGATGGACCGGGCCGCGTACCTGCTGCTGAACCGGCTGGACAAGGAAGGGCCGATGGGCGTCAAGGCGCTGGCGGCCGGGATGGGGATCGACTCGTCGACGGTGACCCGGCAGGTCGCGCCGCTCGTCGACACCGGTCTGGTCAAGCGCACGTCGCACCCGGAGGACGGCCGGGCCGTGGTGCTCCAGCTCTCCCCGCGCGGCCAGGCCCGCCTGGAGGAGGTCCGCGCCTCGCGCCGCGAGCTGATGTCGCAGGTGACGGACGGGTGGACGGAGGAGGAGCGGGACACGTTCTGCGCCCTGCTCACCCGTTTCAACGGGTCGCTGGCCGCCCGGCAGGCCGCGCACCAGCCGCCGCAGACCGACTGACCCGCTTCTCCCGGTCCCGCCTCCCTCTCCGTGCCGCCCGCCCCGCCGCACCCGTGAAGGCCCCTGCCCGGAGCGGCGGCGCCCTGCCGTACGCTTCCTGAAGAGTTTCCCGAAGGATACTTTTTAGAAGTGAAGGGGCGGGGCGTGGCACAGCAGGAAAGCCCGAGAGGTCCGGTGGAGCTGCTCTCCACCGACCGCGAGAAGATCACTTCCGAGTGGATCGACGGGGTCACCGGCTCGCTCCAGGGCCGCATCAGCAAGGCCGAGGTCGACCGGGAGCTCCGGGAACTGTACGAGGCTCTCGTGGAGGGCCTGCGGGCGGGTGGCGAGGAAACCCGCGGGGATGGCTTCTCCGAGGTGCGGGCTCTGCTGACCGAGCTGTCGCGCAACCGGGCCCGGCAGGGGTTCACCCCGAGCGAGACGGCAATCAGCGTACTGGCGCTCAAGCAGGCCCTGGAGCCCGCGCTGCGCAACGACTCCGCCGAAGAGACCACCGCCTACCTCCGGCTGGGGCGCGCCCTGGACGATCTGGCCCTCTACACCGTCGAGGTGTACACCCGCACCCGGGAGGAGATCATCAGCTCGCAGGCGGCCCAGCTCATGGAGCTGTCGACCCCCGTGGTCAAGCTGTGGGACGGGGTCATCGCCGTGCCTCTGGTGGGCACGCTGGACTCGGCGCGCACCCAGGTCGTGATGGAGAAGCTGCTCCAAGCCCTGGTCGACACCGGCTCCGAGCAGGCCATCATCGACATCACCGGAGTGCCCGCGGTCGACACGCAGGTCGCCCAGCACCTGCTCAAGACGGTGGTGGCGGCCCGGCTGATGGGCGCTGAGTGCACGGTCTCCGGAATCCGGCCGCAGATCGCGCAGACCATCGTGGCCCTCGGCATCGAGTTCGGCGACATCGTCACCAAGGCGACCCTCGCCGACGCGCTCCAGCACGCGCTACGCAAGTCCGGCGTCGACCTTGTCACGCACCAGGACGCGCGCCGATGAGCGAACGCGTTCCGGTCCTACGGATCGGTGACATCCTGCTGGTCTCCATTCAGGTCGATCTGGAGGACCAGACGGTTCTGGACCTCCAGGAGGATCTGGCCGAGCAGATCGTCGCCCGGGCGGCCCGCGGGGTCGTCATCGACATCACGGCGGTCGAGATCGTCGACTCCTTCGTCGGCCGCATGCTGGCCACGATCGCCTCCATATCCCGGCTGCTGGACGCCGAGACCGTGGTCGTGGGCATGCGTCCGGCCGTGGCCATCACCCTGGTCGAGCTGGGCCTCTCCCTGGGCGGCGTGCGCACGGCACTCGACCTGGAGAAGGGACTCGCGCTGCTGCGCCGGTCTGCGACCGGCGCGGAACTGCCATGACCGTCCCGTGGGCTGCCGAAGCCCCGCCGCGGACACAGCCGATCACCGGGAACGACGACGTCGTCCGCTCCCGCCAGCACGTCCGCGCGTTCGCGCAGCAGTGCAAGCTGTCCCTGGTCGACCAGACGAAGTTCATCACGGCCGCCAGCGAGCTCGCCCGCAATACCCTGGTCTACGGCGGAGGCGGGGCGATGCGGGCCGGGCTGGTGGAGCGGCAGGGCCGGCGCGGCGTCGCGGCGGTCTTCGAGGACTCGGGCCCTGGCATCCCCGACACCGAACTGGCCCTCACGGACGGCTGGACCTCCGGTGGCGGGCTGGGCCTCGGCCTCAGCGGGGCCCGGCGGCTCGTCGACGAGTTCTTCCTGGACACCGAGGTGGACCGCGGCACCACCGTCACCATCGTCAAGTGGGCCCGATGACCGGCCCGGCCGTGCTCGACTGCGAGGACGTGGAATGGTTCCGCGCCGCCGCCGAGATGCCCTCGGCCGCCCGGGGTGCTGCCGCCACGCTTGCGCGGCGCATCGGGCTGGACGGCTACCGGGCCTCCGAGGTCGCCCTCGCGGTCACCGAGGCCGCGACCAACCTCCAGCGGCACGCGCGCGACGGCGCTCTGCTGCTGCGGGTCCTGCGCACTTCGGACCGGGCGGGGGTCGAGTTCCTCACCGTGGACACCGGCCCCGGCATGGCCGACGTCGAGGCGGCGCTGGCCGACGGAACGTCCTCCGGCGGCACCCTCGGGATCGGGCTGGGAGCGGTGGTGCGTCTCGCCGACGCGTTCGACGTCCACTCCCTGCCGGGCCGGGGCACCGTCATGGCCGCGCAGTTCTGGGACCGCCCGGCCGGAAGCGGGCCCACCGGCGGGGAGGTGTCGGTCTCCTCGGGGCTGACGCGGCCCATCAGCGGGGAGACCAGCTGCGGTGACGCCTGGGCCGTCAAGGTCGACGAGGGCGGGGGGACGAGCGACGCGACGGAACCGCGTTCCGCATCCGCGTCGGGGTCCGCGGTGCTGGTCATGCTCTGCGACGGGCTGGGCCACGGGCCGCTCGCCGCACGCGCCGCCGACGCGGCGGTGACGGAGTTCCGGCGGAGTGCGGACCGGCACCCGGAGGGCCTGCTGCGCCGGATCCACGCGGCGCTACGGAGCACGCGGGGCGGTGCAGTCGCCATTGCCAGGATCGAGCCGGCCCGGGAACGGGTGCTCTACTGCGGCATCGGCAACGTGAGCGGGGTTCTGCTGGGCCCCGGCTCCCGCAAGGGCCTGCTCTCGGCACCGGGCATCGTCGGGCAGCAGATGCGCAGCCTGCGGACGTTCGAGCTGCCGCTGCCCCCGGGCGGGGCCCTGGTCATGCACTCCGACGGCCTGACCGACCGCTGGAAGGCCGACGAGCTGCCCGGGCTGCTCCGGCACACCCCGGCCGTGATCGCCGGGCAATTGCTGCGCGAGGCCGGTGTCCGCCACGACGACGCGGGGATCGTGGTCGTCAAGGGGGCCTGGTGACGGGCGGCGCACCGGACCCGGGCGTGCTCGCCTCGTACAGCCTCACCACGCCGCAGGACGTCTTCGCCCTGCGGCGCACCGGGCAGAGCGCGGCGGAGGCGCTCGGCATGGACCGGCAGGACCAGGTGCGCTTCGCCACCGCGCTCAGCGAGCTCGGCCGCGACCGCCTCGGCTGCGAGGACCTGACCGTGACCTTCGCGCTCCCGGTGGACGCGGAGCGCGTGCTCACCGTCGTCTTCGCGTGGGCGCGCGGCACGAAAGCGGGCCCCGACCTGGAACCGGCCTCCCGGCTGCTGAACCGGGTCCGCCACGAGGCCGGCGCCGCCCGGCACCGGATCGTCGCGGAGCATGCCCTCCCGGCGAGCTGGAGGGACGGCCCGGATGCCCGGAGCGCCGTCGTCGCGGCTCTGCGGCGCCACGCGACCCCTTCCCTCGCCGACGACCTGCGGGCCCAGACCCGCGACCTGATCTCCGCTCTGGAGGAGACCCGGGCGCAACGTGAGGAGATGCGGCGGCTCAACGAGGAGCTGGAGGAGACCAACCGCGGGGTACTCGCCCTCTACACCGAGCTGTCGCAGGAACTGGAGGAGACGAACAGCGGGGTCGTGGCCCTCCACGCCGAACTGGAGGAGAAGTCCGCTCGGCTGCGCGAGACGAGCGAGGCCAAGACGAGGTTCTGGCGCAACATCAGCCATGAGCTCCGCACCCCGGTGAACGCGGTGGTGGCGCTGACCCGGCTGCTGCTGGCCCCCGGATCCTCCCCGCTCACCGACGAGCAGCGCCGGCAGCTCTCCTTGATCGACGCCTCGGGGCAGTCGCTGCTCGCGCTGGTGGGCGATCTGCTGGACGTGGCCAAGGCCGAGGCGGGCCAGCTGGAGGTCAACGCGGCGCCGACCGATCTGCGGGCGCTGCTGGCGCAGTTGGGCGCGGTGATGCGGAACACCGGCCCGTCCGACGTAACGCTGCTGATGCCGCCGTCCTCGGAGCTGCCCGTGTCGGTGACCGATGAGGCCCTGCTCACACGCATCCTGCGCAACCTGTTGTCCAACGCCCTGAAGTTCACAGAGAGGGGCGAGGTGAGGCTGGACGTCCGGGTGGAACCGCCGCGGATCTACTTCACGGTCACGGACACCGGGGTGGGCATCCCGGAGGCCGAGCTGTCCCGCGTGTTCGAGGAGTTCTACCAGGTACGCGGACCCCTCCAGCGGGTCCACCGGGGTACCGGACTCGGCCTCCCCTACGCCCGGACCCTCACCGAGCTCCTCGGCGGAACACTGCGCTTGTCGAGCACCCCCGGAGCGGGCACCCGAGTGGAGGTCGAGCTGCCCTTCACGCCCGCTACGCCCGCACCCTCCCCGGAGAACATCCCGTGACCGAGACCGCCCGGCGCGACGCCGCCCCAGGAACCGTCCTGGTGATAGACGACGACGAGACCAACCGCTACATCCTCACCAGCTGGCTCACCCGCGCCGGGCACACGGTGCTCGGCGCGGCCGACGGGACGGCGGGCCTCCACCTGCTGGCCGAGACGGGCGACGCTCTGCCCGAGGTGGCCGTCATCGACGTACAGCTCCCGGACATGAGCGGCTTCGAGGTGTGCGAGCGGATCAAGGCCGATCCGCGCACCGCCTCTCTGCCGGTCGTCCACGTGTCAGCGGTCGCCGTCAACACGGAGGACCACACCGAGGGACTCAGTCGGGGCGCGGACGCCTATCTCGACCAGCCGATCGATCCGAACGAGTTCCTGGCCACCGTGACAGCAGCCCTTCGCTACGCTCGGGCCCGGCGGCGCGCGGAGCACCTGACACTGCGGCTGGCCGCGCTGAACCGGGCCACGCTGGACGTGTACCGGGCGGTTGGTTTTCCCGCCTTCAGCGCGGCGGCGACCCGTGGTGCGGCCTCCCTCATGTCCGGCCCCGCCACCTCGGTCTTCCTCAGTCCACACGGTTTGACCGTGCACAGCCATGCGACCGGTCCGGACGCCGCTCCGGTCACCCTGCCCGCGATGACCGAGCTGCTCGACGGGCTGGCCTCCCCGGTCCTGGGAGGCAGCACCGGCATCGAGGTCGTGACGATTCCCGGGAGCCGGTGGAGAGCGCTGCTGCCGCTCGACCCGATCGAGGGCGACGTGTCGCTCGTCGTGGCGCGCACCAAACGAAACCGGCCGCCCGTCGCCGTCGCCGTCCCGGCCGCCGCGGCCCGCACCACCGACGAGCGCGAGCTCCTGCAGCAACTGGTGAACGCCAGTGCGCTGGCGCTGGAGGCCCTGCGCACCTTCAACGAGGAGCACTCCCTGGCGCTGGCCCTCCAGCGGACCTTTCTGCCGGACCGGCTCCCGGACGCTCCCGGCACGAGCCTTGCCGTGCGCTACCGCCCGGCCTCCGACCACGCCGAGATCGGCGGCGACTTCTACGAGGCGCTCCAGACCCCTGCCGGGCTGCTCCTGGCCATCGGTGACGTGGCCGGACACTCGCTCGTCGCGGCGACGGTCATGGGCGAGATCCGGCACGCGCTGCGCGCCTACGCCCTGGAAGGCCACCCGCCCCACCATGTCCTGGAGCGTCTGGACGCCCTCCTCGCCCATACCCGGCCCGGTCTCACCGTGACGCTCTGCCTGGTCCTGGTCGAGCCGGACGACAGCCGGATCCACATAGCCAACGCCGGTCACATACCTCCGCTGCTCCTCGCTCCCGATGGCGGCGCGGCCTATCTGTCCGAGCACGGTCCGCTGCTGGGCCTGCGGCTTCCCCACCCTCCCGCCCATGTCCGGACCACCGCACCGGGATCCCGACTGCTGCTGATCACCGACGGGCTGGTCGAGGTCCGCAACCAGGACCTCGACCACAGCCTGGGCGCGTTCCTCGACGCGGCGGCGGCCGGCCCGCGCGAGCTCGAACCCCTCTGCGACCACCTCCTGGACACGTTCGGTGAGGGCAAGGAGGACGACATCGCGCTCCTCGCGCTGCATCTGCATGAGGACCGGTACTCGGCATAGCGACGCACCAGCCGATCCCACCGTGCCCACACCCTTGACCGCACCCGGGCACCGGGGCTCGTATGTGGTGCATGGCAGAGCGGGCGACCCACCGGGACCGGCTCCGCGCCCTGGAGTTCGAGGCCTTCGTGGCGGGCGCGGGCGGACGCTTGCTGCACACGGCGACGCTGCTGACCGGCGAACCGTCGCAGCCCCCGGGTGCGTATGTCCGGGCCGAGGCGCTGCTGCGCGCGGCGCTCGCCCGGACGTACGCGGACTGGGACCGGCTGCACGGCGGCGACCCCTACGACCGGGCCCGCCGGGAGCTGGCTCTCCGCTTCGCCCGCGAGGCCCGGCGCCACCAGCGGCCGCGCGGCGGTCTGCTGGACCGGCTGACCCCGATCGAGCGGCTGGTGCTGGTCCTGCGGATGTACGAGGAGGTCGGCGAGGGACAGACGGCGGCGCTGCTCGGACTGTCGGCCGACCGGGTCCGCGCGGTGTGCGCGCGGGCGGTGGCGGCGCTGCGGGCGTCGGGTGCGGGGCGCGGCGCGGCCCCGGCACCCCGGAGGACGCCGTGAGCGCGGACCGGCGGGACCCGCGCGAGGAGCAGGTCCGGCGGATGCTGGACGGCCCGCATCCCGCCCTGCCGCCCGACCTGGCCGCGCAGGCGGTCCGGCACGGCGGACGCCGCCTCCGGCTGCGCCGGGCGGCGCAGCGGACGGCGGGCTGGCTGCTGGCCCTGGCGCTCGTGGCGTTCCTGGTCTGGGTCGGCGTCGAGCAGCCGTGGGCGACCGAGCCCGCCCAGGTCACTCCGCCGTTGGAGGGCTGGTGAGCCGTTGGGGTCCCGGTGGGAGAGGCCTACGCTGGAGAAGGCGGCTGTCGTACGAGCCGAGGAGGCCGTGATGACGAGGAAGACCGCGGACTGCCGCAAGTATCCGAGCGAGACGAACTGCACCCTCACCCTCACCGGTGAGGAGGACGAGGTCGTCCGGGCCGCGAGCGAACACGCGGCATCGGTCCACGGACACGAGAACACCCCTGAACTGCGCGAGCAGATCAGGGGCATGCTGGAGGACGCGGACGAGAAGGTGAGCGCCTGAACACCGGAACGCGAGGGGCGCCCGCCGTCACCGGCGGGCGCCCCTGTCATGTCCGCAGGATCAGCCCAGCGCCTGGGTGAGGTCGGCGAGCAGGTCGTCACCGTTCTCGATGCCGACGGAGATCCGGACCAGGTCGGCCGGGACCTCCAGCAGAGATCCCGCGACGGAGGCGTGCGTCATCCGGCCCGGGTGCTCGATCAGCGACTCCACGCCGCCGAGGGACTCGCCGAGCGTGAAGAGCTTCGCCCGGTTGCAGACCTCGACCGCCGCCTCCTCGCCGGCCGCGACACGGAACGACACCATGCCGCCGAAGGCCTTCATCTGCTTGGCGGCGACCTCGTGCCCGGGGTGCTCGGGCAGGCCCGGGTAGAGGACCTGGGAGACCTTGGGGTGCCGGGTCAGCAGGTCGGCGACCTTCGTGGCGTTCTCGGTGTGCCGGTCCATGCGGACGGCGAGCGTCTTGATGCCGCGCAGCACGAGCCAGGCGTCGAAGGGACCGGCGACCGCGCCCATGGCGTTCTGGTGGAACGCCAGCTCCTCGGCGAGCTCCGGGTCGCTGACGACGAGCGCGCCGCCGACGACGTCGGAGTGGCCGCCCATGTACTTGGTGGTGGAGTGCACGATGACGTCCGCGCCGAGCGCCAGGGGCTGCTGGAGGTAGGGCGAGGCGAAGGTGTTGTCGACGACGAGGCGGGCCCCGGCCTGGTGCGCGACCTGGGCCACGGCGGCGATGTCGGTGATGCCGAGCAGCGGGTTGGACGGGGTCTCCACCCAGACCGCCTTGGTGCGCGGGGTGATCGCGGCCCGTACGGCGGCCACGTCCGAGGTGTCGGCCACCGAGAACTCCACGCCCCACCGCGCGGCGACCTTCGCGAACAGCCGGAACGTGCCGCCGTAGGCGTCGTTCGGGATGACCACGTGGTCGCCGGGGGTCAGCAGCGTACGCAGGAGGCAGTCCTCGGCGGCGAGACCGGAGGCGAAGGCGAGACCGCGGCGGCCGCCTTCGAGGGCCGCGAGGTTCTCCTCCAGGGCGGTACGGGTCGGGTTGGCGCTGCGGCTGTACTCGTATCCGCCGCGCAGTCCGCCCACGCCGTCCTGCTTGTACGTGGAGACCTGGTAGATCGGCGGAACCACCGCGCCGGTCAGGGGGTCGGCGGTGTTCCCCGCGTGGATGGCGAGGGTTTCGAAGCTGTGCTGGTCGCTCATGAGGCCCGAGCGTAGTTCCTGGCGCTGGCCCTTACCGGCCACTTGCCGCTCCGGGGACAATGGGTCCATGGAGATTCTGTTGTTCCTGCTCGCGATGTGCATGCTCGCGGCGGTCATCGGCCCCTGGCTGATGCGCCGCCGGGGCGGTATCCGCCAGGTCGCCCCCGGTTCGCCGGACGCCGCCGACCCGGACACGTACGGCTTCGCCCGCCAGGAGGAGCTGGACGTCCGGATGCCGGGCCCCGACCAGGACCTCCTGGACGTGCTCGACGTCGTCCAGGGCACCCAGCAGTGGCAGGCGGCCTCCCAGCTGCTGGCCGGGACGCCGAAGGAGGGCGAGGTGCGCTGGCAGCGGATCCAGGCCTTCGCGGGAGCGGCCTCGCTGGAGCTGGCGCAGCAGCCGGGCCGGGGCGGCTCGTGGCTGCGGGCCTGGCGCGCGGAGTCCCCGAAGGACGCGGGCGGTGCGGCGGTGCACGCGGAGTTCCTGGTGCAGCAGGCGTGGCGCTCCTCGGCGGCGGGCAGCGACGACTTCCGGATCATCCTGGAGGAGGCCCGTACGGTCTGCGGCGAGGCGGCCCTGCTCGCGCCGGGCGACCCCGTGCCGTACATCGTGGAGCTGGCGGTGGCCCGGGGCCTGGGCTACACCCCCGAGCAGTTCGACCAGCTGTGGGCGAAGATCATCGACCGGGCCCCGGCGCACCTGGGCGCGCACATCGCGGCGCTGCACTTCCACTCCGAGCGGTGGCACGGTTCGCGCAAGGACGCCGAGGCCTTCGCCACGGCCGCCGCCGCCCGCGCCCCGCACGGTTCGCTGCTGGCGGCGCTGCCGCTGTTCGCGGTGTACGAGCACCTGCCGGAGGTCAACCTGGTGCAGGGCTTCTACCGCAGCCAGGTGGTGACCAAGGCGGTCGAGGGCGCGATGTTCGCGGTGCACGCGGCACGCCAGGACGACCCGATGCTGGCCCATGTCCGCCACCTCCTGGTGCTGTTCCTGGTGCACATGGAGCGCTGGTCGGAGGCGATGCACCAGCTGATCCGGATCGACGGCCACGTAGGCGCGCTGCCGTGGACGGCCGAGCCGGACCCGGCCGCGCAGTACACGGTCTACCGGGCGCTGGCGGTCGCGGGGTACGAGGCGAACGGCGGCAGCCCGGCGACGCTGCCGCACTGACCTCCGTACGGCTGCATGGTCCGGCGGGGCGGGGGCCGGGCCGTCGCGGCGGGGTCAGGCCTTCCCGGGCACGGCGGGTGCCTCGGGCACAGGGGCCCGGCCCGCCGCCGTCGTCACCAGCGCACCCGCCACGAGCGCCGCGCCCGTCACCGTGACCGCCGTGACGCCGACGCCGTCCGCCACCAGCCCGCCGGCCAGCGCCCCGAGCGCGATGGCCGCGTTGAACACCCCGACGAACAGCGAGGAGGCGGCCTCGTGAGCAGGATCGGCGGACGGCTGGTCGACCGCACGAGCCGCCGGGTCCGGCTCACCCCGCTGGGCGAGCGGCTGCACGCGGGGCTGCGGCCGGCCTTCGACGCGATCGTGGAGACGATCGAGGAGGTCCGGGAGGCGGCGCGCGGCGTGGGCGGGGTGTTCCGCATCGGCTTCCAGGGGACGGCGAACGATCCGTTCATGCGGGCGGTCACGGCGTTCCGGGACGGACATCCCGACTGCGCCGCCGAGATCGTGGAGATACCGCTCTCGGATCCGTTCGGCGCGGTGCACCGGGGCGAGGTCGACGCGGCGGTGGTGCTGATGCCGGTCCGGGACGACGCGCTGGTGCTGGGCCCGGTCTTCTCCGCCCGGCCGCTGACCCTGGCCGTCTCCGACCGGCACCCGTACGCGCGCCGCCCCGGCATCGACGCCGAGGACCTGGCGGGCTGCCCGCTCATCGGCGTCTCGGGGGCGGCCCCGGAGTACTGGCGGCTCGCCCAGGCCCCGGTCGTCACGCCCGGTGGCCGCGCGATCCCGGCGGGGCCCGCGGTGGGAAGCCTGCAGGAGGGCCTCGCCCTGGTGCGGGCGGGCCGGGGCGGGATGCTGCTGTGCGACCCGACGGCCGACTACTACGGCAGCCACGCGGTGACCTTCGTCCCGGTGACCGGACTCCCGGAGTCCTCCCTCGCGCTGGTGTGGCACCGGAACCACGAGACGGCCCGGACGCGGGGCTTCGCCCGGGCCCTGGCAGACGTCGCCGAGGCCGCCGGGTGACTGGCGGGCCCCGGAATCCCGGCGGCCGCTCCCTTGTTGTACGTACCGAACACCAACCCCCCGGAGGAGCCCCGCATGTTCCTGAACCACCGCACCCCCGTGCTCCCCACCCCGGAGCAGGCCCTGCGCGGCCGCCCCGTCCCCGAATTCACCGTCCCCTCCCGCCACACGGTCCTCGGCAACCCGCTGGTGGGCCCGTACCCGGAGGGCCTGGAGGTGGCGGACTTCGCGCTGGGCTGCTTCTGGGGCGCGGAGCGGAAGTTCTGGCAGACGGAGGGCGTGTGGACGACGCTCGTCGGCTACCAGGGCGGCTACACGGAGAACCCCACGTATGAGGAGGCCTGCTCGGGCCTGACCGGTCACACGGAGGCGGTACGCGTCGTCTTCGACCCGGCCGTCGTGTCGTACGAGGAGCTGCTGAAGCTGTTCTGGGAGTCGCACAACCCGACCCAGGGCTT
Source organism: Streptomyces globisporus C-1027 (assembly GCF_000261345.2). Taxonomy (NCBI): domain Bacteria; kingdom Bacillati; phylum Actinomycetota; class Actinomycetes; order Kitasatosporales; family Streptomycetaceae; genus Streptomyces; species Streptomyces globisporus. The sequence goes on along the minus strand of NZ_CP013738.1, from coordinate 5,092,736 downwards.
CCGCCAGGGCAACGACGTGGGTACCCAGTACCGCTCCGCGGTCTACACCCACTCCCCCGCCCAGGCAGCGGCGGCCGACGCCTCCCGTGAGGCGTACCAGAAGGTCCTGACGGCCTCGGGCCACAAGGAGATCACCACGGAGATCCTCCCGGCCGAGGGCCGCCCGTTCTGGCCGGCGGAGGCGTACCACCAGCAGTACCTGGACAAGAACCCGGGCGGCTACTGCGGAATCGGCGGCACGGGCGTCTCCTGCCCGATCGGCGTGGCCCCGGCCGAGGGCTGAGCCAGGGCCTCGCGTCCGGGCCGGGCCTCCGGCAGCACGCCGCCGCCCGTCACTCAGGCCGCCAGGAGCACGCCGCCCATCGGACCCGCCGGGCCGGTCGGACGGACCGGGCCGCTCGTCCGTACCGGCCGGTGCCCGCTCGCTGCCCCCAGCGAGCGGGACCGGGTCCGGTCGCGGGCCGCCGTGAGGCTCACCAGCCGCTCCCCCGCCAGCGCCAGGACGTCGGCGAGGCTCAGGCCGAGCGCCTGGGCCGCGGCGGCCAGCACCTCCGAGGAGGCTTCCTTGCGGCCGCGCTCCACCTCGGAGAGGTACGCCATGGAGATCCGGGACGCCTCGGACACGTCCTTCAACGTCCGGCCCTGCGCCCGGCGTTCGCGGCGCAGCACCTCCCCGACGAGGTCGCGCCAGAGCGGCTCCCGGGGCAGGTCCCGGGGTGCCGGGTCCGCCGCCGTCGGGAGCGGGCGCAGGGGGATCACGTCGGCCTGGTTCGTCGCTCGGATGGTCACCGTCCCAGGTTAGGAGCTCGGCGCCCCCTCGGCACGGGGTGGGCGTTGCGCTGCGGGCGGATCTGCTGTCGGCGAAGTTCCGTGCCAGACGGCTGTGTTCGGAGAACGGGCGGTCCGGCGACGGTAGTAGGCGATCGCCAGAGCGATGGTGATCGGCCCCCAGGCGGCGACGGGGGTGACGCAGACCGTCGCCAGCGCGCTCCAGGCCTCGTTGGTGTACGCGACGGTGTCGACGACGCCGTAGAGGGTGAGGCTGCGGTCGTCGCCGAGAGGGACGGCCGTGAAGAGGGCGGTGAGGATCAGGCCGCCGAGGACCGCCGGGACGAAGGCGGCCGTCGGCCGGATGCGTCTGCCGCCGATGAGCGGTATCCAGGCGGGTGCCACCTCGCCCCAGCCCCGGACCAGCCCGATGGTCAGGATCGCGATCACTTCCGTCAGCACGCTGAGCCCGAGGACGTACGGGATGCTCAGCCAGTGGGCGGGCATGCCGCCCGCCTGTACCTGCCCCATCTCGAAGTGCACGGCGAAGGGCAGCCGCCACAGGCACGCCGGCAGCAGGAGCAGCGGTAGCGCGTGGGCCAGGCGTCGCCCAGCGGGGAACGGGCCGCTCGGTGTCCCCCGCGGGCGGGGGACGGTGGAAGAGCTTCGGGGTCATGGCTCCACCCTCGCGGGGCGGGCCCGACGGCGAATCCCCCGCGCGGGCCGGGCCGCTCCCCCGCGCGGGGGAGGCCGTAGGCACCGGCCTCAGCCGTGCGGGGCAGCGGTCGCCGGGGAGGCGTCGACGCCTCCCCGGTCCGCATCGCCCCCGGCGTCCGTCAGATCAGCCCCTGCGCCAGCATCGCGTCCGCGACCAGCTCGAAGCCCGCGATGTTCGCGCCGACCACGTAGTTGCCGGGGCTGCCGTAGCGCTCCGCCGTCGTGTAGCAGGAGTCGTGGATGTGCCGCATGATCTCGGCGAGGCGCTCCTCGGTGTGGGCGAAGGTCCACGAGTCCCTCGACGCGTTCTGCTGCATCTCCAGCGCGCTCGTCGCGACCCCGCCCGCGTTGGCCGCCTTGCCCGGGGCGAAGGCGACGCCCGCCTCCTGGAGGATGCGGACCGCCTCCGGCGTGGTGGGCATGTTGGCGCCCTCCGCGACCGCCTTGACCCCGTTGCGTACGAGGTTCAGCGCGTCGTCCTCGTGGAGTTCGTTCTGCGTGGCGCAGGGCAGGGCCACGTCCACGGGGACCGACCACACGCCCGTTCCGGGCACGAACCGGGCGTGGGCGCCGCGCCGTTCGGCGTACTCCGCGACCCGGCCCCGGCCGGCCTCCTTGATCTCCTTGAGGAGGGCGAGGTCGATGCCCTTCTCGTCGACGACGTAACCGCCGGAGTCCGAGCAGGTGATGACGGTCGCGCCGAGCTGCTGGGCCTTCTCGACGGCGTAGATGGCCACGTTGCCCGAGCCGGAGACCGCGACGGTCTGGCCCTCCAGGGACTCGCCCCGGCTGCGCAGCATCTCGGCGGTGAACAGGACCGTGCCGTAGCCGGTGGCCTCCGTACGGGCCTGGGCGCCGCCCCAGCCGAGGCCCTTGCCGGTGAGGACGCCGGACTCGTAACGGTTGGTGATCCGCTTGTACTGGCCGAAGAGGTAGCCGATCTCCCGGCCGCCGACGCCGATGTCACCGGCGGGCACGTCCGTGTACTCGCCCAGGTGGCGGTGGAGTTCGGTCATGAACGACTGGCAGAACCGCATGATCTCCGCGTCGGACCGGCCCTTGGGGTCGAAGTCCGCGCCGCCCTTGCCGCCGCCGATGGGCATCCCGGTGAGGGCGTTCTTGAAGATCTGCTCGAAGCCGAGGAACTTCACGATGCCGAGGTTGACCGAGGGGTGGAAGCGCAGCCCGCCCTTGTAGGGGCCGAGCGAGCTGGAGAACTCCACCCGGAAGCCGCGGTTGACGTGGATGTCGCCGGAGTCGTCCGACCACGGCACCCGGAAGATGAGCTGGCGCTCCGGCTCGCATATGCGCTCGATGATGCGGGCATCGACGAACTCGGGGCGCTGCGTCAGCACAGGACCGAGCGTCTCCAGGACCTCACGGACCGCCTGGTGGAACTCCTGCTCACCCTGGTTGCGGCGCAGGATCTCGGCGTAGAGCGGCTCGATGACACGGGCTGCGGCGTCCTGCGTGCGGGCGGAGTCGGGCGAGTCGGGGATGACCGGCATCTGATCAAGACCTTCCGTGGTCGGCTCGTGCGCGTCGGCGCCCCCGTCCCGGAGGGCACCACCGGTCCGATTGTCCAACGCTGTCCGATGATCTTCGAGGGCCATCCACATAGTGGCCATGATCAGGCGTTTCCCCCGCTTCCGGACCCGTAACCGCCGCAAGGCACCGTCGGGTGGACCGTGGGGGTCCGGTGAAACAAGGGGCCGGCGTGCTTGTTACCCGTCAGGAACAGGGACACCCCGCCTGACGTTCAGTCATGATGCCCCCATGACCAAGCCACGGGGGCGTCGGAGAGGGCAGCCTCCTGACGAGTTACGGGCGTCGCGCGGGGCGCACCGGGCCGGGGACGGCCCGCCGAGGTCCCGCCCGGTCCCGCCCCCGCCGCCTCCCGTACGGGCGCCCGCGCGAGCGGCGTATCCGGCCTACGCCCGCCCCTCCGCCTATCCCGCCCCGGGGCCCCGCGGGCAGCCGCGCCTGCCCAAGGGCACGGCGGACATGCGCCGGTATCTGGCGGTCGGGCTCGACGCCTATCTGTGCCTGCTGGCCGTCGGGCTGCTGGTGCGGTCCTGCCTGGCCTCCGGCGGGACGGGGCGCGCGATCGCCCTGCTGGTCGTCCAGCTGACCGTGCTGTCGTTCGCCAACCAGGTGCTGCTGACCATGGCCGTCCGGGCGAGCGCCGGAAAGCTGATCATGGGCGTCCGGGTGATCCGGCTGCCCGACGCGGGCCGGCCGGGCTTCCGCAGGCTGGTGCTGCGCTGGCTGTACGGCCTCCTCTGGCTGCCGCTCCAGCCCTGGCGCCGGCTCCGCGGCCCGGCGGCGGCCGACGGCGGCCCCGAGCGCCCCGCGGGACGCCCCGCCGAGCCGTGGGAGGACCTCGCGGGGGTACGCCAGGTGCGGCGCAGTGATCTGCGGTCCTACCGGGCGGCGGTGCGGGGGCGTACGGACTGATCCTGCCCCTCGCCTCGCCCTGCGGGGCCGGCACCGGCCCGGGCGATGAGCAGAGCCACGTCGTCGCGCTCTCCGCTGTGCCGCAGGGTGTGCAGAAGCAGGTCGCAGGTGGCGTCCAGCGAACGGCGGGGGTCGTCGAGGACGTCGAGGAGAGCGTTCAGGCGTGCGTCGATCGGCTGGTCGCGCGTCTCGACGAGTCCGTCGGTGTAGAGGACGAGCTGGTCTCCCCGCTCGAGAACGATGGAGGTGGATTCGAAGGAGATGCCGCAGCCTCCCAAGGGAGCGCCGGTGGGCAGGTCGAGGAGCTCGCGTCTGCCGTCCGGACGCAGGAGGACGGGCGGCAGGTGCCCGGCAACGGACAGGTCGCATCGCCCGGTGCGGGGGTCGAAGACGGCGTAGACGCAGGTCGCGATGGTGTCGAGGCCGTCCGTGATGTGGTCGAGGTGGTGCAGGACCCGGGCCGGGGGCAGATCGAGATCGGCGAGGGTTCTCGTGGCGGTGCGCAGCTGTCCCATGGTGGCCGCGGCTGCCACACCGCTGCCCATGACGTCGCCGACGACGAGGGCGGTCTTGTCGCCGGCCAGGGGAATCACGTCGAACCAGTCCCCGCCGATCTCGATCGTCGCCTGGGCGGGGCGGTAGCGGAAGGCGACCTCCAGCCCCGGCCGCTGTGCGGGTGGGTGGGGCAGCAGGCTGCGCTGGAGGGTGAGGGCGGTCCGGCGCTGTTCCTCCACGGCGCGATGCCGGTCGGTGACGTCGACGCTGGAGGTGGCCACTCCCAGGACTCTCCCGTCGGAGGATTCGAGCCGGTAGAACGAGATCGACCAGGCGTGGTCATGGTCCGGGTCGGCCGGCGTGCGGCCCACGGTGTACTGGTCCACGACCGGTGTCCCGGAGGCCAGGACCTCGCGCATGGCACCTTCGAAGGCCGCGTCGAGGCGGGGCAGCACCTCACTGACGTGCCGGCCGACGTGCTCGGCGGCGGGCACACCGTTCATCCGTTCCTCCGCGGGGTTGACGGAGATGTACCGGAGGTCGGTGTCCAGCATGGCCAGCCCGATCGGTGCCTGGGAGACCAGCTGGGCGGACAGGGCCAGGTTCCGCTCCACCCGCCGCAGCGTCGTCCGGTCGGTGGCGAGACCCAGGGCCCAGTATGCGCGCTGGTCGTCCTGCAGCCGCATGCTGCGGAACTCGACCACCCGCGTGCTGCCGTCCTTGTGCCGGACGGGAAAGACGCCGGCCCAGCTCTCGCCGTCGTCCATGACCTGGGAGAACAGCGCCAGCACCGTGTCGAGGTGTTCCTTGTCGATCAGCAGATGGCCCGCGTACTTGCCCAGGGCCTCCTCGGCGCTGTAGCCGAAGAGGATCTCGGCCTGAGGGCTCCAGAGGTCGATCCTGCCTTCGGCGTTCAGCAGGACAGCGGCCACGTTCAGCACATCCAGCAGGCCACCGGGGTCCGACGGCGCCACGGCCGAAGAGCCGGGATCGTCCTGGAAACGCTCGGTGGCACCCATGGCCCAGGCTCCTCCCAGCCCCCCGTTCCGGCTGTCGTCCGCCGGTGCGGACCATGTGCCGGCACCGGTCTCCCGGCTGCTCCATTGTCCCCCTCGCGACCTGGGTGGGCAGCCCAGGAGCGGGAGCCGCGGGCCGAGCCCGGTCTCAGGCCTCCCGCGCCGTACGGTCCCGCGCCGCCCGCATCGCCGCCGCCGTGGCCGACGCGTCGTACTCCGGGCCGACCCCGGGAACGATCACGACGTCACCGTCCAGATGCCGGGTGCGCAGCGGCAGGATCCCCTGGTAGGCCGGGGAGGCGTACCAGGCGCGGGCCTCCGCCACCCCGGGAAAGCCCACCATGACCACCGCGCCCGGCCAGGCCCCCTCCACCACCTCCGCCTCGGCGCCGTGCACCAGGAAGCGGCCCCCGTAGGGCTCGAAGGTGGCCTGGATCCGCTCGATGTAGTGCAGCACCTCGTCCTGGACGGGGCCGTCGGCGGGACGCAGGTGGGCGATGGCGTACGCGGTCATGGTCGGGCCCTCCGGAAGGATGGTCGGGGTGGATCCCCTCGACACCCTCGATGCTGCCGGGCGGAGCGGAGACCGTCGATTACCTCGGAGGTCATGCCAGAGGGCCGCCGGGCCCGGACACGCCGAAGGCGGCGGTCCCGGGGTTTCCGGGGCCGCCGCCTTCGGGCGGGGACGGGGTGGTGCGGAGAAGGGGAACCGGCGGACCGGGAGGGGAGCCGGTGGGCGGATCAGGCCTGGGAGCCGGCCGTCCACTCCGCCCAGCTCATGTTCCAGCCGTTGAGGCCGTTGTCCGGGGTGATCGTCTTGTCCGGGGAGTTCTTGACGATGACCACGTCGCCGACCATCGAGTTGTCGTAGAACCAGGCGCCGGGGGCGTTGGGGTCGTTCGCGCCCTTCACGTCGGCGAGGCCCACGCAGCCGTGGCTGGTGTTGGCGTTGCCGAAGATGCCCTTGCCCCAGTAGTTGCCGTGGATGAAGGTCCCCGACGTGGACAGGCGCATGGCGTGCGGCACGTCCTTGATGTCGTACTCGCCCTTGCCGTCGTCATCGGTGAAGCCGACGGTGGCGCCGTTCATCCGGGTCTCCTTGTGCTTCTCGGAGATCACCATCTGACCGTTGTACGTGGGGTTGTCGGGGGAGCCCGCGGAGATCGGGATCGTCTTGATCGTCTTGCCGTCGCGGGTGACCGTCATCTGCTTGGTCTTCGCGTCGACGGTGGAGACCTGGTTACGGCCGATCTTGAAGGTGACGGTCTTCTGCTGGACGCCGAAGACGCCGTCCGCACCCTCGACGCCGTCGAGCGCCAGCTTCAGGGTGACGGTGGAGCCGCCCTGCCAGTAGTCCTCGGGGCGGAAGTCCAGGCGCTGGCCGTTGAACCAGTGACCCACGACCTCCTGGCCGCTGCTGGAGCTCACGGTGATGCCGTCCTGGACGGCCTTCCTGTCCGTGATCTCCTTGTTGAAGTTGATCGAGACGGGCATCCCGACGCCGACCGTGGAGCCGTCCTCGGGGGTGAAGTTCCCGATGAAGCTGTTGTCGGGCGAGACGGTCGTGAAGGAGCTGTTCTCGTGGGCCTCGCGGCCCTTCGAGTCGGCGGCCGTGGCGTCGATCTTGTACGTGGTGGAGCGCTCCAGCTGACCCGCGGGCTTCCAGCTGGAGCCGTCGGCGGCCAGCGTGCCCTCGACCGGGGTGCCGTCCTGCGTCGTCATGACGACCTCGGTCAGCTTGCCCTTGGTGACGGTGACCTGGGCCGCGTTGTTGATGCTGGCGTTGGTGGCGCCGTTCTTCGGCTTGATCGCTATCTGCGCCTCGGAGGCGTCCGCGGCTGCCGCCTTGTCGACGTCCTGCTGCGAGGACTCCGAGGTGCCGGTGTTCGCCTTGCCACCCTTGTCGCCGTCGTCGGTACAGGCCGAAAGCACCAGCACGCCGCCGAGCAGTGCGGACACGGCCACGAGGCCCTTGCGCCGCTTGCTGTCCGTCATCACACGCTTCTCCATCGTTGCCGATTTCCCCAAAATCCCCGGACGGGACCGCCAGGCGGCATTCCCCGTCAATGTTCCAAGAACACCCGGGAAGGGCGGTCCGTTCCGCATCCTCGACAGATGTGGGGAACACCACTCATCGACGCCGCCCCGGCGGTCATGGTTCCCGTGGCAGCGCCCCGGTTTTCCTCCGCCGCACGGCGCGGCCCCGGTCCGCAGCAGAGCGGGGCCGGGGCCGGTGTTCTCACACGTCACACCCGCTGCGCGGGGCCACCGTCCTCGCCGTCGTTCATCCCATTGTGCGCGACCGTGTCGCCGTACCCCTCCTCGTCGTCCCCGTCCCGCGGCAGGAAGAGACCCTCCTCGCCGTCGTCCGCGTCGTCCCAGCCCTCCGCGTCGGGGTCGTACTCGATGGATTCGCTGCTCCAGGAGGCCTGCGCGAGCTCGACCCCCGGCACCTCGCTGACCAGGTCGAAGGGGTCGACCAGGGAGGCGAGGGCCTCTGCACCGTCTGCCCGGACCGTGGCCTCGGCATGCATCCGCTCCTCGGCGGACTCGCTCCCGCCGACGCCGGCGACGGGCTCCCCGTACTCGGCGGCGATCGATTCGAGGGCGGTGCCGGTCAGGGCGTCGAGGTCGGTGACCTCCAGCACCATCTCGACCCGAAGTCGAACAAACCTGGATGTCTCATCTGTGCTCATGGCCGGAGCGTACGGCCCGGCGGGGCCACGACTTTCCACCGACCCGCTGCTTTGCTTAGCATCGGCCCACGGGGCTAACTCATGGTTGTCGCAAGGGGATCGAATCTGTGTCCGTCGCTCGTCGCACACTGCTGACCGCCACCGCCGCAGGCACGCTGCTGGCCGCTCTCTGGTTCGTCCCGTCGGCCAACGCGACCGGTGAGAACGCCGAGCAGCAGGGCGGCCCGGCCGCCACATCCGACCGGACCGCCGGGAAGGCCGACGCCGCATCCGAGGCGCGTCTCGCCGACACCGGTCCGGGTCTGGACACCACCCCGTATCTCATCGGCGGTACCGCCCTGTTGGGTATCGGCGCGGGCTTCGTCACGTACTCGGTGCGCCACTCCGGGACGCGCTCGGCCTACTGACCCGGTACGGGTACGCATACGAAGAGGGCCCCCGCACCCCCCCGGCGCGGGGACCCTCCTCCGTACGCGTAGGGGAGCCGGATCAGGCCAGCGGCCCGGTGACCGGCTCCACGGCCGCGACCAGGCGCCCTTCCCGTACGAACGTGTCGGCCGCGGCCAGGTCCGGCGCGAGGAAGCGGTCCGGGCCCGGGCCCTCGGCTCCGGCGGCCCGCAGCGCGGCCACGGCGGCCTGCGAGGCGGGGGCGGGGACGAGCCCCTCGGCGGCGCGCAGTTCGACGGCGCGGGTCGCCGCGTACAGCTCGACGGCGACGATCCGGGCCAGGTTGTCCACGGCGGTACGGAGCTTGCGCGCGGCGGACCAGCCCATGGAGACGTGGTCCTCCTGCATCGCGGAGGACGGGATGGAGTCGGCGGACGCGGGGACCGCGAGCCGCTTCATCTCGCTGACCAGGGCGGCCTGGGTGTACTGGGCGATCATCAGGCCCGAGTCGACCCCGGCGTCGTCCGCGAGGAACGGCGGCAGGCCGTGCGAGCGGTTCTTGTCGAGCAGCCGGTCGGTGCGGCGTTCGCAGATGGAGCCGAGGTCGGCGGCGACGATCGCGAGGAAGTCCAGGACGTACGCGACGGGCGCCCCGTGGAAGTTGCCGTTGGACTCGACCCGGCCGTCGGGGAGGACCACCGGGTTGTCGACGGAGGAGGCCAGTTCGCGGCCCGCGACGACCGCCGCGTAGTCCAGGGTGTCGCGGCCCGCGCCGTTGACCTGGGGGGCGCAGCGCACCGAGTAGGCGTCCTGGACCCGGGGCGCGTCGTCCTGGTGATGGCCCGTCAGGCCCGAACCGGCCAGCACCCGCAGCATGTTGTCCGCGCTGACGCCCTGACCGGGGTGCGGGCGGATGGCGTGCAGCTCGGGGGCGAGCACCTTGTCCGTGCCGAGCAGCGCCTCCAGGGAGAGGGCGGCGGTGATGTCGGCGGAGGTGTAGAGGTTCTTCAGGTCGGCGAGGGCCATGACCAGCATGCCGAGCATGCCGTCGGTGCCGTTGAGGAGGGCGAGGCCCTCCTTCTCGGCCAGCTCCACCGGGGCGATGCCGTGGGCGGCGAGCAGTTCGCCGGCCGGGCGGACCGTGCCGTCGGGACCCTCCGCCTCGCCCTCGCCCATCAGGGTGAGCGCGCAGTGCGAGAGGGGCGCGAGGTCTCCGGAGCAGCCGAGCGAGCCGTACTCGTGGACGACGGGCGTGATGCCCGCGTTCAGCAGGTCCGCCATGGTCTGCGCGACCTCGGGGCGTACGCCGGTGTGGCCGGAGGCGACCGTCTTGAGCCGGAGGAACATCAGCGCGCGGACGACCTCGCGCTCGACGCGCGGGCCCATGCCGGCCGCGTGCGAGCGGACGATGTTGCGCTGGAGCTGGGCGCGCAGCTCGTGGCTGATGTGGCGGCTGGCGAGGGCGCCGAAGCCGGTGGAGACGCCGTAGACCGGCTCGGGCTTGGCGGCGAGCGCGTCCACGATGAGACGGGCGGCGGCAAGCGCGTCCACGGCGGCGGCGGCGAGCTCGACCCGGGCGCCGTGGCGGGCCACGGCGACGACGTCCTCGGCGGTGGTTCCGGACGTCCCTACCACGACAGTGTGCATATCCATATTCAGCAGCGTACGGACTGAAACCCTCCATGTCACTAGTGCTGCCGTACAGGGCCCCTTACGGCACCGGCCGGACTCACGGCCGGTTGCCGCGCAGCCTGCGCCGGTCGTGCGGGGACTTCGGCGGGGAGTCCGCGAGCCGGATGACCTCGCCGTCCCGCCCGGCCACCACAGGCCCCTGGGAGCGGGCCGCCTTGGCCCGGTACTGGGCGGCGTCCGCGAGCCGGAACAGCCGCCGAGCCGAGCGCACGGGGCCGATCGGGTCACCGGTCGACGCGACCCCGCAGGCGACGCCTTCGCCCAGCTCGATCACCGCCGCCCGGTCGCAGAGCTCGGTGGCGACCCCGACGACCGCGTCGGCCGGGGGGCCCGCCGCGAGCAGGCAGAACTCATCGCCGCCGAGCCGGGCGGCCAGCGCTTCCGGCAGCATCGCCCCGCACAGCGACAGCACCGAGCCGAAACGTTCCAGCAGGCGGTCGCCGACGGCGTGGCCGTGGGTGTCGTTCACCGCCTTGAGGCCGTTCAGGTCGCAGACGACGAGGCTGACCACCGTGTCGTCGACCCGGTGCCGCTCGACGGCCTCGTCGAGCTGGATGTCGACCGCGCGGCGGTTGGCGAGGCCGGTCAGCGGGTCGGTGAAGGCCAGCTTGCGGACCTCCTCCAGGCGTTCGGTCTGGGCGATCCCGGAGGCCACGACGGCGGCGAGCACGGTCGCGAAGTCGGCGTCGGCCCGGTCGAAGACGGGCTGCCCGGCCGGCCGCGCCACATACAGCTCGCCCCACGCCCGGCCGTGCAGCACGATCGGCGCGACCACGCAGCAGCCCCGGCCGCGCCGCCGCAGCGCGGCGACCCGCTGGTGGCAGTACGGGCGGGCGCCGCGCGCCGGACCACCCGCTCCGGCCTGCCCGTCGGCGGTCTCCACCCAGGCGTCGGGTTCGCCGCCGCCGGCCCAGCGCTCGTGCAGGAACTCGGTGATCTCCGGGAACTCATGGACCGGGTAGGCCTCCTCCTCGGGGAACTCCTCCTCCCCCTCGGCCCGTTGCCCCGCGTTCACCAGCACCCGCAGCCTGCCCCGGTCCCGCTCCCACACGGAGAGCGCGGCAAAGCTCCCGCTCAACGCCTCGCAGGCGCCCAGCGCCGCCGCTCGCCACGATTCGCGCGGCGTGTAGGCCGCGGCCATGGTCTGCGCCAGCGAAACCACGGCCCGCAGCCGTTCGTCGTCACCACCCATTTCTACAGCCTATGTAGATTTGTCCCCTTTTGATCAGTTTGGTGCGTAACTAATTTCAACTATTTCGCGCCGGGAGACCACCCTGCGTCACGGACGCGCATCGTCACTCGCCGGGCCAGTCCGGGCGCCGCTTCTCGTTGAACGCGGCCACACCCTCCGCCCGGTCGCCGGAGAAGGCCACCGACCGCCAGGCCGCGTCCTCGACCTCCAGGCCCGCCCGCAGATCGAGCCCCTGCCCCAGCCGGAGCGCCTTCTTGGCCGCACGCAGCCCGACCGGCGAGTTGGCGGCGATCCGGGCGCCCAGCGCGAGGGCCTCCTCGCGGTCCCGGCCCGCCTCGACCAGCTCGTCCACCAGCCCCAGTTCGCGTGCCTCGGCGGCCTCGACGCGGCGGGCGCTGAACACCAGCTCGGCGGCGCGGGCCGCACCCACCCGGCGCGGCAGCAACTGCGTACCGCCGCCGCCCGGGATGACGCCCACGGACACCTCGGGCAGCCCGACCACGGCGGTGGCGTCGGCGACGATCACATCGCAGGCGAGGGCGAGTTCGAAGCCGCCGCCGAGGGCGAAGCCGTGCACGGCGGCGATCACCGGCATCGGCAGCTCCAGGACCCCGGTGTAGGCGGCACGGGCGGTGGGCCGCTGGCGGACGAGGTCGGCGTCGGAGAAGGAGTTGCGCTCCTTGAGGTCCGCGCCCACGCAGAAGGCCCGCTCATGGCTGGAGGTCAGGACGGTGGCCCGGACGTCCCGGTCGGCGCCGAGCGCGTCGCAGGCGGCGGCGATCGAGCGGGCCATGTCGGTGGAGACGGCGTTCATGGCCTTCGGGCGGTCGAGGACCAGCTCGGCGACGTGGTCCTGCCCCTCGTGCCGCCGTACGACGACGAACTCCCCGAACCGCTGCTCGGACGTGACGGTCATGGCTGCACCCCTGTCGGTCGACTGCGCCCGTTAACGAGCGTTACCCGGCAGGAATCCTATGCAGGACCACCGGACCGCCGACAGGGCGAAGCCGCAACCGATGCCGTAACCGCTCAGGAGCCGGTCTTGCCGCGCCGGGCCAGCAGCCACGGCTCCACCACGCCGAGCCCGCGCACCGGGCGCTGCCACATCGGCTGGAGCCCGAAGCGGTACGTCGGCAGCGGCGGCTCGTCGTCGGGCTCGCGGCCCTCCTTCTCGGCGAGCCGGGCCCGTTCGGCGGCGGCCGCGACGGCTTCGGCGGCCTGTGCCTCGGACTCCGGGGCGTCGCCGTGGCGGACGAGCTCCTTGGCGAACGCCCCGTCGACCAGGACGGCGTCCTTCGGAGCTATCGAGGTGAGCCGGCTGGCGAGGTTCACCGTGGTGCCGAAGACATCGCCCATCCGGGTGGTGACCGTGCCGAAGGCGATGCCGACGCGCAGGGCGGGCATCGTCTCGTCCTGGGACATCGCCTCGATCAGCCGGAGGGCTATCTCGGCGGCCGTGCCCGCGTCGTCGGCGGCGAACAGCACCTCGTCGCCGAGGGTCTTGATGAGCCGGCCGCCGTGCGCGGCGACCAGGTCGGCCGCGGTCGTCTCGAAGGACTCGACCAGCTCGCCGAGCTCCTCCTCCTCCAGGCGCCGGGTCAGCCGGGTGAAGCCGACGAGGTCCGCGAAGCCGACCGCGAGCCGTCGGTCGACCATCTCCTCGTCGTCCGCCGCCTGCACGACCCGGCCGGTGGCGGCGGCCAGCTGGCGCCGCCACACGTAGACGAGGAACTCCTGGAGCTCCGGGAGCAACAGCTCGACCAGCGGATAGGTGACCTCGGTGCGGGTCATGCCGGGCTCGGGCGGCTCGGTCAGGCCCTCCAGGAACGAGTCGATCTGCCATTCGGCCAGCCGGGCGGTGGTCTGCCCGGTGGAGCGGGCGACCTGGATCGCCATCGGCTCGCTGAGCAGCCCCGCCTCGACGAGACCGGCGAGCCGCCGCAGGGCGAGGACGTCGGCCTCGGTGAGCGCCTTGGCCTGGCCGATGTCGGCGAAGCCCATGGCCCGCCAGAACCGGGAGGCCAGATCCATCGAGACGCCGGCGGTGCGGGCCGCCTGGAACGGCGTGTAGCGCCGGTCGGCCCCCAGGATCAGCGCTTCGAGGCGGATGGCGAGGGGGTCGTCGGTCGGTTCCACCGTGTGGTCGACCTCGTGGTGGGGTGTGGCGTGGACCGAGGAGTCCGCCCCGGGCTCCTCACCCGCGCCGGACGACGTGTCGCCGACGGTCACCAGCCGCCTCCTGCCCGTTCCCTGCGCACTGCCTGCCGATCTGTCGCTGATCGCCCCAACAGTGATCTGTCGCTGGATCGCCTCAACAATACGGCAGGTGTGCTCTGGCTCACGTCCTTGGTCGCCCGTCCTCGGTGCGTCGCGCGTGACATCAGCGGAGGAAGCGCTCTCACGTCCGTACGCCATCGGGGGCGGCGGCCGCCTCGGGTCCCTGTGCCATCGGGGGTCGAGGGCCGCCTCAGGTCAGGCCGCCCGCCGCGCCGCGCAGGTGGACGATGTCCCCGGCGGACACCGGCTGCTGGAGCCCGTCCTCGGTGGAGAGGACCAGCCGGCCGTCCCCGTCGATCGCGACCGCCTCGCCGACCAGGGACGCACCCCCCGGCAGCTCGGCCCGCACCCTCCGGTCGAGCGTCGCGCAGCCCGCCGCGTAGGCGGCCTGGAGCCCGCTCGCGGCCGCGTCGCCGCCGGCCGCCTTCCATGCGCCGTACCAGTGCTCCACCGAACGCAGGACGGCCCGCAGCAGGGTCTCCCGGTCGGTGGAGATGGCCCCGGCGAGGGCGAGGGAGCCCGCGGTGGGGGCGGGCAGTTCGTCCGCGCGCAGGGAGACGTTGATACCGAGGCCCACGACGATGCCGTCCCCGGCGAACTCACCGAGGATGCCACCGGTCTTGCGCTCCTCGCCCTCCACCGAGACCAGCAGGTCGTTGGGCCACTTCAGCGACATGTCGACACCGGCCGACTTGGCGAGCCCGGTCGCGGCGGCCACCCCGGCCAGCAGCGGCACCCATCCCCACCGCTCCACCGGGATGTCGCCCGGCTCCAGGCAGACCGAGAAGAAGAGACCGGAGCGGGGCGGCGCGGTCCAGCTCCGCTCCAGCCGCCCGCGCCCCGCGGTCTGCTCCTCGGCGACCAGCACCGCGCCCTCGGCCGCCGCCCCGGCGCGGGCCCGCTCGGCGAGGTCGGTGTTGGTGGATCCGGTGGACTCCACGACCTCCAGCGACGTCCACAGCGCGTCCGGCCGCAGCAGTCCGCGGCGCAGCGCGGTGGCGTTGAGAGGGGGCCGGTCGAGGTCCGACCAGCGGTTGTGTGACGCATCCGGTGGTGTCATGCAACCCAGCCTAGGTGTGGCAAAGGACGCACTGCCTTTCCGGAGACGCGCCGATACCCTACGAGGCAGTAACCGCAGAGTGACGAACAAGAGCGCCAGAGCAGAGCCCGTACGAACACAGCACCAGCGCGGATTCCGGATCCGCGTGACGAGTCAGTAGCCGCAGAGCCGGACGGACGACCGCCCGTCCCCCCGTGACCACCATCCGGTCGCCGTCCGCGTGACCAGGCAGGGAGCCTCCCCCGATGTCCGAGCCGCAAAGCGACATCCACACCACCGCCGGCAAGCTCGCGGACCTGACGCGCCGCATCGACGAAGCGACGCACGCCGGGTCGGCCCGCGCGGTCGAGAAGCAGCACGCCAAGGGCAAGCTGACGGCCCGTGAGCGGGTCGAGCTGCTCCTGGACGAGGGCTCCTTCGTCGAGCTCGACGAGTTCGCCCGGCACCGCTCCACCAACTTCGGCATCGAGAAGAACCGCCCGTACGGGGACGGGGTCGTCACCGGTTACGGCACGGTCGACGGCCGCCCGGTCTGCGTCTACTCGCAGGACTTCACGATCTTCGGCGGTTCGCTCGGCGAGGTATACGGCGAGAAGATCGTCAAGGTCATGGACTTCGCGCTGAAGACCGGCTGCCCGGTGATCGGCATCAACGACGGCGGCGGCGCACGCATCCAGGAAGGCGTCGTGGCGCTCGGCCTGTTCGCCGAGATCTTCCGCCGCAACGTGCACGCCTCCGGTGTCATCCCGCAGATCTCGCTGATCGTCGGCCCGTGCGCGGGCGGTGCGGTCTACTCCCCCGCGATCACCGATTTCACGGTGATGGTCGACCAGACCTCGCACATGTTCATCACCGGACCCGACGTCATCAAGACGGTCACCGGTGAGGACGTCGGCTTCGAGGAGCTGGGCGGCGCCCGTACGCACAACACCACCTCCGGGGTGGCGCACCACATGGCGGGCGACGAGAAGGACGCCATCGAGTACGTCAAGTCCCTGCTGTCGTACCTGCCGTCGAACAACCTCTCCGAGGCCCCGTCCTTCCCGGAGGAGGCGGACCTCGCCACCACGGACGAGGACCGCGAGCTGGACGCGCTGATCCCGGACTCGGCGAACCAGCCGTACGACATGCACACCGCGATCGAGCACGTCCTGGACGACGCCGAATTCCTGGAGACCCAGGCCCTGTTCGCGCCGAACATCATCACCGGCTTCGGCCGGGTCGAGGGCCACCCGGTCGGGATCGTCGCCAACCAGCCGATGCAGTTCGCCGGTTGCCTGGACATCGACGCGAGCGAGAAGGCGGCCCGCTTCGTCCGCACCTGCGACGCGTTCAACGTCCCCGTCATCACCTTCGTGGACGTGCCGGGCTTCCTGCCGGGCGTGGACCAGGAGTACGGCGGCATCATCCGGCGCGGCGCGAAGCTGATCTACGCCTACGCGGAGGCGACGGTCCCGCTGATCACCGTCATCACCCGCAAGGCCTTCGGCGGCGCGTACGACGTGATGGGCTCCAAGCACCTGGGGGCCGACCTCAACCTCGCCTGGCCGACCGCGCAGGTCGCCGTCATGGGCGCGCAGGGCGCGGTGAACATCCTGCACCGGCGCACCATCGCCGCCGCCGAGGACCCGGACGCGACCCGCGCCGAGCTGATGGCGGACTACGAGGACGCGCTGCTCAACCCGTACGTGGCGGCCGAGCGCGGATACGTCGACGCGGTGATCATGCCGTCCGACACCCGGGCCCACATCGTCAAGGGCCTGCGTCAACTCCGTACGAAGCGGGAATCCCTTCCTCCGAAGAAGCACGGCAACATCCCGCTGTAGCCGTCGGCCCACCCGCTCACCCGTTCACAGAGAGGTCTGCCCATGATCAAGGTCGTACGGGGCAACCCCACCCCGGAGGAGCTGGCCGCCGCCGTGGCGGTGGTCCAGGCGCGTGCCGCCGCCGCGTCCGCCGTGTCGTCCGGCGCCCCGCTGCCGCCCGAGCAGTGGTCCGACCCGGGCCGTATCGCCCGCACCGGCCGCCCGCAGCCGGGGCCCCGGGCCTGGGCCCGGACGTACTGGCCGGCCTGAGCCGGAACCGGGCGTCGCCGCCTCTTGAGTACCCGTACTCAGGCGCGGCGGCGCCCGGCGCAGCAGGATCGGAAGCATGCTGTGGTCCGATCCCGAGAACAAGCCGCCGAAGGAACTGCGTGACGCCCAGGCGATGATGCGCAGAGCCGGCGTGCTGCTGGCGCTGGCGATGCTGGTGGCGATGTTCGTGCTCGGCATCCACTGACCCGGCGCCCGAGGTTCCCCGGCACCCCCGGAGCCCCGACCCCGGCATCCGCTGCCGCGGGGCCCGGCGGCCCTTCTACGATGGCGTACATGACTGATCAGCGCCGTCTTGTGCTCGCCTCCGCCTCGCCCGCCCGTCTCGGTCTGCTGCGCCAGGCCGGTTTCGCCCCCGAGGTGATCGTCAGCGGGGTGGACGAGGACGCGCTCAGCGCCCCGACCCCCGCCGAGCTGGCGCTCGTCCTGGCCCGGGCCAAGGCGGCGGCGGTCGCGGAGCGTCCCGAGGCGGCGGGCGCCCTGGTCATCGGCTGCGACTCGGTGCTGGAGCTGGACGGCGAGGCGCTCGGCAAGCCCGCCGACGCCGAGGAGGCCACCGCCCGGTGGAAGGCGATGCGCGGCCGGGCGGGCGTCCTGCAGACCGGGCACAGCGTGATCGACACCGCCTTGGGCCGTACGGCGTCGGCGACGGCGTCCACGGTCGTACGGTTCGGCGAACCGAGCGACGCCGAGGTCGCCGCCTACGTGGCGACGGGCGAGCCGCTGCACGTGGCGGGGGCGTTCACGCTGGACGGCAGGTCGGCCCCGTTCGTCGACTCGATCGAGGGCGACCACGGCAATGTCATCGGCCTCTCGCTGCCGCTGCTGCGCCGGCTGCTGGGCGAGCTGGACGTGTCGGTCACGGAGCTGTGGGTGTGAGCTCGGGGCGCTGGGCCTGAGGCCGGGTCTCAGGCCCGTACGACAGCAGGGTGAGCACCAGCAGGGCCAGCACGACCATCATGAACGCGAAGGCGGCCCAGCCCACCAGGCCGACGGTGACCGCGCCGAGGACGCCGTGCACGACCGCGCAGCCGATCAGGACGATCCGTCCGACGCGTCCGGGTGCGCGGTCGCGTATCCCGGCGATCAGGGCTGTCAGCCCGCACAGGACGAGCAGCAGCCCGGAGACGCCGCCCATCACCCAGGTCCCGGCGGACATGGCGTCCGGTTCCAGGCCGGCGAGCGACATGTTCTGGTTCTCGGCGACCGTGGCCAGGACGGCGTTGATGAGCACGATGCCCACCGCCTCCCCGAACAGCACGAGCGCGGTCACGATCGCCACCGGTCTGCGCATCAGCGTCCCACCCCTGTTACCTCTGGTACGTGCGTAGCGCGGACGCTACTCGCGGGTATTCGTCCGGACAAGAGGTTGGACGGGCCCGGGGGCCGAGCAAAGAATCCACCGGCCGTTCGTAGGGAGTCCACAAAGAAACGCCGTGAGGCGTTGACCCTAGAGACAGAGACCTGGACCACACCGGGTGGTTACTGTGCGGTTGAGGATCCCGGCGTACCGTGGTGCCACAAGGGATTTCACTACTGGGGCAAGCCTCGGATCACACTCCGTGTGGGCAAGCTCACCATTGGGGACAGGTCGTACGGCCGTGTCGGTAGTCCCTAAACTCAGCTTGTTTCGAGGAGGGAGTCATCGTGCGCAAGGTGCTCATCGCCAACCGTGGCGAAATCGCTGTCCGCGTTGCTCGGGCGTGCCGGGACGCGGGGATCGCGAGTGTCGCGGTCTACGCCGAGCCGGACCGGGACGCGTTGCATGTCCGGGCCGCTGACGAGGCGTTCGCCCTGGGCGGTGACACCCCGGCCGCCAGCTATCTGGACATGGCCAAGGTGCTGCAGGCCGCCGCGGACTCCGGGGCGGACGCGATCCACCCGGGGTACGGATTCCTGTCGGAGAACGCGGAGTTCGCCCAGGCCGTCCTGGACGCCGGGCTGACCTGGATCGGCCCGCCCCCGGCCGCCATCCGCGACCTCGGCGACAAGGTCGCCGCCCGGCACATCGCGCAGCGCGCGGGCGCCCCGCTCGTGGCGGGCACCCCGGACCCGGTCGCCGGCTCCGACGAGGTCGTCGCGTTCGCCGAGCAGAACGGCCTCCCGATCGCGATCAAGGCCGCCTTCGGCGGTGGCGGGCGCGGCCTGAAGGTGGCCCGCACCCTGGAGGAGATCCCGGAGCTGTACGACTCCGCGGTCCGTGAGGCGGTCGCGGCGTTCGGCCGGGGCGAGTGCTTCGTCGAGCGCTACCTCGACAAGCCGCGCCACGTGGAGACCCAGTGCCTGGCCGACACCCACGGCAACGTGGTCGTCGTCTCCACCCGTGACTGCTCGCTCCAGCGCCGCCACCAGAAGCTGGTGGAGGAGGCCCCGGCCCCCTTCCTGACCCAGGCGCAGAACGACGAGCTGTACGCGGCGTCCAAGGCGATCCTGAAGGAAGCCGGCTACGTCGGCGCGGGCACGGTCGAGTTCCTCGTCGGCCTCGACGGCACGATCTCCTTCCTGGAGGTCAACACCCGCCTCCAGGTCGAGCACCCGGTCACCGAAGAGGTCACCGGCATCGACCTCGTACGCGAGATGTTCCGCATCGCCGACGGCGAGGAACTGGGCTACGGCGACCCGGCGGTGCGCGGCCACTCCTTCGAGTTCCGGATCAACGGCGAGGACCCGGGCCGCAACTTCCTCCCCGCCCCCGGCACGGTGACGCTGTTCGCCCCGCCCACCGGCCCCGGTGTCCGCCTGGACGCGGGCGTCGAGTCCGGCTCGGTCATCGGCCCGGCCTGGGACTCCCTCCTCGCCAAGCTGGTCATCACCGGCGCCACCCGCGAGCAGGCGCTCCAGCGGGCCGCCCGCGCGCTGGCGGAGTTCCAGGTCGAGGGCATGGCCACGGCGATCCCGTTCCACCGGGCCGTCGTCACCGACCCCGCCTTCACCGCGGACCCGTTCACCGTGCACACCCGGTGGATCGAGACCGAGTTCGTCAACGACATCAAGCCCTTCGCCGCGCCCGCCGAAGCGGACGCGGAGGACGAGGCCGGTCGCGAGACCGTCGTCGTCGAGGTCGGCGGCAAGCGCCTGGAGGTCTCGCTGCCGTCCTCGCTGGGCATGAGCCTGGCGCGTACGGGCCTCGCGGCCGGCGCCAAGCCGAAGCGCCGCGCGGCCAAGAAGGCCGGCTCCGCCGCTTCGGGCGACTCCCTCGCCTCGCCCATGCAGGGCACCATCGTCAAGATCGCGGTGGAGGAGGGCCAGGAGGTCAAGGAGGGCGACCTGGTCGTCGTCCTGGAGGCCATGAAGATGGAGCAGCCGCTCAACGCGCACCGCTCCGGCACCATCAAGGGCCTCACCGCCGAGGTCGGCGCCTCCATCTCCTCCGGCGCTCTGATCTGCGAGATCAAGGACTGACCGCCCGCACGCTCCGAAGGGGCCCGGTCCGCGTCGTCACGACGTGGACCGGGCCCCTTCGTCGCAGTGGCATCCTGGAACCCACGAAGGTCCCGAGGACCGAGGGAGGGGCTAAAGCCATGGCAGGGGCGATCCCGATGGACGCGAGCACGGCACAGCCGACGGCCCGGCCGATGCGCGCGGACGCACGCCGGAACCACGACCGGCTGGTGGGCGAGGCGCGCAGGTCCTTCGCCGAGCACGGTACGGACGCCTCGCTGGAGGACATCGCCCGGCGGGCGGGCGTGGGCATCGGCACCCTCTACCGGCATTTCCCGAACCGGGACGCCCTGATGAACGCGGTCTTCCAGGACGCCCTGTGCTCACTCCTGGACCGCTCCCGCGAACTGGCGGCGGCGGAGGCCCCGTGCCGGGCGCTGGTGGACTGGCTGGGCGCGATCATCACTCATGCGGGTGAGTACCGCGGCCTGGCCCACTCCCTGATGTCCGCCTCGCGCGACGAGACGTCGGCCCTGGTGCAGTGCCACCTGCCGCTGAGGGAAGCGGGCGCGGGGCTGCTGCGGCGGGCCCAGGAGAGCGGGTCCGTACGGGACGACGTCTCCATCGACGACCTGCTCCAGCTGACGAACGCGATCGCACTGGCGGCCGAACAGTCCCCGGACGACCCGGAGTTGGCGGACCGTCTGCTGCGCCTGACGCTGCGCGGGCTGAAGTAGCCGTGCCTTCCGGGGCTCCGCCCCGGACCCCGCTCCTCAATCGCCGGAGGGGCTGACATGCGAACTCCGGAGCGGGGTCCGGGGGCAGCGCCCCCGACGCGCCCCCCCTACCGCCGCCGCAGATCCGCCACCCGCGCCCGCTGCTCGCCCGAGACGTCCGCCAAGGCGGACGCGCTGCGCAACTGCGGCCCGAGGCCGCCGTTCTGCGTGCGCCGCTGGCCGGGCAGGGGCATGTCCCTCCGAGGGCGGCCCCCCGGAGGGGGCCCGTCCCCGCCCGGCGCGTCCGCGTCCGGACCGGCCACCGTGACCTCCACCCCCTGATCGGCCAGGGACTGGAGCTCGGCGGCGGCCCGCTCGTCGTGGAGCGGGGGCTCGTCGGTCACCAGGCGGGTGATCAGTTCGGTGGGCACCGTCTGGAACATGGTGTCCGAGCCGAGCTTGGTGTGGTCCGCCAGGACGACCACCTCCGCGGCGGCGTGCACGAGTGCCCGGTCGACGCTGGCCGAGAGCATGTTGGAGGTGGACAGGCCACGCTCCGCCGTGAGGCCGCTCCCGGAGAGAAAGGCCCGGGATACCCGCAGCCCCTGGAGGGACTGCTCGGCCCCGCTGCCCACCAGCGCGTAGTTGCTCCCGCGCAGGGTGCCGCCGGTCATGACGACTTCGACCCGGTTGGCATGGGCCAACGCCTG
Source organism: Streptomyces globisporus C-1027 (assembly GCF_000261345.2). Classification (NCBI taxonomy): domain Bacteria; kingdom Bacillati; phylum Actinomycetota; class Actinomycetes; order Kitasatosporales; family Streptomycetaceae; genus Streptomyces; species Streptomyces globisporus. Next base: position 5,071,079 of record NZ_CP013738.1, on the reverse strand, counting down.
CGCCACCAGCAGGGAGTTGGTGACGACGGTCAGCCCGGGAACCCGCGCGAGCCGGCGGGCCAGCTCCTGCGTGGTCGTTCCGGCGCCGACCACGATGGCCTCGCCCTCGCCGACGAGGCCGGCGGCCAGGTCGGCGATCGCGGTCTTCTCCGCGGTGGAGAGATGGGATTTCTGCGGAAAGCCGGACTCCCGCGTAAAACCGCCCGGCAAGACCGCACCGCCGTGCCGGCGGTCGAGGAGTCCTTCTGCCTCCAGTGCCCGCACGTCCCGCCGTACGGTCACTTCGGAGGTCTGGACGACGCGGGCGAGCTCACGGAGCGATACCGCCCCGTTGGCGCGCACCATTTCGAGGATCAATTGACGACGTTCTGCAGCGAACACGAAACTGACAGTAACCTGGCCGCCGGTGAGTTTTCAGCAGTTTGCGCCGAATAACAGAAGTTGTACTTCAAAGGGGCCTCCCAGTGGTATAGGAGGCCCCTTCGTTGTTCGGGGGTGATCGCGAAGCGGTCGCGGCACCACGCGATCTGTCGGCGTTTGGCGGGAGTTGCCCGGCTTTCCGGGTCCTCAGCCCTCGCCGGTGAGCTTGCGGGTGTGCAACTGCCGGGCCACTTCGGCGATCGATCCGGACAGGGACGGGTACACGGTGAAAGCGTTTGCGATCTGTTCCACCGTCAGATTGTTGTCGACCGCGATCGAGATCGGGTGGATCAGCTCGCTGGCGCGCGGCGCGACCACGCAGCCGCCGACCACGATGCCCGTACCGGGACGGCAGAAGATCTTGACGAAGCCGTCGCGGATGCCCTGCATCTTCGCGCGCGGGTTGCGCAGCAGCGGCAGCTTGACGACCCGGGCCTCGATCTTGCCCGCGTCGACGTCGGCCTGGCTGTAGCCGACGGTGGCGATCTCCGGGTCGGTGAAGACGTTGGCGGAGACGGCCTTGAGGTTCAGCGGGGCGACCGCGTCGCCGAGGAAGTGGTACATCGCGATCCGGCCCTGCATCGCGGCGACCGAGGCCAGCGCGAAGATCCCGGTGACGTCACCGGCCGCGTAGACGCCGGGGGCACTCGTACGCGAGACCCGGTCGGTGAGGATGTGCCCGGACTCCTTGAGCCGTACGCCGGCCTCCTCCAGGCCCATGTTCGCGGTGTTCGGGATCGCGCCGACCGCCATCAGGCAGTGCGAGCCGGTGATGACCCGGCCGTCGGCGAGCGTCACCTCGACCCGGTCGCCGACCCGCTTGGCGGACTGGGCGCGGGAGCGGGCCATGACGTTCATCCCGCGGCGGCGGAAGACGTCCTCCAGCACGGCGGCGGCGTCCGGGTCCTCGCCCGGCAGCACCCGGTCACGGGAGGAGACGAGGGTGACGCGGGAGCCGAGCGCCTGGTAGGCCCCGGCGAACTCGGCGCCGGTGACACCGGATCCGACGACGATGAGCTCCTCGGGCAGCTCGTCGAGGTCGTAGACCTGGGTCCAGTTCAGGATGCGCTCGCCGTCGGGCTGCGCGTCCGGGATCTCCCGGGGGTGACCGCCGGTCGCTATCAGCACCGCGTCGGCGGTCAGCCGCTCCTCGGTGCCGTCGGCGGCGGTGACGACGACCTGCCGGGAGCCGTCGGCGGCCTGGAGCCCGTCGAGCCGGCCCCGGCCGCGCATCACGCGGGCGCCGGTCCGGGTGACGGAGGCGGTGATGTCGTGGGACTGGGCGAGCGCGAGGCGCTTGACCCGGCGGTTGACCTTGCCGAGGTCCACGCCGACGACCCGGGCGGCCTGCTCCACGTGCGGGGTGTCGTCGGCGACGATGATGCCCAGTTCCTCGTACGAGGAGTCGAAGGTGGTCATCACCTCGGCCGTCGCGATCAGGGTCTTCGAGGGCACGCAGTCGGTGAGGACCGAAGCTCCGCCGAGGCCGTCGCAGTCGACGACGGTCACCTCCGCGCCGAGCTGGGCACCCACCAGGGCCGCCTCGTAGCCGCCGGGGCCGCCGCCGATGATCACGATCCGGGTCACGAAAAGTCCGCCTCGCGTTGTGTAACCCGCGGCCGCCTGCCGCCCCGGCCGGGGGTCCGGGGGATCGCCCCGGGGGAATGCAGTACGTACTCCATTGTCCCGCACGCGCCAAGGTGCTTCGCCCCGGGGCCCTCCATACGGGAACGAGCCCCCGGAACGGGCGCCGCACCCGCCCCTCACCCCTGCTCCCACTCCCCGCCCCCACTCCCCCGACCGGGGCCTTCGTCACAGGAACCGCCGCTCCCGCCCCCACCTCCCGTACCCTCGGACCCATGTCGCTCTACGCCGCGTACGCCGGCAACCTCGACGCGCGGCTGATGACCCGCCGCGCCCCGCATTCCCCGATGCGCAGCACCGGCTGGCTCAACGGCTGGCGACTGACCTTCGGCGGGGAGCAGATGGGCTGGGAGGGGGCGCTGGCCACCGTGGTGGAGGCGCCGCGCTCCCAGGTCTTCGTCGCGCTGTACGACCTGGCGCCCATGGACGAGGACTCCATGGACCGCTGGGAGGGTGTCGGCCTCGACATCTACCGCCGGATGCGCATCCGGGTGCACACCCTCGACGGCGAGGAGCCGGCCTGGATCTACGTGCTCAACGGGTACGAGGGCGGGCTGCCCTCGGCACGCTATCTGGGCGAGATCGCCGACGCCGCCGAGTCCGCGGGCGCCCCGCACGACTATGTGATGGAACTGCGCAAGCGCCCCTGCTGACCAGGGCGGACGACATCCCGTCCGACCCCTCTTCGTACAAAAGCACGAACGCCTCGTGCGCGTCTTTGCGCCAGTGCATCTACGCGCGTAGGGATTCAGCGGTTACGCTCGTCGGCGTGAACGCATCTGTTATTCCGGACAACATCCAGGGCGACCCGCAGGCAGCCGCCGCCGGGGCCGCCGCCCGCCTGCGCGAGCTGACCGGCGCCGAGACCCATGACGTCGCCCTGGTCATGGGCTCCGGCTGGGCGCCCGCGGGCGAAGCACTCGGCGTTCCGGAGGCCGAGTTCCCCGTGACCGAGCTGCCCGGCTTCCCGGCGCCCGCCGTCGAGGGCCACGGCGGCACGGTCCGCTCGTACAAGATCGGCGAGAAGCGTGCCCTGGTCTTCCTCGGCCGCACGCACTTCTACGAGGGCCGGGGCGTCGCCGCCGTCGCCCACGGGGTCCGTACGGCGGTGGCCGCGGGCTGCAAGACCGTCGTCCTGACGAACGGCTGCGGCGGTCTGCGCGAGGGCATGCGCCCGGGCCAGCCGGTCCTGATCAGCGACCACATCAACCTGACGGCCGCCTCGCCGATCATCGGCGCCAACTTCGTCGACCTGACCGACCTGTACTCCCCGCGGCTGCGCGCGCTGTGCAAGGAGATCGACGACACTCTCGAAGAGGGCGTGTACGTCCAGTTCCCCGGCCCGCACTACGAGACCCCGGCCGAGATCAACATGGTCCGGGTCATGGGCGGCGACCTGGTCGGCATGTCCACGGTCCTGGAGGCCATCGCGGCCCGCGAGGCGGGCGCCGAGGTACTCGGCCTCTCCCTGGTCACCAACCTGGCGGCGGGCCTCTCCGGAGAACCCCTCAACCACGAGGAGGTCCTCCAGGCGGGCCGCGACTCGGCGACCCGGATGGGCGCGCTGCTGGCAAGGGTGCTGGAGCGCATCTAGAGCCGAGCCCGGCTTTCCGGGCCGGCCGCCTTTCCCGCCTCTCCGGCGGCCCGACCAGTTCATCCCGCGCCCGAGGACCGGGCCGCTTCCGTTCCTCCCGCGCTGCAGGACCGGGCCGCTTCCCTTGCTCCCGCGCTGGAGGACCGGGCCCACTTCCAACCCCTCCCCGCACTGGAGGACCGGGCCCACATCCGGCCCCCTCCGGCGTTTGAGGAGCGGGGTCCGGGGCGGAGCCCCGGCGTCCACCCACCCGCACCGCCCCACCACCACCACACCGCACACCCCCGAAAGGCGGCCCCCGTGCAGCACGACCTCATCGCGCAGGCCAGGACCTGGCTGGCCGAGGACCCCGACCCCGAGACCCGCGACGAGCTGGCCGCCCTCATCGATGCGGGCGACACCGCCGAGCTCGCCGCCCGTTTCGCCGGCACGCTCCAGTTCGGCACCGCCGGACTGCGCGGCGAGCTCGGGGCCGGCCCGATGCGGATGAACCGGTCCGTGGTGATCCGGGCGGCGGCGGGCCTCGCCGCCTACCTGAAGGCCCAGGGGCAGGAGGGCGGGCTCGTCGTCATCGGCTACGACGCCCGCTACAGGTCGGCGGACTTCGCGCGCGACACCGCCGCCGTGATGACCGGCGCCGGACTCCGCGCCGCCGTGCTCCCCCGCCCGCTCCCCACCCCCGTACTGGCGTACGCCATAAGGCACCTGGGCGCCGTCGCCGGTGTCGAGGTCACCGCAAGCCACAACCCGCCCCGCGACAACGGCTACAAGGTCTACCTCGGTGACGGCTCGCAGATCATGCCCCCCGCCGACGGCGAGATCGCGGCCGCCATCGCCGCGGTCGGCCCGCTGGCGGGCGTCGTACGCCCCGAGGACGGCTGGGAGACCCTCGGCGAGGAGGTCCTGGACGCCTACCTCGCCCGTACGGACGCGGTCCTGGCCTCCGGCAGCCCCCGTACCGCGCGCACGGTCTACACGGCGATGCACGGCGTCGGGACGTCGGTGCTGACGGCGGCGTTCGCCCGCGCCGGGTTCCCGGAGCCGGTCCTCGTCACCGAGCAGGCCGAGCCCGACCCCGCGTTCCCCACCGTCGCCTTCCCCAACCCGGAAGAGCCCGGCGCGATGGATCTCGCGTTCGCCACCGCGCGCCGGGCCGCGCCGGACCTGATCATCGCCAACGACCCGGACGCGGACCGCTGCGCCGTCGCCGCGCCCGACACCTCCGTGGAGGGCGGCTGGCGGATGCTGCGCGGCGACGAGGTGGGCGCGCTGCTCGCCGCGCACCTGGTGGAGCGGGGCGCGAGCGGCGTCTTCGCTGAGTCCATCGTGTCGTCCTCGCTGCTCGGCCGGATCGCCGAGAAGGCGGGCCTCGGCTACGAGGAGACGCTGACGGGCTTCAAGTGGATCGCCCGGGTGGACGGCCTGCGGTACGGCTACGAGGAGGCGCTCGGGTACTGCGTCGACCCCGAGGGCGTCCGCGACAAGGACGGCATCACCGCAGCCCTGCTCGTCGCCGAGCTCGCCTCCGTACTCAAGGAGCAGGGCCGTACGCTGCTGGATCTGCTGGACGACCTGGCGCTCGCGCACGGCCTGCACGCCACCGACCAGCTCTCGGTGCGGGTGGAGGACCTGTCGGTCATCGCGGACGCCATGGCCCGGCTCCGCGAGCAGCCCCCGACCGCCCTGGCCGGCCTCGCGGTCACCTCGGCCGAGGACCTGTCGCAGGGCACGGACCGGCTGCCGCCCACCGACGGGCTGCGCTACCAGCTGGAGGGGGCCCGGGTGATCGTCCGCCCGAGCGGCACCGAGCCGAAGCTGAAGTGCTACCTGGAGGTCGTCGTCCCGGTGGCGGACGCGGCCGGGCTGCCCGCCGCGCGGGCCCGGGGAGCCGAACTGCTCGCCGGGATCAAGCGGGACCTGGCGACGGCGGCAGGCATCTGACGGACCGATTCCGCACACGCCGAGGGGCCGGCACCCCGCCCGGGGTCCCGGCCCCTCGGCGTCCGGTGGCGTCGGCGTCAGCCCACCGCCACCAGCACCACCAGCAGGACGGCCCCCGCGACGGCCGGGGCGATCACCTCGTACGCCCAGCGCACCGAGCCCCGGTCCACGCCCTCCGGAGTCGTGTCACCGGCTCGCTCGGCGATGTCCCGCAGATCGCGGACGGTCTGGTCGGCCGAGCCCGTGCGCCCGGCGGAGTCGCGGACGTCGGCGCTCACCGACGTACGGCCGTAGGGGTCGTCGTGCGCCGCCCGGGCCGCGCTGCGCGCCGCGCGCTTGCGGGCGCGCAGGGAGACGGGGATCGCCCAGAGCTGGTACTTCGTACCGTCCTGGGCGAGCAGTTCGGAGGAGTACGAGGCCCGTACGTCGGCGACCTCGGTCCAGGGGAGCTGGATCGTCCGGAACGGGTTGCGGACCCGGATGCGCTCGTCGTTCGCGAAGACGGCGGGCCGCAGGGTGAACGCCACCACCAGCGGCACCACGAGGAGCAGCGCGGCCAGCGCGAGCCACGGCGTGCGCCCCTCGCCCCGGATCATGGCGTCCCCGGCCATCCAGGCGATCAGCAGGAGCAGCAGCGACCCGCAGACCAGCGCGGCCACGGAGCGGTAGGTCCGGTCCGCGTGGGGCGGCTCTGCGGGGGGTGTGGGGCTCGTCATGGGGCCGATTCTGCCCGATGGGCGTCCGGCCCGGCGGAGCGCCCGCCCGCGCTCGCGCCCCCGGGCCGGAACGCACGGATCGCCCGGCCCCCTGTACAGGTCGCTACGCGCGTAGATATGCTCCTCTGGTGACCATGCCCACCACTGCTCCCGCATTTGCCGACGCGACGGCGTCCGACAGTGCGCTGCGCCGCTTCCTGTTCGGGTTGCCCGGCGTCGACGCCGTCGGCCTCGAAGCGCGCGCCGCCTCCCTCGGAACCCGTTCGATCAAGACGACGGCCAAGGCGTACGCCATCGATCTCGCCATCTCGATGATCGACCTGACGACGCTGGAAGGCGCGGACACCCCGGGCAAGGTCCGGGCTCTCGCCGCCAAGGCCGTCAATCCCGACCCGACCGACCGCACGACCCCGCGCACCGCGGCCGTCTGCGTCTACCCCGACATGGCGGCCACCGCGGCCGCCTCGGTCGCCGGTTCCGGCGTGAAGGTGGCGTCCGTGGCGACCGCCTTCCCGGCGGGCCGTGCCGCGCTGGACGTCAAGCTCGCGGACGTCCGCGACGCCGTGGCGGCCGGGGCCGACGAGATCGACATGGTGATCGACCGGGGGGCGTTCCTCTCCGGCCGGTTCCTGAAGGTGTACGAGGAGATCCTCGCCGTGAAGGCGGAGTGCGGCCCCGCCCGCCTCAAGGTGATCTTCGAGACCGGCGAGCTGTCCACGTACGACAACATCCGCCGGGCCTCCTGGATCGGGATGCTGGCGGGCGCGGACTTCATCAAGACCTCGACCGGCAAGGTGGCCACCAACGCCACCCCCGCCAACACCCTCCTCATGCTGGAGGCGGTCCGGGACTTCCGGGCGGCCACCGGCGTGCAGATCGGCGTGAAGCCGGCCGGCGGCATCCGCACCACCAAGGACGCGGTGAAGTTCCTGGTCCTGGTGAACGAGACGGCGGGCGAGGACTGGCTGGACCCGCACTGGTTCCGGTTCGGCGCGTCCAGCCTGCTCAACGACCTGCTGATGCAGCGCCAGAAGCTCAGCACCGGCCGTTACTCCGGCCCCGATTACGTGACGGTGGACTGATAGCCATGGCATCCGCATTCGAGTACGCACCGGCGCCGGAGTCCCGTTCCGTCGTCGACATCGCCCCGTCGTACGGGCTGTTCATCGACGGGGAGTTCACCGAGGCCGCCGACGGCAAGGTCTTCAAGACCGTCTCGCCGAGCAGCGAGGAGGTCCTCTCCGAGGTCGCGCAGGCGGGCACGGCGGACGTGGACCGGGCCGTGAAGGCGGCCCGCAAGGCGTTCGAGAAGTGGTCGGCGCTGCCCGGCTCCGAGCGCGCCAAGTACCTGTTCCGGATCGCCCGGATCATCCAGGAGCGCAGCCGTGAGCTGGCCGTCCTGGAGACGCTCGACAACGGCAAGCCCATCAAGGAGACCCGCGACGCGGACCTCCCGCTGGTCGCCGCGCACTTCTTCTACTACGCGGGCTGGGCGGACAAGCTCGACCACGCGGGGTACGGGGCGAACCCCCGTCCGCTGGGCGTGGCCGGCCAGGTCATCCCGTGGAACTTCCCGCTGCTGATGCTCGCGTGGAAGATCGCCCCGGCGCTCGCCACGGGCAACACGGTGGTCCTGAAGCCGGCCGAGACGACGCCGCTGAGCGCGCTCTTCTTCGCGGACATCTGCCGCCAGGCGGGACTCCCCAAGGGCGTCGTCAACATCCTCACCGGCTACGGGGACGCGGGCGAGGCGCTCGTCACGCACCCGGACGTCAACAAGGTGGCCTTCACCGGTTCGACCGCCGTCGGCAAGGCCATCGCCCGCTCCGTCGCGGGTACGGACAAGAAGGTCACCCTGGAGCTGGGCGGCAAGGGCGCGAACATCGTGTTCGACGACGCCCCGATCGACCAGGCCGTCGAGGGCATCGTCACCGGGATCTTCTTCAACCAGGGCCAGGTCTGCTGCGCGGGCTCCCGGCTGCTGGTCCAGGAGTCGGTCCAGGACGAGGTGCTGGACGCGCTCAAGCGCCGGCTCTCGACCCTCCGCCTCGGCGACCCGCTGGACAAGAACACCGACATCGGCGCGATCAACTCCGCCGAGCAGCTCGCCCGGATCACCTCCCTGGTCGAGACGGGCGAGGCGGAGGGCGCGGAGCGCTGGAGCGCCCCCTGCGAACTGCCCTCCTCCGGTTACTGGTTCGCCCCGACGCTCTTCACGAACGTCACCCAGGCGCACACGGTGGCCCGGGACGAGATCTTCGGCCCGGTCCTCTCCGTGCTCTCGTTCCGCACCCCGGACGAGGCGGTCGCCAAGGCCAACAACAGCCAGTACGGCCTCTCGGCGGGCATCTGGACGGAGAAGGGCTCCCGCATCCTCGCGGTGGCCAACAAGCTCCGCGCGGGCGTCGTCTGGGCCAACACGTTCAACAAGTTCGACCCGACGTCGCCGTTCGGCGGTTACAAGGAGTCGGGCTTCGGCCGCGAGGGCGGCCGCCACGGCCTGGAGGCGTACCTCGATGTCTGATCAGAACCGTCTTGGCGTCTTCAAGACCTACAAGCTGTACGTCGGGGGCAAGTTCCCCCGCTCCGAGAGCGGCCGGGTGTACGAGGTGACGACGAAGACATCAGCCGCTGGCGCGGCGGGCAAGGGCCAGTGGCTGGCCAACGCTCCGAAGTCCTCCCGCAAGGACGCGCGCGACGCGGTCGTGGCCGCGCGCAAGGCGTTCGGCGGCTGGTCGGGCGCGACCGCGTACAACCGGGGCCAGGTCCTCTACCGCGTCGCGGAGATGCTGGAGGGCCGCAAGGAGCAGTTCGTCCGCGAGGTGGCCGCCTCCGAGGGGCTGTCGAAGTCCAAGGCGGCGGCCGCGGTCGACGCGGCGATCGACCGCTGGGTCTGGTACGCGGGCTGGACCGACAAGATCGGCCAGATCGCGGGCGGGGCCAACCCGGTCGCGGGCCCCTTCTTCAACCTCTCCACCCCGGAGCCGACGGGCGTCGTCGCGGTCCTGGCGCCGCAGAAGTCGTCGTTCCTCGGGCTGGTCTCGGTGATCGCCCCGGTGATCGCCACCGGCAACACGGCGGTCGTCATCGCCTCGGCGGACGCCCCGCTGCCCGCGCTGTCGCTGGGCGAGGTGCTGGCCACCTCCGACGTACCCGGCGGTGTGGTCAACATCCTGTCGGGCGTCACAGCGGAGATCGCCGCGCCGCTCGCCGCCCACCAGGACGTCAACGCGATCGACCTGACCGGCGCGGACGCCGCGCTGGCGAAGGAGCTGGAGATCGCGGCGGCGGACAACCTGAAGCGCGTCCTCCGTCCACAGCCTGTGGACGCGGACGGCACGTCGGACTCCGAGGACTGGCCGGCCTCCCCCGGCACGCACCGTCTGACGGCGTTCCTGGAGACCAAGACGGTCTGGCACCCGACGGGCGCACTGGGAGCAGCGGGCTCCTCGTACTGAGCAGGGACCTCCCGCCAGGTACCCGAACGGGGCCGCCCTCCCACCCCGGGGCGGCCCCGTTCGCGTGTCCGTATCCGTGCCCGCGTGCGTCAGCCGGTGACGAGCTTGGTCACCGGACCCACCACGGGCAGGTCACTCAGCGAACCGCCGCTGGTGATCGGGTCGGTGACGATGGCGGTGGTCACCGGCTTGAAGTCGGCGATCTGGGTGCCCACGGCGTTGTCCAGCGGGTCCACGCCGGTGTTGGCCAGCGGGTGCAGCTGAAGGTCGGTGATCGGGGCGAGGCTGCTCGCCACCGAGGTGCCGAGCGCGCCGGTCACCGCGGGTCCGGCCGACTCGGTGACCGCCTGCACGGCGGAGACGCCCTGCTCGGGGATCTCCGCGACCGGAGGCAGCTGGGGGGCGGCCTGTGCGGAGCCCGCACCGGCCCCCAGCGCGGCCCCCAGCGCGGTGAAGGTCAGACCGGCGCGCAGCAGGACGCGACGTTCGGGCTTACGTGCATGAAGTGCCATGTTTTTCCACCTGATCGAGCCTGGTCGGGTAATCGTCCGTACGCGCAGAGTAGTTGAGGTGTGATGCTGGATACCAACAGGAGGCCCGAGGGGTCCCCTGCGCGGGTCAATGCCTCACACTTCTGTTCTGTGAGTTCCCAACCGATCCCGACCCGCGTCGTGCTGCTCGCGGGCCCCTCCGGCTCCGGCAAGTCCGTCCTCGCCGCCCGCACCGGCCTTCCGGTGCTGCGCCTCGACGACTTCTACAAGGAGTACGACGACCCGACGCTGCCCCGGGTCCCCGGCTCGACGGACATCGACTGGGACTCCGCCGGGTCCTGGGACGCGGACGCGGCGGTGGCCGCGATCGCCGAGCTGTGCCGGCGAGGCCGTACGGACGTTCCGGTGTACGACATCGCGACCAGCTCCCGTACGGGGCACGAGACCTTCCACATCGAGCGCTCGCCACTGTTCGTGGCGGAGGGCATCTTCGCGGCGGACATCGTGGAACGCTGCCAGGAAACAGGCCTGCTCGCGGACGCGCTCTGCCTGCGCGGCCGCCCGACCACGACCTTCCGCCGCCGGCTGCTGCGGGACCTGCGCGAGGGCCGCAAGTCGGTCCCGTTCCTGCTGCGGCGCGGCTGGCGGCTGATGCGGGCCGAGCGGCGCATCGTGGCCCGTCAGACGGCGCTGGGGGCGTATCCGTGCGGCAAGGAGGAGGCGCTGGGGCGGTTCGCCGCGGCGGCGGCGGGGCGGTATCGGCGGGCGAGCGTGGGAGCGCCGGTCCCGGAATAGGACGGACGCCCCCGTGCTCGCGCTCAGCCGGTTGCGGGGGTGGCGCAGCCGAAGGTCTTGGTGGCGGCCTTCATGAAGGGGGCGAAGTACGCGTCCCTCCGGGGAAGGTCCGCGTGGCGCTTGCTCGCCTCCAGGTACTGCTGCCCCGACTCCATCGCCAGGTAGAGAGGGCCGCTGCCGACACAGGGCAGGATGAATCCGACCCCCTTGTCGACGATTTCGGCTTCCCGGCCGTCCGGCGCCCGGCCCTTCTCCGTACCCGGGAACTTCCGCAGGGCGTCGATGAGCAGCGGGTCCGTGGTGGCGGTGTACTTCATGAAGCCGTCACCACGGACGAAGCCACTCGTCTCGTCGTCCAGGGTCAGCTTGCAGAACCACAGGTCGGCGGGGGCCTTCTGCTCCTCTTCGAGCACCTTCGTCCCGGCCGGCGCCTGCCCCTCCACGGTCAGGCCGTCCAGGCCGCACACCTGCGCTTCGGAGACCGGGCGCGCGGCATCGGAGCGGGGAGAGATGAGCGTTCCGGGCTTCTCGGGGAGGTCACCGCACGTGGCCCGGGCCGCGATGGTCCGTGCGGTGTCGGTGGCCAGGGCGGCAAAGGCGGTGCGGTCGGCGGCCGGTTCGTCAACGCTGAACTCGGCGACCACCGGCCGGTCGGTCCAGCACTTCTCGGGCAGCATGACCCACGCTTTGTACGCATTGGCCCCGCCGGTCACCTCGCCGGTGAAGTACGAGGCGCCCGGCGGGTAGGGCTCGCCTTCGAACGCCAGTGGGTCATAGCCCCGTGCCCCCCAGAGCCGGACACTCAGCCCGCTCGCGCCGGAACCGAGGACGACGGACGACTTCTCGACCCCGCACCGCGTATCCGTCAGGTCGTCGCCGTCCAGCCCGCCCCCTTCGGCGTCCAGGCGCCCGGACCCCGGAAGGACGGCGTCCGCCTTCTCCGCCGAGACCAGGTCCCCGCAGAGCCGATCCGCCGTCAGCACATTGGTGTTGCGCCAGACGTGCAGCAGCCCCGCGATCACCACGACGACGACGGCGGCCACGACCGCCCAGATCTTCCACGCCGGTCGCGTACGGCCTGCTGCTCCTGCTGTGCTCACGTGCTCGCTTCCTGGTTCGCGGGGCCGGGAACAACGGCGCCGGCCACACCGTAACGGTCAGGGCACACGGACAGCGGGGCCGTACAGGACCCCCCGGCCCGTACGACCCCGCTGCTTTCCCGTTTCCCCCGTGGCCCGCGCCTCCCCCGAAGCGATGGGCCTTTCCCCGTACTCCCCCGTTTTCCCCCGGGTCCCCTCGGTCCCCGTTTTCCTGCTCCCCCGTGTTCCCCCGTGGCCCCCGCCTCCCCCGAAGCGGAGGGCCCTGCCTCAGGCCACCAGCTCGCCGAAGGACTCCTGCTCGTCACGTCCGAAGCTGAGGACCTCGTCCTCGCGCAGCCGGCGCAGGGAGCGCCAGATGCTCGACTTCACCGTGCCGACACTGATGTCGAGGATGGACGCGATCTCCGGGTCGGTGCGGCCCTCGTAGTACCGCAGGACCAGCATCGTGCGCTGGAGTTCGGGCAGCCGGGCGAGCGCCTGCCACAGCACCGCCCGCAGCTCCGTGCCGCGCATCGCGTCCGTGTCGCCCACCGTCTCCGGCAGCTCCTCGGTCGGGTATTCGTTGAGCTTGCGCCTGCGCCAGGCGCTGATGTGCAGGTTGGTCATGGTGCGGCGCAGATAGCCGCCGACGGCCGCCTTGTCGCTGATCCGGTCCCAGGCCCGGTACGTCGAGAAGAGGGCGCTCTGCAGCAGGTCCTCGGCCTCGAACCGGTCACCGGTCAGGTGGTAGGCGGTGGCGTACAGGGAGGCCCGTCGCTCCTGGACGTAGGCCGTGAACGCCGCTTCGGCGTCCGCGTTCTCCGCCCCCGTGGTGCGATCCCCCGTGGCCTTCCCGTACGCGCTTCCCCCGTTGCCCCCCACATCCCCCGTGGGTGCGTCAACCACCGTCATGTACATCGAACGCGGCTGCTCCGCGGTCGACTGCGACGGCAGATGCTGACGCCCGGCGCTCCGAACACACCCCCGTACGTTCGTCACACCGGACTTCTCGCTGCTCCGCCCGATGTCGTGGAGGCGCGTCACAACTGCGCTTGAGCTGGTGCTGTGCAGTGCGTTCATCTCGCGCCCCCTATCGGTGGAGTCCGTTCGTTCCTTGCTGACCAAGAGCTTGCCGGGGCAGTTTCATGGCGCTGTCCCCCGACTGTCACAGGCCTGTCACAGGGGCGGTTGCGGCCGTGCCCGGACAATCGGACGGGACCACAGGTCGAACTGAAGCGCCACCATGGGCCAGAATGACGCTCGTGCCTTTCCTGTTGCTGATCGAGGACGACGACGCCATCCGCACGGCCCTCGAACTCTCGCTGTCACGCCAGGGCCACCGTGTGGCCACCGCGGCGACGGGAGAGGACGGTCTGGAGCTGCTGCGCGAGCAGCGGCCCGACCTGGTCGTGCTGGATGTGATGCTGCCCGGGATCGACGGTTTCGAGGTGTGCCGGCGAATCCGCCGCACCGACCAGCTGCCGATCATTCTGCTGACCGCGCGCAGCGACGACATCGACGTCGTGGTGGGACTGGAGTCCGGCGCGGACGACTATGTGGTGAAACCCGTCCAGGGCCGGGTGCTGGACGCCCGGATCCGGGCGGTGCTGCGCCGCGGGGAGCGCGAGTCGACCGACTCGGCGACCTTCGGCAACGTGGTGATCGACCGCTCCGCCATGACCGTCACCAAGGACGGGGAGGACCTGCAGCTCACGCCGACCGAGCTGCGGCTCCTGCTGGAGCTGAGCCGCCGGCCGGGACAGGCCCTGTCCCGGCAGCAGTTGCTGCGGCTGGTCTGGGAGCACGATTATCTGGGCGACTCCCGTCTGGTGGACGCCTGTGTGCAGCGGCTGCGCGCGAAGGTGGAGGACGTGCCGTCCTCGCCGACCCTGATCCGTACGGTGCGGGGCGTGGGCTACCGGCTGGACTCACCTCAGTGACCGAGACCGCCAAGCGGTCCCCGCGTGCGGGGCTGCGCTGGACCAGTCTGCGCATGCGGCTCGTCGTGGTGTTCGCGCTGGTGGCGCTGGTGGCCGCGGCGTCCGCCTCGGGCATCGCGTACTGGCTCAACCGCGAGGCCGTGCTGACCCGTACGCAGGGCGCCGCGCTCGATGACTTCCGGCGGCAGATGCAGGAGACGGCGGCGGCGCTGCCGACGCGGCCGACCAAGGACGATCTCCAGCGGGCGGCCGGGGAGATGGCGTCCAGCAGCCCGGGCTACAGCGTGCTGCTGGAGGCCGAGCGCGAGCGCGGCAAGCCGATCGTGGGCTACTCCGACCTGGACACCTTCACCCGGGCCCACGTGCCGGACTCGCTGCAGCAGCAGGTGGCCCGCAAGCAGCCGCTGACGTCGAGCAACGAGCACGAGTACCACCTGTTCTGGCAGCGTACGAGCATCGCGGGGACGCCGTATCTCGTGGCCGGTACGCGGATCATCGGCGGCGGCCCGACCGGTTACATGCTCAAGTCCCTCGACCAGGAGCGGCAGGACCTCAACTCGCTGGCCTGGTCACTGGGGATCGCCACCGCCCTCGCGCTGGTCGGCTCGGCGCTGCTCGCGCAGGCGGCCGCGACGACGGTGCTGCGCCCGGTGCAGCGGCTCGGCGACGCGGCCCGCAAGCTCGGCGAGGGCAAGCTCGACACCCGGCTCGTGGTCTCCGGCACGGACGAACTGGCCGATCTCTCCCGTACGTTCAACCGGACGGCGAGCTCGCTGGAGAAGAAGGTCGCGGACATGAGTGCGCGGGAGGAGGCGAGCCGGCGGTTCGTCGCCGACATGTCGCACGAGCTGCGTACGCCGCTGACCGCGATCACCGCGGTGGCCGAGGTGCTGGAGGACGAGGCGGACACCCTCGATCCGATGATCGCGCCGGCCGTGCACCTGGTGGTCAGCGAGACCCGGCGGCTGAACGACCTGGTGGAGAACCTCATGGAGGTGACCCGCTTCGACGCGGGCACGGCCCGGCTCGTCCTGGACGACGTCGACGTGGCCGACCAGGTGACCGCGTGCATCGACGCGCGGGCCTGGCTGGACGCGGTGCACCTGGACGCGGAGCGCGGCATGATGGCCCGGCTCGATCCGCGCCGGCTGGACGTGATCCTGGCCAACCTGATCGGCAACGCCCTCAAGCACGGCGGTTCGCCGGTGGGCGTCCGGGTGCGGACCGAGGGCGAGGAGCTGGTCATCGAGGTACGGGACCACGGTCCGGGCATCCCCGAGGACGTGCTGCCGCACGTCTTCGACCGGTTCTACAAGGCGAGCGCCTCCCGGCCGCGGTCGGAGGGCAGCGGGCTCGGCCTCTCCATCGCCATGGAGAACGCGCACATCCACGGCGGTGACATCTCGGCGGCGAACTCCCCGGACGGCGGTGCCGTGTTCACGCTGCGGCTGCCGCGTGACGCCGAGAGGATCGTACGGAACGACGAACCGGGCGCGGGCGCACCGGGCGAGGACGGGGCGACGTGAAGCGCGACGATGTCACGTACCGGAGGCGGAGCCCGCTGCGGGGGCGTTCCGCGGTCTCCCTGGCAGGCCTGCTGGCGGTCGCGGCGCTGGTCTCCGGGTGCGGGATCCGGACGACCTCGGTGCCGGTGGACGCGGGGGCCGCTCCCTCCCGGGTGCCGTGCCGGCTCTCCGCCTCCGACGTGGCCACCCGGTCGCCGGACAGTGTGAGCGCCGAGGTGTATCTGGTGTGCGCCTCGCAGCTGGTCACCGTGGACCGGCCGATGCCGGCGGACGCGGTCGGCGCCGAGCCGGTGGAGGTGGCCCGTGCTCTGCTGAACGAGGTCCAGGAGGCGCCGTCCGCGGGCGAGCGGAGGGCCGGGTTCACCACGGCGGTCCCGGCGGGGCTGCGGGTGGATCCGTCCCGGAGCGGCGATCCGGCGGGCACCCTGCGGCTGAGCAGCCAGCCGGAGGACCTGTCGGCGGAGGCGCTGGCCCAGCTGGTGTGCACGTACGCGGAGAGCGAGTCGCTGGTCCGGGACGGTTCGGTGGTGCTGGGCGGGCCCGGGGACTACCCGCCGCGCGGCTATCTGTGCACCTCGCAGACGAAGTCCCGGCCGGGGGACCTGGCCACGCCGGACGCGCTCCGGCTGGACTGACGCGGGCCCTGCCGGGAGCGTTCGTACGCAGTCACCCTCGACCGTACGGAACCGATCCTGCCGGTCGTGGCGTCTTGGTGGGCGTGCGTCACAGTTCGGACGGCCAGACCGTCATCCCCTTGCGCGCGGCGGGCATCACCCTCCTGATCGCACATCTCCTGTTCGTCGGGTGGCTGACGCTGCGCCCGCTGGACGTCCCCTGGATCACGGCGGCGAATTTCGAGCCGCTCGCCGGGATCAGGGCGGACCTCGCGCTGGGACCGGCCGAGGCGGCCCGCCGGATCGGTGGGGCGCTGGTGCTGCTGGCCCCGCTCGGGGTGCTGCTGCCGATGGCCGGGGGCCGGATCTTCGTCTCCCCCTGGGTCTCGCTGCTGCGTACGGTCGCCGCCGGGGCGCTGATCTCGCTGGCCATCGAGCTGGGGCAGACCGGGGTGCCGGGGCAGGTCGTCGACATCGACTCGCTGCTGCTGAACACCACCGGGGTGGTCCTGGCCCATCTGCTGGTCGTGCCGGTCTGCCGGGCGCGGCTGCGCCGCCGGGGGCTGCCGGGGGTGCGGGACCTGCCCCACCGCCGCCACGAGACCCGACTCGGGGACGAGGCCCCTCAGGGATCGACCCCGACGATTACCGGGGTCGGCCTCGCCCCGTAGAGCGATGCTTTGTCCCCCGTCGCGGCGGCACCATGGATACATCGGGGAGCAGAGAAAGCTGCTCCTCCCGCTACGGTTCGCGAAGGAGCCCACCATGGCCGCACTTGTCCGCCCCCGCGAAGGCCGCATGATCGGCGGAGTGTGCGCGGGCCTCGCCCGGCGCTTCGGTACGTCGGCGAGCACGATGCGCGTGATCTTCGTCGTGTCCTGCCTGCTGCCCGGTCCGCAGTTCCTGCTCTATCTGGCGCTGTGGGCGCTGCTGCCCTCGGAGAAGTCCACCTCTTCCGCGACGGCCTGGTGACGCGCCGGACCACGGGGAGCGAGAAGCCGGACGAGAACGCGCCGTGGGGCGCACACCCTGGACCAGGGTGTGCGCCCCACCGGCATGTGCGGGTGCGCGCCGGATCCCGGCGCGCGGGCGCGGATCAGCCGCCGAGCGGGATCCCGTTGGCGGTGAGGCCCTGGGTGGGCAGTCCGCCGAGCAGACCGGTGACCGGGGCGGCCGCGTCGGTGGCCTGGCCGCCGAGGACCTTGCCGACGGTGTCCTGGACCGGCGCGTTCTGGACCGACTGCGCGACGGTGTCCAGCGCCATCGTCGAGACGGGGAGCGCCCCGGCCGCGGCGTCCAGCGGCAGCGCGGGAGCGGCGGAGGCGCTGCCGGCGGCGGCAGCGGCGAAAGCGGCACCGAGAGCGGCGACACCGAGAGTCTTGGCAGACTTCTTCATGGAGAATTCATCCTTGGGGAAGGGGATGTGAGCGGCTCTGCAAACTAGCCAGCCCACCGCCCGATCCGCAAACATCCCGACACGCGGGAAAAGGGCCGGGAAACCGTTTCCCGACCCCTTCACCTGATGCGTCACTCAGCTCCCGGAGACCGCAGAACTGCTGGTCACAGCGGTCTGACGGAAGAGCCACTCCGACTTCAGCTCGGCATATCCGGGCTTGATGACGTCATTGATCATCGCGAGACGTTCGTCGAAAGGAATGAAAGCTGATTTCATCGCATTGACTGTGAACCACTGCATGTCGTCGAGCGTGTATCCGAAGGTCTCGGTCAACAGCTCGAATTCCTGGCTCATGCTGGTCCCGCTCATCAGCCGGTTGTCCGTGTTCACCGTGATGCGGAAGTGCAGTTTGCGCAGCAGTCCGATCGGGTGCTCGGCGTACGAGTCGGCGGCGCCGGTCTGGAGGTTGGAGGTCGGGCACATCTCCAGCGGGATGCGCTTGTCCCGTACGTAGGAGGCGAGGCGGCCGAGGGAGACCGAACCGTCCTCGGCGACCTCGATGTCGTCGATGATCCGCACCCCGTGGCCGAGCCGGTCGGCGCCGCACCACTGGAGGGCCTGCCAGATCGACGGCAGGCCGAAGGCCTCGCCCGCGTGGATCGTGAAGTGGTTGTTCTCGCGCTTGAGGTACTCGAACGCGTCGAGGTGGCGGGTGGGCGGGAAGCCGGCCTCGGCGCCCGCGATGTCGAAGCCGACGACGCCCTGGTCGCGGTAGCTGTTGGCCAGCTCGGCGATCTCCAGGGCGCGGGCGGCGTGCCGCATCGCGGTGAGGAGGGCGCCGACGCGGATGCGGTGGCCGTTGGCGCGGGCGATGCGCTCGCCCTCGCGGAAGCCCGCGTTGACGGCCTCGACGACCTCTTCGAGGGTCAGGCCGCCTTCCAGGTGCTGCTCGGGGGCGTAGCGGATCTCGGCGTAGACGACACCGTCCTCGGCGAGGTCCTCGGCGCACTCGGCCGCCACGCGGAACAGCGCGTCACGGGTCTGCATGACGGCGCAGGTGTGGGCGAAGGTCTCCAGATACCGGGGCAGCGAGCCGGAGTCGGCGGCCTCGCGGAACCAGATGCCGAGCTTGTCCGGCTCGGTCTCGGGGAGGGAGTCGTAACCCTGCGCGCGGGCCAGCTCGACGATGGTGCCCGGCCGCAGGCCGCCGTCGAGGTGGTCGTGGAGCAGCACCTTGGGGGCGCGCCGGATCTGGTCGGAATCAGGGACATTCGGGGTCTGGCTCGTCATCTTCGCACTCTAGCGCCTACGCGCGTAGAGCGCCGGTTGTCGATGCGTAACGGTGACCGGAAAGTCGGGTGGAGTACACCTGCTCTTCTGAGACTGTTCTGTCATGGGACAGCGCGCACTCCCCCTGCCCGCAGCCAGGCTGGGACGGGCCGTTCGGACGGCCGGAGCAACCGACGAGGTCAGCGGCGTGGTTCTGCTGCTCCCGGACGGCGAGGCCGACTCGCACCGCCGCCCCTCCACCCTCTCGTACGCGATACAGCTGCCGTTCGCCCGCGCCCTGGCCCGCGCCGGGGAGGGCGACGGGCTCGCGGTGCACGTGCTGCGCTACCGCTGCCGGGGCTGGAACGCGGACGGCGCGCATCCCGCCGAGGACGCAGCGTGGGCGGCCGACGAGGTCCAGCGGCTCTACGGCGACGTCCCGGTCTGCCTGGTCGGCCACGGGGTGGGCGGGCGGGCCGCGTTGCGGGCCGCCGGGCACGGTGCGGTCACCTCCGTCCTGGCGATGGCCCCCTGGCTGCCGGACGCGACGGCGGCCGGACCGGAGCCGGTGAAGCAGTTGATGGGGCGGCGGGTGCTGATCGTGCACGGCACCAACGACGAGCGCACCGACCCGGAGCTGTCCTACCGGCTGGCCGAGCGGGCGAAGAAGGCCAACCGGGACACCTGCCGCTTCGAAGTCCACTCCGACGGGCACGCGTTGCGCCAGCACCGCTCCGAAGTGGTCGCGCTGGCAGCCGACTTCGTCCGGGGCTCGCTCTTCGCCCGGTCCTACGCCCGCCCGGTCGCGGACGCGCTCGCCGCACCGCCGCCGCTGGGGCTGCGGATGCCGCTGGCCGCCGGGTTCGGGCGGTCGCTGCGGCACTGAGGGGGCGTCGGGGCGGGGTGGGGTCAGGCACAGGATCGGGGCGGGCGCCGGGGCAGGGTGGGCGTCAGGCCTGGTGCCGCCGTGCGAGTCCGCGGCGCAGGCTGCCACCGCCGGGCCGGAGCCGGCGTCAGGCCGTCCGCCGCCGTGCGAGCCCCCGGAGCAGCAGCACGGTGGCCGCCCACACGGCCGCGCATCCGGCGGCGGCCAGCAGCAGGGCGAGCCACACGGTGTCCGTGGCGGCGGTGGCGGCCAGGGCGGCTGCCACCAGGGTCGCCGCCATCACCACGACGACCTGTGCCGTGGGGGTGTCCGTGGCGCGCGTGGCGCGGCGGCGGTGCAGCCACCCCGCTCCCCGCAGGAAGACGGCCCCGACCACGCCTGGTCCCCTCGGCCTCGCCCTTCCCCCTCAGTCCGGCAGCAGGTTCCCCCGCCGCGAGAGCAGGAAGCGCTTGAAGGCGGCGACCGGCGGGGTGTCGGGGTGTCCGTCCAGCCAGGCGACGCCGATCTCGCGGGCCGCGCGCGGGGCCGTCACCGTCAGCTCGACGACCCCGGGGCGGGCGACGGCGGGCGGCGGCAGCAGCGCCACCCCGAGCCCGGCCGCGACCAGCCCGCGCAGGGTCTCCGCCTCCTCGCCCTCGAAGGCGACGCGCGGGGTGAAGCCCGCCTCCGCGCAGAGGTCGTCGGTGATCCGGCGGAGCCCGTAACCCGGCTCCAGCGTCACGAACGTCTCGTCGGCGGCCTCCGCGAGGCGGATCCGGCGGCGGGAGGCGAGGCGGTGGTCGTCCGGGACCACCAGGCGCAGCCGCTGTTCGTCGAGGCGGCGGGTGACCAGGTCGGGGGCGTCGGGCACGGGCGAGGTGAGGCAGAGGTCGAGGCCGCCCGCGCGGAGCCGTTCGATCATGGCCTCGCCGTAGTTCTGCACGAGCTGGAAGCGGACCCTCGGGTGGTCGACCCGGAAGGCGCGGATCAGGGCGGGCACGGTCTCGGAGCCCATGGTGTGCAGGAAGCCGAAGGAGACCCGGCCCGCCGTCGGGTCGGCGTCCGCCCGGACCGAGTCGGCGGCCTTCTCCACCTCGGCCAGGGCGCGTTCGGCCGAGCCGAGGAAGGTCCGGCCCGCCGGGGTGAGGGAGACCGTGCGGCCCTTGCGGGCGAACAGGGCGACGCCCAGGTCCGCTTCGAGCCGGACCATGGCCCGCGAGAGCGTGGACTGCGGCACGCCCAGCTCGTGTGCGGCGCGGGTCACATGCTCGTGCCGGGCGACCGCCTCGAAGTACGCGAGGCGGGGCGCGAGCACGGCCCGGATGTCTTCTTCGTAACTGCTTGGTGACAGCCGAGGTCCTGAGCTGCGTTCATGCGCCATGGGATTGATTATCGCAGTTTCGTGCATTGGACGCATGAAACCTGCGGGTCTACTTTCGACGTATGCCTCCCGCTGATACCGGGGCATCCACCGTCGTGGTGGGTGCCTCTGCCCCGTCGTCCCCCGTCACCACCACCGCCGCGCCGGCCTCCCCCCATGAGCGCCTGGAGCCCGGCCGCCCCGGCTACCGCCGGATGAGCTTCGCCCTCTTCGCCGCCGGTGTCGCGGCGTTCGCCCTCCTCTACTCCACCCAGGCCCTGCTGCCCGCCGTCTCCGCGTCGTTCGGCGCCACCGCCGGACAGGCGAGCTGGACGGTCTCGGCGGCGACCGGGGCCCTGGCCCTGTTCGTGCTGCCGCTGAGCGCGCTCTCCGAGCGGTTCGGGCGCCGGCAGATGATGACGGCGTCGCTGGCCATCGCGGTGCTGGTCGGGCTGCTGGTGCCCCTCGCCCCGTCGATGGGCGCGCTGATCGCGCTGCGCGCCGTCCAGGGTGCGGCGCTGGCCGGGCTTCCGGCCTCCGCGATGGCCTATCTCGCGGAGGAGGTACGGCCCAAGGCGCTGATCGCCGCGATCGGGCTGTTCGTGGCGGGCAACAGCATCGGCGGGATGAGCGGTCGCATCCTCACCGGCTGGGTCGCCCAGGCGTGGGGCTGGCGCGCCGCGCTCGCGGCGGTCGGGCTGCTCGCGCTGGCGTGCGCCGTCGCCTTCCACTTCCTCATCCCGAAGGCGAGGAACTTCCGCCCCGGTTCGCTGAACCCGAAGGCCCTGGCGAAGACCGTCGCCACCCACCTGGGCAACCCGCTGCTGGTCCGGCTGTACGCGATCGGGGCCCTGTTCATGACGGTGTTCGGCGCGGTCTACACGGTGATCGGCTACCGGCTGGTCGAGGAGCCGTTCAGCCTGCCGCAGGGCGTCATCGGGTCGATCTTCCTCGTCTACCTGGTGGGTACGGTCTCCTCCGCCGCCGCCGGACGTCTGGTGGCCCGCCTCGGCCGCCGGGGCGCGCTCTACCTGGCCGTCTCCACCACGGCCGCCGGGCTGCTGCTCTCCCTGGCGGACCAGCTGGCCGCCGTGCTGCTGGGCCTGGTGCTGATCACGGCCGGCTTCTTCGCCGGACACGCGGTCGCCTCGTCCTCGGTGAGCCGGACCGCGACGGAGGGCCGGGCGCAGGCGTCGGCGCTCTACCAGTCGGCGTACTACCTGGGCTCCAGCGCGGGCGGCACGCTGGGCGCGGTCGCCTTCCACGCCGGGGGCTGGGCGGCGACGGTGGCACTGGGCCTGCTCGCGGTCCTCGGCGTCGTCTCGATCACCCTGTACGGGACCCGGGTGGCGCGGGCGGAGCGGCGGGCGCTGGTTCCGGCGACCCGCTGAGCGGCCCTGGCGCACTCGCAGACCGGAGGCCGTCATCCCGGCTATGCCGGACCGGGACGCAACCGAGACATACCCGCGCGCAACCAGTACTCCCCCTCGCACGTCTACCAGGCGTAACCACAAAACCACTGTGGGCGAAGGGGAGTTGCCGCATGGGAGACATGGCGAAGACATCCGGCAGACGGCTGCGACGCGGGGTGGCGCTGTCCGTCGCCGGGCTGGTGGCCGCTCCGGCCCTGGTCCTGGGCAGCGGCACCGCCGCCCAGGCGGCGTCCTGCACGAAGTCGGTGGGCCCCCACCAGAAGCAGGTCGAGAAGTTCCTCAAGCGGCCCGTGGACGGCAAGCAGTCGACGGCCGACTGCAAGGCGATCCAGAAGTTCCAGAAGGCCCACGGGATCACCCCCACCATCGGCTACGCCGGTCCGCTGACCTGGCGCACGATGAACACGATGCTCGCCCAGAAGGCGGCCGGGAAGAACCCCAACAAGGCGGGGAAGTGCCCCACCAACAAGGGACGCATCGCCTGTGTCGACCTGACCCGGCAGCTGAGCTGGATCCAGGACGGCAAGAAGCTGACGTACGGTCCGGTACCGGTGCGGACCGGCCGGGACGGCGCGGAGACCCGGACCGGAGCCAAGAAGGTCTACTGGCGCAGCATCAAGCACTGGTCGACGATCTACAAGGTCTGGATGCCGTACTCCCAGTTCTTCGACGGTGGCCAGGCGTTCCACTCGGTCACCAAGTCCATGTACAACCCGCCGGGCTCCGGCGGCTGCGTCAACATGCGGCCCGCCGACGCGAAGGCATACTGGAAACTGCTGAAGAACGGCGACGACGTGTATGTGTACGGGCGCAAGCCCGGGACCTGAGCGGGGCGCTGGGCGCATCCTTGAGGGGTGCCGGACGGATCTCCTGAGGGGTGCCGGACGGATCGTGGCCGGAGCCACGGCCTCCGGTACCCCTTGTTCGTTTTCCGCCCCCGACTGTCAGTGGCCTGCGTTAGCTTCCGACGTACCGGGTGACGGATGCCACAGCGCGAGGGCGCGCGACAGGGGTGGAGCGATGAGCGATCTGACCACGACGACGGCCGCGGGAGCGGCGGCGGACGCCGGGAAGCCGGATGCCGCCGGGATCGACAGCCGTCTGGAAGGGCACCGGGTCGAGCTGACCGGCTACTGCTACCGGATGCTCGGATCCGCCTTCGAGGCCGAGGACGCGGTGCAGGACACCCTGGTCCGGGCCTGGCGCAACTTCGACAAGTTCGAGGGCCGCTCCTCGCTGCGCTCCTGGCTCTACCGGATCGCCACCAACGTCTGCCTGGACATGCTGAACGCGGGCAACAAGCGGGCCCGCCCCGTCGATCTGACCGGCCCGACCCCGCTCGCCCAGGCCGCGCTGAGCCCCCGCCCGGAGAACGTCTGGCTGGAGCCGATGCCCGACGGCCGGATCCTGCCGTCGGTCCAGGACCCGGCGGAGGCGGCGGTGGCGCGGGAGTCGGTGCGCCTGGCGTTCGTCGCCGCCCTCCAGCACCTGCCGCCGAAGCAGCGGGCCGTGCTGATCCTGCGCGAGGTCCTCGCGTGGAAGGCCGCCGAGGTCGCCGAGCTGCTGGAGACCTCCGTGGCCTCGGTCAACAGCGCCCTGCAGCGGGCCCGCGCCACGCTGACCGAGACGGAGGGCAAGGCGGGCGATGCGGCGGACCCGCTCGACGAGGAGCAGCAGAAGCTCCTGGAGCGCTATGTGAAGGCGTTCGAGGGGTATGACATGGCCGCCCTGACGGCGCTGCTCCACGAAGACGCGGTGATGACGATGCCGCCGTTCGACCTGTGGCTCCAGGGCACCGGGGACATCACGGGCTTCATGACCTCCATCGGCGCGGCCTGCGCGGGCTCCCGGCTGGTGCCCGTCTCGGCCAACGGCTCCCCCGCCTTCGCGCACTACAAGCCCGCCGAGGACGGCTCCGGGTTCGTGCCGTGGGCGGTCCAGGTCATCGACGTCCAGGACGGGGCGATCACCGGGATGCACTGCTTCCTGGACGTCCCGCGCTGGTTCCCGCTGTTCGGTCTGCCGGACCGGCTCCCGGCGGACGCGCGGGAGGCGTAGCCGGACGGGTGGGGAGGGCGGACGCGTACGGCGCCTGCCCTCCCCACCCGCGTACGTCAGTACCGCCCCGGCACGCGTTCCTCCGGGTCCTCCTCCAGGGTCACCACGTCGGCCAGCCCCACCAGGTTCAGCAGCGCCCGGAGTTCGGGGGGCACCCGGCGCAGCCGCAGGGTGTGTCCGGCCCGGCGGGCGACGAGGCCCAGCCGGGCCACCGCCTCGACGGCGGTGAGATCCGGCCGGATCATGCCGCCCACATCGCAGTCCACCGCCGCGCCCGGGGTGAGGGCGGCGCCGCGGGGACCGGCGAGGGCGCGCTCCAGTTCGGCGCAGAGGTCGGGGACGACGGCACGGCTGACCCGGCCGGTCACGGTCAGGGTGATCGGGTTTTCGGCATCCACACCAGGCAGACCGGACCGGCGGGCGAAATTCATCGGCCCCCTGGGCGTCATCGCGCCGCGGAGGAGCCTTTTCGCGTCAACCCATGACTTCTTGTGTCCCTCCTGTGAACCCATCTCCCCGGTGTCCCCTCTAGTCGGGTGAACCGACGGCCGCAGCCGTCTCTTCTGCGTATCTGCGGGCCGACGGGTTGAGGAACCATCGAGTTCTCCAGGGGGAGAGTTGCGCAGACACGTGAGAAACGCGTGCATACCCGCGG
This sequence comes from Streptomyces globisporus C-1027, assembly GCF_000261345.2. NCBI lineage: Bacteria > Bacillati > Actinomycetota > Actinomycetes > Kitasatosporales > Streptomycetaceae > Streptomyces > Streptomyces globisporus. The sequence goes on along the minus strand of NZ_CP013738.1, from coordinate 5,045,825 downwards.
TCGCCACGGCGGCCGCAGTGGCGCTGGCGGCCGGCATGGTCAGCCCCGCCGTCGCCCAGCCGGACCCGAAGGGGGCGGCCGGCACCCGGGCGCAGGCCCAGGACCGGGAGACGCGTCAGCTGGCCCTCGTCACCGGCGACCGGGTCACCGTGGACGCCCAGGGCAAGCCGGTCGCCTTCCGGCCCGCGAAGGGCCGGGAGCACATCCCGGTCCAGCGGATGAGCGACCGGGGGCACACCCTCGTCATTCCGGCCGACGCCCACCGGCTGATCGTCTCCGGCAAGCTCGACCGCCGGCTGTTCGACGTCACCGAGCTGAGCCGTCCGGAGAACCTCCGGGCCCAGCGGGACGGTCTGAAGCTGATCGTCGGCTACCGGGGCAAGCAGGCCGCCACCGCGAAGGCGCAGGTCCGCGACGCGGGCGGCACCGAGGTCGGCCGGAGCCTGAGGTCGCTGAACGCCGAGTCGGTGACGACGCCGACGACCGACGCCCCGGAGATCTGGAAGGCGCTCACGGAGCGTCGCGCCGGGGGCGACCGGGTGACCACCGCCGCCGGTATCGACCGGGTCTGGCTGGACGGCGTACGGAAGGCGAGCCTCGACAAGAGCATCCCGCAGATCGGCGCCCCGGCGGCCTGGAAGGCCGGGTTCACCGGCAAGGGCGTCAAGATCGCGGTCCTGGACACCGGGACGGACTCCACCCACCCGGACCTCAAGGGCCAGATCCTCGCGGAGAAGAACTTCAGCGCCGCGAAGGACACGAAGGACCGGGTCGGCCACGGCACGCACGTCGCCTCGATCGCGGCGGGCACCGGCGCCAAGTCGGGCGGCAAGCTCAAGGGCGTGGCCCCGGACGCCAAGCTGCTCTCGGGCAAGGTGCTCGACGACGACGGCTACGGCGATGACTCCGGCATCCTGGCCGGTATGGAGTGGGCGGTCGCCCAGGGCGCCGACATCGTCAACCTGAGCCTCGGCGGGCCCGACAGCCCCGAGGTGGACCCGCTGGAGGCGGCGGTCGACAAGCTGTCGGCCGAGAAGGGCGTCCTGTTCGCCATCGCCGCCGGCAACGAGGGCGACGACGCGGGCACGGTCGGCTCGCCGGGCAGCGCGGACGCCGCGCTGACCGTGGGCGCGGTCGACGACAAGGACCTGCTGGCGGACTTCTCCAGCCGCGGCCCGCGGATCGGCGACGGTGCGATCAAGCCGGATGTGACGGCTCCCGGCGTGGACACCACGGCGGCCATCCCGCCCGGTTCGCTGATCGCCCAGGAGGTGGGCGAGAAGCCCGCCGGTTACGCCACCATCTCGGGTACGTCGATGGCCACCCCGCATGTCGCGGGCGCGGCCGCGCTGCTCAAGCAGCAGCACCCGGGCTGGAAGTACGGCGAGCTGAAGGGCGCGCTGACCGCGTCCACGAAGCCCGGGGCGTACAACCCGTTCCAGCAGGGCTCCGGCCGGATCCAGGTGGACCGGGCGATCGCCCAGAGCGTCGTCGCGGAGCCGGTCTCGGTGAGCTTCGGTGTGCAGCAGTGGCCGCACACCGATGACGTACCGGTCGGCAAGAAGGTGACGTACCGCAACCTCGGTACGACCGATGTCACCCTCGACCTGAAGGTGACCGGCACGGGCCCGACGGGCAAGCCGGCCCCGGCGGGCTTCTTCACCCTCGGCGCGGACCAGGTCACCGTTCCCGCGGGCGGCACCGCGGAGGCGACGCTGACCGCCGACACCCGGATCGGCGGCACGGCGGACGGCACCTACTCCGCGTACGTGGTGGCGACGGGCGGCGGGCAGACCGTGCGCACGGCGGCCGCCGTCGAGCGGGAGGTCGAGAGCTACGACCTGACCGTCAAGCACCTGGACCGGAAGGGCCTCCCGGCGGCCTACGCGGACAGCACACTCTACGGCTTCAACGACAAGGTCGGCGGGTCGTTCCTGAGCCCGCAGGTCGTGAACGGCACGGCGAAGATCCGGGTGCCCAAGGGCACGTACGTGGTCAACTCCACGGTCTACGGCGACCCGGAGGACTTCACCAAGGGCGCCGACTGGATCGCCCAGCCGAAGGTCGCGGTCACCAAGAACACCTCGCTGACGTTCGACGCCCGCAAGGCGAAGCCGGTGAAGATCACGCTGCCGGACGCCAAGGCGAAGGGCCAGCTGTTCGCGCCGGACTACTCGGTGGAGTCGAAGAACGACGCCGTCTCCTTCGGCTGGCTGATGGACTCGCCGGCCCACTTCCGCACGCTGCACGTGGGTCCGCAGATCACGGACGGCTCGCTCGCCCAGCACTGGTCGGGCATGTGGACCAAGGGCGCGTCGACCGAGTACGACATCGCGGTCGGCGGCAAGGTCAAGCAGCTCGCGACCGGCTACGACCGGAAGTTCACCACCGGCCAGCTGGCCAAGGTGAAGTTCACGATGGGCGCGGCCGCCCCGAAGAAGAAGGGCGCGGTCGCCGCCTGGGGCTTCCTGCCCTCGGCGGACGGCGGCGTGGCCGCCTCGATCGAGCAGAAGCTGCCCGGCACCCGCACGCTGTACCTCTCCACCGCCGACAAGGTGACCTGGGCCTTCGACTTCAGCCAGATGGGCGCGGTCGACGCGGACGGCTTCCCGACGTACGAAGCGAACTACTTCGTCGGCCCGGAGGCGGTGTACAAGGCGGGCAAGTCCTACAGCAAGTCCGTGAACAACGGGGTGTTCCAGCCGCTGGTGAACGACGACTTCGGTGTCGCCCGTGAGGGCAACGAGATCAGCGGATACCTCCCGCTGCTGGCGGACGGCGCGGGCAACGCGGGCGGCATGGAGCATGCGTCGGCCAAGACCGTCCTGCACCGCAACGGCAAGAAGATCGGCCAGAACGACGACCCGCTGAGCGGCGAGGGATCTTTCAAGGTCCCGGCCGGATCCGCGGCCTACAAGCTGTCGACCTCGGTCAAGCACAGCGCGAAGATCAGCCCGCTCTCCACCCGGGTGGACGCGTCCTGGACGTTCAGCTCGAAGAAGACCGAGTTCACGATGCTCCCGGTCTCCACGGTCCGGTTCACCCCGGCCGTCGGCGCCGACGGCCGGGCCAAGGCGGGCAAGACGGTCTCGGTGCCGGTGAAGGTGCACGGCGCGGCCGCGGGCAAGAACCTGAAGTCGCTGAAGACGTACGTCAGTTACAACGGCGGCAAGACCTGGAAGAAGGTCACGGTGAAGAAGGGGAAGATCACCGTCAAGAACCCGGCGAAGAACAAGGCGATCTCCTTCTCCGCCAAGGTCACCGACAAGAAGGGCAACACCTCGTCGGTGCAGATCTACAGCGCGTACCTGGGCAAGTGACGGGCGCTCGCGGGTAGTTCACTCCACGCATGACGGCGGCCCGCCGCACGGAGAGCATCCGTGCGGCGGGCCGCCGGTCTATCAACTGATGGGGAAGACGCCAGTGTCCAGGACCAGTCCGAACGGCTCGGGGAGGGTGAGCTCACGCCCGTACTCGACCGTCTCCAGCACTCGGTACGTACCGTTCTCCGGCTCGCCGTAAAGCGTCGCGGTCGGGCGGCCGGAGTGCCAGGGGTCGAGGAGCGGGAACAGTTCCACTCCGGCCTTGGCGTAGCCGTTGACCTTGCTGACTCGGTCGTGGTTGGCGTTGGCGCGGGAGGTGATCTCCACGACGAGGCGGGCTTCTTCGGCGGGGACGGTGTTGCCCGGCCCGGTGGCGGTGGCTCGGTCCACGACGACGAGGTCGGGGATGTAGATCCCGCCCCGCCCCGGGGGGGGAGAGGCCGAAAGTCTGGTAGATCTCCCAGTCCTCGGGGATCACCGTGTAGAGCCTGCGCTGGAGCAGCGCAGCGGTGGTGTTGTGGTCCTTGGACGGCGGCGGCGACACGGTGACGATCTCCTCGATGATCTCCACCTTGCAGCCCTCGGGTGCGTCCGTCTCCTCCCAGATCCGGACGAGGTCGTCCCAGTCCTGGCCTTGCCCTTGGCCCGGCGCGGGGTCGACGGTGAGCGGGTCCATGGCGGTCTCCTCTGTCGGTGCGTCGCCTCGGGCCGAGTCCAGCATGCCGAACGGGACCGGCGGCAGTCCACCGGTCCCGTTCACCCGTACGAGAAAACCGCAGGTCAGGCGATACGTTCCCGCACCACCGGCAGCGGCGAGAACGACGTGCCGGCCGGGGCGATGTCGTACGACTCCGGCAGGGCCTTGAGCGCGTAGTCGAACTTCTCCGGGGTGTCCGTGTGCAGCGTCATCAGGGGCTGGCCCTCGGTGACCGTGTCGCCGGGCTTGGCGTGGAGTTCGACGCCCGCGCCCGCCTGCACCGGGTCCTCCTTGCGGGCGCGGCCCGCGCCGAGGCGCCAGGCGGCGACGCCGACGTCGTAGGCGTCCAGGCGGATCAGGACGCCGGAGGCGGGGGCGGTGACCACGTGCTGTTCGCGGGCGGTGGGGAGGGTGGCGTCCGGGTCGCCGCCCTGGGCGGAGATCATGCGGCGCCAGACGTCCATCGCGGAGCCGTCGGCCAGGGCCTTCTCCGGGTCGGCGTCCTTGAGGCCCGCCGCGTCCAGCATCTCGCGGGCGAGGGCGAGGGTGAGGTCGATGACGTCCTGCGGGCCGCCGCCGGCAAGGACCTCGACGGACTCGCGGACCTCCAGGGCGTTGCCCGCGGTGAGGCCGAGCGGGGTCGACATGTCGGTGAGCAGGGCGACCGTGCGCACCCCGCTGTCGGTGCCGAGCGCGACCATGGTGGAGGCGAGTTCGCGGGCGTCCTCGATGGTCTTCATGAAGGCGCCGGAGCCGACCTTGACGTCCAGGACGAGCGCGCCGGTGCCCTCGGCGATCTTCTTGGACATGATCGAGCTGGCGATCAGCGGGATGGCCTCGACGGTGCCGGTGACATCGCGCAGCGCGTACAGCTTCTTGTCGGCGGGGGCGAGTCCGTCACCGGCGGCGCAGATGACCGCGCCGGTGGTGTCGAGGACGTTCAGCATCTCCTCGTTGGAGAGGTGGGCCCGCCAGCCGGGGATGGACTCCAGCTTGTCCAGGGTGCCGCCGGTGTGGCCGAGGCCCCGGCCGCTGAGCTGCGGCACGGCCGCGCCGCAGGCGGCGACCAGCGGGGCGAGCGGCAGGGTGATCTTGTCGCCGACGCCGCCGGTGGAGTGCTTGTCGGTGGTGGGGCGGGAGAGCGCGTCGAAGTTCATCCGCTCGCCGGACGCGATCATCGCTGCGGTCCAGCGGGCGATCTCGGTGCGGTTCATGCCGTTGAGCAGGATCGCCATGGCGAGAGCGGACATCTGCTCGTCGGCGACCTCGCCGCGGGTGTAGGCGTCGATGACCCAGTCGATCTGCTCGGGGGTCAGCTCGCCTCGGTCCCGCTTGGTGCGGATGACGGAGATGGCGTCCATGGGAATCCTTCCGGCCGGGTGCGTACGCAAGAGTCCTCGTTGACTCTACGCGCATAGAGAGGGGAAAGAGCGGTGGCCCTTCCGGGAAGGAAGGGCCACCGCCGGAACGTGCGAGGTACGGCGTCAGCCGAGGTGCTGCGGGCCGAACGACTGCGGCAGCATCGCGTCGAGCGTACGGATGCCGTCCGGCGTCTCCAGGAGGAGCTCCGGGCCGCCGAACTCGTACAGCAGCTGCCGGCACCGGCCGCACGGCACCAGGATCGCCCCGGTGCCGTCCACGCAGGTGAAGTGGGTCAGCCGGCCACCGCCGGTGGCGTGGAGCGTGGAGACCAGACCGCACTCGGCGCAGAGCGAGAGGCCGTAGCTGGCGTTCTCCACGTTGCAGCCGGTGATGGTGCGGCCGTCGTCCACCCGGGCGGCGACACCGACCGGGAAGCCCGAGTAGGGGGCGTATGCCCGGGACATGGCGTCCCGGGCGGCCTCCCGCAGGGCGTCCCAGCCGGCCTCGCCGAAGGCCGGGGCGGGCGGGGGTGTCACTTGCCCTCGCCCTTGCGGTACGGCACACCGTTGGCCTTCGGCATCCGCAGGCGTTGCGCGGAGAGCGAGAGGACCAGCAGCGTGGTGACGTACGGCGCGGCGTCGACGAACTGGCTCGGCACCTGGTCGGTCAGGAAGTACCAGGTGAACAGCAGCGCCGAGACGGCCGCCGCGATCACCGCGGAGACGTACTTCTTCTTGTACAGCTGCCAGAACACCGCGATGACCAGCAGGATCGCCAGCAGGAGCAGCATCGCGTGGACGTTCTCGGCGCCACCGCGCAGCTTGAGGCTGTCGGTGAAGCCGAAGAGGCCCGCACCCAGCGCCATACCGCCCGGCATCCAGTTGCCGAAGATCATCGCGGCGAGACCGATGTAGCCGCGGCCGCCGGTCTGGCCCTCCTGGTAGATGCCGGTGGCGACGATCGCGAGGAACGCGCCGCCGAGGCCCGCCAGACCGCCGGAGACCGTGACGGCGATGTACTTGTACTTGTACACGTTGACGCCGAGGGTCTCGGCGGCCACCGGGGACTCGCCGCAGGAGCGCAGCCGCAGTCCGAACGGGGTGCGCCACAGGATCCACCAGGTGGCGGGGATCAGCAGCAGGGCGACGACGGTGAGCAGGGAGAGGCCGGTGATCAGGCCGCCGATGATGCCCGCGATGTCGGAGATCAGGAACCAGTGGTGCTGCTGGAGGTCCGCGAGCCAGTCCGAGAGCCCCGGAATGGTGATCTTGTCGATCGGGTCGATGCGCGGGGACTGCTTGGAGGAGCCGCCCTGGATGCCGTCGAAAGCGAAGTTGGACAGGTAGCGGGTGACACCGACGGCGAGGATGTTGATGGCCACACCGGAGACGATGTGGTTCACGCCGAAGGTGACGGTGATGACCGCGTGCAGCAGACCGCCGATGCAGCCGCCGAGGATCCCGAAGAGGACACCCATCCACGGGCCCCACTGGAACCCGGCCCAGGCGCCGAACCAGGTGCCGAGGATCATCATGCCTTCGAGGCCGATGTTGATGACGCCCGCGCGCTCGGCCCACAGGCCGCCGAGTCCGGCGAGGCCGATCGGTACGGCGAGTTCCAGGGCGCCGGCGACCTGGCCGACCGAGGTGATGTCCTCGGCGCCGCTGATGAGGCGGACCAGCGAGATCAGGGCGAGTCCGCCCGCGACGATCAGCAGGACGACGGGCAGGGTGAGCTTGCGGCGGCCGTTGCCCTTCTGGGGGGCGGGGCGTGCGGCGGTGGTTTTGCTGGTGCTCACAGGGCCGCCTCCTTCTCGGTCGTGAGGGCGTGTCCGGCGGCGAGCTCCTCGCCGACCTTCTGCTGCTGGCGGCGGATGCCGTAACGGCGGACCAGCTCGTAGGAGACGACGACCGAGATCACGATCAGGCCCTGCATGATCGTGGCGATCTCCTTCTCGTACCCGTACTGGTCGAGCGAGGCCGAGGACTTGTCCAGGAACGCGATCAGCAGGGCGCTGAGGGCGATGCCGAGCGGGTTGTTCCGGCCCAGCAGCGCGATGGTGATGCCGGTGAAGCCGATGCCCGTGGGGAAGTCGAGGCTGTAGGTGTGCGTGTCGCCGAGCAGGGTCGGCATGCCGGCGAGGCCCGCGACCGCGCCGGAGATCAGCATCGAGGTGAGGACCATCTTCTTGGCGTCCACACCGGAGGCCTGGGCGGCGCTCTCACTGGCGCCGGTGGCGCGCAGGTCGAAGCCGAACCGGGTGCGGTTGAGGGCGAACCAGTAGAGGACGCCGCAGCCCGCGGCGACGAAGGTGAAGCCGTAGATCTCCCCGGCCCCGTCCGCCATCGGCAGCCCCGGGAACCAGCCCGACTCCGGGATCTCCCCGGTGGTCAGGTTGTTGGAGCCTGCGGGCTGCTCACCGAAGTTCTTCGGCAGGATCAGCCAGGCGACGAGCGCGGTGGCGATCGAGTTGAGCATGATCGTCGAGACGACCTCGCTCACCCCGCGGGTGGTCTTGAGGAAGCCCGCGATACCGGACCAGAACGCGCCCACGAGCATCGCGACGATCACGATCAGCGCGATGTGCAGCGGCCCCGGCAGCTCGACGCTCGCGCCGACCAGCGCGGCCATCATCGCGGCGAGGCGGTACTGCCCGTCGACCCCGATGTTGAAGAGGTTCATCCGGAAGCCGACGGCCACCGCGAGCGCGGCGAGGTAGTACGTACCGGCCTGGTTGATGATCAGGACCTGGACGTCGGCGTAGGAGGCCGAGTCGAACATGATCCGGTACGGCTCGAAGGGGTTCTGCCCGGAGGCGAGCAGCACCACGGTCGTCAGCGCGAGGGCGACGACCAGGGCGAGCACCGGGCCGGCGAAGCCCAGGATCAGCCGGTCCTTGTCGAATTTCTTCATCGGGCCTCGTCCTCCGAGCCTTCGAGGTGACCGGTGGCGGCGCCGGTCATGGCCGAGCCCAGTTCCTCCGGGGTGATGGTGGCCGGGTCGGCGTCGGCGACCAGCCGGCCGCGGTACATGACGCGCAGGGTGTCGGAGAGCCCGATCAGCTCGTCCAGGTCGGCCGAGATCAGCAGCACGGCGAGCCCTTCGCGGCGGGCCTCGCGGATCTGGTCCCAGATCTGGGCCTGCGCGCCGACGTCCACACCGCGGGTGGGGTGGGCGGCGATCAGGAACTTGGGCGCGTGGCTCATCTCGCGGCCGACGATCAGCTTCTGCTGGTTGCCGCCGGAGAGGGAGGCCGCGGTGACGTCGATACCGGGGGTGCGGACGTCGTACTCGCGCACGATGCGCTCGGTGTCGGTCCGGGCCGCCTTGTTGTCCAGCAGCCAGCCGCGGCTGTTGGGCTTCTCGGTGACGTGCCCGAGGATGCGGTTCTCCCACAGCGGGGCGTCCAGCAGGACGCCGTGGCGGTGGCGGTCCTCGGGGATGTAGCCGATGCCCGACTCGCGCCGCTTGCGGGTCGGGGCGTGCGAGATGTCGTCGGAGCCGAGGGTGATGACCCCGGCGTCCGGGTCGCGCATGCCCATAAGGGCCTCGATGAGCTCGGTCTGGCCGTTGCCCTCGACGCCCGCGATCCCCAGGACCTCGCCCTGGTGGATGGTGAAGTCGATGCCGGCGAGCACGTCGCGGACGGTGCCGTCGGGGTCGGTGACGGTGAGCTTCAGGTCCTGGACCCGCAGCATCGGTACGTCGGTGACGGTGGACTCGCGGGTCTCCGGCGAGGGCAGCTCGCTGCCGACCATCAGCTCGGCGAGTTGCTTGGTCGTGGTGGAGGCCGGGTCGGCGGTGCCCACGGTCGTACCGCGGCGGATGACGGTGATGTCGTCGGCGACCGAGAGCACCTCGCCCAGCTTGTGCGAGATGAAGATGACGGTCAGGCCCTCGGCCTTGAGCTCGCGCAGGTTGGCGAAGAGCGCGTCGACCTCCTGCGGCACGAGGACCGCGGTCGGCTCGTCCAGGATGAGGATGCGGGCGCCCCGGTAGAGCACCTTGAGGATCTCCACGCGCTGCCGGTCGGCGACCCCGAGGTCCTCCACGAGCGCGTCGGGCCGGATGCCCAGGCCGTACGCGTCGGAGATCTCCTTGATCTTCTTCCGGGCGCCGGAGCCGATGCCGTACAGCTTCTCGCCGCCGAGGACGACGTTCTCCAGGACGGTGAAGTTGTCGGCGAGCATGAAGTGCTGGTGCACCATGCCGATGCCGCGCTCGATGGCGTCACCCGGGTTGGAGAACGAGACCTGCTCGCCGTTGATCGCGATGGTGCCCTCGTCCGGCTTCTGCATGCCGTAGAGGATCTTCATCAGGGTGGACTTGCCGGCGCCGTTCTCCCCTACGAGGGCGTGCACGGTGCCCTTGCCGATGGTGATGTCGATGTCGTGGTTGGCGACGACGCCGGGGAAGCGCTTGGTGATGCCGTGCAGTTCTACGGCAGGGGGGCTGCTGGACGCGTTGATGACGCACTCTCCTTGGCCGGACAGGAGCGGGGGCGGAGGGGCTCGGGGGGCTCGGGGGCCCTGGGGGGCGGGGGTGAAGTTATCGCGCCGGAGGGCTGTCTACACGCGTAGCGCTGCCGAATCGTGAAACACGGGGTGCACGTCACACCCCGGACGCGGGTCCAGGGTGGGCGGGAGAGCACTGCGGGAGGCGGATCTTCTTCGGTCGTACTGAGGGTTACGGACTGCCGGGGCCTCGGGGGCCGCGGGTCTTAGGTGAAGCCGGTGTACGGGTTTTCGGTGAAGCTCCTGTACGGCCGGCTCGGGCGGCTGGCCCGCGGCCCTGCCCGTCACCGGCGGCGGGAGCCGCGCGGCGTACGGACAGGGCCTGGGAAACCAGCCGGGGCGACGGCCGGGGGCCGTCGGGTCCGGCGGCCCGGGAGGGGCCGCCGGACTCGGGACCGTCCTTACGGAGCGGTCTTGACGGTGATCTTGCCGTCGATGATCTCCTGCTTGGCCTTGTCGACGGCCACGATGACGTCCTTCATCTCGGCGAAGGCCGGGTTGGACATCGACAGGGCGACACCGTTCTTGTCCAGGCCGTAGCGGATCTCACCGGTCTGCGGCTTGTCGTCCTTGACCGACTTGATCAGGTTGAAGACCGCGTCCTCGATGTCCTTCGTGACCGAGGTCAGGATGGACGCCTTGTAGGGCGCGAGACCCTTCTGCTGGTACTGGTCGGAGTCGACGCCGATGTTCCACTTGCCCGCCTTGGAGACGGCCTCGATGGCACCGGAGCCGGCCAGACCGGCGGCCGAGTAGATCACGTCGGCCTTCTTGTCGAGCTGGCCCTGGGCGGCGGCCTTGCCGAGGTCGGGCTTGGAGAAGCCGCCGAAGTCCGGCGGCTGCGTCAGGTACTGCGGCAGCACGTTGACCGAGGCGTCGGTGTCCTTGACGCCCTGGACGAAGCCCGCCTCGAACTTCTTGATCAGCGGGGTCTCGACACCGCCGATGAAGCCGACCGTCTTCGACTTGCTGACCTTCGCGGCGGCGACGCCGGCGAGGTAGGAGCCCTGCTCCTCGTTGAAGACGATGTTGGCGATGTTCTCGCCGGTCACCGAGGCGTCGTCGATGATGCCGAAGGTGGTCTTCGGGAACTTCGGCGCGACCTTCTTGATGGCGGGCGCGTAGGCGAAGCCGACGCCGATCACCGGGTTGTTGCCGGAGCGGGCCAGCTCGGTGAGGCGCTGGACCTTGTCCGCGTCTCCCTCGCCGTCGGAGGGCTCGGCCTCGGAGCCCTGGATGTCGAGGTCCTTCTCGGCCTTGGCGAGTCCGGCGTAGGCGGCGTCGTTGAACGACTGGTCGCCGCGGCCGCCGATGTCGTACGCGATGGCGGCCTTGTCGCCGTCGGAGCCGGAACCGGCGTCCGACGAGTTTCCGCCACACGCGGTGACGCTGAGAGCGAGCGCCGCGGACGCGATGCCCACGGTGGTGATCCTGGTGATCCGGCGCAAGGGGAGGCTCCTTCAAACCTGACCGAAGCGCCTCTTCCGGCGCTGGTTTCGCCGCGATCGTAACGCGCGTAGATGTCAGATAAGAGCACGTACGGAAGCCGTTATCGGATCGTCGCGAACAGAGGCCGCCCACACGGCGGGACAGGAGTCCACGAACGGCCTACGAAGACTGTGTCAACGCTTCACGAACGGCCGCCGTCGAGCAGGGCGGCGGCCGTGAACAGCTCGACCCCCACGGTGATGGCCTCTTCGTCCACGTCGAAGTTGCCGCGGTGCAGGTCGAGGCCGCGCGTGTCGCCGGGGGTCCGGACGCCGAGGCGGGCCATCGCGCCGGGCACCTGCTCCAGATACCAGGAGAAGTCCTCGCCGCCGAGGCTCTGCTCGGTGTCCTCGATCGCATACGATCCGCGGCGCTCGGTCATCGCGGCGTCCAGCAGGCCGATCGACTCGGCGTCGTTCACGACGGGCGGCACGCCGCGCACGTAGTTGATGACGGTCTTGGCCCGATGCATTCCGGCCACCTCGTCGATGGCTGCGTGGACCAGGTCGGGGGCGTCGCGCCAGGCGTCCAGATTCAGGCAGCGGACGGTGCCGGACAGCTCGGCGTGCTGCGGGATGACATTGGGGGCGTGCCCGGTCTCCAGGCGGCCCCAGGTCAGCGCGAGCCCGGCGCGGGCGTCGACGCGGCGGGCGAGCAGCGCGGGCACGTCGACGGCGATCCGGGCTGCGGCGGTGACCAGGTCGGTGGTGAGGTGGGGGCGGGCGGTGTGGCCGCCGGGCCCGTCGAGGGTGATCTCCAGCCGGTCGCAGGCCGAGGTGATGGCCCCGATCCGCAGCCCGATCCGCCCGACGTCCACCTTCGGGTCGCAGTGCACGCCGATGATCCGGCCGACGCCCTCCAGCACCCCGGACTCGATCGCGTCGAGCGCGCCGCCGGGCAGGACCTCCTCGGCGGGCTGGAAGATCAGCCGCACGGCGTTGGGCAGCAGCCCCTGCCGGTCGAGATCGGCGAGCACGAGGCCCGCGCCGAGGACGGTGGTGGTGTGCACGTCGTGCCCGCAGGCGTGCGCACGGTCGGGCACGGTGGACCGGTAGGGCACGCCGGCCTTGGTGTCCGGGATCGGCAGCGCGTCGATGTCCGCCCGCAACGCCAGCATGGGCGTGACCCCGTCCCACTCCCCCACATCACACATGAGCCCGGTGCCGACGGCCAGGACCTGCGGCTTCAGGCCGGCCTTCTCCAGCCGGTCCTTGATGGCGGCCGTGGTCCGGAACTCCTGGTTGCCGAGCTCGGGGTGCATGTGCAGATCCCGGCGGAAGGCGATGAGCTCGGCACGGAGTTCCTCACCGAGCCGGCCGGGCAGCGCACCTCCCCCGGGCTGGTCGGCCAGGCTGTCGGGGCGGGAGGCGCGGGACTTCAACTGGTTCACCTTATGAAGCGTAGGCCCCTAGACCCCTCAACTGGCCATGGATCTAGGAAATTTCAGCCGTGCAGGCGAACAAAGTTCGGGTGAGGACGTGTGACGCAGGGTGGTTGCGGGTATACCGGATCTCCTTCTCGGGGCGGGGTGCGCGGCCGGTGCGACACTGACCGCCATGAGCAGATACACCGAGGTCATCGTGCTGGCACGGGGCGCCGAAGAGGTCATGGAGCCGCTCACCCGGCCGGACGAGAACCGTGAGTGGCACCAGTGCTTCACGCGCGTGGACGAAGGCACATTCGAAGGATCGAGAATGCCGTCCGAGGAGTGCTGCACCTGGGTCATCCAGTTCATCCGCCGCAACTGGACGGGGCTCATGGCCCATCTGGAGTCGCTGCCCTGGCCCGACCCGTGGTCCGTGCAGGTCCTCATACGCGACGAGGACGACGACTGCTTCGGGATGTGGATGCTCCACGACGGCCGGCTGGTGGAGGTGCCGATCCCCCGGACCGAGCGGAAGCCCTTCTCGGACACCATCGTCGGAGTCCTCTCCCGCACGGACCGCCCCGGGCGGGGCCCCTACGCATGAGCCGTCGACGTCAGCCGCTGCACCCCCCGTGCCGTCTCCGTGACCCCGCTCAGGAAGCCCTGCGCGCGGGGGGAGGCAGTGGCGCGGAGCCATTCCGGGGCGATGTCGCAGACCGCGACGTTCACGCCCGTGCCGGCCAGGGCCAGCGGGAGGGTGTGGACGACCGTGGAGGGGAAGCTGACGATCGTGCGGCCGATGGGGCCGCGGCGGGCGATCAGCTCCAGGGGGAGGTCCGGGCGGACGATCTCCAGGCCGGTGGCGGCTTCCAGGGCGTGGAGTTTCTCGGCGGACTCGCGGCGGTGGGCGAAGTAGCGGGTGGCGCCGTGGGCGCGGGCCAGGGAGGCCACCGCCTCCTGGTACGGGACGGGGTCGACGACGCCCGTCTCGACCAGGGAGGTGCCGACCAGGTCGGCGCCCTTGCCGATGCTGGGCGGGCCGAAACGGGCCCGGGTCCAGGCGAAGGTGTTCGGGGTGACCGCGACGCCGGGCGGAGCCTCCACCGGCATCGCGGTGAACACCTCGACCGTGTGGCGGGCCGTCGGGGTGAAGCGGCGGCGGGCCGTGGCGGTGACCGGGGCCAGGACCAGTTCGCGCGGTCCCGTACGGCCCCGGCGGTGCCAGCGGGTCAGGCGCTCGCCCCTGGCCAGCTGGGCCACGAACTCCATGGTGGCCGTGCCGTCGTCGACCACCGTGAGGCGGTCGGCGCGGACCAGGGTCAGCAGGAGCTGGACATAACGGGAGAACGGATCGCCGATCACTATGTGGTCCGCGCGCCGGACCAGGCCGGCCAGGGCGCGCAGGGCCTTCAGGGGGGCGCCGGACTCGCCGCGCGCCTCCTGCCAGCGGACCGTGATGCCCTCGTCGCGGGCCAGCTCCGCCATCCGGCGCAGCTGACCGCGCGACATCGGGTCGACCGGGGGGAGGACGACGACCGTGGTGGCGGCCGGATCGTCTCCCCCCTGGGTGTGAACCCACTCCAGGACGTTCAGGAGCTGGACCGGGCTCTCGACGAAGGCGAGGTTCACCGGTCGGCGCTCAGACCGCGACCGGCTCGGGGGCCGGCGCGTTCTCGGTCTCGGCGACGACACCCGCGACGCGGCGGAGCTTCTTCATCGGGCCGAGCTCGGACTCGTACACCTTCTTGACGCCGTCGCCGAGCGACTGCTCGATGGTGCGGATGTCGCGGACCAGGCGGGTCAGGCCCTGCGGCTCGACGGAGGCGGCCTGGTCGGAGCCCCACATGGCGCGGTCCAGGGTGATGTGGCGCTCGACGAACGTGGCGCCGAGCGCGACGGCGGCCAGCGTGGTCTGCAGGCCGGTCTCGTGGCCGGAGTAGCCGATCGGGACGTTCGGGTACTCCTGCTGGAGGGTGTTGATGACCCGCAGGTTCAGCTCCTCGGCCTTCGCCGGGTACGTCGACGTGGCGTGGCAGAGAAGGATGTTGTCCGAGCCGAGGACCTCGACCGCGTGGCGGATCTGCTTCGGGGTGGACATGCCGGTGGAGAGGATGACCGTGCGGCCGGTGGCGCGCAGGGCACGCAGCAGCTCGTCGTCGGTGAGCGAGGCGGAAGCCACCTTGTGGGCGGGGACGTCGAACTTCTCCAGGAAGGCGACGGCCTCGGTGTCCCACGGGGAGGCGAACCAGTCGATGCCGCGCTTGGCGCAGTGCTCGGCGATGGCGGTGTACTCGTCCTCGCCGAACTCGACGCGGTGGCGGTAGTCGATGTACGTCATCCGGCCCCACGGGGTGTCGCGCTCGATGTCCCACTGGTCGCGCGGGGTGCAGATCTCCGGGGTGCGCTTCTGGAACTTGACGGCGTCGCAGCCGGCTTCGGCGGCGGCGTCGATCAGCGCGATGGCGTTGTCGAGGTCGCCGTTGTGGTTGATGCCGATCTCCCCCGTGATGTAGACGGGGTTGCCGGGGCCGGCGGTACGGGTGCCGAAGGTGCGCAGGCGGGAGGTGCTCATGGTGGTGCTTCCTTACGTGGTGGGGACTGTGGGGTCAGGGGTGTTGGTGGTGGTGAGGGTGGGGCCCAGCAGCCAGGCCGCGATCTCGCGGATGGCGCCGTAACCCCCGGGGGTGGTCGTGACGGCGCGCGCGGCGGCGCGCACCGAGTCGTGGGCGCTGGCGACCGCGACGGGCCAGCCGGCGAGGGAGAAGCAGGGGAGGTCGTTGACGTCGTTGCCGACGTAGAGGACCCGGTCGGGGGCGATGGAGTGCTCGTCGCACCAGCGCTTCAGCGCCTCGTCCTTGCGGTCGATGCCGTGCAGGACGGGGATCTGCAGCTTCCGGGCCCGGGCCGCGACGACCGGGTTCTGCTCGGTGGAGAGGATCAGGAGGGGGACGCCCGCCTTGCGCAGGGCGGCGATCCCGAGGCCGTCGCCCCGGTGGACGGCGACGGTCTCGCGGCCCTCGGAGTCGACCATGACCCGGTCGTCGGTCTGGGTGCCGTCGAAGTCCAGGACGACTGCGTCCACGTCCGCGAGGGAGGGCAGCGGGGAGGGGTCCAGGAGCGGGGCGAGCGCCCGGGCGCGGGCCAGGTCGTGCGGGTCGTCGATCTCCAGCACCCGGGCCGGGTCGGTGGGGACCAGGGCGGTGTGGCCGAAGAAGCGGTGGCGGTGGGTACGGAAGCCCGCCGCGTCCATGGCGTAGGCGGCGCCGGTCTCCAGATAGTCCTGGGGGCGGTCCTGGCGGCGGGGGCGTACGGACTTGTCGTGGTTGACGCCGTACGTGCTCTCCTCGACCGCGTGGCCGTCGCGCCAGACGAAGCCGTGGAACGGGGCGACCGTGACGGCCGTGTCCGCGCCCTCGTGGGCGACCGCCCGGGCCACGCCGTCGATGTCCTCGCGGGAGACGAACGGGCTGGTGCACTGGACGAGAAGGACCACGTCGACGGTGCGGGCCCGCTCGGCCTCGTAGACGTCCAAAGCGTGCAGCACGGCCGCTTCGCTGGTCGCGGTGTCGCCCGCGATCGCCGCGGGGCGCTCCACGCAGTGCAGCCGGTGGGCGGCGCGGAGGTCGGCGGCGGCGGTGCGGGCGGCCTCGGCGATCGCCCCGTCGTCGGTGGTGACGACGACGTCGGTGACCTCGGGGGCGCCGAGCGCGGCGCGGACGGCACGGGCGACCAGCGGGATGCCGCCGACCTCGGCGAGGTTCTTCGCGGGGACGCCCTTGGATCCGCCGCGGGCGGGGATCACGGCGAGGACGGTCGGGGTCATCGAAGCTCCTGAAGTAGTGGTCACAGCTCCCCCATCCGGCGGATCACCGGGGCGACGCGCTGGACGCCGTGGCGGTAGGCGCCGCGGGCCGCGTTGCGGACGGTCTCGCGGACCGCGCCCCGGACCCGGCCGGGCTCCTGCGGCGCGGCCGCGCCGGGCAGGGGCGTCCCGTCGGGGGCCAGGTGGTGGCGGCCGAGGATGCCCGGGAGGTAGCCGGGGGCGCTGGCGGGTGTGTAGTAGGGCGCGAGCGGCGGGAGTTGGCCGGCGTCGAGGAGGGCGGTGACCTTGGTGCGCGCGGTGTCGTAGGCGGTGCCGTACGAGCCGTCGGCGGCGACGCCCTGCCCTGCCACCCACTCCGTGTCCGGCCGGGGCCGGGTCCCGCCGTCGAGCCGGTCCCAGGAGGTGAGGAGCCCGGAGCCGACGAAGTGGTGGTTGCCGAGCATCTCGCGGACGCCGAGGTCGGTGAGGATCGCGGTCGGGATGCGGCGGTGCAGGGACTCCAGGGCGGCGGTCGAGGAGACGGTGACCAGGAGGTCGGTGCGGTCCAGGACCTCGCCCATGTGCCCGTACACCAGGCGGAAGTTGGGCGGCAGGCCGCCGGGCAGCCGCTGCGCGAGCTTCTGGTAGGGCAGTTCCTCGATGTGGGTGGTGTGCTCGCCGGGCTTGGAGCGCAGCTTCAGCAGGACCTCGCGGCGCGGATGCAGCCGGGCGTGCTCGACGAGCCGGCGGAGCAGGTAGGTCCGGTCGGCACGGGAGGCCGGTACGGAGGGCTGGGCGGCGAACACCACGGTGTCGCGGCCCTCTTCGGGGCTGTACGGGGCTCCGCCCAGGAAGGGCAGGGCGGCCTCGGTGACGGCCGACGCGTCGGCGCCCACTCCCTCGTACACCGCACGGAAACGTTCCGCGTCGTGGGCCGAGTTGGCGAGGACGACGTCCGCCCCGTGGCGCAGCAGGAGGCCGTCGGCGAGCTTCTCGTAGACGACGCCGACGTATCCGGTGACGACGACGGGCCGGCGCGGGAGGTTCAACGCGGCGATGCCGTGCAGCATGGCCTGGACGCCGCCGCCGACGAGGGCGAGGACGACGAGGTCGAAACCTTCGTCGCGCACGGTGTGCAGGAACTCGACGGCGGTGACCTCGCGGACCCGCTCGGCGTCGATGCCGACCTCGCCGACCTCCGCGAGCTGGCGGGGCGTCGGGGTGGCCCGGCCGCGCAGCAGCAGCCCGCTGACCTCGACGGGGCGCGCGTCCGGTCCGTCCCCGGCGGCCTCGGCGGTCAGGCGGCGCGCGGTGAGCGCGCCCCATTTCCACCGGGTGTCGGAGTCGGCGAGGACGGCGACCCGGAGCGCCGGTCGGGCGGCGGGGGTCTCGGCCGGTTCGGCCTCATGGCTGGTACGTGGGGGCACGTCGAAGAAGTTAGGAAGGCATTTCGATGAGCGGCCCAACGCGATGGCAACAGATGGTTAACAGCGAGCCGACGATTGGGGGACCACCCCGAATGGGCCCCCAATTCCCGTTCCGGAAAAGGCGATTCACCTGAGCGTCGGTCGCTGTTCACCTGCTGGGCGCATTGCGGAAAAGGAAAGGGCCACAGCCGCACCTAACGTGATGCGCGTGGTTAAGCTCTCCGTCATCGTGCCGTTCTTCAACGTGCAGACCTACGCGCCCGACACCCTGAGAAGCCTGCGGGCCAACGCCCGCCAGGACTTCGAGTTCCTTCTCGTCGACGACTGTTCGACCGACGGGACGCTCCCGCTGCTGCGCCGGGCCGCGGACGAGATCCCCGGGGCCGTCCTGCTGCGGCACGAGGTGAACGGCGGTCTGGCGACCGCGCGCAACACCGGTCTGGATGCCGCCCGCGGCGAGTACATCGCCTTCCTGGACGGCGACGACTGGCTGGCCCCCGGCCACTACGAGCGGCTGGTGGCCAGGACCGAGGCGCTGGGCTGCGACTTCGTGCGCACGGACCACGTCCAGGTGAACGGCAGGACCCGCACCGTACGCCGGGTTCCGCACGGGCCGCACGGTGTGGTGAGCGACCCCCGGGCCGCGATCCTGCCCGCCCACCGCACCACGTCGGTGGACTACGCGTTCGCCTGGGCGGGCCTGTACCACCGGCGGCTGCTGGACCGGGGGCTGCTGCACTTCACCGACGGGCTCCGCACGGCGGAGGACCGGCCGTGGATCTGGCGACTGCACCGGGAGGCGGAATCCTTCGCCGCCCTGGGCCTGCTCAGCCATTTCTACCGGCGCGGGGTGGCGACTTCCCTCACCCAGATCGGCGATGTGCGCCAGCTCGATTTCCTGCGTGCATTCGACCAGGTGATCGCGGAGACCGCCGCCGACCGCGAGGCGGAGGTCTTTCTGCCGAAGGCCGTACGCACGTACTGCGCGATCATCGCCCACCATCTGGGCGACCTGGACAAATTCGAGCCGGCCGTGGCCCGTGAACTGAAGTCGCGCGGCGCCGCGGCCCTGGGACGCCTGCCGCAGCGGCTGCTGGACGAGGCGCTCGACGCCATGGACGTGACACGGGCGACCCGGGTGCGCAGGCTGCGCCGGCGTCCGGCCGCCACGAAGGGGGCCTCGGCCGCATGACCATCCGGATCTTCCACGCCTCCTCGCACGGGGCGGCGGTGCTGCTCGCCGCGGCGATCGACGCGGGCTGCTTCACCGAGCCCGACCGCCGGATCCTGCTGCTGTCGCGGACCGGGCACGCCCCGGAGACCGTCGCCGACGTCTCTGCGAGCGCCGGGTTCGACCGGCTGCGCACCCGGTTCGACGCGGTGCTCTCGTGGAACGACGCGATCGCCCCCTTCCACCCGGACGGCTGGCACCCCCGGGCGGACGACGCCCCGCTGTGGGAACGCCACTTCCGGCGGGCCTGGGGCCTCGGCGAGGAGGAGCTGGAGCTCGTCGTGGACTCCCCGCACGCCGGCCCCGCCCGGGCCCTGACCCAGGTGTTCGCGGGCACCCCCGTCGATGTGTACGCGGAGGGGCCCGGTGCGTACGGCCCGACCGGGGAGAAGATCCCGCCGCTGGCCGGGGCCCGGGTGCGGCGGCTGCTCCATCCGGACCTGGTCGCCGGGGTGCGCCCGCTGCTGCTCGGCGAGTTCGGGGTGGAGCCGCGGACCGTGCCGGCCGAGGCGATCACCAAGGTCGTCGCCGAACTCGCGGACGGAGAGGCGGCGTTGCCCGCTGTCGAGGGGCCGGCGCTGCTGCTCGGGCAGGATCTCGCGGGGGCCGGGCTGATCCCGGCGGCCGATGAGACGGGGCTCCGCCTGGAGATGGTGCGCGGGACGGCGGCGCTCGGCCACACCCGGCTGGTGTACGCGCCGGATCCGTACGCCCCGTGGGAGAACCCGGCGGCGCTGCGCGCGGAGGCGAAGCAGCTGGGCGTCGAACTGACCTTTCTGGACGGCCCGTTGCCGGTCCCGGCCGACGTGCTGATGCAGCGGCTGCGGCCCGCGCTGGTCGTGGGCTGCACCTCGGCGGCGCTGTTCGGGGCGGCCCGGTTCCACGGTCTGCCGGTGGCGACGGTAGGCACGGGGCTGCTGCTGGAGCGACTGATCCCGTACGAGAACCCGGAGCGGACAGCGGCGACACTCGCGGACGCGGTGCTGCCCGGGCTGGGCGACGCGGAGTCGGGGGTGGGAGTGGGGGTGGGGGCGGGGTCGGCGGCGGAGCTGGACGGTCTGCTGGCCGCCGTCGCCTTCGCGATGCGGCCGAAGGTGCGCTCCGATCTGCGCCCGGCCGCCGAGCGCTACCTCGCCGCGCACCTGGACAGCCGCACCTGGCGCTACTTCAAGCGCCGCCGTCTGGCCTCGCTCGCGCTGCCCGGCGTGGTCCCGGTTCGGCTGGCGTTCCTGCGCTCGAACCCGGCGCTGCGGCGGGTGGCCCGGCGGGCGCGGGCGCTGCGGAGCGGGAGGGGCTGAGGCCCCGGGGGCTGAGCCGGGCCGGGGTCCTGCGAGGAGGGGCTGACGTGGGCCGGAGCGCTCAGCCCAGCACCTTGCTCGCCCCCGCCCGGCCCCACAGCAGGGCCGCGCCGAACGACAGGGCCGCCGTGGCCACCGTGATCCCGACCACGAGCGCCACGGCGGCCGGGCCGCCCAGGTCCGCCCCGACGAAGGCGTCGGTGAGGACGCCGAGCACAAGAACGTGCACCAGGTAGGCCCCGAACGACGCCTCGGACAGCCGGGCCAGCGTGGGGCGCATCCGCTCCGGGACCCGTACGCCGTGCAGGGACACCAGGACGCCGCAGCTGAACAGGGCCACCAGGACGTGCGCGTACGGGATCGCGTAGTGCACCTCGTGCTGGTACGCGATCACCCCGGCGAGTCCGGCCGCCGCGAGCAGCAGCCAGGGCCACCGCCGCCTGCCGAACGCCCCGGCCGGGGCGGCGAGCAACAGTGCCCCGAGCACCGCGTAGATCAGCTGGTACGGGGCGAACGCCCAGCCGAAGCGGGGCAGTTCACGGCCGGTCGCCTCGGCCAGATCACCGAGGAGCGGCGGGGCGGACGCCAGCACGAGCAGGACCGCGCCGAGGCCCCAGGGCCGCTTGCCCGCCCGGACGAGGACGACCAGACCCAGGACCATGATCACGGGGAGGTAGGCGTACAGGTACCAGAGGTGGTAGGCGGGGCGGACCGAGGCGAACACGGAGTCCAGGGCGAGCCCGCGGACCGGGTCGTCGTTGGTGTCGCGCAGCTTGCCCCAGGCGAGGTAGAGCGCGGTCCAGACGGCGAGCGGCACGACGATCCGCACGATGCGCCGCCGCAGCCGGGCGCCGTCCTTGGGCGGGGCCCCGACCAGGACCACCCAGCCGGCGATGGCGAAGAAGAGCGGTACGGCGAAGCGCCCGCCGGAGTCGGCAGTCAGCCCGGCCCAGTAGGTGCCGGGCCCCTCCGATGCCGTACGGCCCACGGTGTTCACGAACGCCGAGCCGGTGTGGAGGCCGAT
Organism: Streptomyces globisporus C-1027; assembly: GCF_000261345.2. Classification (NCBI taxonomy): domain Bacteria; kingdom Bacillati; phylum Actinomycetota; class Actinomycetes; order Kitasatosporales; family Streptomycetaceae; genus Streptomyces; species Streptomyces globisporus. The sequence continues at coordinate 5,024,293 of NZ_CP013738.1, read as the reverse complement.
GACGGCGATGGAGCAGAGCAGCCGGATGAGGTCGATGTCGTAGCGGTGCCCCGCCCGGCCGGGGCGAGGCGTCTCCGGGGCCGTCGCGGCGGGAGCGGGGGCGGGGGCCGAGGCGGGAGGTGTGGTGGACATGGTCCTCAGGGGGTGGGCGGGGCGGTACGGAGGGAGGGGGCGGCACGGTCCTCACCGGCGGCGGACCGGGGCGCGGGAACCACGGGGCCGGCGCCCGGGTCGCCGAACGGGTCCGGCAGACCGGTGAGTTCACGCAGCAGCGCGAGGTTGTCCCGGGTCACGGACCACAGCGCCCGCTGCCGGTCGTGGACGTCGGCCACCGCCGCCGGATGGTCGGCCAGCACGGCACGGGCCCGCTCCGCGAGCCGGGCGCCGAGGGCCCGTTCGTGGACGGAGACGCCCCAGTCGGGCCGGTCGATGTCGGCCAGGAAGTAGGCCAGTTTGGGGTGCGAGACCAGGCTGATGACCGGGGTGCCGCAGCCGAAGGGGATCATCCCGGCGTGCCCGCGCATCCCGATCACCAGTCGGGTGCGCCGGTAGAGGTCGCGGATCGCGTCGTTGGAGAGCAGGTACAGCGGCTCCACGGGGAGGGTGAGGCCGTGTTCGCGCCGCAGATCGTCGACGAAGCGTTCGTCGGCGGGCATGTGCGCGGCGTAACGGACTTCCGCCGCACCGGAGATGGCCCGGATCGCCGCGGCCATCTCCGCGAGGAAGTGCCCGTAGTCGTGGCCGAAGCGGAGCCCGGCCCGGTCGTAGGCGCAGTTGATGAGGACGGTGTCCTCGCGTACGGCCGGTTCGGCGAGGCGGGGGTCGAGGTGGCGGGCGACCGTGGTGGGGCAGGGCTGGTAGCGCACCTTCTCGCGGAGGGAGGCGGGCAGCAGCTCCCGGACCCGGGCGACGGAGCCGTGGTTGCGCAGTCCGAAGAACGCGGACCGCTCGACCAGGGCCCGCAGGGAGGCCGCGAACCGCTCGCGCCGGTAGCGCTGGCCGTCGAAGACGTTGTAGCCGACGGCGAAGACCGCCAGGGGGGCGGTGATCCGGGCGAGCACGTCGTCGGGGATGTTCCACTGCCAGCCGCTGTTGCCGTTGGGGGCGGTGTCGGGGAGGAAGAGCCCGCCGCCGCCGACGATCACGGCCCGCCGGGCGTTGAGGCGTTCGAGGCCGGCCTCGTCGACCAGCAGGTGCGCGTGCTGCTGGTGCCATCGGCCGGGGCCGGTGTCGGCGGTGAAGCAGCTGCGGACCGCTTCGGGCAGCACCTTGTCGCCCGCGTTCTCGTGGCCCTCGGCGAACAGGGCGACATGGGCGAGCTGTTCGCCCGGCGGGGTGTCCGGCGCGGTGGCGCCCGCCGTGACCATCTCGGACGTACGGCCGTACCAGGCACGGCAGTTGGCGTCGGTCGGGTCGGACTCCAGACCGGCGAGCGCATATCCCCGGGCGTCCTCGGCGCGGCCCAGCAGCCAGGCCAGCCGTGCGAGTTGGCCGTAGGCGCGTGGGGCGAAGTCCGGGGAAGCCGTCGCCAGGAGGAGGTGCGTCTCGGCCTCCTCGTACCGGGACAGCGCCATCAGGCAGACCCCGAGCGTCTCGTGGCAGCGCGGCAGGTCCGGGCGGTCCGCGACGGCCTCTCCCAGCAGGGCCACGGCCAGGTCGTGGTGACCGCGCCCCCGGTGGATCTCGGCGAGCTGCCGGACCAGGTCGATCGGCGGCCGGGATCCGTCGGGGAACGGGAGCGCGAGGTGCAGCAGCAGGTCGGGGTGTTTCGCACCGGGGAGGGCGAGGTAGGCGGCGCGGAACGCCTCGTCGGCCAGGTCGAACCGCGCCCGGGCCTCGTGGGCGGGGCCGGTACAAGGGGTCTGCTCACCAGCGAAGTTCAGGACGACGACGCCTTCGGGGACCGCCAGGTCGTCGCCGAGCCGCGACGCCCGGAAGTCGTACCGGGAGTCCAGGGGTACGAGGACGCTCTCCGGGACGTCCGGGACGTCCGGGACGGCGGCGGGCGGTACGGCGTGGTCGAGGTCCTGGCGCTGGATCACCAGGAGTCCGTCGTCGGGGAGGCCGTTACGCGGGTCGGGGACGCCGTCCGGGCCGGTGCGCGGCACGGCGGCCACGCCCGTGCGGAGGCGCAGCAGGGCGTCGAGCCTGCCGAGGACGACCGAGGCGGGCGTGAGGGCGATGACGGTGTCGTAGCCGTCGATGCGGAACACGTCGTGGGGTCCGGCGGCCGGGCGCGGGGTCAGCCGGGGGTGCAGCCGGTGGGCGGCGTCGAAGGAGACGTCCGGCAGGCCGGGGTGCAGGACGACGACGTCCTCGCAGAGAGCGGGGTCGGTCAGCGCGAGGCTGCGCAGGAGGGTCTGGAGTCCGGGCAGTCGGCCCACGTCGGCGACGTACACGGCGAAGGCGATCCGGCGCTTCCCGGTGACGGCGCGGCGGTCGTCGGCGGAGGCGGAGGATGAGGCTGAGGCGAACGCGGTGTCGGCTGCGGTGTCGGCGTCGGACCCGGCCACGGGGGTGGAGTCGTGCGTCGTCATCTGAGAGTGATCCTCACTGCGGTGTCGTCCGTGGTCCCGGTCCGCGCCCCGATCCACTCCCGCTCGCGCGGGGGCAGGGCCGCCGGTCCTTCGAACCCGATGAGGTCCACCCGGGCGGGCGTGCCCAGGAAGTCGAGGAGCCGCAGCACGGTGTACGCGGTGCTCGCGGGCCCTTCCGCATCGGCCGCCGCCTCGGCGAGCAGCGCCGGATCGTGCAGCGGGCGGCGCAGCGTCGCGTCGCCGATGCGGTCCTGGGCGCCGGGGACGAGCCGGCTGCGCAGGGCGAGCCGCCAGTGCGGGAGCGGGTCGCCGAAGACCAGCCGGGTGGCGGCCCGGCGGTCCCACCGGGGGCCCTTCCACGGGGAGTCGCCGCGCAGGGTGACGGCGTGCAGGTCGGTTCGGGCGGTGGGGGCGGCGTGGCGGACGGCGTCGCAGCGCACGACGAGGTCGTACCCGTCGATGAGCGCGGCCAGCGAACTCCCCGGCCGCTGTTCCTGCTCGGCGGTGTGCGGTGTGTCGGCGACCAGGCACACCGCCCGGCCCGCGAGGAACCGGCGCAGACCGGGGACGCCGAGGGGTTCGGCGCCGCCGAGCAGCGGGTCGGCCAGCGGGTCGCGGTCCGAGAGCCGGCGGTGCTCGGCGTAGAGCGCGGCGAGACGGCGTACGGCGGGGTCGGCGGCGCCGCGTTCGGTGGTGCGGAGCCGGACGAGTTCGGTGAAGGCGGCGCGGGCGTCGGCGGCGGGGAGCCGGCGGGAGAGACGGACGGCCCCGGTGGCTCCCGCAGGGCCCTCGCTCCCGTCGCCGACCAGCGCCAGCGCTTCGTCGATGCGGTCGCCCGCCGCGCGGAGGGTGGCGATCCGGCGTTCGACGTCACGCGAGGCGGCGGTGTTCTGCTGGAGCGCGAGGTGGCGTTCGTACGCGGTGATCGCCTCCTCGCTCCGGCCGAGCGCGTCCAGGGCGTTGCCGCGCAGCCGCCAGGCGCCCTTGGAGCGCGTGCGCAGCACGGTCGCCTCGTCGGCGAGGGCCAGGGCGAGGCGGGCCCCGGCGTCGCCGCCGCTGTCCAGGGCCTGCTGCCCGGTCCGCAGCAGCGCGTCGAACGCGTCGGCGCCCGGGGTGGAGCACGCGGTGGTCAGGGCCCCGATCGACGCGATGAGCCGGGTGCGGCGGGCGTCGGTGAGGGGACCGGAGGCGGCGAGGGCGGCGAGGTGGTCGCCGCAGTGCCGCAGGGCGGCCAGGAGTTCCGGGTCCGGTCCGCCGCCGGGGCGGGCCCGGGGCGGCGTTCCCGGCCGTCCCGCCATCGCACGTACTGACGTGAGCAGCCCGGTGAGGGTCTGGCCCATGCTCGTTCCGCCGTTCTGTGAGTCGGACGCCGGCACCGGGTTCGGGCCCCGGTCCCGGCCCCGGGTCAGAGACCCAGGGTGCTGCGGGTGCGCCGTACGGTGCGGCGCAGCCGGACCGCCGCGCCCCGGGGGCCGCCGCCGGGCAGGGTGAGGCTCTGGAGGCGGCGGCGTTTGAAGTAGTGCTGGGTGGTGGGGTCGAGGTGCTCCCGCAGCCAGGCCTCGGCCTCGGGGCGCAGCCCGGGGTTGAGCTTGGCCTGCATGCAGTAGCCGACGCTGCGCACCAGCGGGGCGAGGGTGTCGGGCGCGGTGCGCGGCAGGCGGGGGACGCCCCCGGAGCCTGGTACTTCCGCTTCCCCCGGGCCGTCCTGTGCGTCCAGGTCGGGCACGAGGTGGTCGGTGATCGTCAGCGGGATGCGGTTGCTGTTCTCGTACGGGGTGATCCGGTCGAGGACCAGCCGGGTGCCGACGCGGGCGACGGGGATGCCGTAGTAGGCGGCGGCGGTGAACATCGCGGTGGAGAAGCAGCCGACGACGAGGGTCGGCGCGCACCGCTCGTACAGCGTCTCGGCGAGCAGCGGGCTGTCCAGCGTGGTGAGCCGCACGCCGAGTTCGGCGGCGGCCTCGTCCAGGGCGCGGGAGTAGCGGGCCGGGGCGGTGGGGTGCGGCTTGAAGAGGATGGAGGTGTGCCCGGCGCGGGCGGCTCCGCGCAGCATCCGGATGTGCAGCTCCTCTTCCTCCTCCGGGGTGAGGATGGTGAGGGCGGCGAGGTACTGGCCCAGCAGCATCGCGGTGGGGGCGGCGGCCTCGGCGGCGGCGAGCCCCTGGTCCCCCTCGGCCGCCGCGGCGATCTCGGAAAGGACCGCGCGGAAGGCGTCGTCGGGGACGAGTTCGGGTTCGACGCCGGCCTCGGCGAGGAGGAGCGGGCGCAGCCCGGTGACCAGGTCGAGGTGGAGGACGCGCCGGATGCGGCAGGCGATGGACTGGGGCATCCGGTTGCGGGTGGGGCCGTAGCTCATCAGGCCGTCGGCGTAGACGTGGACGGCGCTCTCGGAGAAGATCGCGGCGAGCGCGCGGGCCGGGTTGACCTGGATGGACTCGACGGCGAGGTCGACGGGGGCGTCGGGGTCGATGTCCCAGGCGAGGCGGAAGGCCCGCTGCCACAGGACGGTCTCCTCGGAGCGGGGGCCCCAGCCGCTGGGGTGGTGCGGGCTGATGGCCTCGTTCCAGTCGACGACGGCGTCGAAGCGGGCGGCGAGGGAGCCGTAACCGCGCATCTCCTCCAGGCGCAGGGCGGTTTCGGGGACGGCCGCGTTGTTGGAGACCAGCAGGATGCGGTGGCTGTCGAGGGCCCGGCCGAACTGTCCGGCGTCGAGGGCGGCGGCGAGGGTGGCCGCGCCGTACAGGGTGGAGACCTGGAAGATCTGGGTGCGCGGGGGCGTACGTACGGGGGTGGCTGCGGGGGTGGCGGTCATCGGTCAGGCGGCCTTCTGCTTGGTGCGCAGACGGCTGAGCAGCGTGCCGCGCTTGTCGTCGATCGTCGTCAGGGTGCGGTCGAGCACGTCCTGCGGCATCCGGCCCAGCGCGGCGGTGGACTCGGCGCGCAGCTTCCGGGCGGTGGCGGGCTCGTAGTCGTCGGCCTTCTCGTTGTGGAAGGCGATCATCGCGCAGTAGGTGCGGACGGCCTTCGGCAGCAGGGTGTCCGCGTCCCGGTCGGCGCGCAGCTGGTCGAGCAGCGTGTCGTAGGAGGCGAAGAAGTCGAGCTGGCGGGCGTCCTTGATCTGGGTCAGGGAGGTGGTGACCCCGCGCCGGTAGAAGATGCCGTACAGACCGAGCGCGGCGTAGGTGCGGGCGCGCAGATGGAGCTGCCAGATCCACAGCCGGTCCTCGGCGGTGCGCAGTTCGGTGGCGAAGCGCTGGGCGCCGTCCGCGAAGAGCCGCCGGTGGTAGATCCCGGCCCAGACGAACGGGTAGTCGACCATGGTCTCGCGCTCGGGCACCCCGATGCCGTCGCGGGGGTCGAGCAGGGTGTCCCGGAGCGGGGCGGGGGCACGCCGCACGACGCGGGTGGTGCCGGTGGACTGGACGTGGTCGGTGCGGGCGAAGTCGCAGTCGAGGTCCTGGGCGGCGCGCAGCAGCCGGCCCAGGTGGCCGGGGGCGTACCAGTCGTCGCCGTCGAGGAAGGTGAGGTAGTCGCCCTCGGCGGCGTCGATACCGCTGTTGCGGGCGGCCGCGATGCCGACGTTCGTACCGTGTCTGATCACCCGGGCGCGCGGCATCCGCTCGGCCCAGTGGTCGACGATGTCCTGCGTGCCGTCGGTGGACGCGTCATCGACCAGCAGGAACTCGATGTCCGGGTCCGCGTTGCGGGCCAGGCTCCCCAGCGTGGTCGGGGCGTAGGCCGCGACATTGTGGAGCGGTACGACAACGGACAGTTTCGGCACGCGCGCCCTCACCTTCGATCATGGTCCCGACAACGTAGTGAGACCGCGGAAGGATCGGATGACACCCGTCACGACAGCGGGTGAACTCTGCGCGTCCGCCGGGTGGCCGGGTGCGGGGGTGTGCGAGCCGGAGGCTCGATGATCCACAACGTCGGGGGGGAAGGCCTGGCACCACTGAGGCCTGGCACCACGGAGAACGGCCGGCCCGGCCGTCCCCCGGGCTACACGCTGCTGAGCGAGAGCTTGGCCGCGAACCCGAGGAACAGGACACCGGCCGCCGAAGTGGCCCCCGCCGACAGCCGCTTGCGCCGGCGGAAGACGGCGGCCAGCCGGGTGCCGCCGAAGATCAGCACCGAGAGGTAGGCGAAGCTGGCGAGCTGAAGCAGGGTGCCCAGCACCAGGAACGACAGCGCCGGGTAGGCATAGCCGGGGTCGACGAACTGGACGAAGAAGGAGATCAGGAACAGGATCGCCTTCGGGTTGATCAGGCTGACCACGAGCGCCCGGCGGTAGGGCCGCTCCACGGGTCCCGCCGCCGCCCCGGAGGGCTCGCCGGCCCCCTCCACCTCGACCGTCTCGACCAGTTCGGCGGTACGCCGGTGCCGCTCGCGCCACAGGGCCACGGCGGCCCGCAGCATTCCGATGGCCATCCAGGTCAGATAGGCGGCGCCCGCGTACTTGACGATCGCGAACAGCAGGGGCGTGGTCGTCAGCAGGGACGCGGCGCCCAGCGCGGCGAGCGTCATCAGGACGGTGTCCCCGGTCCAGACGCCCGCGGCGGCTTTGTACCCGGTGCGTACGCCGCGTCGGGCGGCGACGGAGAGCACGTAGAGCGAGTTCGGACCCGGCAGAAGGACGATCAGCGCCAGGCCGGCGAGATAGGTCGGAAGATCGGTGACACCCAGCATGAACGGAGTGTCGCACGCCGGTACGGGTCGCCGTCCAGGGGGTTTCAGCAGGCGATATGGACCGTCGGGCGGTGCACGGACGAGGGCCGGTCCCGACGGCCCGGACCCGGCCATGATCGGCCGGGCGTGACCTCGGGGGTCTGGACGCGCGGCCGCCGTCCGGCGGAGGATTCGCTGACCGGGCCGGACGGGAATCCGTACAGCATCCGTACAGGAGGCACCGGGCCGACAGAGGACCCAGGGGGGGATCGACCATGGTGGACACGGACAGCGGGTGGGACGGCCGGGGCGGGAGGGGCTCGCGCGGCGCGCGTGCGGCCGACGCGCTACCGGACCGTCGCGTCGCCGCCCCGGACCGTGGAGTCGCCCTACCGGACCGTCGCGTCGCCGCCCCGGACCGTGGAGTCGCCATCCCGGACCGTCGCACCGCCCTGCCGGACCGTCGCACCGCCCTGCCGGGCCGTCGCGTCGCCGCCGTGTCCCTCGTCGCGCTGGCCGCCCTCGCGACGGGATGCGAACCGGGTACGGCCACGGGGGCGCAGGACGCGCCGCCGCCGGCGCGGCCCACGCAGGCCGCCGCCCCCTCCCCCACCCGCACCGCTCCCGTGACCGAGGACGCGAAGCCGCGTACCGTGCCACCGCCCAGCCCGTCGGCGTCCACCGCCGCACCGGCCCCCGCCCCGGACCCGACGACCGTCCGCCCGGACCCGGAACCGAGCACCGCACCGCCGCCGCGCGTCCTGATGCGGACCGGGTCCGAGAGCGACCGGGTGCGCGAACTCCAGGCCCGGCTCCGCCAGATCGGCCACTTCGGGCGCAACCCCACCGGCTACTACGGCTCCGTCACCGCCGACGCCGTACGGTCGTTCCAGGCCAAGCGGAGCCTGCCGGTCACGGGCTCCACCGACGAGGTGACGTGGCAGCGGCTGCTGGCGATGACCCGGGTGCCGAAGGCCGCCGAACTGCGCCCGCCGACCGAGCGGCCGTTGGCCGCGCCGGACGAACGGTGCCTGAAGGGCCGGGTCCTGTGCATCAGCAAGAACAGCCGGACCCTGGCGTGGATGATCGACGGCAAGGTCGTCTCGGCGATGGATGTGCGCTTCGGCTCGGAGTACACGCCCACCCGCGAGGGCGTGTTCGAGGTGTTCTGGAAGTCCCGGGACCATGTGTCGACGCTGTACGACACCCCGATGCCCTACGCCCTCTTCTTCAGCGGCGGCCAGGCGGTGCACTACTCCGCGGACTTCGCGGCCAACGGCTACGGCGGCGCCTCGCACGGCTGCGTCAACGTCCGGGACAAGAAGAAGGTCGCGGCGCTGTTCGGCCAGGTGAGGACCGGCGACAAGGTCGTCGTCTACTGGTGACCAGTACTGGTGACCAGCTGCTCTGCCGGTACGGGCGCAGGGAGAGGGCGCGGGCGGGACCGGGGGAACGTGTCCCGCCCGCGCCGATGCGCTGAGCCGAAGGTACGGGGGGAACCCCGGCTCGTCGCGCGGCCGATGACCAGTCGGCTCACTCTGTACTGCGCCCGGCCTTCCAAAAACGTCACACCTGGTCGCGCGGACTGCTGGCCGGGACCGGAAAGCGCAGTTCAGCGGGTCTGTGCGGGGGCCGCACCGCTGCTCTTCGGGAGCGGCGGAACCTCAGCGTCCGCCCCTGCGCCGGCACCGTCCTCCGGGGCCGCTGCGGCACGCGGTACGGGGTGGAAGGAGACGGGCGGCAGCGAGCCGCCGTCACCCGGTCCGTGATGACCGCCGTCGTCGTCATCGTCGCCGCCCCCGCCACCGGAGCCGCCATTCCCACCGCTGCCGCCGTTCCCGCCGAGGAGGCGGTCGCAGAAGCGCTCCAGGTTCTTCTCGCCCTTGGCGAACTCGATCAGCTGGCGCCGGCTGCGCTCGTCCAGCGTGCCCGCGCGGAAGGCCTTGCAGGCCTTGACGGACTTCTCGTACCAGTTGCCCGAGTCCGTGTCGCCGCCGGAGCCGCCCGGCCGGTCGTCCTGCCCGGTGCCGCCTCCGGTGGTCTCCTCCCGGCCGTTGCCGCCCGGCCGGTCCGGGGTGTCCGGGCGGCCCGTACCGGACTCCCGGCCGGTCTCGCCGGTCCGCGCGCCGTCGGACTCCTCGGGCCCGCCGGATTCGCGGGCCGTGGGCGACGAGGCGGACTCCGGCTCGGCGGGCGAGGACGGGTCGGCCGGGGCCGACGGGTCGTCGGCGGAGCCGCTGGACATCAGCGGGCCCGGGGTCACGGCGGCCGATACGGAGCTGGCCGGCGTGGGCGAGCCCTGCCCGCCGAAGGTTCCGGTGAACACGCCCGTACCGGCGGCGACCGCCACCCCGCCGAGCGCGCAGCCCGCGAGCGAGGCGACCAGGCCGAAGCGGACCGGCCGGCTCCAGCGGGGGCGGCGGGCCGGGGTGTCGGGGGCGGAGCCGAGCTGGACGGCGTGCAGCTGGCCGGGGCGGCCGGGGACGGCGGCACCGGCGGTACGGCCGGCGAGCCGGTCCACGCCGCTGCCGTGGCGGGCCTGCCGGAACGCGGCGAGGACGGCGTCCTCGCCGGGGAGTTCGCCAGCCGGGGACCGCAGCCCCGCGCGCGCCGCGCCGAGCGCTTCGGCGAGGCGGAGGGCGTCGGTCCGGGCCTTGTCGCCGACGGGGACGACCGGTTCGCCGCGGAGAAGTCTCTCCGCGGCGTCCTTGTCAAGCCACTCGTAGTGCTCGTCGGCCATCACATGTCCTTCTGCGTCCACGGTCGCGAATGCGTCACACCGGGAGTGACCACGGCGGGTGCCGCCGGACCGCTGCGGCCGGGCCGCTGGGAGGGCACGGCCCCGAGCCCGGTGCCGCCGCCCGCGTCGTTCCCGCCGTCCTGGGCCGGGGGCCGGTCCGCGGTGCCGTCCGGGTCGAACGCCCCGTCGCCGTCGGCCCGGGGCGCCGGGAGCTGCCCGTCGGCGCCGAGGAGTTCGGCCAGTCGCTTGAGGCCGCGGTGGGCGGCGGTGCGGACGGCGCCGGGCCGCTTGCCCAGGGTCTGCGCCGCGCTCTTCGCGTCGAGCCCGACGACCACCCGCAGCACGACGGCCTCGGCCTGGTCCTGCGGCAGCTGGGCGATGAGGGACATGGTGCGGTCGGTGTCCAGGGCCTCCATGGCGTCGCCCGCGGTGTCGGACTCGGCGGCGCGCGTGGTCAGCTCGGTCTCGTCGCCGCCGATGGCGGGACGGCGGCTGCGCATCCGCAGATGGTCCAGAGAGCGGTTGCGCGCGATCCGCGCGGCCCAGCCCCGGAACCGGTCGGCGTCACCGCTGAACCGGTCGAGGTCGCGCGCGATCTGGAGCCACGCCTCGGACGCCACGTCCTCGGCGTCCGGCTCTCCGACCAGCGTCCGTATGTAGCCCAACAACCGTGGGTGCACCGCGCGGTACACAGCACGGAAGGCGTCCTCGTCCCCGTCCTGTGCCGCGAGCACCGCGGCAGTCAGCTCCGCGTCGTCCCCCAGCACTCCCTCAACCCGCCCTGCCGTCCTGAATCGCAGCTGGTCAACTGCTGCGCAACCCTGCGCGAACCAGCACGCTACGTGCTCGGTGGGGGCCACGTCCATGACTTGTACAACTCGCAACAATTCGACGGCCGCGCTTCCGGTGTGACAGAAAACGCAGTCATGGCGCTGAGATGAGTACGGGGTCGTGCTGCGACCCCGTGGAAGACGGCCGGGGCCTCTCCTGTGGGGGGTGGCGGCCCCGGTCGTCGCTCCTCTTCACAGCCGTTCCGGCCAGGCACCGCGCCTGTACGGCGGGCACAGGCCCCGCGACAGTGAACGGTGATGTGAGTCACTCCTGAGTCCGGCCCCGGCCCGGATCCCCTAGCGGGTCAGATCCCTGAGCGCCGTGTTCAGCTCCAGGACGTTCACCCGGGGCCACTTCTCCGGTGTGTAGTGCTTCTCGGAGGAGTAGACCTTGGCCATGTGGTCGCCCAGCGGGCGGTAGGCCAGGGCGAGCGCGGCTATCAGAGCTGTGAGCTGGAGAACTCCAGCGACCTGGGGACTCATGTCGGTGCTCAGAACCTCTCCGGATACAGGAGAGCCAGGACGAGATATCCGAGCAGGGACACGGCCACGACGAGCCCGACGATGTTTTCTGCGGTCACGGTCTGGTCACCGCCCGGGCGATGAGAGCCACCAGCGCGAATACCGCGATCGTGGTGGCGACGAAGGCCAGGTCGGCCATCGCGAACTCCTGAGGATGCGAGGAAGAGAATCAGCCGTTCGGCCGATACGAGCAAACCTCGACTTCACCCCGGGGATAAGCCGCCTTGACGGGGTCCATATGAATGCGGCGCCGCCCTTGACGACTGTCTGACGTCCGCTTGACGCGCGCCTGACGCCGCCGGGCGGGCGGCCGCGTCGCTACAGCTCGTGGTCCAGGGCCGCCGCGTCCCAGTCGACCCCGCGCAGCGCGGGGTCGGCGTCCTCGCCCGACGGCACGGCCGCGGTGTCCTGGAACCACGCGACGACGAGGGCGGAGCGGTGCATCACCGGGTCGAGTCCGCCATCGACCACCGTCGAGCGGAAGACGCCGATGCACAGGACGGCGGGCAGCACCTCGACCGGGCCGAAGGCGCCGCCCGTCTCGTCCGGGTACGTGAGGGCGGGCGGGACGAGGTGGAACGGGAGGGCGGGGAAGTCCTGTTCGGCCCGCCGCCGCAGTCCCCTGGTCTTCATGTCGTTGATCCGCTTGCACGGGTAGCCCTCCAGGAACCCGGCGTAGGTCGACTCCATCCTGATCTCGGTGAGTTCGACCGAACGGCCGGAGGCGAGGACGACGTGGCTCAGCGACATGCCGTGATCATAGGGCCGCGGGGATCCGGGACTTCCCGGGGCCTGGGCCCCGGAGCCCCGGGACCCCGGGGCCGTCTACGCGCCGACGTCCCGCCGGCTGAGGTCCTCCTGCGTCTCGCGCCGGATCAGCAGCCGTGCCGTGCCGCGGTGCACCGCGATGACCGGCGGCCTGCCGACGAGGTTGTAGGCGGAGGCCATGGACGCCTGGTAGGCGCCCGCCACCGGCACCGCGACGAGGTCGCCGGGGCGTACGTCGGCTGGCAGGGGGACATCGCTCGCGATGACGTCTCCGGCCTCGCAGTGCCGGCCCACCACCGTGGCCGGAACCGGCTCGGCGGTGCTGGAGCGGCCGATCGGGCGGGGCGCGTAGCGGGCCCCGTACAGGGCGGGCCGGGGGTTGTCGCTCATGCCGCCGTCGACGGCGACGAAGAGCGTCGGGCCGGTGTGCTTGACGGCGAGCACGCGGTACAGCGCGACTCCCGCCGGAGCCGCGATCGCCCGCCCGGGTTCGATGGCCAGTCTCGGCACGGGCAGCCTCGCGGCCGCGCAGCTCACGGTGAGTTCCGCGGTCAGGCGGCGGGCGAGAGCGGTCAGGTCGAGCGCGGGCTCCCCCGGCCGGTAGGCGACGCCGTGCCCGCCACCGAGGTCGAGTTCGGGGAGGGTGACGCCGTGGCTCTCCTTGATCCGGGCCATCAGTCCGACCATGCGGCGTACGGCCACCAGGTAGGGCTTGACGTCGGTGATCTGGGAGCCGATGTGGCAGTGCAGTCCGGTCAGTTCGAGCTGCGGCTGGCCGAGCACCCGGGCGATGGCGTGCTGGGCGGACCCGTCGGTGAGGGACAGGCCGAACTTCTGGCCGTCCGTACCGGTACGGATCTTCTCGTGGCCCCCGGCCGACACCCCGGGCACCACCCGGACCATGACCTTCTGCCGACCGGCGGGACCGGTGAGCGCGGCGATCCGGGCGATCTCCGAGGGGCTGTCGACGACGATCCGACCGACCCCGACCCGCAGGGCCAGTTCGATGTCGCGCGGGGACTTCGCGTTGCCGTGCAGCACCATCCGCTCCGGCGGGAACCCGGCGGCGTGGGCGAGTTCGAGTTCCCCGGCGGAGCAGACGTCCAGCCCGAGCCCCTCCTCCTCGATCCACCGCACCATCGCCCGGGACAGGAACGCCTTGGCCGCGTAGACCACGTCGGCCTGCGGGAAGGCCGCCCGGTACGTCCGGCACCGGGCGCGTATCTCGTCCTCGTCCAGGACGTAGGCGGGGGTGCCGAAGCGGTCGGCCAGCTCGGCGAGACAGACCCCGCCGACGCTCAGATGTCCCTGCGGCAGCCGGGCGGTGGAAGCCGGCCAGACCGTCAGGTCGTCCGGGCCGGCGGGCAGGGCGGTGAGCAGGGGTGCGGACATGAGGCGTCTCCTCGGGAGGGGTGGGCAAGGAGCCCGGTCACAGCGCGCGGACGGGTGCGTCGGCCGCGTACACCGGCCCGGTGGCGACGGCCGGGGCCGTCAGGACCGGGTCGACGACGAGCCGGTCGATGCCGAGGGGTTGGGTGAGTGCCCGCAGAGCCGGTTCGGCGAGCGGGATCGCGGGCTGGCCGGCGCCCAGCGTCGCGGTCAGCAGGTCCCGGCGGCTGAAGCCGACGGCGGTGCGCTCCCCCAGCGGCGTACGGAACACCCGCAGCACGGGGCCTGCCGCTTGCGTCCGGACGGGCACGAACAGCAGCCCGGCCGGGGCCTGTTCATCAGGGTCGGGGTCCTCGGCGTACGAGAAGAGACACATGGGATTCCTCCGGGTCGGTCGCGACCGGCCCTCGCCGGGCCGCGTGACGCCGAAGCTATGCCCGCCCCACCCCGCCCGGCCCTGCCGCCTGACGCGACTTTGACAGCCACCGCCCAGTCCATACGGATCACTGACGCCGATCCGCCTCCGGCCCGCTCTTCAATGGAATCCCGGAACGGAACGCGATTCCCCGAACAGGACGCGGGAATCCGGAACATGACCCGGGATTCCGGAACAGGACGAGGCAGGAGGCCCGGACAGTGCGGCAGAGAATCGTGGTCGGCGTGGACGGCTCCCCGGGGAGCCTGACGGCCCTGCACCGGGCCGCCGCCGAGGCGCGGGAACACCATGCGGACCTGCATGTCGTGCTGGCCTGGCAGCTGCCCGGCGGCGGACTGGGCGGCCGGACCACTTACGGCCCGGCCGTGCTCCGGGAGTGCCGGGAAGCCGCCGTCGACGACCTCCGCACCATCCTGAACAGCGCGTTCGCCGTGGAGCGGCCGGGCGTGCCCCTGTCCGGGCTGACCGTGCGCGGCGAGCCCGGGGCGGTGCTGGTCGAGGCGGCCGGTTCGGCGGACGACCTCCTGGTCGTCGGCTCGGGCCCGCGCGGCAGACGGCTCCCCCGGCTGAGACCTTCGGTGACCCGCTACTGCCTGGCCCACGCCCGCTGCCCCGTCCTCGCCGTCCCCCCGAACCCCCTGGAAGCCGAACTCGCCGCGCTGCACGACACCCCCTGGTCCCTGTCGCACCTGCCCAGGGCGCGCAAGCGGTGACCGGGTGTCTTTCGGACTTTCGCAGGTGATTTCCCGACGGTGCCCGGTGCGCGGTGCCCCTCCCCTCCTAAGCTCTACACACCTGTAGAGCAACTGGGAAAAGAGGAAAGCGCGTGGCTTCGATCGACCTGGACAAGGTGCTGGACAAGGCGTGGGCGGACAAGAGCGTGCCCGAGGTGCTGGCGGCGCCGGTGTCCGCGCTCAAGGGTGTCTCGGACCGTCAGGGTGACCTGCTCAAGGAGGCGTTCGGCGTGGTGACGGTCGCCGATCTCGCCGCGCTGAAGTACGTCGGGTGGGCGCAGGCCCTGGCGGCGCTGGACGCGGCGAAGTAGCGCCCGGCCACTGCGTGCGGGTGTCGTGGACGGCCTCGTCCGCGACACCTCCGCACTGACCGGGCGCGACACCCCGTACCGCCCGGCCACCAGAGCGAAACGATCCTGCCGCACCCCTCAGCCCCGGCTCCTGGCCCGGCGTGACATCACCGCGCGCAGCACCCGGCGGCCCTCCGTGGACAGGTCCAGCGCCTTGCGGAGGCCGGCGCCGCTGCCCGCCGTGCCGGTGGTCTCCGCGAGGATCTCCAGGATCCGGACCTGCCGTTCCAGCTCCCCCGCGACCAGTGGGCCCACGGCGGCCGGTTCACCGCTGCGGGCCGCCTTGAGCAGGTCCTCCTCGTCCGCCGGCACGTCCCCGTCCGGGGCGTCGAACCGGCCGTGGACCCGGAGCGCGACCAGCGAGCAGGCGTCGGCCCACTCCCGCAGCGGTACGGCGGCGAAGTCGGAAGGGGCCGCGCCGAGCATGGCCCGGACGAGCGCGGCCGGGCCGTCGGAGACCGACGCCTGCTCCATCTCCGTACGCACCGCCGCGAGCCGGATGGCCCAATCCTGCCCGTCCTCGCAGCTCGCCCAGAGCGGGCGCAAGGGCTCCGCCTCCGGCCCCGCGAGCAGTGGCAGGCAGCGTTCCAGGCAGGCCACGGCACCGGCGGCCAGCGCGCGCTCGTCGGCCCGTCCGATCAGTTCCAGCAGACTCATCGACGTCTCCCTCGGTCTACCGGATACTGCGCCGAATGGCCGAAAATCGTCACTTTGGAGCCGGTGTCACCTGTGTGCTCCCGGAACCGGGGCCGGTGCCGGACCGTCAGGCGCCCGTCCGTGCAGGGCCCGTTCGACCTGCATCCTGGTCACGGCACGCACGTAGAGGACGGCGAGGGCGGCGGCGACGATGTCCACGGCGTCGGAGGCCGCCACCAGACCCGCGGCCCGCACGACCTCCTCCGCGCCCACGGCCCGGTCCCACAGGCGCTCGGTCACCCGGGTGAAGAGGAGGCTCACGACCCACGCGCCCCACCAGAGGTTGAGCGGGGTCCGGGGAACCGTGCGCCGGCCGCCGTCCGGACGGGTCTGCGCGCTCGCCTCCCACACCCCGCTCGCGACGCGGTAGGGGAACCAGAGGTTGGCGATCGGAACGAACCAGCCACCCACCGCCCAGCCCGGGCCCATGCGCTGCACGGACGGGTCGAAGACCTCGGCGTTCCGGCGGGTCCGGTGGAACCAGATGATGAAGACGACACCGGTGGCCAGCAGCGCCACCCCCTGGGAGAGGGCCGCGATGCCGTACAGCGTCTCGGCCGTGCGGCCGTCCCCGACGTAGACGTTCAGGGCGCCGTCCGCCTCCACCTGCTGCCAGAGGCCGCGCAGATGCAGTCCGGTGCCGATGGCGAACAGGTCGGCGGCGATCACCACGCCGAGCAGGGCCGTCACCGCCCGGGCGAGGCCGACGGGCGAACGCGGCCAGGTGGCAACGCCCCAGCCCCCGGGCCCGGGGACCGGGGCCATCAGACCGCCGGGCAGCGGGGGCCGGGTGCCCGAGCAGAAGGTGCACAGGCCGTCGTCGGTGACGGCCGTTCTGATACGGCAACGGGTACAGAGCACGGAGAAGTCCCCCCGGGACGCGATGTGGGTGCACGGCCGCGCGTCCCTCCCCAGGAGCGCGCGGCCGACGCTGCGCAGGCCGGCGGCTGCCGGGCTGTCCGTCCCGCATCTTCGCAGGTGGGGGCGGGGAGGGACAGCCCTTTCAGCGGCGGCCCGTGCCCACCCTCGCCCTCAGCCCGCGCTGCCCGTCCGCTTCGCCAGTTCCTGGAACTGCGCCCAGCTCAGCGCGGGCTTCCGCGGGTCCCACAGCTTCTGCGAGGTCGCCACGAGCGGCATCCTGATGCCGTTGGCCACCTGCTCGGTGGTCTGCGCGTTCGGCAGGTCGCCCCAGACGGCGAACCGGCCGCCGAGGATCTGCTTCGAGTAGCGCTCGGCCACGGGTTCGGTGCCGCGCAGGACCAGCGGGGTCCACTGCTCGTAGATCCGCTCGCCGGTCGGGTAGACGAACTCGTTGGGCTCGCCGAGCACGTAGTACAGGAACTCGTCGTTGAGGTTCAGCATCTTGTAGCCCTCGGCGAGGTACTCCTGCGGCGGGCGGGCGCCGATCTCCTTGCCGGTCCAGTACTCGATCTCGATGTTCTCGTCGGCCTTGACCTTCGTGCCCCGGAAGAGCCCGTCGTTCCAGGCCTTCGCGGTCCGGCCCTTGGGCACGACGACGTCCGCGCGGTCGTTCAGCCAGCTGGTGGCCAGGTCCTCGATGGTGGCGTCGGCGCCGTGCTTCTCCTCGGCGGCCCGCTGGAGCTGGGGGTAGGAGGCGGCGGGGTTCTGGACGGTCAGCGCCTGGTACTCGTCCGCGCCGAGGTGCCAGAAGCGGCCCGGGAACAGCTCGGTGTACTCCTCCAGGAGCTCGTCGATGAGCTTGGCCGCGGCCGGCTTGGAGATGTCGATGGAGCCCTTCGACTCGACGCCCGCGGTGTTGCGCAGCTGGAGGTCGGGGTGGGCGGCCAGCACCGCGCCGAGGTGTCCGGGCGAGTCGATCTCGGGGACGACCTCGATGTGCCGGCTGTTGGCGAGGCCGACGATGCGGCGGACCTCGGCCTGGGTGAGGGCCTCGTCGGAGACCACCTCGGGGTGGGACTTCGACTCGATCCGGAAGGCCTGGTCGTCGGAGAAGTGCAGGCCGAGCTGGTTCAGCTTGAGGTCGCCCATCTCGCGTATGCGGTCCTCTATCCACTCCGCGCTGTAGTGCTTGCGCGCGATGTCGAGGTTGAGCCCGCGCTGCGGCCGGTCCGGCCGGTCGTTGACGACGCCCTCGGGGACCGTGCCGTCCGCCGTGAGCGACTGCTTGAGCGTCCGGGTGCCGTAGAAGACGCCCGACTCGTCGGGGCCGGTGATCTTCACCTTCCGGTCGCTCACGGTGAGCGTGTACGACTCGGCGGGACCCGCGTCCTTGGCGCCGAGCGCCAGCTCGACGTCTCCCGCGCGGGCCGGCTCGGCACCCCGGTAGCGGATCTTCAGCTCCTTGGCGATCAACTGCGCCTCGTCGGCGAGCGCCTGGCTGCCCTTGGCGATGACGACGGAGCTGTCGTCGCCCGGCTGCCAGCCGGGCCCCCGGGCCGCGGTGTGCTCGCGCACCGCGGGAATCGCGCTCGGGGTGCTCGACATCGGATAGCTGCGGGAGGGCGACGGGACGGCGGCCTCGGCGGAGGTTCCGGAGGGCGACGCCGTGTCACCGGACGGCCCGCTGCCGGAACCGTCCGGCCAGACGACGACGGTGAGGACGACGGCGGCTGCGGCCGTGACAGCCGCGCCGGTGACAAGGGCACCACGCGAGGGCGACATCGGGCAGATTCCTCCGTTGAGGGGTCAAGGACGGGTGAAACGAGTGAATAGGGTGCAAGGCTGGCATTTTTGCCGCCTCCTCGCCCATCGAGAACGGCGAGCAACCGGACGGAACCCCGGCCGACGCAGGTCGGACGTCCATCACACGTTCCGAAACTCTCCCGTTCGGGTGATTCTTCTGCGGTCCGTCGGACGGCCGCCGACCGGTCTCGTTAGCGTTGCGGAACATTCGTCTCCCTCTTCACTCCCACCCCGCGCAACCTCCTTGCGCCCCCGCCTGTCTTTCAGGGACGGAAGACCTTCACGTACCCCGGTGGGCCCTTCACGGGATCACCAGGCGCACCGGGTCACAGCTGTCATTGATACGAGGAGTCCACGCTGTCCAGGTCCAGCGAATCCCCCGCCGGCCTGCCGAAGCGATCAGCGCCCCCGGCCGGCCGGTCGGCCGTGCCCGTGCAGCCGCGCCCCCCGGTCCCGGCCGACGCCCCGGCCCCGGCCGAAGCCCCGGCGCCGCCCGCCGACGGGACGCCGGCCGATCATGCCGTCGGCCTGGCCCATTTCAACAGCCTCCCCTTCGCCGCCGCCGAGGCGGCCTTCCTGGAGTGCTGCGGCAGTCTGCGCTGGGCCCACCGGATGGCCGCCCACCGCCCCTACCCCGATCTCGGCGCCCTACTGGCCGCCTCCGACGAGGCGGGCTACGACCTCGCGCCCGGCGACATCGCGGAGGCCCTGGCCGCGGAACCGGCCCCCTGCCTGCACCACGACGCGCCCCGCGCCGCCCACCTGGCGCTGCGGGCCGCGCACGCGGCGTACGAGAGCAGGTTCGGCCACACCTTCGTGATCTGCCTGGACGCCTACACGCCCGCCCAGCACGTGGACCAGGTGCTGGCCGGGATCCGGGTCCGGATGGAGCACGAGGTGGACGAGGAGCGGGCGGTCACCGCCGAGGAGCTGCGCCGACTCGCCCGGAGCCGGATCGTCGAGCTGATGACCGCGGGCCCCGGACAGGAGCGGTGAGCGAGGGCTCCAGGGCCTGACCGACAAGGTGCTCTCTAGCCCGTACGTGCCTGTTTGATTGCCACTTTGATCACACCAGAGGCCCCGGCGCGAACGAACCGACAAAGCGTCGCTACGATGGCCGGGGCCGGTGGACCGTACCCGGCCGGGTCAGACCGACAGTCAAGCCGGCCGACCCCAATCCCCGCTCCCGGAGGGTTCTTCCGTGCCGGCTGGAACGCTGTACCGCGGCCGGGAAGGCATGTGGTCGTGGGTGGCTCATCGAGTCACCGGTGTCCTCATTTTCTTCTTCCTGTTCGTACATGTCCTGGACACCGCTCTCGTCCGCGTCTCCCCCGAGGCCTACGACGACGTCGTGGCCACGTACAAGACGCCGATCGTCGCGCTCCTCGAATACGGCCTGGTGGCCGCGATTCTCTTCCACGCGCTGAACGGTCTCCGGATCATCGCCGTGGACTTCTGGGCCAAGGGCCCGCGCTTCCAGAAGCAGATGCTCTGGACCGTGCTGGGCATCTGGATCGTGCTGATGGTCGGGGCCCTGTACCCCGTCCTCGGTCACGCCGTACGCGACGTCTTCGGGAGCTGAGGCCCATGTCCAGCGAGACTTCTTCCGCGGCCGCGATCGGCGATGTCGAGGGCGTGAGCCTGTACGACGTCGACAACCCGGCGCCCGTGATCGAGCCCCCGCGCAAGCGGACGGCCAAGACGCCCAAGGCTTCGCGCGGCAACTTCGAGATGTACGCCTGGCTCTTCATGCGCCTGTCGGGCATCCTCCTGACCGTCCTCGTCATCGGCCACCTGCTGATCCAGCTGGTGCTCGACGGCGGCGTCTCCAAGATCGGCTTCGCCTTCGTGGCGGGCCGCTGGGCCTCGCCGTTCTGGCAGGCCTGGGACCTGATCATGCTGTGGCTCGCCATGCTCCACGGCGGCAACGGCCTGCGCACGGTCATCAACGACTACGCCGAACGGGACAACACCCGCTTCTGGCTGAAGATGCTCCTGTACACCGCCACGGTGTTCACCGTCCTGCTGGGCACGCTGGTGATCTTCACCTTCGACCCGAACATCCGCTAGGCGCCGGGACAGAGGGACCAGAGGAAACCATGCAGATCCACAAGTACGACACCGTCATCGTCGGCGCCGGCGGCGCCGGCATGCGCGCGGCCATCGAGTCGACCAAGCGCAGCCGCACCGCCGTGCTCACGAAGCTCTACCCCACCCGCTCCCACACGGGCGCCGCGCAGGGCGGTATGGCCGCCGCGCTCGCCAACGTGGAGGAGGACAACTGGGAGTGGCACACCTTCGACACGATCAAGGGCGGCGACTACCTGGTCGACCAGGACGCCGCCGAGATCCTGGCGAAGGAGGCCATCGACGCCGTCCTCGACCTGGAGAAGATGGGCCTGCCGTTCGGCCGCACGCCCGAGGGCAAGATCGACCAGCGCCGCTTCGGTGGTCACACCCGCAGCCACGGCGAGGCCCCGGTCCGTCGTGCCTGCTACTCGGGCGACCGCACCGGCCACATGATCCTCCAGACGCTGTACCAGAACTGCGTCAAGGAGGGCGTGGAGTTCTTCAACGAGTTCTACGTCCTGGACCAGCTGATCACCGAGGTCGACGGGGTCAAGAAGTCCGCCGGCGTCGTCGCGTACGAGCTGGCGACCGGCGAGATCCACGTCTTCCAGGCGAAGTCGGTCGTCTACGCCTCCGGCGGCACCGGCAAGTTCTTCAAGGTGACGTCCAACGCCCACACCCTGACCGGTGACGGCCAGGCCGCCTGCTACCGGCGCGGTCTGCCGCTGGAGGACATGGAGTTCTTCCAGTTCCACCCGACGGGCATCTGGCGCATGGGCATCCTGCTGACGGAGGGCGCCCGTGGTGAGGGCGGCATCCTCCGCAACAAGGACGGCGAGCGCTTCATGGAGAAGTACGCGCCCGTCATGAAGGACCTCGCGTCCCGTGACGTCGTGTCCCGCTCCATCTACACGGAGATCCGTGAGGGCCGCGGCTGCGGTCCCGCCGGTGACCACGTCTACCTGGACCTCACCCACCTGCCGCCGGAGCAGCTGGACGCCAAGCTCCCGGACATCACCGAGTTCGCGCGGACGTACCTCGGCATCGAGCCCTACACGGACCCGATCCCGATCCAGCCGACCGCGCACTACGCCATGGGCGGCATCCCGACCAACGTCGAGGGCGAGGTGCTGGCCGACAACACCACCGTCGTCCCGGGCCTGTACGCCGCCGGCGAGGTCGCCTGTGTCTCGGTGCACGGCGCCAACCGCCTCGGCACCAACTCGCTGCTCGACATCAACGTCTTCGGCAAGCGCTCCGGCATCGCCGCCGCCGAGTACTCCGTGAAGAACGACTTCGTCGAGCTTCCCGAGAACCCGGCCCAGCTGGTCCAGGACCAGGTCGAGCGGCTGCGGAACTCGACGGGCACCGAGCGGGTCGCCGAACTGCGCACGGAGCTGCAGGAGTGCATGGACGCCAACGTGATGGTGTTCCGCACCGAGCAGACCATCAAGACGGCGGTCGCCAAGATCGCCGAGCTGCGCGAGCGCTACCTGAACGTGTCCATCCAGGACAAGGGCAAGCGGTTCAACACCGACCTGCTGGAGGCCATCGAGCTGGGCAACCTGCTCGACCTGGCCGAGGTCATGGCGACCTCCGCGCTCGCCCGCAAGGAGTCCCGCGGCGGTCACTACCGCGAGGACTACCCCAACCGCGACGACGTCAACTTCATGCGCCACACCATGGCGTACCGCGAGGTGGCCGCCGACGGCGCCGAGTCGATCCGGCTCGACTACAAGCCGGTCGTGACGACCCGCTACCAGCCGATGGAGCGTAAGTACTGATGGCTACCCCGACCCTGGACAAGACCGACAACGCCGAGGCCGGCTTCGCCGACTCGCCGTTCATCATGGCCACGTTCCGGATCCGCCGCTTCAACCCCGAGGTGTCGGACGAGGTCCAGTGGCAGGACTTCCAGATCGAGATCGACCCGAAGGAGCGTGTCCTCGACGCCCTTCACAAGATCAAGTGGGAGCTCGACGGAACCCTGACGTTCCGCCGTTCCTGCGCCCACGGCATCTGTGGTTCCGACGCGATGCGGATCAACGGCAAGAACAGGCTCGCCTGCAAGACGCTGATCAAGGACATCAACCCGGACAAGCCGATCACGGTGGAGGCCATCAAGGGCCTCACGGTCCTCAAGGACCTCGTGGTCGACATGGACCCGTTCTTCCAGGCGTACCACGATGTCATGCCCTTCCTCATCACCAAGGGGAACGAGCCGACCCGCGAGCGTCTGCAGTCCCCCGAGGACCGCGAGCGGTTCGACGACACCACCAAGTGCATCCTGTGCGCCGCGTGCACGTCCTCGTGCCCGGTGTTCTGGAACGACGGCCAGTACTTCGGCCCGGCGGCGATCGTCAACGCGCACCGCTTCATCTTCGACTCGCGCGACGAGGCCGGCGAGCAGCGTCTGGAGATCCTCAACGACCGGGACGGCGTGTGGCGTTGCCGCACCACGTTCAACTGCACGGACGCCTGCCCGCGTGGCATCGAGGTCACCAAGGCGATCCAGGAGGTGAAGCGCGCGCTCATCACGCGTCGCTTCTGACCTTCCCGTAACTCCTGTTACACCGACGGGCCCCGTCCCCGCAGCCTCACCGCTGCCGGGGGCGGGGCCCGTTGCTGCACGGGTGCCCGTGCGGGCGGTACGGTTCAGCGGAGCTGAAGACCGAGAAGGAACGGGGATCGTCGTGAGCGAGCCGAATCCGTACGCGGACGACGCGTACAAGTGGGGCCCGCCCCAGCAGCCGGGCCACCAGCCCACCGTCGCGGACGGCCAGGCGTACGGCTATCCGAACCCGGGCGGCGCTCCGGCGTACGGCTATCCGCAGCCGCTGCCGGAGTCCGCGACCCAGCCGGGGCCGGGTTACGGATATCCCCAGCACGGTCAGCCGACGATGCCCGGCCAGTACCTCCCGGTGCCGCAGGGCGTGCCGGGCCAGGGCGGGGTGCCGGTGCTGTCGATCGGCGACATCACCGTGATGAACGACGCGATCGTCACCCCGTCCGGGTCGATGCCGCTCAAGGGCGCCGTGTGGACGGCGACGGACATGTCGCGTACGGAGGAGAAGATCCCGGCGCACGCGATCGTGCTGGCGATCATCTTCGCGCTGTTCTGCCTGATCGGGCTGCTGTTCCTGCTGATGAAGGAGAAGCGGACCACCGGCTTCGTGCAGGTCACGGTCACCAGCGGCGGCCGGCACCACTCGACGATGATCCCGGCGATGGGCCCGCACACCTTCCCTGCGATCATGGGCCAGCTCAACCAGGCCCGCTCCATGAGCATCTGAGCCACGGGCCCCGCTCATGGCACGTTTCGCGCACACGGTCACCGTCGCGGCCCTGGACCGGGGCTGGTTCGAGGAGGCCGCCGGCGCGCTGGTGGACCTCCTCGACGCATCCCGGGAGGGCCCGGGCGGATCGGTCGTGCTGGCCGACGGGCGGGCGGTGGAGGGCCTGCGGCTGCTGAAGGGGCGCCATCTGCGGTCGGGGGCGCGGTACGGGGAGGTCCCGGCGGCGCCCGAGGGGGCCGGGAAGGCCGGTACGGCCGCGGAGGCCGCCGCCGGCCCGGCGGCGCTCGCGTCGTCCGGGGCGGGTGACTGCTCCGCGACGCCCTCGTCCGTCGTCCTGCGTGCCTGGCGGCCGTCGCACTCCGTCGAGGTGGAGAGCCTCGTCGTGGAGGAGGGCATGTCCCTGAAGCTGGGGCTGCGGCTGAGCGAGCCCCGCAGGCCCCGCGCGGTGGAGCTCTCCCTGTCGGGGCATCAGCCCGGGGGCGGCTCGCTGTACCGCTTCTCGGGGCGCGGCAAGGCCGATCTGGCGGCTTGGTGGGCGGCCGTGGACCGGCTTCCCGGCGCTCCCCCGGCCGCCCGGCCCCCGGTGGCGGGGCGGGCGGTGCACCGGCTGGCCAAGGCCCGCCTCACCCTCACCCCGCACCCGGCCGACGACGGATCCTGGCGCATCACCGTCGCGCTGAGCCTGCGCGGGCGGTGGCTGCTGCGGCCGGTGGGCGCGGTGGTCCTGTTCTTCGCCCGGCGCCCGGTGGAGCGGGGCCTGCGGGAGGCGGCGGAGAGCGCGGCCGCGGAGTGGAACACGGCGCTCGCGGAGCTGACGCCGTTGCACGGCGAGGCGTTGCGCGCGGAGATCGCGGACGCGCTGGTGAACCCGGACGGGCCCGAGGCCCTCTGACCGACCCCCTGTAGCCCCCTTCTTGAACATGTTCAAGAAGGGGGCTACAGTCATGCCCAAGAGCAGTTTTGAACGCGTTCAAGGGAGGGTGGGGCATGGACCTCACTGTTGTCGCGTACGTCATCTACCTGCTGATCAGCGTGGCGCTCACCGTCTGGGTCGCCCGCACGCTCAGCCGCAACGGGCGGATCTTCCTCGCCGATGTGCTGCACGGGAACGAGAAGCTCGCCGACGCCGTGAACCACCTGCTGGTGGTCGGCTTCTATCTGGTCAACCTCGG
Organism: Streptomyces globisporus C-1027; assembly: GCF_000261345.2. Taxonomy (NCBI): domain Bacteria; kingdom Bacillati; phylum Actinomycetota; class Actinomycetes; order Kitasatosporales; family Streptomycetaceae; genus Streptomyces; species Streptomyces globisporus. The sequence continues at coordinate 4,999,421 of NZ_CP013738.1, read as the reverse complement.
GTTCGTCACGCTGTACCTGAAGAACGCCGACGGGGTGGCCGACGCCCGCGAGCTGTTCGAGGCACTCTCGGTGAAGGTCGGCGTCGTCCTGCTGGTGCTCGGCGTGATGCACCTGGGCAATGTGTGGGTGCTCAGCCGGATCCGCCGCCGCAGCGCCCTGGAGCGCGAACAGACCCCGCCGGTCCCGCCGCAGGGCTGGACCCCGCCGGCGGCCCAGGGCCCGTGGACCGCCCCCGCGGCCGGCCGGTGAGCCCGGTGGCCGAGGCAGCGCCCACCGAGCCGGCGGACCAGGCGCCCGAGCCGGCGCCCGCCGCGTCACCGGGCCATGCGCCCGGGCTCACGGCCTCGCCCGGGCGGGGGTCCGGGCCTGGGCCGCACGCCGTCGCCTGGCCCGGTCCCGTACGGCGGCTCACCGTGCTCTACGACGCCGGGTGCCCGCTCTGCGTCCATCTGCGGGGCTGGCTCCAGCGGCAGCGGCAGCTCGTGCCGCTGGATCCCGTCCCGGCCGGATCGGCCGAGGCGCGGCGGCGGTTCCCGGAGCTGGACCATGCGGCGACGTTCCAGGAGATCACCGTGGTCGGCGATCTGGGCCAGGTCTACCGGGAGACGGCCGCCTGGATCGTCTGCCTGTGGGCGCTGGCCAAGTACCGCGCTCGCGCCCACTGGCTGACCACCCCGGCCGGGCGGCCCTTCGCCCGGGGCACCGTGCTGGCCGCCGCCCGCTACCGCTCGATGGCGGTCCCGCCCTGCGCCCCCGGGGCGCGTGAGTGCGCCGCACCGCCCGGTGTCGGGTGGGGTCCCCGATAACCTTGGGCCCGTGGTGAAGGAAGAGAAGAACGTGCAGGAGAAAAGGCCGGCCAAGGCCGCGAAGAGCGAGCAGACCCGCACGCTGATTCTCGAGACGGCGCTCCGGCTCTTCGCGGAGCGGGGCTACGACCGGACGACCATGCGGGCCATCGCCCAGGAGGCGGGCGTCTCGGTCGGGAACGCCTACTACTACTTCTCCTCGAAGGAGCACCTGGTCCAGGGCTTCTACGACCGGATCGCCGGCGAACACGCGACGGCGGTCCGGCCGGTGCTGGAGGGCGACCGGGATCTGACCGTACGCATCAGGGGCGTGCTGCTGGGCTGGCTGGACGTGGCGGAGCCGTACCACCGCTTCGCCGCCCAGTTCTTCAAGAACGCGGCCGATCCGGACAGCCCGCTCTCCCCGTTCTCGGAGGACTCGGTGGCCGCACGCGACGCGGCGATCTCCATCCACGAGCGCTGCATCGCCGGGGCGGACGTCAAGAGCGACCCGGAACTGGCCCCGCTGCTGCCGCAGTTGATGTGGCTGATGCAGATGGGTCTGGTGCTCTTCTGGGTGTACGACCGCAGCGAGGGCGCCGAGCGCAGCCGGCGGCTCGTCGAGCGCACCGCGCCGATCGCCGCCCGGGCCATCGCGGTCTCGCGGTTCCGGGTGCTGCGCCCGCTGGTGCGGCAGGTCCACGGGCTGCTGGTGGAGTTCCTGCCGGGGGCCGGCACGGGTACGGCGACGGCCGGGGCGGGGCCCCGGCCGTCGGACTGACGTCACACGGAAGCGGTGCCCCCGGCCCTCGGCCGGGGGCGGCCCGTCAGATCCAGGCCAGTTCCCACAGGCGCCAGGTGCCGGTGCCGTCGGAGAGGTACTGGGATCCCGCGACCTCGGACTTGGCGACGACGTAGTCCTTCTTCTGCCACAGCGGCAGCAGCGGGACGTCCTCGCCGACGAGCGCCTGCATCTCCTTGAAGTCGCCCGAGGTGCGGCTGCGGTCGCTGAACTGCTGCGTGGCGGCGATCAGCTGGTCCATCTTCTTGCTGGAGTAGCCGCTGCGCAGGACGTTGCCGGTGCCGACGAGCGGCTGGCTGAAGGTGTCGGGGTCCGGGAAGTCGGGGAACCAGCCGACGGTGTACATGTCGTACTTACCGGCCGCGTACTCCTTCTGGTACTTCGTCCACTCCACGGCCTGGACCGAGACCTTGAACAGCCCGTCCTCCTCCAGCTGACGGCGCAGCTCGGCGGTCTCCTTGGTGTACATGTCGCCCTCGCGGTAGGCGAAGTCGATGGCGACCGGCGTCTGCACCCCGGCCTCCTCCAGCAGCTGCTTGGCGCGCGCCGGGTCGGAGGAGGGGTAGGCGTCGAAGAACGGGGTGCTGTGCCCGATGAAGCCGGTGGGGATCAGCGAGTAGAGCGGGTCGACGGTGCCCTGGTAGACGTTCCGGACCAGCGGCCCGCGGTCGAGGAGCGCGGCGACGGCCTGGCGGACCTTCTTCTTCCCGAACGGCGAGTCCTCCCGGGAGTTGAAGATGATGTTGCGGATCTCGGCGCTGGCCGCCTCGGTCACGCGCACGTCCGGGTCGTTGACGTCGAGGTCGGCGAGCGTCTCGGCCGGCAGCTGGCGGTGGGCGATGTCCACCTCGTCGTTGTCCCAGGACGTCTGCAGTTCCTCGGAGGTCTTGAAGTAGCGGATGTCGACCGCTTCGCCGGTCTTCTTGAGCGCGCCCCGGTACTTCAGGTTCGGCACCAGCTCGGCGCTCTTCCCGGGCTCGTACGCCTTGAGGACGTACGGGCCCGAACCGTCGACCTGGTTGCCCGCGCGGAGCCTGTCCCCGGGGTACTGGGTCGGGTCGACGATCGCCCCGGCTCCGGTCGCGATCTTCTGCGGGAAGGTCGCGTCCCCGCCGGACAGGTTGAACGTGATCGTGCGGCCCTCGGTCTTCACCGACTTGAGCGTCGGGAAGAGACCCGCGGGGCCGACCTCCGACTTGATGCGGAAGATCCGGTCGAAGGAGTGCTTGACGTCCTCGGCGGTGATCTTGCGGCCGTTGGAGAAGGTCAGGTCGTCACGGAGCTTGCACTGGTACGTCTGGAGCTTCTGCCCGACGAACCCGCAGCTCTCGGCGGCGTCCGGTTCCGGAGTGACGGCGTTGGGCTTGAACGTCAGCAGCGACTGGTAGATGTTGCTGTAGATCGCCCAGGAGCCGGCGTCGTAGGCGCCGGCCGGATCGAGCGAGGTGACGACGTCCGACGTCCCGACCGTGATCGCGTCGGTCTTCGCCTCCCCCGACGGGAGCAGTTGCCAGGCACCGACGCCCGCTATGACCAATACCGCGAGAATCGCGAGAATCCGTACCCGGACCGACCGCATTGCCGTGCTCTCCCTTACCAGCCCCACCTCGGCGGTCGCGTTTGTGACGCGCACGTCGCCGCATGTTCGCGCTCACCCAATCACACGATTTTCACATCTGGAAGAGTAAATGGGGCACTCACAGCCTTTTATTGGACACGTGCGGGAACCCCTGTCCGAAAAGGCTGTTTCCTGCCTGCCACCTGCGGGTTTCGGTAGCTGACGGTGACGCTTCGGTGTGGATTCCATGATGGCGGGCCGGAGCGTTCCGGACCGTCGCACCCGCAACTGGACTACGCCTGACGGGAGGCCAGCTCCACGACCGTGATGTCGGACGGGGCGCCCACCCGGACGGGCGGGCCCCAGGCACCCGCGCCGCGCGAGACGAAGAGCTGGGTGTCGCCGTAGCGTTCGAGGCCGGCGACCGTGGGGTTGGCCAGCTCGGCGAGGTAGTTCCCGGGCCAGAGCTGACCGCCGTGGGTGTGGCCGGAGAGCTGCAGGTCGACACCGTGCTCGACGGCGTCGTGGATGACGACCGGCTGGTGCGCCATCAGGACCGCGGCGCGGCCCCGGTCCCGGTCGCCCAGCGCGCGGCCGAAGTCGGGCCCCTGCCCCTCGGTCTCGCCCGCGATGTCGTTGACGCCGGCGAGGTCGAAGCCCTCGATCTCGACCCGGGCGTTCTCCAGCGGGACGAGCCCGAGTTCGCGGACGTGATCGACCCACTGCTCGGCGCCGGAGAAGTACTCGTGGTTGCCGGTGACGAAGTAGCTGCCGTGCCGGGCGCGCAGGGCGGCCAGCGGTTCGGCGGCGGAGCCGAGGTCCGCGACGGACCCGTCGACGAGGTCACCGACGACGGCGACCAGGTCGGGCGAGGTCGCGTTGATCGTGTCGACGATCCGGCGGGTGTGGGCGCGGCCGAGGATCGGGCCGATGTGGATGTCGCTGACCACGGCGATCCGGAAGCCGTGGGCGGCGCGGGGCAGTTTGGCCAGCGGGACGGTGATCCGCTGGACGCTGGGCCCGCGCAGCACGCCGTACGTGCCGTACCCGACGGTCGCGAGCCCGGCGGCGGCCGCCGCGCCGCCGACGACCCGGGAGACGAAGAGCCGGCGGGAGGGGTGGGGGGCGAGGGCGGGCGCGGGGGTGCTGGCTGCCGGTTCCGTTTCCGGTTCCGCCACGGGGTCGGAAGCGTCGGATGCCGTACGCGCCACCGCTTCCGAGGGGGCGGAGACCCCGGCGGAACCGGACGTCACCAGCTCTTCGGTACGGGGACGGGTCTCGTCCGGGGCCTCCGTGGGGGTGCCGGACGTCTCCGCGGGGGTTCCGGAAGGCGTTCCGCTTCCCGCCCCGGTCCGCGCCGCGTCACGCCGGGCGAGGACCCGCAGGAGCACCGGGCGTACGACCTCGCCCACGAGCAGCGCCAGCGTCAGGTAGAGCAGGCAGGCCAGCCACAGGAAGCCCGGCCAGGCCAGCACCTGCTGGAGCCAGAAGGGGGCGCCCACCCGGCCGGACGTCATGGCGCCGACGCTCAGCAGGGGCAGGACGAAGGCGGCGACGGTGCCCGCCCGGCGCAGCCGGCTGCCGGGCGCCGTCGTGTCACCGACGAAGCGCCGCCACACGTACCGGTGCACGGCACCGAGCAGCGCCAGCACCACGAGCCCCACCAGAGCGAAGACCACTGCAGCCATCCGAGCTTCCCCATGTTCCCGTCGTCATGCGCGCGTGTCGCGCAAAGCCCGGACTCCGCGCAACCCGATCACGCCGACCGCCGTCCCCAGAAGAAAGGACGTGATGGCGAGCAGCAGGTGCACCCAGAAGTAGCCGGTCGGATCACCCGCGTCGTCGAAGGCGAGGCCACTGCCGTCCTGCCACAGATTCTTGACGAAAGTGATCCAGATGAACCAGCTCCACACCCCGAACGCGAGCAGGAACCAGGACACGCGGCGGCTGAGCTTCATGGGTCCAGTATCGCCGTCGTCCCTGGGCCCCCTCCTCCGGGGTGGCGTCCTCCTCCGGGGTGACGTCCGAACGGGGCCGTCCTGGCGTTCCCTGCGGCGGGTCAGCCGGTCCGGGTCCGCATCCCCAACTTCGCCCTGTACGTTTCCGACCGTGCCTGCTCTGAAAAAGATCGCCCTCACGGTCACATCCGCCGCCTTGTTGTCAGGTTTCGTCCTCAGTCCGGCCGCAGCGGCCGACAAGGACAAGAGCGACGACAAACAGCCGAAGCCGCCGAGCACGATGTCCAGCCTCGGCGGGGAGCAGCTCGGCAAGGCCGGCACCCAGGTCAACCTGGGCGCGGGGGCGCCGGTGCTGCCGAAGAAGCTGTCGGGCCGGTCGTGGATCGTCGCGGACGCGGAGAGCGGGGATGTCCTGGCGGCGCACAACGCGCACTGGCGGCTGCCGCCCGCCTCCACCCTGAAGATGCTCTTCGCGGACACGGTGCTGCCCGCGCTCCAGCCCACCGAGACCCACAAGGTGTCGGAGAGCGAGCTGGCGGGGGTCGGCGAGGGCAGCAGTCTGGTCGGGATCAAGGAGGACCACACCTACACGGTCCACGACCTGTGGCTCGGGGTGTTCCTGCGGTCGGGCAACGACGCCGTGCACGTCCTCTCCGAGATGTACGGCGGTGTCCCGCAGACGGTGGCCGCGATGCAGAAGCACGCGGAGGAGCTCCAGGCCCTGGACACCGTGGTGGTCTCGCCCGACGGGTACGACGCGCCGCGCCAGGTCTCCAGCGCCTACGACCTGACGCTGATCGCCCGCAGCGGGATGCAGAAGAAGGACTTCCGCGAGTACGCGGCGACCGCGTCGGCCGACTTCCCCGGCGAGAAGAAGAAGGGGAAGAAGCGCGAGTCGTTCGAGATCTCGAACACCAACCGGCTGATCACCGGGGACATCGGCGTGGACCCGTACAAGGGCATCGCGGGCGTCAAGAACGGCTACACCACCCACGCGGGCAACACCTTCACCGGAGTCGCCGAACGCAACGGCAAGGTCCTCCTGGTCACGGTGATGAACCCGTCGGCGGAGGAGAGCCACGCCGTCTACAAGGAGGCCGCCCACCTGCTCGACTGGGGCTTCGCCGCGAGCGGCAAGGTGACCCCGGTCGGCCAGCTGGTGCCGCCGAAGTCCATCGACACCGGAACCACCACCGGCGGCAAGGGGTCGGCGCCCGCCGCCGGCGCGGACCAGGGCACGGGGGGCCAGGAGGAGGCCACGCACGCCTCCGCGTCGAGGGGTTCCAGCGGGGTCGGGGTCGCCCTGGCGATCATCGGCGGTCTGCTGATGGTCGTGGCCACCGCGGCATACCTGGTGAACCGCCGCTGGCCGCTGGGCGGCCGCACCAAGGCGGAGCCGGACGCACCCGAGACGAAGGACCCGGCCGAGACGAAGGACGTGGCCGAGACGAAGGCCCCGGAAACGGCGGAGACCGCCGAGGCGGCCGCCTCCGTCGCCGAGGGCACCGCAAAGCCCGCCGACAAGTCCTAGGCGCGGGTGGAGCCGCCGGGCGCCTCGGCCCCGGCGGCTTTCTGCTCCGCCCCGGCCTCCTTCTCCGCCCCGGACTCCTCGTCCGGCTGTCCCACGCTCTCCTCCTCCTTGCTCCCGGTCGCCGTCCAGGCGGCGCAGAACAGCAGCAGCTTCGCGGTGAAGTTGATCCACAGGAGCAGGGCGATCGGCACGCCGAACGCGCCGTACATGCTCTTGCCCGCCACGTCCCTCATATAGCTGCCGAGCAGCAGCTTGAGCAGTTCGAAGCCGACCGCCCCGAGCAGCGCCGCGACCACCAGCCGCCGCCGGGGCGGCTCCACGCCGGGCAGCAGGGACAGCAGGTAGAGCAACAGCAGGAAGTCGGCGACGACCGCGACCGCCAGCGCGGCCACCCGGAGCAGGATGCCGCCGGCCCCGTTCTCGGGGATACCGATCTGGTCGGCCGTCCAGCCGACCGCCGTCGAGCCGACGGTGGAGACCGCCAGGGTCGCGAGCGCCGCGCCGCCGAGGCCGACCAGCAGCACGGCGTCCTTCACCTTGGCGACGACGGGGTTGGCCTCCTGAACGTCGTCCAGCTCCCAGACCGCGCGCAGGCACTCGCGCAGCGAGCCGACCCAGCCGACGCCGGTGAACAGCAGCAGCGCACCCGCCACCAGGCCGACCGTGCCCGCGTTGGCGACCAGACCGTCGATGCCGAGCTGGTCGGAGATGCCGGGCACCTGGTCGGCGAGCTTGTCCTTGATCGTGTCGAGCTGCTTGTCGCTCAGCAGAGCGGCGGCGATCGCCGCGCCGACCGCGATCAGCGGGAAGAGGGCGAGAAAGCTGATGAAGGTGATCGCCGCCGCGAGCCTGGCCCAGTGGACCCGGTCCAGCCGCTCGTAGGAACGCCAGGCGTGCGTCTCCATCAGCCGGGCGACCAGGGGCCCGATCACCGGGAGTTTCTTGAGCCAGTCCATGACGTCACGCGTACCCTCCTGAGCCCGGAACACCAGCGGCCCGCCCAGGACTCTTCCGGACCCACCCTGCGGATCTCCGTCACCATGCGCTGACACTCACTCCATCACCCGTTCCGGTGAGCGAATTCACCAATGCCGCAAAGGGGATTTCCCGGACGATACGGTCACCCTCATGTCCGTCGACACCGTGTCCTTGACCGGCTGGGGCCGCACCGCCCCGACGACCGCCGTGCGGTTCCGCCCCCGTGGTTACGAGGAGGCGGCCGCCGTCGTCCGGGGGCGCGGGCCCCGGGGCGTCATCGCGCGCGGACTGGGGCGGTCGCCCGGGGACGCGGCGCAGAACGCGGGCGGCTCGGTGCTCGACCTGTCGGGCCTGGCCCGGATCGGCGGGGTGGATGCCGCCGCCGGCGTGGTGCGCTGCGACGCGGGGGTGAGCCTGGAGCGGCTGCTGCGGGTGCTGCTGCCGCTGGGCTGGCTGCCGCCGGTCCTGCCCGGGACCGGCAGGGTGACGGTCGGCGGGGCGATCGGCTCCGACCCGCCCGGGCTCGACCACCGGCGGGCGGGTTCCTTCGCCCGGCACGTGAGCGCCCTGGAGCTGCTCACCGCCGACGGCGAGGTGCGTACGGTGCTGCCGGGCACCGCCCTCTTCGACGCGACCGCCGGGGGCCTCGGGCTGACCGGGGTGATCCTGGGCGCCACGCTCCGCCTCCGGCGCGTCAGCACGGGGCTGATGGCGGTCTCCACCGGGCGCGCCGGGGACCTGGACGATCTGCTGGCCCGTTTCACCGCGGGCGGCGACCGGCTGCCGTACGCCTCCGCCTGGGTCGACCTGACGGCCCGGGGCCGGGCGACCGGGCGCGGGATCCTCACCCGGGGGGAGCATGCGACCCCCGATATGTGCCCGGCGCACGCGGGGCGCACACGATTGTTCCCGCGCTCCGGAGCGGCACCGGGGAGATTCCCCTTCCCCGGTCTCCCGCCGCTGCCGGGCGGACTGCTGGGCCCGGCGGCCGCCGCCCTGTGCAACGAGGTCCGCTACCGCGGCTCGCCCCGCGCGCGGAGCGGTGAGCTGCGCCCCGTCCCTGCCTTCTTCCACGCCTCGGACGCCCTCCCCGACGTACGCCCGCTGTACGGCCGGGGCGGTCTGGTGCGCTACCGGTTCACCGTCGGACACGGCCAGGAGGAGACCCTGCACCGGGTGGTGCGCCGGATCGCGGCGCGCCGGAGCCCGGCCGTGCGGGCCGTCCTCCAGCGGTTCGGGGCGGCGGACCCCGGCCTGCTGTCGTTCGCCGCGCCCGGCTGGTCGCTGGAGCTGGATCTGCCCGCGTCCCTGCCCGGCCTGGGCCGCTTCCTCGACGGGGTCGACGAGGAGGTGGCCGCTGCCGGGGGCCGGGTCTGTCTGGCACAGGACTCCCGGATGCGGCCGGAGACGGCGGCCGCGATGTACCCGCGGCTGGCGGAGTTCCGGGAGCTGCGGGCGCGTCTCGACCCGGCGGGAGCGTTCCGCTCGGACCTGTCGCGCCGGCTCGGACTGTGATCAGCACCCTGAGAGTCCCACCCCATCTGACCAGGAGCTTTCCGTGAAGGATGCCTTCGGCGCCCCGCAGTCCCTGCTCGTCCTCGGCGGTACGTCCGAGATCGCCCTGGCCACCGCGCGCCGGCTGATCGCCCTGCGCACCCGCCGCGTCTGGCTGGCCGGGCGCCCCTCCCCCGCCCTGGACGCGGCCGCCGCCGAACTGCGCGGGCGCGGGGCCGACGTCCGCACCGTCGACTTCGACGCGCTGGACTCCGCCTCCCACGAGGTCACTCTCGGCAAGGTCTTCGCGGAGGGCGACATCGACGTGGTGCTGATGGCGTTCGGGGTCCTGGGCGATCAGGCGCGGGACGAGGAGGAGCCGATGGCCGCGGTCCGGGTCGCCCAGACCAACTACACGGGGGCGGTCTCCGCCGGGCTGGTGTGCGCCGGCGCACTGCAGGCGCAGGGGCACGGTTCGCTGGTGGTGCTGTCCTCGGTGGCCGGGGAGCGCGCCCGGCGCGCGGACTTCATCTACGGCTCCAGCAAGGCGGGGCTCGACGCGTTCGCCCAGGGGCTCGGCGACGCGCTCCAGGGGACCGGGGTGCACGTGATGGTGGTCCGGCCGGGGTTCGTCCGGACCCGGGCCACGGCGGGGCTGCCGGAGCAGCCGCTCGCGACCGGGCCCGAGGAGGTCGCGGAGGCGATCGTCACGGGGCTGCGGCGGCGCTCGGAGACCGTGTGGGTGCCCGGTTCGCTGCGGGTGGTGATGGCGGCGCTGCGGCACGTGCCGCGCCCGCTGTTCCGGCGGCTGCCGGTCTGAGCCGCCGGTCCGGCCTGTCGTCCGGTCCGCCGGGCTACGACGGGGCGCTCAGGGCCGCAGCGACGGGGCCGAGGACGACGCCTCGATGGTGTAGCCGCCCTGGGCGGGGACGGCGGGCGCGCCGCCGCCTCCGCCGAAGGGGAAGTCGCGGAGCTTGCGCCAGACGGCGTCCGGGCCCTGCTCGTACAGCGCGAAGGAGCCGCAGGTCCAGGCCGCCTCGTAGTCGGCGAGCTCCGCGTAGGCCCGGTCCATGGCCTCCTCGGAGATGCCGTGGGCCACGGTGACGTGCGGGTGGTACGGGAACTGGAGCTCGCGGACCAGAGGCCCGGAGGCGTCCCGGACCCGCTTCTGGAGCCAGGAGCAGGCCGAGGCGCCCGCGACGACCTGGACGAAGACGACCGGGGAGAGCGGGCGGAAGGTGCCGGTGCCGGAGAGCCGCATCGGGAACGGCCGGCCGGCCGTGGCGATCGTCTCCAGATGCGCCTCGATCGCGGGCAGGTCCGCCGCGTCCGCCTCCGTCGGCGGGAGCAGGGTGACGTGGGTGGGAATGCCGAAGGCGGCAGGGTCCCCGAAGCTCGCGCGGCGTTCCTGGAGCAGGCTGCCGTAGGGCTCCGGGACCGCGATCGAAACGCCGAGCGTTACGGTCCCCACGTCGTTCTCCTCCGTCGTCGGTGGTCGGTTTTCGGTCATGCCGCGCGGGCCGGGTGTCCGGCCCGCGCGTTCCGCCGCAAGTGTGACCCCTGCGGCCATGATCTCGCCAGGGTCCTTGGACTCAGTGCTTCGCGGGCAGGAAGCCCATCCGGTCGTACGTCTGCGCCAGCGTCTCCGCGGCGACGGCCCTGGCCTTCTCCGCTCCCTTGGCCAGGATGGAGTCCAGCGTCTCCGGGTCGTCCAGATATTCCTGGGTGCGGGCCCGGAAGGGAGTGACGAATTCCACCATGGCTTCGGCCAGGTCGGTCTTCAGCGCGCCGTAGCCCTTGCCCTCGTAACTGCGTTCCAGATCCTCCACCGGACTGCCCGAGAGGGTGGAGAGGATCGTGAGCAGGTTGCTGACGCCCGGCTTCTTCTCCTCGTCGAAGCGGATCACCGTGTCGGTGTCGGTGACGGCGCTCTTCACCTTCTTCGCGGTGACCTTCGGGTCGTCGAGCAGGTTGATGAGGCCCTTCGGCGTGGAGGCCGACTTGCTCATCTTCACCGCCGGGTCCTGGAGGTCGAAGATCTTCGCCGTCTCCTTGAGGATGTACGGCGCGGGGACGGTGAACGTCTGGCCGTACCGGCCGTTGAACCGCTCGGCGAGGTCGCGGGTCAGCTCGATGTGCTGGCGCTGGTCCTCGCCCACCGGGACCTGGTTCGCCTGGTAGAGCAGGATGTCGGCGACCTGGAGCACCGGGTAGGTGAAGAGGCCGACGGTGGCCCGGTCGGCGCCCTGCTTGGCGGACTTGTCCTTGAACTGCGTCATCCGGGAGGCCTCGCCGAAGCCGGTGAGGCAGTTCATCACCCAGCCGAGCTGGGCATGCTCGGGCACATGGCTCTGGACGAAGAGCGTGCACCGCTCCGGGTCCAGGCCGGCCGCCAGCAGCTGTGCCACCGCGAGCCGGGTGTTGGCCCGCAGCTCGGCGGGGTCCTGCGGGACCGTGATCGCGTGGAGGTCGACGACCATGTAGAAGGCGTCGTGGCTCTCCTGCAGCGCCACCCACTGGCGCACCGCGCCCAGGTAGTTGCCGAGGTGGAACGAGCCTGCGGTGGGCTGGATCCCGGAGAGCACGCGCGGACGGGCGGCCGCACCGGTGCGGCCCGTCTGCGGCTGGTCGGTGGGGAGCGAGGGGCGATCAGAGGCCATGGCCCCATTGTCTCAGGTGCCCGGGGCATCTCCGGCAGCCGGTGCGGAGCGGGAAGGGCGCGTCACCGCACGGTCCCGGAGCACGGGAGCGCACGGCTGAGACGAACCCCACATTCCGGCGCGCCCGGCGTACGGCGGCGGGCGCGCCGCCGGATGAAGGTTTCCCGGCGCGGGTCCCGGCCGACGATACAAAGTGGGCACCACCCTCCGCCCAGCCGCACGACGAACGGAGATCCCGTGTCGACCACGGAAACCGCCATCGCCTCCGCCGAGGCGCACAGCGCGCACAACTACCACCCGCTGCCGGTCGTCGTGGCCTCGGCCGAGGGCGCCTGGATGACCGATGTCGAGGGCCGCCGCTACCTCGACATGCTCGCCGGATACTCGGCGCTCAATTTCGGCCATGGCAACCGCCGGCTCATCGACGCGGCCAAGGCCCAGCTGGACCGCGTCACGCTGACGTCCCGGGCCTTCTACCACGACCGGTTCGCCGACTTCTGTACGGAGCTGGCGGCGCTGTGCGGCATGGAGACGGTGCTGCCGATGAACACCGGGGCGGAGGCCGTGGAGACCGCGGTGAAGACCGCCCGCAAGTGGGGCTACCGGGTCAAGGGCGTGCCGGACGGCATGGCCAAGATCATCGTGGCCTCGGACAACTTCCACGGCCGTACGACGACGATCGTCAGCTTCTCCACCGACCCGGAGGCGCGCGCCGACTTCGGCCCGTACACCCCCGGCTTCGAGATCGTGCCGTACGGCGATCTCACCGCGATGCGGGAGGCGATGACCGAGAACACCGTGGCGGTGCTGATCGAGCCGATCCAGGGCGAGGCGGGGGTGCTGGTGCCGCCGGCCGGCTACCTCCCCGGCGTACGGGAGCTGACCCGCGAGCGGAACGTGCTGTTCATCGCGGACGAGATCCAGTCGGGCCTGGGCCGGACCGGGAAGACGTTCGCGCTGGACCACGAGGGGGTGGTGCCGGACATGTACGTGCTCGGCAAGGCGCTGGGCGGCGGGGTCGTGCCGGTCTCCGCGGTGGTCTCGTCGGCGGACGTGCTGGGGGTGTTCCGGCCCGGTGAGCACGGCTCCACGTTCGGCGGGAACCCGCTGGCGTGCGCGGTGGCGCTGGAGGTGGTCGCGATGCTGCGGACCGGCGAGTACCAGCAGCGGGCGGCCGAGCTGGGCGACCATCTGCACCGGGAGCTGGGCCTGTTGACGGGCGGCGGCGCGGTGGAGGCGGTGCGCGGCCGGGGACTGTGGGCCGGTGTGGACATCGCCCCGGCGCTGGGCACCGGCCGGGAGATCTCCGAGAAGCTGATGGAGGAGGGGGTGCTGGTGAAGGACACCCACGGCTCGACGATCCGGATCGCCCCGCCGCTGGTGATCTCCAAGGAGGACCTGGACTGGGGCCTGGACCGGCTGCGTACGGTGCTGAGCGCCCGGTAGGACGCGGGTCCCACCGGAGGGTTCAGAGGATGACGTGGGGCAGGAAGCGGGCGTACTCGTCCGTGACCGGCCCCGCCGACTCCCGGATGCCGAGCCCCGCCGCCTCGCCCTCGACGGTCCACGCGCCGAGCACCACCCGGTTGCCGTCGATCTCGGGCAGCGGGGCCAGCTCCTGGTAGCAGCACGGCTCGTCGCGCAGGACGGGCGGCGAGCCGGGCCCGTGCAGGTCGACCCCGGCGCCCTCGCGGCCGAGCAGCGGCTTGGAGGCGTACCCCGCGCCGCCGGGTCCGGCCAGCTCACGCGGTCCGTCCAGGTAGGCGGGCAGCAGGTTCGGGTGGCCGGGGTACAGCTCCCAGAGGACCGCCAGCAGCGCCTTGTTGGAGAGGAGCATCTTCCAGGCGGGCTCGATCCAGCAGGTGGTGCCGGAGCCGCCGCCGTTGTCGAGGGTGTCCAGCACCTGCGGGCCGAAGCGGTCCGTGGCCAGCCACTCCCAGGGGTAGAGCTTGAAGCAGCTGCGGATGAAGCGCAGCCGGTCGTCGACGAACCGGCCCGACAGCCGGTCCCAGCCGATCTCCTCGACGGACAGCGCGTGCGTCTCCAGACCGGCCTGGTCGGCGGTCTCGCGCAGATACGCGACCGTCATCAGGTCCTCGCCGATCTCGTCGCCGTCCGAGTGGACGAAGTGCAGCGGGCCCGGCGGCAGCAGGGGCGCCTGCCGCTTCCAGGCGTCGACGAGCCGCTCGTGCAGGGAGTTCCACTGGTCGGCCCCGGGGAACCGGTCCTCCATCCAGAACCACTGCGCGCTCGCCGCCTCCACCAGCGAGGTCGGGGTGTCGGCGTTGTACTCCAGCAGCTTCGCCGGGCCGCTCCCGTCGTAGCGCAGGTCGAACCGCCCGTACACGGAGGGCAGTTCGGCACGGCGGCGCCAGGACTCGGCGACGAGCCCGGCCAGCCGCGGGTCGGTGATGCCGAGGTCGGCGAACCGGTCGTGCTCGACGATGTGCGCGGCGGCGGCCAGGCTCATCGTGTGCAGTTCCTCGACGACCTCCTCCAGCGCCTCGACCTCGGGCAGCGAGAAGACGTAGTAGGCGCTCTCGTCCCAGTACGGGCGGAGCGAATCGTCGGGGTAGCGGGTGAGCGGGTAGACGACGCCCTGCGCCTCGACGGTCTCCTGCCAGCCGGGGCGCGGCTCGATCGTGCGGCGTTCCACGGCGGTCAGCCGCCGCCGGAGCCGGAGCAGCCGAAGCCGCCGCGGTCGACGGCGGACTTGTCGAAGCTGCCGCCCTTCACCTTGCCGCTGTCGCTCTTGCCGCCGTAGTAGTACGAACCGCTGCCGCCGCTGCGGCACTCGGAGCTCGGCAAGGTCTTCTGGGTCGAGCGGTCGGCGCAGCGCTTGTCCGGCTCCGAGCCGCAGGAGGTGATCGTCAGGGCGAGCAGCCCCATGCCGCCGAGCACGACCGTGCTCGACCTCAGCCTTCGTCCGGCCATGTTCGGTTCTCCCCCGTGATACGTGTTCCGGTCCTGGCCACATCTGCGCAACCGGACCTCTTGTCAGACTAGTTCGACGGATGGCCGATTCGAAACCTGCGTTTCGTCAAGGGTTCCGCCACGGCCCTACGGCAGCACCCGGCACAGGGCGTCCAGCGCGCCCGCCCAGGCGCTCTCGGAGGGCGAGCCGTAGCCGATCACCAGGGCGTCGCGGGTGACCGGGGCCTCCGGGTGGCGGTAGCGGGACAGGCCCTCCAGCGCCAGACCCTGAAAGGCCGCCGCCTGGATCACGGAGCGCTCCGCGCCTGAGGGGAGTTCGAGGACCGCGTGCAGCCCGGCCGCGATCCCGCTGACCTCGATGCCCGGCGCGCGGTCCGCGAGCGCCGCGACGAGCTGGTCGCGGCGGCGGCGGTAGCGCAGCCGCATGGAGCGCACATGCCGGTCGTACGCGCCCGAGGCGATGAACTCCGCGAGGGTCAGCTGGTCGAGCGAGCCGGAGACCCGGTCGGCCATGCCCTTCGCCGCCATCACCTCGCCGACCAGGTGCCGGGGCAGCACCATCCAGCCCAGGCGCAACCCCGGGGCCAGCGACTTGCTGGCGGTGCCGAGATAGACCACCCGTTCCGGGTCGAGGCCCTGGAGCGCGCCCACCGGCTGCCGGTCGTACCGGAACTCCCCGTCGTAGTCGTCCTCCAGGATCAGCCCGCCGGTGGACCGGGCCCAGTCGACGGCGGCGGCCCGCCGGTCCGGGTGCAGCGGTACGCCGGTGGGGAACTGGTGCGCCGGGGTCAGCAGGACCGCCCCCGCCCCGCGCAGTGCGGCCAGGTCGCCGGTCCGGGAGCCGTGCTCGTCCAGCGGCAGGCACGGGATGCGCAGGCCGGCGTCGGTGAGCAGGTTCGTATGCAGGTCGAGGCCGTACGACTCGACGGCGACCTCCCGGACCCGGCGGCGGCGCAGCACCCGGCCCAGCAGCGCGACACCGTGGGCGAAGCCGGCGCAGACGACGATGCGCTCCGGGTCGGCGTACACCCCGCGGGCCCGCGCCAGGTACTCGGCCAGCACGGTGCGCAGTTCGGCGCGGCCCTGCGGGTCGCCGTAGCCGAAGACCTCGTCGGGCGCGGCGGTGAGCGCCTTGCGGGCGGCCTTGAGCCAGGCGGTGCGCGGGAAGCCGGACAGGTCGGGCGTGCCGGGCTTCAGGTCGTACCCGGCGCCGGTCCTGGCCGGCCGGGCGGGGACCGCCGCCGGGTCCGTGCGGCGCGGCGCGGACCGCTGGGCGACCCGGGTCCCCGAGCCCTGGCGGGCGGTGAGCCAGCCCTCGGCGACCAGTTCGGCGTAGGCGTCGGCGACCGTGTTGCGGGCGACGCCCAGGTCGGCGGCGAGCGCCCTGGAGGACGGCAGCCGGGTGCCGGGGGCGAGGCGGCCGGTGCGCACCGCCTCCCGCAGCGCCTCCATCAGCCCGCTGCGCAGCCCCTGGCCGACCGGCTCCAGATGCAGGTCCGCGCCGAAAGTGGCCCAGGAATCCGTCATGCCAATGGACCATACCGGCGGGCCATCGGGAACGTAGCGTCGTCCTCATGACCACCACGCACGCACACCATCACGCCCCCGCCGGCCTCGCTCCCGAGGAGCCGCAGCGGATCTCCGTCTCGCAGCTGCTCCCGGACGTCTACAAGGCGATGATCCGGCTCGACATCGCCGCCCGCCAGGGCCTGGACCCCGTCCTGGTCGAGCTGGTGAAGATCCGCGCCTCGCAGCTCAACCAGTGCGCGTTCTGCCTGGACATGCACAGCAAGGACGCGCTCGCGGCGGGCGAGTCCGCCGAGCGGATCGTCCAGCTCAGCGCCTGGCGGGAGTCGCGGCACTTCTACACGGAGAAGGAGCTGGCGGCGCTCGCGCTGACCGAGGCGGTCACCGTGCTCACCGACGGCTTCGTCCCGGACGAGGTGTACGCGGAGGCGTCCCGGCACTTCGAGGAGACCGAGCTGGCCCAGCTGATCGCGGCGATCGCCGTGATCAATGCCTGGAACCGCTTCGGCGTCACCGGCCGGCTGGCCCCCGGCCACTACACGCCGGGCGACTTCAAGAGCTGACCACGCGCGAGCGCCCCCGGCAGCGGCTGCTGCCGGGGGCGCTCGACGTACTACAAGTACTGCTGCGGCTCAGATGAGGCCGAGCTCGCGGACCGCGTCGCGCTCCTCGGTGAGCTCCTGGACGGAGGCGTCGATGCGCTTGCGGGAGAACTCGTTGATGTCCAGGCCCTGGACGATCTCGTACTTCCCGTCCTTCGTGGTGACCGGGAAGGAGGAGATGATGCCCTCGGGGACGCCGTAGGAGCCGTCCGACGGGATACCCATCGAGGTCCAGTCGCCCTCGGCCGTGCCGTTGACCCAGGTGTGCACGTGGTCGATGGCGGCGTTGGCGGCCGAGGCGGCGGAGGACGCGCCCCGGGCCTCGATGATCGCGGCACCGCGCTTGGCGACGGTCGGGATGAAGGTGTCGGCCAGCCACACCTCGTCGTTGACGACCTCGGCGGCGTTCTTGCCGGCGATCTCCGCGTGGAAGATGTCCGGGTACTGGGTGGCCGAGTGGTTGCCCCAGATCGTCAGCTTCTTGATGTCGGAGACGGCGGCGCCGGTCTTGGCGGCCAGCTGCGAGATCGCGCGGTTGTGGTCCAGGCGGGTCATCGCGGTGAAGCGCTCGGCCGGTACGTCCGGGGCGGCGGCCTGCGCGATGAGCGCGTTGGTGTTGGCCGGGTTGCCGACGACGAGGACCTTGATGTCGTCCGCGGCGTGGTCGTTGATGGCCTTGCCCTGCGGCTTGAAGATACCGCCGTTGGCGGCGAGCAGGTCGCCGCGCTCCATGCCCTTGGTGCGCGGGCGGGCGCCGACGAGCAGGGCGACGTTCGCACCGGCGAAGCCGACGTTCGGGTCGTCGGTGATCTCGATGCCGCGCAGCAGCGGGAAGGCGCAGTCGTCGAGCTCCATGGCGGTGCCCTCGGCGGCCTTGAGGCCCTGCGGGATCTCCAGGAGGCGCAGGTTGACCGGCACGTCCGGGCCGAGCAGGTGGCCGGAGGCGATGCGGAAGAGCAGCGCGTAGCCGATCTGGCCGGCTGCGCCGGTCACGGTGACATTCACGGGAGTGCGGGTCATGGCGGTCTCCGTTTAGACAGCTGGCGGTGGGGGTCCCGGCCCGCGGGGCCTGTCGTCCCTGGTGCCGGACCCTGGTGCTGGAGATCTCCTCCGCCCGGCCCGGCCTGACGACCAATCTTGACGTGAAGAGATTTCCAGCGGTCAGGCTATCGGACCCGGCCGGGCCGGACCGCCCGCCCCCCTGTGGCACCGCACACAAACGGTCACGCACCGCACGCGCGTGCAGTGCGTGCGTGCAGTGCGTGCGTGCAGTGCGTGCGTGCAGTGCGTGCGTGCGGTGCGCGCGTGCGGTGCGTGCGCGCCTGCTTGCGGCGGGGAGTCCCGGCCCCGCCGCACCGGTCTCACCCGGTGGCCGGGTCGGTGCAGCCCTGCGTGCCGGAGGTGAGCGTGGCGCAGGCCTTCGCGTCGGACGCCTTCTTCACCGCGACCATCGGGGTGTAGGCGTCGGTGTCCCCCATGACCTCGCCGTTCTGGGGGTCGGCGCCCCCGGTGATCTGCACAGTGTCGCCGATCGCCGCCTCGGTGAGGCGGGCCCAGGCTGCGGAGCAGACCTTGCTGTAGCGGACCTCGACCTTGCTGCCGCCGACCACGGCGCTGGCCACCGTACGGGCGAACTCGCCGCCGCAGCCCATCGCCTCGGGGTCCTGTCCGGCGCAGTCCGCACCGCTGCACTCGACGCCCACGGGCAGTTCGGTCGCCTCCGTCGTGGGGGTGGCCGACGGGGTCGGCGTCGCCTTGGCCGCGTCGTCGCCGCCCGGCGCGAGCAGCACGGCGCCGACCACGACGATCAGCGCGCCGACGGCCCCGACGGCGAGCATGAGGCCCTTCCGGGGGCCTCCGGGGGCCTTGCCCGCTGCGGTGCCGCCCGCTTTCCGGCCGGAGCCGGAGCCGCCGTCGGCGCTCTCCGCCGTGTTCCGCTCCGATCGCCGCCCGCCCTGGTGCGGCACGCCGTCGTACGGCCGGTCCCGGTGGTGGGAGGGGGCCGGTGCGGTGCTGCGCTGGGCGGGGACGATGAGCTGGCGCGTGTCGTCGTCGCCGGGCTCGTAGGCCCCGCCGCCGTACGGCCCCTTGCCGTGGGCGTCGCGGGGCGGGGCGTCCGTACCGGCCGGACCCACCGCGGTGGGGACCTGTGCACCGGAACCGGACGCGCCGCGCCGGCCGCCACCGGAGGACCGGCCGGACCGGCCGACGGCCGGAGCGCCGGGGGCCGTCGTGCCGAGCTCACCGAGAGCGGCGCGGGCCTGCGTGATGCGGATGGCCTCCATCGTCATGTCGTGGCGCATCTCGGCCCGGCTCCACGCCCGTTCCGCCAGCTCCCACATGGTGGTGAGGTGGTGCTGCGGGGTGCCCGTCACCTCGGCGAGCGCCACGACGGCCCCGCGCGGGGCGAGCAGCCGTCCGTTGAGATACCGCTCCCAGGACGTCTTGCTGTAACCCGTGCGGTCGGCCACGGCGTTGATGTTCAGTCCGCTGCGGTCGACGAGCCGGCGCAGCTGGCTGGCGAACTCCCTGATCTGCGGGTCGAGCTCTTCGGGCAGTGCCTTCCAACGAGGCATGGTGTTTCCCTTCCCCCCTCATGTCCCCCGGACGTGCTTGCTGTTCCCCGCCGCGACCGGTCCTCCGGCCCGCGCATCCCCCGGTCCGTCCGCCGTCGGTCCGTTGCCTTCCGGACCGTCAACCGGACTACCCACGAGGATGCGCGAATCCAGGGTGTCAGTTCCTGACGAGGGGGCGCACGGGAGCATTCGGGACGGGGTACGCATCTTCACGCGCCTCGAACACTGCGCCGGTCCTTGCCCGGCCACTGCTCTGCCTGCTCCGTGCCGCTCGGTGTGCCGTGACAGTCTGCCATCGTTGCGCGGCGATCACACCGTGCCGGAATGGTCACTTCCGTGCCACAGGCCACAGTGAGCGCTTGTTCCCGTCTTTCATGTCCATGACGCTGGAGTCCGGACGGGGCAAGGCCTCCCATCTCGCCGCATACCGGGGCTTCTTGCCCGGTAGGCCCCGTTCCGCCGTGGTGTCCGTCCCCCCTCGGGGGTGGGGACGGCCACCACGGGAACCCTCTAGCGGATCGTGAAGCGGACCGCGTCTTCGAGGATCGGGACGTCGAGCCAGGGCTCGGGCTGGGCGACCAGGGCGAGCAGCACGATCAGTGTGCCCATCACCCCGTACGTGACGAGGTCGGTGAAGCGGGACCGTACCGCCAGCATCCCGACCGAGGGCACCACCCAGCGCAGCACGGCACCGGTGATCAGCGCGCCGCCGATCAGGATGGTGCCGATGCGGAACGCCTGCTCGAACGGGTCCAGGACCACGATCAGCAGACCGAGGCCCGCCGCGCAGAGCACGGTGAGCAGCGGCCACTGCCGGGCCGGGGCGGGCGCGTCACCGGACGCCGCCCGGCCGCCGCCCTCGGGGCGGGCGGTGTCCCGGGTGAACCGGGGGAACCGCCGCGACCTGCGGGGCCGCCCGGCCGACGCGGGGCCGTCGGCCGGCGCGGCGTCGCTCCGCCCGGCGGAGCCGCCGGATTCGCCCGGGCCGCCGGAACCGCCGGGACCGCCCTGCCCGTCGGCGGCCTCGCCGGAAGCGGGGGCTTCGGAAGCGCCCTCGTCGCGGCCGCCCTGCCCGTCGGTCTCGCCCGCCGGGGCGGGGTCGGCCGGACTCCTACCAGCACCCATGGGGGCTCCCTCCGGATCCGGCCGTCAGCCCGCGGCGGCGGCGTCGGCGGCCTCGGCGGCGGCCCGCTCGGCCGCCTCGACCACGTTGACCAGCAACTGCGCACGGGTCATCGGGCCGACGCCCCCGGGGTTCGGGGCGACCCAGGCGGCCACCTCGCGGACCCCCGGGTGCACATCGCCGACGATCTTGCCGTCCGCGTCCCGGCTGACGCCGACGTCGAGCACGGCCGCGCCCGGCTTCACGTCCTCGGGCTTGATCAGGTGCTGCACCCCGGCGGCGGCGACGATGATGTCGGCCTGGCGCAGGTGCGAGGAGAGGTCCCGGGTGCCGGTGTGGCACTGGGTCACCGTGGCGTTCTCCGACTTGCGGGTCAGCAGCAGCGGGATCGACCGGCCGATGGTGACACCGCGTCCGACGACCACCACGTGCGCCCCGTTGATCTCGACGCCGTGCGCGCGCAGCAGCTGGACGACGCCCTGCGGGGTGCAGGGCAGCGGGCCGGTCTCGTTGAGGACGAGGCGGCCGAGGCTCATCGGGTGCAGCCCGTCGGCGTCCTTCGCCGGGTCCATCAGCTCCAGGACCCGGTTGGTGTCGATGCCCTTGGGCAGCGGCAGCTGGACGATGTAGCCGGTGCACTCCGGGTTGGCGTTCAGCTCCCGGACGACGTCCTCGATCTCCTCCTGGGTGGCGGTGTCGGGGAGTTCGCGCTGGATGGAGCCGATGCCGACCTGGGCGCAGTCACGGTGCTTGCCGTTGACGTACCACCGGCTGCCCGGGTCGTCCCCGACGAGCAGGGTGCCGAGGCCGGGAGTGATCCCCTGGGCCTTGAGGGCCGCCACACGGACGGTCAGATCGGATTTGATCGCGGCAGCGGTGGCCTTGCCATCGAGAATCTGGGCAGTCATGGGCCCATCCTCGCGGATGACCCCGCCCGCATACCAATTGCCGGTGCCACGCCCGTACGGGACATTGCACTTGCACAACGTCCGGGGCCCCGGACTGGACAAACAAGGGTCCCGCTTATAACGATGAAGGCCGCGGTTGTACGGGGGGCGGGCCGCTGATCGATGTCCTTCCTCCGTGTGGCCATCTCGTCCCCACACGTCTGTTGAAGGAACACCCTTTATGAGCTTCGGCGACCCGAACAACCCGTACGGGCAGCAGCCCGGCCAGCCTCCCCAGGGCCCGCCGCAGGGACAGCCCGGTTACGGCTACCCGCAGCAGGCTCCGCAGGGCGTCCCGCAGCAGGGCTACGGCTATCCGCAGCAGCAGCCCGGCCAGCCGTACGGGGCCTACCCGCAGCAGCCGGGTTACGGCGGCCAGCAGCCCGGTTACGGCGGCGGCATGCCGGAGCTGGCCCACTGGGGTCTGCGCTTCGGCGGTCTGATCGTCGACGGGCTCGTCATGATGGTCCCGTACATCCTCGTCATCATCGGCGGCGCGGTCGGCGAATCGTTCGGCGCGATCCTCGCCGTCATCGGCTTCCTGGGCCTCATCGCCGTCGCGATCTGGCAGCTGTACCAGGAGGGCACCACCGGTCAGACGATCGGCAAGAAGGCCGTGGGCATCCGCCTGCTGCGCGAGGCCGACGGCCGTCCGCTCGGCTTCGGCATGGCCTTCGTCCGCCGGCTGGCCCACTTCCTGGACAGCCTCGCCTGCTACATCGGCTGGCTGTGGCCGCTGTGGGACGAGAAGAAGCAGACGTTCGCGGACAAGGTCTGCTCGTCCGTGGTCGTCAAGGCCAACTGACGCTCCTACCCGGACTCTTCCGGACCTGCCGCGAGGGCCGCACCCGATCACGGGGTGCGGCCCTCGCGGCAGGTCCGGCGACGGCAGCCCGGTCAGTCGCCCCGTACGCCCGGGATCGTCGCCGGCTCCGGTGTCGTGCGCTCCATCACCACGAAGCTGCCGCCCCGGTGCTTGAGCCGGTAGCGCGCCTCGGGGTGCAGCTGCTCGGCGTACGCCACCGGGTCCTGGATCGGGCGGGACCAGCCGAAGTCCAGGTTGATGGCGACGATGTCGGGTGCGGTACCCGGGGCTCCGCCGACCCAGTAGACGGTGCGGTCGGAGGTGAGGTGGGCCATGAGTGTGATGTCCGTCTCGACCCGCGACCCGGCCGGGATGGCGTCCAGCGCCGCCCGGGCCGCCTGGCTGCGGGCGTCGTCGGTCCGGTAGGTCTCCGGGCGCAGCAGATCGCGCAGCGGCAGGTGCTGGGTCATCGCGACGGCGATCGCGGCGGCGACGGGCACGGCGACCTTCGCGTACGAGGCGAGCCAGGGGCGGTGCGATCCGCGGCTGCGGCGGACGCCGTCGGCCAGCGCGAGGAAGAGCACCGGCATGAGGATCGCGCTGTAGTGCCAGACCATGCCCCAGTGGTTGCTGTCCTGCGAGAGCAGCCGCCACCCGAGCGTCGGAACGATCAGCAGGGTCAGCGGTGAACGCAGCGCCATGAACGCGGTGATGCCGATCAGGAAGACCAGCATCTCGATCTTGACGGAGGAGTTGAGGACGCCGAGGACGGAGTCCAGCATCGAGACGTCCTGCTCGCCGTTCTTGTCGATCTTCGTCCAGTAGTCGTAGCGGCCGGCGCTGCTGGCCGCCGGGATGAGGACGACGAGGGTGACGGCGAAGGCGGCGACCCCGAACGCGGCGAGCAGCGCGCCCTGGAGGCGGCGGCCGTACACGAAGAGCAGGAAGCCGACGACGGCGACGGTCGCGCCGAGGTCCTCCTTGACCAGGACGAGCGGGAGCGACCAGAGCAGGGCGGCCGTGTACCGCTTCAGGAGCAGGGCCCGGCAGACGAGGGCCAGCAGCGGTACGGCGAACGCGATCTCGTGGAAGTCGGCCTTCACCGCCTCCTGGATGCCCCAGGAGAGTCCGTAGGCGACGGTGACGCAGAGCCCGGAGCGCCCGCCGAGGATCTGCTGGGTGGTGCGGCCGACGATGACCGCGCCCAGGGCGAACAGCGCGGCCTGGGCGAACAGCAGGGATGTGGCGGACGGCCAGATCCAGTACAGCGGGGCGAGCAGCGCCACGATCGGGGAGAAGTGGTCGCCGAGGATCAGATAGCCGGGGCCCTTGATGTCGACGACCGGCGCGTCGAACCCGGCGTACGCCCGGACCTCCTGCTCGAAGATCCCCAGGTCCCAGGAGGGCGAGCCGAAGCGGGCGTACTGGAAGTACGCGTAGAGGAAGTAGAGCGCGCACAGGATCGCGCCGGCGATGAGGTACGGGCGCAGGGGTACGCGGTCGGCGGCGGCGTCCGGGCCCGTGCTCGGGGAGTCGCCTGCCGGGCGGGTGTCCGGGGCGGCGTCGGGCCCCGGGTCCTGGGCGGGCAGGCGTCCCGGCTCCGACCGGTCCGTTCCACTCTTGTTCAGCTCAAGCACGGTGACTGTCCCTGCTGGGGATTGCTACGGCCGTGTCATTAGAACAGAGCGGGGAGCGGATTCCGTACGGCGGACACCGCGGCGGCCGCACCCCCGGGAAGGGGGGCGGCCGCCGTCGGACACCGGGGCGATCAGTGGAAGAAGTGGCGCGTTCCCGTGAAGTACATGGTCACGCCCGCCTTCTGCGCGGCCTCGATCACCAGCTCGTCGCGGACGGATCCGCCGGGCTGGACGACGGCCTTGATCCCGGCGGCCGTGAGGATCTCCAGGCCGTCGGGGAAGGGGAAGAACGCGTCGGACGCGGCGTACGAACCGGTGGCCCGCTCGGCGCCCGCCCGCTCGACGGCGAGCTTGGCGGAGTCGACCCGGTTGACCTGTCCCATGCCGACGCCGACCGAGGCGCCGTCCTTGGCGAGCAGGATCGCGTTGGACTTGACCGCGCGGCTCGCCTTCCAGGCGAAGGCCAGCTCCTTCAGCTCGGCTTCGGAGAGCGCGTCGCCGGTGGCGAGCGTCCAGTTGGCCGGGTCGTCGCCGTCGGCCTGGAGGCGGTCGGCGACCTGGAGCAGCGCACCGCCGTCGATCGGCTTGACCTCGAACGCGGCGGCGGGGGCCTCGGGGGCGCGCAGCACGCGGATGTTCTTCTTGCGGGCCAGCACCTCCACGGCGCCGTCCTCGTAGGCCGGGGCGACGATGACCTCGGTGAAGATCTCCGCGACCTGCTCGGCCAGCTCGACCGTCACGGGGCGGTTGACGGCGATGACGCCGCCGAACGCGGAGAGCGGGTCGCAGGCGTGCGCCTTGCGGTGCGCCTCGGCGACGTCGGCGCCGATCGCGATGCCACACGGGTTGGCGTGCTTGATGATCGCGACGCAGGGCTCGGCGTGGTCGTACGCGGCGCGGCGGGCGGCGTCGGTGTCCGTGTAGTTGTTGTAGGACATCTCCTTGCCGTGCAGCTGCTCGGCCTCGGCGAGGCCGCCGTCGCCGGAGGTGTAGAGCGCGGCGGGCTGGTGCGGGTTCTCGCCGTAGCGCAGGACGTTCTTGCGGGCGAAGGTGTCGCCCAGGAACTCCGGGAGGCCCGAGTCGTCGGCGGCCGCGTAGTCGTCCGCGAACCAGGAGGCGACGGCCACGTCGTAGGCGGCGGTGTGCTGGAACGCCTCGGCGGCCAGCCGCTTGCGGGCGGTCAGGTCGAAGCCGCCGGCCTGCACGGCAGCGAGGACGTCCGCGTACCGCTCGGGGCTCGTGACGACGGCCACGGAGGGGTGGTTCTTGGCGGCGGCGCGGACCATCGAGGGGCCGCCGATGTCGATCTGCTCGACGCACTCGTCGTCGGAGGCGCCCGAGGCGACCGTCGCCTTGAACGGGTAGAGGTTGACCACGACCAGGTCGAAGGGCTCGACGCCCAGCTCGGCCAGCTGCTCGCGGTGGGCGTCGAGGCGCAGGTCGGCGAGGATACCGGCGTGGACGCGGGGGTGCAGCGTCTTGACGCGGCC
Source organism: Streptomyces globisporus C-1027 (assembly GCF_000261345.2). NCBI lineage: Bacteria > Bacillati > Actinomycetota > Actinomycetes > Kitasatosporales > Streptomycetaceae > Streptomyces > Streptomyces globisporus. The sequence goes on along the minus strand of NZ_CP013738.1, from coordinate 4,974,013 downwards.
GTCCAGGCACTCGGGGAAGCCGGTGAGCTCCTCGACCTTGGTGACCGGGACTCCGGCGGCGGCGATCTTCCCGGCGGTGGAGCCGGTGGAGACGAGTTCGACGCCCGCCTCGTGCAGACCGCGGGCGAGGTCTTCGAGCCCCGTCTTGTCGTAGACACTGACCAGGGCGCGGCGGATGGGCTTATTCACCGACATGACCGAGATGAACCTTTCGTCCCTCAATGCGATGGCCGTCACGGGCGATCCGCCCCACGGCCTCGACGAGCAGCGAGCGCTCGACTTCCTTGATGCGTTCGTGGAGGGCGGCTTCGCCCTCCGGGGTGTCCTCCTCGGTCACCTCGACCACGCCCTGCGCGATGATCGGACCGGTGTCGACACCGTCGTCGACGAAGTGGACGGTGCAGCCCGTGACCTTGACGCCGTACGCGAGTGCGTCACGCACTCCGTGGGCGCCGGGGAAGCTGGGCAGCAGGGCGGGGTGGGTGTTGACGGTCCGGCCGCCGAAGGCGGCGAGGAACGCCGGGCCGACGATCTTCATGAAACCGGCGGAGACGACGAGGTCGGGACGGTGCGCGGCGACCTGTGCGGCGAGCGCCTCGTCCCACTCGGCGCGGCTCGCGTGGTCCTTGACCCGGCACACGAACGTGGGGATTCCGGCCCGCTCCGCACGCTCCACGCCACCGGTCCCGAAGCGGTCCGCGCCGACCGCGACGATCCGCGCCCCGTACCCCTCGGGGTCGTCGCCGATGGCGTCGAGGAGCGCCTGGAGATTCGTACCGGATCCGGAGACCAGCACGACCAGCCGGGCGGGAGAGGCGGGGGTGGGCGGGGAGGCCACGTCGGGGCCCTTTCTCACGTGATGACCGCGTGATGACGCAGGTGCGGCATGCTCTTTGTAGGGTCGTACGAAGGAATCGCCTCGCCCGATACGGGGAACCCTACGAACGGGCCGACCGTCAGCAACGATACCGGCACACCCGACGGCCCCCACGGGACGGGGGCGTGACCGGGAGGTAGCGTCAGGGGACAGCGAGCCGTCCACCGGGCGGACGAACCGTCCTTCGGGCGGACATGACGAGATGGGGAAGACGTTCACCACATGCCGGACCGACGCCGTCGCACCGCCTTCCGCTTCCCCCGTCCGGAGCGGTCCGCTCTGCTGATGCGGGAACGCCAGTCCTCGTCGCCGGACTCCGGGTCCGCCGGGAAGTCGCCGGACTCCGGGTCCGCCGGGCAACCGCAGGAGGACAACCCCTTCGCCGCGCCGCCCGCCGACCGGCCGGACCAGCCGTGGCAGCCGCGCCGTCCCTCCGGGTCCCAGGGCCAGGGTTCGGACGAACAGGACGAGAACGGCTCCGGCTCCGGCGGGGACCGCCCGGCCTGGGGCAGCCAGTGGAGCGACCGGCAGCCCGGCCGGGGCAACGGCGGCTTCGGCGGCCGCCCCGGCGGGAACGGCGCGGGCGGCCCGGGAGGCAAGGGCGGCAACGACCGCGGCCCGGGCGGACTGCGCTGGGACCCCACGGATCCCGCACAGCGGCGCGCCCGTTACGCGGTGCTCGGCGGTATGTGGGCCTTCTTCTTCGCCCTCTTCGACTTCCCGGAGATCGCCCTGCTGCTGGGCGCGCTCGCGACGTACTGGGCGATCAGCGCGCTCCGTACGCCGCTGAAGAACGCGTCCGCCACGGACCGTACGGCGGTGGACGGAGGCTCGGCGGGTACGGCCGCGAACCCTGCCGCGCCCGGCTCGCCCGCGAACCCCGCCGCCCCTGCCCCGCCGTCGAACGTCAGCAGCAGGCAGCAGACCACGGCGGCGGTCGGCGGCCTGGTGACCGCGCTGCTGGCGCTGCTCATCGTGGCGACGTCGTACACCGTGCAGCTGGTCTACCGCGACTACTACACGTGCGTGGACGACGCCCTGACCAAGTCCGCCTCGGTGGCCTGCAACGACAAGCTGCCGAAGCCGCTGGAGCCGTTCTTCGGCGTCAAGGAGTAGCTCCCGGTCCGTCCGGGTCCGCCGCACGGCGGTCCGGAACGGGATCGGTGCGATCGGCTCGGTCGGTCCGGCCTGCGTGGTCGGCCGTGCGCTCGGCGGGGAAGTCGGCCATCAGGCCGCCGGAGCCCTGCTTCAGGGAGGCCCAGCGGGCCTCCCTGTTCTCTTTCCCGTGCCACGGGCCGTCCTTCTCGTGCCACGGGTCGGTCGGCAGGAAGTCGTACGGCTCGAAGCCGGAGGCCGCTTCGGGGGCCGGTCCTGGGGACGGTACGGAGGAGGCGGCCGGTGACGCCGGAGCACCCGGCCCCGCCCGGCCGCTCTCGCCCGCCGCCGCGCGCCGCCCCCGCCAGGGCGCCCACCACCGGCGGGGACGCCCGGCACCGTCGCCCTCCCCCTCTTGCTCTTCCTCTCGCTCTTCCTCTTCCTCTTCGTCCGTGGCCGCCTCGGCCACCGGGAGCCCGTCCGCTTCCTGTACGTCCCTGCGCCAGGCCCAGCCCGGGGTGCGCAGCCGCCACAGGCGCATCAGCAGGGCCGCCGGTACGCCGATGACGGCGGTCCACACCAGCGCCGCCGGGCCGGTCAGCCACCACACCGGGCCGAACTCGCTCAGCGCCCCCGTACCGATCGGCCCGCCGGCCACCGTCGTGAGCAGCGCCGTCCCCGCACCGCACCCGAGCGCGGCGAGCAGCGTCACCAGCACCGTCTCGCGCGGGCTCCAGGCCCGGGCGCGGGGCGCGTCGGCGGGCGCGGCCCTGCGTACGGCGAACCAGGCGACCGCCAGCGCCGCCGCCACCGGCACCGCGAGGGCCGCCCAGTTCGGCAGGGCGCCCGCACCCTGGTCCGGCACCGCCGCCAGCAGGGGGAAGCGGGGCAGCGCGGGGGTTCCGTCGAGGGCCAGCGGGGTGGCGGTGGCTCCCGTACCGAGCGAGAAGCCGGGGCCGAGCCCGTACGCCGCCCCCCACAGCGCGGCGTTCGGCACGAGCGCGGCGGCCAGCAGGAGGACGGCGATCCGCCCCGACCAGTCGCCCGCGAGACCGAGGAACGCGTCCTGGGCCGGACCCGCGTTCCGCCCGAGCGCCACCGCGACCAGCAGCGCACCGCCCCCGAGCAGCATCGTCAGGCCCGCCGCCGCCGACCGGAACGCGGCCTCGGCCCGACGGCGGAAGAGCGTTCGCGCGACCGCTTCCTGGACCGCCAGGGGCGACCAGGACGGCGCGGGCCCGAACGGCCGCCCGGCCGCCGTCCACACCCCGGCGGCCGCCGCACCGGCCACCACCAGCGCCACGGGGAACGCCAGGGTGTCCGGGTCCGCGTACAGCGGGCCGCCCCGCGCGTAGGCCGCCGCGCCCGCGACGACCAGCAGATATCCCGCCGTCACCGCGCAGAACGCGCCCGCCCGCGAGGGCCCGGCCGCCCCGTCCCGCGCGTCTTCATTCCGTTCTTCCTGCGGCTCCGCCGCATCGCGGGCCGCTCGGTGCGCCAGCCAGACCGGGCCCATCGCGAGCAGCAGCGGGACCATGCCGACAGGCGCGGGTACGCCGCTCAGGGTGTCGGGCCGCACGAGCCCGGCGCCGTGCGCGAGCAGCCAGACCCCGGCCGCCGCGCGCAGCGCCCCACCCGGTCCGCTGTCCGGGTACGGGGAGCTGATCCACACCACCATGACCAGCACCGTCAGCGATCCGAGGCCGAGCCCGGCGGCGAGGACGCCCTTCACCAGGGCGGAGACCAGGTCGAGGGTGCGGTTCCGTCGCACCGTCACCTTCGGGGTCCGTTGCGTCATTTGGGTCACGCGGCCCATGCTGCCAACGACACGCGCTTATTTCGCGTAACGCGCGAACAGCCGCTGTGTCGCTCAATATACGTTTATGTACTTTTTCACCCAGCGCGGTGCTGCCGGGGGTCGTCCATGACCCGGAGCACGACCGACGAGGCCGCCGTGCCGCCGCTGCCCTCCCCCAAGGAGCGCCGCAGACTGCGCGAGGCGAAATCGTTGAGCGAGGAGGAGGTGGCGGCGGCGGTCGGCGTCACGCGCGCCACCGTGCGCTCCTGGGAGACGGGGCGCGCGAGCCCGCGCGGCCGCAAGTGCGCGCTGTACGCCAAGCTCATCGCCCCCGAACCGGCGGTGAAGCCCCCGGCGGTGAAGCCCGAGGCAGTGAAGCTCCCGGTCGTGACCACGGAGGCGGCGGCAGCGGTGGCGGTCCCGGAGGCGATCGACCTGCCCGAGGCCTCACCCGTGCCCGAGGCCCCGCCTGCAGCGCCACCCGCCGATCCGCCCCCGGTCTCGGACACCGGCCCCGGCGCGGTGGCGGCCGACGACCGGAGCCGCACGGGAGAGGTCCCCGTTCGGCCGAGCGGCACGGCGGAGGCGCCCGACGAGCGGCGCGTCTCCCCCGCCGAGGCGTTCGACGAGTTGTACGCCCGCACCGCCCCCGGCCTCGTCCGGCAGGCCTATCTGCTGACCGGCCGCCGCACCCTGGCCCGCGAGTCCGTCGAGCGCGCCTTCGAACTGGCCTGGCAGCGCTGGCCCGAGGTGGCCGTCGACCGGGACCCGGCCGGCTGGGTGCGCGCGGCGGCGTACGAGTACGCGATGTCGCCCTGGCACCGGCTGCGCCGCACGCACCGGCACCCCGACGCCCCGCCCACGGAGCCGGGCAAGCGGGCGCTGTTCGACGCGCTGCTCGACCTGCCCCCGGCCTACCGGCGCACGCTGCTCCTGTACGACGGGGTCGGCCTGGACCTTCCGGAGATGGCGGCCGAGACGGAGGCCAGCACCCCGGCGGCGGCGGGCCGTCTGATGACCGCCCGGGCCGCCGTCGCCGAGCGGCTCCCCGAACTGGCGGACGCCGCGCCCGCCGAGCAGTCGGCGCTGCTTCAGGACCGGCTCGGCGGCCTGGCCCGCGCCGAGCACGTACCCGTACCGCGGCCGGCCCGTGCCGTGCGCACCGGCAGCGAGAACAAGGCCAGGCTGTGGACCCGGGCCGCCGTCGCGGGCGTCGCGCTGCTCATCGCCGTGACCGGGCTGACCCTGCACACCGCGCCCACCCACTACGAGCAGCCGATCTCGCCGCCCGAACGGGTCGGGGGCGTACCGCCGCGCGGTGGTCCGCAGAAGCTCACCGCGCAGGATCTGAAGCTGCAGAAGTCGCTGAGCGAGCAACTGGCGCACGGCCCGGAGCGGCTGGTCCCACGGCTGGAGTGAGCCGGACGGCCGGTACGTACACGAACGGCGCGGGCCCGCACCCCCTTTTCGATCAGGGGTGCGGGCCCGCGCCGTGTACGCGTGTCCCTGCGGCCTGCGTCAGGCGCCGAGGATCTCGCGCGCCAGCTTGGCGGTCTCGGTCGGCGTCTTGCCGACCTTCACGCCGGCGGCCTCCAGGGCCTCCTTCTTCGCCTGGGCGGTGCCCGAGGAGCCGGAGACGATGGCGCCGGCGTGGCCCATGGTCTTGCCCTCCGGGGCGGTGAAGCCCGCGACGTAGCCGACGACCGGCTTGGTGACGTTCGCCTTGATGAAGTCGGCGGCACGCTCCTCGGCGTCGCCGCCGATCTCGCCGATCATCACGATGAGGTCGGTGTCGGGGTCGGCCTCGAACGCCGCGAGGGCGTCGATGTGCGTCGTACCGATGACCGGGTCGCCACCGATGCCGACGGCGGAGGAGAAGCCGATGTCACGGAGCTCGTACATCATCTGGTAGGTCAGCGTGCCGGACTTGGACACGAGACCGATGCGGCCGGGCTTGGTGATGTCGCCCGGGATGATGCCGGCGTTGGACTGGCCCGGGGTGATGAGACCGGGGCAGTTCGGGCCGATGATCCGGGTCTTGTTGCCCTTCTCGTTCGCGTACGCCCAGAAGGCGGCGGAGTCGTGAACGGCGATGCCCTCGGTGATGACGACCGCGAGCGGGATCTCGGCGTCGATCGCCTCGACGACGGCGGCCTTGGAGAAGGCCGGCGGGACGAAGAGGACGGACACGTTCGCGCCGGTCTTCTCCATCGCTTCCTTGACGGAGCCGAAGACCGGTACCTCGGTGCCGTCGAAGTCGACGGACGTACCGGCCTTGCGCGGGTTGACGCCACCGACGATGTTGGTGCCGTCACCGAGCATGAGCTTGGTGTGCTTCATGCCCGTGGCGCCGGTCATCCCCTGGACGATGACCTTGCTGTCCTTGGTGAGGAAGATAGCCATGGTGTTGGAGTCCCTCGTCCCTTACTTCGCAGCCGCGGCGAGCTCGGCGGCCTTGTCGGCCGCGCCGTCCATGGTGTCCACGCGCTGCACGAGCGGGTGGTTGGCATCGGAGAGGATCTTGCGACCCAGCTCCGCGTTGTTGCCGTCGAGACGCACGACCAGCGGCTTCTCGACCTTCTCGCCCTTGGACTCGAGCAGCGCGAGCGCCTGCACGATGCCGTTGGCGACCTCGTCGCAGGCGGTGATGCCACCGAAGACGTTGACGAAGACGGACTTGACGTCCGGGTCGCCGAGGATGATCTCCAGGCCGTTCGCCATGACCTCGGCGGAGGCGCCGCCACCGATGTCGAGGAAGTTGGCGGGCTTCACGTTGCCGTGGTTCTCACCGGCGTACGCGACGACGTCCAGGGTCGACATGACCAGGCCGGCGCCGTTGCCGATGATGCCGACCTCGCCGTCGAGCTTGACGTAGTTGAGGTTCTTGGCCTTGGCGGCAGCCTCGAGCGGGTTGGCTGCGTCCTTGTCCTCCAGAGCCTCGTGCTCCGGCTGGCGGAAGTCGGCGTTCTCGTCGAGCGAGACCTTGCCGTCCAGCGCCAGGATGCGGCCGTCCTTGGTCTTCACCAGCGGGTTGACCTCGACGAGGAGCGCGTCCTCGGCGACGAAGGTCTCCCACAGGGTCACCAGGGCCTCGGCGACACCCTCGGCCACGTCGGCCGGGAACTTCGCCTGGGCCACGATCTCGCGGGCCTTGACGATGTCCACGCCGGAGTTGGAGTCGACCGGGACCTTCGCGAGGGCCTCGGGGGTCTTCTCCGCGACCTCCTCGATGTCCATGCCGCCCTGCACCGAGGCCATGGCCAGGAAGGTGCGGTTGGTGCGGTCGAGGAGGTACGAGACGTAGTACTCCGCCTCGATCTCCGGGGACAGCTCGGCGATCATCACCTTGTGGACCGTGTGGCCCTTGATGTCCATACCGAGAATGTCCGTCGCCCGGGCGACGGCCTCGTCGGCGTCGCCGGCCAGCTTGACGCCGCCGGCCTTGCCGCGGCCGCCGACCTTCACCTGTGCCTTGACGACAGACTTGCCGCCCAGCTTCTCGGTCGCCTCGCGGGCTGCCTCAGGCGTGTCGATGACTTCACCGGCCAGCACCGGTACACCGTGCTTGGCGAAGAGGTCCCTCGCCTGGTACTCGAACAGGTCCACGCGCGTCCGTCCCTTTTAGTGGTCTCGCGGTTCGTTCTTCTGCGTGGGCGTGCCGCGAAGGGCAACGTGACTGCGCTGTCACTAGGGAGGCATACACGGTGTCCGCGTACGCGGCATGTCCATCCGGCAGGTTATCCCCGCGCTCCGCGTGACCCTAAATCGCAGATCACACCTGAGCGGTGATAACGGTCACAGAGGGTGGCCCTGCCCGGCCCCCGGACGGGGCTCGCCGGAGGTCGGGAAGGGCTGTGGGGGCACCGGAGCACCCGGCCCGGGTCCCCTGGGGCCGGTGTACTCCGGTGCAGTGAATCGCTACGGCGCGTGCGCCGTGTGCGCCCCGCTCGTTCGTTACCGCCCGGGCACCGCGTCCGTGACGAAGGACGGGGTGACCGAGGTGAGGCCCTGGGCGCCGGTGGCCGCGTCGGCGACGGCGGGACGGGCGTCCTCGCGGACCGTGTCCGTCAGACCGCCCGCGAACGGCCGGGCCTGCGCCCCGACGCCCTCGGCCAGCGGCTGCACCCGGGTGGTGACCCCCTGGGCGAACGGCGCGACCGCGTCGCCGGTCAGTCCCTGCGCGAGCGGCTGCACCTCGGACGCGACGCCCTCGGCGAACGGCACGGCCGCACCGGTGACGCCGTACGCCAGCGGCTGGACCTCGGTCGTGACGCCCTGCACGAAGGGGGCCGCGGCGTCGCCGACGACTCCCTGGGCGAACGGCCCGACCTCGCCGACGACACCCTGCGCGAGCGTGCCGACGTCGCCGACCGCCTGCCTGACGACCGGGACGGCGACACCGACCGCGCCCGCGGCGAGCGGAGGCAGCACGGAGTCGGACGTCTGCTCGACGACGGGCCCGGCCTCGGCCAGCGCACCCTGGACGGCGGCCGGCACCTGGCTCTGCGCGTAGCCCGGGATCTGCTCGATCGGCCCGAAGAGGTAGTCGATCTCGTCGGCCGGCGCCGCGGGGACGCGCACGTCGGGGAACCGGGCGTCGGGGAGGCCCGCTTCGGGGATGCCCGCGTCGGGGAGCTGGGCGTCAGGGATCTGCGCGTCGGGGATCTGCGCGTCGGGGAGGTGACCTGCTCCGGGCACCTGCTGTACGTCACCGAGCTCCGGGACCTCGGCGGTCTGCGGGAACTCCGGGGCCTGCGGCGCGCGCACCTGCGACGGGAGGCTGTCCCGCACGTCGGCCGCACCGGCGCCCTCGACCGCCTCGACCGCCTCGGTCGCCTTGTTCCCGGCCTTCGTCAGCGTGCCCTTGACGTCGCCGGCACGGTCGACGGCCTTGGCGTCGGTGACGGCCTTGACGTCCTTGACCGCCTTGGCGTCGGTGACGTCCTCGACGACGTCCGTCGCGTCGGAGGTCTCGGCCCCCAGGTCCGGGGTGGACAGCGGTACGGACACGGGCAGCTCGGCCGCGCTCGCCGCGGCGGTGCCGAGTGCCCACATACCGGTGGCGGTGGCGGCGACGGCTATGGATCGGCGCATGTTCTTGTGCATGGGTGTGTCAGATCCTTCGAAGATGTTCGGCTGTCCGGAGGATTCGTCCGGACGCGGGCAGACCTGTTCCGCCCCCGCGCGGCAGGTCGAGGCGGGGGAACGGCCTGCCCTAGCCGGGGAATTCGAGGATCTCGCCGGATCTGCAGGTGATCGGGGCGGCGGTCGCGGGGAGCCCGGCTCCCCGGACGAGCGCGGCGTAGGGAGAGCCCGGGACGGAGGCCGCGTGCAGGTCGCCGCCGCGCGGCCCCTGCGCATCGGCCACCACCGTGCGCGCGAGGTCGCCGCAGGGGGCGAACGGCCCACGGTCCCGCGTGGGCGGGAGCGCCGGCGTGGGCGCGGAGAGCTGCGCGTGCCCGGCGTCCGGCGTGCCGGACCGGTCCGGCACGGCCGGGGCGAGGCCCGGTGCCCCGGCGCTCCGGTCCTGGCCGGCCGCGTGCTCGGCCGAGGCGTCCGCGCCGGTGCCGCCCGGTGTGGTGGAGCCCTCGGCATCACGGCCGGCGCCCGGAACGGACGGTGCCGGCGCACCCGGTGCGTCCGGGTCACCGCCGGGCACGGGCAGCACGGAGAGGAGCGGAGGGAGCCCCGGCAGGGACGCCACCAGCGGCCGCACTTCCCCGGCGATCCGGTCGACGGCGTCGCCTGCTCCCCCGACCACGGGGGCTACGAAGTCGACGGGTTCCGTGGCCGGTGCCACGGAAGCGGAAAGGGCCGCGGTCGCCTTCCGTGCGGTCTCGGGCTGCGCGGGACGGTGCTGCGTCGGCCCGTCCCGTACGGGCCGGTGCTGCGCGGCCTGGTCGGCGACCGGCTCGACGGGCGGTGCTTCCACCGGTTCCACGACCTGATCGGCGACCGGGTCCACGACCTGGTCCGCTGTGTCCGCGACCGGGTCCACACCCGTGTCGGCGACCCGGCGAACCGGAGGCTCGACTGCCGTCCGGGCGAGGTCCTCAGGAACCGTGCTCTCCCGAACCGCGCCCTCCCGAACCGCTTCCTTCGGCACGACGTCCGCCACGGAGGCGGTGAGCCCGCCCGGTTCCGGACGCTCCTGGGCTTCCGCGCGGCCGCCCGCGAGAAGCCCCAGGGCGAGCAGCCCGCCGAGGAACAGCACCACCTGTACCGCGCGACGCCCCGCCGTGCCGCGCGCCGGGCGCGGATCGACGGCTGCGCGGGCAGCGGCGGTTGCGGTCACCTCGGGTGGGCTCCTGGTTCGCAGGCGGGTGGCGGCGGAGGGCGTCGGAGGGCGGCGGAATGCGCCCCTCCGCGAACGACGGTGTCGATGCTTGCACGAGCCCGTGGGGGTCACGCAAGTCCCTGGCTACGGTTGGTACTCCTTGTCCGGTATGGGCAGTGGCCTCTTCTCGATCGCCGCCGCCATGACGTCCGGGAAGAGATCCGGCGTACAGGCGAACGCGGGTGCGCCCAGCGCTCCGAGCGCCGCCGCGTGCTCGTGGTCGTACGCCGGTGCTCCCTCGTCGGAGAGGGCGAGCAGCGTCACGAACTGCACGCCGGACGCCTTCATCGCGGCGACCCGCTTGAGCATCTCGTCGCGTATGCCGCCCTCGTAGAGGTCGCTGATGAGGACGACGACGGTGTCCGCGGGGCGGGTGATCCTCGACTGGCAGTAGGCGAGCGCCCGGTTGATGTCGGTGCCGCCGCCGAACTGGGTGCCGAAGAGGACGTCGACCGGGTCGTCGAGCTGGTCCGTGAGGTCGACGACCGCCGTGTCGAAGACGACGAGCCGGGTGGAAAGGGTGCGCATGGAGGCGAGCACCGCCCCGAAGACCGAGGCGTAAACGACGGACGCGGCCATCGAGCCCGACTGGTCGACGCACAGGACGATGTCCTTCTTGGCGGACCGGGAGGAGCGGCCGTAACCGATGAGGCGCTCCGGCACGACCGTGCCCGAAGGCGTCACCCCCGTCGCCCCTGTATCCCCGGCCGTCGTCGCGGCGTCCGGCGCCGGGAGCGTCAGGTAGTTCTTGAGGTTGGCCCGGATGGTGCGGTCCCAGTCGATGTCCCGGTGGCGGGGCCGGCTGATCCGCGCCGAGCGGTCCAGGGCCCCGGTCAGGGTGGCCCTGGTGCGGCTCTCCAGCCTCCTCTCCAGGTCCTCGACGACCTTGCGGACGACGGCGCGTGCGGTCTCCTTCGTCGTCTCGGGCATCGCCTTGTTGAGGGAGAGCAGCGTGCCGACGAGATGGACGTCCGGCTCGACCGCCTCCAGCATCTCCGGCTCCAGCAGCAGGGCCGACAGGCCGAGCCGGTCGATCGCGTCGCGCTGCATGACCTGGACGACGGAGCTGGGGAAGTAGGTCCGGATGTCGCCGAGCCAGCGGGCGACGGAGGGCGCCGACGCGCCGAGCCCGGCCGAACGCCCGCGGGTGCCGCGGCCGTTGGGCTTCTTCCCGGCGCCCCCGCCGTACAGCGCGTCCAACGCACCTTCCATGGCCGCGTCCTGGCCCGTGAGGGTGCGTCCCGTGCTGTCGGCGCTGTCGGCCCCGAGCACCATCCGCCAGCGCCGCAGCCGTTCGGCGTCGGGCGGGGTGTGCGAGGCCGTGGCCGTCCGTTCCGTCGTCCGTTCCGTGGTCTCCCCCGGCGTCTGGCTCATCGGGTCCGTCCTCGTGGTCGTCCGGGCCGTGGTCGCCCTGCTCGTGGTCGTCCTGGTCGTCGTCATACGGCCGCCTCCACGGGCTCGGGCGGGCGGCCGAGCAGCAGGCGCAGCACCGGTTCGACCGCGTCGGCCCTGGCCGGGTCGAGACCGGGGCCGAAGCCTCCGGTCGCCGGGGCGGCGTATTCGCGGCGGGCGCCCTCGGGGACGGGGCCGCGGCGGACCAGCTCGCCGAGGGTGCGCCGCACGCCCGTTTCGTACGCGGAGAACGTGCGGCGCAGCAGCGGCAGCACATCGGTGAACTGGTCGGCGGGGACACCGGTCAGCCAGGCGTCGACGAGGCCGAGCAGCCGCTCGTCGTGGACCAGCAGCATGCCGCCGCCCGACGCTCCGCCGACGAACCCCTCGATCCAGGCGGCGGCGTCGGCGGGCGGGGTGCCGGGCGAGAGCGCCAGGCCCATCAGCCGGGCCGCCTCGTGCTCCGCCAGCCGTCCTTCGTCCAGGAGCAGCCGGGTGGCCCGGCCTCTGATGACTCCGGCGACCGCGTCCCGGGCGGCCAGCTTGTGCAGGACGGCGTCCCAGCGCCCCCGCAGCCCCGTGCCCGGCTCCGCCCCCGTCTCCAGCAGGCCGATCGCCCCGTGCACCGCCTCGACCTGGCCGCGCAACGCCTCGGCGCCGTCCGGATCGAGGCCGGTGCAGGCGGGCGGCAGGCCGACGCAGATCCGCTCGGCGAGCCCGGCGGCGACCTCTGCGAGCGCCGCCGTGTCCGTGGAGCGCACGTCCCCGTACCGCAGGGAGCGGGACAGGGCGGGCAGCGCGTCCGCGAGGTGGCCGACGTCCGCGTCGAGTGCGGCCCGGTCGGCGAGGGCCTTCATCACGACGGGCAGCGCGTCGGGCAGTTCGGCCAGGAGGCAGTGCTCGGCGAGTGCCGTGACGTCGGCCAGCGCGGTCGCCGCCACGGCCTGCGACGCGGCCTTGGCGGTGGCGGCGTTGAGCACGGTCGTGCCCCACACCCCGGCCTCCGCGACCCGGACGTGCAGTTCCGGTTCCCAGCGCAGCCGCCAGCTCTCCCGGAAGGTGCCGGTGCTGCCCCGCCCCGCGACCGGGTCGCCCCAGCCGACGTCGAGGAGGCGCAGCCGGTGCAGGAGGCGGCTGCGCGCGGCGTCGGTGTCCTTGCGCAGGTCGAGGTCCAGCTCGCGTTCCGACGCCTCCGGCTTGAGCCGGAGGGTGCGCTGGCTGCGGGTCAGGTCCCGTTGCAGTGGGACGGCCGGGGCGGTGTCCGGCACCTCGCCGAGGCTCTCGCCGACGATCAGCCGGTCCCGGACGAGGGTGAGCGGGACGTCGGACCCCTCGCACATGACGGCCCGCACGGCGTCGGTCGTCTCGCCCAGGCCGGCCAGCGGGCGGCCCCGGAGGGCGGCGAGCGTCTCGGCCAGCCGGACGGCCTCGATGACATGGGCGGTCGAGACGAACCGGTCCTCGCCGCGCAGCAGTCCGGCGACCTTGGTCATCCAGCGCTCGATCGGCCGGTCGGCCGCTTCGAAGAGGTGCCCGTACCAGCCGGGCGAGTCGATCCCGGCCCCGTATCCGCTCCGCCGGGCGAGGCGGCGGTGGGTCCACGGCACCCAGGTCAGATCCGTTTTGACCTTCGGGAGGCCCTTGAGCAGGGCACGGTCGGCGGCGAGGGTGGTGCGCGCGGCGAGAGCGGGGACGTGCCAGGCGCCGCAGACGACGGCGACGCCGTCCCCGAACTCCTTGCGCGCGGTACGCAGCTGGATCCGCATGTACGCCTCGCGCACCGCGTCACGCGGCTGCCCGCCGTCGCCGTACGCCTCGCGGAGCGCGCCCATGGCCTCCGCCAGCGCGCCGAACGGGGCGAGGGCGTCGCCGGGCGCACCCTCGGAGGGTGCAGCACCGCCATCGGTCTCTCCGGTGGGTGCGCGGTGTTCGACGACGTCCTCCCACCAGCGCTCGGGATCGTCGTATCCGGCGGTCTCGGCGAGCACCCGGACCGGGTCGACGACCGGCGTGATCTCCTCCACCTCTGCTGCGCGTTCCGGCCCCTCCACCGGCTCCTTCGGCGCGGTTTCCTTGAGCGCGAGGGAGTGGGCGGCGGGCAGGTCGATGAAGCGGACCGGGACGTCGTGGTCGAGGGCCCAGCGGATGGCCACCCACTCGGGCGAGAACGCGGCCATCGGCCAGAAGGAGGCCCGCCCCGGATCGTCCACGGCGTGCGCGAGCAGCGCGACGGGCGGACGCATGTGCGGGTCGGCGGCCAGGGGCAGCAGCGCGTCGCCCTCGGGCGGACCCTCGATGAGGACGGCGGCCGGGCGGGCCGCCCGGAGCGCGGCGAGGACCGCGCGGGCCGACCCGGGGCCGTGGTGCCGCACCCCCAGGAGCCAGGGCCCGGCGGCCGGTCCGGTCGTGGTGCGGCCCGTCACGGCGGCAGCCACCGCCGCGCCGCTCATGCCGATACCTCGCGGCAGGCGCGGTAGAAGTCCTTCCAGCCGTCCCGCTCGCGGACCACGGTCTCCAGATACTCCTGCCAGACCACCCGGTCCGCCGCGGGGTCCCGGACGACCGCGCCGAGGATGCCGGCCGCGACGTCGCCGGGGCGCAGGACGCCGTCGCCGAAGTGGGCGGCGAGCGCGAGGCCGTTCGTGACGACGGAGATCGCCTCGGCCGTGGAGAGCGTGCCGGAGGGGGACTTGAGCTTGGTGCGCCCGTCGGTGGTCACCCCGTCGCGCAGTTCGCGGAAGACCGTCACCACGCGCCGGATCTCGGTCAGCCCTTCCGGGGCGGCGGGCAGGTCGAGCGAGCGGCCGATCTGGTCGACGCGCCGGGACACGATGTCGACCTCGGCTTCCGGGGTCTCGGGCAGGGGCAGCACCACGGTGTTGAACCGGCGGCGCAGGGCGCTGGACAGCTCGTTGACGCCGCGGTCCCGGTCGTTGGCCGTGGCGATGAGGTTGAACCCGCGGACGGCCTGGACCTCCTGGCCCAGCTCGGGGACGGGGAGCGTCTTCTCGGACAGGATCGTGATGAGCGAGTCCTGCACATCGGCGGGGATGCGGGTCAGCTCCTCGACCCGGGCGGTCATCCCCTCGGACATGGCCCGCATCAGCGGGCTGGGCACCAGGGCGTCGCGGCTGGGGCCGTGGGCCAGCAGCTGGGCGTAGTTCCACCCGTAGCGGACGGCTTCCTCGGGCGTGCCCGCGGTGCCCTGCACGAGCAGCGTCGAGTCGCCGCTGACGGCGGCTGCGAGGTGCTCCGACACCCAGGTCTTGGCCGTGCCGGGGACGCCGAGCAGGAGCAGCGCCCGGTCGGTGGCGAGCGTGGTCACGGCCACCTCGACCAGGCGGCGCGGACCCACGTACTTCGGGGTGATCACCGTCCCGTCCGGCAGGGTCCCGCCCTGCAGGTAGGTGGCGACGGCCCACGGCGACAGCCGCCAACGGGCGGGCCTGGGACGGTCGTCGGCGGCCGCGAGCGCCTTCAGCTCGTCGGCGAACGCGTCCTCCGCGTGCGGGCGCAGCGCCTGTGCGCCGGCCTCCGGCTCGACGGCCTCGGTGGTGTTGGACACGGTCATGGCTCCCCCTCCAGATCGGTCGACCTGATCTGGTTACCACCGTGCACCATGCCACTGACAACGGGCCCTGACTGCAGGTCAGAGCCCGTTGGCGAGCGGTTGCCCCCCCCCCGGAGGCCCGTCGGCCCGGTCGGCCGACCGGGGCGGATCGGCCCGGTCAGCCCACGATCGGCGACACGGCGACGCAGCCGCCCGCCGTGATCATGCCCTCGCCCTTCGCCTCCTTGATGACCTTGCCCTTGTAGGTGATGGAGCAGGTGACGTCGGCGCCGCCCGCGTCCAGGGCGATCGGCGAGACGGCGGGCGGCATGATGCCGCGCAGTTCGACGGTCTTCTTCCACGGCAGGGTCGGCTTGGTGACGGTCTCCAGCTCGGGCTCCATCGCCTCGCCGCCACCCCCGTGGTACGTGATCTCGTCGACGCCCGTGCCGGTGACCTCGTACGTGACCTCGTAGGTCTCGTCCACGGTCTTGTCGACCGCCTTGCCGACCGCCTCGTCCACCGACTCGGCCGAGCAGGCCCCCAGTCCGAGCACGAGGACGGCGACCGCGAGAGCGCGGGTGGTGCGGGTGGTTCGGTTCATCTGGGATCCCCCCTGGATCGGTCCGGGCACGGATCCGTTCCGTACGCGGAGACCGCAGAGAAACGCAAAGACAGGGCAAAGTCAAATCTCTCTCCGGACCGCAGCTTCGCAGGTCGGAGCAGGATCGGAGCAGGTCGGAGGGGATTGTCAGTGGTGCCCCCTACCGTCGGAGACATGCAGCTATCTCACGGGGGAGAGTCCTCGCCCACCGGTGCCCCGGTGGCGCGCTGGTCGGTGGAACAGGTGCTGGCCCTGGCTCCTGACGCGGCATCACGCAAGGCGGGCACGCGCCTCGGCGCGGCGGGTCCGTGGTCCGGTACGGGGTGCGATGCGTCGGGCGCGGTGTGGGGCCTGTGCAAGGGCAGCGGAAACACGCCGTATCGCACGGTGGTCGACACCACGGGGCCTGCCTACGCGTGCAGTTGCCCGAGCCGGAAGTTCCCGTGCAAGCACGCGCTGGGGCTGTTGCTGCTCAGGGTGTCGGACGACGGCGCGTTCCGGCCCGCCGAGCCCGCCGACTGGGCCGAGGAGTGGCTCGTGGGCCGGCGCGTACGCGCGGAGCGGGAGAGCAGCCCTGCAGCAGGCGGCGACAGCGCGCGGGGCCCCGCCGACCCGGCCGCCGCCAGAAAGCGGGCGGAGCGCCGCGCGGAGCGGGTCACGGGCGGTGCCCAGGAGCTGGAACAACGCCTGGGCGACCTGCTGCGCGGCGGACTGGCCGCGACCGACCGATCGGGGTACGGCCTGTGGGAGGAGACCGCGGCCCGCATGGTCGACGCCCAGGCCCCCGGTCTCGCCGCCCGGGTCCGGGAGTTGGGCGCGATCACCGGGTCCGGCTCGGGCTGGCCGGTTCGCTTGCTGGAGGAGTGCGGCCTGCTCCATCTGCTGGACACGGCCTGGCTCGGCCGGGACCAACTGCCGGATCCGCTGGCCGCGACCGTGCGGACGAGAGTGGGGCTGCCCATGTCCGCCGAAGGCCCCCCGGTCCGCGACCAGTGGCTGGTCCTCGCGCAGTACGACACACCCGACGGCAAGATCGTCGCCCGTCGGATCTGGCTGTACGGACGGAGGTCGGGCCGCACCGCTCTGCTCCTCTCGTTCGGTGCTGCGGGCCGGTCCCCGGCGCAGGCACTGCCGGTGGGGGCCACGATCGACGCCGAGCTGACGCCGTATCCGGGCGGCGGGCAGCTCCGGGCGGAGCTGGGCGAGCAGTTCGGGGCCACGACCGCGGCCGGCCCCCCGCCGGGGATCGCCGCGGCGGCCGCCCCGGCGGTCTACGGGAACGCCCTGCGGGACGACCCCTGGCTGGACGCCTGGCCGGTCACCCTGCGCGATGTCATACCCGTGCCGTCCAAGGACGGCTGGCAGTTGGCCGACGCGGACGCCCATGCCGAGGCCCACGCGGGCACCCGCACCGACGCCCGCGCCGGATCCGCGCTGCCGATCGCCCCGGCCGCGCTGTCCCGGCCGGGCCTGTGGAAGCTCGTCGCCCTGTCCGGCGGCGGCCCGGTCACCGTGTTCGGCGAGATCGGCCACCGCGGCTTCAACCCGTTCGCGGCCTGGGACCCGGGTGAGAGGGAGGAAGGCACAGGCACCACGGGCGGGTCGGTCGTCCAACTGGTCTGACCCGAGCGAGTGGGCCGGCTGGCAGACCGGGCCAGCGCCCCGACCCGCGCGCATCACCGCCCTGTCCGCTGCTCCTGTCCCCCGCTTCCGTCCGCTGCTCCTGTCCGACATCCACGCATCCCTGCCACGGGAGGGGAAAGAGATGCCTCACACGACCAGCCCCACCGCGAACACCACCGACTCAACCGCATCCACTTCCGCATCCGCATGCCCATCCGCATCCGTCGACTCCCTCCCCTGGGAAGAACTGGTCACCTCCGCTCTCCTGGGGACCGACCGCCGTCCGCCGGCACCCCGCGGCGGCCCCGTACCGGCCGATGCCCCCGCGGCCCTGCTGGACGCCGCCGCGCTGCACACCGTGCGGCGGCGGGCCGGGCTGCTGCCCGCCGTGCCGGAGGCCCGGCCCGAGCCCGCCGCCCCGGATCCGCGCCCGGCGCTCCCCGAGGCCGCCCGGCACCGGCTCGCCCACCTGCTGGCCGGCCGCTCCGCGCCCTCGGGCGGCGGGCGGCGCGGGACCGCGCCCGACCTCACCGAGCTCATCCCGCAGTGGCTGGCCATCGCCGACCGGCGGGGCTTCCGCGCCCCGGCGGCCCTACTGCCCGCGCTGCTGGACGCCGCCCGCGCGCGGACGGACCTGCGCCCGCAGGCGCTCGCGTTCGCCGGTCCGCGCGGGATGTGGCTGGCCGGGCTGAACCCCGACTGGAAGTTCGCCCTGCGGGGCTCCGCGAGCGGTGCGCCGCAGCCCGACCTCACGGACCCGGACGCGGTGGCCCGGCTGTGGGAGGAGGGGCTGTTCGCGGAGCGGGTGGCGCTGCTCGACGCCGTACGGGCGCAGGATCCGCCCGCCGCGCTCGCCCTGCTCGCCACCACCTGGCCGGCCGAACGGGCCGAGGACCGGCTGATGTTCCTGGATTCCCTGCGGTCGGGGCTGGGCGGCGCCGACGAGCCTTTCCTGGAGCAGGCCCTGTCCGACCGCAGCCGCAACGTCCGCGCCACCGCCGCCGAACTGCTGTCCGCCCTGCCCGAGTCGGCACTCGCCGGACGGATGGCGGCCCGCGCGCTGTCCTGCGTGCATCCGGACCGTACGGGGGCCGTCGCCTCCATCGCCGTGGAGGCGCCGCACGAATGCGACGCGGAGATGCAGCGCGACGGCGTCACGGCGGTCCCGCCGACGGGCCGGGGCGAACGGTCTTGGTGGCTCGGGCAGTTGGTGGAGGCCACCCCGCTCGGCGTCTGGGAGGAGCGGTTCGGCGGGCGTCCGGCCGACGAGATCGTGGCCCTGCCCGTCGCCGACGACTGGGCCGACGAACTGCACACCGCCTGGTGCAGGGCGGCGGTCCGGCAGCGGAATCCGCGGTGGTCCCGGGCCCTGCTCGGGCGTCCGTCGGAGCCGGTGGCGAGCGGCCCAGGAACGGCCTCGATCGCCGAGCGCTCGAAGCTCCTGGCCATTCTGGACAAGGGGGAACGTGCCTCCTGGGTCGCCGAGTTCATCGCGGCGCACGGCCTGTCGGAGGCGTTCCAGCTGCTCGGGGTGTGCACGGTCCCCTGGGCCGGGCCGCTCGGGCGTGCGGTGGTCGACGCGCTCGACATCGCGCGGGACGGCGGGAGTTATCCGTGGAGCTTCAGCGGGGTGATGGGCCTCGCCGAACGCTGTCTGGATCCGGCCGAGGCCGACCGGCTGGAGGTCCTGACGGCCGCGCAGGACGAGCAGGAGGACGCGTCACCGGGGGCCGGCGGCTACTGGTCCGAGGCCTTCCAGCGCCTCGTCTCCACCCTGCGGCTGCGCGCCGCGATGGAGGCGGAGCTGATGGCCTGACGGCGACGGAGGGGCGCTGACGTCCCGAGGCGGAGACGGGCCCGTGCGCGGCGGGCCCGTCCCGGGTACGGCGTTGAGGCCTGGGTACGGCGTTCAGGCCTGGGTACGGCACCCAGACTTGGGTAGGGCATTCAGGCCTGGGTACGGCGTTCAGGTCTGGGCGGCCTGGCGGACGTTGGCGTTGACCCACGTGACGATCTCGGTCGTCGTCGCTCCCGGGGTGAACAGCTCCGCGACGCCCAGCTTCTTCAGCGGGGCGATGTCGTCCTCGGGGATGATCCCGCCGCCGAACACCTTGATGTCCTCCGCCTCGCGGGCCTTCAGCAGCTCGATCACCTTGGCGAACAGCGTGTTGTGCGCCCCGGAGAGGATCGAGAGGCCGATGGCGTCGGCGTCCTCCTGGATCGCCGTGTCGACGATCTGCTCGGGCGTCTGGTGGAGCCCGGTGTAGATCACCTCCATACCGGCGTCCCGCAACGCCCGCGCGATGACTTTGGCCCCGCGGTCGTGGCCGTCGAGGCCCGGCTTGGCCACCACCACACGGATCGGACCGGTCACACCCATCACTGCCTCCACCTGGTCTCCCGCGTCTGAAGGGACGGGGATGTGAACGAACGTTATCCACAGCATCCCGCAAGCCGCAGTTTCGCGGCAGGCGGGGAGGGGGAAATCACACGTGGGACATGTTCGCCAGGCGCCGTCCCCGGCAACACGCGGAGTTCCGGCCGCGCGGGGCCTCGGCGCCAGGAGAGCCGCTACGAGGTCGCCGTACCACCGCGCCGCCAGCCGCACGGCACGGTGGTACGGCCCCACGACCCCGGCCACGGCCGGCCGGCCGGCAGCACTCCTCGTCCCGCCACCCACAAGGGCGTACGGGGACGGGGGCCTCCTCCGTACGCCGGTG
The DNA here is from genome assembly GCF_000261345.2 of Streptomyces globisporus C-1027. Classification (NCBI taxonomy): domain Bacteria; kingdom Bacillati; phylum Actinomycetota; class Actinomycetes; order Kitasatosporales; family Streptomycetaceae; genus Streptomyces; species Streptomyces globisporus. Next base: position 4,954,017 of record NZ_CP013738.1, on the reverse strand, counting down.
CAGGAGGCAGGCCGTGAAGTTCCCCCCACCCCTCTCCCCGCCGACCTGCTTCACCCACCTCACTCACCTCAGCCGCCTCACCCGTCTCCCGGCTCTCCCCCGGCTGCCAGGGCCCCGGCTCTCGTCCGCGCTGCTCGGCGCCACCGCGCTGGAGCTGTTCGTCCTCACCGGGCGCCTGATCGTCTACCCGTTCGGGCTCACCCCCGAGCGGGACGGAACCGGGCCCGCCGAGGCCGGGCCTCCGGCCACGACCGGTACGCCGACCACGACCGCGACCACCGCCCTGCCGGTCACAGCAGCCGCGACGCCGCCCGTCGTCCTGCTGCACGGCTTCATCGACAACCGCTCCGCGTTCCTCGTCCTGCGCCGCGCGCTGACCCGGCACGGCCGCCGTCTGGCGTCCCTCAACTACTCGCCGCTGACCCGCGACGTCCGCACCGCCGCCGAACTGCTCGGCCGGCATGTGGAGGAGATCTGCGCGCGCACCGGGCACGACCGGGTCGACATCGTCGGGCACAGCCTCGGCGGCCTGATCGCCCGCTATTACGTACAGCGGCTCGGCGGTGACCGGCGCGTGCGGACCCTGGTCACGCTCGGGACCCCGCACGGCGGCACCGCCGTCGCCCCCGGGGCGGGCGTTCACCCCATCGTGCGGCAGATGCGCGGCGGTTCCTCGGTGATCGAGGAGCTGCGCGGTCCCGCCCCCGGCTGCCGGACCCGGTTCGTGAGCTTCTGGAGCGAGCTGGACCAGGTGATGGTCCCCGTCGAGACGGCATGCGTCGACCACCCCGATCTCGACGCGGTGAACGTACGCGTCACGGGCATCGGACACCTCGCGCTGCCCGTGCACCCCACGGTGGCCGCCGCGGTCCGTGAGGCTCTTGAGGCGCCGGAGGCCGGAGAGGACGACGCCACCGCCGCCGGGGCGACGTCCGCGGCCTGAAAATAGAACACCACTCGAACGTAGGGCCAAGGCTGCGTCTGCCGTCCACCGAAAGACGGCCGATTGCCCGTTTCCTGCGGACCCAAAACCTGTCGAAGATTGTCGTCCTCACATACCGCCGGGTACAGTCGCGGCCATTGCTTCCCTCTGGGACACCCGTGACCGGGACCCGGAACAGTCCTGCTGCCGAGGCGAGAGAGACGTTGGTGAACGACCAGCACCCCCACGCCGGGCACGTCGGGTACGACGACCGACCGACCGGCAGCTTCGACACCGACCCGCTCTTCGGTTCGCTCCCCGGCGGCCACGACACCGGCTACGACGTCGGTCACGCCGCCGCCGGATACGGCGACGCCACCTATGGCCAGAGCACCTACGGCGACGGCTACGCCACCGCGTACGCGGCCGGACAGCCGGACCACAGCGGCCAGTACGACGCCTCCGCGTGGAGCACCGGCGCCCAGCAGACGCTGGCCCACGACGGCTACGCCGCTCAGGAGCACCTCCAGGACCACCCCCAGCAGGCCCACGCCACGCAGCAGTGGGACACCTCCGGGGCCTGGCAGCAGGTCGACGGCCAGGACCTGACCGGCCAGTGGGCGACCGCCGACACCGGCGCGTTCCCCACCACAGGCTTCCCCTCCGCCCCGTACGGCACCGACGCCGCGTACGGGGCGGAGGCGTACGAGACCGGGACGTACGGCACCGGGGCGTACGGGACGACCGCCTACGAGACCGGTACGTACCCGGCGGACACCGCGTACGGAACCGGCGGCGCCTACGGGGCGGACGCCTACGAGACCGGGGCGTACGCCACCACCGCCTTCACCCCCGACGCCTACGACACCGGGGTCTACGAGACCGGCGCGTACGGCACGGCCGCGTACGACACCGGCGCCTACGACGCGACCGCCTGGAACTCCGGCGCCACGCCCGGGGACGCCGCGTACGAACCCGAACAGACGTCGCACTCGCTGTACGAACAGCAGCAGGCCGACATGACGGCGCCCGGGGGGCCGGCCGAAGCGGACGGCACGGCCGGTGAAACGGTGGCCGACGCGTCCGCCACCGCTCAGTTCGACGCCCTCTCCCACGACTTCGCACCGGACGCCGCGCCGGACGTCACGCCGGAGCCGGAGCAGGACGCCGGGGACGGCTTCCCCGACCCGTACTCCGTGAACCGCACCGCGGTCCGTCCGCCCGCCCCGCGCAACCGGGCCCGCCGCCGCACCCCCGCCAAGCGCTCCGCCCTGCTGACCGTCGCGGTGCCCTCCGCCTGTGTGATGAGCGTCGCGGGCATCGCGGCCGCCTCGGTCGGCGGGATGCCCGGCGGCGAGGAGAAGCCGGAGGAGACGACCACCTCCCTCGCGGTCGCCGACCCCAGCACGGTCAAGCCGGTCGCCGCGAACAACCGGCTGGACAGCCAGCTGGCGCAGCTCTCCGAGGGCAGCGACGACTTCCGCGAGCGGGCGAGCCGCACCCAGGAGCGCATCGACCTGCGGGAGCGGCAGGCGGCGGAGAAGAAGAAGCGCGAGGAGGAGGCCGCACGCCGTGAGGCGCTGCGCCCCAAGTTCGTCCTGCCGGTCAAGCAGCACGGGCTCTCCGCCTACTACGGCCAGGCGGGCGTCAACTGGATGTCCGTGCACTCGGGCATCGACTTCCCCGTCTCGTACGGCACTCCGGTGATGGCCGCGACCGACGGCACCGTACGCACCCAGCTGAACAGCGCCTACGGGGTCATGGCGATCGTGACCGCCGCGGACGGCACCGAGACCTGGTACTGCCACCTCAGCAGCACCAAGATCCGCTCGGGCCCGGTGAAGGCCGGCGACGTCATCGCGTACTCCGGGAACTCCGGCAACTCCACCGGCCCGCACCTGCACTTCGAGGTCCGGCCCGGCGGCGGCGCGGCGATCGACCCGCTGATGTGGCTGCGCAGCAAGGGTCTCAACCCGGCCTGACCGAACGGCGGAACAGCGAGCACACGAGTGAGGGGGAAGGGCCGAGGCCCTTCCCCCTCACTCGTGTCCTAGAGCTTCTCGACCGGCGCGTACCGCAGGAGCAGCTTCTTCGGGCGCTCGTCGCCGAAGTCGACCGTCGCCTTGGCCTGGTCGCCGTGGCCCTCGACGGCCGTCACCGTGCCCAGGCCGAACTGGTCGTGCGTGACCCGGTCCCCGACGGCCAGGGAGACCGTCGGCTTGTCCGAGGAGCGCCGGGTCGCGAAGCCCGAGGGGCCGGAGCGGGAGCGGGAGGAGGACAGCGAGGACGTGATGCCGGAGGTGGGCCCGGCGGGGGCGGCCATCGGGCCCTTGCGCTTCCACTCCAGGTGCGCTTCGGGGATCTCCTCCAGGAAGCGCGACGGCGGGTTGTACGAGGGCTGGCCCCAGGCGCTGCGCATGGCGGCCCGGGTCAGGTAGAGCCGTTCGCGGGCGCGGGTGATGCCGACGTACGCGAGGCGGCGCTCCTCCTCCAGCTCCTTGGTCTGGCCGAGGGCCCGCATGTGCGGGAAGACGCCGTCCTCCAGGCCGGTGAGGAAGACGACGGGGAACTCCAGGCCCTTCGCGGTGTGCAGGGTCATCAGCGTGATGACCCCGGAGCCGTCCTCGTCCTCGTCGGGAATCTGGTCGGAGTCGGCGACGAGCGCGACCTTCTCCAGGAACTCCGCGAGCGTGCCCGCGCCCTCCTCCTCGCCGCGCTCCTGCTCGAATTCGAGGGCGACGGCGGCGAGTTCCTGGAGGTTCTCGATGCGGGTCTCGTCCTGCGGGTCGGTGGAGGCCTGGAGCTCGGCGAGATAGCCCGTGCGCTCCAGGACGGCTTCCAGCACGACGGCGGGTCCGGCGCCGGACTCGACGATCGTGCGCAGCTCCTCCATCAGCGTGTTGAAGCGCTTGACGGCGTTGGAGGAACGGGCGGCCATGCCGTACGCCTCGTCGACGCGGCGCAGCGCCTGCGGGAAGGAGATCTTCTCGCGCATCGACAGGGCGTCGATCATGGCTTCGGCGCGGTCGCCGATGCCGCGCTTGGGGACGTTGAGGATGCGGCGGAGCGGGACGGTGTCCTCGGGGTTGGCGAGGACGCGGAGGTAGGCCAGGACGTCCCGGACCTCCTTGCGCTCGTAGAAGCGCACGCCGCCGACGACCTTGTAGGGCAGGCCGACGCGGATGAAGATCTCTTCGAAGACACGGGACTGGGCGTTGGTGCGGTAGAAGACGGCGACGTCGCCGGCCTTGGCGTCGCCCGCGTCGGTGAGCCGGTCGATCTCGTCGGCGACGAACTGCGCCTCGTCGTGCTCGGTGTCGGCGACATAGCCGGTGATGCGGGCGCCGGAGCCGGCGTTGGTCCAGAGGTTCTTCGGGCGGCGGCTCTCGTTGCGCTCGATGACGGCGTTGGCGGCGGAGAGGATCGTCTGCGTGGAGCGGTAGTTCTGCTCCAGCAGGATCGTCGTCGCGCTCGGGTAGTCCTCCTCGAACTGGAGGATGTTGCGGATGGTCGCGCCCCGGAAGGCGTAGATCGACTGGTCCGCGTCACCGACCACGCACAGCTCGGCGGGGGCGTCGTTCTCCCCGGCCGGTCCGACCAGCTCACGGACCAGGGTGTACTGGGCGTGGTTGGTGTCCTGGTACTCGTCGACGAGGACGTGGCGGAAGCGGCGGCGGTAGTGCTCGGCGACGTCCGGGAAGGCCTGGAGGAGGTGGACCGTCGTCATGATGATGTCGTCGAAGTCCAGGGCGTTGGCCTCGCGGAGGCGCGCCTGGTAGAGCGCGTACGCCTGCGCGAGGGTCTTCTCGAAGCCGTCGGCGGCCTGTCCGGCGAAGGTCTCCTCGTCGATGAGCTCGTTCTTGAGGTTGGAGACCTTGGCGGTGAAGGACTTCGGCGGGTAGCGCTTGGGGTCGAGGTCCAGATCGCGGCAGACCAGGGCCATCAGCCGCTTGGAGTCGGCGGCGTCGTAGATCGAGAAGGACGAGGTGAAGCCGAGCTTCTTCGACTCGCGGCGCAGGATGCGGACGCAGGCGCTGTGGAAGGTCATGACCCACATGGCGTTGGCGCGCGGACCCACGAGCTGTTCGACGCGCTCCTTCATCTCCCCGGCGGCCTTGTTGGTGAAGGTGATCGCGAGGATCTGCCCGGGGTGCGTGCCGCGCTCGGCCAGCAGGTGGGCGATGCGGTGGGTGAGCACCCGGGTCTTGCCGGAGCCGGCCCCGGCGACGATGAGCAGCGGGGACCCGGCGTGCACGACGGCGGCGCGCTGCTCGGTGTTGAGCCCGTCGAGCAGCGCGGCGGAGTCGATCGCCGGGCGCGGGTGACCGTCCCGGTAGTACCCGTCCCGGGGCGGCGGGGGCGCGTCGTAGACGCCCTCGAAGAGTCCCTCCGGCACCGCTTCGGGCGCGTGGTCCTCGGGGGGCGGCGGGGGGCCGTCCTCCGCGGGCTGGAGGCCGGTCAGGAAACTGTCGTCAAAGAGGCTGCTCATCGCCTCCCGAGTCTAGGCGGCCGGACTGACAACGTTCGGCCGAAGCCGGGAAGCGGTAGGAAGCGGCCGCCGGAACCGGGGAATCGCCCGCCCCTCACCCGTACGCAGGGAGAACGGACGTCCACGTTCCGTGAAGGAGCGCCCGGTCGGAGGGGGTGTCGGACCCCCGATCCGGAAAGGTCACGAAAATGTATCGGGCATATAGCTCATCGTCCTTCCCAGCGGTGGGGCGCTTTGGCTAGCGTGCTCGGTCAGGTGATCCGTACCTCCCTGAGGCGAACCGCGCCTAACGGACACCTCTGCCGAATCCGTCCTGCCCTCCTGGCAGTGCGGAACCGGGGACCCACACGCAGAACCGGGGTGAATCGGTCCGTGCCCTCGCATGCGGACCGTAGGACAGCCTTCCGTTCCGTCCGAACCCGACAGCTAACCCGGTAGGCGGTCCACGGAAGGAGATGCCGGTCTTGGCATCGCATCGCAAGCCGCGCACGAAGGTGCGCACCACCACCCCCGCCGTCGGGCTGACGACGGCCGCGCTGGCCTCGGTGACGTTGCTCTCCACGCAGAGCGCCACGGCGGCGCCCGCGGAACCGAAGCCCGCCATCGAGGACGTGCAGAGGAAGGTCGACGCCCTGTACCGGCAGGCGGGCTCGGCGACCCAGGAGTACAACCGGGCCAAGGCCGTCTCCTCCTCGCAGCAGAAGAAGGTCGACACGCTGCTCGCGGACGTGGCGAAGCGGACCGAGCGGATCAACGAGGCGCGCCGGGCGCTGGGCTCCTACGCGGCGGCCCAGTACCGCGACGGCGGCATCGCGCCCACGGCGACGTTCTTCCTCGCGGACGATCCGCAGGGGTACTTCGACCAGAGCCGGCTGATGGACCGGGCGACGGAGCGGCAGCAGAAGGCCGTGAGCGACTTCCGTTCGCAGCAGGCCTCGGCGGCGAAGAAGCGCGCGGAGGCCGTGAAGAGCCTGGAGACGCTGACCGAGACGCAGGCCACGCTCGCCTCCAGCAAGAAGGACGTCCAGACCAAGCTGACCGAGGCGCGCGGGCTGCTGTCCCGGCTGACCGCCGAGGAGAAGGCGCGGCTGGCGGAGCTGGAGCGCAAGAAGGAGGCCGAGGCGAAGGAGAAGGCGGCGAAGCTGGCCGCCCGCCAGGCCGCCGAGGCGAAGGCGAAGGCCGAGGCCGAGGAGAAGGCCCGCGAGGAGGCCGCGAAGGAGACCGGCGGCGGTTCGGGTCCCGGATCGGGCGCCGGTACGGGCACGGGTCCGGGGTCCGGCTCCGGCACGGGCAGCGGTTACGCCGCCAAGGCGGAGAAGGTGCTGGCCTTCGCCCGCGCCCAGATCGGGAAGCCGTACGTGTGGGGGGCGACGGGCCCCTCCAGTTACGACTGCTCGGGGCTGACGCAGGCGGCCTGGCGGGAGGCGGGCGTGACCCTGCCCCGGACCACCTGGGACCAGGTGAAGGTCGGCACGCGCGTCGCCACGTCCGACCTCCAGCCCGGGGACCTGGTCTTCTTCTACGACGACATCAGCCACGTCGGTATCTACAAGGGCGACGGGATGATGGTCCACGCCCCGAAGCCGGGTGCGAACGTGCGCGAGGAGTCGATCTACTACATGCCGATCTACGGGAGCGTCCGCCCGGCGTGACACAGCGGCGGGGCGGCCGGTGAGCGGCCGCCCCCGCAGAGTGCGGGTCCGGCCTCAGGTCCAGACCGTGGCGATGAAGATGTTGACGGTCGTCAGAGCGCCGACCGCGATGAACGCACCCTTGTCGACCTTCTCCTCGTCGCGCTTGACGTAGACCAGGGCGAGGATCACGACCAGCAGCGCCAGCTTGATGCCGATCTTGACGTTGTTCACGGTCTGGTCGTCGGCCTGGTTGAGGCCGACCAGGGCCACGCCGGTGACCAGCATGGTCAGCGCGCCGTGCAGCATCGCGGGGGTGAACCGGGCGGTCCCCGCCCCCATGGCCTTCATCTGCGTCAGGAAGCCGCCCAGCAGGGAGGCGATGCCGATGATGTGCAGGGCGACGAAGACATTGATGAGTACGTCCATGGCTCGGGAGCCTAGCCATGGCCAAGGTTTTACCTTTCAGTGAGGCAAGCCTTCCTCGATCGCTTCGATCATCCGTGACCGGCGAAACGTCACATCAGGGCAATAGCTGTCATGGCGACTCTTTTCTACGCGCCGGGATTAGCGTCCATCCCGGACCCGCCGCCACCCCCGGCGGACAGCCGAGAGGAAGGATGCCGCCCCCGTGGCAGCGCACCGCAGGTCAGCTCATCGAAAACCCAAGCAGCGCCCGCTCACCGGCCCTGCTGCCCGCACCGCCGCCACTCTGGCGCTCGCCGGGGCCGCCACCGCCGGATCGGTCACCGGAGCGGGCGCGGCCCCCGCCGAACCGGCCCCCACCGCGGCCCAGGTCAAGGCGAAGGTCGACCGGCTCTACCACGACGCCGAGGTCGCCACCGAGAAGTACAACGGTGCGAAGGAGAAGGCGGACGCCGCGACCCGCACCGTCGACGCCCTGACCGACGAGGCCGCCCGCCGCACCGACCGCCTCAACACCGCCCGGCACGCGCTCGGTTCGCTGGCCACCGCGCAGTACCGTTCCGGCACCCTGGACCCGGCCCTGCAACTGGCGCTCTCCTCCGACCCCGACGCCTATCTGGAACGCGCCTCCTACCTCGACCGGGCGGGCGACCGGCAGACCGGGCTGCTGCGCAACATCAAGCGGCAGGTCTCCCGCATCGCCCAGGTCAAGGCCCGCGCCGACGAGGAGACCGAGCGCCTCGCCGCCCGCCGCACCGAACTGCGCGAGCACCGCACCGCGATCCGCACGAAGCTGGCCGACGCCCGGAAGCTGCTGGACACCCTGACGGCCGACGAGCGCGCCGACGTCGAGCGCTCGGCCGACGCCCGGCACGGCGGCGGCCCGGCCCACGCCGACCGCTCCACCGCCCGCAGCGGCCCGGTCTCGGCACCCGACTCCCGCGCCGGGCAGGCCATCGCCTTCGCCCACGGCGCGATCGGCAAGCCGTACGTCTGGGGCGCGACCGGCCCGAACGCCTTCGACTGCTCCGGCCTCACCCAGGCGGCCTGGAAGGCGGCGGGCGTGAGCCTGCCCCGCACCACCTACACCCAGATCAACGCCGGACAGCGCATCCCGCGCTCCCAACTGGCCCCCGGCGACCTGGTGTTCTTCTACTCCGGGATCAGCCACGTCGGCCTCTACATCGGCGACGGCCGGATGATCCACGCCCCGCGCCCGGGAGCACCGGTGCGCATTGCGCCGATCGACCAGATGCCGTTCGCCGGAGCGACCCGGGTGGCGTAGGTCCGGTCAGCGCGCCCCGGCCTCAGACCAGCCGTCGTGCCGTCGCCCAGCGGGTCAGTTCGTGCCGGTTGGAGAGCTGGAGCTTGCGCAGCACCGCCGAGACGTGCGACTCGACCGTCTTCACCGAGATGAACAGCTGCTTGGCGATCTCCTTGTAGGCGTAGCCGCGGGCGATCAGCCGCAGGACCTCGCGCTCGCGCTGGGTGAGGCGGTCCAGGTCCTCGTCGACCGGCGGGGCGTCCGTGGAGGCGAAGGCGTCGAGGACGAAGCCGGCCAGGCGGGGCGAGAAGACCGCGTCGCCCTCCTGGACCCGGAAGATCGAGTCGACGAGGTCGGTGCCGGTGATCGTCTTGGTGACATAGCCGCGGGCACCGCCGCGGATCACGCCGATGACGTCCTCCGCGGCATCCGACACGGACAGCGCGAGGAAGCGGACCGGGTTCTCCACCGCGCCCATCAGGGGCGCGCAGCGGCGCAGCACCTCGACGCCGCCGCCGCCCGGGAGGTGGACGTCGAGGAGGACGACCTCGGGGCGGGTCGCGGTGATGACGGTGACGGCCTGGTCGACGTCGGCGGCCTCGCCGACCACCTCGACGCCGGTCTCCTCGGTGCGGCCGATCTCGGCCTGCACGCCGGTGCGGAACATCCGGTGGTCGTCGACGAGCACGACCCGTACCCGTCGCTCCGGGCCCCCGGTGGCTTCGGTGTTCTCGGTCATTCGCTCGCCCTCTCCATCTCCAGCTCGACCTCGGTGCCCCCGCCGGGCACCGAACGCAGCCGGGCACTCCCGCCGTTGCGCTGCATCCGGCCGATGATTGATTCTCGTACGCCCATGCGGTCCCCGGGAACCTCGTCCAGGTCGAAACCCGGGCCCCGGTCCCGTACGGACACGAAGACCGTACGGCCCTCGACCTCCGCGAAGACCTGGACCGCCCCGCCCTCGCCACCGTACTTGGCGGCGTTGACCATCGCCTCGCGCGCGGCCTGCATCTGCGCGGACAGCTTCTCGTCGAGGGGGCAGTCGCCGACCACGACGACCTCCAGGGGCACGCCGTGCTTGTCCTCGACCTCGGCGGCGGCCCGTTTGACCGCCTCGGCCAGGGTCTCCGGTTCGTCGTCCTCGTCCTTGCCGGTGCCCTCGGGGTTGTAGAGCCAGTTGCGCAGCTCGCGTTCCTGGGCGCGGGCGAGGCGTCTGACCTCGCCGCCGTCGTCCGCGTTGCGCTGGATCAGGGTGAGGGTGTGCAGCACGGAGTCGTGGACGTGGGCGGCGACCTCGGCCCGCTCCTGGGCGCGGATGCGCATCAGGCGCTCCTCGGAGAGGTCCTGGGTCATCCGCACGAGGTAGGGGCCGGCGAGCAGGAAGATGCCGGTCAGCACGGCGATGACGGCGGTCAGCAGATTGCCGAGCTGGGCGGCGGAGCCGCGGACGACGAGGAAGACGGCGAGGCCGAGGCCGACCAGGGCGACCCCGGCGAGGCCGCGGGCCACGTGGAGCAGCCTGCGGTTGCGGCTGACCTCCATCCAGCGGGCCCGCCGGGCGTTGTCCGCCTGCCGCCAGACCAGGACGGAGCCGGCGCCGATGAGGAGGGTGGGCCAGATGTAGCGGCCGGTCTCACCGCCCATGTCGACGTTGACGAAGTACGCGACGGCCCCGATCGTCAGGGCGACCAGGGCGAAGACCTGGCCCTTGTCCGGCTTGCGGAGCCTGCGGCGGCCGTCCGCGACGGTCTCGAAGACGGAGCGGGAGGGCTCGACGCCGCCGACGCCGAGCGGGACGACGATCCAGAACACCGCGTAGAGCAGGGAGCCGAGGCCGTCGGTGACGAACAGTCCGAGGAAGACGAGCCGCACCCAGGCGACCGGCAGCCCGAGGTGCCCGGCGAGCCCGCGCGCGACGCCGCCGAGCAGCCGGCCGTCGGCGCTGCGGTAGAGCTTGCGCAGCGGCGGCTCCTCCGGGTCGGCGGAGAGGGAGCTTGCGGCTCGGGCGGTGGCGGCGGGCATACCCCGATCGTCACACGCGCGGGCGCGGGGCGGCATCAGGGTCAGCCCCCGAACTGACCCTGATGCTGTCCCCCGGGTGCGGCCTGGTGCCGGCACCTCCCCCCTGCCACGCCTGGTGCCGGCGCCCCCTTCCCGGCCACGCCTGGTGCCGGCACCTCTCCTTCGGCCACGCCCTTCAGGGGCGTACGCGGGCAATATCAGGGACCGTCCAGGGTCGGGGCGGGTCCCGGCGGGCGGTCCGGCCCGTCACCATGGAGGCATGACCGCTCCCTCCAACACCGCTCCCGGCGTCGCGCCCCCCGAAGCGCCGAAGCCGACGCTGCGGCGCACCCCACGGCAGAAGGTCGTCGCCGGGGTGTGCGGCGGGCTCGGCCGTTACTGCGACGTGGACCCGGTGATCTTCCGGATCGTGGTCGGCGTCCTGTCGGTGACCGGGGGCATCGGGCTGATCTTCTACGGCTTCGCCTGGCTGCTGCTGCCCGCCGAGGACGAGGACGAGAACGAGGCGCGCAAGCTGCTCTCGGGCCGGGTCGACGGGGCGTCCCTGGTGGCGCTGCTGCTGGCGCTGATCGGCTGCGGTCTCTTCCTGTCGATGCTGCACAACCGGGGCATGCTGTCGTTCGCCGCGCTCCTGACGGTGGCCGCCGTCGGCTTCGCCGTGTGGACGCAGTCCCGGCGGACGGCGGACCCGGAGGCCCCGGCGGCCCCGCCCGGCGCACCGGCCACCCCTCCGGGCCCCGCGCACACCGGCGGGCTCGGCACGCCGCCGCCGGAGGTGAAGGCCCCGCCGACGCCGGGCAGTCCGTCGTGGTGGCGGGACCCGATCGTCAAAGACGACACCACCGGGCCGGTCGGCTCCGGCTATCTGTGGGGTCCGGCGGACACCGACGCGGAGGCGGCGCGGGCCGGGGCGAAGGCCGGGCGGCCCACTCCGGACGCCCCGTTCCGGACGCCGCAGCCCTCGCCCGAGCCGAGCGGGCCGCGCTCGATCGGCGGCCTGGTCTTCCTGACAGCGCTGGTGGCGGGGGGCCTGGGCACCGGGCTGAGCTGGGAGCACCAGCCGCTGGGCACCGCCCTCCAGATCGGTCTGGTCGCGGCTCTCGCCGTGTTCGGGCTCGGCCTGCTGATCGCGTCGCTGCTGGGGCGGACCGGTTTCGGCACGGTCTTCATGGCGATGGTCACGGCGGGCCTGCTGGCGGGCGCGGCGGTGCTGCCGAAGGACATCGACACCTCGTGGGCCCGCCAGGAGTGGCGGCCCGTGTCGGTGGCCGCCGTCCAGCCGCGCTACGAACTGAGCACGGGCGACGCCCGGCTGGACCTGTCCGGCCTGAAAATCCCCAAGGGCGAGACCGTGCGCACGGAGGTCGACGTGGCGGCGGGGCGGGCGGCCGTGGTCGTCCCGGCGGACGTGACGGTGAAGGTGCGCGCCGAGGCGGGTCTCGGAGAAGTCCGTCTGGAGGAGGGGCAGCGGGTCCAGGTCCGGATCAACAACGGCGAGTCGACCGAGCGCACGCTGCCGCCGCCGAAGGGCACGAAGCCCGCCGGGACGGTCGAACTGGATGTGGAAGTCGGCATCGGACAGGTGGAGGTCACCCGTGCTGCGTCATGAATTCCGGCCCGGCAGGGCCGTGGCCGGTCTGGTGATGCTGGGCCTGGCCGCCGGGTACGCGGCGGACGCGGCCGGGGCCTGGGAGGTCCCGTGGACGTTCTTCCTGCCGCTGTTCTTCGGCGGGCTGTGGCTGGCCGCGACGGTGACCTGGGCCGCCTACATGCTGCGGCGGCGGCGCGCGGCGAGGAAGGCGTCGGCGGAGAGCAGCGGGGCGCCCGCGAGCACCAGCGGCAGCCACGCCATCAGGTAGGGCAGGTCGTTGCCGTAGTAGTACGGGGTGGCCTGCCAGCTCACGGTCAGCCAGAGGCTCAGCGAGATCAGCGCACCGCCGAGCGCGGCGAGCCGGGCCCAGAGTCCGACGAGGGTGCCGAGGCCGACGAGGAGTTCGCCGATCGCGATGGCGTAACCGAAGCCCTCGGGGCTCTTCAGGGCCAGGTCGACGAGGGCGGGGATCGCGGAGGAGTCGCGCACTCCGCGCATCATCTCGCCGATGGACCCGTTGCCGGTCGCGGACAGGAACGCGCTGTCGGTGAGCTTGTCGAGGCCCGCGTAGACGAAGGTGACGCCGAGGAAGATCCGCAGCGGCAGCAGAGCGTAGACGCCCGCCTGCTCCTTCAGTGTCCTGCGCTCGCCCAGCCCGTACGAACCCCGCTCGCCGTAACCGTTCATGACCGCTGCCCCACTTCCCGATGTCCCGTCACTTCGACCATACGTACGCCTTCGGCGCGCCGCTCACCAGGGTTGCGGGGCAGATCGGTGAAAGCAGGCGGCGGCGGTCAGTCGGTGACGTCGATCGGGACCCGGTCGGTCTCCACCCCGGCGGCGGTGACGACCTGGACGTCCACGGTCCCCGGCTCGACCTCGACCGGGACGGGCACGGTGAGGACGGAGTCGGTGGGGTTGGCGAAGCCCCCGGCGACCGGGACCAGCGGGACGTGGACGTGGACGGTCCCTATCCGCACGACGAGCCGGGCCAGCCGGTCGGGGGTGCCCGCGCCGGGCGGAACGAAGCCCGCACCCCGGATCTCGATGTCGTCGCCGGTCCGGATCGCGCCGTCCAGGTCCCCGGCCTCCCGGGCCCGGACGACGGACAGCACGACGGGCCGGCCGCCCTCCGCGTACTTCCCGGCGAAGTAGGTCGCCGCCGAGACGGCCACCAGCAGCGCGAGCCCCCACGGCAGGTCGGGCAGTTGCTCGGGGCGGCGGGCGAGGCGGACCGCGGCGAACAGCACGGCGACGGCGCTGACCAGCACGTACTGCACATCGGTGAACGACCCGCGCCCGGAGTCGTCGGTGAGCAGGTCGGCGGCGCGCGGCCGGTCCGCGCGCAGCTTCTGGAGCCGCCGGCCCAGCACCCGTACGGTCACGACGCGGCGCACGACGACGGCGACCGCGCACACCAGCGCCAGCACGGCCACGACCCCGGCGGAGCGCACGAGGTCGAGCCCCTCGATCAGCGCGTCCCGGTCGTCCGGGTCGGAGGCCCCGGCCAGTTGCAGCGCGAGGACGAGGACGGCGAAGACGGCGAGCAGCACCCAGGATGCGGCGACCGTCCGGGAGGTGGAGAGCCGGTTGTCCTCACCGATCAGCGGGGCGAGGAGGCCGCCGCGGGCACGGTGGAAGCGAGCAGCGACGGTGAGCAGCCCGGCGGTGACGAGGGCGGCGAGCAGGGCGGCGGTGCGGGCGGTGGACCAGCCGGCCCCGATCGCGGTGACGCAGACCCCGACGAGGAGCGCCCCGGCCGCCATCCAGACGGTGAACAGGGTGGACCGCCAGACCTGGTGCGGCCAGGCGTCCCCGGCCTCCCGGGCCCGTTCGGCGACGGCGCGGGCGGACCCGGTCAGCTCGTCGGAGACCCACTGCCGGGAGGCGGATGCGGACTGGGCGACCCCGGCGGGCAGTCCGTTGCCCGCGGCGAGTTCGTCGCGCTTGGCGAGGAACGCGGCGACCGCGTTCCGGTGTCCGCGGCGCGCTCCGTGCGGGCAGTCGCCGCAGGTACAGCCGCCGCTGTGCGTGCCGCTCGTCCTGGTTTCGTCCAACGCCACGGAGGATTACGCCCTTTCCCGCCCCGGTACAGCCAACTCACTTGCGATATCAGCGAATTGTGCCGTACGGGGCGGCCGGTCCCCGCATCGGGGCGGGCCGGGGGCGGGTGTCGTCAGAACGTTCGACTGATCCGCTGCCAGAGCGGCTGGTAGTTGATCCAGGCCACCAGGTCGCTGCCGAGGTGGTCGCGGGTGGTGAGGGCGTCCCGGTGCGAGATGAGGACGGGCTTCCCGGCGGCCCGCGCCAGCAGCTGCACCTGGCAGGCGCGCTCCAGCGTGAGGAACCACCAGGCCGCCGCGTCCACCGAGTCCCCGACGGTCAGCAGCCCGTGGTTGCGCAGGATCACCGCCTTGTGCGGCCCGAGCGCGGCGGCGATCCGGCGGCCCTCGTCCTCGTCCACGACGACCCCGGAGTAGTGGTCGTACAGCGCGTGGTCCTCGTAGAAGGCGCAGGATTCCTGGGTGATCGGCTCGATCGGCTCCCCGAGCGCGGCGAGCGCCCGCCCGTGTGTGGAGTGGGTGTGCGCGACGGCCACGGTGTCGGGGCGAGCCCGGTGCACCGCCGCGTGCACGGCGAACGCGGCCTGGTTGACGTGGAAGCGGCCCTGGACGACCTGGCCGTCGCCGTTGACGAGGATCAGGTCGCCGGGGGCGATGTCGGCGAAGGGCGCGCCGAACGGGTTGACCCAGAAGCAGTCGGCCAGTTCGGGGTCGCGCACGGTGATGTGTCCGGAGACCCCGTCCTCGTATCCGAGCTGCCCGAACAGCCGCAGCGCGCCTGCCAGCCGCTCCCTGCGGTACGAGCGTTCCTCGGCGGGCGAGGCGTGCGTGGGCGGCATCGCGAACTGGAGCTGCTCGACGGGGATCGGGGCGGGGTCGGACACGGCGATCTGCTCGGACATGGCGGCTCCTCACGTTCTCCGAGGCGTACAGGACCGGAAGTTACCGCCGGGTGGGGTCGGTGAGAAGGGGTGGGGCCCGGGTCAGGCGCTGAGCACCAGATAGGCGAGGGTGAAGGAGGAGCGGTAGCCGCCGTAGTAGCCGGTGCGGCGGGCGTCGATCTCGGCGGTCACCTCGGCGTGCAGCGGATGGTCCGGGTTCGCCAGGGCCCAGCGCTGCCCGCGTCCGATCGGGCCCTCGGACTCGAAGAGGTCCCATTCGCGCTCGTCGGCGACGGTGACCTGGAGGGCGCGCAGCCCGACGGACTCCGCCAGCCGGATCAGCTCCAGCAGCGACCCGAAGTCCCCGGGCTCGGCGCCGATGCCCTCCAGCGCGGCCTGGGTGGGCTCCCGCTGCCAGATCCCCTCGCCGAACAGCACCCGTCCGCCGGGGCGTACGGCGGCGGCGAGGGCGGTGAGGGCGTTGGCGGTCGACTCCCGGGCGGTGGCGCCGGGCCAGGCGTGCGAGGAGCCGATGGAGACGGCGAGGTCGTAGCCGTCCTCGGTCCACTCGGCCGCGGGCGTCGGGTGGAACCGCACCCGGTCCGCGAGCCCCCGCTCCCCGGCGAGCTTCCGCCCGCGCGCCACGGCGTCCGGATCGGTCTCGACGCCGTCCCCGGTGGCCCCGGGCGCGGACTGGACGAGCCGCATGAGCAGTTCGCCCCAGCCGGAGCCGAGGTCCGCGATCCGCGCGCCGGGGGCGGGGTCGCAGGCGGCGATCAGCCGGGCCGCGTGTTCCTCGGAGAGCGGGGTGTTCCAGACGAGGCGGTCGTTCCCGGGGGCGGCGACGATGGCGCGGACTTCTTCGGCGGACATGGTGGAGGAGCCTGGCACGGGCGGGGAGGCCGTGCCAGGGAATTACCGGCGACCCCGGCGGTGGATCTCGCTGAGGTCCACGTCGATCGGGAAGGGAACGGACAGGTTCATCTTCTGGTGGTGGATTCCGGTGGGCGTGTAGGTGTGGGTCGCCGGGTCGAGCTCGTAGACGTAGACGACGGGCAGATCGTCGTCGCCCTGCTCGACCCGCCAGAAGTGCTTGACCCCGGCCTCGGCGTACTTGCGCGGTGTGACTCCTCGGTCCCGCTCCAGAGAATCGGGGGACACGACCTCAACGCCGAAGTCTCGTCTCTTCACTCAGCGTACCCATCCGATACGACAATGCCGCCGCCCAAACGAATGAGCGACGGCATCGACGTTGACCTGTGGGCTCAGCCGAGCCCGGGAGCGGTCACTCCCACTCGATGGTCCCCGGCGGCTTGCTCGTCACGTCGAGGACGACGCGGTTGACGTCGGCGACCTCGTTGGTGATGCGGGTGGAGATCTTCGCCAGCGTCTCGTACGGCAGGCGCGACCAGTCGGCCGTCATGGCGTCCTCGGAGGAGACCGGGCGCAGCACGATCGGGTGGCCGTAGGTCCGGCCGTCGCCCTGGACACCGACCGAGCGGACGTCGGCGAGGAGGACCACCGGGCACTGCCAGATGTCGCGGTCCAGGCCGGCCGCCGTCAGCTCCTCGCGGGCGATGGCGTCGGCCTCGCGGAGCAGGTCGAGGCGGTCCTTGGTGACCTCGCCGACGATGCGGATGCCGAGGCCGGGGCCGGGGAACGGCTGGCGCTGGACGATCTCCTCGGGGAGGCCCAGCTCCTGGCCGACCATGCGGACCTCGTCCTTGAAAAGCTGGCGCAGCGGCTCGACGAGCTGGAACTCGATGTCGTCGGGGAGACCGCCGACGTTGTGGTGGGACTTGATGTTGGCGGTGCCGGTGCCGCCGCCGGACTCCACGACGTCCGGGTAGAGCGTGCCCTGGACGAGGAAGGCGACCTCGGGGCCCTCCTCCTGGAGGATCTCCAGCTGGGCCTGCTCGAAGACGCGGATGAACTCGCGGCCGATGATCTTCCGCTTCTCCTCGGGGTCGGAGACCCCGGCGAGGGCGTCGAGGAAGCGCTTCTCCGCGTCGACGACCTTCAGCTTCGCGCCGGTCGCGGCGACGAAGTCCTTCTCGACCTGCTCGGTCTCGCCCTTGCGCATCAGGCCGTGGTCGACGTAGACGCAGGTGAGCTGGGAGCCGACGGCCTTCTGGACGAGCGCGGCCGCGACGGCGGAGTCGACGCCGCCGGAGAGACCGCAGATGGCGCGCTTGTCGCCGACCTGCTCGCGGATGAGGGCGACCTGCTCCTCGACCACGTTGGTGGTGGTCCAGTTCGGCTCGATGCCCGCACCGCGGTAGAGGAAGTGCTCCAGGACCTGCTGGCCGTGGGTGGAGTGCAGGACCTCGGGGTGGTACTGGACGCCGTATAGCTTCTTCTCGTCGTTCTCGAAGGCGGCGACCGGGACCACGTCGGTGGAGGCGGTGACCGTGAAGCCCTCGGGGGCGGCCGAGCAGGCGTCGCCGTGCGACATCCACACCGGCTGCTCGGTGGGCGTGCCCTCGAAGAGCGTCGAGCCCGCCTTCGTGACGTGCAGCGGGGTACGGCCGTACTCACGGGCCCCGTTGTCGTCGACCGTGCCGCCGAGCGTCGTCGCCATCAGCTGGAAGCCGTAGCACATGCCGAAGACCGGGACCCCGGCCTCGAACAGCGAGCGGTCCAGGGACGGCGCGCCCTCCGCGTACACCGACGAAGGACCGCCGGAGAGGATGATCGCGCGGGGGTTCTTGGCCAGCATCTCGGCCACCGGCATGGTGGACGGGACGATCTCGCTGTAGACCCGGGCCTCACGGACGCGGCGGGCGATGAGCTGGGCGTACTGCGCGCCGAAGTCGACGACGAGGACCACGTCGGCCGTGGCGTCGGGGGCGGCGGGGGGTGCTGCTGGCACGGGGCGGCCTTCCGGCGGTGGTGATGAGGGTCGGTTCTTCCGATTCTACCGGCCGTGCGCGGACCCTCCGCCGGGCCGGCGGAGGGGGTGGCCCCTGCCCGGTCGCGCCCTGTCGCGTCTCACGATCCGGGCCCCGTTTTGTCGGGGCGGCGGAAACAGGGCCATACTGTGCGCCATGCGTCAGCACACGACCTTCGTCTTTACCTATGGCATCCGGCCCGCCGGCTGCCATGGTCGTGCTGCTTGAGCTACTGACAAGCAACGTTCCAGGCGCCCCGGGCCAACAGGCCCGGGGCGTTCTGCGTATCCGGGCCCGTTCGCCCCGGGGTCGTCACCGACCGACCCACCGGGAGTCACCACCATGAGCAGCATCAGCACCACGGACACCACCACGGCCACCGGCGCCCACACCGACGAGGCCGCCGCCCTGATCGGCGGCGCCCGGGAGCGTATCGACGCCCTCGACGACCGGATCATCGGTCTCGTCCAGGAACGGATGGCCGTCTCGGCGGTGATCCAGGAGGCCCGGATCACCTCGGGCGGCCGCCGGGTCAACCTCTCCCGAGAGACGGCCGTTCTCGGCCACTACAGGGACGCGCTGGGCAAGCCGGGCACCGCGCTGGCGATGACGCTCCTGGAGCTGTGCCGCGGGCGGGTCTGAGGTCCGGCGGGCGGCGGGCGGCGGGCGGCGGGCGGCGGGCGGCGGGCGGCGGGCGGACGGAACGGTTCTCCGCCCGCGCCGCACGGGCCGTATCTGCGTTCGGGGCCCGTCTCACCCGTACGGCGCGTGACCAGGAGCGCGGTGCCTTCGTTGGTCCTGATGTCCGTGCCAACCAGGGGCGGCATCGGTAGGAAACCACGCGTGGCTCCGCCGGGGAGTGTGACGTACTGCAGGTGCGTCGTGGGACCACGACCCGGCGTATGTGACCGGTTCGCAGGGGACAGCAGCCCGGTCACCCCATATGCGGCCGATCCCGGGGACGCCCGGGTCGGCCGCATCGGATACGCATCCGGGCGGAGGCCCGCTCCCTCCTCCGCCGCCCTCCGCTCTCTGCTTCTCAGCTGTGGCGCGCGGCCCGCCGCCGTGCCGCCGTGAACAGCACCAGGCCCGCCGCCAGCGCCGCGGCCGCCGTGCCCGAGGCGATCAGGGCCACCGAGCCCGTCGAGGCGAGGCCGCCTCCGCCGCCGGAGCCCCCGGCCGTGCCCGCCGAGGAGCCGCCGGAGCTGCTGGAGCCGGCGGTGCCGGACGGGCTCTCCTCCGGGTCCGGGGCCGCGGTCGGCGGGGTGGACGGCTCGCCGGAACCGCCGTCGCCGCCCTCCGTCGCACCGCCGGAGTCGGAACCGTCGCCGTCGCCCTCACCGTTCAGGATCAGGTAGGCCGTGTTGTTGGCCGGCTTCGGGTCGAACGGGAGCTTCGGGTTCTTGAGGAAGGTGTTGCGTACGGTCACCGCGCCGCTCGCGCCGACGATGGCCTTGTCGACCCGCAGCTCGAAGCGCAGGTCGAGGCCGCCCCCGTCCCGCACGGACATCGAGGTGTTGCAGAAGTAGCGCGGCGCGGGGGTGCTCTGGTTATCGCGGTACTCACCGTCGGCCGTGACCGCGCGGCAGCTTTCCGGCTTCGTCGCGACCGAGGCGCCCTGGGGGACGGTGAAGTCGACGGTGGCGACGTCCTCGCCGGAGCGGATGTGGCCGATCCACGCCGGGCCCTCGTTGCGGAAGCCGAGGTCGGCCGTGACGAAGGAGCCCTCGGACCCGGCCACCTGGTCGCCGTACGCCACGAAGTCGGCCGTGTTCTCCGTACGGAAGTCGGCCTCCTGCTGGTTGTCGTACGGGTCGAGGTCGGCGCTCCGGGCCGCGGCGCCCTTCTTCGCCGGGACCGCCTTCAGCACGCCGCCGGTGCCCCGCTCGAAGGGGGCGCCCGCACGCAGGGCGGTGCGCTGGGCGGCGCTGTTCTCGTGGATGCCGTAGAGGAAGGTGTCGTAGTAGGCGCGCTCGGTGGCCTCCAGCGTCAGCGGGGTCGCCAGCGTGTACGTCGCGCCCGCCTCGAAGGCCCCTTCGACGGAGCAGAGCGCCGTGGTCCAGCCGAACTCGGGCAGGTCCGGGTCGTCCACGGTGTACTCGCAGTTGGAGTAGCGCTGCGGGATGTCCAGGCCGCGTGAGTACCGCAGGGTGAGCAGGACGCCGTCGGCGTCCCGGGTGCCGCGGTTGGCGAAGGTGATCGGGGCCTGCTGCTTCGCCCCCGGGGTCAGCTCCGTCTTGAACGGCAGCCGCTCCATCACCAGGTCGGGGCCGCCGACCGTGAGCCGGGTGGTGAACGGCGTGAAGGTGGCGCCGTCCGCCTGGCCGGTCACCTTGATCGTGCCGGTGTCGCCGTTCTCGCTGCCCTGGGCGGCGGTGACGACGAAGTCGGCGGCCGACGGGGAGCCGGGCCAGATGCCCCAGTCCTCGCAGACGGCCTTGGTGCCGGTGATCCTGCAGTCCGGGCTCGCCTCGCCGTCGATCTTCACGTCGGCGACGCCCGCGATGCCACTGAGGTCGAAGGTGAGGGTGAAGTCGCCGTCGAAGCCGCCGTTCTCCTCGTCCTCGGACGGGTTGTACAGCGTGATCCCGACCTTGGAGGACTTCGGCTTGCCGCTCGCCGGGTACGGGTGCAGGGCCGTCTCGGCCGGGCCGCCGAACGTGAACACCGGCGTGTCCGCGGCCTGTGCCGGGACGGCCGCCCCGGCGAGCGAGGCCGCGGCCAGCAGGCCTGCGGCGGCGAACGAACCGGCTGCGCGGTGCAGCACGGTTCTCGGGGTGGAACGTGTCATCGGGGACCTCAGGGACTCGGCGGGAGCTGTGGGGCTGCTGTGACGGATGTCGCGGTACGGGTTGGACCGCACAGCTCCCCGAACAGTTGCCCTCCCCAAGATCACGGATTGGGTACGGGGTTGTTCCCGACGCCCTTCACGTCCGCCCCGGCCTCCGCCGTGTCCTTCGGCGGCACCACGGGGATCCCCAGGAACGGCAGCTTCAGCGCGCCGAACGCCTCCTTGGGCACGGCGGGCGTGCGCGGTGCGACCGGGGCGAGCCGCTCGTAGGCCGCGTCCTGCTCCGGGCGCGCGTCCGCCTCGCCCTTGTTGGGCCACAGCGACATCGCGCGCTCGGCCTGGGCGGTGATGGTCAGCGAGGGGTTGACGCCGAGGTTGGCGGAGACGGCGGAGCCGTCGACGACGCTGATGCCGGGGTGGCCGTAGAGGCGGTGGTACGGGTCGATGACGCCTTCCTCGGCGCTCGCGCCGATCGGGCAGCCGCCGAGGAAGTGGGCGGTGAGCGGGGTGCCCATCAGTTCGCCGACGTTGGACCCGGCGAAGCCGTTGATCTCCTCGGCGAGCAGGCTGGCGCCGAGGGTCGCCTCAGGGATCTGCGTCGGGTTGGGGGCGCCGTGGCCCTGGCGGGCGGTGAGCAGGCCCTTCCCGACGCCGCCCGGTTTGCGGTACGTGGTCAGGGAGTTGTCGAGCGACTGCATGACCAGGCCGATGATGGTGCGCTCGGACCAGCGGCGGTTGGAGAGCGAACGGGCGGCGAGAGTGGGGTGCTTGATCATGTTGGTGATCCAGCCGCGCACCCGGTGGGCCCCGTAGGGGACCTGGAGGACCGTCAGCGCGCCCATGGCGTTGGAGCCCCGGCCGTAGCGGACGGGCTCGATGTGGGTGTTGTCGTCGGGGTGGATCGACGAGGTGATCGCGACGCCCCGGGTGAAGTCGGCCTTGGCGGTGCCGTGCTTCTTCCGGTAGCGGCGGTCGCTGGTCTGGGCGCCCACCAGACCCTCGGAGTTGGTCCGGGTCAGCTCGCCGAGCTTCGCGGAGAGCCGGGGCAGCAGCCCCCGGTCCTTCATGGTGTGCAGCAGGGTCTGGGTGCCGTACGTCCCGGCGGCGATGACGACCTTGCGGGCGCGCAGCTTCGTGGGCTTCGCGCGGCGGCGGCGGTCGGTGGGGACGGTCAGGACCCGGTGGCCGCCCTCGGGGTCCTCGGTGACGGCGACGACGGAGGTCATCGGGTGGATGACCGCTCCGGCCTGCTCGGCGAGGTAGAGGTAGTTCTCGTTGAGGGTGTTCTTCGCGCCGTGGCGGCAGCCCGTCATGCACTCGCCGCACTCGGTGCAGGCCTTGCGGTCGGGGCCCGCGCCGCCGAAGTACGGGTCGGCGACGGTGGCGCCGGCCTTGGCCCGCGCGGTGCCGTCGGCGTCCTTGCCGTCGCCGAAGAAGACGCCGACCGGGGTCATGTGGAAGGTGTCGCCGACGCCCATGGTCTGGGCGACGGCCTTGAGGTGGATGTCGGACGGGGTCATCGTCGGGTTGAGACGGACCCCGAGCATCCGGCGGGCCTGGTCGTAGTACGGCTTCAGCTCGTCCTGCCAGTCGGTGATCGAGGCCCACTGGCGGTCCTCGAAGAACGGGGCGGGCGGCACGTACAGGGTGTTGGCGTAGTTCAGCGACCCTCCGCCGACTCCGGCCCCGGCGAGCACCATGACGTTGCCGAGGAGGTGGATGCGCTGGAGGCCGAAGAGGCCGAGGGCCGGGGCCCAGAGGTAGTTCTTCAGGTCCCAGGAGGTCTTGGGGAGCGTGCCGGGGGTGAAGCGGCGGCCCGCCTCCAGGACGCCGACGCGGTAGCCCTTCTCGGTGAGGCGGAGCGCCGACACCGCGCCCCCGAAGCCCGAGCCGACGATCAGGACGTCGTAGTCGTACGCGGCGTCGTCCTCGGCCGGGACATGGCTCACGGCCTGTTTCTGGGCAGGGCTGTCCTGGGACATGGCACTCCTCGGAACGGAATCGGTACGAAAAGGGCGGAAGCCGCTACGGCGTCGGCATCGGCGGCTCAGCGCAGCCGGAACGCCTTCATCACCTTGAGGCTGCTCGTCATGAACGCGGCGTACTTCTCGTCGTCCATCCCGAAGGCGGGCGCGAGCGGAATCAGCCGCTGCTGGGCGACGGTCTGGGCCTCCGTGTACTTGAGGATGCCCTCGGAGCCGTGCCGCCGGCCGAGGCCGGAGTCCTTCATGCCGCCCATCGGGGACTGGACGCTGCCGTAGGCGGGGGCGTACCCCTCGTTGATGTTGACGGTGCCGGTGCGCAGCCGGGCGGCGACCTCGTGGCCCCGCCGGGAGTCGGTGGTCCAGACGCTGGAGTTGAGGCCGTACGGGGTGGCGTTGGCCAGCGCGATCACCTCGTCCTCGTCGCTGAAGCGGTAGATCGCGACGACCGGGCCGAAGGTCTCCTCGCCGCAGACGGCCATGGGGGCCTCCACGCCGTCGAGGATGGTCGGCTCGTAGAACAGCGGGCCGATGTCGGGGCGGGCGACGCCGCCGGCGACGAGGGTCGCGCCCTTCTCGACGGCCTCGTCGACATGGCGCGCGACGGTCTCCAGCTGGCGTTCGCCGACGAGGGAGCCCATGTCGGCCCCGTACGCGAGGGAGCTGCCGAGCCGCATGGCCTTGGTGCGGGTGGCGAAGCGCTGCACGAAGTCGTCGGCGATCGACTCGTGGACGTACAGCCGCTCGATGGAGATGCAGAGCTGTCCGGCGGAGGAGAAGCAGGCGCGGACGGCTCCGGCGGCGGCCTTCTCGACGTCGGCGTCCTTCAGGACGAGCATCGCGTTCTTGCCGCCGAGCTCCAGGGAGACGCCGACCAGGCGGGAGGCGGCGCCGACGGCGACCTCGCGGCCGGTGCGGGTGGAGCCGGTGAAGGAGACGTAGTCGGCGCGGCTGACGACCTCGGGGCCGACGACCTGGCCCTCGCCGAGGACGACCTGGAAGACCTCGGCGGGCAGCCCGGCCTCGATCAGCAGGTCGCGGGCCCACAGGGCGGTGAGCGCGGTCTCGGTGTCGGGCTTCATCACGACGGCGTTGCCGGAGACGAACGCGGGCAGCGCGTCGCCCACGGAGAGTTCGAGCGGGTAGTTCCAGGGGGCGATCTGGCCGACGACACCGCGCGGCTGGCGCAGTTCGGTGACCTTGGTGAGGGTCGGGACGACGCCGGTGTGGCGGCGGGGCTTGAGGTAGGAGGCGGCCTTGCGCCCGTAGTGGCGGGCGGCGACGGCGACGGCCTGCACCTCCTCGTGGGCGTGCAGGCGGGCCTTGCCGGTCTCCAGCTGGATGAGGTCGAGGACCTCGGACTGGCGGCTCAGGACGAGGTCGTGGAAGCGCAGCAGGACGGCGGCGCGCTGCCGTACGGGGACGGCGGCCCAGACGGGCTGGGCGGCGCGGGCCCGGTCGAAGGCGGTGGCCACGTCCTCGGGGGTGGACTCGGGCAGGTCGGCCAGCTTCTCCCCGGTGAAGGGGGTGTGGTTGGCCGTTCGGCCCGACCCGACGACCCCGCGGATCAGCTGGGCGATCACCTCGGGGGTGACCACGTCGGCGGCCGTGCGCACCCCGGCGGGGGCGACCGCCACGGGGTTCGTACCGAGAGGGGCGTCAGGGGCCTGCGAGTCCGTCATGGGGCCGAGAGTATGTCCAGCCGGAGCCTTTGGGTACCCGTCGGTAACAGTTTTTCACAGGACCCGCCACCCCTGCGCGGCACCGCCCTCGAACGAGCCAGTGATCGCTGGCGACATAACCGCTGATCAGTGGCGTTGCGGCCGACCGCCCGACGGCGGTCGGCCCGCGGCCCTCAGGAAGCGTGAATTTTCAGCCCCTCGGTCACCTCGGCGAAGATCGCGTCGCCGTCCTTCGCCGCCTCCCCCTTCGCGGGCGTCTTCACCCGCACATGCCAGTAGGGGTCGCTCTTCTTCTCGCCGGGGATCAGCAGCTCCCGGAAGCGCAGGCGCACCGGATCGTCGTCGGACGAGGCGTAGGGGATGTACTCGGTGGTCATCTCGGTCGCCTTGCGTCCCTGGTGGGTGGTGTCCTTGTACGTGACGGAGGCCTCCTCCATCTGGGTGCCGCTCGCCCCGCCCTTCTCGTAGTACGTCTTGCGGGCCGCCGGGTCGGCGCCCGGGTTGTCGTCCAGGGAGTCGGCGTCGCTCTTCGGGGCGCGGTGCCAGAAGTCGATCTCGAAGACGCCGCTGGGGTCCGCGTACCAGACCAGTTCGCCGTCGTCGTCCTGGACCCGCTTGTACTCCTCGGGCACCGCCACGTCCGCCGACAGGACCTCGTTCTCCGGCCGGATCTGCCAGTTCTCCGGCGGTCCGTCGCCCGCGAACGGGTTCAGCAGCACCAGCACGAGCGCGACCACCACCGCCAGCGCCCCGCCGCCGAGGGCGGACTGGGCGGCCCGGTTGCGGTGCAGCACCGGTGGCACCCACTTGCTGCCGCCGCCGCTGCCCGTGGCGAGCGCGCCGTACGGGGAGGTCGCCGGGGCCGGGGCGGCCAGTTGCTGGAGCGTCCGGCGGACCTCGGCGGCCGGCGGGCGCGCGGCGGGGTCCTTGCGGAGCAGCTGCATGACGAGCGTGCCGAACGCGCCGGTGCCCCGGGCGGGCGTCTGCGGTTCGGCGGACAGCACGGCCTGGAGGGTGGCCGGGGTGTGCGAACGGCGGTACGGGGACATCCCCTCGACCGCCGCGTACAGCACGACGCCCAGCGACCACAGGTCCGACTCCGGTCCGGGACGCTGTCCGAGGACCCGCTCCGGCGAGATGTACTCGGGTGAGCCGATGAACGCGCCGGTCTCGGTGAGCCGCTGCTCGCCCTCGATCTGCGCGATCCCGAAGTCGGTGAGGACGACCCGGTCGCCGGTGCCGAGCATGACGTTGTCCGGCTTGACGTCCCGGTGCAGGATGCCGATCGCGTGGGCGGCCGTCAGCGCGTCGAGGACCGCGAGGCCGATCCTGGCCGCCTCGCGGGGGTCGAGGGTGCCTTCCTGGAGGCGGTCGCCGAGCGACGGGCCGCGCACCAGCTCCATGACGATCCACGGCTTGCCGTCCTCGATCACCACGTCGTGGACGGTGACGACGGAGGGGTGGTCGATCCGGGCGGCGGCCCGCGCCTCGCGCTGCATGCGCTGGTGCACGGTGGTGTGTTCACGCTCGCCGAGATGGTCCGGTACGCGCGGCTCCTTGACGGCCACCTCGCGGTCGACGACCTCGTCACGGGCCCGCCACACCGTGCCCATCCCGCCGTGCCCGAGCCGCGCGATCAGCCGGTAGCGCCCGCCGATCAGCCGGTTCGCCGCCTGGTCCGGCGGGGTCGCCGGAGGGGCCGGGGAGGGGATGTGCGCCGGGGGCGCGGGGTGCGGTGCGCCGAAGCCGCCCGGAGCGTGCGGTGGCTGGAGTCCGTAGCTGGTGGGCTCGTCGGCCCGCCCCCCGTGATCTGTCATGCGCACCATCCTGGTTCACGTCCGGGGTCCGGCACCACCGGGGTCGGTCACCGGGTACGGAGCCGTGACCGTACAGCAACCCGCGCGGGGCACGGGCCCGTCGGGCCGCCCGCCTTCACTGCTGCGGCTGCGGGGCGCGCCAGCTGCGGAGCATGATGTCGAACTTCTCCCGGCTGGCCTCCCAGCCCTCCTGCGGGGCGGTCAGGTACAGCGCGTACTCGGGGCCGCCGGAGCCGCCGTAGTACATCTGGTCGATCCCGTGCCGGGGTCCCGCGTGGTCCTTGGTCTCGTTCCAGGTGAACTCCCAGAGGGCTCCCGGCCGGTCGCGGAAGGTGTTCTTCTCCATCCCGATCCGCTGGTAGCCCGGCAGCCGCGTGGAGAGCTGCTCCTCCATGTTCTCCATGTGCAGATACGGATGGTCGAAGTCCGGGTCGGGGTCGACGCTGATGCGTATCCGGTGGGCCCCGTCGTCCGGGGTGTAGTCGATCTGGCCCTCGTTCACCTGGCGCTCCCAGCCCTTGGGCACGACGAGGCTGAAGCCGGCCGGGTCGTCGACCCGGTGCCAGCCGTCGGGTACCTCCGAAGCGGGGCTGGTGGGCTCCGGGGTGCTCCCGGGCGCGGACGGCGTGCTTCCGGCGGCCGTACCGCCGCTCGCACCGGCCGGGGTGCCCGAGCCCTCCCCGTACTTCATCGCGATCAGCCCGGCCGCGCCGCCGAGGACGGCCGCGGCGACGACCACGACGAGTACGGTGCGCCACCGGGATCGGGCGCTCCGGGTCACCGGGGCGGAGGCGGGCCCGGGGTCCGGGGCGGCGTGGGCGGTCGGCGCGGTCGCGGCGGGGCCGTTCGGTGCGGAGGAGGCCGTGGTCGCTCCGGGCAGCCGGGCGGTGGCGCCGTCGGAGCCGGGCGGGCCGGCCGGGGTGTCGGAGCCGCTGCCGTCCCCGTAGCCGTAGCGGGACTCCTCGGGGAAGCGCTGGGTCGGCACATGCGCCTGGGCGGCCGGGGGTTCGCGGCCCTCCATGGCGTCCAGCAGCATCTGCTCGGTCTGCGCGGCCGTGGGCCGCTCGGCCGGGTCCTTGCGGAGCAGCGCGGTGATGACGGCCCCGAGCGGACCGGCGTTGACCGGGGCGGGCGGCTCCTCGGTGACGACGGCCTGCATGGTGGAGATCGGGGACGTCCGGCGGAACGGGGAGGTCCCCTCGACCGCCGTGTACAGGGTCGCCCCCAGCGACCAGAGGTCGGAGGCGGGTCCCGGGTCGCCGCCGCGTACCCGCTCGGGGGCCAGGTAGTCGATGGAGCCGACCAGTTCGCCGGTCCGGGTGATGGTGGAGTCGCCCTCGATCGCGGCGATCCCGAAGTCGGTCAGGAGCACCTGCCCGTCGCGGGCCAGCAGGACGTTGCCGGGCTTGACGTCCCGGTGGAGGACCCCGGCACCGTGGGCGGCGCGCAGGGCGCTCAGCACGTGCAGCCCGATCCGGGCCGCCTCGCGCGGGGCGACCTCGCCGCTCTCCTTCGCCTGGTCGGCGAGCGAGGGCCCGTCGACGTACTGCATGACGATCCAGGGGCGGTTGTCGTACTCGATCACGTCGTGGACGGTGACGACGCCGGGGTGCGTGATGCGCGCCGCCGCCCGGGCCTCCTTCTGCGTCCGGGCGTGCAGGACGAGCCGGTCGGCCTCGGCGACGTACAGCCCGGCGGTCAACTCCTTGACGGCGACCGTGCGGTGCAGCACCTCGTCGTGGGCGCGCCAGACCTTGCCCATGCCGCCCCGGCCGAGGACGTCGCCCAGCCGGTAGCGCCCCGCCAGCACCAGTCCCGCGTCCGTGCCCTGTGATCGATCCACGTGAAGTCCCCGCCCCGTTCCTCGGATGGCCAGATTACGGAGGCGGGGCGCGGCGGGGATACGGGGGATCGCCCACGAGACCGCACTGTGATGGTTGTCGGCACCGCACAACGCCCGTCGGGAGCCGGTGCCGATGACGTGGGGTCAGCCGGCGACCCGGTAGGAGGCGATGGCCTGCTCGTAGATCTCGGTGACCCTGTCCCGGTCGCTCTCGGGGCCGATGACCTGGATGACGTGGTACCGGCCGTCGACGATCATGGCGAGGTTGCGGACGAACACCTCGCGCCCGCCGCTCTCCTGCCAGGTGAACTGCCCCTCGGCCATGGCCTGCCGGCCGACGTCGACCCGGCGGAGTCCGGACGAGGAGGACCAGCTGGAGTCCCGGAACGGCTGGAGCTCGGGCTCCTTGTCCCGCTGGTAGTCCAGCGGATCGCTGCCGCCCGACTTCACGGTGTCCCTGCCGGGCACCACGAGCAGGGTGAACCCGTCGCTCCCGTAACGGATCTGACGGTTCGCGTTGGCCGGGCTGCGCTGCCAGTCCTTCGGTACGCCGACCTCGAAGCCCTCCGCGTCCTTGCGGAGCGTGTAGCCGGGGGCGAGGGCGGCGGCGGACCGGCTGGTCTGCGGCTGCTGGGAGCCGGGATCGGCGGAGCCGTCGGCGGATGCGGACGGCTCGGGCTCCCCCGAGGCGGCGGGCGGCGCGGCGGACCCGGTGGGCGCGGGCGCCCCGCTGTCCTGGCCCGGGTCCGTCTTCGGCATGAACATCACGGCGTACGCGATGGCGGCGGCCATCAGCAGGAGGATCAGGACGAGCAGCAGCCGGCCCAGCTTGCGCGGGGATCCCTCGCCCCGGCGCGGGGGTTCCCGCAGCACCCGGGGGCCCTTGGGGGCACGCGGCGCGCGGGCCGGGCGCTCGTCCTCCCAGGTCTCCACGGGCCTGCGCACGGAACGGTCGGGCGGCAGCAGCGACTCGTGGCGGTCGTGCTGCCTGCCGCCGCGCTGCTTCGGCGGCTGCTGACGCTTCCCCTGGCGGTGCCTGCCCGCGCCGGAGCCGCCGAACCGGCCCCGGCGCCGCCGGACCAGCTCGCCCCGGCGGCGTACGACGGGGAGCCGGGTGGCGTCGGGCGCCGGCAGCGGGACGACGTCGGCGCCCGCCTCCGGCTCCGGCGCGGAGCGCACCAGCGAGCGGAGCCAGCCGCGCAGCTCCTCGAAGTCCGGCCGCTCGGTGGGGTCCTGGCGCAGCAGCGACTCGACGACGGGCCGCAGCGGACCGCACTCCTCCGCGAAGGCGGGCGGCTCGCCGCACACCATCTGGACGAGCTCGGCGGCGTTCTCCTCGGGGTAGGGCGCGTGGCCCTGGACGGCGCGGTAGAGCAGCGCACCGAGCGCCCACAGGTCGGTGGACGGGCCGATCGGCGGCGCGAGCTGCCAGTTCTCGTGGACCGGGCCCGCCTGCTCGGGGGCCCAGCGCTCGGTGACGGCCCCGACGACGGCGATCCGTGCCTGGCGGGCGCGTTCGGCGGCGAGCGGGGTGGCGGGACCGCGGTAGACGGCCGGTTCGCCGCCGCCCGCGACGGCGTCCTCCCAGGCCCGGGTGGTGGTCCGCGCGGCCGGGAGCGGCGCGGTGCGGGCCGGCTCCCTCGCGGCGGAGCCCGGTACGCCGGACACGCCCGGCCGCCGGGAGTCGGCGCGCAGGGCGTCCGCGCCCGATCCGCCGGCGGGGACGGACCGCCCGGCGCCGGGCCCGTCGTCCCACGTCCCGGCGAGATGGACACGGCGGCCCGGCGGCCGGGGGCCCTCTTCGTCGTCCTCGTCGTCCTCGTCGTCGTAGGGGTCCTCACCGGGGCTGCCCCAGGGGGCGGTCAGCCGGGGGGTGCCGGGGGTGCCGGGGGTGCCGGTGCCGGGGGCTCCGGTGGCGGAGCCGGGCGCGCCGGGGGTGCCTGAGTCCGTGGCGTCACCGGCGGCTTCGGCTTCGGCGGTGCCTGCGGCTCCGGCGTCCGGGGCTGCTTCACGTCGGTCCTGCGGCTTCGTGAGGTCGGCCGGGGCGCGGTCGGCCTGCTGGCGGTCCTCGGTGACCCGGGCGGCGGCCCGGGCGCCCGCACGGTAGGCGGCGATCGCCCCGGCCCGGGCGGCCCGCAGCTGGGCGGCGCTCGCGGCGCCCGGCTCGGCGGGGGGCGGTACGGCGGTGTAGGGGACGGCGGGGGCGGCGGGACGCGGGACGATCTCCTGCCCGTCCGCCCGCTGCTCCGGGACGGGGTCGGCCTCGCGGGCCGGCGGCAGGTCGTACGGGGCGTACCCGTCGTCGTCCCGGCGCGGCGCGTACCCCTGCGGCAGCGGCGGAACGGGCAGCTCCCGGCCCTCGCGGCCGCCGTAATCGGCGTACTCGTTCGCGTAGTCCTGGACGTCAGCGTCCGCGTACTCCTGCTCCTGCTCCTGCTCCTGCTCCTGCTCCTGGACATCCGCGTCGGTCCTGGCCGCCGGGAGCGCATAGGCGCCGCCGAGCTCCCTCGGCGGGGCGGGATCGGGGGCCGGGATGCCGTACGTCGTCGGGCCGGACGCCGCCGGACCGGCCACCGGATCGGCGTCGGGCAGCGGTTCGGGGGCGTACCCGCATAGGGCCTCCTCGGCGGCGCCCGCCGCGAGGCCGGTGAGCATGACGCGGCCGTCGTCGCAGACCAGGACCGTGCGCACGGTGATGTTGCGGTGGGTCCAGCCGTGGGCGTGCAGCACCCGCAGGGCGGTGAGCACGTCGGAGCCGATCTCGGCGGCACGGTAGGGGGTGAGGGGGCGCTCGGCGAGGAGCGCGGCGAGCGGCCGGGCCGCGACGAGCTCGCTGACTATCCAGAGCGAATCCGCTTCGGCGAAGACGTCGAAGACCTGGTCGAGGCGGGGGTGGTCGGGCACCTGGGCGGCGGCCTGCGCGGCCTCGATCGCCCGTCGGACCGCGGGGTCCGTGCTGCGGCGGACCGCCCGCCCGCCGGCCCGCCCGGACATCGGGGGCCGCCCGTCGGCGTCGAGCACCTCGGCGTCGACGATCTCCGGCAACGGCACCTGGCGGACCAGGACTTCCTGGCCGCTGTAGGTGTCGAACGCCCGGGTCTCGGCCAGTTCGTACCCGTCGGACGGGGGCAGCGGAAGGCGGTAGCGGTCGGCAAGCACCCGACCCGCGTAGTCGTCCACGACGCCTCCCCAGAGCGCGCTGTTCCTCCGGCCATCAGAGCTGCACGATTCCGTCAGTTACGGTCGTCCGGCGGGCAATTGACCCGCCGTTCCGGCTGCGTACGGTCTCCGGCCTCTTACGATACGTGGCAACGCGCGCCGACGGGCCGGGTCGTGCCAACCCGGCCCGCACAAACGTTTCACACCGGCCCGGATCGGGCGCGCCCGGGAGCCTCGGGCGCGCCCCGGCGGTCACTTCGTGGGCGTGAAGGTGGCGAACGCCGTTTCGCGCAGCGTCCGGCACGCGGAGTCGTCCCACTCGTCCGCCTTGCAGCTGATCATGATGGAGTAGCCGCGCTTGGCGTCCACCTTGAAGCCGCGGTTGAGCACCTTGACCCGGACGCCGTTGTGGCTGCGCTCGAACGTCCAGTCGGCGACGGTCGGATAACCGTTGTACTCGACCTTCTTTATGCTGCCGTGCTGGTAGCCGTCGCTGAGGACCTTGGCGCTGGCGACGGCCCCACGCCAGGCGGCCGCGGCGTCGTCCTTGGGCGAGTTGGTGAAGTCGACCTGGACCCGGGGGAAGCTGCCCTGCCCGGCGTTGTAGATGCCACCGGAGTTGGTGCCCGCTATGGCGGTGCGCCGGAAGTCCTCGGGCATCCCCATGGTGAAGTGGAACCGGGTGTCGGAGATCTCCTTGTACCCGGCGGGCAGGGAGTCGCCGCCGTCACCCTCGTCGCCCTTGGGGTCGTCGGTCTTCGGGGCGTCGGAGCCCTCACCGGACGGGTCATCGGAGGCCCGGCCGTCCTCCGTGCCCTGGCCCTCCTTCTGGCCGTCGCCCTTCCCGCCGGACGAACCGCCGCCCGTGTCATCGCCCTTGTCGTCGGCGCCGCCGGTCGAGGCTCCGGCGGATGCGGCGGTGTCGCCCTTGCCGCTCTTGTCTCCGTCGTCGTCGCCCAGGGCGAGCGCCAGGACCGTGCCGAGGATGGCCAGCGCGACGACGGCCGCGATGATCGCGAGGGTGCGGCGGGGCACCACGTCGGTGATCGAGGCCCGCGTGGAGGCGGCCGGGGACGGCGGGCGCTGTCCGGGAACGGAAGCGTTCGCCGTCACCGCGGACTTCGGGGCGGCAGCGGTGGCCGCTCCCTGCGCGCCCGCGGACGCGGATCCGGCCGCCGCTCCGGACTTCGTGGCCGGGGCGGGAGTCCCGGGCGGGGACGGGGGCTTGGGCGGGGCGACGGGCGAGCCGGTGGCCGCGGCCGCGGGAGAGCCCTTCGACGCTGCCGCGCCCGCGGCGGCCCCGGCGGCCACCGCCGGGGTCTTGGCGTTGCGCACGGACCGCAGGGCTCCGCGCAGCCGGTCGCGGGCGCCTTCGCCGGACTCGCTCGTTCCGGTGGACTGCTTCGGCGGCTTCGTGGCCTTGGGCTGCTTGGGTGTCCGCTTGACGAGGGGGTCGGCGGCGGGCGTCGGCGGCAGCGCCATGACCTGGGTGGAGTCCACGGGGGCGGGCGCGGGCGCGTCGGGGGCGTTGATGACGTCGTTGAGCAACGCCCGCGCCCCGGCGTCGTCGAGGCGCTGATCGGGGTCGCGGGCGAGCAGCCCGTAGATGACCTCGGTGAGCGGGCCGGCGTTCTTCGGCGGGTCGAGCGGTTCGGTCATCACGGCCGTGAGCGTGGCGATGGCCGAGCCCTTGTCGTACGGCGGGCAGCCCTCGACGCTCGCGTACAGCAGTCCGCCGAGCGACCACAGGTCGGCGGGCGGGCCGGGCTTGTGGCCGCGGGCACGCTCCGGCGAGATGTACGAAGGGGCGCCGACGAGCATGCCGGTGGAGGTGACCGAGGGGTCGCCCTCGACCTGGGCGATGCCGAAGTCGGTGAGCACGACGCGCCCGTCCTCGGCGATCAGCACGTTGGACGGCTTCACATCGCGGTGCAGGATGCCCTCGCGGTGCGCCGAGCGCAGCACGTCGAGGATGGCGAGCCCGACCTCGGCGGCCCGCTTCGGCGTCAGCGTGCCGTCCTCGCGGATCGCCTCGGCGAGCGACTTGCCCTCGACCAGCTCCATGACGATCCACGGGCGGTCGTCCTCGTCGACCACGTCGTAGACGGTCACCGCGCTGTTGTTGCGGATCCGTGCGATCGCCTTGGCCTCGCGCAGGGTGCGCGTGATCAGCCGGCGCTTCTCGTCCTCGTCGATCGCCGAGGGGAACCGCAGTTCCTTCACCGCGACCGTGCGGCCGAGCGTCTCGTCGTCCGCGCGCCAGACCGTACCCATGCCGCCCCGGCCGAGCACTCCCCCGAGCCGGTAGCGCCCCGCGAGGAGACGACCGTTCTTGTCCCCTTGGGGCTCCCGTGCCTGCTCCGCCTCCGACATGCGTCCCCTCTGCGATCAACCCGCCCTGGCAGAGCGTTCATTGTCCCTCACCCCGGGACCGGTCCTGGTGCCGGGTCCGGGTCCGCCGCACCGCGGCCCACGGAGGGAATCCCCCACAGCCTCCTACCAACCGGGCCTCCCCGTCCAGGCCGGTCCGGCCCGTCGCCCCGCCTCACGGGGCAGGCGAGCCCCAACTGCCCCGGAGGCAACAGGCGGTGGCCGCCGTCCGGGGCTCTGCGGGACCCTCCTCAGGTGGACACGATGTCCGGTGCGCCGAGCCGGGCCGCGTCGGCCGTGAGGTCGTCGGGCTGCCGCTGCGACTCGCGCTCGGCCTCCACCCGCTTCTCGTAGTGCTCGACCTCCCGGTCGATGCGGCCCTGGTCCCAGCCCAGCACCGGCGCGATCAGCTCCGCGCAGAGCCGGGCGCTGCGGGCGCCCCGGTCGAAGGTCTCGATGGAGATCCGGGTGCGCCGGGTCAGCACGTCCTCCAGATGGCGGGCGCCCTCGTGGGAGGCCGCGTAGACGATCTCGGCGCGCAGATAGTCGTCGGCGGCGGGCAGCGGTTCGCCCAGGGTGGGGTCGGCGAGGATCAGTTCCAGAATCTCCTCGGTCATTGAGCCGTACCGGTTGAGCAGATGCTCCACCCGGGCGACATGGAGTCCGGTGCGGGCCGCGATCCGGGCGCGCGCGTTCCACAGGGCCTTGTACCCCTCGGCCCCCAGCAGCGGGGTGTCCTCGGTGACGCAGGCCGCGACCCGCTGGTCGAGCCCGTGCACCGCCTCGTCCACCGCGTCCTTGGCCATGACCCGGTACGTCGTGTACTTGCCGCCCGCCACGACGACCAGGCCGGGGGCGGGGTGGGCCACGGTGTGCTCGCGCGACAGCTTGCTGGTGGCGTCCGACTCGCCCGCCAGCAGCGGGCGCAGCCCGGCGTAGACGCCCTGGACGTCATCCCTGGTCAGCGGGGTGTTCAGGACGGAGTTCACGTGCTCCAGGAGGTAGTCGATATCGGCGCTGGAGGCGGCCGGGTGGGCCTTGTCCAGGTCCCAGTCGGTGTCCGTGGTGCCGATGATCCAGTGCCGGCCCCAGGGGATGACGAAGAGGACGGACTTCTCAGTGCGCAGGATGAGGCCGGTGGAGGAGTGGATGCGGTCCTTGGGGACGACCAGGTGGATGCCCTTGGAGGCCCGGACGTGGAACTGTCCGCGCTCGCCGATGAGCCCCTGGGTGTCGTCGGTCCACACGCCGGTGGCGTTGACCACCTGCTTGGCCCGGATCTCGTACTCCGTGCCGCTCTCGACGTCCCGGACGAGCGCGCCGACGACCCGCTCGCCCTCACGGAGGAAGCCGACGACCCGGGCCTGGTTGGCCACGTGGGCGCCGTAGGACGCGGCGGTGCGCACCAGCTCGGTGACGAAGCGGGCGTCGTCCATCTGGGCGTCGTAGTACTGGAGGGCGCCGACCAGGGCGTCCTTCTTCAGCGCGGGGGCGACCCGCAGGGCGTGCTTGCGGGAGAGGTGGCGGTGGACGGGGAGGCCGCGTCCGTGGCCGGAGGAGACCGACATCGCGTCGTACAGCGCGACGCCGGAGCCGGCGTAGAGGCGCTCCCAGCCCTTGTGCTGCAAGGGGTAGAGGAAGGGCACGGGCTTCACCAGATGCGGGGCGAGCCGTTCCAGGAGCAGCCCGCGCTCCTTGAGCGCCTCCCGGACCAGGGCGAAGTCGAGCATCTCCAGATAGCGCAGGCCGCCGTGGATCAGCTTGCTCGACCTGCTCGATGTGCCGGACGCCCAGTCGCGCGCCTCGACCAGGCCGGTCGTCAGGCCTCTGGTGGCGGCGTCCAGCGCCGTGCCCGCGCCGACCACGCCCGCCCCCACGACCAGCACGTCCAGTTCGCGCTCGGCCATGGCGGCGAGCGCGAGGGTGCGCTCGGCGGGTCCCAGTGTCGCTGTCCTCACTGCTGCCTCCCGGCGGATCGGGGTGGTCGGACACGGGAGTGCCACCCGGCCGAGGGGCCGGCCGCCCGTGTCCACCTCTCGATTCTGTCCGCGCTCCCCGAGTTCAGCCACCGCCTGTGGACAACACCCCGGCGACCGGAGCGGCACAATGCGACATATAGGTCATATTTACGCCTAGTCTGACATTGTGCTGTCCACAGCAGTTGCGATCTTCGCTCTCCGCACTTAGGGGGTCTTCCTGTATGCCCGCAGACCTCGCCGTCATCGGACTCCGCCACCTCGGCCTGCCGCTCGCCCAGGCCGCCGTGACCGCCGGAATCGACACCGTCGGCTACGACCCCGATCCCCGCCCTTACGCGGAGCTGAGAGCGGGCCGGAGCCCCGTCGAGGGCGCTCTCACCGCCGCGGAGGTCCGCCGTATGCTCTCGGGCGGCTTCCGGCCCACCACCGACGCCGCCGAGCTGGGCCGGGTCCGTACCGCCGTGCTCTGCTCCCCCACCCCGCTCGGCCCCGACCGCACCGTCGACCTCACCGCGCTCGGCGACGCCGCCCGCGCCCTGGCCTCCCGGCTGCGCCCGCACACCACCGTGCTCCTGGAGTCCGCCGTACCGCCGGGCACCACCGAGACCTTCCTGCGCCCCCTGCTCGAAGAGGGCTCCGGACTCGTCGCCGGACGCGACTTCCACCTCGCCTGCTCCCCCGGCCGGCTCGACCCCGGCAACCGCACCCGCACCCTGGCCAACACGCCCAAGGTCATCGGCGGCCTCACCCCCGCCTGCACCGAGTCGGCCGCCGCCTTCTACGGACGGCTCACCGACAAGGTCGTACGGGCCCGCGGACCGCGCGAGGCGGAGATGACGAAGGTCCTGGAGACCAACTTCCGGCACGTCAACATCGCGCTGGTCAACGAGATGGCGGTGCTCTGCCACGACCTCGGCGTCGACTTCTGGGACGTCATCAGATGCGCCGAGACCAAGCCGTTCGGCTTCCAGCCCTTCCGGCCGGGGCCCGGCGTCGGCGGACACGGCGTCCCGGTCGACCCGGGCTTCCCGCCCCACGTCGGCCGCACCGCCGGACACCCGCTGCGGATGGTCTCGCTGGCGCAGGAGATCAACGACCGGATGCCGAGCTACGTCATCCAGCGCTGCGCCACCCTCCTGAACGAGCACGGCAAGTCCGTCCGGGGCGCCCGCGTCCTGCTGCTCGGCGTCACCTACAAACCGGACACCGCGGACCAGGAGGCCGCGCCCGCCCGGGAGATCGCCACCCGGCTGATGGACATGGGCGCCCAGATCGGCTACCACGACCCGCACGTCCTGGACTGGCGGGTCCGCGAACGCCCCGTCCCGCGCGCCGACTCGCTGTACGAGGCGGCGGCCGCCGCCGACCTGACCGTACTGCTCCAGCAGCACCGGACCTACGACCTCCAGGGCCTCGCGGTCAAGGCCCAACTCCTCCTGGACACCCGGGGGGCCACTCCGGCGGGGGCCGCACACCGGCTCTGAACGCGGACGCCCACCAGGTGACGGACCGTCGAAAGATAGTCAGTGACCGAAAGCAAGGGGTGCTGCTACTCTGCGGCGTCACAGAGCGCACACACGTGCGTATTCCGCGCAGTAGTGCGCAGCCGCCCCAGGGGGAGTCCCACCGTGAGCCAACCCGTGCAGCCGCCGAACCAGCCCCAGCAGCCTTTCGGCGGTCAGCCCGTCGACGGCAACCCGTACGCGGGCGGGCCGGGCCAGGGCGCCCCCGCCGCCCCCACCGGCAACCCGTACGGCCAGCAGCCCCCGGCCCCGACCGGCAACCCGTTCGCGGGCCAGCAGCCGGGCCAGGGCGCCCCGTTCGGCGGCGGCGCGCCGTTCACCCCGGCTCCCCCGGCCCGGAACAACGTGCTGCTCGGCGTGGCCGTCGCGCTCGGCGCGGCGATCGTCGCGGGCATTCTGTACGGCGTGATCGCGGGCTCCATCGAGCGCGAGGTCGGCTACGCGGCGGTCGGCGTCGGCTTCCTGGTCGGCTTCGCGGCGAGCAAGGTCGGCGGCTCCAACCCGGCGGTCATCGCCGCCTCGGCCGTCTTCTCGATCGGCGCGGTCTACATCGGCCAGCTCATCGGCATCTCGATGATCCTCGCCGACGTGGCGCAGATCCCGTTCTCCGAGGTCGTCGGCGACCACTTCGATGCGGTGACCAAGGCCTGGTCGCAAGAGGCCGACTTCATGACGTACCTCTTCCTCGGTCTCGGCGCGGTCGCCGCCGTCGGTGGCGCGAAGAAGGCCGGCTGACACCCAGCGGGACATACGGAAGGGCCCGGACCGCTCAGCGGTCCGGGCCCTTCCGGTACGCGGTACGTCAGCGGCGGTGCTGCGAGTCCGCCACCGTCACCTCGACGCGCTGGAACTCCTTGAGGTCGCTGTAGCCGGTGGTGGCCATCGCGCGGCGCAGGGCGCCGAAGATGTTCATCGAACCGTCCGGGGTGTGCGAGGGGCCGGTGAGGACCTCCTCCGTCGTCCCGACCGAGCCGAGGTCGACCAGCTTGCCGCGCGGCACGTCCTCGTGGACGGCCTCCATGCCCCAGTGGCGGCCACGGCCCGGGGCGTCGGTGGCGCGGGCCAGCGGGGAGCCCATCATCACGGCGTCCGCACCGCAGGCGATGGCCTTCGGCAGGTCGCCGGACCAGCCGACACCGCCGTCGGCGATGACGTGCACGTACCGGCCACCGGACTCGTCCATGTAGTCGCGGCGGGCGCCGGCGACGTCCGCGACGGCGGTGGCCATCGGGACCTGGATGCCGAAGACGTTGCGTGTGGTGTGCGCGGCGCCGCCGCCGAAGCCGACGAGGACACCGGCCGCGCCGGTCCGCATCAGGTGCAGGGCGGCGGTGTACGTGGCGCAGCCGCCGACGATGACCGGGACGTCCAGCTCGTAGATGAACTGCTTCAGGTTCAGCGGCTCGGCCGCGCCGGAGACGTGCTCGGCGGAGACCGTCGTCCCCCGGATGACGAAGATGTCGACGCCCGCGTCGACGACCGCCTTGGAGAACTGGGCGGTGCGCTGCGGGGAGAGCGCGGCGGCGGTGACGACACCGGAGTCGCGCACCTCCTTGATGCGCTGCCCGATCAGCTCTTCCTGGATCGGCGCGGAGTAGATCTCCTGCAGTCGGCGGGTCGCGGACTCGACCGGCATCTCGGCGATCTCGTCGAGCAGCGGCTGCGGGTCGGCGTGCCGGGTCCACAGGCCTTCCAGGTTCAGCACGCCGAGGCCGCCCATCTCGCCGATGCGGATGGCGGTCTGCGGGGAGACCACGGAGTCCATGGGAGCGGCCAGGAACGGCAGCTCGAAGCGGTAGGCGTCGATCTGCCAGGCGATCGAGACCTCCTTCGGGTCCCGGGTGCGGCGGCTCGGAACGACAGCGATGTCGTCGAATGCGTAAGCCCGGCGGCCGCGCTTGCCGCGCCCGATCTCGATCTCAGTCACGATGTGTGGCCTTTCCCTCTACGTCTGCGCTGACCAGTATCCCCGACGCACACGTGAGGGGCGGTACCGGGAACTCCGGTCCGCCCCTCACCTGCGGTGACGCGTTACTTCCTGCTGTAGTTCGGTGCTTCCACCGTCATCTGGATGTCGTGCGGGTGGCTCTCCTTGAGGCCCGCCGAGGTGATCCGGACGAAGCGGCCCTTGCTCTCCATCTGGTCGACGGACGCGGCGCCGACGTAGCCCATGGTCTGGCGGAGGCCGCCGACGAGCTGGTGGAGGACGTTGGCCAGCGGGCCGCGGTAGGGCACCTGGCCCTCGATGCCCTCGGGGACGAGCTTGTCGTCCGAGGAGACCTCGGCCTGGAAGTAGCGGTCCTTGGAGTAGGACCGGCCCTGACCGCGGGACTGCATCGCGCCCAGCGAGCCCATGCCGCGGTACGACTTGAACTGCTTGCCGTTGATGAACATCAGCTCGCCCGGGGA
Source organism: Streptomyces globisporus C-1027 (assembly GCF_000261345.2). Taxonomy (NCBI): domain Bacteria; kingdom Bacillati; phylum Actinomycetota; class Actinomycetes; order Kitasatosporales; family Streptomycetaceae; genus Streptomyces; species Streptomyces globisporus. The sequence goes on along the minus strand of NZ_CP013738.1, from coordinate 4,914,282 downwards.
CTCCTCGCAGCCCGCGAGCAGGCTGCCCAGCATCACGCTGTCCGCGCCCGCGGCGAGCGCCTTGCCGATGTCGCCGCTGTACTGGAGGCCGCCGTCGCCGATCACCGGGACGCCCGCGGCACGGGCGGCGAGCGCGGCCTCGTAGATCGCGGTGACCTGCGGGACGCCGATACCGGCGACCACACGCGTCGTACAGATCGAGCCGGGTCCGACGCCGACCTTGACGCCGTCGACACCGGCGTCGATCAGGGCCTGGGCGCCGTCGCGGGTGGCGACGTTGCCGCCGATGACGTCGACGCCGACGCTCGACTTGATCTTCGCCATCCAGGCGAGGGCGTTGCTGTTGTGGCCGTGAGAGGTGTCGACGATGAGGAAGTCGACCCCGGCGGAGGCGAGGGCCTGCGCGCGCTCCAGCGCCTCGGGGCTGGCGCCGACGGCCGCGCCGACCAGCAGGCGGCCCTCGGCGTCCTTGGCGGCGTTCGGGTACTGCTCGGCCTTCTTGAAGTCCTTGACCGTGATGAGGCCCTTGAGGAGGCCCGCCTCGTCGACCAGCGGCAGCTTCTCGATCTTGTGGCGGCGCAGCAGCTCCATGGCCTCGACGCCGGAGATGCCGACCTTGCCGGTGACGAGCGGCATCGGCGTCATGACCTCGCGCACCTGGCGCGTGCGGTCCGACTCGAAGGCCATGTCGCGGTTGGTGACGATGCCGAGCAGCTTGCCCGCGCCGTCGGTGACCGGCACACCGCTGATGCGGAACTTCGCGCAGAGCGCGTCCGCCTCGGCGAGCGTGGCGTCGGGGTGCACGGTGATCGGGTCGGTGACCATGCCGGACTCGGACCGCTTGACCAGGTCGACCTGGTTCACCTGGTCCTCGATGGAGAGGTTGCGGTGCAGCACGCCGACGCCGCCCTGACGGGCCATGGCGATGGCCATGCGCGCCTCGGTCACCTTGTCCATGGCGGCCGACAGCAGGGGGATGTTCACCCGTACGTTGCGCGAGATGAGGGTCGAGGTGTCGACCGCGTTGGGCAGGACCTCGGACGCGCCGGGCAGCAGCAGCACGTCGTCGTAGGTCAACCCGAGCGTCGCGAATTTCTCGGGCACTCCGTCGACGTTTGCAGTCATGACACCTTCCCCAAATGGCCTTGATCGGTGCGGATGTCCATGCTAACGGCCCCGGGAGGTGTCTCATTCCACGATCAAGATCACTTGGCGGTTCTGGAGCTTCGCACGAAGCGGTCGGCGGCGGGGCCCGCCGTGCCGCTACTGCTCGGCGAGCGCCCGGAGCCTGCTGAGCGCGCGGTGCTGGGCGACCCGGACCGCACCCGGTGACATCCCGAGCATCCGCCCGGTCTCCTCGGCGGTCAGCCCCACCGCGACCCGCAGGACCAGCAGCTCGCGCTGACTCTCCGGGAGGTTGGCGAGGAGCTTCTTCGCCCAGGCGGCATCGCTGCTGAGCAGGGCGCGCTCCTCCGGACCCAGGGAGTCGTCGGGCCGCTCCGGCATCTCGTCGGAGGGGACGGCGGTCGACCCCGGGTGGCGCATCGCGGCGCGCTGGAGGTCGGCGACCTTGTGTCCGGCGATGGCGAAGACGAACGCTTCGAAGGGCCTGCCGGTGTCCTTGTAGCGCGGCAGCGCCATCAGCACCGCGACGCAGACCTCCTGCGCCAGGTCCTCCACGAAGTGGCGAGCATCACCGGGGAGGCGGTTCAGCCGGGAGCGGCAGTAGCGCAGGGCGAGGGGGTGGACGTGGGCCAGCAGATCGTGGGTGGCCTGCGCGTCTCCGTCGACGGCGCGATGCACCAGGGCACCGATCACCGTGGTCTCGTCATCGCGCATCGAACCATGGTGCCCTGATGCCACTCGGTCCGCTGCACCACGCCCGGAGTTGTGCACCGAAGCGTTATGAGCGGGTGCGCCGGATGTCATGTCCTGCGCCCTCCCCTTCCGCTCGACCGAATCGTTCCTGAGGAACTCCACGACTCAAGGATGCGTCATCGGCCGGGAAGCGTCACATGGCACCGCGGGGCGGGCGCCCGGTTACGGGGTGTGGAGCCGGTGGCCCGCTCCGTCCCCCGTCCGCCGGTCTGCGGACGGGGCGCGGTCCGGTCCGTGTCCTCAGCGGACCAGGCCCCAGCGGAATCCGAGGGCCACCGCGTGGGCGCGGTCCGAGGCCCCGAGCTTCTTGAACAGGCGGCGGGCGTGGGTCTTGACCGTGTCCTCGGAGAGGAAGAGCTCGCGGCCGATCTCCGCGTTGGAGCGGCCGTGGCTCATGCCTTCGAGCACCTGGATCTCCCGCGCGGTGAGCGTGGGGGCCGCCCCCATCTCGGCGGACCGCAGCCGGCGCGGGGCGAGCCGCCACGTCGGGTCGGCCAGCGCCTGGGTGACGGTGGCCCGCAGCTCGGCGCGCGAGGCGTCCTTGTGCAGATAGCCGCGGGCCCCGGCGGCGACCGCGAGCGCGACACCGTCCAGGTCCTCGGCGACGGTCAGCATGATGATCCGGGCGCCGGGGTCGGCGGACAGCAGCCGACGGACGGTCTCCACACCTCCCAGACCGGGCATGCGTACGTCCATCAGAATCAGATCCGAACGATCGGCACCCCAGCGGCGGAGGACTTCCTCGCCGTTGGCCGCGGTCGTCACGCGCTCGACGCCGGGCACGGTGGCCACCGCGCGACGGAGCGCTTCTCGGGCAAGCGGGGAGTCGTCGCAGACGAGGACGGATGTCATGACCGTCCTCCGCAGCTGATGCGCGTCACCTTGAGCCTCCAGGCTGATACAAGTCGTCACCTGTGCGGTTGACCCCCTCGGACATGTGCCCGAGCCGGATATCCGTCAACCGCATCCGTTCCTTTAACGACGGTCACTCGAAAGAGTTACGGGTCGCGCGACCGGGTTCGGCACTCTACGTGAAGGCTCGAATACGGAGGAGAACGGCGCGGGTGATTCACCCGTCAACTGGATCTTCACTCCCTGGCATGCCCTATTTGGCAGCTTTTCTTCCCTTTCGAGGGTGTCTGTGGCTAGATTCGCAATCAGTCATATTTACATCTACTAGCACCGTAGATGTACGGTCGAGACTTCGGTCACACCGATCAGAGACGGTCCGAACACACCAGGCCGTCGATCACAGACGGTCGAGGATGCCGCTTCCGACGCAGCACAGCTCCGAGGGGACAAGCAATGGCAGATTTCTCCCGCCTTCCCGGACCCAACGCAGACCTGTGGGACTGGCAGCTGCTCGCCGCCTGCCGAGGCGTGGACAGCTCCCTGTTCTTCCATCCGGAGGGAGAGCGCGGTGCGGCGCGGAGCGCCCGCGAGACCTCCGCGAAGGAGGTGTGCATGCGCTGCCCGGTACGGGCCGAGTGTGCGGCGCACGCCCTGGCCGTTCGGGAGCCCTACGGCGTGTGGGGCGGCCTGACGGAGGACGAGCGCGAGGAGCTGATGGGCCGGGCCAGAACCCGGCTGATCAGCGCGGCGCCCTCCGGGGTCCCCGCCGCGGGACCGGGCTCCGGCACCACCTGACACCCGTACGCCCCAACGCAGCGCAGAAACGTTTCTTCGATACCTTCAGCCATCCGGCCCGCGACCGGCCGCGACGGGCGTGCTCGTGCGCGTCGCGCGCCCCGCAGGGCGCCTGCGCGGCGCGCCCCGCGCGGTCTCAGCGCGCGGCGGTCCGCGCCAGCTGGTCCAGGGTGGCGGCCACCGCCGGGACCCGGGCCAGGTCCGGCAGGGTCAGCGCGACGATCTCGCGCTCGATCGCGGGCTCGACCGGCACGGCCCTGGCCCCCTTGGGGCGTACCGACTCGACGGCCAGCTCCGGCAGCACCGCCACGCCGAGCCCGGCCCCGACGAGGCCCATCACCGCCGGGTAGTCGTCGGTGGCGAAGTCGATGCGCGGGGCGAAGCCGGACGCTTCGCAGACCTCGACCAGCTGGCGGCGGCAGCGCGGGCAGCCGGCGATCCAGGACTCGTCGGCCAGTTCGCCGATGGACACGCTCGGCGCCTCCGCCAGCCGGTGCCCCTCCGGGAGGAGGCCGATCAGCCGGTCGGTGAGCAGCGGCCGGACCACCAGGTCGTCCCATTCGCCGCCGGTCGCCCCGTAACGGAACGCCAGCGCGATGTCGCAGTCGCCCTCGCGCAGCAGGTCCACCGAGCGCGGCGGCTCGGCCTCGACGAGCGAGACGCGGGTGCCGGGGTGGTCGGCGCGCAGGGCGGCCAGCGCCCCCGGAACCAGGGTGGAGCTGCCACTGGGGAAGGAGACCAGCCGGACCCGGCCGGCCCGCAGTCCGGCGATGGCGGCGACCTCCTCCTCGGCGGCGGTCAGCCCCGCGAGGATGCCGGAGGCGTGCCGCACCAGCGCCTCACCGGCCTGGGTGAGGCGCATCTCGCGTCCGGTGCGGATCAGCAGCGTGGTGCCGGCGGAGGCCTCCAGGGCCTTCATCTGCTGGCTGACGGCGGGCTGGGTGCAGCCCAGTTCGCGGGCGGCGGCGGAGAACGAGCCGGTGGTGGACACGGCGCGCAGGACACGGAGGTGGCGAGCTTCGATCACCCCTCCATCATAAGAAATTCTTGGAGGAGGGGCGAATTAATGATGTTCCCCTTTGGGTCGGGGGCGGTTAGCGTACCTGCATGAAGCTGCTCACCGTGAACATCGGCCGTCTCCGCCCCAACGCCCGGACCGACGGCCCCAACGGCCTCTCGGGGATCGACAAGCGCCCGGTGGAGGGCGTCGTCGAGGTGCGCGACCCAGGCCCCAAGGGCGTCGGCGGCAGCGGTCTTTCCGGGGACGCGGTGGGCGATCTGCGCCACCATGGCGGCAGCGACCAGGCGGTGTACGCCTTCGCCCGCGAGGATCTGGACGACTGGGAGCGGGAGCTGGGCGGCCGGACGCTGGCCAACGGGGTGTTCGGCGAGAACTTCACGACCCAGGGTCTCGACGTCAGCGGTGCGCTGATCGGCGAGCGCTGGCGGGTGGGGGCGGACCTGGTGCTGGAGGTGACCTCGGGGCGGATCCCGTGCCGGACCTTCGCCGAGCACGTCCAGGAGAAGGGGTGGGTCAGGCGCTTCACCCAGCGGGGCGTGACCGGCGCCTATCTACGGGTGATCGAACCGGGCGCGGTGCGCGCCGGGGACCCCGTCGAGATCGTGCACCGGCCGGACCACGAGATCACCGCCGCTCTGCAGTTCCGGGCGTCGACGACCGAACGCACCCTGCTGCCCTCCCTGCTGGCGGCCGGGGACGCGCTGCACTCCGAGGCGCTGCGCAAGGCCCGGGAGTACGCGGCACAGCACGGCTGAGGACCGGCCCGGTGCACCCCGGGCAGCGCCCGGGAGGGGCAGCGGGCGGGTGAGGTCCCGGACCACGCGGGGCACTAACGTGCCGCGTATGACGACTGCACTGATCACAGGCGCGACGGCGGGTATCGGGGCCGCGTTCGCACGGCGGCTCGCGGCTCAGGGGCACAACCTGGTGCTGGTGGCGCGGGACACCGCGCGGCTGCGCGAACAGGCCACGGAACTGCACGACCGGCACGGCATCGAGGCCGGGGTGCTGAGCGCCGACCTGTCCACGGACGGCGGTATCGAGGCGGTCGAGAAGCGGCTCGCGGACCGCAGGCACCCGATCGATCTGCTGGTCAACAACGCCGGGTTCGGCAACAAGGGGCGCTTCCTGGAGGTGTCCATGGCCGATGAGCTGACGATGCTGAAGGTGCACTGCGAGGCGGTCCTGCGGCTGACCTCGGCGGCGGTCGCCGGGATGCGGGAGCGGGGCCGGGGCGGGGTCGTCAACGTGGCGTCCGTCGCGGCGTTCGTGCCGCGCGGTACGTACGGGGCGTCGAAGTCCTGGGTCGTGCAGTTCACCCAGGGAGCGGCGCGGGACCTGGCCGGGTCGGGGGTGCGGCTGATGGCGCTGTGCCCCGGGTTCGTGCGGACGGAGTTCCACGAGCGGGCCGGGATGGGGACGGACAACATCCCCAACTGGATGTGGCTCGACGCGGACAAGCTGGTGGCGTCCGCGCTGACGGATCTGGCCCGGGGGAAGACGGTGTCGATCCCGGACCCGCGCTACAAGGCGCTGATGGGGCTGGTGAAGGTCGCGCCGCGGGGACTGCTCGGCGGGGTCACCTCGCGGACGGGGCGCAAGTACGGTCCGCAGTAGGCGGCCTGTCGGCCTCGGCGCGCGGGACGCGGTAGGCGGTAGGCAGTAGGCGATACGGGAGCCGTACAGGAGTTGCTCGGCCCTCCCGTGTCCGGCCGCCTCGGTACGCGGTACGGGCGGGTCCCGCCCCCTCCCGTGTCCGGCCGCCCTGTGATCGAATGATCGCCCGTTGCTCAGGGTTCGATCATTTCTGCTCCAGGGGGCTGTCTCCGTGCGCGAAGGTGCTGCTGAACGTCATGACCGGCTGCTGAACCTGGTGCGCGAGCGCGGCACCGTACGGGTCTCCGACCTGGCGGACCGGCTCGGCGTCGCCACCGTCACCGCCCGGCGCGACGTCGAGGCGCTGGCCTCCCGGGGGCTGCTGGAGCGGGCCCACGGGTCGGTGTCCTGGCCGGCCGAACGGGGCCCGGCCGGTACACCGGTGGGCGGCGGCCCCGTGATCGGGATGCTGGCCCCGGCCGCCGCCTACTACTTCGCCGAGGTGATCCGGGGCGCGCACGAGGCAGCCGCCCGGCTCGGCGCGCGGCTGATCCTGCGGGTCACCGACTACCGGCCCGAGGACGACGCGGCGCACGCGGCCGGGCTGCTGGCGGCCGGGGCGCAGGGGCTGCTGCTGGCGCCGAGCTGGACGGCGCCGGACCACCCCGAGCGGTACGGCGAGTGGATAGCCCGGCTGCCCGGCGAGAAGGTGCTGGTGGAGCGCGAGGGGGTGCCGGGCGGTCCGCTGGAGGGCCTGGACCGGGTGGTCTCCGACCACGCGCACGGGGTGCTCCTCGCCGTACGGCATCTGGTGCGGCTGGGCCATGGGACGCCGATGCTGGTGGCCCGCTCGGACAGCCCGACGGCGCAGTCGGTGCGCGCCGGGTTCACGCGGGCGCTGGACGTGCTGGGGCTCGCCGGGACGGAGCCGCTCGTCGCGACGGTCTCCGCCGACCGCGATCCGGCGCTCTTCGAACGGTCGGCGACGGCGCTGCGTGACGCGGTGCGCGAGGGGCGGGCGAGTTCCGTGCTGGTCCACAACGACGAGGACGCCATCCGGCTGGTGCGCCGGCTGGCGGAGCTGGGCGTGCGGGTCCCGGAGGACCTGGCGCTGATCACGTACGACGACGAGGTGGCGGCGCTCGCCGACACCCCGCTGAGCGCGGTGGCCCCGCCCAAGCGGGACGTGGGGCGCAGTGCGGCGGAGCTGCTGGTGGAGCGGTTGTCGGGGCCCCGGTATCCGGGCGGGGACGGGCGGCCGCCCCGGCGGCATGTGGCGCTGCTGCCGGCGTTGCGGGTGCGGGAGTCCTGCGGGCGGCAGGGGGCGGACGACGCCGACCGCCTTGCGATGGTCTGACCCCCTTCACCCCTCCTTGAATCGATCATTATTCGATCATTCGATCTTTCGCTCTTGACTTCGCTCAGCCGGAATCGAAATATCACGGCACCGGCCGGAACCCCGGCCGCCCCGCTCGTACAGGAGCCATGCCGTGAGCCGCAGTTGGTCCCGTTCCGTCCAAGCGCTGGTCGGCGCCGCCACCGCTCTCGCCGTCGTCACGGCGTGCGGCGGCGCCGACGACTCCCGCGCCCGAGGTACCGCCGACGACCCGGTGACCGTGTCCTTCTGGGCATGGACGAAGGGGTCCCAGGAGGTCGTGGACGCGTTCAACGCGACCCACGACACGATCCAGGTGACGTTCGAGGAGATACCCTCGGGCGGTCTCGGCGGCTACCCCAAGATCGCCAACGCGGTGAAGGCGGGCATCGCCCCCGATCTGCTCTCCATCGAGTATCCGCAGCTGTCCGCGTTCGTCAGCCAGGGGTCGCTCCAGGACCTCAGCCCCTATCTGACCGAGGACATCAAGAAGAAGTTCCTGCCGCAGACGATCGAGATGACGACGCTCGGCGGCCGGAACTGGGCCGTCCCCTTCGACGCCGCGCCCCAGGTCTTCTACTACCGCAAGGACTTCTTCGCCGAGCACTCCATCGAACCGCCCGCCACCTGGGACGCGTTCCGGAACGCGGCGGAGCGGGTGCGGAAGGCGGCCCCGAGGACCCGGATCGCCACGTTCTTCCCCGACGACCCGACGTTCTTCCAGGCCATGGCGTGGCAGGCGGGCGCGCAGTGGTTCCGGGCCGGGACGGACGCCTGGCGGATCGACACCACGGATCCCGCATCCGAGCGCACCGCCGCCTACTGGCAGGGCCTGATCGACGACCGGCTCGTCTCCACCGCCTCCTCGTTCAGCCCCGAGTGGACCGGCTCCCTCAAGCAGGGCACCACCGTCGGCTACCTCGGCGCGTCCTGGGGCGCGGGCGTCCTCGCCGGCATCGTGCCCGAACAGAAGGGCAAGTGGGCGGCGGTGCGGCTGCCGAGCCAGGAGGCGGACCGGCCGGCCAGCGGGATGCTCGGCGGCTCCACGTTCGCCGTCAGCAAGGGCAGCACCAAGACCGCGGCCGCCGTCGAGTTCGCGCTGTGGATGGCGACGCACGAGGACGCGATCAAGGCCCGGATCGGGGCGAGTACGTCGAGCGCCCTGCCCGCGTCGCCCGCCATGGTGCCGATCGCGAAGCGGGCGTTCGACACGGGCTTCTACGGCGGCCAGGACCTGTACGGGCTGTTCGAGGAGGCGGGCCGGTCCATCGGGCCGCAGTGGGTGTGGGGCCCGAGCCCCGGCGCGACCAACGCCGCGCTGGGCGACGAGCTGGGCGAGGTCGTCGGTGGCGGCTCGACGCTGCCCCGCGCGCTCAGGAAGGCCCATGAGGCCACCGTCGCCGACCTGAGGAAGCGGGGTCTGAAGGTGGAGGAGCGGTCATGAGCACCCACGACGCCGAACGGCGCGGAGTCGGTCGCGCCGGGGTGCCCGGTCCACGCACCGGGCCCGCCCCGGGCTCCGCCCGTGCCGACGAACTCGGTGCGAAAGCGCCCCGCTCACCGGGCCGCCCCTCGCAGGCCCTCAGCTCCCGCACCCGCACCCGGCTGGCGGCGGGCACCCTCCTCACCCCCTTCTTCGCCCTGTTCACCGTGACGATGATCGTCCCGGTCGGCTACGCGCTCTGGCTGAGCCTCTTCACCGAGAAGCAGTCCGGTCTCGGCTTCGACGGCCCCCGTACGGTCTTCGACGGGCTCGGCAACTACGCGACGGCCCTGGGCGACCAGGCGTTCCGCGACGGCTTCCGGGTGCTGCTCGGCTACTGCGCGCTCTACCTCCCGCTGATGATCGGCGGCGCGATCGCGCTGGCGCTGCTGCTGGACTCCGCGCTGGCCCGGGCCCGCCGCTTCTTCCAGCTGGCGCTGTTCCTGCCGCACGCCATCCCGGGCCTGATCGCCGCACTGATCTGGATCTACCTCTACACGCCGCAGCTGAGCCCGGTCGTGGCCGCCATGGAGGCCGGGGGCATCGGCTTCGACTTCTTCTCCTCCGAGGGCACCCTGCCCTCCATCGTGAACATCGCGCTGTGGCAGTGGCTCGGCTACAACGTGGTGATCTTCTACGCCGCCCTCCAGGCCGTGGACCGCTCGCTGCTGGAAGCGGCCACCGTCGACGGGGCGGGCAACTGGCGGATCGCCTTCTCCGTCAAACTCCCCCTGATCCGCTCGTCCCTGGTGATGGTGCTGCTCTTCACGGTCATCGGGTCGCTCCAGCTGTTCACCGAGCCCCTGATCCTCAGCCGTGGCTCGGGCTCGGCGGTGACCAGCACCTGGACCCCCAACATGTACGCCTACAGCGCCGCCTTCGAACGCAACGACTACGGTCTCGCCGCCGCCGCGTCCGTCCTGATCGCCCTGGTCGCCGCCGTGCTCTCGTATCTCGTCACGCGCTTCACCAACCGCAGGAAGGAGGCGCGCCCGTGATCTCCGGCAACCGATGGCTCTCGAAATCCGCGGTCGACGTCGTCCTGCTGATCGCCGCCGTCTACACGCTCTTCCCGCTGATCTGGCTGGTCTCGGCGGCCACCAAGGACGCGGGCAACCTGCTGGGCGGCGACGTCTTCTCCCTCCAGGGCTTCGACCTCGCCCACAACCTCTCCGAGCTGACGGCCTACCAGGACGGCATCTACTTCCGCTGGTACGGCAACTCGCTGCTGTACGCGGGGGCCGGGGCGCTCGGCTGCTCGCTGGTCAGCGTCGCCGCCGGGTACGCCTTCGACAAGTACCGCTTCCGGGGCAAGGAGAAGCTGTTCGCCCTGGTGCTGCTGGGCGTCCTGCTGCCCTCCACCGCCCTCTCCCTGCCGCTGTATCTGCTGGCGGTCGAGACCGGCACCGTCAACACCTACTGGGCGGTGCTGATCCCCGCGCTGGTCAACCCGTTCGGCGTGTACCTCTCCCGGATCTTCAGCGCGGGCTACATCCCCGACGAGGTCCTGGAGGCCGCCCGGATCGACGGGGCCGGTGAGCTGCGCACCTTCTGGTCGGTCGGGCTGCGGATGGTCATGCCGGGGTTCGTGACGGTGTTCCTGTTCCAGTTCACCGCGATCTGGAACAACTTCTTCCTGCCCCTGGTCATGCTCTCGGACAAGGACCTCTATCCGCTCAGCCTCGGCCTGTACAACTGGCACAGCAACGCCAACGCCGACCCGGCCTTCTACCCGATGGTCGTCACCGGCTCCCTCCTCGCCGTCACCCCGCTGATCATCGCCTTCGTCACCCTCCAGCGGCACTGGAAGGCCGGCCTCACCGCAGGAAGCGTCAAATGACACCCACCCCCACCGCCCTTCTCGCTATGGGCCCCGGCATCGCGGACCGCCTCTTCACCCCCGTACAACGGGCACGCCTCACCGCGCTGGTCGACACCGACCCCGCCCTGGTGGCCCACCGGCTGACCGGCCCGACGCCCGAGGTGGCCCGGGCGCTGGCCGGGGCGGAGCTGCTCATCACCTGCTGGGGCGCGCCCCCGCTCACCGCCGACGTCCTCGCCGCCGCGCCCCGGCTGCGGGCCGTGGTGCACGCGGCCGGGAGCGTCAAGCACCACATCACCCCGGCCTGTTGGGAGCGCGGCCTCCAGATCACCTCGGCGGCCGGGGCGAACGCGCTGCCGGTCGCGGAGTACACGCTGGCCGCGATCCTCCTCGCGGGCAAGAACGTGCTGTCCGCCGCCCGCCGCTACCGGGAGCTGCGCGTCCCGCACGACTGGCGCGCCGAGCTGGCGGGGCACGGGAACTACCGGCGGTGCGTGGGCATCGTGGGCGCCTCGCGGATCGGCCGCCGGGTGATCGAGCTGCTGCGCCCGTTCGATCTGGACGTGCTGCTCTTCGACCCGTACGTGGACGCGGGGGCGGCGGCCCGGCTCGGTGCGGAGAAGGTGGAGCTGGCGGAGCTGTGCGCCCGTAGCCGGATCGTCTCCGTCCACGCGCCCGAGCTGCCCGCGACCCGGCATCTGATCGGCGCAGCCCAGCTCGCGGCGATGGCGGACGGGGCGACGCTGATCAACACCTCGCGGGGTTCGCTGATCGACGGCGACGCGCTGCTGCCGGAGCTGGTGTCGGGGCGGCTGAACGCGGTGCTGGACGTGACGGAGCCGGAGGTGCCGTCCGCCGGTTCGCCGCTGTACGACCTGCCGAACGTGCTGCTGACCCCGCATGTGGCGGGTTCGCTGGGCGACGAGATCCACCGCCTGGCGGACTTCGCGCTGGAGGAGATCGCGCGTTACGCACAAGGGTTGCCGTTCGCCGACCCGGTCACCCCGGACGACCTGGCCCGCATGGCCTAGAACGGACCGAGGCCCGGTGCCCCCGCGACGGGGGCACCGGGCCTCGGTGACGTACCAGCAGGTACTAGTGGGAGTGGCCGTGGCCGCCGTGACCGGCGTCGGCCTCTTCCTCGGCCGGCTTCTCGACGACCAGGGTCTCGGTCGTGAGCAGCAGCGACGCGATGGACGCGGCGTTCTCCAGGGCGGAGCGGGTGACCTTGACCGGGTCGATGACGCCGGCCTTGACCAGGTCGCCGTACTCGCCGGTGGCGGCGTTGAAGCCCTGGCCCTTGTCGAGGTCGGCGACCTTGGAGGTGATGACGTAACCCTCCAGGCCGGCGTTCTCGGCGATCCAGCGCAGCGGCTCGACGGCGGCGCGGCGGACGACCGCGACACCGGTGGCCTCGTCGCCGGTCTTGCCGAGGTTGCCCTCCAGGACCTTCACGGCGTGGACGATGGCGGAGCCACCGCCGGAGACGATGCCCTCCTCGACCGCGGCGCGGGTGGCGGAGATGGCGTCCTCGAGGCGGTGCTTCTTCTCCTTCAGCTCCACCTCGGTGGCGGCGCCGACACGGATGACGCACACGCCGCCGGCCAGCTTCGCGAGGCGCTCCTGGAGCTTCTCGCGGTCCCAGTCGGAGTCCGTGGACTCGATCTCGGCCTTGATCTGGTTGACGCGGCCCTTGACGTCCTCGGTGTTGCCACCGCCGTCGACGATGGTCGTGTCGTCCTTGGAGACGGTGACGCGGCGAGCGGTGCCGAGCACGTCCAGGCCGGCCTGGTCGAGCTTGAGGCCGACCTCCTCGGCGATGACGGTCGCACCGGTGAGGGTGGCGATGTCGCCGAGCATGGCCTTGCGGCGGTCGCCGAAGCCCGGGGCCTTCACCGCGACGGCGTTGAAGGTGCCGCGGATCTTGTTGACGACGAGGGTGGAGAGCGCCTCGCCCTCGACGTCCTCGGCGATGATCAGGAGCGGCTTGGAGCCACCGGACTGGATGACCTTCTCCAGGAGCGGGAGCAGCTCCTGGATGGAGCCGATCTTGCCCTGGTGGATCAGGATGTACGGGTCGTCGAGGACGGCCTCCATACGCTCCTGGTCGGTCACCATGTACGGGGACAGGTAGCCCTTGTCGAAGGCCATGCCCTCGGTGAACTCCAGGTCCAGACCGAAGGTGTTGGACTCCTCGACGGTGATGACACCGTCCTTGCCGACCTTGTCCATCGCGTCCGCGATGAGCTCGCCGACCTGCGGGTCCTGCGCGGAGAGCGCGGCGACGGCGGCGATGTCGGCCTTGTCGTCGATCGGGCGGGCGGTCGCGAGGAGCTCCTCGGAGACGGCCTTGACGGCGGCGTCGATGCCCTTCTTCAGGGCGGCCGGGGAGGCGCCGGCGGCGACGTTGCGCAGACCCTCGCGGACGAGCGCCTGGGCCAGGACGGTCGCGGTGGTGGTGCCGTCACCCGCTACGTCGTTGGTCTTGGTCGCCACCTCCTTGACGAGCTGGGCACCGAGGTTCTCGTACGGGTCGTCGAGCTCGACCTCGCGCGCGATGGTGACACCGTCGTTGGTGATGGTGGGGGCACCGAACTTCTTGTCGATGACGACGTTGCGGCCCTTGGGGCCGATCGTCACCTTGACCGTGTCGGCAAGCTTGTTGACGCCGCGCTCAAGGGCGCGACGGGCGTCCTCGTCGAACTTCAGAATCTTCGCCATGGGCTGTATCCCTCTCAAAATGAACTGCGCCCCTCGCCGCCCGGCTAGTTGTTACGCAGGGGGCCAGGGGCGCAGAACACAAGCAAACGTGGGTGAATTACTTCTCGACGATCGCGAGGACGTCGCGGGCCGAGAGGACGAGGTACTCCTCGCCGTTGTACTTCACCTCGGTGCCGCCGTACTTGCTGTACAGGACGACGTCGCCGGTCTTGACGTCGAGCGGAAGCCGCTCGCCGTTCTCGAAGCGGCCCGGGCCCACGGCGAGGACGACGCCCTCCTGGGGCTTCTCCTTCGCGGTGTCCGGAATGACCAGGCCGGAAGCCGTGGTCTGCTCGGCGTCGAGCGGCTGGACCACAATGCGGTCCTCGAGCGGCTTGATCGCAACCTTGGAGCTGGTGGTCGACACGATCCGGTCTCCCCCTTCGGAGATCTCACGGGGTTTAACAGTCTGTGGGTGGCGATCGGACCGATCCGTCGTCGCGGGTGCCGGACCTGCCCTGTCGCGCAGAGTGGTGCTGGCACTCTCCAGGGGGGAGTGCCAGACCCGAGACTATGACCGCGATTAGCACTCGGTCAAGCGGAGTGCCAATTCACCACCCGCGCGCCGTCTCGATCGGGGCTCCGTCGGATCACCGTCCGGACAACGCGGGGGCGGAGCTTCACGTTCCGTACGACGGTACGGAGATGACGCACTCGGGGAGCCGCCTGCCGGGACGACCGGACGAGAGAGCCGCATCGCGACAGCCGTCGTCGGCTCCCGGCGGCTGCGCGGACCCGCTGTTGGGCGTGCTGCTGGTGGTCGCGGAGGCGGCGGCCGGGGCGCTGCTGGTGCTCGTGATCGCGTTGAGGACCCTGGCGCCACCGCACGGCCCCTCCGAAGGCTTCGCCGACGTGTGGGGCCCGGCCATCGCCCTCGCCGCCCTGGCCGTGGTCCCCGCCGGTACCGCCGTGGCCCTGTTGCGCAATCGGTGGCACTGGGCGGGTGGGATGCAGGTGCTCGTCGCGGCGGCCCTGTGCGCCGCCGCGCTCGCGTCGGCAGTGCAGCAGCGGCCGGACCCGTGGACGGACCGCGGCCCCGTCCCCACGATCACCCCGTCCCCGGCCCCCACCGGGAACTCCCCGCCCTGCCGCAGCGGGGGCGACAGCGACGAGTGCGCGCGCAGCGGGGGCTGAGCGCGCACTCGGGGCCGGTTACGGGGAGGGGCGGGTCAGACGTAGTCCTCCAGCTTCGCCACCGCGTACCCCTTGTCCGTGATGGTCTTCATGACGCGGCGGACCATGTCGGGCATCGAGCCCTTCCAGTCCTCCTTGCCCCGGAAGTGGGTCAGGACGATGTCGCCGGGGTGCAGGTCCTGGTCCCACTCGCGCCATTCCATGCGGTCGGGGAAGGCTTCGGAGGACCACAGGGGTACGGCGGTGATCCCGCAGGACTTGGCGACGACGAGGGTGTCGCGGTTGTAGTTGCCGTAGGGCGGGCGGAAGAGCGTGGGGCGCTTGCCGTAGTGCTTGAGGATCTTCTCCTGCTGGCCGCAGATCTCCCGCTTCTGCTCGGCGTTGGAGAGGCCGGGCAGATAGCGGTGGTTGAGGGTGTGGTTGCTGATGGTCACCCCGCGCTGCTGCATCTTCTTGAAGTAGCCGTAGTCGTCGTTGATGACGTAGTCGCTGACGAACGCGCTGTACGGGATGTCCAACTCGGTCATCATCCGCAGCAGTTCGGGGTCCTTCTCGGCCCCGTCGTCCATCGTCAGGAAGACGATCCTCTCCTTGGTCGGGACCGTGGTGAAGACCGGCGGCAGCCCCTTGTCGTTCCGGACCTCGAAGCCCTTGCGGGTGGTGATGGACGGCTTGACCTCGGGCGGTTCGGGGGCCGCGAGCGGGACCTTGGCGAGCCCCCACTTCTTCGCGGCGACGGCCCGCGCGGCCTGCTTCTTCCTGACCGTCTCGGCGTACGTGTCCGGGGCCCGGGCGGGCCCGGCCTGCGGGGACGCGTCGCCCGACCGGCCGGCGGCGGTCTTCGCGGGCGCGCCGGGAGCCCCCGCGCCGCCGCCACCCGTCTCCGCCGCGCATCCGGAGGCGACGGCGGCGGCCAGCAGGGCCGCCAGCACGACGACGCCCGACCTGTGCCGCTTTCTGCCTGATTTTTCGTTTTGTCGTACTAGCTGCATGGCGCCGCATCCTGCCAGCCGCCACCCCGTGCGCCCTTCAGACACCGCGAGCGGACCGGCGCCGTCCCCCGGGCGGCCCACAGGGACCTCCACCGGCGCACCGGTCACAATGGACCGGGTGAACGCAACGACCCCCTCCGCCTCCTCGGCCGACGACCCCGCCCGCGCCGCCTTCGCCGCGCTGCGCACCCCCGAGGGCGAACAGCTGCTGGCCGAGCTGCGCGACCACGACCCCGCCGACGAGCTGGCCACCGCGACCCGGCTGCGCCGCACGCACCCGGCGGAGCTGGTGTCGGCGGCCCTGGGCCAGGCCCGGCTGCGGCAGCGGGCGGTCGCCAAGTTCGGGGCCGAGGACGCCTACCGGATGTACTTCACGCCCAACGGGGTCGAGCAGGCCACCCGCACCTCGGTCGCCGCCCACCGCGCCGCCCGGTTCGCCAGGCTCGGCGTGCGGAGCGTGGCCGACCTGTGCTGCGGCATCGGGGGCGACGCCATCGCCCTGGCCCGCGCCGGGATCGCCGTGCTCGCCGTGGACCGCGACCCGCTGACGGCCGAGGTGGCCCGTGCCAACGCCGAGGCGCTGGGACTCGGGGAGCTGATCGAGGTGCGGTGCGCCGACGTCACGGAGATCGGCACCGCCCCGTACGACGCGGTCTTCGTGGACCCGGCGCGGCGCGGCGGACGCGGCAGGATCTTCGACCCGGAGGCCTACTCACCGCCGCTCTCCTGGGCCACGGCCGCCGCGCTGAAGGCCCCCAGGGCGGCGCTGAAGATCGCCCCGGGCATCCCGCACGAGGCGATCGGCCCGGAGGCGGAGGCCGAGTGGATCTCGGACGGCGGGGACGTGAAGGAGGCGGTGCTCTGGTACGGGGAGGGCTTCGCACCCGGCGCGTTCCGAGCCACGCTGCTGCCGTCCGGGGCGACCCTGAGCGCCCCGGCCCCGCTGCCGGCCCCGCCGGTGGGCCCGGTCGGGCGCTATCTGTACGAGCCGGACGGCGCGGTGATCCGGGCCCATCTGGTCGCGGACCTCGTGGAGCGGTGCGGAGGGCGGCTGGTGGACGAGACGATCGCGTACATCACGAGCGACGAGCCGTACTCCTCGCCGTACGTCGCCGGGTACGAGATCACCGACGAGCTGCCGTTCAGCATGAAGCGGCTGAAGGCGCTGCTGCGGGAGCGTCGGATCGGCGTGCTGACGGTCAAGAAGCGGGGTTCGGCGGTCGAACCGGAGGAGCTGCGCCGCCGGATGAAGCTGAACGGTCCGGGCTCGGCGACGGTGTTCCTGACCCGGGTCGCGGGGGCTCCGACGATGCTGATCGGCCACCCGCTGGGCTGACCGGGACGGCCCCGGCGCCCGTACCGCCGCTGCCCCTCAGCACGCGCACCACCCAGCGGCGGTGGGCCAGGGCCGTCACTCCGCCGACCAGCGCGGTCAGCCAGGCGACCATGCCGACGCCCATCACCAGGGCGACCAGCCCGTACGTCTCGCGGCCCGGCCGTGCGCTCGCCGGTCCGATGACGCAGAGGGCGAGCCCCACCGCGCCCAGGACGAACGACAGCAGCAGCCAGGTGAGGCTCATCCCGGGCATCCGCAGCCGCCGGTCGCGCTCCGGGTCGCGGTCCAGCGCGCCCCACGCGTCGAGCAGCGAACGGACCTCGCGGTCCCGGGAGATGCCCAGGCAGGCGAAGACGACGGCCGGAATCAGGGCCGCCGCGCCGATGACCAGACTGACGACTCCGGCGATGCCGCTGAAGAAGTCGGACCCCTGCTCGATGAAGACGAGCCCCGAGCCCACCACGCTCCAGCCGGTCGCGGCGAGCGCCGCCCACATCCACAGCACCCCGAGCCGCCCCGGCCCCACGTGCATCTTCACCAGCTCGCCCAGAACCACGGCCCGGTCGGCGAGCATCGCCTCGCGGTCGGGCCAGGAGCGGATCTCGACGGGCGGCGGAGGGGGAGGCAGCGGGGCACGGCGTGGCATGCGCAGAACACTACCGATCCGGCCCGGGGTCCGGACTGCCGGTCAGGCGTCGCGCAGGGCCTGGACGTCCAGCTTCCGCATGCCGAGCATCGCCTTCATCGCCCGGCCCGCCTTCGCCGGGTCCGGGTCGGCCAGCAGGCGCGGCAGCTCGTTGGGCACGATCTGCCAGGACACCCCGAACTTGTCCTTGAGCCAGCCGCACTGGCCCTCCTCGCCGCCCTCGGAGAGCGCGGCCCAGAACCGGTCCACCTCGGCCTGGTCGGCGCAGTCGACGGAGAGCGAGATCGCCTCGGTGAAGGGGAACTGCGGGCCGCCGTTGAGCCCCATGTAGTCCTGCCCGGCGAGCCGGAAGCCGACGGTGAGCACCGAGCCCGTCCGGCCGGGGGCCTCGTCGCCGTAGTGGGTGATGTCCCCGATCCGGGAGTCACCGCCGAAGATCGCGACGTAGTGCTCGGCCGCCTCCTCGGCCTGACCGTCGAACCAGAGACACGGGGTGATCTTCTGCATGACCTTCACCTCTTCGGGCCGTCCACACGTCCGGGCCGGGCGGTCCGGACGTCGTGGAAGGTAGACCGGGCCCGCCGCCGGAACTCATCGGACCCGCGACGGGGCCCCGCGCCTCACCCCACTGCTTCGAACCGCCACCGGTGCACGGCCCGGGTGATCAGGGCGGCGTCGGGCTCGGGGAGTTCGGGGAGGTCGTCCCCGTACGAGGCGTCCGGCCACCAGGTCATCACGAGCACCCGGTCCTGCGGCGCCCGCAGCAGTTCGCGGCGGGCGGGCTCGCGGGACAGCTCGGCGGACCGGGCGCGGGCCCACTCCAGAAGCTCGCCGCCCCGGCCCTCCACGGCCCGGGCCTCCCACATCAGGACGATGGTCGCGTCGCCGCTCATGAGTACAGGTTGTCCTTGCTGATCTCGTGCACGTGATCGTGGTCGTGGGAGTGCGCGTGCGCGTGGGTGTGCGCGGTCCCCGGCACGTGCGGCTCCGTCACCGGCAGCGAGGAGTCGGCCGACAGCTCCAGGTCGGAGGGGAGCCGGTTGCGGGCGACCATCTCCGCGCCGAGCGCCGCGACCATCGCACCGTTGTCGGTGCAGAGCTTCGGGCGGGGCACCCGCAGCCGGATCCCGGCCCGCTCGCACCGCTCCTGGGCCAGGGCGCGCAGCCGGGAGTTGGCCGCGACCCCGCCGCCGATCATCAGGTGGTCGACGCCCTCGTCCTTGCAGGCCCGGACGGCCTTTCGGGTGAGCACGTCCACCACGGCCTCCTGGAAGGACGCCGCCACATCCCGTACGGGCACCTCCTCGCCCGCCGCGCGCTTCGCCTCGATCCAGCGCGCCACCGACGTCTTCAGACCGGAGAAGGAGAAGTCGTACGGGGCGTCGCGCGGGCCGGTCAGACCACGCGGGAACGCGATGGCCTTCGGGTCGCCCTCCTTCGCGAGCCGGTCGATCACGGGCCCGCCGGGGAAGCCCAGATTCAGCACCCGGGCGATCTTGTCGAAGGCCTCGCCCGCCGCGTCGTCGATCGTCGCGCCGAGCGGGCGGACGTCGGCGGTGATGTCGGGGGCCAGGAGCAGCGACGAGTGGCCGCCGCTGACCAGCAGGGCCATCGTCGGCTCGGGCAGCGGGCCGTGTTCCAGCTGGTCGACGCAGATGTGCGAGGCGAGGTGGTTGACCCCGTAGAGCGGCTTGCCGAGGGCGTACGCGTACGCCTTGGCGGCCGAGACGCCGACGAGCAGGGCTCCGGCGAGCCCGGGTCCCGAGGTGACGGCGATCCCGTCGAGGTCGCGGGCGCTGACGCCCGCCTCCTTCAGGGCGCGCTCGATGGTGGGGACCATCGCCTCCAGGTGGGCGCGGGAGGCGATCTCCGGGACGACGCCGCCGAAGCGGGCGTGGGTGTCGACGCTGGAGGCGACGGCGTCGGCGAGCAGGGTCGTGCCGCGCACGATGCCGACGCCGGTCTCGTCGCAGGAGGTCTCGATGCCGAGTACGAGGGGTTCGTCGGCAGCCATCATTCAGTCCCGGTCTCTGGTGCGTTGTCCGTCGCGTGTTCGTGCAGGGTGAGGCGCATGACCAGGGCGTCGATGTTCCCCGGCTGGTAGTAGCCGCGCCGGAAGCCGATGGGCTCGAAGCCGAAGCGCTCGTACAGCTTCTGCGCGCGGGTGTTGTCGACCCGGACCTCCAGCAGCACGGTGGCGCATTCGAAGGCGGTCGCGGCCTTCAGCAGGTCGCTGAGGAGCTCGGAGCCGAGGCCGGTGCCCCAGGCCTCGCGGCTGACCGCGATGGTCTGGACGTCGGAGAGGTCGCCGAGGGCGGCGAGCCCCGCGTATCCGACGATACGCCCGGTGGCGGGCTCCTCGGCGACGACGTAGTGGCGGGTGGCGCCGGGGCCGCGGGCGTGGGCCAGCTCGGACCAGAACATGCCGGGCGACCAGGCGTCGTCCGGGAACAGCGCGTGTTCGAGCTCCAGCACCGGTTCGATGTCCCACCAGCGCATCTCGCGCAGGACGGCGGTGGCGGCGCTCACTTGGGGGTGACCACCTTGTAGTTCTTCGGGACCTGGGCGTCGGGCCGGCGCAGATAGAGCGGCTGCGGCTCCAGCAGCTCCTGTCCGGCGGCAAGCCGCTCGGCGGCGAGCGCGGCGAGCGCCCCGGCGGAGACGTGCTCGGGGCCGCGCCGGTCCGGGAAGGACTCCGGGTAGAGCACCGCTCCCGCACCGACGACGGGGAGCCCGGCGACGGCCTGGGCGATGTCGGCGGGCCGGTCGACGGCGGGTTCGCCCGTACGGGTGCGGGCGTCCTCGTACCGGGCCCAGTACACCTCCTTGCGGCGGGCGTCCGTCGCCACGACGAAGGGGCCCTCCAGGCCGTCCTGCCCCGCGGCGTACGCGATCCCGTCCAGGGTGCACACCCCGTGGACCGGTACGGAGAGGGCGGAGCCGAAGGTGGCCGCGGTGACCAGGCCGACGCGCAGGCCGGTGTACGGACCGGGGCCGACGCCGACGACCACGCCCGTCACGGCGTCGAGCTTCGTCCCGGCCTCGGCGAGGACCCGGTCGACGGCGGGCAGCAGCAGCTCCCCGTGCCTGCGGGCGTCGACCTGTCCGGAGGAGGCGATGACGGACGTGCCGTCGTGCAGGGCGACGGTGACGGCGGGCGTGGCGGTATCCATGGCGAGCAAGAGCACAGCAAACAGCCTACGGCTCCGCCGACGGCGTTACGGCGCCCGTACGGCGTCCCGGCCCTCACCCGTGCTGCTGCTACCGTCACCGGGTATCCGGCGGGTACGACGTAAACGCTTGTACGACATGCGGCAGACGGCCGCCGAAAGGGGAGTTCAGGTGGCAAGGAGCAGCTCGGGAATCGTGGCCGGGCTCACCGCCGCGGCGGTCGCCGCGGTCGCCTTCCTCGCTTACCAGGCCTCGGCCAACGCCCCCGACTCGGTGGCCTCCTCGCCCGGGCCCAAGGCCTCCGCCACGGCCCCGGCCAAGCCCACCGCCAAGCCGAAGCCGGCCGACCCGCTGGCGGTCCCGGCGGCGTCCGGCACGGGCGAGCGTGTCGTGTACGCGCTGAAGGACCGCCGGGTGTGGCTGGTCAACGAGGACGAGAAGTCGATCCGGACCTTCACCGTCATGCCGAGCCCCGTCAGCCCGCCGCCCGGGGTCCACAAGGTCACCTCGCGCTCGGGCACGGTCCAGGGCTCGGACGGCGTCCCGATCGAGCACGTGGTCCGCTTCGCGAACGTCGACGAGGTGGCGATCGGCTTCAGCGCCGCGCAGGACGGCTCGATGGCCAGCCCGGACCCGACGTCGAAGACCGGCGGCGTACGGATGAAGCGCGCGGACGGCAACGCGATGTGGACCTTCGCGACGGTCGGCGCGAAGGTCGTCGTCGTCCCGTAACCGCCGGGCGTCCTCTAGGCCGCGTGGCGCCGGAAGGCGTCTGGGTGGCCGCCCCCGTCCCGGTCCGCCGCGCCGGAGGCTTCGCAGGCCCCCGTGGTGTCGCTCGGCGGGGTCGAGACCGCGGTGGCCGCGGCGCACGAGGCCAGCAGGTCTTTCATCGACAGGGCGGACGGAGTCGGTCGCGGCTGCGGTCGCGCTGCGCGCTCGGGCGTCGGCATGGATGCCTCCTGGGGGCTCCGGTGGAGGGCGCGGTTAGGTAAGCCTAACCACACCTCGCACCCATGTGACCATGACCACGGTCTCCCGCGCAACAATTTACCGACGCCCTGTCGGGAAGGCCACCCCGGGGCGTTACGCCAGCGTCTCCCGCAGCCCCGCCCAGCGCGCCCCGATGCCCACCAGGGTCACCTCGCGCCGCTCGTCGTCGGTGTCACCGGTCGCGCGGTCGATGACGACCCGCAGCCGGTCCTCCGAGAGCGCCTCGACCTTGCCGTCGCCCCACTCCACGACCACCACCGACTCGGGCAGCGACACGTCCAGGTCCAGGTCCTCCATCTCGTCGAGCCCGCCGCCCAGGCGGTACGCGTCGACGTGGACCAGGGCCGGGCCCTGGACCAGCGAGGGGTGGACGCGGGCGATGACGAAGGTGGGCGAGGTGACCGCGCCGCGCACGCCGAGGCCTTCGCCGAGGCCCCGGGTCAGGGTGGTCTTCCCGGCGCCCAGCTCGCCCGTGAGCATCACGAGGTCGCCGGGGGCCAGCACCCGGGCGAGGCGGCGGCCCAGGTCCTGCATCTGTTCGGGGGAGGTGACGGTGAGCGTCACGGTGACGGCCTCGGGCAGAGACCCGGCGGCCTCGGGCAGAGACCCGGCGGCGTCGGGCACGGCCCCCACGGCGTCGGGGTCGGTCGCCCCGGCGGGCTCGGGAACGGTCTCAGCGGCCGGGCTGTTGTGCGGTGCTTCCATGTCCGCCAACGTTAGCGGCCGGCACCGTGCCGCTGCGTACGAGCAGGTCGGCCAGCCGGTCCGTGACGGTCTCCGGGTGCTCCAGCATCACCAGGTGCCCGGCGTCCGGCACGATCACCAGCTCGGCGTCGGGCAGGACGTCCGCGATGGCCTCGCTGTGCGAGCTGGGCGTCACCAGGTCCTTGTCCCCGGCCAGGATCAGCACGGGCACGTCACGGAACCCGGGCAGCGCGCCGCTCTTGTCGTGCTCGGTGAACGCCGGGTAGAACTCGGCGACCACATCGATCGGGGTGGCCTCGATCAGCCGCTCCGCGAACCGGGCGACCGCCGGGTCCACGTCCTTCGAGCCGAACGAATACCGCTTGATCAGCCCGGCGAAGAGGTCCGCGGTGGCCCGCCGCCCCTTCTCCACCAGCTCCGCCTGCGAGCCGAGCGCCTTCAGCACGCCCGGCAGCACCCGGCGCACCGCGTTCACGCCCGCCACCGGCAGCCCGAAGTTGACCTCGCCGAGCTTGCCGCTGGAGGTGCCGATCAGGGCGACGGCGGCGACCCGGTCCCGGATCAGCGCCGGGTACTGGTCGGCCAGCGCCATCATCGTCATGCCGCCCATGGAGTGCCCGGCCAGCACCACCGGGCCCTCGGGGGCCGCCGCGTCGATGACCGCCTTCAGATCGCGGCCGAGCTGGTCGATGCCGACCGGCACGCCGTCCGCCTGGGACCGCCCGCGCCCGGAGCGGCCGTGGCTGCGCTGGTCCCAGTAGACGGCGCGGACGAGGCCGCGCAGGGCGGCCCGCTGGAAGTGCCAGGAGTCCTGGCCGAGGCAGTAGCCGTGGCTGAAGACGACGGTGACCGGGGCGGGGGCCTTGCGCCCGAAGAGCCGGCGGCGACGGGAGCCGGACGCGCCGTCGTCGGCGGTCGTCGGCGCCACCTCCACCTCGTCGATCTCGTAGTACAGCTCGGTGCCGTCGTCGGCGACGGCCCGGCCCGGCGTGCCGCGCAGCGAGCCGTAGGGCCCGGTCGCGTCCAGCGCGAGGCGGGCCTTCTTGCGCATGCCGCGCCCGACGGTGAGCCGCTCGACGGCGACCCCGGCCGCCGCACCGGCGGCGAGCACCCCTATCGCGGCCCCGGCGATCCCGGCCCGCCGCCAGTTCGCCGCCCCGGCCGCTCCTGCCACGTTCGCGGTCGCGGCCACCACGGCCTCCGCGCTGCTCTCGCTCACCGCGGCACGCCCCCGGTCACCTCGTCGGCCGTCTCGTTCACGTACACGCGGGGCACCCGGGCGCCGATGCGGGTGACGATCTCGTACGCGATGGTGCCGGCGGCCTCCGCCCAGTCCTGCGCGGTCGGCTCGCCCCGGTCGCCCGGCCCGAACAGCACCGCCTCCGCGCCCGCCTCGGGCCGGTCGCCTTCGAGGTCGACGACGAACTGGTCCATGGCGACGCGGCCCGCGACCGTGCGCACCTTCCCGCCGACCAGGACGGGCCCGCTTCCCGACGCGTGGCGCGGGACGCCGTCCGCGTAGCCGACGGGGATCAGGCCGAGGGTCGTGTCGGCGGGAGTCGTGTAGTGGTGGCCGTAGCTGACGCCGTGTCCGGCCGGGGCGTCCTTGACCAGGGCGACGGCCGCGGCGAGCGTCATCACCGGGCGCAGCCCGAGCTCGGCGGATGTGCCCAGCTCGGGGGCGGGCGAGATGCCGTACATCGCGATGCCGGTCCGGACGAGGTCGAAGTGCGCCTCGGGGATCGTGAGCGTGGCCGGGGAGTTGGCCAGGTGCCGCACCTCGGGCTCCACGCCCTCCTTCTCGGCGTACGCCACCAGGTCGCGGTAGACGGCGAGCTGGGCGGCGATCGAGGGGTGGCCGGGCTCGTCGGCACAGGCGAAGTGGGACCAGAGTCCGGTGATCCGGAGGTGCCCGGCCCGTTCGGCGTCGCGGGCCGCGCCGACCAGTTCGGGCCAGTCGGCGGGCTGGCAGCCGCCCCGGCCGAGGCCGGTGTCCGCCTTGAGCTGGACGCGGGCCGGGCGGCCGGCGGCCTGGGCGGCGGCGACGATCTCGCGCAGCGCCCACATACCGCCGGCCGACACGTCGATGTCGGCCTCGATCGCCTCGCGCCAGGGCCCGCCGGGCGTCCACAGCCAGCACATGATCCGGCCGTCGAGTCCGGCCGCCCGCAGCGCGAGCGCCTCGTGCGGGGTGGCGGTGCCGAGCCAGGCCGCCCCGGCCGCCCGCGCGGCCCGCGCGCAGGGCACCGCGCCGTGCCCGTAACCGTCGGACTTCACGACGGCCATGAGCTGCGCACCGGCCGCCCGCTCGCGCAGGACGCGCACATTGGCGCGCAGCGCGGCGAGGTCGATCTCGGCACGGGCTCTCAGGGACGCTGTCTCGTTCATCGCGCCCAGTGTCTCAGAGGCGTCGGCCGCGTCCCCGGCAGCGCACGCCGGTATCCGGACTTATGTACGTTTCATCACATGCTTGAGGTGGTCGACCAGCACGGGCACATGGCTGTCGGCGACGTCCTTGGCGGCGGTGACCAGGGTGACGGGCCCGCCGTCCCGCACCAGTCCCACCAGCCGTTCGACCGCCTCCGTGTGCGCGGTGTCGTCCAGTTCGGCGCGGTAGCGCTCGACGAACTCCTCGTGCCGGCCGGTGCGGTCGTGGTGGTACCAGGAGCGCAGCTCGTTCGAGGGCGTGAGGTCCTTGAGCCATACGTCGACGGCGGCCCGCTCCTTGGAGACGCCCCGGGGCCAGAGCCGGTCGACCAGCACCCGGGTGCCGTCGCCGTCCTCGACCGGGTCGTAGGCCCTGCGTACGCGTACGGGTTCACTCACGCTCCCACCATCGCCCGGCCTCACCCCGCCCGCACGTCACGCCAGGCCGCCGGGATGCCGTCGGCGACGTCCTGCGCGGAGACCGGGGCCCCGTCGGAGGCGTGCCGGGCGGCGAGCCCGTGCAGATAGGCGCCCACGGACGCGGCGTCGCGCGGGGCGAGCCCGCCCGCGAGCAGGGAGCCGGTGAGACCGGAGAGGACATCGCCGCTGCCCGCCGTGGCGAGGTAGGCCGTGCCGGTCGGGTTGACCCGGACGGGGGTGTCGCGGGCCTCCGCGATCAGGGTGGTGGAGCCCTTGAGGAGCACGGTGGCGCGGTAGCGGGCGGCCAGTTCGCGCACAGCGGTGAGCCGCCCGGACTCGACCTCCTCCCGGGCCGTGCCGAGCAGCGCGGCGGCCTCCCCCGCGTGCGGGGTGAGGACAGTCGGGGCGGTCCTGGTCCGTACGGTCTCGGCGTCCAGCAGCCGCAGCCCGTCCGCGTCGACGAGCACGGGCACGTCGGCGGCGAGCACATCGGCGACGGCGGCCTCGGCCTGCCGCCCGTCCCCGAGCCCCGGCCCGACCACCCAGGCCTGCACCCGCCCGGCCTTCGACGGCGGCCCGGCGTGCACCAGCGCCTCGGGGAACCGGGCGATCACCGCGTCCGCGCCCGGTCCGACGTACCGCACGGCCCCGGCCCCGCCGCGCAGCGCGCCCGCGACGGCGAGGACGGCGGCGCCCGGGTAGCGCTCGGACCCGGCGACGACGCCGACGACACCGCGCCGGTACTTGTCGCTCTCCGCACCCGGCACCGGCAGCAGCGCGGCCACGTCCGCGTACTGGAGCGCCTCCAGGTCCGGCGGCTCCGGCAGCTCAGGGCCGAGCCCGATGTCCACCAGCCGCAGGGCGCCCGCGTGTTCGGCGGCCGGATCGATGAGGAGGCCCGGCTTGTACGTCCCGAAGGTGACGGTGGCGTCCGCCCGGACGGCCTCGCCGTGCACCTCCCCGGTGTCGGCCTCGACCCCGCTCGGCAGGTCGACGGAGATCACCGGCGTACGGTCCCGGGTCACCGTGTGCACCAGCTCCGTGGCGTCCTCGCGCAGCCCGCCGCGCCCGCCGATCCCGGTGATGCCGTCCACGACGAGATCGAGCACGCCGAGCCCGTCCGGCCCGTCGACGACCTGGCCCCCGGCGGCACGGAACGCGGCGAGCCCGCCGGGGTGGGCCCGGTCGGGGGCGAGCAGCAGGGCGCGCACGCCCGCGCCCCGGCGGGCGAGGCGGGCGCCCGCGTACAGCGCGTCGCCGCCGTTGTCGCCGCTGCCGACGAGGAGCAGGACCCGGGACCCGTACACCCGCCCGTTGCGCCGCAGCAGATCGCCGCAGGCGGCGGCGAGCCCGGCGGCGGCGCGCTGCATCAGGGCGCCCTCGGGCAGGCGTTGCATGAGGGCGGCCTCGGCGGCCCGTACGGTCTCCACGCTGTAGGCACGTCGCATGGGTCCAACCCTCCGCGATCACGGGGCCGGACGCCAGCGCCGTGGGGCGTGGCGAGCCGGACTCCCGCTCCGTTGGGCGTGGCGGGGCCATCGGGGCGGACTGCTCACCCCTCCGCGATGACCACCGCCGACGCGACCCCCGCGTCATGGCTGAGCGAGACGTGCCAGCCCCGTACGCCCAGTTCGGCGGCGCGGGCCGCCACCGTGCCGCTGACCCGCAGCCGGGGCTGCCCGCTCTTTTCGACCCAGACCTCCGCGTCGCTCCAGAGCAGCCCGCCCGGTGCGCCGAGCGCCTTGGCCAGGGCCTCCTTCGCGGCGAACCGGGCGGCGAGCGAGGCGGTCCCGCGCCGCTCGCCGCTCGGCAGTGTCAGCTCACTGCCGACGAAGAGCCGTTCGGCCAGCTGGGGCGTACGCTCCAGCGCCGCGCCGAAGCGCTCGATCTCGGCCACGTCGATGCCGACCCCAATGATCACGGCCCCCACCCTCGTTCGCTCACTTGCTCACTCGCTCACTCCACGGTCACGGACTTCGCCAGGTTGCGCGGCTGGTCCACTTCGTTGCCGCGCGCCGTCGCGAGCTCGCAGGCGAAGACCTGGAGCGGCACGGTGGCGACCAGCGGCTGAAGCAGCGTAGGCGTTGCCGGGACGGTGATGAGGTGGTCGGCGTACGGGAGGACGGCGTCGTCGCCCTCCTCGGCGACGACGATCGTGAGCGCGCCCCGGGCCCGGATCTCCTGGATGTTGGAGACGATCTTGTCGTGGAGGACGGAACGCCCGCGCGGTGAGGGGACGATGACGACGACCGGGAGGCCCTCCTCGATGAGCGCGATGGGCCCGTGCTTGAGCTCGCCCGCCGCGAACCCCTCGGCGTGCATGTAGGCGAGTTCCTTGAGCTTGAGCGCGCCTTCGAGGGCGACCGGGTAGCCGACGTGGCGTCCGACGAAGAGGACGGTGTCGTGGTGGGCGAGGGAGCGGGCCAGTTCACGGACGGGCTCCATGGTGGAGAGCACGCTCTCCACCTCGGCGGAGATCGCGGAGAGCTGGCGGACGACCGTGCGGATCTCGTCGCCCCATTTCGTGCCGCGCACCTGGCCGAGGTAGAGGGCGACGAGGTAGCAGGCGACGAGCTGGGTGAGGAAGGCCTTGGTGGAGGCGACGGCGACCTCGGGCCCCGCGTGCGTGTAGAGCACGGCATCGGATTCGCGCGGGATCGTCGACCCATTCGTATTACAGATGGCGAGCACCTTCGCGCCCTGTTCTCGGGCGTGCCGCAGGGCCATCAGGGTGTCCATGGTCTCGCCGGACTGGGAGATGGCGACGACGAGGGTGCGCTGGTCGAGGATCGGGTCGCGGTAGCGGAACTCGCTGGCCAGCTCGGTCTCGCAGGGCAGCCGGGTCCAGTGCTCGATGGCGTACTTGGCGATCATCCCGGCGTGGAACGCGGTCCCGCAGGCGACGATGACGACCTTGTCGACCTCGCGCAGTTCGACGTCCGGGATGCGGACCTCGTCGAGGTGGAGCGCGCCCTCGCCGTCCACGCGGCCGAGGAGGGTGTCGGCGACGGCCTGGGGCTGGTCGGCGATCTCCTTGAGCATGAAGGAGGCGTAGCCGCCCTTCTCGGCGGCGGAGGCGTCCCAGTCGACGTGGTACTCCCGCACGTCCGCGGGCTCCCCGTCGAACCCGGTGACGGTGACGCCCTCGGGGCTCAGCTCGACGACCTGGTCCTGGCCCAGCTCGATCGCGGAGCGGGTGTGGGCGATGAAGGCGGCGACGTCGGAGGCGAGGAACCACTCGTCCTGGCCGACGCCCACGACGAGCGGGGAGTTGCGCCGCGCGCCGACGACGACGTCCGGCTGGTCCGCGTGGACGGCGACGAGGGTGAAGGCCCCCTCCAGCCGTCGGCACACCTCCCGCATGGCGTCCGCGAGGTCCCCGCCCGCCGAGAACGCCTCGGCCAGCAGATGCCCGACGACCTCGGTGTCCGTCTCCGACTCCAGGGCGTGCCCGCGCCCGGTCAGCTCCCGCCGCAGGGCCGCGAAGTTCTCGATGATCCCGTTGTGCACGACGGCGACCCGGCCCGCGTTGTCCAGATGCGGATGGGCGTTGACGTCGGTCGGCGCCCCGTGCGTCGCCCACCGGGTGTGCCCGATCCCGGTCCGCCCGGCCGGCAGCGGCCGCTGCCCCAGCTCCTTCTCCAGATTGACGAGCTTGCCCGCCTTCTTCGCGGCGGCGAGCCCGCCGTCCGCGAGCACGGCGACACCCGCCGAGTCGTAGCCCCGGTATTCGAGGCGCTTGAGTCCCGCGACGACGACGTCCTGCGCCGACTGCATACCGACATAACCCACGATTCCGCACATAGCGGCACCATAAGGCCGGAGGCGGCTCGCGGGAGGAATGTTGGTCACATACAATTTCTTGTACATGCCCCACATGGCACTGGACGCACGACGGGAGGGCCGGACATGTCGGTGACCCAGATCGACATAGACGATGAAGCTCTGGAGCGGGCGATGGCCCTGTCCAAGGCCCGCACGAAGAAGGAGACCGTCAACATCGCCCTGCGCTTCTACGCGGAGCAGCAGGAGCGGGCGGCACGCATCAGCCGACACTTCGATCGCGCGCGGACGTGGGGTGCGGTCGAGGACGCCGAGCGGCGGCACCGGGCGGAGAAGGACGGGCAGTGATCTACCTGCTCGACACGTCGGGCCTCGTACGGCTGCTCTCCGACCCCGCCCTCCCAGTGGCATGGTCCGATGCCATCGAGGCCGGGGCAATCGCCTCCTGCTATCCGCAGCGGGCGGAGTTCCTGTACGGCGCGCGGAACGCGCGCGAGTACGACGAGATCGTGGAGATGTTCACCGACCTCTACCCGGACGTCTCCGTGCCCAGGAGCGCAGGACGCTGGATCACGTCGGTCCAGCACCGCATGGCCCGTGCCGGGCAGCACCGCAGCGCCTCAGCGGTGGACCTGATCATCGCGGCCACAGCGGCCCACCATGGACTGACGGTCCTTCATGACGACCTCGATTACCGCACGGTCGCCCGGCACGCCCCGGATCTGGACGAACACAGCGTCCACGACGTGGCCTGAGCCTCCGGTGCGGGCCCGTACGAGGTCCCGCACCGGAGCGGAGTCGGACTCACCCCGTCAGGAGCAGTACTGCGCCTCCTTGCCGATCGACCGGTACATGCAGTCCGCGTTCTCGATCAGCTGCAGTACCGCGTCCCGGTTGCGGGAGGTCTCGCGCTCGATGACCTCGTCGGGCGGGTAGAAGCCGCCGCCGGAGGCCGAGCGCGGGTACATCTCGAAGGTGTAGCCGAAGATCTTCTGCGAGCCCCACAGCCAGTCGTCGATCGACCCGTCGGTGATGTACAGGTCGCTGGACTGCTCGGCGGTGTAGCCGTTGCTCGCCGCCATCTTCTGGCCGACGGCCGCGAACGCGTTGCGGTCGTCGGCGGTCATGCCGGGGGCGGTGTCGTTGTACGTGTAGCCGAAGGGCCACAGCACCAGTTCGCTGTACGTGTGGAAGTCGATGGCCGCCGTGATCTGCTGCTTGCCGCCGACCACCCGGCTGCGCACGAAGTCCGCCACGACCTTCGTCTCGGGCGCGGACTCGGCGGCCCGGCCGCGGTAGGTGTCCGACGACGGGCTGGAGGAGGAGCCGCCGCAGCAGCCCCACTTGTAGGCCCAGTTGCGGTTGAGGTCGGTGCCGATCGCGCTGGAGCCGGAGTTGGGCTGCCGGTTCTTGCGCCAGCTGCGGTACGAGCCGGAGGCGATGTCGTACTCGCCGCCGTCCGGGTTCATGTCCGGCACGATCCACAGCTCGCGGCCGTTGACCGCCTGCGTGATCCGGGAGTCGGAGCCGTAACCGGCGGTCAACTCGCGGAGCAGGTAGAGCGACATCTCCACGGTGAGGTGCTCGCGCGCGTGCTGGTGGGCGGTGAACAGGACCTCGGGTTCGGCCTCGTCGGTGCCCACGTTGTCGCTGACCTTGACCGCGATGATGTCCCGGCCCTGGTACGTCTTGCCGATGACCCGCTTGCTCATGATCGAGGGGTTCGCGGCGATGCGTGCGTCGATCGCCGCCGTCATCTCGGCGTAGTTGTGGTAGCGGGAGTCGGCGGGCGGGAAGTCCTGCACGCCGACGTCCTCCGCCCCGTGCGCGTGCGCATGGGCGTCGGGTGCGGGCAGGGCCTCCAGGGTGTGCCCGCGCGCCCGCAGCTTCTTGGCCTGCGCGGCGTCCGCGGTGATCACGATGCCGTGGTCGTGCACCTCGTCGATCGAGACGCCCGCGCGGGCGATGTCGGTGCGGGCGGCGGGGGTGGTGCGCCCGGTGATCTCGTACTGGAGCACCCGCTCGTCGGCGGCGACGGCCGCGTTCGGGGCGGAGGGCTCGGCGGTGGCCACGGCGGTCGCGGGGGCCGCGAGGCCGAGGGCGAGCAGAACGGCTAGGGCGGCGTTGCGGCGGGTCCTCGCCGGCCGGGTTCTCGGCCGGGAGGTCCGTGGGGTGACAAGTCGCATGCTGGCGTCTCCTGGGTCCGTCGGGGTGGGGGGTGGAGCTGTGCGACGGGCACAGGATGGATTCATGTCATGAGCGGGTCAAGGCGGGGATTCCGGCCATCGCGCCCCTTGTGGCCGAAGGGGAAACGACAGGCAAATGGTGCGGGGAGACCGGGAGGACCGCGCGGGGAGATCAGGTAGACCGCGCGGGGAGACCGGGAAGAAGGGACGTCGGGCCCACCCGCCTACTCCCCCAGCTTCCGCCGCAGCGCCGCCCGCTCCGGCTCGGTGCCCGTCGCCTCCAGCGCCGCCCGGTACGCCACCGCCGCCTCCCCCTCCCGCCCCAGTCGGGTCAGCAGATCCCCCCGGGCCAGCGCGTACGGCGGGTACGCGCGCAGCCTCGGCTCCCCCGCCAGCGCGTCCAGCAGCGCGAGCCCGGCCCCCGGCCCGTCCCGCATCGCCACCGCCACGGCGCGGTTCACCGCCACCACGGGGGACGGCGTGAGGGCGAGCAGCACGTCGTACAGGGCCACGATCTGCGCCCAGTCCGTGGACTCCACGTCCGCCGCCTCGTCGTGCAGGGCGGCGACGGCCGCCTGCACCCCGTAGGGCCCGGCCGGTCCGCCGGTCAGCGCCCGGACCGCCAGGTCACGGCCCTCCTCGATCATCGCCCGGTCCCAGCGCCCCCGGTCCTGCTCCTCCAGGAGCACCGGCTCGCCCTCGGGGCCCGTCCGCGCGTCGCGCCGGGCGTGGACGAGGAGCAGCAGCGCGAGGAGCCCGGCGGCCTCCCGTTCGGCGGGCAGCAGGCGGTGCAGTATCCGGGCGAGGCGGACCGCCTCCTCCGCCAGGTCGAGCCGCTGGAGACGGGGGCCGGAGCTGGCCGCGTACCCCTCCGTGAACACCGAGTACACGACCTGGAGCACCCCGGGCAGCCGCTCCGGCAGTTCACCGGGTCCGGGCACCCGGAACGGGATCCGGGCCTCGCGGATCTTCTTCTTCGCCCGCACGATGCGCTGGGCCATGGTCGCCGTGGGTACGAGGAAGGCGCGGGCCACCTCCGGTGTGGTGAGGCCGGCGAGGCAGCGCAGGGTGAGGGCGGCACGGTCCTCGGCGGCGAGGGCCGGGTGGGCGCAGGTGAAGAACAACTGGAGCCGTTCGTCCGGCAGTTCACCGGCCCCGGCGACGTCCGGCGGGGGCGGGAGAGCCTCGTCCCGTTCCGCGTCGGCCTGGAGGACGGCGAGCCGGGCCGCGTACGCCTGATCGCGCCGCAGCCGGTCCACGGCCTTGCGCCGCGCGGTCGTCAGCAGCCAGGCCCCCGGGCGGGCGGGGACACCCTCGGCGGGCCACTGCCGCAGGGCCGCCTCGATCGCCTCGGACGTCACCTCCTCGGCCAGGTCGAGGTCCCCGAACCGGCGGGCGAGGGAGGCGAGCAGCAGCCCGCGCTCCTCCCGGAACACCGCCTCGACGGCTTCGGCGGCCCCGCGCCCCTCCCCGCGCGACCCCGGCCCCTCGGCCGCCGCGCCCCCGGGCGTCTCGCCCGCCTCGCCCGCCACCGCTCTCAGGCCCCGAAGTCCGCGACCGGCCGGACGACGACCGCACCGCCGTCGCGCGAGCCGGGACAGCGCGCGGCCCAGTCGAGGGCGGCGTCGAGATCGGGCACGTCGATCACGAGGAACCCGCCCAGCAGCTCCCGCGTCTCGGCGAACGGCCCGTCCGTCACGGTCCGCTCCCCCGTGGGCGAGACCCGCACGGTGGTCGCGGTCACCAGGTCGGCCAGCGACTCCCCGGAGACGTGGATTCCGGCGTCGCGCACGGCCTTGTCGTACGCCATCCAGTCCTCGACGGTGCATGCGGGCGCGCCGCCCCGCTCGTCGACGGCCCCGCTGTGGATCAGCAGCATGTACTTCATGATCGGCTCCTGTCGCCTGTCGCCTGTCGGGACTCTTGTCCGGTCCCGTGGTCCCAGCCCTCGGGGCTGGCTTACACCATGACGACGAACGGGCCCCGGCCCGATCGACACACCGCCCGCATCTTTTTGCGACGCCCCTTCCGCACCGGCGGCGGCAGCCGGAGCGCGGGCCTTCCTGCCCGAGCTCTGGCCGAATCAAGGTGGTCGTCGCGCATGGATCGGGAATTACGCTCGGTGTGCCCGAGCTGGACGTGAAGCTTCCCCGGGCACGATCGGCAGGAGGAGCTGTCTCATGCGTATCGGTTTCACACTTCCGCAGTTCGGGGCGATGGCACACCAGGTCGATCAAGTGCCGGAATTCGCGCGGCAGGCAGAGCGTCTCGGAGCGGACAGCCTCTGGGTCGGCGACCGGCTGCTCGCCCCCGTCCGGCCGACCGTCGGTTACGCGGGAACGGGCACCATCCCGCCGGAATTCAACAGCCGCCTCGACCCCTTCGCGCTGATGACCATCGCCGCCACCGCGACCGAACGGCCGCTCATCGGCAGCAACGTACTGAACGCCCCCTGGTATCCCCCGGCCCTGCTGGAGCGGTCCCTCACCACCATCGATCTGCTCAGCAACGGGCGGCTGCTCGCGGGCCTCGGCATCGGCTGGTCACCCGAGGAGTACCAGGCAGTCGGCGTCCCCATGGACCAGCGGGGCGCCCGGCTGGACGAGTGCCTCGACGCCCTGGATTCGCTGTGGACCACCGATCCCGCCGAGTACCAGGGCCGTTACTGGACCGTTCCGGCCACCCGAGCCGCCCTCCGGCCGGCCCGGCAGCCGCGACCGCCGGTCTATCTGGGTGGATGGGCCCCCGCCGCCATGAGAAGGGTCGCCCGCCGCGCCGACGGGTGGCTGCCCGTGGCCGTGCCCGGCGGCGGTGCGTTCGACGCCTCAGCCATCAACGGCCCACTGGCGCGGATCCGCGAACTCGCGGAGGGCTACGGACGCGAGCCCGGCGCCATCGACACCGTGTTGCGCATCAACCCGACGGCGACGGCTTCGCTGGACGACATCGTCACCACAATCGCCCGTACAGCAGGAGAAACCGACATCGACCACGTCTTCGTCGACCTGATGTACATCGCCGGAGATGGCGACCACGCCCTGGAACTGGCGGAGAAAGTCCTCAGCGCGGCCCGCTGAGCGACTACGGCACCAGAGGCCGTCCGGAAAGGCCGAGGAAGAAGTCCCGGACGTCCCCGGCCAGCAGCTCCGGCACCTCCATCGCGGCGAAGTGACCGCCCCGGTCGAACTCCGACCAGTGTCTGATGTCGTACAGCCGCTCGGCCAGCGGCCGCACCGACCGCGTGATGTCGTGGGCGAACACCGCCACGCCGAGCGGCACCGGACACGGCTCGCTCCGCCGCGTCGACTCCCGGTGCAGCCGCGCCGAGGAGGCCGCGGTGGCGGTCAGCCAGTACAGCGATACGTCGGTGAGCAGACGATCGTCGTCGACCGGCGTACGCGGATCCGTCCACCGGTCGAAACGCTCGGCGATCCAGGCCAGTTGGCCGACGGGCGAGTCGGTCAGCGCGTAGCCGAGGGTCTGCGGGGTGGTGGCCTGCAGGGCCTGGTACGGCGGCCGGTTCGCCATCAGCCGCCTGACCGTGTCCAGCCGGGCCCGGTCCTCCTCGGACAGGTCGACCCCGGCATCCGGATCCGGCCGGGTCGGCAGGTAGTTGACGTGCACCCCGACCACCCGTTCCGGGGCCACCGCACCGAGCGCCGTAGAGATGCCCGAGCCGAAGTCGCCGCCCTGCGCACCGTATCGCTCGTATCCGAGCCGGCGCATCAGCTCGGCCCAGGCCCGCGCGACCCGGCCGACGTCCCAGCCGCGCTCGTGGGTCGGCCCGGAGAAGCCGTAGCCCGGGATCGACGGGACCACCAGGTGGAAGTCGCGCGCCAGCGGCTCGACCACGTCGAGGAACTCCAGGAAGGACCCGGGCCAGCCGTGGGTGAGGATCAGCGCGAGCGCGTCCGGCTTCGGCGAACGGACGTGGACGAAGTGCACGTTCTGGCCGTCGATCTCGGTGGTGAAGTGGGCCAGTTCGTTGAGCGCGGCCTCGTGCTTCCGCCAGTCGTATCCGGTGCTCCAGTGGTCGGCCAGCTCCTTCAGCCGGGCGAGCGGGAAACCGTAGTCCCACCCGGCACCGGCGATCTCGTCGGGCCAGCGGGTGCGGGAGAGCCGGTCGTTCAGGTCGTCGAGGTCGGCCTGGGGGATGTCGATGCGGAACGGCTTGATCATGGTGGCGGCCTTCCATATCGTTGGTGACGCCAACGTTGGCTCGACCCACCATACGCCTGATCGTGGGTAAGGCCAACGACTTGTTAGATTGCGTTCCGTGGACATCGAAGAGGAGGCGCCGCCGCAGCGGCTGCGCGCACTGCCGAGCAGGCTGACCAACCAGGCGGCCCTGGTCGCCAACCGGATCGTGGACCGGGCGCTCACCGAAGCCGGCGTCCGGCGCTACCACTACGCGTTGCTCGCCGCGTCGGAGGAGTACGGCCCGTCCAGCCAGGCCGCCCTGGGCCGCCGTACCGGCATCGACCGCAGCGACATGGTGGCGACCGTCAACGACCTGGCCGAGCGGCGACTCCTCGACCGGGCGCCCGACCCGCAGGACCGCCGCCGCAACATCATCAGCATCACCGCGGCGGGCCGCCGGGAACTCACCCACCTCGACGAGCTGCTCGCCGCCGCCCAGGAGGAGTTCCTCGCCCCACTGCGCGCGGCCGACCGGCGGACCCTGGCCGACCTCCTGACCCGCCTCGTGGACCACCACCGCGGCGAGCATGGCTGAACAACGCCGGGCCGACGTCCCCGACACGGTGAGCCTGAGGTCACGCAGGGGCGGAGCCGCGCCGCAGCGTGAACCAGAAGGTGGGGACCGGGTTCGTCCCGGGGGTCACGTCGGCCAGTTCCCACCCGGTGGACCTGGCGCGGAGTTCGTCCGTCGTCACACCGGACCACGCGTCGTCGAACGCCCCGGGCCCGTACCCGAACATCAGCAAGCGCGCACCGGGCGCGGCACGCCGGGTGAGGCCGGCCGCGTAGGCGTCACGTCGGTGCGGCGGGATCCCGCAGTAGCAGCTCAGGTCGAAGAACAGGTCGTACGGGCGAATCCAGTGCTTTCCGCTGCTCCCCGAGAATGCGCAACTGGTGATGATCCTTGAAGTACGCATGGGCCTTCAGATTGAGCGTCGCGAGAGGCAGATCGTGGGTCAGCGAGCTGACATCCGTGTCCAGAACAACAGGTTGCGTGCCGGCGGCTCAGGCGACGTCGCGTCGGCGCTCGGAATGGATGAAGGCCACGAACTCCTCGAGCTCCTCGTCCGACGCGAAGGTGTCGGCAGTCAGGTCGTCAAGAGAAGTGATCGGCTTCGCGCCCTTCGCGGCCAGGAGTTCTTCGACCGTCCGGCGCGGGCGGGTCGGCGGGTGAACCGGCTGCTCGGAATCCGCAGAACTCATGGCATACACCTCTCCGCAGCTGACGGTCACGACCCGTCCGAGCCCATGATGAAGCTGGGCAGCATCGGCAGGCCTCCTCCAGGCATCCACCTGATTCATCCGTACGGGCATCACTGGCTTCCTCCTCCTTGGATTCACGCGCCGATCAGGCAGCGCTCGTCGGCGTACGCCCGGGCATCGCGGCACTCCCGGCAGCACCCCGGCACCGACGACCGGAACGCCCGGTCGCAGTCGTCGCAGTTCTGGAGCGGGACGACGGGCACGGCGGCGGGCAGGGGCGGCGGGAGCAGCGCGGCGAGCCGGTGTCGCAGCAGTTTGGCCGGGTGCCGGAGGGGAACGGGCGGGTCATCGGTGAGCGCCGCCCGTACGGCATCCGGCCGCGCCCCGCGCTCCAGCCAGGCGGCGACCCCGGGAACGAGCCCGCGCGCGTCCTCCTCGGAGAGGAGGAACAGGGGCGCAGCCCTGGGGAGCCCGGCGAGCAGATCGGCGGCCGCCGCGTACAGGGCCTCGGTGGGCTGCTGCGGGGCGGGCAGCGGCAGGCGTGGCTTGCGGGGAGCGGTGGGCGTCGGCACGAGGCGGGGACCGGGCACGGGCGCAGGCACCGGATCCGGTACGGATACGCGTACGGGCTCGGGCTCGGGCGCAGGTACCCGTACGGGCTCCGGCTCCGGTACGCGTACGGGCTCAGCAGCAGTCACAGGTTCAGCCGCAACCGCAGGCAGAACCTCAGGCTCAGGAACAGCCTCAGGAACCGGCGCAGCCACACGCTCCCGCATCCGCCCCCGGGCCGCCGCCTGCGGGCGGTTGTACGACTCCGTCCGCGTGGCCAGCTTCCCGCCCCCGACCCGCTCCCGGATGCGGCGCAGGAACCCGTGCTGCTCCAACTCCCGCAGCGCGGCGGCGATACGGGCCTCGCTCTCCGGGAAGACCGCGGCGAGCGCCTTGATGCCGACGCGCCAGCCGTCGGGCAGCGACTGGATGTGGGTGCCGAGGCCGATCGCCAGCAGGGACAGACCTCGGTGCTGGGAGAGCCGGTTGGAGATGATCGTGTAGCCATCGGTGAGCCGTACGTTGATGTGTACGACACCGGCGGACGGGGCGCGCGGGGGCGCGCTAACCTGCTGGGTATCCATCGGGAAGCGTCTTCTTCCTTGGTGGTGAGGCCTTCGGTCGGGATGCCAGTCCCGGCCGGGGGCCGTCTCATGTCTGATGTGGTGGTCAGCGTGAGCATATGCCCGCCAACAGGTCATAAATCCAGCCCGGTTGGCACACTTCACCCATGTGAGTGATCGCGCCTCGCCCAAGCTGACCGGGACCCGCAGAGGTCCACTCGGGGGGTTGGGTTGGGTTATTTCTCCCGTGATCAAAGACGGGTACTGAAAAGCTTTTACGTCGTGGGTCACCACGTCGCGGTGGACCGCGACCCGGTGACCCACGATCCCGGCCCCTCCTCCGCCGCCCCACCGGATCGCGGCTGTCACGACCCGGTGAGCGCGACCTCGGCCCAGACGGTCGAGCTGCGCTGGTATCCCCAGGACGCGTGAGCCGGGGAGGGGCCGGGCGGCAGCCCGCTGCGGCCCGGCCTTCTCGCTGCTGCACGGGCCACCTGTGAACCTTTCCGGCCGCTGCGGACAACAGGGGGTGACCGACACACCGACCGACGCACCCTGGAGGCGCAGTGACCGGACCACCTCCGGCCCGCCCGGGCACCTCGGGCGACGGCGGGGACGACGGCAGGGACGACGCCGACGTCATCGCCCAGTCCCTCGACGAGCCCGAACTGTTCGCCGGGCTCTACGACCGGCACGCCCCGGACATCCACCGCTACGCCGCCCGCCGCCTCGGGGAGGGCGCGGCGGACGACATCACGGCGGAGACGTTCCTCATCGCGTTCCGCACCCGGGACCGCTACGACACGGCCCACCGGCTGGCCCGGCCCTGGCTGTACGGGATCGCGGCCAACCTCATCGGCAAGCACCGCCGTACCGAAGTACGCGCGCTGAAGGCGCTGGCCCGGACCGGGCACGACCCGGTCGCCGCGTCGTGGAGCGACCGCTCCGACGACCGGATCGCCGTCCAGGCCCCGCTCGCCGGGGCGCTGGCCGCGCTGTCCCCCGGTGACCGGCACGTCCTGCTGCTGGTCGCCTGGGCGGACCTCGGCTACCAGGAGGTGGCCGAGGCGCTGCGGATCCCGCTGGGCACGGTCAGGTCCCGCCTGAACCGGGCCCGCCGCAAGGTCCGCGAGGCGCTGAGCACCGACCCCGCGTTCGCCTCCGCCCTCGACGCATCGCCCGCCTCGGCCGGACAGGAGCTGAGCCCGACATGGACGAAATGACCCGGCTACGGGAGCTGCGCGCCGACGCCCCCGTGCCCGACCGCGCCGCCCTCGCCCCCGGCCGCAAGCGGCTGACCGACGCCATCGAGGGCAGGGGCCGCCGCACGTTCCGGCTGCGGGCCGACTGGCGGATCACCTCGCTCGGCGCGGTGGTGGCGATCACCGCGGCGGCGCTCTTCGCCACCCAGATCGTCGACACCTCGGACCCCCGGCAGTCGGGCCCGGCGACGGTGGCGGGCGACCTGGACCTGTCCAGCCCGGCCGCCGCCCTGGGGCGGGCCGCCGACTTCCTGGAGCGGCAGGAGGTCCCTCCCGAGCCCAGGGCGGACCAGTGGATCTATCTCCGGGAGGAGGACCCGTACCA
Organism: Streptomyces globisporus C-1027; assembly: GCF_000261345.2. Classification (NCBI taxonomy): domain Bacteria; kingdom Bacillati; phylum Actinomycetota; class Actinomycetes; order Kitasatosporales; family Streptomycetaceae; genus Streptomyces; species Streptomyces globisporus. Next base: position 4,874,808 of record NZ_CP013738.1, on the reverse strand, counting down.
GGAGAAGCAGTGGAAGGAGATGCCTGCCGAGGTCCGGAAGAAGACGGACTGGTCCTACCTCCCGGACTCCTGGATCCCCTACGACGACAAGGCCGCGGAGAACGACGCGTCCGACACCGACTATCAGACCGCCCGCGCGTCCTACCGGATCGCCGCCGGTCTGCCGGAGGCCCCGGAGGCGCTCCTCGCGAAACTGCGGAAGGTCTTCCCCACCGGCGACGGGTCGAACGGACCTCGCGAGGCGAAGGACGAGCACAGCTTCCGCGCCCTGACCGTCCTGCTGGAGTCCTACCCGCTCCCACCGGACGCCCTGGCCCGCATGTACCGCGCGATGGCCACGATCGAGGGCGTCGGCGTGACCGACCACCTGATCCGGGACGCCTCCGGCCGCCAGGTCATCGCCGTGACGCGTGCGTACGACCGGAACACGCGGCGCGAGATCCTCATCGACCCGGTCGACTACAGCTACGCGGGTGACCGCGAGGTCGTCACCCGAACCCACGAGGTCACCGGCCCCGAGGGCACCATCCCGATCGAGCACAAGCGCGGCGACATCCTGCGCGAGGTCGCGAGAACCAAGGCGGCCGTGGTCGACGCCAAGGGCCAGAAGCCCTGACCGTACGGCTCGAAGAGAGTCCGGGCGTGGGCCCGGTGTCCGCCGCAGGGGAGCGGACACCGGGCCCACGGCCTTTCCGGCCCCCAGCGGCCGCCGGGCGACCCCGCCACCCACGTGACCGACCCCACCCCCCACTCCGTTAAAACTCCCGCAACAATGAAGGGTGATCACTTCGCCCGCACGGAGCCCCCAGCGCCGCACCGAGCATGCGCCGACCCCGTACGTCGACCTCTCGCGCGACGAGTGGAGCGCGCTGCGGGACAAGACGCCGCTGCCGCTGACCGCCGACGAGGTGGAGCGGCTGCGGGGGCTCGGGGACGTCATCGACCTGGACGAGGTGCGGGACGTCTATCTGCCGCTCTCCCGGCTGCTCAACCTGTACGTCCAGGCCACCTCCGGGCTGCGCGGCGCGCTGAACACCTTCCTCGGGGACGCCGGGAACGGGCACGGGGCGCAGCGCGGGACCCCGTTCGTCATAGGGGTCGCGGGCAGTGTCGCCGTCGGCAAGTCCACCAGCGCCCGTATCCTCCAGGCGCTGCTGGCCCGCTGGCCCGAGCACCCGAGGGTCGAGCTGGTGACCACGGACGGGTTCCTGCTGCCGATGAAGGAGCTCCAGGCGCGCGGGCTGACCTCGCGCAAAGGGTTCCCGGAGTCGTACGACCGGCGGGCGCTGACGCGGTTCGTCGCGGACATCAAGGCGGGCAAGGACGAGGTGACCGCACCCGTCTACTCGCACCTGATCTACGACATCGTCCCCGGCGAGCGGCTCACCGTGCGCCGCCCCGACATCCTCATCGTCGAAGGCCTCAACGTCCTCCAGCCCGCCCTGCCCGGCAGCGACGGCCGGACGAGGGTCGGGCTCGCCGACTACTTCGACTTCAGCGTGTACGTCGACGCGCGCGCCGAGGACATCGAGACCTGGTACCTGAACCGTTTCCGCAAGCTGCGCGCCACGGCGTTCCAGGACCCGTCCTCGTACTTCCGCAAGTACACCCAGGTCTCCGAGGAGGAGGCGCTGGACTACGCGCGCACCATGTGGCGGACCATCAACAAGCCGAATCTGCTGGAGAACGTGGCCCCGACGCGCGGCCGTGCCACCCTGGTGCTCCGCAAGGGCCCGGACCACAAGGTCCAGAAGCTGTCCCTGCGCAAGCTCTGACTCCTCAGCCCGGGAGGGCCCGCCGCGTGCTGCACCTGCGACTGATCGTGCCCGCCGACACCACCGACGAGGTGGTCACGCTGCTGGAGACCACCGTCGGCACCGCCCACCTCGTGGTCCTGCCGGGCGCCGCCCGCTCCCCCGCCGGCGACGTGGTGATGTGCGACGTGGCGCGCGAGGCCGGCGACGGGCTGATCCGGGATCTGCGGGGCCTCGGTCTGGAGAAGTCCGGGTCGATCACCATGGAGAACATGGAGCTGACCCTGTCCGACCATGCGGACCGGGCGGAGGACGAAGCCCCGGGCGACGGCGCCGACGCCGTCCTGTGGGAGGAGCTGACGGAGGCGACGCACGAGGAGTCGACGTTCTCCGTCACCTACGTCTCCTTCCTCGCCCTCGCCACGATGCTCGCCGCCTGCGGTGTGATGCTCGACAACGCGGTGCTGATCGTGGGCGCGATGGCGGTCGGCCCGGAGTTCGGCCCGCTGGCCGGGATCTCCACCGCCATCGTGCAGCGCGCCCCGCGCCTGGTGGTCCGCTCGCTGTGGGCGCTGATCGGCGGCTTCGCGCTCGCGATGATCCTCACGGCCGGGTTCGCCTGGCTGATGGACGCGTTCGGCCTGTTCACCCACGACATGATCGACAAGCCCCGCCCGAACACCGGATTCATCTGGCACCCGGACTGGATGTCGTTCGTCGTGGCCTTCCTGGCCGGCATCGCCGGGACGCTCTCCCTCACCTCGGCGAAGTCCGGGGCCCTGATCGGCGTGGCGATCTCCGTGACGACGGTCCCGGCCGCCGCCAACGCGGCCGTCGCGTTCAGCTACTCCGACTACCAGCAGACGGTCGGCTCGGGTCAGCAGCTCCTCGCCAACCTCGGCGGGATCGTCCTGGCGGGGACGCTGACGCTGCTGCTCCAGAAGGGCCTGTGGAAGATCCGGCGTCAGCAGAAGCCCCCGGCGAGCACGCCGGGGGCTTCGGTGGGGGCGTGACGGGGCGGGCGCCTCGGTGACGGCCATGACGTCGGGCGGCCCCGCGCAGCCGGTGCGAACCGGGTGCGGGCGGTGTAGAGAGGAGACATGCCGCAGCGCCCCGAAGGACCCGGCCGTCGGCGGGGGCTGATCGCCATCCCGATCCTGTGGATCGTCGCGGTGACGGTGGTCGACGTGTCCGCGCCGCCCGACATCCACCTCGGCCCGCTGCTCGTGGCCGCCCCGGCGATCACCCCGTTGTTCGGCGGACCGAGGGCCGTGGGCGTGGTCGCCGCGCTGGCGGTGGTGGCGCAGACCCTCATCGGGGTGATCCGCGATCCCGCGGACCTGCTGTCGGCCAACCACGAGGCGCAGATCATCGCCCTGCTGCTGGTCGGCGTGAGTCTGGTGGTCTTCTGCGTCGTGCGGGAGCGCCGCGCGAAGGAGCTGTCGCAGGTCCGCCATGTGTCCGAAGCCGCCCAGCGCGTAGTCCTGCCCCCGCTGCCCGGGAGGCTCGGGCCCCTGCGGGCCTCCGCTCTCTACCTCGCCGCGGAGGCCGAGGCCCGCATCGGCGGGGACCTGTACGCGGCGGCGCGCACCGCCTCCGGCACCCGGCTGATGGTCGGCGACGTCCGGGGCAAGGGGCTGACCGCGGTCAACGACGCCGCCCTGCTGCTCGGAGCCTTTCGTGTCGCCGCCCACCGCGAGGCGGGCCTGGGCGAACTGGTCGCCCACCTCGACCGCAGCGTGGGCTGGGACCCCATGGAACCGGGCGGGACGGGCCGCATCGGAGAAACGTTCATCACGGCCACCGTCATGGACATCCCCGACCAGAACGGCCCGGTCCGGATGATCTCCTGCGGACACCCGCCGCCCATCGTCCTGCGCGACGGCCGCCCGACGACGATGCACGTCGGGCACCCGGCGCCCCCGCTGGGCCTGGGCGACCTGGCACACCCCCGCTACGAGGTCGACAGCTTCCCGTTCGAACCGGGGGACCTTCTGCTGCTGTACACGGACGGGGTCACCGAGGCACGCGACGCCACCGGCGCCTTCTACCCGCTCATCGATCGCGTCACGGGATGGAGCGAGCGCGATCCCGACGCCTTCCTCCACCGCCTGCGGAGCGACCTGCTGCACTACGTCGGCGGACAGCTGAACGACGACGCCGCCATGGTCGCCGTGGAACGCCCCGCCCTGCCGCGAGCCTGAGCCCACGACTCTGCCCCGGGGCCGTGCCCGCCGTACGCGTACGGCCACTCAAGCCGGTACGCGTACGGCTCGGGGCAGGGGCCGGGGCCTCAGCCCAGCGCGGACTTCACCACATCGGCCAGCCGGCCCGCGACGGCGCGCGCCTGCTCGATGTCGGCGGCCTCGACCATGACCCGCACCAGCGGCTCCGTACCCGACTGGCGCAGCAGCACGCGCCCGCTCTCGCCGAGCTCGGCCTCCGCCTCGGTGACCGCGGCGGCCAGCTCGGCCGAGGTGTTCACCCGGGTCTTGTCGACGTCGGGGACGTTGACGAGGACCTGGGGCAGGCGCTGCATGACCCCGGCCAGCTCGGTGAGGCTCCGGCCGGTGGCGGCGACGCGGGCCGCCAGCATCAGGCCGGTCAGCGTGCCGTCGCCGGTCGTGGCGTGGTCCAGGACGATGACGTGCCCGGACTGCTCGCCGCCCAGCGCGAAGCCCTCGGCCTTCATCGACTCCAGGACGTACCGGTCGCCGACCGCCGTCTGGACGAGCTGGATGCCCTCGCGCTCCATGGCCAGCTTGAAGCCGAGGTTCGACATGACGGTGCCGACCACGGTGTCCTTGCGCAGCTGCCCGGCCTCCCGCATGGCGAGGGCCAGCACGGCGAGGATCTGGTCGCCGTCGACCTCCTCGCCCGCCCCGTCCACGGCCAGGCAGCGGTCGGCGTCGCCGTCGTGCGCGATGCCGAGGTCGGCCCCGTGCTCGACGACGGCGGCGCGCAGCAGCTCCAGATGGGTGGAGCCGCAGCCGTCGTTGATGTTGAGGCCGTCCGGGTCGGCCCCGATGGTGACGACCTCGGCGCCGGCCCGGGCGAACGCGGCGGGCGAGACCCGGGCGGCGGCGCCGTGCGCCTCGTCCAGGACGACCTTCAGCCCGTCGAGCCGGTTGGGGAGGACACCGATGAGGTGGGCGACGTACCGGTCGAAGCCCTCCGCGTAATCACTCACCCGGCCGACGCCCGCGCCGGTCGGGCGGTCCCACGGCTCACCGGTGCGGTGCTGCTCGTAGACCGTCTCGATCCGGTCCTCCAGCTCGTCGGCGAGCTTGTGGCCGCCGCGCGCGAAGAACTTGATGCCGTTGTCGGGCATCGCGTTGTGGCTGGCGGAGAGCATCACGCCGAGGTCGGCGTCGAGCACGCCGGTGAGGTGCGCGACCGCGGGCGTCGGCAGCACGCCGACGCGCAGCACGTCCACCCCGGCGCTGGCCAGACCCGCCACGACGGCGGCCTCCAGGAACTCTCCGGATGCCCGCGGATCACGTCCGACCACGGCGGTCGGGCGATGGCCCGCGAAGGTGCCTGCCTCGGCGAGTACGTGCGCCGCCGCGACCGAGAGACCGAGCGCCAGCTCGGCCGTCAGGTCGGCGTTGGCGACACCCCGTACTCCATCCGTACCGAAGAGTCGTCCCACTGGTGTCCTCCGAAGTGCTCCGAAATCACAAACCACTACTGCACAGCAAACGAAACTGAGAAAACAAACGATGAAAGCGACGAAAAACCGCAAAAGGGCACGCCGGGTGGCATCGCTCAGGCCTGGTGCGTCCGGGCCGATGAACGTCTCATGCCGTTATACGCCCGCGAGCGTCGATAAACGAACGCCCCGGCAAGCACGGAGTGTGCCGCCGGGGCGAACGTGACAGTCGAGCAGGCGATATTTAGCGCTTGCTGTACTGCGGGGCCTTACGGGCCTTCTTGAGACCGGCCTTCTTGCGCTCGACCGCACGGTCGTCGCGGGAGAGGAAGCCGGCCTTCTTCAGCGTGGCGCGGTTGTTGTCCACGTCCGCCTCGTTCAGCGCGCGGGCCACGCCGAGGCGCAGGGCGCCGGCCTGACCGGAGACGCCGCCACCCGAGATGCGGGCGATGACGTCGTAGCGGCCGTCGAGCTCGAGCACCTTGAAGGGCTCGTTGACTTCCTGCTGGTGCACCTTGTTGGGGAAGTAGTCCTCAAGGGTGCGACCGTTGATCTTCCACTTGCCGGTGCCCGGAACGATCCGGACGCGGGCGATGGCGTTCTTGCGACGGCCCAGGCCGGCGGCGGGCTGGGGGTCACCGAAGCGGCCCGCGAGGGACTCGCTGGTGTACTCGCCCTCGACGGGAACCTCGGACTCGAAGGTGGTCACCTCGGCGAAGGTCTCCTCGCCCTCGGTGCCCTCGACGGGGTTCTCAACAGTGGTCTCGGCCACGATTCTCCTCAGATCTTTCTGTACGTCTTAGGGGGTGGCCGGAACTACTGCGCGACCTGGGTGATCTCGAACGGGACCGGCTGCTGAGCAGCGTGCGGGTGCTGGTCGCCCGCGTAGACCTTGAGCTTCGAGAGCACCTGACGGCCCAGGGTGTTCTTGGGGATCATGCCCTTGATGGCCTTCTCGACGGCCTTCTCGGGGTTCTTCGCCAGCAGCTCGTCGTAGCGCACCGAACGGAGACCGCCCGGGAAGCCCGAGTGGCGGTACGCCATCTTCTGGGTCTTCTTGTTGCCGGACAGGTGCACCTTGTCGGCGTTGATGATGATGACGAAGTCGCCCATGTCCATGTGGGGGGCGTAGATCGCCTTGTGCTTACCCCGGAGGAGGTTCGCAGCCGTGGTGGCGAGACGGCCCAGGACAATGTCCTGAGCGTCGATGATGTGCCACTGGCGAGTGACATCGCCGGGCTTGGGGCTGTACGTACGCACTTCGTAGCCTTCGCTTCTTAGTGGATGAGGTCCAGACAACACATGGCACCCCTGAAGCGATCATGCAGCTGGGGCTCACAGCGCCGGGACGATGCCCGTATGCGAGCCACTGGTAACTGCTCCAGAGAACCTACGTAGGGGCCCTGAGCGCCACGGGGGCGCGGCCGATACGCATAACAAAGAGGAAGCCTACCGTCGACCCCCCACAGGGGTCAAAACGCCCCCGTGCCACCCATCCGGCCCCGCCGCACCCATCCCCCGCGCGAGGCAACCTTTCCACCTCCGCCGCACCCACCCCCGCGCGAGGCAACCTTCCCAGCTCCGCCGCACCCTTCCAGCCTCGCCGGCGCTTGAGGCGATCTTTTCAGCCCCACCGCGCCCACTCCGTACGAGGCAGCCTTCTGAGCCCTGCCGCACCCACCCAGCCCCGCCGGCGCTTGAGGCGAGCCTTTCAGCCCCGCCGGCGCCTGAGGCGCGAGGGCCCGGGGGCAGCGCCCCCGCAACGGCGCCGCACGGCACCTCAACGCGACCGTTCAACCCTCCGCTCGTCCCACACCGGCTCCGCCGTCTCCCGCACCACCCCGTCCGACCCGAACACCAGATACCGGTCGAAGGACTTCGCGAACCACCGGTCATGCGTCACGGCCATCACCGTCCCGTCGTACACCTCCAGCCCGTCCTGCAGCGCCTCCGCCGACTCCAGGTCCAGGTTGTCCGTCGGCTCGTCCAGCAGCAGCGCGGTCGTCCCCGCCAGCTCCAGCAGCAGGATCTGGAACCGTGCCTGCTGTCCACCCGAAAGCCGCTCGAAGTCCTGGTCCCCCTGCCGCTCCAGCTCGTACCGCCGCAGCACCGACATCGCCCCGCCCCGGTCCTTGGCGTGCTCGGACCAGAGGATGTCCACCAGCGTCTTCCCCAGCAGCTCCGGATGCGCGTGCGTCTGCGCGAAGTGCCCGGGCACCACCCGCGCCCCGAGCTTCCACTCCCCCGTGTGGGCCACCGGCTCCCCCGCCAGCAGCCGCAGGAAGTGCGACTTGCCGGACCCGTTGGAGCCGAGGACCGCGACGCGCTCCCCGTAGAAGATCTCCAGGTCGAACGGTTTCATCAGCCCGGTCAGCTCCAGGCCCTTGCAGGTGACCGCCCGCACCCCGGTACGCCCGCCGCGCAGCCGCATCGTGATGTCCTGCTCGCGCGGCGGCTCCGGCGGCGGCCCGGCCTCCTCGAACTTCTTGAAGCGGGTCTGCATCGCGTGGTAGCGGTTCGCCATGTCCGGGCTGTTCGCCGCCTGCTGGCGCATCCGCAGGACGAGCGCCTTCAGCCGGGCGTGCTCCTCCTGCCAGCGCCGCAGCAGCTCCTCGAACCGCGCGAACCGCTCCTTGCGCGCGTCGTGGTAGGTCGCGAAGCCGCCACCGTGCACCCACACGTCGCTGCCCGCCGGACTCGGCTCGACGCTGACGATCTTCTCGGCGGCCCGGGACAGCAGCTCCCGGTCGTGGGAGACGAAGAGGACCGTCTTACGGGTCTCCTTCAGCTTCTCCTCCAGCCACCGCTTCCCCGGCACGTCCAGATAGTTGTCCGGCTCGTCCAGGAGCAGGACCTCGTCGGGCCCGCGCAGCAGCGCCTCCAGCACCAGCCGCTTCTGCTCGCCGCCGCTGAGCGTGCGCACCTCGCGCCACTGCGCCTTGTCGTACGGAACGCCCAGCGCGGCCGTCGTGCACATGTCCCAGACCGTCTCGGCCTCGTACCCGCGCGCCTCCGCCCAGTCGCTCAGCGCCTGCGCGTACGCCATCTGGGCGGCCTCGTCGTCGACGGTGAGGATGCGTTCCTCGGCCGCGTCGACGGCCTTCGCGGCCTCCCTGATCCGGGGCTGGGCCACGGACACCAGCAGGTCCCGGACCGTCCGCTCGTCCCGCACCGAGCCCACGAACTGCGGCATCACGCCGAGCCCGCCGCTCACCGACACCGTGCCGCCGTGCGGCTGGAGCTCACCGGCGAGGAGGCGCAGCAAGGTCGTCTTGCCCGCCCCGTTCGCCCCGACGAGCGCGACGACGGCTCCGTCGGCCACCCGGAACGAGGCGTCGCCGAGCAGCACCCGCCCGTCCGGAAGGTAGTACTCAAGGTGGCCCGCTTCGAGATGTCCCATACCGAGCATTGTCACGGTCCGCGAACTCCAGGCCCAACCGGTTTACCTCACCCCCTAAACTGCGCGCATGAGCTTTGGGCAAGGGGGGGCCTCCTGGGGGCCCGGGGGCGACGGGACACCGGACTGGGCGGCGCTGGCGGATCAGTCCGCGGCGCGGGCCCGCCGGAAGAGACTGCTGATGATCGGCGGCGGGGCGCTGGCCACCGTCGCGATCGGCGCGATCGTGACGACGGCCGTGGTCACATCGAACGGCGGCGACACCGGCAAGGGCGACAAGAACGCCAGCCAACTCCCCGCCCCCGCCGACCTCCCCGAGGACACCTCGGCGCCCCAGCCCTCGTTCTCCTCGGTCGCACCGCCGCCCCCGCCGGACCCCAAGGACTTCATATCCAGCGCCGACAAGGACAAGGCGCCGGTCACCGTCGACGGGTTCTTCCCCGGCAAGAAGCTCACCATGGGCGACCGCGTCCACCTCAAGGGCGCGACGAGCAGCTCCGCGAAGTGCGCGACCGGCACCCAGGGCGCCCTCGGCTCCGTCCTCACCAACAACGGCTGCAAGCAGCTCATCCGGGCCACCTACCGTAAGGACGGGGTGGCCGTCACGGTCGGCGTCGCCGTCTTCGACACGGAGGCCCGCGCGAAGAAGGCCGTCGACCAGGCCTCGGGCGGCCTCGCCTCGCTCAGCGGCGGCGGAGTCAACACGTTCTGCCGGGGCGGCACGGTCTGCCTGCGCACGTCCAACTCCTACGGGCGTTACGCCTACTTCACCATCGGCGGCTTCCTCAACGGCAAGCGGGTCACCACCGCCGACGAGAACGTCTACGCGGTCAACAAGGATCTGACGAACTTCACCTTCCGTCAGATCCACCGCCGGGGCCAGATCCAGGCCTCGCAGGCTGTGGCCGACCCCAACGGCTGACCCGAAGCCCGGGGTCGGGAATCAGCAGCAGCCCGCCCCCGGCAACGTCCGTACGTTCCGGGCCTCTTCGGCCCGCGCCGCAAGCAAGTCGTCCGCCGGGTACGCCACTTCCTCCAGCGTCAGCCCGTGCGGTCGCACCACGTGCACCCCGGGGTCGCGCACCTTCGCGGCGAGCACCTCGGCGGGCCAGGAGGCGGGCCGCCGCCCGTCGCCGACGAACAGTGCGGCCCCGATCAGCGCCCGCACCATGTTGTGGCAGAACGCGTCCGCTTGCACGGTCGCGGTGAGGACACCGGACTCCGCGTCCCGTACCCAACTCAGCTGCTGGAGCGTACGGATGGTCGTCGCACCCTCGCGCTTCTTGCAGTACGCGGCGAAGTCGTGCTCGCCGACCATCAGTGCGGCCGCCTCGTTCATCGCGTCCAGGTCCAACGGCCGGTCGTGCCACAGCACATGACCACGCGTCAGCGGGTCGACCCCGCCGGGCCGGTCGCCGACGCGGTAGGCGTACCGCCGCCACAGCGCGGAGAAGCGGGCGTTGAACCCCGCCGGGGCGGGGGCGGCACGCCAGATACGCACGTCGAGCGGCAACCGCCCCGCAAGCCGCCGCAGCAGCTTCTCTTCATGCTCGCCCCAGACGGCCTCCGGCAGATCCACATGGGCCACCTGGCCGCGCGCGTGCACGCCGGCGTCCGTGCGGCCCGCCACCGTCAGGTCGTACGTCACCGACGAGCGGGTCACGGTCCGCAGCGCGTCCTCGATCTCGCCCTGCACCGTGCGCCGGCTGGTCTGCTTCGCCCAGCCGGAGAAGTCCCTGCCGTCGTAGGACAGGTCCAGTCGTACCCGCACGAAACCGGGCTCGGCCTGGTCACTCACCGCGTCTCCCTCTCCACACCCTGGTCAGCGAAACGGGCCCGCACCGCCCCGAAGGGTGATGCGGGCCCGTCCCGTGGTCGCTAGAACGCTCAGGCGTCCTTGGACTCGGCGTCGTCGGCCGGCTTGGCGTCCTCGACGGACTCGGCCGCGGGGGCCTCGTCCTTCTTGGCCGCGTCTTCCTTGACAGCACGCTTCGTGGCGGCCTCGGCCTCACCGGTGGCCTGCTGGGCCACGGTCAGCGCCTCGACCAGCTCGATGACCGCCATCGGGGCGTTGTCGCCACGGCGGTTGCCGATCTTGGTGATACGGGTGTAACCACCGGGGCGGTTCTCGTACCGGGGAGCGATCTCGGTGAAGAGCGTGTGGACGACGCTCTTGTCCGTGATCGTCTGGAGCACCAGGCGACGGTTGTGGATGTCGCCCTTCTTCGCCTTGGTGACGAGGCGCTCGGCGACGGGGCGCAGGCGGCGAGCCTTGGCCTCGGTCGTCGTGATGCGGCCGTGCTCGAACAGCGACTTCGCCAGGTTGGCGAGGAGCAGACGCTCGTGCGCGGCGCTGCCGCCCAGACGGGCACCCTTGGCGGGACGCGGCATGGTGATTCTCCTTGTGTGCTGCACCGGCCGTATCAGGTACCGGTGTCAGTTCCCGCGAGGCGGTCGCCTCACGGAAGTCATAGCTGCCGGACAAAATCAAACCCGTCCGGCGATTGAGGACAAAGCCTCAGCCCCGGCACGGGGGCACCCTCAAATCCGGGCACCCCCAGCCGGGAGGCAACTCAGTACTGCTCGGTCTCCACGAACCCGGCGTCCGCGTCGTCGTCGGCGCCGAAGGCGTCCGCCGCAGCCGTCGGGTCGAAGCCGGGAGGAGAGTCCTTCAGCGCCAGGCCCATACCGGCCAGCTTCGCCTTGACCTCGTCGATCGACTTCGCACCGAAGTTGCGGATGTCGAGCAGGTCCGCCTCGGAACGGGCCACGAGCTCACCCACGGAGTGGATGCCCTCGCGCTTGAGGCAGTTGTACGAACGGACCGTGAGCTCCAGCTCCTCGATCGGCAGAGCCAGATCGGCGGCGAGAGCGGCGTCCGTCGGGGACGGGCCCATGTCGATGCCCTCGGCGTCGATGTTGAGCTCGCGCGCCAGACCGAACAGCTCGACCAGGGTCTTACCGGCCGACGCCATGGCGTCACGGGGACGCATGGCCTGCTTGGTCTCGACGTCGACGATCAGCTTGTCGAAGTCGGTGCGCTGCTCGACACGGGTCGCCTCGACCTTGTACGTGACCTTGAGCACCGGCGAGTAGATGGAGTCGACCGGGATACGGCCGATCTCCTGGCCGACCTGCTTGTTCTGGACGGCGGAGACGTAGCCGCGACCGCGCTCGACGGTCAGCTCCATCTCCAGCTTGCCCTTGCCGTTGAGCGTGGCGAGAACGAGGTCGGGGTTGTGCACCTCGACACCGGCCGGGGGCGCGATGTCGGCGGCGGTGACCAGACCCGGGCCCTGCTTGCGCAGGTACATCACGACGGGCTCGTCGTGCTCCGAGGAGACGACCAGCTGCTTGATGTTGAGGATGAGGTCGGTGACGTCCTCCTTGACGCCCGGCACGGTGGTGAACTCGTGCAGGACACCGTCGATCCGGATGCTGGTGACAGCGGCACCGGGGATCGAGGAGAGGAGCGTACGGCGGAGGGAGTTGCCGAGGGTGTAACCGAAGCCCGGCTCCAGCGGCTCGATCACGAACCGGGAGCGGAACTCGTCGACGACCTCTTCGGTCAGCGACGGACGCTGAGCGATAAGCATGCGGTGATCCTTCAGTCGTGGGCACCCACTATTTGATGCCCGACAGATGTAACAAGGGTACGGGCGGTACGCCCCGTAAGAGGTGTACCGCCCGGACCCGGCGCTACTGACGCACGGCCGTCACCGGCCGTAGCGGGTCAGACGCGACGACGCTTCGGCGGACGGCAGCCGTTGTGCGGCGTCGGGGTGACGTCCTGGATCGAACCGACCTCCAGGCCGGTGGCCTGGAGCGAGCGGATCGCGGTCTCACGGCCGGAGCCGGGACCCTTGACGAAGACGTCGACCTTGCGCATGCCGTGCTCCTGCGCGCGGCGGGCGGCCGACTCGGCGGCCATCTGCGCGGCGAAGGGGGTGGACTTGCGCGAGCCCTTGAAGCCGACGTGGCCGGCGGAGGCCCAGGAGATCACGTTGCCCGAGGGGTCCGTGATCGAGACGATGGTGTTGTTGAACGTGCTCTTGATGTGCGCGTGGCCGTGAGCGACGTTCTTCTTTTCCTTGCGACGCACCTTCTTGGCTGCGCCCTGACGACCCTTGGGGGGCATGTCTTGACTCCAGATGGAGAGGGGAGGTGATCGGTCCTACAGCGAAGACCGCTGGTTGCTGCGGGAACCGGAAGAACCGGAGGTCCGCAGTGCGTCCGCTGAGGACTACTTCTTGCCCGGCTTCTTCTTACCGGCGATGGCGCGACGCGGGCCCTTGCGGGTACGCGCGTTCGTGCTGGTGCGCTGACCGTGGACGGGCAGGCCACGACGGTGGCGGATGCCCTGGTAGCAGCCGATCTCGACCTTGCGGCGGATGTTCGCCTGGACCTCGCGGCGGAGGTCACCCTCGGTGCGGAGGTTGGCGTCCACGTGCTCGCGGATCTTGACGAGGTCTTCCTCGGCCAGGTCGCGAACGCGGGTGTTCGGGTTCACGCCGGTGGCGGCGAGGATCTCCTTGGACCGGGTGCGCCCGATACCGAAGACGTAGGTGAGGGCAACCTCCACGCGCTTTTCGCGCGGGATGTCAACACCTGAAACGCGTGCCATTCAATGGCTCCAGTTGTTAGATCGGGGGTCTTCCGCAGTTCCACTCCCGACCGCCGACCGCTCACGAGGAGCAGTGGTACGTCCGGGTCCCCGGCCCCCGCCGGAGGTGTCGTCAGCCGTGGCTTGGACGGGTACTGCGTATGTACGTATTACGTGCGTCGCGCGAAGAACTGCGAGATGCAGGCGGTCGTGCGTCAGCCCTGGCGCTGCTTGTGGCGCAGGTTGTCGCAGATGACCATGACCCGACCGTGACGGCGGATCACCTTGCACTTGTCGCAGATCTTCTTGACGCTCGGCTTGACCTTCATGGGATGTCAGGTTCTCCGGGTCAGTGCCATCACCCGCCGAAACGGGGTGCCGGCAAGATCTACTTGTAGCGGTAGACGATCCGGCCACGCGTCAGGTCGTACGGAGAGAGCTCCACCACAACCCGGTCATCGGGGAGGATACGGATGTAGTGCATCCGCATCTTGCCGCTGATGTGCGCCAGGACCTTGTGACCGTTCTGGAGCTCCACCTTGAACATTGCGTTCGGGAGGGACTCGATCACGGTGCCCTCAATCTCGATGGCACCTTGCTTCTTGGCCACGCTTCGCCTTTCGAATCGGCTACCTTGATCGGCTCCCGCGATCCCGCGCCTGTCATGCGATTGCATGTGGACACACGGATGCACCAGAGCCGACGAGTCAGTCTACGTCAGCGGACCCCAAAAGACGAATCCGTCAAGTTTGCCCAGCCGGGGTGATCCTTAGACCTACCGGAAGGGTCGCATCACCCGAGAGGGTCGGGCGCGGCCGTGATCCCGTACTCCGCGAGCTTCGCCTTGCCGCAGTCCGGCGCGGTCAGGACCAGCGGGCCCTGCTCGGTCAGCGCGATGGAGTGCTCCCAGTGCGAGGACCAGGTGCCGTCCGTCGTGATGACCGTCCAGTCATCGGCGAGGGTCTCCGTCCGCGCCGTGCCGAGCGAGACCATGGGCTCGATCGCCAGGCAGACGCCGGGGACCAGCTTGATCCCCTTGCCGCGCTTGCGGGAGACGTAGTTCAGCAGATGCGGGTCCATGTGCATCTCGGTGCCGATGCCGTGGCCGCCGAAGTCCTCGATGATCCCGTACTTCCCGGTCGCCGGGCGGGGCTGGCGGCGGATGTAGGTCTCGATGGCCCGGGAGACGTCGACGAGCCGGTTGTTCACCTTCATCGCGGCGATCCCGGCCCACATCGACTCCTCGGTCACCCGGGAGAGCTCGACCAGCTCCGGAGCGTGACCGGTGCCCACGAAGGCGGTGTAGGCCGCGTCACCGTGCCATCCGTCCACGATCGCGCCGGCGTCGATCGAGATGATGTCGCCGTCCTTCAGGACCGTCTCCTCGTCCGGGATGCCGTGGACGACGACCTCGTTGACCGAGGTGCAGATGGTCGCGGGGAACCCGCCGTACCCGAGGAAGTTCGACTTCGCGCCGTGGTCGGCGATCACCTTGCGGGCGACCTGGTCCAGGTCGTGCGTTGTGGCCCCGGGAACGGCCGCCTCACGGGTGGCGGCGTGAATGGCAGCGACCACCAGGCCCGCCTCGCGCATCTTCGCGATCTGCTCGGGGGTCTTGATCTGCACCATTGCTCGGCGCCTCTCTGCATCGACGGTGACGGGTACGGCTCGGCGTGTTCAACGATACGGGGGCAAGCAGTCGGCCGCGGCGCCCAGAGGCGCCGCGGCCGGCTTGCACAGCGGGTGGTACGGGGTGACGCTCAGCCCTCGTTCGCGGGCTTCAGCGCCTCCATGGCGCGGGCGGTCACGTCCGCGACCTTGCCGAGCGCGGAGATGGTCACCACCAGGCCCTGGGCCCGGTAGTAGTCGATGATCGGCTCGGTCTGCGTGTGGTAGACCTCCAGCCGGGTACGGACCGTCTCCTCGCTGTCGTCGTCCCGCTGGTACAGCTCGCCGCCGCAGGCGTCGCAGACGCCCTCGGTCTTCGGCGGGTTGTACGTCAGGTGGAAAACGTGCGCGCTGTTGTTGCGGCAGACGCGGCGACCCGCGATCCGCTTCACGACCTCGTCCTCGGGGACCTCCAGGTCGAGAACCGCGTCGAGCTTCACGCCCTCGTCCTTGAGCATCACGTCAAGGGCTTCGGCCTGGCCCACGTTCCGCGGGAAGCCGTCCAGCAGGAAGCCGTTCACGGCGTCCGCCTGGGCCATGCGGTCCTTGGCCATCCCGATGGTGACTTCGTCCGGCACCAGCTGGCCGGCGTCCATGAAGGCGCGTGCCTGCTTGCCAAGGTCGGTGCCCTGGCTGATGTTGGCGCGGAAGAGGTCGCCCGTGGCGATGTGCGGAATCGACAGGTTGTCGGCAAGGTACGCAGCCTGCGTTCCCTTGCCGGCACCCGGAGGCCCGACGAGGACGATGCGCATCAGCGGAGGAACCCTTCGTAATTGCGCTGCTGGAGCTGACTCTCGATCTGCTTCACGGTTTCCAGACCCACACCCACGATGATGAGGATGCTCGTCCCGCCGAACGGGAAGTTCGCGTTCGCACCGCCGAAGCCCGCCAACGCCATCGTCGGCACAAGAGCGATCAGGGCCAGGTACAGCGAGCCTGGCCAAGTGATCCGGTTGAGCACGTAGCTCAGGTATTCGGCAGTAGGACGACCTGCGCGGATACCCGGGATGAAGCCACCATACTTCTTCATGTTGTCGGCGACCTCGTCGGGGTTGAACGAGATGGCCACATAGAAGAAGGCGAAGAAGACGATCAGCAGGAAGTACGCCACCATGTAGATCGGCTCGTTCTGCTGCACGAAGTTGTCCGTGATCCAGGTCGCCCAGCCCGCGTTGGAGCCGGAGAACTGGACGATCAGCGCCGGGATGTAGAGCAGCGACGAGGCGAAGATGACGGGAATCACACCCGCCTGGTTCACCTTGAGCGGGATGTACGTGGACGTACCGCCGTAGGAACGGCGACCGATCATGCGCTTCGCGTACTGCACCGGGATGCGGCGCTGGGCCTGCTCGACGAAGACGACGAGGCCGACCATCACGAAGCCGATGAGGATGACGGTAGCGAACTCGATCCAGCCGTCGGCCAGCTTGCCGCTCTCCTTGATGGACCACAGGGCGCCGGGGAACGTGGCGGCGATCGAGATGAACATCAGGATCGACATGCCGTTGCCGATGCCGCGGTCCGTGATCAGCTCACCGAGCCACATGACGGCGGCCGTACCGGCGGTCATCGTGACGACCATGATGACCGTGGTGAAGACCGACTTGTCCGCGACGATCTGGTCGCCCACGGAACAGTTCTGGAAGAGCGCGCCGCTGCGGGCGGTGGCGACGAGGCCGGTGCCCTGGAGGACGGCCAGCGCGACCGTCAGATAACGCGTGTACTGCGTGATCTTCGCCGTGCCGGACTGCCCCTCCTTCTTCAGGGCTTCCAGGCGCGGGATCACGACGGTCAGCAGCTGCAGAATGATGCTCGCCGTGATGTACGGCATGATGCCGAGCGCGAAGATGGTGATCTGCAGAAGGGCGCCACCGCTGAACATCTGCATCAGACCGAGGAGACCACCCGAGTCCGCCTGGTCGATGCACTGCTGCACCTTCGTGTAGTCGACGCCGGGAGCCGGGATGTGCGCCCCGAGCCGATAGATCACGATCATGCCGAGCGTGAAGAGCAGCTTCTTGCGCAGGTCGGGCGTCTTGAACGCTCGGGCGAACGCGGTGAACACGGTGCCTCCTGCGACCCCCGCGCTGTGCGTCAGAGGCGACGGGTCTGGATGGGATCGGATACAGGGCAGCCCTACATCGTAAGGAGGCCACAAAAGATTAACGGCGCTACCCTACCCGGCTCGGGACTGAGCAGGAAACACGCGCCGCACACCGGTGCACGGCCCGCCTCCCGGCCCGCGTCGCGAAAGACCGGCCAAGCCACACCATTTGGGACGTGAACGCCCCTGCGCTCCCCCACCGCCGGTGCGGTGGACACCCGTTCAACCTTTCCCGAGCCTTTACGGTTCCCGTATATCGCCCCGAAATGGCTCCGGGCACGAAAAACCCGGCCGACCGCCTCCGAAGAGGCAGCCGACCGGGCTCAGTTCTGTCCCGGGGCTCAGACGAGCTCGGTGACCGTACCGCCGGCGGCGGTGATCTTCTCCTTGGCGGAGCCGGAGACGGCGTCAACCGAAACCTGCAGCGCCACGGAGATCTCGCCCTGTCCGAGGACCTTGACGAGGTGGTTGTTGCGCACGGCACCCTTGGCGACCAGGTCGGCCACCGTGACCTCTCCACCCTCGGGGTAGAGCGTCGCGAGCTTGTCCAGGTTCACGACCTGGTACTCCGTGCGGAACGGGTTCTTGAAGCCCTTGAGCTTCGGGAGACGCATGTGGAGGGGCATCTGGCCACCCTCGAAGCGCTCCGGAACCTGGTAACGAGCCTTCGTACCCTTGGTACCACGGCCTGCGGTCTTACCCTTGGACGCCTCACCACGACCCACACGGGTCTTGGCGGTCTTGGCGCCCGGGGCAGGCCGGAGGTTGTGGGCCTTCAGCGGGCTGTTCTCCGCCATGTCAGTCAACCTCCTCAACCGTCACGAGGTGGCGGACGGTCTGCACCATTCCGCGGAACTCGGGGCGGTCCTCCTTGACAACCGAGTCGTTCAGGCGCTTGAGGCCGAGCGAACGCAGGGTGTCGCGGTGGTTCTGCTTGCTGCCGATGTACGACTTCGTCTGCGTGATCTTGAGGCGAGCCATTACGCACCCGCTCCCGCACGCGCACGAAGCAGAGCCGCGGGGGCGACGTCCTCGAGGGGCAGACCGCGGCGGGCCGCGATCTCCTCGGGACGCTGCAGGCCCTTCAGGGCCTCCACGGTCGCGTGCACGATGTTGATCGCGTTGGACGAGCCAAGCGACTTCGACAGGATGTCGTGAACGCCGGCGCACTCGAGCACGGCACGCACCGGGCCACCGGCGATAACACCGGTACCGGGGGAAGCCGGCTTGAGCAGGACGACGCCCGCTGCCTTCTCGCCCGTGATCGGGTGAGGGATGGTGCCCTGGATGCGGGGGACCTTGAAGAAGTTCTTCTTGGCCTCTTCGACACCCTTGGCGATGGCCGCGGGAACTTCCTTGGCCTTGCCGTATCCGACACCGACCGTGCCGTCACCGTCGCCCACCACGACCAGCGCGGTAAAGCTGAAGCGACGACCACCCTTCACAACCTTGGCGACGCGGTTGATCGCGACGACGCGCTCGACGTACGCGGTCTTCTCGGCGGCGCTGGCGCCACCGTCACGGCCCTTCCGGTCCCGCCGCTCGCCGCCACCGGCACCGCTGCCGCGGCGCTGGGGTCCAGCCATGGGAATTACCTCTCTCTGTTACGTCCGCTGTGCGTAGGAACCGGGGCTTAGAACTTCAGCCCGGCTTCACGGGCGGCGTCAGCCAGAGCGGCAATCCGCCCGGCGTACTGGTTACCACCGCGGTCAAACACGACGGCCTCGACGCCTGCAGCCTTGGCACGCTCGGCGACCAGGGCGCCGACCTGCTTGGCCTGGGCGCTCTTGTCGCCCTCGCCACCACGGATCGAGGTGTCCAGGGTCGACGCCGACGCGAGCGTGTGGCCCGCGATGTCGTCGATGATCTGGGCCACGATGTGGCGGTTGGAACGCGTCACGACCAGACGGGGCCGCTCCGCGGAACCCGACAGGTGCTTGCGGACGCGGATGTGGCGCCGCTTGCGAGCAGCGCGCTTGTACGCGTCGCCCTTGGCGATCTTCACACCGTATGCCATGGCTACTTACCAGCCTTTCCGACCTTGCGGCGGATGACCTCGCCCGCGTACTTGACGCCCTTGGCCTTGTACGGGTCGGGCTTCCGCAGCTTGCGGATGTTGGCGGCCACTTCGCCGACCTTCTGCTTGTCGATACCCTCGACGCTGAGCTTCGTGGGCGACTCGACCTTGAAGGTGATGCCTTCCGGCGCCTCGATGAGGATCGGGTGGCTGTAGCCCAGGGCGAACTCCAGGTTGGAGCCCTTCGCCTGGACGCGGTAACCGACACCGCTGATCTCGAGCGCCTTGGAGTAACCCGCGGTCACGCCGGTGATCATGTTCGCCACCAGCGTGCGGGACAGGCCGTGGAGGGCCTTGTTCTGACGCTCGTCGTTCGGGCGGGTGACGTTCAGAACGCCGTCCTCGCCCTTGGAGACCTCGATCGGCGCGGCGACGGTGTGCGTGAGGGAACCCTTGGGGCCCTTCACCGCGACCGTACGGCCATCGATGGTGACGTCCACACCGGCGGGAACCTGGATGGGGAGCTTGCCGATTCGCGACATGAGCTTTCCTTCCTTTCCCGACTACCAGACGTAGGCGAGGACTTCCCCACCTACGCCCTTCTTGCCTGCCTGCTGGCCGGTCAGGAGACCGTGGGACGTGGAGATGATCGCCACGCCCAGGCCGCCGAGAACCTTCGGCAGGTTGGTGGACTTTGCGTACACACGCAGACCCGGCTTCGAGATGCGCTTGATGCCGGCGATCGAACGCTCGCGGTTCGGGCCGAACTTCAGCTCCAGGACGAGGTTCTTGCCGACCTCGGCGTCCTCGACCTTCCAGCCGGTGATGAAGCCCTCCTGCTGGAGGATCTCCGCGATGTGCGACTTGATCTTGCTGTGCGGCATCACGACGGAGTCGTGGTACGCCGAGTTCGCGTTACGCAGACGCGTGAGCATGTCTGCGATGGGATCAGTCATGGTCATGAATTGGCCTTCGGCCTCTCTCGCCGGGGTTTCCTGTATGCGCCATCCCTCTCCCCACTCACTGGCGGGACGGGTGCGGTGCGGGGACCTACGGCGTAGTAAGTCGGTCTTGGGCGGCAGGCGCCCAACCCTTCAAGCCTACGGCATGAAAGGCGGGGCTCCTGCCGACCAGATGCTTACCGAGAGTCTCCGGGAACTTCCAACGCCCAGGGGGCGAAGGAGAGTTACCAGGAGCTCTTGGTCACGCCCGGCAGCTCGCCACGGTGAGCCATCTCACGAAGGCACACGCGGCACAGGCCGAACTTGCGGTAGACGGAGTGGGGCCGGCCGCAGCGCTGGCAGCGGGTGTACCCGCGAACGCCGAACTTCGGCTTACGGGCGGCCTTAGCGATCAGAGCCTTCTTCGCCACGGTCAGTTCTCCTTGAACGGGAAGCCGAGGTGACGAAGCAGGGCACGACCCTCGTCGTCGTTGGTCGCCGTGGTGACCACGGTGATGTCCATGCCCCGGACCCGGTCGATCTTGTCCTGGTCGATCTCGTGGAACATGACCTGCTCCGTGAGACCGAAGGTGTAGTTGCCACGGCCGTCGAACTGCTTCGGCGACAGGCCACGGAAGTCACGGATACGCGGAAGCGCGAGCGACAGCGTACGGTCCAGGAACTCCCACATCCGGTCACCACGGAGGGTGACGTGGCAGCCGATCGGCTGGCCCTCGCGCAGCTTGAACTGCGCGATGGACTTGCGGGCCTTCGTGACGGCCGGCTTCTGGCCGGTGATCGTGGTGAGGTCGCGAACGGCCCCGTCGATCAGCTTGGAGTCGCGGGCGGCGTCGCCCACACCCATGTTGACCACGATCTTGACCAGACCGGGAACCTGCATGACGTTCTCGTACGAGAACTCCTCACGCAGCTTGCCGGCGATTTCCTCGCGGTAGCGCGTCTTGAGACGCGGCGCAGTGGTGGCAGTCATCAGATGTCCTCACCGGTCCGCTTGGCAACGCGGATCTTGTTGCCCTCGTCGTCAAAGCGGTAGCCGACGCGAGTGACAACCTTGTTGCCGTCCTTCTCCACGACCAGCTGAACGTTGCTGACGTGGATCGGGGCCTCGGTGGTCACAATGCCACCCGTCTGCGAACCGCGAGCCGTCTGACCGGCCTTGGTGTGCTTCTTGACCCGGTTGACACCCTCGACGAGGACGCGGTCCTGGGCGGGGTAGGCCACGATGACCTTGCCCTGCTTGCCCTTGTCCTTACCGGTGATGACCTGGACCAGGTCGCCCTTCTTGATCTTCATGCTTACAGCACCTCCGGCGCGAGCGAGATGATCTTCATGAACTTCTTCTCGCGCAGCTCCCGGCCCACGGGGCCGAAGATGCGGGTGCCGCGGGGGTCGCCGTCGTTCTTCAGAATGACGGCGGCGTTCTCGTCGAAGCGGATGTACGAGCCATCCTGACGACGACGCTCCTTGACGGTGCGAACGATGACGGCCTTGACGACGTCACCCTTCTTCACGTTGCCACCGGGGATCGCGTCCTTGACGGTGGCGACGATGACGTCACCGATACCCGCGTAGCGGCGACCCGAGCCACCGAGAACACGAATGGTGAGAATTTCCTTCGCACCCGTGTTGTCGGCGACGCGCAGTCGCGACTCCTGCTGGATCACGTCTATCTCCTGATCGTCTGCCGGTTCCCGGCGGGGAGCCACGTAAGTGACTTACGTGGCTCCCTCACCGAGCCTGGCGGAACTGACCTGAGGGAAACCCCTCAGGAATTACTTGGCCTTCTCGAGGATCTCGACGATGCGCCAGCGCTTCGAAGCGGACAGCGGACGCGTCTCCATGATGAGGACGCGGTCGCCGACGCCGGCGGAGTTCTGCTCGTCGTGGGCCTTGAGCTTGTTCGTACGGCGGATGACCTTGCCGTACAGCGCGTGCTTGACACGGTCCTCGACAGCGACGACGACGGTCTTGTCCATCTTGTCGCTGACGACCAGACCCTCACGGGTCTTGCGGAAACCGCGGTCGGTGTTCGTCTCAGTCACAGTCTTCTCGCTCATCAGGCGCTCTCCACCGTCTCGATGCCCAGCTCGCGCTCACGCATCAGGGTGTAGATCCGGGCGATGTCCTTACGGACGGACTTGAGCCGGCCGTGGTTCTCGAGCTGGCCCGTCGCCGCCTGGAAGCGGAGGTTGAACAGCTCTTCCTTGGCTTCGCGGAGCTTGTTGAGGAGCTCCTCGTCGCCCAGCTCGCGCAGCTCGGACGCCTTGGTACCGGCCGACATCACGACTCACCTGCCTCGCGCCGAACGATCCGGCACTTCATCGGAAGCTTGTGAGCAGCGCGGGTGAGCGCCTCACGAGCAATCTTCTCGTTCGGGTAGGACAGCTCGAACATCACCCGACCGGGCTTGACGTTCGCGATCCACCACTCGGGAGAACCCTTACCGGAACCCATGCGGGTCTCGGCAGGCTTCTTCGTCAGGGGACGGTCCGGGTAGATGTTGATCCAGACCTTGCCGCCACGCTTGATGTGACGGGTCATCGCGATACGAGCGGACTCGATCTGACGGTTCGTCACGTACGCCGGGGTCAGCGCCTGGATGCCGTACTCGCCGAACGCAACCTGCGTGCCACCCTTGGACATACCGCTGCGCTTCGGGTGGTGCTGCTTGCGGTGCTTGACCCTACGGGGGATCAGCATTTCGGTCAGGCCTCCGTTCCGGTGCTCTCAGCAGCCGGAGCAGCGGCGGCGGGAGCGTCGGCCTTGGGGGCCTCGGCTGCCGGCGACTGCTGCGGCTTACGGCCGCGACCGCCACGCTCGCCACCACGGCCACCGCGGCCGGCCGGGCGGTCAGCGCCGCCACGAGCCGGACGGTTGCCGGCGCGGGCCGCGGCGTTCTCGGCGCGAACCTCGGCGATGTTCTTGACGTCGCCCTTGTAGATCCAGACCTTCACGCCGATACGGCCGAAGGTCGTCTTGGCCTCGAAGAAGCCGTAGTCGACGTTCGCACGGAGGGTGTGCAGGGGCACACGGCCCTCGCGGTAGAACTCCGAGCGGGACATCTCGGCGCCGCCGAGGCGACCACCGCACTGGATCTTGATGCCCTTGGCGCCGGCCTTCATCGAGGACTGCATGCTCTTGCGCATGGCCCGACGGAAGGAGACGCGGGAGGAGAGCTGCTCGGCGACGGCCTGGGCCACCAGCTGAGCGTCCACCTCGGGGTTCTTGACCTCGAGGATGTTCAGCTGGACCTGCTTGCCGGTCAGCTTCTCCAGCTCGCCGCGGATGCGATCGGCCTCGGCGCCACGGCGACCGATGACGATGCCCGGACGGGCGGTGTGGATGTCAACGCGGACGCGGTCGCGGGTGCGCTCGATCTCGACCTTCGAGATGCCGGCCCGCTCCATGCCCTTCGTCATCATGCGACGAATGGCGACGTCTTCCTTGACGTAGTCCTTGTACAGCTTGTCGGCGTACCAGCGGGACTTGAAGTCCGTGGTGATGCCGAGCCGGAACCCGTGCGGGTTTACCTTCTGGCCCATTACCGGGTTCCTTCCTTGCTGCTGACGACCACGGTGATGTGGCTGGTCCGCTTACGGATCCGGTAGGCACGGCCCTGAGCACGCGGACGGAACCGCTTCAGGGTCGGGCCCTCGTCCACGTACGCCTCGCTGATGACCAGCGAAGAGGCGTCGGTGTGGTCGTAGTTGTGTGCAGCGTTGGCGATGGCGCTGTCCAGCACCTTGCCAACCGGCACGCTCGCGGCCTGCGGGGCGAAACGCAGGACCGCCTGAGCCTCCGTGGCATCCATGCCACGGATGAGGTCCACCACGCGGCGGGCCTTCATGGGCGTGACGCGGATGTACCGCGCCTGGGCCCTGGCTTCCATGGTTGTCCCTTCGGTGTAAGTCATAGTCGTTTCCACCCCGCGCTTAGCGGCGCTTCGACTTCCGGTCGTCCTTGACGTGGCCGCGGAAGGTGCGAGTCGGCGAGAACTCGCCGAGCTTGTGGCCGACCATCGACTCGGTGACGAACACCGGGACGTGGATCTTGCCGTTGTGCACCGCGATGGTGTGACCCAGCATGGCCGGGACGATCATCGAGCGACGGGACCAGGTCTTGATGACGTTCTTGGTGCCTGCCTCGTTCTGTACGTCCACCTTCTTGATGAGGTGTCCGTCGACGAAGGGCCCCTTCTTGAGACTGCGCGGCATCTAAACCCGCTCCTAGCGCTTCTTGTTCGTCTTGCGGCGGCGGACGATGTACTTGTTGCTCGCCTTCTTGGGAGAACGAGTACGACCCTCCTTCTGACCCCACGGCGAGACCGGGTGACGACCACCGGAGGTCTTGCCTTCACCACCACCGTGCGGGTGGTCAACCGGGTTCATCGCGACACCGCGGACGGTCGGGCGGACGCCCTTCCAGCGCATGCGGCCGGCCTTGCCCCAGTTGATGTTCGACTGCTCGGCGTTGCCGACCTCACCGATCGTCGCGCGGCAGCGCGCGTCGACCAGGCGGATCTCACCCGACGGCATACGAAGGTGGGCCATGGTGCCCTCCTTCGCCAGCAGCTGCACGGAGGCACCCGCGGAACGGGCGAACTTCGCGCCGCCGCCGGGCCGCAGCTCGATGGCGTGGATGGTCGTACCGACCGGGATGTTGCGCAGCGCCAGGTTGTTACCGGGCTTGATGTCGGCGGTCGGACCGTTCTCGACACGGTCACCCTGCGACAGGCCACGGGGAGCGACGATGTAACGCTTCTCGCCGTCCGCGTAGTGCAGCAGCGCGATGCGCGCGGTGCGGTTCGGGTCGTACTCGATGTGCGCGACCTTGGCCGGCACGCCGTCCTTGTCGTGACGACGGAAGTCGATCACGCGGTAGGCGCGCTT
Source organism: Streptomyces globisporus C-1027 (assembly GCF_000261345.2). Lineage (NCBI taxonomy): Bacteria > Bacillati > Actinomycetota > Actinomycetes > Kitasatosporales > Streptomycetaceae > Streptomyces > Streptomyces globisporus. The sequence continues at coordinate 4,849,762 of NZ_CP013738.1, read as the reverse complement.
GTGGCCACCACCCTGGTGGCGAACGGTCACACGACCGGCGTTGTTACGGCCGCCCTTGCTGTGCAGGGGGCGGACCAGCGACTTCTCCGGCGTGGACCGCGTGATCTCGACAAAGTCGGCGACGCTGGAGCCACGACGGCCCGGGGTCGTCGGCTTGTACTTGCGGATACCCATTTCTCAGTCCTCGTCCGATTCCGGACGACTCGAACTCCGTTAGGAGGTCGGGCCGCCGAAGATGTCGATACGGTCGCCCTCGGCGAGGGTCACGATGGCGCGCTTCGTGTCGGCGCGCTTGCCGAAACCGGTGCGGGTGCGCTTGCGCTTGCCCTGCCGGTTGATCGTGTTGACCCCGGTGACCTTGACCGAGAAGACCGCCTCGACGGCCTGCTTGATCTGGGTCTTGTTGGAGCCGGGCGCGACGATGAACGTGTACTTGTTCTCGTCGAGCAGCGCGTAGCTCTTCTCGGAGACCACGGGCTTGACGAGAACGTCACGCGGGTCCGAGTACGTCTTGCTGGTAACGGTCGCCTCGCTCATCAGGCGGCGCTCCCTTCGGTCTCAGCGGTCTGGGGGCCAGACACGAAGGACTCGAAAGCGGCCTGGGTGAAGACCACGTCGTCAGAGACGATCACGTCGTACGTGTTGAGCTGGCCCGGCTCCAGGATGTGCACCTGGGGCAGGTTGCGCGCGGACAGCCACGCGGCCTCGTCGGCGCGGTCGACGACCAGGAGCAGGTTCTGGCGCTCCGAGATCTTGCCGAGCAGCGTCTTGGCGGCCTTCGTGGAGGCGGCACCCTCGACCACGCCGGTGACGACGTGGATACGGGAGTGACGGGCCCGGTCCGAGAGGGCACCGCGCAGGGCGGCGGCCTTCATCTTCTTCGGGGTCCGCTGCGAGTAGTCACGCGGCTGCGGGCCGTGGACGACGCCACCACCGGCGAACTGCGGGGCGCGGGTCGAACCCTGACGGGCGCGGCCGGTGCCCTTCTGACGGTAAGGCTTCTTACCACCACCGCGGACTTCACCGCGGCGCTTGGTCTTGTGCGTGCCCTGACGGGCAGCCGCCAGCTGAGCGACAACGACCTGGTGGATCAGCGGAACGCTGGTCTTCGCGTCGAAGATCTCCGCGGGGAGCTCGACGGTACCGGCCTTGTCGCCTGCCGGCGAAAGGATGTCAATGGTGCTCATTACCTCAAGCCCCCTTGGCCGCGGTACGGACCAGGACGAGGCCGCCGTTCGGACCGGGGACCGCGCCCTTGATGAGGAGCAGACCCTTCTCCGCGTCAACCGCGTGGATGGTCAGGTTCTGGGTGGTGACGCGCTCGTTACCCATGCGGCCCGCCATGCGCATGCCCTTGAAGACACGCCCAGGGGTGGCGCAGCCACCGATGGAACCGGGGGAACGGTGCTTGCGCTGGGTGCCGTGCCCGGCGCCGAGGCCCTTGAAGTTGTGACGCTTCATGACACCGGCGAAGCCCTTGCCCTTGCTCTTGCCCGTGACGTCAACCTTGACGCCGGACTCGAACACAGCGGCGGTGACCTCCTGGCCCAGCGTGTACTCGCTGGCGTCAGGGGTGCGGAGCTCGACCAGGTGACGGCGCGGGGTGACGTCGGCCTTGGCGAAGTGACCCTTGAGGGGCTTGTTCACCTTGCGCGGGTCGATCTCGCCGAAGGCGATCTGGACCGCTTCGTAGCCGTCGCTGTCGTTGGTGCGAACCTGCGTCACGACGCACGGACCGGCCTTGACGACGGTGACCGGGACAACCCGGTTGTTCTCGTCCCAGACCTGGGTCATGCCGAGCTTCTCGCCCAGGACGCCCTTGATGTTCTTGCTCATCTCGGCCCGTCCCCTCAGAGCTTGATCTCGATGTCGACGCCGGCCGGCAGGTCGAGACGCATCAGCGAGTCAACCGTCTTCGGCGTGGGGTCGAGGATGTCGATGAGGCGCTTGTGGGTGCGCATCTCGAAGTGCTCGCGAGAGTCCTTGTACTTGTGCGGCGACTTGATGACGCAGTACACGTTCTTCTCAGTGGGCAGCGGCACCGGGCCCGCGACCGACGCACCAGTGCGGGTCACCGTCTCGACGATCTTCTTCGCCGAGGAGTCGATGACCTCGTGGTCGTAGGCCTTGAGCCGGATGCGGATCTTCTGTCCCGCCATGGCTACTAGTAGTCCTGTCTCTCTGTTTAACGCTCTGGAACCCGGGGGTTCTCTGGACTCCCCCTCCGACCCACGCGGTCGGGCGTGTCGCATCCCCTCTACGGAAATCTCCCGGAAGAGATCCCAACCAAGGGGGTGCGGGCCCGAGGACCGCGGAACCGGGGGCGGAACACCCACCGGGTGCCTGGCCGGCGCCCTGCATTGCTTCCCGGAAGATTCCCGTACGTCCGGCCCTACAGGGCCGACGAGTACTGTGGGACTCGCTTCCGGTCCTCCCGGCGGGAGGCGCGCAGCATTGACACTCAACCGAGCAACCTGGTCAGTGTGCCATACGGGGCGCGGGCCTGGCCAATCGAGTCGGGAATCCTACCCCGAGCGAGCGCGGACTCAAACGCGGGCGCGCATCCGGCGGCACCGGAACCGTCGCGGGCCCCCGGGGCTCCCCCGCGCGGGCCCTCTGACAAGATCCCGCCATGCCGACGAGCACGCTGCCCCACTGGACCCTGCGCCAGGGCGTCCCCGAGGACGTCGAGGCCATCGCCGAGTTGCGGGCCGCGGCCATGCGCCCGGACCTGGAGCGGCTCGGCCGCTACGACGAGCACCGGGTCCGGCAGCGGCTGCGGGACGCCTACACCCCCGAGCACACCTCGGTCATCGAGGCCGCCGGCTCCTTCGCGGGCTGCGTGGCCCTGCGCCCGGCCCAGGCCGACTGGTGGCTGGAGCACTTCTACCTCTCCCCCGCGCTCCAGGGCCGCGGCATCGGCTCGGCCGTCCTGCGGGGCGTCCTGGACCGCGCGGATGCCGAGCGGATTCCCGTACGCCTGGACGTGCTCCAGGGCAGCCCCGCCCGCCGGCTCTACGAACGCCACGGATTCACGCTGGAGCGTGAGGACGCCGTCGACGTCTTCCTGGTGCGCAACCCCACGCCCTGACCGGGCAACCCGCCCGCCCCTCCGTCCGTCTACTCCCCCGCAGGCGCGGCTCGACCGCCGCTGACCTGCGCGGAGAGCCAGGAGTGACGCAGGACAGGGCGGCCGTTCGCCCGCTGCGGGGGAATCGGGAGCGGACGGGGTGCGCGGCGTGGTGGATCGATCTGTCCTGTCCCGGATACGGATGCCCCGGCGCACCCTGCTCCTCGCGGCCGGAGCGGCCGGCGCCACCGCAGGATGCGCCGTGCCGGCTCCCCGGCGGCGCGGGCCTGAGGCGGACCCGGCGCCCGGTCTGGCCATAGCGAGCACCCGGCGGGCCCTGGTCCTGCAGCTGCTGGCCCACCCGGACGACGACCTGTACTTCATGAACCCGGACACCCGTGAGGCCCTGGACGCCGGAACCCCGCTGGTCTGCGTGTACCTCACCGCGGGCGAGGCGGACGGCGTCAACAAGATCCCCGGCGCGCCCCGCCCGGCCCCCGACCGTGCCGCGTACTCCTCCTCCCGGCACCAGGGCCTGCGCCAGGCGTACGCCGAGCTGCTCGGGCTCGACCGGTTCACGCCCTGGCAGGAATCGGTCGCGGCCCTGCACGGCGGCCACCGGGCCGAGAGGAACGTCCTGACCGACGGCGTCCGCCGGGTCGAGCTGGTCTTCCTCAACACCGCGATGCACACCGGGCGCGGCCGCCCGGGGCTGCCCAGCCTCTGGCGGGACCGACGGCTCGTGCTGCGTACCGTCGTCGCCGACAACTCCCCGCTGACCCGCGCCGGTTCGTACACGTACGAATCACTGATCGACGTCCTCACCGGGCTGCTGGAGGAGTACCGGCCGACCGTCGTGCACACCCTCGACCCGGACCCGGACCTCCAGTTCAGCAGCGAGTACGAACGCCGCCGGGACAGCGAGCAGCGCGGGTACTCCGACCACGCCGACCACACCGCGGCCGGGTGCTTCGCCTGGGCCGCCCTGATCCGCTGGGTGGCGCGGGCGACGGGGCGCGGGGAGCCGGTGCCCGGGTTCGTCGTCGCCTCGTTCCGGGGGTACTACAACCGGCACTGGCCCAAGAACCTGCCGCCCGCGGTACTGGAGCGCAAGGCCGCCCACCTCGTCCCGTACGGCGGCGCCCCCGACTGGGAGTGCGGCAACCCCTCCGGCTGCGGGGACTACAACGTGGGCGGCGACCGGCCGCTCACCAACCGCAAGGGCTGGGTCCGCTCCACCCACCACCGCTACCCGGGCCCCCGGGCCCAGGTCGCCACCGGGGCGGACGGCCGACTCACCGCCTACGGGGTGCTCGGGCTGCGCGCCGTCCGGTGGCGCGAGAGCGCGCCCGGCAGCGGGGTCTGGGACGCCCCGGACGACCTCGGCGGCGGCCCGCTCGCCCCGGTGCTGGGCGCCGCGGTGACGGCGGAGGGGCGGCAGTTGCTGTTCGGGCTGCGGTTCGCGGCGCTCGGCGGGCACGGCGCGGACAACGAACGCGAGGTCGTGCTCCTGGAGCAGCGCTCCCCCGGCGGCCCCTTCCTCGCCTGGCAGGGGCTCGGCAACCCCGCGACCGGCCCCGACCACGGCCGCCGCATCGGAACCCCGGTCGCCGTCACCGCCCCGGACGGCCGCGTCCACCTCTTCGTACGGAACGCGGAGAAGGGGCTGAGCACCCGGGTGCGCGACGCGGTCACCGGCCGCTGGAGCGGCTGGCGGGACATGGGCGGCGGCGAGATCCAGGACGGGGTGAGCGCGGTCGTGGACACGGCGGGGAGCGTCCATGTGTACGCGGCCGGGCACCATGCCGTGCACCACTGGACCCAGGACGCCCCGGACACCGACGTCACCGCCCGTACCCAGCTCACCGGCTCCCCCGTCCCCGCGCACGCGCCCGGCGCACTCCCCGCGCCCGACGGGTCCGTCGAGCTGTACTACCGCCCCGCCGCGCGCGAGCGGCTCGTCGCCGTTCGCGCCGGAGCCGCGCCCGCGCCCCGCTTCGGGGGGTACGGTCCGGTGACCGCCGCCGCGTCACCGGCCGGCCCGGTCCTGCTCGGCCGGTCCGCGGAGGGCCGGATCCGGATACGTACCGCCGAGGCCACATCCGTACGGTCCCGGGGCCCCGTCGCCCTGGACGGCGCCGCCCTCCACCTGGGCGCGGCGGACGGCCGGCCCGTGGTCGTGGGGTTCGGCCCGGACGCGGCACCCTGGCTCTGGCGCCCGTAGAAGAGACCACGTCTCCCAACTCCCGCCCCATAACGCCGCGTTATGGCCAAACGTTAGTACCCCGCCCTCATCGCGCTCCGGCACCCTGTTGCCCACCATCCCCCACGGACACGCCTACCCAGCGTGTCGCGCGAAACGAGGCATCATGCGCATATCCCGGCTCATGCCCGCTGTCGCCGCAGCAGCGGCCTGCGTCCTCTCGCTCTTCGCACCGTCCGCGACGGCCGCACCCGCGCCGCCGCTCCAGGACGCCCCGCCGCCGAGCACCCAGATCATCGGCGGCGGCCAGGCGACCAACGCACCCTGGGCCGCCCGGCTCTTCTCGAACGGCAGAGAGACCTGTTCGGCGACGATCATCGCCCCGACCTGGATCCTCACCGCCAAGCACTGCGTCACCGGCGGCGGCCTGTCGTTCCGCATCGGCAGCCTCGACCAGCACAGCGGCGGTGTCGTCGCGAACGGCGCCCAGACCTACACCCACAGCTCGGACCTGGCGCTGGTGCGTCTCGACCGTTCCGTGCAGGCGACCTACTCCCGCCTCGGCTCGCCCGGCTCGGTGAGCGTCGGCCAGAGCGTCCAGGTCTGGGGCTGGGGCGCGACCTCGCAGTGCGGCTCGGAGGCGAACTGCCAGTCGCGCTACCTGAAGGTCGCCAACGTGACGGTCACCGGCGGCTGCGGTGACGCGTACGGCGGCTCCGCGATCTGCGCCCGCCGCGGCAACGGCATCACCGCCGGCGGCGACTCCGGCGGCCCGATGACGGCGAACGGCATCCAGGTCGGCGTCGCCTCCACCAGCGACCGCCAGACCACGACCGCGTACACGAACGTCACCGCGTACCGGTCCTGGATCCAGTCGATCGCGGGCGTCTGACCCAGGGCCTGTCCGGACCTGATCCGGGCACGACCTGAACGCCCCACCCGGGACGGCGGACACCTGACCGGTCCGCCGTCCCCCTGAAACGTAGGGCCCCCGTACCTCACCGCCCGAGGTACCGGGGCTCTACAGCCATGCCGGGCGAAGAGCCCGGCGAACGCCGAAGGGCCCCGCACCTCTTTCGAGGTGCGGGGCCCTTCTTGCAGCTCAGTGAGCCACCAGGTCCAAGGACCAAGCAGAAACTACTTGATGATCTTGGTGACCTGGCCGGCGCCCACGGTCCGGCCACCCTCACGGATGGCGAACTTCAGGCCCTCTTCCATGGCGACCGGCTGGATCAGCGCGACGTCCATGAGGGTGTTGTCACCCGGCATGACCATCTCGGTGCCCTCGGGAAGGGTCACAACGCCCGTCACGTCCGTGGTACGGAAGTAGAACTGCGGGCGGTAGTTGTTGAAGAACGGGGTGTGACGGCCACCCTCGTCCTTCGACAGGATGTAGGACTGCGCCTGGAACTCGGTGTGCGGGGTGACCGAGCCGGGCTTGATGATGACCTGGCCGCGCTCGACGTCCTCGCGCTTGATGCCACGGAGGAGCAGACCGACGTTCTCACCGGCCTGGCCCTCGTCGAGCAGCTTGCGGAACATCTCGATGCCGGTGACCGTGGTGGTGGTCTTCTCGGTCTTGATACCGACGATGTCGACGGTCTCGTTGACCTTCAGGACACCACGCTCGATGCGGCCGGTGACGACCGTACCGCGACCGGTGATCGTGAAGACGTCCTCGATCGGCATGAGGAACGGCTTCTCGACGTCACGCTCGGGCTGCGGGATGGACTCGTCGACAGCCTTCATCAGGTTGAGGACGGACTCACCCCACTCCTTGTCGCCCTCGAGCGCCTTGAGCGCCGAGACCTTGACGACCGGAACGTCGTCGCCCGGGAACTCGTACTCGGAGAGGAGCTCACGGACCTCGAGCTCGACGAGCTCCAGGATCTCCTCGTCGTCCACCATGTCGGCCTTGTTCAGGGCGACGACGATGTAGGGGACGCCGACCTGGCGGGCCAGGAGCACGTGCTCCTTGGTCTGCGGCATCGGGCCGTCGGTGGCGGCGACCACGAGGATGGCGCCGTCCATCTGCGCGGCACCCGTGATCATGTTCTTGATGTAGTCCGCGTGACCGGGGCAGTCGACGTGCGCGTAGTGACGCGACTCCGTCTGGTACTCGACGTGCGCGATGGAGATGGTGATACCGCGCTGGCGCTCTTCGGGAGCCTTGTCGATCTGGTCGAAGGCCGAGGCCTCGTTCAGGTCCGGGTACGCGTCGTGCAGCACCTTGGTAATGGCGGCCGTGAGGGTCGTCTTACCGTGGTCGATGTGACCGATGGTGCCGATGTTGACGTGGGGCTTAGTCCGCTCGAACTTTGCCTTCGCCACTGGGGTCCTCCTGAGTGGTTCTGTACGCCTTGCTTCATCGGCGCCAGGTGATCTTTGCTGGGGTGCCGGCGCCGGGGGCATACGGCACAGTGCTCGCGCGCTGTGCCGCATGCCCGCCAGGCTCCGGTGACAAGCCTAAAGCGTGAGCTCGGGAGAGTTACTCGCCCTTGGCCTTCGCGATGATCTCCTCGGCGACGTTCCGCGGAACCTCGGCGTAGGAGTCGAACTGCATCGAGTAGCTTGCGCGACCCGAGGTCTTGCTGCGGAGGTCTCCGACGTAGCCGAACATCTCCGAGAGGGGCACGAGGCCCTTCACGACGCGAGCGCCGCTGCGCTCCTCCATGGCCTGGATCTGGCCACGGCGGGAGTTGAGGTCGCCGATGACATCGCCCATGTAGTCCTCGGGCGTGGTGACCTCGACGGCCATCATCGGCTCGAGGAGCACGGGAGAGGCCTTGCGGGCACCCTCCTTGAACGCCTGCGAACCGGCGATCTTGAAGGCGAGCTCCGAGGAGTCGACCTCGTGGTAACCACCGTCGAGAAGGGTGACGCGGACGCCGACCATCTCGTAACCGGCCAGGATGCCGAACTGCATGGCTTCCTGAGCACCCGCGTCCACCGAGGGAATGTACTCACGGGGGATGCGGCCACCGGTGACCTTGTTGACGAACTCGTACGACGCGTCGCCGCCCTCGATGGGCTCGATGGCGATCTGCACCTTCGCGAACTGGCCGGTACCACCAGTCTGCTTCTTGTGCGTGAAGTCGATGCGCTCGACGGCCTTGCGGATCGTCTCGCGGTACGCGACCTGGGGCTTGCCGACGTTCGCCTCGACGCGGAACTCGCGCTTCATGCGGTCGACGAGCACCTCGAGGTGAAGCTCGCCCATACCACCGATGATGGTCTGGCCGGTCTCCTCGTCGGAGTGCACCTGGAAGGAGGGGTCCTCCTCCGAGAGCCGCTGGATGGCGACACCCAGCTTCTCCTGGTCGCCCTTGGACTTCGGCTCGATGGCGACCTGAATGACCGGCGCCGGGAAGTCCATGGACTCCAGGATGACCGGGTTCTTGTCGTCGCACAGCGTCTCACCGGTGGTGGTCTGCTTGAGACCCATGACGGCGATGATGTCGCCGGCGCCCACCGATGCGATCTCCTCACGCTTGTTCGCGTGCATGCGGTAGATCTTGCCGATGCGCTCCTTCTTGCCCTTGACGGAGTTCAGCACCGCGGTGCCGGCCTCCAGGCGACCGGAGTAGATCCGGACGAAGGTGAGCTTGCCGAGGTGCGGGTCGCTCGCGATCTTGAACGCCAGGCCGGAGAACGGCTCGTCGTCCGAGGGCTTGCGCGCGATGACCTTCTCCGGGTCCTTCACGTCGTGGCCCTCGATGGCCTCGACGTCCAGGGGGGAAGGCAGGTAGCGCACGACCGCGTCGAGCAGGGGCTGGACGCCCTTGTTCTTGAACGCGGTGCCACAGAACACCGGGGTGACCGTGACGGAGTCGGCACTGCCCTTCGACGCCAGCGTGATGCGGCGGATGGCCTCGTGCAGCTGCTCCTGGGTGGGCTCGTTGCCCTCCAGGTACAGCTCCATCATGGCGTCGTCGTTCTCGGCCACGGCCTCGAGGAGCTTGCCGCGCCACTCGGCGGCGGACTCCTGGAGGTTGTCCGGGATGTCGACGACGTTGTACATCTCGCCCTTGGCGGCCTCTTCGGGGTACACGAAGGCCTTCATCGACACAAGGTCGACAACGCCCGTGAAGTCCGCTTCGGCGCCGATGGGGAGCTGCATGACGATCGGGGTCGCGCCGAGGCGGTCCACGATCATCTCGACGCAGCGGAAGAAGTCCGCACCGGTGCGGTCGAGCTTGTTGACGAAGCAGATACGCGGCACGCCGTAGCGGTCCGCCTGTCGCCAGACGGTCTCGGACTGCGGCTCGACGCCCGCGACACCGTCGAACACGGTGACGGCGCCGTCGAGGACGCGGAGCGAACGCTCCACCTCGACGGTGAAGTCGACGTGACCCGGGGTGTCGATGATGTTGATGGTGTGGTCAACATTGTTGAGCGGCCAGTGGCAGGTCGTCGCGGCGGACGTGATCGTGATGCCGCGCTCCTGCTCCTGCTCCATCCAGTCCATCGTGGCAGCGCCGTCGTGGACTTCACCGATCTTGTAGCTCACACCGGTGTAGAAGAGGATCCGCTCAGTGGTGGTCGTCTTGCCCGCGTCGATGTGGGCCATGATCCCAATGTTGCGGACCTTGGCCAGGTCAAGCGAAGTGGTGGCCATAAGGCTCAGTCTTCTCTCGGTCTCGATGGGGGTAGCGACTACCAGCGGTAGTGCGCGAAGGCCTTGTTGGACTCGGCCATCTTGTGGGTGTCCTCACGCTTCTTGACCGAAGCGCCGAGGCCGTTGGAGGCGTCGAGCAGTTCGTTCATGAGGCGCTCGGTCATGGTCTTCTCGCGGCGGGCGCGGGAGTAACCGACGAGCCAGCGCAGAGCGAGGGTGGAGGCGCGACCGGGCTTGACCTCGATCGGCACCTGGTAGGTGGCGCCACCGACACGGCGGGACTTGACCTCGAGCGAGGGCTTGACGTTCTCAAGCGCGCGCTTCAGCGTGATGACCGGGTCGTTGCCGGTCTTCTCGCGGAGGCCTTCCATGGCGCCGTACACGATCCGCTCGGCGGTGGAACGCTTGCCGTCGAGCAGGATCTTGTTGATCAGCGAGGTGACAAGAGGAGAGCTGTAGACCGGGTCGATGATGACCGGGCGCTTCGGGGCGGGGCCCTTACGAGGCATTCTTACTTCTCCTTCTTGGCGCCGTAGCGGCTGCGGGCCTGCTTGCGGTTCTTGACACCCTGGGTGTCAAGGGAGCCGCGGATGATCTTGTAACGAACACCCGGCAGGTCCTTCACACGGCCACCACGCACGAGCACGATGGAGTGCTCCTGCAGGTTGTGTCCCTCACCCGGGATGTAGGCCGTGACCTCGATGCCGGAGGTCAGACGCACACGCGCGACCTTACGGAGGGCCGAGTTCGGCTTCTTCGGGGTGGTCGTGAACACACGCGTGCAGACACCGCGACGCTGGGGCGAACCCTCGAGCGCGGGCGTCTTGTTCTTCTCGACCTTGTCCTGCCGGCCCTTCCGGACCAGCTGCTGGATCGTAGGCACTACTTCTCCGGTTTCTGTGTGCCGTTCGTGAAACTAACCTGGAACATCGCCGACCCACGCGGTCGGGTGTGTCGAATACTGCGGACTCCCGCCCTGAGGGCAGAAGGGGCGCAGATTGCGGTGGCCACTGACGGACTCGCGCTGCGGCTGAGGACACGCACACGAGCCCAGGCACACCCCAGGCACAAGGCTTGAGCGTACCTACCTCACGCAGCTGGGTCAAAACAAATGCTGTCCACGCCCGCGGCCCCGGCTCCGGACCCCCGCCCGCCGATGGCGATGACCACCCCCGTGGCCCCTTCCCGCGCAGCTCGGCGCCCCGGAGGCCCGCCGTCCGCCGCCCGGCCGTCAGCCGGGCACCCAGGCCCCGGGAAGGCATGCCCCCGCACACGCCGGAGGGCGGCCACCCCCTGACGTACAGGGGTGACCGCCCTCCGGTCGTTCAAGCCACTCGCTTACTGGTTGTACGGACCGTAGTCGTAGTCCTCCAGCGGAACGGCCTGGCCGGAGCCCGTGCCGAACGGCGAGTAGTCGATGTCGTCGTAGCCGACGGCCGAGTACATCGCGGCCTTGGCCTCCTCGGTCGGCTCGACCCGGATGTTGCGGTAGCGGGACAGGCCCGTACCGGCCGGGATGAGCTTACCGATGATGACGTTCTCCTTGAGGCCGATCAGGGAGTCCGACTTGGCGTTGATCGCCGCGTCGGTGAGGACCCTGGTCGTCTCCTGGAAGGACGCCGCCGACAGCCACGACTCGGTGGCGAGCGAGGCCTTGGTGATACCCATCAGCTGCGGACGGCCAGAGGCGGGGTGACCGCCCTCGGTGACCACACGACGGTTCTCGGTCTCGAACTTCGACCGCTCGACCAGCTCGCCCGGAAGCAGCTCCGCGTCGCCGGACTCGATGATCGTCACGCGGCGGAGCATCTGCCGGATGATGATCTCGATGTGCTTGTCGTGGATCGACACGCCCTGCGAGTTGTAGACCTTCTGGACTTCGCCGACCAGGTGGACCTGGACCGCACGCTGGCCGAGGATGCGCAGCACGTCGTGCGGGTTGGTCGCACCGACGGTGAGCTTCTGGCCCACCTCGACCGCGTCGCCCTCGCCCACCAGGAGACGGGCACGCTTCGAGATCGGGAACGCCGTCTCGTCGCTGCCGTCGTCCGGGGTGACGACGAGCTTCTTGGTCTTCTCGGTCTCCTCGATCCGCACGCGGCCCTTGGCCTCGGAGATCGGGGCGACACCCTTCGGCGTACGGGCCTCGAAGAGCTCGACGACACGGGGCAGACCCTGGGTGATGTCGTCACCGGCCACACCACCGGTGTGGAAGGTACGCATCGTGAGCTGGGTACCGGGCTCACCGATGGACTGGGCGGCGATGATGCCGACCGCCTCACCGATGTCGACCAGCTTGCCGGTGGCGAGCGAGCGTCCGTAGCAGAAGGCACAGGTGCCGACCGCGGACTCACAGGTCAGGACCGAGCGGGTCTTGACCTCCTCGACGCCGGCGCCCACGAGGGCGTCGATCAGGACGTCACCGAGGTCGACGTTGGCAGGCGCGATGACCTTGCCGTCCACCACGACGTCCTCGGCGAGCATGCGGGCGTAGACCGAGGTCTCGACGTCGTCCGTCTTGCGGAGCACGCCGTCGGCGCCCTTGACCGCGATCTTCAGCTTCAGGCCGCGGTCGGTGCCGCAGTCCTCCTCGCGGATGATCACGTCCTGCGAGACGTCCACCAGACGACGGGTCAGGTAACCCGAGTCGGCGGTACGCAGGGCGGTGTCCGCCAGACCCTTGCGGGCACCGTGCGTGGAGATGAAGTACTCCAGAACGGTGAGGCCCTCGCGGAAGGACGCCTTGATGGGACGGGGAATCGTCTCGTTCTTGGCGTTCGACACCAGACCACGCATACCCGCGATCTGACGCATCTGCATCATGTTTCCTCGGGCACCCGAGTCGACCATCATGAAGATGGGGTTCGTCTTCGGGAAGTTCGCGTTCATCGCCTCGGCAACCTCGTTGGTCGCCTTGGTCCAGATCGCGATGAGCTCCTGCGTGCGCTCGTCCTTGGTGATCAGACCGCGCTCGTACTGCTTCTGGACCTTCTCGTCCTGCTCCTCGTAGCCCTTGACGATGGCCTTCTTGGCCTCGGGCACGACGACGTCGGAGATGGCCACGGTGACGCCCGAACGGGTCGCCCAGTGGAAGCCCGCCGCCTTCAGGTTGTCGAGCGTCGCCGCCACGATGACCTTGGGGTAGCGCTCGGCCAGGTCGTTGACGATCTCGGAGAGCTGCTTCTTGCCCACCGAGTAGTCGACGAACGGGTAGTCCTCGGGCAGCAGCTCGTTGAAGAGCGCACGGCCCAGGGTGGTCCGCAGCCGGAAGGTGTCACCGGGCTGGTACTCCGGCTCGCCCTCCTCGGCGACCGGCGGCACCCAGCCACGCGGCGGCATGGTGCCGACCGGGAAGCGGATGTCGACCTTCGCCTGGAGCGACAGCTCGCGGGCGTCGAAGGCCATGGTGGCCTCGGCCGTGGAGCCGAACGCGCGGTCCGCGCCCTTGACGTCGCGGCCCTCGTCGTCCGTGGTGAGGAAGAAGAGGCCCAGCACCATGTCCTGGGTCGGCATGGTGACGGGACGGCCGTCGGCCGGCTTCAGGATGTTGTTCGAGGACAGCATCAGGATGCGGGCCTCGGCCTGCGCCTCCGCGGAGAGCGGCAGGTGCACGGCCATCTGGTCACCGTCGAAGTCCGCGTTGAACGCGGTGCAGACGAGCGGGTGGATCTGGATGGCCTTGCCCTCGACCAGCTGCGGCTCGAAGGCCTGGATGCCGAGGCGGTGCAGGGTGGGCGCACGGTTCAGCAGCACCGGGTGCTCGGCGATGACCTCTTCGAGGACGTCGTACACGACGGTGCGGCCACGCTCGACCATGCGCTTGGCCGACTTGATGTTCTGCGCGTGGTTCAGGTCCACCAGGCGCTTCATCACGAACGGCTTGAAGAGCTCCAGCGCCATCGCCTTCGGCAGACCGCACTGGTGCAGCTTCAGCTGCGGACCGACGACGATCACGGAACGCGCGGAGTAGTCCACACGCTTGCCGAGGAGGTTCTGACGGAAACGGCCCTGCTTGCCCTTGAGCATGTCGCTCAGGGACTTCAGGGGGCGGTTACCGGGACCGGTGACCGGGCGACCGCGGCGGCCGTTGTCGAACAGCGCGTCGACGGCCTCCTGCAGCATCCGCTTCTCGTTGTTCACGATGATCTCGGGGGCACCGAGGTCAAGGAGACGCTTGAGGCGGTTGTTGCGGTTGATCACACGGCGGTACAGGTCGTTCAGGTCGGAGGTCGCGAAGCGGCCACCGTCCAGCTGCACCATCGGACGCAGGTCCGGCGGGATGACCGGCACGCAGTCGAGCACCATGCCCTTGGGCTTGTTGCTGGTCTGCAGGAACGCGGAGACGACCTTGAGGCGCTTGAGCGCACGGGTCTTCTTCTGGCCCTTGCCGGTACGGATGATCTCGCGGAGGCGCTCGGCCTCCTCGTCGAGGTCGAAGGACTCCAGGCGCTTCTGCAGCGCGGCGGCGCCCATGCAGCCGTCGAAGTACGTGCCGAAGCGGTCACGCAGCTCGCGGTAGAGCAGCTCGTCGCCCTCCAGGTCCTGGACCTTGAGGTTCTTGAAGCGGCTCCACACCTCGTCGAGGCGGTCGATCTCGCGCTGCGCACGGTCGCGCAGCTGCTTCATCTCACGCTCGGCGCCTTCGCGCACCTTGCGGCGCACGTCGGCCTTGGCGCCCTCGGCCTCCAGCTCGGCCAGGTCGGTCTCGAGCTTCTTGGCCCGGGCCTCCAGGTCGGCGTCGCGGCGGTTCTCGGTCTGCTGACGCTCGACGGAGACGTGGGCCTCCAGGGACGGCAGGTCGCGGGTACGACGCTCCTCGTCCACGAACGTGATCATGTACGCGGCGAAGTAGATGACCTTTTCCAGGTCCTTCGGCGCGAGGTCCAGCAGGTATCCGAGGCGCGAGGGAACGCCCTTGAAGTACCAGATGTGGGTGACGGGAGCGGCAAGCTCGATGTGGCCCATCCGCTCACGACGCACCTTGGCGCGAGTGACCTCGACGCCGCAGCGCTCGCAGATGATGCCCTTGAAGCGGACACGCTTGTACTTGCCGCAGTAGCACTCCCAGTCCCGGGTCGGACCGAAGATCTTCTCGCAGAAGAGTCCGTCCTTTTCGGGCTTGAGCGTGCGGTAGTTGATGGTCTCCGGCTTCTTGACTTCGCCGTGCGACCAGGTCCGGATGTCGTCCGCGGTGGCAAGGCCGATCCGCAGCTCGTCGAAGAAGTTGACGTCGAGCACTTGTCGTCAATCCCTCTTTCGGGGTCTCGTCTCAATCAATGGTCTGAACGGGTCCGGGGAGGGCCGGCCGCCTCGGGATGAGGCGGCCGGCCGGCCCGTCAGACCTCTTCGACGCTGCTCGGCTCGCGCCGGGACAGGTCGATACCGAGTTCCTCCGCCGCGCGGAAGACGTCCTCGTCCGTGTCGCGCATCTCGATGGACATGCCGTCCGAGGACAGCACCTCCACGTTGAGGCAGAGCGACTGCATTTCCTTGATGAGCACCTTGAAGGACTCGGGAATGCCGGGCTCGGGGATGTTCTCGCCCTTGACGATGGCCTCGTAGACCTTCACGCGGCCGGTCACGTCGTCGGACTTGATCGTCAGGAGCTCCTGGAGGGCGTACGCGGCGCCGTAAGCCTCAAGGGCCCACACCTCCATCTCACCGAAGCGCTGACCACCGAACTGCGCCTTACCACCCAGCGGCTGCTGCGTGATCATGGAGTACGGGCCGGTCGAACGCGCGTGGAGCTTGTCGTCGACCAGGTGGTGCAGCTTGAGGATGTACATGAACCCGACCGAGACCGGGTCCGGGAACGGCTCGCCGGAGCGGCCGTCGAACAGCTGGGCCTTGCCGGAGGGCTGGACCAGGCGGTCGCCGTCGCGGTTGGGGATCGTGGCCTCGAAGAGACCGGAGATCTCGTCCTCGCGCGCACCGTCGAAGACGGGCGTGGCGACGTTGGTGCCGGGGGCGACCTGGTCGGCGCCGATGGCCTGCAGGCGCTGGGCCCACTCGTCACCGAGGCCGGAGACGTCCCAGCCGCGGCTGGCGAGCCAGCCGAGGTGGATCTCCAGGACCTGTCCCGGGTTCATTCGGGACGGGACACCCAGCGGGTTGAGGATGATGTCGACCGGGGTGCCGTCCTCCAGGAACGGCATGTCCTCGATCGGCAGGATCTTGGAGATGACGCCCTTGTTGCCGTGACGGCCGGCGAGCTTGTCACCATCGGTGATCTTGCGCTTCTGCGCGACGTAGACGCGGACCAGCTGGTTCACGCCCGGCGGCAGCTCGTCGCCCTCTTCGCGGTCGAAGACGCGGACGCCGATGACCTTGCCGATCTCACCGTGCGGCACCTTCAGCGAGGTGTCGCGCACCTCGCGCGCCTTCTCACCGAAGATCGCGCGGAGCAGGCGCTCCTCGGGGGTCAGCTCGGTCTCACCCTTGGGCGTGACCTTGCCGACGAGGATGTCGCCGGCGACGACCTCGGCACCGATCCGGATGATGCCGCGCTCGTCGAGGTCGGCGAGGACCTCCTCGGAGACGTTCGGGATGTCCCGGGTGATCTCCTCCGGGCCGAGCTTGGTGTCACGGGCGTCGACCTCGTGCTCCTCGATGTGGATCGAGGAGAGGACGTCGTCCTGCACGAGGCGCTGCGACAGGATGATCGCGTCCTCGTAGTTGTGACCCTCCCACGGCATGAACGCCACGAGCAGGTTCTTGCCGAGGGCCATCTCACCGTTCTCGGTGGCCGGTCCGTCGGCGAGCACCTGGTCGGCGATGATCCGGTCGCCCTCGGAGACGACGACCTTCTGGTTGACCGAGGTGCCCTGGTTGGAGCGCATGAACTTGGCGATGCGGTACGTGGTGTACGTGCCGTCGTCGTTCGTGACGGTGATGTAGTCCGCGGAGACCTCCTGGACCACACCGTCCTTCTCGGCCTTGAGGACGTCGCCGGCGTCGGTGGCGCAGCGGTACTCCATGCCGGTGCCGACGAGCGGGGCCTCCGACTTAATCAGCGGCACCGCCTGACGCATCATGTTCGCGCCCATGAGGGCACGGTTGGCGTCGTCGTGCTCCAGGAAGGGGATCATCGCGGTGGCGACGGACACCATCTGGCGCGGCGAGACGTCCATGTAGTCGACGTCCGTGCCGGGCACGTAGTCGACCTCTCCGCCACGACGGCGGACCAGGACGCGCGGCTCGGTGAAGCGCAGCTCGTCGTTGAGGGTCGCGTTCGCCTGGGCGATGACGAAGCGGTCCTCCTCGTCGGCGGTGATGTAGTCGACGTCGTCGGTGACCTGGCCGTCGACGACCTTGCGGTACGGCGTCTCGATGAAGCCGAACGCGTTGACGCGGCCGTACGAGGCGAGCGAGCCGATCAGACCGATGTTCGGGCCTTCGGGGGTCTCGATCGGGCACATGCGTCCGTAGTGGGACGGGTGCACGTCTCGGACCTCGAAGCCGGCCCGCTCACGGGAGAGACCACCCGGGCCAAGAGCCGACAGACGGCGCTTGTGGGTGAGACCCGACAGCGGGTTGTTCTGGTCCATGAACTGCGACAGCTGGCTGGTGCCGAAGAACTCCTTGATGGAGGCGACGACCGGCCGGATGTTGATCAGGGTCTGCGGCGTGATCGCCTCGACGTCCTGGGTGGTCATGCGCTCGCGCACGACGCGCTCCATCCGCGCCAGGCCCGTACGGACCTGGTTCTGGATGAGCTCGCCGACGTTGCGCAGACGACGGTTGCCGAAGTGGTCGATGTCGTCGGTCTCGACGACGATCTCCCGGCCGGACTCACCGATCGTCTCGGTCTCGCCGGCGTGCAGCTTGACCAGGTACTTGATGGTCGCGATGACGTCGTCGGTGGTGAGCACCCCGGCGTCCAGCGGCTCATCGGCGCCGAGCTTCTTGTTCACCTTGTAGCGGCCGACCTTCGCGAGGTCGTAGCGCTTCGGGTTGAAGTAGAGGTTCTCGAGCAGCGTCTGAGCGGCCTCGCGGGTCGGCGGCTCGCCCGGACGCAGCTTGCGGTAGATGTCGAGCAGTGCGTCGTCCTGGCCCTGGGTGTGGTCCTTCTCCAGGGTGGCGCGCATGGACTCGTACTCGCCGAACTCCTCGAGGATCTGCTCGGTGGTCCAGCCGAGAGCCTTCAGGAGGACGGTGACGGACTGCTTGCGCTTGCGGTCGATGCGGACACCGACCATGTCGCGCTTGTCGATCTCCATCTCCAGCCAGGCACCCCGGGAGGGGATGATCTTGGCGGAGAAGATGTCCTTGTCGGACGTCTTGTCGATGGAGGAGTCGAAGTAGACACCCGGCGAGCGGACCAGCTGCGACACGACGACACGCTCGGTGCCGTTGATGACGAAGGTGCCCTTGTTGGTCATGAGCGGGAAGTCGCCCATGAAGACCGTCTGGGACTTGATCTCGCCGGTCTCGTTGTTGGTGAACTCGGCCGTGACGAAGAGCGGCGCGGCGAACGTGAAGTCGCGCTCCTTGCACTCGTCGATCGAGTTCTTCGGGGGCTCGAAGCGGTGGTCGCGGAACGTAAGCGACATCGACCCGGAGAAGTCCTCGATCGGAGAGATCTCCTCGAAGATCTCCTCCAGGCCGGACTTGGTGGGGACGTCTTGTCCACTGTCCAGAGCAGCCTCGACGCGAGCCTTCCAGGCGGCGTTGCCGAGAAGCCAGTCAAAGCTCTCGGTCTGCAGCGCGAGGAGGTTCGGAACCTCGAGGGGCTCCTTGATCTTTGCAAAAGAGATGCGCAGCGGGGCGGTGCTGGCACCGTTGTTCGTATTCGCGGTCGAGGCGTTGCGCGAGGCGGCCAAGAGGGGGTCCTTCCGAGGGCTCGGACTCACTACGCGCGTACCGGTCCCACTCTGGACACAAAGACAGGCCGTTCCGAATCGGTCGCAAACGACCAGGTCGGAGGGGGTCGGTTCTCGGTGCTTCAGCGTGGGCATGCCCCTGGTGACGGGCAGGAGGCAGCTAACAGGCAGCGCAAAGGGTCAGTGTAGCCAAGCGGCACACTGATGTCCAGTCGGGGTTCTCAGAGACCCACGTTGCTCTCAACAGCTGTTCTCAACACCTATGTCTTGCCCTCGCGCGGGGTGCGCGCTTCTTTACTTCCCTCTTCACTCTCGATCCATGCCTCGGATACGGATCGAAGTGATGACGCGTCCTGAGAATTGCGCGCCGCGTCCGGTTCGTCAAGGCCCGCCGGTCCGATCGGACCCGCCAGGAGCCTTCACCGGCCACCCCCGGGAACCCGCGGGACGCCCTGGAGAGGGCTGCGGGAGGCGCACGGCGAAGATCACCCTACTCGTCACCGGCGGAAGAGCAAGGCACCCGCCCCGGGCACGCCGAAGGGCGACCACCCGGATGGGTGATCGCCCTTGGCGCGGGCACGTGACGTGCCCAGGGAGTCCCGAGGACTCCCGAGGTGTTACTTGACCTCGACGGAAGCGCCGGCGGCCTTGAGGGACTCGGCAGCCTTCTCGGCGGCCTCCTTGGCGACCTTCTCGAGGACCGGCTTCGGGGTGCCGTCGACGAGGTCCTTGGCCTCCTTCAGACCCAGCGAGGTCAGCTCACGCACGACCTTGATGACCTGGATCTTCTTCTCGCCGGCGCCGGTGAGGATGACGTCGAACTCGTCCTGCTCCTCAGCGGCCTCGGCGACGGCGCCCGGGCCGGCCGGGCCGGCGACGGCGACGGCCGCGGCGGCGGTGACGTCGAACTTCTCCTCGAAGGCCTTCACGAACTCGGAGAGCTCGATGAGGGTCATCTCTTCGAACTGCGCGAGCAGGTCGTCCTGGGACAGCTTCGCCATGACAGGCGTCCTTCCACTATTCGGCAGGTGCCGGATGTATATGTCGGCGGGCGTACGTGGAGCCCGCTGGACCGCTGAGCGTGATTACTCGGCGGCCTCGGCGGGAGCCGGAGTACCGGCACCGCCCTGCTCTTCCTTCTTGGCGCGAAGAGCTTCCGCGGTGCGGACGAACTTGGAGGGCAGGGCCTGGAAGACCTGCGCCGCCTGCGTCTGCTTGCCCTTGAAAGCACCGGCCAGCTTGGAGAGCAGAACCTCGCGGGACTCGAGGTCCGCGAGCTTCTTGATCTCATCGGCGGACAGCGCCTTACCGTCAAGGACACCGCCCTTGATGATGAGGTTGGGGTTGTCCTTGGCGAAGTCACGAAGACCCTTCGCCGACTCCACCGGGTCACCGGTGACGAAGGCAACCGCCGTCGGACCCGAGAACAGGTCGTCCAGCGCGTCGATCCCGGCCTCGTTGGCCGCAATCTTGGTCAGCGTGTTCTTCACCACGGCGTACTGGGCGTTCTCACCGAGCGAACGGCGCAGCGTCTTGAGCTGCGCCACGGTGAGACCCCGGTACTCGGTCAGCACGGCGGCGTTCGAGCTGCGGAACTGATCCGCGAGCTCGGCTACCGCGGCAGCCTTGTCGGGCCTTGACATGAGCGTCGGCCTCCTTCCGGGTGATGAGGACCGCTCAGAAGGGGCCGGGAAAGACGAAACGCCCCAGCACAAGTGCCAGGGCGCAGCTCGACCGAACAGAGTCCGGGAGCGATTCCACAGTCACCTGCGCAGGTCGTCCGATCTAGCGGAACCTTCGGTCACCGTCCCCTTGAGAGGAACAGCGACGACCAGCGGTCTTTGGCTTCCTAGTGAGAGTACGCGACCGGACGGGCGGCGGGCAAATCCGTCCCTGTTCGTCCCGTGGGAAAGGTGTCAGGAGGCGCTGCCCGGGGTGCCGCCCTGCTTCAGCAGCTCCTTGAAGTCCACGGTGTCCGAGGCCTCCGGCCGGTCCGAGGGGACCTCGGTGCCGTAGTCGCTGTAGAAGAGCGTGGAGTTGAACGTGCCGGTCTTCATCTCGCCGCGCTCGGTCTTCTTCACCAGCAGGTCGTTCTCGTCGACCCAGATGTCGACGGTCTGGGTGGTCACCCCGGCCAGCGCCAGCTGCTCCTTGAACGCGGCCAGCTGCTGCGCGTCCAGGTCGCTGTTCTTCGCGGTCAGCTCGGCCACGTCGATCGTGCCGGAGTAGTGCGTGGCGGAGACCCCGCGGACGTCCTCCTGGCCGACCTTCTTGACGTCGCCGGAGGCCAGGAGCGCCTTCACGCCCTGGTCGGGGGTGCTGTTCTGGATCTGGTCCTTCATGACGTCGCCGGAGGCACCGCCCAGCTCGGCGAGGTCCTTGTAGGAGTACCGGATCCAGTTCTTGCCGCCGGTGTTGGCCGCCATGCCGGCGCCCAGGTTGGCGTAGTACTCGTCCTTGAAGTAGCGCGCCTCGACCGATCCGTCGCCGCCGGCCTTCTTCAGGGCTTCGCCCATGGTCCCGCCGGTGTACGTGATGGTGAGCGCGCCCGAGAGTCCGTCAGCCCAGCCGATGGCCCCGGACTGCTTCATGGACACCGCGCTGCCCATCTCGGTGGTGCCCTCGACCTTCGCGGACCGGGCGCCGCCGGTCTTCTGCTGCACCTGCTTCAGCGCGGCCACGGGGCTCGCCTTGGCGACGGCGTCCGCCTTGCCCTTCCCGGAGCCGCCGGCGCCGTCGGAGCCACTGCAGGCCGCCATCGACGTCAGTGCCGCCGCGGCGGCCAGAGCCGTACCCATGCGTCGTGCCGTGCTCGTCCTCATGGTGTCGGTCCACCCCTCGTGTCGTCCGTCGTCCCCAGCAGCCCACAGTGGCACAGGGCACTGACAGGCGTGGGGCCTTACGGATACGAGGACGGGCCCCGCACCTCGAAAGGTTGCGGGGCCCGTTCACACAGTGCACGCGTCCGACGCGGCTACCGGGTGAGCGCGAGGGCTCAGACGGCTGCCGGGTCCTCCTCGACGAGGAGGTTGCGGGTGCGGTTGGCGTCCAGCGGGATGCCGGGGCCCATCGTGGTCGTCAGAGCGGCCTTCTTGATGTAGCGGCCCTTGGCGGCGGACGGCTTCAGACGGAGGACTTCCTCCAGCGCCGCTGCGTAGTTCTCCACCAGCTTGGTCTCGTCGAACGAGACCTTGCCGATGATGAAGTGCAGGTTGGAGTGCTTGTCGACGCGGAACTCGATCTTTCCGCCCTTGATGTCGTTGACAGCCTTGACGACATCGGGGGTGACGGTGCCGGTCTTCGGGTTCGGCATCAGACCACGCGGACCGAGCACGCGGCCCAGACGGCCGACCTTGCCCATGAGGTCCGGGGTGGCGACGACAGCGTCGAAGTCCAGACGGCCCTTCGCCACCTCGTCGATGAGCTCGTCGGCGCCGACGATGTCGGCTCCGGCGGCTTCCGCGGCCGCAGCACGGTCACCGGTCGCGAAGACCAGGACCCGGGCGGTCTTGCCGGTGCCGTGCGGGAGGTTCACGGTGCCGCGGACCATCTGGTCGGCCTTGCGCGGGTCGACACCCAGGCGGAAGGCGACCTCGACGGTGCCGTCGAACTTCGTGGTGGCGGTGTCCTTGGCGATACGGACGGCCTCGAGCGGGGCGTACACGCGCTCCCGGTCGATCTTGGCGTCCGCAGCGCGGAGGTTCTTGCTGCGCTTCACTTCTGCTCCTGTGGTTTCAGAGTGTGGAGTCGTGGTGCGGACCAGCGCTTGGTCCTACCACTGGGGGTTACGGGGCTGAATCAGCCTTCGACCGTGATGCCCATGGAACGGGCGGTGCCGGCGATGATCTTCGACGCGGCGTCGAGGTCATTGGCGTTCAGGTCGGGGAGCTTCGTCGTGGCGATCTCGCGGACCTGGGCAGCCGTCAGCTTGGCGACCTTGGTCTTGTGCGGCTCGCCGGAGCCCTTGTCCACACCCGCGGCCTTGAGGATCAGCTTGGCGGCCGGCGGAGTCTTGGTGATGAAGGTGAAGGAGCGGTCCTCGTAGACCGTGATCTCCACCGGCACGACCATGCCACGCTGCGACTCGGTCGCGGCGTTGTAGGCCTTGCAGAACTCCATGATGTTGACGCCGTGCTGACCGAGCGCGGGGCCGACCGGCGGGGCCGGGTTCGCCGCACCGGCGTTGATCTGGAGCTTGATAAGCCCCGTGACCTTCTTCTTCTTGGGAGGCATTGCTCTCTCCGGGTCCTAGTGAGAGTGTTTCGCCGCCATTCCGGTCATCCGGATGGAGGCATACCGCACAACGATAACGGGTATAGCTGTGCGACCAAAAACCCAGCAGGTCAGAGCGGCTGTGGAGCCCCTCTGACCTGCTGGGTAGGCATGTGTCCAGAAAGCGGCGGGAAGCGCCTAGTTCTTCTGGATCTGGTCGAAGCTGAGCTCGACCGGGGTCTCGCGGCCGAAGATCTCGACGAGGCCCTTGACCTTCTTCGAGTCGGCGTTGATCTCGTTGATCGTGGCCTGCAGCGTGGCGAACGGGCCGTCGGTGACGGTGACCGAGTCGCCGACCTCGAAGTCCAGCACCTGGACCTCGACCTTGCGGGCCGGAGCGGGCTTGCCCTCGGCCTCGGCGGCCTCGCGGGCGGCCTTCTCCTCGGCCTCCGGCGCGAGCATCTTGACGATCTCGTCCAGGGTCAGCGGGTACGGGTCGTAGGCGTTGCCCACGAAGCCGGTGACGCCCGGCGTGTTCCGCACGACGCCCCAGGACTCGTTCGTCAGGTCCATGCGCACCAGCACGTAGCCGGGGAGCTTGTTCTGCCGGACGTTCTTGCGCTCGCCGTTCTTGATCTGGACGATTTCCTCTTCAGGCACCTCGGCCTGATAGATGAACTCCTCCACGTTCAGCGAGACGGCGCGCTGCTCCAGGTTGGCCTTCACGCGCTTCTCGTAACCGGCGTACGTGTGGATGACGTACCACTCGCCGGGGAGGGTGCGGAGCTCGTCGCGCAGGGCGGCGATGGGGTCGACGGGGGCGGCCGGCTCGGCCTCCTCCTCGTCGGCCTCGTCGGCCTCTTCCTCGACGGTCTCGACGGCCTCGGCCGCCTCGTCGACTGCCGCGTCCTCGCCCTCGGCGGCTTCGGCCTGGTCCGGGTCCACGGAATCAGCAGCCTCAACGATGTCGAGCTCGTCCTTGGCGGACTCTGAGGCGCCCGCCTCGGGCTCGACGGCGTCGTTCAGGTTCGGGTCAGACACGATGGCTGCTTCTTCCTGGATACAAAGGGTGGAACGTGCGAAAGGGGCGCCGGGGTCCGACGCCTTCCGCGTGATCAGCCGAAGACGTACTTGACGACCCGGGCGAAGCCCATGTCGAGAACGGTAACAAGACCGATCATGACGACGACGAACACGATCACCACGGAGGTGTACGTCGTGAGCTGGCTACGCGTCGGCCAGACAACCTTACGGAGTTCGGCGACGATCTGGCGGTAGAACAGCGCGAGCCGGCCCAGAGGGCCCTTCTTGCCGCGCTTGCCGCCCTTCCGAGCCTTCTTCTTCGACTCGGGAGCTTCATCATCGGCATCAGGCATGTCGATGGAGCCCACGGCGTCCGTCACGCTACTCACCTGATTCCGGGTCGTGGCCGTGCCGCGCCCGGTGGAGCCGCACGGCTGTGCAATGAAGTACGTACATGCGCACACATCCTGGCGAAGGAGTGTGTAGCAGGGCCGGAGGGACTTGAACCCCCAACCGCTGGTTTTGGAGACCAGTGCTCTACCAATTGAGCTACGACCCTTGGTGGTTTCCACCAACCTACCGCATCTTCCCCGGTGACCGGGTGCAGGAACGGTGCGGCTGGTGAAGGCCAACGACAGGTGAGTGTACGTGCTCAGGGCCGCCGCGTCGAACAGACAACAACCGACCGGTCCTGTCCGGATGCTGTCCAGGTCGTGTCCGGTCCCTGAAACCCCTGCGCCGACGGCTTTCGCGGTCTGCAAGCATGGGGCCATGAGCGCTGCAACTTCACCGTCCGAGCGCCGGGTTTCCGCCCGCATCGGTGCGATCTCCGAGTCCGCGACCCTCGCCGTCGACGCCAAGGCCAAGGCCCTCAAGGCCGCCGGGCGTCCGGTGATCGGCTTCGGGGCCGGCGAACCCGACTTCCCGACGCCCGACTACATCGTCGACGCCGCGGTCGAGGCCTGCCGCAACCCGAAGTACCACCGCTACACCCCCGCAGGCGGACTGCCCGAGCTCAAGGCCGCCATCGCGGAGAAGACGCTGCGCGACTCCGGCTACGAGGTCGACGCCAGCCAGATCCTGGTGACCAACGGCGGCAAGCAGGCCATCTACGAGGCCTTCGCCGCGATTCTCGACCCGGGCGACGAGGTCATCGTCCCCGCCCCGTACTGGACCACCTATCCCGAGTCGATCCGGCTCGCCGGCGGTGTCCCGGTCGAGGTCGTCGCCGACGAGACCACCGGCTACCGGGTCTCCGTCGAGCAGCTGGAGGCCGCGCGCACCGAGAAGACGAAGGTCGTCCTGTTCGTCTCGCCGTCCAACCCGACCGGCGCGGTCTACAGCGAGGCCGACGCCGAGGCGATCGGCCGCTGGGCCGTCGAGCACGGCCTGTGGGTCCTGACCGACGAGATCTACGAGCACCTCGTCTACGGCGACGCGACCTTCACCTCGCTCCCGGCGATCGTCCCGGAGCTGCGTGACAAGTGCATCGTCGTCAACGGCGTCGCCAAGACGTACGCGATGACCGGCTGGCGGGTGGGCTGGATCATCGGCCCCAAGGACGTCGTCAAGGCCGCGACCAACCTCCAGTCGCACGCCACCTCCAACGTCTCCAACGTCGCCCAGGTCGCCGCGCTCGCGGCCGTCTCCGGCCCGCTGGACGCCGTCGCCGAGATGCGCACCGCCTTCGACCGCCGCCGCAACCTCATCGTGCGGATGCTGAACGAGATCGACGGCGTGTTCTGCCCCGAGCCCGAGGGCGCGTTCTACGCCTACCCGGCGGTCAAGGACGTGCTCGGCAAGGAGATCCGCGGCAAGCGCCCGGCCTCCACGGTCGAGCTGGCCGCCCTGATCCTGGACGAGGCGGAGGTCGCCGTCGTGCCGGGAGAGGCCTTCGGCACCCCCGGCTACCTGCGCCTTTCCTATGCACTGGGCGACAACGACCTGATCGAGGGCGTCTCGCGGATCCAGAAGCTGCTGGGCGAGGCCAAGGCCTGAGAAGCCCGCGCGTCAGTGCCCCCGGCCGCCGGAATTTCCTCCGGCCGGGGGCGCTTTTTTTGTTCGAGCAGCCCCCGGAAGGGGAAAGCGGCTACCGCTCCGGCCCGCCCGTGCGGCAGGATCTTCCGATGGAGCGTGATGTACGTCTGTTGCCCAAGGCCCACCTGCACCTGCACTTCACCGGGTCGATGCGGCCCACCACCCTGCTCGAACTCGCCGACAAGTACGGGGTCCATCTCCCCGACGCCCTGACCGGCGGGGAGCCGCCGAAACTGCGGGCGACCGACGAGCGCGGCTGGTTCCGTTTCCAGCGGCTCTACGACATCGCCCGGTCCTGCCTGCGGTCCCCCGAGGACATCCAGCGCCTGGTGCGGGAGAGCGCCCAGGAGGACGTCGCGGACGGCTCCGGCTGGCTGGAGATCCAGGTCGACCCCACCTCGTACGCCCCGCTGCTCGGCGGGCTGATCCCGGCCATCGAGATCATCCTGGACGCCGTGGACAGCGCCTCCCGGGACACCGGCCTGGACATGCGCGTGGTGATCGCCGCCAACCGGATGAAGCACCCGCTGGACGCCCGCACGCTGGCCCGGCTCGCCGTGCGGTACGCCGACCGGGGCGTCGTCGGCTTCGGGCTCTCCAACGACGAGCGGCGCGGGATGGCCCGCGACTTCGACCGGGCCTTCGCCATCGCCCGGGACGGCGGCCTGCTGGCCGCTCCGCACGGCGGGGAGCTGTCGGGGCCCTCCAGCGTGCGCGACTGCCTCGACGACCTGGACGCCTCGCGGATCGGCCACGGTGTGCGGGCGGCCGAGGACCCCCGGCTGCTGCGCAGGCTCGCCGAGCGGCAGATCACCTGCGAGGTGTGCCCGTCGTCCAACGTGGCGCTCGGCGTCTACGAGAAGCCCGCCGACGTCCCCCTGCGCACTCTGTTCGACGCGGGCGTGCCGATGGCGCTGGGAGCGGACGATCCGCTGCTGTTCGGTTCACGGCTGGCCGCCCAGTACGAGCTGGTGCGCCGCCACCACGGCTTCACCGACGAGGAGCTGGCCGAACTGGCCCGCCAGTCGGTGCGCGGATCAGCGGCTCCCGCGGACGTACAGGCGAAGCTGCTGTCCGGGATCGACGACTGGCTGGCTAACTGATCCCGGCCAGGAGCGTACGGGCGAGGGAGGCGGCGAAGTCGTCCAGGGGCGGCGGGGGTTGGCCGCCGGGCAGCGTGGAGTAGGCGAAGGCCCGCTGGGCGCAGGCGCCCAGCAGCAGGGAGGCGGCGGCGTAGGTGTCCACGCCCGCCCGGACACGGCCCACACCCTGCTCGGCGCGCAGATAGGCGTCGAGCTGCTGGATCGGCAGGTGGGGCCCGGACTCCACGCCTCCCACGCCCTGCTCGTGGCGGCGCTTGAGCTGGGGTTCGGCGTACAGGGACGCGGCCATGGGGAAGGTCTGCTCGTAGAACAGGGCGGCATGGCGGGCGATGTCGGTGAGGTTGCCCTCGACGCTGCCTTCACCGGCGGTCAGTTCGTCGAGGAGGCCGATGAGCCGGGGCAGCCGCTCCGCCAGGACGGTGACGAACAGCTCTTCCTTGCCGGAGAAGTACTTGTAGAGCGCCGCCTCCGAGCAGCCGGCCGCCTTGGCGATCTCCTTGGTGGTGGTCCGGGCGAGGCCGATGGACAGCATCAGCTCGTACGCCGCGTCGACGATCCGGACGCGGGCGGGCTTCTGGTCCATGCGAGCTCCAACAGGCCGTGACCCGGCATTCTTGACGACCGGGCGGAAGGTCACCCACTCTAGAGGTTAGTAAACACTCACCCACTCCAGAGGGGCGCGCTATGAAGATCACCGTGTTCGGGGCGACCGGGGGTGTCGGCCAGGAGATCACGGGCCAGGCGATCGAGGCGGGCCACGAGGTGACCGTCGTGGCCCGGGATCCGGACCGGCTCCCGGAAGCGCTGGACCGCGCGGTGCTGCACGGTGTCGTCCGGCTGGACGACGAGGCGGCGGTGCGGGCGGCGGTGGCGGGGCGCGACGCGGTGCTCTCGGGGCTGGGTGCGCGCGGCCGGAAGGCGAACGGCGTCGCCGAGCGGCTCACCGGGCGGATCGTGTCGGCGATGGCGGCCGAGGGGACCCGGCGGCTGCTGGCGGTGAGCGCGGTGCCGGTCGGGCCGAAGGCGGTCGGTGATCCCCTGACCGACCGGCTGTCACTCACGCTGGTCAGGGCGGTGTTCGGAGATCTGTACGCCGATCTCGCCCGGATGGAGGCGGTGCTGGCCGGCAGCGCGACGGACTGGACCGCGGTGCGCCCGCCGAGGCTGACGGACGGGCCGCGCACGGGCGCCTACCGCAAGGCCGTGGGCGGCACGCCGCGCAGCAGCCGGACCATCTCCCGGGCCGACGTGGCGCACGCGATGCTCGCGCTGATCGACGACCCGGCGGCCGTGAAGCAGGGCGTGGGCATCGCGTACTGAGCGCGTACGCCCCGCGCGTCCGCCGTGTTACAGGCTGACGCCCACCGTCACCGGCTCGTTGACCAGGGTGACGCCGAAGGCCTCGTGCACTCCGGCAACGACCTCGCGGGCCAGGGCGAGCAGGTCCTCGGTGGTGGCCGCGCCCCGGTTGGTGAGGGCGAGGGTGTGCTTGGTGGAGATCCGGGCGGGGCCGCTGCCGTACCCCTTGGTGAATCCGGCCCGGTCGATCAGCCAGGCCGCCGAGGTCTTGGTGCGGCCGTCCTCGGCGGGGAACGCCGGGGGCGTCACGTCCGGCCCGAGGCGGTCGCGGACCCGGCCGAGGAACTCCTGGAAGGCGGCCGCGTCGAGGATCGGGTTGGTGAAGAAGGACCCCGCGGACCAGGTGTCGTGGTCCTCCGGGTCCAGCACCATGCCCTTGCCCGCGCGCAGTCGCAGAACGGTCTCGCGGGCGGCCGGCAGCGGGACGCGGTCGCCCTGCGTGACGCCCATGGCCCTGGCCGTTTCGGGGTACTTCAGGGGCGCGGAAAGCCCGTCTGCCTCTTCCAGCTCGAATCGGACACGCAGCACCACGAAGCGGTCGGGTTCGGCCTTGAAGCGGCTGTGCCGGTACGAGAACGCGCACTCCGTGTTCGGAATCGTCACGGTCTCCTGGGTGCGCCGGTCGTAGGCGACGACCTCCGTGATGGTGGAGGACACCTCCTGTCCGTACGCGCCGACGTTCTGAATGGGTGTCGCGCCCGCGGATCCGGGGATGCCCGCCAGGCACTCGATGCCCGCGAGGCCCGCCTCGACGGTCCGGGCGACGGCGTCGGTCCACACCTCTCCGGCCGCCAGCTCCAGTGACGTACCGGAGAGCTCGAAGCCCTGGGTGGCGATGCGCAGCGCGGTGCCGTCGAAGCCCTTGTCCCCGATGACCAGGTTGGAGCCGCCGCCGACGACCAGCAGCGGGGTGCCGCTCGCGTCGGCCTCGCGGACGGCGGCGATCACCTCGGCATCGGTCGTGGCGGTCAGCAGCCGGGCGGCGGGGCCGCCGAGCCGGAAGGTGGTCAGGGGGGCGAGGGGGGCGTCGTGGAGTTCCTGCACGGGGACAAGAGTACGGTCCGCGCCCCCGCCGCTCGTGCGGGGCCACGGACCGTACGCCGATGTCCGGCGGCTCGGACGGCCGTGTCTCAGGCGAGCCGGACCACGGCCCGGGACATCCCCAGCACCTTCTTGCCGTCGCACATCGCGACCAGGTCCACCCGGACCAGGTTGTCGTCCAGCTTCGCCGCGACCTTGCCGCTGACCTCGATCAGCGCGCCCTTGTCGTCGTTGGGCACGACGACCGGCTTGGTGAACCGCACCCCGTAGTCGACGACCGCGCCCGGATCGCCGGCCCAGTCCGTGACGACCCGGACCGCCTCGGCCATCGTGAACATGCCGTGCGCGATCACGTCCGGCAGTCCGACCTCGCGCGCGAACTTCTCGTTCCAGTGGATCGGGTTGAAGTCGCCCGAGGCGCCCGCGTACTGCACGAGCGTGGCCCGCGTCACCGGGAACGACCGCGCCGGCAGCTCGGTGCCGACCTCGACCGACCCGTAAGAGACCTTCGCCGTCATCACGCCTCCTCGGCGGCGCGCGCCACCAGCTTCGTGACCGCCGTGACCACCAGCTCGCCGGCCTCGTCGTGCACATCCCCGCGAATGTCGAGAACGTCGTTGCCCGCCAGGGACTTGATGCTCTCGATCGTCGACGTGACCGTCAGCCGGTCCCCCGCCCGCACCGGGCGCACGTAACGGAACTTCTGGTCCCCGTGGACCACGCGGCTGTAGTCCAGGCCCAGCTGCGGGTCCTGCACCACCACTCCGGCGGCCCGGTAGGTGATCGAGAAGACGAACGTGGGCGGCGCGATCACATCGGCGTGACCGAGCGCACGGGCGGCCTCCCGGTCGACGTACGCCGGGTGGGTGTCGCCCACCGCCTCGGCGAACTCGCGGATCTTCTCCCGGCCGACCTCGTACGCCGGAGTGGGCGGATAGGTCCGCCCCACGAAGGACTGGTCGAGCGCCATGAGCTCGCTACCTCCTGAGAAACCTGGTGAAAGACGAACAAGGGCACGCCCCCGTGCGGGGAGCGACCTCATACAACGACACGAGGCCGCCCCCAGAGGGGACGGCCTCGTGTACGAGCCTGATTCAGCGCGTTTCGCGGTGCGCGGTGTGCGAGTTGCAGCGCGGGCAGTGCTTCTTCATCTCAAGACGGTCCGGGTTGTTACGCCGGTTCTTCTTGGTGATGTAGTTCCGCTCCTTGCACTCCACGCAGGCCAGCGTGATCTTCGGGCGGACGTCGGTGGCAGCCACGTGAGTGCTCCTTGGACGGACGTTGGACGGATGAACGCATAAAAGGGTAGCCGATCGAAGGACCGACCCAACAATCGGCTACCGTTAGTAGCGGTGACCGGACTTGAACCGGTGACACAGCGATTATGAGCCGCTTGCTCTACCGACTGAGCTACACCGCTTTGATGATGAGTCCCCCCGCCGAAGCGGGGTTTCCCGATCACCAGAGCCCCAATGCGGAATCGAACCGCAGACCTTCTCCTTACCATGGAGACGCTCTACCGACTGAGCTATTGGGGCGAGCGATGAAGACATTACACGGTCCTCGGCCGGTTGCCCAAATCCGTTTGTGCCGCATCCTCCGGGCCCCTGTCCGGGGCCTCCCACACCCCCTGATCAGGCCTTGATCCAGGACGCGTCCTCATGCGGACCCGGCCCGGTCCGCCGCCGACGCAGGCGCACCGGTACGACTATTCCGCTCCTCCCGGAAGCCGCCCCCGCACGCCCCTAGGGTGTGGTCACTCCGTGTGATCTTGCACCCCTCCCAGGAGCGCGATGCCTGACAGCCAGCCACGGCGGCCCGACGACAACGCGCCCGACAGCGCCGACGCAGCCACCACCGCCGACACCCCCGCCCTCGTCCTCGGCGGCGCCCGCCTCGCCGACGGCCGGGCCGTGGACGTACGCCTGAGCGGCAGCCGGATCGAGGCCGTGGGCACCGCGGGCAGCCTCACCGCCCGCGGCCCCCGGATCGACCTCCGCGGCTATCTGCTGCTCCCCGCCCCGGCCGAACCCCACGCCCACAGCGACACCGCCCTCACCGCGGACAGTCTGGGCCCCGACAGCCCCGGCCCCGCGTCCCACCGCTCCGAGGACATCCAGCGCCGCGCCACGGAGGCGGCCCTCCTCCAGCTCGGCCACGGCGCCACCGCCCTGCGCACCCACGTCCGCGTCGGCGACGTCCAGGGCCTCGCCCCGCTCGAAGCCGTCCTCCAGACCCGGCGCGCCCTGCGCGGCCTCGCCGACGTGCTGCCCGTCGCGGTCCCCCGGCTCCTCACCGGCATCGCCGGAGCGGACAGCCTCGCGATGCTCAGGGACGCGGTGAAGATGGGCGCGGCCGTCGTCGGCGGCTGCCCCGACCTCGACCCCGACCCCACGGGCTACACCGAAGCCGTCCTGGAGATCGCCGCCGAGCACGGTTGCCCCGTCGACCTGCACACCGACGCCGATGATCCCGCCCGCCTGGCCCGGCTCGCCGCGATGGTCTCAGGGCTGCGCCCGGGTGTCGCCCTCGGCCCCTGCGCGGGTCTGGCCCACCTGCCCCTGGACGCGGCGGCCCGCGCCGCCGACCGGCTCGCCGCCGCCGGGATCACCGTGGTCTGCCTGCCCCAGGGCGGCTGCGCCGGTTCCGAGCGCCGTACGACCGCCCCCGTACGCCTTCTGCGCTCCGCCGGCGTGCACGTCACGGCGGGCAGCGGCGCGCTGCGGGACACGGCCAACCCGGTCGGCCGCGGCGATCCGCTCGAAGCCGCCTACCTCCTCGCCTCGCAGGCGGGGCTGCGCGCCGAGCAGGCGTACGCCCTGGTCTCCACGAGCGCCCGTGCGGCCCTCGGCCTGCCCGACGTACGCGTCGAGGCGGGCTTCCCGGCCGAGCTCCTCGCCGTACGCGGCGAACGGCTCTCCGCGGCGCTCTCCCTCGCGTACAGCCGCATCGTCATCCACCGCGGCCGGATCGTGGCCCGTACCAGCGCCGTACGCGAGTACTGCGACTCCGACGCCGACGCCGCCGCGGGCCTCGGCGGGCTGCCGCGCCAGGGCAGGCCCGACCCCGGCGCCGGGCCGAGGAACTGAGCGCGACCCGGTCCCCGGGCGTACGGTCGGGGGTATGCGCATTGTCATCGCAGGTGGACATGGACAGATCGCACTGCGGCTGGAGCGGCTGCTCGCCGCACGCGGGGATGAAGCCGTAGGGATCATCCGCAACCCCCAACAGAGTCAGGACCTCACCGACGCCGGCGCCGAACCCGCCGTGCTGGACCTCGAATCGGCCACCGTGGAGCAGACCGCCGAGGTGCTGCGCGGTGCGGACGCGGCCGTCTTCGCGGCGGGCGCCGGGCCGAACAGCGGCACCGCCCGCAAGGACACCGTCGACCGCGACGCGGCCGTGCTGTTCGCCGACGCAGCCGAGGCGGCGGGCGTGCGCCGCTACCTCGTCGTCTCCTCGATGGGAGCCGACCCCGACCACCCCGGCGACGAGGTATTCGACGTCTATCTGCGGGCCAAGGGCGCCGCGGACGCGGCCGTACGCTCCCGTACCGCGCTGGACTGGACGATCCTGCGCCCCGGCATGCTGACGAATGACGCGGGCACCGGCCAGGTCCTCCTGGCCGCCTCGACGGGCCGTGGCCCGATCCCCCGCGACGACGTGGCGGCCACGCTGCTGGAGCTGCTGGACACCCCGGCGACGGCGGGCCTCACCCTGGAGGCGATCTCCGGGAACGTGCCGGTGACGGTGGCCGTGAAGGACGTCGCGGGCAACTGAGGCCTCGCGGGCGGCCGGACCGGTCGCCCGCGACGGGCTCCGGGCCACTGCTCCGGACGCTCCGGACAACGAGGAAGCCCCCGACCGGATATCCGGTCGGGGGCTTCGTTCGCGTGGCGGCGCCAGGGTTCGAACCTGGGTAGGCTGAGCCGGCAGATTTACAGGGGGCCGGTTACATGCCACCTGAGCAGCTGTTTTGCCGGGCTTGTCGACACCCGGGGGATACCTGGGGGATGCATCTCCGAGTAACGGCTGTGACACTCTGCGGCACTTCGCCCTCCGAGGGTGGATCCCACCCTGCGATGGCCCGCAAGGCAGCGTTGGACCACGAGGCGAGTCCCCGAAGTGCCGCTGACGGCTCTTACGTCGTGTTGCAGAGCGCGGCTCTCCACTCACGCCCCAGCTCCACAATCCCGAACGACCCAGAGTGGACATATCTGACAATTCAATGATATGTCAGCAAATAGCACTGTATGGATTTTCTCTATCTCCCCGCAAACAAACGCTTCGCGGGCTAGCATCCAACCAAGTCGACGGGCCGCCGCTGGCAGCCTCGAAGTCCGCGAGGTAACGCATGAGCACCCAAATACCGCTAGGTGAGGTCACTGCCGCTTTGGCGTCCTCTCTGTCTGTCACGGCACTAGAACCTCTCACTCAGGGCGGTCAAAAGTACGTCTTCAAGGGAAAGCTTGAGAGTGCCGAGGCGGCAGTGAAGGTGGTACTTCTCCCGGACGGGCCCGACAGCGTTTACGTCCTGGAAAGGGCGCAGCGCGAGGTGGAGGTACTAGCAACTATCGACTCGCCGCGCGTAGTTCGCGTTCTAAGCGAAGTTGTTGAAATAGATTTTGGCAGTGGCGTTCAGGCTGTCGCTTGGGTTGAAGAGTGGCTAGACGGCTCTGACGTGAGCAAAAATTTGGCCCAGCCATGGGATTACGCGCGCTGCGCACGCCTAGTCGTGAATATTGGCGAAGCGCTATCCGCTTTTCACGAGCTGGAAGTAGTACACAGAGATCTAAGCCCTGCCAACGTTCGAGAATTGAGCGATGGCAGCTTCTCCCTCATGGACCCAGGGCTGGCACGTCATCTAGCGAAGACTGCCCTAACAGGACTCTTTCAGCCTGGCACGCCCGGACACCGCAGTCCCGAACACGTGCCTGGTGGAGATATCCAGCCGGTGAGCGACATCTTCGCTCTAGGAATTCTGGCGTTTCTCGCGCTAACTGGAGCTCACCCTATCGACCCCAGCGGCGCCGAGGATGACTACTACCGGCGATTGCGCGAGTACGACAGCCCCAGAATTGAGACGCTGCGCCCAGATATTCCGGCCTCGCTGCGTGACGTCATTAACCGGTGCCTCCAACGGCAACCGGCCCGGCGCTTCCTAGATGGACAGGAACTCATCGAAGAGCTTCAAGGGCACAAGCAAGATTTCGGTCCCTACTTTATAGATGCCTAACAAACTGGGGGGATAAAGTGGCGCTTCTGATTCAAGATGGCCGCCGGGGAGGTCATCTCAAATGGGCTGTCGAAGCTGTACAAAGGCAGGCGGCGGACGGCACAATCATCAGCACCTTTTGCACACCACGGGTTCCTCGCCCTCGAAATAAGGATGCAGCGGCAGTAGTTGAAGCCATGGGTTCTGCAGAAGTAATTCTCGACCCAATGACACACGCTCGCCTCCTCCCTGGCACAAATAAACTTGAAAATTACGAGACGTGGGGCCTTTGGGGGCCCTCGGGTGTCGGCCTCAACACTACTACTCGGCGAATTGAGCATATCGAGCGAGTTTTTGGAAGACAATCCGAGTTAGGCGTTCCTAGCCTTTCTCCGACACTCGCAGTAGCATCGTCGAACTCTAGCGAGGCAGACCACGCAGTTGAGACAGCCCGCGTGGCCCGTGGGATCGATCGAGATTGCTATCAGAGCTTTGTCGGCACCCTGGACCTCTTTGCTTCCGGGGCAGCACTCGATGCCTACGTAGGCCGCCTAGCTGGACTACGGGCGAGTACATGGGTCGTAACCTTGGTCCCCGCTTCGAGCACAAATCTTGTGGGAGACCTCGCTGCTTCAACAGCAGCCCTAGCGGGCTGGCTGCGAACAATTCACTCGCTCAGTGCTCGAAGTCGAGTCATCGTGCAGAACTGCGATTTCATTGGCTTGCTCGCTGCTGCCGCAGGCGCGGACACGGTGGGAAGCGGCTGGGACAGGTCCATGAAGGTATTCGACGCCGGCAGCTACCAAGTCTCCTCAGGATCGCCTAGGATTCCTGCTTCGTACGTAACACAGAAGGTGCTGCTAGCTGTCCTCCGGCGCTCCCTCGCCGACGACGTCCAGAGGCTGGACCCAGAGCGGGCAATGATCTTGCGTGGAGGGCCGATGCCACTAAACGAGGCTCACCAACGAGTTCACCATCTTCGAGTGGTTCGTGATCTAGTTTCGGATGTCTACCAGTTCAGAGAGCGGGCAGATTCCGTAGCAATCCTCCGGAATCTTTACGAGGACGCCTTGCGAGAATATGCCTGGCTGAACACGCAAATTCCTGGACTGATCGCATCGACCGATAAGGAAACGTGGGCCGAGGCTCCGCTGCGCGCCCTGTCTGAGTACGCTAAAGCTGAGGGAATCTGGTAGGAGAGAACCCAAGGGCGGCAACGAAATGCTCGCTCCCCCATAGCATTTCCTTAGGGGAGATTTTGAACAATGGGGGTCGGACTAGCCATTGGTCATCGAGCGCAAGCCCAATTCCAAGCCGCCGAACTGCCGACAGCAGCGGATCGGAGTCCTTGGGAATCTTACTCAAAACAAGGGCACTTGAGTTGCACCATGCTCTGTACCTAAAGGCTTGCCTTACGCCTTTCCGCCAGTCGTCAACCTTAGCCTCTAGCGCATAGATGTTACCCACAGGGATCATCGCGTCAGATTTCCGCCAGAGCTTGCCGTCAGCGATTACAGCGCCCTTGCCCTCTAGATCACGCAACGCGCGCGCAACCGCCCGATCACTGTAGCCACATTTCCGCTTTACCGCCTCAACACTAATACCCCTACGGACATTGAGCGCGGAAAGGACTTCTACGCCAATCGGGTTGAGAACAGGGGAAATCAGTGAATCAAGGCGCCGCCGCAATGCAGGTCCGGGGCCAGGTAGAGCTACGAGGTCGGGGATGCCCACTGGTCCCGGAACCTCCGCCATCATGATTGCACCAGGCTTGGAACGAGGCAACGAACTGGCCAGTCTCCGTAGAGCAGGGTCCAGTTCAGCCTCCCTCGTGGGGGCGAACCGAACGCCATTCGAGCTTGCCATGGTTTGATATTCGAAATTACCTTCAAAAATACCAAAACCGCTCTGGGAAATAGCCTGAGGTGTGAGCATCTTCTAAAGATAGCAAGGAGCACTGACACTGAGGCCCTGCTCCCCGCCCTTCCTTTCGGACTAGTGTGACTTCTATAGATCCACCGGACGGTCCATGACAAGACGGGTGGTGAAGCCGGCAGTGCAGAGCCGCCGGTACGACGCCTCTACGGCGCTCGGCACGTCTTGGCTGATCATGAAGCCTTCTCGTGGATAGATCAGCAGCCGCTGGAGTGCACCGACCAGCATGTCAATCACCAGGTGGGCATCCCCGATTGAGCTGACGTACACGTCGATGGGCACGGACGTAGACGCGTTCAGCACCTCCACCTCAGGCCACAGCATGCGCGTAGTCGCGTAGGCGCGCCGTTCTTCGTAGGGCTTGCTGATCAGCAGCACTGACGTGACTTTCACTCCCGCCTCATCAAGCAAAGCCCTTGAGAGCCGGATGTTCTCGCCAGTATTTCGGGCTTCGGGTTCGACCAGCACAGCGGAACTTGGGACGCCTAGCGCCAAGGCTCGCTCGCGGTAGTGCACAGCCTCTCCTCGCGGCATGCGCTCCCGCGTCGTAGGACTCGTAGCCCCACTGAAGACGATGAGCGGTGCCATACCGCGCATGTAGAGATCCGCTGCTGCGTCAGCCACACCGAGGTCATGGCTGCCCAAGCCGATCGCGACCGAGCAAGGGCGCAACTCATGATGCATTTGGTGGTAGTCCCACAACACCTGCGCGTCCGCCCAGGACTGCTCTGAGATCACTGCTTTGCCTTTCTGTCCTGCGTCGAGTCAGGCACCTTGAAGTCGTACTCCCACGCGAAGCGGGAGGCCGCGTGGACACCGATGGCGAACTCCACCACCGTCGCATCAGCCGTGAACGTGGTGCGGTGCAGCTCGACTACCCATTCGCCAACGGCCAACTGCAGGACCTGGGCTTCATTCGCCGTGGGGACGCGCGCGAAGAGTCGTTCCTTCATGTGATCGATCTCGTAGCCCGCTTCGTAAAGGACACGGAAGCCTCCGCCACGGCCAGCGGGGCCCGGCGTGGGGTCTACGATGCGCGTGCCCTCGACATGCTCGGGCCGGTAGTAGCTGGTCAAAGTGTGTGTGGGCTGGTCGCCCTCCTTTACCAGGCGAGCCCGCGCGTAGACGTCCGCTCCGACCGGAAGGCCGTGCGCCTCCGCAACGGCCGGAGGGGCCTCGACGAGAGAGACCGTTTGCGTCTGATCTCCCCGGCGGTACGCCCGCCCTGTGGCTACTCGGTCTGCAACGAACGCCACCTCGTCGCCGTCGCGCCACTTCGCCTTGTCATAGCGCGCAACGCCAAGTCGTCTGAGTGGCGTCTGCTGACGCACGACCGTCCCATGCCCGCGTGATGACGTCACCAGCCCCTCGGCTTCTAGCGCCTTGTACGCCGCGTGGACCGTGGACTTTGAGCCCTCGCCAGCCTCAACGAGGTCTCTGATGTGGGGCAGCTGCTGGCCAGGGGCGTACTCGCCCGACCTGATGCGAGCGGCCAGCGCATCTGCAAGCTCTCGCCACTTCGATGCCACTCCGGTCTCCTTTCGACTCGACCAGTCAAACACAGTCCCGGGACTGTTGACAGTCCCAGGACTGCGGGTGCATTGTCTCACTAGCGGTCACGCAGTCCCAGGACTAATCCCTTGGGGTCTCTGCTGCGTGCCTGCTGGCACCGCCCGGAGGACTCCGTGAAACGGGACTGATGGAAGCGGCCGTTCTTTGAGAACTGAACAGCGTGCCAAGGATCGCCGCCTCTCCTGTGCCACAAGCAGGCGGCTGTGCGGGACATGGTCCCGCGTACTCAACCAACTCCGCAGCTCGCACTGCGGCCGGTTGCCTCCCCCGTCCGTCCGGCCCGCCTTCGTGGCGGTGTCTTACGGGCGGGGCTGAGGGGAGCCGGAATGTCCGGACCTGAGAGCAAGGGGAGGGCTTCATGCCGAAGTACAGCTTCACCGCCGAGGGGCTGGCCGACACGCTGACCCCCGGGGAGACCACGACCGCTCGCGGCACGCTGAGCGCCTCCTCCCCGGAGGCGGCCAAGAAGGCGGTCGAGAAGAGCTTGCGCTCCCGGGGATACGAGCTGACCGAAAGCATCTCGGTCGCCCCGCACTAGCGCTGCACCCGTTACCCAACAACCACCTGAAGCACAGCACGGCCCCGGTGCTGGAACACCGGGGCCGCTGTTCGAGCCGCACATCCTGCTAGGGAGAACACGACTCATGAAGAGCATCGCAGCACTTCAGGCGGCCGTTACGGCCTCCGCCCCGTTCGATGGTGAGCCGTCGAACGCTGAGCTGAACGCGATCGAGACGGAGATGCCGCTGATTTTGGCGGATGTCGACCTGCTGGACGCGCAGATCATGACCATCGACCGCACCCCGACCGATCTGGACCAGCAGCGCATCCGCCGGGCCCACCGCCGGGTACTGGCCGCCCGCCGGGACCTCGCCAACCGCACCTCCACCCTCACGGTCTCCGGCGGTGCGGCATGAGCGCCCCAGCCGCGAGGACGGTTCTGCCGGCCGTCGCGATGACGGCGGTGTCCATGGTCCTCACCCTGGCCGTGGTCATGATGTGGCTCGGCACCGCGATGCCCTGGCCCATCGCCCTGATCGTCGGTCTCGGAATCGACGGGGGGTGGCTCGCCACCCTCGCCTACGAACGTCGCCTCGCCGCGCAGGGCGACCACTCCACACCGGTCACGGCCGTGGGTTGGTCGTTCGGCCTGGTCGCCACCGGGGTTCTCGTGGCGCACGCGTTCACGGCCGAGGAGTCGGCGGGTGCGTGGCTGGCGGTCGCCTGGTTGCCGGTCGCGGCCAAGGCGCTGTGGCTGGTCCACGGGCTGTGGGAGCGGACCGCGCTGACCGGTGAGGCCCTGGATGCGATCCAGGGCATTCAGCAGGAAGCGCGCGACGAGGCAGCCGTGGCCCGTGCCCGGCTGCGGGCTGAGGCGGCCACGGAGGAGACGCGGTTGACGGCCGTGACGAATGCCGGTGCGCGCGTCGCACACGTACAGGCCAAGACTGCCGACGCCCTCTCCCGGGCCTGGTCCACGCTCGAATCGGCGCGGGAGGGCGAGGGCACGGGACGGGCGCTGACCAGCGTGACGACTCGCGTCACGCCCGGCGTCACACCCCGCTGGGAGCTTCCCGTCTGGGGGCCCACGGAGCCGGTTTCCGGGTTCGCTCTGGAGTCGGCCGGTGCGCTCACCGATGAGGCGCTGGACGTGCTCGTGGACAAGATCCGGCACAGCGAGACGCCTGCCCTGTCCTACCGGGAGATGGCCACCCGTTTCCGCACCGCCGGCCACTCCGCCTCCGAGGTTCGCCTGCGGGCGGCGTGGAAGCGTGTGGTGGCCGCGTGATGGCCACGCTCCCCGTCTACCGGTGGCGCCTGGCCCCGGAGGGAATGGCGACCCGCCGTCAGCTTCGAGCCCTCGGGCTGCGGCCCGGCGGGCAGGACGTCGCAGCGCAGCTTGAGCGGCCCCGCCGTCGACGGGGCCCGCTGGTCGCCTACCTCTACCGGATCGATCGGGCCAAGCCCGTACGGCCGATGACCCCCGCCCGCGCCGCTGCTCTGGAAGTGGCGATGCGGGCCCGCCGCACCTGCCCCAACTGCCGCACCGACGTCGGGTATTGCGTCCCGCGTTCGCTCGGCATGTGCGTGCCCTGCTCGGACAACGAATCCGCCGCCTGACTTGCGCGGCTGAACGGAGAACGTAGTGAAGCTGGACGTCAGCACACACAAGCTCTTCGGGTACCGGGCCACTCTGCGCACCGCGAAGCGGCTGACCGAAGAGGCCGCTCGGATCGTGGACCGGTCGGTGGCCGGCCGCATGCCCGACGTCAAGGTCGTTCTCACCGGTGAGCGGAACCTCGCCGAGGTGTCCACGGCTGCCGAGTGGGAGAGCGCCGGTTGCACCGACAAGCGGGTCCAGGCCCGTGCTCTGCGTTCCGCGAAGAAGCTGGCCCGCGACACAGCGGGCCGCGCCATTCCGCTGGCCGAGGGCGGGGTGCTCGTCGTCATCAACGCCGACCAGCACCCCAACGAAGCCACCTTCGCCATCACCATCGTCCACGAGCTGGTCCACGCCATGCAGATGAGCCGGAAGGGTATCCGTGACCGGCTCGTCGCAGGTCTGCGCCATGACCTCGGTGTCGAGAAGGAGTCGCGCCGCTGGAACCGGGAGCACGAACGCTGCCTGGAGGCCGAGGAGAACGAGGCGCACGGCTACGAGTACCTCGCCGGCCGTCTCGTCCCCGCCGCCGCAGCCTGACCCACCCCCGCACCTCACCTTCCGCGCCCTCGCTGGGCAGTCAGGAGTCGTTCCGTCATGAGCGACAACGTCGTTCCCCTCTTCGAAAAGCCCACCCCTACCCCGATGGAGCCCTCGCCGGTGGTCACGGCTGCTGTAGCAACTCCGGCCGCTGAAAGGGCCCCTGTTCCTCTCTGGGTGCGTTCCGCGCGCGGTATCCGGACGGTGGCCACCCACGAGAACACCAAGACTGCCTGCCGGGCCACCGCCCGCCACGGGCTCTACGTCCTCGGCGGGGCCCGGATCGTGGCCCGCCGCACGTGGGAGGGCCGCACCGCCTCCCGTTACGAGCGCATGCTCCGTGCGGCGGAAGCCGCGGGGAACATGGAGGCCGCCGCCGAGTGGGAAGAGCGCGGGCAGCGCTTCCGGCAGGAACGCCACCGCCGCCGGATGGACCTGCTCACCGCGCCGCTGGACGCGGCCAAAGGCATCGCCGCAGGGGCCGGGATCGGGGCCGGCGGGCTGTTACTGCTCGGCATCATGCTCGCCGTCGCGAACGGGGACTGGACCGACATCTACGCCCCGACCATGGCCGTGGTGGAGCTGGTCCGCTGGATCGTCCTCATCATCACGGTGACCTGGGGCCCGCTGGTCACCATCGGCCCGTGGGCACTCGTGCTCGGCCTGTGGGCGGTCGGGCGGAACCAGCAGGCCGCACCCCAGTGGGCGCTGCCCGCGAATGTCCGCTCGGGAGAGGGCGAGCCGATCACCCCGTCCATCGTCGTCCTGGCCCTGCGCAACCTCGGTATCGCACCGCTGCGCAACGCCATCAAGGAGATGGGCGACGCCGGCGCTTCGATGCTGGGCCCGATCCGGATCGCGGGATGCGGGGTCGAAGTCGACGTCACCCTCCCGTCCGGTGTCTCCACCGACGAGGTGCAGAACCGGCGGCGGAAGCTCGCGGAGAACCTGGCCCGCCACGAGCACGAGGTGTTCATCACGATCCCGCAGGCCGCCCGCACCGTCCGGCTCTGGGTCGCCGACAGCGGCGCGCTGGACGAGCCGATCGGCCCGTCCCCGCTGACCACCGACCAGGACCTGACCGCGAACTACAAGACCGGCAAGGCCCCGTGGGGCCAGGACCTGCGCGGCGACGCCGCCGCCCTCAGCCTCTACCAGCGGCATTTGCTCATCACCGGTCTGTCCAACCAGGGCAAGACCGCAGCCCTGCGGGCCCTGGCCCTGTGGCTGGCACTGGACAAGTCGGTGGAGTTCCGGCTCGCGGACCTCAAGGGCGCCGGGGACTGGGCCATGTTCGACGGGCTGGCCACCGTGCTCATCCAGGGGCCGACCGATGACCACGTGGTGCAGGCGACCGAGATGCTGGAAGGCGGCGTGTCCGAGATGGAGCGCCGGTTGCAGGCCCCTCCCGGAACCGTGTTCCCGCCGCTCGTGCTCCTCGTCGATGAGGCGCAGGTGGCGTTCATGTGCCCGGTCGTCGACGAGGAACGGCGACCCTACGGCGGGTCGAAAGCCACCTCCCGGTACTTCATGGCCGCCCGCAAGATTCACAACCAGGGCCGGGCGGTCAACGTGACGCTGTGGCAGGGCACGCAGGACCCGACCGACCAGAACCTTCCCAAGCTGGTCCGCGAGGGCGCCCACACCCGTGCGTCCCTCGCGCTGGGCACCGAGTCGCAGGCCCGCATGGCGCTCGGTGACAAGGCCGTCGACGGCGGGGCCGCCCCGAACCTGCTGCGCCCGGGGCTGGACAAGGGGACGCTGGTCGTCGCCTCCGACGGCATCGCGATTCCCGCCGGCCAGGCATCAATCACGGTGCGCACGCACTTCATCGACACCGACGAGGCCGCCCTCATCACCGCCCGCGCCCGGGCGATGCGGGACGGCGTCACCACCCTGCACGTCATCGAACGCGACGAGGTCCGAGACCCGCTCGCGGACATCGCCACGGTGATCGGCGACACGAACCGGGTCCTGACCCAGGACGTGTTGCAGCGCCTCGCCGTACTGGCCGAGGACACCTACGGAAGCTGGACGCACGCCGACCTCAAGCGCGTCCTGGACGGCACGGCGGCCGAGCCCTACAAGTCCGACGGCCGGATGGTCATCGGCCGGGAGCGCATCGCACGGGCCCTCGCGAACCGGGACACCAACGGTTCCGCTTCCGCCTCCTGAACACAGGGAGCCACCCCCGGGCGGGTCAGGGAGGCAGGGAGAACTCCCTGAACGCCTCCCTGACCCGCCTCCCTGGACCTGACCTGCCCAAATGATGTTCAGGG
Organism: Streptomyces globisporus C-1027; assembly: GCF_000261345.2. NCBI lineage: Bacteria > Bacillati > Actinomycetota > Actinomycetes > Kitasatosporales > Streptomycetaceae > Streptomyces > Streptomyces globisporus. The sequence goes on along the minus strand of NZ_CP013738.1, from coordinate 4,806,572 downwards.
AGGCAGGGAGTCACCCCAGCTCAACACCCCCGCACCCCCCTCTCACGCGCCTCCCAAGGGGGTGCCTCCGCCTCCCTGAACCAGCAGAGGAAGGGATTCCACATGTACCCCGAGAACACCAGCCACCGGCCCGCCGAGCAGACCGTGACCATCCACCAGCCCACCCCCATCACGCCCTACCCGGCCGCGCCCGCTGTCCCGTTGCAGCCGGGCGGCGTGCCGGCCGTGGCATCGGTCGTCCTGCCGGACGGGCGGGTCATCACCGGCTACGCCATCGAACACAACCAGGCCGAGCCGGTCACCGCCAAGCCGCTCGTGTCCCGTGCGGCGGTGAACATCGCCCTCGGTGGGATCGGGTTCGGCGCGGTCTGCGGCGGACTGGTCCTGCTGACCACGTTCATCGCCGCGCTCGCGGCCCTCGTCCAGCAGCTCGTCATCCTGGCCGCCGTCATCTTCGGCGGCTTCATCGCCGTCCAGATCCTCACCGCCGGCCGCAGGCAAGGGGCGACGACGGTGAACATCCGCAAGGCCGTCATCAAGCGCAACCACTTCCACCACTAGCTACGCCGAGGGCGGCCCCCGCATCTCACCAAAGAACCGGGGCCGCCCTCGTCCAGCACGCCACTACAGAGAACTGGAGACCCCAGCATGACCCAACACACCACCATCCGGCGAGACCCCGCCCGTCGGCCGCGCTTACTCGACCTCTTCTGCTGCCAGGGCGGCGCGTCCATGGGCTACCGGCACGCCGGGTTCGACGTGACGGGCGTCGACCTCGCCCCGCAGCCCCGTTACCCGTTCGCGTTCGTCCAGGGCGACGCGATCGAGTTCGTCCGCGAGCACGGCGCGGAATTCGACTTCATCCACGCCTCGCCTCCGTGCCAGCGCTACAGCCGCGCCCAGAAGATCCAGCACCGCGACCACCCCGACCTCATCGCCCCCACCCGGGCCGCCCTCGAAGCCACCGGCCGGCCGTGGGTGATCGAGAACGTGGAAGAGGCCGCCCCGGAACTCCGCGACCCGGTAACGCTGTGCGCGGCGGCGTTCGGGATGCGGACCTACCGCCACCGACTCTTCGAGACCGGCGGCGGCTTCACCCTCCCGCAGCCGCACCACCCCGAACACCTGGCACCGCTGACCAAGATGGGCCGCCCCCGCGCCCAGGGGCACTTCGCCCACTACGTCGGCAACTTCTCCGGCGTCCACGACGCCCGCCTCGACCTGCGGGTGCCCTGGATGAACCGCGACGGCATCCGCGAATGCATCCCCCCGGCCTACACCCACTGGACCGGCACCCACGCCCGCCACAGCCTCCGCGCAAAGGTGGCCGCCGCATGAACACCCACCTGACCACCGCCCTCGACCTGGCCGCCCGGGACGTCCCCGTCCTGCCCTTGCGGGCCGGGAAGGTCCCGTTCGGGAACTGCCCCGCCTGCCGGGACAACGCCTGCGGCGGCCGACCGAACATGAAGACCCCCGGCCCATGCGACTGCCCCCGCCCCTGCCACGCGTGGGCCGCTGCCACCACCGACCCCGCCACCCTCACCGGACCCGCGTGGTCGACGGCGTGGGAGCAAGCCGCGGCTGTTGCCTGGCACCCCGGCGGTATCGGCCTGACCGTCGTCGACCTGGATCACGCCGAAGCGGTCGCGTGGGCCCGCCGGACGCTGCCTGCCACGCGGACCGTGCCGACCACGCGGGGCGAACACTGGATCTACCAGGGGACCATGCCCTCCGTGAACGCGGTGCGGGACGGGGTCGACATCAAGTCGACCATGGTCTACGCACGGTGGCTCGGACCCGGCACCGGCACCATGACCACCCTCCCGGACACGGTGCGGGCCCTGATCGTCAGGAAGCCGGCGCCCGTCCGGCCGGTCACCGTGCCCGTTCCGGTCGGGGGCGGGGAGTGCCGCCACCGCACCCCCGCCTATCTGGAACGTGGCATCGCGATGGCGGAGCAGCGGATCACGGCCGCGACGAGTGGTGTGCATGCCACGGTGTACCGGACGTTCCTCGCCGTGCTGTCCGCCCACGGGCGGTGCGGGTGCCTCAGCGACTCCCACGCCGCCCGGCTGTTCGCCGCCGCGCAGACCAAGGGCGAGACCGCCCGGCACTGCGCGGATGCGTGGTCCAACGCCCGCACCGCTCTGGGGATGTGAGCCATGTCCGAGGACGAGAAGAACCCGGCGCGTGAGGTCATCAGCGACTACGCGCAGTCCCACTTCCGGTACTTCCGCACCGCCGACGGCACCGTCTACGCGCAGAAAAACGGCCATCCCGTGGCCCGCCCGATCCGCTCGCAGGGCACCACGGGCAGCCACCGGCAGGAACTCATGGTCGGCATGTTCAAGGACGGGGTCGGCGTCTTCAACGGCACCGCGCTGAAGGAGGCACTGGACTTGATCGAGGCGCTGGCGATGACCGAGACCACCCAGGCCGTGCACATCCGCGTCGCGCCCGGTTTCGACGGAGCCACCTGGCTCGACCTCGGCCGGGCCGACGGGCAGTCGGTCCGTATCCACCCCACCGGGTGGGAGATCACCGTTCCGGACCCGCGTGAGGTGTGCTGGCGGCGGACCCAGCTCACGGGGGAACTGCCCCTGCCGGCCAAGGACACCGAGGGCAAGGGCATCGACCTGCTGATGCGGCTGTGCAACTTCGCCAACGCTGAAACCGAATGCCTCGCCATCGCGTGGCTGATCGGCTGCCTGGGGCCGGGCGTGCCCGTCCCGGCCCCGTTCCTCACCGGCCCGCAGGGCGCGGGGAAGTCGACCGGGGGCCGGATGCTGGTGCGGATCGTGGAAGGCATGAGCGGGGACCTGCGTAGGGCGCCGAAGGACGAGGAGAACCTGATCGCGGCCGTCGCCGCCGGATGGGTCACCGCCCTCGACAACCTGAGCCACATGACCCCGGACCTGTCCGACGCCATGTGCTGCATCGTCACCGGTGCCGAGAGCGTCAAGCGCGCGCTGTTCACGGACGGGGACGTGCACCGGGCCCGCTACCGCCGCCCGCTCCTCCTGACCGGGATCGACGTCGGAGTCATCCGCCCCGACCTCGCCGAACGGCTCCTGCCCCTGCGGCTGGAACGGCCCACCGTCCGCAGGACCGAAGCCGAGCTGTGGGCGGAATACGAAGAGGTACTGCCCGTCGTCCTCGGCTCGCTCCTCGACCTCACCGTCAAGGTCCGGGCCGCCGAAGCGGAGACCCCCACCGATCTACGGATGGCGGACTTCGCCCACCTCTGCGCCCAACTCGACACCGCCACCGGGCTCGGAGCCCTTCCCGCCTACCGGGCGAGCCTGGACGACCTCAACGACGACGTCATCGAAGGCGACCTGCTCGCGCAGACCGTCCTCCAGCACGCCGACACCCTCGACCCCGGCGGCGAACAGCGCATGACGTCCACGGAATGGCTGCACGCCCTGAGCCGCCTCTACAGCGGCGACGAGCTACGCCCCTTGCCAAAGGGGTGGCCGACGACGGGCAAGGTGCTCTCCGACCGGCTCAAGCGCCTGCAACCCACCCTCGCCTCCCGGGGGGTCCTCATCGACAGCGGACGCACCAAAGCGGGCCGGTACCTCGAAATGATCCGCCGCCCCGGGCCGCCGCCTCCCGAGCAGCCGGAGCAGGCGGCAGCGTTCTGACCGCACCGGTCATCGCGGGGGACGAGCAAGAGGAGCACCGCGCGCCACGCCGGCGGGTGCTCCTCTTGCTGTTCGGCGGCAGCGCCGCCCAAAAGGCGTGCCCGGAGGGCTCCTCACTTCGCCTGAAGGATCACCGCCACTACTACAGACACCCCCTCTCTTTTCCTAAGTAGGGAAGGTCTGCGTCACCTGCGTCACCAGGGACGGAAAACGGCCCCTGACCTGCGCCGGAAGGGGTGACGCAGACGGCGAATCCTGCGTCACCCCTGCGTCATCCAAACCCGCAGGTCATGGCCCCGGATGACGCTGGTGACGCGGTGACGCAGAAATCCACACCTCGGACAACCACGCCCCCTCGCACCCTCCAAGCCTCCGAAGGAGTCGCACCGTGGCCCGCCCCAAGATGCTCAAGCTCCGCGAAGTCCTCGAAGAGATCGACATCAGCCGCGCCGCCTTCTACCGCATGCGCGCCCGAGGCCAGGCACCCCGTCTTCAGAAACTGCCGAACGGACACGTCCGCGTCAGCCGCGCGGACCTAGACGCCTGGTGGGGGACCTGCGAAGAGCGCGCCGCCTAACCACGACTATCGATTCGAGGGCCGCCTCCGGCGGAGGCGGCCCTCCCCTGCCGAGCACGGAGCGCCATGCCCCTCACCTATGACGTCCGCATCTACAGCATCGAGACGCGACGCGACCGTCCGAAGCCCTACCGAGTCCGCTGGATGGTCGGGCCCCAGAAGCATTCGAAGAGCTACACCGTCAAAGCTCAAGCCGACGGGCGACGGTCGGAACTGATGACCGCTCTCCGCAGGGGCGACCAGTTCGACGTGGAGACCGGTCTCCCGACCGCCGAGCTACGCATCCAGGGCAGCCGCGTGACCTGGTACGAGCACACGCGAGCGTACGTGGACCGCCGGTGGGACCGTCTCCCCGCCAAGTCTCGCCGCAACGATGCCGATTCTCTCGCCACGATCACGCCGGCGCTCATGAGGAGCGTCACCGGTCGCCCGTCGCCCGGCGCTCTCCGTGCCGCGCTGTACGGGTGGGCGTACAACAGGAGCCGTTGGAACCAGGAGCCTCCTGCCGAGGTCGCGAGCGTGCTGCGCTGGGTGGAGAAGAACTCCTTGCCTATCGCCGCGCTCGAAGATCCCGCCACGCTCCGTCTGGCGCTCGACGCGCTATCGACGCTCCAGAACGGCTCCCCCGCCGCCGGGAGCACCGCACGCCGGAAGCGGGCCTGCTTGAGTGACGTTCTGGGGCTCGCAGTCGAACGGCGGCATTTCAGTGTCCCCATCAATCCGCTGTCCACAGTGAAGTGGACGGCTCCAAAGTCCGTTGAAGAAGTCGATCCGGCGAGCGTCGCCAACCCCCGACAGATTCGGGAACTCCTGTCTGCCGTCCGGAATCAAGGCGAGCGGGGCGCTCACCTCGAAGCCTTCTTCGGGTGCCTCTACTACGCCCTTATGCGCCCCGCAGAGGCGACGGGACTCACCGAGGCGCAGTGCTACCTGCCCAAAGAGGGCTGGGGCGACATCACCCTCCGTGGTGGGATTGTCCACGCAGGCCACGCCTGGACCGACGACGATCGGGCCCACCAAGCCCGCCACCTCAAAGCGCGTGCCGAACGGGACTCCCGGGTGGTGCCGATTCCCCCCGTCTTCGTGGCCACGCTCAGGTCGCACATCGAGCGCTTCGGCACCGCGCCCGACGGCCGCCTGTTCCGGACCAGCCGAGGAGGTGTGATTCAAGACACGGGATACGGCGAGGTCCTGGCCGCCGCTCGCGCAGAAGCCCTGACTCCGCACGAGTTCGAGTCGCCTCTCGCCCGACGTGCGTACGACTGGAGGGCTGCCGGGGTCTCGTTCCTGGTCTTCCTCGGGGTCGATCCGATGGAGGTCGCGCGCCGGGCCGGCCACTCGGTCGCGGTGCTTCTGCGCGTCTATGCCAAGGTCCTCGCGCGGGCGCAGGAGCGAGCGAATCAGAAGATTGAGGCTGGCCTGCGCGAATGGGACGGAGAAGCCCCGTCCCCCGGGGGACGCCTGGGGGACACGCGCTGATCAGGGTTGGTCCACACCCGGCACAGGGTGAGACAACTTGCACATTTCACCCCTGACTCACGGCGCTAGTTCGAACACGAAAAAGCCCCCTCCTGAACTGCGTTTCCGCAGTTCAGGAGGGGGCTCCACTCGCGTGGCGGCGCCAGGGTTCGAACCTGGGTAGGCTGAGCCGGCAGATTTACAGTCTGCTCCCTTTGGCCACTCGGGCACACCGCCTCGAACGACGCGTTGGATCTCGTGGTGAGCTCCTTGGCGACGACGTAAACAATACCCGATGGCCAGGGGTGCTCCGCCACCTCATTGATCAGCGCCCGGAGGGTGCGGCGGTGGCTAGGCTTTGGCCTGTATCCCCACGCACATTCGACGCAAGGAGCCACACGTCATGGCCGACTCCAGTTTCGACATCGTCTCGAAGGTCGAGCGGCAGGAGGTCGACAACGCCCTCAACCAGGCCGCCAAGGAGATCTCCCAGCGCTACGACTTCAAGGGCACGGGCGCCTCGATCTCGTGGTCGGGCGAGAAGATCCTGATGGAGGCGAACGGCGAGGAGCGCGTCAAGGCCATCCTCGACATCTTCCAGTCCAAGCTGATCAAGCGCGGCATCTCGCTGAAGTCGCTGGACGCCGGCGAGCCGCAGCTCTCCGGCAAGGAGTACAAGATCTTCGCCACGATCGAGGAAGGCATCTCCCAGGAGAACGCCAAGAAGGTGGCGAAGACGATCCGCGACGAGGGCCCGAAGGGCGTCAAGGCGCAGGTCCAGGGCGACGAGCTGCGCGTCAGCTCGAAGAGCCGGGACGACCTGCAGGCCGTTCAGGCGCTGCTGAAGGGCAAGGACTTCGAGTTCGCGATCCAGTTCGTGAACTACC